>CAWFPG010000001.1:0-6545 GCA_963817715.1 uncultured Gemmatimonadales bacterium
CTCATGCAGCCCGACGTGTTCGACAAGATCGACCTCGACCGGGCGCTGGCGATCTACAAGGAGCGTTTCGCCGACGCCAGCGACTTCACCTTCTTCATCGTGGGGAGTTTCTCGACCGATTCGATCCGGCCGCTGGTCCAGCGCTACCTGGGCGGGCTGCCGTCGATCCACCGGGTCGAGGCGGCGCGCGACGTGGGGCCGGTGCCGCCGGAGGGACGGATCGAGAAGGAGGTCAAGAAGGGAACCGAACCGCAGAGCCAGACGATGATGGTCTTCACGGCGCCGTTCGCGTGGGACGCCGAACAGAACTACGTGATGAGTTCACTGGGCGAGGTGCTCACCAACCGGCTGATCGACAACCTGCGCGAGAAGCTGGGTGGCACGTACAGCGTGAACGCAATGATTCAGGGCAACCGCGACTATCCCCACATGGCGTTGGGGATGGTCCAGTTCGGCAGCGCCCCCGACCGGGCCGCGGAGCTGGAGCAGGCAGTGCTGGCCGAGATCCGGGCGGTGGCCGACAGCGGCCCGAGTGCCGCGGAGCTGACCAAGGTGCGCGAGGGACAGCTCCGCGCCAGGGAGACGGCACTCCGGACCAACACCTTCTGGGCGCAGCGACTGAGCCAGGCCTACGAGTACGGCGACGACCCTGCGGATATCCTGGAATACCAGAAGCTGGTGGACGGGCTCACAGCGGAGAAGATCCGCGACGCGGCGCGGCGGTACCTGATGGGTAACAACTACATGCACTTTGTGTTGAAGCCGGCGGAGGTGGGGACGTAGGGGGGGATCTCGCTGACAAGGCAGTCGCGAAATCTACTTCGGAGGAGCTATCGGACTTTCGACGAGGCGCCGCGGCCATCTTCAACACTGGTTCCCCTGACCTGGAGGATTCCATGCGTCGTCGGTTCTGGCTGGTCCCAGTTCTGTTCATCGTGATCTTCCTGCTGCGTCGTTCCGACAAGCAGACCGACCAGACGCCGCTGGCCCTTCGCGTGGCCGAGCGTTACGGCACCACTAATCTCGAGTACACCACCCACGGCGACCAACGGCGGCTCGAGCTCTCCCTCACCGACAAGCGTTGGCATGGGTTGAACGACGTGGTGCCCGACTCGGCGCGGGCTGTGGCGCGGTACGCGCTGGAAGATCTCATGGGGTTCGCATCACCCGATACGGTCGTGGTGACCATCCGCACCACCTACAAGTGGGGCGGGATGTTGCGCGGGTCGAGCGGCGTGCATCTGGCTGTGGCGGACCTGTAGTGGCCGGGGCGATGCGCTAGGCCCTCGTCCCACGCGAAGCGCTCGGTCGCTTCTCCCGAATCACCACATCCACCTACTCCCGACTCACGACTGGATCCACGCCCCACTGCTGCAGCTGCTGCCGGGCGTGGTCTGCCATGCGGTCCGCCACCTCTCGGGGAAGGGTCGAATCCGCCGGCAGGGCCCGGAGCAGTCCCTGGTAGGCGGTGATGGCACACGGTTGATCCTCCGCCGCGAGACAGGCATCGGCCAGGCTGTCGAAGGGATTGGCGGACGACGGGAACATCAGCACGTTGAACCGCATCACCGCAACGGCCTCCCTTCCCCGATCTGCCCCGATGAGACGATATCCCTCGCGGTTGATTTCCGATTGCCTGACCACGGTCACGCCCGGATTCGCGTCGCGGAGCCGCCGCGCAGCCGTTGCGGCGGCATCCGCCCCTTCTCGGCCGATGCGGTCGACCCAGCCACTCGTGGACGGGATGCGGGCGCCGGGTCGCACCGTCCACCGCAGCTGGTCCGGCACGACCGACCGGAGCGAATCGAGCGCCACGGCACGCCCTCGAAGGATCCCATCGAGAAAGAGCCGGGTGGCCAGGGCCGATGCCTGGTACCCGGCCAGGCCTTCGGCCGTGGTTCGCGGTTCGCCCGGGCGATCCAGCGAGAGGAGGGCTTCCAGCACCACATCGTCACTGAAGTCGCCATGCGACGCACGCCCCACATCGGCGGTGTAGCGGTCGGCCAGGTGCATCGAGTCGATCACGACCGACCGGTCACGCTGGGTGAAACGCTCATTTCCGGCTCGGAGGGTGAGCACTGGTCGCCGGCTCAGCTCCATGTCGAAATAGGGCGACCCGAAGACCTTGTCCACATCGCCGCCGTACGAGGGATCGAGTCCCACCACGGCATCGATGATCGGGTTGCGACCCTCGAGCAGCAGCGCGACGATTCCTCCTGAACTGAAGCCCATCACAGCCACTCGACCCCGATCGACCCACGGTTTGGTGATCAGCGTGCCGAGCGCGGTTTCGACATCGCGCATCTGGGTCTCGATCGCGCTCCGACTCGATGACAGGTTCCCGGTCCAGAGGCCGTCACCAAGCAGCGGTACCTCGGCCACCACGTATCCGTGGCCCGCCAGGTATTCCGCCAGCGCCGCGTTGTCGGGAGACCGGTTGTACCAGCCGCCCGAGTACAGCACCAGCGGATAGCGCCCCTCTGCTGGCCGGGCGTCGCGGCAGGCCAGGGTGCGGACAGCCATGAAGGCTTCCAGCGGCCGATCGGCGCTCCGCGCATATCCTGCATAGGACTGCGAGTCCCACCGCTCCACCCACCGGTTTGACTCCTCGAACTCGGCGCTGGGGGGATCGGGCTTCACGAAATCGGCAAGTCGCGGATGGGTGCAACCTGGAGTCGCCGCGGCCGGGTACCAGACGTCGACCCGCAAGTGCCGGGCGACCGACCCGGTGGTGGAATCGAAGCGTTCGCTGAGTGGCCAGACACGCGTCGGATCGATGATCCATTCATGGCGGAATCCCACGGTATGAACGCCCACGGGCAGTCCGGCCTGGAGCACGGGAGCCTGTTGACCGCTCATCGGGAAGGCCACCCCCAGGGCCGGCAACCCGAGGAGGCCGGAGCACAGGACGGTGAATCGTGCAGCCCTCATGGTGTTTCCTCCACAACCGTGATGTTGCCGTGAAACGTCTCCAGCCGCACGCTTGGCACACCGCGGCCGAGCACCAAGACGCCTCGCCGATTCTCGTCGGACAGTTTGGGACGGGCAGACGCCCGTACCGTGATCCCACCGTCCACCGTGGCGAGGTCGAATCGTGCCGACGTTCCCCGAACCACCGTGAAGCTCACGTCGCCGTTGAAGGTCCAGATCGCCAGGGGACCGAGGCCCGTGAACCCGCCGCTGAAGCGGATGCCGCCGTTGTAGGTGCGAATGTTGGCGCTGTCGAGGGTCGAAGACTCGATGGTGATGCCGCCGTTGATCGAGTGGAAATCCAGTGATCCCTGCAATTCGGACATCGCCGCGCGACCATTCGGCGCGGTGATCGTCACCCGGCCGCGCGCGCCGCGCACCGACACCATGCCGTCGAGCGTCTCGAGTGTCATGCTGCCGATGCCGGGGCCTGCTTGCAGCGTGCCGTGCACGGCCGTACCCCTGAGCGGCGCGTCGAGCCCCTCGATGTCGAGGTCGGCATCGATCGCGGCGATGTCGAGCGACATCGTCTCCGGCATGACGAGCTCGATCGTCAGTGCAGGCGGGTCGCCCCCCGAGCGGAGCACCTGCACATCGGCGGTGACATTCTGCCCCGGCCCGATCGAGATGCGTGGGCGCAGCATCCCCTCGGCCCCGGCGGGCCGGATGCGCAGCACGCCGTCGTCAAGCGAGGCGATGACCGCGCGGTCCGGGCCACCGGCAACCCGGATCGCCACGGCCGCACGTTGCCAGGTCCGGACCCGAACCCGGCCCGTGAAGGCCAGCACCTCCGCTCTGGTCCCTGTCGGGGTCGCGATGGTCGTGTCGCGCCCGAGCGCGATCCAGACCGGTCCCCGCGGACCCGGGACACTCGCCCCGAACAGGACAAGGGCCAGCCCGAGCGCCGTCACTGCACCCGCTCCAACAACCGATTGGTCCGATCCAGCAGCTCGGCCCGGTCGGTCCGGGCCATCTCCAGGGATCGTTGGATGAAGGGATCGTCCGGACGACGGGCGAGTGCCGCCTCAGTTTCCTGGATGGCCTGATCGACCGTGGCAAGCGCCTCGCGCACGGCAGCCGTGGCCGCCGGATCGGCGGAATAGGCTGAACTCACGGTACCGGGTCCGCGAGACAGCGTGAAGGTGAGGCCGAACACCAGAAGGATCGCTGCGGCGACCAGCCAGCCACGCACCGGCAGGAAACCGCGGATGGTGCGTGGCGCCGCGAGTCGACTTGCGATTGCGCTCCAGACTTCCTCCGGCGGCGCGATCCCGGCCACCCGACGAGTGGCGCGGACCACCGCGTCGAGGGAGCGCACGGATGCCGCGCAGGCGGAGCATTCCAGGAGGTGTTGCTCGAGTTCGGCGTTCCGGCCTGTCTCGAGCTCACCATCGAGGTAGTCGGACCAGGCAGCGGAATCCGCGAGAGAGCAGCGATCAGTCGTCATCGAGCATTCCTCTGAGCAGCAAGCGGGCACGATGGAGCCGCGAGGCCGATGTGCCGGCGGGGATGCCGAGGAGCGCTCCGATCTCCTCGTGTCGGAATCCCTCCACATCGTGCAGGACCACCACTCGCCGCACGGGCGGGGGAAGTGCCTCGAGCGCCATCTCCATCGTCAATTGCGCCTCCAGGTCAGACCCGGTGGACGGGCCCTCGACCGTGTTCTCCGACAATTCGAGCATTCGTGAGGCTTCCCTGGACCGCCTGGTCCGCCGCTCGGCGATGATCAGGTTCACCGCCAGGCGGCGCAGCCAGGTGCCGAACGCCGCGTCCCCCCGGTAGGTGTCGAGCTTCCGCCAGGCCAGCAGGAAGACCTCCTGCACCAGGTCCGGCGCCTCGGCCGGATCGGCAAGCCACCGGGCCAAGGCGTGGATCCGCGGGGCATGCGCCAGATACAGTCGCTCGAATGCCTTGGCGTCCCCTGCCGCCGCGGCTGCGGCGGCCTCGCGGTCGGCGTCAGCCGTGGCCATTGTGGCTCGAAATCATCATCCCTGATAGTATGGACGCGAGGACTCCCCGGAACTTTCATTTCCCCCTCGACCTGCCACCCCCTGACCGCCGAATACCCCAGCCACACCCCTTGGGAGGTTCCGTGCCCCACCTCGAGGTCGTCGGCCTGATCGTCAAGGACTACAACCCGGCGCTAGCTTGCGTCTTCCCTCTCTCGTGAGCCCGACCTCGTGCCCGGTCACATCGTTGCCATCGGCGGCGGCGGCTTCAACGTCGAGCACGACAATACCCTGCTCGATGACTTCATCCTGTCGCTCTCGCGGAAGATCCGCCCCCGCATCTGCTTCATCCCCACCGCCCGCGGCGACGCCGTACCCTATGTGGCCCGGTTCTATCGCGCGTTCAGCGGCCGGGCGATCGCCAGCGACCTCACCACCTTCGATGACCCGGCCTTTCCGCGTCGACCCGCCACCAGCGACGAGCTGCCGGCGTTCCTGGCCCGGCACGACATCTTCTACGTGGGCGGCGGCAACACCGCCCAGTTGCTCGCCACCTGGCGGATCCACGGCCTCGACAGATTGCTTCGCCGCGAATGGCGGAAGGGCAAGATCCTCTGCGGGGTGAGCGCCGGGATGCTCTGCTGGTTCGAGGGCGGCATCACCGACTCGTTCGGCGACCACCGCTACTACCCCGACGGGCTCGGCTTCCTCAAGGGAAGCGCGTCACCACACTACCACGGCGAGGCCAACCGGGTGCCGATCTACCGCAAGGCGATTGCCGACGGGACGGCGCCCGCCGGCTACGCCGCCGACGACGGCTGCGCGCTCCACTTCGTGGGGACGAAGCTCAAGGAGGCGGTCTCGTCGCGGCCCGAGGCGGGGGCGTATCGGCTCACCCGCCACCGTGGCAAGGCGGTGGAGACTGCGATTCCGGTGCGGTACCTGGGGAACGGGCGCCGGACACGCAACTGATAGGATCGTCACTCCGAGCGAAGCGAGGAGGCGGAAGTCAGCCTCGGCGACCATTGGACAAGCTCTGCCCCCTCGCGTTGCTCGGGGTGACATGAGACTGGGGGCTCTTCAATGCCCAGCGGCTGAAGCCGCTGCTCGGCGAGAGCGGCGGGTGAACCCGCCAGCCAGGCCCGCTTCAGCGGGCGCCTTCGCCGAGAAGCGGCTTCAGCCGGTGGCCCAATGCGCGAGTGAACGCGATCCCAGCATCTCAGGCCCGCTTCAGCGGGCGCCTTCGCCGAGGAGCGGCTTCGCCGGTGGCCCCATGCACGCGTGAACGCGATCCCAGCATCTCAGGCCCGCTTCAGCGGGCGCCTCCGCCGAGAAGCGGCTTCAGCCTGTGGCCCCATGCGCGAGGCCGATTTCTGAGTATTCTTGCCCAGCACCCACGGTCCCCTGGAGCGCCTGATGCTGTGGTCCTACGGAATCGCCCTCCTCATCACCATCGGCTTCGCGGCCATCATGACCGCCGGCTGGTTCCATCACCTTCCCGGCTTCGGGCCGTGGCCCGGCACGCCAGCCTGGCAGCGGGCCATTCACAACTTCCTGGTCGTGCTGGTCATGGTAACCCTGCAGTACGTGGGCTCCGGCCGGGACTCCGAGGCGTTGGCCACCCTC
>CAWFPG010000002.1:0-3945 GCA_963817715.1 uncultured Gemmatimonadales bacterium
CCTCCCTCTCCGCTGCCGGGGGAGGAGCCAGAGGGGGAAACCCGCGGCGTGCGGACCCACGGCATGTCGATTGCCACCCGATTGGGGCCATGGCCGCCGGGGCAGCGGTGGCCGTTCTCAACGGGTGCACCCCGGCAGCGAAAGTTGCCCCGATCCACGGTGCGGCGGCGGATCCATCGACCACCGACCGCGTTCGCGATTGGCCAGGGTTCTTGGCCCGACCCCGCTCCTTGAACCAGGATCTCATCATGCTCGATCGTCGTCGCCTCTTCCAACTTGTGATGGCCGGTTCGGCCGGACTGGTCCTGCCGCACGCGTCGCTTCTTGCCGAGGACGCCGCCGGGCAGGATGACTGGCTGGATACGATCGCCAGCAAGAAGTACCGGGCCTTTCTCGACATCCGCAGCTTCATTCCCGACGGCTTGCCGTTTCGCAAGGCGACCAATCTCCTTCGTGCGCTCACCGAGGCCTATGGCGCAGAACGGGCCGACGTAGGGATCGCCTTTGGCGCCGGATCGACCTCGATCGCGCATGTGCTCGGCCCCAAGGTCTGGCGGGAGTATCCGCTCGGCGAGATGGTGGCCAAGTACGCCTCCACTCCGGAGGAGGCCGAGTCGATCCGAACCGAGCCCGACAAGTGGGCGGCGACTGGCGGTGCGGGGGTTCGCGACATGCTGGGCAAGGGGATGCGGGTCCTCGCCTGCCGCAACTCGATCATGCATGCGGCCCGCGTGTTCGCTGCCAAGAGCGGCGAGACGCCGGAGGCGGTGAACGCCAAGCTTCTCGCCGGGCTGCACTCCGGGGTCGAGCCGGTCCCCGCGATGGTCGCGGCGGCGGTGCTCGCCCAGGCGCGTCAGCTCTCCTACGTCGCGATCGGCTGAGCGGCGGTGGGATCCCCATCCCTCCGACGGTGTCACTGCCGATCTTCCGCTGCCCTGCCCGCGTCCGATGAGCTGCTGGTGGCGTCCTGTGGTGCGACACCCCTGAACCCGAGTCCAACGACGCCTCGTTGGGAGGACCGATGACTGCAGGTGACGCCGCGGCAACCGGGGCGCGAGGCGGGAAGGGCCTGCGCCGGTTCGAGTGGTTGGTCGTTGTCAGCACGACTGTGGCGATCGGCTATCTGATCGGTCGCGTGGCGCCGTATCGAGGGGCCAACGAGCCGAACCTCGGCTTGATGGCCGTGGTCACCTTGATCGGCGTGTGGGGTGTCATCCTGTGGTTGGCGTGGCGCGCCCGGCGGCGCGCGCGATGGGGCGGCAGTCACTTCCTCTTGCTGGTCGCCGCACTGGTGCTGGTGCCGGTCGCGGTCCAGCGATGGATCGGCTGGCACAAGCTCCACGCCTTCTGGCCACCACTGCCGAGTCGGTCGCTGGCGGCGGATCCGGGGCAGCTGCCCGACTCGAACCAGGCCGTCTGGGCGGCGGACGTGGTCGCCCACCTGGTGGGCAGTCCGGAGGGCGCCGCCGTGGTGCCCGAGGTGCCGGTCGACTGGCCCTTCCCGTCCGCGGCCACCGTGGCGCTCGACAGTTCCGACGTGGCGCTGACCGTGTGGGCTCGCACCCCGGCCGGCTCGGTCGCCTGCATCGACCTGCCGCGCGCTGTCGCGCCCATCGACTCGACCCGCCGATGCGCCTCCCATCTCGGGCGCGCATCGCAGCTGGCCTTCAGTGCCCCGGCGCGTGGCCCGGCCCCAGATGCGACGGCCGGCACTCGCCCGCTCGGCGAGCCCTGGGTCCAGTATCGGAACGGTCCCGACCGTCCCGGGGCCGTCGTCGGGGCCGCGGACTCCGGAGTGACTGGATGGCGGGTGACCACCCCGGGTCCGATCCGCGCGTCGGTGAGTGTGATCGGCTCGACGGTCCTGGTCGGTGGGCACGGGACCGGGTCCCTGTTGGCGCTCGATCTGCACGATGGCCACCTGCTCTGGCGGGCGCGCCTGCCGAGCTGGATCCACCAGGATCCGGTGAGCGATGGTCGCGTGGTCGTGGTCGGCTTCGGCGACAACTGGTCTTCCTTCACGGGATTGACGCCCAGCGGGGTGGCGGCCTACGACCTGGCCACCGGGGCCCGGCTCTGGACCGAGTTCGACGAGTCGTCGGTGATGACCTCGGCCATGATCGCCGGTGATCAGGTGATCTACGCCACCGCCGCCGGTGTGCTGCGGAAGCGCTCGCTCGCCACCGGGGCGCTGGCCGACTCGACCCTGCTGCCGGGTGGCGTGATCATGGCGCCGCTGGCGATGCAGGGCGACACCCTGGTGGCCACGCTCGATCGCGATCGCGTCTGTGCCCTTCGCGCCGGCGACCTGTCGCGCATCTGGTGCCGGCGGTTCAACAACCTCCGCAAGGTGGGGCACTCGGCGCCGGCGGTCCGCGATGGGCGGGTCATCGTCAGCGGGGAGACCCTGCTGTCCGCGCTCACGTTGCGCGATTTCCGGTCCGCCGGGCCCGGACTCCGGACGCGCATGCTGCGCGAGATCCTCAATCCGCCGGGCGACGAGAACGCGGAGGCCGGGCAGACCTTCCTGGCGCTCAACCTCGCCACCGGTCGCATCGAGTGGGGCCAGCCCAACTACGCCTACCGATACTGGGTCAGGGGGCACATCTCGGGTACCGCATCGCTCCGTGACAGCATCGGCGTGATTGTGCTGCCGATGGCCGACACCCTTGTCGCCTTCGATCCGAGGAGCGGTGACGTCCATTGGAGCCACGGCAGCCATCGGGCTCGCGGTGCGCCGCTGATCCTCGGGGATCAGGTGCTGGTGGCCGGCCGCGATGGGATCACCGAGTTGCGCGACCTGGCGACTGGTGCGCTCCACTGCGTGATGACGCGTGATACTGGTTACGATCGTGGCGGACCGACCGCGGCGGGTGGTCTGGTGATCTTCGCCAACCTCAAGGGTGTGGTGGAGGCGATCCCCGACCGTGACTTGCTCACCTGCCGCGGGCCGGGTCTCACCCTCGGCCGCCCGGAAGAGTGACCCAGGGAGGTCCCAACTCGGTGCCCTGATGGATGACTCTGGCGCCGGAGGCAGGTCGTCGCCTGGATCCAGCACCGGGAGGGCCTTGGCTGGTTCGTCTTCGCTCAATCAGGTAGGATGATCACGGTGATGCCGTTGCCGCGAAGCCCCATCAGACTCGATCCCGGAGCCTCGTCAAGTCAGGAGGGAGTCAAGTGAGGATGCCCAAGTTCACGACACTCACTGCCCGGAATGCGGACTCGTCGGGAAGTGCAGACCGAGCGGCGCGTGACCCGAGGCTGCTTGTACGATTCGATCTCCCGGTCCTGGGAGTGGCGGTGCTTGCGGCGGGGTACCTTGCCTGGCTCGCCATGCCGTATCGGGGGGAACCATGGCTCACGGTGGGCCGAGCGTGCTTCCTGCTCTCGCTCGGGCTCGCATTCATGGTCATCACCCTGCTCGTTCTGGTTCGGCAGGGACGCGCGCCTTCGTGGTTCCGGTGGCCGGTCTACTTGCTCACGGCCGCGCTCGCCGGACTCGCCGGGCAACGATGGAATGCATGGCGCATTGCCGCACTCGATTGGCCTCCCTTGGCGGAGCGGTCCGTGGCCGGTCATCTGAGCGACCTCACGCCCAATGAGCGCGCACGCTGGGGCGGCCGAATCGCGGTACATTTGCTCACCCGTGTGGGTGCGGGACATGAGGTGCCTGTGATTCCCGAATCCTGGCCGTTCCCTGATGACGTCACGCTCGCCGTGGACTCCTCGGCAGGTGTCGGCTTCGTCTGGGCCCGCTCGGTGGAGGACTCGGTCGTCTGCTTCGCGTTCCCGCTTGACCCGATCCCGTCGGGCAGAGCCGGGGAATGTCCTCCCCGCGATGCAATGCCGGGCAGCCGGAAATTCATCCGACCGACCCGCAGTCGCATGCAAGTGCCAGGTGTCCCTCCGGAGTCCGTTGGTGCCGGCTGGGTACAGTATCGGAGC
>CAWFPG010000003.1:0-203918 GCA_963817715.1 uncultured Gemmatimonadales bacterium
TCAGCGAGGCTGTCATGCGCGTTGGCCGACGTGGGATACGTCGTGGCGTTGAGCTCGAAGAGTCGAATCGCCGTGCCGGTCTCGCCGGCACCAAGGTACGCGTAGCCGAGTCGGTTGACCTGGGCCTCGTCGAAATCGTAGCGGCCGGGATCGTTCTGTTGGAGCGAGCGGTACCGTGCGACCGCTGCATCGATTCCTCTCTTCGAGATCAGGTCGGCCAGGATCGGCGCGATCGGCTGGCGGGGCGGCTCCGGTGCCACATCGTGGAGCACGCGAATCACGTCGTCGGCGAGCGGACCAACCCGGCCTCCGGCATTGTCGAGCACGATCACCGTGACCCCTTCAGCCGGGATGTAGCGCACCTCGGCACTGAACGCGCCGAATCCGCCGTTGTGCCCCACGACGCGCACGGTATCCTGTCCCACGACCTGGTTGAGACTGTAGATGCCGTAGCCGTAACCCAGCCGAGTTCCTTCGAACGAGGTCTGCATCATGGTGAGCGTCGCGGGGCGGCGGAACACCTTCCCGCCATGGCAGCCCCGGGTCCATCGCAACAGGTCGCCGGCGGTGGAGTACATCATGCCGGCCGCGTACGGGATGCTCGGGTTGTCATACGCTTCCGGGGCATATCCGCCTGCCACGCGCGTGTAGCCACGGGCCATGCGTTCGACGACCCCTTCGCGCACGTCATCGGCGGTGCCCGTTGACGTGAGCCCCAGCGGCTCGAGGAGTCGGCTTCGGAGGGCGTGGCTGTACGACTGGCCGGTGAGATGCTCGATCAGGACGCCGAGGACGAAGTAGTTCGAGTTGCTGTAGCGGAAGGTGCTGCCCGGTTCGAACTCGAGCGGCAGGTTTGCGAACAGCGACAGGAACGAGTCGGAGACGAATGGTTCGCGGCGAACGCTCCCCCAGCTCGGCAGGCCGGTGTAGTTCGGGATACCCGCCGTGTGCGTGAGGAGATGACGGACCGTGATCCGGTCGCCCTGTGCGGCGGGGTAGTCGGGGAGGTAGACGGTGATCGGTCGGTCGAGGTCGATCTTGCCATCTTCCGCCAGCTTCAGGACGAGCGCGGAGGTGAACTGTTTGGTCACCGACGCGATCCGGAATCGTGTCTCGAGCGTGTGGGGTTGGTGCCAGGACCTGTCCGCCTCGCCGAATCCTTTCCGTACACCACCGAGTCACCGCGTGCGACGAGCACACGCCGTTGAACATTCCGGCGTCGCTGTACCCTCCGCGAGCGCCTCTACGCCAGTGGCCGGCCCTGAGCGGCAACCGGCGGTACTCGGAGCGGGGTGCCCATGAGCGTCAGGGTGAGGATGGCGAGCGGGAATCGGAATGAGGACATCGGCAGGCCTCGATGGGAGACGAGGAGAGAGTGTCTCCCGTTCAGGGATGCCTGCCCCGCGGAGTCGGTCGCGCGATCGCCTGGGCCGGGTGCTCCGGCAGGGTCGTCATCTCGGCGTTGGGATTCACTCCAGAGCTCCTGCGGCGGCCGGCCTCACCTCAATTAGGAAGCCTTCACGGTATGCTGGCATGGAAAAGCGGAACGCGACAACGTGGCTGTCACGTTCCCAGTCCTTATCCCTAGTCCCGCCCCAAGCGATACGGGTGTTTCTTCTGACTGTATTGGCTAAGCGCGCGAAGGCGGTTTACGACCGCCAGGTCATCGGTGTGGATGGTAACGCTAAATCTGTAGTCTGCGTGTCCGTTCATGACCACTCCAAACAATGCTGGTATGCGCAAGACCCTGCGGCCCAACGACCTACATTTCTGCTGCCGCGCGCTCGCGGCGGAGCCGCGACATGGCGCGCGCGGTCAGCAGCAAATGTTTGTTGGGCGCTCGCGAAATGGCACCCGCAAGAAGACCTGAGGCCTACCGCAAATCCCGACTACCTAACACTAACGGGCGCGAATCTCTCGAGCTGCCAATGTCCCACGAACCTGCACAGAATGGACGGGGCAGGCATTGCCTTGACGTCCCAGGGATGGGTATGTAGCGATGGCGGGGCTGGCGCTAGTGATGCCGAGCGATGGGGCAGTGCGCTCAGTTGACACACCCTCACGATCCCAGGGTGTCGCTCCTTGCTGCCGACCTCGAAGCCCTACCGGAAAGCACTAATGAACAGGTTGGGGTCGATCTGGCTCTGAAGGGTCCTGCCCATCTGGTGTCTGGTGTAACCCGGTCCAACCAAAGTCCCGTCGCCCGGGCGGATCTCGAAGTGGAGGTGGAAAGGGTACTGACCGTTGCCGTTACCAACACGAGCGATAAGTTGGCCTTTCGTGACGGGCGCGCCTATCGCAGGTGGTCCAGAGGTGTCCCAGTTCAAGTGGGCATACATCGAGGTAAACGTACCGAGTGGCAGGGTATGCCGGATAAAAGAGCACGTTTCCCCACCCAGTGACGTTTGGTTGTACTGAGCTACGGTTCCATCGGCAACGGAATAGACTGGTTCGTCCTCGTCGTCACTGCCTGAACCGAGGTTCCAGTCAGCCCCGAGGTGGTAGCCTTGAAAGTCTTCGTTGAAGTGCCTGCGGAAAGGTTGGACGTCACGCCAGCCATTAGTTGTCAGCCAAAAGCATCCTGCAGCATCTCCCGGCCAGTCGTTACAGGGTGCGTTACCCGTTGCACTTGAGACGAAGGGGGCGGTCGGCCAACGGACAGATCAGCCTGCGGTCGCTGAGCGCTGATGAAACCAGGAGCACAACCCGGAGCGCTCCAGGCACCACTGATACCTCCCCCTTGACCCGGGGAGATCCTCAACTCTGCATTTTTGAGGCACCAGCCCCCTCCTGGGGGCGGGATTTGGAGGTTTATCGAATTTTCGTGCAAGATCAACTGTCCGTTCTCATCGACGAGTCCCGAAACGGAAAAATCTGCGAACGGCCGTGGTTCCATGAACCAACGTATAGTCGATGTTCCCGATACATGTGACCCTGTTTGTACGAGCTGGAGACGGTATTCGTAGATTTCCGTCACGGGCCCACCGGGCTGAGTAATCGTACCGTGCCACTGGCCGGCAAATTCACCTGTCGAATCCGCATCCGTAGGTGCGGTGACCCCACACCCCGAGGTACTGCAAGCTGCCACAATCAGCCCAGCGATAATTGAGAGTCGCATCTTAACCGACTTTCAGGCTATAGACTCAGGTCTCCGACTTGTGCCGCGTCCCCCAGAATCGCGCACTGCTTCCCTCTTAGCAAGAACAGAGCGCCCCGCTACAAATCCTCGGGGCGAAGACCAGTGTTTCGCGCGATCCTGCTCAGCATTCGCGGCCCGATCTCCTCGCCGTCGTGGAATGCAAACACAAAGTCCGGCCAGCCTTCGCGTCTTAAGGTGCGATGACTTCCGGACTCACGCCTTATTTCCCAACCAATGCGGCGCAATGCGGCGAACAGGCGCGACGCGCCTTTGCCGCACCCATGGCTCAGTCGGTTGAAGCTTGGACCTGAAGGAGTTCTGGGACCGCTTCACCATGCTCCATTCGATCGGCCAATGAACGAAGCGCGAGGGCCTGTACTCGCGCGACTGCATCGGGACGCGTTACCCCGTAGGCCATGACCCCAGGCAGATCCGTAATTTCCGCGATCCAGCGACCGGTCTGTTTCTTGTTCAACTTCAAGGTGGAGCACCACAATGACTCCAAAGCTCGGGACACCGTAATATAGTACCGCAGATGGCCGCGACCTGTCCAAGCCAAGGTCGGCCATACCGACCGACGATCCATCCTTCACACCTGAAGTCGTTGTGTCGCTCTAACGACTTTCGCTTCTGCGGCGGGGCCCGCCGAGGCCCGCGCGTGCCCCAGCCAATCTACAGCGCGCGGGCCGAGACAAGTGGGGACCCGTCCGCAGCAAGCGCGTGTTAGCCAGCGCCCTCAGTGGGCCCCGGGACTGCAGGGGGCTCACGCTCCCCGCCGTCGGAGCCCGGGATCGCTTCTGCAGACCCCTAACGGCCGCCCTGGCAAACTGAGACTGCAATGTGTCAGAGAAGGCGAGTGTCCTCTCAGTACTCGCCCGAGGATTGTGTTGTGCCACATCCCACAACAAATCTGCCATTTCCCTGACGCCAGTTCTGACCGCCTTCACCCACTCATCCAGATCCTTATCGTACCTCTGGTGGAGGAGTTGCACCTTTCGCGGTGCGTCCAGCTCGGTTGGCCCGGATGCGGCGAACGCGTGCACTGATGAACTCAGGATTGCAATCGACCGCCGTACGTCGTGGCAAAGCGCCACTGCTACGCCGCCAAGGAATCCTGCCTCGCGACTTAAGGTTGACATAGCCCGAGTGAGCCCATCCCAATCCCGAGGCAGCACCTCCGATGGATCCAATACGTCGAGAAGCGCCATCTCCACGATCCCTTCGGTCGAGCTCAGCCGAGAGTCCCTCAAGCCGAAAGTGCTCCGCCCAGACGTAGTGGAATGCCCTATCGATCGCCTCCTCTTCGTCCTGTTGCCGCTCACGTCGTCGCTGTTGTTCAGCGCGCCCCTGAATCCAGACCTGAGCCCCCGCGAGCAACAACGAATCCAATGGTGAGCCACTCCATCGGTTGCATCAGTTTGAGGAAAGCAAGCACTGTAGGCCTCTCACGAGCGGATCCCGGTCTGTCCGGCTAACAAGTATTGGACCTGCACCTCACAGCCACCTAACCCAGAATCACTGCCGGCCACGCAGCCCAATTCGCTCATGCTGCGAGTGATCCAGGACGACCCTTCCGACCGAATAGAAGTGAGCGCCTTCCTCGCAAGCGACGCCCTCGGTCATCCGTACCGTCGATCCCCGCGTCCCGCTGCTGGTCTTGCCGCACATCTACCGCAAAACCGTGAACTCCGGCTACCTGGGCGTGACGTGGTCAGATCTTGTGCCGCAGCCCCCGCAGCCGCCGCGAATTGGACTGCAACCGAGACACGTCATTCCCGTGAGACCATCGATCTCTCCGCCAGCCCGATCCTCCCAACCTACGCCCCAATCCCCCATCCGTACACTAGGGTTTTTCGAAATCCTAGGGTTTTTCCTAGTCTGTCAGACAGTCCCCGAGTAGCCCTCACCCACCCCGCTCACCATCTTTGAACCATCCCCACCCCAAGGCGCTACCAACGGTGCCCACCTCTCCGCTATCCCGAGCCACGCCGACCCGCGCCGTCGCCCTCACGGCGATGCTGCTCGGTCTCCTGACCACGCCAGCACCCGCCCAGCAGCCCGCCAGCCTGATCCGCAACGGCAGCTTCGAGGAGGGGCCGGGCACCCGGGCCTTCCTCAATCTTCCGGGCGGATCAACCGCCCTGCCAGGCTGGGTGGTGACGGGCGAGGGGATAGACCTCGTGGGCGCCGGATACTGGCGTTCCTCCGAGGGCACCTACGCCATCGATCTCGACGGCAGCGCCGCGGAGCCGGACCACGCCGCCCTACGTGCACGGCGGCATCGCGCAGACCTTCGCCACCGTACCGGGGCAGCGCTACAGGGTGACCTTCGACCTGGCCGGGAACCCCAATCGCGCTCCCATCATGAAACCAATGCGCATCACGGCGGCGGGCCAGTCGGCCGACTTCACGTTCGACGCCACCGGCAAGTCCGGACGCGACATGGGGTGGCTCCCCACGGCATCGGTGTTCTCGGCCGTCGCCGACTCCACCACGCTGGAGTTCACCTGCCTCACGGTGTCGCCCCAGACCGGCTACGGCGCGGCGATCGACCGGGTCGCCGTGGTGCCACTCGACGACGGGCCGCTCCGGGTGACCGAGAAGGAGGCCGAGATTCGTCTCTCCCTGGAGCGGGCGGAAGCGGTCAAGCGGTGGCTGGTGGCCAACGGGTCGCGCCGATCCCGAGCTCGTCGCTCAAGGGGTGAGCCGCGCCGACCCACTCCCCTTCTGCCCGGCGAGCATCTGGCATAGATTGGTGACATGGTCCGCCCCCTCGATGAACTCCGCGCTCAGGTCGAACGCCCCATGCGACAGCACGGGGTGGTCCGGGCCCGTGTCTTCGGTTCGGTGGCTCGGGGCGAGGACCTCCCGTCCAGCGATATCGACTTCCTGGTGCGAATTCCAGCAGGGGCGCAGCCTCCTCGACCTGGTCGGCCTCCGCCTCGACCTCGCCAAGGCACTTGGCCGGGAGGTCGACGTTGCCACCTCGGGGTCCCTTCACCCGATGCTGCGCGAGCAGATCCTCGCCGATTCGGTGCCGGTCTTGTGACCCGCGACAGCTCGCTGCTCCTCCGGGAGATCCTCGAGGCAATCCGGCTGATCGGCGAGTATGTCCAGGGCCTCGATTTCGATGGCTTTGCGAGCAGCACCGAGAAGCAGGATGCCGTGGTCCGTCGCCTCGTGGTGATCGGCGAGGCGGTGAAGGGCCTGCCGGAGGACCTGCGATCGCAGCATGCCGACGTTCGGTGGCGCGAGATCGCCGGAACCCGCGATATCCTGATCCACGAATACTTCCGGGTCGACCTCTCACTGGCCTGGCAGATGGTGACACGGGACCTGCCGGAACTGGACCAGGAGGAGTCCAGGCGATTCTCCTGGCGATGGGTGACGGAGAATCCGATGCTGACGCGTGAAGAACTGTTCCGACCCTGGACCATCCGCGGGCCTTCGAGGAAGACGGGGTCTGGGTGATCCGCATCGAAGAAGCTGTCCGGCTTCCTCGTCGCCGGCCAGACGCGAGACGAGGTCCTCGATGAACTCGTCCCGGCCTTGATCGCCTTCCTGGAGTCCTTCAAGGCGGAACCGGCGAGGCGCTCCCCATCGGACGAGGTGAGGCCGGTTGTCAGTTGCCCCTCCCCTTCATTCGCCAGACCCCCGGGCGGCCAGACCCAAGCATCCCGACTCCTGCTTCAGCCGGAGATCGACTGGACGCCGGTTCCGAGCTGAGCGACAGGGCCCGCGCCCTACCGCACGATCTGCAACGCCACCAGGTACTTGATACCCGAGTTCGTCCGTCTCGAAGCTGTAGATCCAGTCCTCGGTGAAGACCAGATCGAGAACCTTGCCGGGCGGCTTGCCCGCCTCACCGCCGCACCATCTCCGCCAGCAACGCCTGGACTTCGTAGACGTTGACCTTCCTGGAAAAGCTCTGATGCAACGGCTCGGGACTCCCGGACAGCCAGATCTTCAGCTCGGCGTCGAGATCCAGATGGCCCGAAGTCTCGACGATGAAGTGGGTGATGCTGTGGTAGGGCACCGAATGGTAGGAGATCTTCTTGCCGGTGATGCCCTGCTTGTCGACGAGCAGGAGGCGGAAGTCCGTGAAGATGACGAAGTCGCGAATCAGCTGGTACGCCCTCACGACCTGCTCGTCCGCCGCCAGGAGCTCCCCGAACTCGGCCTCGATCTTCTCCGGCGCAATTTCGGAGGCGTTGCCCAGCAGTCCATCCAGAAAACCCATCGTTTCACCTCCTCACGTGCAGTGGTCACCCCACATGACCAGCGGGAGACTCGTGGCCGGACCTGAGCTGGGCCGGCCCGGACCAACGGGGGTGCGCCAGTCAGGCGACCTGCAGTGGCTTGATCCGAGCCACCTCACCCTTGATCGCCTGTGCCGCATCCCACAGGTCGACCGCACGCTGCGCGTTCAGCCAGAACTCGGGGGTGTTGCCGAACAGGCGACCGAGGCGCAGCGCCATCTCCGGGCTGACGGCCCGGCGCCCCCGAAGCAGCTCGTTGATCGACTGCCGCGACACGCCGACCGCCGCAGCCAACCCCGACACCGTCAGGTCGAAGTCGGCCATGAAGTCCTCCGCGAGCATCTCGCCCGGGTGGGTGGGTCGGCGCCGCATCGGGCGATCGTTCGGAATGCTCATCCTGTCCATCCCTTCAGTGATAGTCGCACACTTCGACATCGTGGGCATCGCCATCCACCCAGCGAAAGCAGATGCGCCACTGGTCATTCACCGCGATGGCGTGCTGTCCGCGGCGGTCCCCCTTGAGGGCGTGAAGTCGATTGCCCGGAGGCACCTTGAGATCGTCCAGGGCAACGGCGAGGTGCACATACTCCAGCTTCCGCGCGGCACGTGCTGCCACATCGGTCGGAAACCGTTTCGCCCGTCCCGTGCGGAACAGCTCTTCCGTCCGCCGGTCCGCAAAGGACTTGATCATGCCGGCAATGTAACGCGTCACGTGACACGCGGCAAGGATCGGCCGAGGCGCCTCACGAGGGAGGCGCCTCCGTGCGCTGGTACCATCCACCGGCCCCAACCGCCATCTTGCATCACCACCTCCGGGAGCACCACCCCGCCGCCCATGGCAGCCACCCCCGACACCTGCGTCGCCTGCCACAAGCCGTTCCGCGAGAACCGCGAACTCGCCGCCGCCCCGCGCGGGCGGCGCTTCGCGTTCGAGGCGGCGTCGGGACGCGTCTGGCGGATCTGCCGGCACTGCAGCCACTGGAACCTGATGGGCCCCGAGGCGGCCCAGGCAGCGCTGCCGGAGCTCGAGGCCCGGTTCCAGGCTTCCGCCGTGGTCGGCGCCCCCGCCATCGCGCTGTCCCGCAGCCTCGCCCTCACGGCGATCCTGCTCGCCCTCCTGAACCCGCCAGCCATGGCCCAGCAGCCCGCCTCCCTGATCCGGAACGGCGGCTCCGAGGAGGGACCGGGCACCCGGGCCTACCTCAATCTCCCGGGCGGATCGACCGCGCTGCCGGGGTGGGTGGTGACGGGCGAGGGAATCGATCTCGTGGGCGCCGGCTACTGGCGCTCCTCCAAAGGCACCTCACGATCGCGGTCAGGCCATCCGAGTGCGGGATTGGTAACGGCAATGTGGGCTGACGCTTCGGGCGCTCAAGTCACCCAAGGCCAGTAGTCGACAACGACCCACGTCACGCCTAGGATGGCGTCTTCACGGGGTTCGTCACCTTCAGCATCATCGCCACTGCCGCCGCAGCGTCCCGAAGATCGGGGTCGGGGTCATCGACTCGGACTCGGTCCAGGAGTGCAATGATCCCCCTGCCTTCTTCGGTGTCGCGACCGCTGGGTCCGAACCCACGGCTGCAATCCTGCACTGTGCTGACGCGCGCCTGAAAGCGGTATTCATCAACCACATGGACCCGTGTCAGGGTGATCACGACGCACGGATCGATCCAGCCCGACGCTGCCTCCATCGCGGCCCGCCGCACCGGTGGACTCTTGCTACCAGACGAGATGACACCGCGAACCGTGGTCAGCATGCCCGGCGTTCGCATCCGCGAAGAGGCAATAGCAAGCCCCTTGAGGGCTTTGGGGTCGACGTGGGGAACACTCCACTCAGCTTCCAGGGCTTCGGAGTAGGTGCTGCCACATGCGGCCACCGTCATCGCGATAGATCCGAAATCCGAGTTCGCACGATGCTCCTGCAGCGAGGCGGCGGCTGAGTCGCAGATTGAAATCCTCTGGCCAGCTGCAGGTGCAACACACAGCGCAAGCGATACTGGAATCCCCACCAGCGCTGGAAGGGTACGTATGGACATTCGGCACCTCATGATGGCTGTGACAAGAATGATATTGAAGGTCGGTCGGGAGCGGAATTGCACTCACGGGACGGTTCCCGTTGGTATATCGTCGGCGATGGTTTCCGCCGTCGCGGACTTCGATCATGGTAGCATGCAAACGGCTATCTAGCGCAGGAGGACGTCGCGCTGTGGCATGGATTCCGCAGGCTGTGGTCCGATGAATGTTGTCGTATACATTCGCTGCGACGCAACATCGCCGGCCAGCCCTCTAATATCAGATCTCGGCTTCGGTTGCTTCTTTTGTCTTTGGGCCGTCTTCTTCTGTTTATCGTCCCAGTCCTGGCGTCATGCGATAGTTGATGTGGATTGAAGACCACGCCAATGCGGGCGGATTGGCGAAGTACCAAATCCCCTTTCTGGGTCAAGGGCTTGCTGATCGTGGAGAGCTCACAAGCAGGGCTTGCCAGTCTGTCCCAGGTCCGCCAATACGGAATCGTACTCGGCAATCCTTGGGCACTGTCATTGGTGAGGTTCCACGATGACGTATCAGACCCCAGCTGCGGCCGCGGTAGAGTAGCGACTCCGGTATCGGGTCGACCATCAACCGTTCCGATGGCAGTAACGACTCCACCTCGCCAGCGGCTCCGGCCACGGATCACCGAGGTCGTCTCAGCGATCGATGCGATCCGAGTACCTCCCTCAGACACGGTGCCATTCAGTCCGGTTATCGCCAGCTGACCATGCCCCACGCGTCACCGGTTCGGGGAGCATGTCACACCAAGCTGGGGATCACCAAACCAAAATGCGTTTCCGTAGGCCACAAAGTCGAGAGGCGCCGGGACAAGCTCGAGTTTCACAATCCCTCCTCCACCACACTCACATCCTCGACTGTGAGATGACCGGAAGGCTGTCATACGGAATACTCGCAGGACACGACCTGACCACCTGCTCGTACGCGATGATCTGATTCCTGAGTAATCCGGGTCCAGACACTCAGCGTCACGCTGTCGAGCGGTTCGCTGAAGTCAGCGTCATGAGTACAGAAGCCTCGGACGTCGGGACACTCTTAAGTTTGTGCGCCCGCCTGATAGACGGGGTCATCGTGATTGTGACGCCACACCAAGCGCCGGCCAGAGAAGAAACAACTTGCGCCCCACTCAACACCAGTCTGCCTAGCTGGCTTCCAACGTCGCCACTCCAAGGCGTGTCCATGCGTTCCACCCTCGCCCCCGAAACTCGTGCATCGAGAGAAGGATTGTCGGCCGGCAGCTCCCCGAACCTACGAGTCAAGGCGAGCGCTACTTCGACCTCATCGCCTACGGTAGGAATTCCTGAAGCCCACCTCGGAAACCCCGGATGGGGAAGTGTCGACGTCACCGCCATTGATTGTCACGACAACACCAGCCTCGACCGGCGCTGCCAAGAACCACCCATCACTGGCACGCAGCCTGAGACGAGAGTAGGCGGCCTTGGCCGTCAATCGATACCGCGCTACCTCGATTGGAACTGCTGCAGAGTCTGGACGGAACATCGCGGCCATGAAGGCACCGTCGCCTTGAACGACCGAGCACCAGTCGCGACAGGTGTCGGAGAGATCTGCGGATTGCCGAGCGTTCGTCAGTCGAACTCTCAGCCGTTGGGGTGACTGAGCACCCCGCAAGGCACAGGGTACACAAGAATGCACACAAGAGTGGGGTGGAGAGGAGACGTTCAATCCGTGAGGACCGGCATGGTACCAAGGGACGCATCTGCGACCTCCAAGAGGGGAGGACAGCGCGAAGGACCGAACCGCATTCTGGTAGCTCTGCTGTCATACCCTATTGCTCGGACAGGTGCGGCGCAAGCCGCCGTGTCTCCGGGCCACCAGGCGTCCGTCCTGCTTCCCCATCCGTGCACTAGGGTTTTTCCTAGTCCTCCCTCCAATCCGCCAACCCCAGTAGCCACTTCCACCGACGCCATCTTTCGACATTCCACCCTCGGCCGTCCCACCAGTGTCCACCTCACCACTCGCCGCTCCAGTCCTCACGGTACCTCCTCGCCCTCCTGACCGCGCCAGCCCTCGCCAGCATCCGCCTCCCTGATCCGGAACGGCGGCTCGAGGAAGGGCCGGCACCCGGGCCTTCCTCAACCTCCCCGGCGGGTCGACCGCGATACCGGGGTGGGTGGTGACTGGCGAGGGGATCGATCTCGTGGGCGCCGGAACGGCGCTCCGCCGAGGGGACCTACGCGATCGACCTCGACGGCAGCGCCAGGAGCCGGACCACGCCGCCCTACGTGCGCGGTGGCATCGCCAGACCTTCGCCACCGTGCCAGACACCCGCTACCGGGTGACCTTCGACCTGGCCGGCAACCCCAACGCCGCCACCCACAAGCCGATGCACCTCACGGCCGCCGGCCAGCGGCCGACTCACGTTCGAGGCCACGGAAGACCGGTCGCGACATGGATGCTGCCCCAGCATGGGAGTTCACCGCGACGGCCGACCGACCACGCTGGAGTTCAGCTCGCTCACCGAGCACCCCAGACCGGCTGCGGCGCGGCGGTCGACCTGGCCGCCGTGATGGCAGTCGACGACTGCGCGCGCTCCAGTGACCGAGACGCGACCGAGATCCAGGTCTCGTTGGGCGCCGAGATCCTCGTCGAACCGGCGAGTCGACGCTCCATTGGGCGATCTGGAGACACCTGCACCAGATGACCGGGAGTCAAGGCCGGTTTGACGTTTCCCCGCTCTTGAGGTCCGGCCAGGATCAAGAGTCGGGCGGCTCGGTCTTCCAACCTACGTCCGAGACTCGGCGCCCGTACACTAGGGTTTTTCTAGTGGGGCACTCCGGCACAGGTGGCCCTCGCATGCCGAGTCACGATCTTGGAATATTGCAGAAGGCGGCTGCCTCCGCCGCCTCGAAGCCGACGGATTCAGCGCCGACGCCGGCTTCGGCGAGTTCGAACACACAGCTCGCCAGCGCGAGAACGTTCATGGTTGCCAGAAGGACCAACACAAGCCTGCGATCCGACATGGATCGAGATCTCTTGGCACACCGCACTGTGGCCAGTCTCGCAAACCTACGCTCCGCTCCCACATCCGTACACTAGGACTTTCCCTAGACCCTCGTCTCGGTCGCTCTGATTTCGAGTGGCCGAGCGCCGAGCAGGGCACCATCTTTCGGCCACCCCCACCGCCGAGCCCCCCACGCATGTCCCCCGACACCTGCGTCGCCTGCCACAAGCCGTTCCGCGAGAACCGCGAACTGGCCGCCGCCCCGCGCGGGCGGCGCTTCGCGTTCGAGGCGGCATCGGGACGCGTCTGGCGGATCTGTCGGCACTGCAGCCACTGGAACCTGATGGGCCCCGAGGCGGCCCAGGCAGCGCTGCCCGGAGCTCGAGGCGCGGTTCCAGGCCTCCGCCCTGGTCGGCGCCCCCGCCATCGCGCTGGTCCGGCCCAGCGATCAGCTCGAGATCCTCCGGCTGGCCGATCGCGATGACCAGGCCGCACAACTCCTGGCGCTCGGCAACCGGTACCGGAAGCTCAGGGCAGCGGGCGCTCCCGTAGCCATCATGATGCTCGGATTTCTCGCCGTGATGGTCGGCGTGGTTGCCACCGGATGGCGGCCCGACAGCGACTGGTCCGGTCGGATGATCGCCATGGTCGGCGCGATCTTCGGTGCGCAATCATGGCGCCGGTGGCGGCTCGGCCTCCCCACCCGGCGCGGACGAACCCGGTTCGCCCTCATCGCTCTCGTGACCGGCACCACCCTCGCGGCACTATCCAGCTCCCGCGGCAGCCTCGAGGGCGCCGCATGGGCCCTCGGCGGCGCCCTGGTTGTCGGGATCTTCGGTGAGACGGTGTCGAGACTCCTGATCCGCTATCGCCTGCCGAGCGGCCGGCGCCTGCCGGTGGTGGCAACGGAACTGATGGCGCTCCGAATCCGCTGGACCGTCGATCCCGCCACCGTCACGGTGATCCGCCCAATGGCGAGGTGCTCGACGCCACCGACTCCCGCTATGTGCTCACCCACCTCGTCGAATGGGTCGCCGGCCTCCCCGACGACACCCTCGACCAGGCCCGCACCCTGGTGAGCACCACCCCGCACCTCGGCGACCTGCTGCAACTACTGCCGAGGGAGCCGGGCGAGAAGAGTGGCGAGGCGACGGATCGACGACCTGCCGCACGTCTACTGGGCGGCGCTCGACCTGGCACTGAGTCGCGAGACCGATGCACCGGACCAGGTCGAGACGGTCGAGGAGGCGCGGCGAGTGGCCGAGATCGCGGAGGGGCTGGATCGACCGTCCTGATGGGGTGTACGTTGATTTACTCATGACATTGAGTAAAATTACTCAACATGGTGAGTAATTCGGCCGTTCCCTACCGTCGCCCGGAGGCCGCCGTCCTCGAGGGACGGCTCCGGGAGCCGCGCCACCTGATCCAGGCGGTGACCGGCCCACGCCAGGTGGGGAAGTCGACCCTGGTCCAGCAAGCCACCGCCGCCCTCGACCTGCCTGTCCGCTACGCCTCGGCCGACGAGCCGACCCTCCGGGGGAGCGAGTGGATCGCCCAGCAGTGGCAAGCCGCCCGGCTGGAGGCGGCCGGCACTGGGGCGGTGCTGGTGCTCGACGAGATCCAGAAGATCGCCGACTGGTCGGAGACGGTGAAGCGCCTCTGGGACGAGGACACCCGCGCCCGCACCCCGCTCAAGGTGGTGCTTCTCGGCTCCGCTCCGCTGCTGGTATCGCGCGGCTTGAGCGAGTCGCTGGCCGGTCGGTTCGAGACAATCCCGTTGTCGCATTGGTCGTACGCCGAGATGCGGGACGCCTTCGGCTGGTCACTGGAGGAATTCGTCTTCCACGGCGGGTATCCCGGGGCGGCGCCACTGATCGGCGACACCGACCGCTGGCGGCGCTACATCCTCGACGCGCTGATCGAGACCTCGATCGCGCGCGACGTGCTGCTGCTCACCCGGGTCGACAAGCCGGCGCTGCTCCGCCGACTGTTCGAGCTGGCGTGCCGCTACTCCGGCCAGATCCTCTCCTATACCAAGATGCTCGGCCAGCTCCAGGACGCCGGCAATACCACCACGCTGGCGCACTACCTCGATCTGCTGGCCGGCGCCGGGATGGTGCGCGGGATCCCCAAGTACGCCGGTGACGTGGCGCGGAGCCGAGGATCCAGCCCCAAGCTGCAGGTGCTCAACACCGCGTTGATGACCGCCACCAGCGGACTCACACCGGAGGAAGCCAGGACGGATCGGGAGTTCTGGGGGAGATTGACGGAATCGGCGGTCGGCGCCCACCTGGCCAACGCCGCGATGCGGGGCGAGTGCGCCGTGCACTACTGGCGCGACCGCAATCGCGAGGTCGACTTCGTGGTGGAAGCCGGTCCGATGCTCACCGCCATCGAGGTGAAGAGCGGCCGGCGTGCCGGGGCCCACTCGGGAACGGCTGCCTTCGTCGAGGCCTTCGCCCCCGAGCGCACCCTGCTGGTGGGCGGCGACGGCATCGCGCTGGAGGAGTTCCTGATGCGGCCGGTGCGGCACTGGGTGAGAGCGGGGGAGGAGCTCTAGTACCTCGCCACCACCACCGACTTCACAAGCCGCCACTCGACACCTTCGCGTTCCCAGCTCTGGATCGCCCCCGAGCCGCAGGCGAACCCGCAGCGATCGGCTCGACGATTCACTCGCTACCTCCGTCTTCCCTGGCGGGTCTTGGGCGCGTCCGCGGCGTCGGCGCGGACGTCGGCGGTCCCGCGACACTCAGCGGAGCACGAACACCAGCTCGATGACCGGTCCCGCCGGGTCGCGGTGGTCGAGGGTGAAGCCGCACTTCTCCAGCACGCGTATCGACCCGCCGTTGTGCTCGGCGACGTGCGCGTGGATCGGGCGTTCGGTCATGCCTTGCAGGAACTCCGCCAGCGCCCGCGTCGCGACGCCTTTGCCCCAGTACTCCCTGCCGAACCAGTAGCCGATGAGCCGGACGACCGTCCTGGCGCCAACTACCGATGTTGCCGGCCACCTGACCATCGACGAGCACGGTCCGTGCGATCGCCGCCGGATTGCCGAGGATGTTCTCCGTCCAGTGCGCATCGAAGACCGCGCGATCACGAGGCGAGAACGCAGCCATCCGCGCGGCCTCCGGGTCGAGCTGTTGCTCGTAGAAGACCGGAAGATCAGCAGGCTCGACGTCGCGCAGGCGGATTTCCATGCTCAATGGCCTGTGCTACCGGGCACGCCGCCAGTTCCTCACCCCCCCGCCACCCACCGGTCGTTCGACCGGTCGGCGTCGGGCAGCTGCTTCTCCGGATCGGCCACCACGCCGGTGATCCGGCCGTGGCTCGCCACGTACACCTGCACGTACGGCCCGTTGTGCCAGGTCTCGACCGGTACGCGCACCGTGAGCGTGGGCCCACCCGCCTGCTCCACCCGCAGCGTGGTCGGGAAGACCATCCGGTCGAGGTTGGCGAGCGAGACCATCGCGCCCTTGCGCCGGGTCATCGCCCACGGACTGGACCCCGGTCACCGCCAGGTCGTAGCTCCAGTTGTTGGCGAACCACTCCTTCCAGAACCACCCCAGGTCCTCTCCCGCCGCGTTGTTCATGCTGCGGAAGAAGTCGAGCGGCTGCGGATGGCGGAACGCCCAGCGGCGGGTGTACTCGCGGAAGGCGTAGTCGAAGCGATCCGGCCCCAGGATCACCTGGCGCAGCATCGTGAGCCCGAACGCCGGCTTGTAGTACTCGACCGGATGCCGATATCGCCCGGAGACCGCGTCGGCGGGCATCAGGATGTTGGGCGCGGCGGTGTCGGCCAGCAGCGGCACGATCTCGTCGGCAGGATTGCCGCCCTTGGGCGCGTACTCGCCGTCGCGCTTGGGGGCGAACTCGCCGTTGTTGAAGGCCTCCTGCGACAGGATGTCGGCAAAGGTGTTGAATCCCTCGTCCATGAACGCCCAGCGCCGCTCGTCGCTCCCCACGATCATCGGGTACCACGAGTGCCCGAACTCGTGCACCGTCACCGACATGAAATCCTTGCCGCCCCAGTGGTAGTCGTCGAACACCAGCGCCGGGTACTCCATCCCGCCCACCGGCCCGCCCACGCTGATCGCGGTCGGCCACGGCCACGGATACCAGTCGCGCGAGAACGACTCGATGGTGTACTTGGTGTACTCGGTGGACCGGCTCCAGAGCGTGTCGCCCACCCCCTCCTTGGGATAGACCGACATTGCCAGCGCCGACTTCCCAGCCGGGAGGTTGATCCGCGCCGCATCCCACACGAACGCCGGCGATGCACTCCACGCCACGTCGCGGGTGTTGTTCATGACGTAGTGCCACTTGGTGCGACCGGAGCGCGCCGGGCGCGTGGCGGCCTGGCCCACCTCCGACGGCGCGATGATCGGCAACGTCTTGTCACTGCCGCGAGCCTGCTCTAGCCGGGTGCGCTCCTGCGCCGTCAGCGTCTCGTCGGGATTCTGCAGCGTGCCCGGCCCCATCACCACGTAGTTCCAGGGCACGTCGATGGTGTAGTCGATGTCGCCGTAGTCGAGGTAGAACTCGCCGGAGCCCAAGTAGGGGAGGGTGTTCCAGCCGCGGATGTCGTCGTAGACGGCCATGCGGGGGAACCACTGCGCGATGTCGTAGATCGGCTGTCCGCTCTCGGTCTCGTCCCAGCCGGTGCGTCCCCGGCCACCGCGCGTCACCTCATAGCCATAGTCGATGTCGAGCGTCGCCACTCCGCCGCGCCCCGGCAGCGCTGCCGGCAGCCGCACCTGCATGCGGGTGTCGGTCGTGACCGTGCTGGTCTCGACCGGGCGGCCGTCGATCCGGACCCGTACCGACTTGATCTCATAGCCGTTCGTCGCCCCGCCTGGTGGGAACGACACGGTGCCGCGGGCGTCGGCGCGCGACAGGTTCTGGTCGAGCTGCAGCCAGAGGAAGCGGAGCGAGTCGGGGCTCTCGTTGGTGTAGGTGATCACCACGTGGCCAGCGATGGCGTGCGCCTGCTCGTCGAGCCGGGCATCGATGTGTAGTCGGCGCGGTTCTGCCAGTACGCCGGCCCCGGCGACCCGTCGGCGCTGCGGTACGCCGTGCCCCGTCTCCGCCATGAACATCGGGTCGAACACCACGCGCGCGTCGTAGCGCGATGGCGGACGCGACTGGGCGGTGAGCTGCGCGGGTGCGATCAGCGCGGCGAGAGAGAGGAGCGAAAGGAAGCTGGCGAATGTGCTGGCGCGCGGGTATCGCATGCGCGGATGTCCTCGGCTGCGGGAAGGTGGTGCGGTGTCAGGGAAGTGTAGCAGGGGCGAGGGAGCCCGACCCCGGGGGGGCCACCCCCGGCCACCCCTTGCGCCCCCGTCCCCATGGCCCATATACTGAACCATATGGTTCAGCTTAACCGTGACCGCCTCGATACCGCCTTCGCCGCACTGTCGGACCCCACCCGGCGCGGGATCCTGGAGCGGCTGGGGCAGGCCGACGCCTCGATCAGCGACCTCGCCGAGCGGTTCGGGATGACCCTCACGGGGATCAAGAAGCACGTGGGGGTGCTGGAGCAGGCGGGGCTGGTGGCCACCGAGAAGGTCGGGCGGGTGCGGACCTGCCGGCTCGGCGCCCGTCGGCTGGAGGAAGAGGCGGCGTGGATCGAGTGGTACCGCAGGCTCTGGGACGAACGCTTCGACGCGCTCGACAGGATCGTCGAGGAAATGCAGACGGCGAACAGCGCCGACGACACATCACCCCGAAAGTGAGTCCGACCCGATGAAGAACCCCACCACGGTAGAGCGCACGTCCGACCGCGAGCTCGTCGTCACGCGCACCTTCAACGCCCCCGCGCGTCAGGTCTTCGAGGCCTGGACCAGGGCCGAGCTGTTCCAGCGGTGGTGGATCCCGGCGTCGTTCGGCATGACCCTCGTCTCCTGCGAACTCGACGCCCGCACCGGCGGCAGCTACCGGCTGGTCATCAGCCACCCCGACTTCAAGGAGCCGATGGCCTTCTTCGGCAAGTACATCGAGGTGACGCCCCACGCGAAGATCGTCTGGACCAACGAGGAGAGCCCCGATGGTCCGGTGACGACGGTGACCCTCGAGGAACGGGACGGCACGACGCTGCTGACGATGCGCGAGCTCTATCCGTCGAAGGAAGTGCTCGATGAGGCGATGGCCTCCGGCAGCACCGGCACCGCCGCGTCGAGCGAGCAGTTCGAGCTGCTCGACGAGGTGCTCGGCACGGCGGTGGGGTCGTGAACGGGACCTGAACCGTGGTGCCGTGACCGACAGGAGCCGGGGCACCCCGCGTGGTCAGGCGACCCCGTGGGCGGAGGGGCTCGACTCGTTGTACTGCAGCAGATCCCAGAGATTGCCGTACAGGTCACGGAATACCGCCACCGTGCCGTAGTCCTGCTCGGCTGGCGGCCGCACGAACGTGACCCCGGCCGCCACGAGGCGATCGTGGTCGCGCCAGAAGTCGTCCGTTTGCAGGAACAGGAAGACCCGGCCGCCGGTCTGGTTGCCGATCAGGGCCTGTTGCTCCGGGGTGGACGCGCGAGCGAGCAGCAGCGAGGTCGCCGAGCCGCCGGGTGGGGCGACGACGACCCAGCGCTTGTCCTGCTCGGGGCGTGGCGAGTCCTCCACGAGCCGGAAGCCCAGGACGCCGACGTAGAAGTCGAGGGCTTCGTCGTAGTCCCGGACGACGAGCGCGACGTGTGCGATGACCTGGTTCATGTGCGATGCCACTCCGTGGTCAGATGACGCCGGCCCTGGTGCGCAAGGCGTCGCAGCGCGGCCTCAGGCAGATGAGGCGGCACCCCAGTAGTTGAAGCTCGCCGGCCGCCAGCCCGGCAGGTACATCGTCTCCATGCGCAGCAGCTCGAAGCCGCCGCGGCGGATCAGGTCGGGGATGTCGCGATTCAGGTGGCACCCTCCCGCCAGTCGCTTCCAGGCGGGATTGGTCCAGTCCTGCCACCTCCGGACGGCGGCATCCGGCGCCGCACCGTGCTCGCAGAAGAGCAGCTGGCCCTGCGGCTTCAGCACCCGCGCCATCTCACGGAGCGCGCGCACCGCATCGGGAATGGTGCACAGCGTGTAGGTCACCACGACGGTATCGCAGCTGTCGGAGGGCAGCGGAATCTCCTCGCTTCCCGCCAGGAGGAACTCCACCTCGAAGGGAACTGCCGCGGCCACCGGGCGGGCCTGCTTCACCATCTCTTCCGATGGGTCGAGACCCCAGACCCTGGTGACGCCATCGGTGTCGTAGAACGGCAGGTTCAAGCCGGAGCCGATGCCAACCTCGAGGACCCGGCCTCGCGCATGGGGCACGAGCTTCTTCCGCTGCCGCATGTTGGGTCTGGCCCTGCACGCGAGGTGGACGATCCGCGGCAGCACGAAGCGGCTGTAGAGTCCCATGCTCACCCTCCTGCAGCAGGCTGCACGACTGCGCCCCCACTCGCGACGACTGCGTCGCCTGCCACACGCCGCACCACCACTGCGAGAAGAACGCTCAGGCGTCCGGCGTCGAGGCCCGGCTAGGCATTCAACCGCCACAGCTGATAGTTGAGCGCCGACGCGAAGCTCACCCAGCACAGATAGGGGATCAGCAGCGCCCCCGCGCCCGGACGCACCTTCCAGAAGCTGACCAGCGTTGCCAGGATCGCGCACCACAGCACAAGGATCTCGATGAACGCGATCATCGGTCTCTGCAGGCCGAAGAACAGGCAGGACCACAGGGCGTTGAGCACCAGTTGGATGATGAACAACGACAGCGCAAGGCGAGCGCCGGAGAAGCCCACCTCACGCCAGACCAACCACGCGGCGACTCCCATGAGCACGTAGAGCGCCGTCCAGACCGGCGCAAACACGCTGCTCGGCGGATTCCACGACGGCTTGGCCAGGGAGGCGTACCACTCACCAGGCATGAAGTTGGAGCCGATCCACCCAGCGGCAAGCGCTGCAAGCACCCAGAGCACCAGCCCCACGACGTTGTTCCTCATGGGCGGTGACAATCACGACGTCCCGGAGAGGAGCCGCACCGCATCCTCGTCGAGCGTCAGACCATCACTCTCGGCGGGGAGGGCACGACCCTGACTGTCGCCAGTCGTCGCGAGTGCCAGGATCTCGCGCACCTCGTCGGTTCCGTATCGGCGTGTCGGCATGGTGAGCGAGTATAGGCCGAGGCTGGACCCGTCGCCAATGATCCGCCACTGCCCCGATCCGTTGCCTGGCCGCATGGAGACGTCTTGACGTCTTGACGTCACAACGCTACAATGCCATCCATGAGTACCACCAAGCGCGCCACGGTCTACTTCGACGAGACGGTCCACAAGGCGCTGCGCCTCAAGGCCGCCGAGACCGACCAGAGCATCTCGGAGCTGGTCAACACTGCCGTCCGGCAGACCCTCGCGGAGGACGCCGACGACCTGGCGGCATTCCGTGAGCGTGCCAAGGAACCCACCCTGTCGTTCGAGGATCTGGTCCGCGACTTGAAGCGTCGTGGCAAGCTATAGCGTCCTCATCAAGCGCTCGGCCGCCAAGGAACTCGAAGCGCTCCCGCTCAAGGATCGGCGACGGGTCACCACCAGGATCCAGGGCCTCGCCCGCGACCCTCGCCCACCTGGCTGTGAGAAGCTGAGCGGCGAGGAGAAGTACCGGATCCGACAGGGGGACTACCGCATCCTGTACGAAATCGTCGATCGCGAGCTGATCGTGACCGTGGTCAAGATCGGGAACCGCCGCGACGTGTATCGGTGACCCGCCTCCTCCTCGCCCTCGCCCTGGGGCTCGCCCTCCCGCTCGGCGCGCAGCAGCCGCCGCTCGACCTCCTCATCCGCGGCGGCCGGGTGATCGACGGCACCGGCGCTCCCGCTCGCACGGCCGATGTCGGCGTTCGTGACGGCCGCATCGTGCTGGTGGGCGACGCCGGAGCAGCCACCACGGCGCGCCGCATCATCGACGCCACCGGACTGGTGGTGGCCCCCGGCTTCATCGATCCGCACACGCACACGGCGGGCGATCTCTCGAGCCCGGAACGGCACGCCAACCTGCCGTACCTGATGCAGGGCGTCACCACCGTCGTCACCAACAACGACGGCGGCGGATCGATCGCGATCGGTCGCACACTCGACCGCTGGACCAGCCAGGGGATCGGCACCAACGCGGCACTCTACATCGGGCAGGGGTCGGTGCGCGGCACCGTCATGGGGATGACCGCCGACCCCGCGTCACCCTCCCAGCTCGACTCGATGAAGGCGATCGTGTCGCGCGCGATGGACGAGGGCGCCCTGGGGATGTCGACCGGCCTCTACTACGCGCCGGGGAGCTACGCCGCGACCGACGAGGTGATCGCGCTGGCACGGGTCGCCGCCGCCAGCGGCGGCATCTACGACAGCCACATGCGCGACGAGAGCTCGTACACGATCGGCCTGATCGGTTCGATCAACGAGACGCTCCGCATCGCGCGTGAGGCCCGGATCCCCGTCCACATCTCGCACATCAAGGCGCTGGGGGTGGATGTGTGGGGCGAGGCCGACACGGTGATCGCACTGGTGGACGCGGCGCGCGCCACGGGGCTCGACGTGACCGCCGACCAGTATCCCTACCTCGCGTCGGGCACCAGCGTGGGCGCGGCGCTGCTGCCGCGCTGGGCGGAGGAGGGCGGCAGCGACTCGCTCAGCGCCCGCTTCGCCGATCCCGCAACCCGCGCCCGCATCGCCACGGCGATGACCGAGAACCTGCGGCGGCGCGGCGGCGCCGCCTCACTCCTCATGGTGTCGACGAAGGTGCCGGGCATCCTGGGCAAGAACCTGCAGGAGATCGCCGATGAGCGGGGGACCACGCCCATTGAAGCCGCGATCCAGATCATCCTTGCCGGCGGGTCGAGCGTGGCGTCGTTCAATATGACCGAAGCCGACATCCGCGCCTTCATGGTCCAGCCGTGGGTGGTGACCGGATCGGATGGCAGCACCGGCCACCCGCGGAAGTACGGCACCTTCGCCAAGCTCATCCATCAGTATGTGGAGACCGACAGCGTGCTCACGTTGAAGCAGGCGGTGCGGCGGAGCAGTGCCACCACTGCGCGGTTCCTGGGTCTCACCGACCGCGGCACGCTCGAGGTCGGCAAGGCGGCCGACGTGATCGTGTTCGATCCGCACGAGGTGCGGGACCGCTCCACCTACCGCGAGCCGACGCTCATGGCCACGGGGATGCGGTTTGTGGTGGTCAATGGCGTCATGGCGATCGACAACGGTGAATACACCGGCGCGCTGGCGGGGGTGGCGCTGCGGCGGTAGCAGATGCACGCCAGCCCGTGCCAGGGAGCTGGCACGGGCCGGCGCGAGTGAAAGCCTGCCGCTGGACCGCTACTGCCCCATCGTCTTCGGCGCCTTGGTCGAGTTGATGAACGCCGTCATGTCGTCCTTGAGCTTCTTCGCCGACGACTGGTTGAGGTAGGCCATGTGGCCGCTCTCGTAGTAGTCGAACTGCACCCGGTCACGATACGTCTGGTCGAAGCCCAGGTGGTCGAAGGTGTACTCGGCCCCGCCGAACGGCGTCGCCATGTCGTAGTAGCCGGCGCCGACCATCACCTTGAGATAGGGATTCTTCGCCATCGCCTCGCGGAGCGACTCGGCCATGTTGGGGAAGCGCCCCTGCGGATACTCCCAGCGACCGGTGTGACCGCCCATGTAGTACTGGAGCGGTGAGGTGTAATCGAGGTCGTTGTGGAGGTAGCGCATGAACGCGGACATGAAGGCGCCCGACGGCGCCGCATCCGACGGATCGTAGTCCTGCCGCTGCGAGGCAGGGTTGCCGTTCATGCCGATCATCCGCGAGTCGTAGCGGCCGACCATCTCGCGCGAGTCGCGGAGCAGCTCGGTGCGGTACATCCCCGGCTCGATCCGCAGGTTGGTGTTCTTGATGAAGTCGGTGGACACACCGGTGAGCTGCGCCAGCCGCTCCGCCACGCCGTTCCGCTGGGCGTCGGTGAGCTTGTTGCCCTTGGCCATCTGCGCCAGGTAGTCGCCGAAGGCGTAGTCGCGCGACTGCTGGACGGCCTGCGCCAGCGTCAGCTGCTGCATCGCGGCGGGGAGCTTCTTGTGGTACCACGCCGTGGCGGTGTAGGTCGGCAGGAACGCCGAATAGCCGATGTCGTTGTAGGGCGACGGCGAGAGGTACTGGAAGTCGAGCACGGTGCCGAGCAGCATGATGCCGTTGAGCTCGATCCCCTCGGCGTCCTGCAGCTGGGTGGCGAGGCCGGCGGAACGGTAGGTGCCATAGCTCTCGCCGAAGAGGTACTTGGGCGACTGCCAGCGATTGTACTTGTCAAGATAGTTGCGGATGAACTCGCCGAACATCCGGATGTCGTTGCGGTCACCGGTGAAGTCGGTCGCCTTGACTCCCTTGGCGGGACGCGAGTAGCCGGTCATCATCGCGTCGACCTGCACCAGGTCGGTGGCGTCGAGCGGGGTGTACGGATTCGCGACCAGGTTGTACGGCGGCGCGGGCTGGGCGCCGTTGGGGCCCATCTGGGGGATCATCGGGCTCATGATTCCCATGTCGAGCCAGATCGAAGCCGACCCGGGGCCACCGTTGAAGAAGAAGGTGACCGGCCGCGTGAGCGGGTCCGCCCCGTCCTTGGTGTAGGCGATGAAGAAGACGCTCGCCTTCGGCTTGCCGTCGTCGTCGCGCAGCACCAGGGTCCCGGTGTGGGCGGTGTAGGCGATCTCCTTGCCGTCGATCCGGGTGGTGTGGTGGGTCTCGGAGATCTTCTCGACCGCGGCGACCCCGCCGCTGTCGGCGGCCGCCTGCCCGCCGCCCCCCGGCCTCGCGGGTCGCTGCTGGGCCGCGGCCGACCCGACAAGAGTGAGGGAGGCGAGGACACCGTAGAGCAGCGGGCGGGTCGACATCGGGACGATCTCCTTCTGGGACGAGGTCCGGATCCAACAGCGTGAGTACAGCGTGAAGTGAAGGTAGCACCCCGGCGAGGCACCGAAGTTCACGGCACCAGCGCCAGCCCGTTCGGCTCATCCACCTCGCCAAGACTACGCATCGACCAGTCCCCCAGGTTGATCACCGTCACGTGGTCGTCCTCGGCGTTGGCCACGTAGGCGCGGCTGCCGGTCGGGTCGAGCAGCACCCGGATCGGCGAGACGCCGGTGTGGAGCCGATGCTCCACCTTGCCGGTCAGCCGGTTCACCACCACGACCACCGAGTCGAGCGGCGCAGGGGCGAGGAGGTAGCTGCCGTCGAGGGTCGCGGCGGAGTAGATGATCTGGCCCACGGCGAGTGAGTCGAGCCGGCGCTCGATGGAGAGGGAGTCAGGGTTGATGATCAGCAGCTCGCCGCGACCGGAGGCGAGGAGGTGAAAGCCACCCGGCATCCAGTCGAGTCCGCGGATGGGGGTCGAGGTCGCGATGCGGCCGGTGACCGTCCCCGAATCGGGATCCATCCGGTAGACGCCCGAGTCGGCGGCCATCAGCCAGAGTGTCTTGCCGTCGGCCGAAAAGACGAAGTTGTGGGTGCCGGCCGGGACGGGGAATGCCCGCACCCGGCGGCGCGTGGCGACGTCGAACACCACCATCGAGTCGCCGACCTCAGCGTTGGTGTAGAGCTCGCGCTTGTCGGGTGGCCGGAGCTTGACGCCGTGCGGTGCACGGGCACCGGTGGTGCCGAGGGAGTCACCGCTCAGCCAGAGGTGTCCCTTGAGCGTGCCGTCCTGGAGATCGATGATCGCGATCGAACGGCCGGGTTCGCCGATCCTGAGATCGTAGTCGCGGAGGCCGAAGTTGGAGACGTATGCCGTCCGGCCATCACCCGCGATCTCCACCTCGTGCGGCAGCGAATCGAGCCTCGTGCTGTGGATCGTGGCACCGCTTGCCGCGTCGAGGGTCGTGAGCCGACCGCCGCCCTCTTCCACGACCGCCAGCACGCCGTCGGGGTGGGCGTCGATCTCGCCCTGTGGTGGCGAGCAGGCGGCAAGAAGGGCGGCAATGCTGAGGGTCGCGACGTGGAGCGTGCGCTTCATCGGGTCTCCTTGGCGGACTTCTGCATCGGGATCAGCCACTGCTCCGGCCGGCCGTCCCGCTCACCCGGATCGGTTGCGGCGGCGTGAGGGATCCCAGCGGTGTGTCGATGTGCGGGGTGAGCTCGAGGGTGACCCGGGTCGGGTCCTTGCTCGCGCCGGCGAAGACCGCAGCCAGGTTGACGATCTCCTCCAGGTTCCCCGAGAAGAACTGCCGCAGGTCGAGCTGTACCCGCACCGGGATCGTCACCGGCTCTCCCGCCGGAAGCAGGTAGCTCGAATCGATCGCACCCCGGACCGTTTCCTTGCCGTCGAGCAGCAGCAGCCAGTCGAGGTGGGTGAGCCGGGCATCGGTGTGGTTCGAGGCCGGGTTCGATGCGCCCACATCGACCGTGAACTCCAGCGGCGCCGTGCCGCGTCCGAGCGTGGCGACCAGCCGGGCTGCATCGGCGGTCGACAGATCCCGGAACGACGCGATCCGCGCCAGCGGCACCCCGGCGAGCCGGCCGTCGCCCACCGCATCGAGCGAGAAGGCGACCCGGGTGAGGGCGGCGTATTGCTGCAGCGCGGCGCAGCCTCCGATGCTGCCGGCAATCGCCATGGTCAGAACTGCTCGGCTGATCGATGACAGACGCATTGGTCGCTCCCTGGACGTGATGAGCTGGTTCGGGACTTCCTCAGCTCGCGACCAACACCGTCACTTCGTTCTCCAGTCGAGTACCGAGACGATCGCGCTCGATCTCGAGATCGTATCGTGCCTGCAGATTGAGCCAGAAGCGATCCGACGTTCCGAAGAAGCGCGCCAGCCGGAGGGCGGTATCGGCGGTGATCGCCCGGCTTCCGTGCACGATCTCGTTGATGCGGCGCGGAGGCACGCTGATACCCTGCGCCAGCCGATACTGACTCAGTTCGAGTGGCCGGAGATATTCCTCCAGCAGGATCTCGCCCGGGTGGATCGGGGCCATCTTCCCCCGCGCCATGGTCAACTCCTAGTGATAGTCCACGATCTCGACGTCATGCGCGTCGCCGTCGCGCCATCGAAAGCAGATGCGCCACTGATCGTTGATCCGGATGCTGTGCTGCCTGGATCGATCGCCTCGCAGCTTCTCCAGCCGATTGCCCGGCGGGCTGCGGAGGTCTGCCAGGCTCTCGGCGCCATCCAGCAGGAGCAGCTTGCGCAACATGACCCGATGAAGCGACTGCGGAAGGCGACGACCGGGCTGGCGCGCAAACAGCCGCTCGGTGTCACGGTCGGCAAAGCTCCGGATCATGGACGATAGTAACGCGTGGCGTTATTACCGTCAAGCATCCTCAGTGTGCCGCACTCTCCCCACGCACATGCCGCTCGATCAGCACCACGCCCGCCACGAGCAGCACCAGCTGCAGGGCGATGCCGATCGTGTCGAGCGGGACCAGCCCCTCGCCGGAACCGGGCACCAGCTGCCAGAGGCCGGGAGCATACTCGGTCTTCATCCCGAACAGGCCCTGGACGTAGTTCGCCCCGAAGTGGATCCCCAGCGGCAGGGCGATCCCCCGCGAGCTCACCGCCGCCAGGCCGTAGATCAGTCCCCACACGCCGGGCCCGAGCAGGTTGATCGGGTGGGTGGGGCCGTGATAGAAGGCAAAGGCGAACGCCGTCAGGTAGATCGCCGCGCGGGTGCCCCAGGCCTGCTGGAGCCGCACCAGCGCGAACGACCGGAAGGCGACTTCTTCCATGTATGCCAGCGCCAGCAGCACCGCGAACGAGAGGACGACGGCGTCGGGATAGTCCGGGCTCGTGACCGCCTCGATCCTCGCGGAGGTGAGACCGGCGATGAGCGCGAGCATCGTGAGCAGGATCAGCACACCAAGCGCCAGTCCACCGCCGAAGCGCCTGAGGGTGTGGCGGTCAACGGCGAGGCCGACACTCGCAAACGATTGCTCCTCGCGCCGAAGCAGCAACGCGATCGCGCCGAGCGACAGGAGCGAGAGCATTGCGCTGAGCAGCAGCTCCTGCCAGCCGGGACCGAGCACCCGGGGTGCCTGCCCCAGGCCGACCAATGCCAGCGCGAAGATCAGCCAGAAGAGGATAGCGTCGAGCGTGGCCTTGCCGCGTGCATTCACCGCCCGGACCTCCTCGTGCCGGCACTCACTGCGCGCCCTCCAGCGCATCGACATCACCCGCGCAGAGCGCCTGCACGTTGCGGGTCACCTTGGCGGCATCCCAGTCCCACCACGCGATCGCCTGGAGCCGCGCGATCGTCGCCTCGTCGAAGCGATACCGCAGCACTGCGCCGGGGTTCCCGCCGACGATCGCATACGGTGGCACGTCGCGGGTGACCACCGTGGCGGCGGCGATGATCGCGCCATTGCCGATGGTGATGCCGGGCATGATGATCGCCCCGTAGCCGATCCAGACGTCGTGCCCCACGGTGGTGTCGCCCTTGCTCGGCCAGCTCTCGGGCATCGCGGCTTCCCATCCGTGGCCGAACACGGGGAACGGATAGGTGGTCATCCACGTGGTCGGGTGGTTGCCGCCGTTCATGAGGAAGCGCGTCTCCGCGGCGATCGAGCAGTAGCGGCCGATCACCAGCCGGTCGCTGCTCCACTCGAAGTGGTAGAGAACGTTCTCCTCGAACCGCTCCGGCCCACGTGGGTCGTCGTAGTAGGTGTACTCGCCGACGACAATGTTGGGCCGGGTGATGCATGGCCGCAGGAAGGCGGTGCGGGTGATCCCCTCGATCGGATGGCGGGTATCCGGTGAGGGGCCGGTGCGGTCGGTCACGGCTGGTTCTCCGGCGCGGTGGTCTGGCGGCTCCGGGAGATCCTACGGTGTGACGGCCGGAATTGGCAAGCGAGGCGCAGCTGCACGGGGCACCAATGCCAGCGGGGCAGTCACATGGACTGCCCCGTCAGGCATCGGTCGACTCGTGATCAGACCGGCTTCCGCCCCTGGATGACGCGGACCAGGATCACGATGATCGCGATCACCAGGAGGATGTGGATCAGCCCACCGAGGGTGTACGAGGTCAGGAAGCCGAGCAACCAGAGGATGATCAGCAGTGCGGCAATGGTCATCATGTCGGGGCTGCCTTTCGCGGAGAGGTTGGGGGTCCTGCTGGCATACCCCGGTGGCGGCGTAGGGTGCCATGGGGGGGTCGTGAGGGCCGATCCCGGCGGGATCTGCTTGACGATTCCGGCACCGAGGCGATCTTGGAACATCCTCCCCCTGGAGTCGTGACATGTCGGACCGGATTTCGGTGATGGTCGCCGACTACTTCGTCGGTATTGCTACCTCCCTTTCGCAAACGCTCGCTCGCTGGTTCGAGGTGGCCCCCTCCGTCAACTCCCTGCCGCAACTTCGCGGCGCCCTTTTGACGCCGCCACGGCCGACAGTCCTTCTTCTCGAACTGCAGTTCGGTGAGGAGAACGCCCTGCGGATACTGCCTTCCTTGGTTGAGGCATACCCGGAGGTGGCTTTCGTTGTCCACAGCGCGCACTGGAACGAAGTGATCGTGGATGCAGCCTTGTCGAGCGGCGCGTACGGCTATGTCCACAAGACCATGGGCCTCCTCGAAGTACGGCAGGCTATCGAGGCCGCGGCCCGGGGGCGGACAGCCGTGATGGGTCCGGGCCTGTCCACGGCTGCCGCCCCCCCCCAAAGCAGGTCATTCGTCCGACTCGCCCGTTGAGCCCACGGCTCCGGTCCCTGCTCGGCCTGCTGCAGCAAGGTCATGGGCGGGCGGAGATTGCCTCGCGGCTCGGGATCTCGATATCGGGGGTCGACGCCGCCAAGAGACGGTTGCGGAAGGCATTCGGCCTCGCTCCCAAGGAACGGGTTGACTGGCAGCGCCTCGCCAGCCACTGACCGAATCCTGGTAGTGTGCGTAGTCGTGCAAGTGACTCCAGCAGTGCGAGTTGCCGCCCACGCAGCCCCACCTCGTGTGTGGTGAATGTCGCATTGATGGGGCTCATGTGCAGCTGGCGCGATCCTGATCGGAGGGTGAAGGCTGGGGAAGCAGTCTGCTGGTGTCCCCCGACGTGCCCTTCCGCCCAGCGAGCCTGCCAGCTCATGCAAGCGCTCACCCGCCTCCGCCCATTCATCCTCCTCCTTGCCATCCTGGGCTCCGCCTGCGGGCGCTCCGATCATGCGGAACTGGTCCGGCTCACGCTCCGGGTGGACAGCCTGGCCAAGGCGATCACGGTGCTCGGCCAGCAGGCTGGGTTGAGCAATCGCGCCGCCGCGGCGCCTCAGGTCGTGCGGACGTCACTCGAAGCTGGTCTGCGCTCCGGCCCGAGAGACTCCAGGTTCGTCCTGCTCGAATTCACCGACTACTACTGCCCGTATTGCGCCACGTTCACCGTGAGCACGCTAGGGGACATTCGCTCGAAGGCGCCGGATCTCGAGTATGTGGTGCGCAATTACCCGATCCCCGAGATCCATCCGAAGGCCGCGATTCTTGCTGCCGTCGTCGAGTGCGTGGCCGACGCCGACACCAGCGTCGCGTGGGCCGTGCATCGGCGCCTCTTCTACCATCAGGCCGAAGTCCGATCGCTCGGGCTGACACGCATCGACAGTCTCTTCGATCCCGTCCCCGCACCGCTCCGTGGCTGCCTGCGCGCCGACGCCAGACATTCCCGCGTCGATCGGGACCGGGCGGAAGCTGCCCACCTCAAGCTCCGGGGCACGCCGGCGCTGATCCTGGGTCGGAGCATCGCCGGCGACTCCATTGAAGGCATGGTGCTCCAGGGGGCCTACCCGGCCGCCGAAGTCGCTGAGATTGCTGGACAGCCTCCGCAGCGAGGGCGGGTCGTCCGGCTGTGGTGTCCTCCAGCCCTCGCCTGCCAACGAAGGAGGGGGTATGATTGCCTTGCGAAGGCTTCTCGGCCTCGGAGCCATCGCGGTCGTGATCGCGGCATGTGCCGATGCGGCCGCAGAGAAGCTGACAGGCGGCACGCCCGAAGTGCCGATCCCGCATTTCCAGTACAGTTTCGTGGGGTGCCTCAGCTGGAGCTGCGAGTCGGGGACAGTGCCAGAACGACCCGGCGGTGTGGGGGGCGTGCTGCACCGACGTCTCCGAGGATCCGGAGGAGCAGGGGTATGAGCGCCCCTCCTGCGGCGGACCCTCCTACTGCGACCAGTATCCTTCACGCTGCGAGGGCGACATCGGACCGGACCCGGGACTCGCAGCAGACTACTGCTTCCATGCGAACGTTGCCGACATCTGCAACGATGGGGCCTACGAGGGCAATTCGAACTATCCGCTCCGGTGTGCCGGTGGTGGGACAATCGATGAGTTCCCAGAATGCTACCCAACCACTCAGATCAACTAGCTGATGGTCACCCGGTGGGCGCGACGGTCAATGGATCGCAAGCGTAGGCATCAGGATAGCGGGTGATTCCCCTTAACCGCACGGGCGGAGGTATTCTGTGCCCTACGGCCTTCGTCTTAACTCGAACCGAATCGCCTCCCCTCCGAACTCGTGGCGGCGTGCACTGTGGGTGTGCGCCGCCGCGAGTACTGCAATCAGCCTGACGGTTCCTTGGCTCGGAGCCCAAGAACCTCGGCACGCTCTGCACAACGTCATACCAGCGTCCCCCGCCTTCGATTCCGCTGCTGCCGCCATCTGGCGCGAGCAGCTCGGCGCCAACGACACCCTCCCGCTCGACACCGTCTTCTCGGCCCGCATCGCCCGGCTCGCGGGACTCGAGTTTCAGGCCAAGGCCGATCGCCTCACCCCCGACCTCGACTCCGCGCTGGCCCGTTCGGTGATGGCCGGTGGCAAGCTGCGCGAATCGCCGTGGGGACAAGTCGCGTTCGCACGGGAATCGCAGGCACACGAAGGGAGCTGCACACCTCTGCATTCGACCTCGCCCCGTGATTGGTACTTTCACTGCCGGCAGGTGGCCGGCGCCTTGCGCAGGGCCCTTGCCCTCGACTCTGGATTTGCTCCAGCAATCGCGGAACTCGACCGTATGATACCCTGGCCAGAGCTGTGGGCCGAGCCAGAAACTGAATATCAGAACCATCTCGTCGCGGATTCCTTTATAGGACTACCGGAGGCCCTTCGCCGCAAGCTCTCTCGACGGACATTTCTCCTTCAGATGGAGTTGGAGCAGCCAACCATACTCTCGGCGGAGCTGGAGGCAGTGTCGGGCTCCCTGTTCACGGAAGGAGAGCACGCGTTCCTACAATCCCGAATCGATGGCTTGTCTGGTGATGGACCCCGAGCCCTTGCTGCATATGTATCAGCTGCCAGCTCCACCGATGCCGGAGAGCAAGCGAAATGGATCGAGCAAGACATCGGACTGATCGGGACTCCCGAGGAGCTGGAGGGTTGGCATGCTCTGCATCCCTCGCAACGTGGCAGCTGGATTGAGGAGTTATGGGCATCGCGGGACTTTCGCGACGGGTTGATGCGTGGCGGACGACTGGTCAAGCACGCTGAACGGTGGCGAAAGGCGTTTCACGAGTATCGCTACCTTCAGGAAGATCTTCGGTTGCGTGGTATGAGTCGCGGTTCAGAAAACGAAAGCGGGTGTTCTTCGGAAATCGCAGATTCCTCCCTTGGCCGTCTCGTCGCCTGGTGCAACTTGCCACCGGGGTTCCAACGAAACTCGGTCTTCGACGATCGGGGGCTGACCTTGCTCCGGCATGGTGAACCTCAACAGCGAGCCAACTACCCCGGACAACAGCAGTTCAGTTACGAATCCTGGCTCTATCAACTTGCTGATGGCCCTCGTGTGATCCATTTCTATAAACCACAATCCAGCCCGCTGATCGGCATGATCGCCAAACCGCTGGCAGGAGGGGATTGGATGACAACATGCCAGATCACACCGAGATACTGTGTGCTTGCCTCCAGGAAAGCCCTTGGTGAGCGTATCCCTCCCGAGCGGATGCAGATGGTCATGGAGCGCGGCGCCGAGGAGATGCGCGAGATCCTGACCACCGACGAGGCGATCCAGCGCTTCCACGACCCGCTGCCGCATCAACGTCCAGAGCGTCGGCCTCGGATCGAGCGGCAACCGGATCACGGTGGTCGCCGAGGTGCCGCTCGCGTCGCTCCGCAAGCTGGCCGACAGTGCCAACCGGGTGATGCTCCGGTGGCAGCTCCGCGTGAGGGCTCCCGGCCAGGACGCGGCCGTGAGCGAGGACCGACAGCGCGGGGTGGTGCTGCCGGCACCGATGCCGGAAGACAAGGAGAAGGAGATCGTCGTCACCCTGGCCGACGAGCAGACCGTGCCCGCCGGGCGGCTCGACGTCCGGCTGGTGCTGTCCGACACCCTGGGACAGGCCGGGGCGCTCTATCACCGGGAGGGCGTGACGGTGTTGGGGGTCGGACAGACCGGGGCTCTCCGACGTGATCCTGATGCCCGCGGCACCGCGGGGGACCAGCGCCACCATCGCCGGCCAGACCGTCCACCTCTCCCCCACCTTCGCCCCCGGCACCACGCAGGAGCTGGAGATCGGCTTCGTGCTGGCCGGTCTCGCCGGAAAAGACGTGCCGGTCGCCATCGCGATCCGCAAGCTCGGCGACGATTCGGCGCGGACCCGTTTCTCGGTCGGCTCGATCGAGCATCCGGCCACGGCACGCCAATTCATCCGCCGTCGCCTCGGCCTCAAGGAGCTCGACGACGGCGCCTACGACCTGATCGTCACCGCCACCCTCCCCGACGGCACTACCCAGGAGCGCGTCCAGCGGATCCTGGTGCGAGAATAGCCGGGCGCCTCACCCCTCCTCCACCGCCTTCGGCTCCCAGAGCTCCACCTTGTTGCCGTCGGGGTCGACGATCCAGGCAAAGGTGCCGTTGAACTCGCTGTCGGGCCCCTTGATCGGCTCGATCCCGGCGGCCTTGAGCTGGTCGAGCAGCCCCGCCATGTCGTCGACCCGGTAGTTGATCATGAACGGCGCCCCGCTCGGCGCGAACCAGTTGCTGTCCCTGGCCGCCGTGGACCAGACGGTGAGCCCGCCGTCGACTCGCGCGTCGTCGGGCCAGTTCAGGATCGCGCCGCCCCACGATTCCAGGGAAATGCCGAGATGCTTCTCGTACCAGGCGGCCAGCGCCTTGTGGTCGCCCGTGCTCTTGAAGAAGATGCCGCCGATGCCGGTGACTCGTGCCATGGTGTGCCTCCGTTGATGAAATGAGCTTCCGTCGACATTGCCCCGCCCTCCCGCAGCGCGAGAGCGGCGGGGCCTCCTCGCTTGCCGACGCCTGATGCCTGTCGCCCCAGGGTTCCCGCCGCGTCGGCATCGGGCGGCGCGAGCGCCGCCGCTACAGGTTCCGCCACGCCGGCATCGGGCGGCGCGAGCGCCGCCCCTACGCGTTCGCTCCCGGTTCCCGCTTCTTTCGGCTCAACGCATACGCCGACACCAGTGTCAGCACCAGCCCCACCGGCAGCGGCTCGAGGGTGGTATACGCCACGTTGACCAGCGGATTCTTGTACGACGCCGAGAAATCCGCCATCTGCTTCTCGAGTGCGGCGACCTCGACATCGCTCTTGCCGCTGGCCCTGGCGTCCTCCACCGCGTGCGCGGCGTAGGTCTCCGCGAAGTCGGGCTTGAAGCCGAAGTAGATGATCTCCCAGGTGGTCACGTAGCCGGCCACCCCGATCAGCATGATCAGGAAGCCGACCTTGAAGGCCCGACCGAAGCCGGACCGACCCGCCGGCCACGTTGTCGCGATAGGAGCGGATCCCGAAATAGACCATCAGGAAGGCCACCACCATGGTGGTGTAGCCGATCAGCTCGCCGTTGTCGAAGTCGATGCCGGTGCCGGGGAGGAAGGTGATCACCATCATCACCGACAGGATGGCGGCGGCGATCAGGCCGAAAGTGAGGACAATCTTGCGCATCGGGGCTCCTGGGGTGGTCGGGAGCGCACAGGATAGGGCCTGCCGCCCGGGCGGGCCATTACCTGAAAGTATGATTTGGGGGTTCTTCGGGAGAACATCACCCCAATGGGTGACTCAGGGAATGAGCCGGAGCGCCTTCCCCTGCTGCACCGCCTGGGTCCGCCGCCGCACGTCGAGCTTCTCGAACACCCGACTGGAGTGGGTCTTGACGGTGTTGACCGAGACGAAGAGCCGCTCGGCGATCTCCTGGTTGCTGAGCCCCGCGGCGATCAGGTCGAGGATCTCGAGCTCGCGCGGGGTGAGGCCCAGCGCCTCGACCCGGGCCTCGTCGCGGACGAACTCCACCGGGGCCGGCACCATCACCTCCACCTCGCGGACCACCACCTCCGGCCTGGGGCGGGTGAGCCGCAGGCCGAGCCAGAGGCCGACGCCGGCGAAGATGACGGCCACCAGCCCGCCATAGATCGCCACCGAGTGCTCGATGATGATCCAGCGGAACTCGATCATCTGGAGGAGCGCGATGACGAGGGCGCCGGCCAGGCCGTAGAGGAGGACGTCCTTGCGCATGGGGGATCAGGGCCGGTTGTGTCAGCCACTTCCAGGGTTCTGTGGCGGGCTCCCGGAGGCCAACAGGCGCTCCGCGAAGTCGAGGCGTTCCTGCATTTCCGCCACCTGGGCCCGCATGTCGTTGAGATCGTCACTCAGCGCGTCGACCACCGGCCCCAGGGCCGCGTCGCTGCCCTCCAGCGCAAGCTCCTGCTCGCGAATCGCCAGCTCCTTCATCTTGCGGGTGTGACCGACGAGCATCCCCACGAAGGTGACGAAGCCGGGAATGCCGACCACCACGGCGACAATGGGGATCAAGCTGCCAAAATCCATGACATCTCTCCTCGGTGTACGACAACCAGCGGGCGGGCGATACCGACCCCTCATCATACACGCCGGGAGACCCAAAGCGCCCCGCACGCCGGAGGAATGAGCGGGAATCCTCCTCGCCGACACTCCCACGTCGAACGGGGCCTGCCAGGGCCCAAGCGTGGCTACGGGCTGGAGAGCAGCCTCACCGCGTGCCCGGCGATCTCCTCGATCCCAGCGACAGCGTCAAGCCGGAACGTCGATCACCGGCCACATTCCCACTGCCATCACAGGTTCGCCTTGTGCTGCCCACCATCGACGCCGAGGCAGACACCGGTGATCCAGCTCGCCCGCTCAGACACGAGGAACACCACTGCGTTGGCCACTTCCTCCGGCGTGCCGAGCCGACCCCACGGAATCGTCGCACGGATCGACTCGTAGAACTCGGGCTTGGCCTGCCTGGTCTGTGCCCACAAACCGCCGGGAAACTCGACCGATCCCGGCGCCACCGCATTGACACGGATCTTCTGCTCGGCGAGCGCGATGGCCAGCGTCTTGGAGTGGCTGATGAGGGCCGCCTTCGCTGCGGCGTAGGCGGGCGGCGACCCGGCCTCCAGGCCGGACACCGACGATATGTGCACGATGCAGCCACCGCCGCACTCGGTCATCCAGGGGACCACCGTGTTGGTGGCACGCACGGCCGCCATCAGGTCGACATTGAGGCTGCTCTGCCACGCCGCTTCGTCGTCGCCGGGGAAGAGCGCCAGCGCCGAGACATTGTTGACGAGGATGTCCACCTGACCGAGCTCGCGCCGGGCCGATTCGAGGAACGTGTCGAGCGCCGCCGCGTCACCAACATCGCACTCAGCGGCCCAGGCCTTGACGCCTTCCTTCGCCAACTCTTGCTCGGCCTCGCGGAGCGCCTCCTTCCCCCTGGCACAGATGGCGACGTTGGCTCCCTCGGCGGCCAGGCCAAGCGCGATGGCGCGGCCGATCCCCTTGCTGCCGCCGGTGACCACCGCACACTTCCCGCGAAGTCCAAGATCCATGTCAGCTCTCCTCCTCCACGGCCTTCGGCTCCCACAACTCCACCTTGTTGCCATCGGGATCGACGATCCAGGCGAAGATGCCGTTGAACTCGCTGTCGGGCCCCTTGATCGGCTCGATCCCGGCGGTCTTGAGCTGCTCGAGCAGCCCCGCCATGTCGTCGACCCGGTAGTTGATCATGAACGACGCCGTGCTCGGCGCAAACCACTTGCTGTCGGGCGCCGCGGTCGACCAGACGGTGAGCCCCTGGTCCGGACCCTTGTCGTCGGGCCAGCTCAGGATCGCGCCGCCCCACGACTCCAGCGTGATGCCGAGATGCTTCTCGTACCACGCCGCCAGCGCCTTGTGGTCGCCGGTGCTCTTGATGAAGACGCCGCCGATACCGGTGACTCGTGCCATGGTGCCTCCAATGTGATTGTCGTGTCATCCCGAACGGAGCGGCCCGCAGGCTGCGTAGTCGAAGGACCTGCTTGTTCGGCTACTGCCGCCGGATCAGGAACTGCTGGATCTTGCCATCGGGTGACCGGTACATCGCGGTCCGCGCCGGGGTGGTGCCCACCGTATAGAGCACGGTGGCCACCTCGAAGCCGCCGCGTTCGCGCAAGCCGGCGATCCGCACGTTGGACACCTTGCCGTGCCGAGCGAGCGAGGCCCGGTCGGCGGCGATGTGCGCATCGGTGAGCAGCGAGTTGAAGTCGTCGCTCAGCGTGCTCCGGTCAATCGTCCCCGCTTCGAGCGAGGTCAGGAACTGCGTCGCGGCCTCGAGCGCCGGAGGTCCGGCGATCGTCGGCACCGTCACGTGCGGGGTGAGCATGTCGAGCGCGGCGTTGAGGATCGGGCCGGAATTGATCCCCTCGGTGTTGGAGATAAGGGCGATCCCCGAACGCGTGGACGGAATGAAGAGGTTTTGCGTATTGAATCCGGCGACGCCGCCGCTGTGTCCCAGGACGAGCGCCTCGGGCCGCGAGCTGACCGACAGGCCGCAGGCGTAGCCGGTCGACCGGCCATAGTCGAGCAGTCGCGGCGTCGTGAGCGTCGCGTACGACGCCGCCGAGAGGAGGGTCCCGTCCATCAGGGCCAGATCCCAGGTGAGCAGGTCGGTGGGCGTGGAGTAGATCGCCCCCGCGGCACCGGCCCAGCCGCGCCCCTCCTGCGGCAGGGCAGGGACCGGATCGGCCAGGGCATACGAGAGGTACCCCTTCGACACCTCGGCGTCGCCCGTGGGGCGGCTCGTACGTGGTGTGGGTCAGCCCCAATGGCGTGAAGATCCGCTCCGCGAGCACGGTGCCGATCGGCTTGCCGGCGGCCATCTCGACGGCCTTGCCGAGAATGAGGAAGCCGGTGTTGCTGTACGACCAGCGGGTGCCGGGCTCGAAGTCGAGCGGCCGCGTGGCGTAGCGCGCGATGATGGTGTCCGCCGACTCGTCGCGTTGCATCTCCGGCACCACGAAGTCGAGCGGGTAGTAGTCGCGGTAGCCCGACACGTGCTGCCCGACGTCGAGGAGGGTGATGTCGTTCGCCCGCGTGGCCGCCGGCACATACTTCGCCACCTTGTCGGTCATCGCCAGTCGTCCGTCCTCCTGGAGCAGCAACGCCGCGCTGCAGGTGAACTCCTTGGTGACCGATCCGATGCCCATCCGCGTGTCGGCCGTGACGGGCTCACGGGTGTCGAGCGAGCGAAGGCCGTAGCCCTTGGCGAGGATCATCTTGCCGTCCTGCATCACCCCGACCGTCAGCCCGACGAGATGCTGGTCCTCGACGACCTGCCGGATGGTCGAATCAAGCGCCGCCACGTCGGCCGGTGGCAGGGTCACATGCGGGCGGGCGGATTGCTCGGCGACCGGCGTCGCCGCCGGCGTGCCACAGCCGGCCACCAGGCCGGCCAGGGCAAAAACCCTGATGACGGTGTGTTTCATGGGGTACCTCGGCGCGTTCGGGAGTGGGACGGGGACGGCGGCCTCCGCCACCCCGACCCAAAGAGTACATCGCGTGGGGCCGGCGCGTTGGCATCTCGCCCTCATGCCCAGGGTCACGCCCTCTCGTGGAGCGGCCGGCTGCAACCAACCGGCAGCCTCCTGCGTCCAACATCCCAGATTCCACCGGGAGCCCGTTGTGGCACTGCTTGGCCTGTCCGACCTGCGCGATGCGGCGCGGAGCCTCCTCCGCTCCCCGACGGTCACCTTCTCCGCCATCCTCTGTCTCGCCCTGGGACTCGGCGCCACCACCGCCATCTCCAGCGCGATCGACCGGGCCCTGCTGCAGTCGCTCCCGTTCCGCGACCCCGGCCAGCTCGTCACGGTCTATCGCACCACGCCGCACTTCGACACCGGCCCGTTCTCGGTCCCCAACTATCTCGACCTGGCCCGCGGGGCGACGCAACTCTCCAGTCTCTCGGTGCTCAGCTCGGGCACGTCGCTCCTCCAGCTGCCCAACGATGCGATCCAGGTGACGTCGCTCTCGGTGACCGGCAACTTCTTCCCGTCGCTCGGCGTGACCCCGCAGTACGGCCGACTGCTCACGCCGGCCGACGAGGCGACGAGCGAGAACAAGGTCGCGGTCCTGAGCGATGAGCTCTGGCGCGCCCGGTTCGGCGCGGATCCGTCCCTCGTCGGCCGCACGATCCGGCTCGACGGCGAACAGGTGACGGTGGTGGGCATCGCGCCCCACGATTTCCGGCTGCCGCGCGGCAGCCGGCGTGCTTCGCGCCCAGGTCTGGGTCCCGTTCCGCTTCACCCCGGCGCAGCTGGGCCAACGCGGCAGCAACTTCCTGATGGCGATGGGGCGCCTTGCTCCCGGCGCCACGCCGGCCAGCGCCCAGGCCGACCTGGATCGGGTCTTCGATGGCCTCGTGGCGTCGTATCCATTTCTCAAGGGCGAGGGCATCCGGGTGGTGCCGCTGGAGGCGGATGCCGCCGGGAGCGTCCGCACGCCGCTGCTGCTCGTCTTCGGCGCGGTGGTGATGGTGCTGCTCATCGCCGCGACGAACGTCGCCTCCCTCCTGCTGGCGCGCAGCGTGCACCGGCGCCGCGAAACCGCGATCCGGTCGGCGCTCGGTGGGGGCCGCTGGGCGATCATGCGCCCGGTCCTGGCGGAGAGCCTGCTGCTGGCGCTGGTCGGCGCGGCGGTCGGGCTGGCGCTCGCCTGGGCGGGCGTCCGCACCATCGGCACCCTGGCCAGCCGCCAGCTGCCGCAGCTGGCGGGCCTCACCATCGACTTCCGGATCGTCGCCTTCGCCCTGGTCCTGGCCGCCATCGTCGCGGTGGCCTGCGGGGTGGTCCCGGCGTGGCGCACCGCCTCGGTCGATCCCCAGGACGCGCTCCGCGATGGGCGGGGCGGGGGAAGCGGCCGCGGGCACAGCCGGTTGCTCGGGGGGCTGGTGGTGCTCGAGGTGGCTCTCTCGCTGATGCTGCTCGTCGGGGCTGGCCTCGTGCTGAAGGGATTCTCCCGCCTGATGGCGAGCGATCCGGGATTCGACCCGACGTCGATCCTCACGATGCAGGTGACCGTCTCACCGCAGCAGTATCCCGAGTCGCTCGGCGCAATCCCACGCTTCCTCGAGCCCGCACTCACGGCGATCGAACAGGTGCCGGGGGTCGAGGCGGCGGCGTCGATCCAGTTGCTGCCCTACCAGGGCTGGGGCTGGAACTTCAACGTGCGCTACGAGGGGCAGTCCGACGACAACCGGAGCCAGCTCCCCCTGGTGGAGACGCGGATCATCACGCCGGACTTCTTCAAGGTGACCGGACAGCGGCTGATCCGCGGGCGGGAACTCCTGCCCTCCGACGACGAGCGAGCCGAGTCGCCGGCGGTGGTGGTGGTGAACCAGGCGCTGGTCGAGCGCGACTTCAAGGGCGTCGATCCGATCGGGAAGCGGTTCTACCGGGGCGATGGCTTCGCGACGATCGTCGGCGTGGTCAGCGACATCAAGAACGCCGGCCCGTACCGACCACCCACCGCGGAGATGTACTTCCCCGAGCGACAGTCGCCGCTCGGCTCCGGCACCTTCCCGCTGATGATCCGGGTGCGGGGTCACGATCCCCTGGCGGTGACGGCGGGGGTGCGCGCGGCGATCCAGGGAGTCGACCCCCAGGCCGCCGTGACCGATGTGCAGGCCATGCCGGAGGTGATCTCGCAGAGCGTCGGCCGGCCACGGTTCTACCTCATCCTGCTGAGCGCCTTCGCCGTGGTCGCGATCCTGCTCGCCGTGGCGGGGCTGTACGGCGTGATGAGCTATGTGGTCGAGCAGCGCACCCGCGAACTGGGAATTCGCACGGCCCTGGGGAGCTCGACCTCCCGGACGCTCGGCCTGGTGACCGGGCAGGGGATGCGCCTCGTGGCCCTCGGCACGGTCCTGGGCCTGGCGGGTGCCGCGCTGGTGACGCGCCTGCTCGTGGGACTGCTCTACGGCGTCTCCCCGCTCGACCCGCTCACCTGGATCGAAGGCCGCCGCCGGACTGCTGCTCGCCGGGCTCGTCGCGTCGGCGATCCCATCCCTGCGCGCGGCGAGGATCAATCCGATGATCGCGATTCGGGCGGAGTGAGCTGAGGCAGTCATCCGTTCTCTGTTCTCTGTTCTCCGTTCTCCGTTCTCTGTTCTCCGTTCTCCGTTCTCGTTCTCCGTTCTCAGTCCTCCCCCAGCACCACCGTGCCGCCTGTCGCGTCGCAGCTCTTCCCCCAGACCTGGGCGAACTGCTCCCGGTTCTTCGCCTCCTCCACGAAGACCGTGAACTTGCCCAGGTAGACGAAGCGCGACAGTGCCCCACCGCTCCCCATCCGGCCGCAGACCGCGAGACCCGGCGTCCGGCCGTCCACAGCGGGAGGCTGGACCACCACCACGCTGTCCCAGGTGGCGGTGGCAGGGTTCGTCGAGCAGGGTGGCCAGGGTCGCCTTGGCGGTGTCGCGGAGCTCGGCGGCCTGGGCGGCGAGCGCCCGGGCCAGCGAGTCGGGATCGGGAGCCGCCACGGCGGTGCTGTCGGCGGCCGACTTCGGTGCCGAACCGGAGCAGCCCACCGCTCCCGGCAAGGAGGGCAAGGCCAACGACAGGCGCTGGATCATCACGGGAACTCCTCTCGATCGGGAATGGTTGAGAATAGCGCGGACACCATCGCCAGCCCATCGACCATCGACCATCGACCATCGACCAAACGCTGATGCCAGACACCACCCCCATGCTGGGTCTCGACACCTTCGGCGACGTCACCCGGCGCGGCGACGGCGGCGTGACCTCCTACGCCCAGGTCCTGCGCGACGTGGTCGAGGAGGCGGTCCTCGCCGACCGACTGGGCCTGCACGCCTTCGGCGTCGGCGAGCACCATCGCCCCGACTTCGCCATCTCCGCGCCCGAGGTGATGCTCGCCGCGATCGCCGGCCGCACCGAACAGATCCGGCTCGGGAGCGCGGTCACCGTCCTCTCCTCCGACGATCCGGTGCGGGTCTTCGAGCGCTTCGCCACCCTCGACGCGATCTCCAACGGTCGGGCGGAGATCATCGTGGGGCGCGGGTCGTTCACCGAATCGTTCCCGCTCTTCGGCTTCGACCTCAATGCGTACGAGCTCCTCTTCGAGGAGCGACTCGAGTTGTTCGTGAAGCTGCTCGAGCAGGAGCCGGTGACCTGGAGCGGCCGGACCCGCGCACCGCTCAGCGAGCAGCGCGTCTATCCCCCGGTCGAGTCGGGCCGGCTCACCACCTGGGTCGGCGTCGGCGGCTCGCCGCAGTCGGTCGTGCGCGCCGCCCGCCACGGGCTCGGCCTGATGCTGGCGGTGATCGGCGGCGACCCTCGCCGATTCCGGCCCTACGTCGACCTCTACCGCCACACCATGGCGAAGCTCGGCAAGGAACCGATCCCAGTGGGAATGCACTCGCCGGGCTACGTGGCCGACAGCGACGAACAGGCGCGCGAGGAGTTCTGGCCACCGTTCCGCGAGATGATGGCACGGATCGGCGCGGAGCGCGGCTGGCCGCCGATGTCGCGGGCGCAGTTCGATACCGAGGTGGAACACGGCTCGCTCTATGTCGGATCACCGGACACTGTCGCGCACCGCATCGCCGACACGATCGGCGCCCTCGATGTGGCACGCTTCGACCTCAAGTACAGCGCCGGCACGCTCGAGCACCCCAAGCTGATGCGCTGCATCGAGCTGTTCGCGAAGGAAGTGGTCCCACGAGTGCAGGAGCTGCTCGCGAGCGATTGACGGGGCGAGCAGTGGGACAGGCTCGTTCGCGGTGCCGATCAGTCTCGCTGCCGTAGCCGGGCCGCGCGGTCCGCCACTGCAATCCGTCCCGCGGCCAGTTGCGGATCGATCGCCGGCGCGACCTCATCGTCACTGCCATCGAGCGCCGCCTGTGCACGCTCCACGACAGCGGCACCATCGGGAACGAGCCGGCCGAATTCGATCTCCGCCCGACGGCAGAATCGTTCCTGGCGGGCACGATCCTCCATGTCTGTCGATGCACCCAGGCAGTCCAGTCGGGCATGCATCGCCTCGTGCAGCAGGCTCGCGGCCCGCTGGGCGTCGGTAAACGCCGGATTGACGGCAAAGGTCAGTTCCACCAGGCACACGCCATGGCCAGGGAAGTAGGCGCCCCGGCAGGCGTACCGTTGGACCAGGATTCCCTCGAGATCCTGGAGCATGTGGCGGTGGTAGTGCGGGGTGTAGCGCTCGATCATGCCGAGCATGGCATCGAGACGGGCGAACACCTGCTCCGTATCGACGTCCGGCCTGGTATTGATGACCGTAACGGGGAGACCGCCGATCACGCGAGATTCGGGTCCGCGAGCGTCTCCACCGAGCCAGCGTCGGAACAGATCGAAGGCCATGCTGGAATCTAGGTCGACGGTCGACCCAAAGAGCGCCTGGCCAGCCGCGGAAGGACCCGTGCGACCGGGGTGGCGAGACAAGCGGGTCCCTCCACTCGCGCCTTCGGCGCTCGGTCGGGATGACAGCCCTGACGGATCCACTGCACCGCTGGCGACGTATCTGGGGTAGTACCAACAGACCATTCGACCCGGACCGCCCCATGATCGACCGCATCCGCATCGCTGCCCTGGGCCTCGCCACCCTCCTTGCCTCGACCGCTGCCTGCGGCAGCGCCACCGCCGAGGATCGCACAGCCGCGGTGCAGCCCGCCGAACAGCGGGCCATGCTGGACACCGTGGCCGGCCGCGACTCGGTGATCTTCGCCGGCGGCTGCTTCTGGGGGGTCGAGGCGGTCTTCGAACGGGTCAAGGGCGTGATCGACGTGACTTCGGGCTACGCCGGGGGACGGACAAGGAGCCCGTCGTACGAGATGGTCAGCACCGGCACCACCGGCTACGCCGAGTCGGTCAAGATCATCTACGACCCGGCGGTCGTGAGCTACACCCAGCTGCTGCAGGTCTTCTTCGCGGTGGCGCACGACCCGACCCAGAAGAACCGCCAGGGTCCCGACGTGGGGCCCCAGTATCGCTCGGTGATCTTCTATGCGTCACCCGAGCAGGAGAGGCTGACCCGGGCCTACATCGACCAGCTCACCAGGGCGCACACCTTCGACATGCCGATCGTGACCGAGGTGCAGCCGTGGGGCAGCTGGCACCAGGCCGAGGCGTATCATCAGGGCTACTACGACGCACACCCCTACAGCCCGTACATCGTGTACAACGACAAGCCGAAGGTGGCGGCGCTGGAGAAGGAGTTTCCGGGGTTGTACGTCGAAAAGTCGTGAGGGGACCCCCTCCTCACCCTGAGCGAAGACCCGCCACGCGCGAAGTGCGTGTGCGGGGATGAGTCGAAGGACCTGCTTCTCCCCGGATGGAGAAGCGGGTCCTTCGACTTCGCAGCCCTGTGGGCTGCTTCGCTCAGGATGAGGAGCCGCAACGCCGCGCCTAGAACTCCAGGTTCTTCAGGTACCGGTAGCTCGTCGCGATGCTCGCCATCGGATCGGTGGGATGGTCGTGCTCCACGAAGTAGTGCTTGATCCCCGCCTCCTCGTGGTGCGAGAAGATCCGGGCCCAGTCGATCGTTCCCTTGCCGACCTCGGTCATCGCCAGCTCCGGCGCCGGCCCGGCGTCCTTCACGTGCACCAGCGGGAAGCGGCCCGGGTAGCGGGCGAAGTAGTCGAGCGGGTTGCCGCCACCCTTGGTCATCCAGTAGAGGTCCATCTCGAAGCCGACCAGGTCGGGGTCGGTCTCCTCGAGCAGCACATCGTAGATCCGCTTCCCCTCGACTTCCTGGAACTCGACCGCGTGGTTGTGGTAGCCGAGCTTGATCTTGAACGTCTTCGCGTCGGCGGCAGAGCGGTTGAGCCGATCCGCGGTGCGCTTGAGGGCGTCGATCGTGTCGCGGTTCTCCTTCGGCAGCGATGCGACGACCAGCCAGCGCTGGCCCATCTCCGAGGCGTCGTTGAGCCGTCGGTACCATCCCGACTCGAGATCGTCGAGGCCGATGTGCGCCGACGGCGACTTGAGTCCGTTGCGGTCGAGCAGCTGGCGCACGGCCAGCGCCGGCCGGCCGAAGTAGCCGGCGAACTCGACCTCCTCATAGCCGATCTCTGGCCACCTCGTGCAGCGTCTTCTCCACGCTGAACGCCATCTGGTCGCGCACGGTGTAGAGCTGCAGCCCGATCCGATCGATGCGATCGGAACCCTGGAGTGACCACCGCTGCCGCGTCGCTAGCGGCGCGGCAACACCCATGACCGAGAGGAAGGTCCTGCGGTCCATCGAGAGCTCCTTGCACGGGATTGCGTCGACCGAGTAATCGACGGATGCTGGTGCGGCGAGGACGCCATCCAGGCGCCATCGGTGACGAACAGTCTGGGGGCGTCCACACCAGATTCCAATGGTCCAGAACCGGATCCTGACGTCGGCGACCGATCGTGGACGGTCGCGGCCCGGGAAGCCCCGCGGATCGGGATTTCCTATGATAACGCGACGGGCGAGACGCGACGGGTCACGGGTTGGTCGACCGGGTCACGGCACGAAGCGCGAGTGCGGTGTCGCTCATCCGACGACAGCCCCACCTGCGATGCGCATTGGACGGGCGCGAGGTTTCCCCCTGAAACGCCGGGAACCGCCCGGAACCGCCGCCGCCGCGGGGACCGGCTAGTTTCCGTGGGAGCAGGCGTCCTTGGCCCTCGGTGAGTCGAGCGCGGTGGTCTCCCCTGCTGCTCACCACCCGAGACGGAGAGGACAGCATGGGTGCCTTCCAGACGCCCCAGCGTTACCTGACCATCCGCAAGCGCCAGTTCCACTTCGTGGCCTACGAGGCTATCCCGGGCAACCCCAAGCGCTCGGTGATCCCGTCGCCGGCGATGTGGTTCCTGATGGTGGAAGGGCGCCGCCTCCCGGTGATGCCCTATGAGAAGGACCAGCCCGACGAAGCGGTCGACCAGCAGCTGACCCAGTGGGTCAAGGAGACGCTCGGTCCGGCGCGCCGAACCCCACAGCCGACACCCGGCCCGGAACTCTGGGAGGAGTGACAGCCCACCGCTTCAGGGTTGTCGCGGTCCCCGCTGGTCTCGACCGTTCTGGTGCAGCACCAGGGCACTCACCCGACCGTCGTCCCCCCGCTCGAAGGTGATCGTGGCATCGACGACCGTCACGGCGAAGTCGTTGGGCGAGGTCGCCACCAGCCGTACCTTGGGCTGCCCGGTCACCTGCAGGTAGAGAGTGCCGGCCGCGTGGCTGATCGTGATCACGAGCCCCGGGGCGAGCTGGTAGTTCCCCACCAGCGGCGCCAGATCGGCCGCGGTCCGCGTGATGACGTGCACTGGCGTGACCGTGGGGGGATCCGTCGGCCGGCCGCCGGCAGCGAGGTCCGCCCCCACCGCATCGACCCAACCCTGCACCGCGTTGTCGAGCACCACCGCTGCTCGCCCCGTCGACCGATCGGCACCGACCCAGCTCCGGAAGCCACCAGTGCCACCGTTGTGCCAGACAATCCGGGCGCCATTGCGGTGGAGGATGTGCCACCCCAGCGCCACCGAATCGATGCCGCCGCCGATGGCCCGCTGGGGCGTGGTGGCCAGCGCCAGCGCCCGCATGATCGGTGAGTCGCCGGTGGTCCGCAGTGCCTCGGCCAGCCGGGTCATGTCGGCAAGCGTCGACTTGAGTCCCCCCGCAGGCGAGAACGCCCCCAGATGCCAGAACGGCACCGGGAGGAACCGGCCGTCGTGGCCCTCGGTTCGCCGCGAGGCCATCGGCGGCCGGCACGTCGAGCCAGGTGTCGTGCATGCCCAGTGGCAGCAGCACCCGCTCCCGCACCAGCTCCCACCAGGAGCGCCCCCCGGCGACCGAGAGGGCGTGCCCGAGTACCGCGAAGCCGAAGTTGGAATACTCGTAGCCGGCGCCCGGTGGCCGGGCCGGTGTGGTGTTCGCCAGCCAGGTACGGAGTTGCGTCGTGTCGACCGCGACATAGGGATCCTCGGTGATCGGACGCGACGAACCCAGCCGGCATCCGGGGCAGTCCCGACGTCTGCGAGGCGAGATCCCGGAGGGTGATCGGCCGCTCGCCCACCTGCGGCACCTTCCAGCCCCGCAGGTAGGTGGCCACCGGATCATCGAGGGCCACCTCGCCGCGCAGCACCATGTCGGCGAGGAGCGTGGCGGTGATCACCTTGGTGATCGACCCGATCTCGAAGTAGGTCGAGTCGGTGATCGGTCGGTCACCGCCCACTCGGGCCACGCCAACCGTGGCGGCGTCGACCGCCTGATCGGTCACCACCGCCATGGCGAGCCCCACCGCCCGCGATTCGGCGATCCATCGCTCGGCCCGCTCGGCCAGCGTGGTGTCGGGTGTCGCGAGTTGGGCGAGGAGGATCACGGTGTTGATGAGCATGGTGGTTCCTCGGAGAATGGGTGGCGCCAGGGCGATCCTGCACACCGAAACGCCGCCGGGGAAGAGCTCCGGCGGCGTCCGGTGGTCAGCGCAACCGCCGCCGAGCTCAGCCCTCGACGATCTCGGCGTCCGGTGCGTCGCGCTTGACCGCCGCGATGCCGTTCTTGCACCCCGCCTTGTCGCTATAGCCCTCGCCCGACGAGGCGATCTGGTTGCCGTTGCTGGCCCTGAGCCGCCAGCGCCACTCGCCGGCCTTGTCCTTGTACATCTCGAACTTTGCGCCATCCAGCCGCTCCTGGTTGAAATCACTTCTTGCCGAGCATCTTGACGACCCAGAGGATGATCAGGGCGCCGACCACCGAGCCGATGAAGCCGACATTGGTGCTGAAGCCGAGCATGCCGAAGATCCAGCCGCCCACGAACGAGCCGGCGATGCCGAGGATGGTGGTCATGATGAAGCCGCCGCCTTCCTCGCCCGGCATGATCCACTTCGCCACCACGCCGATGACGAAGCCGATCAGGATCGCCCAGAGTATGTGCATCATGACCCCTCCTTGGAATGTGGATCCGCGGATTCAATGCTCCCGAAACGTCGCAATCGCCTCGAGCGGCTTCTTGGTGATCACCGGGACCTTCGCGCCGTCGGCGGGATAGCCCGCCACCACCAGCATCATCGCCTTCTCCCGCTCGGGTCGGTCGAGCAGCGCACCCAGGAACTTCATCGGGCTCGGCGTGTGGGTGAGCGTCACGAGTCCCGCATGATGGAGGGTGGTGAGCAGCATTCCCGCCGCGATCCCGACCGACTCCTGCACGTAATAGTTCGAGACCCTCGATCCCTTGCTGTCGATCGCCCCAGCGCTCGGCGAAGACCACGATCAGCCACGGTGCGGTCTCGAGAAACGGCTTGCTCTCGTCGGTGCCGAGCGGGGCGAGGGCATCGAGCCACTCCTGCGGCGCGGTCTGGTAGAACTCGCGCTCTTCCTGCTCGGCGCCGGCACGGATCTGCGCCTTGAGCACCGGGTCGGCCACCGCCACGAAGTGCCACGGCTGGCGGTTGGCGCCGTTGGGCGCGGTGCCCGCCGCGCGGATCGCCTCCTCGATGATCACCCGCGGCACCGGTCGGTCGCTGAACTCGCGCACGGTGCGACGCCGCGCCAGTTCCTCGCGCATCGCGCGGGCACGCGTCACCATCTCGGCCTCGGGATACTCGCGCCAGGTGGCGAGCGGTTCCCAGTGCGGCGCGTTGCTCACGGCGCTCCTCCTCCCAGCACCCACGCTATGATCCGGACCGTTGCCCAGAGGGCGGCGACCACCACGCCGACCACACCAGTGGCCATGCCACCGGCGACCACCATCAGGAGCATAGCACTGCGACGGCGTGCGTGCTCGGGACGCGCGATCCAGCGTTCCAGCAGTGCAACATTGCGGTGTTGCGCGCGCCAGCCGATGTCGAACACGTCGCCGACCACCGGGATCGCGCCGACCACGGCATCGACGGCGATGTTGAGCAGCATCCGCAGCAGCACGATCACCGGGGCACCGAGTCGCAGCGCGATCACCAGGCCCCAGCTCGCCACCAGCGCACCAGCCACGTCGCCGATACCGGGCACCACGCCGATCAGCGCATCGAGGCCGATGCGCCGGTCGATGATCGGCAGCGGGACCAGGTCGTCCCAGACCCGGGCCAGCTGACGCAATTGTGTCAGCTGGTCGGCCTCGCTGCGTTCGGTCACGGCGCGGTCTGGAGTCCCCACACCTCGAGGCGCACCAGACCGGTCTCCTTGTCCTCGCGCCGCACCACCACCCGATCCTTGCTGGCCCCGAGCACGATGCCGTTGGGCAACACGATCCGACCCAGCATCTCGCCCTCGGGCGAGAACACCTCGTAGGTCAGCGTGCTGTCGAGTCCCGGGAAGCCGGTCGTCACCCAGAGTCGGCCGATGTTGTCGCTGGTCAGCTGGCCGATCGCCGGATGGTTGTCGGCGAACGGTGTCTGCTCGACCTTGGCGAGCTCCGACTCGATCACCTGCGGCGGAGCCATCCCCATTCCGCGCGCCCGCTCGAGTCCCTCACGCTGCGCCGCCTTGAACTGCTCGCGCTCGGCGTCGGTCACCGGCCTCGGCTGCACGTCCATCCGGATCTCGCGCACCAGTGCCCCGGAGAGATCGTGCCCCAGGAGCGTGTAGCTGTCGCCCGGGGTGGTCCAGACCATGTCGCCCGACACGGTGTGCGTGGAGTTGGCGCCGTAGGCCAGCGGGCGTCCCACCGGAATCGACTGGCCGTTGAAGTCGACACTGCTGCGCACGCTGAGCGGCCCCTCTACCGTGTACAGCGAGTCCAGCGTCTCGGCGCCCTCTTGCCACTTCACCAGCGCCATCGTCTTGCGGAACCGCTCCGGGGCATCGTCGGGCGGCAGGTTGAGCTGGTCGAGCGACTGGAAGACCCAGGTGCCGGATGTGGACCGGCCGATCAACTGCGGGGGTTGGGTCGCGTCGCCGCTGAAGGGGATCTGGAGCCGCCCCGCCTCCTGACCGTCAGGCGTGAAGAGCAGCGCCTTGCGCGTGGCCACGTCGTAGACGGCGATCGTGTCACCACCCAGACGGGTCAGCCCGGTGATCACCCGATACTCGCCGGGCCCCTCGCCCGGGCCACCGATCAGCGTCCGCGAACTGCCGTCGGCGGCGAAGAGGTAGACCTGGGCCGGGGCGATCGTGGTGGCGGCCACGAGGCGATTGTCGGTGAGCAGCATCCCCAACCCGGAGGTGGAGAGGTCGAGCTCGGTGTCGTTGACGTCGCCGCCGACCGAGGCCATCGGCTCCGCCGAGAGGATCCACTCGGGTGCCTGTTCCACGGCGCCGGCCGGGTACTCGACGATGGCGACCCCGGCGGAGTCGCGGGTGGTGGCCGCGACCCCTTCGGCAGAGCCGCCACCCGAACCGCAGGCGGTGGTGAGGAGGGTGGCGAGCAGTGAGCAACTGCGAGTCGGCGCATCAGGAATCCCGGTGGAGGTTGAGCCCCAAAGATGCCGGTCCGTACCCGGGAGGCATAGGGGAGAATCCCGACACGACCGCTAGGGCATGGTGAGCCGGTAGGCCACCAGCGCAACGAGGCCGGTCTCCGGGTCGATCTCGCGGACGATGATCCGGTCGCTGCCGAAGGCGACCGGCGTGCCGTGGATCGGCATGATCAGTCGTCCGACCACGCCGCGCGTGGGCGAGACGGCGGTGGCGCGGAGGGTGTCGGTGGTGCCGGGCCACACCGCCTCAGCCACCCAGAAGAGATCCGAAGGTGAGCCATACACCCGTCCGACCAGCGGCAGCGAATCGGCGACCGGTTGCTCACGGAGCGTCGCTTCACCCTGGGTGAAGATCGAATCGGGCAGATCGGGTCGCGAGGCGCGCAGACTCGCCATCTGGTTGGTGATCGAACTGTCGACCATCGCGGGGGTGACGCCGATCCTGGCCAGTGGTGCCCGGATGAGTCGCTCCAGTCCCTCGGCGCCGTACACCTGCAGTGTCCAGTGATCGCCCTGCCACACGACAATGCCACCATCGCCCATGGCGGCCGCGCCCGAGATCGCGCTGAACCGTGCCACGGTCGATACCTGCCGCTCCTGACCACCGAAGTGCATCGTGGCGACAACCAGCCGGATCGGCATCACCGTCCCGACCGTGTCCCATCGACCGGCCACACCGGCGGTGTCGCTGACCAGCCCGATCGAGACCGGCGTCATGCTCGCGTCGGCCATCTCTGCCGGTCCGTTGCCAGCGGTCGTCACCGGCGCGAAGAACCAGTGGGTGGCATCGGCCCGACCACTGAGCGCATGGACCGTGGGGAACTGCTGCACCGCCGGCACCGTGAAGGTCCGCGCGAACCCCTCAGCGGGCGTGAAGAGCGCCACCCGCCGATTCACGTCGGCCGCCACGATCGTATCGCCCGGCACCGAGAACAGCCGATCGATCTGCCTGAACTCGCCGGGCCCCTCGCCGGGACCGCCGAGCATGCGGGCCAGTCCTCCATCAGGGCCGAAGACGAGAATCTGGGTGCGCGATCGGTCCACCGCGACGAGACTCCCATCGTGGAGCACCGCCACATCGCCGCTCGGCCCGAGATCGATCGAATCGACGTCAGCACCGGCGCGCATCATCGGCACGGTGTCGAAGCCCACCAGCGGCGCGCGAGCGAGGATGTCGGCGGGATACTCGTCGATCGTGATGCCGGCCGAGTCGTGGCTGGTGGGTGCGATCGGCGCGGTGGCGCGGTCGGTGGAGCCGCCGGTGCCGGTACCGGAGCAGGCGGCGATGAGGAGCAGGGCGAGGCAACGAAGCAGGGGGCGCATCGATGGGGTCCTTGTGCGAGTCAGGGGGTGGTGGACGGCATCCTCAGCTTGTGGACCTCGAACCGGACGATGCCGTCGTCGTCCTGAGTACGCAGGACCACCCGGTCATCGCCAAAGGCGGTGACACGGATGTCGCTCGGCAGGAAGAGTCGCCCGACCATGCTGCCGTCGGGCGCAAGGGCGCTGTAGCCAACGGTAGGGTCACCGGGCACGTTCGGATCGGCCACCCAGAGCAGTTGCCCGCTGCTGGGCTGGATGATGCTGATCGCGGGCAGCGAGTCGGCCATCGGCTGGTTGCGATAGCTGAACTCGACGTCGTCGGGCGACTGGTTCTCATTGCCGGACTCCTTTGCCCTCCGTATCCCGGCCGCCACCACGCTGTCCCGCATCGCCGGGGTGGTCGGTCGGCGGGCACCGGGACGTCGGTAGAGGCTGACCAACCTGCCATCGGCGCCAACGAGCCGTACCTCCCAGTGGGTGACGGAGGAGACCGCCGCACCGCCCTGCCAGGGCCTGACGCTCTCGGGCGCGTCGAACAGTCGCCAGCCAGCACCCTCGGATTCCTTGCCACCGAACTTCGTCGGCCAGCTGATCGTGGCTGGACGCGCGACGGCGCCGAGCGTATCGAAGCCGGTGGGGTCACCCTCGAATGCCAGTTGACCGAATGGCACCGGTGGCGGCGGTTCCCCGGTGGTCGGCGCGCCATTGCCCGAGATGATGAAACCGATCGGGATGAAGAGCCACGATCCATCGGTGAGCCGACCACCGACCCCGTAGGAGTTGCCGTCGACCCGAAGCGATGCCCGCTGCATCCGGATCATCCCGCTGTCGGGCGCGACGACGGTGATGCGCGACGTGCTGCGATCGGTCGCCACCAGGGTGTCCCCCGGTACCGCCACGAGCGCCCCGACGAACCGGAACTCGCCGGGGCCCTCGCCGGCACGACCGATCGTCCGCTCCGGACGGCCGTCGGGAGTGAAGATCCGGATCGCGTGCAGTCCTCCGTCGTAGCCAGCGAGCCGCCCGTCACTGAGGAGCACAACGGCGAAGATTCGAGTGACATCGTTCTCAAGGGTTGCATCGCCGATCACCGCCAGCGGCGTGGAGTCCATCGTGACCAGCGGTGCCCGCTCCAGCGCGTCGGCCGGCAGCTCGTAGATCGTCACACCGGCCGAGTCGCGCACGGTGGGTTCGATCGGGTGGCTCGCACGCGCGGTCGTGGAGCCGTCGGCAGCGGTGCCGCCACAGGCGGCAAGGAGGAGCAGGGAGAGCATGCATCGTGCGGGGGTCACGGGGCACCTCGATTCAGGGGGCGACAAGCGACAAGCGACAGGCGACAGGCGAGGCGATCAGCGCGGCATGCCCAGCCGCTTCACGGTGATCGTGGCGATGCCGAGGTCGTCCTCGGTCTTGAAGGCGACGCGGTCGTCGCCCCAGGCGATCGGCGGATCGCCCACTTGTGCAGTGATTCGGCCGAGGATCCGGCCGTCGGGAGCGATGGCGGTGGCCGCCCAGGTGCTGTCGCCGGGGAGCGGATAGTCGGCGACCCAGATGGTGCCACCCGGCGCGACGTGCACTCGGCCATACGCTGCCAGGTTGTCGGCGTGGCCCCGGTCGCGGATCGATGCCCGGATCGAATCGACATCCGGGTCGCGTCCGGCATTGCGCATGAAACCAGCCATCTCCGCCGCGTCCGACTCTACAGACCGCTCGAAGAGGGCATCGTCGACCGGCCTGGCCGGCGTGTTGACGCGCACCAGTCGCGTCAGGCGCCCCGCGGTGTCCCAGTGTTCCAGTTCCCAGCGTTCCCCTCGAGCGACCAGGAAGCCGCTCCCCCACTGCGCCACTCCGGTCCGCGGGGCCAGCGCGAGACCATATCCCGTCGCCCCACTGAACTTGCGGCCTTGGGGGTCGGTTCCAGTCATGACCGCCCAGACCAACCAGCCACTCGGTACCGAGAGCCGTTGCCGAACCGAATCGTCGCCGACTCGCCAGGTCCCCAGCAGGATCGGGTCGTTGGAGGGACCCGCCTTGCGCAAGCCGGCGAACGGCGCCGGAATGGTGAGGAGGTAGAGCGAGTCGCCCACCCGGCCGATCGAGGAACCACGAAATCCCTCCACCTCGCGACCTCGAGATCGGTGCGGACCACGCCGGTATCGACCTGGGCGATGGCGACGCGATTGTTGTTGCCGTCGATGAACATCAGGGTGTCACCCGGCAACACCTGGAGCGGGCCGGCGGAGCCGATCTCACCCGGCCCCGCACCATGGCGCGCCCAGTCGCACTGCGGCGACCATCGGACACGCCGAGCATCCAGGAGCTGATGATCCTGGCGCTCATAGCCGATCAGGTCACCGCTCGCCAGGAAGGTGGGGAAGCTGATCGTCGCCACATCCTTGCTCGGATCATCCACGTCGCCCGCGAACACCGCCAGCGGCGCCGAGTCGATGGTGATGAGCGGCGCGCGCTCCAGCGCGTCGGCCGGGTGCTCGTAGATGGTGACGCCGGCGGAGTCGCGCACGGTCGGCTCGAGCGGCGCCGTGGCGCGGCCGCCGGACGAGCCGGCGGCACCGCCACAGGCGGCGAGCACGGAGAGAGAGAGACAGAGCGAGCGGCATGCAGGGGTCACGCGGCGCCTCGTCAGGGGCGAAAGGCGACAAGCGACAGGCGACAGGCGAACCGATCAGTGCGGCATGATGAGCCGCTTAACCGTGATCGTGGCGATGCCGAGGTCGTCCTCGGTGCGGAAGGCGGCGCGGTCACTGCCCCAGGCGATCGGGGCGTCGCCCGAGTCGACCACGATCCGGCCCAGGATCCGGCCGTCGGCGGTGAAGGCCGTGGCGGCCCAGCCGCTGGAGCCCGCCAGCGCGTAGTCGGGCACCCAGATGGTGCCGCCCGGTGCCACCATGACCCGGCCATAGGCCGGCAGCGTGTCGGCGTGCTGCTGGGCCAGGAACTTCTCCCGCCTCCCGGCGGTGTCGGCCACCTCGGGCTCCCGGCCGAGCATCTGGCGGATGGAGCCGTCGGTGTAGCGCTCCCAGATCGCCGTGGTCACCAGCTCCGGGTCTCGGTCCACCCGGATCACCGCCCGGAGCGTCCCGGTGGTGTCCCACTCCTCCAGCGACCACGACTCACCGCGGCCGACCAGGATGCCGTCGTCGAGCGCGGCAAAGGTCGGCGCCGAGCTGAGCGGGATCATCTGCATGCTGATCGCCACCCGACCACCGCCCTGATCATGGATCTGCTGATCCATCAGCGGGCCGGGGATCGAGAAGCGGCCGGTCAGGGAGTCGTCGCCCGGCCGCCACTGGCCGAGCAGGATCGGGCGCCGCTTGAGCCCCGACTCCTGGGCCTGGTCGAAAGAGAAACCAATCTGCCGGGCCAGCAGCGCCCCCGCCACCGTCCGGCCGAGCACCTGGCTGCTGCGCATCCCCGCCGACTGGGCAAACGATGCAGGTCCGGACCGGTCCGTCGGCCGCGGTCGCGAAGAGCGCCCGGGCGTTCGATCCATCGGTGAGCAACAGCGTGTCGCCGGGTGCCAGGGCCACGCTGTTGATCGACCCCAGCTCCAGTGGCCCCGATCCACCCTGACCGAACCGTCGCTGGGAGCCGTCGGCCGGATCGAGCACCACGATCTGTCCCGGTTCCCGATCGACGCCGACCAGCTCGCCCGCAGCAGTGAAGGTGAAGCCGGCCAGCGTCGACACGTCGCGGTCGGGGTCGTTCACGTCGCCGGCAAAGACCGCCAGCGGGGTGCTGTCGACCGTGATCCGTGGTGCCCGGTCGAAGGCGTCGGCCGGATGCTGGTAGAGGGTCACACCGGCGGAGTCGCTGACCGTCGGCTCGAGCGGGGCCGTGGCGTGGTCACCGGCGGCGTTGTCGCCACCGCCGGCGCAGGCGGTCAGGAAGAGCAGCAGGAACAGCCGTCGTGCAGGGGTCACGCGGGTCTCTCGCAGTTGAAGTGACCTACTTGAAGAAGTGGATCCTCCGGATCGTGATCGTCGCGATCCCTAGCTCGTCCTCGGTGCGGAACGCCAGCCGGTCATCGCCCAAGGCCACCGGCGCGCTGCCGGTGGGCGACACGATCCTTCCCAGGATACGGCCGTCGGTGGTGAACGCCGTCGCCGCCCACCCCGAGTCGCCCGGGACCGGATAGTCGGTGACCCACATCGTTCCGTCAGGGGTCACGTGCACGTCGCGGTACGCCGGCAGCGAGTCGGCGTGCTCCTCACCTTCCATCCGCTGTCGCACGGCGGCCGTGTCCGGTTGGCCGCCCCCGACGCCACCGATCACCACCGGCGCGCCGCCCACACCGATTGCCTCGGCGATGCCTGCGGACCTGCTGCGTCGATGTAGGCCTGCCAGATCGCGTCGAGTGACCGGCGACCCGGGGTCGATCCACCCGCAGCACGGCGATCACCTTTCCGCCAAGGTCGCGGATCGCGAACCGCAGATGATTGCCGTCGGCAACCACGAAGTGCCGCTGCCATCCGAAGGCCTCGGGGAATCGGCTGAGCGGCTTGACTCGCCACGGCCCGCATCGCCATGACGGCTGCCGTTCGCGGTGGTGACCTGACGCGGCTTCGCCTCGTCCTGCTCGCCCGGCCCGGTGGTGAAGACCCGCTCGGCGCTGTTGCTCGCGAGGTCGAGCACCACGCCCTTGACCCCTGGCGGCTGATCGGCGCTGTTCGGAGATGTTCAGCCCCACGTCAGCAGCCGCTCGCCCACCAGCGCCACGGCGACGCTGCCGCCGGCCCCGATCGCCTCGCCGAGCGGATACTCCCGCCCCAGTCCGGTGTCGGGATGGAGGATCGTCGCCCGCGGCGTTGACCGGATCGAAGACCAGCAACGAGTCGCCGCCGGCAGGGATCACGCCGTGATGCACCCCGAACTCGCCGGGACCGTTCCCCTTGCGACCGAAGGCCACCCGCGTCCCGCCGTCGGCACTGAAGACCATCACCTGCTGGCGTTGCCGGTCGATCCCGATCAGCCGTCCGTCGGCCAGGAAGAGCACCGGATCGACCGTGGAGATGTCCTCGTCGGGATTGTCGACCGAACCGTGCATCACCACCATCGCCAGCGTGTCGATCTCGACGTCTGGTGCCTGTTCGTATGCCCCGGCGCCGTGCACCATCATCACCACCCCGGCCGAGTCGCTCCGCACCGGGGCGATCGGATCCATCCGCTTGGCGCCCGGCGTGGCGTTCTCCTTGGCACAGGCGACGACGAGGAGCAGGGTGCACGACCACGTGAAACGCGAAGCAATCATCGGGAGTCCACCATCAACGACACGAAGGAGAAAGAGTCATGGGTGCACTGGTGCAGGCCTGAAGTTCGGGTTCTCGACGATGCCGAGCACGTTGCCGAACGGATCGTGCACCGCGCCGATCTTGACGCCGCCACCCACGCCCTGCAGTGGTTCCTGCGGGGTGGCGCCCAGCTGGAGCAGTCGCGCCCACGCGCTGTCGGCGTTCGACACGCCCCAGTAGGCGACCCCCGCCTCGGGACGATCCCGACCGGCACCGCTCTCGGGCACGATCCCCAGCTCGAAGCCACCGACGTTGAACCCCACATAGTACGGCTCGTCGAAGTACGGTGCCACGCCGGTCAGCTGCTGGTACCACGCCTTGGCGGCCTGCAGGTCGGTGGCGGTGTACTTGGCGGTCCGGAGTCCGAGCAGGAAGCGGGTCGAGACCGCAGTGCTGTCGGCGGCGGCCCGGGTCGAGTCGATCCGCGGCGGCGGGGTCGCCCGCTCGACCCGGCAACCGACCAGCAGCGTCGCCCCCACCAGGAGGACCGCGCGCCTCATCGGTCGCCGCCGATCCGGCTGGTATCGACCATCACCCGTGCCAGCTCGGCCCGGTGCCAGCCGTCGTCGGTGGTCAACACCCGCATCAACACTCCTGGTTCAGCCATGAAGGGATAGGCGGGATCGAAGCGTGCCTCGGCGATCACCGCGCCGGTCGACGGGTTGATCACGTCGACCATCGTGTCGTAGGCTCGGTCCGGATCGCTGATCGGCGAACTGCCACCAGTGGGCGCACCGACGCCCTCGCGCCAGTTGGCATCGGCCACCTTGCCGACGATCCAGAGTCGTCCCGCCGCATCGACCCAGCCGTCCTCGACAGCTGGCTGCGGTGCGTGCTGCGACGATGCGGCGTCGGGCTCCTGGTGCGGCGTGAACCACGCCGGCGGCGTGGTGAGCCGACCGAGCAGGTTGCCGTCGAGATCCCAGTGCTCCAGGCGCCACTGGTGGGTCATCGCGATGGTCCACACCGTGTTGTCCAACCCGGGAACGATACGACGCGGCGTGGGGATCGTCGAATCGGGTGTCCCGATCGCGCGGATCGTGGCCCCGTCGCCGTCGAGCAGCAGCCAGGGCAGCGGTGCGCCGAAACTGGCCGGCGTGACCGCCATCCGGTTGCCACTGAGCACCACCGCATCCCATGGTGCCACCGGCAGCGCCACGGTGCGCACCAGCCGTCGTTCCGGCGAGAAGACCACCACGCGCCGGGCACCGTCGAAGAGCCAGACGGAGTCGCCGGGACCGATTCGCGCGAAGAGCGGCTCGACGAAACCACCACTGTCGGCCGCGCCGCCGCCCAGCGTCGCCATGAAGTTGCCGTCGTCGTCGAAGACCACCGGCAACGCCGGCACGCCGCCCGGCTGCGGCACCGCGATCCGGTAGCCGAGCGGGTGTCGCGCCGAGATGCGCGGCCAGGTCGCCATCGCTCCCGGCCCGTCGGTGGCCCCGAGCGTCGTGAACGACTCGAGTCGGATCGGTGCGAGGTCGCGTTGGCCACAGCCGACGAGCAGCAGCGCGGCGAGCGCGCACGGCAACCGGGCGCTCATTCGTTGCGGGCCAGCGCCGCGGGTGCCTGTGCCCGACCGACCGCAGTGGCGAGCACCGCGAGCGCCAGCAGATAGGGAAGGGCCAGCAGCACCTGATAGGGCACGATGGTGACTCCGGAGGCCTGGAAGAGATACTGCAGGGCAGTGGCTGCTCCGAAGAGTAACGCGGCGAACAGCGCCCCGACCGGGTGCCAGCGACCGAGCACCACGATGGCGATGGCGATGAATCCCCGCCCGGCGGTCATCCGCTCGGCGAAGATCCCCACCTGGGCAAGCACCAGCGACGCCCCACCGAGCCCGGCCAGCGCCCCGCCGATCACGGTGCCAAGGCTCCGGACCAGGCGGACCCGCACCCCCGCCGCCGCCGCACTTGCCGGCGATTCGCCGCTGGCCCGGAGCTCGAGGCCGAAGCGGGTCCGGAAGAGGAGCCACCAGGTGAGCGGCACCAGCGCGATGGCCAGATAGGTGAGCAGCGACTGGGTGAAGAACACCGGCCCCAGGACCGGGATCGCGGCCAGCCCCGGGATCGCCACCGGGGGGAGGGTGGGGACCCCCATCCCGGCCCCGGCGCTTCCGAACGCCCGCTGGGCGATCATCCCGGTGAGTCCGGTGGCGCCGAGGGTCACGGCGGTACCGGCAATGATCTGGTCGGCCCGGCCGACCACCGAGGCCAGCGCCAGCACCAGGCCGGTGATGGCGCCCGCCATCACCCCCAGCACCACGCCGACCCACGGTCCACCACCGCTCGCCCCGATCGCCGCGCCGAGTGCCCCGGCCAGCATCGCGCCCTCGATACCGAGGTTGAGCACCCCGCCGCGTTCACTGATCGTCTCACCCAGAGCTGCCAGCGCCAGTGGCGTGGCAACCCTGATCGTGGCGGCACCGAAGGCGACCAGCACGGTGGCCTCGATCACGATTCCTCCCGCTGGCCCAGCACCATCGCGAGGATCACCACCGCCTCGACCACCATCACCGCCACCGCCGGCACTCCGGCGTCGCGCTGCATCGCACCGGCACCGGCCTCGAGGGCGCCGAAGAGCAGTGCCGCGACCACGATCGCCATCGGCCGGAGCCGACCGAGCAGGGCCACGGCGATCGCCGTGAAGCCGTAGCCCGGCGAGAGTCGCTGATAGAGCGCGTACGAGACGCCGCTCACCTCCACCGCGCCGCCCAACCCCGCCAGCGCACCAGAGCCGAGCAGCGCCAGGGCAATCAGCCGGGAGAGCGGTGCACGACCACTGATCCGCGTCGCCGCCGGTCCGGCTCCCGCCGCGCGAAGCGCAAACCCCAGGCGGCTCCGCTGGAACACCACCGCCATCGCCACCGCGATGAGCAGTGCCAGCACCAGGCCGAGATGCACACGGTCGCCGACGAAGAGCCGTGGCAGGCGCGCGGCCTGGGCGATCGGGTCACTCTGCGGATAGGTGCCGTTCGCCTCCTGCAGCGGTCCCGCCACCATCCAGCTCACCGCCGCCTCGGCGACGAAGTTGAGCAGCAGGGTGGAGATCACCTCGGTCACTCCGAAGCGCGCCCGGAGCGCCACCGGCACGACCATCCAGAGGAGTCCCGCGATCGTCCCGGCAAGCAGCACCGCGCCGATCGCCAGTGGCACCGGCCATCCACCCACCGCAAGTCCGATCCACGTCGCGGCGATCGCCCCGACCGCGAACTGCCCCTCCATCCCGATGTTGAGTCCACCGGCGCGGGCACCGAGCGCGAAGGCGAGACCGAGTAGCAGGAGTGGGACGCTGCGCACCAGGGTCGCCGAGAGGATGGCGTCGCGGCTGCCGAAGGCGCCGCGCCAGAGGGCGGCGAGGGCGGGACCGACGTCGTAGCCAGCCACCGTCAGGAAGCCGACCAGCACCAGCAGGCCGACACCAAAGGCCAGCGCAGTGCGGGCCAGGCCGCGGAGCGGGGCAGGGCGCCGGACGGCGATCGCCGTCATCGCGGGGCCAGGGTCGGGGCCGGGTCGAGGCCGAGCATCGCGTCGCCGATCAGGGCGCGCGCCGTGTCGCGGGGCCACTCGGTGAGTCGGCCGTCGTGCATCACCATCAGTCGGTCGGTCAACGCGATCACCTCGTCGAGATCCGAGGCGTGAAACACCACCACCGCACCCTCGCGCGCCGCGCGACGCAACCGCTCGTGAATCGTCGCGGTGGCGCGCAGGTCGAGCCCCCGGGTGGCATCTTCGGCGATCACGATCTCGGGATGCCGCTCGAAGGTGCGCCCCAGCACGAACTTCTGCTGGTTGCCACCCGACAGCTCGTCGGCGCGACGCTCCGGCGACTCGGCCCGCACATCGAAGCCGGCGATCACGGCCCGGGTCGCGTCGCGAAGTCGGTTCCAGTCGAGCCACCGCGGCAGTCGATCGAGCAGACCCAGGGCGTAGTTCTCGGTGAGCGAGAAGGCACCGATCAGTCCCTCGGTGGTGCGGTCCTCGGGAATGAACCCGACCTCACCGTCGGTCCGGATCGTGAGTCCCGGTGGGGGCGGTTCCAATCCGGCGAGGGCACGGAGCAACGCTCGCTGCCCGTTGCCTTCCACGGCGGCGATTCCCACCACCTCGCCAGCGTGCCAAGTGATCGGCGCATCGCTGCCCTGCTCGATGGTGATCCGTGCCGGACCCTTTTCACCAGCATCGATCAGCCGTGACGAGCCTAGAGCCCCCCGCCGCTCGGGCTCGGGCCCGAGGGCGGGGCTGGCACCGATCATCGCACGTGAGAGTGCCGCGTCGTCGTGGTCGGCCGGCAGGCCACGCAGCGTCACCCGTCCGTTGCGCAGCACCGTGACCCGGTCGGCGACCTCGCGGATCTCACGCAGCTTGTGACTGATCAGCACCACGGCACTCCCCGAGTCGGCGAGGCGCCGCACCAGATTCATCAGCTCGGCCACCTCGCGCGGTGCCAGCACAGCCGTCGGTTCGTCGAGCAGCAGCACCCGCGCCTGCGAGGCCAGTGCCTGGACAATCTCCAGCCGCTGCCGCAGCTGCACCGACAGTGTTGCCGCCCGCGCTGCCGGGTCGAGCGGCAGCCCGAGGTCGGCGATCACCGCAGCGGCCCGGCGCTGGAGTCGGTTGCCCGCCTCCCGCCATCCCGCGGCCAGCGCGATGTTCTCCGCCACCGTGAGGGCCGGGATCGAGGTGAAGTGCTGGTGCACCATCCCGATGCCGAGTGCCCGCGCCTCGCGGGGTGAACGCAGCCTGTCGCCGGTCGCCGGTCGCCTGTCGCTTGCGACAACAATCTGGCCGGCGTCCGGCTGTTCGAGTCCGTATGCGATCCGCATCAGGGTGGTCTTGCCGGCGCCGTTCTCGCCGAGGAGCGCGTGCACCTCGCCTGCGTGGAGCTCAAGGGTGGCGTCGTCGAGCGCCGGCGTGCCGCCGAACGATTTCGAGATGTGGCGGAGAGAGAGGGCAGGCGCGCTGCGTGCGGCGCGCTCGACGGACGACGACTCCGGAACGTGGGATCTATTCACGGAGCGGTCCCCGGGACTGGTTGATCCTTGGTCAGGCCGACATCAGCCGGGCTGCATCCTTCGACTTCGCTCAGGACAGGCGCGACGCGGCAGCTGCGGTCAGGCATGGCCACCCGAGGAGGCCCCGCCGCTCGATGGCTTCGCCAACGAGGGCGGGGTCAGAGCCCCGTCGGGTGGTCGTGGAATTCCCAGGGCAACCCGAACTGGTCGGCCAGGTGCTCGGCGAGCGCCTTCACGCCCACCGTCTCGGTGGCATAGTGACCCGCGTAGAGCAGGTTCACCCCGAATTCGAGCGCGTCGAAGGTGGTGTGGTGGGCACCCTCACCGGTGATGAAGGTGTCGAGTCCTGCCGCCGCGGCCCGCTCGACCTCGCCACCGGCCGCGCCGGTGATGATCCCCACCCGGGTGGTCGTCTCGGGACCGCCGGGTATCAGGTGCACCCGGGTATGCAGTTGCTCCTCGAGCAGTTCGACCAGTCGGTCGCGTCCCATGATCAGGTGACCCGACGCACCGAACGGCACCCCGTGGTAGTCGTCGAACGGTACCGGGTCGAGGATGCCGACCATCCGGGCGAGCACGGCGTTGTTGCCCACCTCGGGATGGACGTCGAGCGGGATGTGCGCGCCGTAGAGTGCCACGTCGTGATCGAGCAGTGCCCGGAGCCGATGATAGCGGCGGCCGGTCACCGGCCGCAGGCCATCCCAGAAGAGCCCGTGATGCACGATCAGCAACGCGCCGGGCTCGACCTCGTCGACCACTCGGTCGATGGTGCGTTGCGAGGCATCGACCGCAGCCACGATAGAGCTGACGGCACCGCTGTTCTCGACCTGCAGGCCATTGAGCGCGTTGGGCGAGTCGGGCATCGACGCCACGTGCAGGTAGGAGTCGAGATACTCCACGATCTCGTCGAGGGCGAACTCCTTCATTGCGCCCCCGTGCCGGCGACCGTCAGGGTGCCCGCGATGATCGAATCCTGCGCCGCGCGAACCCGCTCCATCAGCGATGCCGGGATCGAGTCCTGGAAGACGGCATTCATCGCGACGTGGACCACCCCGCTCTTGAGCCCGAACGACTCCACTCGTGGAGTGAACGAATCGGAGGCGACCTGGCGGGCGAGCATCAGCATCGCCTTCGGCAGGTTGATCACTGCGGAGGCCGGGACCTGGTCCGGCGCCAGCGACGCCTGGTCGGCATTGGCACCATACAGGTGCACGCCTGCCGTCTCCCGCACCGCCGAGAAGATTCCCAGCGCCGCGCCGTCGGCGTTGTGGTGCAGCTCGTCGACGCCGAGCCGGATCATGGCCAGTGCGGCCTCCTTGCCCGCGGCCGCGTCGTCGAACGAGTTGAGCCAGGTGAGTCGCGAATCGACATCGGGCCGCACTGCCCGGGCACCCTCGAGCCAGCCCTCGTAGCCGCGCACGATCGGGGGCAGCTCCATTCCGCCGATGAAGCCGATCTTGCCGCTGCGCGTGAGACCGCCGGCGAGCATGCCGAGCAGGTAGGTGGCCTCATGAATCCGGAACACGAGCGGCACCACCTTGCCGCTCACCCGTTGTCCGCTGGTGATCGCGAACACGGTGCCGGGATACTCCTTGGCCACTCGTTCGGCCGGATCCTGGAACTCGAAGCCGTGACCGAACACCAAGGTGTAGCCCTGCGCGGCGTAGCTGCGGAGCGCTTCCTCCTGCTCGGCCGGCGTGCGCGCCTCGACGTGGGAGATGTCGATGTTGAGCGAGTCGTGAATCTGGTTGAGGCCGGCAAAGGCGCCGGCGTTCCACGCCACGTCGGAGACCGAGCCGGGCGTGACCAGCGCCACGCGCATCGTCTTCGGCGGCGCGACGCTTCCGCCGCAACCGACGAGGACCAGCAACATCGTGGCGAGCAGGGGTCGGCGCATGGGAGGTCCGGTTGGTGGTGCGGGGGTCAGATGAAGTTACTGCAGCGACGAGAGTTCGGCGGGGACAGGCTCACGGCGGCGGGACCGTAGCGCGCTTTTTGGTCGGCCACTGCGATGCCAAGGATCCGGCCCGGTGCTGTCGCCGACCAGGTGCGCGCGGAGCGTCCCGTCGCCGTGAGCGGATACGTTCGAGCATTGGGAAGATCGGCCGCGCCGCGAGCGACGCGGCAGCGGATTCGATCTCTCGCCGACCTCGGCGCGCCGCGTCCTTCGACTCCGCTCAGGGCAGGCGCGACGCGGCAGCGGCTCGACGCGGCGGCCGCTTAGCCCTCGAACGGCTCCCCGAGAATCAGCTCGAGCAACCGGGCGAGATCGTCGTTCGAGTAATACGAGATGGTGAGCAGTCCGCGGCCGCGTCGCTTGGCGGTGAGCCGCACGTCGGTGCCCAGCTTCTTGCGCAGCACCTCCTCGATCCGGCGCGCGTCGGCCGATGCCTGCCGCGGCTGGGCCGACTTCTTCATCATCTTGCCGCGCGGCTTGGTCGCGATGTCGCCGCGGACAATTCCCTCGACCTGCCGCACCGACCACCCCTCGCTCACCGCCTGCCGGGCGACCCGCGAGATCTCGGAGCGATCCTCCAGCGCCAACAGGCCACGGGCATGGCCCTCGGAGAGCTCTCCGCGCTGGACCATCTGCTGCACGTCGGACGGTAACTTCAACAACCGCAACGTGTTAGAGACAGTTGACCGGTCCCGACCGACCAGCCTGGCCACCTCGGTCTGGGGCAGCCCGAACTCGCTCATCAGCTGCTGGTAGCCGAGTGCGGCGTCGAGCGGCGTGAGGTCGTCGCGTTGGAGGTTCTCGATCAGCGCCAGGGTGAGGGCGGCCTGATCGTCGACCTCGCGGACGATCGCCGACACCGTCTTCCAGCCCAGACTCTGGACCGCACGCCAGCGACGCTCGCCGGCGATCAGTTCGAAGCGGGAGCCGACGGGTCGCACCACGACCGGCTGCAGCAGCCCCGACGCGGCAATCGAATCGGCCAGATCCTTGAGGGCGCCCTCGGCGAACTCGCGCCGCGGCTGCCATGGATTGGGCGAGATCGACCCCAAGGGGAGTTCACGCAACGCCCCGGACTCCTCAGCCTGCTCCCTGGAGATCGGCCCCAACAACGCCTCGAGCCCCCTGCCCAACCGCTTTGTGTCGCTCATGACGCCTCCGACCCGGTCTTCGACCTGCCCTCGGTTCGCTTGATAAGCTCCTGTGCCACAGACAGATAGCTCTTGGCCCCAGCCGACTGGATGTCGTACAGCAGGATCGGCTTGCCGAAGCTCGGAGCCTCGGCGAGACGGACGTTCCTGGGGATCACCGTCCGGAAGACCTTGGCCCCGAAGTACTCCCTGGCCTCGGCGACGACCTGTTTGGAGAGGTTGAGGCGTGGGTCGAACATGGTGAGCAGCACCCCGTCGATCTGGAACGACGGGTTGAAGTTCTGCTGGACCAGGCGGACGGTGTTGAGGAGCTGGGAGATCCCCTCGAGGGCGTAGTACTCACACTGGATCGGGATCAGCACCCCGTCGGCAGCGGTGAGCACGTTGAGGGTCACCAACCCCAACGACGGCGGACAGTCGATCAGGATGTAGTCGTATTCACCCTTCACCGGCTCGAGCGCCCGCTTGAGCCGGCCCTCCCGATCCTCTCCACCAACCAATTCGAGTTCGGCCCCGACCAGATCCTGGGTCGCCGGGATCACGTGGAGATAAGGAAGCTGGGGATCGTGGCGCACCACGTCCGCCACCGCGGCCCCATCGATGATCAGGTCGTAGATCGATCGCTTGACCTCGCCCTTCTCGATCCCCACACCGGAGGTGGCGTTCCCCTGGGGATCGGCATCGACCAGCAGCACGCGCCGCTCCGCGATGGCGAGCGAGGCGGCAAGGTTCACGGCGGTGGTCGTCTTGCCGACCCCGCCCTTCTGATTGGCGATTGCGATGGTGCGAGCCATGGAGAACCGGAGGACGGAGAACGGAGGACCGAGAACGGAGAACGGAGAACGGAGAACGGAGAACGGAGAACGGAGAACGGAGGCAATCTAGCCACAAACAGCAGCCCCGACACCCCCCGTTTCACGTGAAACCACGCGACCACCAAAACGGGCCCGCTACCAGATCCGTTTCACGTGAAACGGCTAGATAAACCACTATGTTTACGTGCAACCTATTACATTGCAATATTTTACGAGAAAGGCTCACCACTTGGTGAGCCTCTCCGTTCTCCAGTCTCTGTTCTCCGCTCTCTGTGTCTACCCCGCCTTGACCCAGCGGAAGATCTCCCTGACCGTCGGCTTCTTGCCGTACATCAGGATCCCGGTGCGGTAGATCCGGCCGGCGAGCCAGGCGACGGCGAGCACGCCCAACACCATCCCGGCGAGGGAGAGGGCGAGTTCGGTGGCTGGCACTGAAGAGACGGCCCAGCGGACCGGCATCACGAACGGCGCAAAGAGCGGGATGTAGGAGAACACGACGCCGATGGTTGACTGCGGATCATTGATGACGCTGATGCTGGCGAAGAACCCGAAGATCACCGGCAGCGTCACCGGCAGGATGAACTGCTGGATCTCCTGCATCGAGTTGACGAGCGACCCGACCATCGCATAGAGCGCCCCGTACATGAAGAAGCCCAGCGTGAAGAACGCCAGGAACACGAGCAGCAGGTCGAGCGGCATCGACGGAATCGGGATATTGCGAACGACGTCGGCGCTCACGCCGAACAACCCTGCCAGACGAACGCGTTGATTGCCGAGGAGAAAGATGGTGCCACCCCAGATGCCGAGTTGCACCAATCCGGTCAATCCCACACCCACGATCTTGCCGACCAGCATCTGGAACGGGGTCATCGATGACGCCAACACCTCCATGATCCGCGACGTCTTCTCCTCCACGACCGACGTCGCCGTCTGTTGGCCCATCAGCAGGATCGCCATGTACAGGATGATCCCCATACCGTAGGCAAGTGCCAGGGACGCACCGCCGGAATCCCCAGTCAGCTCTCCGTCGGACACCTTGATGTTCTGGATATGCGCGCCACCCATCGCCTTGGCCACCATGGCGAGGTCGACGCCGTTTCGCGACAACCGTGTGCGGGTAAGGACGCTGGAGAGCGTGCCCTGCAGGTCCTGGATCGCCTTGATGCCACCGCCACCGTAGAACTTCGCGGTGCCGGCGTCGTACGTGGCGTCGGTGAGCACCAGCACCCCATCGAACGACTCCGGTCGCTCCTTGTGCGAGAATCCCGTCATCGCGATCAACGAATCCCGAACCGGCTCGGGGCGACCCGAGGCCTCCACGCGGACAATCCGGTATTGCGGTGCACCTTTGCCATTGTCGAATCGCAGCGCCTCGAGGCCGCGGACCACGTCCTGACCGAGGCCACCACTGGTGGCATCGACCACCGCAATCGACTGCGTCCGGTCACCGCCCTGCATCATCGCGACCTGCGCCCCCATGAAGCCCAGTATCAGCAGGGGCAGCAGGATGGTGGCGATGATGAAGGCTCGACTGCGGACCCGCTCCACGAACTCACGACGGAGCACAGCGAAGATCTTGTTCATGCGGCCACCCCCTCACTGCGTGCCGCGGTTGCAGCGTCGGCGCCGACCTTCGCGATGAAGATCGACTGCAACGACGGCTCGACGACCTCGAAGCGGTTGAGTCCCACTCCCTCGCGCACCAGAGTGGTGAGCAGCTGCTCCGCCTGCGCGGCGTCGGCAAGTTCCACCTCCGCCGTGGCACCGTAGTCATCGACCTTGGCCACAATCGAGCGATCGGCGAGAATGCGCGACGCCTTCTCCTTGTCGTGGGTGAAGGTGAGTGCCACGTGCTTGCCACCGTGTTCGCGCTTGACGTCGGCGACCGGCCCGTCGACGATCTTGCGCCCGCGCGCGATGATCACGATCCGGTCGCACATCCGCTCGGCCTGTTCCATGATGTGGGTCGAGAAGAGCACCGTCTTGCCGCGCTTGGCGATGTCGACCACCACATCCTTCATCACCTGGGAGTTGACCGGGTCGAGGCCGCTGAACGGCTCGTCGAGGATCACCACGTCCGGGTCGTGCAGCAGTGTCCCGGCGAACTGCGCCTTTTGCTGCATTCCCTTGGAGAGGTCCTCGACCTTCTTCTGCTTCCACTCGCCGAGGCCGAGGCGATCGAGCCACTCGTTGGCCCGCTTGCGTGCCTCGCTGCGGGCGATCCCCTTGGCTTCGCCCAGGAAGACCAGCTGGTCGAGCACCTTCATCTTCTTGTAGAGGCCTCGCTCCTCGGGCAGGTAGCCGAGCCGGTCCGAGAGCGCCCGGGCGCCGTGCGGCGTGCCGAAGAGCTCGATCCGGCCCTGATCGGGGAGGTAGATCTCCATGATCATCCGGATGGTGGTCGACTTGCCGGCCCCGTTGGGGCCCAGGAGACCGAAGATCCCGCCGGTGGGGACCTCCATCGAGAGATCGCGAACGGCGACGTGGCCACTGAACTTCTTGGTCACGCCCTCGAGCAGCACCGCTGGTGCGGACATGGCTGTACCTGACTCCGTGTTGGGATGAGATGCCATACAGATTAACAGGCAGCAGTGTTTCGGGGAGTAACGGCGACGGGCGACAAGCGACGGGCTGGCAGGCCATCGCTTGCTCGCAGGAGTGAGCAGAATCGCGAGAAGCAAGGTAACTAACTGTTTATTTATGTGTGCTGAGCAGGGAAGGTTGCCGATTGGGCCGCCTGTCGCTTGTCGCTGTCTGTCGCCTGTCGCCCCTATCCGAACCGCCGCACCGCCCCCATCTCCTCGTCCGGCACCACCAGCATCCGGTGTTCCGGCGGAACCCCGAACTTGGCCAGCTTGGCCAACCACGCCTCCCCGTCCTGACCCGGCTCGAGGATCGCCACATCGCGCATCACCACGCCGCGGGGCTGGCGCTCGTGCCAGCGACCGACGTAGGTCCGGCCGCTGGTGCCATTGACCACAACCGTGATGCCGTGAAGCTCGTCGCGGTCATGGTGCTTGGTGATCCCGTCGGTCATCGGCAGTGGGCCTCGAAGGCGGCCAGCAGCTGCTCGGCGATCTGGCCCGGGTGGCGCCCCTCGATCTGGTGGCGGTGGACGAAGGCGACGACCTCGCCGTCCTTCATCAGGGCCACCGAGGGACTCGACGGCTGGTATTCACCGAAATACGACCGCGCACGCGCCGTGGCGTCGAGGTCCTGACCGGCGAAGACGGTGTAAAGGGCGTCGGGCTTCACCGCGGCCTGCTCGAGCGCCATCATCAACCCGGGTCGCGCGGCACCCGCCGCACAACCACAGACGGAGTTGACGAAGACCATGGCGGTGCCCTGCTGGTTGCCCAGCGCCTGGTCGACGTCGTCGACCGTCTTGAGTTCATCGACACCGAGGCGCGTAAGATCCTCGCGCATCGGCTTGACCATCATTTCGGGGTAAGGCATGGCTCTTACAAGACCTCGTTCAATTGTGTGTGTTGCGACAAGCGATCCGCGACAAGCGACAGGTGACCCTAGGATTCGCCCGTCGCCTGTCGCCCGTCGCCTGTCGCTTCTTTCAACGCATGCCACGGCATCGTGGCGCACTTGACCCGCATCGGATAGGTGGCCAGCCCGGCGAACACCTTCAGCTTGCCGAGTTCGCCCTCGACCGGCTTGCCGGTGAGCAACGCCGTGAACCGCGTCCCGAGTTCCAGCGCCTCGGCGACCGTCTTGCCCTTGATCGCGGTGGTGAGCATCGAGGCCGACGCCTTCGACACGGCGCAGCCGCGTCCCTGGAAACCGACCTCGGCGATGCGCCCTTCCTCATCCACCCGCAACTCGAGGGTCACCTCGTCGCCGCAGAGCGGGTTGTGTGCCTCGGCGTGATGGGTGGGCGCGTCGAGCGTGCGGAAGTTCCGCGGGCTCCGGTCGTGCTCGATGATCACGCTCTGGTAGAGCTCGTCCATCGTGCCCATCAGGCGAAGATCCCCCGGATCCGGGTGAGCGACGAGGCCAGTGCCTCGAGGTCGCCGGCGTTGTTGTAGGGCGCGATCGAGGCCCGCACGGTGGCCGGGAGACCGAGCCGGCGGTGCAGCGGCTGGGTGCAGTGGTGACCGGCGCGCACACAGATGCCGTCCTGGTCGAGCAGCGAGGCGACATCGTGGGGATGGGCCCCATCGACGGTGAAGGTCAGGATGCCGACGTTGTGGCGCGGATCACCGACGCGATGCACGCCCTCGATCGCGTCGAGCGCAGCGCGCCCCTGGTCGAGCAACTGGCGCTCGTGGTCGGCAACAGCGACACGGTCGAGCCCCATCATCCACTGCAGCGCTGCCTCCAGCCCGATCACGCCAGCGATGTCGGGAGTCCCCGCCTCGAACCTCCGCGGCACAGGGGCGAATGTGGTCCCCTCGAAGCCAACCACATCAATCATGTCGCCACCACCCTGCCACGGCGGCATCGCGTCCAGCAGCTCGCGGCGGCCCCAGAGCACGCCGACCCCGGTGGGCCCGTAAACCTTGTGGCCGCTGAAGCAGTAGAAGTCGGCGCCGAGCGCCGGCAGGTCGACGGCCACATGCGCCGCCGCCTGGGCGCCATCGACCAGCACCGGGACACCGTGCTGCCGCGCCATGGCCGTGAGCTCGGCGATCGGGTTGATGGTGCCGAGGGCGTTCGACGCGTGCACCACGGCCAGCAGTCGGGGTCGCTCGGCGAGCATCCGCTCCGCCGCCTCGAGGTCGAGCTCACCGGCGTCGGAGATCGGGATCGGCACCGTGTTGGCGCCGGCGAGCTGCCAGGGGACGATGTTGGCGTGGTGCTCCATCTCGGTCACCAGCACCGTGTCGCCCGGGGCGAGGGTCGGCCGGAGGAACGACTGCGCCACGAGATTGACCGCCTCGGTCGTTCCCCGGACGAACACGATTTCCTCGGGGGAGACACCGCCAAGGAAGCGAGCCACTGTGTCGCGGGCGCCGTCGTAGGCGATCGACGCCGACTCCGAGGCCTGATAGACGCCGCGATGGATGTTGGCGTAACCGGTCTCGTAGAACCGCTCCATCGCCTTGAGCACGGCGCGCGGCTTCTGGGCCGAGGCGGCGCTGTCGAGATAGACGATCGGCTTGCCGCGGGAAGTCGCCGCGAGCATTGGGAAGGCGGCGCGGAGGTCGGCGACGGGCGACGGGCGACGGGCGACAAGCGGGTCAGGCATCGTGACCATCTCCCGCCGCGCGACGGGCCCGCGCCGAACGAGTCAACCGCCTGTCGCCTGTCGCCTGTCGCCTGTCGCGGTTCATGCCGTCAGCTCATCCAGCCGGGCGTGCACCAGTCGCTCCAGCTCGGTCCGCACCGCTTCCTGCTGGATCTCGGTCATCACCTCGGCGGCGAAGGCCCAGATCAGCAGCTGCTCGGCGTGCTTTCCGCCGATGCCGCGTGTCTGCAGGTAGTAGCGCTGCTGCTCATTGAGCTTGCCGACCGTGGCGCCGTGGGTGCACCGCACGTCGTCGGCGAAGATCTCGAGCTGCGGCTTGGTGTCGACCTTGGCGCGGTCCGACAGCAGCAGGTTGCGGTTGGTCTGCTTGGCGTCGGTCTTCTGGGCGATCGGCTGCACCAGCACCTTGCCGTTGAACACCGCCCGCGATCGGTCGGCGAGGACGCCCTTGTAGACCTCCCACGAGTTGCAGTCGGGCTGGTCGTGGAAGATCGCCGAGTGGGTGTCGGCCAGCTGCTCGCCACGAGTCAGGTAGAGGCCGTAGAGCAACGTCTCGATGTGCTCGGCGCCGAGTCGGGCATGCAGGTTGTGGCGCGCCAGGTGGCCGCCCATCGAGAGCGCGAAGGCGCGGTAGTGCGAGTCGCGCTGCTGGTCGACCTGCGTGAAGCCGATGTGCCAGGCCTGCTCGTTCTCGCGCTGGATCCGCAGGTGCTCGACCCACGCGTCCTGCCCCAGCACCACCTCGGCCACGCCGTTGGTCACGTAGCGGGCGTCGGTGAGCGCCACATAGCTCTCGATCAGGGTGGCCCGGGCGCCGGCGTCGATCACCGCGAGCAGCCGTGGGGCGAGCAGCGCGGCGGCGGCGTGATCGGTCGCCACGTGCAGCAGGTGCACCGGCTGTTCGAGCCGCACGCCGGCGGGCACATGCAGCACCAGCCCGTCGGTAAAGGTCGCGGCGTTGAGCGCGGTGAACGGTGTCTGCATGGGGTCGGCGGTCCGACCCAGGTTGGCGGCCAGCTCGGGCATCCCGGCGCCGATCGCCTCGGAGAGGCCCATGAGCCGCACCCCGGCCGGCAGCCGCTCCAGCGACGACAGGGCAGGGTCCACCCGACCGTCGACCATCACGACCCGGGGCCAGTCGCTGTCGAAGAGAAACGGGGCGATCGCCTCGAGCGGCACCGCGGCGCCGGCCTCGGGGAGTCGGAGTTCGAGACGACCCATCGGCGCGACCGGGGTGAAGCGCCACTCCTCGTCCTTGCTACCGGGGAGACCGACTTCGGTGAAACGATCGGCGCCCGCCTGACGGAGCGCCGCCAGCCATGACGGCGCTGGGCGCTGGAGGGACTCCGCGATGAGGTCGGCCAAGGGGGTTTCGCTCACGGGTGAGGGGTCCCTCGACTCCGCGGCCCTGCGGGCCGCTCCGCTCGGGATGACCGTGCTTCCGTTCACGCGCCGGCTCCCGCGGTGGCGCCGGTCAACCACTCGTAGCCCTTCTCCTCGAGCTCGAACGCCAGCTCCTTGCCGCCCGAGCGGATGATCCGGCCACCGGCCAGCACGTGCACGTGATCAGGCACCACGAAGTTGAGGATCCGCTGATAGTGGGTCACCAGCACGAAGGCATTGTCGGGGCGCCGCAGCTTGTTGACCCCCTCGGCCACGATCCTGAGCGCATCGATGTCGAGCCCCGAATCGGTCTCGTCGAGGATCGCCAGCTTCGGCTCGAGCACCGCCATCTGGAGGATCTCGTTGCGCTTCTTCTCGCCACCCGAGAAGCCGAAGTTGACGGCCCGTTCCATGATCTCGGGGCCCCACTCGACGACCTTGAGTCGCTCCTCGAGCAGGTCGACGAAGTCGATCGGGTCGATCTCCTCGAGGCCGCGCGCCTTGCGGACCTCGTTGTAGGCCTGGCGCAGGAAGTAGGCATTGGTCACGCCGGGGATCTCGACCGGGTACTGGAACGCGAGGAAGAGTCCGGCCCACGCCCGCTCCTCGGCCTCCATGTCGAGCAGGTCCTCACCGTCGAAGGTGGCCGATCCGCCGGTCACCTCGTAGGCCGGATGCCCCGCCAGCACCTGGGCCAGGGTGCTCTTGCCCGAGCCGTTGGGGCCCATGATCGCGTGCACCTCGCCAGGATTCACCGTGAGGGAGATCCCGTTGAGGATCTGCTTCTCGTCGGCCGACGCCTGGAGGTCCTTCACTTCGAGTAGTGCCATGTCTGTCCTCAATATGAGATTCGCGATTGGAGACTGGAGATTGGAGGCTCACCGTCGAGTCTCCAATCTCGATTCGCCAATCTCGTCTAGCCCACGCTGCCCTCGAGGCTCACGCCGAGCAGCTTCTGCGCCTCCACGGCGAACTCCATCGGCAGCTCGCGGAAGACTTCCTTGCAGAAGCCGTTGACGATCACGCTGATCGCATGCTCGGTGTTGAGGCCTCGTGCCTTGCAGTAGAAGATCTGGTCCTCGCCGATCTTGCTGGTGCTCGCCTCGTGCTCCACGTCGCTCGACGAGTTCTGCACGTCGATGTAGGGGAAGGTGTGCGCGCCACAGCGGTTGCCGATCAGCATCGAGTCGCACTGGGTGTAGTTGCGCGCCCCGGTCGCCTTGGGGAGGATCTTGACCTGGCCGCGATAGGAGTTCTGTCCCTCGCCGGCCGAGATCCCCTTCGACACGATCGTGCTGCGGGTGTTCTTCCCCATGTGGATCATCTTGGTGCCGGTGTCGGCCTGCTGGCGGCCGTTGGCCACCGCGACCGAGTAGAACTCGCCCACCGAATCGTCGCCCTGGAGGATCACGCTGGGATACTTCCAGGTGATCGCCGAGCCGGTCTCGACCTGGGTCCACGAGATCTTCGCTCCGCGCATCGCCTTGCCGCGCTTGGTGACGAAGTTGTAGATGCCGCCCTTTCCCTCGTCGTCGCCGGCGTACCAGTTCTGCACCGTCGAGTACTTGATCGACGCGTCGTCGAGGGCCACCAATTCGACCACCGCGGCGTGCAGCTGGTTCTCGTCGCGCTTCGGTGCGGTGCAGCCCTCGAGGTAGCTCACCGAGGCGCCCTCTTCGGCGACGATCAGGGTGCGCTCGAACTGGCCGGTGTTGGCAGCGTTGATCCGGAAGTAGGTCGACAGCTCCATCGGGCAGCGGACACCCTTCGGCACGAACACGAAGGAACCGTCGGTGAAGACCGCCGAGTTGAGCGCCGCGAAGAAGTTGTCGTTGGCCGGCACCACGCTGCCGAGATACTGCTGCACCAGCTCGGGGTGCTCCTGCACCGCCTCGCCGAACGAGCAGAAGATCACGCCGGCCTTCGCCAGCGTCTTCTTGAACGTGGTGCCGACCGACACCGAGTCGAAGATCGCGTCGACCGCCACCCCGGCGAGCAGCTTCTGCTCACTGAGCGGGATGCCGAGCTTCTCGTAGGTCTCCAGCAGCTTGGGATCGACCTCGTCGAGCGAACCGAGCGGCTTGGTGCTCTTGGGGGCCGAGAAATACGAGATCGCCTGGTAGTCGGGCGACGTGTAGGTGACGTTGGGCCAGCGCGGCTCGGTCATCTCGAGCCAGCGGCGATACGCCTTGAGTCGCCACTCCAGCAGCCACTCGGGCTCCTGCTTCTTGGCCGAGATGAACCGGATGGTGTCTTCCGACAGACCGGGCGGGACGGTGTCCTGCTCGATGTCGGTGACGAATCCGTACTTGTACTCGCGGTTGACGAGCTGTTCGACCGAGCTGCTCATCGATTCTCCTCATCGGCGCCGTCGGGGTCGGTCCCGTCCGCGCGGTAGCTGCACGTCCCACATCCACCGGCGATCCGCGATCGCCGCTCGACTGCCATGCCGAGCACCCGAGCGAGCGTCCGCTCCTCGGCGGCACAGATCTCCGGAAAGCGCTCCGCCACCGCCTGATGGGGACAGTGGTGCTCGGTGAGCACGCCGCTCCCCTGCTCCTGGTCCCAAGTGGCCAGGTAGCCCTCACCGGTAAGGATCCGGGCGATCGCCTCGCCCCGCTGGCGGCCCTCGAGGCCCCGGGTCGCCCCCTCCAGTCGCTCGGCCAGGTCGTCGTACTGCCGCTCGAGCAGTTCGACCACCGCCTCACGTCCCTCTGCCTCGACCACATGCTCCAGCAGATCGAGCACCGTCCGGGCATACCGCTCGGGAAAGAGGCCATGGCCCATCTCGGTCAGCCGGTAGGTGTGCGCCGGCGCCCCGACCCCCTTGGGGGTCCGGTCGTAGGCGACCACCCCTTCGGCCTCGAGCTCCTTGAGGTGGTGCCTGACGGCATTGAGGGAACACCCCAGCGCCTCGGCGAGCTCCCCGGCCGTGGCCCCAGTCGCTGACTTGAGATGGAGCAAAATCAGACCGCGGGGCCCCCGGTGACCGGGGGGCACCGCCTGAGTCGCCGGATCGGCGAGCCGGAGTAGACGAAGTGGCCCCATCAGGCCGAAATGCTAGCCGGGAAATGCCCTAATGTCAATTTACGCCATAAAATTGGCGATAAAGCGAGAAAGCTGGGGCCCGAGACCGCTGCCGGCTCGCTTGCAAGCCGGCCGATCCTTGCTTGGGGCCGAGCCCGGCCGCGCCGCAAGCGACGCGGCAGCGGAGTCCGGAGCTCTCTCGCTTTCTCGCTCTCCTAATCCCATCTCCCGACGCGCAGGAAGATCTGGCTCCGGTCGCGATCGTTGAATCCCCACTCGAGGCGGACCGGGCCGAGCGGCGTCTCGGCGCCGACACCGATCCGCCCGCCGACGAGCCAGCCACCCAGCCCGAAGAACTTCCCCTGGGTGGCCGCGCCGGCGATGAACTCGCCGCTCGGCAGTCCCGAGTCGGTCACGAAGGTGGTCTGGCCATAGGCGGTCCGCCCGAAGGCGGCGGTGAGCCGGACCGCGAGCGGACCGGCCAGCGGGTGGGAGAGGACCAGCGAGGTGAACGCCTCGTTGTCGCCCGGGCGTTCGCCCAGGTGGAGTCCGGGGAAGCCGTCGTCGCCTCCGAGGTGGAAGGCCTCCGCCGCGGGGAGTTCGCGGCCGACACCGACCCGGATGGTACCGGTGAGTCCGAAGGCGCCGAGCGGGCGGGTGATCCGGCTCTCGAGCTCGGCGCGGGTGTAGCGGCCGGTCACGATCAGGGTGCCATGGAACACGGGGACCCGATCGAGACTGCTGCGTTCGAGATCGATCCGGCCACCGAGAGTGGAGTGCACCAGGTGCTCGTCGGTGAGCAGGTCGCCATTGCGCCAGGTCTCGGCGAGCGCCGTGAGGCGGAGGCGGACGCCGAGCGCGAGACGCCGCTCGACACCGGCCTGTGCGGTGGCGACACGATAGTCGACTCCGGGAATCAGCACGCCCTGCTGGAGGAAGCGGCGTTCCTCGCCGTCGCGCAGATAGACCCCGACCACCGGCGTGAAGTCGGGCTGTCCCAGGAGGGTCTGGCGGCGCACCTCGACGTGCAGCCTCGAGTCGTAGCGACCGAGCGAGAGGATGCCCGAGGCCTCGCCGAGAAGCAGCGGGACACGTCGGTCGACAAGGCCGAGCCAGGCCCGGCCGCCGAGTTCGCCGTCGTAGGCGAGGCCGATCCCCGCGGTGCGACGCGGCAGGCGGCGAAGCTCAGGACGGAATCGCAGCGAGTCGCCAGCTCCCTCGGGCCGGAGCCATACCTCGCGGAAGAACTCGCGATCGGCGAGACGCATCAGCCTGGCCGACAGGTCGTCGACGTCGAGGGTGCTGTTGGTCTCCAGCCGCAGGGTCCGTCGCAGGATCCGCATGCCCTCCCGATCGCTTGCGGCGCCGGCGATCGCCCCGACGTGCGCCGGAATCGGCGGCACCACAGGCGCCGGTCGGATCGCGGCGACGCGGCACTCCCAGTGGGCGATTGCCGAGTCGCCGACCGCCTCTCCCAGGGCGATCAACGAGTCGACCACCCGATCGGAGAAGTCGAAGCTGCCAAACCCCTCGATGGGGGGACGGATGCGGAGGTCACCGCGGCGGAGAGAGTCGCCCGGCTGATTGAAGAGCCAGTCGAGCAGCCGGCTCACCACTGCCAGGGGCGACTGGGGGAAGAGCGAGTCCGATGGTAGATCGCTCACGTCGCTCACGATCAATCGGACGGCGCCACGGGCTCGAGCCACCTCGACGGGGACGTTGGCCGACAGTCCACCGTCGACCAGCACCATGTCGTCGATCTGCTCCGGCGTGAAGACCAACGGAATGGCGATGCTGGCGCGCACCGCCTGGGCGAGGTCGCCGCCGCCGAGCACCACGGTGTCGCGGTCGGCGAGGTTGGTGGCCACCACGCTGAGCGGGATCGGCAGCCGGGAGAAGTCGCCCCGCGCCAAGAGGTTGCCGCGCAACAGCACCGCGTTGAGGATCGCGCTCACCGCGGCCTGCTGCACCGTGGCGCCCTGGGGGGCGAAGCCGTGATCGCCCTCTTCCCAGAGGATCAGCGGTCGTCGGGTACCCCAGACGGCCGGACCCGGTGGTTCGCTGGTGCGGAACAGCTCGGCCAGGGGGAGCGACCGGGTGATCGAGTCGAGGGCGGCGCCGCTGTAGCCCGAGGCGTAGAGTGCCCCGACCACCGACCCCATCGAGGTCCCGACGATCAGGTCGGGGTGGATCCCGGCCCGTTCGAGCGCCTTGATCACTCCCACGTGGGCCAGCCCCTTGGCCCCACCACCGGAGAGGACCAGCGCCGTGGGCCCGGCCGGGCAGCTCGACTGGCCGGCGAGGGGCCCACTGAGCGGTCCGGCGAGGAGCGCCACCAGGGCGGCGAGGATGCCACGGCAACGCATCGGCATGCGGGGGAACGTAACGCCGGCCGATACCACCACGAGTCGCCCCCTTGCGCTCTGCGGGGAGGGGTTTCTACTGTGACGGCCGTGGTCTCGGAGTCGATGATCGATGGTCGATGGTCGATCGCCCGAACGTTCACCCTGAAGGAGCTGTCTCAATGCCCTACATCATCACCGAGCCCTGCATCGGCGTGAAGGACCGCGCCTGCGTGGACGTCTGCCCGGTGGACTGCATCTACGAGGGAGAGGACCAGCTCTACATCCACCCCGACGAATGCATCGATTGCGGGGCGTGTGAACCGGAGTGCCCGGTGAGCGCCATCTACCCGGAAGAGGATGTCCCCGAGCACCTGACCGAGTACATCGTCAAGAACCGGGACATCTTCGACTCCGACGATCCGCCGGGGCGGCCGAGGAAGTAGAAGTGAGTCCTGAGTCCTGAGACGTGGGGGGAAGCACCAGGGGCCCGGTTCGATGCGCCGAACCGGGCCCCGTTGCGTTTCTCACTTCTCAGGACTCAGGACTCACTTCCCCCTCCACAAAAGAAGGCCGCCCCGGAACCGTTTCAACTGGCCGTGGTTCCGGGGCGCCTTGGGCGGGAAGATCTCAAGTGAATGGCGGTGATGGAGGGGAGTTTCCATCGGGCCCGCCAACGGATATGACGCCGGAGGGGGCGGGGTGTTTCACACCCGCGTGTCAAGAAACCGTTGGAGGGCCTCGTTGACGGTGTCGGGCCGCTCCACCGGTGCCAGATGGCCGGCCCCCTCGACCTCGACCAGTTCGGCCCCGGGGATCGCCCCGGCCATCGCGCGGGCCTCGGCCGGTGGGGTAATCCGGTCGTCGGAGCCGACCACCACCAGGGTGGGTAGTCCCGCGAGCCGGGGGAGGAGCGACCGCCGGTCGGGGCGGTCCCGCATCGCCTCCAGCGCCGCCACCAGCCCGTCGGCGGGGACCCCCTCCATCCGGGCGATCACCGGGTCACGGTCGGCCGACGGAGTGTCGGCGGCAAAGAGCCTGCCGGCCAGGCCGCGGACCACCTCGCGCGCGCGGCCCTCCCGGATCGTGGCGATGGCAGCGTCGCGGCCAGCCCGACCGGTGGCGTCGTCGGCGCCGGCCCGGGTGTCGATCAACACCAGCCCGGCCAACCGGTCGCGGTGCCGCTCGGCCATCGCCAGGGCCACATAGCCGCCCATCGAGAGCCCCACCACCACGGCCCGAGGGATCGCCAACCGCTCGAGCAGCGCCGCGAGGTCGTCGGCATGCGCATCGATCGAGACCGCCGGCGGGTTACCGACGACGGAGTCACCGAAGCCGCGGAGGTCGGGCGCCAGCAGCCGGTGATGCCGGAGCCCATCCAGCTGGGCGGCCCAGAGCGCGCGATCAAGCGGGTAGCCATGGATGAAGAGCACCGGCGGGTCGCCCTGCCCCGCCTCCTGCCACGCCAGGGTGACCCCATGGGGGAGTTCGGCGCGCGGCGGTACCCGACCGAGCCAGGTGGCCACGTCGACAGGAACCTCGACCGGACTCTCGTTCCGATCGATGCAGACGAAGGTGCTTTCGAGCGTCGCCGCGAGCACTCGATCGCGCACTCGGTGGGCGCGCTGCCGCAGCGTGAACGAGGTGCGGCCCCGACGGACCATCTCGGTGGTGAACTCGAGCACGTCGCCAGGCCAGAGACCGGCGTGGTAGTCGATCACGGCATGCCGCACGACGGGCCAGACCCCCGCCCGCTCAAAGACGTCGATCCCGGGCCCCTGCCGCAGCAGCTCCCACCGCGCGCGCTCGAAGAGCGCCAGATAGGCAGCTTGGTTGAGATGCCCGTGGGCATCGCACTCGTCGGGGTAGATGGTGAATCGGATCGGCATGGGACGCGAGACGAGAGACGAGGTACGCGATACGGGAGAGGAGACAGGATGGGAAAGGTAGCCAGCTGCCCGCCCCTCACCCTTCTCGACGGCTCGCACCTCGTATCTCGTACCTCGTACTTCGCTAGCTTTCACCCGACCCGAACATGGAGTCCCGACAGCATGCCGCCAGCCACCGATTACATCCGCCACGCCGCCCGGCTGTCGCGCCAGCTGGTGATGGACGCCGGCCCCGGTGGAGCACCGACCCCCGACGCCGAGTTCTACAAGACGCTGGCGAGGGCGCTGGAACAGGCCGCCGAGGCGATCGAACAGACCGCCCGCCGGCGCGACTGAGTGGACTACGAACTGATTGCCGACCAGCGCCACTTCGAGGCGCTGATGGACGCCATTGCGGGCGAGGCCTCGATCGCCCTCGACACCGAAGCGGCGTCGTTCCATCGCTACCACGACCGGGTCTACCTGGTGCAGCTCTCCACCGCGGACCGCACCGCGGTGATCGACCCGCTCGGCCTCGACGATCTCTCCCGAATCGGCGCCCTGCTGGCCGACCCCAGGATCGAGAAGGTCTTCCACGACGCCGACTACGACCTGCGCCTGTTCCACCACGAATACGGCTTCGAGGCCCGCCGCATCTTCGACACCCGGATCGCCGCCCAGTTGCTGGGGGAACCGGGGATCGGGCTGGCGGCACTGCTGGAGCGCTACCTCGACGTCCGGCCCGACAAGCGCTTCCAGCGGGCCGACTGGTCGGCCCGGCCGCTCAGCGAGGGAATGCTGGAATACGCCGCCGGCGACACGATGTACCTGTATGAGTTGCGGGGAATACTACTAGAAAAGCTGACCAACTCCGGGAGGCTCTCCTGGGCCGAAGAGGAGTTCGGCCTGCTGGGATCGGCTCGGTGGGGTCCGGGCGGCAACGATCCCCGGGAGAGCTTCTTCAAGCTCAAGGGCGCCCGGAACCTGGAGCGGCGCGCCCTGGCGCTGCTCCGTGAGCTCTACGTCTGGCGCGAGGAGACCGCCTCGGCGCTCGACCGGGCGGGATTCCGGGTGGTTGGCAACGAGGTGCTCCTCCATCTGGCCACCAAGCCGGTCGAGACCGTCGAGCAGCTTGGTCAGGTCCGGGGAATCGGCCGCGAGGCACAGTCGCGGTGGGGTGCCGAGATCCTGGCGGCGATCGAACGGGGCAAGGCGGTACCCGACGACGAGCTGCCGACGTTCCCGCGGGGCCCCCGTCGGCCTCCCCCGGACCCGGAACTCGAGGCGCGGCTCCAGGCGCTCAAGGCGCGGCGCAATGCCCTCGCCACCGAGTATGGCCTCCAGCCCGGGGTGCTCTGCCCCAATGGCACGCTCGAGGCGATCGCCAAGCTGGCGCCCGCCACGGTCGAGGCGCTGGCCGAGGTCCCGGAACTGCGCCAGTGGCAGCGGAAGGAGTTCGGGGGGGAGTTGGTGAAGGTCTTGAGTCCTGAGTCCTGAGTCCTGTTATTTTTCCTGACATGACCCCTCCCGTCTCCCCCGAACTCGCCCGCAAGGCGCTCCGCGCGGTGAAGGACCCCGAGTTGGGGCTCAACATCATCGACATCGGGCTGATCTACGACGTGGTCGTGACCGACGAGGGTGTGGCGCAGGTGAAGATGACCCTCACCTCGCCGGGGTGTCCCGCCGGTGCCGAGATCATCGAGGACGTCAGGCAGACACTGGCCGACCTTGAGGGGATCACCAGCGTCGAGGTCGACCTGGTCTGGGAACCCTACTGGACACCCGACCGGATGGACCCGCGGGTGAGGGCGTTCCTGGGGCACTAGGGCGACAGGCGACGGGCGACGGGCGACAAGCGACAAGCGACAAGCGACAGGCGACAGGCGACGGGCGACAAGCGACAGGCGACGGGCGGGAGTCACACCGAGGGCCGGCTTTCGATGAAGATGCCGGCCCTCGCGTCCGCCTGTCGCCCCCTAGCAGTTCTTCACTCCCGCATAGCGTCGCGCCGCGTCGCTCACCGCCGCGCGCACGGTGCGGATCTGATCCAGCGACCTGCGTCCCGGTTGGTAGCTCCGGTTGGTGAGGAAGACCACGAACAGGTCGGCTCGGGGATCGAACCAGAGCAGGGTGCCGGTATAGCCGGTGTGCCCGAAGGTGGTCTCGGTGGCGCAGGCACCGTAGAGCGGCGGGTCGCCGTCGTCGGTGATGAGGAGTGGCGTGTCCCATCCGAGGGCCCGGGTGCCCGACACCTCGGTGCGCTGGAGGAAGCGCGCCAGGGTGGCCGGGTGCAGCCAGGTCGAGTCGCGCTCGCGCAGGCCGCGCAACCAGCTCTGGGCGAAGTGGGCCAGGTCGAGTCCGGTGGCGAAGACGCCGGCGTGTCCGGCGACCCCGCCGAGCGCCCGCGCGTTGGGGTCCTGGACCACACCCACGAACGGCGAGCCGTCGCGGCGGCGTTCGGTCGGCACGGCGCGGAGCCGGTCGGCCGGCGGCGGGCGCCACTCGGCGCTGGTCATCCCGGTCGGCCCGAAGACCGCCTCGCGGGTAAAGCGGTCGAGCGACTCGCCGCTGGCGCGCTCGACGACCATCCCGGCGAGCATCGCGTTGAGATCGCTGTAGACCGCCACCTCGCCGGGCGGTCGCCGGAGGTCGACGTCGAACAGTCGCGAGCGGGCCGCGGCGGTGCTGGTGTCGCGCGAGCCGAGCGGGACCCACGCCGGCAGCCCGCTGGTGTGGTCGAGCAGCATCCGCACCGTGACGCTGTCCTTGGTGCCACCCGAGAATGCCGGGACATAGTGGCTCACCTTGGCATCGAGGTCGACGCGCGCGTGGTCGACCAGGACCGCCACGGCACTCGCGGTGGCGACCACCTTCGAGATCGACGCAACATCCCAGAGCGACCACGCCGGATCGGGTGTCCGACTGTCGCCGCTCCAGGTGTAGGTGCCGTAGCCCTTGCTGTAGAGGATCGAATCGGCCCGACCGACGATCACGACGGCCGCGGGGAAGATCCGCTGCCGGATTCCGGCGGCGACCGCGGCGTCGATGGCGGCGCCGCGCGACTGCGCCCGGCCGGTGGCGGGGGCCAGGGCGAGGAACGCGAGCAGCGCGGCGCGATGGGCGAGAGGCACTGTTCGCCTGTCGCCGGTCGCCCGTCGCCTCTCGCGTTGTCTAGGGTGTCTTGATCGACCCAGGTGGCAGGGCATAGAGCAATCGCAGGGTTGCCTGGTCGCGGCGCGACGGGGCCGCGACCGGCGACGTGGCGAACATGATGTCGTTGCGACGGCCGGAATGCGGCAGGCCGAGCGCGTGACCGAATTCATGGATGGCGACCCGTCGCAACACCGCTGCCGGGATCGTGGGCTCACTCGTGTCGGGCCTGAGTGCCAGCCGGATCTCGGCATGACTCGCGGTGCCGCCTTCGCCCCATGTGAGCTGGGTGACGCCGAACTCGTTGCTGTCCGACACGGTCGTCACGAATCGGACCTCGATCTGGGCGTCGCCGGAGTCGGCCACCTCCTGCATCCGGATCCCCGCGGTGTTGGTCCGCCACGCAGCCATCCCGGCGCGGGCAGCGGCCAGGTAGTCGCGAGACCACCCTGGCAGGGTCGAGTCGGGGATGAACACCACATGAAGTGGCCGGACGGCCTGATCGGCCCACCGGACCACGTTCGAGTCGGTCTGGACAAACATCGAGTCGAGATAGACCAGTTGTCCCTCGCGGGAGATCCGGCGACGAACCCCGAGGATCGCCAGCAGGTCGATCTCGCGGGTGGCGTCGGGTCGGCGCGCGAGGGCGCCGGGGAGCGGGGCGAGGCGGGGCGCTCGCGCCGTGGTGCGGGGAGGTGGCTGGCCCGGGCCGGGGGCCGGGGCGGCGGCCGCTGGCGGCGCGGCCGGGGCGGGCTCCCGTCGCGAGCGAGAGAGCAGGATCAGGGCGAGGAGCCCGGCAGCCACGGTGCCGAGGAGGCGAGGGTTCATACTTGCCAATATCGGCAGGTGGGTGCCGTGGATGCGAGTCTCCGCTGGCGCGGCGGGGTGGCGGCTCCTACCATTGTGCCGTGTTTGCAACCCTAGGCAATGCCCTCGTCCGCTGGCGATGGCTGGTGATCCTGGCGTGGGCGGCGATCGGCGCCTGGGCCGCGTCGTGCGCGGGATCGACCGTGTCCCGGCTCGATGCTCGGGGCGGCGCCACCCAGCAGAGCGAGTCGCGGATCGCCGATTCGCTGCTCCTGGCCCGGTTCGACAAGCCGCTCAGCGAGTACTTCGTGGTGACCGTCCAGGGGCCCGGCTCGATGACGTCGGGTCAGGGCGGCGAGCTGCTCGACCGGCTGATCAACACCGCCCGGCGGCTGCCCAACGCCGAGGGCGTGGTCTCGTGGCGCTCCACCGACGACTCGACCTTCGTGGCGCGCGACGGGCGGGCGACCTTCTTCCTGGTCGCCATCGACGGCGACGGTCGAGTCGCCGCAGCAGGCGGTCGCCCCGCTGCGGCAATCGCTCGATTCGGTGGTGCGCCGCTTCCCCGACCGCGACGCCTACACCGTGCGAGTCACCGGGCGCACCGCGCTCGACGTCGACATCCGGGCCACCAGCGCCGACGACGCCAGCCGCAACGAGCGCCGCCTGGTGCCGATCACCCTGGTGATCCTGGTCCTCGCCTTCGGCGCACTCGTGGCCGCGGTGCTGCCGGTGATCGTGGGGGTGATGGCGATCGTCATCGCGCTGGCAACCGTCGGGGTGCTGGCCACCGTGATGCCGATGTCGGTCTTCGTGCTCAACATGATCAGCATGATCGGCCTGGGTGTGGGCATCGACTATTCGCTGCTGGTGGTCACCCGCTTCCGCGAGGAGCTCAACGCCGGGCTGCGCGCCCACGAGGCCGCGGTGCGGACCTTCCGAACCGCCGGCAAGGCGGTGATGACCTCCGGCGCCACGGTGGTGGTCGGCTTCGCCGCGCTGCTGCTGATCCCGCTCACCGAGACCCGCAGCGTGGGGATCGCCGGGTTGGTGGTGGTGGCGATCGCGGTGCTCCTGTCGACCACCCTGCTGCCGGCACTGCTGGCGCTGCTCGGCCGCAACATCGACCGACCCAAGTGGCTGGCCAGGCGGCTGGCGTGGTACCACCGGCAGCAGACCTGGGAGCGCTGGGCCCGGTCGCTCTCGCGCCACCCCTACCGCGCCGCCGCGATCGGCACCCTGCTGATCGGGGTGCTCACCCTGCCGGTGCTCAAGCTCCGGATCGGCCTGCCGAGCCGCAACTGGTGGCCGGTCGCCACCGAGGCCGGCGCCGGGGTGCAGGCGCTGGAGGAGATGGGACGCTCGGGCTACCTCGCCCCGGTGCGACTGGTGCTGGAGTTCCCCGAGGGGACCCCGGCCACCAGTGCCACCGCCCTCCGGGCACTCAGGCACCTCTCCGATTCGCTCCGCGCCGACCCGCAGGATCGCCGACGTGCGCTCGCTGGTCGACCTGGTCCCCGACATGGGAATCCTGGAGTACTCGCTCTTCTACTCCGAACTCGACTCGGTGCGGGTCCAGTACCCCGACTTCCTCGACGCCTACCTCGGCCGCGACGGCCAGACCACCCTGCTCGACGTGATACCGGCCGACACCACCTCGCTCACCACCGCGATGGGACTGGTCGGCTCGGTGCGCCAGCTGGCCGCCGACTCCAGCGCCATCCGCCAGCTCCGCAATACCAAGGCGTGGGTCGGCGGCTACGTGGCCGGCGCGGTCGACTTCCAGCGCGAGCTGCTGCGCCGCTTCCCGTTGATCGTGCTGCTGATCCTCGGCGTCACCGCGGTGATGCTGGCGATCGTGTTCCGCTCGGTGCTGGTGCCGCTCAAGGCGGTGGTGATGAACTCGCTCTCGGTGGCGGCGACCTTCGGCCTGATCGTGCTGGTCTTCCAGGAGGGCATCGGCGGATCGATCCTCGGGATCGACGGCCCCACCTCGGCGATCTACGTGCTGGTGCCGGTGCTGGTGTTCGCGGTGGTCTTCGGGCTGTCGATGGACTACGAGGTCTTCCTGCTGACGCGGATCAAGGAGGCCTGGGATCGCACCGGCCAGAACACCCTCGCCACCCGCGAGGGACTCTCGGCCACGGCCAGCGTGATCACCTCGGCGGCACTGATCATGATCGCCGTGTTCGGCGCCTTCGCCTTCGCCCGGATCCTGGTGATGCAGTTCATCGGCTTCGGCCTGGCGGTGGCGGTGCTGCTCGACGCCACGATCATCCGGATGGTGCTGGTGCCGAGCCTGATGCAGATCGCCGGGAAGTGGAACTGGTGGCCGGGGGTGAGGCAGAGGTGAGGCCTGAGTCGCTGAGACGTGGGGCGAGTCGAAAGGCCGGCATCGATCATCGGTGCCGGCCCTCATCATCCGCCCTCACGTCTCGGGACTCAGGACTCACGCCTTCTTCGCATCCACCCAGTTCTCGCCGATCCCCACGTCGACCACCAGCGGCACGCTGAGTTCGGCGGCGCCCTCCATGTGGGTCCGCAGCAGCTCCGCAGTCGCCCCGGCCTCGTCGGCCGGCGCCTCGACCACCAGTTCGTCGTGCACCTGCAGCAGCAGCCGCGACTGCAGCCCCGCGTCGGGCAGGGCGCGGTGGATGTCGATCATCGCCCGCTTGATGAGGTCGGCGGCCGATCCCTGCAGCGGCGTGTTCTGCGCGGTGCGCTCGGCGAACGAGCGGAGATTGAAGTTCTTGTCGCGGATCTCGGGGATGTAGCGCCGCCGACCGAAGAGCGTCTCGACGTAGCCCTGGTCGCGCGCCAGCTCGACCTGATGGTCGAGGAACTCACGCACTCCGGCGAAGCGCTCGAAGTAGTCGTTGATGAACGCCTTGGCCTCGTCCTGGGTGATGCCGAGCTGGTTGGAGAGCGCGAACGGGCCCTGGCCGTAGATGGTGCCGAAGTTGATCGTCTTGGCGCGGGCGCGCATCTCGGGCGTGACCGCGTCGAGCTCGACCCCGAAGATGATCGCGGCGGTCTGGCGGTGGATGTCGCCCCCGCTCCGGAACGCCGCCACGAAGGCCGGATCGCCGGAGAGGTGCGCCATCAGCCGCAGCTCGATCTGGGAGTAGTCGGCCACCACGAATCGCCACCCCCTGGCCGGCACGAAGCCGCGCCGGATCGCCTCGCCTCGCGTGGTGCGGATCGGGATGTTCTGCAGGTTGGGGTCGCTCGACGAGAGCCGCCCGGTCTGGGCGCCGACCTGGTTGAACGAGGTGTGGATCCGGCCGGTGGTGCGGTTGACCCGGGCGGGCAGCACATCGACGTAGGTGCTCTTGAGCTTCTGCAGCTCGCGATACTGGAGGATCAGCGCCGGCAGCTCGTGGCCGTCGGCGGCGAGCGCCTCGAGCACCGCGGCGTCGGTGCTGGGGCCGGTCTTGGTCCGGCGGATCACCGGCAACTCGAGCTTCTCGAAGAGCACCTCGGCGAGCTGTCGGGGCGAGTTGAGGTTGAGTCCCTCCACGCCGGCGACGCCGCGGATCTCCTCCTCCAGTGCTGCGAGGTCGCGACCGAGGTCGTGAGCGAGCGCGGTGAAGTGGGCGGCGTCGATCGCGATACCGGTCCACTCCATGTCGGCCAGCACCCCGACCAGCGGCAGCTCGATCGTCTCGAGCAGGGCCCGCAGCCGATGCTCGTCGAGTTGCGGGTCGAACAACTCGCGCAGCGCCAGCACGGTGGTCGAGTCGGCGCCACAGTAGTCGGCGGCGCGCTCCACCGGCACCTCGGCGAAGGGGATCTGCGACTTCCCCTTGCCGACCATGTCGGTGTATTGCGACATCATCGCGCCGAGGAACTCGAGCGAGAGAGCGTCGATGGCGTAGGAGCGGCGCGACGGGTCGAGCACGAACGCCGCCAGCATCGAGTCGTAACCGAGCCCCCGCACCTCGACACCGGCGCGACGCAGCACCTGGATGTCGTACTTGGCGTGATGGGCGGCCTTGGGCACCGCAGCATCCTCGAGCAGCTCGCGGATCGGGGCACAGGCCGGATCGGTGATCGGCGGCAGGTTGCGCGGTGACGTCGGCGGACTGTCGCCGTCGAGCAGCGTGGCGGCGGGTGCCGTGTGCCCGAACGAGAGGTACCAGACCTCGTCGGGCGACGGTGCCAGCGACAGGCCGATCAGCTCGGCGTCGTGCGGCTCGAGCGAGGTCGTCTCGGTATCGAAGGCGACCATCGCCGCCTGGCGAAGCCGCGTGGCGAGGGCGGGCAGCTCGGCCGGATCGCCCACCACATGGACGGTGCGCTCGCTCGGCGGCCACGGCCTCGATCGCCGCGACCGCCGCTCACGTCCTCGATCCTGCGTGAGCAGCGAGTGGAACTCGAGCTCGCCGAGGATCCGGGCCAGCGCCTGACTGTCGGGCGGCTGCGGCTGGTAGCGCACCGGGTCGAACTCGACCGGCACGTCGGTGAGGATGGTGACCAGCCGCTTCGAGAGTCGGGCCAATTCGGCGTGTTCCTGCAGCGCCTCGCGGGGTCGCTTTTGCTTGAGCCCCGGCGCCGCCTCGATCAGCGCCTCGATGTCGGGATACTCCGAGAGCAGCGCCACTGCACCCTTCTGCCGATGCCCCTTCACCCCGGGGACGTTGTCCGACGAGTCGCCCACCAGGGCGAGGTAGTCGGTCACCTGTGCCGGCGGCACGCCGAGCCGTTCGTTGGCGTTCTTCTCGGTGACCCAGCTCTCCTCGACCCCGGCGGGACCGCCGCGGCCGGGGTTGAGCAGGGCCACGCCGGGCCGGATCAACTGGTAGAAGTCCTTGTCGCCGGAGACGATCACCGCCTCCATGCCCGCCGCCGCACCCTTGAGCGCCAGGGTGCCGATCACGTCGTCGGCCTCGTAGTGCTCGACCTCGACCAAGGGGATCCGGAACGCGGCCAGCAACTCGCGGATCCGCTCGACTGCGGTGTCGAAGTCGGCCTGCAGTTCCGCGTCGAGCTTCTCGCGGGTCGACTTGTACTCGGGATACTCGGCGGTGCGGAACGAGTCGCCGGCGTCGTTGACCCACACGACGTAATCGGGCCGGTACTTGTCGCGGAGCCGCAGCAGGAAGTTGGTCACCCCCCAGGCGGCGCTGGTGTTCTCACCCTTGCTGGTGCGCAGCGGTCGCGAGATGAGCGCGAAGAACGCCCGATAGATCAGCGCGTAGCCGTCGATCAGGAAGAGTTGGGGCGGGGTGTGGGGCATGGGAAGAAGTTAGTCCTGAGTCCTGAGACGTGGTGGGGAGATCGCCATGGCCCGGTCCGGCGCCCGGCGTCGGCCTCCGTGCTGCTCCTCACATCTCAGGACTCACGACTCACGGCTCCCTATCGCGGTGCCGCCTGCTGCACCCGGGAGCGGACCCGATCGAACTCGCTGCGCGACTGGGGAGTGAGCCGGAACCGGCCGAACCCGGTGGCGTCCTGGAAGATCAGCGCCACGCGCAGGTCGTAGTACGCCCAGCGGATGTAGCGACCCTGCTGGGCCATGGTCGGCGACGCGTCGTAGACCTCGTCGGGTGGTCCGATGGTGACGTAGACCTCGCCCCGATCGGTGCGCCAGCCCGGGAGCCCCTCGTCGCGGAAGAGCTGGTTCGCGGCGGCGAGCCGGGCCAGGTAACTGTCGAGCGCCTCGTTCTCCGGCGTCATCGGGTTGGGGTCGGTGGTGTGGTAGAAGTCGCGCCACAACCCGGGGCGCGCCTCGGGCGAGGCGTTGCGCATCTGGGCCACGCGGTTGTCCTCACCGAAGTAGCGCAGCAGCGAGAGAAGGTCGTCGAAGTTGGTGATCACCCAGTTGCCGCTGAAGGAGATGATCGCCGAGGTCGACTTGTAGCTGCTGTCGCCGCCGACCACGATCTGCAGCCGGCCGAGCGGCGCCGAGTCGGGGGCGATGCGGATCACCTGGCTCTCGACCTGCCGGTCACCGGTGAGGTGCATGTCGGTCCGGACGATCGCCGAGTCGCGGCCGTCGCGGACCTGCACCGGCACCTCGGTCGGTCGCCGGTAGCCGACCCCCTCGAGGTAGATCAACAGGGTGTCGCTGCCGAAGGCGATCGAGCCGCGCGGGTTGAGGACGACCGACACCGAGTCGTCGCGCGAGGCGCGGCCGTGGGCCTCGTAGGCGAGGATCGGGGCGGTGAAGCTCCCGGCCCCGAACGTCGGCACGGTCACCGAGTCGGTCACCAGGCCGGCGTTGGTGGTGGCCCGGTCGGACACCTTGACGCTCAACTCGTAGCGGCCGGGCGGGACCACCAGTTGCTGCTGCAGCAGGATGCTCTCGTCGGTGCGGAGCGACTCGTGCAGTGACCCGACCCGGATCGAGGCGTCGCGCCCCACCGTGACCGGCGGCGCCCCGGCCCGGGCCAGGGTGTACTCGACCCGGTAGCGGGCCCGGTAATAGTCACCCGACTTCTCGAAGGCCAGCGCCCGGTTGGTGAGTGACAGGCCGATCATGGTGATCGTCGAGTCGCCGGGCCCCGGCAGGTAGGCCACCGTGCCGATGAACGGCACCCCGGTGGAGACCACCAGGCGGCCGAGTTGACGATACAGGGAGCCCGGATTGAAGAGCTGGACCAGCGACTCCTCGGGCGAGGGTTGACCGGGGTCGTTGACCCGCTGCCAGCTGGTGCATCCGGCGGTGACCAACCCCGCCACGAGCAGCAGCGAGCGAGCCCGACGGGGGGCTGTGGTGAGCATCACTGATAATACGCCGCGGCGGCCAGAAGTGCCTTGCCTTGCCGTCAGGGCCGGACGGGCGGTACCTTTGCGCGAACTCATGGCACAAGATCCTCTCGTAGGTCGAACAATCGCCGGCTACACCCTCAAGCGGTCAGTCGGCGAGGGCGGCACCGCACAGGTGTACCTGGCCGAGCATCCGGAGCGCGGCGAGGTGGCCCTCAAGGTGCTGCGGCCTCGCCTTGCCCAGGACCCGATCGCCGTCAAGCGCTTCCTGCGCGAGGCAGAGTTCGGGGCCCGGGTGGTGCACCCCAGTGTGGTGCGCACCTTCGACTTCGGCGAAGCCGACGGGGTCTACTACCTGGCCCTCGAATGGGCCGCCGGCGAACCACTCGAGCTCTTCCTCACCCGGTCGGGGAAGCTCTCCCCGCCGGTGGTGGGCAACATCATCGAGCAGCTCGGTGCCGCGCTCGAGGAGGCTCACCGGGCCGGGATCATCCATCGCGACCTCAAGCCCGCCAACATCATGTACGACCCTACCGAGCAGTGCGCCAAGCTGCTCGACTTCGGCATCGCCCGCGACGCGGAACTGCCTGCCGAGGAGCGGCTCACTCGAGCCGGGTTCTTCGTGGGGACCCTGCAGTATGTGGCCCCCGAGGCGCTGTCAGGAGAATTGGTCGGGGAGCAGGCCGATGTCTACTCCCTGGCGGTCATTGCGTACCAGCTTCTTACCGAGGTGACGCCGTTCCCGGGGAAAAACCCACGGGAGCTCTTCCAGCAGCTCCTCACCGAGGAGCCGACCCCGCTCAATGCCGCCGAGAAGGGCGTCAAGTTCTCCTCGCGGCTCGAGGAAGTGGTCATGAAGGGGCTGGCGCGCGACCTCTCCAAGCGCTGGAAGACGGTGCGCGACTTCACCGACGCCTTCTGCCAGGCGGCCAACGCGGAGCCGGAAAAGAAGGGATTCTTCGGCTCCCTGTTCAAGAAGTAGGATGCCCGACCGCGCCATCCTGCTGGAGCTGCTCCGGGAGCGCTCGATCCGACACGGCGAATTCACGCTCGCCTCGGGTGAGCGCTCCTCGTGGTATGTCGACTGCCGCCCCACCACCATGTCGGCCCGGGGCCAGCGCGCGATCGGCCGGCTCGGCCTCGCCGCGATTCGCCAGGCTGGCTGGGAGCCGGTCGCCGTGGGCGGCCTCACGATGGGCGCCGACCCGGTGGCCTACGCCGTCGCTGCGGCGAGTATCGAACTCCCCACTCCGATCGACGCCTTCTCGGTGCGCAAGGCACCGAAAGACCACGGCACCAGCAAGCGGATCGAGGGCAACTTTGTCGCCGGCGCCAAGGTGGTCGTGATCGAGGACGTGATCACCAGCGGCGGCTCGGCCCTCTCCGCGATCGAGGCGGTCCGCGCCGAGGGCGGTGAGGTGCTCGGTGTCCTGGCGGTGCTCGACCGCGAGGCCGGCGGCCGGCAGAAGATTGAGGCCACCGGGGTTCCCGTCCTGGCGCTGATGACGGCGACGGAGCTGGGGCTGAAGTAGCGACGGGCGACGGGCGACAAGCGATAGGCGAAACAGCACGTGGCTCCGGGCTGGCCTCGATGCAATTCCGCTTGTCGCCTGTCGCTTGTCGCCTGTCGCTATCTCCATGGGTGTGAAGAAGTTATGAAGACCCCCCGCTGCAACTTTCTGGCGGTCCCGGGCGTCCTTCCCACAACCCCGCATCGGAGGAAGTGATGTCCCGCACCGCGTTCGCCATCGTGACCAGTCTCGTCCTTGCCGCGCCGCTCGCGGCCCAGTCACACCCGTTGGTGGGGACGTGGCGGGTCAGCTACGCCGCCGGCGCGCGGATGGGCCCCGAGGGGTCCGAGCTGATCGAGGGGAAGGGTGTGCTCGTGCTCGAGGCGAAGGGCGATTCGCTGATCGGCACCCTGACGCAGGAAGCGTTCAACGACATGCCGGCGCGGCCACCGATGCGGCTCGCCGCCCTGGCGCGGAGCGGTCCGGTCACCTTCGAGACCCGCAACACCGCCCACCTCAACCTCAACGGCGAGGATCGCGAGGCGACCTCGGTGAGCACCTGGGTGCTCGACGCCAAGGGAGACACGTTGAGCGGAACCGTCGCGCGCCGGATCGAGGGGGTCGACGACCTGGGACTGCCGCCGATGCCGGCCTCGCCGGTGAAGGGGACGCGGACGGAATCGTAGCCGCGGCCGTCAGCCCGCGGCTGGGGATCCTCCGCAGGGCCAGATCACCGCGGCCTGTCGCCTGTCGCCTGTCGCCTGTCGCCTGTCGCCCTCACCGCCCCGGCGCCAACGGATTGAACGTCCGCCACGTCTGCACATGCGGCCGCACCAGCGTCTCCAGGAATCGCTCCAGCATCATGCTGAACGGAAACCGCGTGCGGAACTCGCTCGGCGTGATCCCCATCACGGCGCGCAGGTGGCGACCGAACGACTGCGGCGAGGCGTATTCCATCCGGTAGGCGACGTCGCCGATGGTGAGGTCGCCCTCGTCGAAGAGGCGCGCGGCGTGGCAGAGACGCACCGCGACCAGGTGGTCCTTGGGACTTGGCAGGCCGGTGCGCGCGAAGCGGGAGACGATCGTTGACGGCGTGACCTCGAGGCGCAGCGCCAGCTCCCGGATGGTGGTCGTCGTCGGTGCGGTCCGGATCAACTCGTCCCAGAACCGTCGCGCCCCGGCACCGACCGGCCCGAGCTCACGATGCACCGGAGCCAGCATCGCGGCGGCACGCTCGGCGGGTGGGGTGCCGAGCATCTCGCGGAGGCGACGCCAGCCGGCGGCATCCGAGGCGTCGACGACCTGTCGCACCCCGCCGGCGCCGAGTCGGAGCAGCGCCTCGGCGTGGCCGGGACCGCGTTCGGTCACCAGGGCGATCGTCGGGACGGCCGGAAAGGCGCGGGTGAACCGCTCCAGGAGCGGGGCGGTGTCGCCGGCACAGCGCCGGATCGACACCAGCATGGCGTCGACGCCGCGCTCGCGGACCACCCGGATCGCGTCGCGAACCGAGTCGCGGTGGACCAGGGCAAAGGAGCCGCCGCTGGCGGCGTCGACCCGGAGCCGCTCGGCGGGATCGAGGACGGCAGCGACCGTCGGGGTGGCCGACGAGGCCGCGGGGAGAGTCTGGGGCATGGCAACACCTCGGCAGGGGCTGCCCGCACGATCGCCCCCGGCCCTCAACCCCCTCTCAAGCCAGCCGGCACCCCGGATCGTGACACGGCGTACCCCGACGGCGCGTAGGGACCCCTGCCGCTTAGATTGGTGCCGGGGTTGGACGTGACGATCGCGGCCCGGGGCAACCCGGAACGAGGAAAGTCCGAGCTCCACAGGGCAGGCCGCCAGGTAACGCCTGGGCGCCGCAAGGCGACAGCAGGGGCAACAGAGAAGAGACCGCCGATGGCCCCGAGCGAAAGCGAGGGGATCAGGCAAGGGTGAAACGGTGGGGCAAGAGCCCACCGCCCCGACCGCAAGGAAGGGGGCTAGGCAACCCCCGGCCGGAGCAAGGCCAAGCAGCGACGAGGTGCGGCCCGCACCGTTCGAGTCGCGGGTAGGCCGCTGGAGGCGCCTGGCGACAGGCGTCCGAGAGAGATGATCGTCTTCCGAACCCCCGCAAGGGGGCAAGGGAAACAGAACTCGGCTTACGGTTCGACCCCACCCCCGCCGCCCCGTGGCCGCTGATCACCGGCGGCCACGGGGCGGCGGGGTCACCGAGCAGCATGCCGCAGCGTGCGGCGAGACACCTTCCAAGGGAGTGCAGATGGTTTCCGGATTCCTGGCGCTGCTGGTGGCCACCTCGACGGCGGCCGGGCCGCTGCCGCAGGCGACCACCCCCGCGCCGATGCGCTATCGGTTCGATGTGACAATCAGCCAGAGCGTCGACGCCACGGCGGCCGGCCAGGGCATGCAGGAGGGCCAGCTCGATGCGTCGGTCTACGCGACCCTGACCACGGCGGACACCACCGACGGACAGACGGCGCATGTCGTCATCGACTCGATGACCCTGACCCCAAGCGGCATCCTCACCGCCGCGTTCAACCAATCGCTGGCCGACTCGCTCCGTGGCGAGTCGATCGACGCGTATATCAAGGACGGCAAGGTCGAAGGCACGCCGGTCCTGTCGGTCCCCGACAACCAGGCCATGGGACTCGCCTCCTCGATCCTCAACGCGCTCTTCCCCGGGATCGGCGCCAAGGCCCAGTCGGCCGACACCTTCGCCGACACGGTGCAGTCGAACAACACGAGCGAGCAAGGCAGCCGGAACACCCAGCAGGTCATCACCTGGACCGTGTCGGGCCGCGACGGCGCCGTGCTCACCCTCACGGGGAGCGGCACCGGCACCCTGACGTCCGACATGGGGCAGCGGCAGATGAACGGCACCACCACGATGACGCTCAAGGCCACGTCGCCGGTCGGTGGTCCGTCCGAGAGCGCCGCGATCGAGAGCGACCAGCAGATCACGATGATGATCGAGGGGCTGTCGGACCCGATCCCCATCAAGGTGACCACCCACGCGACACTCGCGTCGCTGCCCTGATCACCGCTCCCCCGGCAGACGCGACGCCCGCCACTCGGCTCGAGTGGCGGGCGTTGTCGTTCGGGCCTGCGGTTGCTCCAGCGACCGACGGGTGCGAATATCGGCTCGAGTCGACGTCTCCCCCGCCAGGAGCAGCCAATTGATGACCCGAACGTCTCCCTCTCTCCTTGCCGCCGCCATGCTGGCCACGGCCTGCGGCGGCGGCTCGGCGGCACCGGCCCGCCGACCGGCACCGGCGCCCCAACCGGCAGCCAATGCCGCGCCGGCGCCGATCAGCCTGGCCACCGGCTACCGGGCCACCGCGCTGATGGAGCGGAGCGACTCGATCATCCTCACCCTCCCCACCGGCGACAAGCAGGTGCAGCGGATGGGACGCCACGCCCGGTTCACGATCGACGTCCGACGCGACGGCGCGGTCCGGGTCCGGCTCGACTCGCTGGCCCTCAAGCCCTCCACCGGCGGCCGCGAACACGACGCCGTCGGCACCGTGTGGCAGGGACAACTCACCGCCGGCGGCCTTGGCACACTCCGCACCTCCGCCTCGAACCCGCTGGTGGCCGACCTCGGCGAGCGAGTCCGGGACTTCTTTCCCACCATCCCCGGCGACGGAGTCCTCCCCGGCGTGCACTGGGCCGACACCAGCGACGCCACCCGCCACGTCGAGATCTTCGAGGCCCAGGAACATCGGGTCCGCCAATGGGAAGCGGTCGCCCGCGGCACCCGACTCGGAGTCGTGGTCCAACCGGTCCGGCTCACCGAACACTACGAGCAGCTCGGCGCCGGCCAACAAGCCGGTCGTGAAATGCGGATGAGCGCGCAGGGAAGTGGTACCACCACATACTACCTATTGATCACCGGGCTCATCGATGCGGTGGTCCAGACCGACTCGGCCTCGCGGCTGATCACCATCCCGTCGACCAGGCAAGTGGTGCCGACGGTGCAGGTTACCAGGACGACGGTGATGTTCGAGTATCGGTAGGTCGATGGCTGATGGTCGATGGTCGATGGTCGATGGTCGATGCGTCGATCGTCGATGGACCGGGCACCGAAAAATAGCGTAGTACAGACAACAACCCCCAGTGGGTTCGCCATCGACGATTCACTGGGGGTATTGTATTGGTATCAATTGCTACTACATAACAAGACTCACGTTTGCATTGACCATCGACCATCAGCCATCGACACGCCTCTCACCCCCCGCACCTCGCCGACTTGTCCTGCTGATCTTCGGGCAGGATCGCCAGCTTGGCCGGCCGGTTGGCGATCGTGAGGGCGATGTCGTGGATGAAGCGGCCCAGCTTGGCGCCGTGGTCGTAGGAGATGTACTGCGGCTCGTCGGTCGCCTGGTGGTAGTCGCGGGCGTAGCCGAGCGAGAAGTAGGTGGTCGGGATTCCCTTGCGGATGTAGTTCACCTGGTCGCTGCGGCAGAAGCGGTTGAGTGCGTTGGTGCGATCCCAGGAGTAGTCGATCGCCATCGCCTCGCTGCGGACCGCATTGAGCGAGTCGATCAGGTCGCCGTATTCGGCCGAGAGGCGGCGCGAGCCGAGCATCTGGACGCTGTTGGGGCCGCCGAACTTGACGTCGGTGACCCGGCCCTTGCCGAGCATGTCCATGTTGAGCGCCGCGGAGACCGAGTCGAGCGGGATGGTCGGATGGTCGACGAACCACGACGAGCCGAGCAGTCCCTTCTCCTCGCCCACGTGGGAGTTGAAGAGGATCGACCGGGCCGGCCGCTCGCCGTGGGCCATCCGTTCGGCGATCTCGAGCAGGACCGCGGTCCCTGAGCCGTCGTCGTCGGCGCCGTTCATCACCGAGTCGATCCGCGGCGGGCGGACCTTGCGGGCTTCGGCGATGAGTCCGTTGATCCGGGCCCACTGTTCCGGCGTGACCTGATCCATCTGGACCCGGTCGTTGGCGCCCTGGGGCCGCATCACGGTGTTGAACGCCCGCAGCGAGTCGTGCTCCCACGGGGTGCCGCGCACCATCCCGACGTGGTCGTTGTGGGCGCCGAGCACCACGTACTCGCCCTTCAGCTTCGGGTCGCTGCCGGGGAGGATCCCGATCACGTTGCGGCTGGGATACGGGAGCGAGTCGAGCAGGTACTCCCAGCGACCGCTGACCGCCTGGCCGGTGGCACCCACGGCGAGCTGGTCGGCCGGCTGGCCGAAGATCCGCTGGGCCGCCGCCGGGGCGACCATGGCGGCGACGGTGTTGCCCTCGACGGTCGGCATCAGCGAGGCGCGGCTGGCGTGGAACACGCCCGGCTGCGGATCGTCGACAATCAGGATCGCGGCGGCGCCGGCGCGCTGGGCGGCGGTGTAGTCGCCGGGGGCCTGGACCATCACGGTGCGGCCCCGGAACTGGCGCTCGACCATGGTCGGCGCAGCGAAGACCACCGCCTTGCCAGCGACCATCGCCGGCGTCAGCATCGTCGTGCTGTCGCCGAACCGCCCCCCGAACACCGTCGCCACGTCCCTCAGGTCGGCGCTGCCGCTCACCAGCATGCCCGCACTGGCCGGGACAGGGCTCCAGTCACTCCCGGGCGTCAGCGGGGCTCCTGCGACCGCCAGCGTCACCCCACTCGAATCGAAGTGGAGCATCCCGTAGCCGATCGTCTGGAAGTAGCCGCCGTGCTCGCCGGCCGGGATCAGTCCGAGTCGCTTGAATTCCCGAGCGACGTAGTCGGTGGCCATCACGTTGCCGAGGGTTCCCGCCTCGCGACCCATCATCGAGTCGTCGGAGAACTGGTAGAGCCTGGTGCGCAGGTCGTTGGCGGTGATCGCCGCCTCGGTCGGTCGCGGCGCCCAGGTCCGGGGGCCCTCGTCGGGCCAGAATGGCTTCTGGGCCAGCATGGTGGCAGGGGCGAGGATCAGGGCGGCGAACAGGACGCGCTTCATCGATCGGACTCCGGGTAGTGGCGACAGGCGACGGGCGACAGGCGACGGCGACGGGCGACAGGCGACAGGCGACAGGCGACCCATAGGAAAGTACGACTGGCGGGAGCCGGATGTTGCGGCGGCCCCCACCAGTCGCTCGTCGCCCGTCGCTTGTCGCCTGTCAGTCGAGCAGGCGCAGCGGCATCACCAGTGTCAGGTACGCGGCGGGATCGTCCCAGCCGACCGGCTCGACGGTGGCGGCGCGCTCGGGGGCCTTGAAGGTCAGCCGCACCTCGTCGGTGGGCATGTACTTGAGCACCTCGAGCAGGTAGTTGGCGTTGAAGCCGATGTCGAGCGGCTCGCCCTCGTAGGTGAGCGAGATCTCCTCCTGGGCCTCGCCGAGGTCCGGGGTCGTGACCGAGAGCTTGCACGAGCCGTCGCCGAACGACATCCGGATCCGGTGGGTCTGGTCCGACGCCACGATGCTCATCCGGCGGATCGCCGCCATCAGGGCCGCCTTCTCGGCGGTGGCGAGCTTGTCATTCTCCCGCGGGATCACCTGCTCGTAGTTGGGATACGGCCCCTCGATCAGCCGGGTGTAGACCACCGTGCTGGGCGAGCGGAAGGCGAGGTGATTCTCGGAGCGACCGATCTCGATCTCGTCGTCGGGCGCGAAGAGCTTGCGGATCTGTTCCAGCGCCTTGGGTGGCACGATCAGTTCGGCCGGTTCGCCGGCGCCGCCGATCGGGACCTCCATCTTGGCGAGCCGGTGGCCGTTGGTGGCCACCATCCGCATCCGGTCGCCGGTCAGCTGCCAGAGCACGCCGTTGAGGATCGGGCGCGACTCCTCCGTGCTGGCGGCGAACGCCACATGGGCGACCAGCTTCTGGAGCTCGCGGGCGGTGGTCTTGCCGGCCTGGTCGAACGACACCTGCGGGAAGGCGGGGAACTCCTCGCGAGGCAGCCCCAGCAGCTTGAACTTCGAGCGACCGCACTCGATGGTCACCCGCTGTTCGCCCTGCGTGGTGATCCGGATCCCGGCACTGGGGAGCTCGCGCACCAGTTCGGCGAGCTTGCGCGCCGGCAGGGTGATCGCGCCCTCCTGGTCGACCGAGGCGGGCACCGTCGTCCCGACGGCGATGTCGAGGTCGGTCCCCGAGAGCCGCAGGCCGTCCTTGGTGGCCTCGAGCAGGATGTTGGCGAGAACCGGGAGCGTGGTCTTGGTGGGCACCGCCGCGTTGACGGCGCTCACACCTTCGCTCAACTGTTCCCGCGTGATGGTGAACTTCATCGGGTTCCCCGGAGTGCCTAAAGGCTCTACCACTTCAAGTGAATAAGATCTTCGTAGTAGCAGTAGAGGGTGGGCAAATGTGGACCCACTGCCTAAACCGCTGTGGCGCATCCCGCTGCGCCACAATCTACATGTGCACCGGCCGTGGACGATGGGGATGGATCCCCGACTTCCCCACGGCAACCCCCACGTCCCCACGATCTCCACGTGCCGTGATGCACAGTGTGCATCAGACTGTCAACAACTCCTGGCGGGCCGAGTCCACGCGGTCGCGGAACTGGCGATCGCGGGTGAGCTGGGTCTGCACCTTGTCGACGCTGTGGATCACCGTCGAGTGGTCGCGCCCGCCGAAGGCCTGACCGATCTCGACCAGCTGCATCTGGAGCATCTCGCGGGCGAGATACATCGCGATCTGGCGCGGCACGGTGAGGGTCTTGATCCGCGCCTTGGAGCGGAGCCCCTCGGGGGTCACCCCCCAGCGCCGGGCCACCACCTCCTGGACCTTCTCGATCGTCGGCAGCGAATGGGGTCGTGCCTCGGCGTCCTCGCCGGGACGGATCTTGTCGGCCAGCGCCTCGCGGGCCAGCTCGATCGAGATCTCGCGATGCCTGAGCGAGGCGTAGAGCAGCAGCTTGATGATGCAGCCCTCGAGCTCGCGCACGTTCGACCGGACGCTCTCGGCGATGAAGCGGAGCACGTCGTCGGGGATCGTGGTCTCGAGGTGGTCCTGCTGCTGCTTCTTGCGGAGGATCGCGATGCGGTGCTCGAGGTCGGGCTGCTTGACGTCGGCGACCATCCCCCACTCGAACCGCGACACCAGCCGCGCCTCGAGGCCGGGGATCTCCTTTGGTGGCCGGTCGGAGGTGAGGACGATCTGCTTCCCCGCCTCGTAGAGGGCGTTGAAGGTATGGAAGAACTCCTCCTGGGTGGCTTCCTTGCCCTCCAGGAAGTGCACGTCGTCGACCAGGAAGAGATCCACGTCGTGGCGAAAGCGCTTGCGCAGGTCGGCCATGGTGCGGCCGTGGATCCCCTCGATCACCTCGTTGATGAACTGCTCCGCCCCGACATAGACCACCCGGGTGCCGGGGGTCTGGCGACTCACCTCGTGGGCGATCGCCTGCATCAGGTGGGTCTTGCCCAGCCCGGTGGGGCCGTAGATGAAGAACGGGTTGTACTGCTTGCCGGGCGCCTCGGCCACGGCGTGGGCGGCCGCGGCCGCCAGCTCGTTGCTCTTGCCGATGACGAAGTGGCCGAAGGTGTAGCGTTCGTTGAGCGGCTGGGCGCTGGGGTTGGTCGGCAGCGCCGGTGGGGTGGCCCCCTCGCTCGGCGCGGCGGTCGGCACGAAGAGGTCCATCTGGGGCCGCTTCTGCCGGTCGGCGGCCACCCGGAACGCCACCGCGACCGGCTCGCCGGCCGCCTCGGTGGCGGCCTTGGTCAGGACCGCGGCGTACTTCTCCTCGTTCCAGCGCTTGGCAAAATCGTCGGGGGTGCTGACGACCAGGGTGCCATCCTCGAACGAGATCGGGCTATTGGGGGCCAGCCAGGTCTGGATCATCGGCTCCGGCAGGTCGCGCCGGGCGCCATCCAGCACGCGCTTCCAGAGTTCTTTGGCTGACAGGGACATGAATGTGTCGAGATCTCGGTGCGAGGACACGCAGCAATCAGGGAGGGCGATTCTAGAGTCCGGATGTGGAAAAGTCAAACCTTGACCTCGGGGCTTCAGGAACGGTACCTTTTTCGGCTCTTTTGGATGGAGTGGGACTGAATGCAGCCGACATATCGCCCGCGCAACAAGCGCCGCATTGCCAAGCACGGCTTCCGCAAGCGGATGGCCGACCGGTGGGGCCGCGCCGTGCTCTCGCGCCGCCGCAAGAAGGGCCGCAAGCGGCTCACGGTGTCGGTCGGCTCGAAGCACGCCCGCATCTGACCGGCGAGGAGCGCCTCCCGCGCTCACGCCGGCTGGTACGCGGGACCGACCTGCGCCGGATTCTTCGGACCGGCCGACGGTCTCGCCGCGATCACCTCGACATCTACTGGGTCCGTGGCGACGCCGAGAAGCCCCGGCTGGGGCTCGTCGTGTCCCGGCTGGGCCAGTCGGCCGTTGCCCGCAACCGGCTGCGACGGCAGTTGCGGGAGATCTGGCGTCGGGAGCTGCAGGGCGTCCTGCCGCCGCTCGACGTGGTGATCCGGACGCGCAAGGAGAGTTACCGGGCATCGTTGGCGGCCCTCAGGGCCGACCTGCTCGGCTGGGCGGAAGGGGTGACGGGGTGAGCGACGCGGCAGCGCGCGACGATAGTTCCTCCCGTCCTTCCCTCGCGGCACGCATTCTTCTCCTTCCCATCCGTTTCTATCGGCACTTCATTTCGCCGGCGTTGCCGCCGGCCTGCCGCTTCACCCCGACCTGCTCCGCCTACGCCGTGGAGGCGATCACTCGCCACGGACCGTTCAAGGGGAGCTGGTTGGCGCTGAGGCGGCTGGCCCGATGCCATCCGTGGCATCCCGGTGGCGACGATCCGGTTCCCTGATTCGGTGAGCTGCCCGTGAACGACCGTCGTCCACTGATTGCGATCGTGCTGATCCTGGTCATCGCCTTCATTCCCGGGGTGCTGATGCGGCGCAACGCGCCGCCGATCGCGCCCCAGGACTCGACCCAGGTGGCGCCGAACGCCGCTGGCCGGCTCCGATTCGCTGGCGGCAGCGACGCCACAGGCTGCGGTGGACTCGCTGTCTCCCGGGACGCGCGCCGCGGGCGGCGCGCCCACTCCGGCGAGCGAGGTGCCAGCGGCGGCGCCAGTGGCAGTGATCGCCGAGGACACGGTGGTCGTGGCCAGCGACCTCTACGAGTACCGGATCTCGACCCGGGGCGGCCGGCTCATCGGCGGCCGCTTCCTGCAGTACAAGTCGATGTTCCCGGGCGACACCAACGCCGACGGTACCCGCCGGGCGGTCGAGCTGATCCCCGACGGCGAATCGCTGCTCGACGATCGCCTGGTGATGGGGGCTGACACGGTCCGCTTTGCCGCGGCATCGTTCACTCCCAGCGCGAGCAGGCTGCAGGTGACCGACGGCCCGGCCACGCTGACGCTCACCGGCACGGTGCGCGGTCATCAGGTGCGGCTCGACTACACCTTCATGCCCAACCAGTATCGCATCGCGATCGCGGGCCAGGTGGGCGGCGTCAGCGCGTCGGGCGGCACCCTGGTGGTCGGGATGGGCAACGGCTTCCGCGACACCGAGGCCAACCTCGCCGAGAACCATCGCGAGGGCGGCATCGTGACGCGGACCGACGGCAGCAAGCTGACCCGCTTCTCGTCGCTCACTCCGCTGGAGACGAAGGTCATCTCGGGGCCGTTCACCTGGGTGGCGGTCAAGTCGAAGTACTTCGTGGCCGGTTTCTTCGCCTTCGATTCGACTGGCAGCCAGGGGATCCAGGGGCTGATCGGTGGCGTGCTGGCGCGGCCCGGCGACACGATCCCGGCCAAGCCGGTCAGGGCCCGGACCGAGCTGACGATGCCGGTGAACAGTGCCGGCGCCTGGGGCGCCCAGCTCTACCTCGGCCCGATGGAGTACGACCGGCTCCACGCGGTGGGCCACGACTTCGACGACGTGAACCCCTACGGCTGGCCGGGGCTCCGGACCATCATCCGGCCGTTCGCCGTGGGAATCCGCACGGTGTTCGTGTGGGCCCACCAGTCGACCGGGCTCCACTACGGCCTGGTGATCATCCTGTTCGGCATCCTGATCCGGATCCTGCTCTGGCCGCTCAACCAGAAGGCGATGCGGTCGATGACCGCGATGCAGGCGATCCAGCCCGAGCTGCAGGAGATCCAGAAGAAGTACAAGGAGGATCCGCAGCGGCTGCAGCAGGAGATGATGAAGCTGTACAAGGTGAACAAGGTGAATCCGTTCGGCGGGTGCTGGCCGATGCTGATTCCCTACCCGGTGCTGGTCGCCGTCTTCTTCGTGTTGCAGAACACCATCGAGCTCCGCGGCGTGTCGTTCCTGTGGATGCCCGACCTGGCCCGTGCCGACCCGCTCTACATCATCCCGGTGATCATGGCCGTGTCGATGTTCGGGGTGAGCAAGATCGGCCAGATGGGGATCGCACCGAATCCGCAGGCCAAGATGATGACCTACGTGCTGCCGGTGGTCTTCGGCGTGATGTTCGCGAACTTCGCGTCAGGACTGAACCTCTACTACGCGGTGCAGAACATCGCGTCGATCCCGCAGCAGTGGATGATCATGCACGAGCGGCGGCGGATGAACCTGCACAAGCGGCCGGCGTCGACGTAGCAGGCGCGCTGCGTGCAGCGCGCTGGTGAAGGGTGAATGGTGAATGGTGAATGGGAACTGCCCCGGGGGGTCCTCCTTCCCGTTCACCATTCACCATTCACCAGTTTGCTGAGGTTACCGCCGCGCGGCCACCACATCGCCGCGGCCGCAGCCACCGCACCGAGGATCGCGCCGCCGAAGAGCATGGTGGCGCTGGGGTTCCTCGCGAACGCCGAGAGTGACGCGCCGGCCAGGGCGCCGATCGAGGTGCCGAGGATGCCGAGGCCGAGTGGCACCCGGCGCAGGAAGAGCCAGGCGATCACCGGGCCGATGGTGGCACCGAGCGCCCCACCGATCACGACCGGCAGTGCCAGCGAGAACGAGAGCAGCGCGGCCATCTCACCGTGCAGGATCGCCCAGCCGACCGACCAGGCGATCGCGGTGATGGCGCCCATCACGGCGCCCGCCATCACCAGACCGCTGGTGACCCCGGCCACCCGGACCGGACTGACCCGGGTCTGGCCGTATTTGGCCAGGACCTGACTGTCGCTCATCGCCCCCTCCATGCCGTTGGACAGGAATCCCTACGGGAAGGGGTGGTTGGATGTTGCAATGTGCGCCGTTGGGGGGCGATGTCGATGGTCGAATGGTCGATGGTCGAATGGTCAATGGTCAATGGTGGATGGGGCGGGCGGACCGGCCGTACCGATTCACCATTCACCACTCACGGCCTTTCGTCAGCCGCTCGCCGAGTTGCTGGAACTGGTCGCGCCGGCGCCGGGCCCAGAGGAAGAGCCGGGCGGAATAGGCGCCGAGGACCGCCAGCGTGACCCCGCCGAAGAGGAAGATCCGGTCCGGGTGCTGGGCGGCCCACCACCCGGACCCGCCGAGTCCTCCGGCGAGGGCGAAGGCGATGAAGGCTGCCGCGATGGCGCCGAGGAGCGGCACGGCATTGGGCGAGTTGCCATAGGTGGTGCGCATCCGGAGGCGGTTGCCGTCGCCCGAGGGCTCCAGCATCAGCTGCAGGTTGCCGTTGGTCCAGGAGCGGAAGGCGCCCTCCTGGCGGACCCGCCCCTTGGCATGGAAGAGCTGGCGGGCGGTGGAGACCACGTCGTTCCATTCATCGTCGGTGACCAGCCGGCCGAGCTCGACCGTCTCGCTCACGCCAACGGGCACGCCCAGCACGGTGCGGGTCGATCGCTGGGGGGCGCTGTCGATCGCCCGTGCCGCTGCCGCGACCGACTCCGGAGCGATCCCGGCCTCGCTGCCGGCGTCCTGGATCTGGGCCAGGGTGAGACCGTCGTCGGTTCCGCCGCGCAAGCGCGGCGGCTCCATGGTGGCGCGACGGAGGATCTCGGCGACTTCGGCGTCGGTGTAGCGGCGATCGGACATGGCAGGACGAAGATGGTGGTACCGCTTCGTGTTCGCCACGGGGGTGCGGGACAATGGATGAAGTGGTCAATGGTGAACAGTGAACGGGGGTCGGATCGGCCGTACCGATTCCCCATTCACCATTCACCGACCTTCTTGCCGCCGGTCTCAGCCTGGCGACCGGGCCACCACCGGAACCTTCATGAGCGGCAGGTGGGCGAGTGCCAGGAGCACGATGGCCCCACGCTGGAGCGCCGGGTGGATCAGGTTGCCGAGCAGCACCACCGCCCAGTTGACCGACAGCACGACCGCCGCGATCCGCGGCACGGCAGTCGCCCGCCACGCCACCGTGAGCGAGAGGGCCATCATGGCGAGAAAGACCAGATTCGGGAGGCCGTAGAACAGGACGCCGCTCGGCGCCGCATTCCTGGTCGTCGCGTTGACCTTGAGAGCGGCCCCACCGACGTCGAGCATCGACGGCACCGCGAAGTCGAGGGCATACTGTCCCGCGAGCAGGATCGCGGTGGGCGCGACGAGCAGGACCATGCCGGTGGCGAAGCCGCCCGCCTTACCGCCACCGATCCTGCTCCGCAGGCCGAGGGCGGCGGGGAGCAGCAGGACCGTGCTCAGCAGCAGGACCACGTGGGCTCCGAGCCAGGCCGGGCGCTCGGCGGCAATCCGGTCGAAGAACGTGCCGCCGGCGGCATCGACCCGGAGCAGCCAGAGCATCCCCGCTCCGGCGAGAGCGAAAGTGAGAGGCATGGCGAGGGTGGCGAGACGTCTGAGAGTCGGCATCGGGGCTCCGGAAGGCGTCATCGAGTACACGGACGGTCCGGAAGATGATACCTGCATCCGCCTGCCGACGGCACGCAGCGGGTCAATGGTGAACGGTGAATGGGGGGGCGGATCGGCCGTACCGACTCACCATTCACGATTCACTGTTCATCGGCCTTTCGTCAGCCGCTGGCCGAGTTCGCGGAACTGCTGGCGCCGCCGCTCGGCCCAGGCGCGCAGGCCCCAGAGACCGCGTCCCAGCATCGCCGTGCCGGCGAGGCCGAGGATCGCGGCGGGTTGGAGCTGGTCGGCGCCGACCGGCACACCGGTGAGCAGTGGAACCCCGAACAGCACCGCCGACAGGGCAAGGCCGGCGGTGCCGAGCAGCATCATTCGCCGGGCGTAACCGTTGTCGGTCCGCATCCGAAGCTGGTGGCCGTCGCCGTTGGGCTCCAGCAGCAGCTGCAGGTTGCCGTTGCTCCACTGCCGGAAGGCGCCGTCCTGCCGCAGCCGGCCGGTGGCGCGGAAGTCCTGGCGCGCCAGGGTGACCAGTTCGTTCCACTCGGCGTCGCTCACCGGTCGATCGAGCACCACCGTCTCGGCCACGCCCACGGGCAGACCGAACAGCGTGGTGGTGGCTCGCTGGGGCACGGCGTCGAGCGACCGAGCGGCGGCCACGACCTGTTCCTCGGGAATGCCCACCTCGCGGCCGATTCCCTTGAGCTCGGTGAGTGACAGGCCGTCGCTGCCACTGGGGAGCCGCATCGGCTCCTCGGTGGCGCGGCGAAAGATCTCGGCGACTTCGGCGTCGGTGTAGCGGCGATCAGGCATGGTGCGACGAAGATGGTCGCACCGTGCCGCGTTCGCCACAGGGGTGAATGGTGAATGGTGAATGGTGAATGGGAAGTGCCCCGGGGGCTCCCCCGTTCACCATTCACCATTCACCATTCACTTCATGCTTCCATCGCCGCTGCTTCGGCGACGCCGACCCGCGCCACCCGCTCGGCCAGCATCCGCCAGCCGAGGTAGCGACCGGCGCCGTTGGGCGTGACCGTGCCATCGGGTGCCCGGCGCATCGCCAGCGGGGCGTCGTCTTCCAGCCAGCGCATCATCAACCCCATGCCGGTCCGGTCGAGCTCGGCGTCGAGCCGCTCCTGGAGCGAATGCTCGGCGCGGCGCAGGCGTCGCATCTCGCTGTCGCTGAGCCCCAGGGCCGTGGCGGGGCCGTCGCCGACCAGTTCGGCGGCGTGAACACCGAGCCCGGCGGCGTAGATCCACTCGGCGAGGGGAATGTCGCGCGCCGCGTCCCAGCGATCCCAGGGACCAGCGGCGGCGCGGATGGCGATGGGATTGCCGGGGGTGGTCCAACGGGTCAGGTGGGCCATGCCGGCTGCCAGAGCGGCCAATATCGGCCGCGCCGCAAGCGACGCGGCATCGCCCGACTCCGGCCGTAGTCGCCGCGTCCCAGCCCGGTCGACGAAGAGCGCGATCGTCGAGTTGCCCGGTTCCGGAATCACCTCGAACGGAGCGCCGGGCGCCGCGCTGGCGATCAGCACGATCCGGGTCGGGTTGACGAGGCCGCGGTCGACCAGCCGGTCGCGGGTCTCGCGCAGCGCCAGGTGCAGCGCACCATCGGCGGCGAAGGCGGCGAGACCGCCCCACTCGTGCGGTGCGGGAAGCTCGGCTTCGGTCGGGGCGCGCTGGCGCCGGATCGGCTCGAGCAGCGCGCGCCACCGCGCCTGAAACGCATCGTGGGCCCCCGCCTGCTCGGCGAGCGCCCACGGAGAGACCAGGTCGATGATGGGCATGGCGGTGGGTCGATGGTCAATGGTCGATGGTCAATTGCCGTGGATGCCAGTAGCGGTGGTACCGACCACTATCGACGATCGACCATCAGCCATCGACGATTCACCCGTCTTGCTTCCGCTTGGAGACCCGATCGAGGAAGACCCGCTCCTCGCGCGTGAGCGACGAGATGCCCTTCGCCGAGATCTTGTCGAGCACCCGGTCGATCTCGGTGGCCTCGATCGTGGCCGGATCGGGCAGTGGCGGCATCGGCTCGGGCGTGGCCGCCACTTCGGCCGACTGCAACTCGGATCCTCGGGTCCGCCTGGGTTCGCGGCGGCCGACCGGCACCGCCACCCGCGGTCGCATCGGCGGGAAGCGCGGGGTGTCGTCGCCGCGCACCATCCGCTGCATCACGAAGTAGAGCCAGCCGAACAGCAGTCCGCCGAGGTGCGCCACGTGGGCGATGCCGCCGCTGCCGGCGCCGAGCGCCCCGAACGCCGCCATCACGGCGAATCCCACCACCAGCCACTTCGCCTTGATCGGCACCGGGAACGGGAAGATCATCAGCTCGGCGTTGGGGAAGAACCGGGCGTAGGCCAGCGCCACGCCGAGCACCGCGCCCGACGCGCCGATGAACGGACCGATCGGCAGCACCGGTGCCAGCAGCAGCGACAGCACCGCGGCGCCGATGCCGCAGTAGAGGTAGTAGGCGAGGAACGCCCCGCTGCCGAGCCGGCGCTCCACCGGTGGGCCGAACACGAACAGTGCGATCGAGTTGGCGAGCAGGTGGAAGAGCCCGCCGTGCAACACCATGTAGGTGAGGAAGGTCCACGGCCGCTGGAAGGCGAGCGCGGGATCGAAGCGCAACCACGAGGTGATCGCCGGCGACGTGAACAGCGTCTCCTGCAACAGCAACACCACCGCGTTGAGCGCCAGGAGGCGCACAACCCAGGGGGTGAGGCGGTTGGAGGGGGACTGTTCACTTAGCATCGGCGGCTCACTCCCTTGGTCGATGGTCAATGGTCCATCGACGATCGACCATCGACTATTGACCTTTCACGATCCGCTCGCACAACTCCCCGAAGTCTATCCCCATCGCCCGCGCCGACTGGGGCAGCAGCGATGTGGCCGTCATCCCGGGGAGGGTGTTCACTTCCAAACAGAACAGCCGCTCGTCGGGTGTCAAGCGAAAGTCGACCCGGGAGTAGCCGGTCACCTTGAGTGCCTGGTGGGCGGCCAGGCCGAGTCGCTGGACGTCGCCGGCGACCGAGATCGGGAGGTCGGCCGGGAAGATCTCCTCCGACATCCCCGGGGTGTACTTGCACTCATAGTCGAACAGCTCGTGCCTGGGGATGATCTCCCCGACGGCGAGCGCCTCGTCGCCCAGGATCCCGACCGTCAGTTCGCGTCCCGGAATGAAGCGTTCCAACATCACTTCATCGTCATGGCGGAGCGCTTCCTGAATGGCGAAGCCGAGTCCGGCGGCCTGCTGCACCACGGTGAGTCCCACCGTGGAACCCTGCTTGGAGGGCTTGACCACCACCGGCCAGCCGAGCGAGTGCTCGACCACGTCGCCGGTGATGTCGGCACCGAGCCCGCGTTCGGGGCAGACCATCAACCAGTCGGCCACCGGCACCCCGACCCGCTCGAAGAGCTGCTTGGAGAGGTCCTTGTCCATTGCCAGCGCCGAGGCGAGGGCACCGGCACCGGTATAGCGCAGGCCGGCGAGGTCGAGGAGGTGCTGCAGGGTGCCGTCCTCGCCCCGGCCGCCATGGAGTGCCAGGAAGAGGGTCTCGGCCTCGCGCACCGCCGGGGTGTTGAGCAGGCCACCGAGGAGCCGTTCGCGCTCGACGTCGGCGAGCGCGTCGAGGTCGTCGGGGGCGGGGCGGACGTCGGTATCGAGGAGTCCCGCCTCCTCCCCGACGGGGACCACGCCGTTGACGGTGTCGATCACCACCACCTCGTGGCCCCGCTTCCGGAGCGCGGCGGTCACCTGACCGGCCGAGGCGAGAGCCACGGAGCGCTCCGCCGAGGAGCCACCGGTCAAGACGCTGACCCTCACAGGGCACCGCCATTCGCCATCGTCATCGCCCGATCATCTCCTGCAGCAGGTCGTAGCGCGACACGATGCCGATCAGTTGCTCACCGTCGCGGACCAGGACCGCGGGCGACTCCTTGGTGAGCATCGGGGCCAGCCGCTCGACCGGCATGCCGGCCTCGACCTCGGGGAGCCGTGCCTCCATCACCTCGCGGACCGGGCGGTCGAGCAGGGTTGGCTGTTCGAGGGCCCGCTGCATCAGCGTTGCCTCGACCAGCGAGCCGACCGCCTCCAGGCCCTCGATCACCGGCAGCTGCGACACGTCCCAGGTGCTCATCAGGTTGAGGGCCTGGCGGACCTGGGCCGACGGTGCCACCTGCACCAGCGGTGGCGCCTTGTCACTGCGGCGCTCGAGCAAACCCGCCACCGTCTTGCGGGGCGAGTCGAGCAGCTGGTTCTCGCGGAGCCAGTCGTCGTTGAAGACCTTCGAGAGGTAGCGCTCGCCGGTGTCGCAGAGAATCGTCACGATGCAGGCGTCGGGGTCGTCGACCTCCTTGGCCAGCTCGACGGCGAGATGGACATTGAGCCCCGCCGAGCCGCCGACGAAGATCCCCTCCTCGCGGGCCAGGCGGCGCGCCATCGCCATGGCGTCCTTGTCGCTCACCTGACGAAACTCATCGATCAGGTCCCACCAGACCGTGGTCGGTGCCTTGTCGCCGCCGACGCCCTCCACCTTGTAGGGCGCCCCTTCGCCGCCGAGTCCCCGGTTGCGGTGATACTCGGTGTAGAGCGAGCCCACCGGGTCGCCGGCGATCACCCGGATCGCCGGATTCTGCTCCTTGAGGTACTTCCCCGTGCCGCTCACCGTGCCGCCGGTGCCGGCACCGGCGATGAAGTGGGTGACCCGTCCCGACGTCTGTTGCCAGATCTCGGGTCCGGTGGTGGCGTAGTGCGCCTCGGGATTGACCTGGTTGTAGAACTGGTTGGCCAGCACCGCCCCCGGGGTGTCGTGGGTGATCTGCTTGGCCTTCATCACGTAGTTCTCGGGATGATCCGGCGGCACCGCGGTGGGGGTGATCACCACTTCGGCGCCGAAGGCACGCAGCAGGCGCACCTTCTCCTGACTCATCTTGTCGGGCATCGTGAAGATGCAGCGATAACCCTTGAGTGCGGCGGCGACGGCGAGCCCGACGCCGGTGTTGCCGCTGGTCCCCTCGACGATGGTGCCGCCCGGCTTGAGGGTCCCGTCGCGCTCGGCCGCCTCGATGATCGCGGCACCGATGCGGTCCTTGACCGACCCACCGGGATTGAAGAACTCCGCCTTGCCATAGATCGGGGTGCGAAGCCCGCTGGTGACGCGCGAGATGCGGACGAGCGGCGTCTGGCCGACCGTCTCGAGGATCGAGCCGTAGGGCTCCGGATGCGGGATGTGGCTCACTCGGTCTCCGCGCGACGGATGCTGTCGGGAAGGGTGAACTGGATGGGAACCTTGATCGGGGCCATCACGGCGGTGTCGCCGCGCATCGCCGGCGTGAAGCGGAGCGAGGGTGCGGCCATGATCGCCGCCGAGTCGAAGGCGGTCTGACCGCTCGCCGTGGCGATCCGGGTCGAGTCGCGCACCACGGTGCCGTTGGTGTCGACCACCACATAGAGCATCACCTCGCCCTCGATCCGCTGGTTGTAGAGCTCGGGCGGATAGGGAATCGGCTCCTGACCCCTGATCGGGGCTGGCGGGGTGTAGGCGCCGGCGGCCGGGGTTCGGTCGCCGCAGGCGACCAGCAGCGGCAGGGTGAGCAACAACGCAGCGGTGCGAATCATGGGCGTCAAACTATACAGCGAGCGGCGAACAGCGAACAGCGAATAGCGATTGCTCCCCGGTTCCGCGACCAATCCTTCGACTGCGCTCAGGACCGGGGTCGTGGCTCGGCACGAGCCTCCGCTGCCGATAGAAGTCGTTCGCTGTTCGCTCATCACGGTTCCTGCCGTTTCCGATGTCGCCGGACCTTGGCCCGGTTGCCGCAGTCGCGCATGTCGCACCAGCGGCGGGAACGATTGCGGGAGCCGTCGACGAAGAGCCACGAGCAGCCACCGCATTCCTTGACCCGATCGAGCTGGCTCGAGGTGAGCAGCTCGCCGGCCGACCAGGCGACCGGCCAGAGGAGCGCCTCGAGCGAGGCGGGTTGGTCGTCCCAGCCCCAGGTGGCCCCTCGCATTGAGGGACGAAGTCGGCGCCGGGTAGTGCCACGCACCAGCACCTCATTGATCACCTCGAGATCGGCCTCGGCGGCGCCCAGCCCCCGGGCCTCGGCGCTGAAGGCCCGGTGCATCGCCTCCCGCAGCCGCCGCGCCGAGCGGAGCGCGCGCTGGGCTCCCGCCGGGTCGTCGCTGGCCGCCAGGCGGAGCCGTTCGGCGTCGGACCCACCGACCACCTCCAGGTGCTCGGCCCAGTCGACCAGGTCGCCGTAATCCTGCCAGAGGTCGTTGTCGTCTCGCCGCTGCTGGCCACGCATGCTGTTGCAGAAGTCGAGGCAGAGTCGACCGCCGACGAGGTTCAGGGTGCCGATCATGTAACCACCTTATCGGTGTTGAAAGGTTACGGCAATGGCGGCGTTTCGTAACCATCAATGGGTTATATGAGGGTTACGCTGACAGGTGTGGTGATGGGGCAAGACGATACCAGCATGGCAGTTGTGGCGTTCGTCCCCAATGCTGGAGTGGGTGCGCCAGCTATTCAGTCTCCGTTCTCCGCCCTCCGTTCTCGGTCCTCCGTTTGGCCAGCAGCTGGCTGAGTCGCAGTCGTTCCTCGCGCTCGCGTTCCTCGAGGGTGCGGGCGATCCGGGCGGCACTCGCTTCGAGCCGCGGGGTGAGTCGGCGCTCGAGGGTGTGGACCTGCCTCGAGGTCTGGGCCAGTGCCTCGCCGACCCGTCGCAGCAGCATCTCCTGGGGTGCCGCCTCGAGCAGCAACTCGGCGAATTCCTCGAACGCCGTGGTCGCCAGCTCGGTGGCGAGTCCCGTTGCCGCCGGCGTGGTCCCCCGGGCGCCACGGGTTCGCGGGACGGTCGGCCGCGCCACGATCTGCGAGACGACCACTCCCCAGATTGTTCCGGGTTCGATCTCGACGCGAAGGTCGCGGGTGGGCCATCCCAGGGCCCGCAGCCCGCTGCTGCCGTGCTCGGCGAGGGCGGGGACGAGAAGCGGGTAGGCGGCGGCCGCCGCCGCGGTGATCCGGGTCCGGGCGTCGGCGGCTGGCCGCGCCAGACGGAAGAGTTCACTCACCAGCGCCTCGCGCTTGCGGCGCAGCAGCTCGGCCCCCTTGCCGAGCCGGGCCAGCCGGCGGTTGGTGCGCAGCAGCTCGGCGCGGGTGGCGGGAGGGTTGAGGGCACTCATGCGGTGGTTCCAGCCGGTGCGTCGTGCCGGGCCCGCCACACGGCGTCGTTGATCCGGATCAGGTCCTCGCGCGGGAGCGCCTCGAGGAGCTGCCACCCCATCGCGATGGTGGCGCCGATGTCGCGCCGCGTGTCGCCCTGCCCCACGAATTCGGTCTCGAATCGGTCGGCGAAGCTGAGAGCTCGGCGGTCGGCCGGCGCGAGCCCCGCCTCGCCCACGATCGCCGCCATCAGCCGCGCCTCGCGGCCCCGGGTGTAGCTGGCGTAGAGCTGGTTGGCCCAGGCGCGATGATTGGGGGTGGTCTTGCCGGCGCCGATCCCGGCCTGCATCAGCCGCGACAGCGACGGCAGCACATCGACTGGCGGGAAGATCCCGCGACGGTGCAGGTCGCGCGACAACACCACCTGCCCCTCGGTGATGTAGCCGGTGAGATCCGGGATCGGATGGGTGATGTCGTCGTCGGGCATGGTGAGGATCGGGATCTGGGTCACCGATCCGGGCTTGCCGATGAGCACCCCGGCCCGTTCGTAGATGCTGGCGAGGTCGCTGTACATGTAGCCGGGGTAGCCGCGCCGACCCGGGATCTCCTCGCGGGCGGTGGCGATCTCGCGCAGCGCCTCGCAGTAGTGGGTCAGGTCGGCGATCACCACCAGCACGTGCATCCCCTGCTCGAACGCGAGATACTCGGCCTGGGCGAGGGCCACCCGCGGGGCGAGCAACCGTTCGATGGTGGGGTCGCGGGTCTGGTTGAGGTAGAGCACCGAGCGCTCTCGCGCACCGGACCGATCGAAGCGCTCGAGGAACGCGTCGGTTTCCCGGGCGGTGATGCCGATGCCGACGAAGACCACGGCGAACGCCTCGCCGCGCGGCGCGCGCGCCTGCTCCACGATCCGCGTGGCCAGGTCGAGTCCCGGCAGCCCCGGCCCGGAGAAGACCGGCAGCTTCTGTCCGCGCACCAGGGTGTTCATCCCGTCGATGGCGGAGAGACCGGTCTCGATGAAGTCGCCGGGACGGGCACGGCGCACCGGATTGAGCGGCGCTCCCCAGATGGCGCGGGTGTCCTCGCCCACCGGAGCCGGCAGGCCGTCGATCGGCTGCCCCATGCCATTGAAGGTCCGTCCGAGCAGTTCCCGGCCGACCACGGTGGAGGCGCCCTCGCCGGTGAGGGTGATGGTCACTCGGGCCGGGGCGAGCCCCACGGTCTCCTCGAGCACCTGGATCACCGTGATGTCGCGGCCGGCGTCGATCACCTGCCCCCGCCACGGGGCGTGATCGGGCATCCGGATCTCGACCCACTCGCCGAGCGAGACCGCGTGGGTGCGCCGCAGGTAGAGGAGCGGTCCGCCGGCGCCCTGGGCGCCATGATGCGACCGTGGCAGTGTCGTCATTTGGCCAGTTCCTCGAGCGCCAGGCGCACGGCACCGGCGCGGTCCTCGAGCTGATCCCGCGCGGCGTCGCGCAACTCGGTGAGCAGGCGCGCGGGCCGCCCCAGGTCGAGCTGGTCGTAGCTGCGCCCCGCGGCGATCGCCTGTTGGCCGGCTGTCAGGATCCCGCGCGCCAGCGAGGCGAGCAGGAAGGTCTTGGCGACCGGCGAGAGGGCATCGTTGGGATCGTAGGCGCTCTGGCCCAGCACGCTTTCGCGCACCACGCGGGCGACCTCGAGCAGGAGTCGGTCGCCGTCCTGCAGCGCCTCGGAGCCGACCAACGCCGCAATCTCGCGCAGGTCGCGATCGCGCTGCATCAGCTCGAGGAGGTCGCGACGCACCACCGGCCATGTCGGGTCGACATTGGCCACGAACCATGGCCCGATCGCCTCGGCGTGCAGCGAGTAGCTGGTCTCCCAATCGACGGCCGGGAATTGTCGCTGGTGGGCGAGCTCCGGATCGAGCGCCCAGAGGGCGCCGGTCACCCGCAGCGAGGCCTGGGTCACCGGTTCGGAGAAGTCGCCTCCCGGCGGCGAGATTGCGCTGATCACGGTGAGGGCGCCCTGGCGCCCGGGTGATCCCAGCGACTCGACGCGACCGGCGCGTTCGTAGAACTGGCCGAGCCGGTTGCCGAGGTAGGTGGGGTAGCCCTCTTCGCCGGGCATCTCCTGCAACCGGGCGCCGATCTCGCGCAGCGCCTCGGCCCAACGCGACAGCGAGTCGGCCATCAGCGCCACCCGGTAGCCCATGTCGCGATAGTACTCGGCGATGGTGATCCCCACGTAGACCGATGCCTCGCGCGCGGCGACCGGCATGTTCGAGGTGTTGACCAGCAGCACCGTGCGATCCATCACCGACCGACCGGTGCGCGGGTCGTCGAGCTTGGGGAACTCCTCGAGCACCTCGGCCATCTCGTTGCCGCGCTCGCCGCAGCCCACATAGACCACCACATCGGCATCGGCGTACCGGGCGAGCGACTGCTCGATGACGGTCTTGCCGGTGCCGAAGCCGCCGGGCACCGCCACGCTGCCGCCCTCCGCCACCGGGAAGAGCAGGTCGAAGATGCGCTGCCCGGTGATGAACGGCACGTGCGACGCCAGTCGTTGCCGCACCGGGCGGGGGCGGCGCACTGGCCAACGGTGGGCGAGGGTGAGCGGCGTGCCGTCGGCCAGCTGTCCGAGTGGCTCGTGCACGGTGTACTCGCCGGCGGCGATCGTCTCCACCGTGCCCGCGATCCCCTGGGGCACCATGACCCGATGCTCGAAGCCGGGGCGTTCCTCCACGGTGCCGATCACGTCGCCGGCGTGGACCGGGTCGCCCGCCGCGACGCACGGCGTGAACGACCATTGCCGCTCGGGGTCGAGCGTGGTGCCGATCGCACCGGGGCGGATGAAGTCGCCGGAGTGTTCCGCCAGGCGTTCGAGCGGACGGCCGATGCCATCGAGCACCGCGCCGAGGAGCCCAGGACCGAGTTCGATGGTGAGGGCGTTGGTGGTGAGCTCGACCGGCTCGCCCACGGCGAGGCCGTTGGTCTCCTCGTAGACCTGGATCGTGGCGCGCTGGCCGCTGACCCGCACCACCTCGCCGAGCAGCCCGCGATGGCCCACCCGCGCCAACTCGTAGAGCGCGGCACCCTCGAGCGGCTCGGCTTCGGCCAGGGCGCCGACCAGGCGGACGAGACGGGCGTCGCTCACCGCAGCCTCACCCGATAGCCGATCACCTGACGAAGCAGCTCCACGATGTAGCTCTCCGCCTCGGGTGCACCGTCGCGCGCCGGGTTGGGGAACGGCACGACCATCGGGAGCGCACGTCGTCGTGCCTGGTGACGGAGATCGTCGGGCAGCGCAGCGTGGAACTCCTCCTGCAGCAGGACCACCCCGAGCGACGGTTCGGCGAGCCAATCGCGGAACACCGTTGCGGCCGCGGCCGCATCGGCGGCGGCCGTCACCGGCAGGCCGGTGAGCGTGAATCCCGCGGCCACCTCGGGTCGGCAGAGGACGCGTACGGTGTGGCTCATGCGCTTGCCCCCGCCTCCGCCGTTGCCGGGCTGGCGTCGAGAGCCACCGACCAGACCACACGGCAGAGCTCGCGCACCTGGAGTCGCAGCTGCAGTGCGAAGCGGATCACCGTCAGGGCGCCGAGTGGGTCGATCCGGGTGGTGCGCGTGAGATGACGCAGTCGGCAACGCAGCAGTTCGTCCTCGAGGCCGGCGAGCGAACCAATCACGGGGCCAAGGAGCTCGGCGCACGGTGCGTCGGCAAGTGCCGTGGCAAGCCGCTTCGCGGCGGCGGCCGTGTTGCCAGTCACCACCGCTTCCTCGAACGCGACGATCGTGACGCGATCGCCACCCGGAACGAAGAGGTCGCGAGGGCGCACGTCGGTGGCCTCCTGCGCCAGCGCGAGCGCGGTCACGGCGTTGTCGAGGTCGATGCTCTCGATCACGAAGCGCCGCACCCGCCGGTCACCCGCCCGACTCGCGGCCTGGAGCGCGTGCCCGGCGGCCGCGCGACCGAGTGCGGCTTCGATCGCAAGGAGGTCCGGGTTGGCCGTGGACGCCGGGTCGAGCAGCATCGGCGCCAACGGGTGGCGCCAGACGACAAGGTGGGCCACCACGCGCGCCACGGTGGGCGAGGCGGCCAACTCCTCGAGTGCCCTCTCGGGAAGATCCGGGGTGGGGATCAGTCCCGCGAGGCGCTCCGGTGCGGGGGCACGCTGCACCGCGCCGCGGAGCAGCGCCCGGATGCTGCGGCGGTCCTCGTCGGCGAACACGAAGGGGAGGGCGGCCGAGCGCGGACCGGCCCAGCGCGCCAGGATCGCCAATGCGTTGGCGGCCCAGCGTCGGATCGCGAGTTCGAGGTCGAAGGCGCCGGGTGGCAGCGCCGACTCGGCGACCATCACCCCGTGCTGCCGAAGCGAGACGGCGAGGGCGCCGAGACTCGATGCATGCGCGAGCTGGTCGAGCTCGTCGGGGTCGAGCAGGTGGCCGGCGAGACCATGGACCCGTGCGTTCACGTCGTCCCAGACCGGGCTCATGGCCCGATCTCCAGGACCGCGAGGGCTCGGCGCGCGAGCAGGACGCGTTGCGCGTCGATCCGTGACTCGAGGGTGTCGACCACCTCGATCGTGCCGTCGGACGTGGTGACCCTGAACCCGGTGCCGATCGAGGTGTCGGGCACCACCGCCACCGTGTCGGGAACCACTCCGTCGGTCGAGATCTGCGTGGCCATCGTCGGTGCGGCCCGGAGCTCCAGCGCCGCTCCGGGCTCGAAGCAGGCGAGGGCGGCGGTCACCCGGGAGGCGAGCCCGGTCCGGTACCGCGGATCGTCGGGTTGGGTGGCGATCCGCTGCCCCAGCATGGTGAAGAGTCGCTCGAGCAACCGCTCGCGGGCGAGCAGCACCTCGCGGCGCGCCGCGAGCCGGGCGGTGGAGAGCTCGGCCTCCAGTTCCGCCTCGAGGTCGCGTTCGAGCATGCCCAGCGAGGCGTCGCGCTCGTTGGCCAGCTCGCGGCTCACCGTCGCGTCGATGCGCTCCGCGTCGGCGCGGGCTTCGGCGAGCACCTGGTCGGCCTCCTCGCGCGCCTCGCGCTCGAGGGCGGCAAGCAGCTGGTCAAGCGGCATCGGGCGACGGCCCTCAGCCGCCGCGAACCAGGATCACCATCGACACCACGAAGCCGAGGATCACCATCGTCTCGGGAATGGCGATCATCAGGATCGCGGTCGTCGAGAGTTCCGGCTTCTCGGCCATCGAGGCCGCGATTGCCGGCCCGATGCGCGACTGGGCCCAGGCGGTGGCGAGCGCGGGAATGGCGACAGCCACCGCGGCCGCGAGGGCGATCAGGGCGTAGTCCATGGGGTGTGCCTCGCAGGATGTGGGGTGGCGCCGACCGGGTTGGCCGTGCGCGTCCAGTGCCCGAACGGCTGGTACCTGAGGCCGCCGGGGGAGTAGAACTTCCCGAAGAACTCCACATAGTGGAGCCGCAGGGCGTGGATCGTCGGCGAGAACATCGCGATCGCGAAGTTCACGAGGTGGAACAGCAGCGCGAAGAGCACCCCGACCGCGATGCTGCCCATGGCGCCGACCATCTGGTTGGCCACCACGGCGAGCATCACCGACGCGATGCCGAGCGCCATGATGCGGGTGTAGGAGAGGATGTTGCCGAAGGTGGTGAGCAACTCGATCATCGCCACCAGGCCCTCGAGCGCGATCAGCACCGGGAAGGCCACCAGCAGCGCGATCACCATCGGGGTGAAGAACGCCGCAGGAAGCAGGTCCACCGCCGCGAGCATCGCCACCACCACCAGCACCACCATCACCGCGGAGAGTCCGCGCGAGGCCGCCTGGCGCGGATGACGCCGGGCGCTGATCGCGCCGAGGATGAGCCCCAGGAGGATCTGCACCACGCCGAGCGCGATGGTGAGGAGGAGGAAGGGGACGATCGCCTCCTCCCGGCTGAACAGCAGTGGGTGGAGGCCCAGCCACCGGGTGCCGAGGTCGCCGAACAGCTCGCCGAAGAGCGCGCCGGCCAGGATCGCGGCCGCGGCACACGGCCCGATGATCTCTGCCACGTCGTGCCAGATGGTCCCCGGGCGGGAGCGATGATGGAGCACCAGTCCCAGTATCGCGAGGATCACTCCGTAGCCGATGTCGCCGACCATCAGCCCGAAGAACGCCGGGAAGAAGACCGCCACGAACGGCGTGGGGTCGATCGAGCCGTAGGTGGGAAGCGGCATCAGGCGGATCAGCGCCTCGAACGGACGCAGCATGCGTGGGTTGGCGAGGACCACCGGGGCACCGGTGGCGGCCCAGTCCTCGCGCGCCACCTCGGTCAGCACCACCTCGTCGCCGCAGCGCTGGCGCAGTCCCTGCTCGAGGTCGTGCCACGCCCGGGTCGGCACCCATCCCTCGACCACGAAGGCGCGGTGTGTCGCCCCGGAGAGCGGCAGGGCCTCGAAGCGCTGCAACTCGTCGTGCAAGGCCAGCCGGGCTCGGCGCAGCTCGGCACCGTGGTCGCGGGCCAGTGCGTCGCGTCGCGCGTCGATCGCCGCCAGTTGGCCGGGGATCTCGCCGAGGCGGGTGAGCATCCGGGGGATGGCTTCGGTGAGCGACGATCCCCCGAACGCCTCGGGCACCGGCATCTCGTGCACCCGCGCCTCGGCGAGTAGTTCCTCCACCCGACCCGCCGCCTGTCCGGAGACGACAACCAGCACTGCGGTCTCTCCCGAGGGGAGCAACTGGCTGTAGAGCTGGAAGGCGTCGCCGATCACTGCCGCGAGTGAGCTGCGCAGGGTGGCGATGGTTCCCTGGTCGCCGTGCTTGAGCAGCACGTGATACGCCGTGGCGTTCGCCCACTGCGTCTCACTCTCCATCAGTTCACGGAAGGCCGAGAAGAAGTGCTGATACTTGAGGATCAGCGCCTGCTCGTCGTGCAGCTCGGCGCGATGGGTGGCAAGCTGGCGCGTCTCGCGGCGGACCCGGTCGGCAAGCCGGGTCCATCTGGCCAGGTCGCTGACCGTGACCGGGGTCGGTGGCGGGGCCGGCACGCCGCTCCCGCAGGCAAGCGAGGCAAGCGACTCCTCGACGTCGTCGAGGGAGGCGCGCAGCCGGTCGCGATCACGTTGCTGGTCCGTGTCGAGCGCGACCGGCTCGACCGGGGTCCCGGTCTCCGGGGCCGACAGGTGCAGCAAGGCGATGTCCTGCAGTGCCGTGAGGACTTCTGGTAGCTGACCCCGGGGGCCGAGGATCCTGGCCTTCGACATCGCGAGGATCATGGCGTCGAGCCGGGCTCGAGCAGGTCGGCCAGCAGGGCGGTCACCACCGCGGCGAGTCGCTCCTCGGCGACGGCGTCGAATCGGGCCGCCGCGGCTGTGGCCCCGGCCCGAATCTCGGTCAGCGACGCGTCGCGGCGGATGGCGAGGCGACTGCGGGCGGCGGCGACGGCCCCGGCGAGCTCACTGCTGGCCGCAGCCCGGCGGTGTTCGGCATCGAGCTGGGCGGCGCGACGAAGCTCGGCGGCCTCCTCGCGCACCCGCTGCAGGAGGTCGTCGTTCCGTTGCTCGGTCTCGATCAGGCGCTCGAAGTCCACCAGCGCTCCCGTCGAACTGGCACCGACACAACACAATACCGGTCAAACACTGGCTCGCCCGGGAAGATCGATGCCTTGTTCGTGAAGCTAGGGATCGCCGGGAATCGCCGTGAGAGGGATTCCCCTATGGGGGAGAACGGAGAACGGAGAACGGAGAACGGAGAACGGAGAATGGAGGGCGGGGGGGCGCTACTCCCCTCCACCGCAGGCTTCCCCCGGTGGCCTTAGCCGCCGTGGTCGGTGAAGTAGGTCCAGAGCCGAGCCAGGGTGGCGTTGACCGCGTCGATATGCCGGGTCCCGGCCGGCTCGGTGAAGTTGGTCACCGCGACGATCGCCGCGCCCCGATCGAGCGCGACCTGCGCGGTGCTCCAGTGCCAGGTGTTGGAGCCGTCGTGCGTCAACCCACGGCCCTGTGACCACGGTGCCGTGATCGTGGACCATCCGCCGGCGTAGCCGTTTGGTGCGATGGCCGTGGTCACCACCCTGGCGTTCGCCTGTCCGACCAGCGGCGACGTGCCCTGGTCGGCTTGCAGGATCTCCTGCATCATCCGAGCCCAGGCCGTGAGCGACAAGTGGGCGCGACCCGCAGCCGAGTGATAGGGAGGATTGTCCGAGGCGTTCTCGATCCAGCTCCCCGCGGTCCACTTGTGGCCGATCGGATTCTGGTTCTGCTGCCACGGGGCTGCCCCCCAGCCGAACTCGGTGATGCCGAGCGGTCCCAGCAGCGTGGTCTGCATCACCGACTCCCAGGTGGTCCCCATCGCGCGCTCGACCATGTTGGCCGCGATCATGAAGCCGACGTTGGAGTAGCTGTACTGTCCGATCGGCCCGATCGGGGCGATGCTGGTGGCCCATCCGGCGATGTTGGCCCGCTGCTCTGGCAGGGTACCGGTCCCCGGGATGTTCTGGTCCTCCACGTTGGGGGCGATCCCGCCGATGTGGCCGAGCAGCATCCGCAGCGTGACATTCTGGTATGCGGGGAGCATGGTGCCGGCGAATTCGGGATAGGCCTGGGCCAGCGTGGTGTTCCAGGTGATGGCGCCGGCCTCGACCGCGATGGCTGCGACATGCGCCGTGATCGCCTTCAGGTTCGAGCCGATGTGCCAGAGGTCATTGACGGTCGCCATCTCGGGGAGTGACATCCGCCGCTTGCCGGCGGCGGCGACACCGAAGAGGGCACTCCGCGTGGTGATGGCCGCCCCGAGAGCTGGCGTGTTGTAGGCGGTCCGGATCGAATCGAGGATCGCCGCGAGGAGTGCATCTCTGCTGTCGACCGTGAAGGTGGCCGATGCAGACTTGCCCTCAGACATCGCGGTGATTGTGACGGTGCCCGATGCCACGCCGCTCACGATGCCGTTGGCACCAACGGTGGCGATCCCCTGGTTGCTGCTGGCCCATGTGACGGTGCGGCCCGTCAGGGTTCCGCCGGCGGCGGACCGCGTGGTGGCCACCAGCGTGAACGGGTTGCCGATCTCCAGTTCGGGTGGTGCCGAGCCAAGGGTCACGCTCGCCACCGGCACCGGACTCACGGTCACGTTGGCGGTGGCCTGGACGGTGCCGGCCTTCGCCGTGATCACCGCCGTGCCCTGGGCCACACCGGTCACCCGGCCCGACGAACTCACCGTGGCGGTCGCCGGCGAACTGCTGCTCCAGGTCACCGTGGCCGAGATCGTGGCGTCGTCGGCGTCGCGCACCGTGGCCGAGAGGTTGCCGCCTTGGCCGACCTCGAGCGCCAGGGTGGCTGGGCTCACGGACACCGAGTGCGGAGTCGGCGCGGGCGGCGGCGGCGGGGGGGTCGAGCTCGACGGTGGGCTGGCCCCCCCACAGGCGATGAGAAAGCAGGGAACGATCGCGGTGGCGAGGGCTCGCGACATGGTGGGTGCACCCCTTGGTTTGGGTAGTTACCCAGACACGCGCAGCCTGGCGGCCAGACGGCTCACTCCTCTGGGAGATCTCCCCGGAGTCTGGCCAGTTCCTGCAACGCCTCGAGCGGGGTCATCCGGTCGGTGTCGAGCGACTTGAGCCGCTGGTGGAGGGGGTCCGGGGCTGGTGCGGGGGAGGGAGGTCGCTTCGCGCCCGCTTCGCGGCCGCTCGGGATGACGGTGTCGAACAAGGTCGGCTGGGCCGGGTCCGGATCGGCTGGCGGCTCACCGGGCACCATCCGGTGGCCGGTCTCCAGGGTGCCGAGCACCTCGCGGGCCCGATCGACGACCGAGCCGGGGAGGCCGGCGAGTTCGCCCACATGGATGCCGTAGCTCCGGTCGGTGCCGCCCGGTTCGAGGCGGTGCAGGAACACGATTCCCTGGCCGGTCTCCTTCACTGCCACGTTGCAGTTGCGGGCGTGCTGGAGTGTCTCCGGGAGCTGCATCAGCTCGTGATAGTGGGTGGCGAACATCGTTCGGCAGCCGATCCGGTCGTGGAGGTGCTCGGTCACCGCCCACGCGATCGCGACGCCGTCGTAGGTGCTGGTGCCGCGGCCGATCTCGTCGAGCAACACCAGCGAGCGCTCGGTGGCGTTGTGGAGGATGGCGCTGGTCTCGCTCATCTCGACCATGAAGGTCGACTGTCCCCGGGCCAGGTTGTCGCTGGCGCCCACGCGCGTGAAGAGCCGGTCGATCACCCCGATCCGGGCCCGCTCGGCGGGCACGAACGCGCCCATCTGCGCCAGCAGCACGCAGAGACCGATCTGCCGGAGGATGGTGCTCTTGCCGGCCATGTTGGGGCCGGTGACCAGCAGCACCCGGATCGCGTCGTCGAACCGCACGTCGTTGGGGACGAACTTCTCCCGCGGCATCATCCGTTCGATCACCGGATGGCGCGAGGCCTGGAGCGTGAGTTCCAGCCCGTCGTGCAGCTCGGGACGCACCCACCGCTCGGTCGAGGCGACCTCGGCGAGCGAGGCGAGCACGTCGAGGCGCGCCAGCAGCGCGGCGGTGCCCTGGATCCGGGTGATCGCCGCGCCGACGGTGTCGCGGAGCGCGCCGAACAGCTCCGCCTCGCGCGTCCCGATCCGGTCCTCGGCGCCGAGGACCTTGGCCTCGTACTCCTTGAGTTCCGGGGTGACATAGCGCTCGGCGTTGGTGAGGGTCTGGCGGCGCTCGTAGTCGTCGGGGACCATCGCCTGGTTGGCCTTGGTCACCTCGAGGTAGTAGCCGAAGACCTTGTTGAAGCCGACCTTGAGCGAGCCGATCCCGGTGCGCTCGCGCTCGCGCTGCTGGATGCCCGCCAGCGCCTGCTTGCCGTGATCGCGCAGGTGACGCAGCTCGTCGAGTTCGGCGTCGTGGCCCTGAGCGATCACGTCGCCGTCGGCGAGCGCGACCGGCGGACGCTCGGTGAGCCCGGCGGTGAGCAGCTCGCGGAGGTCGTCGAGGGGATCGAGGGTGGTGGCGTGGGCGAGGAGGCCACGCTGCCGCGCCGCTTCCGGCGTGGCCGATTCCGGCGTACCCGCTTCCGGCCCATTCGGAGAGCTCGGCCGGGTCGCAAGCGATCCGGCAGCGGTCTCGGCGGCCAGCTCCGTGATGACCTCGGAGAGGGCCGGGATCCGCGCGAACGAATCGCGCAGCGCACCCAGCTCGCGCGGATTGGCGCGGCCGGCGGCGGCGCGGGCGGCGAGCCGCTCCACGTCGCGCACCCCGTCGAGCGCCTCGCGAAGCCGGGCGCGGAGCCGTGATGCATCGAGCAGGGTGGTCACCGCGTCGTGACGGGCGGTGATCCGCTCGACCCGGCGGAGCGGCGAGGTGACCCACTGCCTGAGCAGGCGGGCGCCCATCGGGGTCATGGTGCGGTCGAGTGTCTCGACCAGGGTGATGCCCTTGGCGCCGGCCCGGAGCGGTTCCACCAGCTCGAGGTTGCGGCGGGTCATCTCGTCGACCCAGCAGAGCTCGTCGCTGCGCCGCACCACTGGGCGCCGGAGATGCGGCAGGCCCGATGGCTGCAGCTCGCCGATGTAGCGGAGCAGGGCGCCGGCGGCGCCGATCGCCGGGGCGTCGCCAGGCTCGAGGCCGAGACCGTCGAGCGAGGCGAGGCCGAGCCGGCGCGCCAGCTCCTCGCGCGCGAGGTCGGGGTCGAATTCCCATCCCTCGCGCCGGGTCCGCAGCACCCCGGCGTCGGCCGGTGGCTCGGGCGCCTCGTCGGGGAGGACGATCTCCGCCGGTCCCAGTCGGCCGATCGCCTCGGCGAGGGCCTCGCTGCCGGGGCGCTCGAGGATGAACTCGCCGGTGGAGAGATCGATCGCCGCCAGCCCGTCGCCGGCCACCGCCACCAGCCAGTTGTTGCGCGAACCGGCCACGTACTCGTCGTCGAGGAAGGCGCCCGGCGTGATCGTCTCGATCACCGCGCGCTTGACGATCCCCTTGGCGGCCTTGGGATCCTCGACCTGCTCGCAGATGGCGACCCGATGGCCGGCGGCGACGAACTGTCGCAGGTAGCCGGCCGCCGCCTTGACCGGCACCCCGGCCAGCGGCACACCGTCGCCGCGGGCAGTGAGGGTGATGCCGAGCACCCGCGACGCCACCTGGGCGTCGTCGTAGAACATCTCGTAGAAGTCGCCCATCCGGAAGAAGAGGATCGCGTCGGTGTGGCGCGCCTTGATCTCGCGGTACTGGGCCAGGAGCGGGGTGTCGGACACGGGGAGAATTTAGTCCTGAGCAGTGAGACGTGGGGGGGGCCACGGGTCGCGAGTGGGACCTCAGTCCTCGGGGGTGGTGATCGACAGCGTCCATCGCCGACGTCCCCAATCGATCGTCAGGCGGCGGTTGGGCGGATTTCGTTCGGTGCTGATGGAGTAACGGTCGATGGTCTTCCGGTGGGCCGTGTCATAGCCGAAGACGATCGTCTCCGCGGTTTCCTCACCGATGTCGATGTGGATGTCGAGCGAATCGACAACGGTGTACAGCGGCCCCTCCATCAGCGAGAACCGGGTCGTCGAGTCGTCGTGGCGCCCGGACTCGCCGCCCCGGATCGGCACGAGCACCAACCAGGTGGCGAGGGTGTCGCGGGAGAGTCGCATCTCGTAGCGTGCCGGCTCGAGGACCCGGTGGGCGATCACGTACCGGGTCGTGGTGAACCAGCAGGGCGCCCGGCTTGCCGCCGAGGGGCCAGCCAGCGCGCGCACGGAACAGGGCGTCGATCCGCTCACCGCGGGGCTCGACCGGACGGTCATACGCGATCCGGATGGTCCCGCCACCGAAGTCGCTCTCGACATGGTGGGACCGCTGGGCAGCGATTCGAGCGGAGGCCAGGCAAAGCAGCGCGAGCAGGATCACGGGGGTGCGCATGAAGAGTCTCCAGGGGTCGGGCCGTCGGCGGCCTGCTCCAGCCTGCAACTGATACTCGCGAGCCCGACGTCTCGCCACCGGGTTGCCGAGTGCAGCCCCCGGCGCTGACACGATTCCAACATCGGCCCGCGTGACGATCCAGCCTCCACCGGAGTCGGCGGGTCGACCCCCCCCGACCCCGATTCCGGAGTGATGGATGCCCCCGTTCGAGCGGCACCTCGATGCGCTGGTGTTTCCTGGTCATGGTACTCGCAGGATGCGGGAGCGCGACCAATCCCACGCCGCGAACCAGGGTCGCCTCGATCACCGTCACGCCGGTGACCGATCGCCTGCCAGTCGGCAATCATCTCACCCTCGTCGCCGTCGCCGTGGCTGGCAAACCGACGTTGGTGCGGGTGTGGGTCACTGGGAACCCCTCCACGCAGGCGTCTCGTCCGGTCGCGCTCGAGCTCTTCCGTCACGACGTGCTCGACACCACCATGATCGGGATGACCGCGCCGACCCTGCCGCCGGGGCGGACCGACGAACTCGCCACCTCGGTCAACTTCCTGCTGCCTGCCACCATCGATCTCCGCGACGTGTCGCTCCGGGCGATCGTCGATCCGGACGGTGAACTGGCAGAGGCGGATGAATTCGACAACCGCTGGCCGCGCGACCACCGGTTGGTGCTCGGCGCTCCGGTGCAGCTGCCGCCCCTCCGGGCGACCTTCGTCCCGGTGGCCCTGCAGGAGGGACTGGGATCGATCACCCTGGGTCCGGAGGACGTGGCGCGGTACGACACGGCGTTCAAGCGAATGCTGCCGATGGTCTCCACCTCTCCCGTCTCATGACAGCTCTCGGGACAGGTGCACACCGACCCGGTCCGCCCGGGACAGGCACTCATGGAGGCGGTGGGCCTCGATATCCTCCGGGTACAGATCGCCGAAGCAGCGGCGGACCGCTCCTACTATGGCCTGGTGCCGGAATTGAGATACCAGGGTTCGCAGGTGCTCACGTGGAACCACGGTGGTCAGGGCGGAGGCCATCTGGCGGTCTGGATCCACCAGGGCGGCGAGTACTGGTCCAGCACGGCCGAACGGGCCACCCACGAGGTCGGTCACACGCTGAATCTCTTGCATGCGCCGTGCGGCGTGACCGTCGACCTCGATCCGAACTATCCGTATCCCGATGGGAGCATCGGGGTCTGGGGATACGATGCCGGCACGGGCCACGGCTATGCCGCGCGCACGCCCGACGTGATGTCGTATTGCTCCGTCGGGTACCGGCGTGTGGGTCAGCGACTACGATTTCCGCCGCGCACTCGCCTACCGGATCCTCTCGGAGCGGGTGCCCACGGCGGCAGCACACACGGGAGGCCCGGGGCTGCTGATCAGTGGACAGCTGCGCCACGACGGGTCGATCGACGTGCAACCGGTCTTCCCACTCGACCGGGCCGTGCCCGCCGCGGTGACGCACCCGAACGGTCGGATCGAGGGCCTCGATGCCGACGGTGTGGTGCTCTTCAGCGCACCGCTGGAGTCGCAGCAGATGACCGACGGCCCTGAGGGTGCGGCGATGTTCGCGGTGGCGGTGTCGGCCGCGCCCGCGATCCAGGACCGACTCGCCAGGCTGCGGGTGACCGTCGCCGGGCATCAGGTCGTGGTGAGCGGCACCGGCGCGGCGGCGCTCCGCGAGTCTCCGGTGGTCGCGCTGCGGACCGAGGGATCGTCACGGGTCCTGACCTGGTCGGCCGGGAGCTATCCGGGGGTGATGGTGCGCGATCGCTCGACCGGCGAGGTGGTCGGGTTCGGGAGCAATGGTGTCCTGAGGCTGCCGCGAAGCGGTCACCTGCTCGACGTGATCGTGAGCGACGGGCTGCACGGGAGGGCTGTCCCCGTGCAGCCGTAGGCGGGAGCGGTGCCGCTCCCGGCCGTTTCGCTACGGCGCCCGGGTCACGTAGGGTCGTCCGCCGATCGCCTTGGTCAGCTCGTCGAGGCGGGCGTTGGCCGCCTCGCGGGTGGCAAACGGCCCGGCCTGCAGCTTGGTGAGACCGTTGGGACCGTCGACCCGGTACGGCGTGAGTCCCATCCGCCGGATGATGCCCTCGACCCGAGTCATCGCCGTGGGGTCGCTGAGGGCCGCCACCTGCACTCGCCACGGACTGGCAGGTTGTGCGGCGGCCGGCGGCGGTGCCGGGGACGGTGCCGGGGTGGGCACCACTGCCGGCGGCGGCGGTGGCATCTCCGCCGGACGCTTGACCTCGACGCTGTCGATCGGCCGGCGCTCGGGTGTCTTGAGCACCGGTGGCGGCGCCGCCTCCGCGGTGTCGGTCGCCGGGGCCGGCACCAGGTCCACGCCGCCACCCGAGACACAGCGCCGTCGCATGAACTCGAGCTGGTTGCGGAGTTCCACGTTGTCACCGGCCTGATCGAGTCCCCTGGTGACCCACGGGCAGCCGATGTTGTATTCGCGCCGCTCGAACGCGGCCCGCGCACCCCACAACGCTGCGCTCGCCAGCACCGACGACGTGGGATAGTCGGTCATCAACCGGCGGACCCGGTTGACCGCCCCCTCGGTGTCGCCAGTGCCGTAGTCGAGTTGCGCGAGGCGGAGCAGCGCCTTGTCGGCCCAGATCGACTGCGAATACTCCACCGCGACGCGCGAGAAGAGCAGTCGCGCCTCACTGCCCGACGCGGCGATCGTCGCCGCCGTGTAGAGCGCCTCCGGGTACGACGGGTCGCCCTCGGGGGTGGTGTCGATGATGTGGCCGATCATCGCCCGGGCCGAGTCGCCGCGACCATCCTGCGCCAGGCGGATGATCTCCACGAAGCGGGGCGAGGTCGGGAAGGTCGACTCCTGGGCCCTGGCCGCGGTCGGGGCAAGGAGCAGCAGCGAGGCGACGGCGACAACGAACGAACGGGTCATGCGGCCTTCCGGGTCTTCGAGGCGGCCAGGGTGAGGACGAGGTCGGTCAGGATCCCCTCCTCGTTGGAGATCGTGGTGCTCTTCAGGGCGACGTCGGCGGCCAGGGTCGCACGCACCGCGGCGGCGGTTCTGGCCAGTGGCCACTCGGCCACCACCTTGGCCACCAGGGAGGCGAAGGACTGGTAGTTGCCGACCAGCGGCCGGCTCGGATAGAGACACTCCCTGAGCAGCGCCTGCGAGAGCGACCGGCCCCGGATACGCCGGCTCCGCGCGGTGGCCCGGGCCCACTGCAGGGCGAGGAGCGAACCGCCCAGGGTGAGCAGCAGCCGCACCCCGGAGACGCCGCTCTGGCCGAGGACTCCGGGGAGAATCGCAACGGCCCGGTCGAGATCGTCGCCGAGCACCGCGTCGCGCCAGTCGTCGACCGTCTCGCCGTAGCGGATCCCCACCAGGGCGGCCACGGTGTCGCGGTCGATCGACGCCTCGCCACCCAGCCCGGCAAGCTTGTCGCACTCCGCGGCGAGGAGGCCGAGACTGCCTGCGGTGGCCCGCAGCAGGTGCTCGCGGGCGTCGGGATCGAGGGCCACACCGGCGGCGCTCAGCCTGTCGTCGAGCCAGCGCTCGAGCGCCTCGCCCACCGGGGTGCCGCAGTCGACCGCGACCGCCTGGGCGGCGAGGTCGGCATCGGCGTCCTTGGCATCGCCCTGCACCAGCACCAAGACCGTCTCGGGCGAGGGGTGTGCCAGATAGTCGATGGCGACCTGCTTCGCCTTGGACTTCCGCTTCCACGCCTCGACGTCGCGCAGCACCACCACCCGCCGATCGGCCATCATCGGCAGCGTGGCGCAGGCTCCGGCGAGCTGGTCGGGGGCCAACTGCTGGGCGCTCAGGAGGTCGAGATTGAAGTCGCGCAGCGACGGATCGAGCAGGGTGGTGACCAGCCGGTCCAGTGCCGCGTCCTTGAGGATCGCCTCCGCGCCGTGGAGGTAATAGACCGGCGCTGGCCCCTTCGCGAGGCGCGAAGCGAGCTGGTCGGGGGTGATCGGTCGCGGCATGGGGGGAATCTACAAGATGACGGAGGACGGAACGACGGAGGACGGAGAGCGAGCGGAGGCCAGCTCCGTTCTCCGTCCACCGTCGTTCCGTCCTCCGTCTACTCCAGCTTCGGCTTGATCATCGCCGCGAACGCCGTCCTGGCCCGGTTGAGCCGCGACTTCACGGTCCCGAGGTTGGTGTCGGTCTCGCGCGCGATCTCCTCATACGTCTTCCCCTCGAGTTCGCGAAGCACGAACACCGTCCGCTGGTGCTCGGGAAGCGCCTCGGCCACCTCGCGGACGAGCTGGTACAGCCGCCGATGTCGGTAGAGCCGGTCGGGAGCCTGCCGCAAGTCCTCCATCTCGAGCGGTCGGACATCGACGCCGGGGGCCTTCGACGACTCCAGGAAGACCAGCGGCGACCGTGACCGGTTGCGCAACTCGTTCTTCGCCAGGTTCGACGCGATGGTGTAGATCCAGGTCGAGAACTTCCGGCTCGGATCGAAGCGATGGAGGTGTCGGTGCACACGGACGAAGGTCTCCTGGACGAGATCCTCCGAGCGCTCGGCGTCGCCGATCATTCGATAGACAAACGCCAGCAGCCGGGTGCGATAGCGCCGCACCAACGCGGGGAAAGCGGTTCCATCTCCTGCAAGATGCGCCGCCACCAGGCGGGCATTGTCACTGTTCGTGCGCTCCGACACCGGTGACGCGTAGGGGTTGCCTCGCGCTGGACCGTGGTGTCGACGCGTCGGAAGGCACGGTAGAAGACACGTGATCCTGCCTTTCGCGCCCATCTCGCGGGTCAGTCCGGCAACCGGGCTCGTGCTGTTGCCGGGGGGCCGTCGCTCGCCAACAATCCGGCGGGCCGGCGTGGCACCCCGCGTCGGGTAGTAAAATCCTATCGTCACCCTCCCGATTGCACAAAGCTGGACAACCGCGCCTCGATGGCGAGCAGGGCAATCACCGTCTTGGCGTCGTCAATTGTTCCATCCTGCACCATCTGGATCGCCTCGTTCCAGCGGATGGCGTGGATCTCAAGCACCTCGTCGCCCTCCTGGTCGGTCGGCCCGGGGGTGAGCTCGCTGGCGGTGAAGAGGTGGATCCGTTCGTCGGTGAAGCCCGGGGTGGTCCAGATCGAGAGCAGCGGCGCGATCCGGCCGGCGCGGTAGCCGGTTTCCTCGGCGAGCTCGCGGCGGGCGGTCTCGATTGGTTCCTCGTCGCCGTCGCGCCGCCCGGCGGGAATCTCCCAGAGCCAGCCGTCGGTGGCGTGGCGGAACTGGTGGATCAGCAGCACCCGCGGATTGTCGCCGTCGGGCGGGTCGAGAAACGGCACCACAGCGCTGGCGCCGGGATGCCGCAGCATCTCGAGCTCACCCTCGTTGCCGTTGGGAAAGCGGACCCGGTCGACGTCGAGCGACACGACGCGACCGGTGAAGACACGGCGAGTGGAGAGGAGGGTCATCGGTGAAGGATAGACGGAGTACGAGGTACGAGATACGAGGTACGAGATACGAGGTACGAGATACGACGAAGGCCGGCAGCTCCAGAAGTTGCCGGCCCTCGCAGTGGAACCTCGTATCTCGTACCTCGTACCTCGTATCTCGTCAGTATTCCTGCACCTCGATCGGCCCGAGGCCGAGCGCCTCGATGCCGGGCCGGATCGTCTTGATGTCGCCGACCACGACCACGGTCAGGTGGGCCGGATCGAGGTACTTGCGGGCGACCCGCTGCACGTCGGCGCCGCTGACGCGATTCATCGCGGCGAGTTCGTCGGCGGTGCGCGACAGCGGGAAGCCGAACTCCAGTGCGCCGGCGATCGCGCCGGCCACCTGCCCGGCGGTTTCGTAGTCGCCCAGCGCCCCGAGCACCACGTAGTTGCGCGCCCGCGCCAACTCCACCGAGTCGACCGGTTCGTCGCGGATCCGCTTGAACTCGTGGAAGAAGACCGCCAGCGAGGAATCGGTGACGTTGGTGCGCACCTGCGATGAGGCGGTGAAGTTGCTCGGGATTGGCCTCCAGGCGAACCTCGAGCCGGCCCCGTAGCTGTAGCCGCGTTGCTCGCGGAGGATGTCGTTGAGCCGCGACGAGAACGACCCGCCGAGGATCGTGTTCATGATCTCGATCGCCGGATAGTCCGGGTTGTGGCGGTCCACGCCGGGCGCGCCGATCACGATCACCGACTGGGGCGCATCGGGCTTGTCGACCAGGATCACCCGGGTGGCGGGCCGCGGCGGCGCGGCCACGTCGGCCGGGGTGATCTCGACCAGCGGATCGGCCGGGGCCTTCCAGCTGCCGAGGTGCGCCTGGGCCCACTGGCGAGCCTCGGCGGGAGTGACGTCGCCGGTGAGGATCAGCGTGGCCCTGGCCGGATCGGCGGCCCGGGTCCAGAAGTCGCGCACCTCGGCGGAGTCGAGTGCGGCGGTGGTGGTCGAGTCGCCGCTCAGGTTGTCGTGATAGGGGTGGCCCGCCGGGAAGATGTTGCGCATCAGCACCCGACTGGCAACCTGATTGGGATTGTCGCGGGCGGAGAGCAGCGCGGACTGGCGCGCCGAGCGTTCACGGGCCACGTCGGCGCTGGCGAAGGTCGGCTCGAGGACCACGTCGGCCAGCAACCCCATCGCCTTGTCGAAGGTCCGCTTCGGTGCGCTCACCGATACGGTGAAGTTGTCCCACCCGGCGCCGGTGTTGAGCGACGCACCGAGGAAGTCGACCGCCTCGGCGAGCTGGAGTCCGGTCATCCCGGCGGCGCCCTCATCGAGCATCCCGGCGGTGAAGGTCGCCAGTCCGGCAGGGGCGTCGTCGACCCGGGCGCCGCCCTCGATGATCAGCCGGCCGCTCACCAGCGGCACCTCGGCGTTGCGCGAGGTGAGGATGGTGAGGCCATTGGCGAGATGGGTGGTGTCGACCGTGGGGAGCGTGAGCCGCGGCGCCGGGGCCAGCGGCGGCGGCGTGGTGACCTGGGCCGCGAGGGCGATCGGCGCGGCGAGGAGAGCGGCGAGGAGGATGCCGCCACGTCGCTGGCGGCGCGGCTGATGCTCGGGTTCACACAGAGGTTCCATGAAATGCAGGCCTCGACCGCCTCGCAAGCGAGGCGGCAGCAGGTGGCGGGTCGAGAATCGCGATGCGCTCCATCATGGCGTCACCTCCCGTCGGGTGGCGGCGAGTTCGTCCTTGCCGTCGGGCACCACGCTGATGATCGCGCGGGGGCCCGTGAGATACTTGGCCACCACCCGCTTGACGTCGTCGGCGGTCACGGCCTTGAGCCGGTCGAGGTCGCGCTGGAACGCATTGGGCTGTCCCGTCTCGTAGTAGTAGCTGTTGAGCTGATCCGCCTTGCCGGCCACCGTCTGGATCCGCTGCAGGAATTCCGATTCGATCACGTTGTGGGCCTGCTCCATCTCGCGCTCGGTGGGGCCGTCGCTCGCCAGCCGCCGCAACTCCTCGTCGATGGCTCGCTGGATCCCCGGCAGCGCCACGCCGGGCTTGGCCTGGGCGACGACGCTGAAGTCGCCGGCCAGCTTCTTGTCGTCGGGGCCGGCGAAGACGAACGCCACCGACTGATCGTCGTACTGCAGTCGCTTGGTGAGCCGCGAGTTCTTCGATCCGGTGAGGATCTGCGCCGCCACCTGCAGCGCGGCATCGTCGGGCGCCCAGGCGCGGACGGTCGGGAACACATAGTAGAGCCGGGCCAGCTGGACCCGATCCTCGAGCCGCACCAGGGTGTCGTGTGTCATCGTCGGCTGGCTTGGCGTCGGGTAGGTGATCTTCGGGCCGCGCGGGATGGCGCCGAAATAGCGCCGCGCCATCGCGAGCACCTCGGCACGGGTCACGTCGCCGGCCACCACCAGCGAGGCATTGTTGGGCGCGTACCAGGTCCGGAAGAAGTTCTTGACGTCCTCGAGCGACGCCGCGCTGAGATCCGCCATCGAGCCGATCACCGGCCACGAGTAGGGGTGCCCCGCGGGGTAGAGCAGCCCCGGCAGCACGTCGGTGACCTTGCCGTAGGGCTGGTTGTCAACCCGCTGGCGTCGCTCGTTCTTCACGATGTCGCGTTGGGCGTCGACCTTGGGAGCGTCCATCGTCGGCAGCAGCCAACCCATCCGGTCGGCCTCGAGCCAGAGCATCAGCGCCAGCGCCGACTTCGGGCCGGTCTCGTAGTAGTTGGTGCGGTCCTCGGTGGTCGAGCCGTTGTTGTTGGCCCCGGCCGACTCGAGCAACCGGTCGAAGGTCGGATACGGCGCGTGCTCCGAACCCATGAACATCAGGTGCTCGAAGAGGTGCGCGAAGCCGGTCCGTCCCGGCTTTTCGCTCCCCGACCCGACGTGGTACCAGACATCGACCATGACGATCGGCGCCGAGTGGTCCTCGTGCACGATCACCGTGAGGCCGTTGGGAAGGGTGTCCACCGAGGCAGGGACGGAGACCGACTGGGCCCCGAGCGACAGCGTGCCGAGCAGGAGCAAGGCTGCGGTGCCGGGGGTGGAAGTCCATTTCATGCGAGGATCCTCTGAGAGCGACAGGCGACAGGCGACAAGTGACCGACCGGGGGGGCCGGCTTCCAATCTACGCAAGTCGGCCCGGACTCCGCTTCAGCCGGGAGTCGCCTGTCGCTTGTCGCCTGTCGCCCTAGATCTCGAAGGTTTCGCCGTGCTTCGGGACCTGGGCCTCCTCGACCCCCTCCTCGAGCAGGATCTTCCGCATCCCCTCCAGCGCGTCGGGCTCGCCGTGGACACAGAACGCCCGTCGGATGGGGCCGCCCTGCTCGCGGACCCAGCGGCGCAGCTCGTCGCGGTCGGCGTGCGCCGAGTAGCCCTCGATCGAGGCGACCTCGGCGTTGATCTCCCGCTCCTCGCCGTAGATCCGGACCGGACGGCTGCCCTCCTTGATGCGCCGGCCCAGGGTATGGGCCGCCTGGTAGCCGACGAAGAGGATGCAGTTCTTGGGGTCGCCACCGTGGGAGATGAGGTGGTGGAGGATCCGACCCGAGGTGACCATGCCGCTGGCGGCGATGATGATCGCCGGCTCCTTGAGGCCATTGAGTCGCTTCGACTCGTCGACGCTGCGGACGAAGCGCACCATGTGGTGATCGAAGATGCCATGGCCCTCCCGGATCATCGGTTCGCCACGATCGAAGATCTCCGGGTGAAGCCGGAAGACGTCGGTGGCCTCGAGCGCCAGTGGTGAGTCGATGAAGATCGGCACCTCGGGGATGGCGCCCGAGTCGAGCAGGTGGTGCAGGGCATAGACCAGCTCCTGGGTGCGACCCAGGGCGAAGGAGGGGATCAGCAGGATCCCGCCGCGGCCGACCACCTTGCGGACCACCGCGCCGAGCTCGGCCTCGGTGCCCGACATGTCGGGGTGCTGGCGCAGCGCATAGGTGCTCTCGATGATCAGCACGTCGATCGGGCCCGGTGGCGGTGCCGGGTCGCGGATGATCGGCTGGTTCCAGCGGCCGATGTCGCCGGAAAAGACGATCCGGGGATCGCCGTCGCGGCCCCCCTCGAGCACCACGCTGGCGCTGCCCAGGATGTGGCCGGCGTCGAAGAAGGTGGCGCGGAAGCCGGTGTCGTCGACCTGGAACGGCCGGCAGTAGGGGTGGCCGTGCATCAGTTCCTGCACCCGAGTGGCGTCGGCCACCGTGTACAGCGGCTCGGCGGCCGGGCCGGCACGGCCCTTCTTCTTGAGCCACGCGAAGTCCGACTCCTGGATCTCCGCGGCATCGGCGAGCATCACTGCCGAGAGATCACGGGTGGCCGGCGTGGCATGGATCGAGTTGTCGTACTGGTGCGCCGCGAGCAGCGGCAGCCGACCGGCGTGGTCGATGTGGGCGTGCGACAGGACGACCGACTCGATCGCCCGGGCGTCGAAGGGCAGCTCGGCGTTGAGGCGGCGCGATTCCTCGTGGCGCCCCTGGAAGAGGCCGCAGTCGAGCAGCACCCGATGGCCGTGCATCTCGACAAGGTGGCACGATCCGGTCACCTGACCGGCGGCGCCCCAGAAGGTGATGCTGACGATTGCTCATGGCAGGAATCCTCGGACAACGAGTACCGGGAGCTTGGCCGCCTCGACGAGCAGGTACCGCAGCTCGGTGCCGAAGCGGGACGAGATCGGCGAGGTGGTGGTCGGCGAGGTCCACGCCTCGAGGCCGAGGCGCCGCGCCTCGATCCGCAGTCGGGCCAGGTGAAACGGGTCACTCACCAGGATCACCCGGTTGAGCTCCTGGCCGCGCAGCCATGCGGCGACCGCGTCCATCGACCCGGCCGTCGAGTGCCCCACGGCCTGCACGACGATCGAGTCGGGCGAGATCCCCGCGTTGATCAGGTAGCGGCGACCGGCGGTGGCCTCACTCATTCGGTCGCCGGTCACGATGCCGCCAGTGACCACGATCAGGTCGGCCCACCCCTCGTGATAGAGCTCGGCGGCGTGGTCGAGCCGGGCCTTGAGCACCGGCGAGGGGCGCCCATTGTACTGGGCGGCGCCGAGGACCACGATGGCATCGGCGGCGTAGCGTTGGTCGAGTCGGGAGACGGTGACGACGGTGATGAACGACAGCAGGTAGAGTCCGGCCGCGGCGACCGCGAGGAGCAGGCTCCAGCGGCGGCCTGGCGACATCAGAAGGGGAACGACTCCCCTTCGCGCGGAACGATCACGTCGCGCACTCCCTCTTCGCGAAGCACGGTCACCATCATCGCCAGGGCGAGGTCGTCGCCATGCACCACGAAGGCGCGCTTGATCGGCCCATCGAAGCCCCGGATCCAGCTGCGCCACTCCTCGCCGTCGGCGTGGCCGCTCCATGCCGGCAACAACTCGATCTGCGCCGCGACGGTGACCGGCTTGCCATCGAAGTTGACGGTGGTCGCGCCATCGACCAGTTCGCGGCCGAGCGCCCCCTCTTCCTGGAACGACAGCAGGGCCACCGTGTGGCGGGCGTCGCCGAGGCAGCGCCGCAGGTGGTGGACCGCACGGCCGGTGTCGCCCATCTCGCTGGGGGCGATGATGATGGCCGGGTCGGTGAGGGCGTCGAGCGCCTCGCGACCCCCCTCGGCCCCGCCGTGGCGCAGCAGCGCCTGGTCAAACGGCCCGCCGAAGGTGGTGTAGGCCTCCTCGCCGCGCGGGATCGAGTCGGGATGGAGCCGCAGCACGGTCGAGAGCGACACCGGCGCCGGGGTGTCGAGCCAGATCGGGATCTCCGGGATCTGGTCGGTGCGCCAGAGCTCCTGCACGGCGCGGACGAACTCGTGCACCGGGCCGACGCTCGAAGCCGGCACGATGAGCTGGCCGCCGCGCGCCACGGTGTCGCGGATGATCGTGGCGAGGTGCTGCTGGGCGTCGGCGAACGATGGATGGTGGGCGTGGGCGAACGGTCCGCCGATGATCAGGGTGTCCACCGCCCCGCCCAGGGGCTCCGGGTCGCGCAACAGCGGTGAGCCCGGACGACCGAGGCAGCCGGAATACACCATCCGGTGGGAGCCTCCCTCGCCCGTCCGAAGCTCGATCGATGCCGAGCCGAGCACGTGCCCGGCGTCGGCGAATTCGAAGACCAGGTTGCGGCGGAGGTGGACCGCGCGGTGATAGGGCTGCCCCACCAGCCGCGCCTGGGCCGCGACCACGTCGGCCAGGGAATACGGCGGCTCGCCCTCGGCACTCCGCGTCATGGCGGTCTCGGTGTGCAGCAGCGCCGTGAGATCGCAGGTTCCCGGCGTGGCATAGATCGGTCCCGCGAAACCGTGGCGCACCAGCTGGGGCACCCGCCCCGCATAGCTGAGCCCGGCCTGCGACAGCAGGATCGCATCGACCCTGCCCGGATCGAGCGGCAGCTCGCGGTTCTTGTTGGCCACCTCGGCGCGGGCTCCCTCGAAGAGGCCGGCGTCGAGCAGGGTTCGCGCCCCGGCCGCCTCGAGCAGGATCATCGAGCCGGTGCTGGTCGCGGCACCACCGAAGAAGGTCAGGGTCCGGGCGGTCATCGGGTCCCGAAGATCCGGTCGCCGGCATCGCCGAGCCCCGGCAGGATGTAGCCATCGGCGTTGAGCTCGCGGTCGATGGCTGCAGCGTAGATGGGAACGTCGGGATGCGCGGCGCGGAAGGCCGCGACACCCTCCGGGGCGGCGACAAGGCAGATCAGCATGATGTTCGGCGCTCCTGCCTTCTTGAGTTCACTCGCGGCCTCGACGGCGGATCCGCCGGTGGCGAGCATCGGGTCGAGCAGCAGGAAGCGATGATCCGCCACCGGCGTCGGCACCTTGAAGTAGTACGACACGGGCTTGAGGGTCTCGTGATCACGAAAGAGCCCGATGTGGCCGACCCGCGCATTGGGGATCAGCTTGTGGATCCCCTCGACCATGCCAAGCCCGGCGCGAAGGATCGGCACCAGGGCGATGTTGCCGGCGACCTGGACCCCCTCGGTGCGTTCCAGCGGGGTGTCGACGGTGACCGGCTCGGTGGGCAGGTCCCGGGTCACCTCGTAGGTCATCAGCGCCGCGATCTCGCCGACCAGCTCCCGGAAATCCTTGGAGGTGGTCGTCACCTGGCGGAGCATTGAGAGTTTGTGCCGGATCAACGGATGATCGAGTACCGTGATCCCCTCGGGCGAAGTGGCCGTCATGGGGCTAATGATCGGACGGCCGCGCGTGGCTGGCAAGCGCAGCGGTCTCTCGGCTCGGTCTGTCGTCGGTGACGGCACGCAATGCGGTGCCCGCCTCGTGCCGTCGCCGGGCAGCCATCGTCGGTCGATCCTCGGTTATCGTTGATGCATATGGTCGACCCTCTCGACTCTCCGGGCATCCTCGTCCCGCCACCGGTGATCTTCGCGGCCGGCTTCCTCACCGGGCTGCTGCTCGATCGGGTGCTGGACCTGCCGCACTTCGCCCCGCCACCGCTGATCGGTGCGTTCCTGCTCAGCGTCGCCGTGGGCCTGGTCGTCTGGGCGCTGGCCACCATGATTGGCCATCACACCTCGTTCGGCCCGCGCCGAGGCGCCACTCGACTGGTCACCACCGGGCCGTACCGCTTCTCCCGCAACCCGATGTACATGGCGCTCACCGCCGCATACGTCGGCCTCGCGCTCGAGCAGGGTCGGCTGGGGCCGCTGGCCCTGCTGCTGCCAACCCTCTGGGCGCTGTTCCATCTGGTGATCGTGCGCGAGGAGCGCCACCTGGCTGCCCGATTCGCTGCCGACTACCAGCGCTATCGCACTCGGGTCCGCCGATGGCTCTGACCCCGGCCGACGCCCTCCGCGAGGTCTGGGCCTCGCGGATGCCGATCACCGCCGCGCTCGGGGTCGAGCTGGCAACGCTCGACGACGAGGGCCTCACCGTCACCATCCCGCTGGGTCCCAACCGCAACCACAAGGGGACCCTCTTCGCCGGGTCGCTCGCGGCGCTGGCCACACTGGCCGGCTGGAGTGCGATCTGGTTGCTGGTTCGCGAGGCCGACGAGTCCGGCCACGTGGTGATCCAGGATTCCTCGATCCGTTATCTCCGGCCGGTGCGGACCGATGCTACCGCACGGTGCCCGTTCCCCGACGCCGAAGACCACGAGCGCCTGCTCACCACCTTCCGGCGCCGGGGCCGGGCCCGGGTGCCGCTGCAGGTGAGCGTCCACGACACCACCGGCGAGCTGGTGGCGACCTTCAGTGCGCGGTACGTGATGCATCGGTAGGACGAGATTCGAGATTCGAGATTCGCGAATCTCGATTAGACTTCCCCCATCCCAACATCGGAGTCCGGCATGTCCTCTCGCCGCACGTTCTTCGGCTCACTGATGGCCGGCCTGGTGGTCGGACCGGCCTGGCAGACCCTCGGTGCGTCGCGCCCCGTGCGCGACGACTGGGACCTGCGCTGGCTCAGTGAGCTCAACGGTGTCCACAAGCAGGTCTTCGATTTCGGCAAGCTCGACACCGGCCTGCTGCACGTGGTCCGCAACTGGCTCAACGCCCACAACGAGGTCTACGGGCTGGCCGACGACCGGCTCGATGCCATCGTGGGCCTGGCCTCGAAGGGCTTCCCCGCCAACGCGGCCGACCCGCTCTGGGAGAAGTATCCGATCGGCGAGCGGTACCAGATCAAGGATCCGGCCACCGGTACATGGGCGAAGCGGAACGTGATGGTCCATGTGCCCGACGACCCGGAGCTGCAGAGCTACAGCATCCCGACGATGGTGCGTCGCGGGGTGATCTTCTGGATGTGCAACAATGCCCTGCACGGGGTGGCGCGGAAGATGGCGGGTCCCGGCGGCGACGCTGCGGCGATCTACGCGGATTTCCGGGCCAACATGCTGCCGCACGTGAAGGTGGTGCCGGCGCACACCATGCTGCTCGGACTCTGCCAGGAGCGCGGCTGCACCTACCAGTGCGAGCCGTAGCGGCGACACCAGACTGGCGACAGGCGGACGACGGTGTCGTTCCGGTGCCCCGCCCCCTGTCGCTACCATTGTCGTGATGCCCGACTCCATTCGTCGCGTGCTTGTGATCGGCGCCACCGGCCTGGTGGGCCGCGCGGTGGTGTGCGCGCTGGCCGATCGACAGGCGGTCGAGGAGGTGGTGGCACTGGTGCGTCGCGATCCCGGACCACGGCCATCGACCAAGGTCGCCTATCGGGTGGTCGATTTCGATCGCCTCGAGGGACTCGACGACGCCTTCGCGGTCGATGCGATGATCACCGCGCTCGGCACCACCGCGCGACAGACTCCCGACCCGGCGGCCTACCGCCACGTCGAGGTGGAGATCCCGCTCGAGGTGGCCCGCCGCGCCCGGGCGGCCGGGGCACGGCACCTCGGCGTGGTGTCGTCGGTCGGCGCCACTCCGACGGCGCGATCGGTGTACCTCCGCCAGAAGGGCGAGCTCGAGGGGGCGCTCCAGGCGCTCGACTGGGAGCGTCTGGTGATCGCGCGGCCGAGTGTCCTGACCGGTGCCCGCGACGAGTTCCGCCCCGGCGAACGGCTTGGTGTGCTCCTGGGCCGCCTGCTTCCCGGGCGGTGGCGTCCGGTCGCCGCCGAGCGGGTCGGCGCGGAGCTGGCGGCGGCGGTGTTGCGCGGCGGCCCGTCGGTGGAACTGCTCGACAACCTCACCCTGCGCACGGGAGTGGCCTGATGCGATCGATGCCCCTCGGAATGATCCTCGTCGGCTCGCTGGCCGGCTGTGCCACTCCGGCCGCGCCTGCGTTCACGGCGGCGCACCAGGCCGCGATCGTCGACTCGGTCTCCACCATGCTCGAGAACTTCCGTGAGGCCGTGGGCTCGCTCGACGCCGACAGCGTGGCGCAATTCTACGTTGCGGATTCGACCTTCCGCTGGATCGAGGATGGCGTGGTGCGCTACACCAGCCGCGACGAAATTGCCGCGGCGTTTCGCGGACTGGTGGGGATGGTCACCGCCACCCGACTGCTGTACGACGGCACCCTGATCACCCCACTGGCCCCCGGGGTGGCGGCGCTATCGGCAGGCTTTGCCCAGCAGTTCACGATGCGCGAGGGGATGAAGGGCGGCTTCGCCGGTGCGATCACCGCCGTGGTGGTGCATCGCGACGCCGGGTGGCAGTTCCTCCAGGGCCACACCTCCGCGGTCGGCAAGGACCGCGACGAGGGCCTGGCGACCCCGCCCCCGGGGACGTGACCCGCTACGGCCGGTTGGGCATCACCCGGTCGACCCGCTCGCCGAAGCCGGCGATGATCCCCGGCAGCGCATCGACGTGTTCGGGGCCGGTGTTGAAGTTGACGATGCAGGCGCGCAACGCGTAGCGCTCGCCCACCATCGCGTTCGACACGAAGGCGACGCCCGATGCCTGCAGCGCCTCCACCAGTTCCCGGTTGAGTTCGTCGAGGTAGTCGCCCACCGTGCCCTCGTCGCGCCGCGCGGCGAGGTCGGTCGGCACGTAGCGGAACGCGGTGATGCTGAGCGACTGCGACAGCACCTCGAACGCCGGGTGCGCCTCGAGGTTGTCGCGCAGCCGTTCCGAGAGCCGGATGTCGTCGGCGATCAGCCGCACGTAGCCGTCGCGCCCCACCTGACGGAGCGCCAACCACACCTTCAGCGCCCGGAAACCGCGCGAGTTCTGGGGACCGAATTCGTGGTAGTTGAGCTCCTCGGTCCCGAACTGGTAGTAGACCGGGTGGTGCGAGAAGGTGCGCTGCAGCGTCTCGGCGTCGCGCACCAGCACGCAACCTGCCTCGAGCGGCGCGTAGAGCCACTTGTGCGGATCGACCGCAACGGAGTCGGCCAGCTCGAGGGCGGTGAACTCCTCCGAACTGCCGGGCACTGCGGCGGCGAAGGCGCCATAGGCACCGTCGACGTGCAGCCATGCCTCGTGCTCGTAGCAGATGTTGGAGATTGCCCGGATCGGGTCGATCACCCCGAGCCCCACCGTGCCGGCGGTGGCGATCACCATCATCGGCTTGATCCCCTTGGCGCGATCGGCCGCCATCGCGTTGCGGAGCTTGGCCACGTCCATCCGCCCGGTGTCGTCGACCGGGATCCACCGGATCACCCCGGTGCCGAGGCCGCTCAGCTCGGTCGCCTTCTGGAGCCAGGTGTGGGTCTCGGTCGACGCGTAGATCCGGGTCGGCACCTGGGAATCCCAACCGGCGATGTGCTCGCGGTCGAAGCCGGCGGCCCTGGCCCGGGCCACGAACAGCGCCACGATGTTGGCCATGTTGCCGCCGCTCACGAAGAGACCGCCAGCCGAGGTCGGGAAGCCGATCAGCTCGGCGATCCAGCGCACCGCCTGCGCCTCGATCTCGGTCGCCGCCGGGGAGAGGCGATGGGCCCCCACGTTGGGGTTGATCGCCGCGGCGAGCAGGTCGCCGAGCATCCCGATGTGTGCCGGGCTCGAGGTGATGTAGCCGTAGAACTGGGGGTGGCCGTTGAACAGCGAATGCTCGATCAACAGCTCGGTCGTGGTGCGGAGCAGTGCGACCGGGTCCTCTCCCCCGTCGGGCAGTGGCCGGTCGGTCCCCAGTGCGTCGCGCACTTCGGCCGGTCGCTCACCCGCCGTGACCTTGCCGTCGGCCAGCCCCGCCAGGAACTCCGCCAGCCGATCGACCATGGCATGGCCGGCCTCGCGGAAGACCGCGGGATCGAGGGCGAGGGGTACCCGGCGGGGCGAGGTGAGCGGCGGCAAGCTGGTCATCGAGGCCTCAAGCGGAGGATGGGTGAAGGGTGAAGGGTAAAGGGTGAAGGGGGACGACGGATGGACTGCGCGGTCCGGTGCGATCGAGCGACAGTGTCGGCCGGGGTCGGCACCGGAATGATGGCGCTCGGCGACCCTCAGCTGCGTCAGGATTGGGTCGGCGGCCAGGTTCGGCCCTATCATACTCGAGTTCGTCGGCCGCTCTCCCGGGAGGTTACCGTGCTGGGTCGCAATGTCCTTCAACTCATCGGGGCCCTGACGGGGCTCGTGGGTGTGATCCTCCTCTGGAGCGCCCGTGCCTTCCAGCCCGGAACCCGGCCCTGGGGCTTCCATCTCGCCCAGGGAGTCGGGATCATCGCCCTCGGGGTCATGATCGCCATCCGCTTCCGCGAGGGATGGTGGCTCACGCCACTGTCGGTGGTGGCGATCGCCGCCATGGTCACGGCGCTCTTCCTGGCCCCGCGAAAGGCCCCCAAGCGCTGAGCGACGGTCCCGACGGATGAAGGGGGAGCGCGACGAACGGGCACCGGACCGATCCCCCGGTCCGATGCCCGCCATGACTCCGCGGCTCCCTTCCTGGAGCGCGCCGGAGTCGCCTCCCGCTAGGTCGTCGCCGCCACTGAAATCCTTGGCTCGTGGCGGATCGGCGCGCTGCTCGAGTTGGCGATGAAGCAGTGCCGGTGCGCCGAGTCGTGGAGCTTGAGCGCCAGTTCCTGGCTCGAGTCGGCCGAGATCACCACCTCCGGGTGGAGCACCACCTCCTCGAAACGGCTGCCGTCGGGTCCACCCACGACCAGGGTGCCGGTGGCCTCGTCGCGATAGCCCAGCACCTTGACGCCACTCTTCGCCGCAATGGCGAGGTAGGTGAGCATGTGGCAGGCACTGATCGCCGAGATGAAGAGATCCTCGGGATTGGGGAGGGTGGGATCGCCCCGGAAGCTCGCCGCTGCGGTGCCGACCAGATCCGGCTTCCCGTCGATCTGGATGGTGTATTGCCGCGAGTAGGTCCTGACGTTGGTGGTGCTCAGCCCCTCGGGGTCATTCCAGGTGAGGTGGGAAGTGAAGAGGTGGCGGTCGCCGGCCATTGTCGCCTCGGGGATGCGGGGGAAGCGAAGCCTAGCCGACGATTACCACTGGCGGTGTCGGCAATCCCCTGACCCGGCCCTCAGCCCGCGGCCTCGACCCAGACCTTGCCCCACTTGCGGAACCCACGACGCATCCGCACGGTACCGTTGTTGGCACCCCACCCGCCAAGTGGTCCGAGGCCCCACCCCCAGCGGCCAGGGAGGACTCCGATGTCGTCGTCCTCGATCCTTGAACGATTCTCGCAGGCGATTTCTGCCCTTCTGGGTCGTGGCCCACCACTCCGATCGGCCGGGGTGGGGCAGCCGACAGCCTTCGAGGATGCGGCGATCGGGATGGCGGTGGTCGGCCTGGACGGTCGCCTGCTCGAGGTCAACGATGCCCTGGTCGACCTGCTGGGTCATGACCGCCAGGCCCTCGACGCGATGGATATTGTCGAGGTCACGGCTCCGGATGACCGAGAGGAAGTTGAACGGGCACGGCTCGAGCTGCTGGCTGGCACCCGCCAGGTCTACCGGGCCACCAAGCGTTATCGCCGTGCCGATGGCTCCACCTTCTGGGCCGATCTGGTCACCACGCTCAGCCGCGACGCTGCTGGTGCCCCACGCTGGTTCGTCTCGGCGATCATCGAGGCCGACCAGCGGGTCACCGCCGAGCAGGAGCAGCGTCGACTCTACCAGCGCTACCGGGCGCTGTTCGAGGGATCCCTCGACGCGGTCTATCTCACCGATCTCGAGGGGCAGTTCCTCGACGCGAATCCTGCGGCACTGATGCTGCTTGGCTACCGGCGCAGTGACCTGGGGACGCTCACGATCGAGTCGCTGCTCGCCGACGCCGAGGAGGTCGAACGGGGCTGGGCGGCACTGCGACGAGTGCTGGCCACCGGCGGCTCGGGTTCGGTGGAGACCTACCGACTCCGGGCGCGGGATGGGCGGGTCGTGTGGGTGGAGGTCACCAGCGCACTGGTCCACGACGGCAATCGCCCGGTTGCGATCCAGGGGATTGCCCGTGACATCACGGCGCGGCGCGATGCCGAGCTGGTGCTCGCCGAGAGCGAGTCGAAGTTCCGCACCATCTTCGAACAGGCGGGGATCGGGCTGGCACTCGTCGATGCCGACAGCGGAGCGATCCTCGAGGGCAACAGCGCGCTGGCCGAGATGTTCGGCTACGAGGTCGAGGAGTTGACCGGCCTCACCGTGGAGTCGGTGAGTCACCCCGCCGACTATCTCGTCGACCGCGCGACCTGGGACCGGATGATATCCGGTGACTTCCAGCGGTTCCAGATGGAGAAGCGTTACCGCCGCAAGGACGGCAGCTGGATGTGGGGGCTGCTCACCTCGACTCTGGTGCGGAATGCCACCGGCGAACCGCAGTACATCATCGGGATGGTCGAGGACATCACCGAGGCCAAGGAGGCACTCGAGGCGCTCCGGATCTCGCGCGAGACGCTCAAGGCGATCTTCGACTCCGCCCCGGTTGCTATCGTGGGTCTCGACCTGGTCGGTCAGGTGACCGAGTGGAATCCCGCGGCCGAACGAACCCTTGGCTGGCGTGCCGAGGAAGTGGTGGGGCGCTTCCTCCCCTCCGTGCCGCCAGAACTCCGCGACGACTTCCATGCGATGATCAGCACGACGGTTGCCCGGGGGCCGCAGACCGCGCTGGTCACCGAGCGGCTCAACCGCGACGGACGCCGCCTGACGGTCAGGCTCAGCACGGCCCCGCTCCATGGCGATGGCGAGGAGCCCAGTGGGATCCTGGTCATCCTCGAGGACATCACCGTCCGGGCGGCGCTGGAGGAGCAGCTGCTCCGTGCCCAGCGCCTGGAGAGCATCGGCACCCTCGCCGGAGGAATCGCCCACGACCTCAACAACGTGCTCACCCCGATCATGATGGCGGTGGAGCTGCTGTTGGAGGAGGGGCGCGACCCCGATTACCGGGAGAGCTACCAGACGATCGAATCGAGTGCGCGTCGCGGCGCCGACATGGTCCGCCAGCTGCTGACCTTCGCCCGCGGGATCGAGGGTCGGCGGGTGCGGGTCGAGGTGGCCAGCCTGGTCACCGAGGTGGCGCGCATCGCCGAGAGCACCTTCCTCAAGAGTGTCAACATCGAGGTCGATCTTGGCGACCAGCTCGATGGGGTCGTCGGCGACCCGACCCAGCTTCATCAGGTGCTGCTCAACCTGGCCGTCAATGCCCGCGATGCGATGCCGAACGGCGGCCGGCTGATCCTCTCGGCCCGCTTCCGGATGCTCGCAGCCGACGAGGTGTTGCGACATCCCCGCGCCCATCAGGGCCGCTACGTGCAGATCGCGGTGGCCGACACCGGCAGCGGCATCGCGCCGGAGGTGATGGACCGGATATTCGATCCGTTCTTCACCACCAAGGAACTCGGCAAGGGGACCGGACTCGGCCTGTCGACTTCCATGGCGATCGTCGAGAGTCACGGCGGCTTCCTGGAGGCCACCAGCGAGCCGGGGCAGGGCTCCACCTTCACCGTCTGGCTGCCGGCGCTCGAGAGCGAGGCCGCGATCCCGGCGCAGTCGCCCACGGGCGGGCTGCCGCGCGGACACGGCGAGCAGATCCTGGTGGTCGACGACGAATCACAGGTGCGGCAGGTCACCGCCAGGATCCTCAGGGCCTACGACTACCGGCCACTCCTGGCCGGCAATGGCGACGAGGCGCTGAGGACATTCACGGCCGGCGAGGGCGCGATCGCCGCCGTGGTCACCGACCTGATGATGCCGGGGATGACCGGGGAGGCGCTGGTCGGTGCGCTGCGGGTGGTCGACCCTGGTGTGCAGGTGATCGTGACGTCGGGTCTGCCACGCGGCGAGATTCCAGGGGTGTACCGGTTCCTGCCCAAGCCCTTCACCATGCAGGAGTTGCTCTCCACCCTCGATGAGGCACTCCAGGCGTCGCGGTCGCCCTAAGTGGTCTGACCCGCCTCAGCCCGCGGCCTCGACCCAGACCTCGACCTTGCCGTCGATCTCGAAGGAGACATGCACCTGCCAGGGCCGGCAGCAGACCGGACAATCCTCGACATACTGCTGGGTGTCGCCGCCGCCCGAATCGACGCTGATCGTGGCCTCCTCCCCGCAGTAGGGGCAGGTCACGTCGGCGTCGGACTCGAGCGTCGTCTCGCCGTCGCCCCAGTCGTCGCCTGACTCCTCGTCGTCGTAGTCATCCACCATCGTGCATATTCCCCATGCTTGGTGTGCGTCATCTCCGGCTGCACTCTACACGGGAGTACCCCAATGGCAACACTGCTCTGGGTAGCGGCCACCACCGTGGGCGGTGCCATCGGCTGGTGGCTGGGGTCGCTGGTCGGAGGGGTCATGACCGCCCTGGTCGTCTCCATGGTCGGGACCGCACTGGCCGCCTGGTGGTCGCGGAAGTTCGTGCGGGACCACCTGTAGGCTGCCGGTGAAGGCTGAAGGGTGAAGGGGACCTGTCCCCTCGCTTGAGCCTCATCGCCACCGCTCCACCAAGTCGTGTCGCGCTGGCCGGTCCGATCGTCAGGGGATACTGTAGGAAACCCTCTCCCCACGGACCGCCGATGCCCCGTCCCCGCCTCCAGCTCGTGCTCCTGCTGCTCGGATCTCTCGCCCCGCCCCTCGCGGCGCAGCGGCTGGCCGACCAGGCGCTCGCCGACACCACCTTTGAGTGGATCACCCGCGCCGCACCGGGATTCCGGGTCCATTTCGCCGCCGACACCTATGCGGCGGCCCATCAGGATTCGCTCGTGGCGCGATTGGGTCCCGCCCTGGCCGCCGACCGGGCGCTGATCGACGCGCCCGGGGACCCCGAGCCGATCGATGTCTTCTTCATCGAGAGTCGCGACCAGATGCGGCGCGCGGTGGGCTATGGCGTGACCGGTTTCGCCGACACCCAGGGTCGTGGCGTGTTCCTGGTGACCAACCCCGATTGGCGCGCCTTCGAGCGGCACGAGTTGATGCACGTGGTGGCGGTCGACCGCTGGGGTCGGGCGGCCGCGGGCAACGACTGGTTGCTCGAAGGACTGGCACAGATGGCCGACGGCCATTGTGGCGGACACACCAACACGGCAGTGATGCTCGGGCTCGTCGCGCGCCACGGCTGGATCCCGCTCGACACCATGCTCACCGCCTTCCGGCAGCAGAACGACCTGCGGGCCTACCTGCAGGCGGCGGCGTTCAGTGGCTGGCTTCGTGAGCACGCCGGGGTTGCCGCGCTGCAGACCGCGTGGCAGCAGCCCGACACCCCGGCGATGGCGCTGGCCCGCCGGCCGCTGGCGGCCTGGTGGGCCGACTGGCGTGCCCAGCTCGACGGCTCCACGGCGGTCAGCAGCGCCGAGCTCGACCGGATCGAAGCAGGCGGGTGCGGATGAGGCGGCAGTATCACTCGCGGCGAGTCGACGGCCACACCCTGATCTGGGACGTCCACCGGTTGGTGGCGCTCAGTCGCGACCTGCCGGTCGTCGACGTGCCGCTGAGGGCGATCGCCGAGCTCGATGAGCCGTTCTGGGGCGACGGCGGGAAGCTCACCTGCCGCGAGGTTGCCGAACACGCCAGGCTGATCCAGGAGACCGACTTGCGGCATCCGATCATTCTCTCGGCCGACGGCCGGGTGATGGACGGGATGCACCGGGTCTGCAAGGCGCTGCTCGAGGGAAGCGCCACGATCCGAGCGGTGCGCTTTGGTGAGGATCCGGCGCCCGATCATGTGGACGTGCCGCTCGACGCGTTGCCCTACGATGGTCCGGAGGATCGATGATCGTTCGCGCCGCGCTGTTGCTGACGCTCGTGCTGCCGGCGGCCATGCTGCGGGCGCAGGAGCGCACCGACAGCGTGATGGTCGCGCGGACCGCGATCGAGCGGTATCTCGTGGGTCGGGACGTTCGGCCGACGGAGCTCTCGTCGCAGTTGAGCTGCCTGAGGATCGCCACCGACGACCCACCGTGTGTGAAGAGTCGCAAGGGTCGCGTGGCGCCGGTGCTCCGCAGCGTGGCCGACTCGCTGGGCCTGCCACTCGGGTCGCCCGACCGGATCCCGACCTGTGGCGATGCCGCGGCCGGCACGGCTGGTGGAGCCCAGCTCCGGATCGAGTCGCTCCACATTGTCGGCGACTCGGCCCAGGTCGGGACCTCGCTCTGGTGCAGGAACCGACCCCGGCTGCTCGGGCGCGGCTGTCGCTATCATCTGGTCCGGCACGAGGGCCGCTGGGAGATCCTGCCCGGCCGGATGCGATGCTTCACCACCTGATGGTCCACTTCTCCCGGAGCGTGTCGCCATGAGCGGATCCACCATCGAATGTCTGCGTTGTCGATCGACCATGGAGATCGGCTACCTGGCCGATCACGGCGACCACGGCAGCATGAAGCCCGCCGAGTGGATCGAGGGAGCGCCTGAGAAGCGCTGGTGGGGGATCACCACCAAGGGGCATGACGCGGTGCGACTCACGGCCTATCGTTGTGCGCGCTGCGGCTATGTCGAGTTCCGGGCGATGGAGGGGTCGTGAGCACCCTCGACGGCAGCCGCGGCCGCGGAACCTCATGAACTGCCGGCTTCTGGTGGTTGCGACACTACTGGGGCTGTGCGTTCCGGGACAGCGCGCGGCCGCGCAGGTCAGGATTCGCCGGGTCGAGACCAAGCACCCCGCCCCGGCCTGCGCCGCAAGCCCCTCGGCGGACACGACGGTACGCGATGCTGGCGACCTGTCCTCACCGCCGGATGTTCGTGTCGCGGCCTTCGCGTTCTATGACCCCCAATCGATCCCGAAAGGTCAGGAGCGATACGTGGTGCTGCGCTATGTGGTGGTAGCCGACGGCTCGGTCGATTCCACCCGTGTCGTTGCCGTGAGCACCAACGATTCGAGCTTCATTCCAATTGCTCGACAAGCCGCCCTGCAGGCGCGCTTCTGGCCGGCCTGCATCGGCGACAGCGCCGTCGCAGCCTGGGTGCAGCAGCGGTATCGCTATGTCCATCAATGAAGGCGAAGGCCTCGACGACTGAAGAAAGCGCTCCGCGTTGAGCGGCGCCCCTACCCCCGCGTCTTGGCCGTCTTTTTTGCCCGGGTGCCCTCGCCGCGCTTCTTGCGGACCACATTGTATTCCGGGCGATCCTTGATCTGTGCGTACACATTCTGGATCAAGGAGAGAATCTTCTTGTAGTCGTCGGCGCCGCCGGCGTTCTGCTTCTGCTTCTGCAGTGCCGCCAGTCGCTTCTGCAGTGCGGTCCGGAGTCGACTGTCGGTGGTCCGGTCGAGCAGCGCCTGGACCGACTTCGCCTCCTCTTCCACGTGGCGCGGATCGGCCCCGGTGATCTTGTTCTTCAACTGCTCGATATGGGTCTCGACCGCGTCCTTGAACATCTTCGACATGCAGGTCTGCTCGCTCTCGATGAAAGAGTGGCGGGGGTATCAAATCGATTGTGGGGGTAGGTCGTCAAAAGAGACTCAAATCGAATCGATCTGTCAAATACTTGAGTGCGAGTGAAGGGTAAAGGGTGAAGGGTGAAGGGTGAAGGGGCCAGCCCCGAACAGTGATGTTCCCCTTCACCGTTCACCCTTTACCCTTCACCATGGCTAGACTTTGTCCATGCCCCGTTCGCTCCTCGTCGTCGGCATCGTCCTCACCCTGATCGGCCTGATTGGCATGGCCGCCACCGTCGGAAACCCGGCGGCCGGCCCGTGGGTCCGCTACCTTTTCATACCGAGCTACGCCGCCGGGGCACTCTGTCTGGTGATCGGCGGGATCGTGTGGCTCTGGACCTGGAGCCGGCAGGGCCGGCGCTGAACCGCTTCCCGAGACCCAAGCGACCCATGGCCGACACCGACCGCACCCCGACCAAGCCCAACGATCTCCTCGCCGAGCGACTCTTCGAGGCCCGGACGATCATCATCTCGAGCGAGATCTCCCAGAAGGTGGCCGAGCGGGTGATCGCCCAGCTGCTGGCGCTGTCGGCGGCCGACCCCAAGGCGCCGATCACCATTTACATCAACTCGCAGGGCGGTCACGTCGAGGCCGGCGACACGATCCACGACATGATCCGCTTCGTGGCCCCGCCGGTCCGCATGGTCGGCACCGGCTGGGTCGCCTCGGCCGGTGCGCTGATCTTCGTGGCGGTGCCCCGCGAGCAGCGCTACTGCCTCCCCAACACCCGCTTCCTGCTGCACCAGCCGGCCGGCGGGATGGGCGGCACCGCGGCCGACATCGACATCGAGGCGCGCGAGATCGTCAAGATGCGTGAGCGTCTCAACAAGATCTTCGCCCGTGAGACCGGCCAGACGATCGAGCGGATCGAGGACGACACCCACCGCAACTTCTGGCTCTCGGCCGACGAGGCGAAGGAGTACGGGCTGGTGGGCACCATCATCGGCTCGCAGGGGGACCTCCCCTGAGCAAGCGGCAGATTGGCCGCGCCACGCCGTTCGGAGATTTCGCCGACCACTTCTCCGGCGTCGCGGCCGATTATGCCCGTTCCCGTCCCAGCTATCCGAGCGAACTCTACGCGTGGCTCGCTGCCGTGGCGCCGGCCCGCGAGCGGGCCTGGGATTGCGGCTGCGGCTCGGGGCAGGCCACCGCCGGCCTGGCGACACACTTCGATGCCGTGATCGCGACCGATCCCTCGGCCGATCAGCTGGCCCACGCCCCAGCGCTCGACGGAGTGACCTGGCAGGCGGTCACCGCCGAGGAGAGCGGCTTGCCGGACTGCTCGGTCGACGCGGTGCTGGTGGCCCAGGCGCTCCACTGGTTCGATCTGGAGCGATTCTGGCCCGAGGTGCGCCGCATCGTGCGGCCCTACGGGGTCTTCTCGGCCTGGAGCTACGCCTTCCAGCAGACCGGTGTGGCCGAGCTCGATGCGCTGCTGCGCGAGTACACCACCGAGATCGTCGGCCCCTACTGGCCACCCGAGCGCCATCACGTCGACACCGGCTACGCCGACATCGACTTCCCGTTCGACCGCCTCGAGGCGCCCGGGGCGGCGATGACCGCCACCTGGGATGTGGGGCGGCAGCTCTCCTACCTCCGCTCCTGGAGCGCCACACGCCGGGCGCGTGAGGTGCTGGGCACCGACCCGGTCGGGGAGATCGAGGACCGGGTCCGGGAGGCCTGGGGCGAGGGGAGCCGCGAGATCCAGTGGCCGCTCACGGTGCTCGCCGGGGTGGTGGACACGGCCGCGTGACCGCATCCTTCTGTGTCATCTCTTCCTGCGAGAAATCCATGCGCCAGTTGTACCTCGTCGCCCTCGTGGCGATCGCTCCCGCTCTCACGGCCCAGGACGCCGCCCCGCCGGCCCAGGCGCCCGCCCCATCGACAGCGGCACTGATCGAGACGGCGGTGCTGCCGCTGCCGGAGGAATTCCGCGCCGACGCCACGGTGCTCGGCTTCACCGGTCCCAACACCGTGAAGGTGCTCCGTCAGGGGACCGGGGCGATGATCTGCCTCGCCGACGACCCGGCGCCGCGGTTCCACGTGGCGTGCTACCACAAGTCGCTGGAGCCGTTCATGGCCCGTGGTCGCGACCTCCGTGCCTCGGGCATCCCGGCCGACTCGGCGGCGATGATCCGCAACGCCGAGGTGAAGTACGGCGCCCTCCCGATGCCATCGCGGGCCGCGCTCTGGCAGCTCACCGGGCCGGCGGGAAGCATGAACTGGGAGACGCTCACGCCCGACTCGACGGTGCGCTCGCTCTACGTGGTCTACATCCCGGGCGCCACCGGCGCCTCGACCGGGCTGCCCGAGAAGCCGGCTCGCGACACGCCATGGGTGATGTTCCCCGGCACGCCACGAGCGCACATCATGTTCATCCCGGCGCAGTGACGATGGCCGACGACCAGCGCGACGGCATGGGCGTTGTGGTCAAGGCATTGCTGTTCAGCGCGGCGGTGCTGGTGGCCGCCGGCGCGTGGTTGGTGGCCACGTCGCGCCAGCCAATGATCGGGGTGCTGGTGCTGGCGGCGGGGCTGGTCGACGGGGCGATGGCGTGGGGCCTCGGCCGAGCGGGACGCGCCTGATGCATCCCGATCTCGCCCGGATCACCGGCGAGTTCGATGCGGCCCAGGCGCGGTTGCAGCGGCTGGCCGAGGCGACCGATGAAGTGGCCTGGACCACGCGGCCCGCCGCGGGGCAGTGGTCGATGGACGAGTGCGTGGCGCACATCACGCTCACCAACGCCCGCTTCCTGCCGATTCTCGACGAGGCCGCCGACCGCGCGCCGATCTGGCCGGACGGCCCCGACGGTCCGCTGGTGCGACCGTTCCATCGCGATCTCGCCGGGTGGTTCCTGAGCCGGATGATGGAGCCGCCGGTGCGCCTCCGGCTGCCGACCGGCCCGTCGTTCGAGCCGCCGGCCCCGGCCTCGCGATCCGCGACCCTGTCGGCGTTCGACACCACCCAGGCGGGGCTGCGCGACCGGTTGACCCGGCTCGACGGCCTCGACATCACCACCATCCGGATCACGTCGCCGTTCAACGCATCGCTGCGCTATTCGGTGTGGTCGGCGCTCTGCATTCTCGCCGCCCACGAGCGGCGTCACCTCTGGCAGGCCGAGCGGGTGCACACTCGGCTGCAGAAACCAGCCTCACGATGATCGATGCGATCCGCCGCTGCATGCTGCGCGACCTCGACGGGATGCTCGCCGAGCTCGACGGCTATCCCGACGACGCCAGTGTGTGGGCGCTGCCCGACGGGATCGCCAATTCGACCGGCACCCTGGCGCTCCACCTCGCCGGCAACCTGCGCCACTTCGTGGGTGGCCAGCTCGGTGGCACCGGCTACGTGCGCGATCGCGACGCCGAGTTCGCCGACCGCGGCCTGTCGCGCGACGAGCTGCGCGCCGCTGCTCCGCACCGCCCGCGACGAGGTCGACACCACCCTCCGTACCCTCGATCCGGCCCGCCTGGCCGAGCCGTTCCCGATCCCGCTTCGGCACGGTGACCCTCCCCACCGCCCTGGCGCTGGTCCATCTGGCCACCCACCTCGCCTATCACCTGGGCCAGGCCGACATCCATCGCCGGGTGGTGACGGGCACCCGCGCCCCGGTCGGCGCGATGGGCGTGAAGCCGCTGACCGAAATCTGACAGACGGAACGCCGCGTGGGACGTAGGATGATGGGGTCTGCACCACGCGTCATCCCGAGCGAGGGCGGCACAGCCGCCGGCGTCGAGGGATCCCTCCACTCGCACCTTCGGTGCTCGGTCGGGATGACGTCTCGATCCTTCGACTCCGAGGCTTTCCCATGCGCATCGCCGTCATCGCCCTGTTGGTGCTTCCCGCCGCGCTAGCCGCCCAGGCCGCGCCGCCGACCTGCGACACACCGGAACACCACGCCTTCGACTACTGGGTCGGTGAGTGGAACGTCTTCGACACCACCGGCACCAAGATCGCCGAGAGCAGCATCAAGAGCGTGGCCGCGGGCTGCGCGATCTCCGAGAACTGGCGGCCGCTCAAGGGCAAGCCGGGCGTGAGCATCTCGTGGTACCAGCCGGCCGACCAGCAGTGGCACCAGCAGTGGGTCGGCGGCGGCGGGTGGATCGCCTGGTTCGACGGCAACCCGGTCGATGGGGCGATGACGATGACCACCAAGGCTGCGGATGCGCGCCCCAATGCTCCGCTCACCCGGATGATCTACTCCCAACCGGAACCCGGCGTGGTGCGGCAGTCGCTCTTCGCCTCGAAAGACGGCGGCAAGACCTGGGCACCGAATTTCGTGGGGATCTATCGGAAGAAGTGACACAAGTGAGTGGTGAATGGTGAATGGTGAATGGTGAATGGGACTGCGGGTCCACCTCACTCCCATTTACCATTCACCATTCACTCGTCAGGATCTGCCATGCGCCAACACGTCTCCTCCGGAGCGCCCTGGGAGCCGATCGTCGGCTACTCGCGCGCGGTCCGCTCCGGCCCCTTCATCAGCGTTTCCGGTTCCACCGCCGTGCTTCCCGACGGCTCCGTGGCCCATCCGGGCGACGCCTACGGCCAGACGGTCACGACCCTCGAGGTGATCGTCGCCGCGCTCGCCGAACTCGGCGCGCGGCCCGACGACGTGATTCGCACCCGGATGTACGTGACCGACATCACCCAGTGGGAGGCGATCGGCCGGGCCCACGGCGAGGTCTTCGGCGAGATCCGCCCCGCCACGTCGATGGTGCAGGTGGCAGCGCTGATCCATCCCGACATGCTGGTCGAGATCGAGGCCGATGCGGTGGTGGACGATAGACGATAGACGATAGACGATAGACGGTGGACGATAGACGATAGACGGTGGACGATAGACGATGGACGTGGATCGGGCGCACGACGGTAGATTGCAGGTATCCCTTACCCCATCCCCCATGCGCCTGCTACAGACTTTCTGCTTCATTCTGGTCTTCCTGAACCCGATGCCGATTGCGGCACAGGGTCGGATGTGCCGTCCCGACGCATCGCTCCGGATCGACACGGTCGAGACGATGATCGGGCTGCGTGGCGTTCCGCGACGCGGACGCGGCTGCTCGACAGCGACGCGACCGCATTGATCGGCGCGGCGGTCGCCGCGCGGTTCACGCCCTCGGCCACCGTCTCCCGGCTCTTCTACCCCGGGACGCGAGATTGCCCTCGAGGGCGAGCCGGCGAGCCGTTCCAGCGCCGGTTCGCGACCTACGACCTGGCACTCGATCCGATGGGCCAGGCTCGACCTCCTGACGATCGTCCAGCCGAGCGAGGATCCGGCGACGGACTCGATCATCGTCGCGGCGCTGCGCGGCCTGGGGGCGAACGATGGCTTCGCGGGGCTGCGAACCGGCTCGCCTGCCCTCGATTCACCTTCGGCTCGCGGCCGATGCGCGCCCGGGCACCCTCCAGCCGCTGGTTCGCGTGACGCGTGCCCCTCACACGCGATCGAGCGAGCAGGTCGGTGTTACTGAGGCGCATGCGCCGAAGTATCCCTCGCGCTGCGGAGCGCAGGGATCAGCGGCTCCGCACGATTGCGGTACGTGGTCGACGAGCATGGGCGGGTCGAGGCCTCGTCGATGAGGGTGGAGCGCTACAGCGACCGGGGCTTCGTGCAACCCGCAATCGACGCGCTGCTGGCCAGCCGATTTCAGCCCGGCCCGGGCTGGCGGCTGCCCGGTCAAGCTGATGGTCGAGCAGAACGTGCGGTTCACGATCCGGCGGTGAAGGGTGAAGCATGAACGGTGAATGGGGACGTGGGGGCATTCCCCATTCACCATTCCCCATTCACCACTTACCATTCACCTGCCGATGCCCTGGTCCTCCCGTGCCGTTTCGCCCGACGACGTTGTCGCCCACCTCCGCTCGGGGATGCGCTGCTTCGTGCACGGTGCCGCCGCCACGCCGTGCACGCTGCTCGACGCGATGGCCGATCGTGGCGACATCGAGAACGTGGCGCTCTACCACCTGCACCTCGAGGGTGAGCTGCGGCCGATGGCGAAGGAGCAGGAGGGCAAGTACCGCAGCGTGTCGCTGTTCACCGGCCCCGGCTGCCGCGAGCCGATCGCCGCGGGTCGAGCCGACTACATCCCGGTGTTCCTGAGCGATATCCCGGTGCTCTTCCGCGAGCGGGCGATCCCGCTCGACGCGGTGGTGGTGACCCTCTCGCCGCCCGATGCTCACGGCTTCTGCACCCTGGGCACCTCGTGCGACGCGACCCGGGCCGCGGTCGATTCGGCGCCGATGGTGCTGGCCGAGATCAACTACCGGATGCCACGCACCCACGGCGAGACCGGGGTGCCGCTCGACAAGGTGACGGCGTTCACCATCACCGACCGGCCGCTTCCCGAGCACCCGCTCCACGAGGAGACGCCGGCGATCGCCCGAATTGGTGAGTTGATCGCCGCCCTGGTGGAGGACGGCGCCACCCTGCAGGTGGGGATCGGCGCGATCCCCGACGCGGTGCTCTCCCGGCTCCACGACAAGCACGATCTCGGCGTCCACACGGAGATGTTCTCCGACCGGATGGTCGACCTGGTCGAGGCGGGGGTGGTGACCAACCGGGAGAAGACAATCCTCCGGGGTCGGCTGGCCACGTCGTTCGTGGCAGGGACCAGGAGGGTATTCGACTTTGTCGACGACAACCCGCTGGTGGGCTTCTACGGTTGCGACTGGACCAACGACACCGCCCTGATCCGCAAGTTTCCCAAGGTGACCGCCATCAATTCGGCGTTGCAAGTGGACCTCACCGGGCAGGTGGTAGCCGACTCGATCGGCCACCGCATCTACTCGGGGATCGGCGGCCAGATGGACTTCATCCGGGGTGCGGCGAAGAGCCCCGGAGGCAAGCCGATCATCGCCATGCCGAGCACCGCGTCAGGCGGCACGATCTCGCGGATCGTGCGGGAACTCTCGCCCGGGGCCGGCGTGGTGACCACCCGGGGCCATGTCCATTGGGTGGTGACCGAGTACGGCGCCGTGAACCTCCACGGCAAGACCCTCCGCGAGCGGGCGGACCTGCTGCGAGGGCTGGCGCATCCGGACTTCCGGGGGGAGCTGTAGGGCGACGGGCGACGGGCGACGGGCGACAAGCGACGAGGCCGGCACCCCACCTGGGAAGCCCGGCCTCGAGTCTATCCACCTGTCGCGTGTCGCGTGTCGCGCTTCATGGCCAGGGTCGGAATCGAACCGACGACACCACGATTTTCAGTCGTGTGCTCTACCAACTGAGCTACCTGGCCGCGGGCGGAGAAAATAGCCCGGAGCGGCGAACAACGACAAGGCGGACCGGGGTGGTCCCGATCCGCCTGTCACCTGTCGCCTGTCGCCTGTCGCGGCCGCTACCCGGCCCAGCTCCTCGTCCCCGCCACGGCCACCAGCACTTCCATCAGCCGGTCGATCGCCCGCTCGAAGCGGGTGCCGGGACGGGGTATCCCGGCGAGGGACAGGGCGCTCCGGTCGTATTCGTTGGTGTGCATGCTCTCGGCTCCGGTTCGGTACACCCGGAGATGCGCAGGCCAGGCGCTCCAGACGACAGGACCGGGGCTAGTGGCGGCCGCGGCCGCGGAGCCAGTTCCAGATTCGGCCCAGTCGAGAGCGCCGCGGGGCCGGAGCCACGTAGAGACCGCGGGGTGAGCCGGTACCGTCCGCGGAATAGACCGCGAGACGCCGCCGGGTGTCCTGCGCGGCACCCTCCACCGGTCGCGGTGGGGTGGGCGGTGGGCGGTGGGGATCGGTTGTAACACGGTGGCGCCTTCCATTCTCCACCGGTTTGGGGACCAGCGGTGCAATCATGGTCCCGCCGTCAGTCGAGGCCTGTCATCGGTCCGAATACCCGCTGAATTGCGGCCGGTTCCCACGCCCGCCAGATGGGTGTGGATTCTCATCAACGGTCGGCGATCGCCGACGCCGGCTCGGCCTCGCGGACGATCGTGAGGGTCGACTCGCTCTGGAGGGCGGCCCGGGCCGTGACGGTGTACCGGGCAGCCACCCATCAGGCGCTGGGTCACGAAGGGGCCGTCGCCAGCGGCGCCCAGGGCGAAGGTCACGGCGTCGATCCCGATCTCACGCCACGGTGTCACGGAACCGGCCTCGATGCCGCCGAAGAGGGGACGACCGTCGGCGAGCAGTGTTGCCTCTCCGGCGGTGTTGTTGAGGAACCGCACCGCGGCCATCGTGTCTGATGGGTGGATTGTGTGGGGCATCGCTTCCTCCTCCCTGCAACGATGGTGACGCGCCGCCGCCGGAGGTCCGCACAGAGACGAAAGACCGTGTAGCGTGTATCCCTTCGCGTCAAAGATGTTCCAGCAGCAACTCGAGCTTGCGTCGCAAGTCGCCAAGCGCCTTGGACTTGAACGATCCCTTGGTCTGTTCGAGCACGCCACCGTCTCGCGGACCGCCTGCTCCAGCTGGGTGCCGCGGGGACAGTTGATCAGCTGACAGGTGTGGCCCCCTTCGGGCGCACCGGCCCCCAGCGCCGCCTGGCCGACCTCGCGAAGGTCGGTGAGCGACCCCATCACGTTGCGCAGGGTCAACGCGAGGAAGGAATCGACCCCGCCACCCTCGGGCTGGATCTCGGCCAGCTGGCGCACGTCCTCGCGCCACTCACGGACCCGCTCCTCGCTGCGCCGCATTGCCATCCAGGCCCGGTAGCGATGGATCGCCGCGCCCGCCTTGGCCACCAGCGTGGTGATCTCGACCGGCTTGGTGAGGTACCCCGCACAGGGGAGATCGATGCACGTGAGCGCCGTGCGGAGCGAGGGATAGCCGGTCACCACGATCACCGGCAGACCGCCGTTGCTCACGGCGAGGCGACGCAGCAGCGCCATGTCCTCGTTGCCGGGCATCTCGAGGTCGGAGATGACCAGGTCGTAGTGCTTCTCGTCGACAGCGGCGAGCGCGGCGTGGGCATCGGCCACGGTATCGACCTCGAAGCCCTCCCGACGCAGCAGGTCGGCGGTGGCCTCGGCGAAGACGGCCTCGTCGTCGGCCAGCAGGATGCGGCCCAGTGTGCTCATGCGGGAGTTCCCTCTCGGGTGAAGGGCAGCCGCACCGTGAAGGTGGCGCCGCCGCCCGGAGTGTCGCCAACGGTGATGCGTCCACCGGCCGCCTCGACGCTGCGGGCAACCATCGCCAATCCGAGGCCGAGACCGCTGGTGCGCAGGCCGGTCTCCTTGGTGGTGAAGAAGGGCTCGAAGATTCGCTCCCGCAGCTCGGGCGGCACGCCGTGGCCCTGGTCGCGGACCTCGACCAGCAGGTCGCCCTCGTCGATTCGGCCGATCAGGTCGATGGTGCCGCCCACCGGCGAGGCGTCGATCGCGTTCTGGAGCAGGTTGTAGACGATCTGCCGGAGCATCGCGCCGCTCACCGGCACCACCCCCGGTACCCCGTCGAGCGTGATCTCGATCTCGACGTTGGAGGCCCGGTTGATCTCGCTGAGCAGCGAGACCGCGTCGCTGGCGATGGTCGAGAGCGAGGCACCGCGCTGGTCGGGTTCGGGGCGATAGGTCTCGTAGAGGTTGCGGGTCACCGAGGCGATCCGCTCGATCTCCCGCTCGATCGCACCGACGTAGCGGTGATGCGGATGATCGGCGGGGACGGCGTCCTTGATCAGCAGGAACGCGCTCCGGATCCCGGCCAGCGGGTTGTTGATCTCGTGGGCGGTGCGAGCCGCGATCCGGCCGATTCCCGACAGCGCCTCGACCTCGCGGAGCTGGCGTTCGGCGAGCCGTGAGGCGGTCACGTCGGCGGTCACCCCCAGCATCAGCGCCGGGGTGCCATCGGGGTTGCGGTCGATCACCCGGCCCCGGTCGACCAGGGTATGCCAGCTCCCCGGGCGACTCCGGACCTGGTACTCGAGATCGAACTCGCTCTGGCGGCCGTCGGCGATGAAGGCGAACTCGCTCGCCACCCGGTCGCGGTCGTCGCGATGGATCAGGTCGAGCCACTCACGCAGGGTCTGCTCGCGCTCGGTGGGATCGTAGCCGAGGTGGCGCCAGAGCTCGCCCGAACGCTGCAGCAAGCCGCGATCGACTTCCCACTCCCAGACGGCATCGGTCGCCGTGGTAATCGCTGCGGCGAACTTCATCCGCTCGACTGCACGAGCGTTCTCCCTGGCCTCGCCGCCGAAGCGGATCACCACCGTGAGCAGCGCGGTGCTGAAGAGCCCCATCAACAGTGCGACCTCGGGGAGGATCGAGCGGTTGCCGGTGAGCGCCACCGGCGATGGCGACGCGACCAGGGTCCATGCCACGTCGCCGAGCGGCAGCGGCACGGTGTAGCGGAGCTGGTTGCGCGGCTGGTAGGCGTGCGGCGGCGAGACGGCGAAGCGCCAGTCGCTGGCGCGTCCGGCCGTCACCACCTGATTGAGGGTCCCCGGCTCGACCACCGCCGCCACGCCGCCGGGGCAGCTCCGCGCGAAGCAGCGCGCGGCGTGGATCACCACCCGGGTGGTGTCGCCGGGGATCTCGAGCACCGCCACCGGGTTGGGCGTTGCGCCCGGGCGCGCCACGGCTCGCGCCGGCACGGTGCGCGCGATCGGGACGAGGTCGCCGTTGGCGGGCACCGCGATCGTGGGGTAGCCCGCCGAGTCGATCAGCGCGATCACGTCGACCGCCGGGAGGTCGCGCCGGAGCAGGGTGAGCGCGGTGCTCGAGTCGGCGTCACCCCGATCGTAGAAGAGCGCGAATTCGAGCAGGACCCGGCCGACCGCTCCCACCTCGCGCTCGATCGCCCGGGCCCGCCCGGTCGCCGCCTGCTCCAGCAGTCGGGCATTCTCCGCGGTCTCGCGGATCGCCAGTGTGCGCCAGAGAAAGAGCGACGCCACCACCCCGGCAATCGCCGCCGCGCTGGGCGCCCAGCGTGGCACCGCCGAGATCTCGGTCACGTTGGTCCACGCCATGGCGAGCGCCGAGATGCCCAGCAGCAGGGCGCCGAGGGCCATCAGCAGCGGGATCGACTCGAATCCCCGCGACTCGAACGACCCGACCAGTCCGGTGAGCCGGACGAAGAGCGCCACCGCGCCCATCGCCGCGAGCACGAAGCCACCGGCGCCGAGCGCGAACTGCTCGGCGAACGGCGGCGTGAAGGTGGCGATCAGCAGGGTGAGCGCGCCGGTGAGCAGGATGGCGGTCACCGCCCAGCCGGGATTGAGCGACGCCGGCAGGGTGGCCGGCCGGGCGACGGTGACCAGGGCCACGCCGGCGACCAGCAGCGCCAGGACCGCGACGAACCGGGCACGGGGGCCGTTGCCGCGGGTGAGCTCCATCAGCGAGCCGGCCAGCAGCGCCGTGCCGAGCCCCGCCAACGGCGAGAACGGCTGGAGCACGCCCAACTGGCGAAGGGCCACGACCACCAGGGCCGCGCCGAGCACCACCCGGGCGACAATGCGCACGAGCCGGATCACGCGGAGGCGACGCTGGACGGCGATACCGGGCATCTGATGAGAATCGCGGGATGGAGGGAGCGGCGCCAGAGCCGCCACCGGGCGGCGGGGACCCGAACGGTGTGCGGGGGAGCGCCATGGTGGCCACTCCCCCACTCACCACTTCGGTCAGCACCGGTCGGGGCGCGGACGCCCCGACCGGGTCGAGCATCTATGCCTGCAGTGTCCGCCAACGGCGGGCACGTGTGATCGGAATCGCCTTGCTGTCGTCGCCGGCGTTCCGGATTGCCGAGGCGATGGCTCGAGGGTTGACCTCGTGCTCGGCAATCGCGGCGAGGCGGGCATCGATTGCCTCCTCCTCCGCGATGGTGCGGTCGAGCAGCTGGACCACCTGGTCCAGCTCCAGCGCCTCGGCGAAGATCCGGGCGTTGCCATAGACCGCGAGTTGGTAGCCCTCGGCCCGCTGGCAGTCGGCGATGATGCCGGCGTCGCGAACCGCGGGATCGCGATGCCCGGCCAGGTTGGTCAGGCACTCGATCATCAATCCCTCCATCCCCCGGCAGCGCTCGCCCTGCGGCGAGGCACCGAGGATCTCGGCGCACTCATGCAGTCGGGCGATCTGCCGCACCGTCTCGACCCGGTGTTCCTCCAGCACCAGCGCCAGGTTGCGCGACTGGGTGTGCTGGATCAGCTCGGGCCAGACGCGCAGGATCTGCCGCTCCGCGCAGTGCAGGTCGCGGAGCTGGTAGAGCAGCAGGTCGTGCACACTGTCCAGCGACATGGCGGCTCCTCGGCTCGAGGTCGGGAACGCACAAAGGCGCCGCCCCGGCCGATGCCGGAGTGGCGCCTTCGTCTGGCGGGGCCTGATGCCCCGTCCGACAAGGTGGACCGGCCCAGAGCCGGCCCCCGTGTTGTGGTGCGTTCCAATCCAGTGACGCGGCACCGGGGCAGGATCGCACAACTGCTACCCCGATAGGCTACGGAAAGGTCGCGGGAGTGTCAAGCACTGCCCCGCCCCCGGGGCTGACGCCCCGGGGCGGGGTCTACAGCTCCCGTCCGATTGCCGCCATCGCCTCGATGGTGGCCCGGATGTCCTCCCGGGTGGTGCGGTGGTTGGCGATCGAGAGCCGCTGGCAGACCCGGCCGTGGATCCGGGTGGTCATCACCAGCGCGATCTGCCGTCGCCGCATCTCCTCGGCGATCGCGGCGTTGATCCGGTCGAGTTCCTCCTCCTGTCGCCTGTCGCCTGTCGCCTGTCGCCCGATATATCGGAACGAATAGATGTAGAGCTGCGGCTCCGGCTGGACCACTTCCCACTCGTCGGAGGCGCTCACCAACTGGTGGGCGTAGTGCGCGTTGTCGATCGTCTGCCGGAAGAACTGGCGATACCCCGCGGCGCCGTAGTGACGCAGCGACATCCACACCTTGAGCGCCCGGAACCCGCGCGACATCTGCGGACCGCGGTCGAAGAAGTCGTAGGGCTCATAGGTGTTGTCGGCGTCCTCGTGCAGGTAGCTGGCGGTGACCGCGAAGGTGCGCCGCAGCACCTTGGCGTCCTTCACCATCACGCAGCCGCACTCGTAGGGCACGCCCATCCACTTGTGGGCGTCGAACGAGATCGAGTCGGCCCGCTCGATGCCACGATACGCGTCGGCCAGCTCGGGGAGCATCGCCCCCAACCCACCGCAGGCACCATCGAGGTGGAGCCAGAGACCCCGCGCCTCGGCGATGCGTGCCAATGCCGCGATGTCGTCGATCGCCCCGACGTTGATCGATCCGGCATGGCCGACGATGCAGAACGGCGTCATCCCGTTGGCGATGTCCTGGTCGAGCATCCGTTCGAGCGCCGCCGTGTCGATCGTGAAGTCGGCATTGCTCGGCACCTTGCGGAGCGCGTCGCGGCCAAGGCCGAGCAGGTCGAGCGCCTTGGTGAGCGAGATGTGCGACTCGTGGTCGGCCATGTAGACCGTGAGGTGGGCCGGCCGGTCGGGCGACTGGAGCCCGCCAGCCACGATGTCCCAGGTGGCGGTCGTCCGGAGTGCCATCTGCAGCGCCGCGGTGTTGGCCATGGTGCCACCCGACACAAAGAGCCCACCGGCGGTAGAGGCCAGCCCCAACAGCTCGGCGAACCAGCGAATCGTCTGGTTCTCGATCACGGTGGCCGCCTGGGCCGCGCGCCAACCGCCGAGGTTGGGGTTGAGGCCGGTCGCCAGCAGCTCGGCGATGGTGCCGACCTGGGTGCCGCCGCCGTTGACCCACGAGAAGAAGCGCGGGTGCCCCTGCAGCGTCGAGTTGGGCATCACCAGCCGGTCAAAGTCGCGGAGCAGCACGTCGAGCGACTCGCCCTGCTCCGGCGCCGGGCCGGCGAAGAGCGGCTCGAGCTCGATCGGCGTCGGCGTCGGGAAGACCGGCCGGTCGCGCAGGGTAGCGAAGTGGTCGGCCAGCAGGTTGATGGCGGCATGCCCGACGGCCCGGAACACCTCTGGCGGCAGGTCCACCCCGCCCTCCCGCAACGCGGGAGCGGCGGGGTCCCCTTGTTCGCCCACACCTGACCCAGGTCCATGATCAGCGGTATCCATCAGTGCAATCTCGATTTCAGCGGTGTCGATGCAGCTGTCGCGCCCGGAACGGCTCCGGGATAGAAGGTATCCCTGATCTGCGCGGGAACATTTCAGGATGCGACATTGTTTCGGAAGTGGAACGCGACGGGGGGGCGCGTCGTGGTTATCCCGACCAAAGCGGCCCACTGGGCCGCTGAGTGGAGGGACCCCTTGCCGGCGCGAGGGGATCCCTCCATTCGCGCCTTCGGCGCTCGGTCGGGATGACACCCGTCGTTCACACTCAATATTCAAGGGGACCGCCTATATGCCCATCAAGCCCACCGCCAAGCAGGCCGCACTCATCAAGGGACTCAACGAGGATCTCAAGGGGGAGTTCCAGGCGGTGATCATGTACCGTCTCTACGCTTCACTGGTGCAGGGCCCGTATCGTCAGGAGCTGCGCAGCTTCTTCGCCGCCGAGATTCCCGACGAGCTGATGCACGCCGAGTTGCTGGCCGACAAGATCTCCGCGATGGGTGGTTTGCCGGCCGCCGAGCCGGCGCCGGTCAAGGTGACCCGCGACGCCAAGGAGATGCTCGAGAACGCCCTCCACGCCGAGGAGGCCACGATCACGCGCTATGTGAAGCGGCGCAAGCAGGCGGAGGAGGCCGAGGAGCACGGCCTCGCGGCGGAGTTCGACACCCTCATCGCCGACGAGACCGGCCACCGCGACGAGATCCGGATGATCCTGGCGCAGTGGAAATGACGATAGACGATAGACGATAGACGTTAGACGATAGACGACTGCGGGGCCAGCATTGCGCTTCGATGCTGACCCCAAGTCCATTCCCGTCCATCGTCTGACGTCCATCGTCTATCGTCTAACGTCTATCGTCTATCGTTTTATCGTCTATCGTTTGTCGGTTCCCCGCCGTACATTCGCTCGTCCCTTTTCCTGGAGCAGCGAATGTCCAAGTTCGTCCGGTCCATGCTGGCGGTCGCCGCCCTGACCCTGCTGGTGGCTCCCGCCGCCCGGGCCCAGCACCCGCAGGTGCGCGACGGCTTCTGGTTCTCGATCGGCGTGGGTGGCGGGTCGCTCGGCTGCAGCGATTGCACCGACCGCACCAACGGCGGTGCCGGGCAGATCACCCTCGGCGGCAAGCTCAGTGACAACGTGTTGCTCGGTGGCTCACTCAACGGCTGGACCAAGTCGAAGAACGGCGCCACGCTCTCGGTGGGCCTGGTGGCCCTGTCGATCCGCTACTACCCATCGACCACCGGTGGCTTCTTCCTCACCGCCGGCGCCGGCGTGGGGAGCAGCGACCTGACCATCGGCAACAACCCCACCTTCACCGTGAGCCAGACCGGTGCGGGTGGCGTGGCCGGACTCGGCTACGACATCCGGGTGGGCCGGATGCTGAGCATCACGCCGTGGCTGCAGTGGTTCGCGGTGAAGTACGACAACGGCGACGCCAACGTGGGACAGCTCGGCGTAGCGCTGACGGTGCATTGAACGATAGACGATAGACGATAGACGATAGACGATAGACGTGTTTGCGGTGAAGGCCGGCTTCCTCTCGGGGTGGCCGGCCTTCAGTCGTCTATCGTCTAACGTCTATCGTCTATCCCTTCAACGACGCCATATCCACGCTGAATCTGTATCGCACGTCGCTCTTGAGCACCCGCTCCCAGGCAGTGTTGATCTCCTGCATCGGGATCACCTCCACATCGGAGGTGATATTGTGCTTGCCGCAGAAGTCGAGCATCTCCTGGGTTTCCGGCAGGCCGCCGATCGCGGAGGCGGCCACCGCCGAGCCGCTGAAGATCATCGGGATCATTGCGAAGGAGATGTTGCCCGGCGGCATCCCGACCTGGATCATGGCGCTGTTGGGTCGCAGCACGTCGAAGTAGGGCTCCAGCGGGATCGCCTGTCCCACCGTGTTGATGATCATGTCGAGCGATCGACGGTGGCGCGAGAAGCCGGTCTTGTCGTCGCCCACCACCACGTCGGATGCCCCGAAACGCTTGGCATCGTCGACCTTTCCCTTCGTGTGCGTGAAGACCACCACCTCGGCGCCCATCGCGGCGGCGAGCTTCACCGCCATGTGGCCCAGGCCGCCCATGCCGACCACGCCGACCCGCTTGCCGGGACCGGCGCCGAAGCGGCGCAGCGGCGAGTAGGTGGTGATCCCGGCGCAGAGCAGTGGCGCGGCGCCCGCGGGATCGAGGTTGGCGGGGATCGAACAGACGAAGCGGTCCTTGACCACGATCGCGGTCGAGTAGCCACCGTAGGTGGGACCACCGGAGACCTGGTCAGCCGACCCGTAGGTGCCGGTCGGGCCCTCGAGGCAGAACTGCTCCAGTCCGTCGTTGCAGCAGCGGCACGACTCGCATGAGTCGACCAGGCAGCCGACCCCCACCAGGTCGCCGACCTTGTGTCGCTGCACCTCCGCACCAACCGCCGTCACCCGGCCGACGATCTCGTGCCCCGTGACCGCCGGATAGTCGACCGGGAACCACTCACTGCGGGCGAAGTGGATGTCGGAGTGGCAGACGCCACAGTGGGTGATGTCGATCGCGACGTCGCGGGGACCGGGTGCGCGGCGGTCAATGGTGTGGGCCCTGAGGGGCGACTTGGCGTCGAAGGCGGCGTAGGCAGCGGTGGACACGAAGACCATCCGGGGGTGGGGTGGCAGCAGGGGATCGGTGAAGGGTAAATGGTGAACGGGGGAATCCGGCATGCCCCATTCACCATTCACGATTCACCGTTCACCCGCGTGCCCGTGCGAGGGACCCCTCGACTCCGCAGCCCTACGGGCTGCTCCGCTCGGGATGACCCGCCGCCCGAAGGCGGCGGGTCACTTCTCCACCAACTCCGGTGCGCTGGGGATCCTGAGCGGGTCGCTGAGTGCCTCGAGCGGCTCGATGTCGGCGCCGTTGCCGAGCTCGAGGTCGCGGAAGCGGCGTGCCGCCGGGAGCACCCGGGTCTCGATCGAGCCGATGGCGTTGTTGTAGGCGCTCACCGCACCGCTCAGCCCGGCACGGATTCGGGTCATGTGGTCGCCCAGCTTGCCCATCCGCCGGTAGAGCTCCATCCCGGCGTCGCGGATCGCCTCGGCGTTGCGGGCGATGCGCTCCTGCTGCCAGCCGTAGCTCACCGCCTTGAGCAGGGTGATCAGCGTGGTCGGCGATGCCGGGATCACGCCGCGTGAGACCGCGTCCTCGAGCAGCGACGGGTCGCGCTGGCAGGCCGCCGCAAAGAACGCCTCACCCGGGAGGAAGAGCACCACGAAGTCGGGCGCCTCGCTGAACTGGTCGCTGTAGTCGCGCTTGGCGAGCTGGTCCACATGCGTGCGCACCTGGCGGGCGTGGCGGTCGAGCGCCGCGTCGCGCACCTGCTCGTCGGTCGCCTCGATCGCCTCGAGATAGGCCGACATCGGCGCCTTGGCGTCGACGATCACCACCTTGTCGCCCGGCAGGCGGACCACCAGGTCGGGACGCTGGGTGCCGTTGTCGCCGTTCACGTTCTGCTGGGTGCTGAAGTCGCAGTGCTCGACCATCCCGGCCAGTTCGACCACCCGCTCGAGCTGGAGCTCGCCCCACTGGCCCCGACCGGTGGGGCTCCGGAGCGCGGTGACCAGCGAGTGGGTCTCGGTGGTGAGTTCCTTCTGGGCCTCGCCCATCCCCTTGATCATCGCCTCGAGGGCGCCCTGGCTCTCGGCCCGCGACTTGTCGAGCGCCTGGAGCTTCTCGTCGACCTGGGCCAGCGAGGTGCGGATCGGCTCGACCAGCGACTGGACCTCCTGACGCTTGAGGTCGAGGTCGCCGGTGGCCTTGGCCTGCACCTCGCCGAGCACCAGCTTGGCCTGCTCGAGGAAGGTGGCCGTGTTGGCCTGGAGCACCTCGTTGGAGAGCGACCCGAACACATCGCGCATCCGCTGCTCGGCACCCTGGTGCGCCTCGATGGTGGCCTGGGCTCGCTCCCGGAAGCGCTCCGCGGCGGCCACCTCGGCGGTGAGCCGGGCGATCGAGGCGCGCAGCGCCAACCAGCAGAAGAGCACCCCGACCACGAGGCCGGCGGCGAAGGGCACCAGGAGGAATGGGTCGAACATGGGCGTATCCCCCCGTCGGATAACGGGTTTGGGGTATGCCTGCTAGTGTCGGCGGACAGGCCGGCAGCATGGAGGGTGGCCCGCGCGGGCGCGCCGCTAGCGGCGCGCTTCCCAGGGGGCGCCGGACGGGGGTGGTGCCATGCGAGTCCTATATTCAACTGTCACCCCTCCATCCCCTCCCACGAGGCCCGATGTCCGACGAGATCCTCCAGCGCCTGGCCGCGCTCGGCGACCGATATGCGGTCGAACGCGAGATCGGTCACGGCGGCATGGCCACCGTCTACCGGGCCGCGCGACCTCAAGCACCAGCGCCTGGTGGCGATCAAGGTGTTGCGGCCCGAGCTGGCCCAGGCGCTCGGCGCCGAGCGGTTCCTGCGCGAGATCAACATCGCGGCCCAGCTCCAGTCGCCCCACATCCTGCCGCTGCTCGACTCGGGCGAAACCGACGGTCTCCTCTACTACGTGATGCCGCTGGTGAGCGGCGAGTCGCTCCGCGACCTGCTGGCCCGCGACGGTGCGCTGCCGCCATCGGAGGTGATGCGGCTGCTGCGCGAGATCGTCGACGGGCTGGCCCACGCCCACCGCCACGGGGTGGTGCACCGCGACATCAAGCCCGACAACGTGATGATTGCCGAGCGCCATGCGCTGCTGATGGACTTCGGCGTGGCCAAGGCGCTGGCCGAAGGCAACGCGCAGCACACCCTCACCAGTGTCGGCATCTCGCTCGGCACGCCGACCTACATGGCGCCCGAGCAGGCCGCCGCGGATCCCGGCCTCGATCACCGGGTCGACATCTACGCCGTGGGCGTGATGGCCTACGAGATGCTCACCGGGGCACCGCCGTTCACGGGCACGCCGCAGGCGGTGATCGCCGCCCACATCAGCACGCCACCGCCGCCGCTCGGCGGCGAGGTTCCACCGGCGATCGCCAAGCTCGTGATGCGCTGCCTCGCCAAGCAGCCCGACGAGCGCTACCAGAGCGCCGAGGAGCTGCTCCAGGCGATCGAGTCGCTGACCACGCCGAGTGGCGGCATGGTCCCGACTCCGATGCCGCCGGCGGCCAGGCGACGTCGTGTTGTTGCCGCGATCGTGGCGGTGGCCGGGCTCGGCGTGATCGCCTTCTTCGGGATTCGCTCGATGCAGCGCAGGTCAGTGGGTCCACGAGACGGCGATCCCGCAGATCCGCCGGATGCTCGACGACGGTCAGCCCGACAGCGCCTGGTACCTGTGGCGCGAGGCCACGGCAATCACGCCGGACGACTCGACGCTGGCGGCGCTGGCCGCCGAGAACATGGATCTCGTCTCGCTGGCGTCGGTCCCGGCCGGCGCGGAGGTGGAGCGTGCCTCGCTCGCCGACACCACCGTGTGGCACCGGCTCGGCGTCACGCCGCATCGATTCGATCCGGATGCCGAGGCAGTTGGGGTTGTTCCGCTTCAGCAAGCCCGGCTATCGCACCCGGATCACCCTCAACCGCTACCTCTATCCCACCGAGGTGCTCGACAGCATCGACGCCGACTCGACGATGATCACCGTGGCCGGCGATCCCGAGTATGGCACCTTCCTGGTCGGCGCCGACGGCTCGCCGCCGCTGGCGCTCAAGGACTGGAAGATCGACGCCTACGAAACGAGCAACCGGGAGTACAAGGCGTTCGTCGACGCCGGTGGCTATCGCGACAGCACCTGGTGGCCGATGCCGATCCGCGACGGCGACCGGGTGCTCTCGTGGGCCGAGGCGCGGGCGCGGTTCGTGGACCAGAGCGGTCAGCCGGGGCCCTCGACCTGGGTGGCGCGGTGACTTCCCGAGCGGGCAGGGCGACATGCCGGTGGGCGGGGTGAGCTGGTACGAGGCCGATGGCCTACGCCAAGTGGAAGCAGAAGGAGTTGCTCACCATCTACCACTGGGCCGGGGCGGCCGCCGTGTACCAGTCGCGCGGCGTGGTGCCGGCGAGCAACCTGGGTGGCACCGGCCCGTGGCCGGTCGGGAACCCCGCGCGGCGTGAGCCTCGCCGGGGCCTCCGACATGGCCGGCAACGTGCGGGAGTGGGTCTACAACGAGGCCGGCAGCGGCCAGCGCTACATCCTCGGCGGCGGCTGGAGCGACCCGACCTACGCCTTCGTGGATGCCTACGCTCAGCCGCCGATGGACCGCTCGGCGATCAACGGGATCCGGCTGATGCGCACCGATCCGGCCGACAGCAACGTCACGCTCGCGCATGCGACCGATCCGCGCGGAAGTTCACCGACTGGTTCAAGGTGCCGTCGGTGTCCGACGCCGTGTTCGCCGAATATCGGCGCCAGTTCGACTACGACCCGCTGCCGCTCGATGCCAAGGTGGAAGCGACCGATTCCACCAACGACGACTGGAACGCCGAGTTCGTGAGCTTCACCGCCGCCTACGGTGGGGAGCGGATGATGGCGTGGGTCTTCACGCCCAAGCACGGCACGCCGCCCTACCAGACGGTGGTCGAATTCCCGGGCAGCGGCGGCGATCGGCGCCAAGCCCGAGCGCCACGGCCAGCGAGATGTCCGCCAGCTTCGTGGTGAAGAGCGGGCGCGCGTTCGTGCTGCCGATCTTCAAGAGCACCTACGATCGGAGTGACTCGCTCGCCAGCGACCTTCCCAGTGAATCGGTCTTCTGGCGCGACCACGTGGTGATGTGGGCCAAGGACTATCCGGCGCACCCTCGACTACCTGAGCACCCGTCCCGACATCGACACCACCAAGTTCGCCTACTTCGGCTTCAGCTGGGGCGGCAACATGGGCGGGCTGATCCCGGCGATCGAGCCGCGGATCAAGGCGGTGGTGCTCTACGTGGCCGGCCTCACCATGGAGCGCGGCCGCCCCGAGACCGACCCGATCAACTACCTGCCGCACATCCACCAGCCGGTCATCATGCTGAACGGCAAGTACGACTTCTTCTTCCCCACCGAGACCTCGCAGCGGCCGTTCTTCGAGCGGCTCGGCACCGATGCGGCCGACAAGAAGTGGTTCGTGTACGACGGCGGCCACGACGTGCCGCGACCGACGCTGGTGGCCGAGACGCTCAAGTGGCTGGACACGTACCTGGGGCCGGTGAAGCGGTGAGGACGGTGAACGCTCATCCCGAGCGGAGGCCGCGCAGCGGTCGGAGTCGAGGGACCCTCGGTACGGGCGAGGGATCCCTCCACTCGCGCCTGCGGCGCTCGGTCGGGATGACGGCGTGTGGTGGCGTACTCTTGTAGATGCCTCGACTCCGCCCCCTCCTCCTCGCCCTGCTCCTCCCCACGGCCCTCGTGGCGCAGGACCCCGCCGCCGCTTCGCGGGGCGGGGCAGGCCCCGGCACTGCCGCTTCGCGGGGCGGGGCAGGTGCCCGTTCGGGCCTGCGCCTCGCCGCCCCGATCACCACCTGGGACGAAGCGATCCCGATCGGCAACGGGATCCTGGGCGGGCTGCTCTGGGGTGGCGACTCGACGCTGATCCTCTCGCTCGACCGCGGCGACCTCTGGGACGAGCGCACCCCGGCGATCTTCAGCGACCCCGACTGGACCTGGTTGGGGATGCAGCGGCTGGTGTTCTCCGAGAACATGACCCGCTTCCACCAACTCTTCGACGAGCCGTACGACAAGCTGCCGTATCCGACCAAGCTGCCGGCGGGGCGAGTGCGGATCATCTGGCCGGGTCACGTGGTCGACGGCTTCGGGCTCGACCTCGCGACCGCCACGGCGTGGGCGAGCTCCGGGAAGGACACACTCCGAGCGTGGGCGCTGGCCGATCGCGAGGCGATCGTGGTGAGCGCGCCGGGTGACCTGCGCTTCGAGTATCAGGCGCCCGCGGGAATCGCCAAGCTGGGCCCGCTCGGCCCGCCGAGTCTCAGGCGGGTGGTCAGCAGCGATGGCAGCACCTCCAGCGAGACCGCGACGATCCCGACCGCGACCGATTCCTTCTCGGTCCGCGTGTCGCGCGTCGGTCGCGACAAGCACCCGCTGCTGCTGGTACGGGTCTTCAAGGGAACCACCCCACCGCCGCTGCCGCGGCAGCAGTACTCGCTCGACGCCGAGATCGCCCTGCACGGTCTGGGGTCGGCGCTCAAGCCGCACCGCAAGTACTGGGAAGGAGTTCTGGAAGACCTCGTCGGTCACCATCCCCGACTCCGCCCTCCAGGCCCACTACGACCTGGTCAAGTACTTCTACGGCTCCGCCGCCCGCCGCGGCGCGCCGCCGATGCCGTTGCAGGGAGTCTGGACCGCCGACAACGGCGGCCTGCCGCCGTGGAAGGGCGACTACCACAACGACCTCAACACCCAGATGACCTATCTCGCCGCGCACGAGGCGGGGCTCGACGAGGCGATGGACGGCTGGCTCGACTTCCTCTGGGACCGGCTGCCGGCGTTCCGTCGCTTCGCGCACGACTTCTACGGGGTCGATGGCGCGGTGATTCCCGGCGTGATGACCATCTCCGGCAAGCCGATGGGCGGCTGGGGGATGTACTCGCTCAGTCCCACCAACGGCGCCTGGGTGGCGTGGTCGTTCTATCGCCAGTTGGGAGGTGACCCGCGACTCGACCTTTCTGGCCGAGCGGGCCTATCCGTTCGTCAAGGAGATCGGCACCGCGCTCAAGGCACTGCTCGAACGCCACGAGGACGGGTTGTTGTATTTGCCGCTCTCCTCGAGCCCCGAGATCCACGACAACAGCATCAAGGCGTTCCTGACGCCCAACTCGACCTACGATGCGGTGCTGCTGCGGACCACGTTCGACGCCCTGGCGGACATGGCCAGCCACCTCGGCAACCAGGCCGCAGCGGAGGAGTGGGGATTCACCGCATCACGGAGTTGCCGGCCCGCGATCGACCCGAACAGCACGTGCTGATGATCTCGCCCGACGAGGGGTTCGTGGTCTCGCACCGGCACTTCTCACACGCGATGAGCATCATGCCGTTCGAGTTGTTCCCGCCCCCCGGCTCCGAGCGCAGCGAGGAACCGGGGCGGCGGGACCTCCTCGGCTCGGGACGCTCGAACGTGGTCAACGCCACCATCGACCAGATCGCCGCGCTCGGCACATCGCAGTGGACCGGCTACTCGTTCGCGTGGTTCGCCGGGATGCTGGCCGAGGCCGGGCGCGGCGACGAGGCGTATCGCTACCTCAGCGACTACCTGGCGTTCACGCTCCGCAATGGCTTCCACGCCAACGGCGATCAATCCGGCCGCGGCCTCTCGGACATGACCTACCGACCGTTCACGCTGGAGGGCAACTTCCTCGCGATGGATGCCATCCAGCGGATGCTGCTCCAGTCGCGCAACGACACCGTCGAGCTCTTCCCGGCGACGCCGACCGCCTGGCGCGACGCGTCGTTCGAGCGGCTCCGCGCGGTGGGCGGCTGGGTGGTCAGTGCCACCCGTCAGGGCGGCGTCACCAGGTCGGTGGAGATCACCACCAGGGTGGGTGGCACGCTGCGGATCGCCGACCCGACACTCGGCTCCGATGTGCGGTGGAGCGGCGCGGCGATGCGGCGGGAGGGAGAGGTGTGGGTGGGGGAGGTGGAGAAGGGCGGGAGGGTGGTGGGGCTCGCCCCGCCCTCCTGAGCGAAGCGAAGGAGCGGCGGGGTCTCCTCGCTCACCGCACGCCTGACGCTTGGCGTCCACTGTCAGGAATTCGGCGAGCGAGGAGGCCCCGCCGCTCCTCACTGCGTTCGGAGGGCGGGGCTACCGCACCCTCGTCATCGTCACCCGGAACTTCCTGACCGAGTCGGCGGTGGTGATCCCGTCGTAGTGCGACGTCACGGCGCCCACCAGCTGGCTGGTCTCGAGCTGGTAGGTGCCGGTGGTGGTGACCATCACTCCCGGCTGCAGCGGGGAGGGATACGGTCCGGTGGTGGTGAAGACGGTGTCGTTCCGGATCTCGACCGCGCTCTGCCGCCCCGGGCTGCCGGTGATCGTCATCGTCCAGGTCGGCGGGTCGCCCGCGCCCACCAGGGTGCCGGTCACCAGCACGGTGTCGCGATCGAGCGGTCGCACCTCGAATCCCCAGCTCCCCATCAGGTCGGCGGTGGTGAGTCCCCGCGACGTGCCGGCGTCGGGTGCCTTGTCGCCGGTGCAGGCGGCGAGGATGAAGGAGGCGAGCAATAACACGGCGCGCATCGGGGCTCCGGTCGACTGGTGGGGAATCCCCTCGGAACTTGGCTGCGCGCGGTGATCGGGTGCAATCGCCCTGGCGTCGGGGCCGAGCAGGGTGGTCGGTCCGGGTCCGGTGGCGCCGGGCACGGCGATGAGATCGAGCTGACGGCGTCACCTCGGGGGACTTGTCGCGGGCGGACGCGCGCGGTGCCCGGGGAGCACTCTTGGTCGCCCCGAGCGGGGCTACTCGAGTGCGGCACTGCCACCTGGAGCGAGCGACGGGATCGCCGACAGAGTCTGAGGCTGAACGTGCCGCTGCGGTGGCACCTCGATCCGGCCCGGATCGACTGGATCGGACAGTACATGATGTTCGGGCTCAGCGTTCTTCGTGGGCTGGGCGGCGATGGTCTGGGGGTGGGGCGGCCTGATCGGCGGCCTGACCGGCTGGATTCCCGGCCCTGGCGCTTGCCGTGATCGATGGCACCCAACTGGCGATTGATCCTCGGCACCGCGGTGGTGGTGGGATCGCTGCTGCTGGTGGCACGACTGCTGTAACGATCGCCGTGGCGGCGCTCCGCTGGCGCTCGTGCTCGGCCCGCCGTATCCTCAAGGATCCCTCTCCCCCGGGGTCCTGCCAATGAAGTCCTTCCCTGTGTGCGTGCCTGCTGGTGCTGGTCGGTTGCGCTGGTTCGCCCGACCAGGGAGCGAGTGCCGCGCGCACGGGCAACGGTCAGCCGGTCCTCCCCGATACCCAGACCATCGACGGCGTGCTGGTGATGCGGCACGACTCGACCGCGTTTGCACGGGCGCCCAGGTGGGTGCTGGATCCGAAGCCGCTGGTCGTGATCGGGGGTACTGCCACACCTAACCTAGATCTCTCCGATGTGTGGCGGGTCGCGGTGCTGTCCGACGGTCGCGCGTGATGGTTGGGCACGCCAGCGGGAATGTCATGCTCTTCGATCCCGACGGGAAGCTGGAACGCTTGCTCGGTCGATCCGGGCAGGGGCCCGATGAGTACCGCAGTCCCGCCGATCCTCTCCGGGTGGCTGGTGACACGCTGCTGGTCGAGGATGACGCCAATCGGCGAACCAGTTGGGTACACGGCCGATGGCGGTGCGATTCGGACGGACCACCTCGATCTCGATCGCACTCCGTGGTCGGTCTTTCCCGGCTGCTGGCCTGCCGGCTGGCGTTCTTCGTGGTGGCCGACTGGTGGCATCAGCGCTGCGGCTCGATGGCGCAGACCTCGGGGACGGAGCGCCAGGCTCGTGCTGGTCGCGTACCGTCGATCCTGACTCGGATCGACACGCTGGCATGGTGCCAGGGACGCGAGGGTGATGTTCGAGGAGGATACGGGGACGGGGGGAGCGTCATCCCGCTTCGGCAATGCGAATCGGCCGCTCAGCACCGGTCACTCGCGATCTCGACTCGACCAGCGTCGGTGGCCTACGGCGTGGGCGCGTACGCGCTGGAGGTCGACCAATGGGCCGGACCGGACGACCGGCGCCGGCGAATCATCGTCGACGACCGCGCCTCCCAGTCACCGCGGCGATGCGCGACGTGCAGATCGCCAAGGAGATCGAGCAGATTCGAGGGTCCGCAGAGGGAGCGGATGGTAGACGCCGACCGAATCGAGGCGTCGGGCGCGAGAGCGACCGTTCGCCGACTCGCTGCCGCCTGTTCGGCCCGATCGTGGCGGGTGAGCGGCGGGCTCTTATGGGTGATGATGGCGCCGGCTGGGACCGATCCACCTGGGCGGCGACGGCCTTCGTGGCGATGGCGCGATCGTGGGGCGGATCGACAGTCCGGCCGTCGGTGGCTACCCGGTGTGGTTCGGGCCGGGCCGGGTGGTGGTCCGGCAGACGGATGCCGATGGGGTGGTGCGGTTTGCGGTGTACCGGGTGACCGGTGACCGGTAACCGGGGGATGGCGGCCTGCCCCGGCCTCGCGCAAGCGCGAGCGGCGGGGGTGACGGGGCGCTGGCTGCTGCTGGTGCTGCTCGCCGCCTGCGCCGGTGGCGAGTAATGCATCCGGCTCGGCCGGGGTTGTCGGCAGCGGTGGGCCCGTTCTCCCCGACACCCAGACCGTCGATGGCGTGCTGGTGATGCGGCACGACGCCAGGGCGTTCGAGCGGGCGCCGAGGTGGGTGCTCGACAGCGTGCCGCGAGGTGGTGATCGATGGCGGGGAGGAGTTCGACCTGTCGGGCACCTTCCTGGCGACTCGGCTCGGTGATGGCCGTTCGGTGGTGGTCAGTCGGTACGGCAACCCCGGCATGATGTTGTTCGACCGGCAGGGACAACCGGTGCGGCTGCTGGCGCGCGCTGGGAGTGGTCCGGGGGAGCTGCAGGCGCCCGGCAACGCGGTCCTTCTGCCCGGCGACACGCTGCTGGTGGTCGACGCATCGAACGCGACCATCAATCGCTACACCGCCGATAGCGGCTTCATCCGCTCCGAGCGGCGGCTGGGGAACTTCTCGCTCGAGTGCTATCCGCCAGGTGGACGTCTCGCCAACGGCGATATCGTGGCCACCGGCATCTGCGGCGTCAACCGCGGCCTGGCCCAGGGCATCCTCAAGCCCAGCACGCAGCTGGTGACGATGGGACCCGATTTCGCCGAACTCGACACGGTCGCGATGGTGCCCGGGTCACGGATGGCGATGGTCGAGGTCACCCAGAACGGGCGCACCTTCCCGTCGATGAAATGGATCCAGTTCGGCCAGCCGACCAGCGTGACCGCGGTCGACTCGACGATCGTCGTCGGCAGCGGCGATGGCGGCTACGTGCTCGATCTGCGCAGCGCGACGGGGACACCGGTCGGCCGGATCGTGGTCGACCGAGCGCCAGTGCTGGTGACCGAGGCGATGCGGGAGGCGCAGATCGAACGCTCGGTAAAGCGACAGATGGTCGGGAGTGATGGCGTCACGCGTACGCAGGCCATGAAGGTCGCCGAGCAGGAACCGATCGCCGACACCGTGGCGGCGTATCAGTGGGTCACCGCCACGCCCAGCGGCACTATCTGGGTGCTCGACTTCATCCTCCCCGACGACTCGACGTGGAGCGCCACGGCGTTCCGCCGCGACGGCGCGATCCTGGGCCGGGTGACGGGGCCCCGACACGGCGGGATGCCGGTCTGGTTCGGCGACGACCGGGTGATGATCCGTGAGGTGGATGCGGATGGGGTGGTGCGGTATGCCGTCCTCCACGTCTCGGCCGGTGACAAATGACGGATGACGGATGACGGGTGACGGGGGACGGGGGACCAGTAACCGGGGACGGGGCGCTGGCTCAACTGTTCACAACTGCTTACCGAGCCGGTGGATGCGAGAGCTCTCTGCAACGCGGGTCGCGAGGCCCTGAATCGACCCCCGGACCGGCCAGGTTAGGCGTTCCGTCTCCGTCGCCGGCCGCAGCCGCACAAATTCATGCCAATCGTGGTCGTCCGGGGTCGGGCTACCGGACGACCCGAGCAATTGGCCTTGAAGCGATGGGAGCCCAACGGCTTCAGCGACGAACCATGTCTTGTCGATGAGGGAACGCCGAAAGGCCTGCATTTCGGACGCAGTCAGGGCTCCGGAGAAAAGTTCCACCCCATTCACTCGGTAGTTGCTCGCGTCGCGGTAGCAATACTCAAGCACGGTATACTGCTGCACTGACTACCTCACGGCGATCAGGTGTGTCAACCTCGATCCCCTAGAACCTGGTGCATTCGAACGGCACCGCAAGTGGATGCACACTAGTCGAGCGTCAGCAATCCCAATTCTCGCAGGTACTCGTAGGTGCTGTCGTACCAACTGGGCCGACGCGTTGGATCGTCTTCACTGCCGAGCGGAACGAAGATGGCCATCCCCTGCCGCGCTCTGGTCAGGAGTACGCGATAGGCATTGAGCATATAGCGTTGTCGGTCTAGCTGACGCACGTTCTGCCACTTGCTGCCGCGGAATTGATGATGTGACCATCCATCGACAGAATATCGTAGGTCGGCATCCCATGTGACGCAGGTCCAATCAAGTTCCAGACCCTGGATCTGGAACTCGGTCGCCGCGTCCTCGAGATAATACGAAGAACGTGTGTCCTTCGCGTCATTCAGGAAGTAGTGCACTGGGTTGACATCGACACGAATGTCGATCGCGTGCGGCTTGAGGCGATTGGCTTGGGATGAGGCCACGAGTCCATACCGCTCGCTCCCTCGAGCCTGTTGCCGAATCCATTCCTTAGCCGCATCAAGACTTCTGGTTAGGACAATCGGATACTTCTGGCTGAGTTCCTTCAGCAACGTTCGTGCGGCATCCATTTCACAGTCGAGGACGGCCTTCACGAAGTCCGAGACCCGTTCGGCCCGGAAGGACCGCATCGAAACAGCCAGGTGGAGGTCCGATTCGAGCGAGACGGTCGTTTCTCCCTGGAGTGCCTCAATCGCCCCAAGGGCAGCGTACTCTGCATCGGTCAACCGGGGTGAGATGAACACGTCCCAGTGTCTGAAACGACGATCAACGGCTTCCAGCCAAGCCGCGATACCCGCTTCTCCCGTATGGATTTCCTGCCCCCCACCAACCAGGCAGACGACGACGGCCCAATCGCGGTGTCGATCCATATAGCTGATCAGAAATTCGGGCTCGGACTGATTGAAGCCTGTGTGCCCCTTCCGTCGCCGCATGAAATCGGAGGTCTTTTCGCGATTCCACGCGCGTTGAGCCTCGTCGAAGATCACCACATGATCATGAGGCGGCCCATCGGGGTCACGGAGGCCGTCCTCGCGGAAATGATGCACGTTCTGGATGAATGGCTTGACCTTCTGTCCCACGGCACCTTTGCGAACCTTCTCCTCGCCCGCAGCCTTGCGGCGTGCAACCTCATCACGAATCAATGCTTCCCGGAGCACGGCCACGAGTGGACCGTTACCCGAAAGGAAGACCGCGTGGGTCGGGGACTGCGCGGCGCTTCGTTGCGTAGCGATGTTCAGTCCGACCAGTGTCTTCCCTGCTCCCGGGACCCCGGTCACAAAGATGATCGCCTTCCGACCGGTTGCTCGCACTTCGTCGATCACAACTTCGACCCGCTTCGAAGTGATCAGGAGATTTCTTGCCCCTGCATCGCTCCGGGAAATCGCATCGACCGAGTGATGTGCGTAGAGCGCCTGGGCGGCCTGTACGATCGTCGGTGTGGGATGGTAGGGTGATCGTCCCCAGGCCTCGCCGTCAATCGATGGCCCATGTTCCAGTGTGAGCCCGTGTCTCAGCGCCATGCCGAGCTGCTCTGCATTGGTCATCAACGGGGGACGGACACCGTCAGGATGGCGTGCCTCCCAGGACGACTCAGCGCGAGTCGCATCGGTCGCGACGAGGAGCGGCAGGATTGGTGCTTTGTGACTTGCTTCGTGGAAATTCTTGAGGTCCAGGCCATAGTCCCATGCCTGATTGAAGTCTTGGCGGTGGAACTTCTGTTCTCCGGCCTTGAACTCGATTGGGAAGATCACTCCCCCACTGATGATCACGACATCAATCCGACTCCCGAGTCGAGGAACATCAAACTCGAGATAGAGGTATCCGTCGATTGATGTCAGTGATGCCTTGAGAACTGCGACAGTCCGCAGCCACGCTTCCCGCTGGGCCAGCTCAACATCATGAGCACTGGCTGTTGTCAGTCGGCCGATGATTGTGTCGGTCTCAGTTCCGAGGAACTCGGCGATTGAGGCGCCGAAATAGGCCGATTGTCTAGCGGAGGAGACGATTGGTTGGCTCATTCGGGTCAGGGTTAGGGTCCCAAGAGGATAGGGAGAGGGATGAGACCCCACCAGGCCTCGCCCCCCAACCCCGGCACCCTCAGTCGCATCCGCCACAAGCTCGCGCGCGGCTCGTTAACCCACCTCCCACCCCGTCGCCAGCTCGGGGTTGAGTCGCAGCACCTGGTCGCGCGCCACCGCGACCTCCTCGATCGGCCTGGTCCAGAAGCCGCCGGTGCCGTCGCAGCCGGGACAGACGACCGGCGCGTCGTCGCCCTCCTCGCCGAACCACCCCGACCCGCGGCAGACCAGGCAACTGCGCCTGAGCGGCTCGAGCAGCTCCGGCGCCAGCTGCAGCGCCTCACCCCGCGGCGCCAGGCCGTAGACCCGCACGAACTGCACCTTCCGGTCGGTGCCGCTCGGCAACCAGCCGACGAAGATCCCCTCGCCGCCATGCGCCGCACAGACGGGCTCGGCGCCGTAACCGATGCAGCAGCAATACTTGTAGGAACGAGTGGCCATGGAGACTTCCCCTTTCGCTGTCAAAGCCGTCTCTCGCGCGCATCCCCCATTGTCGGGGAGCCACCGTGACCCTCGGGCGAGGGGTCGGTTGGCAGGCGGCCACGATTGCCGCCACTCCTGATGCCCGGCCCGCCGAGACGGAGGCGTGCCGTGAGGGGAATGTAGTGCGTGGAAAGGGCTCACGAAAGAAGCAGGTCCTTCGACTCCGGACTCCTTCGGAGTCCTTCGCTCAGGATGAGGTGTGCGACGTCACCAAACTGTCATCCCCCCGCCATCTCCCTGTTCATTCCGTGTCGTATCTACGGGATATGATCAGGCTCACTCTTCTCCCCCTGCTGGTGCTCCTCGCCGGAGGCGCCACGGCGCAAGCGCCGGGCCTGCAGTCCCCCGCCCAGCGGCCGATCGCCTCGCTGCCGATGGACTACGACGGCCACATCTTCGTGGCCGCGACCGTCAACGGCCGCCCCGCACGGCTGCTGCTCGATCCCGTCAACGGCCTGATGCTCGACCGCCAGTACGCCACCGCCGCCGGCTGGAATCGCGACTGGCGTGCGCTCGGCATGGGCGGCCCCACGATGGTCGGCGGCGGCGGCGGCGCCCAGGTCGAGGTGACCTGGGCCGATTCAGTGCGGCTGCAAGTCGGTTCGTTCGAACGGTTCTTCGCACGCACCGTGGTGATCCCGCTCGACTCGATGATGGGCGACGCCATCCGCGGCACCCCCGACGGCCTCCTCGGCTCCCGGCTGTTCCACGACTACGCCCTGCACCTCGACTTCGCCAACAGCCGACTCGAACTGCTCGACCCCGCCACCGTCGATACCACCGGCTGGCAAGTGCTGCCGCTCGACCTGACCGGCGCCAAGGCGGTGACCCCCGTCACCATCACCATCGGCGACTCGATCACCCACACCCTCCGCACCCAGGTCGACCTCGGCATGGCGGCCACCTTCCGGGTCACCACCCGCGAGACCAACGCCCGCAACCTCCTCCGCCACGCCGGCGGCAAGCGCCGCGCCGGTCGCGGACTGGGCGGCCAACTGATCTCGGTGGTGCTCGGCAACGTGACGATCCGGCTCGGCGAGCTCGAGACCGCACCGACGGAGATCTCGCTCGCCCGCGAACCGCGCGGCGCCGACGCCGATCCGCCCCAGTACGACGCGCTCATGGGACTCGGGCTGCTGTCGCAGTTCGACGTGATCTACGATCCGAGCAATGCGAGGATGTTGCTGCGGGAGCGCTCTGTCACCCTGAGCAGCCTGCCCTGAGCGAAGTCGAAGGGAAGCGAAGGGACAGCGAAGGGGCAGCCCCGTGCCCTACCGCTTCGCCAGCACCAGCCACCAGGGATGGTCGATGCTCTGCGGGTGAATCTGGCCGTGGATCCACTGGCCGTAGTAGACCGAGGCCGATGCCGCCGGCGGCTCCACCGTCACCACGTAGTCGCCCGTCGGCAACGTCGGCAGCTCGAAGTGTCCCGCCGCGTCGGTCACCACCATGGCGACCTCGACGCCGAGGGTGAGCGGATTGCTGGTGAGCACCGGATACGCCGTGAGGGTGGCGCCGGCGATCCGCGGCGCGGTCTGCAGCGAGTCGTTGCCGGCTCCCGGCTCCGACGGGGCGAGCACGGTGCCGCGGACCTGGCCGGTACCGGTGCTCGGGTCGGTCGGCGGGGGCGGTGGCGTGCCGGTGCTGTCCATCGCCACGGCCTCCACCAGGCCGTCGAGCACGGCGGGACCGTTGGGGCCCGATGGATCGCTGGAACAGGCGGCCAGCGTGGCGAGGAGCAGCGCTGTTGCAAGGGTGGAACGTGCGGGGGTGCGAGACATCGGGGCCTCCTGACCGGTCAGGGCGGGCTGCCGCTCCGCCTTGTCCTAGACTCCCGAAGGTACCGGTCCGTCACCTTCCAGCGGTTCGGGCAGCGTAAGAGGCAGCACCAGGAAGAACCGCGTTCCCTCGCCGGGCGTGGAGGTGAAGCCGACCCTGCCGTGCAGGTACTGCTCGCCGAACAGCTTCATGCTGTAGGTCCCGATGCCGCGTCCGGTGCCCTTGGTCGAGAAGCTCCGGGTGAAGAGTTGCAACTGGATCTCTCGCGGGATCGCCCCGGGGTTGTGGCACCAGAACTCCACCCCGTCCGGTGATGGCGAGGCCCCGATCGTGATCATCTCGCCGGGCTTCGACGCCTCGAGCGCGTTCTTGACCATGTTGCCGAGCACGCGCCGGAGCAACACGGGATCGGTGGTGATCGTCGTGCCGGCAACGGCTGCGGCAATTGTCACGTGGATCGTCCTGCCCTTGGCGAGTTGGTGTGAGCGATAGAGCTGCCGCACCGCCTCCACGACCTCGTCGACCAGCACCGGCTCCCCCTGCGCCAGCAGACGCCCCGCCTCGGCGTTGACGAGCATCTGCTGGCTCCGGATCTCGTTGACGAGACTCAGCGATGAGATGACCAGGTCGTCCTTGAGCACCGGGTAGAGCGAGGCGTCGCTGGCCATCAGGCTCACCAGCCCGGAGACCCCACCGGCGGTGTTGAGCACGTCGTGGAAGAAGACTCGCTCGAGCACCTCGCGGCGCTTCTCCGCGCTGATATCGCCGAGGATGACCAGGGCGTACTCCTCCCCCTGCCAGATGAACGGACTCGCCGTGACGCGGAGGTCGTGGGCGGTGCCGCTGCTGCTCGAGATCTGGCACTCGGTGATCGCGCTGTGTCCATGGAGCGCCTTGAGCATGGCGTGGAGGGCACCGCAGGTTCGGCATGCCTCACCAGTGCCGCACCCCGACGGTGCCGTTGCGAGATTCCTGCAACTCAGCGCCTCGCCCAGGCGACGCCCGAGGATCGGGTCGTCGTCGAGCGTGGCCACGAGTTGGCGCATGGCGGTGTTGGCGAAGAGGATCTGACGCTGGGGGCCAAGCAGCACCACCAGCTCGGGCATCAGGTCGAGGACCTGTTGCAGCGGACCGAGGTCGCCGAGGCGATCCACCGCCACATCGACCTGGTCGGGAGTGAGTCGCGCCGCAGGGGCACAGTAGGTTTGCATGGCAGGCACCACTCCTGACGGCAGAGGCCACCGTCTGGCAGGGTCAGGCCGATTGCCGACCCCTGGGGCAGAGAGGGAGCGAGAATCACGCCACCCGGAGGGTCTCCCGCTGGTCGTCCGGAGTGGTGCCAAACGGGCCGAATCGACCAATAAGTCGACAGTCTGATTTCGAATGTCCCCGCCTCGATGGCGGACCTTGCGACGATCGCATCGAAGTCGCCCGGGGCAGGGAGCTCGACTGTCATCCCGAGCGGAGCGGCCCGAAGGGCCGCGAAGTCGAGGGACCTCCTTCCCGTACTCACCCCGAGCGGTCATCCCGAGCGGAGCGGCCCGAAGGGCCGCGAAGTCGAGGGACCCCCTTCCCGTACTCACCCCGCGCCGTCATCCCGAGCGGAGCGGCCCGAAGGGCCGCGAAGTCGAGGGACCCCTCGCCTTCGCTCGGGGCGGCGGCTCAGCGCGCCATCTTGCTCCGCAGCGCCCGCAGCCCGCCCACCCACTCCACCGGCATCCCCCGCGCCTCAAGGCGCTGCATGATCGCCGTGAACTCGACCCGCTGCCCGGAACCGGTCGAGAACGGCACCCAGAGCCACCGTGAGCGTCGGCGAGTAGACGGCGATGGTCCGGTTCCAGTCGGGGGCGCTCACCGGCTCGATCCAGAGCGAGTCGCTGCCGACCCGCACCCACCCGGCGCGGTTCACATAGGTCACGCCACCGCGCTTTCCGATGATCTGCGTGAGCGTCGGTTCGGCACCGGGCGCGGCGTAGAGCGGCAGGCCGCGCGAGGTGAACCACGGCGCGGCACCGTTGCCGGTCCAGACATTCGACGCGATCGCCGCGCCGATCGGCGCGCTGTCGACGGTCTTGAGCCAGTCGGCCACGATATCCATCGCGCCCGGTGTCTGCGCCGTCTCCAGCACCACCCACGTGCCGCCGATCTTGATCGCGCCGGTGCTGCCGGTCCACGGCGACATCATCGCGTAGCTGCCGTCGACGACCTTCCAGTTGCTGTCGGGCTTGACCTGCCACATCGGGCGGTGCTCGGTGGCGAGGTATTGCTGCGCCAGCTGGGGCGAGACGCTGAACGAGTCGGCCGGTGCCGGCGCGTTGACGACCGCCTGCATGATCGTCATTCGCTTGTAGGTGCTGCCCACCCGCCGCACGTCGCGCTGCATCGGCAGCAGCACGCCGGGCGGCACCAACGACCACTTCGAGAACCAGAACTCCACCTCGTGCTCACCCCAGGGCGCGAGGCCGAAGTCGGCGGTCTCGTCGGCCCGGAAGCGGATCAGCCGCGGCAGTGCGTCGTTGCGGCGGATGAACACCGTCGCGTGCCAGCCATCGATGGTGGCTGCAGGCGGGCATGCGGCAGGCCGTCGATGGCGGTGTCGGGAAGCGCCCTCACGGTCGGGTTGTGTCGCAGCTCGAGCAGCAGTCGCTCGGGGGCGAAGTCGAAGAGCTCGCGGCGTTCGTCCACATAGGCGAGGTTGAGCGGCGTCCAGCGCATCGTGTCGGCGTTCGGGATCGGGAAGGCGCGGATCGCGATGGTGTCGACCACCACGTCGGTCACCCCCGGCGTGGGGGCGATCGGCGAGAAGTAGCGACTGTTGCGCCACGCCCTGGTGGTGTAGTCGCGCAGTTCCACATTGTGCTCGTAGCTCGGCAGGTCGCTCAGCGGCGACGTCTCGAACATCGTCCGCTTCCACTCGGTGAGCACCTCGAGCCGGATCGAGGAGATCGACCTGAGCAGCGAGTCGCCGCCCATCCGCGCGATGCCGCGATCGAGCAGCTGGGTGGTGGTCTCCTGGGCCGCCAGCGGCGGAGCGAGGAGGATCAGGGCGAGCAGGCAGCGAGTCAGACGAGACATGCACATCTCCGAGGCAGGCGACAAGGCGAAGGACGCGAGTGCCCCAGCCTACGGAGATGGCGTTGCAAAGAGTGTCGGCTTTGGGACGAATCGCGGCTGGGTGGGGTGGGGGGCGGGGATGTCATCCCGACCGGAGCGACCGCGCAGCGGTCGCGGAGTGGAGGGATCCCTCGACTCGCGCCTGCGGCGCTCGCTCGGGATGACGGCGCGGGGGGTGGGGGTTAGGGGTCCCTCGACTCGCGCCGTTGGCGCTCGCTCGGGATGACGGCGGGGGGGTGTGGGGTTAGGGGTCCCTCGACTGCGGCCGCTTCGCGGCCTCCGCTCGGGATGACGGAGCGGCAAGGTCGTGCCACTCCGGATTGCTCCGCTCGATCAGCCAGATCTTCTTCTCGCGACGCCAGCGCTTGAGCTGCTTCTCTCGTGCGATGGCCGAGATGGGATCCGGAAATGGTTCGAGGTACACCAGGCGATGGGTGTGGTACTTGGCGCTGAAGCCACGCTGCAACCCTTCGCGATGCTCCGCCACGCGCCGAACGATATCGTTTGTCACCCCGATGTAGAGACACCGGCTGCGTGACGCCATGATGTAGACCCACATCTGCTTGGGCATCCCGGACCATCGCACGGAGGGTGCCGACGGCAAGTACCCGATTAACGCGCCGCGTCATCCCGAGCGGAGGGCCCGCATAGCGGGCCCGCAGTCGAGGGACCTCTTGCACGTTCCCCATCGCCGTCATCCCGACCGGAGCGACCGCGCAGCGGTCGCGGAGTGGAGGGATCCCTCGACTCGCGCCTTGGCGCTCGCTCGGGATGACGGCCCTGCCACTATCGTTCTGCGATGCCCACCCGCCGCCAGATCGCCGCCCTCGCCTGGCCGATCGTCCTCGCCAACCTGGGCATTCCCCTCCTTGGCCTGGTCGACACCGCCGTCATCGGCCACGTCGGCGCCGTGGCCGACCTCGGCGCGATCGGGCTCGGCGCGCTGATCTTCTCGTTTGTGTTCTGGGGGTTCGGCTTCCTCCGGATGGGGACCACCGGCTTCATCGCCCAGGCGAGCGGCCGGGGCGACAGCGCCGAGGTGCGGGCCACGGTGGCGCGGGCACTGCTGATCGCCGGTGGGGTGGGGGTGCTGCTCCTGCTGCTGCAGGTGCCGATCGCGTGGATCTCGTTCCGGCTGATCGGCGCCAGCCAGGATGTGGAGCAGATTGCCCGCGGTTACTTCGACCTCCGCATCTGGGCGGCACCGGCGTCGCTGGCGAGCTACGGGGTCACTGGCGCCCTGATCGGGCTGGGCCGCACCCGCGCGGTGCTGGTCACGCAGCTGGTGCTCAACGGCCTCAACATCGCCCTCGACCTGCTCTTCGCCGCGGTGCTCGGCTGGGGTGTGCAGGGGATCGCTGCCGGCACCGCGATCGCCGAGTGGAGCGCCGCGGCGGTGGGTGTCTGGCTGCTGATGCGGATCCTCAGGCAGGAGCGGCGCGACGACGAACCCTGGTGGCCACGACTCCGGATCCTCGATGGCGCCAAGGCGCGCGCGATGCTCGGTGCCAACGCCGACATCATGGTGCGGACCCTCTTCCTGCTCTTCGGTTTCGGATGGTTCACCAACCAGGGCGCCCTCTTCGGCGACGCGATCCTCGCCGCCAACTACGTGCTGGTGCAGATCATCACCTTCAGCGCGTTCCTGCTCGATGGCTTCGCCTACAGCACCGAGTTGCTGGTGGGAAGAGCGGTGGGGGCGGGTGACGCCAACGCCTTCGATCGATCGGTGCGCCTCACCAGCGAGCTGTCGGGCGTGACGGCGGTCGTGCTTGCGGTGGTGGCCATCGCCATCGGTCCGGCGGTCATCACCGGGCTCACCGACCTCGACGCCGTGCGCGACATCGCACTCCGCTACCTCCCCTGGGCGGTGGCCTACATCACCGTCTCGTTCGCGGCGTTCCAGCTCGACGGGATCTTCATCGGCGCCACCGCGACACGCGAGATGCGCAACGTCTACGCCGTGGTGGTGCCGGCCTTCGTGGTGCTGTCACTCGTGCTGGTGGCGCGCTGGGCGAACACGGGACTCTGGGTGGCGTTCATCGGCTTCGTGGTGCTGAGGGCCGGAGGCTTGGGCGCGATGTATGGGAGGGTGCGGGGGAGGGTTTACCCCGCCCACGCCCGAAGCGAAGCGTAGCGCGTGCGGCGGGGTCTCCTCGCCTTCCGAATTCTTGACCATCGAGGACGAGCGTCAGGCGTTTCGAGCCGAGGAGACCCCGCCGCTTGGGCTGAAGCCCAAGGGCGGGGCTACCGTCCCTGCCGCCTCTTCCGCCGCCGGTTCACCAGTGTCGGCGCAACGAAGAGGGCGGTGACCACCAACGGGTGCCAGATGTACACCACCCGGGTCGAGTCGGCACTGATCGCCTGGTAGCAGAGGTAGAGCCACCCGATCGTGATCGGCACGAGGAGCCCGCGCACCAGCAGGCGCTGGGGTGCCGGGACGGTCCCCTTCTCATCGAACAGCACGGTGACCAGCGCCACCAGGAGCGCCATCAGGGCGATCGGTCCGCCGGCGATGGTTTCGCCGTCGATGACCCCCAGGATGATGAGGAAGAGGTATGCGACGGCGAAGTACGCCAGCACAAAGGCGATGAGCTTTCCCGAGGACTTCGACATTGGCAGGCATCCCTTTGGGGGGTGCCGTGATATAGCCGCCCGAGTCGATTCGGGCCACGGGTGGGGGGGCTAGCGAGTAACCTTCGGCCACTTCTCCCCCACCCCGAAAGGACCACAACGCATGCCCGACACCGATCGCTTCCCTGTCGAGGGAGTGGAGCTGACGCTCCTGCTGGTGGTGGCCGACATCGCCCGGGCGCGGGCGTTCTATGTGGATGTGCTCGGCGCCACGCTGGTCCGCGAGTACGGCGGCACCTCGGTGGTGCTGCAGTTCCAGGGCACCTGGCTGCTGCTGGTGACCGGCGGCGGGCCCACGCCGGGGAAGCCGACGGTCACCTTTGCCGCGCCGGGCGATCCCGACCGGGTGGACCACCAGCTCACGATGCGGGTGCCCGACTGCCGGGCGGCCTACGAGGTGCTCCGGGCGCGCGGGGCCGAGTTCCTGGCGCCGCCGGTCGACCGGGGCGGCGAGGTGCGGGCCTTCTTCCGCGATCCCGACGGTCACCTGCTGGAGATCAGCGAGGTGGGGTAGGGGGGCGCCGTCATCCCGACCAGCGGCCCGCAGGGCCGCGAAGTGGAGGGGCCTGCCCCGAGCGAAGTCGAGGGGACCCCTCGCCGATGCAAAGAGGTCCCTCCACTCGCGCCTACGGCGCTCGGTCGGGATGACTCCGTAGCGGGTTGAGAGGTCCCTCCACTCGCGCCTGCGGCGCTCGGTCGGGATGACAGCGGGGTGGGGGAGAGTGCAGTGCCCCCGGCCGGCTCCGCGCCCTAGCTCCCCACCGCCCGCCGCCAGAACTCCAGCGTCTCCGCCGTCACCCGCCCCGGATGCTCCGCGGCGATGATCTCCAGTCGCGCCAGGAGCGCCCGGGCTTCCGCGTCGAGGCCGAGCAGGAAGCAGCTCCGCATGATCCGGGTGAGGCGGAGGTGGTTGTGGTTGCCGGGGGTGAGCCAATTCCCGGCGCGCTTCGTCGAACTCCGCGGTCGGCTCGACCATCGGGTCGGTGTCGCCGCTGAGCGCCAGTCCGTAGAACCCCAGCATCAGCTCCAGCGATCGCCTGAGCTCGGCCCGGAGCGACGGGTCGCCCCGGAATCCCTCGATGTCGCTGTTGGTGAGTCGCGGTGCCTGGGCCAGCACGCCGCTCCCTTCGGGCAGCGGGAAGAGCCACTGGATGTAGTCGTGCTCCCGCTCCAGCTCGTCGAGCGAGAAGCGCCGGATGGCCGGCAGCGAGCGACCACGATGATCGCGGCCGGTCAGGCGGAAGAAGTCGAAGATCTGGGAGGAGGGCATGGTGGAATAGGACCGCTCGATTCGGTGAGCGTCAATGATATCAGATTCTCAGCAAGACGCATTCTGCCGCACGCATCCCATAGCATCGGCGCAACGGTTGTTGAGCACCGGATCCGGACTACTTGATGCGCGGGATATCCGAAGTGGCGCTGTCGGAGTGCTTTGACGGACCAATGACGATCGCGACACCTGCTGGTATTCGATATGCGCAATGGAGGTGGCTCACCCTTCTTCATCCGAACGCAACAGGAGCCACACCATGGGCCTTCGGTCTCGATGGTCGCATCTCCCCGTTCTGGCGGCCGCCGCACTCCTCGCCGCCTGCTCGTCGATGCCGACCGACAGCACTCCCCAGTTTGACGGCAAGATCAGCGCCTCCTACACCGGTGGCCTGAACATCACAGAGGTCTGGTTTCAGGGCTTCGAGACGGATGTGAGTGGGTGGTTCACCCCCACCCGCGTTGCATCGGGGACCAACGGGATCACGTCGGCGGCTGGCGGATTTCACGCCGAAATCAACGATGGTGACTTCACCCGCTTCGACGGCTACTCCACAGTGTGGCCGGGTGCCTGGATCGCCGAGGTCGATGTCTATCTCGACCCGGCATGGGCGATCGGGACCGGATTCGATTACTCAGTCGCCTCCAGCAAGAGTGATGGCAATCATCTCCGGGACTTCATCTTCCATGTCGGTCGAGTGGCTGATGGGCGACTGCTGGTCAATGGAGACAACAACGCCTACGGCAGCACGCCGAACGACTACGTACTCCAGACCGGTGGCGACGGGACACCATATGAGGTGACCACCGCCGGCTGGTACACCCTGCAGCACATCTTCTATGATGATGGCGGGGTGCTCTCGGTGGACCTGAACCTGGTCAACGACCAGGGCACCGTGGTCTGGACCACGACCCGCACCAATGCAGGCGACACCATCGGGACGGGGGGCGTGGTCGGCGGCAACCGCTACGGCTGGTTCGTGTTCAACAACGTCCCGGGACTTGCGGCCGACAACTCCCGCCGCGGCGTGATCGTGCCCGTCCCCGGCAACAAGGACGACTGCAAGCACGGCGGCTGGCAGAGCTTCGGCTTCCGCAACCAGGGCCAGTGCGTCGCCAGCATCGTTTCCAACGGGAACCCCGGCACCTGACGGCTGTCTTGAAACAGGTGGAATAGGGTGGGCCAGGATCTTCGGGTCTTGGCCCGCTCGCGTGTCGAGCTCGCGGCTCAAAGCCGCGGCTCGGCTGTGTCCCTGAAGGGACCTCGGCCATCGACGAGGAGCAATGCTCCGGGTAGGTGGTGGACGTCGCTTCAGCGACAACTTGTCCTGAGCGAAGTCGAAGGACAGCCGAGCCGTGGCTTCAGCCACGAGCTCGCATTGCCGCGAGCCACGAGCTCGATCACCCCAAGCTCCCCATGCATGCCGCCCGTCACCCCGAGCGGAGCGAGGGAGCGGAGCTGGCCGGAGGCAATCCAACACATACCACACACCCGTCATCCCGAGCGAGGGAGCGAAGCGACCGAGTCGAGGGACCTCCACGCACGTGCAAGAGGTCCCTCCACTCGCGCCTGCGGCGCTCGGTCGGGATGACGGGCCGGGGAGCGCGGTTCAAACACCCCCCCTCCCCAGATTTGGCGTACATTCTCCAAGGCTGTGACGCCGATGTCACACCCCTGCGTCATCTTCGCGTGAACGGTTCACGCTCCGGTCCTCCCCCCAAGGGTCCCGCAGCAAATGCAGCTTCGGACATTCGGCGCCCCCGCCCTTCTCGACACGCACGGCGAGGTCCTCTTCGGACCTGGCAAGCCGCTGCTGATCCTCGCCTACCTCGAGGCCCACCCCGACGGCGCGTCGCGCGAGTTCCTCGCCTCGCTGGCCTGGGGCGACACGCCCGACCGCCGTGCCCGCGGCTCGCTGCGCCAGACGCTGCTGCGGCTCCGGAAGGAGCTGGGGAGCGACGCGCTGCGGAGCGACAACCGCACCGTCCTCCTCGAGACACCGCTCCCCTCCGACCGCGCCGACTTCCTGGCGGCGGTTCACGACCGCGACGACGCCCGCGCCTCGGCGCTCTACACCGGCCCGTATCTGCAGGGCCTCGACATCGACGAGCTCGACCATGCCGCCGGCTGGCCCACCGAGGAGCGGCTCCGGCTCGCCCGCCTCGCCCAGGCCGCCATGCTCCGCGAGGCGCGCGCCGCCCTCGGCGCCCACGACGATCGCCGCGCCACCCAGCTCGCCCAGCGCGCGATGGAGGCCGACCCCACCGCCGCCGAGGGGTGGCTGCTGCTCCTCGAGGCACTGGGCGCCGCGGGGCGGGTGGGCGAGCGCGACGACGTGCTGGTCCGTCTGGAACTGGCGCTCCGCGACGGGACGCTCGCCCGCGACGGACGCGACACCGCCATCACCGAGCTCGACCGGCACCGAGGAAACGACGTCAAGGCGCTCCGCGCCGCGGCGCAGAGCCACGCCGGCGAAGACTTCCCGCTGGTCGGCCGCCAGGCGCTGCTGATCCGCCTCCTCACCCGACTCGGCGGCAACAACGGTCGGGGCTCGCGGGTGGTGGTGCTCGAGGGGAGCGCCGGCCTGGGGAAGAGCCGGCTGCTCCGCGAGGTGGCCCGCCGACTGGCGCCGGGCGGCACCACCACGGTGGAGGTCACCGCCGTGGGCTCGGAGCAGGCGACCCGCTGGAGTCTGCTCACCCGCCTGGTGCGCGAGCTGTCGCGACGCCCCGGTGCCGCCGGGATGGACGCCGCGTCGCTCGGCGCCTTCGTGGCGCTCGACCCGACGCTGGCGCAGCGCTACCCGGGGGTGAGCGCGCCGACGCGCGAGGGGCATTCGGTTGCGAACGGCTCACCGCGGCGCTGGTCGACCTGCTGGTGTCGCTCGCCGAGCAGGGCGAGCTGGCGCTGCTGGTCGACGACCTCCATCACGCCGACCCCGACTCGATCGCGGTGCTCACCGCCGCGTTCGCGCGGCCCGAGACCGCCGGCATCTCGCTCCTGGCCGCCACCCGTCCCGGGCATCGCCAGTTGCCGGTCGAGTGGCCCCACTGGCAGGTGGCACCGCTCGACCGCGAGGCGATCGAGGCGCTGCTGGTGGAGGTGGTCGACGGCCTGTCCTCCGCCGGCCTGGCCGAGATGGCCGCGGCGCTGCTGCTGGTGAGTGGCGGGATTCCGCTCTACCTGCGGCGGGCGACGCAGCTGCTGGGCGACGACGGGCACCTGCGCGCCAGCGGTGACGGGCGGCTCCGGGTGGTCGATCCGGCGGCGTTGCTCCGGGCGGTGCCCGATCTCTCGCTGCACCGCGATCCGTCGTTCCCGGCCGATCCGGTCGAGCGCCGGTTGCTCGGCTACCTCACGGTGGCGGAGGAAGACGTGCCGCTCGAGGAGCTCGCCGCCGGGGTCGGGGTGGGGCATCGGTCGGCGCTCGACGGGATCCTGGGGCGGCTGGCGGTGGCGGGGTGGGTGCACCATGCGCCCGACAGCGACGTGGCGCGGATCGCCCACGCGGTGCTCCGCGACCAGGTGATGGCGGTGCTGGGGCCAGCCACGCTGCAGCAGCTGCGCGAGCAGCGGGGGCGCTGGCTGGCGGAGCACGGCACCGCGCTGGTGCAGATCCAGGCCGCGGTGCGGCTGCTGCACGACAGCGGTCGCGACGGCGAGGCGGTGGCCGCGGTGCAGGCGTGGCGGCGCCGGGCGGCGATCCGCGGCCCGGTGGGGGCCGCGATGCTGGCGCCGAGCGACAGCGGGGCACTCTTCCGGTGGAGGTTGGCGATGGCGAACCGGCCGCGGGCGGTGGTGCCGGCGGTGGTGGTGGTGCTGGTGGCGGCGATCCTGCTCGGCGCCTGGTCGTGGCGGAGCTACATGGCGGAGCCGGTGGAGTTGGTGGTGGAGGCAATGCGATGGTCGAGCCGCTGATCCGAGCGAGGCGTTGACGCTGCCGCTGGGAAGCAACAACCAGCCGCCGGTGACTTCGAGGTGCGTGACCGTCGTGGGCAGCCAGCCGGACGCGCTCGACGGCGGGCGCTGCGAGTGGCGTTGGTGATGGTGCCGACTCACTGGTGATGGAGCCGGCGCCGAGTGGTGCAGGATGGGCGGTGCGCGCCGACTTCGCTTCGAGCGTGGGGGGCACCGGTCGCGAACGGACTCGCTGGTGGTGCGATTTCGGTCGGCACGGCCTGGGTTCGGGGCCGGTCGTGCTCTGGTACGGCTGGCATCACAGCCGGCTCGAGATGGTGGGCGGCACGCTGGCGGGGCTCACATGCGGCTTGTCATCGCGGGCGGCTCTCTGGCAGGACAGCCGATTGATAGCGTGGAGCCGACGATCCGGGTCAGGCCGGGGGCGAGAATTGTAGGTACAGTACGATCTGGGTACGACATGCCGAGCCAGTCGGCGACCTGGGCACTGGCAGCGAGCTCCACCTTCGGCGACTACAGGGTGGACACACCACGGTGGCCACGCTCCACGCGGGCGCCCGGGGGATGGCCACGGCAATGTCGACCGGCGGGCGCCCGACTGGGCCGGGAGGTACTGGCTGGTGTGGGCGAGCGGTGCAGAGCCCGCAGCAGTGTGGGTCCTGTCGCGAACCAATTGGAAGTGCGGCGCGCCGGTCTGGGATGACGGCAACGACCTGGTCGACGTGCCGGATTCGGTGTTGGCGACGGTATGGGGCGGCGGCTGGTTGCCGACCGATCGGCGACTGTGCGATGGCCCGGGCGAACCGGAGTGGCAGCACCTCTATCGCGAGGCGCCGGTGGCGGCGATACGGGTGGTGGTGGAGGGGTGATCCTGCACCGGCTGATGTTCGGCGATGATGTAGCTCCGCAACAGTGCGGTCGGGTCGCGACAATCTCTGGTCCGTCTGCCGGCTGACGGGCGGGTCTGCAAGCGGTTGTGCCGGGTTGATTGACGGCGGTGTCACGCTAGCACACCTGTCGGAGCCGGAATTGCGGCGCGATGGAGGTCATGACAAACTCGACTCGCTTCCGCTTCGCGGCCTCGGCCGCCGCCCTGTTCGTGGTGCTGTGTCTCGCTCCACGAGCTGTCCAGGCCCAGATCTCCTGGACTGAGATCACTGGCCTCCCCGGTGAGAACATCAACAGTCTATGGGGCACGGCTCCCGACAACCTCTTCGCCTCGGGTGGGTATCGGACGCTCGATCACTTCGACGGGACCACCTGGTCGGCCTCACCTCATCCCGCTGGTGCGCAACCGGTACTCACTCTTCGGCCTCTCTGGTAGCGAGATCTACTCGGCTGGTCAGGCGAGCTATCAGACTGGCAACATCATGAAGTTCGACGGGACGGCCTGGAATACCGTCTTCACGACGGGTCAGAGCTGAGCTCTTCGACATCTGGGGCGATGGGTCGGGAAACCTGTTCACCGTTGGTGATGGCCGCTTCTACACCTACAACGGCTCGAGCTGGAACGAGGTCTCCACCGGACTGAGCACTGCCTTCAACACCGACCGACTGCAGGCGGTGTGGGGGTCGTCCGCCTCGGATGTCTACGCGGTGGGGTACCACGGCAACTTCCTGCACTGGAACGGCTCGAGCCTCGGGGTGAGCACTCCGTTCGGGACCGGGACCACGTTCAACGACATCTATGGCACCGCAGCCGATGACATCTACATGGTGGGGTCCGCTGGCACGGCCTATCACTATGACGGCCTGACGTGGTCGGCCATCAACACCGGCACTACCTCAGACCTGTACGGCGTTTACGCGCTCTCGCCGTCGCAAGTGATGATCTCGGGGTTGAATGGCACCCTACTGATGGGCAACGGCACCTCGTTCACTCCGATCCCGAGCGGCACCACACGCCACCTGTTCGGGATCTACGGGCTCCAGAACGGCAACACCGACTACTGGTGGGTCGGGGCCTCGGGCGTGGGCCGGACCGAGGGCGGGGTGATCCTCGCCGGCACGGCAACGGTACGTGCCGGCGTCGACGGTGCCGAGCCCGCCACGCTGACCCTGATGGCGACCGGATTGGCCACGATGGCCGCGGTGCGCCGCCGGCGGCGGTCGACCTGACCTTTGTCCCGACCGGCGACAACATCAGGGTCGCCGGTCGGGCGCCCGCCAGTGTCTTGCCCTCCAGCGATTGATCATCCCGAGTTCGGCTCCCCGGCACTCGTGGGCTATCCTATTTCCATATGACCGACACCCCCACGGCCCACCTGTCCATCTCCCTGACCGACCTGCGTCAGCTCCTCCGCGGACTGCGTACGGCTCGGGGGCAAGTCGAGCCGAGATGAGGCGGTGATCGGCTTCGATGACGGTGAGATGTGGGTTCGTGCCGGCGGGATGGAGAGCGCGGTTCCTGCCACCGGCACGTGGCCAGGAGAGGCCGTGGTCGCCCACTCGGCCTTCAAGGCGCTTTCGCGCCTCCTGCCGGAGAGCGATCCGGTAGAATTCCTGGTGGACGGGAACCGGCTGACAATCGGCGGACTCACGGTTCCGTGTAGCTGGCACCCCAGCGGAGCGGCGGTCGTGTCGCTACCGATGAATGCCGATCTGCGGGAGCTGCTTCTGGCCGACCTCATGCATTCCGAGGAGACACTCGACGCCTCGGGCGTAGCCAAGCGCGTCCATGACGCCCGGGAGAAGCGAGACAAGCTGCTGGAACGGGCAACGAAGCTACTTGAGCCACTTGGCATCTCGCGGGATGAGCTTGCCCGACTCGTCAATGAATCTCTGTTGAAACGGCTATAGGTCTGTTCTTCCGGAGGTTGACCCTGAGCACGCTCGAGAAGGCGATCGCGATCGCCGCCGAAGCCCATGCCGGTCAGCTCGACAAGGGCGGCGCGCCCTACATCATCCATCCGCTTCGCGTGATGCTGCGCGTGAACGGGATCGAGGCGCAGGTCGCCGCGGTGCTGCACGACGTGGTGGAGGACACACCCTGGACCCTCGACGGGCTCCGCGAGGCCGGCTTCAGCGACAGCGTCGTCATCGCGATCGATCACCTCACTCGGCGCGAAGGTGAGGACTACCTCGACTTCGTCCGCCGTGCCGCCCGCGATCCGATCGCCGCGGTGGTCAAGCGGGCCGACCTCGAGGAGAACAGCGACCTGTCGCGACTCCCCACCGTGACCGAGCGGGACCGCCAGCGACTGGAACGCTACCGCCTGGCGCTGGCGATCCTCGATGGGGAGGTGGAGGGTTGACCGGGCGAGAGATCTGCCTGCTCGACGAGGTGACGGCGCTGGAGCCGGGCATCTTCGGGGAGCATCCGGGCGCGCTGGCCTGTGACTGCTACGTGGCGGGTGTGGAGCGGTTGGGTTCGCCGGTGGCGTGGGGATGGTCGCTGGCCGGCGGGGAGAACATCGACCATCACGCGCCCGTTCCGGCGATGGCGCGGGAGGTGTCGAGCGCGAACCTGGCACTCCGCTGGATCGCGCGAGGCACCGCGACGATCCGACCGGGCCGGTCCTGCTGACCCACACCGATTGCGACTCGATCCTCACGGCCGGAATCGTCTCGGGGCGGCTCGAACCGGATGAACGATATGGTGAGGCGGCGATCGCGGCGGACCACACCGGCGCCGAGGATCCGATCGCCGACTTGCTGCAGGCGATCCAGGATCGGCGCGACGTGGAGTACTCGCTGGCGATGCTTGGCAGGCTCGAAGCCGGTCGGGCGTTGCCGGAGGAGGCTGCCACGGCGCTCGACGGCCGCCATCGCAAGCGTGATCAGGCGGCGACGGCGATCGCTGGGGGTGCCTTCACCTGGGCGGGTGACATCGCGTGGGCCGAGTTCCAGGAGGAAATGGATGGGGAGTTCTTCCCGTCACTCCTGCCCGATGCGCGGCTGATCGTCGTGGGGTGTCCGTTCGGCGGGAATCCGAAGCGGTGGGCGATCAAGGTACGGCGCGGCCGTGCGATGCCGGACCGGCACACGTTGGACGACCTGCATCTCGACCAGGTTGATCCGGCGTACGGTGGCCGGTGGAATGCCGGATCGACCAAGCGCGGTGGCGGGTCCGAGGTCAGGGTCGGGGAGTGGGTCGGACGGTTGGTCGGGCATCTGAACGCGTTGAGAGGGTCGGGGTCGGGCGAGAGTTGAAGTGTGGTGGTCCGACGCCTCTGGTCGGGCGGGATGAGCGCAGGAACGGATCTCGCGGAGTGTTCGGCCGCGGTGGTCGGGCGATTCGCCTCGATAGAACCGAACAATCGGGGATTCGGGCATGGTGACGGCTCCGGCGCCGAGGCCAGGTGGTGTGCGGGTTCTGCGGCATTGTCGCACCCCTGCCACAAGATGTTGGGTTGGCCGACTAGGAAAAACCCTAGGGGGGACTAGGGTGGACGGGTCGGCGGTTCTCGCGCACAATTGGGAGCCCATCTTGAATTTATGGTCTGGCGAGCCGGTCGCCCCCCTTGTCCTGATGGCACCGGAGGGGGTGGACGTGCCCTTCCTTGGCTGCTCCGCCCTGGAGTCCAGATGAGGTACCCTCAGCCTGGTGATGGTCATGGGAGCCTGAAGTGGATCCAGAAACTGGCCACCAGCGCGCCAGACCTCCTGGATGGTGGACTCGAGGTACCAGGCTCGCTTCCGGCGGGTCCACTCAAGTGGCTATCTCCCCTGGAGAGAGACGATTGGGCCGAGTACCGCGACAGCGCGTTCTTGAACCGAATCGGATATCCCGCGCTCACGCCTCGGCTCGACGACTATTGGCCAAAGCTGGGGCCGCAATGGGATGGCTTGGGCATGTACCGCGATCGTACGGTCGTCTTGATGGAGGCAAAGGCCAACATCCCCGCGCGAGCTTCGTTCGCGGTGCGGCGCGTCCGATGGTTCAAGGCAAATCATCGATGCGGCTCTTGCAGAGACAGCATCTGCTCTTGGGGGTAGGATCACTCCCGCTTGGACTGAGACGTACGGCCAGTACGCCAATCGCCTTGCGCACCTGCATTTTCTTCATCGCGAGGGTGTCAAGGCCTTCCTCGTCTTCATTTACTTTAGCGGCGACACTGATGTAGACGGCCCAAGCTCAAAGGGGAGAGTGGAAGGAAGCGCTTGAGCACGTATACTCAGCGCTGGGGTTGACGTCGGCGCCAGCGGGATTGGTGGACGCCTTCATTCCAGTCAGCCTCCTCACCTAAGGCAGTGCAGCAATGAACTCCACCCGTCTTGCGAATGCCTTTACCAACCCACTCAACCTGGTCTTCCTACTGCTACTGATAGTCGTGGCTGGGTGGGCGCTTTGGCCCTGGGAGTTTCCCAGTCGCAGAGGAACAGGCGAGTCAAGGCGGCACCGGGAGTCCGAGAAGTCCTGGAATTTTGGGAACATTCGTTGGCGTGTTCATCGGGCTTCTGGGCTTTGATGCAGACCATCTCTCAGAGGCTGTCCCAGAACTCCTCGGAGGTATGACTACTCGGTTTCCTGACGAGTGTTGCCGGCATGGGGCTCGCCCTTGTCGTGCGTGGCGCTGGGACGTTGTGGGTGAGGTTGTCCGGCGGAGTCGCGACAGCAAGTGCCACTATCGGGGACCTTCTGCAGTCGCTGAATCAGATCGACAAGCGGCTCGAGGATGGCCTGGGACATGTCCGTGACGAGGTGGCTCAACTCCGAGATGCCGTTGGCGGGCAAGGTGATTCCACCCTGGTTGGCCAGATCAAGCTGTTGCGGCAGGATCAGGCTGATGCAACGAAGCGGACCATTGAGGTTCTCGAGGAATTCGCTGCCAAGGTCAGCGAGCTCGGATCTAAGGCTCTGATCGAAGCGTCCTCAAGCAAGTTATCCAGGACTTCAACCGCAACTTGACGAAGCAGTTCGGGGAAAACTTCAAGCAGCTGAACACCGCGGTCGAGCGGTTGGTCACGTGGCAAGACAACTACCGCCAGTACGTTGAAGAGGTCCAGCAACGTCTCGAGCGAGCAACCAAATCGATCGAACTGGTCCAGGAGGCTGTGGCGAACATCGCTGAGGCGGTTACTCCGCTGCCTAGCGTGAATGAGAAACTCCTTGGGGTGCTGGATCAGCTGGAGATCGAGAATCGTGAACTTGAAGCTCGACTGAAGCGCTTTGCAGAGCTTGGTGAACAGGCGGTCGATGCTCTTCCCGTAGTCGAAGCAAGCATTGCACGACTGACTCAGGGATTCTCTGAAGAACCGCTGCCGAGGGGCTGACGACGATCCAGTCAGCCCAGCGGGAGCATTCACAGTCGGCGACGCAATGTCAGGGGTGCGTTCGATGACCTTCAACAGCATGCGACCGCTATAGTGACTAGTAGTGGCGAGCAGCACCAGGCGCTCCAGAAGTCGTTCACGGAGACCCTGAGTAGTCTGGAGAACACACTCCGGGAGATGCATGCGCAGTCAGCGCGCCAATGGCAGGAAGTGCTCAAGGAGCAGGTTGATCGGCAGCAGGATGCCATTGGCCAACAGCTGACGAACCTGACACGCTCGACAACCAGCTCACTGAGACACTCAACTCGCTCTCCTCCCACCTGCTGGGTCTGCACGGCAAGCTTGTTCAGGATGTATGCGCCGCTGCTGGAGAGCATGCGGCGGATCATCGAGCTCGGTCGTGGAGGGAACCCACAGTGAACGGAGGTGCTGAAGCTCAAAGTCGACGAAGGATCGGGGGAGCTATTGGACCTCGATTGCTCATCTCATGTCAGGAACCTCAATTATTGTGTTCCTGTTCATCGCTATCAGCTACATGGCGTTCGTGAGCAATCAGCGGGCTCAGGTCCGAAAGGTTGCGATTGCCTGGGAGGAGGGGCGCGGCAAGTTGTACCACGCCCTGGAACACGAGTTTCGGGACGACCTGCCAGCCTGGAACGCGGAATTGGATTCCGTGAAATTGTCCGTACGCTTCAAGGAGCCCGACGTTCTCTTCGAAGCGGGTCAGAGCATCGTGCGGCCGCGCTTCAAGGAAATCCTCGACGAATCCTCTTTTGGCTACGCACGCATCGTTCACACCTATGGTGGCGCAGTGGAAGAAGTCGGATCGAGGGGCATACCTCCAGCGAAGGCCCGCAGCCCAATCCATATTACTACAACATGGCGTTGTCACAGGATCGAACCAGGGCAGTGCTCGTGTACTGCCTCGAGCAGACAGCACTGAACCCTGGGGATAAGGCCTGGATTGGGGGCTTTTGACGGCAAATGGTTTGTCTTCCAGTCACTTGATATTGAATCCCGACAAGAGCGAGAACCGCGAGCGTTCGCGGCGCGTTGAGTTCCGGGTTCGCACCAATGCCGAGGTGCGAATCGCGAAGATCCTCGAGGTGGCGAGGTGAAGCTGGAAACGACACGAGCGTGGCTCGATCTTCTGCAATCAGTTGGAGCAACGCCTTCGAGCTGGAGGCATTCTGGGAGTCGTGCGATTGCCGCTCCGGAGTGGCAGGTCACCCTGGCCGAGGCCGGTATTGAGGTCGGACTTGACGAAATCGAGATCGACCCAAGTACGGGCTTGTATCTATTCAAGGGTCAGCAGGTCCTGATTTACATCAAATTCACGCGCCTGCCGAAGGACACTCTCCTCTACGACAAGGAGCATTCGAGGCGGTTCCACTTCAGGGACTGCAAGACGATTGCGCGAATGAAGGATGAGAACCGATTTCAACGATACGTGGCCATCAACCGTACCGATGGCCTGTTCCCTGTGGTGAGTGAAGAACCGGAGACGAAGAGGAGACGGCGTCGGAGGCCGCGCTCGGCCCGTGCAAGAACTGCCTTCACGAGATGAACTATCAGAACTATGCCAATCGGCCCCAGCGCAGGAAGCAGATTTGGAGCGACTTCGCAATCGAGGACTTCTTCTCCGTTTACTCATCCGCCATCAGCGCTATTCCCATCGAGAGCTGTATAGCCATTGATGCGAGCAAGTACGCCAAGGATTGGGCTACGACGTCCCAAGAGGTTCGGGTCAGAGCGAACTGGCGCTGTGCGATATGCGACGTGCAGATCCGGCATCACAGAAGACTGCTACATGCCCATCACGTTGATCGAGACAAGTCAAACAACTGGCTCTACAATCTGAAGCCTCTCTGTGCGCTTTGCCACAAGGAGCAACCAGGGCATACGACCATGTATGTGAGTGTGAAAGACAGGCAGATCATCGAGGAACTGCGGCGAGAGCAGGGACTCACCTGATCAATCTTCATCACGCAGGCTTGCGCGGTCACGGAGACGATGGGGGATCTGTGGGCCAGGCAGGGCCAAATCCTCGGCACTCGGGAAACCCGCAGCCCGGGACTGACGTCTGCCTCCAAGACTGTCCCACCCCCGCAAACCTTGTCCTCTGCCACTAGGAAAAACCCTAGGGCCTCCTAGGGGTCGTGGAACGTCCGATTGGCGCAACGCGCATCTGTCGCGATAATTTGAGGCTTCCTTGATCGTCGCCAGCTCCACGGAACACCACCACCATGGGGACCCTTAGCGCCGCCACACAGCAGGATGGGTACGCCCCGCTCAGCCCTCCCGCACTCCCGAGCCGATGACCGGCACCTTCTTCGCCGCCCCGATCATCACCTCGCCCTACGGGTACACCAAGCACCACTGGGAGCTCGACAAGGCTGGGCAGTCTACGGGAGTGCGGGGAAGAAGCCGGCCGGCCGGTGTTGCCCGACACGCAAGCGGGACCGAGGCCGGCTTAGTGAGAGCGGGCTACGGCCCATGGGGGCGCTCAACGACGCAGCCGTGAGCAGGCTGTCTAAATCGATCCCGATCGGATACGAACTGGAGCGACGATGAAGAAGACGAGCAAGAAGCCTAAGAACCACTTCACCTCTTGGCACGTTGGGGTGGCCGCTGAAGCCATTGCCGCCGCCCAGTTTGCTCGGTGTGGAATCAACGTCTCAGTCCAATACGGTGCCGATCAGCCCGAATACGATCTCATGATCAAACAAGACGACCTCATGATGGCTGTTTCCGTCAAGGGCTCACAAGATGGCAGCTGGGGCTTGACCCAGGGCTTCCTGACCAAGGGCAAGCGAGACTACCACGCGGCAATCGACAAATGGGTCGCAAAGCACGGCAAGAAGACCGTGATGTGTTCCGTGCAGTTCAGGGGAAGGAAGAGCTAGAGCAGATGCCCAAGTGCTATCTGGCTACGCCTGCGGAAGTGGCCACGGTCATGAAGGCCGTGGCGAAGGGTAAGGGCGGCACGATCCTGTAGAATATCATAAATGGACGACAGAGGGCACTTGGCGCGGGGACTGTCGAGCGGATTCCAGATCAGTGGAAGTTCAGTCGGGAGCGAGCGCTGCGACTTCTCTTGCAGGTCAACTGAGCCCGTTCGACCGGATTCAAGCACTCGGAGAAACCTCACTCAAATGGACAGTTCACGTTAGTGCCGTTCTAGCGATCCTTGTCGGATTGAAGGTAGGAACCTACACTACGCATTTCGGGGGCTTCGAGGCATGCCGGCATTATTGATCGTCCGACCTTGGAAGCTGCGCTTGGGCAGCTATACGGAACTGCTGGTCACCTGCTCAAAGTCTGGTTGACCCTCAAGCAGATGGGGCTTGCGGATGGGGCGGCGCCAGTCTGGATCGACACCGGCAATTCTACAAAGGCGCTTGTCAGACTCTTTGATTTCGGGGATCCCGATGGGCGGTACTTCATCCCGTTTGCGCATACCCATAGATACATGACTATGAAGCGTGATGCATCCCGGTCCATCATTCAGACAACCATTCAGCGCTGGGGAACTAGCGGGTCAGTAGTAACGTGCGACCCCACGGACTATCTCAATATCACCCACGGCGAGGATCGTGAACTACTTGTGTCTCCTGGTCGCCGGTACCCATTCGGCCTGGGGTTGGAAAGTCAGGGTTCGCACTAGGGGACGAGACTCGGCTAGCCGTGCCGCTTCAGGCATGGTCGATCTGGTATGGGCGACAGACCGCTATCCCAGATGATGCGTCACCGGAGGATTATCTCATCGATCATAGATGCTCTCCCGAGCTGGGCGTCTCTGGGGCCGAGCAGGGATTAGGTGTTTTCGCCAAGAGACCTCCCGATCTCGACTTCCTCAGAACCGTTGGCCGGATCCAGCATCAGCGCTGTCTGTGGGCAGTTTATCTCCGGCTCTGCGGACGTCGTCACCGAGGTCGAAAGTGAAGAGTTTGACTCCTATTCGCGGAGGGTCCGCAGTATGGTCTCTGGTCTTGCATTGCCAACGTGGATGCGACATCCGCCGGAGGACGAGCTTCGAGTGCTACTTGGGTCCGGGGCAAAGGCGGTCCTGCTCTACGGCCCGCCGAGGACGGAAAGACTCGAGCGGTGGATGCGATCATGGCTCGGGATAACGAGTCCAGGTCGACGATTCAGATCCACGAAGGGTGGGGCTATGACCATCTGATCGAAGGGTTTATGCCAGATTCAAACGGAGTTTGGAAATGGGCGGATGGCGCGCTTAAGCGAGCTATCAAAGGAGGCAAGAAGTTCATTGTACTCGAGGAAGCGAATCGTACCGCATTGAGTGCCGCACTTGGTGAGGTCTTTTCGCTCATTGAGGATCAATACCGAGGAGAGGGGAACGGTCTCATCCTTCGCAGTGGTGAGCGGTTCCACATCCCGGACGATGTGGTCATCGTCCTCACGATGAACACCATCGATAAGTCCACGGAGGAGGTTGATGACGCTCTGCTGGGCAACTTGGCCTGCGTAGAGTTTCCGCCGCGCTCTGAGTCGCTCCACGCACTCCTCGAAGAGCGCGGAGTCACCGGGGGACTTCAGGAGAGCCTTCTCGAGTTGTTCACTGCCATCCAGGATGTCTATCCCTTGGGTCACGGCTACTTTTCTGGCCTGCCCGAACTGTGACGCCGCTGGAGTGATCCAGCACTACAAGATTCACATGTAGTCCCGTACTCTACAACTTCCTTGGCGAGCTGAGGCGGGACGAGCTCTTTGGTGTGGACAACACAGTCGACGAGCTCTATTTGGTGGGTCATGACACACGTCGCTCAGGAGGGACAGATCAATTGGCTCCCCTCGATTCGGGCGGAGCACTTGCCATCGCCTCTCCCTGCTGGCATCACTATCCATT
>CAWFPG010000004.1:0-993168 GCA_963817715.1 uncultured Gemmatimonadales bacterium
GCGCCTTCTACCACTTCTCCATGTCCACCTCGGCCAGCACCCCCGAGAGGTCGTTGAACACCAGCGTCGTCGGCTTGGCTGGCATCGGGGGAAGGTCCACCTCGGTGAGTGCGCCCTGCACCTTGACCCGGAGTCGGGCGACTCCGCCCCCCTCGAGCTTGAGGGTGACGGGGACGTAGGCCAGGAAGCTCTCCGGCACCTTCTGCTGCCTGACCCGGAGCCGCACCGTGTAGCGGCCGCCCTCCCCGGGCACGGCGGTCCACGCCACCTTGTATTCCGGGATCGCGGTGGTGGTGAGCCACTGCTCGAAGAACCAGTCGAGCGGGGCGCCCGCATGCTTCTCGGCCACGCGCCGGAAGTCGTCGGACGTTGCAGAGTGGCCCTGGTAGGTCTGGAAATAGTCGCGCATCGTTGCCTCGAACCGGTCCTCCTTCATGGTGCCGAGATCCAGCATGAGAATGCGGAGCATGTGCAGGATCCACGCGCCCTTCTGGTAGACCACCAGGTCGTACTCCGAGCCGTCCGACGCCGTGGCGGTGCGGTAGCCCAGGCCGACGGGACCGACCTCGCGCTGCCGCGCCTTGAGATCGGCCTTCCAGCGCTCGAGCTGGTCGAAGTAGTAGTCGTTCTTCTTCTGCGCGACCTGGGTGTACCAGAGCCCCGAGAAGTCGGCGAATCCCTCGCTCAGCCACTGGTCGCGGTAGCTGGCGAAGTCGACCCCGATTCCCCACCACTGGTGCGCCACTTCGTGGGCGCGGAAGAACTGGTTGAAGTCGTCGCGGCTTGCATCGCCCGAGGCGAAGGTGGAGAAGCTCAGGTGGATCAGCCCCGGGAACGCCTCGCCGTGGCCGTAGGGGATGATCGTCGCGTAGAGCCGCTGGTGGCCCACGTCGCCGAACATCGCGGTGAAGAACTCCGCCGACTGCGAGACATCCTGCCCGACCGCTTCCTTTGCCTTCGACAGCGAACGCATCCCGAACGAGCGCAGCGCCTGGTCGGAGTGGAGCACGGTGATCGCCGGGCGCTTGCCGTTGCTGGCGACCTGGTAGTCCTCGAAGAAGCCGATGTTGAACGAGACGTTCCGCATCGGACGGTCACTCACCCAGTGGGTGGTGAGCACCTTGTCGGCCACCGTGGAGTCCTTGAGCACGCCCACCGAGGCAAAGCGGTAGCCCTCCGGTGTGTGGAAGGTCAGGTCGAAGTCGGCGCGCTGCCGGCTGTCGAGGGGCCGCGGATACCAGAGCGTGGAGGACTTGAGGAAGAAGAAGTCGCCATAGCGATCGATCAGATCGCCGCCGTAGACGAGGCGGACCTGGGTGGCGCCACCGGCCGCGAGTGCCTCCGGCAGGCGGAGCCAGAGCAGGGTGCCGTCCTTCTCCTTCTCGAACGGCACCGCGGCCCCCCCGGCGGTGGTGGCAGAGTCCACATCGACCCCGGTGGCGAGATAGAACGGTAGCCAGGGCCCCACGGTGTCGCTCGCCGTGATCCGCAGGGTGGTGGCAGCGGAGAAGCGGGCCTCGCCCATCCCCGTCCGGGCCAGGGTCGCGTCGATGCGATAGTCCGCGACACCGTAGGGTGCGATCACGTCCGAGCCATCGGTTGGTACCGGTTCGGGACCGAACTGAGCGGCACTTTCGGTGGTGCGCACCCAGCCGACCCGGCGCGCCTTGGTGAGCAGCCGGACCGGCTCGCTGTTCAGGGGATCGATCTGCAGCATGACCGGGCTCTCGCCGTCACGGTCGATGTGGGCGTAGAATGCCCCGTGCTCGTTGCCGTTGAGAAGCGGCAGCATCAGCTCGGGGCCGAAGCTCTCGTCTTCCTTCGGCTTGATGTAGGCCAGGGCGTCGTTGGCCAGGTGCGCCGCCGCCGACACCGGGTCGAGCGGCCCGAAGGTCACGCTCCGCTCGAGCTCGGTGAGGGTCGAATCGCTGAAGAGGAAGAACACCCGCTTGACCTTCGCGTCGATCGCGGAGTCACCGACCAGGCGGGCAAGCTGGCCGCGCTCGATCGGGGTGGGAGCCGTGAACCGGAACGCGCCCGTCCCCACGAACATCGCCCCCACCACGCGGCCGTTCACCGGTCTGGCGAGCCAGAGCGTGCCGCTCTCGAGCGTGATCTGTCCTGTGCCGCGGGTGAGGGTGAGCCCCACCACCATTGCGCCGCGGGCCGGGTCGGGCTCGAGGTCGAGCAGCGTCCTGAACATGGCGCTGGGTGTGCCGGATGGGGTCTGGGCTGTGAGGGAGCCGAACGTCAGCAGGAGAGCTGTGAACAGCGAGAGGGGGGATCGATGCATTGGAGTGCCTTGTCAGGGGGATGATGAATACAAGGTACTGTCTCTGCGACCGCCGTCTTGCGGACTAGGGCACGGGCTCGGGTGCTACCCGCCCTGCCGGAGCAGCGCCATCAGCACTGCCAGGATCCCGACGGTGGTGGTCATCCAGAGGCCGATCATCCAGCGGAGCTGCTGGCCGAGGGCGCGATGGAAATCGTCACGCATCCCGATGAGCTGGTCCTCCAGCCGCGAGAATCGGTCCTCCAGCCGCGAGAGCCGGTCATCCTGCCGCGAGAGCCGGTCCTCGATCGGTTGCAGACGCGCGTCGAGCTTGCCGTCCAGGCGGACCTCGAATGCCGCCAGGGCTTCCCGCAGTCTCGCCTCCCAGCGCATCTCCGCCTGCGCAAACCGTGCCTCCAGCACCGCCTCGAACCGGGCGAAGTTGGTCTCGTTGAGGGCACGCAGGTCGTTGCGGTAGGTCAGGTCCACGGCGTTGAACCATTCCACCAGTTCGTTGGTGACCTGTTCACCGAACCGGTCGTAGAACGCTTGCGAGAGACGGGCAGTCACTGGCACTCGGGGCTCCTCGGAGCAGGACCCCGTGACCCTAAGCTAGGGACTCGGCCGGACGCGGCGCAATTCGATGCAGGGAGGGGCACTGTCTCCCAGAGCCAGGCGGAATGACTCGGCTACGCGGCCGCCACATCCGGAGGCATTTCAGTCACGGGCTGTCTTCGCGCACTCTTTCGCCCATGGAGTCCGTGCGCTGTTGCGCCAGGAATGCCGTCGTTGATCGCCCGGCCAGGACCTCTCCGTGGTCGTCGAGGACCGTCACCACGATGTCGTACTCCGAGCCCTCCAGGCGAGAGAGATCGATCGATCGGTGGATTGGCGTGATGCCGACGCCGAGTCTCATCGGAGAGGTCAATGCCAGTACCTCGTTGGTCACCGAATCGCGGTGCACCATGCGCCGGATGCGCAGGTCGATCTTGCTATCGCGCGCATGCCCGCGATTCATGACCTGGAAGTAGAGCTCCATCGGGCGTGTGGCGGAGATCGCCTCGAACGGGGCCAGCATCACCGAATCGATTCCGAGCGACAGGGTCGTGCCGAGCACTGGGTCGCCCAGGATGATGTCGGAGAGTGCGATGGTCGTCGTGTCGAGCGGCTGCACTGATCCTTTCAGCATGACGTCACGATCCCGTCGCGGGAAGTCGGCCTTGAGTTTCCAGCTCCCGCCGAGTGTGTCGCCGGCAGCTGCAGATAGCCGATCTGCCTCCGGCCGCCACTCCGAAGCAGCGCAGGCTGGGAGAGCTTGCGGGTGCCGTCGGGGTCCTTGAACGTGAGGTTGAGCGAAACGAGGACCGAGTCTCCCGGCCGCCAGTATCCATCGGCAGTCAGCGCGTAAGGGATCACCAGCATCGGATCCCCTGTATCCGAGGCCCACAGCGCGTGCGCCTCGGCATTGAGGCGGCCATGGAGGATGGGGGTGACCGTGAGTTCGGCGTTTCGGACCTGGAAAGCCAGCGCAAGGGGGATCAGCATCGCGACTCCGGACCGGGGGTCAGGCGACAGGGATGCCAGCAAGAATGCTGCCCCTTCGAGTCGGGCCTGCAGCGATTCCGTGGAGGACCGGTCGTCCGACTCCACAGACGAAGTGCGGCGCAGCATGACACTCCGACAGTACCGAGAATGTATACTATGGCATCACACCATCTCCTCTCCCCCGGAGGACTCATGCGGACCATCCGCCTGCTCTGCCTGGCCGCCCTGGCATCGGCGCCGGGATGGCTACCGGCCCAGCGCCCGATCGACCTCAGCGGAACGCCGTCGGCCGCGCTCGGCGAGCCGCTCACCGATGTGACCCACGGCATCGAGCTCGGCGATGGTCGCTTCCTGTTCATCGACCGCCGCGAGAAGGCGCTCCGTCTGGCCGACCTCGGTTCGGGCCGGGTCGTCACGCTGGGTCAACAGGGCGCCGGCCCCAATCGGATATCGCTCTCTCTACGTTCCAATCGGCGATGGCAAGGGCGGCGCGGTGGTCGGCGACCTCTCGCTCCAACGGCTGCTCCTGGTCACGCCTGAGGGTGCCCTCGCGGGCACGCTGACCCGCGAAGCGCTCGATGGCATCTCCGCGGGGAACATTCGAGGCGTCACTCCCTCGGGCCAGCTGATCTATTCCGGGCGGACGCCCGAAGGCGGCCGCGACTCGCTGGCGATCTTCCGCATGGACAGGGCCACAGGAGCGAGATCAATCGTCGCGTGGTGGCCGCAAGTGCGGACCGTGCTTGGCCCGGCGGTGAAGACTTCCGACGGGGTAGTCTCGCAGAGCATCAGCACGAGGCATTTGTGGCCACCGCGGACCCAATGGGTAGCGTTTCCAAACGGTTCCGTGGCCCTCGTCCGTCCCGAGCCGTACCGGGTGGATGTTGTGGCCTCCTCAGGGCAGGTGCATGAGGGGAACGTGGTGCCAGACCCGCCACTCAAGGTCGACCGCGCGTTCAAGGAGATGATCTGGGCCGAGCGCGGTCAAATGCCGGACGACGTGTTCCCTGAGGTCCTGCCGCCATTCGAGGGACTCGACGACGTGATCGGCTCCCCCGATGGCGAGGTCTGGGTGGAACGGATGCGCGGCGCGGGCGATGACGTGCCCCGGCTCGATGTGTTCGACGCGTCTGGCAACCGCGTTGCGGTGGCCACGCTGCGCCCGCACTCGAAGGTGGTGGGGTTTGGGCGCGGCATGGTCTATGTCGCACGCGAGGACCCCGATGGACGGATTCTGGTACTGGAGCGGTCTCATCGGAACCTGAGTGAGGCGATACGGATCGCTCGCCGGTCGGCACGGGCTGACGAGGTGCTCCGCGACCCTCGCTTCAGCGGTCGCCGGGCCGTGCTTCAGCACGAGAACAAGGGGGGCCCCCCGCGCCCCCCTCTCACGGCTCAGGACTCACGCTCTCATCGTCTACCGCGTCAACTTCCGGTACTTGATCCGGTGCGGCTGGTCCACCGCCACGCCCTTCCGCTTCTTGTAGTCGGCGGCGTAGTCCTGGTAGTTCCCCTCGAACCAGAACACCTCGCTGTCGCCCTCGAACGCCAGGATGTGCGTGGCGATCCGGTCGAGGAACCAGCGGTCGTGCGAGATCACCACCGCGCAGCCTGAGAAGGTGAGCAGCGCGTCTTCCAGCGCCCGGAGCGTGTCGACGTCGAGGTCGTTGGTCGGCTCGTCGAGCAGCAGCAGGTTGCCGCCGCTCTTCAGCAGCTTGGCCAGGTGGAGCCGGTTCCGCTCGCCGCCCGAGAGGGTGCCCGACCTTCTTCTGCTGCTCGCTCCCCTTGAAGCCGAACCAGCCGCAGTAGGCCCGCGAGTTGATCGTCCGGGTGCCGAACTCCAGCGTTGTCATGGTCGCCGGCGATCTCCTGGAAGACCGTCTTGTCGGCGTCGAGCGCCTCGCGGCTCTGGTCCACGTAGGCGGGAATGACCGTCTTGCCGACCGTGAGCTCGCCGCCATCGGGCTGTTCCTGCCCCACGATCATCCGGAAGAGGGTGGTCTTGCCGGCGCCGTTGGCGCCGATCACCCCCACGATGCCGCCCTTGGGGAGCGAGAAGTTGAGGTCGTCGAACAGCAGCTTGTCGCCATACGCCTTGGCGACTCCCTTGGCGACCACCACCTCGTCGCCGAGTCGCGGCGCCGGCGGAATCAGGATGTCGTGGCCCCGCTCGTCGGCCTGCTGCTCCTCGGCCACCAGCGCCTCGTAGGCGTTGAGGCGCGCCTTGCTCTTGGCCTGGCGCCCCCGCGGCGACATCCGCACCCACTCCAGCTCACGCTCCAGTGTGCGCCGGTGGGCGCTGGCCTGCTTCTCCTCGGTGGCGAGCTTCTTCTCCTTCTGCTCCAGCCAGCTCGAGTAGTTGCCCTTCCACGGCACGCCCTCGCCGCGGTCGAGCTCGAGGATCCACTCCGCCGCGTTGTCGAGGAAGTAGCGGTCGTGGGTGATCGCCACCACGGTGCCGCTGAACTCCTTGAGGTAGCGCTCCAGCCACGCCACCGACTCGGCGTCGAGGTGGTTGGTCGGCTCGTCGAGCAGCAGCATGTCGGGCTTGGCCAGCAGCAGCCGGCAGAGCGCCACGCGGCGCTTCTCGCCGCCCGAGAGCTTTGTCACGTCGGCGTCGCCCGGCGGGAGCCGCAGCGCGTCCATCGCGATGTCGAGGGTGTGGTCGATCTCCCAGGCGTTGGCGGCGTCGATCCGGTCCTGCAGCGCCCCCTGCTTCTCCAGCAGCGCCGTCCATCTCGTCGTCGCTCATCGGCTCGGCGAATTTCATCGAGATCTGCTCGAACTGCGTCAGCATGTCGCGGATCGGCTGGAGCGCCTCCTCCACGTTGCCGCGGACGTCCTTGGCCGGGTCGAGCTCCGGCTCCTGCGGCAGGTAGCCGATCCGGGTCCCGGCCAGCGGCTTCGCCTCGCCCAGGAAGTCGGTGTCCACCCCCGCCATGATCCGGAGCAGCGTCGACTTGCCGCTGCCGTTGGACCCGATCACGCCGATCTTGGCGCCCGGGAAGAACGAGAGGTAGATCCCCTTGAGGATCTCGCGCTGGGGCGGGACGACCTTCCGGAGGTCCCGCATCGTGAAGATGTATTCGCCGGCCATGGGGGGACAAAATACACTTGGTCAACGGGAAGCCGTCATCCCGACCGAAGCGACCGCGGAGCGGTCGCGAAGTGGAGGGATCCCTTGCCCCGAACCAGGCCCCAGCCATCTCGCGTACCGTCGAGGGATCCCTCGACTCCGGGCCCGTTGTGCGGGCCCGCCGCTCGGGATGACTCCCTCGATTCGCCGTACCCCGGCCGCCCGACATCCGCCCATCGCCAGGTTCGCTGTTAGAATTGGATGTCATCTCCGGAGCCCACTCGATGCGCCTGCTGATCCGTCCCGCCGCCCTCTGCCTCCTCCTCGCCGCCTGCACCTCCACGCCGGACCCGGCGGCACTCGACCCGATCGCCACCCGCTACGTGGTGCTCGCCCTGGAGATGGGGCACCACGACCCGGCCTACGTCGACGCCTACTACGGCCCCGACTCGCTCAAGGCGATGGCCGATGCCGACTCGATGTCGCTCGACGAGATCCGGACCTCGGCCGACTCGCTGATCGCGATCCTGGGCGACAGCGTGCCGGCGTATGTTGACTCGATGGTGGCGATGCGGCATCGCTATCTCCGCACCCAGCTCGGTTCGATGAGCGCCAAGGCCCGGATGCTCCAGGGCGAGTCGTTCGCGTTCGACGAGGAGGCCAAGGCGCTCTATTCGGCGACCCCGCCGCACCTGAGCGATGCCCACTTCGACACCCTGCTGGTCAAGCTCGACTCACTGCTGCCCGGTGAGGGCCCGCTGTCGGAGCGCTACCAGGCGTTCCGCAAGCAGGTCGAGATCCCGCCGGCCCTGGTCGACACCGTCTTCAAGACGGCGATCGCCGCCTGCCGGGCCCGGACGCTCGACCACATGATCCTGCCGGAGGGCGAGCGGTTCGATCTCGAATACGTGACTGGCACGAGCTGGAACGCCTACAACTGGTACCAGGGCCACTACCAGAGCCTGATCCAGGTCAACCTCGACTTCCCGATCGCGGCCGACCGGGCGATCGACCTCGCCTGTCATGAGGGATACCCCGGTCACCATGTGTACAACTCCTCCCTCGAGCGGTCGCTGGTGCGCGACCGCGGCTGGGTGGAGATGACGGTCTATCCGCTCTTCTCGCCCCAGTCGCTGATCGCCGAGGGGAGCGCCAACTTCGGCATCGAGATGGCCTTCCCGGGCGAGTCGCGGACCGAGTTCGAGCGTGACACCCTCTTCCCGCTGGCTGGGCTCGACACGGCGCTCGCGGCGCCCAACGCCGCGATTCGTGGCGTGATGGAGTCGCTCAACTACGCCCGCAACGAGGTGGCCCGGCGCTACATCGACGGCGAGATCGACTCGACCGGCGCGATCGAGGCGATGGAGCGCTACTGGCTCCAGCCCCCCGATGCGGCCGCCAAGACGCTGCGCTTCATCCAGAACTACCGCAGCTACGTGATCAACTACAATCTCGGCCGGGACCTGGTGGCGGCCTGGGTTGAGCGGCAGGGTGGCGACGACGAGTCGGCCCGTTGGGATGCCTTCGTACGGCTGCTCTCGACACCGCGGCTGCCGGCCGACCTCGAGGCGCACGACAGCGTGCCAATCGAAACTCCGTGATTCCGGGCAGGGAGGGTGTCACCATGACGACCACTACGCGCATGCTCCTCGGCATTCTGCTGCTCACCGGTGGGGCCTCCGCCTTCCGGCCGGCCCGGGCGCCGGACTGCGATCCCGGCAACGCCGGCCTGCGCCTCCCCGATGGCTTCTGCGCCACGCTCTTCGCCGAGGTGCCTGCGGCACGGCACGTCGCGGTGGCGCCGGACGGCATTGTCTATGTGGCGTCGCAGGCCCGGAACGGCGGAGGTGCCTATGCCCTCCGGGATCGTGATGGCGACGGGCATGCCGACGATCACGAACAGTTCGGCCCCACCGGCGGGACCGGTGTGGCGGTCTCGGCCACCGCCGTCTGGTTCGCGCCCAACGATCGGGTGATCCGCTGGGACCGGTCGGCTGGCACCCTGGCGCCGAGCGGCGACGGGACGGTGATCGTCTCGGGGCTCCCCACCGGTGGCCATCGTGCCAAGCCGATCACCCTCGGCCCCGATGGTGCGCTCTATGTGGACCATGGTTCGGCAACCAATTCCTGTCAGGAGCAGGACCGGCGTAACGGCGTACCCGGCCAGCGACCCTGCCCGGAGCTGGCCTTTCGCGCTGGGGTGTGGCGTTACGACGCCGACCGCGCCGGCCAGACGCCGGCCGACGGTGTGCGCTGGGCCACCGGGCTCCGCAATGCGATGGCGCTGGCGGTGAATCCCTCGACCGGGCTGCTCTGGGGTGCCACCCATGGGCGTGACCAGCTGAGTGCCAACTGGGGCTTCAGCGACGAGGACAACGCCGAGAAGCCGGCCGAGGAGTTCGGGCCGATCGCCCAGGGGGCCGACTACGGCTGGCCCTACTGCTATTACGACCCGATCGAACACCGGAAGGTGCTGGCGCCCGAGTACGGCGGCGACGGCCAGCGGGTCGGCGAGTGTGGTGACAAGACCCAGCCGGCGATCGGCTTTCCGGGGCACTGGGCGCCGATGCAGCTCGCCTTCGACTCCTCCGACGCCTTTGGTCCAGCCTACCGAGGTGGTGCCTTCCTCGCCTTCCACGGTTCCTGGAACCGGGCCCCGTTGCCGCAGGCGGGTTACCGGGTGGTCTTCATCCCGTTCCGGAACGGCCGGCCCACCGGGGAGTACTCCACCTTTGCGATCGACGCCGACTCACCGACCGGTCTCCGCGCGAGCGGGGTCGCCGTCGGTCCCGATGGCGCCGTCTACATCGCCTCCGACCAGGCCGGCAAGGTCTGGCGGATCACCACCACAGGCTGAGGCAGGTACCCATGCGCAACGCACTCGTCGCCCTGTCGCTCCTCGCGCTGCCGACGGCGCTCGTGGCGCAGCAGGCGGGGCCGAAACCCGGCGACCGGGCTCCGGATTTCACCCTCCCGGTCGCCTCGAGCGCCGGCGTGGCCACCGCGCCACTGACCCTCTCCGCGCTCCGGGGGAAGCCGGTGGTCCTGGCCTTCTTCCCCAAGGCGCGCACCAGCGGCTGCACCATCCAGATGGAAGCCTACCGGGATCGCTACCGGGAGATCTTCGGGCGTGATGTCCAGCTGATCGCCATCTCGCGCGACACCCCGGAGGCCCAGGCCAGCTGGGCCAAGGACGCGAAGTTCCCGTTCCGCTTCGTCTCCGACACCGCCGGGGTGGCCGGGGCGCTCTACGGCACCCTGCCCGATCCGGATCGCCTCGAGAGCCGGGTGGCGTTCGTGATCGATGCCGAGGGGACGGTCCGGACGGTGATGCGGCCGTTCCGGGAAATCGACCCGACGGCCTATGATGAGCTCAAGGCGGCGATCGCGGCTGTCCGGCAGTGATGCTGCAACCGGCCGGGTGGCCGGTGCGTAGACCTAGGGTGGATGGTCAATGGTGAATGGTGAATGGGGGCTCCGGGGAACCGGGTATCACCCATGCGCCGCACCACCTGTTCCCATTCACCATTCACGATTCACCATTCACAAGCACTTCCCTCACCGGAGTTCGAACGTGCGCTTCCGTCTCACGCTCATCGCCGCGGTCGTGGCCCTGCCGTTGTTCACTCTCCAGGCCCAGGATCGGCTCAAGGAGATGCCGGGCTACGCCCGATACACCGAGATGGCGCCCAAGATCCGCGAGGCCATGGTGTCGGGGGCGATCACGGCCAAGTGGGCCGACGACGGCAAGTCGTTCGACTACGTGTCCGCGGGGAAGCGCTGGACGTTCGATGTTCGCCATCGCACGGTGGGCGTGTCGGCCGACACCTCGCCGGTCAGCGGTGGGCGGAACGGCTTCCGGCGCCGGGGACCGGCCCGCGGCCGTCAGGAGCCCGAGGAGATGGCGCCCGACTCGAGCCGCAAGGCGATCTACCGCAATCGCAACGTGTGGATTGCCGACACCAACGGCACCAACGCCCGGCAGATCACCACCGAGGGGAGCACGGCGAAGCGGATCAAGTACGGCTCGGCCAGCTGGGTCTACGGCGAGGAGCTGCGGCAGCGGACCGCGATGTGGTGGTCGCCCGATGGCACCAAGCTGGCGTTCTACCGCTTCGACGAGTCGCCGGTCAAGGACTACGCCCTGCAGATGGACCAGACCGGCCTCTACGACTCGCTCTACATCGAGGCGTATCCCAAGTCGGGGACCGACAACCCGATCGTCGACCTCTATGTGTACGATCTGGGCACCAACCAGACCACCAGGATCGCGGTCCGCGACGGCCAGCCGTCGGCCGATAACGTGGTCGGCTACTACGTCTATGGCATCGAGTGGACCAAGGACGGCTCCGAGCTCCTGATCCACCGCACCAACCGGCGCCAGAACATCATGGAACTCTCGGCCTGCAACCCGACGTCCGGCGCATGCCGGCGGGTGGTGCGCGAGGAGTGGCCGGCATCGTGGACCACGAACACGCCCACCATGCGGTGGCTCGACGACGGGCACCGCTTCATCTGGGAGTCGGAGCGCACCGGCTTCAACAACTACTACCTCTACGACCTCTCGGGGGAGTTGCTGGCGACCCTCACGGACCATCCGTTCGAGGTTGGCGGCATTGTCAAGGTCGACGAGAAGGCGAAGCAGCTGTGGTACTACGCCCGCAGCGGCGACAACTTCATGAAGATGCAGCTCCACCGGGTCGGGCTCAATGGCAAGGGCGACGTGCGGCTCACGGATCCCGCGTTCAACCACACCGTGACGCTGTCACCCGACGAGAAGTACATCGTCGACGTGGAGCAGACCCACGACATCGCCCCGGTCACCCGACTGCTCGATGCCAAGGGCAAGGCCGTCGCCACCGTGGCCGAGAGCGACATGAGCACCTTCGACTCACTGGGACTCAAGCGGGTGGAGATGTTCACCTACACCTCGGCCGACGGCGTGACCCAGCTCCATGGCATGCTGCACAAGCCGTCGGACTTCGACCCGAGCAAGAAGTACCCGGTGCTCTTCTCGGTGTATGGCGGCCCGGCCACCAACGGCGCCAGTGAGCGGTTCACCCTGCCGCACCCGTACACCGAGTACGGCTTCCTGGTGGTGACCCTCGACGCCCGGAGCGCCGCGGGCCGCGGCAAGCGGGCGCTTGACGCCATCTACGAGAAGCTCGGCACCGTGGAGATCGATGACATGGCGGCGGCGGCACGCGAGCTCGCCAAGCGGCCGTATGTGGAGGGCGACCGGATCGGGATCTTCGGCACGTCGTACGGTGGCTACTCGTCGGCGATGGCGTTGCTGCGGCATCCCGAGGCGTTCGCGGCAGCGGCGGCCCAGTCGCCGGTCACCGAGTGGAACAACTACGACACGATCTACACCGAGCGGTACATGTACACCCCCGAGGCGAACCCCGAGGGGTACAAGGCCGGCAGCGCGATGACCTACGCCGACAGCCTCAGCGGCCGCCTGATGCTCTACTACGGCACCGCCGATGACAACGTGCACCCGAACAACATGATGCAGTTGATCACCGCGCTCCAGAAGGCGAGAAAGTCGTTCGACGTGCAGGTTGGTCCCGACCGGGGCCACTCGTCGATGGATCCCGAGCGGATGATGGAGTTCTTCATCCTCAACCTGGTGATGCGACCGCGGAACATGGCCAGCTGACCGGGACGCGCGACCGGATGCGGCGCGGCGCGACCGCGATCGCCCTCTTCCTGGCCCTGCCGGTCGTCCTCGCCGGGCAGCAGCCCCGACCGGCCTATCGCGACCCGTCGCTCCCCGTGGGGCGGCGGGTCGCCGACTTGCTGGCACGGATGACGCCGGAAGAGAAGTTCTGGCAGCTCTTCATGGTGCCCGGCGACCGCGACAACCCGAGTCACGACTGGTCCGACGGCGCCTACGGACTCCAGATCCGGAGTGCCCAGGGCGACTCGACCGCCGGCCCCCGATCGCTCGCCCGGCGGATCGCCGCGGTCCAGCACTACTTCCGTGACAGCACCCGGCTCGGCATCCCGATCCTCCCCTTCGAGGAGGCGCTCCACGGCGTCACGGCGCCACACGCGACCGCGTTCCCGCAGGCGATCGCGCTGGCCGCCACCTGGGACACCGCGCTGGTCCGCTCCACCGCCGATGCGATCGCCGAGGAGGCGCAGGCCCTCGGCATCCGGCAGGTGCTCTCGCCGGTGGTCAACATCGTCCGCGACCCGCGCTGGGGCCGCACCGAGGAGAGCTACGGCGAGGACCCGGTTCTCGCCTCGGCGATGGCGGTGGCGTTCGTGCAACCGTTCGAGCGGCGTGGGATTGTGACCACGCCCAAGCACTTCGTGGCCAACGTGGGTGCCGGAGGGCGCGACTCCTGGCCGATCGAGGTGAGTGAGCGGCAGCTGCGCGAGGTCTGGTTCCCGCCGTTCCGGGCCGCGATCGAGCAGGGCGGCGCCCGCTCGATGATGTCGGCCTACAACTCGGTCGATGGCGACCCGGCGTCGCAGAGCCGCTACCTGCTCACCGATGTGCTGCGTGACCGCTGGGGCTTCGGGGGCGTGGTGATCTCCGATGCGGCGGCGACCGGCGGCAGTACCGTGCTGCACATGACCGAGGGGAGCACGGCGTCGGCGGCGCGCGACGCGCTGGCGGCCGGGCTCGACGTGATCTTCCAGAGTTCGTGGGAGCAGCATCGCGCCTGGCTGAGGCCGCTTCCTCGACGGGACGATCCCCGACTCGCTGATCGACCGCGCCGTGACGCGGGTGCTGCGGCTCAAGTTCGAGTTGGGGCTCTTCGACCAGCCGATCCCCGATCCCGATAGCGCAGTCGCGACGATCGACCGGCCGGTGAGGCAGCGCTGGGCCACCCAGGTGGCGGCGACATCGATGGTGCTGCTCCGTAACCAGCATGATGTCCTTCCCCTCGCGCCGTCGATTCAGCGCATCGCGGTGATCGGCGAGGATGCCGAGGAGGCGCGGCTCGGCGGGTACAGCCGACCCGGGCACGGCACGATCAACATCGTCGAGGGACTCCGGCGGCAGGGCAACGGCCGGAGGGTGTCATACGCCCCCGGGCCTGGGCGGAGCAGCGACGCGTGGACGGTCGTTCCCGCCACGGCATTCGATGGAGGCGTTCGCACCGATGTCTTCGACAATCCGCAGCTCGAGGGCACGCCGCGCGAGAGCAGGGTCGATCAGCGGGTCGATGTGCACTGGACCTTCAACGGGCCAGCCCGCGGGGTGCGGACCGACTGGTATGGCGTGCGCTGGACCGGGAACCTGGTGGTGCCGGGCGACCGTCCGCGGCGCCTCGCCGTGGAAGGCGACGACGGCTATCGCCTCTGGGTCGACGACTCGCTGGTGCTCGACCACGGGGAACCGGTGTCGTACCACATCCGCGCGGTGCCGATCACGCTGGCGGCCGGAAGCCGTCACGCCGATCCGGCTCGAGTATCACGAGACGTCTGGTGAAGGACGGATTCGCCTGATGTGGGACGACCGCGACGCGAGCGACGATGAGGGTCGCATCGCCAATGCGGTCGAGCTGGCCCGGCAGAACGACGTGGCCGTGGTCGCGGTCGGGGTGGAGGAGGGCGAGTTCCGCGACCGATCGTCACTGGCACTCCCGGGGCGCCAGGAGGAATTGATCCGCCGAGTGGCCGAGACCGGGACACCGGTCGTGGTCGTGATCATCGGCGGCAGTCCGGTCACCATGCCATGGCTCGACCAGGCCGATGCCGTGGTGATGGCGTGGTATCCCGGCGATTACGGGGGCGATGCGGTGGCGAACGTCCTCTTCGGCCAGGCCGATCCGGGCGGACGGCTGCCGATCACCTTTCCGATCAGCGAGGGGCAGCTGCCGCTCTGGTACGGCCACAAGCCGACCGGTCGCGGCAACGACTACCTCGACCTGACGGGCAGGCCGCTCTTTCCGTTCGGCTTCGGGATGAGCTACGGGCGCTATCGCTACGACTCGCTCAGGATCACTCCCGACACGATCGGCTCCGCCGACTCGGCGGTCGTCACCTTCCGGGTCACCAACGTCGGCTCCAGGCGGGGAAGGGAGGTGCCCCAGCTCTACCTCCACGACGAACTGGCCTCGGTGGCCCAGCCGGTCCTGGCCCTGCGGCACTGGGCGGTCCTCGACCTCGATCCCGGGGCGTCTGGAGAGGTTCGCTTTGTCCTCGGTCCGGAGGACCTCTCGCTGCTCGACCGCGATCTGCGACGGGTGGTCGAGCCGGGCCGCTTTGCGGTGACCATCGGCCGGTCGAGCCGCGAGATGGTGTTGCGAGGCGAGGTCGTCGTGGTGGCCGGACAGCCCTAGCACCCCGGACCAAATACTACAGGTGTAACTCTACGGCGGTAGTTCTCGTAGGGCGCCAGTGTCACGCTGCAACGGTGCACTGTGAAACACTCGCGTCCGGAGGCCACAGCCGTGAAGATGCCCATCACCCGTGCGGTCCTCTCCGCACTCCTGTTGCCGGCAGGGTTGGTGGCTCAGGGAGTCCAGTCGTCCAGACGTCCGGCCGATGAGGGCGCACCGCGCACGGTCGCTGCCGGGCACGCCGACCCCGGCACGATGCGTCTCGATGGTCGCCTCGACGAGGCGATCTGGCAGGCAACCGCCCCCGCCACCAGCTTCACCCAGCGCGAGCCGGTCGAGGGATCGCCCGCCACGGAGGCCACCGAGGTGCGCTTCGTGCTCGTTGGCGACCTGCTGGTGATCGGGGCCCGGATGCACTCCGCGCATCCCGACGCCATCCGGGCGCTGGTTGGCCGACGCGATGGCTCGCTTCCCACCGAGGAGCTCCTGGTCTCGCTGGATACCCGCCGCGATCGGGTCACGGCCTACACGCTCACCGTCACGCCCAGCGGCACCCGGGGCGATGCGTTCCATTCCTCCGACAACCTGGGCGATCAGGACGAATCGTGGGACCCGGTCTGGTCGGTGCACACCGCGATCGACAGCGCGGGATGGACTGCGGAGCTCGCGATCCCACTCACACAGTTGCGCTTCGATGCAGGACCGGACCAGTCCTGGGGCCTCAACATCATCCGCACGGTTCCCGATCGCCATGAGTCGGACTACTGGGTGCTGGTGGGTCGCGACCAGAACGGCTGGTCATCGCGAATGGGCGATCTGGCGGGCCTGGGCTCGCTGAAGGCGCCGCGGCGGCTCGAGCTGCTGCCGTACGTCGCGATGGAAGGAACCCGTTTCGGAACGGTGAACCCCGACGATCCCTTCTCCGAGCGGACCCGCGGGACCGTGCGTGCCGGTGCGGACCTGAAAGTGGGACTCGGGCCGTCGTTGACGCTCGATGCCACCATCAACCCCGACTTCGGCCAGGTCGAGGCCGATCCGGCGGTGGTGAACCTCAGCGCCTTCGAGACCTTCTTCGACGAGCGCCGGCCGTTCTTCGTGGAGGGCAACAACCTCTTCGGTGGTCGCAGCACCTTCTACTCGCGACGGATCGGAGCCGCGCCGCCGGGTTCGGCCGACGCCCCCTACGCCGAGTCGTCGGGCAACAGCACCATCCTGGGGGCGGCCAAGGTCACCGGTCGGCTGCCATCGGGACTCTCGATCGGGGCGCTCACGGCGCTCACCGACCAGGAGTCGGTCCGCACCTTCGATCCCGGCCTCGGCTACGGCGAGGCGGTGGTGGCGCCCCGCACCGCCTACGGCATCATGACCGCGCAACAGGAGATCGGACGCGACCGATCCACGGTCAAGGCCTCGGTGACCGCCGTCGATCGCGATCTCGGCACCGATTCGCCGCTGGCGGCCCTGCTGGTACGTCAGGCCTACACCGGGCTGCTCGACGGGCGCTGGCGCTGGGGCGGCGGGGCCTACGACATGAGCGCCTATCTGGTCGGTACCTACATCGAGGGCGACGCCAGGGCGATCGCCCGCCAGCAGCGCTCCTCGCGCCGCTACATGCAGCGTCCCGACGCCGACTACCTCGACTACGACACCACCCGCACCAGCATGGCCGGCCTCACCGCCGGGATCAATCACAGCAAGATGGCGGGCAACTGGCTCTGGGACATCGACTACCAGTACGCCTCTCCCGAGGCCGAGGCGAACGACCTCGGCTTCCAGAGCCAGGCCGACTTCCACTACTTGCAGGGGAACTTCCGGTTCCACGAGACCACGCCGGGACTCTTCCACGACTGGACGCTGGGGGTCCGCGGCACGGGGGCGTGGACAAGCAGCGGGCTCAGGACCTTCAGCGAGGCGAAGGTGTTCGGCGACGTCACCTTCCGGGACTTCTCGCAGCTGGAGGTGGAGCTGGAGCGCTCCCCGCCGGACCCGAGCGTGCAGCTCACCCGCGGCGGACCGCTGATGCTCAGCCCGCAGGAGTGGCGGCTCGACACGGACTTCGAGACCTCGTCGCAGCGCCCGACTCTCTGGAGCATGGGCGCCGGCGGCTCACGTGATGCCCTCGACGGATACACGCTCTATCTCTCACCCGGAGTCCGACTCCGGCTCGGCACGCGGTGGCAACTCTCGTTCGAGCCGTACTACGAGCGCTCCCGGAACACGCGCCAGTACATCGCGACCCGGAGCGGTGGCCCGGCCGCCACCTACGGTGGGCGCTATCTCTTCGGCACCGTGGCGCGCAGCGAGATCTCGGCGCAGTTCCGTGCGTCCGTCGCGATCACTCCGGAACTGTCCCTGGAAGGCTACTTCGAGCCGTTTGCCTCGAGCGGCGAATACCGCGACTTCGGTGAGCTGGCTGCTGCGGGGACAAACGACCTGCGACGCTATGGCCGCGACGGCACCACGCTCACTTCGGGTGACGGTCGATACACCGTGACCGACGGCACCCAGGAGTTCTCGTTCAACGACCCGTCGTTCAACGTTCGCTCCTTCCGGAGCAACATGGTGCTGCGCTGGGAATGGCGCCCGGGCAGCACGGCCTACCTGGTCTGGCAGCAGAACCGCTTCGAGGACCGCGACCGGGTGTCGCGAGTCGGGCCCGGCGGGCTGTTCCAGGCCTTCGGTGCGCCCGGCGACAACACGATCGCGCTGAAGGTGAGCTACTGGTTGTCGCGGTAGGCGAGCGCGGAGAGACGAGCGCCGGGCCATCGAGGGTGGCCGCCTCCTCGCGTGGCACGGGTGGGCTAACGACTTTCGCCCACCACCGCATGACGGAACAGGCTTCCCGCATATGCTCCGACCATGGCGATCCCGAGTATCACCAGGGACAGCGGCTGCCACGCCGTGAACAACTGCAGCACCGGGATCCAGGCGCCCACGGCGAGTCCCCAGCGCCACGGCTGGTGCGGTTCGGCCATCCCGAACCCCGCGCTGGTGAGCAGCAGCAGCCCGGCGGTGATCCCGGTGTCGTCCCAGGTGGGGCGGCTGTCGATCCAGAGGATGGCGGCACCGGCCGCGAGGGCAGCGATCCACAGCACCACGGTTCTGGTCCGCATCGGTCACTCCTCTCGGTGCGCGGTCTGCTCGGCGATGCTGCGAGTCCGCGCATCGACCACGTCGCCGGTATGGGCCGTGGCCATCGGTTCGAAGAGCGCCACCCAGCACTCCTCCCCGGCCACCGGCCGGTGCCGCACGCCGCGCGGCACCACGCAGCATTCGCCCTCGCCGAGTGTCACGCTGCCGTCGTCAAGATCGATCCGCAGCGAGCCGCGCAGCACGAGGAACAGCTCGTCTTCGCCCGCGTGGTCGTGCCAGACGAATTCGCCTTCCAGCTTGGCGACCTTGAGATACTGACCGTTGAGCGCCGCGATCACGCGGGGAGACCAGTGGTCGGTGATAGCGGCGAGCTCATCGGCAATGGAGACAACGCGTGGTGGCATCAGAGGCTCCGTTCTCCGTTCTCCGTTCTCCGTTCTCTGTTCTCTGTTCTCCGTTCTCTGTTCTCCGTTCTCTGTTCTCCGTTCTCTGTTCTCCGTTCTCGTTCTCCGTTCTCCGTTGTCTGTCCTCCGTCCTCCTATTCCTGCCCGGCCACCGGGTTGTCGCCCGGGTCATGCGTCAGCCAGATGGCAAACGACAGGGTGTGCTCGCGGACGGTGTTCTTGCCGGCCACGCCCTGATAGTAACCGGCGAGCAGCCCGACCGAGGGCGACACGCGGAGCATCGCCGAGCCGCCGATCTTGGTCGCCGAGTAGGCAATCCCGCCGCCCTGGGCGAAGGCGGCGACGTTGAAGGTCTGGCCCATCAGCAGCAGGTGGGGACCCGCATTGAGGCCGACAGTCAGGTCGTAGCGGAGTTCATCGTTGCCGGCGCGGATGGTGCTCAGTCCGGTCGACGCGCTCAGGAAGCCGCGAGTGCCGGCCAGGCCGAAGCCGTTGCCGTAGAGCAGTCGCACTTCGGCGTCGGGCTCGACCGGCCCCAGCGCCGGGCGCTTGTCGGTGTTGAAGAGCAGCGGCAGGTCGATCCGTGGCTGGATCGAGAGCACGCCCGCCTTGCCCTGGGCAATCCGCTTCATCATGAACAGCCCGGTGGAGCCGAAGCCGGTCGAGGTGAAGGTCTCGCCGTTGTAGGTCTGCTTGAGGCGGGCGAAGCCCTGGCCCAGCCCGACGCTGAAGCCCTCGGCCAGGCCGTAGATGAAATACATCCCCCAGTCGACCTTGCGAAGCTCGTTCTCGGTGGCACCGGCCGTTCCCGAGAACCGGTCGGGGAAGCGGCCGACGTTGAAGCCGTGTGACATGAACCAGCCGCCAGGCTTGACGGTCCACTGCGCGTCGAGTTGGCTGGCGGGGGTGGTGAGCAACACGACGAGCCCCACCAGCGTGGCAAACCTCCTCATGGTGTCACCTCGCTCGCGGTGGTGGCATCGAATCGCACGGTCGGGACCGGGGCGTCGGGCCGGCGCCAGAGAGCGTAGCCTCGCCAGCGCCAGGCCTGGACGAATCCCGAGGGCGGTTGCACATCGGCGTCGAGGGTGAGTCCCTCGTCGTCCGGGGTGGCGAGCACATAGCGCACGGAGTTCATCGGCTGGGCCTTGGCGATCTCGAAGCCGGTGTCACGGGTCGTCAGGTACGGCTCGAGCGATGGTGCCCACTTGAGCAGTCGCTCGGCGTAGCGGTCGTCGATCAGGATGCTGCGGGCCGGGGCGGTGGCCAGCGCCTCGGCCACGGCCCGGGCGGCGAGGTCGCCCGGCTCGAGGTGTGGCAACGGCCAGACCAGCCAGGCGACGATCGCCTGGGCGATCGCGACCAGGCCAACCAGCGCTCGCACGCTCCGGTCGAGCCGGCGGGGCAGCGCCACGATCGCCACCAGCGTCAACAGCACGACGGCAAACGCCAGCGAGAAGTGCCATCCCATCCGGTTGGCGACCCAGAGGAGGCCGAGCGGCAGCAGCATCCCGGCACTGGTGGCGCTGGGACGCAGCACGGCGAGCAGGGTGACCAGCAGGAACGGCAGCGTCCAGGTGATGATCGTGGTGAGCGCCGGCGACGACGGCTCCCACGGCGTGAACGGGAACGCCACTCGGCCCACGAACACCCACGAGAGATACGCCCAGGTCGCGGCGGCGGCCACACCAGGGAAGATCAAGAGCACCAGCTGCGACGCGAACGGCGGGATCTGCAGCCGCGGGAAGACCAGCGGCAGCAGCGCCCCGGCCACCAGCGCCAGTGCCAGGCCGAGCGGCGATGTGTAGAAGGCGAGGCCGAGCCAGAGCCCGGTCCGGAGCCCGTGGATCGTCTGTCGAGTCGCCCACCATCGGCGGTAGTGACGCCAGCCGACGAACAGGGCCAAGAGGCCGATCGCCTCGTTGAAGTCCTGGGTGAGGAGGTGGAGCCCGATCGGGGTCCAGAGTGCTGCCACCAGCAACACCAGCGGCAGGATCGAGCGATGATCGGTGCATTCGTCGACCACCAGCCACGCGATCGCCGCGATGGCCAGCCCACCGATCAGCCAGGTGGCGGTGGTCGTGGCCCAGGGTACCAGCAGCAGGAACGGAAGCGGCGGATACTCGAAGCCGAGCAGTTCGAGCCGACCCCGTTCGAGGGCGAACCGCACTCGGCTCAGGAAGGCGCCGTGGGTGTCGCTCAGCCAGCCGGCGCGCGCGAGCTCGGCGGCGGCCAGCACCAGCGGCAGCGCCACGGCCAGCGCGAGCAGCAGCCGGACCCAGGCCGGAGCCCGGGGCTCACGCGGCCGGGGCGGAGCCGTGCCTGGTGAGGCCATGGGCCGTCTTCTCCCAGTAGTACGGACGAGTGAAGAGCTGCCCCAGCGCCTTGAGCGAGGCGACGCTGTGAAGCAGCCAGTAGACCGGGTTGAGCAGCGCGAACAGCACCAGCACGTGGAGTCGCCGCTTGAAGACGGCAAACATGTTGACATAGATCGCCAGCGCGTTGCCGATCAGCAGGTTGAACAGCGACATGTAGAGCAACCACGGCGGGAAGAGTGGTGCCAGCGCGTGGGTGCGGGTCACCAGCCACCCGACCGTGAGTGCGATCGCCACCGGTTGGAGCAGGAAGATCAGCGGCGTCCCGGCGATCAGCAGCACGAAGCCGAGCGTCTGGCGGATCCCGGCGCGGCGCAGCAGCGCCACCGGGTCGCGCGAGAAGACCAGCGCCGTCTGCATGTAGCCCTTGATCCAGCGTGACCGCTGCCGGAGCCAGTTGCCGAGCTGCTTGTTGGCCTCCTCGAAGGTGGTCGAGTTGATGATCCCGACGCGGTAGCCATGCATCGCCGCACGGATCCCGAGGTCGGCATCCTCGGTCACGTTGAACGGATCCCAGCCACCCAGCTCCCGCAGCACGTTGGTGCGGAAGTGGTTGCTGGTGCCACCCAGCGGAATCGGCAGGCCGAGTCGATCGAGCCCCGGCAGGAGGTAGTCGAACCAGAACGAGTATTCGAGCGTGAACATCCTGGTCAGGAAGTTCTCGTTCCAGTTGTAGTAGTTGAGGGCCGCCTGCACGCAGGCGAGCCGCTCGGGTCCCTGCCGGAAGGCCAGCACGGCCTTCTTGAGCTGGTCGGGTTCGGGACGGTCCTCGGCGTCGTAGACCACCAGGTACTCGCCCTGCGCGAAGAGCAGCCCCACGTTGCACGCCTTCGGCTTGGTCTGCGGCTCGCCGACGGGAATCGTGAGGAACCGGACGTTGGCCGACGGCGCCGCGGCCTTGGCGGCCGCCAGGGTCTCCGGGTCATTCTCCTCGAAGAGGATCATGATGTCGAGTTTGTCGCTGGGATAGTCGAGCGCCGCGAGCGACTGCAGCAGCCGCCCGATCACCCGGCCCTCCTTGTACGCCGGCACCAGGATCGAGTAGACCGGCAGCGTGAGCGGGTCGAGCGCCCGCACCTCGTCCTCGGTGAAGGTGATCGCCGTCTCGGTCTCGGCGCCGCGCATGCCCACGTAGGTGCGGAACAGCACCACGGCCAGGAAGAAGAGCGTGACCGGGATGTTGAGCACCAGCAGCGTCGCCAGCGGCGCCGCCCAGAGCCCGAGCAGCAGCACCAGGCAGGCGATCGCCAGGGTGACGTACTGCGGCAGGGTGAAGACGGTGAAGGCGCTCTCGGTCTGGTCGCGGAAGTAGAGGCCGTAGATCGAGGTGTCGACGACCTTGCGCCGGTGGGCCGTCGCGATGGCCCGGTCGATGTCCCACTCGGTGGTCACCCGGATGTCGGCCACGCGGCCGGGATAGACCACGGCGAGAATGTCGCGCAGCTCGGGGCCCGGCTCCTCGGCCGAGGCGACCAGCACCCTCTCGCCATCGTCGCGAAGCGGCACCGCGCGGAGCCGCAGCGTCGCCTCGAGCGGGAAGCGCTGCGCGGCGCTCGGGTCGACCTCCCCGGTGTTGACGGTGATGAAGGGACAGCCCCAGCGCTCGGCGAGGGCACGACCGAGGTCGAGCCTGGAGACGTAGCCGAGCGTGAGCAGCAGGCGACCGAGTCGCTCGCCGGTCCGTTGCTGTTGGAGGAGTGCCGTCTCGAGCTGCGCAGGGGTCAGCAACCCCTGCTGCAGCAGGAGCTCACCCAGCCGTATCGAGTTCACGCCGGACCACCCGCGGGTAGAGCCAGATCAGCAGGCCGAGCAGCAGGATCGCGGCACCGATGAAGATCGCGCTGCGCCAGCGCTCCAGCCGTGACGGCGCCTGGCCGCCGAGTGGTTGCACTTCCCAGCCGGCGTTGGCGGCGGTCAGCACCGTCGAGGGCCCGTCGGGACCGCGCAACGCCAGGTCGCCGTGGAGGCCGAACCAGCCGTAGGGGGCGAGCGTCTCGCGGAGCAGGTCGGCCAGCGGCTGGCCGTTGGTGCCGCTGTGATCGAGCAGCAGCACGTCGTGGCCGTCCCAGCGGAACGCCTGCATGGCGGCGTAGGGCGCGTCGGGGCGGTACTCGTCCCAGGTGCGGCCGTCGATGTCGCGGAGCCGGAAGCCGTCGGTCGCGACCGGGGCGTCGAGTTGGTCGGCCAGCGGGGTGGTGCCGATGGCCAGCAGGCCACCGCGGATCTCGTTGGCGTCGCGCACCACGAATGGGGCCAGGGGCGTGACGGTGGTCTGCTGCATCGCGCCGATCACCGTCGCGGCGAGTTCGACGCGGTAGCGATCGCGCGGTTCGAGCAACACCGAGAAGGTCGGCAGCAGCGCCGCCGGGAAGCGGTCGAACGACGGCGGCAGGGTCATCCGCTTCTCGGTCACGAATCCGGAGGTGCCGTCGATGCTGGCCGTGAACAGCGGCGCCCCGAGACGACACTCGCCCTCGCCGAGTCGCATCACGAAGCGGACCTCGAGACGATTGTCGCGCGCCAGCAGGTGCGACGGGATGGTGAAGGTGGCATCGATCTCGGTGCCTTCGACCGGACGCGACGCGATCACCGCGCCGTTGAGCAGCACCGTGAGGGTGCCGGTGGCATCCTCGGGCAGGGTGGAGTGACGCGCCACCAACCGGAACGCCCTGGGCGTCGCGGCTGCGCCGAGGTCGGCCAGGCTGAATCGGTATCCCGCGGTCGCGATGGTGCCGCCCTCGACGGTGCGGCTGCCAAGCCCCAATGCGTCGAAGGTGACGTTGCCGACGGCGCGATCGTCGAGCCGAACGGTCGTGGCGGCGAAGGCCCCGGTGGGCACCAGCGCTGGCCCCTGCCGGAGCGTGAACAACTGCCGCGCATCGCGGCGCGAGGCCACGGCGAGCACGCCGCCGCGTCCGCCGACCGGGCGCAGCACCCGGGTCGGGCCGTCGGTGGCCCAGACGATGGCGCGCTCGTCGGCCATCGGCTCGGCGATCGCGCTGTCGCCGCCGGGCAGCGGGGCGATCGCGAAGGTGGTGGCCATGCCGCGATAGTTGCGCGCCACGAATGCCGAGGCGTCGAGCGCCGCCTGGGCGGCGTCGAGCGACGGGGAGTCGGGGAGGTAGAACACCACCCGGCGGAGCAGCGGCGGGAAGAAGCCGCTGATGCCGCGGGTGGCCTGTGGGGCACCGGCGTACTCGACACGACTCGACGGCTGGAAGACGGTGCGATAGAAGAGCGGTGCCTCACAGGCGTCGCGCCCGGGGACATTGACACCCAGCGAGACGATTGCCCGCCCGTCGGCAATGATCGCCTGGTCGAGTGGCAGGGTGAGTGCCGTGGTCGAGTCGGTCAGCAGGCCCTGCGCGAGGACACGGTCGCCCTGACGGAGCACCACCGTGGCGTCGGGCATCCGTGGCGTGGGAGCGACGTCGAGCACCAACCGGGTCGGGTGCCAGCCGACGTTGACCGGGATCGTCACGATGGCCTGGTCGACCGCGCCGGTGAGAATGATGCCGCCCTCATAGCCGATCGCGTCGAGCGAGGCCTCGGTCATCTTGCTGGTGTCGATGGTCGCCACCACCGGGGGAGCCGACAGCGAATCGGTGGCCGGTCCCGCCACCAGCGAGTCCATCGCGGCGGCGCTCAGTGCCGCCCCGGCGTCGTCGACCGGTCCCTCGGCGGGGGTGGCGCAGCCCAGCGCCATCCCGGCGAGCAGCACCGGCACGATGCGATTCGTGATTGCCACGGTCGCGCCTCCCCTATGATGCGGCGATCAGCGCCGCGTCCAGATTTCCAGGCCCCGCTCCTCGAACGCCCTGAAGAAGCGTCGTGAGAACGTCGAGTCGTGGGCCACCGCCCGGCTCACCGGGTCGTTCGCCTGACGGGTGTCGACGACCACCCAGTCCACCACTCGCCGCCGGATTGGCCAGAGCCGAGTCACCCAACTGCCAGGTCCAGGGATAGACCCGGTCCCGGAGTTCGACCCGGCTCCGCGGCGAGATGTTGACCGCCGGGGCCACCAGGATCCTGCCGCGGTCGTAGTGCCGCTCCAGCCAGCGGGATGCGTCCATCTGGGCCGGGTCGCCATCGCGGATCGCCAGCCCCTCGCGCAACGCGCCGACCTGGGCAGGCCATCCCCAACCCCAGAGGGCCAGCTGGACCGCTCCGCCCCCTGCCAATGCGAGGAGCGTGCCCCGTGAGGCCGCCAGAGCGGCCAGCCCGAGGCCCAGGCCGACAGCAGCCGCGGGCAGGAGCATGATGCCGTAGCGCAGGTTGAGGACCCCGACCGGGTCGGTCCACGGCAGGGCGATCACACTCTGGCCACCCCAGAGTGCGAGCAGGTTGAAGGGCAGCGCCGACCAGAGCAGTGCCAGCGCGACCCGTCCCGGCCGGCGCAGTGCCACCAGCGATCCGAGCACCCCGGCCCCGAGCACCAACCAGCCGACGGTCAGCCCGGCCGCGCCGAGATAGTAGGCGAGGTCGGTGAGCGGTGCCCCCTTGGTGGGAAGGAGTCCCTGCTGGGCGAGGGTCGCTTGCTGTGCCGCCGCCGACCAGACGCCGCGCTGGAATTCGAGCGGGTCGCCGAAGTAGTGCCAGTTGTAGAGCAACCAGAGCGCGACGACCGCCAGTGGCAGCAGGGCGAAGCGCAGTCCGTCGACCACGCGGCGGCGATGCCAGAGCACCGCCGGGCCGGCGACCGCGACGTAGAACCAGCCGTCGTAGCGCGAACCGACGGCCAGGGCGGCGAGGAGTCCGGCGAGCCAGAGCGTGCCGTTGCCCCTCGGGTCGCTCCACCAGCGATCGAGCAGCGCCACCGAACCGGTCAGGAATGCCAGCAGGAGCGGCTCGGTCATCGCGGTGGTCTGGAGGTAGAGCAGCGACGGGTTGGCGATCACCACCCCCGCGGCCACGATCGCCGGCCAGCGCGAACTGGTGTGCCGGGCCACGAGGTCGTGCACCCCCACGGCGGTGGCCACGAAGGCGATGAGACCAACCAGTCCCCCGGCGAGACCGTTCCACCACCAGGGGTCGACCAGGGTGAACGGCAGGTAGAGCAGGTGGGGCACCGGCAGCCACACCGTGCCGAGCATCTGCAATCCCGGCGTGACGGAGTCGACCACCCGTCGGGCGATGTCGAGGTGGGCCTGGGCGTCCCAGAAGGCGAGCACCACGTCGCTGGCATGGGCCCAGAGCTGCGCCAGCGCGCCGGCCAGCAACGCAACAAGGCCGACCATGGCGGTCGGCCTCGCTTGGCGCTGCATCATGCGGGGTACCCCGACACCGGGGTCACGCCGAGTCGGCGGACCGTCGACGCCGACGCATGGCGGCCAGCCCACTGAGACCGGTGGCCACCAGGACCAGGGTGGCCGGTTCCGGGACCGTCTCCGGTGGGAGGATGCTCTCGTCGACAGAGAAGAGCAGGTTGTCGAAGTCCCAGTCGCTGTACTGGTAGGTCACATCCTCGAATCCGAAGAGCGACAGCCCTGCCGTCTGCGGCACCACGCCGATCCCCATGTTCCCTGGTGCGCCACCCGGGAAGGTGACGGGATCGAAGTAGGCCATGTGCGCCCGTGCGTCGCCGTTGCGGGTCGGATCGCCGGAGAAGAACCAGTTGAAGCCGTCCGACTGGTTGACCATGATCGCGAAGATGATCTCGGTCCCCGGCGTCCAGCTGAAGCTGGAGAAGACCGGTCCCGGTGTCCCGCCGGGGAGGTAGGGTGAGCTCGCCGCCCCGTAGGGCTTGCTGGCGATGTTCACGCCCTGGATCGCGGCGCAACTCGGACTGGGGTTCCACCAGAAACAGCCGATGGAGAGGTTCTGCGCGTACTGCTGGGCGTTGAACGCCCACAAGGTGTGCCCGAAGACGGTGGTGCCTTCCCAGCCGTAATAGGTCACCCCGATCGACCCGGAGAGGGCGTAGATCGGCGACGCCACCCCGAAGTCCGGGGCGAACGCCTTCGGTGGGTCGTCGGCACGCAGCGCGGGTGCGGCGAACACCATCAGCGCGACGAGCAGGCGGTACGGTCGGTTCACGGGCATCCTTGGCATCTCCGGGCGGCGGCTTGGGGGAGTGCACCGCCTCGCCTGCCAAGTAACGCAACCGCGGTGCCCTGACGTGTTCCACCGGCGTGACCCCTTGTGAGACAACGAGTTGCGAGTGTTCGCCGTGGTGGCAAGTGGTGCTTCCCCGACGGTGTCTTGCCGCAGCCACACCACAATTGTCGCCTTGAGTGCGGCATCATCGCAACAGGGGTGGCACCACTCCCTCACCTCGCCTCGATCGCCCGGCGGATCGCGGCGATCGTCGCTTCGACCGGGATCGGGCGGTTGGGTCGATCAAGCCAGTCGCCGTCGCCGTGCATCTCGGTGATGATGCCCGGGTCCTTGAGCAGGTGCCCGGTGAGGATCGCCACGACCGATTCGCCGTCGGCAATGGTCCCCGCGGCGCGGAGTGCCTTTGCCCCGGCCACCGATGCGGCGCTCGCCGGTTCGCAGCCGACGCCCGCGGCATCGATCGCCGCCTTGGCCGTGATGATCTCGCGATCGCTGACCGCCACCACGGTGCCGTTCGTCTCACCGATCGAGCGCACTGCCCGCTGGTAGCTTGCCGGTGCCCCGATCCGGATGGCGGTGGCCACCGTGTCGGCCCGGACCGGCTCGAGTCGATCGAAGCCGCGACTGAATGCGGCAGCGAACGGTGCCGCGCCCTCGGCCTGGATGGCAGCGAGGCGGGGCACCCGGTCGATCAGGCCCCAGTCGCGCGCCTCGACCAGCGCCTTCCCGAACGCCGCGGTGTTGCCGAGGTTGCCAGCCGGCAGGACGATCCAGTCGGGAACCTGCCAACCGAGCTGCTGGAGCAACTCGAGGATGATGGTCTTCTGGCCCTCGAGGCGGAACGGGTTGATCGAGTTGGCGAGATAGATCCCCAGGGTCTCGCCGGCTTCCTGCACCAGGCGCAGACAGTCGTCGAAATCGCCGGCCACCAGCAGGGTGCGGGCGCCATAGGCGAGTGCCTGCGACATCTTGCCGATCGCGATGCGTCCCTCGGGCACGAAGACCACGGCCGGAAGACCCGCCTGTGCGGCGTAGGCCGCGAGCGAGGCGGAGGTGTTGCCGGTCGAGGCGCAGGCCACCGCGCGCGCCCCGGCCCGTTTCGCCTGGGTCACGGCCACCGTCATGCCGCGGTCCTTGAACGAGCCGGTCGGATTGTGCCCCTCATGCTTGAGTCGCAGCCCGGCGATCCCGGTCCAGGCATCGAGGGCCTCCCGGTGCAGCAGCGGGGTGTTGCCCTCGGGGTGGCTCACCGCCTCGGCGGCGGCGAGTGGCTGCACGATCGAGGCGAACCGCCACACACCCGAGGCGGTGCGCGATGGCCGGGTGCAACAGGCATCGGCGAAGCTGTCGCGCAGGGCCGCTCCCCGCAGTTCGGGGTCGTGCCGCACCCCGAGCAGCCCGCCACACTCGCAGCGTGAGAGGAGGGTGCGCTCGGGCACCTCGTCGTCGCACTCGTCGCAACGGACCGTCATCGTGGTGCTCATATCAGTCGCGCTCCACGTCGGTCGGGTGTGGTCACCGTGGTGGTGGCCCTGATCTCCTGGGCTGCGTAGGCCGCCGCCATCGCTCCGGCCACCTCGCTGGCCCGCTGGTGGCCATCGCAGAGGGCGAATGCCGTGGGGCCGGCGCCGCTGATCGAGCAGCCGAGCGCCCCGGCCGCGAGGGCGGCCCGACGCGCGGCCTCGAAGCCCGGCAACAGCGGGGCGCGGGCGGGCTCGGCGATCCGGTCGTCGAGGCTCCGGCCCAGCAGGGCAGGGTCGTCGAGGCAGGCGCCGGCGACCATCGCGGCGATGTTGGCCGCTTGTTCGAGGGCCAGTGACAGCGGCACGGTGGTGGGCAGCACTGCCCGCGACTCGCGAGTCCGCAGCTGCTGGTCGGGATGGGCCAGCACGATCGTGACCGATTCGGGGACCGGGATCGCGATCACGTCGATGGGATCGAGAGACCGACAGAGCACCAGGCCACCGAGCAGCGACGCGGCGAGGTTGTCGAGGTGCCGACCGGCCACCGTGGCCTCGGCCTCGAGGGCGCAGGCGAGCAGGGCCGGGTGGTCGAGCCGGGTCCCGGCCAGGGCGTCGGCAGCATACGCGGCGGCGACGGCGGAGGCCGCGCTGCCCCCCTGGCCACCCGAGAGCGGCAACCCCTTGGTGACCCTGATGGTCAGTCCCCGGTCGATCGCGGCCAGGCGGAGCACGGCATGGGCGGCAATGGCGGCGGTGTGCGCGGCGGGGTCGTCGGGGAGATCAGGATGACCGGGTTCCTCGATCACCGTCGCACCGTCGCGCCATCCGAGCTCGACCTCGTCGCCGGCGCTGGCGATGGCGAGGCCGAGTATGTCGAGGCCGGGGCCGACATTGCCGATCGAACCCGGCGCATAGGCACGCACCGTGTGGCCCATCATGCCCCCGTGAGCGAGAGGAGATCGGCGAGCACCCCGGTGGTGGCTTCGCCGAACTTGGGGACCGAGGGGCCCCGGGATCGGGCGGGCATCGGGCTACGCTATCACCGCCCGCATTGAAAGTCCATTGAGAGTCCGATAGGTTCGCATGACCCCGGGCGTGGTTTGCATGCGCCCTTTCCCGACAGACCAGGAGCGCCGTCGCCGATGCGGATCGGAGTGCTCAAGGACACCGCCCCACGCGAACGTCGCGTGGCGCTCACGCCAGATGCCGTGGGCCGACTCATCAAGCGCGGTGCCGAGGTGGTGGTTGAACGCGGCGCCGGTGCTGGCGCCTTCTTCCATGACGATGCCTACGAGGCCGCCGGCGCCTCGCATCGGCGATGCGGCCGCTGCCGAGGGGGCCGACCTGCTGGTGGCGGTCCGCCGCCCGGGTCCCGAACGGGCCGGGGCGCTCCGCGAGGGGGCGGTGCTGGTTGCGCTGCTCGGTCGCGACTCGGGCGACGCCCTCGAGGCGCTCAACCGCCGCCGCATCACGGTGCTGGCGCTCGAACGCGTGCCACGCATCACCCGGGCCCAGTCGATGGATGTCCTCTCGTCGCAGGCCACCGTCGCCGGCTATCAGGCGGTGCTGCTCGGCGCCACCAACCTGCCGCGCTTCCTGCCGATGTTGACCACCGCTGCCGGCTCGATCACCCCGGCACGAGGCGCTGGTGCTCGGCGCCGGCGTGGCCGGACTGCAGGCGATCGCCACCGCACGGCGGCTCGGCGCCATCGTGTTCGGGTTCGACGTCCGGGCCGCGGCGGCCGAGCAGGTCCAGTCGCTGGGGGCGAAGTTCATCGCCCCCGAGGCGGTGATGGGCGACGCCGAGACCAAGGGCGGCTACGCCAAGGAGCTGGCCGACGAACAGCAGGGCAAGGTGCTCGAGGCGGTGGCCGGCGCGATCGGCCAGGCCGACCTCGTCATCGCGACGGCCGCGATCCCCAACCGGCCGGCGCCGCGACTGATCACCCGCGAGATGGTCGAGTCGATGAAGCCCGGCGCGGTCATCGTCGATGTCTCGGCCGAGACCGGCGGCAACTGCGAGCTGACCCGACCCGGGGAGACCGTGGTGCACGGCGAGGTCACCATCATCGGGCCGCTCAACCTGCCCGGGACGATGCCGCAGCACGCCTCGCAGATGTTCGGTCGCAACGTGCAGACGGTGATCGAGCACCTCACTCCCGAGGGGAACCTCACGATCGCGATCGACGACGAGATCACCGGCGCGATGTGCGTCGCGCACGACGGCGCACTGCGCCACCAGGGGGCCTGATGGGCGAGGGCATCATCATCGGGATCGTCATCTTCACGCTGGCGACCTTCCTCGGCTTCGAGCTGATCCAGCGGGTGCCGCCGACGCTGCACACGCCGCTGATGTCGGGCTCGAACGCAATCAGCGGCATCACCGTGGTCGGCGCCCTGGTGGTCGCCGGCGGCGGCTTCGGCTGGATCTCGACGGTCTTCGGGATCGGCGCGGTCGCCTTCGCGATGATGAACGTCGTGGGTGGCTACGCGGTCACCGACCGAATGCTGCGGATGTTCCGCAAGGACCAGGGGAGGCCAAGTGATGCTCCCGCATGCGGTCGCCGAACTCGGCTACCTGATCGCCTCGGCCTGCTTCATCGTCGGGCCTCAAGCGGCTCGGCTCGCCCGCCACCGCGCCGGCCGGCAATCGACTCTCGGCGTGGGGCATGCTGATCGCCATGGTCGTCACCCTGCTGGCCGGCGGGATCGTCTCGTGGACCGAGATCGTGGCCGGGATGGTGCTGGGCGGCGGTCTGGGCCTCTGGATGGCGCGGGCGGTCCAGATGACGTCGATGCCCCAGATGGTGGCGCTTCTCAACGGCTTCGGTGGTGCCGCCTCGGTGCTGGTGGCCGGCGCGGAGCTGCTCAAGGCACGGCTCGCCGGCGAGCCGATCCCGATCGAGACCGGGATCACCATCCAGCTCTCGCTGCTGATCGGCGCCGTCACCTTCACCGGGTCGCTGATCGCCTGGGCCAAGCTGCAGGAAGTGATGACCGGCAAGCCGATCACCTTCCCGCTGCAGAAGGTCGTCAACGCGCTGGTCTTCCTGGCGATCGCCGGGCTCGGCACCATGCAGGTGGTCACCCCGGTGTCGCAGCTCGGGCCGTTCTACGCCGTGATCGGCCTGTCGCTCGTGCTCGGGGTGATGCTGGTGATCCCGATCGGCGGCGCCGACATGCCGGTGGTGATCGCCCTGCTCAACTCGTATTCCGGGTTGGCCGCGGCGATGACCGGCTTCGTGATCAACAACCATGTGCTGATCATCGCCGGCGCGCTGGTGGGCTCCAGCGGCATCATCCTGTCGCAGATCATGTGCAAGGCGATGAACCGCTCGCTGGCCAACGTGCTCTTCGGGGCGTTCGGCGGCGATGCGACCGGTGCCGGCGGCGGCAAGTCGACCGAGGGGCTCTCGGTCCGGAGCGTGACTCCGGAGGACGCTGCGGTGCAGCTCGCCTATGCCCAGAGCGTGATCGTGGTCCCGGGCTACGGCCTCGCAGTCGCCCAGGCCCAGCACGCGGTCCGGGAACTCGCCGAGCTGATCGAGAAGAACGGTGGCGAGGTGCGCTACGCCATCCACCCGGTCGCGGGACGCATGCCCGGCCACATGAACGTGCTGCTGGCCGAGGCCAACGTGCCCTACGACAAGCTGTACGACATGGACCAGATCAACGACCAGTTCGAGCAATGCGACGTGGCGCTGGTGATCGGGGCCAACGACGTGGTCAATCCCGCCGCCCGGTCCGACCCCACTTCGCCGATCTACGGGATGCCGATCCTCGACGTGGACAAGGCCCGCAGCATCATCGTGATGAAGCGGAGCATGAAGCCGGGGTTCGCGGGGATCGAGAACGAGCTCTTCTACCATCCCCGGACGGCGATGCTGTTCGGCGACGCCAAGGCCTCGCTGACCAAGCTGATCTCCGAGATCAAGGCGCTCTGAACGGGGCGGTGTCAGCGAACCGGCCCCCGGGCGTCTCCTAGGATGCCCGGGGGCCGGTTCGCATGCCCGCCGGGGCCCGGGAACCATGGCACGGGCAGGGGCGTACCAGAAGACGATGTTTCACGCTTCGATGCGCCGCGAATTGCGAAAAGTGTGCCGGATCCTTATGTTTCCCCGATTTGATCCGGAAGAAGGCGTCGACGGGTTCCTGGCAGAGGGGCACCGGAGGCGAGGCCTGAAGGAATAGGAGTCGATGTGACGATTCGTGCCCGTGGGAAGCGGCGGTCGCTCCGTCCGGCGCAGATTGCCCGGGCGGTGGACGAGGGCCGTGAGAGCCTGGACCTGTATCTCGACGAGATCTCCCGGGTTCCCCTGCTGAGTCGCGACGAGGAGATGGAGCTGGCCCGGAAGGCGTTCAAGGGCGACGTGGTGGCGCAGGAGAGGCTGGCCCGTCACAACGTCCGGTTCGTCGTTTCGGTGGCCAAGAAGTTCCAGAACCGCGGGGTTCCCTTGGTCGACCTGATCGGCGAGGGGAACCTCGGTCTGATGACCGCTGCCCGGAAGTTCGACCCGGACCGCGGCGTCAAGTTCATCTCCTATGCGGTCTGGTGGATCCGCCAGGCGGTCCAGGCGGCGATTGCCCGCCACGGGCGTCCCGTCCGGGTGCCCCTCAACCGGACCGCCGACCTCTCCCGGCTGGGCAAGACGACCACGCTCCTCAAGGAGCGGCTGGGCCGGATGCCGACCGTCGAGGAGCTGGCCCGGGCCACCGGCCTCACGGAGGAGGCGGTTCGCTCGCTCTCGTCGCTCAACACCGAGGCGGTCCGGCTCGACCACCCGACCCGCGAGGGCGATGGCAACGAGCGGATGGAGCGCTTCTCGCTCGCCGAGCAGGAGGGGACCGACGCCAACACGATGGCCAACTCCCAGAGCGCGGACATCGAGGCGGCCCTCGACTCGCTGCCGCCGCGCGACGCCAAGGTGCTGCGGCTCTACTTCGGTCTCGACGACGGCCAGCCGCGCACGCTCGAGGAGATCGGCCGGATGATGGGCGTCACCCGCGAGCGGATCCGCCAGCTGCGCGACCGCGCCCTGGTGCGACTGCGCGAGGGCGAGACGGGGGAGAAGCTGAAGGACCTGGTGGCGTAACAAGTCGATGGTCGATGGTCGATCGTCGACAGTGGATACCTGAAGGGCCGGTTCCCGCGCTGGGATGCCGGCCCTTCCGTTTACGCCAACACACGCCATCGACCATCGACTACTCGTTGAACACCCGCAACACCCGCTGCAGGATGCCGCCGTGCTCCAGGTACTCCACCTCGACCGGCGAGTTGAGCCGCACCGTGGCCGAGAACTCGACCACGCGCCCGGTGTCGGGGTCCTCCGCGCGCACCGTGAGCGGGCCGCCCGGCTCGAGGCCGTCGGTGATTCCCTGGATCGAGTAGACCTCGTTGCCGGTGAGCCCCAGCGACTCGGCGGTCTCGCCCGTGGGGAACGCAAGCGGCAGCACGCCCATGCCGACCAGGTTGGAGCGGTGGATTCGCTCATAGCTCTCGGCGATCACCGCCCGCACGCCGAGGAGCACGGTTCCCTTGGCTGCCCAGTCGCGCGAGGAGCCGGTGCCATATTCCTTGCCGGCCAGCACCACCAGCGGGGCGCCCTCGGCGGCGTAGCGCATCGCGGCGTCATAGATGCTCATCTCCTCGCCGTCGGGGAAGTGGGTCGTCCAGTTCCCCTCGCGCTCCGGGACCAGCTTGTTGCGGATCCGGACATTGCCGAAGGTCCCCCGCATCATCACCTCGTGATTGCCACGGCGGGCACCGAAGGTGTTCCAGTCGGGCTGCTCGACACCGTGCTCGCGCAGGTAGCGGGCTGCCGGGCCGTCCTTGGGGATCGCCCCGGCCGGCGAGATGTGGTCGGTGGTGACGGAGTCGCCGAGCATCGCCAGGACCCGGGCGCCTTCGATGTTCTTCAGCGGCGTCGGTGTCGGCCCGAGATCGCTGAAGAACGGTGGTTCCTGGATGTAGGTCGACTCGGTGTTCCAGGCGAAGCGTGAGCCCTCGGGAACCGCCAGTGCCTGCCACTCGTCGTCGCCGTCGAACACGTGGGCATACTGGTGCCGGAAGAGCTCGGGGCCCACCGCTCGCGCAATGGTGTCCTGGATCTCCGCCGGGGTTGGCCAGACGTCCTTCAGGTACACCGGCTCGCCGTCGTCGCCGATCCCCAGTGGTTCGGTGGTGATGTCGGCATCGACCCGGCCGAAGAGGGCGAATGCCACCACGAGCAGCGGCGACATCAGGTAGTTGGCGCGCACCATCGGGTGGACTCGTGCCTCGAAGTTGCGGTTGCCCGACAGTACCGAGGCGGTGACCAGTGAGTGCTCCTCGATCGCCCGGGCCACCGGCTCGGGCAGCGGCCCGCTGTTGCCGATGCAGGTGGTGCAGCCGTAGCCCACGGTCTGGAAGCCGAGCGTGTCGAGGTAGCGGCTGAGGTCGGCCTTCTCGAGATAGTCGGTCACCACCCGCGAGCCGGGTGCCAGCGACGTCTTGACCCAGGGCCGCGAGGTGAGTCCCCGTTCGGTGGCCTTCTTGGCCAGCAGGCCGGCCCCGATCATCACCGAGGGGTTGCTGGTGTTGGTGCACGAGGTGATGGCCGCGATCACCACCGCGCCGTCGTGCAGGTGGTGACTCTCACCATCCAGCTCGATCGGGTAGCGGGTGGTGGTGACCGGGGCGGTGCGGGCGGCGGCCACGGCCGAGCCGCCACCCTCGCCGTTCCAGCGGGTCAGCGCATCCTCGGCCGCCGCCCGTCGCTCGGCGGGCACGGTCGGCTGCATCAGCTCCGGCAGCGTGGTGGCGAAGCTCCGTTCCAGGGCGGTGAGTTCGACCAGGTCCTGGGGTCGCTTGGGACCGGCCACGCTCGGCACCACGGTGCCGAGATCGAGCTCCAGCACCTCGCTGTAGGTCGGGTCCGGGGTCTCCTCGGTGTGGAAGAGCTTCTGTGCCCGGCAATACGACTCCACCAGGGCGACCTGCTCGGGCGTCCGGCCGGTCCGCGCCAGGTACCGCAGCGTCTCGGCGTCGACCGGGAAGAACCCCATCGTCGCACCATACTCCGGCGACATGTTCGCGATCGTCGCGCGATCGGCCAGCGGCAGCCCCGCGAGCCCGCTCCCGAAGAACTCGACGAACTGGTCGACCACGCCGTGGGCGCGCAGCATCCGTGTCACGGTCAGCACCAGGTCGGTCGCCGTGCAGCCGGCCGGGAGCCTCCCGGTGAGCTTCATGCCGACCACCTTGGGGAGCATCATGAAGTACGGCTGGCCCAGCATGACGGCCTCGGCCTCGATCCCGCCGACACCCCAGCCCATCACGCCGAGGCTGTTGATCATGGTGGTGTGCGAGTCGGTGCCGACAAGGGTGTCGGGGTAGGCGGTCAACTCGCCGTGCTGCTCACGCACCTGGATCACCGGCGAGAGGTACTCGAGGTTGACCTGGTGCACGATGCCGGTGCCCGGTGGGACGACCCGGAAATTCTCGAAGGCCCGTTGGGCGAACTTCAGCAGCTGGTAGCGCTCGGCGTTGCGGTCGAACTCCAGCGCCACATTGAGCTTGAAGGCCTCGGCGGTGCCGTAGTGGTCGACCTGGACCGAGTGGTCGATGACCAGGTCGCAGGGCACCACCGGGTTGATCCGCTGGGGATCGCCGCCCATCCGGGCCATCGCGTCGCGCATCGCGGCGAGGTCGACCACGCAGGGCACACCGGTGAAGTCCTGGAGTACCACCCGGGCAGGCAGGTAGGGAATCTCGCCCTTCCCGGCGGTCGCGGGTGACCAGCTGGCCAGGGTCCGGACATGCTCCTCGGTCACGAAGCCCCGGTCGAGGTGGCGCAGGGCATTCTCCAGCAGCACCCGGATCGAGAACGGCAGCCGATCCAGCGTGGTGATGCCGGCCCGCTCCAGGGCCTGCAGGTCGAGAATGGTGGCGTTGGTCGAGCCGACCGAGAGGGCCCGGCGAGCATTGAACGGATCGGGATGGCTCATGACAGTATCGTTCCGGCGTGGGGTTCACATGTTGGGCAGCATCGAAACCTAATCCCGCTGGAGGCCGACGTGCCCGTGCCACCGCCGCTCCCCGTGGCCATCCGCCGCCTGGAGGACGCCCTCGAGATCACCTGGGACCGGATGGGCCATGTGGGCCGCTTTCCGGCCCGCGCGCTGCGGCTCGCCTGTCCCTGCGCCGCATGCGTCGAGGAGATGACCGGTCGGCCACTGCTTGATCCGTCAAGCGTCGCCAGCGACATCGCCGTGGTCGCGGTCGAGCCGGTCGGCGCCTATGGCATCCGGATCCGGTGGAGCGATGGCCACGGCACCGGAATCCAGACCTACGAGGCGCTTCGGGCTGCCTGTCCCTGTCCGGCCTGCAACCCGTGACCCCTTGGCCGCGTCCGCTTCGGCTGCTAGCGTATGCAGGTCCCGCCGTGGTTCCCTTCTCCTCACGCTCCCCACGGGCCGCCGCCGATGATCATTGGAAGGCGCTGGTGGATCCTGATCTGGTACGGCATCCTGCTCCTCGGAGTGGTGGGCCTGGTCATGGCCATCCACTGGGGTCGGCAGGTGCGCTGGCGCAACCTCGACGAGATCCTCCGCGGCGTCGGGACCATCACGGTGTCCGTCGGGATGCTGCTGCTGCTCCACGGCGCCGGGCACGGGGCCGGCCAGACCCTGATGCTGGCCGCGCTGCTCGCCTTCATTCTCGCCTTCCTCGCCGGCCGGGAACAGGATCGCCGCGGCCGGCGTTCTCCACCGGACCAATGACCTTGCCATTTCGAATCTTCGCGCGGGCACTGTTGGTGGCCGCGACCATCGCCACGTCTCTCCCCGTCGTCGCCATCGCCCAGGATGGCGGCCCCGGCACCGGTGGCCTGGTGCGCCTCGAGCAGCAACGACGCTACCTGGCCACGCCGCACCGACTCCTCGTGATCGGAGCCCACCCCGACGACGAGGACAACGAGCTGATCACCATCCTGTCGCGCGGACAGGGGGTCGAGACCGCGTATCTCTCACTCACCCGCGGTGAGGGCGGCCAGAACCTGATCGGCAGCGAGCTTGGCACGGCTCTCGGCGTGTTGCGGAGTTCCGAGCTGGTGGCCGCGCGCCGGGTCGACGGGGGGCACCAGTTCTTCACCAGGGCGATCGACTTCGGCTTCACCACCTCGGCCGACGAGAGTTTCCGCTTCTGGCCCCACGACTCGCTGCTCAAGGATGTGGTGCGGGTGATCCGTCGGTTCCGGCCCCAGGTGATCGTGGCGGTGTTCAGCGGCACGCCGCGTGATGGCCACGGCCAGCATCAGGTGTCGGGGATCCTCGCCAAGGAGGCGTTCCACGCCGCCGCCGACCCGGGACGGTTCCCCGAGCTGCAGGCGCAGGAGGGCCTGGCGCCGTGGCAGCCGCTCAAGTTCTATCGCGACTACGGGGTGACCGGCGGGATCACCCTCGATGGTGGGGTGCTCGACCCGGCCACCGGCCACTCGCTGCATCAGCTGGCGGTGCGGGCCCGCTCCAACCATCGCTCGCAGGACATGGGGGGGCTCGAGAACCCTGGGCCGTCGAGCGTGCGGATCCGGCTCGAGGAGGTCGCCCCCGGCGTCGCGGCGGGCGAGGGCGACTCGCTCTTCGCCGGGGTGCCGGTGCTCCCGTCGGCGGCGCCGGCCCACGTCGCGGCGGTCAGGCTCAACGAGGCGGGTGTCGTGCTCGATGCGTACACCGACGATGACGAGGTCACCCCCGGGCAGCGGGTGCCGGTGCACCTCGTGATCTGGAACGCGGGCCGCGACACCCTCACGGTGACGCGGGTTCCGGGCGTCCTCGGCTGGGGTCGGCGATCCCAGTGGTCGGCGGGAGCCTGCCAGCTTGCCGGTGAGCGTATCCCGCCGGGCGCGCTGCGTCGCTGCGAGTACCAGCTGCCGGTCGAACCGCCGCTGAGCCAGCCGTACTATCTGCGGCTGCCCCCCGACGGGGCGATGTACCGGTGGGATGGTGCCCCGGCCAATTGGGGCGAGCCCTTCGAGCCGCCCTTGCGCGCCACCTTTGCCCTGCAGCTCGCCAACGGCGATACCGTCTCGACCGTCATCCCGGTCACCGCACGCTTCCGCGATCAGGGGATCGGCGAGCTCCGCAAGCCGGTCACCATCGTGCCGCGGTTGTTGGTGTCGGTCACGCCCGGTGACCTGGTCTGGCCGGTCGGTCTCGCGTCGCGCGACTTCACCGTCGAGGTGGAACACGCCACGCCCGACACGACCGACGCGACAGTGACGCTGCAGGTGCCCGCCGGCTGGAGGGTCGATGCCCCGAAGCGCGCCACGTTCACCCGTGAGGGCGAGCGCGAGACGTTCACCTTCGCGGTGCACGCGCCGTCAACGTTGGCCACGGGCACCGCGACCTTCCACGCCATGGTGGTGAGCGGAAGCGACACCGCGCGCACCGGTGCCGAGCGGATCGACTATCCGCACATCCGGTCGCGAATCATCTTCCATCCCTCGGACGTGTCGGTGACGGTCGCCGACGTGCGATTCGCTCGCGGCCGACGGATCGGCTACGTGCGCGGTGCCGCCGACCGGATCCCCGAGGCGCTCGCCGCGGCCGGGGTCGAGGTGCACCTCCTCTCCCCCGGTGACCTCGAGGGGCCGACGCTCGACTCGCTCGACGTGCTGGTGATCGGGCCGCGTGCCTACGAGACCGACGATGCGCTGCGGCGGGCCCAGCCTCGCCTGATCCGCTTCGCGCGCGACGGTGGCACCCTGATCATCCAGTACCAGCAATACCAATTCGTGCGGGGCGGCTTCGCGCCGCTGCCGCTCACCATCGCCCGACCCCACGACCGGGTGACCGACGAGACCGCCCCGATGCACTTCCTGCCGGGTGCGGAGCGGTTGCGCAGTTTTCCCAACCGGATCACCGACGGCGACTTCGACGGCTGGGTCCAGGAACGCGGGCTCTACTTTGCCCACACCTGGGATCCGGGCTGGGTGCCGATGCTCGAGAGTCACGATGCCGGCAAGCCGCCGCTCGAGGGTGGCCTGCTGGTCGGCCGGTTGGGCCGGGGAACGGTGGTCTACACCGGGCTCTCCTTCTTCCGCGAGTTGCCGGCGCGGGTGCCGGGGGCGTGGAAGCTCTTCGCCAACCTGCTGGCGGTCGGTGGTGAAGAGTGAAGGGCCCGCCCCGCCCGCGAGCATCGCGAGGGCGGCGGGGTGAATGGTGAAGGGGTGCTGGCGGCGGACCCGTCGCGCCCTTTGCCCTTCGCTCCTCGCCCTGTCGCTGTTCGGCTGCGGTGACGGGCGCGAACCCCTCACTCTCTATTCGCCCCACGACCGGCCGCTGCTCACCCTGATCGAGCAGCGGTTCGAGGCGACGCATCCCGACATCGATCTCCGCTGGCTCGACATGGGCAGTCAGGAGATCCTCGACCGGCTGCGGTTCGAGAATCCGAATCCGGTCGCCGACGTCTGGTACGGCGGACCGACGACGATCTTCGCGCGTGGGGTGGCCGAAGGGGTGCTCGAGCCCTCGCACCCGAGCTGGGGTGACGCGGTCGATAGCGCCGGGATCGGGCCCGAGGGGCGCTACTGGCCGCTCTACCGCACCCCGGCGGTGATCGCCTTCAACACCCAACGGGTGAGTCCCGACTCGGCGCCGCACGACTGGGCAGACATCCTCGCCCCGCGCTGGAAGGATCAGGTGCTGATTCGCGACCCGGTGGCCAGCGGCACGATGCGGGCGATCTGGGGGCTGATGCTGGTGCGCAGCATCGAGCAGACCGGCGATACCGCCCAGGGGATGGCCTGGCTGCGGCGGCTCGACGGCCAGACGCGTACCTATGCGCTCAACCCCGCGATCCTCGAGCAGAAGCTGGCCCGGGGCGAGGGTGCGGTCACCCTGTGGGACCTCCCCGACATCCTGATCGCGATGTCGAAGGGGATGCCGTTCGGCTACCATTTCCCGAGCAGCGGAACCGTGGTGATCGACGATGCCATCGGCATCGTGCGGGGCACCAAGCATCGCCGGGCTGCCGAGGCGTTCCTGGAGTTTGTCGGGAGTGTCCCGATCCAGGTGCTCACCGCCGAGAACAACTGGCGGCTGCCGGCGCGGCACGACCTGCCGCTCGACCAGGTGCCCGCGTGGGTGGCCGACGTGGAGCGTCGGATGGTGACGGCCCCGATGGACTGGAATCTCCTGGCCGAGAACGGAGCGGCGTGGATGCGCTATTGGGATCAACGGGTGCGTGGCAGCGGCGGTCGGCAATGAGCAGCGTGCGGCTGGAGGGTGTCGCCAAGCGCTTCGGCGCCACCGCCGTGGTGCGCGACGTGTCGCTCGAGGTTGCCGACGGCGAGCTGGTCGCGCTGCTCGGACCGAGCGGCAGTGGCAAGACGACGTTGCTGCGGTTGATGGCCGGCTTCGAGTCGGCCGACGCGGGACGGATCCTGCTCGGCGATCGCGACGTGACGACCGACGACGCGCTGGGGCGTCGCTGCGGGATGGTCTTCCAGCACTACGCGCTCTTTCCGCACCTCACGGTGGCCGGCAATGTGGCCTACGGACTCGCCGACCAGCGACTCGATCGCAGTCAGGTCGCCGAGCGGGTGCACGAGGTGCTCGGCCTGGTCTCCCTGGCGGGGCTCGAGGAGCGGCCGGTCGCGGCGCTCTCTGGTGGCCAGCAGCAGCGAGTGGCGCTGGCGCGCGCGCTGGCACCGCGTCCCGCCGTGCTGCTGCTCGACGAGCCGCTCAGCAACCTCGATCCGTCGCTGCGCGAGCGCACCCGCCACGAGTTGCGCGAGCTGGTGCAACGGATCGGGATCACCACGGTGCTGGTCACCCACGAGCAGGAAGAGGCGTTCGAGCTGGCCGATCGGATCGCGCTGCTGCTCGACGGCACCCTGCGCCAGGTCGGGACTCCCGAGTCGCTCTACGGGGAGCCGGCCAGCGAACCGGTGGCGCGATTCGTGGGGCGCTCGTCGGTGGTCCCCGGCACCCTGGTCGAGCGGCGTGGGGCGACGGCAATCGTCGAGGCCCTCGGCAGCCGGTTCGAGGCCACCGCGCCCGGCGGCGTGGATGGTGCCGTGCGACTGTTGCTGCGACCCGAGGCACTGGCGGTGCGTGATGACGGGGCGATCACCGCGCGCGTGGTGCGCCGTCGCTTCACCGGCGCGTTCGACCTGGTGACCGTCGCGGTCGGCGACGCCGAGGTCGAGGTGAGCACCCCACCGCTGACCTGCCAGCCTGGCGCCGTGCTGCATCTGGCACCGAGCGGCGTGGGGGCCCACGCGTTCGCGGAGGAGGAGTGAAGCAGGCCGGCCGCTGGTTGCCGATCATCCTGCTCCTGGTACTGGCCTGGCTGGTGGTCGAGCCACTGGTGCTGGTCGCGCTCGATGCGGTGCGCAGCGATGGTCACTGGACCGGGGCCGCGCTCCGGGCCTTCGTGGCCGAGCCCAACGAATGGCGCGCGGCGTGGAACTCGCTCTGGCTGGCGGTGGCAAGCGTGTTGCTCGCCGGCACGCTGGGCACCGGCCTCGCCCTGCTCACTCGGTTGGTGCACTTCCCCGGCCGCCGCGTGGTCAGCGCGTTGCTCGCGCTGCCGGCGGTGCTGCCGCCCCTGGTTGGCGTGGTGGCGTTTCTCTTCCTCTACGGCGAGAGCGGTGTGCTGGCGCGCGCGGTGATGGCGATCACCGGCAGCGACCAGGCGCCGTGGCGGTTCGAGGGTGCCGGTGCCATCCTGCTGATTCACGCCACGACCATGTACGTCTATCCCTACCTGCTGGTGCGCGGCGCGCTGGCCAACTTCGACCCCTCGCTGCTCGAGGCCGCCGCCTCGCTCGGTGCCGGGCGCTGGCGGGCGCTCCGCACCGTGTTGCTGCCGCTGCTGCGGCCGGCGATCGGCAACGGCGCCCTGCTGGTGGCGCTGTCATCGCTGGCATCGTTCTCGGCACCGTATGTCTTCGGCGGCGGCTTCCGCGTGCTGCCCACCCAGTTGGTCTCGACCCGGCTCAACGGTGACATCGCCATCGCCATGGTCGAGACGCTGGTGCTGGTGGTGCTCGCCCTGGTGGCGCTGACGCTGGCGTCGCGTCTCGGGGGAGCCGGGGTGCGCGGTGCGGGGAAGGGGATCGCCCCGGCGCCCCGTGCGGGTCGCCGGCGGCTGCTGCCGACGTTGCTGGGGTGGGGGTGCACCGGGTGGTTGCTGCTGCCGCACCTGGCGCTGCTGGTCGTGTCGTTCGTGCCGGTCGGGGCGTGGACCTCCAGCGCGCTCCCCGAGGCCTACACCCTCGGCAATTATGCCGCGCTGATCACCGAACCCGGCCGCTGGCGACCGTTCGGCACCTCGCTCTGGATGGCGGGACTCGCCGCCGTGGCGGCCGCGCTGGTGGCGCTGCTGGTCGCCGTCGCCGCCCGGGCGCCCGGGCGCCGCCTGTCGCGCTGGCTCGAGGCCGCCCTGGCACTCCCGTGGGCGGTGCCGGGCACCGTCTACGCCATCGCGCTGGCGACGATGTTCTCGGTGAGCCGGCCCGAACTGGGTCGGCTGATCCTGATCGGCACCCTCTGGCTGTTGCCCCTCGCGTACCTCGTGCGTGGACTGCCGATCGTCGGCCGGGCGATGGTCTCCGCGATCCGCGGGCTCGATCCGGCGCTCGACGAGGCGGCCGCCTCGCTCGGTGCCGGCCGGTTCCGGGTCTTCACCTCGATCACCCTGCCGCTGCTGGGGCCGGCGCTCGCCGGGGCGACCGCCCTGGCCTTCGTGACCGGCCTCGGCGATTTCATGACGTCGGTGATCCTCTACACCTACGACACCCGACCGGTGTCGCTCGAGATTCTCGGCGCGATTCGCCAGGGTGAGATCGGCATGGCCGCCGCCTACGGCGTGGTGCTCGCCCTGATCAGCACCGGTGCGTTCCTGCTCGCCGAGCGCGGCGGGAGCCGGGCCACATGAGCGGCGGCCTCCCCGACAGCAAGCGCGAGCAGTTCAAGCGACTCGGTGTGCTGATCGCCGTGAGCTTCATCGACATGCTCGGCTTCTTCCTCGTGCTGCCGCTGCTGCCGTTCTACGCGCTCGACATGCACGCCACGCCCGAGACGATCGGCTGGCTGATCGCGTCGTTCTCGATCACCCAGCTGGTGGCCGCGCCGCTCTGGGGTCGCGTCTCCGATCGCTACGGGCGTCGTCCTGCCCTGATGATCGGCCTCTTCGCGTCGGCGGTGGCCTTCGCCGTCTTCGGCTTCGCCACGTCGCTCTGGATGCTCTTCCTGTCGCGGGTCGTGCAGGGTGCCGGCGGCGGGACCACCGGGGTGTCGCAGGCCTACGTGTCCGACACCGTCGCCCCGGCCGATCGCGCCCGGGCACTCGGCTGGCTCTCGGCGGCGACCATCGGCCGGGGTGATGGTCGGACCGGCGATCGGCTCGGCGGCCACCTCGCTGGGACGCGCCGCACCGGGACTGATCGCCAGTGCGCTCTGCCTCTGCAACGTCCTCGCCGCCTGGCGCTGGCTGCCCGAGTCGCGCCCGACCAATGCGGCACCGCCGAGGCGGCGCCCGGTGTGGCATGCCGCCGCCGAGGTGATTCGCCGCCCCGCCGGACGAGCCAATCGGTTGGTCTGGATCTACGGCGTCGGGATGCTGGCGTTCACCCTCTTCACGGCGGTGCTGGCGCTCTGGCTCGACGCCCGCTTCGGGATCACCGAGGCGACGATCGGCTACTTCTTCGTCTACACCGGCTCGCTGTCGCTGGTGATGCGCTCACTCCTCCTCGGTCCGGCGGTCGACCGCTGGGGCGAGGCCGGCGCGATGCGCGTCGGTGCCGGAGTCCTGGCGGCGGGGATGGTGTGCATGACCCTGGCGCCGTCGGTCTGGTGGCTGGCGGTGATCATCCCGGCGATCCCGATCGGCACGGCACTGCTCTTCCCCTCGACCACGTCGCTGCTCTCCGCCGCCGCCGAGCAAGGCGAACTTGGCACCACCATGGGGGTGGCGCAGACCTTCGCCGGGATCTCCCGGGTGCTCGCCCCGATCCTCGGCACGATCGCCTTCCAGCGCATCGGTGTCGATGCGCCATTCCTGCTCGGCGGCCTCGTCGTCGCCGGCGTGGGATACGTGTCGTGGCGCTACGTGCGCCCCCCACGGCGGGATTCGGTCCCGACCGAGGCGGCGGCACCCTGACGCGATCGACCGACCTGGCCCACGCGGTCGCCCCGGCCTTCGCGCCTCGCAGGTCGCCGCTTATGATTTCCGGATGCTGACGACCCCCCTGCCCACCGATTCCTCCGGCCTCGCCACGGCGACGTGGGAGCAGATCGCCGCCTGGTACGACGACCTGGCGGCGGCATCGCTCGACGCTGCCGGGCTCGAAGCCTGGCTGGCCACCTGGTCCCGACTCGACGAGCTGGTGACCGAGGCAGCCTCGCTGGCGATGATCGCCTACACCTGCGACACCGCCGACAAGGCCAAGGAAGCCGCCCAGCTTCGCTTCTCCACCGACATCCTGCCGCGACTGGAGGAGAAGGAGGTCGCGCTCGCCAAGCGATTGGTCGAGATCGGCTCCGACCGCCCCGATCTGCAGACGATGATCCGGCGATTCCGGACGGCGATCGAGATCTTTCGTGAGGCCAGCGTGCCGCTGGTGGCCGAGGCCGAGGGCCTCTCCGCCCGATACCAGCAGGTGACCGGCGGCATGACCGCCGAGTGGGATGGCGAGCGGGTGCCGCTGCCGCGCCTCGCGCCGTTCCTCAAGCGTCGCGAACGCACGGTCCGCGAGGCGGCGTGGCGGGCAGCCGTCGGCCCCTACATCGCAGCCCGCGACGACCTGGCGACGCTATTCGATCGCATGGTCGTGTTGCGGCAGCAGATCGCCACCAACGCCGGCTTCGCCGACTACCGCGACTATGTGTTCACGGCCAAGTGCCGATTCGACTACACCCCGGCCGACACCGAGACGTTGCACCGGGCCATCGAGGCGACCGTGGTGCCGGCGGTCGGCCGGGCGATGACCGCCCGGCGGGAGATGCTGGGTCTGGCGTCGCTCCGGCCCTGGGACACGGCCGTCGACCCGTGGCGCGAGTCGGCGCCGGTACCGTACCGCGATGTGGCCGAGCTGCAGGAGACCTCGGCACGGATCTTCACGGCGATCGATCCCCATCTCGGCGCCCAGTTCCGCATCATGATGGACGAGGGGCTGCTCGACCTCGAGTCGCGGGAGGGGAAGGCGCCCGGTGGCTACTGCGACACACTGAATGCCCGGGGTCGGCCGTTCGTCTTCATGAACGCGGCCGGGGTGCCGGAGGACGTGACCACCCTGCTGCACGAGGCGGGGCACTGCTTCCACGCGTTCGCGTCACACGCCAGGCCGCTCATCTGGCAGCGGCATCCCGGCGCGGAGGCGGCCGAGCTCGCCTCGATGTCGATGGAGTTGCTGGCCGCCCCGCATCTGGCACGACCGACCGGGTTCTACACCGAGGCCGACGCGCTCTCGGCCCAACTGGAACACCTCGAGGACCTGCTCGTGTCGCTGGCGCACATTGCGGCCGTCGACGCCTTCCAGTCGTGGATCTACACCAATCCCGGCGGCGCCGATGCCGCGATGCGGGATGCCGCGTGGCTCCGGCTCCGTGAGCGGTTCGAGCCCGGCGTCGACTGGACCGGTCTCGAGGCCGAGCGGATCGCACGGTGGTACCGGCAGATCCACATCTTCGTCTACCCGTTCTACTACATCGAGTACGGCATCGCCCAGCTCGGGGCGCTGCAGGTCTGGCGCAATGCCCGGCGCGACCGCGCCGAGGCGATCGCCGCGTACCGCCGCTTCCTTGCCCTGGGGGCGACCCGGCCGCTCCCGGAGCTGTATCGCGAGGCGGGGGTGGAGCTGCGCTTCGATGCGGCGATGCTCGGCGAACTCGTGGCGATGGTCGAGAACGAGATGGCCTCCCTCCGGGAGGCGCTGGCCCGGCTGGGCTAGGCTGCCGGGGTGCGCCGCCCCCTCGCGGATGTCAGGAGTGTGTCAGGGGGACGACGCTCGGTCGAGTTGGTGCATCCTCAGGGGTGACACCTCCGCTCCTGTCCGAAAGGTCCATCTCCGTGCACCGTTGTCGCCTTGCCGCTTCCCGGCTTTCCTTCGCGCTCCTCGTGTTGCCGGTCGCGCTGGTCGCGCAAGCGCCCGCCTCGCCGCTCGGCGAGGTCACCGGCCGATCCCGCCGAGGGTTTCACCTCGGTCAACGACGTGGTTGAGCTCGCCGACGGTCGGATCGTGGTGGCCGACGATCGCGAGCCGCGGTTGGTGCTGCTCGATTTCGACCGCCAACAGAGTGTCGATCTGGCCCGGATGGGCGGAGGTCCCCGAGAGTTCCGGACCATCGGGGGACTCGTTCCGGACGGCCACGGTGGTGCCTTCGCCGTCGATTTCGCGCAGCATCGGGTGCTGCCGATCACTGCGACGGCTCGCGTGGACGAGGTGCGGCGATACCCGACGGGGCTCGGCGTGGTCCGCGGCGCCGATTCGGCAGGACGGTTGTACGGAGCCGCGTTCCTGCCGCGCGGCAATCGCCGACGGTTGCCCGATTCCATGCAGGTGGTCCGATGGGACCCGTTGCGGGGATCGTTGGACACCCTGTTCCGCTACGATGGTGGGCTCTCGAAATGGGTCGTGCCTGCGGGAGCGCCGCTCCCGGTCGAGGGAGCGGTCGACCGCTGGGTGGTCCTGCCGGATGGCATGGTCGTTCTCGTGGAGGCGGCCACCTACCGCCTTCGGTATTTCGATGGCGGCAGGCAGGTGCGGACCCGGGTCGTGCCGTGGACCCCTGTCCCATTCACCGACGCCGACCGTGAAGCGTACCTGGCTGATCAGGCGGAGACGCCGCGCCGGAGCATCGGGAGTGCGGGCGACTCTCCCCGCGGCGCACCCGCACCACCTCGCTGGGTCTTCCCCGACCATCACCCGGTCTTCGTGGACGAGGCGCTCCGAGCCGACGGCGCAGGTCGCGTCTGGATCGCGCGGGCCGATCATCTCGGCGAGGAGGATGGCACCCGGTACGACGTGATCGATGCCGAGGGGCGACTGGTCGGCCGGGTGGTGGTGCCGGGTGAGGGGCAGCTGGTCGGGGTCGGGGCGAAGGCGATCTACGTTGCCGCGACCGACCCCGACGACGGGGAGCTCCGTGTGGTGCGGTACCGCTCGCCGTTGCCCTTCGGCGGCTGACGATTGCGACGCGCCGTCGCGCCCCGGGGCTACTGCTGGTCGAGTGAATCGCTGACGATGCGATAGACCAGGATGCGGATGATTCCGTCCGCGTCCGTCTGGATCCCTGTCACCCGGTCGGCGTCGATCCAGGTCGGCTGGAATCCTGCCGGCATGACCAGCGATCGATGAGGGCGCCTTCGGAATCGAAGACGGTCCAGCTGCCCGCCGCCTCGTCCATGGAGATGCCATTCGGCCACCCAGAGGGATCCATCGGTGGCCGCCAGGATCTCGCCGTATGCAGGCCGGGTCGCGGGCACCGGAAGTCCGTCGAGCTGTCGGGCGAGACGTGCCTGGTCGCCGGCTGGTGCGGCGTCGATTCGCGCCGACCGAAGCGTCGGCACGACCGTCCGGTCAAGCGCGAGATCGCCAACGTCCCGACGGATGATGCGGCGTAGGCGGCCGTCGAGATCCAGCACCCTCAGTTCGTATTGCTGTTGATCACCCACGATCACGCGGTCCCCCGCGAAGGCGATGGCCGCATCGTGCGCCACCAGCGGGGAGTTCATGACGGCGCGCCCATCCTCCTCCGTGATCGCGATCTCCCGGCCGAGCAGGGTCGTGATGGTGTCGCGAATCTCGCCGTCGCGATCGAGCCGCACCACCGCGACGCGGTCCCGGCGCAGCCCCGCGGCGAGCCTCGCCGGCGAGGGTGCGGAGAAGTACTCCCGAACCACGAAGCCGCCACCGCGAAGCATGCCGACAGCACCGACGGCCGAGAGGCCGGGACCCAGGGGCACGATCCGCTGGACCGCGAGGTCCGGCGTGAGGATGGTGAACCGACGCAGGGCGAAGTCGTAGACCCAGACCGAGTCCGCCGGACCCAGGCCCATGCTGTTGATCGCCCGGTACTCTCCCGGGCCCGCACCGGTTCGCCCCGTCGAGATCAGGATGTGGCCGGTGGCATCGTACTCACGAATGGCCGCGGCGCCGGCATCCGCCACCAGCAGGTGGCCGTCGGCCCGGCGCACGACGGCCGCGACATCGACGAAGCTGTACTCGGGCGGGCCATCGGCGAGGCCCAGGTCGAGCTCGGGCTGCTCGGCGAGTCGCCAGTGGCCGGTCGCCGTGGCCGTTGCGGCATGCTCCACGACCAGCACGCCGGCGGAATCGCGACGGACCGAGACCGCCTCCCCTTCACGGCCGCACCCGACGTTGCCGAGGAGTACCAGCAGAAGGCCCAGTCCTCGGTATGCCGCGGTCGTCGGGGTTCGTGCCTGCATTCCGTGCCTCGCTTGCCGGGTTCGGTGGTCGGGCAGTAGTGAGCCTCGTCCGGGTGATCATGAGACGGCACCAGGCGGCAAGATGCGCACGTGGTCCGGGCCGTGTCGAGCTGTCCGCTGGCCCTCCAGCATTGCGCTCCCCGGTCTCTCGCCCCAGATTGCCAGCGCTTGCCGGGCGCCCAGCGCCCACCGTTGACTCGTGATCGGAGCGTGGATGGCGAAGGAAGAGGGAATCGAGATGGAGGGTGTGGTCCAGGAGGTGCTTCCGGACCGCAACTACCGGGTGCTGCTCGAGAACGGGCACACCATCCTGGCGTACGCCGCAGGCAAGATGTCGAAGTTCAAGATCCGGGTGCTCGAAGGAGACCGGGTCAGCGTCGTCCTGTCGCCCTATGACCTCACCCGGGGTCGGGTGGTCTACCGCCACAAGTAGTCTCGCGTCCCGGCACCACGCATGACGGCCCCCGATGCAGCAGCATCGGGGGCCGTCGTTGTGCCGGAGCTCGAGTGCTCAGGCCTTGGTGACGTTCTCCGCCGCGGGGCCCTTGGCACCCTGCACGATGTCGAACTCGACGCGATCACCCTCGGCGAGGGTCCGGAAGCCATCCATGCTGATCGCACTGTGGTGGACGAAGCAGTCCTTGTCGCCGCCCTCGGGGGTGATGAAGCCGAAACCCTTGGCGTCATTGAACCACTTCACGGTACCGGTGCTACGAGCCATTGCCGCTACTCCTGATTTGTTTGACCCTCCCTCGCCAGCCACGGTGCCGCGCGAGGGTTGGCGAACCGTCGGGCCTGTCCCGCGGTGCGCGCGCAACTGCCGTGGCGGGTCTGACGACCCACCGGCGCAAAGCGATCACCTGTCGATGGAGATTCGCGCTGTGTGTACCACGGCGATAGTGAAGATCGGCCCCGGAGCGCCCCCTGTCAAGCGTTTTTCCGGCCGCCCCTCACCCTCCCAGGATGCGGGCCGCGAGCCGTGCCAGCTCGCCGCCACGGCGGCGGAGTCCTAGCTGCGCGGCTTCCTCGATCGCACTGCGGAACTCGCCGGCCGATGCCCAGCGCGCCTCGACGTCGTTGCGCAGTGCGCGGACCAGGACCGCAGCCAGCGCCTCGCTCACGTCGGGACGTTCCTGCGCGAGGTCGGGAATCAGGTCGGTCGTCTGCTTGGCGATCACCTGTTCGGGCGTGCCGCCCGGGAACGGCACCCGGCCAAGCAGCGCAAAGTACGCCACCGCCGCGAGTGAATAGAGGTCGGTGCGCTGGTCGACCCGTTCGCCGAGCAGCTGTTCCGGTGAGGCGAACTGCGGCGTGCCGCTCTGGGAGGTGGCGCCCCCGAAGCGCCCCTCGCCGCGGAGGGCGAGTGCCAGGCCGAAGTCGGTGATCCGGAGCGAACCGTCCTGCTCGATCAGCAGGTTCTCCGGCTTGATGTCGCGGTGGACCAGGCCCTGGGCGTGGGCGTGACCGAGCGCGGCGAGCGCCTCGCGCAGGAGGCGCAGCACCTGGTCGACCGGCAACGGGCCCGTTTGGTCCACCAGCTGGGCGATGTTGGGGCCGTTGACGATCTCCATCGTGTACCAGAGCAGTCCCGACCGCCCGGCGATGTCGTAGATGTCGACGATGTTGAGGTGGTTGAGTCGGGCGGCAAGCTGTGCCTCGCGCCGGAACTTCTCCACCACCGTCGGGTCGGCGCTGAAGTGCGGGTGCAGCACCTTGAGCGCCACCTCGCGCTCGAGATGGAGGTCGCGCACCCGGTAGACCCGTCCGAAGCCGCCCTGACCCAGCTTGCCAAGGAGCTCGTAGTCGTCGCCCAGCGCGCGGCGCAGCCGAGCCTCCCAGTGGGCCCCCTCGGTCTGCACCGCCGGGATCTGGGGCAGCGACACCTGGGTCTCCACGTACTCGCCGGCGTCGGAGGTGAAGTCCTCCAGCATCTCCGACGCCGTGAGGTAGCGCGAGGCGGGGTTGCGATGGAGGGCCCGCTCGATCACCCGCTCGAGTGCCTTGGGCACCACGGGCCGGATCGTGGTCGGCGGCACGAGGTCGGCGGGGTCGAGCGGCGGCCGGGTCGCGGTGATGGCGTAGTAGAGGATTGCGCCGGCGGTGTAGACGTCGCTGGTCGGGTCGCCGGCCCGTCCATCACGAATCTCGGGGGCCAGGAATTCCAGTTCGCTCGGCTGTTCCGACTCGGGGATCTCGGGGAGGGTGAGGTTGCAGAAGCGCAGGTCGGTCACCGTGCCACGACCGGTGGCGCCGAGCATCAGCGAGGCCGGCACGATCCGGCGCACCACGATGCCGTGGGCGTGGGCGTGTTCCAGCGCGGTCAGGAGATCGCGCGCCAGGATATGCACCGTCGGCACCGGTCGCGGGCCGCGGCTGATCGCCTCCTCGAGCGACTCGCCCTCGATCCAGTTGCCGACCCGGTAGGCGATGGCACCGACGACGCCCGCCTCGTAGATGTGACGGATCGCCGGGTGGTCGAGCCGGCCGAGCGCCTCGCATTCCTTGAGGAACCAGCCCCGGAGCCTGGCCCCGGTCTCGACATTGACCCGGAGCGACACCATCCGGTGCAGCAACCGGTCCTGGGCGCGATACAGCACCCGCTCGGTCGAGACGGCCGTGACCTGCTCGATCTGGAAGCGGTGGCCGAGGAGGCCTTCGATCCGGGCGGGATCGCGCTGGTCGGGTGGTGGGGTGCCCATCGCCGAAAGATACCGTCAGGTCGTGTCGGCGAGCGCGGCCAGCTCGCGCGTGAGCGCGCGGAGCTCGTCGCGGAGGGTGTGCCCCGGCCAGTCGATCCGCCGCCCGAGTCCGGCGGCGAGGTCGTCGAACCAGGCGACCACCTCGCGGCCATTGGCGTGGCCCTGGGGCTCGAGATACTCCACGCCGAGGCGCTGCACGATGGCGATCGCACTGCCGCAGTCGTGGATCTCCGAGGCGCAGCGGATGTCGAGCGCTCGCGGTTCCATCGTCGCGAGCAGCCGCATCACTTCGCGCTTGCGGATCCGCCACGGCAGCAGTTCGCCGTTGCCATCGACCCGTGGTGCCGCGGCATCGCGGCAGATGCCGAGCACCACGGGGCCGAACTTGTCGGCGATCTTCGACTCCATGTCGCGGCGCTCACCCGGGGGCACGATCTCGAGCAGTGGGTGGAGGATCGCGGTGACGGTGGTCGTCTCGTCGGCACCGTGCCGCAGCAGGATCACCGCCACATTGGCGGGATAGGCCAGGAACGGGTGCGGGGCGTGACGCGGCGCCCGCGGCGCATAGTGCTTGGCCGCGAAGGTCAGGGCGTGGTTGATCCGGTCGCTGTAGCCGCGCATCGGTCCCTCAGGGAATTCCCAGCTTCTTGTGGAGCTGGGTCGAGAGCCCCCAGCCGGGGTGGCGAAGACAATACGCCAGGGCCGCCCGGGTGTTCGCCTCCAGCGCCGGTCCGTCCATCGGCTGGAGCAGGAAGTGGGCAAAGTCGAGGCCGTCGAACCGCTCGGGCTCGGCCCCGGCCTGCGGGTAGACCAGCTTGAGTTCGTGGCCGCTGGTCTGGACCAGCGGCGCGCCGGCCTTCGGCGAGACGCAGACCCAGTCGACCCCGGTGGGGACCGGCCGGGTGCCGTTGGTCTCGACCGCCACCTCGAATCCGTGGGCCTGGAGCGACGCCACCAGCGCCTGGTCGAGCTGGAGCGTCGGCTCGCCACCGGTGCAGACCACGTAGCGGCGGCCACCGCCGTCGGCCGGCCAGCGGCTGGCCACCCGGTCGGCCAGCGCCGCGGGGTCGCGGAAGGTGCCACCACCCTCGCCGTCGGTCCCGACGAAGTCGGTGTCGCAGAAACGGCAGGTGGCCGTCGTGCGGTCCGCCTCCCGCCCGCTCCACAGATTGCAGCCGGCGAAGCGGAGGAAGACCGCCGGGCGGCCTGCCTGCCGGCCCTCGCCCTGCAGGGTGAAGAAGCACGACTTCACGTGGTACGTCGGCACGGCCCAAAGATAGCGCGGCGACCGGACCGACGGTATCTTGCACGGGCACCAATTCGGGTGACTTCCCCTCGATCGGTATCCGCACATGCCTGACGCTGCCATCGCTCCCACCACCGACCCGATCTCCCAGGGGATCGTGGCGGTGGTCCTTGTGCTGCTCTTCGTCCTGCTCGCCCGCGAGACCGCCCATCGGGTGCTGATCGCATTCGGCGCCGTGGCGTTGCTGTGGACCTTCACCTACCTCACCCCGTTCCACCTGATCTCGTTCGATCGGGCCTGGGCGTCGGTGGACCTCAACGTGCTGTTGCTGCTCGCCTCGATGATGGCGGTGGTCGCGGTGCTCAAGGCAACCGGCTTCTTCGCCTGGGCCGTCGCCACGATCATGAACCGGGCCCGCGGTGAACCGCTCCGGGTGCAGCGGCTCGTGTCGTGGTTCACCGCGGTGACCTCGGCCTTTCTCGACAATGTCACCACGGTGATCTTCGTCACGCCGATGGCCGGCGGGATGAGCAAGCGGCTCGGCCTGGCGCCGGCGGCGATCCTGCTGCCGATGGTGATCGCCTCGAACATCGGCGGGACCGCCACCTTGATCGGCGATCCGCCCAATATCATGGTCGGCTCGGCAGCGCCGCTGTCGTTTCTCGACTTCCTCGAGGCGCTCACCGCCCCGGTGCTGATCATGATGGTGGTGATGCAGTGGTACGCACGGCGCTACTACCGCACGGAGCTGGCCGGGGCGAAGCCGGCAACGGCCTTCGTGCCGGAGACGCCGCCGGCACCCACCGACCCGCTGCTGCTGCGCTGGATGGGGCTGATCTGCGCGCTGATCCTGGTCGGCTTCCTCACCCACGGCATGACCGGCATGCCGCCCGCCGTGCCGGCGGTCATCGGCGCCGCCGCCGCGCTGATCGTCCAGGACGTGCTCTACCTTCGCCGGCACCGCCCCACCACCCACGAGCGGACCCACGGCATCCTGCACGTGATCGAGCAGGAGATCGAGTGGCCGACGCTGGCCTTCTTCTTCTTCCTGTTCATCATCGTCGGCGCCGGGGTCGAGACCGGGTTGATCGCCAGGATTGCCGGTGGCCTCGAGGACGCGATCGCGGGCGCCCGGCACCTCTTCGGCTTCGGCGACGAGGGCACACTCCTCTTCGCCGCCCTGCTGATCTGCTGGGCGAGTGCCTTCCTCTCGGCGTTCATCGACAACATTCCCTACGTGGTGGTGAGCATCCCGGTGGTGCACACCCTGACCACCACCCTTCCGGGGCAGACGGTGGTCCTCTGGTGGGCGCTGGCGCTGGGGGCCTGCCTCGGGGGCAACGGCACGGCCGTGGGTGCCTCGGCCAACGTCACCACGCTGGGGCTCGCCGAGAAGGGTGGCGTCCATCTCGGCTTCGCCGAATTCATGCGCTTCGGGATGCCGATCATGGTGCTCACCGTGACGGTGGCCTCGGGGTTCCTCGCCCTGCACGTGCTCACCGGCGAGGCGACGGCCCGGCTGGTCGGCTGGGTCGTGGCCATCCCGCTGCTGCTGCTCTCGCTCAGCGGGGGACGCGCCAGCGCGGCGGCCTGATGGGTGAGGGGTCTGGCATGGCCACCGGCCGCCGGGGCAGGGATGCCCCGGCGGCCGGTGGCCCGTTCGGTCAGAGGACCAGCCAGCTCAGCAGGTAGAGGGTGTTGTTGTCGGACGCGTTCCGGCCGGCGCCGTCATAGTTGTTCTTGGCGCCGTTGAACTTCCGGTACATCACGTACTGCAACTCGAACCGGGTATTCAGCCAGGGGAGCGCGGACAGCTCGAAAAGCATGCCGTTGCTGTCCGGGATGCCGGTCGTGCTTCCGTCGATCGGGCCCGCCGGATAGCGGAGCGCATCCGCGGTGCCGGTGGTGTTGAAGTAGCCGACGGTCAGGCCCACCCGCGACGGCGTGTAGTACGACGCATCGACCCGGGTCGTCTTGAGGGTGTTCTCGAGGTTGGTCGCCAGGCCGAGATCGACCGAGCCGTCGAGCTTCTGCTTCTCGTGCATGTAGATGGCGTGAGCCGTCAAGCCGCCGTTGCCCTCGCCGACCGGGATCTCGAACTGGGCGTCGATGCCCACGTCGGTGAATCGGTCGCGCAGGCCGCTCACCCCCTCGGGGTACAGCGAGGTGGACATGCCGAGCGTGCCGACCATCAGCTCACGGCGACCGAGCTGCTGGTGCCAGTACGCCCGCCAGTAGGGGGCGATGCCATGGATCGTGTTCGACGACGACTCGTCGGCCTGCGGTGCACCGCCCTGGACCGCGGAGCGGTAGGCGCTCACCTCAGCGTAGAGATGATTGTCCCAGTAGCCGTAGAGCCCGAGGCCGGCCACCTGCTGGCCCAGTTGGCCGTCAAGCAGTGTCGCCGCGGCGGGCGCCGGAGCCACCTCGGAGGCCGAATAGGGGAAGCCCCACGCCGGGATGGTGTTCCAGACATCCTGGACGGTGGGGTTGTTGTTGAGGGTGATACCGTAGGCGAGCGAGTTCGAGCCGAGTGACACCTGATTCGCATAGCGGATGTCGGCGTTGTCGAGGCCGATGCCGCCCGCTTCGGGATCGTAGGTGAGCTGGATGAACGCCCCGAGCCGCGGGGTGATCGCCTCGCCGAAGAAGAGGCTCAGCTCCTGGGGGAACTGCAGCGTGCCGTTCTGGGTCCCGGGCACCGTGGTCTTGGTCTGGGTGAAGCCGGTCATGACCATCGCCGAGAGCGGCGGCACCAGGTCGAGCCGCAGCGACTTCCGCTGGCCGCTGTCGCCGGCGGTGATCGTCTGCAGGTTGGTCATCGTGTACCCGTTCATCTTGAAGCGGCGGCCGAACGGGGTGAGGTGCGGGAATTCGGTATGGCAGGCGCTGCATGCCAGGCCGGTCTGGCGGGAGAAGCTCGGGATCATGGCGTGCGCCGCGGTGCCGAGGCTGAAGTCACGTTCGTAGCGCCGGATGGCGTTGTCCGTTCCCTCGGCGTGCAACGCCGGCAGCAGGAACAGGATGGGCAGGATGAGGAGGGATAACCGAATTCGGGCCTTCACGTGGGACCTCGGGAACGGGTGAGAATCAGGGGGGGGCGCCTCGCGCCGATGGTGCCATGGTGGCGGGGAGGCGGAGTTGGGCCGGGCCGAGGATGAGGCCCAGCAGTGCGCCGTAGAGCAGGTGGCCGATGAGGCTGCCCGCCAACAGCGGCAGGTCGCCGCGGGAGAACAGCCCCGCGCCGACCAGCGGCATGAACACGATCTGCGCAAAGAGGAAGACGCCGAAGCCGAAGCCGACGCCGCGGAGGATCGGGCTGCCCGGAAGGCGGCCGACCAGCCAGGCGGCGTAGACGAACGCCAGCCCGACGCCGATCGCGGCGTGGATGCTCCAGCCGACGGTGGGGCTCATTGGGAGGTAGGCGGTGGCAACCGCGAGCCAACTGCTCAGCATGCTGCCGACGGCAAGACGAGGAAGGCCAACCACGGGCTCCACCAACCAGAGCAACGTGACGGCCGCCGTGGCGACCAGGCCTGCGATTCCAACGCGTGCGGTTTTCAGGGTTCCTTCTCGTGCTGGAGCTGTCGGAGCGTTCGGCAAAACCACGAACGTCTCGCTCGTGATTACCAGTCTATGGTGCCACAACTCCGCCGTCAATCACCCGGCGATTGCCGTCGCTCCGCCGAGCCATTCCCGCCGGATCCGTTTGCCGACAAGATTGGTATACATTGGTGCACGATCGGCGTGCGCTCCCGGCTCCCTCGCCGGGTGCCCGCCGCTGAGCGGAGGCGTATCCCATGGACGAAGGTGTTGTTCCCGAGTGGTTCCGTCGGAATTGCCGGGTGGTGATCTGCTCCCTCCTGGCGTTTCCGTTGCTCGCCTTCCGGCTCACCGCCCAACAGCCGGCTGATACCAGCAGCGCGTTCCGTGACAGCGTCACGGCCCGGCTCGATGCGATCAAGGTGGGACGCCACATCTTCCACGGCGAGGGCACCTGCTTCGCGTGCCACGGTCCCAAGCTCGAAGGCACCGCCATCGCCCCGACGCTCCGGGCCCACAAGTGGCGGAACGGCGACGGCAGCCTGGCGATGATCATCAAGGTGCTCAGCCACGGCGTCCCCAATACCGCGATGGTGAGCCACCCTGGCGGCATCAACGACCAGGAACTCCAGGAGGTGGCCGCCTACGTCTGGGCGGTGAGCCGCGGCGCCGCGAAGCCGTGACCACCGGGGCGGCACCCGGAGCGGCCCCCGGCCGGGAAGGGTGATGGGGTGGGCAGCGGACTCGGGGTGATGCTGCTGGCGCTGTGCCTCGCACCGCGTCCGGTCGTCCGCCCGGCCGATGGCGCGATCACGGTGACCGTTGCCGGCATTCGCGCCAGTCAGCGCGGGACGCTGCTCGTCGCCCTGTATCACGGCGAATCGGGATGGCTCACCCTCGACTCGGCGGTGGCGATCCGGCGCGTCCCGGTCACGACCGACACGATGGTGGTGACCTTCGACGCCGTGGCGCCCGACCGGGACTACGCGATCGCGGTGATCCACGACCGCAATGGCAACGACCGGATGGACATGCGCTGGTTCCCGTGGCCGAAGCCGCGCGAGGGCGCCGGGGTGTCGGGCAACCACGTCCGGTTGGGAAAGCCGGAGTTCTCCCGGGCCAGCTTCGCCGTCGGTGGTGGGGCCGTCGGTCTCACGATCCAGATGCGCTACTGACCGTCCGCGCGGCCGCACCTGGCACCGCTCCACCGCGTCAGTCCGCCGGCGTCAGGCCGTCCGCTTCCGGTACTGTCGCACCGCGAGGGTGAGGATGATCGCACCGGCTGCCGCCAGCGCCAGGAGGTGCGGTAGCACGTCGATCACGCCGGAGCCCTTGAGCATCACCGCGCGCATCAGCGCGATGAAGTGGAGCAGCGGGTTCACCTGGGCCGCCGTACGGGCCCACACCGGCATGCCGTGCACCGGGGTGAAGAGTCCGCTCATCAGGGTGTAGACCATGGTGAGGGCGAAGGTGATGAAGAGTGCCTGCTGCTGGGTCTCCGCCACTGTCGAGATCCACAACCCGATTCCCAGCGCCGCGACCAGATAGAGGCCGGCCCCGCCGAAGATCAGCAGCAGGCTGCCGGCGACGGGGACCCCGAACACCAGCCAGCCGATGACGAGGCCGATCGCGAGCAGCACCAGGGCGATCGTCCAGAGCGGCAACAGCTTGGCCGTGATGAAGGCGGCGCGGGAGATCGGCGTCACATTGAGCTGGTCGAGGGTGCCGGCCTCCTTTTCACGGACGATGTTGAGCGCGGTCATCAGGGTGCCGACCAGGGTGATCAGCTGCACCAGGATGCCGGGCACCATGTAGCGCTGGTAGTCGAGGTCGGTGTTGTACCAGCCGCGCGACCGCACCTCGAGCCGGCCGCCACCCGGTCGTGGTGCCGGATCGCCGCTGCCGCCGGTTGTGCGCACGACCGGGGCGATGGCGGTCCCGAGCGTGGCGCTGTAGGCCGCGAGGATCTGGCTGGCGTAGCCCTGGATCACGCCGGCCTGGGCACCGTCGACCGCATCGAGCACCAGCTGGAGGTCGCCGTGGCGAGTGCGACGCAGGTCGCGCTCGAACCGGGCCGGGATCACCAGCACCACGTCGGCCCGACCCGCCACCAGCGCTTCGTTGCCGGCCGCCGCCGTGGCGGAGCGACCGACCGCCACGAAACGCCCGCTGCCGGCGAAGCGGTCGACCACCTCCCGGGAGAGCTCGGTGTGATCCTGGTCCACGACCCAGAGCTCCGCCCGCTTCACCTCGAAGGTGGCCGCGTTGGCCAGCACCACGAGCTGGATCACCGGCATCACGAACAGCATCCGGAGGATCACCGGGTCGCGGCGGATCTGGAGGAACTCCTTGCGGAGCAGCACGCGCAGGGTCCGCAGCATCAGGCCAGCCTCACGCTGGACCGCTTGGTCGCGGCGAGCATCAGGACCACGGCCATCGCCACGAGGACCAGCAGGTCGGGCCACAGCACGTCGAGCCCCGCCCCCTTGAGCATCACGCCACGACAGATGGTGATGAACCAGCGCGCCGGCACGATGGCGGTGACCAGCCGGAGCGGGGCGGGCATGCTGGCAATCGGGAAGACCATGCCCGAGAGCATGATGTTCGGCAGCATGGTGCCCGCCACGGCGGCGAGCATCGCTGCGAGCTGCGAGGTGGTGACGGCGGCGATCAGCACGCCCAGCGCCAACCCCACCAGCGCGTAGAGCATGCTGGCGCCGAGGAGGAGGGTGAGGCTCCCCACGAACGGCACGCCGAAGACCAACCACGCGGCCAGCAACACGGTGACCACATTGGCGAAGGCGAGGACCAGGTAGGGCAGCACCTTGCCCACGATGATCTGCCACGGCCGCAGCGGCGAGACCAGCAGCACCTCGAAGGTGCCCCGCTCCTTCTCCCGCGAGAGCGAGAGCGCCGTCATCATGGCGGTGACCAGCGTGAGGATCAGGGCCATCAGTCCCGGGACGAAGAGGTTCACGCTTTCGAGGCTCGGGTTGAAGCGCATCCGCACGGTGGTGGTGAGCCCGACCGGGGGCGGGGCGAGCACCTCGCGCTGCCAGGCCCGGATCACCGCCGAGGCATAGTTGCGCATGGTGATCCCCGAGTTCGGATCGGCGGCATCGGTGATCACCTGGAGCTGCTCGGTCCGGCCCTCGGCGAGTCCCGCCGCGAGTCGATTCGGCACGATCACCCCCACGTCGATCGCATCGCGACGGAAGAGGGCATCCAGGGCCTCGGCTCGCGGCGCCACCGGGACCATGACGAAGCGTCCATTGCTGGCAAAGCGGCTCCGCAGGGCCCGGGTCGCCACGTCGGGGGTCGGGTCGACGATGGCAACCCGCACCGTCTCGATGTCGGTGCGCACCGCATAGCCGAAGAGCACCATCTGGGCGAGGGGCAGCAGGAGCAGGATCAGCAGGGTCTGCCGATCGCGCAGCACGTGGCGCACCTCCTTCGCCATGAACGCCAGCAGGGCCCCTCGGGCTCCGGCGCGGGTGCTCATGCGGCCCCCGCCGCCGGTCCGCGGACCAGCCGTACGAAGAGCTCCTCGAGATTGTCGGCGTGATGCTCCGCCTTGAGGGCGGTTGGCGTGCCGAGTGCCGCGATCCGCCCGTCGACCATGATGGAAATCCGGTCGCAGTACTCGGCCTCATCGAGGTAGTGGGTCGTCACCAGCGCGGTGGTGCCGCCGGCCGCGGCTTTGTAGATCAGCTCCCAGAACTGTCGCCGGGTCACTGGGTCGACCCCGCCGGTCGGTTCGTCGAGGAAGATCACCGCCGGTCGGTGCAGCATCGCCACGGAGAAGGCCAGTTTCTGCTTCCACCCCAGCGGGATCGACCCGACCAGGGCGTCGGCCTGGTCGGTGAAGTGGAGGTCGGCGAGCAGGGTCGTGCCGCGCTCGCGGATCTCCGCATCGGTCAGGCCGTAGATGCCGCCGTAGAGGGCGATGTTCTCGCGCACCGTGAGATCCTCGTAGAGCGAGAACCGCTGGCTCATGTAGCCGATGTGGCGCCGCACCTGCTCCGGGGCGGTCTCGACATCGTGACCGGCCACCCACGCCTCGCCTTCGCTCGGCGCCAGGAGCCCGGTGAGCATCCGGATGGCGGTGGTCTTGCCGGCACCGTTGGCCCCGAGGAAGCCGAACACCTCGCCGCGGGGCACGCCGAACGTCACGTGATCCACCGCCACGAAGTTGCCGAAGCGCCGGGTCAGGTTGCGGGCCGCGATCGCCTGGTCGTCGACCCAGTCGGGTCGGGTGGTCTCGGTGGCAGGGCGCGTCACGCGGCCTGCCGGGCGTCGCTGCCCATCAGCGCCATGAACACATCCTCGATCCCGGGCGTGATCGGCTCGACCGATGCATCGCCGAGGCCGGCACGGTGGAGCGCCGTGGCGAGTTCGCTCGCGAGCGCGTCCGCGGCCAGGGTGGTCCGGCGATCGGCCACATGCACCGTCTCGCCGAACGGGAACGCCGAGGCCACGTGGGGCAGGGCGCGCAGCGCATGCAGCAGGGCGACCCGCTGGTGCGACCGCACCGCGAACAGCGGCCAGGGAAAGAGGCGGCTCAGCGCCGGCGGTGCGTCGATGGCGAGGAAACGGCCACCCTGGAGCAACGCGACCCGATCGCAGCGCGCCGCTTCGTCCATGTAGGGGGTGGACACCACGATCGTCAGGCCGCCGGCCTTGAGTGCCGCGAGGAGCTCCCAGAACTCGCGCCGCGACACGGCGTCGACCCCCGTGGTCGGTTCGTCGAGCAGGAGGACATCGGGTCGGTGCACCAGGGCGCAACTCAGCGCGAGCTTCTGCTTCATGCCGCCCGAGAGTGCCGCTGCCCGGCGGTCGCGGAACGGCTCGATCTGGCGATAGATCGGCTCGATGAGATCGCGTCCCGCTTCGATCGTGGTGCCGAAGACCGAGGCAAAGAATCGCAGGTTCTCTTCCACGCTGAGGTCGCCGTAGAGCGAGAAGCGCCCGGGCATGTAGCCCACCCGCTGTCGCAGCGCCCAGAGGTCGCGGACCACGTCGTGGCCCAGCACCGTGGCGCGCCCCGCATCGGGCAGCAGCAGGGTGGTGAGGATCCGGAACAGGGTGGTCTTGCCGCTGCCGTCGGGACCGACCAGGCCGAAGAGCTCGGCCGGTCGGACGGCGAAACTGATGTTGTCGAGGGCCAGGGTGGTGCCGAACCGCTTGACCAGGCCGCTGGCCTCGATCACCGGCGCGTCGCTCACCGCTCCTCCTGCGATCCCGACGGCAGCGTCACGTCGGCCGGCATGCCGATCTTGAGCCGGCCGTCGGGGTTGGCCACCCGCACCTTGACCGCGTAGACCAGCGTGGCGCGCTCGTCGCGCGTCTGGACCGGGGTCGGCGTGAACTCCGCCCGGTCGCTGACCCAAGTGATCACGCCGGAGTGCGACTGGAGTCCCGTCGGCCCGTCGACACGCACCGTCACCTCGTCGCCGATCCGGAACGACGTCAACTGGTCGCCACTCACGTAGGTCCGCAGCGTCAGCGTGTCGAGCGGGGCGATGGCGTAGAGCGCCTGTCCCGGCTGGATCACCTCGCCAGCTCGCACATAGGTGGTCAGCACCGTGCCGGTCACCGGATTGGTGATCACGGCGTCGGCGAGCCGATCGTCGAGCTGCGCGATCCGGGCGGCGACCGCGCCAAGCTCGGCGTCCACCGCGCGCGTGGCGGCGCGCGCGCCGCTGAGCTGGGTCGTCAGGACCCGGACCGCCTGCTCCGCCTGGTCGGCCTGGGTCGCGGTGGCAGCCTTGGCCGCCAGCAGTCGCTGGGTGCGTTGCCAGGCGCGCTCGGCGATCTGGTGCTGCACCGTGAGCGCCTCGAGTCGATCGGTCGACTCGGCGCGACGGGCCGTGAGCGATCGCCGCTGCGCCACCGCCTGATCGCGTTCGAGCGCCAGTTGCACGGTGTCGATCACGGCGACCCGCGCATCACGGTCGAGTTGCTGGCCCTCCACGACATCGAAGCGGCGCAGCTGACCCGATGTCTGGGCCGAGACGACCACGTCCTCGGCCTCGAAGGTGCCGTAGGCATCGGGCACCGGGTCGCGGTGGCAGGCCGCCAACGTCAGGGCACCGGCCAGGAACAGGAAGCTGTGGGGCGAGAAGCGGGACGACATCAGCGGACCTCGTGTCCGATGGTGGTGAGCAGGCGCGCCCGAGCCCCGGCGAGGCTGGCACGATGGCTGTCGTGGTCGAGGCGGGCGGCGAGCAGGTCGGTTTCGCGATCGACATACTCGGCCGACGTGATCACCCCCTCCTCGAAGCGGGTGCGTGTCTCGGCGAGCACCGCCTCGCGAAGCGCGATGATCCGGTCGTCGGCATCGAGCGAGCGCTGCAACGTCTCGATCGTTGCGAGATCGCGAATCGTCGCTCGTCGGATCGTTTCGGTGAAGGCGGCCTCGTCGCTGGCAAGGATCCTGGCCTGAATCGCCTGGACCTCGCGATCGCGATCGGCGGTGCCCCAGTGCCAGGGGCTCCAGTCGACCCGCACCCCGGCCTGGTAGTAGCTGTCGAAGGCCCGTGACAACTGGTTGAGACCGGGCCGACCGTAGCCCCCGCGCACGAAGGCCGTGAATCGGGGCTTCTCTGCGGCGTCGGTGGCGTCGCGCCGAGTGGCGATCAGCGCCTCGCTCGCGTCGAATCGGGCGTACTCGGGTCGCGCCCGGTCGCCACCGAGCCGGTCACCGAGCGCGGCGACCTGGGTGGCAAGATCCGGGGCTACCAGGACCGCGTCGTCGGGCACCGGCTGGCCGGTCAGTTCGGCCAGCACCTGACGATATGCCTGTGCATTGGTGGTGACCTGGTCGCGATCCTGGCGTCGGCTCGCGATCGCGGCATCGAGGAGCAGGGTGTCGCTGGGGAGGGCCACGCCATTGACCACCCGCGCGACGGCAACTCGCCGCTGCGCCTCGAGGTCGCTGAGTACCGCCTCGAGCGTGGCGGCCTGGGCGTCGAGTCGCACCACGGCGAAGAACGCCTCGTTGACCTGCTGGCGCTGTTGCCAGAGCGTGGTCCGCACCCCGGCGGTCGCCGCACCAAGTTGCGCCCGCTCGATCGCCTCGCGATCGCCGATCGTCGGATCGTAGAGCCGCAGCTGGATGCTTGCCGAGGCGTCGTACTGGGTCTTGAAGGGCTCGGGGATCGCCAACGGACTGCCCGAGCCACTCCCGAACGAGGTCACGTCGGAGAGGTGCTGGGCCTGCCCCTGCAACGCGAGCGACGGCAGGCGCTCGGCGCGCAGCGAACGAAGCCGGAGCGCGCTCTGTTCGCTCAGCAGTCCGGTCTGGATGGCCCGTCGGTCGGTGGTCTCCGCCGCCCGTTGCAGGGCGCCGAGGTGCAGGGTGTCGGGCGTCTGGGCGGCCATGGTGGATTGCATGCCGGCGCCGAGCACCAGCAACAGGACCACCGCAGCCCGGGCGGCGTGGGTGTTCATGGGCGGATCGCGTTGAGGATGAGGGCAGGCAGGGCAGCGCGACGCTCGAGGATGAACGCGTCGAAGCCGGCCTCGTCGATGCCGAAGAGCGGCATCAGCACGGGGCGGCCCGCGAAGGGGAAGACCACCAGGGCCAGGACATTCACGAGCAGTTGTCGGGGCGGCATCGGTCGGATCGTGCCGGCAGCCACCCCGGCCTCGACCAGTTTCGTCACCCGCTCCAGTACCCGACCGCCGACCGCGGAGAGCTCGGTGCCCATCGCTCGCTCGACCATCGTCTGGAGCCGCTCGGGGTGGTGGTAGGTCTCCGAGAGGACATAGGCGGGGAGGAACGGGGTATCGCGGATCGCATCGATGTAGCCATGCACGAATCCGGTGACCAGCGCCTCGACCGACTCCTCCTCAGCCAGCGCGGGGGCCAGCCCACCGACCAGCTTGGCCACCGCCTCCGAGAAGATCCGGTCGGCCAGTTGTTCCTTGGAGCGGAAGTAGTAGTGGATCAACGCCTGATTGACCCCGGCCTCGGTGGCAATCTGCTGCATCCGGGCGCCGGCGGTCCCGTGCCGGGTGAAGACCCGGCGGGCAGCCTCGAGGATCCGGAGTTCCACGTCGGGTTCGTCGCCGTTCGGGGGGCCAGCGGCTGCCGCTGATGCTGTCTCTTGATCGGACACTTTAATCATCCAGTTAAACTGTTCGGACAAAGTCTACGGCATTGCCATTGTCGGCGCAACTCCGGCGTACCCAGATCGGTCACACCCCGGCCTGGCGGTGGAGGTCTTGAGCGGGGTTCGAGGGGGTCCGAGCCAAGCCTGATGGTCTGGTGGTCGAAGGGGTCGGTGGCCGGAGCACGTTGCTATTGACAGCCACTAAGTGTATGTTAATCAATACTTTACGGCACTGTCGCTGGGGAGCGCTGCCGCCCGGTACCCTCCGAGTCCGGGCCCACTCGGCGCCCCCCTGTCCCGTCCTCGGAGGAGTCTCATGGGTCGCAACGATGCATTGATCGCGCGCCGCCAGGCGGTGGTTGCGCGAGGTGTTCCTATGGTGACCACCGCCACGGTCGACCATGCCAGTGGCGCCCTTCTCCATGATGTGGAGGGCCGCGAGCTGATCGACTTCGCGGGTGGCATCGGCGTGATGAACGTCGGGCACGGCAATCCCAAGGTGGTGGCGGCGATCAAGGCCCAGGCCGACCGCCTGCTGCACACCTGTTTCCACGTGGCCACCTACGAGCCCTATGTCGCCCTCTGTGAGCGGCTGGTGGGGCTCTTCCCGCACGGCGAGGCGACCAGGGTCGTCCTCCTCAACAGCGGCGCGGAGGCGGTCGAGAACGCCATCAAGATCGCGCGCCAGGCGACCGGGCGCCCGGCCGTGATCGGGTTCAGCGAGGGGTTCCATGGCCGCACGATGATGGGGATGTCGCTCACCTCGAAGGTGGGCTACAAGGTCGGCTGCGGGCCGTTCGCTCCCGAGATCTACCAGTTGCCCTTCCCGAATCACTTCCGCCGCGGCGACGGACTGCCGTTGGACGCCTTCGTTGCGCGCGAGCTGCAGCGGATCCGCGATGCCTTCCAGACGCTCGTGGCGGCGCGGGATGTCGCCGCGATCATCGTCGAGCCGGTGCAGGGGGAGGGTGGATTCATCCCTGCCCCGGTCGAGTGGCTCACGGGGCTGCGTGCCATCTGCGACGAGCACGGGATCATGCTGATCCTCGATGAGGTGCAGAGCGGCTTCTGCCGCACCGGCCAGTGGGCTGCCTACCAGCACTATGGCGTGACCCCGGACCTGTCGACCTGGGCCAAGTCGATGGGAGGCGGTCTCCCGATCGCCGCCGTGATCGGCAAGGCTGCGGTCATGGACGGTGCGGTTCCCGGGACGATCGGGGGGACCTACGGCGGGAATCCCATCGCGTGCGCGGCGTCGCTGGCGGCGATCGACGCGATGGAGGAGCTCGACCTGAACGCGAGGGCGATGGCCATCGGCGACACGATCCGTGAGCGTTTCACCACCCTGCAGCGGCGCTGCCCGGCGATCGGCGATGTCCGTGGTCTCGGGGGGATGGTCGCCATCGAGTGTGTCGAGGACGGGGACCCGACCCGGCCACTCGGTCCGCTGGTCAAGGAGGTGCTCACCGCCGCGCTCGGCCGCGGGGTGCTCGTGATCGCAGCCGGCACGCATGGCAATGTGATCCGGATCCTGTCGCCCCTGGTGATCGGCGATGCGGAGCTCGATCGGGGGTTGACGATCCTCGAGGACGAACTGCTGGCAGCCTGGGAGCGCCACACCGGCGCCACCGCGGCGCACGCCCACCACTGATCGGGGCCTCCGATGCAACCCTTCGCGATCGCAGGACTGCAGCTGCAGCTCTATGGCCTCGGCAAGAACATCCCGCGGATGCGGGAGCGGCTCGACTACCTCATGGCGGTGTTCCCATGGGTCCAGATGGCGGTGTTCAGCGAACTGGCAGCCTGCGGGTGGTCGCCGACGCAGGCGCAGCCGATGCCGGGCCCTGCCGAGCGGGCCTTCCAGGAGATGGCGGCGCGGCACAAGATCTGGCTCGTCTCGGGTTCGCACTTCGAGGCGGTGGCGGGGAAGGTCTACAACACCGCGTCGGTGATCGACCCGGAGGGCCGTGTGGTGGCGCGCCACCGCAAGCTGTTCCCGTTCCTGCCCTACGAGACGGGCGTCACCCCGGGGGAGGACTTCGTCGTGTTCGACATCCCGAAGGTGGGGCGATTCGGGATCTCGATCTGCTACGACATGTGGTTCCCGGAGACGTCGCGGCAGTTGGTGGCCATGGGGGCGGAGGTGATCCTCCATCCGACGCTCACCAGTACCATCGACCGCGACGTCGAGTTGGCGATCGCGCGCGCGACCGCCGCGACCAACCAATGCTTCATGATCGACATCAACGGCGTCGGTGACATCGGCAACGGCCGCTCGGTGGTGGTGGGCCCGGCCGGGGATGTGTTGTACCAGGCCGGGACCTCCGAGGAACTGATCCCGCTGGAGATCGATCTCGACCGGGTGCGGCGCAGTCGCGAGGTCGGCCTGCGGGGACTGGGCCAGCCGCTCAAGAGCTTCCGCGACAGCGAGGTGCGCTTCCCCGTCTACGCGGGGGAGACTCGCACGTACTTCGAGACGCTGGGTCCGCTCGCGCGCGCCGAGCGCGGGACACGGGCCGGCATCCGGGAGGTGACCCCCGAGGCGGCCGCGCTGAGCGATGAGCTGCGCCAGGAGCACGCTGACACGAACTGACCAGAGGGGAGCAGGGATGAGTGCCGAGCCGATGCCGGCCACCGAGTCGTTGACGGCCGAACCGCTGTACAACCTGTCACGCGTCCGCACCGATAACTGGCACCGCCTGCGCGACATCGCGCGGCGGTTGCATCGCGGGGTGGACACTCCCGAGGAGGCTGATCGGCTCGACGTGGCCTGTGGCGAGGCTCTCGATGTCCTGGCGCCGCTCGAGCCATACTTCGCCTTCCCCGGATGGCGCGCCGCCGAACGCCTGCGCGGATTTCATCGACGCAAGGAGTGGGAACGCCTCTCGCGCCAGACCATCCGGCTGATCCGGCTCATCTCCACCGGCGCCTTCCGTCGGCTCGACCTGCTCGACCTCAAGATCGAGGGCTACGCCGACCTGCTCGACCTCGACGAGTTCAACGAGGACGTGTACCGCAAGATCGGCCTCGAGAAGCGGCCCTACTTCGTGACCCTGGTGGTCGACGACCTGGCCCCGATGCAGGAGGTGGAGCTGCAGAGCCGGTTCCGGCAGCATCGACGGCCCGAGGACGCCTTCATCTACGAGACGATCGTGGCCCGCAGCTTCGAGGCGGCGATCCTCGCGGTGCTCGTCAATCCCGCGATCCAGTGCGTGGTGCCCCGGTTCTCGTTCCCGTTCGCCGACCCGCAGGCCGGTCCGGCGGTCGCCGGCCTGCTGCGGATGCTGGGTTTCGATCGCGCCACACTCGCGGCCGCCATGCCCGGTGAACGCACCCTGGCCCTCGGACGGGTCCTCAAGGCCCTGCGGCCGGAACTGGACCTCTTCCTGATCTCCGATGCGCCGGTGGAGCACGTGGTGGGCCGCCACAGCGCCCAATACCGGCGGGTGTTCTACAACGCCGAGGACTACCAGGATCTGCACCTGAGCATCCTCAAGGGCGTCCATGAGCGGTACGAGACGCCGTTCTTCTCGGCGCTGCGGACCTACAGCCTCAAGCCGACGGGCGTGTTCCACGCGCTGCCGATCTCGCGCGGCAAGTCGATTGCCCGCTCGATCTGGATGGCGGACCTGGCGGAATTCTACGGCCCGAGGGTGCTGCAGGCCGAGACGTCCGCGACGACCGGAGGGCTCGACTCCCTGCTGCAGCCGGTGGGGACCATCAAGCGGGCACAGGAACTGGCGGCGCGCGCCTTTGGCGCCCGACGCACCTACTTCGTCACCAATGGGACCTCGACGGCCAACAAGATCGTGATGCAGGCACTGATGCGGCCGGGCGACATCGTGCTGCTCTCGCACGACTGTCACAAGTCGCATCCCTACGCCGTGATCCTGGCCGGCGCCCAGCCGGTCTATCTCGGCGCGTACCCGTTGTCGGAGTACTCGATGTACGGTGGAGTGCCGCTGATCGAGATCAAGCGACAGCTCCTGGCACTCAAGGCCGCCGGCAAGCTCGATCGGGTCAAGCTGCTGCTGCTCACCAACATCACCTTCGACGGCATCACCTACGACCCGCTCCGGATCATGGAGGAGGTCCTGGCCATCAAGCCCGACATGGTCTTCCTCTGGGACGAGGCGTGGTTCGCATACGGGCGCTTCGCCCCGACGCTCCGGCAGCGGACGGCGATGGACGCGGCCCGACGGCTCGAGCAGCGCCTCGCCTCGGCCGAGTATCGTGGCGAATATGCCGCATGGCGGGCGGAGTTCACCCCCGCCACCGCGTCCGACGAGGCACTGCTGCACCAGCGGCTGCTGCCGGATCCGGACGCAGCCCGGGTCCGGGTGTACGCCACCCAGTCGACCCACAAGACCCTCACCTCGCTGCGCCAGGGCTCGATGATCCATGTCGCGGACCAGGAGTTCGAGGCCCGGGTGCGCGAGGTGTTCGACGAGGCATACCTGACCCATACGTCGACCTCGCCGAACTACCAGATCGTCGCGTCGCTCGATGCGGGACGGCGGCAGGTCGAACTCGAGGGCTACGAGCTGGTCCGGCGCAGCATCCAGCTGGCGATGACCCTCCGGGAACGGATCCGTTCCGACGAGTCGCTCAATCGGTACTTCCGGGTCCTCGGTCCGCTCGAGATGATCCCCGAGTCGTATCGCCCGTCGGGCCTCGATGCCTACTTCGATCCGGCCAGCGGGTGGACCGCGCTGGAGCCGGCCTGGGGCGGCGACGAGTTCGTGCTCGATCCGACCCGGGTGACGCTCGAGGTCGGACGGACCGGGCTCGACGGCGACCAGTTCAAGCAGCTGCTGATGAACCGGTACGACATCCAGATCAACAAGACCTCGCGCAACACCGTGCTGTTCATGGTGCACATCGGGATGTCGCGCGGTGCGGTGGCGCACCTCGTCACCGTGCTGACCAGGATCGCCGCCGACCTCGACGACCGGCTGGCGCATGCCAGCGCCACGGAGCGGCGCCTGCACGAGGATCGGGTGCGGCGCCTGATGGACGAGCTCCCCCCGCTGCCCGACTTCTCGCGGTTCCACGCGGCATTCCAGCAGGATGCCGGGCACACGACCCCGGAGGGTGACATGCGCTCGGCGTTCTATCTCGCCTACGACGAGGACGCCTGCACCTTCGTGACCCTGGACCGGGCCCTCTCCCGGGAGGTGGCGGCCGGCCGCGAGGTCGTCTGCGCCAGGTTCGTGACGCCCTATCCCCCGGGGTTTCCCGTGCTGGTGCCCGGGCAGGTGCTGACACCGGAGATCCTCGACTACCTGCTCGCCCTCGACGTGAAGGAGATCCACGGCTATGAGCCGGAGTACGGCCTGCGGGTGTTCACCCAGGCGGCGCTCGAGGCGCGGCTCGCGACCGGTGTGGACGCCCAGGAGGTGGTGTGATGTCGAAGAAGAAGGTGAAGCAGCCGGCGCGCACGCGAACCAAGTCGGAGATCAAGGCCCGCCTGAAGAAGAAGGCCAAGGCCAAGCGCCGTGAGAAGGCGAAGAAGCAACGCAAGCAGAAGGAGAAGGCCAACCGAAAGGCAAGCGATACCGTGACGACGACCAGAAGGACCAAGACCAGGACCACGACTCGGACCACGCGCCCGAAGGCGACCGCCACGGCGGCCTCCCGACCGACACTGGTGGGCATCTCCGACATCCGGCGGTACTTCCACCGCAACGAGGCGCCGATCTACTTCATCAGTGCCACGCCGTTCAATCTGCTCGGGCTCGATGAATGGGTCCGCAACTTCCACTTCATCAACTACATCGACTGCTTCGACGGGCAGCACCCGCATGTCTTCGTGCCGAGCGAGGTTCCCCATCGGCCGTTCACGTCGATCGAGGACATCAACAACTACCTCCTGGGGCACAAGGAGGTGGTCGACTACATCCGGGCGCGCGGGCCCGGTGGCAAGGCCGTCTTCCTGTTCTTCGACGAGGAGACCGAGGCCCTCTGCCGCAAGCTCGGGCTCGAGGTCTGCTTCCCGGCGGCGGACCTGCGCCGCGCGGTCGACAACAAGATCGAGGCCACGCGGATCGCCGAGCGGGCCGGGGTGAAGTCGGTGCCCCACGTGCTCGCGAAGGTGGAGTCGTGGGCGTCGCTCCAGCGGGTGGCCGAGCCGCTCGGGACCGACCTGGTGATCCAGACCGCGTTCGGGGACTCGGGGCACACGACGTTCTTCGTCGCCTCCGAGGCCGACTACGAGAAGCATGCCGAGGAGATCACCGCCGAGCCCGAGGTGAAGGTGATGAAGCGGGTCCGGGTGCGCGGGGCAGCCCTCGAGGCCTGCGTGACCCGGCACGGCACGATCGTCGGCCCGCTGATGACCGAACTGATCGGCTTCCCTCGCCTCACACCCTATCGTGGTGGCTGGTGCGGCAACGAGGTGAACGCCGACGGCGTTCCCGGCCGAGGTCCGTGATCGGGCCCGGGTGGCAACCGTGGCGTTCGGTGAGGAGCTGCGCCGAATGGGCTACCGCGGCTACTTCGAGCTCGACTTCCTCCACGACCAGGACAGCGACGAACTCTATCTCGGCGAGGTCAATCCGCGGATCACCGGGGCGAGCGCGATGACCAACCTCGCGGCCTTCGCGCACGCCGACGCGCCGCTGTTCCTGTTCCACCTGCTCGAGTACGGCGACGTCGACTTCGAACTCGATGTGGCCGAGCTCAACCGGCGTTGGGCCGACCCGGCCAACATCGACCCGTGGGGCCAGCTGGTGATGAAGCACACCGCCGACGCGACCGGGGTGGTCACGGCGGCGGCACGCACCGGGGTCTGGCGGCTGCGGCCGGAGGGTGGCGCCGAGCATCTCCGGATGCAGACCCATCGGCGCACCGTCGATACCGAGCAGGAGGGCTTCTTCCTCCGGATCGCCAAGCCCGGCGATTACCTCTACGAGGGCGCCGATCTCGGGATCCTGATCACGCCGGGGCGCCTGATGACGGAGGATCACCAGCTCAACGATCGGGGCCGGGCCTGGATCGAGGCGATTCATGGGGCGTACGCCAGCGCGCCGATCACCGACGCGACGGCGCCGGTGGCCGCCACGGTGGCCGAGGTGGGCAATTTCAAGATCCTCTAGCCTGGCGACGCACCGCACCCTGCACGCGGTCGAGGAACTGGAGCCCGGCCCACGGTGGGAGGGGATCTACCGTCGCCTGGGGCAGGGATACCAGCGCTGGTTCGCCCGCGAGGGTGATGCGGCACGACCGTCGTATCTGGCCTCCTCGGAGGCGCTTGCCCACCACATGCCTGAGCTGGTGCCGGTGTACCAGCGACTGGTGGCGCTGGCCGGTGGTGGCGACCAGGTGGCCCGGTTGCTCGCCCTCTGGTGCCCGACGCCCTACCTCACCGGCTGTTCGCAAGCGGTGTGGCGGCGCGGCAACCCGGTGCTGGTGCGCAACTACGACTACCTGCCCGAGCTCTGGGACGGGGTGCTGCTCTCGTCGGCCTGGACCGGCCGACGGGTGATCGGGATGCTCGATTCCCTGTGGGGCGTGCTCGACGGGATCAACGAGGATGGCCTCGCGGTCTCCCTCGCCTTCGGCGGCCGGCAGGTGGTGGGGCCGGGGTTCGGGATGCCGCTCATCCTGCGCTACATCCTCGAGAGCTGCGTCGATGTGCCCGAGGCCGTCGACGTGCTGTTGCGGGTGCCGAGCCACATGTCGTACAACGTGACGCTGCTCGACGCGGCGGGCCGGTACCGGACCGTGTTCGTGGCTCCCGATCGACCGGCGGCGGTGACCCACCGCGCCATCGCCAGCAATCACCAGCGGGTCGTCGAGTGGGAGGCCTATGCCCACGCGACGGCCACGATCGGTCGGGAGCGGGTGATGCGCGCCAGGCTGGATGATCCGCTCGAGACGGTCGGCCGCTTCGTGCAGCGCTTCCTCGAACCGCCCCTGCACACCTCCCCCGCCCACCTGGGCTGGGGCACGCTCTATACTGCCGTCTACGACCCCGGCGCCGCAGCATGGCGCTGTACTGGCCGGGGGGCGTCACGCTGAACCAGACCATCCGGCGATTCCAGGAGGCCGCAATCGAGCTGTCGTTTGCTGGCCTGCCATCGCAAGGGAGTACATCATGAGTCACGTTGCCATCAATCCCGCCACCGGCGAAGCCATCGCCAGTCACCCCGAACTCACCGCTGCCGAGCTGCGAGCGGTGATCAGCGGCACCCGGAAGGCCTGGGACGGCTGGCAGGAGGTCGGCTTCACGTCTCGCGCTGCGCTGATGCACGGCGCAGCCCGGGTACTCCGGTCACGATCCTCCGCGCTGGCGGACCTCATGGCGCGCGAGATGGGGAAGCCGGTGGCCCAGGGGCGGAGCGAGGTCGAGAAGTGCGCCTGGGTCTGCGAGTACTACGCCGAGCATGCCGAGGGCTTCCTGGCGCCCGAGATGATCGCGACCGATGCCAGCCGCAGCTACGTGCTGCCGCGACCCTTGGGGATCATCTTCGCGGTGATGCCATGGAACTTCCCGCTCTGGCAGGTCTTCCGCTTCGCGGCCCCGGCCCTGATGGGCGGCAACGCCGGCCTGCTCAAGCACGCCGCCAACGTGCCCGGGTGCGCGCTGGCGATCGAGGATGTGTTCCGGGAGGCCGGTTTCCCGGAGGGACTGTTCCGGACGCTCCTGATCTCGCACCAGCAGGCCAAGGCGGTGATCCGCGACAAGCATGTCGCCGCCGTGACGCTGACCGGGAGCACCCGAGCCGGGAAGGCGGTGGCGAAGGAGGCGGGAGCCCGCCTCAAGAAGTGCGTCCTGGAGCTGGGTGGCAGCGACCCGTACCTGATCCTCGACGACGCCGATCTCGACCAGGCGGTCGAGGCGTGCGCCACGAGTCGGCTCATCAACTCCGGCCAGAGCTGCATCGCGGCCAAGCGATTCATCGTGGTCGCCTCGCAGCGGGCGGCGTTCGAGGGAAAGCTGGTCGAGCGGATGCGGCGGGTACGGGTGGGTGATCCGCTGCTCGAGGAGACCGAGGTCGGACCACAGGCGAGGACCGACCTGCGCGACGAGCTGCATCGGCAGGTGGAGGAGAGCGTGGCCAAGGGGGCGCGGTTGCTGCTGGGAGGCACCGTCCCGCCGGGACCGGGGGCCTACTATCCGCCAACCGTGCTGACCGATGTCAGGCGTGGCATGGTGGCCTACAAGGAGGAGCTGTTCGGTCCCGTCGCGGCGGTCATCCCGGTCAAGGACACCCGAGCGGCGATCAAGGTGGCCAACGATTCGATCTACGGGCTTGGCGCGGCGGTCTTCACCGCCGACATCGCCAAGGGTGAGCGGATCGCCACCGAACAACTCGAGGCCGGTGCCTGCTTCGTGAATGCGTTCGTGCGGTCCGATCCGAGGCTGCCGTTTGGTGGAATCAAGCAGAGCGGCTACGGGCGAGAGCTGGCCCGGCACGGATTGCTGGAGTTCCAGAACCTGAAGACGGTCTACGTGCCGTAGCGTCAGCCAGCGGTCCCCGTTGCGTGGTCCCGAGGGTAGCTTTGGGCCTCACGGTAGGGGGGAGCCATCATGCGTTGGCGGGACAGCAGGCGCAGCACCAACGTGGAGGACCGTCGTGGCCAGCGGATGGCCCGCGGGGCGGGAATCGGTGGGGCCGGGGTGGTCGTGGTCCTGATCGTGATCCTGCTCGGCGGCGACCCGAGCCAGGTCCTCCAGCTGCTCGGCGGTGGTGCCGGCGACGGCGGCCCGGTTGCCACCACTCCGGCCGCTGTGCCGGCCGACGACGAGACCGGCCAGTTCCTTCGCGCGGTGCTCGGGATGACCGAGGACGTCTGGGGTGAGATCTTCGCCGCCTCGGGCGAGCAGTATCGTCCGCCCACGCTGGTGCTCTTCTCTGGTGCGGTGCAATCGGCCTGCGGCCTGAGTTCCTCCGCCACGGGCCCGTTCTATTGCCCCGGCGACGAGAAGCTCTATCTCGACACCGACTTCTTCGACCAGCTCGCCCGACTCGGCGGCCCCGGCGACTTTGCCCAGGCCTACGTGATCGGTCACGAGGTCGGCCACCACGTGCAGAAGCTGCTGGGCACCGAGGCGAGGGTTCGCCGACTGCAGGCCGGAGCGCGGAGCAGCGCCGCAGCCAACCGGGTGCAGGTCGCAATGGAGTTGCAGGCCGACTGCTACGCCGGGGTCTGGGCCAAACGGGCCAACCGGCGCCAGCAGGTGCTCGAGCCCGGTGATGTGGACGAGGGACTCGCCGCGGCGGCGTCGATCGGCGATGATCGGTTGCAGCGCGGGGCGGGGCAGGCGGTGTCGCCGGAGTCGTTCACTCACGGGTCGTCGGCCCAGCGGCAGCGCTGGCTCCGCACCGGGCTGGAGCGCGGCGATCCCAACGCCTGCGACACCTTCGGCCAGTAGGGAGGTGGCATGGCGCCGGGTGCAGCAGCGTCCGGCGACCTTCGACGGGAAGGGTGGCATCGTGTACTACATCGTGGAGACCCCGAAGTCGTGCGACCAGGCGGGCAGCGATCTCGAGGCGGCGGTCACGCGCCATGGCTTCGGGGTGCTGCATGTCCACGACCTGGGGGCAACGCTGCGAGCCAAGGGCGTGCCGTTTGGTGAGGAGTGCCGGATCTTCGAGGTGTGCAATCCGGGACAAGCCGCCAAGGTGCTCGCCGGCGACATGCGCCTCAACATGGCGCTGCCGTGCCGGATCTCGGTGTACACCGAGCAGGGACAGACCAGGATCGGCCTGCTGAAGCCGGTGCCGATGCTCACCGAACTCTCCAGCGACCCGGCGTTGGCCGAGGTCGCCGAGTCGGTGCAGGCGGCGGTCATCGAGATGGTCGACGAGGCGAGGTAGCACCCACACACCCCCACACGCACGTTGTCGGGAGAGATGCCCTGAAGATCTGGATCGATGCCGACGCGGCGCCGCGGGATGTGAAGGAGCTGGTGTTCCGGGCCGCGAAGCGGCTCGAGATCGGCGCCGTGCTGGTGGCCAACCAGCGGCTTCAGCCGCCGGTGGGCAACCCGATGGTGACGGCCGTCTGGGTCGACGGGGGGCCCGACGTGGCGGACCAGCATATCGCCGATGCCGCGGAGCCCGGCGACCTGGTGGTGACCCAGGACATCCCCCTCGCGGCGCTGCTGGTGCCTCGGGGCATCGCGGTGATCGACCCCCGCGGCGAAGAGCACACCGACGAGACGATCGGCGAGCGGCTCTCGATCCGCGACTTCATGGAGCAGGCCCGCGGGGCAGGGATGGTCACCGGCGGCCCGCCACCCTACGATGCCCGGGCCCGGCAGGCGTTTGCCGCCGCGCTCGACCGGGTGTTGACCCGCCTGATCCGGCAGCGCGACGCGGGATCCTGAGCGGCCGGGGACCGTCCACCCGGTCCCCACCTGAACGTCTGGCGCCCGCCACGCGTATCATCAGGTTGGGCAGACCAAGACCGGCCTGCCCCGAGGCATCTTCCCGCTCCTCCATCACGGATTCCCACATGTCCGCGTTCCGCTTCCTGCCGATGGCCGCCGTGGCGCTGTTCGCCGCGGGGGCGCCGCTCGCTGCCCAGTCATTCCCGACCAATGATGCGGTGATCCGCCACATCTACGCGATCGGGATGGACAGCACCGACCTCTACCGCCAGGCGCACGTGCTCTTCGACTCCATCGGCCCGCGGCTGATGGGGTCGCCCGAGTTGAAGCGCGCCGATGACTGGTTGGTGAACACCTACAAGACGTTCGGCATCCAGGCCAAGGCGGAGCGGTTCGGTACCTGGCGTGGCTGGATCCGGGGTCCGTCGCACATCGACCTGGTCGACCCGCGAGTGCGGACCCTCGAGGGGCAGATGGTGGGCTATTCGCCCGGCACCAATGGCACGCCACAGACGATGGAGGTCGTGGTCCTGCCGCAGTTCAAGGACAGCACGGCGTTCGTCCGCTGGCTGCCGCAGGCTCGCGGCAAGCTGGTGATGCTCTCCGCCGCACTGCCGACCTGTCGATCCCAGGCCCAGTACGACGCCCTCGGCACCCCCGAGGAGGCCGAGGCGATGGCCAAGGCGGTCGCCGACGCCAAGGCCGCCTGGGCGCCGGTGCGGGCAACCGACGGCAACGGCGCCTCTGCCGGCGTCCGTGGCACCGGCTACTTCACGGCGCTCGGTGGTGGTGAACTGGGGGTCCGGCTCGAGCAGGGAGGTGCCGGCGGGATCATCACCTCGCGGCCCAAGCTGGCGTGGCGCAGCGGCGGCGGCCGTGGCTTCGGCGGCTTCGGTCGTGGCGGTGGCGCGATGGAGGTGCCGATGACGCTCAACCTCGCCAACGGCACCGTGTCGATCGACACCGCGGCGTACCAGGCGGCAATCGCCGCCGAGGCGGCGCGCCGCAGCGGAGGCGGGAGCGAGGGTGGCGTGGGAGCGATGGAGGTGTTCGAGACCTACAACACGAAGACGCCCGCCATCGCGCTCTCCTGCGAAGACTACGGCCTGGTCTATCGCCTTGCGGAATCGGGGATGAAGCCGAAGCTGCGACTCGATCTCGACGGCAAGCTGCTGGGCGAGCAGCCGGTGTTCAATGTGGTCGCCACGATCCCCGGCACCGAGAAGCCCAACGAGTACGTGGTGCTCTCGGCCCACTTCGATTCCTGGGACGGCGGGTCGGGTGCCACCGACAACGGCACCGGCACCCTCACGATGCTCGAGGCGATGCGAATCCTGCAGAAGGCCTATCCGCACCCCAAGCGGACCATCATCGCCGGGCACTGGGCCGGCGAAGAGGAGGGCGAGGTCGGCTCCAAGGCGTTCACCGAGGACCATCCCGAGGTGATCAAGGGGCTGCAGGCGGTGTTCAACCAGGACAACGGCACCGGCCCGATCCAGAGCATCAGCGGCGGCGGGATGGTCGATTCGCCCGAGCACGTCAACCGTTGGCTGAGCGCGATCCCGACGGAGTGGCGCGAGAACCTGCGCACCAACCTCCCGGGTGGTCCGTCGGGCGCTGGCAGCGACGGCTATGCCTTCACCTGCTACGGCGTGCCGACCAACGATCTTGGCTCGGCGAGCTGGGACTACTTCTCGCTCACCTGGCACACCGAGCGCGACACCTACGACAAGGTCGTGTTCCCGGCGCTCAAGTACAACGCGACACTCACCGCGATGCTCGCCTACGAAGCGTCGGAGGATCCGACGATGGTCCGGCACGAGAAGGTCGATCTCTCGGCCCAGCCGGCCAGTGCCCGCAGCCGCTACAGTCCGCGGACCTGGCCCGAGTGCGAGAAGGCGCCACGGAAGACCAATCCGCGGCTGAAGTAGGCGCGCCGCTCGCGGCGCGCCCGGACGGGACCCGTGCAACACGACGGCCCCCGCGAGGTTCGCGGGGGCCGTCGTGTCGTGTGCACCACAGAACCTCGACGCCGGTGCCGAGTCGCGACCCCTGTCCTGAGCGCAGTCGAAGGACCGGTCGTGAAACTGGGGCTAGCGGTACGGCGCCGGATCCGTCATGCCCAGCTCGGCGAACGCCCGCAGCCGCAGCAGGCAGGCATCGCAGTGGCCGCACGCCGCACCCGAGGGATCGGGATCGTAGCAGGTCCGGGTCAGGCCGTAGTCGACACCGAGCTCGAGACCCCGGCGGATGATCGCCGCCTTGGTGAGGGTGGCGAGCGGGGCATGGATCGTGAGGTCACCGATCCGGGTGCCCAGCCGTGCCGCCTGCTGGAAGGCCGCGATGAACTCCGGCCGGCAGTCGGGATAGCCGGAATAGTCCACGGCATTGATCCCGATGAACAGGTCGTGCGCCCCGGTCACCTCGGCGTGTGCCAGGGCGAAGGCCAGGAAGATCGTGTTGCGCGCCGGCACGTAGGTGACCGGGACGCCGGCACCGATCTCCTCCCCAGGGCGGTCCCTGGGCACCGCGATGTCGTCGGTGAGTGCCGAACCGCCGAACTGGGCCAGGTCGATCTCCACCACGCGATGGGATGCGGCGCCCAGGGTCCCGGCCACCACCGTGGCAGCCTCAAGCTCGACCGCATGCCGCTGCCCGTAGTTGAAGGAGAGGGCGTGGCAGGTGAATCCCTCGTCGCGGGCGATCGCCAGCGCGGTGGCGGAGTCCATCCCTCCCGAGAGGAGGACGATGGCGGGGCGCGCATTCATCCCGCCCGTCCCAGCAGGTGCCGCAGTGCCGGTTCGAGCTCGGGATAGAGGAACCGGTAGCCGGTCTGTTCGAGCACCCGCGGCATCGCCCTCTGGCTCGTCAGGATGGTCGCCTCGGCCATCTCACCGAAGAGCGCCTGCAGCGCCATGGCTGGCACCGGCACCAGCGCTGGTCGGTCGAGTACCGCGGCAAGGACCTCGGTAAACGCGCGGTTGCGGAGCGGGTTGGGGGCGGTGACCACCATCGGGCCACTCAGGCGCTCGTCGGCGATCGCGTGCCAGAGGGCGCCGAGGACGTCGTCGAGTGCCACCCAGCTCATCCATTGGGTTCCCGGTCCGAGCACGCCTCCGGCGCCGAGCTTGAACGGGGTGAGCAGCTTGGCCAGTGCGCCACCGCCAGGGGTGAGCACCACGCCCAGCCGCGGGTGGACCACCCGGATCCCGGCGTCACGAGCCGGCTGCGCCGCCGCCTCCCACGCCCCGCCAAGCCGGGCCAGGAAGTCACTGCCGACGGGGCTGGTCTCGTCGAGCTCGGTGTCACCACTGTCGCCGTAGATGCCGACGGCCGACATCGACACCAGGAGCCTCGGCTTGTGGTCGAGTCCCGCCAGCGTCCTCGCCAACAGGGCGGTCGGCACGGTGCGGCTCTCCTCCAGCTCGTGCTTGCGCTCGTCGCTCCAGCGGCCGTCGGCGAGGTTCGCGCCGGCGAGGTGGATGATGGCGTCGACCCCCTCGAGCGACGTCGGATCGAGGACCCCATTGGTGGGCTCCCACCTGATCCCGCCAGGGATCTCGTGACGCGAGACCGGGATCACCGTGTGCCCCGCCGTGGTCAGCATCGGGGTCAACGCGCTGCCGATCAGCCCGGTGGCACCGGTGATCGCGATGCGCATCGGGGCGAGCGGACTGCGCTGCTGGCGCTCGAGGTCCTGACGCAGGATCTCGTGGCGCCAGGTCAGCATCCGCTCGAGGTCGTCACGGATCGAGCCCGCCACGATGCCGCCGAGCGCCCCGAGCGGCGGCTCCACCCGGAGCCGATCGATGATCGCCGTTCCTCCCTCGGCCGACTCGAACCGGCGGGCATGGTGCCAGGTCACGAACGGCCCCTTGACCTGCACGTCGTCGAAACCGTGCGGCGGATCGACCCGCTGATGCTCGGCGACCCAGTTGAAGGTGACCGGTCCCTTGGTGACCTCGAGGGTGACACGAGCGCCATCGACGATGCCGCGAGGATCGCGGTCGACGACCCGGACCCGCTCCCACGGCGGCACCAGGCGCTCGAACGCGCCGGGGGCCACGTGCCACGCCCAGACCTCCTCGGGGGTGGCCGCCACCGTACTGCGGCGCTCGACGGTGAACTCGCTCATGCGGCGCCGCGGGCGGCCAGTCGCTGGCGGAGCTGCTGGACCATCAACACGTCGGTCACGTTGTCGCGGGTCATCAGGCCGGCGAAATGCCCGTCGGCGTCGACCACCGGGAGGGCGTCGCGCCGGCTCTGCCAGAGTTGTTGCACCGCCTCCTCGAAGCCGACGCCGACCCGGATGACGCCGGTCGTCTCCGGGGTGGCCATCGCCACGGTGACCGGTGCCTCGAGCCCAGCCGTGGCGACCCCGTGGAGCATCTCGTCACGGGTCAGGATGCCCAGCAGGTGACCGGTCTCGTCGAGGACCGGGAAGGAGCGCTGATCGGAGCGGGTCAGCAGCCGGATCGCCTCATCGAGGCGCATGGTCGGGTGCAGCACCCGCACGTCGGTCACGGTGAGTCGCTGGGCGGTGAGGTCGCCGGCGAGCTGCTTCGTCTGCACCGCGTCGAGTTCGGCCTCGGCGCCGAGGAACACGAAGGCGGCGATCAGGACCAGGAAGATGTTGTACTGCAGCCCCACGATCGCGAAGCCCACCGCCAGCGCCTGCCCCACCCGGACCGCGATCCGGGTGCCGCGGATGGCGCCGAGTCGCGACGCCAGCAGTGCCCGGAGCACCCGGCCGCCGTCCATCGGAAAGGCCGGGATCAGGTTGAAGACCAGCAGCATGACGTTGGTCCAGGCGATGGCCGTCCAGAGCGGCAGGTCAACGAAGTTGCCCGGCCTGAGTGCCGCCGTGCCCCCGGTGAGGGCGAGGGCCCCACCGAGGCTGAGGGCGATCAGCAGGGTGACCAGCGGCCCTGCGAGGGCGATCACCAGTTCATGACGGGGGCGATCGGGCATCCGGGCGATCCGGGCGATCCCGCCGATCGGGGTCAGGATCACGTCGGGGGTGAGGATGTCGTAGTGCCGCGCCGCCCGGATGTGCCCGAACTCGTGGAGGAGCACTGACAGGAAGAGCAGGGCGATGAAGGCGACCTGATAGGTCGCTCCCTGGATGCCAGCCACCCGCCAGCCGTCCCAGGCGAACCACGCCAGGAGGGCAAGCAGGGTGACATGGATCCGGATGACGGTGCCGGCGACCCGGCCCACCGTGAATGACCAGCGCATCTGTTCTCCCTCCCCCCCGAACATTACACTTGAGCCCTTCCATCGTGCCGGCTTCCGAGGAGTCTTGATGGCCACACCGACCGTCCCTGTCCAGCAGCCGCCGATCGCGGATCCCGCCGAGTGGACGCTCGCCGACGCCGAGCAGCTCTACAACATGCCGGGCTGGGGGCTGGGGTATTTCCGGATCAACCCGGTGGGCCACGTCACGGTCCATCCGGATCGTGAGGCCGACTCGCCAGGGGTGGACCTCCATCAGCTGGCGATGGACCTGAGCGAGCAGGGGGTGGGGTTGCCGCTGCTGCTGCGATTCAGCGACATCCTCCAGGCCCGGATCAGCGAGCTGGCGTCGCGCTTCCGCGAGGCGATCGCCGAGGCGGACTACGAGGGGCAGTACACCACCGTCTACCCGATCAAGGTCAACCAGCAGCGCCACGTGGTGCAGGAGATCGTCGAGTTCGGCTCGCCGCACGGGGTGGGGCTCGAGTGCGGCTCCAAGCCGGAGCTGATGGCCGTGCTGGGGCTCAACGAGTCGACCCGCCACATCATCGTCTGCAACGGGTACAAGGACGAGGAGTTCATGCGGCTCGCCCTGATCGGCCAGCAGCTGGGCCACCGGGTGATGATCGTGATCGAGCAGCTCAACGAGATCGACGTGCTGCTCAAGGTCGCCAACGAGATGGGGGTCGAGCCATCGATCGGGGTGCGGATCAAGCTGGCCACGGAGGGGTCGGGGCGCTGGGCCAAGAGCGGCGGCGAGAAGTCGAAGTTCGGCCTCTCGGCGGTGGAGCTGGTGCAGCTGGTCGATCGGCTCACCGCGCTCGACAAGCGGGAGATCCTCAAGCTGGTCCACTTCCACCTCGGCAGCCAGATCACCGACATCCGCTACGTGAAGGCCGGGCTCGAGGAGGTGGGGCGCTACTACGTGGAACTGCGCCGGATGGGGTTCGGCGTGGAGCTGGTCGACGTGGGCGGCGGCCTGGGCGTCGACTACGACGGCTCGCGCACCACCCGGCCGGCGTCGATGAACTACACGATGCGCGAGTATGCCAACGACGTGGTCTACACCATCGCCGGGATCTGTCGCGAGGCGGAGCTCCCGATGCCCGACCTGATCTCCGAGTCGGGCCGGGCGATCACGGCGCACCACGCCCTGCTGCTTGCTCAACGTGATCGATTGCGAGACCCACGCCGCGCCGCAGCGCGTCCAGCTCGAGCCCGACGCCCATCCCCTGCTGCTGGAGATGCAGGAGAACCTCGAGGCGATCGCACCACAACGCGTCGAGGAGGTCTTCCACGACGCGATCTTCGCCAAGGAGAAGGCCCAGGAGTACTTCGCCAACGGTGTCTATTCGCTGCGCGACCACGCCCGTGCCGAGCAGCTCTACCTGATGACGCTCAACGCGCTGGCCGGCGTGATCGGCGAGGACCGGGCGGCGCATCCCGAGGTGGTCAACCATCTCGAGACGGCGCTGGTCGACCGCTACTTCTGCAACTTCTCGGTGTTCCAGTCGCTGCCCGACAACTGGGCGATCGACCAGCTCTTCCCGATCATGCCGATCCACCGTCTCGACGAGATGCCGGCCCGGCGCGGGACGATCCAGGACGTCACCTGCGACTCCGACGGGGTGATCGACCGTTTCACCGGCGGCCGCCGTGGCAAGGCGTCGCTCGAGCTCCACCCGTGGAGCGAGGACGAGCCCTACATCCTGGGGATCTTCCTCACCGGCGCCTATCAGGAGATTCTCGGCGATCTCCATAACCTCTTCGGCGACACGAATGCGGTGCACGTGCGACTCCGCGACGGCGGCTACGAGATCACCGACCTGGTGCACGGCGACACGGTGACCGAGGTGCTGGCCTACGTCCAGTTCCAGGCCACCGACCTGCTGGCGACCTTCCGGCGCAAGGTCAGCCGCGCCCCGGGGATCACCCGGCAGGAGGCCAACGGCTTCATCGCCGACTACGTGGCGGGGTTGGAGGGGTACACGTACCTGGAGGGGGAGTCGTGAGGCCCTCATCCTGAGCGGAGCGCCCGAGCGCAGCGGGCGGCGCGAAGTCGAAGGACCTGCTCTCCACGCGTGGTACGCAGGTCCTTCGACTTCGGCCGCTTCGCGGCCTGCGCTCAGGATGAGGAATCCGCCGAGCGCGTCCTACCGCTTTCCGATCGGCACGAAATCCCGCTCAGCCGCGCCGACATACACCTGCCGTGGACGGGCGATCTTCTGCTCCTTGTCCATCAGCATCTCCTCCCACTGCGCCAACCAGCCGGGCAGCCGGCCGAGGGCGAAGAGGACCGTGAAGTAGTCGGTCGGGTAGCCCATCGCCTGATAGATCAGCCCGGAGTAGAAATCGACGTTGGGGTAGAGCTTGCGGGAGACGAAGTAGTCGTCCTCGAGGGCGATCCGTTCCAGCTCGAGGGCGATCTCGAGCATGGGGTTGAGTCCCGTCTGGGCGAAGACCTCGTCGGCGGTCTTCTTGATCAGCTTGGCGCGGGGGTCGTACGACTTGTAGACCCGATGGCCGAAGCCCATCAGCCGGCCTTCGCCGCGCTTGACCGACTCGATGAAGGCGGGAATGCGGTCCTTGGTGCCGATCTCGTCGAGCATCCGGAGGACGGCCTCGTTGGCGCCGCCGTGCAGCGGCCCGTAGAGGGCGGCGATGCCGGCGGAGACCGCCGAGAAGGGGTCGACGCCGGAGGACCCCACTGCGCGGACCGCGCTGGTGGAGCAGTTCTGCTCGTGGTCGGCATGAAGGATCAGCAGGATCTCGAGGGCGCGCTGGAGCACCGGATTGGGCTCGTGCTTGCCGCCGATGCTGAAGGTCATGTTGACGAAGTTGCTGATGTAATCGAGGTCGTTGCGCGGGAACTCGTAGGGCAGCCCGCGCGAATGACGGAAGCAGAACGCCGCCAGGGTCGGCATCTTGGCCATGAGCCGGATCCGCTGGACGTAGCGATTGGCCGGGTCGTGGACATGCTTGGCGTCGGGGTAGAACGTCGAGAGCCCGCCCACCGCGCCGAGCAGCATCCCCATCGGGTGCGCGTCGTAGCGGAACCCCTCGAGAAACTTGATGATGTTGGTGTGGACGTAGGTGTGGTACCGGATGTCCTCCGTCCAGCGCTCGAGCTGGTCGGCGGTGGGCAACTCGCCCTCGCCCAGCAGGTAGGCCACCTCGAGGAACGAGGCCTGCCCGGCGAGCTGGTCGATCGGGTAGCCGCGGTAGCGAAGGATCCCCTTGCCGCCGTCGATGAAGGTGATTGCGCTGCGACACGCCGCCGTGTTCATGAAGGCGGGGTCGTAGGTCATCATCCCGAAGTCGTCGTCCTTGACCTTGATCTGGCGCAGGTCGATGGCCCGGATGGTGTCGTCCGTGATCGGCAGGTCGTACTGCGTGCCGGTCCGGTTGTCGGTGATGGTGAGGGAGTTGCTGGCCACGGCAGGTCCTTGTGGTGCAGAGGGTGACAAAGCCGCCCGTCAGGGGCGTCCCTCAAGATACACGAGGCGGAACCCCTTGCGGCGGGGGAAACGCCGACATTCCCTTGGGCAATGACGGCTCCCGAGATGCCCGCGCCGCTGGCGCGCCGCAGCGGTTTCCTGGTCGGTGCGGTGATCGGCGCCGGCCTCGCCAACCGGACACGCCGTGCCGATCCCGACGCGATCCGCGCCGCGCTCGAGGCCGGGCCGCTGCCGCTCGCCCCGGGCGCCGGGCGCCGTGCCGCGCCGATCGCCCTCGGCGACGGCCTGCTCGAGGAGCTGCTCGGTGGCGGCGTGGACCTCAAGCGACTGGCGGGGCGGTGGATCCGCTGGTGGCAGGACGACGGCCATGGCGCCGATCCGGCACTGATCGAGGCGCTCACCTGGTTGCGCGACACCGATGCCCCGCCGTCGTCGCTGGCGACCACTGGGCCGGCGGCACTCGCCGCGGCGCTGCCTGCCGCGCTCGCCTCGGCGTCGCCGCGGGCGATGACCGCCGGGGCGTTCCACACCGCCCGCCTGCTCGATCCCGATCCCGAGCACTGCCTCGCCGCGGTGGCCGTGGTCGTTGCCTCGGCGCGATTGCTCGAGGGGTCGCGCGACATCCTCCCGGAGGTGCTCGCCCTGCTGCGTGCCAATCAGGCGTCGGCAGCACTCTTCGACCGTTTCGTTGCCATTCCGCGCGACCCGGGAGCACCGAGCCGCCGGTGCCGCGTGGGGGCACCGTTGGCGCGGTCGATGTTGCGGTCTGGGCGCTCTGGCAGGCACATCACCGGACTCGTGCCGTGGAGGCACTCACTTCAATGGTGGCGGCGGGCGACGTCAGCGCGACGGCGGGGGCGGTGCTTGGCGCGCTGCTCGGGGCTCGCGATGGTGTCGAGCGCTGGCCCGAGGCCTGGCGCGACGGGGCCGGCGACGAGGTGGTGCTCCGCGAGGCGCTCGCGGCCCGACTGGGAGCCGCCTAGGCCGCCGAGGTCCGTCTCCCCACGGGGCGGCCAACATCCCATTCCCGACCTGCCAGCAACGTCATCATCGCGTTCGTGATCGGCCGAATCCCGAGTGTTTTACTCGGTATTTGGGGGATATTTCGGAGGGACGAAATCGGCTTGCACCAATCTTCACAAGCACTTGCATCACTCTGATCAATCCCGATATGGCAATTCGGGGTTGATCCCTGCAAAGGCAAGAATGGTATGGGCTTGCAAGTCGTCGGGGGGGGTCGCTACCGTAGATCTACGGAGTCGATTTTCTGCAGATCTCCAATGAGGTGATTCGGCCATGGTCATGTCCCGTTGGTTCCCCCGCGCTCTCCTGCTCTTCATCCCGGCAGTCCTGCTTTCAGGCTGCACCGACGAGAAGATCGTCTATCGGGACCGTGAGCCATTCAATCAACCCACCGCCGCCGCCGCCGGCTTCCTGGGCTACTACGCCGCCGAGAAGAAGACGACGACGTGCGGGAATTGTCACGTCGGGCACCAGACCGATTGGATCAATACCAGGCACGCGAATGCCTGGGAGGATCTCGAGGCCTCGGGCCACGCGAATGACAGCTGCAGGGAATGCCACTCGGTGAACTCCAAGGGCAACATTGCCTCGGGTGAGACCGGTTGGGTCGCGACCAAGGACACGGTCTATCAGGACGTCCAGTGCGAGTCGTGCCATGGCCCCGGGCTGGAGCACGTGAAGAATCCCGAAGTCGCGGCCAACATTCCGCTGGCCAACGCCTCGATCACCGACGCCGACGCGAGTTGCGCCTCCTGCCACAACGGGACCCACCATCCGTTCGTGGAGCAGTGGTCGCTGTCGCGGCACTCCCAGGTGGTGGAACACACGATCGGCAACGCCTCGTGCGCCGGTTGCCACGAGGGCAAGGCCTCGATCGCGCGCTTCTCCGGGACCGACCCGAACTTCCTCGACAAGAACGATCCCGAGGCGTGGCCGGTGACCTGCACGGTGTGCCATGATCCGCATGCCGATCGCAACGCGGGCCAGCTGCGGCTACCGGTCGACTCGCCGGATCCCGAGCTCAATCTCTGCATGCAGTGCCACCTCCGGAAGATCGAGCCGAGCGGCGGGTCGTCGCGCGGCAATGCGCCGCACGCGCCACAGGGTGCCGTGGTGATCGGCATCGCGGGCTATCGGCCGACCAACTTCGCCCAGCCGGAGAGACCAGATCATCTCGAGTCACGGCTCGAGCGCCAATCCGCGGCTCTGCGCCGGCTGCCACGTGAACCAGTTCACGGCCAACGACGCCCAGGGCAACTTCGTCCTCACCTCGGTGGGCCACACCTTCGGGGCACTGCCGTGCATCGATGCCAACGGGCAGCCGACCGCCAATGACGGCTGCGCCTACTCCACCACGGCCCGGACCTTCGTGGGCTGCGTCAACTCCGGCTGCCACGCGACCCAGCAGGTGGCGGCGAGTGCGCTGACCTCGCTGCGGACCGAGCTGGCCACGCTGGGCGACCAGATCTGGGTCGACGGCAACCACAACGAGAAGGTCGACGCCCCGCCCACCGACCAGGGGCTGCTGCCGCAGATTGTCCAGAACAACCCCGGTGCGCTCAATCCGAGCGACGACGTGATCTCGCCGGCCGACGGTGCCGAATTCAACATGAAGCTCTTCGGCGAGGACCGCTACGAGAACGGCGACAAGTCGCACGGCGTCCACAACCCGTTCCTGGCCAAGGCGCTGCTGGCCGCCAACATCGCCGAGCTGCAGCAGACCTACGGCGTGTCGGTCAAGGATCCGGCGGTGCAGGCGCTGGTCAAGGAGTCGATCGAGGCGGTGCAGCACCGGCAGCCAGAGTTGCTCCGGGGCAGCAGGAAGTAGCGGGGCAGGCGCCCCAGCATGTCACCGCTCTTTCAGGGGGTCCAGTCCGCCGACACCCTCGTCGACTCGACCCTCCAGCGGTTCCAGCAGGGCATTCCGACCGAGGCCCCTCCCCTCCCGGGGGGGGTCTCGGCCGTGATGCGGGTGATCTTCAACGCCCCGACCTGGGCGTGGGTGGTGGCCATCGCCGTTGGCCTGGTCGGCCGCCGGGTGGCTGCTGCGGATGATGTGGGTCAACCGGCAGGCGATCGGGCCTGGCTGGTGACTCGGGACCGCGGGGTGAAGGTGGGGATGATCGTCGGGCTGGCGTTGGTGCTTGGCCTGGTGGGCTTCACCGGGGTGTCGAGCTGGAATTACATGCAGCACGACAACGACTTCTGCGTCTCGTGCCACGTGATGACGGGACCGTGGAACAAGTTCGCGGTCGATGCCGGCAAGCACATCTGATCGCAAGTGCCACGACTGCCACCAGCAGTCGCTCTACGCCTCGGCGCGCCAGCTGGTGCTCTGGGTCGCGAATCACCCCGACAAGATCCCCAAGCACTCGCAGGTGCCCAATCAGCGGTGCGAGTCGTGCCACAACACCAACGGCGACTCACTCTGGACCCGGATCGAGTCGACCGCGGGACACCGGACCCATCTTGAGTCGGATTCGCTCAAGAAGGCCGGCATCACCTGCGTCACCTGTCACGGCGCCGAGGTGCACGAGTTCCTGCCGGCGAGCAAGCACGTGCGGCCAGTCGGGCTGTCACGAGGACCTGCACATCACCCTCGGCAAGATGGCCGACCAGACCACGCTTGCACTGCAACCAGTGCCACCAGTTCACGGCCGAGGTGCCGCTGCTCGCCACCCGCGACTCGGCGGCGGGGACGCTGCGCCCGGGGCTGAACCAGTGCCTCGCCTGTCACCAGATGCGCGAGCGACTGCCCGAGTTCGACCCGGCCAAGGATCCGCACAACGGCAGCTGTGGCACGTGCCACAACCCGCACACGCAGAAGACACCGGCCGACGCCGCCAAGACCTGCACCGACGCGGGCTGTCACGCCGACTGGCGCAACACGCCGTTCCACACCGGGACCGCGCATCGCAAGATCGGCGAGCAGTGCCTGACCTGCCACCTGCCGCATGCCGCCAAGGTGGACCCGAGCGACTGTGTCGGTTGCCACAACGCGGTGCGTGAGAAGGGGATCCGCCAGGTCCGGCCGCCGTTGCCCTTCGACACCACGGACGCGCTGCGCCGCGAGGTGACGATCGGCGGTGGCCATCAGGACACGCTGCAGCCGGTGCCGTTCGACATCTCGCGGCGGCAGGATCCGCCGCCGCGGGGCAAGGGTGACGCCCCGCTGCCGGAACTCCGGCCGCCGATCTCGCTGGTCGTTCCCGCCGCTGCACACCCCGTGACTGCCGTACCCGCCGACTCCTTTCCGCACGCCCGCCATCGATCGCTCACCTGCATCACCTGCCACGTCTCTCCCGGGGTCCAGACCGGGGGGAAACTGACGTTCGAGCAGCCGCGCGGGTGCGAGATCTGCCATCACCAGCGGCCGGCGACCAACGACTGTGCCCGCTGTCACCAGCCCACCGAGCTGGCGACGCCGATCACGCGCGCCGTGGCGGTCGAGGTGAAGGATCACGCGCCGCGCACGCGAGAGGTGCCGTTCCGTCACGCGGTGCACGACTCCCTGGCGTGCAGCACCTGCCACACCACGCCGGTCTCGCTGGCCCCGGCGGCACCGGTCGCGAGTTGCACCGACTGCCACGCCGATCACCACACCGGCAATCGGGCCTGTGCCACCTGTCACAGCGGGCGGGAAGTGCGGCAGGCGCACAAGGACGACCGCAAGGCCACCCACCAGCAGTGCGATGCCTGCCACGACGCAGCCACGGTGAAGACCCTCGTGCCGGATCGGTCGTTCTGCGCCACCTGTCACCAGAAGCAGGCGACGGATCACTTCCCGGCGAAAGAGTGCACCACCTGCCATTTCCTGGCCTCGCCGACGCAGTATCGGTCGCACCTGACGGGAGGGACGCCCAAGTGACCGGTCGGGCAGTGGCGATTGCCCTGGCGCTCGTGGCCGTGACCCTGCCGGCCACCGGGCAAGGCTATCGGGTCCGGCTCGATTCGCGGATCCAGGGTGTCTCCTGGCGCGGCGTCGACGAGGACAGCCTTCCCGTCGGCCAGGTGGTCGAGCAGCCCGACGGCGGTTACCTGACGCCGGATGGCTATGAGGCACGGTGCACGCCCGGGTTCAGCTTCTGCCGCTACTACCGCGCCGGGGCGGTGCTCCACGGCGTGCCATGGGTCACCACCGCCGACGCCTCGCTCTGGGGCTTCGGCGTGAGCGGCCTGAGCGCACGCTTCAATGCCCGTCTCGCACAGGACCTCGGCGACAACTTCGCCTTTGCCGGCACCGAACCCAGCCTGCAGCTCTTCGAGGGCTATCTGGAGTACGCGCGCTCGGCGATCACCGCCCGTGCCGGCCGTCAGTTCCTCACCGGACGGCTCGGCGCCTACGGCCTCGACGGCGGCCGCGTGCTGTTCCGCCACGCCGCCACCGGGCTCGAGGCCGGCGCCTACCTCGGCTGGGGACTCGCCCGCGGTACCGGGCTGCCGGTGACCGACGCCGCGCTCAACCCGCTCAACGACTTCCAGCCGCGCGACCGCCAGGTGGTGGCCGGCGCCGAGCTGGGATGGCAGTCGCGCCGGGCCGACATCCACGCCGAGTATCGCCGCGAGGTCGATCCGTCGGTGCACTACTTCGTGTCGGAGCGGGCGGCGGTTGCCCTCACGCTCCGGCCGATCGCCCGGATCCGGTTCAACGGCGGCGCGCTCTACGACATGGCGTTCGGACAGCTCGGCAACGCCGACGCCTCGCTCAGCTGGATCGGTCCGCGAGTGTCGGTGACCGGTGGGGTGCGGCAGTACCGGCCGTTCTTCGATCTCTGGACGATCTGGGGCGCCTTCTCGCCGGCGGCCTACCACGCCTGGCACGGCTCGGTCGACGTGACACCGATCGCCGGCCTGATGCTGCATGTTCGTGGCGAGCACTACCAGTACGACAACACCGAGACCTCGACGCCGCTGGTCGACGTGGAGGATCACGGCTGGCGCTACGAGACCTCCGCCACCTGGCTGCTCGACCGTCGCTGGACGGTGAGCGGCGGCTACCAGGCGGAGTTCGGTCCCGGGGCGTCGTCGCTGGGCTACAACGGCCGGCTGAGGTTTGCCCCGAGCGAGGTGCTGTCGTTCGCGGTGCACGGTGCCCGGGTGCGGCGGCCGCTCGAGCTGCGCTGGAGCGACGCCCGGCTCACCTCGCTCGGCGCCGAGGCGTCGATCCGGCCCGACAACAACTGGCGCTTCGATCTCGGCGCGACGCGCTATCGCGAGGATCGTGACCGTCCCGACGCGGCGGCAGTGAACTGGGATCAGTGGCGCCTGACGGCACGGATGAGCCTGCTCTTCGGGTCCGGGGGCGCCGACCGGCTGCCGTTGCCGCGCGCCGTGCCGAGGGGGACCGGCGGATGAGTGGATCACGAGTCTTCCGAGTCTGGTTGCCGGCGCTGCTGCTCGGTGCCGCCGTGTGGGGAGTGGCCCAGGCGCGCTCGGGGCTGCCCGAGTTCGACCACGCCGAGCACGTCAAGCTCTTCCCGGGATCGTGCACCACCTGTCACCTTGGGGCAGCCCAGGACGGCGCCGCGATGTTCCCGGCGCCGGCGCAATGCGCCAGTTGTCACGACGGCACGGTCGAGAAGCGGGTCGAGTGGCAGGCGCCCACCACGTTGCCGCCGAGCAACCTGCGATTCACCCATGCGCGGCACCGCAGTGAGACGAAGGACAGCGTGGCCTGTGCCAGCTGTCACGAATCGGCCACGGTGCCGGGCAAGATCCAGCGCCACGACGCGGGGCAGTGCGTCTCGTGCCACGAGCCGGGTGCCACGCACCTGACGGCGTCGGATCGCCAGTGTGCCCGCTGTCACCTGCCGCTGGCCGATGCGACCGCGCTCACGACCAGTCAGGTTGGCGAGTTCCCGAAGCCGCCGAGTCACGACGCCGCCGACTTCGCCCTCGAGGGGCACGGCAAGCTGGCCACCGTGCAATCGGGACGGCGCCCGACCGCGGTGGCCGCGAGCTGCGCCACCTGTCATGCCCGGACCTTCTGCGCCGCCTGCCACGTGAACGCCCCGGAGACCAAGGCGATCCAGGCGCTCAAGCCCGACGAACGGTCGCTGGCGATCAAGGCCGAGCTCAAGGCCCCGCCGTCGCATGCCAGTGCCACCTTCATCGATGCACACGGCAAGGCCGCCGAGGCGAACACCACCCGCTGCGCCACCTGTCACGCCCAGACCAGCTGCACCACCTGCCACGTGCAGCCGGCACCGAAGCCGGTGCGGGCGATGGCAATGCCGGGCGAAGGGCGGGGCGCGGGAGCCCAGCTCGAGCGCAAGCCGCCGATCACCCACACGGCATCGTTCATCGAGGGGCATGGGCCCGAGGCGAGTGCATCCCCGCAATCGTGCGAGACCTGCCACCGCCGCGACCAGTGCCTCACTTGCCACCGCGGCGGGCCGAGCGCCGGCGGCGACTATCACCCGGCCGGGTTCCTCACCCGGCATCCGGCCGCGGCCTACTCACGCCAGACGAGCTGCGCCGACTGCCACAACGTGCAGCAGTTCTGCGCCACCTGTCACGCCCAGTCCGGCCTCGGCGCCAACAACACCCTGGCCGCCGGACCGTATCACGACACCAAGGGCGCCTTCATCATCAATCACGGCCAGGCGGCACGGCAGTCGCTGGAATCGTGCGTGAGTTGCCACGTGGAGCGCGACTGCACCGCCTGCCACTCGGCGATCGGTGGCCGGCGCTTCAACCCGCACGGCCCGGGCTTCGACGCCGAGCGGCTGCGGCGGCGGAATCCGGAGATGTGCATCGCCTGTCACGGGGTGGCGATTCCCGGGGTGCCGTAGGGGCGCACGTGAAGGGTGAATGGTGAAGGAGGGGGTGTTGCCCTGAGCGTGGCGAGGGGGCGGAGTCGGCAAGTGAGCCGGTTCCGCCCCTTCCGTCGCTCGGGTGCTACGGCGTTCCGCCCAGCGCCTCTTCCACCGACGCCGCCACGCCATTCGGTCCCAGCCGTTCGAGCCCCCCGGCACGGGTCAGTGCCTGCCGGGGCTGCGGCTGGAGCTCGGCCAGCACGATGCGGGTGCCCGCGTGCTGCCCGTCGGCGATCACCCGTGACAGGGCGTGGATACCAGTGGCATCCATCACCGGGACATGGCGCATGCGGATGATGAGGAGTCGCGGGGTGCTCGCGATCGAGGCCGCCGCGGACCTTCTTGCCGGGAACCGAGGCGGTCTGACAAGTCTAGCTACGACCTGTGTCCTTGACGGGTGAGCGTACGGATCAGGAATCCTTCACACCCCAGAAAACGATCGGACAAACCGGTCTGGCAAGAATCAGTCAGTACGGGATCTAACTCTCTCCCCCGGAGGGTCCGCTGCGGTTTTCCATGCCGATCGCGCGCATCACAAACCGCCGGATCCGTTTCACAACCTGCTGCATGTCCACACTGTAGCTGCCTGCAGGTTCGCCGAACCGCCTGTAGATCGTCTCCTTGGGAATTTCCAGTATCGGACTGCGGCAGTCCGTTCGCGGCGGTGAATGCCGGTCTTGCTGCCAGCGCCCCATGTCCTTCACATACACCGCTCCGGTGCCATTATCCGCGATCCTGGTGAACCCCGGAGGTGCCGGTTCGCCGGAGCGGCGCACGACGTAGTTGGTACCCGGGGCACTGCTTTGCGTGGCATAATGAACGAGCAGCCAGGCCGAACCGATGAGTTCCGTCGCGGGATCCTCCACCTGGTACCAGGGCGGGAATAGCGAGTCGAGGAGGTTCTTCTGGTCAAAGGCTTCACGGTACTCTGCATAACGACCGTGATAGTTGCCGATGCTGTAGTCGGTTGCCTGCCCGATGTTGCGTATCGTACGGTCGACCAGGTAGCAGCGCGGCTGAACCGCGACGAGCGCCACCACGGCTGCGGCTGCCGCGGTTCCCGTGAGAACCGGCTGCCACGATCCACGTAACGCGACACGCCAGAACACGATAACCGGCAGCACCATGGCGGGCAGGAAGTGGTGGAGGACCACGAAAGCCACGAGGTAGAAGAACGCAAAATAGCCGAGTGTTATCACCGTCAGCGAGCGACTGATGAAGTCGTGGGAACGCCTCAGGAACAGTGCGACCGGAGGCAGGATACCCGCGGGCACCAGCAGGAACAGCAGTCTGCCGTAGTCGTCGAACCGGAGGAACCTGAGGCGGTCCGCGATGTTTCCCATCGCCGAGGGTTCGAATGCCTGATTGTAGGAATATCCGAGCAGCAGGCACCCGGCGATGGCAACGCCGGTTATCCGCAGGAGGCTGCGCTTGCCCGGCGTGTCCGAGATGATGATCCCGATACCGAGCAGGAGCAGGAACAGGAGGCCGGTGGGCCTGGTGAAGTAGCAGAAGAGCGCAAACAGCAGAAACCAGCCGGGTCTCCCCGCCCACAGGAAGTAGGCGGCCGCAACCATGAGCGACATGGCAAGCAGGTCGATATTGGCCGGCGAGGCGATATCGACTGCGTATGCATGATAGGCATCGTTGAACACCATTGCGGCAATGACGACGGACAGGCCGATGACCACCACGATGTCCTCGGAGAGGCGGAGCGAACGAGCGGATCCCAGCTCGATCAATCCATACATCCCGGCCAGCAGCAGGGGACAGTAGAGGAGGAGCGGAAGACGAGCGGCTGGCTCGACCGGCCCGAACAGCGCGACGAACCAGTGGACCGGGTACGCCGCCGTGATCATGCCCACACCCAGGCCGGGCACTTCGCCGGTCGGCAGTCGCGGCAGGATGTGGAGAGCCAGTGACCTGCCCATCGTGAGGATTTCGAGACCGTCGGGATTGAAATCCTGCCAGAAGATGAACGGATAGAGCAGGTAGAGCGTGACAAGGAGTGTGCCTGCCAGCAACACGGACCGGCGGATGTCTTTCGGTGTCCTGAACGGGAACACGGCCTTTCCTGCACGCACGCGAAGGTAGAGCGCCAGCCATGCAAGGAGATTCGTGGCGATAATGATGTTCCGGAAGGTCACGCCCGGAGGTTCGGTCACGATGAACTTGATTGCGGAGAAGGTGAGCAAGTGCAGGACGGCGCTCACGAGGTATGTCATGAGCACGACGTCGACGGTGTCGCGGGGCCTGCAGAAAGCCAGTGCCAGCGCGAACCCCGGCGCCAGCAGGAGCACGATCGCCGCAACCAGCACTGCGGGGACGATCGCATAGACCAGCAGGACGTTTGCGGTTACGGGATACCACTGATCGGGCAGCGCGCCCGGAAAGAGATCGCTCACCTGGGCGATGGCGGAGGACAGGAACACGGTAATGCCGCTACAGGCAAGGAGGATGGCAAGGAAGAGATAGAGCGATCTTCCGGTCAGGACCTGCCTGGACCGCAGAGGCTCTGCAAGGGGCTTCATCTGGATACTCCTCGACAATGCCTGCGAAAAGACGGTACCGCCGCAAGAATAGTTCAACTATTGCATGGATAATCCACCTGACGCACGGATATCACCATGCCCCGACGCCGGCCTGTGTCGCACGCCGGCCACCAGGTTGATCTTCCGGGTTGCTGCAGGGCGGGCATGCCTGGCCGGATCCCCCGGGAACGGCAGGACGGTGGTCGCGCCGCTGCCCCTGTAGCAGCAGGACGTCACGAATGGGAATGTCAATCGATCTCCTGCGAGTCATCGCGGCGCCGGGTAGCCCGGGTGAGCCGACGCGTCCCCGAGTCCCGGCTGGCGATGCGAGGGTCCGCTGGCCGGGCTGGATATACGGCAGTATACCGCGATGCGGTTCGCCTGGGATCCCCGGAAGAGCGAGGCGTGCAATCCCGCGCGAGGGGTCGATGTCGGATTCGCCGCTCGGCTCTTCCTCGGAAGGACGGTCGTCCGCCCGGATCGGCGGGTCGACTGCGGGGAGGACCGGTGGGTGGCGGGTGGCACTTCGGTGCGGCCCGTCACTCGCTTCCGGCCACCGCCGCGCGGTGGCGGGTCTTCTCTCCCGCCGTGATCACCAGCGTGAACCGATTCTCCGGCGGCGGCCGTAGGCAGGGTGACGCGTCGGTGAAGGCGCAGTCGGGATCCCAGGCACCGATGTGACGATCGCCACAATCACACCTGTTCAGTGATCGGGTGATCCCTCGCCCCCTCGGAAGCGGGTAGGCCTGGCAAGCCGTTGTTCCCCAACAAGGTCGTCCAATGACTCCTCGGCAGAAGCGCGGTACCATCATCGCAGCGACGATACTCGCGGTCGGCTGGGGGATGATGGCACATGAAGCGGCTCACGCGATGGTTGGCTGGTTGGTGGGAGGAGATCCCACCGTGCTGGTCGCCACGGAGGTGAAGGGTGACTTCTCTCAACTGTCGCCACTCGGCTTCATCGCGTTCGGGATTGCCGGCACCCTGGCCAACGTGCTGCTCGCGCTCCTGGGGGCCAGGCTCCTCTGGCGTCCGGGTGCGCCGTGGAACGTGCGGATAACAGGCTGGTTGCTGTTCGGGGTGAACAGCATGCTGGTTGTCACCAAGATGCTGTTCGAGGCGGTGACCGGTTATGGAGACTGGATGACCGTGCTGCATGCTGTGCCACAGACCGGAGTCGCCCGGGTCTTGATCGGCGGTGCAGGGTTGGTGGGCATGGTTCTCGTTGTGCGACTTGCGGGTGCCGGCCTCGCTTCGATGGTCCCGGACGGCGAGCCAGGAGCCCGGGTTCGGGAAGCCCGGCGCATTCTGTGGATCAGTGCCGCGACGGCGACCGTGCTCGTACTCGGCTCGGTCCTGGTCAGCCCGACCGGATTGTCGCGGAGCAGCGCGCTTGCACTCGGAGTCGTCGTCGGCGCATTCGGCCCGTTGTTTGCCGCGGCGCGACTCGTGCCGCGCCGAGCATCGGCTCCCGATGGGCCAACGGCCGCCTCGAGCTGGCTCATGGTGGCGGCGGTGGCGACAGTCATCCTGATGTGGGCCGTGGTCGGGCCCGGGGTGAACCTCTGATGACCCGCGCTGCGAGGGGGTCCGTGGAGGAATGCTGACGCATGAGGCAGCGAGGAAGCCGCAGGTTCGCTGCGCTGCACGTTTCGGCTGGGCAGGGGCCGCTTCGCCGACTGGGCTCATCCGGACGGGGCCACGTCCATCGAGAGGCCACTCGTGCCAACCGGCCACCAGTGGTTCAGTCGGTTGTTCACTTCCTGTGATACACCTTCTCCCCCGCCGTGATCGCCACGTCGAAGCGGTTCTCGGGCGGCGGCAGCGGGCAGGGTGACGCGTCGGTGAAGGCGCAGTCGGGATTGCGGGCCCGGTTGAAGTCGACCACCGTGCGGCCCAGCGAATCGGGCAGCGGCACATCCACGAAGCGCCCGGCCGGATAGCTGCCGTCGCCGCTGGTGGCGTCGCGGATCACCACCAGCATGTCGGTGGCATTGCGCCCCTTGGTGAGTGCGATCAGCTCGCGCGTCTCGCCCTGGAAGTCGATCGTCACCCGGCCCGCCACCTCGCGCGGCAGCTCGAAGCCGCGCACCGTCGGCACCCGACGCCATTCGCCGCTCGCCGGCGTGAATCGCGCCGGGAATCGCCACGCCGTGTCCACCGGCCACCGCTCGATGCCGTTGAACGCCGTGCGCGCCGCGGCGAGGGTATCGATGATCCACACCGTGATCGCGCCATCGGACCAGCGACTGGTGAAGCGCACCGGGCCGAGCCATCCCTGGGCGCCGTAGATCTCCGGGCGATCCTTGATGGCCAGCATCCCCACTGCGGCGGCCTCGGGCGTGCCACCCCAGGCGAACGCGCCGGTGGGCTCGAAGGTGAGCGTGTCGCCATGGGCCACCAGCTGGCCGGCGTTGGCCGCGGCATGCGGCCCGGGGATCACACAGCCGCTCGACGGGTCGCTTCCCATGGTGATCGGAAGTCCCGTCTCGTCGGGATGGCAGAGTCCGACCTGCGCCAGCGGACCGGCGGCCGACTGCACCATCGAGTCACGCCATGCGGTCCATGTCGCGACATCGGCGGCATAGGCCACCGGGTCGAGTGGTGGCCGCGGGGGCGGCGCGGCCTCCGGGGCGCATCCGACGAGCAGCGCGGCGGCGGTGGAGAGGGCGGGGAGGAAGCGGGTCACGGTCCAAGGATGGCAGCTTTCCGCCGGAGCCGCCACCTCTTGCGGCCAAGCCGTTGACGGCCCACTATCGAGTCCCAACCCGTGTGACCCTGTTGGTATCTCGCATTCACTCGCATCTCGCATCTCGTATCTCGTATCTCGTATCTCGCATCTCGTATCTCGTCCCTCGAGGCTCCATGTCCCTCACCACCAAGGTCCTGCTCGGTCTCGTTGCTGGCCTGGCGCTCGGCATCGCCCTCGCCAGTGTCCTGCCGCCCGAATGGCAGGTGATCGCCACCTGGATCGAACCGATCGGCACGCTCTGGACCCGGGCGCTGCAGATGGTGGTGCTGCCGCTGGTGATCACGCTGCTCTTCACCGGGGTGAGCCAGGGCGGTCAGGGGCTCGGCACCCTGGGGCTTCGCGGGGTGATCTTCTTCGTGGTGCTGCTGGTGATCGTGGCGATCATGACGCTGCTCGTGGCGCCGCCGATCTTCGCCCGCATCAACATCGATCCCGCCACCGCCGAGACGCTCCGGGCCGGGAGCAGCGCCCCGGCCGCGGCGATGCCGAGCTTCCGCGACTGGCTGGTGGCGCTGATGCCCAACAACCTGGTCCGCGCCGCGGCCGATGGCGCGATGCTGCCGATCATCGTGGCGACGCTGATGTTCGGTGCGGCCGCCACCCGGCTGCCCGTCGAGACCCGACAGCGACTCGAACGCGCCGCCGAGGCGGTTGGTTCGGTCACCATCATGGTGGTGCGCGGCGTGCTGGCGCTGGCACCGATCGGCGTGTTCGCCCTGGCGGTGCCACTGGCGCTCCGGCTCGGCACCACCGCGCTCGGTGCCGTGGCGGCGTACGTGGTGGTCACCGCCGCGCTCTCGCTGGTGGCGATCCTGCTCTGCTATCCGCTCGCGGCGATGCGCGGGGTGCCGATCGGCGACTTCGCCCGTGCGCTGGCGCCGGGGCAGGGGATCGCGGTGTCGGCCCGCTCGTCGCTGGCGGCACTCCCCGCGCTGATCGACGGCGCCACCGGCCTCGGCCTCTCGGAGCGGATGACCGGCTTCTTCCTGCCGTTCTCGGCGTCGCTCTTCCGGCTCGGCGGCGCGGTGGCGTTGCCGGTCGGGGTGCTCTTCATCGCCCGACTCTACGGCGTGGTGCTCGAGCCGACCCAGTTCATCACCATCGGGCTCACCTCGGTGCTGCTCACCTTCAGCGTGCCGGGGATCCCCGGCGGCTCGATCCTGATCATGGCGCCGGTGCTGCTGTCGGTGGGGCTGCCGGTGGAGGGGATCGGGATCCTGCTCGGCGTCGACACGATTCCCGACATGTTCCGCACTACCGCGAACGTGACCGGCACCATGGCCGCGGCGGTGGTGCTGCGGGAGCGCGACAACACAGGGGGCGCTCGATCCCCGTCGGGGCCGATGCGTTAGTTTTCAGGGCAGTACCTGAAGGCTGTTCGCGTCGGCTCCGCGCCGCGGTCCCTGCGTGATGGCCCCCTCCCGATGGGCAGGGCCATGACCACCATCCAGCAACGGCTTCGGGCCGTGCTGCGCAGGACCCCAGACCCGGTCGACGAGATCCTTTCGGGCCCGATCCACGGCGACCTGCTCGGGGCCGAGCACCTGGCGGAACGGGCCCGGGCGGTGGCTCGGGGTCAGGTGCTCACTCCGAGCCGGCGGTTCGATCCGCGTGCCCGGTTGCCGGCCCGACTCGACAGCACCCGCCGCATCCTCGACAGCGCCTACATCCGTATCAGTCGTCACGGTGCCGACGGGGGGGAAATCGATCCCTCCGGCGAGTGGCTGCTCGACAACTACCACCTGATCCAGGACCACATGCAGGAGGCGCGGGAGGCATTGCCCCGGCGCTTCTACCGCGAGCTGCCCGAGCTGGCCAGCGGGGTTCTCCGCGGATACCCGCGCGTGTACGAATTGGCGATTGCGCTGATCTCGCACTCCGAGGGACGGGTCGATCTCGACAACGTCGATCTCTTCGTGGAGGCGTACCAGGAGGTCACGCCGCTGGTGATCGGCGAGCTCTGGGCGCTGCCGGCGATGCTTCGGCTCGGCCTGATCGAGAATATCCGGCGCATGACGCTTCGCACCCTCGACCGTCTCGACGAGCTTGCCCTGGCCGATCGGTGGGTGGAACGGATCCTGGCGGTGTCCAGCGAGGGTGGACCGGGTGTGGCGTTGGCGCTCTCCGAGGTGACGGCGTTCCGAGAGCATCACACCTCGGTGTTCCTCTCCCGGTTGCTGGGTCAGCTGCGGTTGGCCAGTGGCGCCTCCCCGGCGCTGGTCTGGCTCGAGCGGTGGATGCAGGATGATGGGCGACGGCCGGAGGATGCCGCAGCGCAAGCCACCCAGCGGGTGGCGCACACCCAGATCATGATGGCCAACAGCATCACCAGCCTGCGGAGCATCGGTCGCCGCGACTGGCGACAGTTCGTGGAGCGGCAGAGCGCCATGGAGGCGGTGCTCCGGCGTGACCCCACGGGCGACTATCCTCGGATGAGCTTCGGCACGCGCGACCGATATCGGCACGCGGTCGAGCGAATCGCCCGGCGCAGTGGTCGGGGTGAGGTGGTGGTCGCTGAACTCGCGATCAGGATGGCCGTCGAGAGCTCCACCGGCTCGACCGCTGCCATGCGGCGTCGCCATGTGGGCTACTTCCTGATCGATGACGGGCTGCCGGCGCTGGAGCGAGCCGCGGGGAGCGTGCCCGTCTTGCCCGAGCGGATCCTGCGCTGGTTCCGTGACCATCCCGACACGGTGCTGGTGGGCGGGCTGATCACCTTCACCGTGCTGGCGCTCATCGTGGTCGGGTTGCTCGCCGAGGTCGGGGGCACCCTGATCGCGTGGCCGATCGTGTTGCTGTTCACCTTCCTGCCCGCCTGGGACATCGGGATCAGTGCCATCAACCAGGTGGTCACGGCCGTCCTCCCTCCCCGGGTGTTGCCGAGGATCAATGTCGGCGACGACGGCATTCCGGCCGAGCTCGCGACGGCGGTCGTGGTGCCCACCCTCTTCGCCACACTCGCTGACGTCGAGACGGCGCTGCAGGATCTCGAGGTGCTCTTCCTGGCCAATCGTGAGGGTGGGCTGCATTTCGCCATCCTGAGCGACTTCACCGACGCCGAGCGCGAGGTGATGCCCGACGACGCGGCCCTCCTCGATGCGTCAGCAAGCGGGGTCCGGGAACTCAACGCGCGTTACAGCGAGGACGCTGGCGAGGTCTTCCACCTGCTCCATCGACCGCGGCGCTGGAATGCGGGCGAAGGATGCTGGATGGGGTGGGAACGCAAGCGCGGCAAGCTGGCGGAGTTCAATCGCCTGGTGCGCGGCGGCGGTCGGGCGGCATTCCACCGCATCGTGGGCGACACCGAGGGCCTCGAGTCACTTCGCTATGTGATCACGCTCGACGCCGACACGATGCTGCCACAGGGGGCGGCGGCGGAATTGATCGGCACCATGGCTCACCCGCTCAATCGGGCCGTCTACGACGCGGACCAGGGCCGGATCGTGGCCGGGTACGGCATCCTCCAGCCGCGGGTCGGTGTGTCGCTGGCGAGCGCTGGCCGGTCGCGCTTCGCGACGATCCATGCCGGGCTGCCGGGGGTGGATCCGTACACCACCGCCGTCTCGGACGTGTACCAGGACCTCTACGGTGAGGGAAGCTTCACCGGCAAGGGGATCTACGACGTCGAGGCCTTCGCCGAGGCCACCCACGGCCGCTTTCCCGAGAACACCCTGCTGTCGCATGACCTGATCGAGGGCAACTTCGTTCGCGCCGGGCTGGCGACCGGCATCATCGTCTACGACGAATACCCGGCGACCTATCTGGCCCATGCGCGCCGCAAGCACCGGTGGATCCGCGGTGACTGGCAGTTGCTGCCATGGCTGGGCCCGCGGGTGCCCGGCCCGGCAGGGCGCGAACCGAACCGGCTGCCGCTCCTCTCGCGCTGGAAGATCCTCGACAACCTGCGTCGCAGCACGGTGGAGCTTGCCCAGCTGGCACTGTTCGTGGCCGGCTGGGGCCTCCTTCCCGGCGAACCGATTCGGTGGATCCTGCTGGGGCTCGGTGCGATCGGTGCCCCCTGGGCGATCTCGCTGCTGCTGCACGGCATCCGGCCGCCGACCGACCGGTCGTGGCGTGCCTACTACCAGGCACTCGCCGCCGATGCGCGCAATTCGCTGCGGCAGTTCGGGCTCGCGGTGGCGTTCCTGCCGCACCAGGCCTGGCTGTCGGCCGACGCGATCCTCCGCACCCTCATCCGGGTGACGATCACTCGGCGACACCTGCTGCAGTGGCAGTCGGCCGCACAGGTGGAACGGGTGACGGTGAACTCCACGCGCGCCACCTGGCGGGCGATGGCACCGGCACTGGTCCTGGTCACCGGACTCGCGGTGACGATGACCGCGGTCGCCGCCTGGCGCGCCGGCGTGGTGGGACCACCGGCCGAGAGGCTGTGGCCCTACCTGGTGGCGATCTGGCCGATCACCACGGTCTGGCTGCTGGCACCGTTCCTCGCCGTCTGGCTGGGGCGTTCGCCCGCACCGGAGACGCTCGACGCCAGTGGTCAACGCCGGGCTCGGGAATACGCCGATCGCCATTGGCGGTACTTCGACCAGTTCGTGACTGCGGAGACACACTGGTTGGTGCCGGACAATGTGCAGGCGGATCCCGGTGAAGTCATCGCCATGCGCACGTCGCCGACCAACATCGGGCTGCAGCTGCTGGCCACCGTGAGCGCCAACGATCTTGGGCTGATCGCCCTGGGCGACATGACCGACCGACTCGATCGGACCATGGCCACGCTCCAGACCCTGCCGAGATTTCGGGGCCACTTCTACAACTGGTATGGAATCGACGACCTGCGGGTACTCGAACCGGGCTACATCTCGACGGTGGACAGCGGCAACCTGGCCGGTCACCTGCTGGCGTTCCGGCAGGCCTGCCTGGAGTTGGCGGCGTGTCCCGACGACGAGGCCGATGGGGTGGTGCCGCGCGACCGGTTGTGCCTGTTGGCCGACCAGGCCGAGTCGCTGGTGCGCGAGATGGATTTCCACTTCCTGCTGGACCGGAACAGCAAGCTGTTCACGATCGGCTACCACCCGGACACCAACAGCTGCGACAGCGCGTCGTACGACCTGCTCGCCTCGGAGGCCCGGCTCGCCTCGTTCGTGGCCATCGCCCTGGGCCAGGCGCCGGTGGAGTCGTGGTTCCGGCTGGGCAGGGGACTGGTGCGACGCGATGGCGTGCCGATGATGGTGTCGTGGAGCGGCAGCATGTTCGAGTACCTGATGCCGCTCCTGGTGATGAAGTCGTTCCCCGGCACGCTGCTCGACCAGAGTGACCGCGGCGCCATCCGGCGCCAGGTGGCATACGGACACGAGCGGGGCGTCCCGTGGGGGGTGAGCGAGAGCGCCTACAACCTCCGCGACCAGCAGCTCACCTACCAGTACCGGGCATTCGGGGTCCCGGAGCTGGCCCTGCGTCGCGGCATGGGGCGCGACCTCGTGGTGGCGCCCTACGCCTCGGCCCTGGCAGCGATGCTGGTGCCGAACAGCGCGATGACCAACCTGGCCCGGCTGGAGGCGAAGAACGCCCTGGGGCCTCATGGCTTCTGGGACGCGCTCGACTTCACCCGCCACCCGCCGGGGGCCCGCTTCGCGATGGTGCGCACCGTCATGGCCCATCACGCCGGCATGACGATCGTGGCGTTCACCAACCTGTTGTGCGGAGATCTCTGGTCACGGCGGTTTCACCGTGACCCGCGGGTGCGGGCGGCCGAGCTCCTGCTGCAGGAACGGGTGCCGCGACGGTTGCGGGTCCAGGACGCTCCCGGCCCTCGTCCCGAACTGCCCGAGACCGGCGTCGCGTCCGAACCTGAGGTCGTGCGCCGGATCGACTCGACCGAGACGCCACAGCCGCGGGTCGCCCTGCTCGGCGATTTGCCGTACACGGTGATGGTGACTCACGCCGGCGGCGGGTTCAGCCGCTACAACGAGCTGGCCGTGACGCGCTGGCAGGCCGATGGCACGGCCGACGACACCGGCCAGTTCTGCTACATCCGCGATGTGACTGCCGGGCGGACGTGGTCGGCCGGCTTCCAGCCCACCGGGGCCGAGGCCGACGAGTATCACGCCCATTTCGCGCCGGATCGCGTGGCCCTCCATCGGGTCGATGGGCCGGTGGAGACCCGTACCGAGATCGTGGTGGTCCCGGCCGACGCGGCCGAGGTGCGTCGAATCACCCTCACCAACCACAGCTCGGGTGTGCGCGAGTTCGAGCTGACCAGTTACGCCGAGGTCGTGATGGGACCGGCGGACACCGACGCCCTGCATCCGGCGTTTGCCGCACTCTTCGTCGAGACCGAATGGCATGCCTGGTGTTCGGCGATCACCGCCCGACGGCGACCGCGCCGCGCCGATGAGTCGGCACCGTGGTGCGTGCACGTGGTGGACAGCGGGCCAGCGACGATCGGGCGGGTGAGTTGCGAGACCAGCCGGGAACGGTTCATCGGACGGGGTCGCACCATCCGGTGTCCGCAGGCCATGGAACGGGAGGGGCCGCAGGCGGATACGGTCGGCGCGGTGCTCGACCCGATCGTGTCGCTTCGCACTCGTGTCCGGGTGGCCAGCGGAGAGTCGGTGACGGTGGCCTTCACCACCCTGGTCGCCGACTCGCGGTTGCGGGCCTTCGAACTCGCCGATCGCTACCGCGACCCGCACGCCAGCCAGCGGGCGCTCGATCTCGCCTGGATGGCGACCCAGATCGACCTGCGCGACTGGGCCATCGGCAGCCGCCAGGCGGCGACCTTCCAGGAGATCGCCGGCCATCTCCTGTACGGACGCGATGCCCTGCGCCCGCCCGACGACGAGTTGCGACGGAACCACGGCGACCAGCAGCGCCTGTGGGCCCACGGCATCTCGGGCGACCTGCCGATCCTGCTCGCGGTGATCGACGGGATGAAGGGGCTGGCCACCCTGCGCGAACTCTTCGAGGCGCACCGCTTCTGGCGTCGGCATGGACTGCGGGTCGACCTGGTGGTCGTCATCTCCCATCCGCACGACTACCTGCAGGAGGTCCGCCAGGCGATCGAGGCGGAAATGCACGCCGCCAGTGACGCCTCGAGCATCGATCAACCCGGGGGGGTCTTCCTCCGCCGCCGCGACACCTTCGAAGCCGCCGACTTCCTGATGCTTTCCGCGACCGCACGGGTCCATGTGCCCTGTGACGGTCGGCCGCTCGACCGGATCGTGCCCCCCGTGGTGGTCCGAGCCGATCATGAGGTGGAGGAGTCGCTGGTGCCCCATTACATCGAACGCCGGGTGCGGCCCCGACCGCCGGCGCCGGCACCGCCGCCGCCGCCGGTGGCAGCCGACCAGGAGATCGCGGCGGGGAATGGGCATGGAGCACTCACCCGCGCCGGCAACTACCGTATTCACGTGGCGGGGGATCAGGTTCCCCCGGCTCCGTGGGTCAACGTGATCGCCAATCCCCACGGTGGTTTCCTGGTCTCGGAGCGCGGAGCGGGGTGCACCTGGGCCGACAGCGCCTATTTCTACCGCCTCACACCCTGGCACAACGACCCGGTGACCGACCCGGCGTGCGACGTCATCTACCTGCACGACGACGCCAGCGGAGACTTGTGGAGCGCCACGCCGGCACCGGTGCGTGGCCCCGAGGCCTACGACGTGGAGCACGCCCCGGGGCGTTCAACGTTCCATCATCGGCACGGCGACATCGCGACCACGCTCACCGTGGGGTTGCCAGTGGATGCGGCGATCAAGTGTTCGGTGCTGACGGTGACCAATCACGGTCAAGAGCGGCGCACACTGTCGCTCACCGCCTATGCCGAATGGACCCTCGGCGTGCGTCGCGAGGTGAGCTGGCCGCAGGTGCGGACCGAATACGTGGGAGCCTCTCGCGCCATACTGGCCCGCAACCGCTTCGATCCGTCCTTCCGCGAGCACGTGGCCTTCCTCGCCATCACCGAGCCGGTGCGGTCATACACGGCGGATCGTCGGGAGTTCGTGGGACGCCACGGCACCCTGGCCGATCCGGCCGCGTTGCGGCGAAACGCCCTCGGCGGTCGCATCGGTGCCGGGCTCGATCCCTGTGCCGCGCTACAGGTGGCACTGGTGCTCGAGCCGGGAGAACAGCGCGAGGTGGCGGTGCTGCTCGGGGCAGCGATTGGCGAGGAGGCGGCCATCGAGGCGATGGCCCGCTTCGACTCGGCGGCCGAGGTCGGCCGGGCGATCGAGGCCAACTGCGAGGCGTGGGAGCAGCGACTGTCGGTGATCACGGTCCGGACACCCGACCCGGAGTTCGATGCCGTGATGAACCGCTGGATGCTCTACCAGGCCCTGTCGAGCCGGATGTGGGCGCGCATGGGGCTCTATCAGAGCAGTGGGGCGTACGGCTTCCGCGACCAGCTCCAGGATTGCATGGCCTTCGTGTACGCCGAGCCGTCGGTGGCCCGTGAACACCTGCTGCGGGCGGCCTCGCGACAGTTCCTCGAGGGCGATGTGCAACACTGGTGGCACCCGCACACCGGCCGCGGGGTGCGGACCCGCTTCTCCGATGACCTGGCCTGGTTGCCGCACGTGGTGGACCACTACGTGCTGACCAGCGGTGACGAGCGCGTGCTCGACGAGCGGGTGCCATTCCTCCGGATGCGCGAGCTGCAACCGGGCGAGCACGAGATCTACGACCTGCCCACGGTGACCGACGAGGACGGCAGCGTCTACGAGCATTGCGTTCGGGCGCTGCGGCGTGCGTGCACCCGTGGGGGTCATGGCCTGCCGCTGATCGGCACCGGCGACTGGAACGACGGCTTCTCGCGCGTCGGGATCGAGGGACGAGGCGAGAGCATCTGGCTGGCCTGGTTCCTGATCCGGACCTGCCGCGACTTCGCGGTGCATGCCAATCAGCGCGGCGATACGGAGCGCCAGCGCTGAGCTGCTGGGCCTCGCGGAGGGGTACCGGCACGCGGTGGAGGAACACGGCTGGGATGGCGCCTGGTATCGTCGCGCCTACTTCGACGACGGCACCCCGCTCGGCACCGCCGATGGGGAGGCCTGCCAGATCGATGCGATCGCCCAGAGCTGGAGCGTGATCTCTGGTGCCGGTGCCCCCGACCGGCAACGGCGGGCGATGGCATCGGTCGAGGCGCGACTGGTGCGCACCGACCTGCGGCTGATCATGCTGCTCGCGCCGCCGTTCGATGATGGCCACCTCGATCCCGGCTACATCAAGGGCTACCTGCCGGGCGTCCGGGAGAACGGCGCGCAGTACACCCACGCGGCGCTCTGGACCGTGCAGGCCACGGCAATGCTGGGCGATGGCGACCGGGCGATGGCCCTCTTCCGGATGCTCAATCCGCTCACCCATGCCACGTCGGCCGAGTCAGTGGAGCGGTATCGGGTGGAGCCCTATGTGGTGGCTGCCGACGTCTACACCGCCGAGGGTCAGGCGGGACGTGGCGGCTGGACCTGGTACACCGGTTCGGCGAGCTGGATGTACCGGGTCGGTCTGGAGTCGCTGCTGGGCTTCACGCGCCGGGGCGACCGATTGGTGATCGATCCGCGGGTTCCGGATGATTGGGATCACTTCGAGATCGACTACCGGCACGGGGCAAGCCGCTACGCGATCCGGGTCGAGTCGCCGGCGCGGGTGGGGCGCGAGGGAGCCCTCACGACGGTCGACGGCGTGTCATCGGATGATGGCGCCATCGCCCTGCACGACGACGGCGGCCACCATCAGGTGATCGTGCGGCCGGCGGGGACGACCGGCGAGCCGGTCAGCTCCGCTTCCGCCCGATGAACTGCACCACCGATGCGAGCCCGGTGTGGCCGGATCCCTCCCGGACCTCGCGATCAACCTCCTGGAGCAGGACCAGCTTCGAGACCGGGGAACTCCCGGGTGATCTTCTCCTGCGTCATCAACTTGTCGGGGTCCTTGGGCCCGCCGGTGTCGCGGGCGAGCTGGGCCTCGCTGTAGGCCTCGAGCAGGAGGAGGCCGCCCGGTCGCAGCGAGCGCTCCACTAGCGGGTAGAGCCGCGTCCTGATCGCGCTGGGCAGGTGGGCCCAGATCGAGACGACGGCGCCGTAGTGATCGGCTTCGGGTTCGAAGGTGGCGAGATCAGCGACCTGGGTTCGGATCGTCGCGCCATGCCGCCCTGCCAGCGCCTGCGCCTTGGCGAGTCCCACCTCCGATCCGTCCACGCCGAGCACGTCGAGACCGAGCGAGGCCAGGTACACGGCGTTCCGCCCTTCGCCCTCGGCGAGCGAGAGCACCGGGCCAGTCAGCATCCCCGCGTGCTCGGCGAGAAAGTCGTTCGGTGCCGTGCCGTAGATGAACTCGTCGGTCGCGTAGCGTTCATTCCACATCGTGGCTCCGGGGTCCGGGTGGAGGAGCGAAAGCTATCCGGGAGCTCCCCTCCTCGCCCTGCGGCCGGGTAGGGGAATCCCCTATGCCGCCACGCCATCGGGCGCTATTTTGAGGACATGCCCCGTCTGGTCGTGGTGCTTGCGATGTGCCTGGTCCAGCTGCAGCCGCTCGCGGCCGCGGCGGCCTGCCAGCATCACCATGCGATGGCGGCGTCCCACCACTGCACCGGACCGGCCGACCACCGTGCCATGACCGGTGAGACCCAGCACGATCACTCCATGGCCGATGAGTGCCTCGCCTCCCAGGCATGCACTTCAACTGCGGCCGCCGTGGTCGCGGTGACCATGCCACTGGCCCAGGCCAGCCCATCGATCGCAGCCGCCATGCAGGCGCCGGTCGAGAATCCCGAGAGCGCACTCCCCGCCTCGCCGTTCCACCCACCGAAAGCCTGATCTCGCACATCCCCTGATCGTGATGTGTCCCTCGGCCACGCCGTGGGGCTTCACCTGATGTATCGCGGCGTTGTCGCCGCGGGATCGAGATCATGCCAATCCTGTCTGTTCCCTGTGCCGGGTCTCCGGTGTTGCCGGGCGTGCCGAGTCGCGGGGCCACATGCCTGGGCGCGGTGTTCCTCGCGCTGGCCATCGTCGCGTTCTGGCCACCGCCCCTGATCGGCCAGGCGCCGCCCGACACCCTTCGTCTCTCCGACGCGGTGGCGGAGGCGCTTCGCGCCAATCCGTCGCTCGCCGCGGCCCGACTCGCGGCCGATGCCGCGTCGGAGCGGATCCCCCAGGCCGGGGCGCTTCCCGATCCGGAGCTCTCGCTCGGGCTGATGAATCGTCCCTGGTCCGGGTTCGGTGCCGACGAGCCGATGACGATGAATCAGGTCCAGGTGAGTCAGGTGCTGCCCTGGCCCGGCAAGCGCGGGCTCGCGCGCGACCAGGCTGCTGCCCGGGCCTCGGCGGCGACCTATGGGGTGGCCGAGGCCGAGGTGAGCCTCGCGAGTGGGGTGACGGGGCGCTACTACGCGCTGGCGTCGATCGATCGGTCGGTGGCGATCCTGTCGCGCACCCGCGAACTGCTGCGAAGCTTTTTCGACGTGTCGCAGGCCCGGTATGCCGTGGGCGAGAGTCCCCAGCAGGATGTGCTTCGCGCCCAGGTGGCCGTGGCTCAGGTCACCGAACAGCTCACGGTGCTGCAACAGACGCGGATCGCCGGGGCCGCCCGGCTCAACGCGCTGCTGGGGCGCGGTGTTGCGGCACCGGTCGGCGCGTTGGAGTTGCCGGCGATCGGCGGGTGCAATCGCGGCGGTCGACTCCCTCATGTCCATCGCCACTGCCCAGCGTCCGGCGATCCGGGCCGCCGACGAACGGATTCGCGGTGGCCGCCGTCGGCTACCAGGCCGCCCGCCGCGAGAGCTATCCCGACTTCAGGATCGCCATCGCCTACGGGCAACGACCGCAATACGACGACATGGCGACGCTGATGGTGGGGATCACCCTGCCGATCTGGTCGGGGTCGAGGCAGGCACCACTGCGGCGCGAGATGGCCGCGACCGAGGCCATGGAACGTGCGCTCGCTGGCGAACTCGCCAACGAGACTTTCGCGGCCCTCACCGAGGCGCGGGCCGACGCCGAGCAGGCACGCGCGCTCGGCACGCTCTACACCACCGCCATCCTGCCGCAGGCCCGCGCCGGCGTGGAGGCCGCACTCTCGGCCTATCGTGTCGGCCAGGTCGACTACAGCACGCTGGTCGAGAGCGAGATGACCGTGAACCGCTACGAGATCGAGTTGGTGCACCTGACCGCCCAGTATCACCAGGCCGTGGCCCGAATCGACGCCTTGCTGGGCGTTGGGGGGATGGACCGATGACCCGATCGATGATGACTCTAGGCGCCGCGGCGCTGGTGGTGCTGGCCGCTTGCGGCAAGAGCGCGCCCGAGTCGGCGATGGCGGGCATGACGCCCGAGGAGCACGCCAAGATGCAGGCCGGCGGAACCCAGGGGGCCATGGACACGGCCGGGATGGCGGTGCGCCAGGCGGTGCATCTCAGCGAGGGCGAGGAGGAGGCCCTTGGCGTGGTCTACACCACGGTCACCCGGGAGACGATCGGCAAGACGGTCCGGACGGTGGGAACCATCCAGGCGCCGGAGCCGAACCTCGTCGACATCACGCCCAAGATCGAGGGCTTCGTCGAGCGACTGATGGTGAACACCACTGGCGAGACGGTGCGCCAGGGGCAGCCGCTGCTGGCCATCTACAGCCCGACCCTGGTCGCCTCACAGGAGGAATTCCTCACCGCCCAGCGGCTCGTGGCGGGGCTCTCCCCGAGTGACGGCGAGGCATGGACCAGCGCCAGGTCGACGCTCGACGCCGCCCGCCGCCGGTTGCAGTACTGGGACATTTCCGAGGCCCAGATCGCCCAGTTGGCGAGTGCCGGCGTGGTGACCAGGACCCTCACCCTCGCGTCGCCGGTGAGCGGCATCGTGCTGGCCAAGGACGTGCTCGAGGGGCAGCGGGTGATGCCGGGACAGCGGCTGTACCAGATCGCCGATCTGCGCGAGGTGTGGGTCGAGGGGGAGGTGTTCGAGCAGGACCTCGCGCTGGTCACCGAGGGGATGCAGGTCCACATCGAGATCGCTGCGCGGCCCGGTGAGCACCTGATGGGGCGGGTGAGCTTCATCTACCCGACGGTCGATGCCGTGAGCCGCACCAACCGGGTGCGGTTGACGGTGCCCAATCCGGGCCTGCAGCTCAAACCGGGGATGTTCGCCACGATCTTCTTCGACGCCATCATCGGCCGCGACGTGATCGTGGTGCCGCGCGCCGCGGTGGTGGTGACCGGCACCCGCAACCTGGTGTTCGTGCGCGACACGGCGGGCATGCTGCAACCACGCGAGGTGGTGCTCGGCGGTCGCTCGGCCGACAAGGTCGAAGTGCTGAGCGGGCTGGCCGAGGGCGAGACGATCGTCGCATCGGCCAACTTCCTGATCGATGCGGAGTCGCGCCTCGGCTCGTCGGGTGGCACCATGCCCGGCATGCAGCACGGCGCGGCAGAACCGACCCCGACCCCGGCCCCCGCACAGGAGCCGAGCCATGATCACTAGGATCATCGCCTGGTCGATCCGCAACCGCATGCTGGTGCTGCTCGGCACCGCTGGCCTCATCGTGGCCGGCCTCTGGGCCGTGCGCACCACCCCCCTCGATGCCATTCCCGACCTGTCGGACGTGCAGGTGATCGTCCAGACCGACTTCAGCGACCAGGCGCCACAGATCGTCGAGGACCAGATCACCTACCCGCTCGCCTCGGAGATGCTCAAGGTGCCCGGGGCGCGAGTGGTGCGGGGCTACTCGTTCTTCGGGCTCAGCCTGGTGTACGTGATCTTCGAGGACGGCACCGACATCTACTGGGCCCGGTCGCGGGTCCTCGAATACCTCAACGGCGTGAAGCGACAGTTGCCGACCGGTGTCGAGCCGTCGCTCGGCCCCGATGCCACCGGCGTGGGCTGGGTGTTCGAGTACACGCTCGAGTCGGACTCCCTGGACCTCGCGCAGCTGCGGAGCCTGCAGGACTGGAACATCCGCTTCCAGCTCACGGCGGTGCCCGGCGTCTCCGAGGTCGCCTCCCTCGGCGGGTTCGTGCGGCAGTACCAGGTCGATGTCGATCCCGAGCGGCTCCGGGCCTTCAATATCCCGGTGACCCGGGTCGCGGCGGCGATCGCCGACCACAACAAGGACATCGGCGCCCGGGTGCTGGAGATGGGCGGCCGTGAGTACATGATCCGCGGCCTGGGCTACCTCAAGGGCACCGCCGACATCGAGAACGTGTCGCTCGGCGTGGCCGACAACGGCACCCCGATCCGGGTGGCCGACGTGGCCACGGTGCAGGTCGGTCCGGCGCCCCGGCGTGGCGCCGCCGAGCTCGACGGCGACGGCGAGGTCGTGGCCGGAATCGTGGTGATGCGCTATGGCTCCGATGCGCTCAAGACCATCGAGGCGGTCAAGGTCCGACTGGCCGAGATCGAGGCCTCGCTGCCGGCCGGGGTGCGGCTGCACGTGGCGTACGACCGCAGCGACCTGATCCACCGGGCGATCGACACCCTGCGCGACAAGCTGCTCGAGGAGTCGCTGATCGTGGCACTGGTGACGATCCTCTTCCTGCTGCACGTCCGTTCGGCGCTGGTGGCGATCGTGGTGCTGCCGGTCGGCATCCTGATGTCGTTCATTGTGATGCGGTTGATCGGTGTCAATGCCAACATCATGAGCCTGGGCGGCATCGCCATCGCGATCGGGGCGATGGTCGATGGCGCGATCGTGATGATCGAGAACATGCACAAGCACCTGGAGCGCGCCGCACCGGGTCGATCGCGCTGGGACGTGGCGCTCGAGAGCGCCCGCCAGGTCGGCCCACCGCTGTTCTACTCCTTGCTGATCATCACCTGCAGCTTCCTGCCGGTCTTCGCGCTCGAGGCGCAGGAGGGCCGGCTCTTCAAGCCGTTGGCGTTCACCAAGACGTTCGCGATGGCGGCTTCGGCGCTGCTGTCGATCACCCTGGTGCCGGCGCTGATGGGCTTCTTCATCCGCGGTCGGATCATGCCGGAGCGACGCAACCCGGTCAACCGACTGCTGCAGCGTCTCTACCGACCGGTGATCACCTTCACGCTTCGCCGACCCTGGTTGGTCGTGGCGGTCGGCGTGTTGGTGATGGCAGCGACGGTGCTCCCCTGGCGCCGACTCGGCAGCGAGTTCATGCCCCAGCTCCACGAGGGGTCGGTGCTCTTCATGCCGACCACCGTGCCCGGGGTGTCGATCGCCAAGGCGATCGAGATCATGCGACACCAGGATAGCGTGCTGGCCTCCTTCCCCGAGGTCGAGCGGGTGCTCGGCAAGGCGGGACGGGCCCAGACCGCCACCGATCCGGCACCGCTCGACATGTACGAGACCACCATCACGCTCAAGCCCGAGGACGAGTGGCGCGACGGGCTCACCTACGACGGCCTGCTGGCGCAGATGGACAGCGCGGTGCGGCTGCCAGGGGTGACCAATGCGTGGACGATGCCGATCAAGGGGCGCATCGACATGCTGGCGACCGGCGTCAGGACCGCGGTCGGCATCAAGATCTTCGGTCCCGATCTCGACACACTGCAGATGCTGGGCGAGCGGGTCGAACGGATCATGCAGGGCGTGCCGGGTACCCGCAGCGCCTTCGCCGAGCGGGGAGTGTCGGGCTACTACATCGACATCAACATCGACCGCGCCGAGGCGGCCCGCTACGGCCTCAACGTGGGCGAGATCCACGACGCCATCATGGCCACCGTGGGCGGCATGAACGTGGCCACCACGGTGGAGGGCCGCGAGCGATACAGCGTGAACGTGCGTTACCCGCGCGAGTTGCGCGACGACGTGCAGAAGCTCCGCGAAGTGATCCTGCCCACCATGAGCGGAGCACAGATCCCGCTGGGCCAGGTGGCCGCAGTGACGGTGTTGCAGGGACCGATGGCGGTGAAGACGGAGAATGCCTTCCCGGTGACCACGGTATTTGTGGACATCAGCGTATCGGATGTGGGCGGATACGTGCGCACCGCGCAGCAGGCCGTGGCGGCGGGGCTCACGCTGCCGGCCGGCTACACCATGCGCTGGAGCGGCCAGTACGAGTTCATGCAGCGGGTGACCGAGCGCCTCAGCATGGTGGTGCCGGTGACGCTGCTGATCATCTTCCTGCTGCTCTATCTCAACTTCCGGGGGGTCACCGAGTCGCTGATCGTGATGCTCTCGGTGCCGTTCGCGCTGGTTGGTGGGGTGTGGTTCCTCTGGCTGGCCGGTTACAACACCAGCGTGGCCGTGTGGGTCGGCTTCATCGCGCTGGCCGGGGTGGCCGCCGAGACGGGGGTGGTGATGCTCATCTACCTCGACGAGGCGTTCGAGCACCGACGGAGTGCGGGGGAGATGCGGGGGTCCGACGATGTGGCCGCGGCGGTGCAGGATGGCGCGGTCAACCGGCTGCGGCCCAAGATCATGACCGTGGTGGCGATCACCGCCGGACTGGCACCGATCCTCTGGAGCCATGGCACCGGCGCCGACGTGATGAAGCGGATCGCCGCGCCGATGGTTGGCGGGATGATCACCTCGACGATCCTGACGCTGGTGGTGATCCCGGCGATCTACCTGATCTGGCGGCGCGGGCAGCTCCGTCGTGGCCATCGGGTGGGTGCAGCCGACGCGTGAAGGTGGGGCGCCGCGCCCGGCGGGCACTCAGCCGTCGGGCGCGGGCTCGTGCTCACGCGGCGGACAGCACCGGTCGCCGTAGGAGCAGAAGACGCAGCAATCGCCCGGCTGCGGCCGCAGCATCACGTGGCAGGCCGGGCACGACCAGAAGTGCAGGCAGGCGTCGGTGGGCATCGGCTCCGGCGACGCCGTGCCGCACTCGGGACAGGTGAGGAGACCGATCAGCGGCGCGGCCATGCTCAGGTCATCCCCTCCTCGAGCCACGCGAAGTCGCCGTCCATCACCCGCTGGGCGGTCTTCCAGGTGGCCACGTCGTCGGGACCGAACACCTCGCGGAAGCGCTGATCCACCCGGCGCCGGGCGTGGCGGCAGAAGCTGTCGGCGAGCTCGGCGGCGTCGGTGTTGCCATCCTTCGCCATCGCCGTGGCACGGCTCACGGTGGCGCTCATCGCAAAGAGATCGGCGCCGATATCGACCAGCCGGAAGAGCACCGACTGGCGCTTCTCGAGCCTGGGGCCGAGCCGGATCATCGCGTGGAAGATCGTGCGCGCCAGCTTGCGCGAGCGCCGCTCGACGAAGCGCAGGTGCGGCGCCAGGCGACCGTGGCGACCGAAGCGGAAGGCACCGAATGGCCACCAGAGCGCCGGGTACCAGCGGAGATAGAACACTGCCGACCGAAGCAGCGCGGCCAGCTTCTCCTTGCCGCTGCTCTTCGGGTCGATCAGCGGCCCGGCCACCGTGAGGTGCGTGTCCACCGCTTCGCGCGCGATGAAGAGCCGCATGATCTCGCTCGAGCCCTCGAAGATCCGGTTGATCCGCATGTCGCGATACATGCGCTCCACCGGATCGGGCTTCTCGCCGCGCATCCGCAGAGAGTCGGCGGTCTCGTAGCCGCGGCCACCCTTGATCTGCAGGCACTGATCGATCACCTGATCGCCGAGCTCGGTGTTGAAGAGCTTGGCGATCGCGGCTTCGAGCCGGATGTCGGCGTCGCCGCGATCGGACAACAGCGAAGCGAGGTCGCTCACCGCCTCCATCGCGAAGGTGTCGGCCGCCATCCGGCCGAGCATCTGGGCCACCGCATCGTGCTTGCCGATCGGCTGGCCCCACTGGACCCGCTCGGCGGCCCAGGTGCGGGCGATCTGCACCGCGCGCTTGGAGCCGTAGGCGCACGAGGCCGGCAGGGTGAGCCGACCGGTGTTGAGCGTGGTGAGCGCGAGCTTGAGTCCCTTGCCCTCGCCCCAGATCACGTTCTCGGCGGGGACCTGCACGTCGGTGAAGCGGAGCACCCCGTTCTCGATGGCGTTGAGTCCCATGAAGTCGAGCCGATGCACCACCTCGACCCCGGGCCAGTCGGCCTCGACGATGAACGCGGTGATCTTCTTGCCGGTCCGGGCCATCACCACCATCACCCCGGCGATCGGGCCGTTGGTGCACCAGAGCTTCTCACCGTTGAGGATCCAGTGACTCCCATCGTCGGACTTGACGCGCCGACGTGGCCAGGCCGGCGGGGTCGGAGCCGACACCGGTCTCGGTGAGCGCGAAGGCGCTGATCTCGCCGGCGGCGATGCGGGGGAGATACTTCCGCTTCTGTTCCTCGGTGCCGAAGAGAAGCAGCGGCACCGCGACACCGATCGACTGGGAGGCCGAGAGGAGCGCGGTGAGCGAACCATCCTGCGAGGTCACCAGCCCGATCGCCCGGGTGTACATGAGCTGGCTCAGGCCCAGGCCGCCGTACTCGGTGGGGATCTTGATCCCGAAGGCGCCGAGACCGCGAAGCCCGTCGATCACCTCCTCGGGCACCTTGCCGGTGCGGTCGATCGCATCGCTGTCGACGCGCTCGCGCATGAAGGTGCCCAGCGCCTCGAGGAACGGCGCGGCGCGGGCCACATCCTCGGCGGTCGGGGCAGGGAACGGATCGATCAGGTCGAGCCGCAGCCGGCCCTCGAACAGCTCGCGCACGAAGCTCGGGGCGGTCCACTCCTTCTCGCGGGCCTCTTCTGCAACGGCACGGGCCTCGGCTTCGGTGGGTGCCGGCGGTGTGGCGGTGAGCGTGTCGGTCATGACGAACTCCGGGAAGGCGACGGCAGGGCCGCCGCGAGGAGCGCCGTGATGTGTCGCTGGCGCTCCGAATGGAACGTGTCGCTGTCGGGGTCGAGCCCCAGCGAGGGCACGAGGGTGTGGCGGTGCAGTTCGGGAAACCAGGTGAGGGCGACCAGCGAGAGCACCAGGTGGCGCACCGCCGAGGCCTCCTCGGCCGGATAGCCGAGTTCCTGCGCCAGCGCGGCGACCGCCTCGGCGCCCACCGCCATCCCGTCGGGGCGTGGTGCGTCGCCCGGCCCGTCGCCGAGCGCCTCGCGGTGCATCAACAGGACGAAGTTGGGGTGCTCCGCGACGAACTCGACATAGTCGGTCACGGCACCGGCAAGCACCTCGACCGCCGGCTTGCCGCTTCGCTCGGCGCGGAGCCGACCACTGCGGACCGCGTCGAGCGCGTCGCCGAAGCAGCGCTGCAGCACGGCGCGGTAGAGGCCTTCCTTGGAACCGAAGAAGTAGCCAGGCGTGCCCCTGGAGACCCTGGCTCGGGCGCCGACGCCGGCCAGCGAGGTCTCGCGATACCCCTGCGACGCGAAGAGCTCCTCGGCGGCATCGAGGATCGCGGCGCGCGAGCGTTCGGGGTTGCGAGTTCGAGTCGTCTGGGGCATCGCAGTCTCCGCTAGCTTGATAGATAGCAAGTTAACCGGTCGACCGACCGGGGGGAAGGGGCGAGGGTCGCTCTCAGGCTGGTGTCGGCGCGGGGGTTGGCGACCGGCGGCCGAGGAGCCTTCGCACGCCGCGATGGGCTCCGAGTTCCTCGAGCAGGGCGGTCTCGACCTCGCGGGCGTCGTGGAGCCGTCGAGTCAGCTCGCCGTCAGGTGCCGATTCGCCTCCCAGCTGCAGCAGGAGGATCCGGAGTTGCTCGAGCGCGTCGATTGCCGCGTCGCGTTGGGCCAGGAGTCGGTCGCGGAGCTGGATCACTTCCGGGCTGGCGGCATGATCATGATCGAGGGCCGCGAGGAGTCGGCGGACATCGTCGAGGCGCCGGTGGAGCGCCTCGGCCGTGGCCGGAAGGTCGCCGATCCCATGGCGGGAGGAGGCAGGGAGGGCGCGCCAGAGGTCGGCGATCTGGAGACCGAGCACCATTTCGGTCGGTCGGTGCAGGGTCGAGGCGGCGGCGATCTCGCGCCCCAGTCCGATCGTGGCGATCCGGAACCACCACGCACCGAGGTGCGACCGCCAGACGGCACGCCGGAGGCGCCAGCGGCGGTCGGTCGGCATCAACCGGCGACCCGGCACCACCACTCCGATGCCACGCAGCGTCCAGAGCGCGGCCCAGGTCGCCGGCAGCAGGAAGAGCAACCACCGCCAGAGCCAGAGGCGCGCGGTGAACGACAGGAAGGATGGGGGGCCGCCGGTCAGCACCATCAGCATCACCCCCGCCAGCGCCAGCCCGGCCAGATTGGCGAGGCTGCGGATCACCCGCCCGGCGATCGTGGGGGAGATCGGTCCGGCAGCCGTGCGCTCGCTCTCGGTGCGATCGAGTGCCAACCGCAGGTCCTCGATGCGATATCCCGCCCGCCCAGCCCGGCGCGCTGCCCGGAACGCGACACTGAGTTGCACGATCGCCGTCACGCCACCGACGGCGAGCAACAGCTTCGGCCCGACGGTCAGGGCGACGGGCAGGCCAGTCATGCGGGTGCCCATTGCGAGGAACACCATCGCGGCGCCGAGCATGCCGATCGTGGTGATGGCGAGGGCGTACATCGGTTGCAGGTGTTGTCGCACCGTGATCCAGCGCGCCAGCGGTGAGGCGAGGGTGGTGCGGACTGGCGTTGCATCGACGGTCGCCAGCCAGTCCTCGACGCTGCCTGGCCGCGCGGCAGGGTCCTTGGCCACCAGGGACTCGATCGCGCGAACCAGGCGACGCGGCGTGCCTGGGGCGGCGCGCTCGAGCGACGGGATCGGTTCGCTCACCTGTCGGACGAGGAGTTCGGCGATCTCCTGATCGAGGAACGGCAGTCGTCCCGCCAGCATGGTCCAGCCGACGATGCCGAGGGCGTAGAGGTCGCTCGCCGGCGACGGCGGATCGCCGTGGATCAACTCCGGCGCGAGGTAGGCCGGGGTGCCGATCAGGGGACCGGCGTCGCCGCCATCTCGGGGGGCGGCGATCCCGAAGTCGGCCAGCAGCGCACGGCCGGTGCGCTGCTCGATCAGGATGTTGTCGACCGTGACGTCGCGGTGCAGCACGCCGGCGGCGTGTGCCGCCGCCAGGGCCCAGCCGATCTCGCGCAGGATCCGGGTGGCGTCGTCGGGGGTGAGCGGTCCCTCTCGACGGAGCTTCGCGCCCATCGTCTCGCCGTCGACGAAGGCCATCACGAAGCAGACCACCTGGTCGGTCTCGATCACGTCGTAGATCGGCACGATGTTGGGATGGGCGAGGCGGGCGCCGGTGCGGGCCTCGCGCAGGAATCGCTCTCGCGAGGCCGGATCGGTGGTGAGCGCCTCATCGAGCAGCTTGAGCGCCACCGGGCGGTCGAGGGCCACGTCGCGCGCCAGATAGACCGTCGCCATCCCGCCCCGACCGATCTCCCGCTCGATCGACCAGATGCCAGCCACCGCCTCCTGCAGGGCGGCGAAGCGGTCGTCGGGTGCGGTGCTCATGCGGGCGCGGGGGTCGGGGACGGGGTTTGCGTCGGCGTGGGGAGGCTGCCGCGCGGCCGACGGCGGTCGAGCAACCGGCGCACCGAGGCGTGTCCGGCCAGCTCTGCGAGCAGCGCCTGCTCGAGTTCGTGGGCACGCGCGAGGTGCTCCCCGAGTTCGGCTGTCGGCCGGTGGTCGGCCACGGTGCGCAGCAGCTGCAGCCGGAGCCGCTCGAGCGTGGCGATCGTCTCGCGTTGCCGTGCCGTCACCGCGTCCCGGGCACTCCGGACCCGCTCGGCCTCGTCGGGGGCGAAGTCGACGATCTCACGCTCGGCCTCGTCGAGGCGTGCGCCGAGCGTGCGCAACTCCTCGGCGGCCTGCTGCAGGGTGCGACCGAGCGCGGGAATCTCGTCGAGCCCGTCGCGCAACTCGGGTGGCATCGCGCGCCAGAGATCCTCGAGCGCCAGCCCGAGGACCAGTTCGGTGTTGCGATGGATGGTGCTCGAGGCGGCGATCCGGTCGCGCTGTCCCGTGCCGGCGAGTCGTGCCACCGTCCCGGCGAAGCGGGAGCGCCAGAATCGCTCGGTCAGCCGCCGGAAGAGTCCCCGGGGGGCAATGCGCACTCCCGGGGCGACGAGCCCGATGCCGACGCCCGTCATCACCGCGAGGTAGACGTTGCTGGCCCAGTCCATCAGGATGCTGCGCCCGAGGTTGGTGTCGACGGGCATCAGGATCGGGAGGAGTGGCCACACCACCGCATAGAGCAGGAAGAGTGCGGCCGCACCGATCACCGTGAGGTCGAAGATGACGCGCCCCGGGAGCGGTGGCAGCCCCTCGCGCCGCTGTTCCCGCTCGAGTCGCTCGGTCCAGTGCGGCCAGGCGGAGCGCAGGTCGGCCACGCCGAATCCTCGTCGGCGCAGCCGACGGAGTTCCGCGACCTCGGCGACCAGGTGCGTCGCGATCGGGAGGAGCGTGAAACTCGCCGCGACCACGAAGGTGGCCGCGCTCACGAACGCCGCGATGCCCGAGGTGAAATAGCCCCAGATGAGCAGCCAGGTCGGCAGCGCCAGCAGCGGGATCGCGATCGCGTAGATGGTGCGGAAGCGCTCCCACCGGGTGAACCAGTTCACGAGCGGTGGCGGGATCGTGACCGGTTGCGGCGCCCGCTCGAGCCGCTCGATGAACTCGCCGGCGCCGACCGGTCGATCGTCGGAGTCCTTGGCCAGGCAGCTGGTGATCGCGGCGACCAGCCGTGGCGACGCGTGGCACCGTGGAGCCAGGTCCGGTGGTGGCTGCACCAGGTGCCGTGCCAGCAGCTCGCCGGGCGTCCCGCCGCTGAACGGCGCCGCCCCGGCCAGCACGGTGTAGCCGACCACGCCGAGGGCGTAGAGATCGCTGGCCACCGTGGCGGGTTCGCCGCGGATCACCTCGGGGGCGAGGTAGCCGGGTGTCCCGAACACCGGGGTGCCCTCCAGCGCGTCGGCGCCGGCGGCGAGACCGAAATCGGCGAGCAGGGCCCGGCCACTGTCGTGCTCGAGCAGGACATTCTCGAGCGTCAGGTCGCGGTGGACCACGCCCGACTGGTGGGCATAGCCGAGCGCCCACGCCACCTCGCGCAGCACCCGCTCGGCGTCGTCGGCCGGGAGCGCACCGCGGCGCCGGATGCGCGACCCGAGCGTCTCGCCATCGACCATCGCCATCACGATCGCCGCGATGGTCGTCGTCGCTCACGACGGCAAAGATCGGCACGATGTGGGGATGGGCGAGGCGTGCCGCAATGCGGGCCTCGTGCAGGAAGCGCTCGCGCGCGGCGGGATCCCGGGCGAGATCGTCGCGCAACACCTTGATCGCGACCGGGCGATCGAGCGCCAGGTCGCGCGCCAGCCACACCGTCGCCATCCCGCCACGACCCAGTTCGCGCTCGACCGAGTAGCGGCCGAGCAGCGCGGTCTGGAGCGTGAGGAGGGAGGTCATGAAACCAACCGCGACAGGCGACAGGCGACAGGCGATTGACCACTGTCATCCCGAGCGGAGCATTCCGAGCGAAGCGAGGGAGGCGGAGTCGAAGGATCTGCTTCTGCACGACAGCCTGGAAACAACAGATCCTTCGATTTCGGCCCGGCTGTGCCGGTCCTTCGCTCAGGATGACAAGCGCCCTTCGCCATCCGCTGTTTCACGGCAGCGTCACGCTGCAGGTGGTCAGGAAGCCGCCGCGCACGTTGTACTTCGTCGTCACCGTGAGCGACTTGGCACCAAGCAGCTGCTGCAGGTCCTCGGCGAGCCGCGCGGTGGCGTGCTCCTGGAAGATGCCGACGTTGCGGTAGCTCATCACGTAGTACTTGAGCGACTTGAGCTCCACACAGCGGTCGCTCGGCACGTAGCGGAGCGGTGAGCCGGGCCTGGTCGGGGAGGCCGCTGAAGGGGCAGACGGCGGAGAACTCGTCGGTCTCGGTGACGATCTCCTGGTCCGGCCCCTCGTAGGGAAAGGTCTCCAGCACGGCGACGTCGATCGCCTCGGGACCGGTGAAGGGGATGGTGCGACCTTCGGCGGTGGCCACGGGAAGCTCCAGGTGGGGAGAATGGCTGAAACCTACTCGTCCCGACGGGGATCAGGATCGGCAGGGCGGGGGCGATCGACGAGACGCCCCGGTCGTAGAGCGTCAAATCCGAAGCGAGACCTTACCGAATCGACCGCCCTGGTGACGGAGGCGCGGCGGATCGCCTCCTCGGCGGGGAAGAGGTCGTCCTCCCCGGTGGCCTGAAGGGCGGTCGCGGCGACGCCGAGGAGCCGGATCGCCTGGCCCCGCCCCCGGGCCTCCGCGAACGCCGGGCCGAGGAGCCGACGGGCGGTCGACAGCAGCGGGGCGTCGAGGGCGGTAGCGGGCTTGAGCGTGGTGCGCCGGGTGACGGTGCGGAAGTCGCCATGGCGGAGCTTGAGCACCAGCGCGCCGGCCAGCAGTCCCTCGTCGCGCAGCTGCCCGGCCATGCGTGTCACCAGCAGCAACAGCACGCGGTCGAGTTCGACCGGGTCGGTCACGTCGCGGCGGAAGGTGGTCTCGCGGGAGACCGACTTGGCCTTGACCCGCCGCGTGAGCGAGGCGCCACCGCGCCCGTCGGCGCGCCGGGCGAGCGAGATCGCCTCGTCGCGACCGACCAGCTTCTCCAGGGCATCGCGATCCATCGCCTGCACATCGGCCACGTCGACGAGGCCGCGCTCGGCCAGGCGCTTCGCGGTGTGGGGACCGATGCCCGGCAGGGCCGCGAGCGGCAGTCCGGCCAGGAAGCCCCGTTCCCAGCCGGGGCGCACCTCGCAGATCCCCCGGGGCTTGGCGTAGTCGGAGGCGATCTTGGCGATCATCCGGTTGGCACCGATGCCCACCGAGCAGTCGAGCTCGGTCTCGGCGTGCACCGCGCTGCGAAGCTCCGTGGCCAGGCCGAGCAGCGACACCGGGTGCAGCAGGTCGGTGCCGCTCAGATCGAGGTACCCCTCGTCGAGGCCGGTCATCACCACCAGCGGGGCGAAACGCTCGAGCACGGCGCGGACCTGGCGCGACGCGGTGCGGTAGGAGGCGAACTCCCCGCGGGTGAAGGTGGCGCCGGGACAGCGCCGCACCGCCTCGGCGATCGGCATCCCGCTGCGCACCCCGAAGCGTCGCGCGCCATACGATCGCCGACTGCACCACGCCGCGCGAGTCGCGCCGACCGCCGACCACCAGCAGCTCCACGTCGCGGAGCGCCGGGTTCTCGCGGCGACAGACCTCCACGAAGAAGGCATCGAGGTCGACATGCATGATCCGGACGGACACGGGATCCTCTCGGGGGTGGACACCTCCCTAGATTCTATCCACTCGAAGCCCAGGAGCGTTGATGCGGATCGGATTTGCGGGACTCGGCGCCATCGGTACCCCGATGGCCGAGCGGTTGGCCGACAAGCACGAGCTGGCGGTCTGGAACCGGACGGCCGCGAAGGCGGAGCAGTTCGCCGCCGATCATCCGGGCGTGCGCGCCGCCGCCACGCCGCGCGAGCTGGCCGAAGGGCGCCGAGGCGATCGTCACCTGCCTGCCCACCAGTGCCGAGGTCGAGGCGCTGCTCGAGGGGCCCGACGGCCTGCTCGCGGGGCTGGCCGAGGGGTCCCTCCTGGTCGACTGCACCTCCGGCGACCCGGCAACCTCGCGGCGGATCGCCGGGCGGCTCCGGGAGCGGGGGATCGGCTTCGTCGATGCCCCGGTGAGCGGCGGGCCGCCGCTGGCGAAGACCGGTCAGCTCACCGTGATGGCCGGTGGCAGCGATGTCGACGTTGCGCAGGCCGAGCAGGTGGTGGCGCCGTTCGCCGCCAAGGTCATCCGGCTGGGGCCGGTCGGCGCGGGCCACGCCATGAAGAGCGTCAACAACGCCCTGCTCGCGGTCAACATCCTGGCCGTCGGCGAGGGGATGGTGGCCCTCGCCAAGGCCGGGATCGCGCCGCGGCAGGCGGTCGAGGTGCTCAACGCCTCGAGTGGCCGCTCCTTCGTGACCGAGACGCTGGTCCCGGATCGAGTCCTGTCGGGGACCTGGCCGCGGCTCTTCCGGCTCGCCCTGCTGGAGAAGGACATCGGGATCGCGCACGAGGTGACCAACGACGCCGGCACCGACGATCCGGTGCTGTCGTTCGTGCGCGAGCGCTACCGGGCGCTCCGGGGCGAGCTGGGCGAGGCAGCCGACTACATGGACCCGATCGCCGCCGCCGAGCGGGCGGCGGGGGTGGAGCTGCGCGGGTGAAGCGGGGCGAGCCCGATCCGGGCGACGCCCCGGTCCTGGTGCTGGTGGCGGTGCAGGACCTGGTCAACCTGGCCTCCTGCATCCGGGTCGCGAAGAACTTCGGGATCACGGAGATCCGCCTGGTGCGGCCGGAGTGCCCCCTCGACCCGGTGCGGCTCGAGGGGATCGCCCATCACGCCGGCGACGTGATCGCCGCGCTGCAGGTGTTCGACAGCCTCGACGAGGCGTTCGCCGACCTGGTCTATGTCCAGGCGCTCACCGGGCGGGAGCGGACCGCCAAGCGGTCGATGCTCCGCCCCAGGCCGGCCGCAGCGGCCCTGCTCGAGCAGTCGGCCGGTGGACGGGTCGGGATCCTGGCGGGGCGGGAGGACAGCGGGCTGCTCAACGAGGAGGTCGACCGCTGTGACGCCCTGGTCACCATCAGTGCCAATCCGGCCTACACCTCGCTCAATCTGGCCCAGGCCACCGGGATCTACTGCTACGAGACCTGGCTGGCCCGGGGCGGCGACGAAATCGGCTTCAAGCCGCCCCGCCGCAAGGCTCCACTGGCCAGCCACGAGGAGCTGGAGCTGATCTTCCACGACTGGGAGGACTCGCTCCACGCGATCGAGTTCTTCAAGAAGCGGGAGACGGCGCTGGTGATGCGGGGGTTCCGCGAGGTGCTCTTCCGGGCCCGGCTCGATGCCCGGGAAGCCGGGTTGTTCCGGGCGATCGGGCTGGAGATCGGCCATTTCCTGCGGCGCAGGGGCGTGCTGCCCCCGCTGCCGCCACGCCACGGGGTCGGGCAGGAGCCCACGGGGCCTGAGACGCCCCTGTAGTTGAACGGAGCCACTGGTGGGACTAGTTTTGCGCCCGACGAGGGAGTCGCGGCCACGACTCCCCTTTTTCGCGGGACACGCGCGTTCGTGAAAACCTTCACAAACACGGATCCTCTTCGGCGGTCAGCAGATATGCTCAAGCGGTTTCTCGTGGGGTTCCTGGCACTGGCGGCGATCGCCACGGCGCTGGTTGTGGTGGCGCGCCAGGGCGACGCGCAGCAACCGGCGCCCAATCCGTCGGTGCTGACGGCGGCCGACTCCGCTTCGCTCAAGGGGCCGCGCCAGCCGATCTTCTTCCGGCACGACCTGCACGCCGGCCAGCTCAAGATCGACTGCCAGTACTGCCACTACTCGGTGTCGGTCTCGACCGAGCCGGGGATCCCGAGCATGCAGACCTGCATGGGGTGCCACGCCACGATCGCCGGCACCGACTCGACCAACAAGGCCGAGATCTCGAAGCTCAAGGACGCCTGGGCGGCGGGGAAGCCGGTCGAATGGAAGCGGATCCACCTGCTCGCCCGTCACGTGCACTTCCCGCACATGCTCCACATCAACGCCCTCGGCAACAACGCCTGCGCGACCTGCCACGGCAACGTCGCGCGGATGCCCCAGGTGTACAAGGTGAACAACGTCAACAACATGGGGTTCTGCATCAACTGTCACCTGGAGCGCGACGTCAATCGTGACTGCACCGCGTGCCACTACTGACATGACGACACGCCACGACGACCCGGACGCACCGACCCCCGACTCCGGCGTGGGTCGCCGCCAGTTCCTCAAGGTGCTGGGCGCCACGGGCGCCGGCACCGCGATGCTGAGCGGTTGCTCGACCGATCGGATCGGCAAGCTGGTCCCCTACATGGTGCAGTCCGAGCAGCAGGTGCCGGGCATCGCCACCTGGTACGCCTCGACCTGCACCGAGTGCGGGACCGGGTGCGGGATCCACGTGAAGACTCGCGAGGCCCGCGCGATCAAGCTGGAGGGGAACCCCGACCACCCGACCAACGCCGGGACGCTCTGCGCCCGGGGCCAGGCCGGGCTGCAGGCGCTCTACAATCCTGATCGGATCGGCACGCCGCTGGCTCGCAACGCCAGCGGCGGCTTCGACGAGATCACCTGGGAAGACGCGATCGCGCGGCTGGCCTCGAAGCTCGGTGCCGCCAACGGCCGGGTGGTGGCGATCAACGGCTACGGACCGTCGACCTTCAGCACCCTGTTGTCCGACCTGGTCGGCGCGGCAGGTGGCCGTACCGTGAGTTGGCAGGCGTTCAACCGCGACGCCGAGCGGGCCGCCAATGTCCAGACCTGGGGTCGCAACGAGCTGCCGAGCTACGACTTCGCCTCGGCGCGCTACATCGTCTCGTTCGGGGCCGACTTCCTGGAGACCTGGGGCGAGACGATTCGCCACCAGCGCGGCTTCGCCGCCGCCCACGGCTTCAATGACGGCCAGATGGCCAAGCACGTGGCCGTCGGGCCCCGGCTCAACCTCACCGCGGCAAACGCCGACGAGTACCTCCAGGTGCCGGCCGGCACCGAGGTGCAGGTGGCGCTCTGCTTCGCCCGGGCCGCGGCGATGCACCAGGGCTCGCCGCTGGCGGGGCAACTGGCGGCCCACACCCCCGAGGCGGTGGCCGCAGCGACCGGGCTCGACGCCGAGCGACTGGGCCGGCTGGCCGACGAGTTTGCCGCCGCCGGGCCGTCGCTTGCGGTCGCCGGCGGGATCGGTGCCCAGCATCGTGGGGCGATCGATCTCTGTCGCGCAGTGAACCTGATGAACGCCGCTGCCGGCAACGTGGGCCAGACGGTGCGCTTCGGCGACGGGACCAGCGCCGGCGACGACTACGGCACGATCACCGACGCCTTCGGCGCGATGCAGCGGGGCGAGATCGCCCTGGCGCTGGTGCACGAGGCGAACCCGCTCTTTGCCCTCCCCAAGCAGGGTGCCTTTGCCGAGGCGTTCGGCAAGGTGGCCTACAAGGTCTCGACCGCCAACGTGCTCGACGAGACGGCGGCGGCATGCGACCTGATCCTCCCGAACCTCCATGCCCTGGAGCGCTGGGACGACCTGATGCCGCGGCCCGGGATCCGCGGGGTGATGCAGCCGGTGATGGAGCCGGTTCGCCCCGGGATGCACACCGGCGACGTGCTGCTCCAGGCCGGCAAGGCGGCCGGGCTGGCGGTGCCTGCACTCGGGGCGGCGAGCTTCGAGGATCACCTGCGGACCACCTGGCAGGCGGCCGCCACCGGCGACCAGGATGCCTGGTGGCGCGGGGTGCTGGCCCGAGGCGGCGTGTTCGAGGAGGTCGCGACGACGGCCCCGGCGCTGGTCTCCGGCGCGGCGAGCGGCATCGAGACCGGCGCCCCGGCGCTCGACGGCAACGGCGAGTTCACCCTGGTGCCCTACCCGTCGGCGCTCTACTACGACGGTCGCGGCGCCAACAAGCCCTGGCTGCTCGAGAACCCTGACCCGATCACCAAGGTGACCTGGCAGTCGTGGGTGGAGCTCAACCCGGCGACCGCCAAGCGGGTCGATGTCCGCGAGGGCGAGATCGTCGAGGTCGTCTCACCCCACGGCAGTGTCCGGGCCCAGGTGGTGGTCTTCCCCGGGATCCGCGAGGACACCGTCGCGATGCCGCTGGGACTGGGGCACACCGAGTACGGTCGCTACGCCAAGGGGCGCGGTGTCAACCCGATGGATCTCCTCGGGGCGACCGACGGGATGGGCTTCCTGCCCTACGTCGCGACCACGGTGTCGCTCCGCAAGACCGGCGACTACCGGCAAGTGGCCAAGACCGCCGGCAACCCGCGTCAGCTCGGCCGGGGCATCATCGAAGCGATGCCGCTGGCCCATGCCCAGGCCGGGATGACCCCGAAGGAATCGTACAAGGCGCGGGGGCACGAGCCGCACGAGGTCAACACCGAGCGCGAACTCGAGGCGCTCGAGGGGTGGGCCGACAAGGTTCATGAGCGGACCCTGCTGGGCGACTACGACCGCGAGGGCACGCCCAAGTGGGGGATGGCGGTCGATCTCTCCCGCTGCACCGGCTGCTCGGCGTGTGTCACCGCCTGCTACGCCGAGAACAACATCGCCACGGTGGGCGAGGAGCAGATCTTCAAGGGCCGCGAGATGAGCTGGATGCGGATCGAGCGCTACTGGGAGGGCGGCGAGGGCGACGACGATGCCCCGCTGGCCGCCCGCTTCGCGCCGGTCATGTGCCAGCACTGCAACAACGCGCCGTGCGAGCCGGTCTGCCCGGTCTACGCCTCGTATCACACCGCCGACGGGCTCAACGGCCAGGTCTACAACCGCTGCGTCGGCACGCGCTACTGCAGCAACAACTGCCCGTACAAGGTCCGTTACTACAACTGGCTGCGTTACAACGAGATGGCGTTCCCCGAGCCGCTCAACCTCCAGCTCAACCCGGAGGTGACGGTGCGGGCCCGTGGCGTGATGGAGAAGTGCACCTTCTGCATCCAGCGGATTCGCGGGGCTCAGCACAACGCCCTCCTCGAGAAGCGGCCGGTGCGCGATGGCGAGGTGGTCACGGCCTGCGCGCAGGCGTGTCCCTCGCAGGCGATCTCGTTCGGCAACACCCGCGATCCGGACGCCGCGGTGGTGCGCCGGAAGGCCGAACCGCGCGGCTACACCATGCTCGAGGAGACCAACGTGCAGTCGTCGGTGACCTACCTGGCGAAGGTGCTGCACCTCGACCCGGCTGCCACACCACCGTCGGCAGAGGAGCACTGAGATGGCGGTCGTCGCTCACGATCCCTCGATGCCGACCCAGACCCACGCCGAAGTCACCCGTGACGTGGTCCGGACGATCACCGACGCGCCGACCCGCGGCTACTATGTCCTGGTCGGGGTGATGGCCCTGCTCACCGCGGTGCTGGTCGGCACCGTGGTGGCGGAGCTCAAGTACGGCATTGGTCTGGCGGGCTACGCCCCGCCGGTGATGTGGTCGGTCTACATCACCACCTTCGTCTTCTGGGTCGGCATCGGTCACGCCGGGACGCTGATCTCGGCGATCCTGTATCTCTTCCGGTCGCCGTGGCGCACGGCGGTCTACCGGTCGACCGAGGCGATGACGGTCTTCGCGGTGATGACCGCGGCGCTCTTCCCGATCCTGCACATCGGCCGCGAGTGGCTCTTCTACTGGCTGCTGCCGTACCCGAACCAGCGCTACCTCTGGCCCAACTTCAAGTCGCCGCTGATGTGGGACGTGTTCGCGATCTCGACCTACCTGACGGTGTCGAGCACGTTCCTGATGGTGGGCCTGGTGCCCGACATCGCGGCGGTGCGCGACCACGTGAGCGGCTGGAAGAAGAAGCTCTACGGCGCGCTGTCGCTGGGCTGGACCGGTGCCGACTCGCAGTGGCGCCACTACACCAGGGCCTACCTCTACCTGGCGGCACTGGCCACTCCGCTGGTGCTCTCGGTGCACTCAGTGGTGTCGTGGGACTTCGCCTCGTCGATCGTGCCCGGCTGGCACGGGACGATTTTCGCGCCGTACTTCGTGGCCGGCGCGATCTACTCGGGCATCGGCATGGTCCTGACGCTGATGATCCCGCTGCGCAAGGTGCTCAAGCTCGAGCACATGATCACCGACTACCACTTCGACAACCTCGCCAAGCTGACGCTGCTGACGGGGACGATCCTCTTCTACGCCTACGCCATGGAGTACTTCGTGTCGTGGTACTCGGGGAACACCTTCGAGCAGACCACGTTCTGGCGCCGGGCGTTCGGCCCCAACTGGTGGGCCGGCTGGACGATGATCACCTGCAACGCGCTGATCTCGCAGCTGCTCTGGTTCAAGAAGATCCGCACCAACCTCACGTCGCTGTTCGTGATCTCGATCTTCATCAACCTCGGGATGTGGTTCGAGCGCTACGTGATCGTGGTGAGTTCGCTGACCAACGACTTCATGCCCTACGCCTGGGGCCAGATCAACCCGACCTGGGCCGACTGGTGCCTGCTGCTCGGCTCGTTCGGCTGGTTCGGGCTCTGGTTCTCGCTGTTCTACAAGAACTTCCCGATCGTGGCGATCCAGGAGATCAAGGAAATGATCCCGATGCCACGGCGGAAGTCCCGCGCCGAGGAGGCCCACTGATGGCGGCGCCGCGCACGGTGCCCGGGGTGCTCGGGCAGTTCGTCCACATCGATGGTGCCTGTGACGCCATCCGGGAACTCAAGCAGGGCGGCTTCGCCGACCTGACGGTCTACTCGGCGGCGCCCAACCACGAGCTCGAGGCCGCCATCGGCGACCCGATCTCGCCGGTCCGGTGGTGGACCCTGATCGGCGGCCTGCTGGGCTGCTCGGCGGGCTTCGGAATGACGATCTGGATGTCGCGCGACTGGCCGCTGCTGGTCGGTGGCAAGGCGATCGCCGCGATCCCACCCTACGTGGTGATCGGCTTCGAGCTCACGATCCTCACCGCCTCGCTGCTCACGGTGCTCGGGATCATCGTCCTCTCGGCCCGCAAGTCGCTCACCGGCCGAGCCTACGACCCCAAGTTCAGCGATGACCGGATCGGCGTGTTCGTGCCCTGCGGGGGCGAGCAGGCCACCACCGTGCAGGCGCTGCTCGAACGGCATGGCTCGGTGGAGGTGTCGCGTGACGCGTAAGCTGCTCGCCGCCGTGCTGCTGCTCGGCACCGCCGGGTGCAACTTCTGGTACAACGACGTGCCGTCGCCCGACGACCTGATGCACGCGGTGCCGTGGTTCGACCACATGATCTATTCGCAGGGGGTGCATCCCTACGAGTCGGCCGACATCCCGCGCAACACGCCGAAGGGGATCGTCCCGATCGGCGGTGCCGAGGCCGACTGGGGCACCGGCAATCCGCTGGCCTCGCCGATGCCGAAGTACGGCTTCGACAGTGTCTATGCCAATCGGATGACGCGGCCGACCGACCTGCCGGCGGTGGCGCCGGGGCGGGGCAAGGAGCTGTACGAGCGCTTCTGCTCGCCGTGCCACGGATCGACCGGCAACGGCATCGGCACCGTGCCGATCGGGGCGCTGCCGCTCAACATTCCGCGCACGGCGACCCTCACCGACGGCTACATCTACAGCTACATCCGCTACGGCGGCTTTGCCATCATGCCGCAGTACGGTGACAAGATCACCAAGCGCGAGGATCGCTGGGCAGTGGTTGACTATGTCAGGTCCTTCCAGGCCGGGAGCCAGCCGTGAGCCATTTCGACGCCGCGGCGGTCCGCGACCGGCTCGCCGAGAAGAGCATCAACGGCAACTACCGGGTCTTCACGCCGCTGGGGGCCGGGCTGGCGCTGGTCGGCCTGGCGCTGTTCGTGGTGGCGCTGCTGGGCGACGGGTCGCACCGCGCCTGGCAGAACTTCCACGTCAACTGGCTCTTCTGGACCGGGTTGACCGCGGGATCGATCGCGGTGACCGCGGTCTACAAGGTGGCCAACGCCAAGTGGAGCGGGGTGATCCTGCGCTTCTCCCAGGGCATGATGGCGATGGTGCCGGTGTCGCTGATCGGGCTGGTGGTGGTGCTCACGATCGGCTACAACGACATCTTCGGCCACATGCAGGAGGAGATGCACACCCTGTCGCCCGGGAAGCAGCTCTGGCTGTCGCGGCCGTTCATGGCCGGCCGGCTGGTGATCGGGCTGGGCATCCTCTACGCGATCGGCATGGCGCTGATCAAGTGCGATCTGCTCCCCGACATGGCGCTGGTGCGCGACAAGGTGACCGGGAGCCGCAAGGCGCGCTACGACCGGATGCTGCAGGGCTTCGACGCCGAGGCCACCCTCACCCGGACCTACACGCTGGCGCCGGCCTACGCGTGGACCTACGCGTTCGTGATGACGATCGTGGCGTTCGACTGCATCATGGCGCTGCAGCCGCACTGGTTCAGCAACCTGTTCGGTGGCTTCTTCTTCATGGCCTCGTTCCTCGGCGGCCACACCCTGCTGGCGCTGCTGATGCTCTTCGGCGTCAAGGCGGTCGGCCTGCAGGAGTACGTGACCCCGAAGCAGCGCCACGACCTCGGCAAGATGGTCTTCGGCTTCACGGTGTTCTGGGCCTACCTGATGTGGGCCCAGTTCCTGGTGATCTGGTACGGCAACATGCCCGAGGAGACCGGATTCGTCTTCTCGCGGCTGTGGGGCCCGTGGCGGCCGATCGGCGGGGCGGTCTTCCTCGGGATGTTCGTGATCCCCTTCGGCGGGCTGCTCTCGGTCGGCGCCAAGAAGACCAGGCTGACCCTGGGGCTCTTCACCGCGATCTCGCTCGGCACCCTGTGGCTCGAGCGCTACCTGCTGGTGACCCCGACGGTCACCCCGGAGAACGGGCCGGTGATCGGGATCCCCGAGCTGGGGCCGACGCTGCTCTTCCTGGGGCTCTTCTTCCTCTCCTACGGCTGGTTCGCGCGGACCTACCCGATGGTCTCGCCGCGGATGTCGCTGATCACGCTGGAGCGCGAAGCGGGGCACTAGGGGATGGTCGATGGCGTCGGATGGTCGATCGTCAATCGAACGAACTGCTGCTGATGAAGGCCGGCTCCCATCGCGGGATGCCGGCCTTCGTTCAATCTGCTTTCCCATCGACCATCAGGCCATCGACCATCGACTCACTCCAGCTTCAGCCTCGTCCCCGCCAGCACCTCCAGCGAGTCGATCGGCAGGTACGCCGCAACGGTGACCATCCGCACGGTGCGGATCGGCTGGTCGTCGGTGCCGAGATAGTCGGGGAGCGCACGCCGGGCAGAGGAGAGGGTCAACCCGCTGGCCTCGAGCATCTCGGTGACCGGGGCGAGGTCGTTGGTGTTGCCCTCGACCACCCAGACCACGCGACCGTCGGGGAGGAGCTGGCGGACCATCGCGGTGGGCCGGCCACCCTCGCGTGACGGCTGCAGCCGGACGGCGTTGACGGGGATGCCCTCGAGGTGCGCGATCGAGCCGGCGGCCATCTGGCGGGCCTCCTGGAGGGTGGCCGTCTCCCAGCCGGCACCAGAGCCGGAGGGGGCGACCTCGATCATCGGATCGAGGGCCCGGAGCCGGTTCGACTGCCCGGTGGTTGCCACGTCGTGGACCGGGATCACCCGGGGCGGCATCGCGGCACGCGAGGCGAGGGTGAACGAGCGTGAGATGTTGCGTCGGTTCACGACGGTCCGGACCGCCGGCGCTTCGCGCGGGGCGGGGGCGGTGACTCGCGCGAGGATGGCCGGAGCGACAAATGCGGTGGCCAGCACCGGACCCGACTCGACCGTGCCGCTGTCCGGTCGGGTCCAGAGCCAGCTCGCCGCGGCAAGCACGGCGACCGCGGCCGCGGCGGCGGGGCGCATCACCAGCCTGCTCCGGGCACGACGTGGCATCGGCACCCCGCGGATCACGGCGGGGGTGGCAATCGCCAGGAGCGCGATGCTCCGGTCCCTGAGCGAGCGGATCTCGGCCTCGAGAGCCCGGCAGATCAGGCATGCCAGCAGATGCTCGGCGATCTCGGCGCGCTGTGGCGGCGAAAGCTGCCCGTCGAGATAGGCATGGAGTTCGTCTTCAGGAAGATGCGGCCGCACGCTGCTCCTCACGCTGCTGTTCCATCATGTCGTGTGCCGCCACGAGCCGCTTGCGGGCTCGTGCCAGCGTGGTACCCACCGCGCCGACCGCCAGGCCGGTCTGCTCGGCGATCTCGGGATAGGACAGCCCGGCGTCCCACAACAGCAGGACCTCGCGGTCCCGCGGCGAGAGCGTGGCCAGGGCCCGCCTCACCTCGGCCTCGCGCTCCTGGTGCTCGAGGTCCTCGCGCACGTCGCCAAGTGGTGTCGGCGACGCGATCGGTTCGTGCTTGAGCAGGGTGAGGTGCTTGCGCCGACGAATCGCCGAGCGCGCCTCGTCGCGGGCGATGTTCGCCGCGACGGCAAAGACCCACGAGCGAGGCTTCTCCGGCTCGTGACGGAGCGCCCGCATGAAGACTTCCTGGGCGAGGTCCTCCGCACGATCGGCGTCCCATACCTTGCGGTACAGGAAGCGAACCACCGCGTCGTAGGTGGTGCGGTAGAGTTCCTCGAGGTCGAACGCCATCTGCCCTCCGAGGCAGGGGTGCGTCAGTCTGGAGACGCACGAGCCGGGCCGAGTGGCACACAAAGCTGCAAGTGATTGCCAGGCAAAGGGTTACAGCGGAACGCGTGGGTTGCGGAAGGCGCATCCCGGGTGCAGCCCTGTCCTCTTTTCTGGCCACTTTGAACAGAGTTCCGGCTTCGCCGGGCGCCCGTCGGCACGGCGTCGCCCGTGCAGGCTGCAGTGGAGACCGTCCTCCAGCAGGTAGCCGCAGGCGGAGAGGACTTCGACGTTGAGCAGCTCGTCGTCGTCGTCCTCGCGCTCCACCTTGCAGAGGTAGGGCGACTTGCGGTTGCGGAGGAGGGCCTCGAGCAGGTCCTGCTCTTCAGTACACCGAATCTCCACCTGAAGGTCCCGGCAGCAGGCGGCACCCCGGACGTTGTCGGAGGTGCGGCAGGGCGCCGTGGCGCAGGGGTTGGCGTCGGGCACCACGGGGTGCATCGGGAGGTGGCGGCGCCGTTCGGGTGCGTGGGGCAGGGTCCGGGTCACCAGGCGGCGATGGTCGACCACCCGGAACGTGTCGCCTCCCAGTCGCCGGGGTTGCTCGAGCCGGACCACTTCGTCGACCGTGCCACGGAAGCCGTGCGCCTTGCAGCGTGCCGCGCCCTCGCCGCGGTCGTCGAGGTGGCGGCAGGGCACGTGCAGTCGCGCCTCGATCCAGAGTTCATCGTCGTCGATGAACATTCGTCCGAACTCGATCCGCTCGACATGTCCCAGCAGCCAGGTGCCGTCGTGATCCTCCTGGCCCTCGAGTACCGCCACCCGGAGGGTGACATCGAGGGCGCGACATTGGCGGCCGAGTCGGCGGCATGGTGGTGCAGGCATGGCCTTCCGCGGTGAACGTGAACGAGGCTGGTCCGGCCGCAAGGTAGCAGCAGCCGGGCACCGGGTCATCCCGCCAGTCGGCGGCGGCGGCGCTCGAGCAGCAGCGGGATGGTGATCCCGACCAGCAGACCGGCCACCGAGTCGACCACGTAGTGCATCTGGCAGTAGACCACGCCGACGGCGAGCAGCGCCGTCGGGATCGCCAGCCATCGTCCCAGCCGGGGGATGGCGATCCATGCCCCGATGGTGGCCGCCACGGTGGCGCGCGACGTGCGACGAGGGGAAGGCGGCGCCATAGGCGCTGCCGTCCTCCAGCGCGCCGTAGACCAGCCGCGCGGGTGCGTTGGCGATGAACGCTCCGGTGGGTCTGGGAAACTCGTAGTAGGGGCCGGCCACGGGCCACAGCACGTAGACCACGTAGCAGCAGAGGAACACCCCGATCACCCCGGCGAGGTAGTGCTCGATGGCCTCGTGCCTTCGCTGGGCGATGAGCACGATGACCGGCAAGCGGCACGATCAGGTAATAGGAGAAGTAGACCGCGTGCATCATCGTGGACCAGAAGGCCGATGGGGCGCTGCGCCACCAGTCGCGTGCCGGTTGCATCCCGAAGATCGCCTGCTCGATGGCCAGCAGCGGCGCGTCGTGGGTGGGCGCCGCCCCGAAGCGGTTGAGGGCATCGATCGCCGCGTAGAGCGCCGGCAGCAGAAGCACCGGATAGGCGGCGTGGAGCACTCGGCCAAGCCCCCGGGGGCTGGTGCGGGTAGCGAGCCATGCCACCAGCGGCAGCGCGGCGTGGGCGGCGATCACCCAGCCGATGCCACGCTGGCCGAGCCGGGTGAGTGCGACGGCGACGATCAGCAGGCCATAGCTCGCGATCATCCGATCGACCAGTCGCCAGCGTGGCGTCGTCGGGTTCAGAGCAGCCCCTGTTCGCGGAACCAGGCGGCGGTCTGGCGCAGGCCGGCGTCGAGGTCGTGGCGAGGGGCCCAGCCGGTGTCACGGATGAACGGGCTCGGATCGCCGGTCCAGGCAGGCTGGAGGAATTCGTTGGCCTTGTCGCCCTGGAGGATGGTCTTGCGGCCGGTGAGCGACGCCCAGCGTCCTGTCACACCCAGCGCGACACGTGCCAGCCACGCCGGGAGCGGCAGCACCCGCACCGGGCGGCCCACCGCCCGGCCGACGGCACGGGCCAGCTCGGCACTGGTGATGACCTCGGGATGGTTGACGTAGTAGACCTGTCGCAGGGTCCCGGGAGCATCCGCGGCGGCGATGCAGGCATCGGCGAAGTCCTCGGCGTGGATCAGCGAGAGTTCCTGGCTCCCGTCGCCGAAGACCGGAGCGATGCCGAGCCGTCCGGCGGCCCGGAAGACCGGCAGGAACCCGTCGAGGTCGCGCGGGCCGTAGACCGCCGAGGGGCGGAGCACGGTCCAGGCGAGGTCGCTCTCGCGGACGACGGCCTCGGCCGCGAGCTTGCTGCGGCCGTACATGGTGACTGGCGCGTCGGCCCCATCGGCGGTGCGGGGCACGCCCCGCCGGGCGGGTCCGCCGGCGGCGCCGGAGGAGACCAGCACCATCCGGGCGCCACCACCGGCGGCGCTGGCAGCCTCGATGAGGTTGCGGGTTCCTTCGCGGTTGGCAGCGAGGAAGGTCGCCTCGTCGCTCGCGCCGGTGAGCGCCGCGGCGTGATAGATGACCGCCTGGCCCGCCGTCGCCTCGGCGAGCGCCGCGAGATCGGCGAGGTCACCGCGCACCAGGTGCACGCCGCGCTCGGCGAGTCCGGCGGCCTTGGCCGGCGACCGGATCAGGGCGGTGACGTCGTGCCCGCGGCTGAGGAGTCGATCGACGAGGTGCGACCCGACGAAGCCGGTCGCCCCGGTCACCAGCGCCTTCATGCTGATCGGTCGAAGATGCGGTAGGTCTTGTAGGGCGTGAAGTTGGCCTTGGAGAGACCCTGGATGATGCCGGCGTTGTCCTCCAGCAGCCAGCCGGCCTCGCCCCAGCCGATGCCGATCTCGGCCGCCTTGCTCCAGACCCAGTGATAGAGGGCCGAGTCGATGCCCTTGCCGCGCCACTCGGGGAGGATGCCGAGGAGCAGGATCCGCGCCCTGGTGATCCGCCTGGTCTTGAGCTTCCAGAGCATCGTGAGCGCAGCGGGAAACATCCCCCCGCCACGGTTGGAGGCCAGTGCCTCGTTGAGGTCCGGCAGCGCCAGCCCGAAGGCGATGGGGGTGCCGTCCTCCTGCTCGACGAACGGGACCAGCCTCGGGATCACCACCGGCTTGAACTGGCTGGCGAGGTGGTCGATCTCGGCGTCGGTCATGGGGACGAAGCCCCAGTTCTTCTCCCAGCACGCATTGTAGAGCTGCTTGATCTGCTCGACTTCCTCGGCGAATCGGCGCATGTCGAGGGGGCGCATCCGGAGCCGGTAGCGCCGCATGATGAGGTCGACCGCCCGGGCCGTCCGCTCCGGCGGGGTGACGGGCGCCTCGAGCGAGCCGCCCTGGAGGCAGATCAGGTCCTTGGCCTTGGCGCAGCCCGCCGCCTCGAGGAGCGTGCGGTAGTAGGGCGGGTTGTGCGGCATCATCAGGGTGTTGGGGGTGTCGAAGCCGTCGATCAGCAGGCCGCACTCGTCGTTGACCGAGAACGACATCGGTCCGCGGAGCACGTCGAGTTCGCGTTCGCGCAGCCAGGCGGCGGCCGTGTCGAGCAGCGCACCGGCGACTGCCGGGTCGTCGATGCATTCGAAGAAGCCGAAGAAGCCCACCCGGTCCTGGTGCACCTCGTTGTGGAGGCGGTTGTGGATCGCGGCGATGCGGCCCACCACCTCGCCGTGGCGCTCGGCGAGGAAGTAGTCGGCCTCGGCATGCTGGAAGAAGGGATTGTCCTGGCGGTCGAGGAGCTTGCGGACCTCCGCCTTGAAGGGCGGGATCCAGTGTCGATCCCGCCGATGCAGGCGGTAGGGAAGGTCGACGAAGCGGGCGAGGTCGCCCCTGGTCTCGACGCGCCGGATGGTCGGCGCGACTCCGGTCAGATGACCCCCAGCTCCTTGCCGATGCGGGCGAAGGCCTCGAGCGCGAAGTCGATCTGCTCCGGGGTGTGCGTCGCCATCACGCTGGTGCGCAGGCGGCACTGCGACGGCGGCACCGCTGGCGGCACCACCGGATTGGTGAAGACCCCGGCGTCGTAGAGCTTGCGCCAGAAGATGAACGTGGTCTCGAGCGGGCCGACGAGGACCGGCACGATCGGCGTCTCCGTCGGCCCGATGTCGTAACCCAGCGAGAGGAAGCCCTGCTGAAGTCGGCGGGCGTTTTCCCACAGCCGGTCGCGCCGGTTGGGCTCCTCCTGGATCACCTGGAGCGCCGCGAGGACACCGGCGGTGTTGGCCGGCGGGAGCGAGGCGGTGAAGATGAACGGTCGCGACTTGTGCTTGAGGTAGTGGATCACGTTCTCGGCACCGGCCACGAACCCGCCCACCGAGGCGAGCGACTTCGAGAAGGTGCCGGCGATGATGTCGACCTCGTGCTGGAGGCCGAAGTGCGCCCCGGTCCCCTCGCCGTGCGGGCCGAGCACGCCCAGGGCATGCGCATCGTCGACCGCCAGTGCCGCGCCGTGGCTGCGGGCAACCCGGACCAGCTCCGGGATGTCGGCGATGTCGCCCTCCATCGAGTAGACGCCATCGACCACGATGAGCGTCCCCTTGCCGCTGGTGTTGCGATCCAGCAGCCGCGACAGTCCCTCGATGTCCCCGTGGTTGAAACGCTGGGTCTCGCCGAAGGTGAGCTTCGCACCGTCGACGATGCAGGCGTGGTCGAGCTTGTCGAGGTAGACCGTCTCGCCGCGACCGACGAGCCCCGAGATCATCCCGAGGTTGGCGCCGTATCCGGTCGAAAAGACGATGCACGATTCCTTGCCGAGGAACTCGGCCAGGGCGGCCTCGAGCTTCTCGTGAAGGTCGAGCGAGCCGTTGAGGAACCGCGACCCGGTGCAGCCCGACCCGTAGCGCTGCAGCGCGGCAGTCGCGGCCTCGATCACCTTGGGGTGATGGGTGAGGCCCAGGTAGTTGTTCGAGCCCAGCATGATGCGCTGCTGGCCCTCGATGACGACGACGGTGTCCTCGGACTCCGAGATCGGCTTGAAGTAGGGGTAGAGACCGGCGGCCTGGATCTCTCGCGCCTGCGTGAACTGCCGGCACTTGTCGAACAGTGCCACCGGGGTCTGCAGCGTGTCGATCGGCACGGGCCCTCGCGCAGCTCGGGTGAAGTCGGTGCCCGTAGGGGACGGGGAGATGGAAGCCAAGGGCAAAAGTTAGAAACCGCACCGGGTTGGCACAAGCTGAAACATCCTGAAACGCTCGGGGATCGGAGCGCCGAATTGACCGGATGTCTTTCTCCGGCCTATCGTTGCAGCGCTGGTCACCCCACGAATCTCGTCAGGATTCCCTTGTCCCGAATCGGCCGCCGATCGATCCCCGGATGCCCCTGCGCCCCTGAGGCGCCGTGACAGCCCGTCCCTCGGTGTTCGTGGTGGGAGGCGGCATGGCCGGCCTGGCGGCCGCCCATCGGCTCCGTTTGCTGGGCTGCCAGGCCACGGTCCTCGAGGCTGGCGACCGGGCGGGAGGACAGGTCCATGCCGTTCGGCAGGTCGGCTGGGCCCTCGACCTGGGGGCCATCACGGTGGCCGATCCTGGCGACGGGGTGGCCGACTTGCTTGCGGCGACCGGGGTGGCGTCGCAGGTCGTCCAGCCCGCCCCCGGGAGCGAGCGCCGCTACCTCATTCATCAGGGACGCCTGGTCGCCGTGCCGACGACGACCGCGGAGATGGTGGCCTCACCACTGCTCTCGGTGGCGGGGCGGCTCCGGATGGTCCGCGAGCCGTTCGTCGGTCGGGGCGGCGGTGGCGAGGAGAGCGCCGCGGCCTTTGCCAGGCGCCGCTTCGGTGAGGAGGCCGCGACCCGCTTCTTCGAGCCGCTGGTGGCGTGCACCTCGGGCGGTGATCCCGAGGAGCTGCTGGCCGAGTTTGCCTTTCCCCGGTTGGTCGGCTTCGAGCGCCGGGCCGGCTCGATCCTCAAGGGTCGGATGCGTGCCTCGCGAGAGGCCAAGCGGCTTGGTCGTCGACCGCCGGAGGGGGGCTGGAGTTTCCGGGAGGGGCTCGGGCGGCTCCCGGATCGGTTGGCCGAGGCATTGGGCGACGGGTGGCAGCCGGGTCGGCGGGTGACCGGGGTGGCGGTGCGCGACAGGGGGGTAGCGGTCGACGTTGCCGACGGCACGACCCTCGAGGCGGATGCCGCGTTGCTCGCGGTGCCCGCCACGGTCCTCGGCGCCCTGCGGATCGATGCTCCGGGGTCACCCCGGCTGGCATCGCTCGCCTCGATGCCGCACGCCTCCCTGGTGGTCGTGGCGCTCGGCTATCGTCGCGATGCGGTGCGCCATCCCCTCGACGGCCATGGGGTGCTCGCCTCGCCCGGCGAGAACCGTCGCCTCCTCTCGGTCCAGTTCACGTCGACCCTCTTCCCCGACCGCGTCCCGGCCGACCACGTGCTGCTCACCGCGACGCTCGGCGGGGTGCGACACCCGGGCGACGCGTCGCTCGACGATGCGGTGCTGCTCGACGTGATTCGTGGTGAGCTCGGCGAGCTCCTCGGTGTGCGCGGCGATCCGGTGGTCACGGCGATCGGTCGTTGGCCGGGGGCGTTGCCGCTCGCGGTGCGCGGCCATCAGGCGCGACTCGACGCCGCGGTCGCCGTTGAATCGGCGACCCCGCGACTCGGCTTTGCCGGCTCGTGGCACGACGGTCTTGCGGTCGGCGCGGTGATGCAGGGTGGGATCGCTGCTGCCGAGCGAATGGCGACCCGGCTTGGCGTGGTTTCCCCGCCGCCAACACCATAGCTTGCAATGATGGGCCGAGGCGATCGCGTCGCGATTGCCGAGGAGATGCGGTGCGACACCGATGCCCAGTTGCCGCGGGAGACCGTTCGGCTCCGGCTCGTCGGACGCGGGTTCGTGCCGAATCCCTGACGCCGCGCCAGCGGTCGAGGAGGTTGCGATGTTCGCGGTGATCAATCCGGCCACGGGTGAGGAGCTTGCTCGTCACGCCGTGCATGCGCCCGATGAGGTCCGACGCCTCGCCCGCCGTGCGGGCGAGGCGTTCGTCTTGTGGCGCCGCGTTCCCTTCGACGAGCGCGCGGCGATCCTGCACCGTACCGCGTGCGGCTTGCGGCGGGAGGCCCCGGCGCTGGCGGAGCTGATGGCCCGCGAGATGGGGAAGCCGGTCACCCAGGGTCGCGCCGAGGCCGAGAAGTGCGCCTGGGTCTGCGAACACTACGCCGATCACGGGGCCCGGTATCTGGTCGATGAGGCCGTGGGCACTGAGCACCGCGAGGCCTTCGTGACGTGCCAGCCACTCGGCACTGTCCTCGCCGTGATGCCGTGGAACTTCCCACTCTGGCAGGTGTTCCGCGCTGCGGCACCCACCCTGCTGGCGGGCAACACGATGCTGCTCAAGCACGCGTCGAACGTGCCCGGGTGCGCCCTGGCGATCGAACGCCTCTTTCGCGAGGCGGGGTTGCCGGATGGCGTGTTCACGACCCTGCTGATCGACACCGATGCGGTCCGGCGGCTGATCCGCTCCACTGCGGTGCAGGCGGTGACCCTCACCGGCAGCACCGGGGCGGGGCGGGCCGTGGGGCGCGAGGCCGGAGCCCGGCTCAAGAAGGTGGTGCTGGAGCTCGGCGGCAGCGACCCCTACCTGGTGCTGGCCGATGCCGACCTCGAGTTGGCGGCCGATGTCTGCGCCCGGTCCCGGTTGCTCAACAGTGGCCAGAGTTGCATCGCCGCCAAGCGCTTCGTGGTGGTGCAGGCGGTTCGCGCGGAGTTCGAGGCGCGATTCGTGGCACGGATGGCGGCCGCCACCGTGGGTGACCCACTGGTCGAGACGACCGTGGTCGGTCCGATGGCGCGGGTCGACCTCCGTGACGAGCTCGACGACCAGGTCCGCCGGAGCGTGGCCAAGGGGGCCCGCCTCCTGCTCGGCGGCGTGGTGCCGCCAACCCGTGGCGCGTGGTATCCGCCGACGGTGCTCACCGACGTGCGGCGCGGGTCGCCGGCCTGGCGCGAGGAGCTCTTCGGACCGGTCGCGGCAATCATCCCGGTGCGCGACGAGCGCGCGGCGATCCGCGCGGCCAATGCCACGACGTTCGGGCTGGGTGCGGCGGTGTTCACCCGCGACGTCGCGCGCGGCCGTCGGATCGCCCGCGACGAGCTGGCAGCGGGGAGCGTCGCGGTGAATGCGCTGGTCGCCTCGGATCCCCGACTGCCCTTCGGCGGGATTGGCGAGAGTGGTCACGGCCGTGAGCTCGGTCGCGAGGGGATTCGCGAATTTGTCAACGTGAAGAGTGTCGTGGTCGCCTAGCCCGTCACCGTCCGATCACGCGGGTTGCACGACCCCGGCATCGTCCTAGGTTCCGGGGCTGACCCCTCTCACCAGGAACCAGGAGCTTTCGCATCATCACGTTGCTCGCCACCGATCTCGATGGCACCTTCGTCGGCGGCCGTCAGGCCGATCGGCTCGCGCTCTATCGCACCCTGCGCGCGCGAAACGACATCCGGCTCGTGTTCGTGACCGGTCGCGGCGTCGAGACCGTGCTGCCGCTGCTCGGTGATCCCCTGGTTCCCGACCCCGAGTTCATCATCGGTGATGTCGGCGCCACGGTGGTCACCACCGAGGGGCTGCGGCCCGTCACGCCGCTGCAGTGGGAGATCGACGAGCGCTGGGTGGGCGTGGAGCGGGTCCTGGATGCGGTGGGCGAGCTCGACGGTCTGGAACGGCAGCCGGTGCCGCAGGAGCGTCGGGTGTCATTCTACGCGCGCGACGACGCGGTGGTCGAGGAGGTGCGCCGCCGGGTGGCCGGGTTGCCGGTCGACGTGCTGATGTCGGCGGGACGCTATCTCGACGTGTTGCCGCAGGGCACCAGCAAGGGGGCCACCCTGCAGCGACTGGTCGCCCTGCTCGGGGTGGCCGACGACGAGGTGCTGGTGGCCGGCGACACCCTCAATGACCTGTCGCTGTTCCGGACCGGTTACCACGGCGTGGTGGTGGGGCATGCGGAGCCGGCGCTGGTCGAGGCGACCCGCGGCACGCCCGAAGTCTACCAGGCGACGGCTGCCGGCGCCGGCGGGATCCTCGAGGCGCTGCGTCGACTCGAACCGGGCGAGCGGTTCGCCCCGGGCCGGGCCGAGGCGCCCTCGGGCGATGCCCAGCTGGTGGTGGTCTATCACCGGCTTCCCTACGAGGAGCGGCTCGAGGACGGCAAGGTCGTTCGCCAGCGACACACGTCGCCCAACGGGATCATCCCCACGCTGCTGGGCTGCTTCGAGGGCGGCCGCCCCGGTTCGTGGGTCGCCTGGTCGACCCATCACGCGCCGGGGGCCACGGGGACGACCCACGAACTGGTCGACGAGGAGCGGTTTCCCAACCTGGTCGCCGCCAAGGTGCCGCTCGAGGCGAGCGACGTGGAGCGCTTCTACAAGAAGTTCTCGAAGGAGGCGTTCTGGCCGGTGATCTTCTCGTTCGTCGACCGGGCGACCTTCTCGGTGGCCGACTGGGAGCACTTCCTCGGGGTGAACCTGCGCTTCGCCGAGGCCGCGGCGGCCGAGGCCGACGAGGGCGCGCTGGTCTGGATCCACGACTACAACCTCTGGATGGTCCCCGGCTACTTGCGGATGATTCGGCCCGATCTCAAGATCGGTTTCTTTCACCACACCGCATTCCCGCCGGCCGACGTGTTCAACGTGATCCCGTGGGCGGGCCAGATCATGGGCTCGCTGGCCCAGTGCGACCACGTCGGATTCCACATCCCGCGCTATGCCGCGAACTTCCTCGACGTGCTCCGATCGCACTTCGAGACCGAGGTGATCGACGTCGAGCCGTGCGCGCCGCGCTTCCGGGTCCATGGCGTGGCGCTGGCCATCCCGCGCATGCCGCGGCACATCCGGTCCGGCGAGCGGAAGCTGTCGCTGGGCGCCCATCCGGTCGGGGTGAACGCCCGGGCGGTGAAGGAGGTGCTCGACGACTCCCGGCACCGCCGCCGCGTCGACGAGCTGTCGGCGCGCTTGCGCGGCACCCGGCTGGTGCTCTCGGTCGAGCGACTCGACTACGTGAAGGGGCCATTGCAGAAGCTTGAGGCGTTCGAACGGTTGCTCGAGCAGCATCCCGAGCATCGCGGTGCGGTCTCGATGGTGTTCGTCACCACCCCGCCGGCGCCGGGGATGGAGGTTTACGAGGAGGTGCGCGAGGCGGTCGACCAGGCGGTGGGCCGGATCAATGGCCGCTTCGGCTCGCTTGAGTGGACGCCGATCCACTACCTCTTCCGCGCCCTGCCGTTCGAGGAGGTCATCGTCTACGGCGCCGCCGCCGATGTGGCGTGGATCACCCCGCTCCGCGACGGGCTCAACCTGGTCGCCAAGGAATTCGTGACGGCCCAGGGTGCGGTCGATGGCGCGGGCGTGCTGCTGCTCAGCGAGTTCGCCGGGGCGGCGGTGGAGTTGCACGGCGCACTGCTCACCAATCCCTACGACATCGAGGGCATGTGCGCCGGGTTGCACCAGGCGCTGACGCTGCCCGAAACCGAGCGGCGACAGCGGATGCGCCGCCTGGTCGAGATCGTCGAGGGGCACGACGTCGACGACTGGAGTCGTGGCTTCCTGGAGGCGCTCGAAGCGTCGACCGCCGGCTGATCGATGCTGGCTCCACTCGACTGGCTCATCATCGGGGCCTACCTCCTCTTTGCCCTGGTCATCGGTTTCTGGGTCCGTGAGGGGAGCGAACAGGGCAAGCGCTCCTACTTCCTCGCCGACCGATCGCTTCCCTGGTGGTGGGCCGGCACCTCGATCGCCGCCACGACCTTTGCCGCCGACACGCCGCTGGCAGTGGCGGGGATCGTCGCCGACCGGGGCATCTCCGGGAACTGGCTCTGGCTGTCGTGGATCCTGGTCCACGCGGCGGTGGTCGCCGTCTTCGCGCGCCGATGGTGGCGCGCCGACGTGATCACCGACGCCGAGTTCATCTCGCGCCGCTACGGCGATCGCGCCACCGGGGCCCTGCGGACCTTCCGCGCCGGCCTCTACGGCCTGGTCTACAACGTGATCATCCTCGGGTGGGTGCTGCGGGCGATGGGCAAGATCGTCCACCCGGTCTTCCGCTGGGATGAATGGACGCCCGGGTTGAATGCGTTCGTGGGACGGCTGATGCCGGCCCACACCGCCCTCGGTGGGCCAAGCGAACTGATCACGATCGTGGTGCTGGTGCTGGTGGTGACGCTCTACTCCTCACTGGGCGGAATCCGAGGAGTGGTGCGGACCGACCTGGTGCAGTTCGCGCTGGGCCTGTTGGGGAGCGTCTGGCTCGCCGTGGCCGCGTGGCGCGCAGTTGGCGGGCGCGCCGGGTTGCATCAGGCGCTGGCGCTGGACTACGGCCCGCGGGCCCATGAGATCACGGCGCTGTTCCCCTCGCTCGATCATGGTTGGGCTGCCGCAATGGGACTGGGTGCCTTCTCGCTCGGTGCCTACCTGCTGGTGCAGGCGTTCGCCAATGTCCCGGCCGACGGCGGGGGCTACCTGCAGCAGCGGCTCTCGGCATCTCGCAGCGAGGACGACGCCCAGAAGGCGGCGGGCCTGTTCGTGGTGCTGCAGTACCTGCTGCGCACCTGGCCGTGGTTCGTGGTGGCGCTCGCCGCGCTGGTGCTGGTGCCGATCGGCACCGGTCCGAGCGCGCTCTCCCCGGAGCTCACCACCCTGGTGCGCGGCGATCGCGAGCTGGCCTACCCGGCGCTGATGGTGGCGCTGCTCCCACCGGGGGTCTTCGGATTGCTGGTGGTGTCGCTGCTGGCGGCGTTCATGAGCACGATCGACACCCACTTCAACTGGGGCGCCTCCTACGCGGTCAACGACATCCTGCTGCGGATTCGGCCCGAGATGTCGGTGCGGGCGCAGGTTCGGGCCGCACGGCTGGCCGTGATCACGTTCGCGGTGCTGGCGGTGGTGGTGGCGACCCAGATCGACCGGATCGAGGACGCGTGGCGCTGGGTCGCCGCCCTGGGCGCCGCGCTGGGAGGTCCCACCCTGCTGCGCTGGTTCTGGTGGCGAGTGACCGCGGCCTCGGAGATCGCCGGAGGCCTGGCCGGACTGGTCACGGCCGTGATCACGATCGGGGTCGGCGTGGTCTATGAACGCCAGCTGCTCTGGATCGCCGGGGTCTCGCTGGTGGCGACCCTGCTCACCATCGCCCTCGGTCCGCGCGCCTCGCGGCAGCACGCCGAGGCGTTCGCCGAACTCACCACCCCCCCCGGGGTGTGGCCCGGTCGCTCGGTCGGTGCGTCGTTCCGCGACCTGGCGCGCAATGCGTGGCGCACGGTGCTGGTGGGCGGGGCGGTCGTGGCCGGACTGGCGCTCGGGTACCGGTTCCTCTTCGGTCCCGCCTGACGGCAATGACCGTATGCAGTATGATGTAGGCAGTGTCCCGGCGCCGGGTCGGGACCTCCACCCACCGGAGGCGCGCATGAACGGGGCTCAACTGCACCTGGCCATCAACCACCTGCCGATCTTCGCGACCTTCTTCGGGCTGGTCTTCCTGGTGGTCGGCCTGTGGCGGCCGCTGTTGCCGGTGGTCCGGCGCGCCGGGCTGTTGTTCCTGGTGGCCGGCGGCCTCGGTGCCGGTGCCGCCTACTTCACCGGTGAACCCGCCGAGGATGTGGTCGAGGACATGCCGGGCATCACCCATCAGCGGATTCACGAGCACGAGGAGTCGGCCGAGCTCGCGACGATCATCAATGGTGCGGTGGGTGTGCTGGCGCTGCTGGTGCTCTGGCGGCGGCGGGGTCGCGACATCGACAAGGCGTCCGCCGTCGTGGCGACCGGCGCCGTGGTGGTGGCCTTCGCGGTGCTGGCCCGCACCGCGTTGCTGGGTGGCGAGATCCACCATGCCGAACTGCGGCCCGGCGGGCCATCGGCCGAGGTCGGCGCTCCCGCTGGAGGGGCCGACCTCGACTGACGGGCCTCAGGCTTTCTCGACGAAGACGGTCTGGGTCGGGTAGGCGAACTCGATTCCCTCGGCCTCGAACGCCTCGTGGATGGCGAGGTAGATCGACTGCTGGCGGTCCATGTACTGGGTGTAGTCGGAGCTGAGGGTGTACCAGACGGTCTCGAAGTTGATCGAGAAATCGCCGTAGCCGCTCAGGTGGGAGCGGTCGAATCGGGTGTCGGGCTGGTCCTCGATCGCCGCCTTGATGATGGTGGGAATGCGCTCGAGCGTGTCACGCGGCGTCTGGTAGGTCACCCCCAGGGTGAAGACCAGGCGCCGCTCGAGCATCCGGCCGAAATTGCGCAGCCGCGACGAAAGCAGGTCGGCGTTGGAGAAGACCAGCTGCTCCCCCGAGATGGAGCGGACCCGGGTGGTCTTGAGGCCGATGTTCTCCACCGTGCCGACCAGGTCGCCCACGGCGATGAAGTTGCCGAGCACGAACGGCTTGTCGAGCACGATGGCCAGGGAGGCGAAGAGGTCGCCGAGGACGTTCTGGAGCGCCAGGGCGATCGCGACACCGCCGATGCCGAGCGAGGCGATCAGCGCGGTGATGTCGAAGCCGAGGTTGTCGAGCGCCATCAGCACCACGCCCGACCAGACGGCGAGATAGACAACGAAGCTGAAGACGTTCACCATCGAGGCGGCGCTGGGGTCGTTGTCGAGCTTCTGCCGGCGATAGCGATGGAGCACGCTGTGCGCCGCCGCCGCCCCCCAGAAGCCGGCCTGGACGATCAGCAGCAGCACCGCGATACGACCGAGCCACCCGGTGGCCCGGTCGCCGAGTTCGAGCCAGGTGCTTCCGGCCAGCATGGCGCCGGCCAGCAACGCGAAGCCCTTGGTGGCATCGAGGACGTCGGCGAGGACGTCGTCGTACTCGTTGGTGGTGCGTTCGGAGAGGCTGCGGATGCGGCTGGTGATGATCCGGCGGATCACCACCAGCACCAGCAGCACTCCGAGGGCGATCGCGGCAGCGATCAGCCAGGTTGAAAGTGGATTGCCCCAGATGACGCGATCAAGCTGCATCAATCATCCAGGACGAAGGTGACCTTCAGGAAGACGCGGTAGCCGGTGATCTTCCCCTTCTTCACGACGACCTTCTGGGACTCGACCCAGGCGCCGGTCACGTTGCGCAGGGTCTTGTCGGCGCGTGCGACTCCGTGGTTGACGGCATCCTCGAAACTCTTGGTGGACTCGGCCACCAGCTCAGTGACTCGTGCGATCGACATGGTCATGCCTCCGGGTGTGGGGATGTTCGGAACCTAGGGACTCTCACCCTCGGGGCAACCGGAAGGTTCCCCGCACGCGCTCGGCGGCACCTGCTCGCACCCGACGTTACATTGGGCTGCGCACCGGTTCGTTCATCCACCAACCCACACGGTGTCCCCATGTGCACCCGGACTTTCCTGCCGCTCATGCTGCTGCTCGCCGCCCCGCTCGCCGCTCAACAGGCCGATGCCGGCCTGGAGGCGCGAGCCCGTGCCATGCACGCCCGGGTGTTGACGCTCGACACCCATGTCGACATCAACCCTCGCAATTTCCGGATCGGCGAGCCGAACTACGCCGACCGACTGCCGGGGACCCGAGTGGACCTGACCAAGATGGAGGCCGGCGGCCTCGACGGGGTCTTCCTGGTCGTCTACACCGGGCAGGCCAAGGAGCTCACCCCGGCAACCTTCGCCCGAGCGCACGCCGATGCGATGGAGAAGTTCGCGGCGATCCATCGGCTGGTTGATTCGATCGCGCCGGACCGCGCCGAGTTGGCGCTCACGCCAGCCGACGCGCGGCGGATCCACGCGGCGGGGAAGCGGGTGATCTTCATCGGGGTCGAGAACGGCTTCTCGATCGGGACCGACATCACCAACGTCGCGAAGTTCCAGCGACTCGGTGCCCGCTACCTGTCGCTGGCGCACAACGGCCACTCGCAGCTCTCCGACTCCAACACCGGCGAGGCCGACGGCATCTGGCTGCACCACGGGCTCTCCGAGCTGGGCCGTCAGGCGATCCGGGAGCTCAACCGGGTGGGGATCATGATCGACGTGTCGCATCCGTCGAAGGCGTCGATGATGCAGACACTGGCCATCACCCGGGCGCCGATCATCGCGTCGCACTCGGGGGTCCGCGCGCTCTGCGACCACTCGCGCAATCTCGACGACGAGCAGCTGCGGGCGCTGGCGAAGAACGGCGGGGTCGCCCAGCTGGTGGCGTTCGCGGGCTACGTGAAGTGTGACCCGGTGCGCGACGCCGCCCGGCGGGCGGCGCTCGATTCGGTCCGCACGGCCTACGGGATCACCGCGACGGGGCGCCGCGCGGTGCAGGCGGCGGTCGACGCGTTGCCCGCCGCGCGACGCGACGCCTACCTGGCGGCGCAACGGGAGATCACCGAGGTGCGCTTCCCGGCCGGGGCGCCCGCAACGCTGTCCGACTTTGTCGACCACATCGACTACGCGGTGAAGCTGATCGGGATCGACCATGTCGGGATCGCGTCGGACTTCGACGGCGGCGGTGGGGTCGAGGGGTGGCAGAACGCCGAGGAGACGCCCAACGTGACCCTCGAGCTGGTGCGGCGCGGCTACACCGAGGATCAGATCGCCAAGCTCTGGGGCGGCAACCTGCTCCGGGTGCTGGGCGAGGTGCAGGCCGTGGCGGGGCAGCCGGAGACCTGAGGCGGTGCGCTACCGTCGCTTGAGGTAGCGCTCCAGGACCCCCATTGCACTCCGCACCAGCTGGGTACCCATGTTCGACGCGGTGCGTGACTTGAGGATCCGCTCGAGTCCGCCTGGCGCCGACTTGGTGGCCCGACGGCGAGCGCGACGGCCACTGCGGTCCTCCACCCCGAGTGGTGCGTCCTCCTGCTTGGCTTGCTTCGCGGCTGCCGCTTCTTCAATCCGCTTGGCGAGCACTTCCCGGGCGCTGACGCGATCGATCGCCTCGGCGTAGTGCCGAACCTGGCGCGAGACACTGATCCGCTTGGCGAACTCGTCGTCGGGGAGCGGCTTCATGCTGGCCGCCGGCGCGAGGAGATGGGTGGCCACCGGTGGGGTCGGAGTCCCCTTGCCGGTGAGCACGGTGACCACTGCCTGTCCGGTGCCCACGGTGGTGAGGAGCTCTTCCACATCGTACCACGGCGTCCTGGGGAAGGTGCGGGCCGCTGCCCGCATCGCCTTCTCGTCGTCGGGCGTGAAGGCACGGAGCGCATGCTGCACCCGGTTGCCGAGCTGGCCGAGGATGTCGGCCGGGATGTCCTTGGGCGTCTGGGTGCAAAAGAAGATGCCGACGCCCTTGCTGCGAATCAGCCGGACCACCTGTTCGACCTCGTCACGGAACGCCTTGCTGGCATCGTCGAAGAGCAGGTGTGCCTCGTCGAGAAAGAAGACCAGCTTCGGCTGTGGGAGGTCTCCGACCTCGGGGAGGTCGAGGTAGAGCCGGGCCAGCATCCACATCATGAAGGTCGAGAAGAGTGCCGGGCGGTCCTGCGCATCGGAGAGCTCGAGCACCGAGATCACGCCGCGTCCGTCGCGGTCGACCTGCAGCAGGTCGTCGAGGTCGAACTCCGGCTCGCCGAAGAATTCGGCCGCACCCTGTGCCTCCAACTCGACCAATTCGCGGAGCAGGACCCCGACCGTCTGCTTCGACATCGCGCCGTAGTCCTTGAGCTCGTCGGCGCCCTCGTCGGCGAGCCAGCCGAGGGTGGCTCGCAGGTCGGCGAAGTCGAGCAGCAGCAGGCCACGGTCATCGCAGTACTTGAAGACCATGGTGAGCACCGAGGTCTGGGTGTCGTTGAGACCCAGGACCCGTGCCAGGAGCAGTGGCCCGAACGAACTCACGGTGGCGCGCAGCTGGGCGCCACGCTTCCCGGTGAGCGACAGGAACTCGACCGGGAAGCCGTTCGGCTGCCACGGCTGGCCGGTGGCGGCCGCACGCTCGTCGATCTTCGGGTGTGCGGCACCCGGGGTCGCCAGCCCCGAGAGGTCGCCCTTGATGTCGGCCACGAACACGGGCACGCCAGCCGCCGACAGTTGCTCGGCGACCAGCTGGAGGGTGCGGGTCTTGCCGGTGCCAGTGGCCCCGGCGATCAGGCCGTGTCGGTTGAGCATCCCCAGCGGCATCCGGACCAGGGGCTCGGGGTCGATCTCCCCCTCACGCAGTGGCGCGCCGAGGGTGATGGCATGTTCGCTCGGGAAGGCCGAGCGCACGTCGGCGAGGAATTCCGGATCCACGGCGACTCCGCGTGTGCGAGGGAGTCCGAACGATAATCGCGATGGTGGTGGAGCGAGCGGCGCGTCGCGACGCCGTCAGCGTCGGTTCGCCGCTCGCTCCCTGGGTGGGCTTGCGGCTCAGAAGCGCAGGTCGAACGAGCCGCTGGTGACGCTCTTCTGGCCGGTGGCCGCCGTGGCTGGGTCGAACTGTCCGGTGAACTGGAAGGTGCCGGCCACGCGCTGGGCCGCGACGGTGGTGAGAGTCACCGTACCGCTGCCCGGCGAAAGCAGGGTGGACCAGGCACCGGTGGTCGCCACGGAGCCCATCGAGATGATCAGCTTGCCGAACTGGCTCGGCTGGGTGGGCGTGAGGGTCAGGGTGCCGGGCACGGTCACATTGGGGAGCGAGATCGTCACGCTGATCGTGGTGCTCCCCGAGGTCTGGGTGCCGGTGAAGACGAGCGAATTGCCATTGCGAGTCGCCGTGATCGCGGCACTGGACGCCCTGAAGTCCATGCCGTCGGCGGTGGCCGCCATGCTGCTCTCGGTGGCCCCGCCGGAGCCGGTCGGAGTGCCGCCGCCGCAGGCAGCGAGGGCGAGCAGGGTGGTGAGGGCGGTCATGCGCTGCATGGGGGGCCTCGGGGAACCGGGTGGGCCAGGGCCGGCCGGATGGCCGGGGGATGAAGGAATCTTCCCGCCCGGGCCGGCTCCCGGCAAGGTCATGGTGAAGATCGAACCGTGCCCTGACGGCGACCCGTTCGTTATCTTGTGTCGGTTCGGGGCGGTAGCTCAGCTGGGAGAGCACCTGCTTTGCAAGCAGGGGGTCACGGGTTCGAGCCCCGTCCGCTCCATCATCCCGGTCGCCTTGTCGGCCCTCCCCATTCGACGGATCCCTCATGCGCCCCGCTTTCCGAACCCTTGCTGCCCTGCTGCTGCTCGCCGTCGCCGGTTGCGGTGACCGCATGCCGATCGACGAGGCACGGCAGGCCGCGGTGGTGACCGTCGATGGTGTGAGCCTCGACGGCGCGACCCTCGAGCAGCTGCTGCTGCACTCCCCGGCGCAGGTGCCGCCGACCACGGAATCGGCCAACGTCTACATCTCCGCCTTCATCGACGCGGCGCTCCTGCGTCGCGCGATCATCCGTGCCACGCCGCTCACCGATTCGGCGATGGTGGCGGAGGCGCTGGGACCCGACGCGGTTCGGGGCCAGGTGATGGCCGAGCTGCAGCGTCACGCCGCCGCGATGCCGGCGGTGACCGATGCCCAGGCTGACTCGGTGACGCGCCTCGGCGCGGTGAGGGTGTTCCAGCACATCCTGCTCCGGGTCCGCGACCGGGGCGACAGCAACGAGGTCGTCGGGGCGCTCCAGCGCCTGGGCACCGTGATCGACACGCTGAAGGCGGGAGCGGACTTCGGCACGGTGGCGCGCCGGGTCTCGGAAGACACCGTGACCGCTCCCAGTGGGGGATTCATCCAGCCGGTGACCCGCTCCGAGCTACCGCCGGGCCGACTGGCCGACGCCGCCTGGCGGTTGCAGCCGGGCGAGATCTCCGAGATCGTCTACTCGCCAGCCGGCCTCCACGTGCTCCGGCGCGCCACCGTGGCGGAATCGCGGCCGGGGATGAAGGCCTGGTTGGCGCCGCGCCTGGCGCAACGCGCCGATTCGGTGTGGGCCGATTCGCTCACTGCCGCGCGGCACATGGCGCTTGCGGCCGACGCCACGATCCGGATGCGGGAACTCGGGGAGGAGCCGCACTCGGCGGGGGGCGACGCACCCCTGGTGACCTGGGACGGCGGGGACCTGAGTCCCGACGAAGTGCGCGACTGGCTCGCGGTCACGCCGGCCGTCGAGCGTGCCGGTCTCCCGGTGGCGTCGGATTCGTCGCTCACGATCCTGCTTCGGCAGCTGGCGCAGCGGGAGCTGGCCTGGGAGGCGGCCAACCCCGGTGGCGCGCGGGTGACTCCCGAGGCCTGGGAGGCGCTGGCGCCGCAGTACCGGCAGACACTGGCGGCGATGATCGATGCCTACCGCCCCCAGCTCACCGGCGCCGACAGCAACACCGCGGTGCGGGGCTTCATGACCGCCGTGGCTGCGGGCAGCATCCCCTATCGTCCGCTCCCGGGAGCGTTGGGAGGGATGCTCCGTCGCGACGCGACGATCACCGTGAATCAACAGGCCGTCGACGCGATCGTGACCGAGGCAGCGAACGCCTGGCAGGCTCGCAATCCCGACTCCGCGGCGGCCGCCGTTGCGCCGGCGGCGCCGACCCCGGCCCCGCCGAGCGACAGCACGCCGTGAGCATCGTGGCGATCCCCGGCGGGGTTCGCCTCCTGCTGCATGTCCAGCCCGGCGCCTCGACCAGCGAGGTGGCCGGGCTGCATGGCGAACGGATCAAGATCCGCATTGCCTCGCCACCGGTCGATGGCCGAGCCAACGCGGTCCTGATCGCCTGGCTCGCGAAGCGCACCGGCCTGCCGCGGCGGGCAGTCCGGCTGGTGCGGGGCGAACACTCGCGACAGAAGAGCGTGGAACTCGACGGGGTGACCGTGGCCGTGGTGCGGGAGGCGCTGGAGGCCTGATCCTCTAGCCTTCTGCGGCCTTCTGTTCCGCGGCACGGCGCGCCTGCACGGCGAGCAGCTGCTGCAGCCGGCGGCGCTCGGGGACCGGGAACGGATGCTTCGGTGAGAGGCGTTTCCAGCCGTCGGGACCGTGTCCGACCCAGAGGACATCGAGGACCAGTACCAGTTCGCGCGCCAGGGCACCGAGTGGACAGGCGAGTGCGGCGGAACGTTCCTGGGAGAGGGTCATGTCGGCATGGCCGCTGCGGCGATCGGCCCAGCTGTGGACCCGGAGATGCACCAGGCCCTCGTCCCGGTCGAAGGTCCACTCATGCACGCCGGGAGAATCCTCGAGCACCAGCGAGGCATGATCGGCACCCTCCATCAGGACGATCACCGCCCGGGCGAGGTCGCCGAGGGCGTCGGTTTCGTCGGTCGCCTGCATGGCGACGCGGAGATCGTCGGCTTCGAGGGCCACCACGGCGCGGCCGGGTGTCGTGAGCGAATAGCGGAGCGAGAAGGCCATCGGGATCCGGTCGGGAGGGCAGGGGGGTGACGTGCCCCCAAGTATCGTCACGCCGGGCCGTAGGAGACAGGGTTGCCGTCGGGCACCCGGTTGCCGGTGGGCCAACGAGCCGCGATCTTCGGCCATCGTGAACCCTCTCGGACTCGCCTGGCTGCTGCTCCCACCGCTGGTGGCAATCGGGTTCGTTCCGCCGCCGGAGCGCGGCGGTGCGATGACCCGCCTGATCGTCGCGGCCTTCGGCCTCGGCACGCTTTCGGTCGGCATCGGGGAGCTCGCCACCACGACACTGCGCAGCTATGCCGCAGCGACGCCGGGGAATGCCCTCTTCGTCTCGCTGTCGGTCGGGTTGGTGCTGGGTGCAGCCTCTCCGTGGCGCCGCCGGGCCTGGCCGAGCTGGGCGTCGGTGCTGCTTGTCGCGGTGGTCATCGCGTGGCCGGTGCTCGGCGCGATGCGCTGGGGCGGGTTCGTGCTCGGCGTGGTCCTTGGCGCGTTGCCGCTGCAGCTGGGTCGGGCGTTGCCGACGGGGCGCGGCGGCGACGACGCGAGATCGTCGCTGGCCACCGGATCGGCGCTGGGGTTGCTGGTGCTTGCCACGCTACTCTCCTTCGCCGAGCCATTCGCGCTCGCGCTCCTGGTGCCGCTGGTGCCGATCGTCTGGCGGTTGAGTCGACGCGAGCGGGCCGGGATCGAGTGGGCCCAGCTGCTCCTGCCGGCGATCGCCCTGTTGGCGGCAGTGGCGCTGGGGTGGCTGGCGCTGACGATCGCCGGTGATCCCCTGGTGCGTCTCGCCGGCTACTTCACTGCCGCGCCGGTGTCGCCAGCGGCCGAACGGTGGCTCGGCCTGCTGGCGCTGGTGATGCTGGTGGCGCTGCTGGCGCCCTGGCCGCTGCACCGACTCGGTACCGGGGCGCTCCTGGGTCCCGCCGCGGCGGTGCTGGCGTGGCGCCTGGCCGGCTCACTCGCGCCCGACCTGCTCACCGCCTGGCAGCCGTTGCTCGGGATGGTGCTGGTCCCGTCGGCGCTGGTGGCGGCATGGCGCGGGCGGTGGTCGGTGGCGCTCGCCACCGCTGCGCTGGTGGTGGCCCTGCGGCCCGGGCCGCTGGCACTGGTCGGTGTCGCGCTGGCAATCGCGTCGGTTGTCGCGGTGGCGGCAACCGGCCCGAGTCGGAACTTGCTCCGGCCGGATCGGGTTACCTTCTCGGGAGCGTGGTGGCTCGCGATGCTCGCGGCTGCCGGCATCGCGGCATCCGCGGTCGCGCTGTTGCAGCACGAGGTCGTGCTGGCCACACTCCTTGCCGGGGGGCTGGGTTCCGCGGCGGCCCGCACCGCACGCGCAACTCCATCCGCCTGAGCTCACCCGAACTCGTACCTCACGCACGGGATGGTTCCGATGGCCCATACGCTCGATTCTCTACCCTACGACTACAACGCGCTGGAGCCGCACATCGACGAGCAGACGATGCGGATCCACCACGACAAGCACCACGCCGGCTACGTCAACAAGCTCAACGCGGCCCTGGAGGGTCTCGACGACCTGATGAAGCTGCCGGTCGAGCAGCTGATCACCGACCTCTCGAAGGTTCCCGAAGCGAAGCGCACGGCCGTGCGGAACAACGGTGGCGGGCATGCCAACCACTCGCTCTTCTGGACGGTGATGGCACCCGGCGGCGCCACCACCCCGGAGGGCGACCTCAAGGCGGCGATCGACCGGTCGTTCGGCTCGTTCGCCGACTTCCAGACGAAGTTCAGCGATGCCTGCGCCACCCGCTTCGGCTCCGGCTGGGGCTGGCTGAGCGTCGGCGCGAACGGCAGCCTGGTGGTGGAGAGCACACCCAACCAGGACTCGCCCCTGATGGAGGGTCGGACGCCGATTCTCGGCTGCGATGTCTGGGAGCACGCCTACTACCTCAAGTACCAGAACCGCCGCCCCGACTACGTCGGTGCCTGGTGGCATGTGGTCAACTGGACGGAGGTCGGCAAGCGGTTCACGGCGGTCGCGTGAGCGACGGGTTGACGGTCGGGGGCGTCGCCCCCGACTTCACCCTGCCCTCGACGGCGGGGGAGGAGGTGACCCTCTCGGCGTTCCGGGGCCGCCAGCCGGTGCTGCTGGCGTTCTTTCCGGCGGCCTTCACCGGCACCTGCACGGCCGAGCTCTGCGAGATGACCGAGGACCACGCCCAGTACGAGCGGTTCGGCGTTGCTGTCCTGCCGATCAGCGTCGACCAGATCGACGCCCTCAAGGCGTTCAAGGCCGCCGAGCGGATCGGGGTGGAACTGTTGAGCGACACCCGGCGCACCGTGAGTCAGGCCTACGGTGTGCTCGACGAACCCCGCTACCGGTCCCAGCGGGCCTATGTCCTGATCGATCGCGATGGCGTGGTCCGCTGGCGGCATGTCGAGGAACATGGCGGTCACAAGCGATCGACGGCCGAGCTGGTCTCCCGCTTGGAGGCGCTTGGCTGACGATGCCGACCGCGCGGCGAGCGCCCGGGGTGACGCCGTGACGGATTCGCACCCCACCCCCCCGCCGCTGGCAGTCGTCGCGGCGGCGGCGCGGGCGCTCGCCGTGGAGGGCACCCCGGGGGAGCGGTTCCAGCGGCTCTGCGACCAGCTCCGTGCGCTGCTGCCCGCGGAGATGGTGCGGCTGCACGCTGGCCAGCGTCGCGGCGACCGGCTGGCCGCGGCGGGCGGTGGGCCGGAGGAAGCCGCCTGCCTGGTCGATGTGCCGTGGGGCGCCGGACACCAGGCGGTGCTCGAGGCGGTCGGGTCGTCGCGACCACCCGCCGAGCTGCGGCCGGTCCTCGAGACGGTGGCGGCGTTGCTCGCCGCGGTGATGCCGGCGATCGAGGAGTCCAGTGAGCATGTCTCACGCGAGCGCGCGATCCACCGGCTCACGATCGACTCGCTGCCGGTGGGACTCTATGTGGTCGATCGTGACTACCGGATCGTGATCTGGAATCGCAAGCGCGAGACGGGTACCCAGGGCCTCCGGCGCAGCGAGGTGCTGGGGCGACCGGTGTTCGAGGTGCTCCACCGTCACCCGGCGGCGTCGCTTCGGGACGAGTTCGACCGGGTCTTCGGGGCGGGCGAGATGATCGAGTCCGAACAGGACGTGACGATCGGCGAGGAGCGGCGGACCTACCGGACGACCCGGCTGCCGATGCGGCTCGACGGGGAGACGGTGAGCCACGTGATCACGATCGGCGAGGACGTGACCGAGACCCGGGCGATCCAGGTCGCGATGCACCAGACCGAGAAGCTGGCCGCGGTGGGTCAACTCGCGGCCGGCGTGATGCACGAGATCAACAATCCCCTGGCGACGATCGGCGCCTGTGTGGCGGCGATCTCGTCGCGACTCGGCAACGCGGCCGAGCCGGTGGTGCGCGAGTATCTCGACATCATCGAGTCGGAGGTCAACCGCTGCACCAACATCGTCGATGGCCTGCTCGACTTCTCGCGCGCCGGCCGGAGCGGCGAGGGCTTCGAGCCGACCGATCTCAACGCCCTGCTCGAGCGGACCCTGTTCCTGCTCAAGCACCACCAGCGCTTCCGGCGGCTCGAGGTGACCCGCGAGCTGGCGCCGGACCTGCCAGCGGTGCGCGGCAACGCCGAGCGGCTCATCCAGGCGGCCATGGCGATCCTGCTCAATGCGGCCGATGCCACCGGCGGGCGGGGGACGGTGACGATCACCACCCGTCACGAGCCGCCCTGGATCGTCACCGAGCTGAGCGACGACGGGCCCGGGATCCCGCCCGACGTGCTGCCGAAGATCTTCGAGCCGTTCTACACCACCAAGGGGCCCACTCGCGGCACCGGCCTGGGGCTGGCGATCTGCTACGGCATCGTGGCCGATCACCAGGGCCGGCTCGAGGTGCACAGCGAACCGGGCCGGACCACCTTCCGGATGGCCTTGCCGCCGGCGCGGCGGGAGGAGGCGGCATGAAGCTGCTCGTGGTCGAGGACGACCGGACCGTGGGACAGTATGTCAAGCGCGGACTCGAGGAGGCGCAGTACATCGCCGACTGGGTGACCGACGGTGCCGAGGCGCTGGAGGTGATCGCCGCGGCTCCCTACGACCTGATCATCCTCGACCTGCGCCTGCCGGGCCTCACCGGTCTCGAGGTGCTGCGCACGCTGCGCGATCGAGGCAACGCCGTGCCGATCCTGGTGCTCACGGCCCAGGACAGCATCGACTTCAAGGTCGATGCGCTCAGGGCCGGGGCCGACGACTATGTGACCAAGCCGTTCGCGTTCGAGGAGTTGCTGGCGCGGATCGAGGCGCTGTCGCGGCGACCGCGTCAGCTCCCGGCACGGGTGCTCACCGTGGCCGACCTCGAGCTCGACCTCGACGCCCGCGAGGTGCGGCGCGCCGGCACGCAGATCGACCTCACCCCCAAGGAGTACATGGTGCTCGAGTACCTGATGCGCCACGCCGGCCGGGTGATGTCGCGGACGCTGATCACCGAGTATGCCTGGGACTACCACTTCGACCCGGGGACCAACATCGTCGACGTGGTCATCAACCGGCTCCGCAAGAAGGTCGACGCCGGCTTCCCGACCAAGCTGGTGCACACGGTCCGCGGCGTCGGCTATGTCGTGAAGGGGTAGATGCAGAGCATCCGCTGGCGCCTGACGTTCTTCTACGGGATCGCGCTCCTGCTGACGATCGCGGTGTTCGGCACGGCGCTCTACTGGGAGCGGCGCACCTCGGCAGAGCGCGAGCGCGAGGCGCGGGTCCACACCCGGCTCGACTTCGAGGCGGGGCTGATCAAGCGGGCGATCGAGGAGCGGGCCCGCTCCCTGCCGCGGCTCGTGGTGGCCTCCCCGTCGTTGGTGCGGCCGAGTGACACCACATACCAGCTTGCCGACGAGATCAAGTACTACCTCGACGGGCTGTCCGACTTCCTCTTCGTGATGGATCCGGGCGGTCGGCTGCTCTATGTGTCAAAGGCCGCGTCCGATATCGATCCCGCTTCGCTCAACCTGGTCCGACGCACCATGCTGCGGCAGCCGATCGTGCCCCGGAGTGGCACGATCCGGCTGGGCGCCGAACTCGAGCCACATCGCTACCAGATCGATACCCTCGGCGGGGCGGCGCAGCGAGAGATCCGGTCGTTCCTGGTCGCGGCGGTGCCGGTTGGCTCGCTCTACGGTCCGCCGCAGCTGGTGGTCTCGATGCTGCTCGTGGCGCCGTTCATCCTGATCGCCTCCACGATGCTCGGCTACTGGCTGGCTGGTCGCTCGCTCACGCCGCTCGAGAAGATCATCCAGGAGGTCGAGGCGATCCAGGACGGCCGCTCGCTGCATCGCCGGGTGGCGGTTCCGGCCGGTAGCGACGAGCTGGCCCGGCTGGGCGCCAACCTGAACGCCATGTTGGGCCGGGTGGAACGGAGCTTCGTGGCGCTCAGGCGTTTCACGGCCGACGCCTCCCACGAGCTCAAGACCCCGCTGATGGTGCTCCGGGCCGGGGTCGAGCGCTCGCTCACCCATCCCGAGACGCCCGACGAGGTCGTCGACGCCCTCGACGAGACGCTGGGCCAGGTCAACGAGATGACCGAACTGGTGACCAACCTCCTCACCCTGGCCCGGGCCGATGAGGGTCGGAGCGCCCTGGTGCTGGTCGAGACCGACATGGTCGACCTCGTCGGCGAGGCGGTCGAGACCGCCGAGCTGCTCGGCGAGCAGCAAGGGGTGATCGTCACCTTCGAGCTCCCCGAGACGCCGGTGACGGTGATGGTCGAGCCGGGCCGGATCCGGCAGTTGCTGATGAACCTGCTCACCAATGCGATCAAGTACACCCCCCAGGGCGGCGCGGTCGAGGTGATGCTGACGGTGGAGGGTACCGAGGCGGTGCTCCAGGTCCGCGATACCGGGATCGGGATTGCCGCGGGGGACCTCCCCAACGTCTTCGAGCGGTTCTGGCGGGCCGATCCGGCCCGATCGCGCACCGGGGAGCGGCCCGGGGTGGGGCTCGGGCTGGCGATCGCCAAGTGGATCACCGAGGCCCACGGGGGCACGATCGAGGTGCAGAGCCGGCCGGGGCGTGGGACCACCTTCACGGTGCGGCTGCCACTGTTCGAGGCCGAGGTGGAGGCCGAGGCGACCGCCTGAGGTCGTTTGTTCATCCCATTGTCATCGAAATGTCATCCGGCGGTGAGGCGGGCGCGATCTGGTGCCTGCAGATTACCGTCGTGCAGCACCCGATTCCTCCCCAGTGCGGAGGCAGTGCCCAGTGTTCGAGAACCTGATCGAGTCGAAGCCCAAGAAGGAGCGGACCCTGTTGCAGACGGCGATGTCGGTCGGGCTGCACACGCTCCTGATCCTCGCGGCCATCAAGGCCACGGCGGGCGTCGCGGAGACCGCGCAGAAGATCATCCAGCAGGAGACGTCGTTCCTGCTGCCGCCGGAGCCGCCGCCGCCACCGCCGCCGCCCGACCAGCCGCCGCCCGATGCGGTCGTGAGCGAGAACCCGCCGCCCCAGGGCTTCCAGACCATCGTGCCGCCCAAGGACCTGCCGACGGAGATTCCGCCGGTGGACCTCAACGAGAAGTTCGACGCGCGTGACTTCTCGGGCCGCGGCGTGGCGGGTGGCGTGGCGACTGGCGTGATCGGGGGCACCGGTCCGGTGATCACCGACGCCGTGTCGGCCGGCGAGACCTACACCAGCACCGAGGTCGACGATCCGGTGCAGCCGCTCACGGGCCCGAACCCGGTCTACCCCGACGTGATGCGCTCGGTGGGCATCGAGGGCGTGGTCCGGCTGCGGTTCGTGGTCGGTGCCAATGGCAAGGTCGAGTCGAACAGCGTCCAGGTGGTCTCCTCGACCAACAAGGCGTTCGAGGCGCCCGCCGTCTCGGCGATCAAGAAGTGGACCTTCAAGCCGGCGAAGGTGCGCGGCCAGGCCGTGCGCCAGCTGGTCGAACAGAACATCCGGTTCTCACTGAACTCCTGACGGCGACCGCCTGGCCGGGGTCGAGACTCAACATCATCGAAAGGCCGTTGAACAATGGATCTGCTCAAGCTGTGGTCGGACGCCGGCGCCTTCGCGCGCGGCATCGTCATCGTCCTGGGGATCATGTCGATCTGGTCGCTCACGGTGACCCTCCAGAAGTGGCTCAAGGTGCGCAAGAGCGAGTCGGCGACCCGCAAGTTCGCGCCGCAGTTCTCCCGGGCGATCCAGGAGGAGAACCTCGACCAGGCAATCGCGCTGGCCGAGAAGAACAAGGTCTCGCACGTGGCCCGGGTGCTCGGTGGCGCCCTCTCCGAGGTGAAGCCGCTGCTGCGTGACCGCGCCACCATCACCGCCGCCGACATCAACTCGGCCGAGCGGGCGGTGGAGCGCCAGATGATGATCATGCTGGCCGAGTTCAAGCGCGGCTCGGGCATCCTGGGCACCGTCGGTTCGACGGCGCCGTTCGTCGGGCTCCTCGGCACCACCATGGGCATCGTGAACGCCTTCCAGGCGATGTCGCTGGGCGGCGCGTCGGGCGGTCTCGCCGGCATCGGCGCCGGCATCGCCGAGGCGCTGATCACCACCGCCTTCGGCCTGATCGTGGCCATCCCGGCGGTGTGGGCCTACAACTACTTCACCACCAAGGTCGAGAACCTCTCCGTCGAGATGACCTACACCTCGAAGGAACTGATCGACTACCTGATCAAGAGCGTGGGGAGCGAGTTCGGTCGCTCGATCTTCACCAAGGAATTCCAGGCCCAGAAGGCGGTGAGTGGCAGTGGCCATCTCCACGGCTGAAGGCGGCAGCAGCTCGGTCAATGCGAACATCAACGTCACCCCGATGATCGACGTGATGCTGGTGCTGCTCATCATCTTCATGATCGTCACGCCGGTCATCGCGGCGGGCTTCACCGCCACGATGCCGGTGGCGGTGAGCCCCAAGTCGCAGCCCGAGGAGGACAACGAGATCACGCTCGGTCTCGACAACCAGGGCAAGTACTTCATCAACGGCACGGCCCGGTCGCCGGCGGATGCGGAGGCGGAACTCAAGTCGCTCTTCGCCGCCCGGTCCGAGGACAAGCTGCTCTACTTCAAGGCCGACGCGAACCTGCCCTACTCCCAGATCCAGCAGGCGGTGGAGATGGGACGCCGGGCCGGGGCTGCGGTCCTGGTGGCGATCACCGATCGCAAGGGCGGCCTCGATGCCGAGGAGGGGAACTGACCCATGGCGATGAGCACTGGATCCACCGGGGGGGTGACCTCCGACATCAACGTGACACCGATGATCGACGTGCTCCTTGTGTTGCTGATCATCTTCATGATCGTCAATGCCTTGAGCCGGACGGTGATCGAGGTCCAGATTCCGCCCGAGCAGGCGGCCTCGACCTCGAGCGCCCCGAGCACCCAGATCGTGCTGCAACTCCGGCCCGACGGGATGTACGACATCAACGGGCAGCAGCCGTTCCAGCTCGACCAGCTCGATAGCGAGATTCACAACATCTACGACAACCGGCCGGCGAAGATCCTCTTCGTCAAGCCGGCGGGGAGTCGGACCTATGGCGAGGTCATCGAGGCGATCGACATCGTCCGAGGTGCCGGAGTCGAGGTCATCGGATTCACGCCGATCGAGGCGAACTGAGCCGGCCTTGACCGTTCCCGAACAGACCGCGGACGCGGGCGTCCCCCCGGGGAGGCCCGCGTTCGTGGCTTGCTGCCTCTCGATCGGCGCCGCCGCTCGCCCCTGGCCGCCGTGCTGTCACTGCTGCTGCATGTGGGGATCATCGTGCTGCTGGTGCGGCTCGGCCTCCAGCGGAGCGAGTTTCGCGGCAACCCGATCAGCGACCTGCTGCAGCAGGCTGGTGGCGGTGGCGGTGGTGGCCAGGGCGGCGCCGAGTTCGTGCTGTTGCCCCCGCCTCCGCCGCCACCCCCGCCCGAACAGCAGGTGGAGCAGGTCCCGGTCCCGCTGGTGACGCCGACCGTGCTCCCTCCGGTGGAGCCGGAGGCCGATCTCAAGCCAGTGGCGCCGACCCCGCCGCCCGACAGCGTCCCGGCTGGCGGGGTGTCGGCCGGCAGCGGTGGCGGCAGCGGCGGTGGGGAGGGGACCGGACAGGGACCGGGCAGCGGCAGTGGCACCGGACCCGGGAGCGGCGGCGGTTCCGGCGGAGGAGTCGGCGGCGGTGGCCGCCCGGGCTCCCCGCCGGAGAACCGCTTCTTCGGCCTGCCACCGCTCGACAATGTCCCCAAGTCGTTGCGCGGAAAGCCGATCGACGTCACTTTCTCGGTTGATGCCACCGGCCGGGTCACCGGCTTCGAGCATATCCCGATCGATGATCGCAAGTTCGTGCGCAAGTTCGACGAGGTGCTGCGTGCCATGCTCTTCAAGCCGGCCCGTGATGCTGATGGCCGTGCTGTGGCCGGCATCCTCACCATGACCTTCACCTTCCCCGAGCGCTGATGTCACTCTTCCTGACCAAGCCGATCGAGGTCGATCACGACCGCGGATTGATCCGCAGCCTCGGCGCCGGCGACCTCATCATGCTGGCGATCGGGGCGGTGATCGGTGCCGGCATCTTCTCCTCGATCGGCACGGCCGCTGCGGGCGAGTTCTCGGCCAGCGGCGAGATGATCCGGGCGGGGGCGGGCCCGGCGCTGATCCTCTCGTTCGTGCTCCTCGGGGCCGTGTGCGGCCTGGCCGCCCTCTGCTACGCCGAGCTGGCATCGATGATTCCGCAGGCCGGATCGGCCTACACCTACACCTATGCCACGATGGGCGAGTTCCTGGCCTGGATCATCGGCTGGGACCTGATCCTCGAGTACGCAGTCGGCAACGTGGCCGTGGCGGTGGCGTGGAGCGGCTACTTCTCCTCGGTGTTGAGCGCCTTCGGGATCACCTTGCCGGGGTGGTTGAGCCACGGCTACCTGCAGGCCAAGCTCTCGAACGACGCCGCGGTGCACGGGCTGCTGGAGAGCGCCCCCCACCTGTTCGGCATCCCGGTGATCCTCAACATCCCGGCGTTCATGATCGTGGCGCTGATCACCTGGGTGCTCTATCTCGGGGTGCGCGAGAGCGCCCGCACCAACAATGCGATCGTGGTGGTGAAGCTGCTGGTGCTGGCGTTCTTCGTGATCGTCGGGCTGCAGCACATCAACCCCGACAACTACGTGCCATTCGCCCCCAACGGCTTCCGCGGCATCCATCAGGGCGCCGCGATCGTCTTCTTTGCCTACATCGGCTTCGATGCCGTCTCGACCGCGGCCGAGGAGACGAAGGACCCCCAGCGGAACCTGCCGCGGGGAATCCTCGGGGGCCTGGCGATCTGTACCCTGATCTACGTGATCGTCGGCGCGGTGGCGGTCGGGCTGGTCCCCTACCAGCAGCTGGCCTCGAGCGATCCGCTCTCGACGGCCCTCTCGCTGGCCGGACTGTCGACCGCGAGCTGGATCGTCGCCGCCGGCGCGGTGGTGGCGCTCACCGCCGTGCTGCTGGTGTTCCAGTACGGCCAGCCGCGGATCTTCTTCTCGATGGCCAAGGACGGCCTGATGCCGAAGTGGGCCGCCAAGGTCCACCCGACCCGGCACGTGCCCCACGTGACGACCATCCTCACCGGCCTGGTGGTGGGACTCGGCGCACTGGTGGCCGAGGAGAACATGATCTACGACCTCACCAACATCGGGACGCTGGCCGCGTTCGCGCTGGTGTGCGTTGGAGTGATGGTGCTCCGGCACCGTGAGCCCGATCGACGCCGGGTGTTCAAGGTGCCGTTCGTGTATGTGGTCGGGACCCTCGGTGCGGCCGCCTGCCTCTTCATCATGAAGGGATTGCCGCGCACCGCGTGGGAACGATTCGGGATCTGGATGGTGCTCGGCATCGTGCTCTACTTCAGCTACGGGTACCGGCACAGCGTGCTGCGGACGGGGAAGGCCGTGGAGTAACAGCGGGCGACAAGCGACAAGCGACAGGCGACAGGCGCATCGAAGGGCCGGTTCCCATGAGCAGGAGCCGGCCCTTCGTGGTCCATCCTGTCGCCTGTCGCCTGTCGCTACTTCAGTCCCAGCAGTCGCACCCGGCTTCCCGCCTGCTCGACCCGTCCGAGTGCCGCCTGCAGCACCCGGTCGTCGGCGATGCGATGGGCGAATGCCGCCGAGTCGCCGAAGGCGAGCCCGGCGACCTGCCCGTCGAGCAGCCGGTCCATCGTCGCGCCGGCATCGTTGAACTGGCTGGCCGTCACCGGAACGTCCTCGGCCTGCAGCGTGGCAAAGATCGAGTCGCGCCAGGTCGGGGCGATCATGGCCCCGGGATCGGGTCGTGCCGCGACACGGCGTGCCACCTCGAAGATTGCGTCCTGCAGGTCGGCGAGCCGGTTGCCGACCGCGCGGGCGAGGACCCGGTCAGCGGTGCTGGCGGTGTCCTGGTCGATCACCAGGTCCGGCGTCACGCCACCGCCGCCGATGATGTCGCGACCCGCGGCGGAGTGGTAGATCGGCCGGTTGGCGCCGGTGGCGGTGTCCTCCACGAAGCGGCCATCGCCCAGCGCCTTGTGCTCGGCCTGCAGCGACCGGCCGCTCGGGGTGTACCACTTGCCGGTGGTGAGCCGCACCGCCCAGCCGTTGTCGAGCACCACCTGGGTCTGCACCAGCCCCTTGCCGAAGGTCCGCGTGCCGACGATCAGGGCACGGTCCTGGTCCTGCAGCGAGCCGGAGACGATCTCCGACGCCGAGGCGGTGCCACCGTCGACCAGGACAGCGATCGGCGCGTCGCTCAGCAGCGGCCGCTCCTCGGCGTTGTAGATCTCGGGATCCTTGCCGCGGTGCTGGACCCGGGCGATCTCGCTCCCCTTCTCGAGGAAGAGGCCGGCCATCCGCAGCGACTGGTACAGGTCGCCACCGCCGTTGCCGCGCAGGTCGAGGACGTAGCCCTCGGCGCCGCGCTGCTGGAGGGAGATGATCGCCCGGGCCACGTCGGCGGCGGCGACATCGTTGAAGCGCTGGATCGGGATGTATCCGATGTGGTGCTCGAGCATCACCGTGTAGGGCACCGCCGGCACCCGGATCACCGCGCGGTGAATGGTGGTGGTGATCGGTGCCGGTGCACCGGCCCGCTCGATGGTCACCTCGACATCGGTGTTGGGCTTGCCGAGCAGCAGGGTGGTGACCGAGTCGGAGGCCCAGCCGACCACCGACGTATCGCCGACCTTCACGATCCGGTCGCCGGCCCGGAGGCCGGCGCGCTCGGCCGGCGAGTTGGCGAAGACCCGATAGGCCGTCACCTTGCCGCGATGGCTCCGGATCGTCATCCCGGTGCCGGCGTAGTGATTGCCCAGCGCGTTGCGCTCGAAGGCGGCGCGCTGCTCGGGCGAGAGCAGGTCCGCATAGGGGTCATGCAGTTCGGCGATCAGGCCCCGGGCCGCCAGTTCGTAGAGCTTGTCCTCCGGCAGCGAATCGACCGCGGTGTGCTCGACCAGCTGGAAGACCTGATTGAAGAGGTCGATCGAGGCGCGGACCTTCGGCGACGATTCCACGAGGAAGGCGCCGAGCGCAACCGGGAGGAGCAGGGCGGTGATGGCGATGGTGCGACGGCGCATGACGCTGGCTTTCGGTTGGGGCAGGCAGGATGGTCGATGGTCGATGGTCGATGGTCGATGGTCGATCATGGTCCTTACGGAAAGCGGTTCAGGCGTGATTCAGCCGACTGGCAGCCAGCATAGGGGCTCCGGCACAAGGATCGACCGCCTTGCTGTGGACCGTGACCCCGTATCGCGCCTGGAGTTCCCGTGCGACCCGCTCGCGGAGCGGCCGACCCGGGGCGAGGAGCCCCCCGGACAGCGCCACCGGCACCGTCTTGCCACCGGCGGCTACCGCCAACCTGGCCAGGAGATCCGCGGCCTCCTCGACGATCGCGCCGGCTGCCTGGTCGCCGCGACGGGCACTCTCGATCACCGCGGGGGCGAGGGCGGCGACCTCGGCGATCGAGGCACTGGTGCTCCAGCGGACCAGTCCTGCGATCCCCGCCACCCGGGTGGCGGCGCAGAGCGACTCGGTCAGGTGAGTGACTGGACCGATCCGGTCGTGCATCGCGCCGACCGCCTCGAGGCCTCGGGCCCCGAGCCAGTAGCCGGAGCCCTGGTCGCCCATCCGCCAGCCGAGCCCGCCGGCCCGGGTGATGCTGCCATCAGGAGCAACGCCGACGGCGATGCTGCCGGTTCCGGCGATCAGCAGTACCCCGGGGCCGCCGGCGAAGGCGGCCGAGCGGGCGAGCTCGGCGTCGGTGGTGATCAGCACCTTCCAGGCGAGTCGTTGGCGATCGAGGGCGCGCTCGAGCTCACTGCGCTCGGCCTCGCGGCCGGCTCCGGCGGCGCCGACCACGAAGGCGTCGGCGCGGACCACGCCGGCGCGCGAGAGAAGCGGGCGGGCGAGCTCGGCGAGACGGGTGGCGAGCGCGATGCCCTCGCCCGGGCGCATCGCCCCGCCCTGTGCCCCGGCACGACCGACCTCGTCGCCGTCTCGGAAGAGGGCCACCCGGGCGGAGGTGCCGCCGACATCGGCGCCGAGGACGATCATGCTCTTGCCCTATCCCGTGAAATCAGAAACCCCAGTCTCTCAGGCGGCCGGTAATCACGCCGCATCGAGTGGTTCTCCAACCCCGAAGGCTGTCGAGTCGATCAGTTCCTGTTCCCATCTGTAACGGAGGCGGTGCCGGTGGATTGGGATACCAAGGTTTGCTGTAAGCATCTGCGTCGTGCGATGCGCGATATTGTCCGGCTGGCTCGCCGCAGTGGTCGACCAAGCGTTGACGACCAATTCGCCGGACGGTAGTCTGGGTAGAAACCTACATCTGGAGGACGACGGATGATGACGCCCCCCCCCCCTTTCGCGCGTCAAGCCCAGCAGGTCAGGACTTCTACCCGAGAGCCAGACACCGGCGGACCGCGTCCACATCCTCCGTACGCAACTCGGTTTGACCCAGGCGGAGGCACTGGTGGTCCTCGAGCTTGGCGATGGAAAACCGCCGGGGAAATCGCGAGCCAACTCGGTCGTTCCGTTTCGACGATTCGCACTCACATCGGGCGGGCCTGCCTCAAAGTCGGAGTTCCGAGTCGGCGACTCGCCTCGCTCGTCGTAGCCATGCTCTGGTGGTCGATCTGCGAGTAGGCGCATTTCGGATTGCTTGTCGCCGTGCGAACTAGTCGTTCCGGTCTAGGTGCTTCTGAGCTGGCGCCCGCCCGCCCGGACCCGGATCTTGTCCTGTCGGCTGTCGATCATGAGCGCGCGATCCAGGTGGGCCGAGAATCGCTTCACGTGATCCGCCGACTGGGACAGCGCTCACTCGATGAACCACCCGGCAGCAGGGACTGTCCTTTCGGCTCCCACGTATGCCTTTGGTGTCCTCGGTCCACGGGATACCATCTATCCCTCGGCCCTGCCAACAAGGAGTTCCCATGCAGAACAAGCGAGAGATGCTACGGTTCTTGGGCGCCCTGGTGCTTGTGCTCGGACTCTACGCGTTTTCGGGTGAAGTGAACCCACTTCCAACCACGGATGCCTACTGTACCGCATCGGATGCGAACCATGCCTGTGTCACGCAAGGTAGCCCAGGGACACTGACGCCAGGGTACTCCTGTGGAGCTGGATCGTGCTCAACCTGCGTACACACGAGTGTCCGTTGTGCCCCCTTCAGGAGCGGCATCAATCGGGACGATTGGTGGCAGGAAAGTCCCTGATCGCCGTGGTGGGAACTTCCCGGTGGGCCTCCGTAAAGTCAGGCCAGGTCCGGTCTGCCCTGAACGGAGGTCCGACGGGTTTCCCTTCGCGCGGGATGTGGCTGGCACGATCGGCCGCTTGGTTTCTCGTGTCCCTTGTGGCCGCTTGCGGGACTCAGAACGACCAATCTCGCTTCGACCGATTGGCGGATGGCACCCTTGCCCTGTCGCATCGAGCCCTGCATCCGCTCGAGTTGCGGGGGAGATTGCTCGCATCGGAACCCATCATCGGTGACCCCCGCCATCTGGCGATTCAGTCGGGCAGGCTCTGGGTCTCTGACCACGCTGGGGACCCATATCTCCATGTCATCGATCCCCGGTCGGGCCGTGTGCTCGTCTCACGAGGCAGGCACGGGGAAGGGCCAGGAGATTTCGGGGAGGGGGGGCAGTTCAGCCTCCGTCCGGGAGACAGCACCGGGATCTGGACCTACGACGCGAACCTCAAGAGGCTAACGCGGTTCGTTGCCGACCCAGATTCATCGCCGGTGATCTTCACTCCACCGCGACAGTTCATCAATGTGTTCGCCTATCTCTGGATCACACACGATCGCCTGTTGGGGATTGGTGATCTCGATACCAATCGGTATGTCTTTGCTGATACGACGGGACGCCTGGTGGCAATGGTGCCAGGTGATCTATTGGGAGCGGACTCGGTGTCGATGCGGGCTCGGCGTGCGGCGTCGGCCGGATTCGTCGCGTGCGCAAGTCCGCGCGCCGATCGATTTGCCATCCTCTATCAGCTCGGCGGCCGGATTGACATTCTCGACTCGACAGGTGCCTTTGTACGGCATGCAGCGGTCCCGTTCCCGTCGAACGGGGAATGGAAGCGGAGCCGCGGTGGCGTGTTATGGGCCACAGCAGACTGGTTCTATTACATCGACTGCGCGGCAACCGGCCAGTACCTCTATGCCCTGTTCGCCGGGCATCGAACCGACGGTCCCGGGGGGGGGCTCGTCCGTGCTGCCCGCTACGTGCACGTGTTCGATTGGCAGGGCCGACTCGTCCGTGTGCTTGGTCTGGATCGGGAGGTCAGCGCGATCACCGTGGCGGCCGATTCCCTCTTGTATGCCGTCGGGCAGCAGACTGCCGGGGTCTACGCGTTCCGGCCGCCGGATCATCTCGAGGCTAGGGCCGGTGATTGAAGTGCCGCCGAGACAGGGGGTGTCCGGATGACCACGGCGACGGCTCTCACGTCCGCGACTCGGCTGCTCTATGCGTTGGCGCTCGTGCTCATCGTCCTCGGCGTTCGCGATAGGTGGGTCAGGCTCGGTGGACGGCGCGCTGTGGGCAGTGAAGTCCAGCAACCTCGTCGTGCGTGGGATCTGAGTCCGGAGACGTTCTATCGGATGGCTGAAGAAAGTCCGAGGGTCGGCCCCGACGATGCTCCTGTCACACTTCTGGAATTCGTCAACTATCGCTGTGGGTATTGCATGGCATTTGAGCATACGCTCCAGCAGGTCCGGCGCCAGTACCCAGATCTCGTTGCAGTAGTCGTCAAACATCTCGGAGGAACAATGACACGAGATGAACGGCTGCTGCACGAAGCCGCCGAGTGCGCGGGAGTGCAGGGCCTATTCCCCGAATACTATCACGCGCTCCTAACGGGGGGAGCACAAGTCGTGGCACACGAGCCCTGGCATGAAGTGGCGCTCGCGATCGGCGTGCCCGATATCCGACGCTTTGATGCATGTGTGCGCTCCGAGAAATACGCGGCGCAGCGGCAACGTGACAACCAGGAGGCGGCCGAGTTGGGGATTGTTGGTACGCCAACGACATATGTGAACGGATTGCGCATCGAGGGAGCCATGCCCAGGGCTGATCTGGTGCAGCTGATCGCAGCGGAATTGCGCTCGTCCGGTCTCCCATCTGCGGAAATGGCGGCGCGAGGCGGCTTCCCGATGGATTCTGCAGGGTCGCACCACTGATGGCCCGGTGGTGTCGATGGACCGGGCGGATCCTCCTCCTCGTCCTCGTCAGCACAGGATCGTCCCGTGCGCAGGGCCAATCGTTCACGGAGCGGGACAGCGCTGAGGTGCACCTTGTGGCGAATGGACTGGTGCAAGGCGCCGTGGGGACGTGGAAGCGCCTGCAGGCGGTACCCGCGCTAGTCATCAGAGGAGACGACCCGAGGAACCCTCTCGGAGCGGTGGTCGGAGCCGCGCGGCTTCCGGATGGTGGGTTGCTCGTCGCCGATCGCGGACAGCGGCGGGTGTGGGTCTTCGGGGCGGACGGTGTGCGGCGCAAGGGTCTGCGTATTCGCGATGCCGCCAGCAGGGCAGTACCGCCATGGGGTGTCATCGATGTCGCCCATGGCATGGTGGGGGTGTGGGACGGGACTCTCAACAAGCTGACCGTGCTGGATAGGCAGGCCAATGTGGTCCGGTCCCGGCACATCGACAATCCGCCCGACGAGCGCGTTGACGGAGGTTGGGCACGCCAGGCGCTTGTGCTGCTCGGCGAGTTCTCTTCTGGGGGCGTGCTCGCCCGGACCCAAACCACAATGAATCTGCCGCGACAGGGTGTCGGTGACGATTCCGGCACGGTGTATGTAGCTGATTCACGGGGAACGCTGACATCTCTCGGACGCTACTTCACAATGGAGCGCTTTCGCTTCGACGGCAAGGTGCTGGTGTCGGGACTGCGGCCGTTCGGTCGACGGGGTGCCTTCGCCGTAGGGCGGGCCACTTGGTTCTACACTGACGGGAGCAGGTTCGAGATTCAGGAGCGCACCCCGGACGGAGCGCTGGTTGCGCTCATTCGGCTCGCTAGACGGCGTCGCGTCGTCGATCAGGGTGCCATCCGACGATTGGCTGCCGCACGACTTCTGAGGACGTCGGCCCCGTTCAAGGAGAGCGAGGAGCTCGCCCTGCGTTGGATGCCCTACCCGGGCCTGGAGCCGGCCTATGTGGACCTCAAGCTTGATCCTGACGGCAATCTGTGGGCGCAACGCTGGTCGAGCGACGAAGCCGGCTCGAGTTGGGACGTCTTTGATACTTCTGGACGGTTCGTCGGTGTCGTCGAGGTTCCCGCTGACCTGGACGTTCTCGAGATAGGTCGCAACTATCTGCTCGCCCGGTACACCTTCAATCCAGGCATAGAGGAACTGCGGGCGTACCGATTGGTTCCTTCGGGGTGAGTCCCGCCGACATCGGCGCCGAGGACGATCATGATCGGAGGTCTCCACCACTCCGGAAATGGCTCGACACGTAGGCCACCGTGAGCATGATCAGCGTGCCGAGCGGCACGTACCACGGCCAGGCGAGCTTCGACACCGGACCGAACCAGCTCATGCCCGCCTCGACCAGTCGCCCCGAGAAGAGGATGCAGAGCATCACCACCACGGTCACCAGCGCGGCGGTGATCACGTCGGGACCGGTGTAGCGGCTGGTGGTGCCCGAGAGGATGTAGGCGCCGAGGAGCGCGCCGTAGGTGACCGAGGCGATCGAGAGCGCCAGCACCACCACCGGGGTGTCGCTCCCCGAGGCCATCGCGTAGAAGCCGAGTGCGCCCCCGACCAGCGCCACGCCCCACACGAGCGAGACCAGCCGGCCGACGCGGAGCAGCTTCACCGGATCGCGTTCGCCGGTGATCGAGGAGTAGAGGTCGTGCGTGAGCGACGATGCCAGCGCGCTGATCGACGACGACAGGGTGCTCATCGCCGCGGCGAGGATGCCGGCGATCACCAGCCCCGACAGGCCGGTCGGGAAGACGTCGATCACGAAGCGCGAGAAGACCTGGTCCGATGGCAGCGACTCGGGCGCTCGGCCCGCGGCCCAGATCGCCGTGCCGACGGTGAGGAAGAGCAGGAACTGGAAGATCACCGCCACGCCCGAGCCAATCAGGGCACGACGCGCATCACGAAGCGACCGGGTGGCGAGCAGCCGCTGGACGATGAGGTGGTCGGTGCCGTGCGACGCCGCCGAGAGGAGCGCTCCGCCGAGGATTCCACCGAGGAAGGTGTAGGGGATCGTGAGCGACGGGGTGAAGTCGAAGACGCGGAGCTTGCCCGCCGCGTCGGCCATCGAGAACGCCGCGTCCGAGCCGCCCGCCATCCGGATCGCGAGGACCAGCGCCACGATCCCGCCGGCCACGTAGATGCCGAGCTGGATCACGTCGGCCCAGATCACCGCCTTGAGGCCGCCGATGTAGGTGTAGACGAGGGTGATGATCCCCATCGCGACGATCGCGGCGGGGATGCTCCAGCCGGTGAGCAGCGCCAGCGGGATCGCCCCCGCGAAGATCCGCACCCCGTCGCCCAGGAAGCGGGTGACCAGGAAGACCAGCGACAGGGTGCGCCGGGTGGAGGTGCCGAAACGGGTCTCGAGCCGGGCGTAGGCGGTGTCCTGCTCGCCGCGGAAGTAGCCGGGGAGCAGCCAGGCGGCCACCCCGAGCCGGCCGATCAGGTAGCCGATCGGCAGCTGCAGGAAGGTGAGGTCGCTCCGGGCGCCGATCCCTGGCGTGGAAATGACCGTGACCGCCGAGGTCTCGGTCGCGACGATCGAGAGCAGGACGCTCCAGGCCGGGAGGTTCCGCGCGCCGAGGAAGTAGTCGCTGCTCGAGCGCTGGCCGCGGGAGAGCCAGAGCCCGAGGCCCAGGGTGAGGGCGAAGTAGAGGGCGACGACGGCGAGGTCGAGGGTGGCCAATGGCGGTCGATGGCTGATGGTCGATGGTCGATGGTCGGCGGGTCCGGCCCTGGTCGCGCTGTGGCTCAAGACAAGGTAACGCTGGGACAGGAAAGGGGCCCCCGGAAGGGGCCCCCATGACCATCGACCATCGACCATCGACCTACGCCGTGAAACTGCTCCCGCAGCCGCAGCCGCCGGTCGCATTGGGATTGTCGAAGGTGAAGCCGCTGCCCTGCATCGAGGTGACGTAGTCGATCGTCACGCCGTTGAGGTACTGGAGCGAGAAGGCGTCGATGAAGGCCCGCACGCCGTTGAGCTCGGCGAGGATATCGTCGTCGGCCGAGGTGTCCTCGATGTTGAGCGAGTACTTGAACCCCGAGCAGCCGCCGGGCAGGACCGAGATCCTGAGGCCGGCCGTCTCCTTGGGGATCTCCTCACCCGCCAGGAACTTGCGGACCTCGTCGGCGGCCTTGTCGGTCAGGGTCAGGACGAAGCCCTCGGGGAGGGCCTGGGTCGCGGTATCAGTCATCGGTCTCACTCCGGGGTCAAGCCAGGGTACGGATTCCCCTCAAAAATCGTCGGATTCCGGCGGCGATGCAAGCCGGAACCCCGGCCACCGGCCAGTTGGTCGCGTCACGGTGGTTGCTGGGAGGAACGCCGGGCGGGGGATGGCAGGTTCCCGGGGCCGGGGCGGGGCCGCACCTGTGGCGCGTCCCGCCAAGGCGCATTAGCATCGCAGGGGAGCCCACGCCGGGTCGGGCTGGTTGCTGCGACCCGTGGATTCGAGGAGACACCATGGCCAACGATCACCCCCAGCTCAAGAACACCGCCGAGCAGCACACCCCTGCGCTCAACTTCCAGGCGACCGCCCTGATGGCCTCGCTCACCGCCAAGGAGATCGAGAAGAGCGTCGCCTGGTATCGCGACGTGGTCGGCTTCGAGGTGCAGCAGCGGATGGAGCGCGACGGGAAGCTGCACGCCGTGGCACTCAGCGCCGGCAACGTGCGGATCCTGCTCAACCAGGACGACGGTGCCCGTGGCTGGGACCGACAGAAGGGCGAGGGCTTCTCGCTCACCTTCAGCACCAACCAGCCGGTCGACGAGATTGCCCGGCGGGTCCGCGAGCACGGCGGTACGCTCGACGCCGAGCCGACCGACATGCCGTGGGGCGCCCGGGTGTTCCGGGTGCGTGATCCGGACGGCTACCGGCTGTCGATCTCGGCGCCAATCGCGAAGTAGGCCTCATCGGGCGTGAGCGCCCGGTGACAACGACACGCCCCCGGCCGCCAGGCGGCCGGGGGCGTCGTGTCGTGGTCGATCAGGTGCAGCTGGTCTTCGTCATGGTGATGGTGACCGGGGTGGTGTCGATCGTGCCCGTCCAGGTCATCGTATTGCCGGAGATGCTGTAGCTGAACGTGGCGGCGTCCTGTGTCCCGGCATCGATCGTCACCTGGTTGCTGGTGTGGGAGTAGGGGCCGGTCGAGGTGCAGGTTGTCGTGGTGCCGCCGCAGATGTCGGCGAGGTCACCCGTCACGGCGAACGCGTAGGTGTCGTCGTCCTTGAGGGTGACCTTGAGCGTCATGCCGCTGGCGATCAGGTTGGTCGTGGCGTCACCAAATGCGGTGACCTGCCAGCTGGCGACGATGGGGTCGCTGTTGGATGGGCCGGTGCCGTTGTCATTGCTGGAGCAGCCAGCCACGAGCATCAGGGTCGTGGCGAGGGCGAGGGTGGCGCCGAGGCGCGACGTGCGAACACGGAACATGGAGGCACTCCAGGGTTGAGGGTCTCGGCGATCTTGCTACTACGGTGGCGCTACTACCCCGGGCGGTGACGGAGGTTCCCCGGGCCGGGGGACTTCGCGACGTGTCGCCCGATCGGGTGGGTTGGCTGTACCTTTTCTGTGGGCGCCTTCCCCGCGTCCGCCCCTGCCGCCACTTGACCTTCCGCTCCCGATCACCATGCCGTGTCTGCCCATGTTCTCATGCCGCCGCATCCGATGAGCGCCCCCAAGGTCGAGGCGGAGGTGACCCGTCTCCTCGGGGAATGTTCGGCCGGGAACCGGGCGGCGTTCGACCGACTGCTGCCGCTGGTCTACGACGATCTCCGGGGTATCGCCCATCGTCGACTCCGCGGCGAAGCGACGGGCCACACCCTCAGCACCACGGCGCTGGTGCACGAGGCTTACCTGCACCTGGTCGATCAGGCGACCGCCACATGGCAGGATCGCGCCCACTTTTTCGCTGTGGCAGCCAAGGTGATCCGACAGGTGCTCATCGACTATGCGAGGAGTCGGCTGGCCCAGAAGCGCGGTGGTGGTGCGATGGTCGTGCCGCTGCGTGAAGAGCTGTCCGGGCGCGAACCGCGCACCATCGAGCTGCTCGAACTGGAGGAGGCCCTGCTGGCCCTGGCGCGCCACGATGCCCGGCTCGAACGGGTGGTCGAGTGTCGATTCTTCGGTGGCATGAGCGTGCGCGACACCGCCCTCACGCTGGAGGTCTCGGAGCGGACGGTGGAGCGTGACTGGGCCCGGGCCAAGGCCTATCTCTATCAGGCCCTGGCGGGAGAGGGGGACTGACTCGGCCGTGTCGGGGTGGGATGATGGAGAGTGAACAGGAACGCTGGCGGGCCGTCGACGACATGCTGCAGGCCGCACTGGAGCGTGCGCCACAGGCGCGTGCGGCCTTCGTGGCCGAGGCGTGTGGCGATGATGGTGCCCTGCGCGATGCGGTGATGACCCTCCTGCGGGCGCACCGGGCTGCAGGCAGCTTCCTGGAGCAACCGGTCGAGGATCTCTGTGTGGTGCCCTGGGAAGAGGTTGTGCAGCAGGCCGGGACTGATCCGCTGGCTGAGGAGTCGGCGCGCGACCGGATCGGTGAACGGATCGGGCCCTACCGGATCATCGGGCACCTCGGACGAGGTGGCATGGCCACCGTGTACCTGGCCGATCGGGTCGACGGACAGTGGCAGGAGCGGGTCGCGATCAAGGTGATCCGGCGCGGACGCGACACCGAGGACACGGTCCGGCGCTTCCTGGCCGAGCGCCAGATCCTCTCCTCCCTCCACCATCCCCACATTGCCCGGTTCCTCGGCGGCGGCACCACCGCCGACGGGCTGCCGTATCTCGTGCTCGAGCACATCGAGGGCACCGCGATCACCCGCTACTGTGACGAGCGGCGTGCCGACCTGGCCACTCGGCTCCGCTTGTTTGCCGACGTCTGCCGTGCGGTCGAGTTCGCCCATCGCAGTCTGGTTGTCCACCGCGACCTCAAGCCGTCGAACATCCTGGTGACCGCCGGGGGCAGCGTGAAGCTCCTCGACTTCGGGATCGCCAAGATCCTCGATCCCACGGCGGTTGGCGAGCGGACCCTCACCCTGCTGCGACCGCTGACGCCGGAGTACGCGTCGCCGGAGCAGGTCTCCGGCGATCCGGTCACCACGTCGTCCGACGTGTACCAACTCGGCCTGCTGCTCTCGGAACTGCTCTCGGGGCGGCGGCCGTACGAGGTCCGCACCCGGTCGCCGGCCCGGTTGGAGGAGGCAATCGCGACCGCGGATCGCCAGCGGCCAAGCAGCCTGGTGACCGAGGCCGCGGCCCGGGCGCGACAGAGCCGGGCGCCGGAACTCGCGCGTCGGCTTCGCGGTGATCTCGACCTGATCGTGCTGACCGCGGTCCACCGCGATCCGGACCGGCGCTATGGGAGCACGGAGGCGCTGCGGCTCGATCTCGAGCGATTCGAGCAGGCCCAGCCCATTGCGGCGCGGCCCGACTCCCTGACCTATCGCACCCGCCGACTGATGCACCGCAAGCCCTGGGTGCTACCGGTCGTCGCGCTGCTGGCGGTTGCCGTGGGCGGCTATCTGCTCACCCTGAGGCATCATGCCCGCGAGCTTGAACAGGAACGGAACGTGGCTCGACTCGAGGCGAGCCGCGCGCGGGATGTCCAGCAGCTGTTGACGGGGCTCTTCCGCAGTGCCGATCCGTTCAATCCGGTCGACCCGATCGTGGGTGATACCGTGACCGTCGTTGATGCACTCACGGTGGGGGCCGAGCGGATGCAGACCGAGTTGTCGGAACGGCCGGCGATCCGGGGCGAACTCTTGCTGGCGATCGCCGAGGTGCTCAGTGATCTGGGGCAGACCGACCGTTCGACGGCGCTCGCCGAGTCGGCCCTGGCCGCGCTGGATGAGGCAGGCGACAGCGTGCCGGACGCGAGGGCACGCAGCCTCCTGCAGCTTGGGCAACTGGCGGCGTGGCGTGGCGCCCCCGACTCGGCCAGGCGGCTCTACCACCATGCCCTCGTCGTGGCCCAGGATGCTCATCCCGCTGGAGATCCCGCCCTGGCCCCATTTCACGCCCGGATCGGCCGGTTCTTCTTCGACGTGGGCAGGCTCGACAGTTCGCGGATCCACCTGGAGCAGGCTGTGGCATTGGAGCGGCGCACCGATCCGTTGCCGGCGACCGACCTCGCCTGGACCCTGGCCAATCTGGCGGATACCCGCCGTGGCTTGGGGGATCTGGGTGGGGCCCGTCGGGCCATCGCGGAGGCCAGGGTCCTGGCCGATTCCGTCCTCGGTCCGGATGCGGCCCAGACCGGCTTCATCCTGGTGGTTGATGCCACTGTGCGTGAGTCCGAGGGCGACCTGGCGAGTGCCGACTCGTTGCTCCGACGTTCGATCGCGGTGCTGACGCTTCGACTGGGTCGCGACAATCCCAACACCCTGGCGGCGATGAACAACCTGGCGGTCCTCCTCAAGACGAAGGGCGATGATGCGGAGGCCGAGCAGCTCTTTCGGCAGCTGCTCGAGGTGAAGCGTCGCACCCTGGGTGCGCACCATCGCGAGACGGCGAATGCCCAGCAGAACCTGGCCACCGTGCTGAATCGTGAGGGACGGCTGGCGGAGGCCGACCGACTTGCTCGCCAGGCCGTGACGACGTATCGCACGGTCCTGCTGCCGGACAATCCCCTGCTCGCCTACCCCTTGCTGACCCGGGCAGAGATCGCCCTGAAGCAGCGGCGATTCGTCGATGCCGACCATGTCGCCCGGGAGGCCACCGGCATCCTGCACGCTGCCCTCCCGGCTGGAAATTGGGTCACGGCGGTGGCCGATTGCCGACTGGGACGGGCCCTGGTGGGGGAAGGGCGTCTCGCCGAGGCCCGTCCCCTCCTCGACGGGGCGGTACGTGATCTGGCAGACCGTGCCGGCACGGCCCAAGAGCCCTACCTGCGGCGGTGCAGCCAGGCGCGCACCGCCCTCATCGCATCCTCTGGGCCGCCCGGCAGCTGACGGGGGGCGGCCAGGGCTGGCGGCGATCGGGCGACTTTGTCGCTCTGGTGGTTGCCGGCCCGGGACCGCTCCAGGCGCATCCACTTCTCGGGTCGGGTTCATGCCGTTCCGAAGGAGGATGTCGTGTCATCGTCCCACCGTCCCGTGCCCCTGGCCGGTCGGCCTCGTGCCCGTCTCGCCTGTGCTGCCGTCGTGCTGCTGTTATCGGCGTTCCCTGCGTGCGTCCAGGCCCAATTTCTCAAGCGCCTGAAGAAGGCCGCCACCGAAGCTGCCACGCACGAGATGAGCAACCAGGTGCAGCGGATGGTGGCCAACAGCATCAAGTGTGTCTTCGACGATCCGCTCTGTGTGCAAGCCGCGCGCAAGCAGGGTCAGGACGTGGTCCTGACCGACGACGAGGGGAACGTGCTCCTCGACGACGACAGCCAGCCGGTGACCGACCCCGAGGTGGCTGCCAAGCAGGTGGTTCCGGCCGGGCCGGGTGAGGGTGTCTGGGCCAATTACGATTTCGTGCCGGGCGATCGGGTCCTGGTCGATGACGATTTCAGCGGAGATGCGGTCGGCGACTTCCCGCGGCGCCTCCGGCTCGTCCGGGGCAACTGGGAGCTGGTGCGCTGGGACGGTCGCCTGTTGCTGCGCAACACCGGCCCGCGAGGGTCGGCGTTCGAGGTGCCACTCGGTGACAGTCTCCCCGACCGGTTCACCATCGAGTTCGATGCCTACCTGACGCACCAGAACCAGCGCCTCGTGGTGACCACTGCCGCGCCGCCGGACGGCGGTCGCTGGGACAAGGTTCCCGGCACGGCGTTCCAGGTGGGCGTGGCCAAAGGGGGCTCCGGCGTTCGTGCGAGCGGTCGGGGTGGGGTTGAGGCGCTCACGGTGAGCCCCTCCGTGGGCCGGCAGCTCGTGCCGATTCGCATCATGGTCGATGGTCGCTATGCCAAGGTCTACGTGGGGGCTCGTCGGGTGGCGAATGTGCCCAACGCCACCGTGCTTCACGGCACGGCGCTCCACATCGAGAACATCTACTTCGCCGACGAGGCCCATCCGATCTACCTCGGTCCGATCCGGGTTGCCGCCGGTGGGCGCGATCTCTATGCGGCACTCGCCGACTCCGGTCGCGTGGCGACGCACGGAGTCCTCTTCGCCGTCAACAGTGACCGGATCCGGGGGGAGTCGACCCCGACGCTCGCGGCAATCGCGGCGATGCTGCGTGACCACCCCACGCTGCGGTTGTCGATCGAGGGACACACCGATTCCACCGGTGCGGCCGACTACAACCAGGCGCTGTCGGAACGACGTGCGGCGGCCGTGCGCCAATATCTCGTGGCACACGAGGGCATCGCTGCCGAGCGATTGCGTACCGCAGGATTCGGCGAGACACGACCGGTGACCAGTAATGCCTCACCCGAGGGACGACGGCAGAACCGTCGGGTCGAACTGGTCCGGCTCCCCGGCCCGGGCGACGCGGACCCGGGGAGAGACTGAGGTGCCGGGCCGTATCGGTCTGGGGCGGTTCCTGGCGCACGCGGTGGCCCTGCTCATGGTGAGTGACGGTGCGATCGCCGGGCAGGCGCCGCCGGGCCACACGATCAGCTATCGGGTGCGCCTGGCGCAGGAAGGCAGTGGCGTCACCACGTGGTCGGCATGGTCCCGAGCCGATCTCGGGATGTTCGTGACCCCGAATGGGGTCGTGCGGATGCTGGCCGGGCCGAGGGTCGGCGGCACGCCGGTGCAGTCCGCGCCCATCGGGCGAGGGACAACGGTCCTGGCCGCACCATGGGAGGACACCACCGCCGACCGTCCCGGCCACCGCACCTGGTCGTTGCTTCATGCCGATGGCCTCGCCACGCTCGATTCGCTCCACGTGACCCTGGACCCGCAGGCTGGCGACTCGACGGTTGCGGGACACCCCACCACGGGAGCGGTGCTGTCGGTGACCAGCTGGTGGACGGATCGCGGCCGGGAGGGGGACGCGACTCCATTCGTCGCGGCTGGAACGGCGACGCTCCGCTTCGCCACCGATCTGCCGTTCTCCTGGCTACCCATCGCCGGTCAACCGGGTGCGGCACCCGAAGCGGTGCCGCTGGCCACCTGGATGCCCGAGCTTGCTGGCGCCGTGGCGACCCGACTCGCTCCGCAACTCATTCCCCTCGGATTGCCTATCCGGGCAGCGGTTCGCGAGTCGCTCACCGTGACGGATGGTGGGCGGGTGAGGATGCTGCCTGGCTCGGAGACGCTGGTCCGCTCCATCAGCGTCGATGCGATGGAGGCGGCCGACGATTCCCTGCTGAGGGGCGTACGGACCGACCTCCCGCGCATCGCCGGTCGGCGGGTCGAACTGGTGCGCTGGGCGATCCAGGACGCATCGCAGGGGTGTGGCAGGCTCCTGGGCGGTGTGGGGGGAAGTTTCCACAGCGGCACAGGTCGCAGCTCGGTGACCGCCGATACCGGTGGCCGTGCCGTTCTCCTCGCCGGTACCGGCAACAGCGCCCCAAGGCAGATGGTGGCCGGCACTGCGGACCCGGCCGTGCTCCGGTGCCTGGTGATCGACCTGCCCGATTCCGTCACGTCGGGCACGGTGCCGATCGGTGCGCTGGCGCCGGACTTCGAGCCTGATCCGCCGACACCGCAGGCGAGGGTGTCATGGCTCGAACTCGACCCGGCGACTGGCCGTGTCGGCCGGGTATCGGTGATCGAGCAGGGCACGGTGGCCTTGCAGTCGCACGAGGGCGGTGCCATGGCCGGTCGGCTGACCGGGGTGGGGTGGACACTGTCGCTCAAGCCGGGCGAGTTCGGCAAGCTGCGTACCGGGCTCGACTTCGCCTTCAGCTTCTCGGTCGACCGGGAGGAGAGATGAACGGGCAATGGGATGATCCGACGTTCACGAACCGGCCGCGTCAGGAACGGCTGCGGGGCCGCCGTTCGCTCCGCGCGTCGTGCGGAGGTCTGATGCTGTCTTCCGACCGCGCCCGCCCGCGATCCTGCGCGCCCTGGCGCCTCCTGTGTCTCCTGCTCGGGCTGCAGCTCCTCGCGCCGTTGGAGGTGTCGGCCCAGCAGTCGGCGGATGACATTCTCGCTTCGGTCGTGGCCAGGCAGGACGCCGAGGCTGCCTCGATCGAGAACTACACCGTGATCGAGACCATCGACGGTGATCGGCAAGTGCACTACTTCGAGCGCCGGATGAACGACGGGCATGCCTCCTTCGCGCCGGTGGGGCCGTTCGCACTGCTCGCTGAAGCGGGAGGTCTCGGTGCGGGCGCCCTGCTCGGCACCCTGAAGCAGCGTCTCGCGGGCGCGGCGACCAGCGCCGGGATGGGTGCGCTGCACGATCAGCTCGACGGCATGGGCGACGGGGTCTTTGCCGAATTCATCGGCCCCTTGCTCACGCCGGAGCCGGGCCAGCCGCCCGGTGAGTCGCTGGGATCACTCACCAGTGCTGACCACCTCAAGTCGGCGCTATTGCAGGGGGCCCGCCGCGCGGCGCTCCACCAACTCGAGCGGACCCTGCTCGATGCGGCCGCGCCGCAGCTCGGGGCGTTGCTCGACGGGATTCGGTCATCCGGAGGTGCGGGCGAATTGCTCGGCCGCCTCGGCGACCAGGTGGTGTCGGGCCAGTTGCCGACCCCCGGATCCGTCTTCGGAGGGATGGGCCCCGCCTCGGCCGATGGCTCGGCGATGGGCATGCGCGGACTCGGTGGCGCAATCAACGGCGCGACGGCGGCGCTCGGGGCGGCCATGGCGGCCCGCACCATCAAGTCGGCCGGTGCGATCGCCAAGGCCTCCGGCGTGCCGAGCCTCGACCTGGAGTTCGCCGATATCGTCGGGCAGGTGGCCGGTCACGCGCGCATCGACGGTGCCGAGTCGATCGACGGCCACGGCTGCTGGGTGATCCGGGTCACCGATGCGTCGGTGTTACCTGTCCCGGCTCAAGGCACGTTCCGGTCGCCGGAGCTGACGCTCTGGATCGACCGCAAGCTGCTCGTCGCTCGGCGGATGCGGCTCACCGGCGAAACGAAGGTGGACGGCGACTGGCGCCCGATGACGATGGAGACCGAGCACGGCGACTTCACGGCGACCGACGGGTTGCTGCTGCCGCATCATACGCGCACCACGCTGTCGAGCGGCACATCGAGCGCCACGGAGGCCGAACAGGATCAGTGGCAGGAGAAGATGGCCGAGATGCAGAAGTCGCTCGCGAAGCTGCCCCCCGAGCGGCGCGCGATGGTCGAGCGGATGATCCAGTCGCGGATGCCGCAACTCGAGTCGATGATGGGCGGTCTCTCAACGCCGGTGGAGACGACCGTGAAGGAGGTGCATGTCAACCGCGGGCCGCCGGGGGAGCTGGTCGAGGCGGCCCACGCGCTGGGACAGCGCCCCCCGGGCTAGGGAATCGGCTCCCGCAGCGGCGCGTCGGGGAAGAGCGATCGCATCACCGCGTCGGCGATGGTGCCCCGAAGCGGGGTGAACTTGGGTGTCACCCGGGTCGGGTGGACCCGGTTGGTGAGCAGGATGATGATCACCTGCCGCGGCACGTCGACCCAGATCGAGGTGCCGGTGAAGCCGGTATGGCCGAAGGAATGGGCGCTCATGATGGTGCCACTCGAGGAGTGCTGCCCCGACGGCGTGTCCCAGCCGATGCCGCGTGACGAGCCGTCGGGGTGGTCCTGTCGAAGCGTCCAGGTCCGGAACTCCGGCGGCGGTTGCAGCGGCCCATCGACCGCGCTCGCCGCGCGCCCCGGCCAGCGCCCACTCGGTGAAGCGGAGCAGGTCGTCGGCGGTGGAGAAGAGGCCGGCGTGACCCGAGACGCCGTCCATCCAGGCGGCGTTCTCGTCGTGCACCTCGCCGCGGATGATGTGGCCGCGCCAGGGATCATTCTCGGTCGGGGCGATGTCCCAGTCCCACTTCCGGGGCGGCAGGTAGCGCGACCGGACCATGCCGAGCGGTACCGCCACCTTCTCGTGGAAGAGCTTGTCGATCCGCTTGCCGTAGAGCTTCTCGAGGATCGCCGTGAGGGTGATCGCGCCGAGATCGGAATAGACCATCTCCTCGCCGGGCGGGTGGTTGAGGTCGGAGGTGATGGCGCGCAGGATCGCGCCCTTGCGCACGAAGGTCTCCTCCCAGAGCCGCCGGTGCGCCGGCAGGCCGCTGTCGTGCAGCAGCAGGTCGCGCACGGTCACGCTGCCCTTCTCGCCCAGCCCGCGCCCGAAGTCGGGGAGGTAGCTCACCACCGGCACGTCGAGCCGCAGCTTGCCCTCCTCGATTGCCATCATCGAGAGGGTGGTGAGCGCGATCACCTTGGTGAGCGAGGCCATGTCGTACATCGTGCCGGCGTCGGGACGGGTCGAGTCGCCGATGCCGAGCACCCCCGTGCCGTAGGTGAAGCGCTCCCCGCGCACCGAGACCGCGAGCACCGCGCCCGGCGCCGCCCCGTCGGCGATCGCCGAATCGAGCACCCGGGTGACCGGCGCCAGGCGCTCGGCGAGGGGGGCGCTCAGCGGCAGCGGCCGCTCGGGTGGCAGCGACGGGGCGCAGGCCACCACGAAGCCGGCCAGCGATGCCAGCGCCAGGATCCGGTGACTCATGGTGCTGCCTCCAGGATGATGCCGGTCCGGATCGGCCACGACGGCGGGATCTCGATCGGCGCCGTGCCGGTGATCGCGGCCGACCCGACGAGTGCCCGGGCCACGGCATGCTCGGCCATGGGGGTGGCCGACCAGGCGATCAGGTAGCTGGTGGCGTCGCGCACCTGGCCGATCACATAGGGCGAGCCGAACGAGATCAGGACCGTCGGTTGCCGCCGGGCGATGGCCTGCAGCCGCTCGGCCATGGCTGGTTGCAGGCCGATGGTCCCGCGATACGAGCCCCAGCGCACCGCGGTGGCGAGGATGGTGATCGGTGCCGCGCCGATGGCGACCTCGGCGGCCTGTTGCTCGGCGGCGGTCGGGTCGTTGCCGAGCGCGGCGTGGTGCACCGTGTAGCCGGCCGCGACGAGGTCGGCGGCGAGCGAGTCGCCGAAGGCGTCACCGCTGCCAACGGTGACCAGCGCCACCTCGGTCGGTGCGCGGCGTAGTCGGGCGACCAGGTCGAGCGAGTCCTTGAGCAGCACCAACGATTTCTGCGTCACCTCGCGTGCCGTGGCGAGGAACGCCGGGTTGGCGACCAGCCGATCGACCTGGTCCAGATCGACCAATCGGTCGGAGAAGAGCCCCATCCGGAGCTTGAGCATCAGCACCCGTCGCACCGACGCGTCGAGCCGCTGGCTCGAGATGCGGCCGCTCGCGACCGCGGCGACCATGGCGTCGATCGCCCTGGCGGGGTCGGCCGGCATCAGCAGCAGGTCGCTGCCGGCCAGGAAGGCGCGGATCACCGCCTCCTCGGGGCCGATCTCCTTGGCGATCGCGCCCATGTCGAGCGCATCGGTGGTGACCACGCCGCGGAAGCCGAGCGAGTCGCGCAGGATCCCGGTGAGGATCGCGGGTGAGAGGGTGCCGGCACGGCGCGCACCGTTGTCGAGCGCGGGCAGCGCAATGTGGGCCGACATCACCGCGTCGACGCCGGCGGCGATCGCGGCGCGGAACGGTACCAGCTCGAGGGTGTCGAAGCGCGCCCATGGTGCGGTGATGGTGGGCAGCGCCAGGTGCGAATCGGTGTGGGTGTCGCCGTGTCCCGGGAAGTGCTTGGCAGTGGAGAGGATGCCGCCATCGCGCATCCCCTGGATCGTCGCCGCAACGAAGCGCGCCACGTCGTGCGGGTCGCCACCGAAGGAGCGGGTGTTGATGATCGGGTTGTCCGGATTGCTGTTGACGTCGGCCACCGGGGCGAACGCCAGCTGCACCCCGACGGCCCGGCCCTCGATCCCGGTGATCCGGCCCATCGCCCTGGCGTACTCGGGGTTGCCGGTCGCGCCGATCCCCATCTGGGTCGGGAATGGCGTGCCGGCCTTCATCCGGAGCGTGGTCCCCGCCTCGAAGTCGGCGGCGACAAGCAACGGCAGCGGCGCGCGGCGCTGGAGCCGGTTGACCTTCTCGGCGATGTGGCGCGGGGTGCCGGTCGACATGATGATGCCGCCGAGTTGCAGCGAGTCGACCCAGCCGTACGCCTTCTGCATCGTCGGGTCGCTGTCGGGCACCGAGTCGCCGAGCAGCCACGGCATGACCAGTTGGGCTACCTTCTGGCGCACCGTGAGGTGGGCGAGCAGGCTGGCCACCGTGTCGGCTGGCACGACCTCGGCGTCACTGATGGGTGTGACCTCCGGGCCGCGCGGCGCAGGGCGCTCGCCGGGAGCCTGCGGGGCGGCGCTGCAGGAGAGCGCGGCTGCGATCGTGAGGAACGAAGTGACGAAGTGGCGCACGAACAGTCCGGAGTGAAGATGAGGAAGAACCGAGTGCTGGTCGCCGGGCTCGCCGGCGTGGGATTGCTGCTCGCCTGTGCCGCCCCGGCGGTGTCGGTCGCGCCGGTCAGGACGGTGCGGCCGGGAATCGAGGTGCTCCTCACCGACTCGCTGCACCTGGTGCGCGGCAAGCGGGTCGGCCTGGTGACCAATACCGCCGCCGTCGATGCCCAGGGGCGCTCCGACATCGCCCGGCTGCGCGCCGCCCCGGTCCGCCTGGTGGCGCTCTTCGGCCCCGAGCATGGACTCACCGCGGATGCGGCGCCTGGGGCGCGGGTCGCGTCGGGCGTCGACAGCACCTCGCGCATCCCAATCTACTCGCTCTACGGCCGGACGGTCCGCCCCACACCGGCGATGCTGGAGGGGATCGACGTGCTGGTGGTCGACCTCCCCGACGTGGGGGCCCGCTACTACACCTACCTCGGCACCACGGTGGAGGTGATGCGGGCGGCGGCCGCGGCCGGGATCCCGGTACTGATCGCCGATCGCCCCAACCCGCTCGGTGGGGTGATGCAGGGGAACATCCTCGACACCGCCTACGCCTCGATGGTCGGCCGACTGGCGATGCCGATGCGCACCGGGCTGACCCTCGGCGAGGAGGCTCGTCTGGCCAAGCATGACCTCGGCATCGGCGTGGACCTCACGGTGGTGCCGGCGGCCGGCTGGCGGCGGTTCGAGTTCTTCGAGACCACCGGGCTGCCGTTCCGGCCGCCGAGTCCCAACCTGAAGGATGTGGAGGCGCTCTTCCACTATCCCGGCACCTGCCTCTTCGAGGGCACGGCGCTCTCGGTGGGGCGGGGCACCGACCTGCCCTTCCACCAGGTCGGGGCACCGTGGCTCGACACCACGGCGGTCCTGGCAAGGATCCGTGCCGACTCGCTGCCTGGGGTGGTCTTCGAAGGGACCACCTTCACGCCGCACCAGCCGGGCGACGGCAAGTTCGCCGACACGACCGTGCAGGGGATCCGGCTCCGGATCACCGACCGGCGCCGTTACGACGCCCCTGCCGCGGCAGTGCACTTGCTGGCGGCGATTCGCGCGGTTCATCCCGACCGGATCCGGATCGGTGGGTCGTTCGACCGGCTGGCCGGCGGTCCGACGCTCCGGGAGGCGTTGCTGCGCAATGAATCGCCGGCAGCGATCGTCAGGGAGTGGCAGGTTGGGCTTCGCGAGTTCGAGGCCCGGGTGCAACCGCTGTTGCTGTATCACTAGCATTCGGCATCACCCCCTGGGGTTGACGCTCAGGGGGCGGTGCCCAGTATTCCTGGCGACGTCGGGTGCGCGCGGTTGCCCCCGGCCCTTCTCCTTCCCCCGAGGAGCCTTCCATGCCCTGGAGCGAACGTTTCGCCACCGGCATTCCCCACCTCGACACCCAGCATCGACTCCTCTTCCAGATGGTCGACGATTTCCGGCTCGCTCTCGATGAGGGCAATGGCCAGGTGGTCTACGGTGAGTTCCTGCGCTCGCTCGAGCTCTACAGCCGGATGCACTTCGGCGTCGAGGAGGAATGCATGTACCGGTTCCAGTGCCCCGCGGCTCGGGTGAATCTCGAGGGCCACCAGGCCTTCAAGGAACTGCTCGACGAGCTCACCGCCGACCACGGGAGCGGGGGGTTCCGCCCCGAGGCCGCCCAGCGCGCCGCCCTGCACCTCGACCGCTGGCTCGTTGAGCACATCGGCCGGATCGACACCCAGCTCAGGCCGCTGGCCGAGCTGGAGGCGTAGCGCGCTGTCGCGCCGGTGGGAGGCCACCTCGGTGGCGGGATGGGCGCTCGTCACGACATCAACCCGCCACTGCCTCACGGCCTTGTGATCACGAAGCGGCGGAGCACCGGGCCGAGTTCCCCGGACGGGTCGATGGCGAAGGCCACCGAATTGGTGAAACGCCAGGAGCGGGCCGTCGGCAGTGGGTCGGGAACCTGCCCCAACAGTCGGCCGGTCGAGTCGAAGACATCGAATCGTGCCGCGGGATGGCCGTCGAACGGCACCGGCACCCAGAGGGTCCCGTCACTGGCGGGCCACGGACGATCGAACGCGGGATAACTCGTCGGCACGTCATCGACGGTGGCGATTCCGGCGAGCGCCGGGATCCGTGCGACGAGGGAAGACACGGCACGACGTCGCAGGGAGTCGGGGATCACCACGGCCGGCGCCTCGCGGTCGATCACCCGGATGGTGTCGCGGTCGGCGCGTGAGACCACCAGGCGGTAGTGGTTGGTGGCACCCTGCAGCATCACCCCGGATTCGGTGCGGAGACGGATCCGGCGTGGCGACCAGGGGATGGTGGCCACGCTGTGCTGACGTTGTGGTCCCTCGGTGTAGTGCCACATGGGTAGCTGGAGGTCGGGTGGGGTGTAGAGCGTATCGCGCACATGGCCGGCCGGGTCGTAGCGCACCCAGCCGAACGCCCCGAACACCCCCTGGGCGTCGGCCTCCTCCCGTCGGCCGACCTCGCCGGGAATGAGCACCCCGCCCCCGGATTCGGCCACGACCGCCGCGAAGTTGCAGCAGGGTGACGGCCAGGTCGTGAGCAGCGTCCCCATGGTGTCGAGCAGGGACGTCCTGGAGAGTCGGGGGTCATGGGCGATGATGGTGTCGTGGCGGAGCGCCATCACCAAGGTGCGGAACTCGCCGGGGCCCTCGCCGGGATGATGCATCAGCTGCCGGGGGCGGCCATCGGGGTCGAGCACGAGGATCATCGCCTGCCAGGGATCGTTCACGTAGATGGTGCCGCCCGAGGCGAGCCAGATCGACGTCGGGTTGGCGAGTTCCGACATGGCATCGTCGGCCGAGGTCGGGAGCGGTTCCTCGACGAGTTTCCAGCCCGTGGTGTCGGGCCAGGCCGCTGGTCCCAGGTTGCGAATCACCGGGTAGCCACTGGCTGACCTCCTGATCTCTGGGTCGCGGAGCTCGGGGTTGGTCGCGGTGCAACCCACGAGCATCCCGAGCACGATCAGGATGCACGGGAGGAGCGAGGAGGACATTGGTACCTCGGCGGAGTGGCGGAGGAGCTGGATCGGACGATGGACCGCCCGCTATGACGTTGCCGGTGGGCCCGGGGTTCCGGTGGCGGTTGGCCGTGTCGGCGAATCGACGGGGGGAGGCCGTGAGCCGACTGCCCCGTCGGTGACGCCGTTTCACGTTGCTCCAGCCCCACCGCGCCGTTAACTTTTCGGCCCCAACCGCCGCCCTTGCCGGGCGGCGGAACCGTGTCAACCACTGGGAACGGGGACGCGTGACCAAGCTGGTTCCGGCGGCGGTGGAGCGGGGGTACTTGCGGACGACCGGCCCGATGGTTCGGGCACTGGTTCGGGCCGGGGTCCGACCCAACACGCTGACCACGGTCGGTGCGCTGGTGATCCTGGCCTCATCGGTGGCCTTCGGGATCGGGCAGATCGCGCTGGGCGGCTGGCTGATCCTGATCTCCGGGGTGATCGACACCCTCGACGGCCAGGTGGCGCGCCACGGCGCCCAGACCTCCAAGTTCGGCGCCTTCTACGACTCGACCCTCGACCGGGTTGGCGACGGCGCCACCTTCATCGGCATCGCGGCCTACCTGCAACACGCCCCCGACACCCGCTGGCGGGAAGAGGCGGTGATCCTCTGCATGGTGGGGATCCTTGCGGCGCTGCTGGTCTCCTACATGCGCGCCCGGGCCGAAGGGCTGGGGCTGGACTGCAAGGTGGGGATCGCCCAGCGGGCCGAGCGGATCCTGTTGCTGGGATTGCCGACCGCGCTGGTCGGCGCAGGTCCGGGTGGGGTGATCCTCATCGGCATCGTCGCCGCGCTCACTTTGTTGTCGCTGATCACGGTCGGACAACGATTCGTGCATATTCGTCGGGTGACAGCGGTCCCCGATGCCTGACACCTTGAAAGGACGCACCCTGTGACGGATTCGACGGCCCGGACGATCAAGCCGGCAGACGGCAAACTCGGCGTGCTCTGTGTGGGACTGGGCGCGGTGGCGTCCACCTTCATTGCCGGGGTGGAGCTGGCCCGCCGCGGGCTGGCCTCGCCGACCGGCTCGTTGAGCCAGCTGGCAACCATCCGGCTCGGCAAGCGGACCGAGGGCCGCGCCCCGATGATCAGGGACTTCGTGCCGATCGCCGGCCTCGACGACCTGGTGTTCGGCGCCTGGGACCCGGTCCCCGACGATGGCTACCGCTCCTGCCTGCATTGCGGCGTGTTCGACAAGCACGAGCACGTGGAACCGATCCGCGGATTCCTCGAGGCGATCGTCCCGATGCCGGCGGTCTTCGACCAGCAGTACGTCAAGCGGCTGGAAGGGACCAACGTCAAGTCCGGCGCCACGAAGCGTGAGCTGGCCGACCAGCTGCGGCAGGACATCCGCGACTTCAAGGCGAAGCAGGGCGTCGACCGCTGCGTGATGGTCTGGTGCGCCTCGACCGAGGTGTTCATCCGGCCGACCGCGGTGCACGAGTCGATCGAGGCCTTCGAGGCAGGGATGGAGGCCAACGACCCGACGATCGCGCCGTCGCAGCTCTACGCCTGGGCAGCGATCATGGAGCACGTGCCGTTCGCCAACGGCGCGCCCAACCTCACCTGCGACTTCCCGGCGATGGTCGAGCTGGCGAAGCGCGAGGGCGTGGCGATCGGCGGCAAGGACTTCAAGACCGGCCAGACGATGCTCAAGACCGTGCTGGCGCCGATGTTCAAGGCCCGGATGCTCGGCGTGGCCGGCTGGTACTCGACCAACATCCTCGGCAACCGCGACGGCGAGGTGCTCGACGATCCCGAGTCGTTCAAGACCAAGGAGGAGTCGAAGCTCGGCGTGCTCGAGCACATCCTCCAGCCGGCGATGTACCCCGACCTCTACGGCAACATCTACCACAAGGTGCGGATCAACTACTACCCCCCGCGCGGCGACAACAAGGAGGGGTGGGACAACATCGACATCTTCGGGTGGTGCGGCTACCCGATGCAGATCAAGGTCGACTTCCTCTGTCGCGACTCGATCCTTGCCGCCCCGCTGGTGCTCGACCTGGCGCTGTTCTTCGACCTGGCGCAGCGCGCCGGGATGAGCGGCGTGCAGGAGTGGCTCTCGTTCTACTTCAAGAGCCCGCAGACCGCCCCCGGGCTCTACCCGGAGCACGATCTCTTCATCCAGCAGACCAAGTTCAAGAACACCCTGCGCTGGCTGATGGGCGAGACGATGATCACCCACCTGGGGCAGGAGTACTACGAGGAAAGCTGAGGCCACCGTGCAGTACTTCCATCGGACCACCGTGTCGCCCGACGCCGCCATGGCACGGGCCGCCGCCATTCTCGGTGAGCGCCTCGCGCCGGTCGCCGAGGGGGAGCGCCGCCGCAGCTGGAGCGGGGCGCTCGGCACGGTGACCGTGACCGTCGCCGCCGAGGGCGGCCACTACACCCTGATCACCGTGGCCACCGACCAGCTCGCCGAGAGCGAGCTCGACCGGCTGGCCAAGCGCTACCTCGGCGAGGTGCACCGGCTCGCCGAGCCGGAACACGAGCTGCGCGGGGCGTACTGACAGAGGGAGGGCACGATGCCGATCCGGCTGCTGCCGCGGGATGAGCGCTTCTTCGAGTTGTTCAGCGCGCTGGCCGACCATTCGGTGGACGGGGCGCGCCACCTGGCGGAACTCCTCACCCGGCGCGACCCCGATCGCTGGCAGCTGGTGGAGACGATCAAGGGACTCGAGCGGGCGGCCGACGACGTCAATCGCGAGCTGATCGCCCGGCTCGACCGCTCGTTCATCACCCCGTTCGACCGCGAGGACATCCATGCCCTCGCCGCCCGCCTCGACGACATCATCGATCACATCGACGGCACCGCCGCCCGGGTGCGGATCTTCCGTGCCGAGGAGACCCCGGACGGTGCGGTGCTCATCGCCGAGGTGATCCACCGGATCACCCTCGAGGTGGCGCGCGCGGTGCGGGCGCTCGAGGACGGACCCCCGGCGGCCGTGCTGGGCGCCTGCGCCGAGGTGCGGCGGCTCGAGGAGGAGGGGGACGCGCTCTACCATGAGTGGCTCGGGCGCCTGTTCGTGAACGGGGCCGATCCGCTCACCGTGATCAAGTGGAAGGAGCTCTACGACATCCTCGAGCACACGGTGGATGTGGCCGAGGATGCGGCCGGCGTGCTCGAGTCGGTCACCCTCAAGCACTCCTGAGCGATGGACCACTCGCTCACCTTCGTGCTGGTGGTCGTCGCGATCGCCCTCTGCTTCGACTTCATCAACGGCTTCCACGACAGCGCCAATTCGATCGCGACGGTCGTGGCCACGCGGGTGCTCTCGCCGCGGGTGGCGGTGGCATGGGCCGCGGGATTCAACTTTGCCGCGGCGTTCGTGGTGGGCACCGCCGTGGCCAGGACGATCTCGAAGGGACTCGTCGAGCCGTCGATCGTCACGCCGACGGTCATCGCCGCCGCCCTGTTGGGCGCCATCATCTGGAACCTGATCACCTGGTACTTCGGGCTGCCGAGCTCGTCGTCGCATGCCTTGCTTGGTGGCTATGCCGGCGCGGCCGTCGCCAAGGCGGGCTTCCCGGCCATCATCATGTCGGGCTGGATCAAGCCGGTCGGGGCGATCGTCGTCTCACCGCTGCTCGGCATGGTGCTGGGTCTGTTGCTCTCGGTGGCGCTCTCCTGGGCGCTGTGGAAGCGGAATGCCCGTACCATGGAGGCGCTGTTCCGGCGATTGCAGCTGGTGTCGGCGGCGCTCTACTCGCTGGCCCACGGGTCGAACGATGCCCAGAAGACGATGGGGATCATCGTCGGGCTCCTGGTGGCCTCGCAGGATCTCTTCGCCGGCCATGGTGGCGTGCTGGGCATGATGCACCTGACTACCCTCGACCGGATCCCGCTCTGGGTCGAGTTGTCGGCGTACAGCGCGATCGCGGCGGGCACCGCGATGGGCGGCTGGCGCATCGTCAAGACGATGGGCACCCGGATCACCAAGCTGCAGCCCTTCGGCGGCTTCTGCGCCGAGACCGGTGGTGCGCTGACGATCCTGTTCGCCTCGTCGATGGGCGTGCCGGTGAGCACGACCCACACGATCACCGGGGCAATCGTCGGGGTCGGGGCCTCACGGCGCGTGGCGGCGGTGCGCTGGGGCCTGGCCGGGCGGATCGTCTGGGCCTGGGTGCTGACGATCCCGTTCAGCGCGCTCATCGCGGCGGCCTGCTTCTGGCTGCTGCCTGGCGCTTGACCCACCCGGGTGACCCGGTGACCTTTCGCGCCCGTGGCACCCGGGAGGCGCGCGACGCGGTCGAGATCGGTCCGCGCCCACCATCTCCCCTTTCGCTGACGGCGTTCCTTGACCCCTCATCCCGAACCCGGCCGCGTGTCTCCTCCCACTGACGAACTCCTCGCCCTCTATCGCTGGATGCGGCTCACCCGCACCCTCGAGGAGCGGCTGGTGGCGCTGTATCGCCAGACCAAGGTGGTCGGCGGGCTGTTCCGATCGCTGGGCCAGGAGGCTTGTGCGGTCGGCTCGGCCTATGCCCTCGAGCGCGACGACGTCCTCTCACCGCTGATCCGCAACCTCGGCTCGATGCTGGTCAAGGGCGCCACGCCGGTCGAGGTGCTGCGCCAGTACATGGCACGGGGCGACTCGCCGACGCGCGGCCGCGAGCTCAATATCCACTTCGGCGACGTGACCGACCGGCACTTCGTGGGGCAGATCTCGCACCTCGGCGACCTGGTGCCGGTGATGGCGGGGATCACGCTCACCTTCCGGTTGCGGGGCGAGCCGCGGGTCGGCCTGGTCTACTGTCGGCGACGGGGCGACCAGCACCGGGGCGTTCCACGAGGGGGTCAACTTCGCCGGCGTGCAGCGCTGCCCGCTGGTGATTGTCGTGGAGAACAACGGCTACGCCTATTCGACCCCGACCCGAATGCAGACCGCGGCCGAGCGGCTGGCCGACAAGGCGGCCGGCTACGGGATGCCCGGGATCCGGACCGACGGCAACGACGTGCTCGAGGTGTTGCGGGTGACACGCGAGGCGGTGGCGCGGGCGCGCGCCGGCGAGGGCCCGACGCTGCTGGAGATGATGACCTATCGGCGCAAGGGTCACGCCGAGCACGACAACCAGCGCTACATCCCCGAGGGCGAGATCGAGCGCTGGGCCGAGACCAACGATCCGATCGATCGCTTCGTGGAGCGGCTGGTGCGCGAGTTCGGGATCTCGAGCCACGATCTGCTCGCGATCGACAGCGAGGTGCAGGGCGAGGTCGATGCCGCCACCGACGAGGCCGAGGCGTCGCCGCCGTGCGAGGGACCGGATGCGCTGACGGGGGTCTATGCCGATCCGGCGGCGGCGCCGGTGCTCTGGTATCGGGGTGACAGTGCCCGCGCCGTGGAGGAGCACGAGCGCCCGGCGTCGTGGGGAACCCACGATGGCTGAGGTGACCCTGCTCGAGGCGATCCGCGAGGCGTTGGCGGAGGAGATGGAGCGGGACCCCGCGGTAGTGCTGCTGGGGGAGGACGTCGGCAGCTACGGCGGGGCGTTCAAGGCGACCGACGGACTGCAGGAGCGGTTCGGTGCCGACCGGGTGATCGACACGCCGGTGAGCGAGGCGGGAATCGTGGGCGCGGCGGCCGGGATGGCGCATTACGGGATGCGCCCGGTGGTCGAGATGCAGTTCTTCGACTTCGTCTCCTGCGCCTACGACATGCTGACCAACTACGTGGCGACGTCGCGCTACCGGGCATTCCTGCCGTGCCCGATCGTGGTGCGCGGCCCGTCGGGTGGCTACGTTCGGGGTGGGCCGTTCCACTCGCAGAACCCCGAGGCGGCGTTCCTGCACACCCCGGGGCTGAAGATCGTCTCCCCGGCCACGGTGGAGGACGCCAAGGGGCTGCTCAAGGCGGCGATTCGCGACGACGATCCGGTGCTCTTCTTCGAGCACAAGTACCTGTACCGCCGGATCAAGGCCGAGCTGCCGCCGCCGGATCACGTGGTGCCGCTGGGTCGGGCCAGGGTGGCGCGCGAGGGTCGCGACCTGACGATCGTGACGTATGCGGCCACGATGTGGAAGGCGCTCGAGGCGGCGGAACAGCTGGCGGCCGAGGACGGCCTGGAGGCCGAGGTCCTCGACCTCCGCACCCTGCTGCCGCTCGACGACGAGGCGATCGTCGCCTCGGTGCGGAAGACCAACCGGGTCCTCATCGTACATGAGGACACGGCGACCGGCGGGATCGCCGGCGAGATCACGGTGCGGATCAACGAGCGGTGCTTCGAGTGGCTCGATGCTCCCGTTCGTCGCGTGGCGGCCCACGACGTGCCGCTGCCCTACGCGCCGCCGCTGGAGGACTTCGTCCTCCCGCAGACATCGGATATCGTGCGCGCGAGCCGCTGGCTTGCCGCCTACTGACAAGCGCGACGGAGAGGACTCGGGATGGCCCGGATCGACGTGATCATGCCCCAGATGGGCGAATCGATCGCTGAAGGAACGATGTCGAAGTGGATCAAGCAGGTCGGCGACAGCGTCAAGCGCGACGAGCCGATCTTCGAGATCTCGACCGACAAGGTCGACGCCGAGATCCCGGCCCCCAATGCCGGCACCCTGGTCGAGGTGCTGGTGCAGGAGGGCGAGACGGTGGAGGTGGGGACCGTGGTGGGCCGGATCGAGACGGATGCGGCCGCCGGAGCGGCCGCATCCGCCCCGAGCGAAGCGAGGGACCCCTCGACCACCACCGCACCGGTTCCGAAGCCCGACGCTCCGACCCCGCCGGCTCCGCCCGCCACGCCAGCAGCGCCCGAGCCTGCTCCGGTGGCCGCGCCGCCAGCGCCGAAGGCCTCGGCCGGCACCGCGGAGGAGCGGCTCCAGCAGCGGTCGACCCCGCTGGTCCGCAAGATGGTCGAGGAGCACGGCCTCGACCTGGCCCGGATCCCCGGGACCGGCAGTGCCGGTCGGGTGACCAAGCAGGACGTGCTCGACTACCTCGAGAGCGGCCCGAGTGCGGCTCCGGCGCCGGCCCCAGCTGGCACGCCCGCCGCCGCTGCTCCTGCCCCAGCCGCTGTGCCAGCCCCCGCTGCCCCGGCGACCAGCGGCACCCGGACGCCCAGCGTGGTGCCGCCATCGCCGGTGGTCGAGGCCTGGGAGGGCGACCGGGTCGAGCCGTGGAGCAAGATCCGCAAGCTGACCGCCGATCACATGATCCTGTCCCGGCGGGTGTCGGCACACGTCAACTCGCTGATGGAAATCGACTACACCCGGATCGCGGCGATCCGCAGGCGGCTCAAGGGCGAGTACGCCGAGCGCGGCGTGAACCTGACCTACCTGGCGTTCATCGCCAAGGCAATCGCGCAGAACCTGCGCAAGCATCCGGTGGTCAACGCGGCGGTGTCGGGCGACAACACGATCTACCGGCGCGATATCAACATCGGCATCGCGGTGGCGCTCGACTGGGGGCTGATCGTGCCGGTGATCCGGCACGCCGACGAGCTGTCGTTGCTGGGGATCGCCCGCGCGATCCAGGACCTCGCCGATCGGGCTCGCGGCAAGCGTCTCTCGCCCGACGACATCCAGAAGGGGACGTTCACCATCACCAACCCGGGTGGCTTCGGGACCTACGTGGGGACGCCGGTGATCAACCAGCCGCAGGTGGCGATCCTGGCGGTGGGGGCGATCGAGAAGCGGCCCTCCGTGCTGACGCTGCCGGATGGCACCGACACGATCGGGGTGCGCACCAAGGGGATGTGGTGCCTGGCCTACGACCACCGGATCGTCGATGGCGCCGATGCCGACCGATTCCTGGCCGACGTGCGGTCGACGATGGAGAACTTCGCGGAGCCGACGCAGTAGCGATGGCCCGACAGCTCACGACGGCGCAGGCCTCGGTCGCGCCGGCGGACCGGGTGGCATATCTCGAGGCGGTGGCCGCCCTGGCGGACCACCATCGACGCCACGGCGGGCACTTCTGGTTGTTCGAATCGCGCGAGGTGCCCGGGACCTTCCTCGAGTTCGCCGAGGCGGCCGGAGCGCTGGTCGCCCCGGCGGCGTCACTCGCAACCCGGCTGGCGGCGCTGGCCCGCTATCAACCCGGGCACGATGCGGCGTGGGAAGAGGTTCCACTGGCCGACCACGACGGAGGATGACGATGCCGCGACGGATCACCGATGCCGACGGTGCCACCTGGGAGGTGGCCCTGAGTGGGAGGCATACCCAGTACGCCCGCGACGAGCTGTCGCTCGAGTTCCGTCGCCTCGGCAAAGGCCCGAGCGAGTACCGCTACGCTCGGTTCAATCCCCGCACGAGCAAGGCACCCGAGCGGGCCTACGAGCTGGCAAGCGATGCCCTCCTCATCCGCGTGCTGGCGTCCTCGCAACCTTCCTGGACCTCGCCAGACGGCGGGTATCGCGCGGGCTGAGCAGTGATTGACCTGCACTGTCATTCGACGGCGTCCGACGGGGTGCGGCCACCCGGCGCAGTGGTCGCGGCTGCGCACACTGTCGGCCTGACGGCGATTGCCCTCACCGACCACGACACCACTGCCGGCCTCGACGCAGCGCGCGAGGCCGGTGCCGCGTTGGGCGTCCGGGTGGTCGGCGGCTGCGAGTTCTCGGTGGCGGCACCGTGGGGGGAGATGCACCTGCTCGGGTATTTCCTCGAGCCGGGCGACTCGGTGATCGAGGCATTTCTTGATGAGGCACGACAGGATCGGCGTCGCCGTGCCGGGGAGATGGTCGATCGACTGCGCGGTCAGGGACTCGCCATCAGTGATGATGACGTGCAGCGCGAGGCGGATGGCGGCGCGATCGGCCGGCCCCACGTGGCCCGCGCCCTCCATCGTCTCGGCCATGTCGCCTCGATCCAGGCGGCGTTCGATCGCTACATCGGGTTTGGGCGGCCGGCCTTCGTGGCCAAGGCACTTCCCGAGTTCCGGGCGGTCGCCGAGCTGGTCCACCGCCGTGGTGGCGTGGTGTCGGCGGCCCACCTCAAGGCGCATGGCACCCGCGAGGTGCTCGCGGCGCTGGCCGAGGAGGGACTCGACGCCGTCGAGGTGCGCCACCCGAGTCACGACGCCACCCGTGTCGCGATCCTCACCACGGCGGCGCGGGCACTCGACCTGGCGTGCACCGGTGGTTCCGACTGGCACGGCGAGGAGATCGCCGCGGGAAGCCACGGCGCGCTCGGATCACAGATGGTGCCCGAGGCGTGGCTCGATGCGCTCGAGGCCCGCCGGCCGGCGACGACGTCGTGAGTCGGGAACTGCAGGGTGCGGTTGCCCTGGTGACCGGGGGGGCGCGGCGGTTGGGTCGGGCCTTCGTCGAGGCGCTGGCCGCTCGCGGGATGCGCCTCGCGGTGCATCATGGCGCCTCGGCGGCGGAGGCCGACGCCGTGGTGACGGCGATCCGCGCAGCAGGCGGCGACGCCGAGGCGTTCGGGGCCGACCTGCGCGACGTGGAGGCGGCGATTGCCCTGCCGGGACAAGTGGTCGACCGGTTCGGACGACTCGACGTGCTGGTCAACAGCGCGGCGGTGATGGAGCGGCTCCCGGTGGCCGAGACCAGTCCGGCCCAGTGGGACGCGATCCTCGATCTCAACCTGCGGGCGCCCTTCTTCCTGGCGCAGCAGGCGGCACCCCATCTGGGGTTGCAGGGCGGCACGATCGTCAACATCGCCGACCTCTCGGGGTTCGAACCGTGGCGCAACTATCCGGCGCACTCGGTGAGCAAGGCGGGCGTGGTGATGCTCACCCGGGTGCTGGCCGCAGCGCTGGCCCCCGAGGTGACCGTCAACGGCATCGCGCCCGGCACGGTGCTGCTTCCCGACGAGTACGATGGCGACCATCGCCGCTTCCTGGCCGAGACGACACCGCTGGGTCGTCTGGGAACCCCTGACGACGCGGTGCAGGCGTTGCTGTATCTTGTCGAACACGGCGCATTCGTGACCGGCGAGACGATTGTCGTCGACGGTGGACGGCTGCTCAGGCGATGATCGCCTTGGGCGAGGTCGTGGTGATCGGGGGAGGGTGCTATGGCGGCTTCTACCTGGCCCAGCTGGCGAAGGCGCGTGCTGCGGATGCGGTCACCTGGCGGGCGGTTCGGGTGGTCGACCACGACCCCGCGTGCGCGGCGGCCGTCTCGATCGCCACGGTCCCCGATGCCTCGCTCGAGGTGCAGCCCTGGGGCGCGTTTCTCGACGGCTGGCTCGATCCGACGCGTCGCACGGCCGATGATCGCATCGTTCCCTCACCGCTCATGCCGCACCTGATGGCGGAGTGGCTGGTGCGCCGCGCTCGCACGCGCTGGCCCGACCACACCGTGGCGATGGTGCCGGCCACCGCGGAGGCAGGCACGCCCTTCGATCAGCTGCATCCCGGCGACGGGGTGCGCTACCTGTCGCACGCCGACTGGACCTGCCCGGTGCACTGCATCGAGCCGCGCACCTGTCCGGCCATTGCTGCGCCCCGCAGCTGGGAGATGTCGGACACCGTGACCGCGTGGGCCGCGGCGCACCGGCGCGACCTGCCGACCGCTGGTCCGCTGCTGTTCACCTGTCGCCATGTGAGTCACGGCGTCGGGATGTTTCCTGTCGTCCAGGCCTTCGAGGCGGTCGAGGCGCTGGCCGCGTTGGTCGATGCCCACGATGCGGCGGACCTGGTGATCGGGTCGGTCTCGGCCTGTCACGGTGCGCTGGCGGTGTTGCGGGTGACGGCGTGACCGAGCCGATCACGACCGCGTCGCCCGATGGCACCCCCCCGAAGCCACCGAGCTGGCGGGCGGTCGCCCGGCTGCTCAAGCGGGTGCTCAAGCCGCTGCAACACGCCGCCGCCGCTGCGGTGGGCCTCGACGAGGGGAGTCGCGTCGAGACGGTGGAGCAGATGCTTGCCTTCAACGCCCGTCGCGCGCCCGGCTACTGGATCCAGCTCTCGCTCGCGGCCGGTATCGCAATCCTCGGCCTGGTCCTCGGCAGCACCGCGGTGGTGATCGGTGCGATGCTCGTGTCGCCGCTGATGGGACCGATCGTGGAGCTGGGGATGGGCTTCGCGGTGGGCAGCTCGTTCCTGGTGATCCGCTCGGCACTGCGGGTGGTGATGAGCACCGTGGTGGTGGTCCTCGGCACCGCGCTCTTCACGATGGTGCTCCCGTTCCACGAGGTGACCACCGAGATCGCCTCGCGCACCTCGCCGACGGTCCTCGACCTGCTCGTCGCGGTGTTCTGCGCGCTCACCGCGGCCTACACGACCGTGCGCCGCACCAGCGACACCACCTCGGCGGCGGCGGGTACCGCGGTCGGGATCGCGCTGGTGCCGCCGATCTGCGTGATCGGCTACGGCCTTGGCACCAGCGACAGTCGTATCGCCGGCGGGGCTGCCCTCCTGTTCGTGGCCAACTTCTCGGCAATCCTGCTGCTGGCGGTGGTGGCGTTCCTGGTGCTCGGCTACAACGACGTCGACGCCGAGGCGCTGGAGGCGCGCTTCTTCACCACCCGCGACACCCGCCTCGACCGGGTCGCGGGACGGGCCGAGCAGTGGCTCAAGCGAGCCTTCGGTTCACAGTACAGCTACGCTGCCCGGCTGATGGTGCCCTTGGTCTTCCTGCTGGCGGTCTACTTCCCGCTGCGCTCGGCGCTCGATCGGGTGACCTGGGAGGTCGCGGCGCGGGCCAACGTCCAGCGTATCATGGCTCGCGATGTGCCCGGGGCTGTGCAGCAGTCGGTGACGATCGACCAGCAGGCGATCGTGGTGCATCTCGTGGTGGTGGGCGACGCCGGCGAGGCACTGACGCTGGAACACCGACTCGAGACCGAGCTCGCCGCCGCTACCGGTGTGACCCCGACGGTGAGTGTGCTGGCGGTGCCCGACGCTGCCGCGCTGGCGCGGGCCACGGCGGCGGCAACGACCGCCGGCCCGACGGCACCGTCTCTTCCGGCCCTCGATCAGGCCCGCTCCCGACTCACCGCGGAGCTGGGCCGGGTCTGGCCGACCCGGGTGTCGGGACCGCTGGCCGGGTGGGCCCTCGATCTGCCACCGAGCGGTGCTCCGGTGCTCACGCTCTTCCACTTCGGTGTCCCGCTGGGTGCTGCGGGCGAGGCGCTGGTCGCCGCGGCACTGGCGCCGGCGCTCGAGTCGAATCCGTCGGTGCGCGATGTCCTGCTCGACTCGACCGTGATCGCGGCAGGCGACGACCCATCGGCCTGGCTCGTTGCGCTCGAGCCGACCCTGGCCCGCTCACGCTGGATGACCGGGGCCGTGGCGTGCATCAGCGGACCGGTGGTCGATACGGTGGGCCGATTCGCCGACAGCGTGCGGGCCGCCCTGGGGAGGGCCAATGGTCGGGCCACCATCGTGGCTGGCCCACGTTGGCGCTTCCGGTGGACCACCGGTGCGTGCGTGGCCGACACTGCGGCGACCGGCTGACGGGAACCCCAGCGGCAACGCGACGTTCCCTTGACAGGTTCCGCCCCGCCGGGGCGGTCGCAATCGTGGAGTGAGAGTGATGACCGAACAGCACAGCCCGTCGCCTGCGGCGGGCCCAGAGATGGTGGTGATCATCGGGTCCGGGCCGGCCGCCTGGACCGCGGCGATCTATGCCGCGCGGGCCAACCTCGAGCCGTTGGTCTTTGAGGGTGAGCCCTCGCGCGAGATGATTCCCGGCGGCCAGCTGATGTTCACCACCGACATCGAGAACTTTCCCGGCTTCCCCGAGGGGATCGGCGGGATCGAGATCATGCAGCGGATGCGCGACCAGGCGGTGCGATTCGGCACCCGGGTGGTGAGCGAGAATGTCGCCTCGGTCGACTTCAGCCAGCGGCCCTTCGTGCTGCACCCGAGCTACGGCGCGCCGGTCACGGCCAGCACGGTGATCGTCGCGACCGGTGCCCGGGCGGTGTGGCTCGACGTGCCCAACGAGGAGCGCCTGGCACAGTCGGGCGGCGGCGTCTCGGCCTGCGCGGTCTGCGACGGAGCGCTGCCGTTCTTCCGCAACAAGGTGCTCGCGGTGGTCGGCGGTGGCGACTCCGCGATGGAGGAGGCCACCTACCTCACCAAGTTCGCCGAGCAGGTGGTGATCGTCCATCGCCGCGACGCGTTCCGGGCCTCGAAGGTGATGGCCGATCGGGTGCTCGCCAATCCGAAGATTCGTGTGGAGTGGAACACCGAGGTGACCGAGGTGCTCGGCGACGACTTCATCAACGGGCTGCGGCTCCGCGACACGACGACCGGCGCCGAGCGCGAGCTGGAGGTGGGCGGACTCTTTGTCGCGATCGGGCACAAGCCCAACACCGGTTTCCTCGCCGGGCAGCTCGACCTGTCGCCGGCCGGCTACATCCTGACGCCGACCCCATGGCGGACCGAGACGAGCGTGACCGGGGTGTTCGCGGCGGGTGACGTGATCGACGACTACTACCGGCAGGCGATCACCTCGGCCGGGACGGGGTGCATGGCGGCGCTCGAGGCGGAGCGCTGGCTGGCTCATCACGAGGTGGCCGCAGCCGAGGCGCCGGTGGTCGAGACCGCCGCCGAATCGTCGATCGCTCGCGCCGGCGGAGCGTGACCGATGCCGCCGCGCCGCTGGTGGTCGGGATCCCCACCGGCAGCTTCGTCGAGAACTGCTGGGTGCTCGCCGACCCGGTGTCGCGCGACGCCGTGGTGGTCGATCCGGGTGAGGGCCACCAGCAGATTCTCGACGCGGTGCGCCAACACGACCTCCACGTGTCGGCGATCTGGCTGACTCACGCGCACATCGATCACATCTGGGGAGTCGATGCGGTCCGCCGGGCGACCGGGGCAGCGGTGTGGCTCCACCCGGGGGATCGCGAGTGGTACGACCGGCTGCCGGAGCAGGGGTTGATGTTCGGGGTCGGCGACCTGCCGACCCTGGCGCCACCCGACCATGCGCTCCACCAGGACGACGAGCTCGCCGTCGGGTCGCTGCGGTTCCGGGTTCGCGAGGCGCCCGGCCACTCGCCGGGACACGTGGTCTTCCTCGGGCACGGCCTGTGTGTCGGTGGCGACGTGATCTTCGAGGACTCGATCGGCCGCAGCGATCTTCCCGGTGGCGACGGCGCCACGCTGCTGGCGACGATCCGCCGCGAGATTCTCACGCTGCCCGATTCCACCCGGATCCTGCCGGGTCACGGCCCGGAGACCACCGTGGGACGCGAGCGGCGACGGAACCCCTTCGTCGGTGATCCGGGGTGAAGGAAACCACCCTTCACCAGCCCAGCCCGTTCGGCTAGCTTCCGCGCCAAACCTCAGCCAGGACCAGTCGTGCCGATGGCATTCCGCACCGAAAAGGACCCGCTCGGCGAGAAGCAGGTGCCGGCAGACGCGCTCTACGGCATCCAGACGCTCCGCGCCGTCGAGAACTATCCCATCTCCGGCCTCCGGCCGCTGCCCGCCTTCGTCGACGCGGTGGTGCGGATCAAGAAGGCCGCCGCGCTGACCCACAAGGAGACCGGGCGTCTCGATGCGACACGGGCCGATGCGATCGTCGCGGCGGCCGACGAGGTGCTCGGTGGCCAGTACCGCGACCAGTTCGTGGTCGATCCCTATCAGGCCGGCGCCGGCACGTCGCACCACATGAACGTGAACGAGGTCCTGGCCAATCGCGCCAACGAGCTGCTCGGCGGCACGCGGGGCAGCTACACGCCGGTGCACCCGAACGACCATGTCAACATGGCGCAGTCGACCAACGACGTGATCCCGACCGCGATGCGGCTCGCCTCGCTCGGTGCGCTCCCGGCGCTGCTCGAGGCGATGGACGGGTTGGCGGCATCGTTCCTCGATCGTGGCGTGGCATTCGACGGGGTGCTCAAGTCGGGTCGCACCCACCTGCAGGACGCCACGCCGATCCGACTCGGCCAGGAATTCACCGCCTACGGTCACACCGTGGCGCGGCACCGGGCCAAGCTGGCCCAAGCGGCGACCTGGCTGCTGCCGATGAACATCGGCGGCAGCGCGGTGGGCACCGGGCTCAACGCCGAGCCGGCGTACCCGGCGCTGATGGTCAAGCACTTGCGAGCGATCACCGGGCTCGAGCTCGAGGTGAGCGAGGACCGGATCCAGCTGATGCAGTCGATGGGCGACATCGCCACGCTGAGCGGGGCGTTGCGAGCCTTCGTGCTCGACCTCTGCAAGATCGCCGACGACATCCGTCTGCTGGCCTCCGGACCGCGCACCGGCCTCGCCGAGATCAGGTTGCCCGAGGTCCAGCCGGGATCGAGCATCATGCCGGGGAAGATCAACCCCTCGATCGCCGAGATGGTGAACCAGGTCTGCTATCAGGCGCTGGGGCTCGACACCACGGTGGCGATGGCCGCGAAGGCCGGCCAACTCGAGCTCAACGTGATGATGCCGGTGATCACCCACAACATCGTCTTCGCGCTGCAGATCGTGGCCAATGCGGTGCGAGTCTTCGACCAGCGCTGCATCAGCGGTGTCGAGGCCGACGAGGCGATGTGCGCCCATTGGCTGGAGCGCTCCCCGGCACTGGTCACCGCGCTGGCCCCCAAGATCGGCTACGCCGAGGCCGCCAAGCTGGCCAAGGAGGCGATCCGGACCGGCCAGACCGTCAAGGAGCTGGTGGTTGCCAAGCAGCTCCTGCAGGGCCGTGAACTGGAAGACGTGCTCGACCTGCGCGCGATGACGGAGCTGGGCGTGCCCGGCGCGGGAAAGGGCACAGCGGCCGGCGGGTGAGTGAGCCGGTGGGGCGGTGGCGGCAGCTGACGCTGCTGGCCACCGTCGAGCTCCTGGGGATGTCGGTGTGGTTCGCCGCCAGTGCCGTCAAGCCGGCGCTGGCGGCGAACCTTTCGCTTTCGGCGGCCCAGACCGGTTGGCTCACCTCCGGGGTGCAACTCGGCTTCGTGCTGGGCACCCTGCTCGCCGCCGTGCTCAACCTCGCCGACATCGTCCCGGCGCGGCGCTATGTCGCCGCCTCGGCCCTGATGGCCGCGGTGGCCAACGCCGGGCTGCTGGTCGCCCCCGATTTCGCAACGGCAATCACCACCCGGATCCTCACCGGGGCCGCGCTCGCGGGGGTGTACCCGCCGGCGATGAAGATGGCGGCGACCTGGTTCCGGCAGGGGCGCGGTCTCGCGATCGGCACTGTGGTCGGGGCGCTCACCGCCGGCAAGGCGATCCCCTACCTGCTCGAGGGCCTCGGCACCCTCGATCTCGCGCGGGCCGTGCTGGTTCCCTCCGGGGCCGCGCTGGCCGCCGCGGTGCTGGTCGGTGTCGGCTATCGCGACGGGCCCTATGCCTTCCCGGCACGGCCGTTCTCCTGGGGGCTGACCCGGGTGGCGATGGCCGACCCGACCGTCCGGCGGGCCACCGCCGGCTATCTCGGCCACATGTGGGAACTCTATGCCTTCTGGGCCTGGATTCCCGGCTTCCTCGCCGCCTCGCTGGCGGTCCACGGCCGCTCCAGTGGACCGGCCAACCTGTGGGCCTTCGCAGTGGTCGCGATCGGGGCTGCCGGGGCGGTGTGGGGTGGGATCGCCGCCGACCGGATCGGTCGGCCGGCAGTGGTGCGCCGTGCGTTGGTGGTGAGCGGCGCCTGTGCGCTCCTCTCCCCGTTCCTCTTCAGCGGTCCGCTACCGCTGTTGGTGGTCGCCACGCTGATCTGGGGAGTCGCGGTGATCGCCGACTCGGCCCAGTTCTCGGCGATGGTGACCGAGCATGCCGCGCCACACGCGGTCGGCACCGCCCTCACCCTGCAGACCTCGCTCGGCTTCCTGCTCACGATCGTCACCATCCAGGGGGTCCCGGCAATGGCCGCGGCGCTGGGATGGCGGTGGGCGTTCGCGGCCCTGGCGTTGGGGCCGCTGGCGGGTCTCTGGGCGGTGCGCCGGGTCGCCCGCACCCCCTAGCGGAGGGCCTCCTCGAGGGTCGCCCCTGTCGGGGGGACCCCGACAGCCGTCGGGTACCGCCGACTATATTCTTCGACTATGCGAGTCACTACTTGGACGGAGTATTCATTGATCATCACCCTCCACCTCGCCCGGCAGCGGGGTGAGGGTGGCGGGCCCACCGCCGCCCGGGAACTGGCCGAATCGGAGCGGCTCCCGGGCGACTACGTCGAGCAGATCCTCCTCCGGCTCCGCCGGGCCGGGATCGTCTCCTCGGTACGGGGAGCCAAGGGCGGCTATCGTCTCGCCCACGAGCCCGACAAGGTCAGCGTCTTCGACGTGATGACCGCCTCCGAGCGGCAGACCTTCCGGTCGAACTGTGAGGATCACCGGATCGACGGCCTGCGCTGTGACCCGGGGCAGTCGTGCACCATCCGACCGATCTGGACGGAACTCCAGAACCGGATCGACGGTTTCCTTCGCAGCGTGACACTCGCCGACATGATGCAGAGTGAAGCCGCAGTGCAGGAACTGGTCACCCTCGGCGGTTCCTGACAGCACCTCCCGCCGGGGGCAGGACGATCACGCCAGTGCCTCCCGACCTCACCCCACAGCAACTCCAGCGCTACGCCCGGCACCTCACCCTGCCGGAATTCGGGCTGGCCGGGCAACAGCGCCTGGCCGGGGCCCGGGTGCTGCTGATCGGCGCCGGCGGGCTCGGCTCACCGGCGGCGCTCTATCTCGGCGCTGCCGGGGTGGGCGTGCTGGGCATCGTCGACGACGACGTGGTCGACATTTCCAACCTGCAGCGCCAGGTCCTTCACGGCAGCGCCACCCTCGGCCAGCCCAAGACCGAATCCGCTGCGGCCCGTCTGGCCGACCTCAATCCCGAGGTGCGGGTCGAGCCCCATCAGGTCCGGCTCTCGAGCCACAACGCCCGCGACATCGTCGGCGGCTACGACCTGGTGCTCGACGGCAGCGACAACTTCCCGACCCGGTACCTCGTCAACGACGCCTGCGTGCTGGAGGGAAAGCCGCTGGTCTACGGCAGCATCTTCCGCTTCGAAGGCCAGCTCTCGCTGTTCAACGTCCCCGGTGGGCCGTGCTTCCGCTGCCTCTTCGCCGAGCCGCCGGCGCCGGAGCTGGTTCCCAGCTGTGCCGATGCCGGGGTGCTCGGGGTCCTGCCGGGGATCATCGGCACCCTTCAGGCCCTCGAGGCGATCAAGTGGATCGTTGGCGCGGGTGAGACGGCGGCGGGGCGACTGCTGCTCTTCGATGCGCTGGCGCTCAGCTTCCGGGAGATCGCGATCCGGCGAGACCCCGCGTGCCCGGCGTGCGGCGACGACCCGAGCATCGACCGGCTGATCGACTACGAGGCCTTCTGTGGGGTGGCCCCGCCAGGCATGGCGGGGGAGGACCTGGCGGTGACCGTGACCGCGCTGTCGGCCGAGCTTGCCGGCACGGCGCCGCCGGTCCTGGTCGATGTCCGTGAGCCGTGGGAACACGAGCTGGCGCAGATCCCGGGGTCACTGCTGGTGCCGCTCGCCGAGTTGCCGGGTCGGCTGGCCGAGCTGCCGCGCGGGCGGCCGATGGTGACGGTGTGTCATCACGGTGTGCGCTCGGCGGCGGCGGCGGCGCTGCTCCGCCGGGCCGGCTTCGCCTCGGTGCGGAATCTCACCGGCGGGGTCGAGGCCTGGGCCACTGCGGTGGACCCGGCCATGCGTCGATACTGAAGCGGAAGATCCTGCGGGAGGGAGAGTGCCGAAGGGGGGACTCGAACCCCCACGGGCTTGCGCCCACTGCGCCCTGAACGCAGCGCGTCTACCAATTCCACCACTTCGGCGTGGGCGGACAAGCTAGCCGACCCGGCCACGGAGCGTCAAGCTGACCGCCGCGCCGACTACCTTTCCCGCATGGCGATCCGCAAGCCCGACGGCGCAGGGGATGACGATGCCCCGTCTCGCATCTCGGTGGCCCGCAACCCCAAGGCCACGCACGATTATCTACATCCTCGACAGCTTCGAGGCTGGCCTCGTGCTGACCGGGACCGAGGTGAAGGCAATCCGTCGTCGAGGCGCGTCGATCAAGGAGGCGTTCGCACGGCTCAGTCGGGGCGAGGTCTTCCTGGAGGGGATGCACATCTCGCCCTACGAGCAGGGCAACCGCTACAACCACGCCCCGATGCGGTCGCGCAAGCTGCTGCTCCACCGCCACGAGATCGAGCGGCTGATCGGGTCGGTGGAGCGCGACGGGCTCACCCTCGTCCCGCTGGAACTCTACTTCCGCCGGGGCCGGGCGAAGATCAAGCTGGCGGTGGCTCGCGGCAAGAAGGCCCACGACAAGCGCGAGACGCTCAAGCGTCGCATCGCCGAGCGCGAGGCCGCCCGGGAGGTGTCGGTGCGGAGGCGTCGGTGAGAGTCGCCCTGCTCGCTCGCCGCACTGTCGCTGGTTGGCCGGCCACCGGAGCAGCTCCAGGTGACCACCCAGCGCGGGGTCGAGCGGATCGACCTGCGGCACGACGAACGCCTCGGGCCCCTGGTGCCCCTCGCCCCGCTGGTGCGGGCGGTGGGAGGCAGCATCGAGGCCGTGGAACCGTGGATTGTCTGGCGGAGTCCGAGCGGGCGTTTCCGCTTCCTCCCTGGTACACCCCTGATCGATGACGGCAACCAGATCCGCACCCTCCCCGCGTCGGTGCACACCGGTGGCGACACCACCTGGATTCCACTGGCCTTTGTGGCCGAGGTGCTGGCAGACCCGGCGCGGAAGGCGTGGACCTGGACCGCCTCGAGCGCGACGCTGGCGGAGGGACCGCCGATCTCGCCACTGGTGTCGCGGCCGGCGGCGACCACCGTCGGGGCCGAGGAGCGCTCCCGACTCCCCGCAGGACTGCGAGCGGGCCATCATGTGACCATCGACGCGGGGCACGGTGGCACCGATCCTGGCAACCCCGGAATGTTCTTCCCCAACGGACTCAAGGAGAAGGACGTCACGCTCGCGGTGTCGCTGCTCGTGCGTGACGAACTCGAGCGCCGCGGGGTGAAGGTGACGATGACCCGGACCACCGACACCCTGATCGCCCTGGGACAGCGCGCGCCACGCTACTGTCGCGATCGCTGCGACCTGTTCGTCTCGATCCACGTGAACTCGCTGCCGAGGCGGCCCGGCTTCACCACAGTGCGTGGTTTCGAGACCTACTTCCAGGCGCGAGGCACGCGACCGCCGACGCCGCGCGCGTGGCCTCGATGGAGAACGACGCCATGCGCTACGAAGTGGCCGACAGCGACGGCGAGGACCCAGGGACTCGACTTCATCCTCAAGGACCTCCAGGCCAACGAGTACCTCCGCGAATCGGCGCGCGCAGCCGAGTTGATCCAGTCGTCGCTCGGTGAGGTGGAGACCGGTGGCGATCGCGGGGTGCAAGCAGGCGAACTTTGCGGTGCTCAACACCGCCCGACGGCCGGCGATCCTGGTCGAGATCGGCTACAGCACCAATCGCGAGGATGCCCGCCAGATGACGACCAGCAGCGGCCAGCACGAACTCGCCGGTGCGATCGCCCGGGCCATCGTGAGCTATCTCCGCGAGTTCGATCGCAAGACCGGAGTGACCCGGGTGGGCTCGCCATGAGGCGAGTCCTCGCCCTGCTCCTGCTGCTCACGGCGTGCGGGTGGTCGAACGCGTTGTACAACGCCCGCCGCCTGTCGGCCTCGGCGGCCAAGGCCGAGCGCCAGGATCGCTCTTTCGACGCCGGCTCACTCTGGGGTCAGGTGGCGGTGAAAGCGGAGTCGGCCTACGTCCGCAATCCCGATGGCGGCCAGGCCGCCGAGGCGCTCTGGCTCCGGGGCCGGGCGCTGGCGCACCTCGGCGACTGCGTCACCGCGATGCCGGTCCTCGAGCATGCCCGGGTGGCGGGCGCCGGGGCCGACTGGATTGACGCCCTGCGACTGGAACTCGCCCGGTGCCGGGCGCAGGGCGGCGATCCCGAGGGCGCGGTGGCGATGCTGGAACCGTTGCTCGGCAGCGAGGATGCCGAGCTCCGCTCCGGGGCGATGCAGGTGGCCGGTCGCGCCCTGGTGCGGGCGGGGCGATGGGGCGAGGCGCTCCAGATGCTGGCGGGGGATCCTGATCCTGATGCGACCTGGGATCGTGCCCTCGCGCTGGCTCACCTCGGCCGTGTCGATTCCGCCCTCGCGGAAGTGTCACCCCGCATCGCCCTGGCCGACTCCAGTGCCAACTGGGATGAGTTGGTTCGTACCGTCGCCGCGGCGTCCCCCGAGGCCATCGACCCGTTGCTCACGCGCCTCGGCACGATGCGCAAGGTGAACGACACCATCATGGCCCGTTGGCGGCTCGCGGCGGCCCAGGGGCTTCTCGCGGCCGACCACGGCGCGGCCGACCGGTACCTCGAGGCCGTGCTCGAGACCCCCACGGTCCCGTCGGCCTCGCAGGCGCGGATGCTCCTGACGGAGCGTCGCATGGCGACGGTCGCCGATAGTGCATCGCTGCAATCGGTACTCGACTCACTCGGCCCGCTGAATCGCGGCGATGGGGTGGCGATGATCTTCGCGCAGGACCTGGCGCGCTGGGGGGATGCGATCCAGGGCGACATCCGCGCCAACCCACCGGGGGCCGCCACGGGTGACCTGGCGATGTTCTTCGACGCCTCGATCGCCCGGGACAGCCTGAAGGCACGCCACCTGGCGTCGTGGCTGTTCCAACGGATGGAGCACGGGTGGCCGCAGTCGCCCTATCTCGCCAAGGGGCTGCTGGCACGGATCGCTCTGGAGCCCGACTCGGCCGAGGCAATCAGGGCTCGGCTCGCTGCGATCACCGACTCACCCTATCTCGCGTTCCTGCAGGGGCAGGAAGGGCAGCGCTTCACCGCACTGGAGGATTCGCTGCGATTCTATCTCGACGACCGGATGGCCGCAGTCATCGCTGGGTCGGGACCGGACGCCAATTGACCCGGGCACGATCGGTGGCCGGCCTCACCTTCCCGAACCCGGTCCTGCTTGCCTCGGGCACGGCGGGCTATGGCCATGAACTCAACGGGGTCGTCGACCTGCGTTGCCTGGGCGGCCTGGTGACCAAGGCGGTCTCGCTCGAGCCACGGGGCGGCAATGCTGCCCCGCGGGTGGCCGAGTTCCGGGGCGGGATGCTCAACTCGGTCGGGCTTGCCAATCCCGGTGTGGAGGCGGTCCGCGATCGCGAATTGCCGGCCCTCGCGGCGCTCGGCCTTCCCGGGCGCGTCATCGTGAACGTGGTGGGATTCACGCTCGACGAATACGCCGAGGTGATCCGTCGACTCGATGTCCTCGACCGTCACGATGGCTACGAACTCAACCTCTCGTGCCCAAACACCTCCGCGGGCGGTCTGGAGTTCGGGGCGGATCCGGGCCAGGTCGCCGCGGTGGTGTCGCGGTGCCGGTCAGCGACCGCACGACCGATCTTTGCCAAGCTCTCGCCGGCGCTCGCCGACATCCCGTCGATTGCTGCCGCAGCGGTCGATGCCGGAGCCGATGGGATCACCCTGATCAACACCATGCCCGGGATGCTCTTCGACGGTGGCACCCCGCGGCTGGGCAACGGCTTCGGCGGGGTGAGTGGTCCGGCAGTGCTTGCCACCGGCGTCCTGGCGGTGCAGCGGGTGGCGGCTCGCCTGCCCGAGGTGGCCATTATCGGGGTGGGCGGCATCCGCACGGCCGATGACGCCAGGCAGTACCTGCACGCCGGGGCCGCGCTGGTGGCCATCGGCACCGCCGCCCTTGCCGATCCGCGACTTCCCGAGCGGGTCGTCCGCGACCTGGAGCAGACCGATGGCTGAACTGATCATTGCCCTCGACCATCCCGACGCCCCGAGCGCCGTCGCCCTGCTCGACCAGCTGCCCGAAGGCGCGGCGGTCAAGGTCGGTTCCGTGCTGGCGACGGCGGCGGGGGCGGGCTTCCTCCGCGGGTTGGTGTCCGGTGGCCATCCGGTGTTCCTCGACCTCAAGTGGCACGACATCCCCAACACGGTGCGAGGAGCGGTGACGGCCGCGCGCGACCTCGGGGTGGAGATGGCGACGGTGCACGCGCTGGGTGGCCCCGCGATGGTCGAGGCGGCGGTCGAGGCGGCCGGCGATGCGATCCGGGTGGTGGCGGTCACGGTGCTCACCTCGCATGACGCCGAGGGATTCGGCGCGGTGACGGGCCGTTCGATCACCGACCTCGGCGCTGAGGTGACCCGGCTGGCTTCGATGGCGATGGCGGCTGGGGCCGCTGGGGTCGTCTGCTCGCCGCATGAGGTGGCGTTGGTGCGGCCGATCGTCGGTGAGGGACGGGTGGTGGTGCCGGGGATCCGTCGCAGCGGCGAGGCGCGAGGCGACCAGGTCCGGGTGGCGACCCCGGCGACCGCGGTCCAGGCCGGGGCAACCCACCTGGTGGTGGGGCGACCGATCACGGCGTCGGACGACCCGGCGGCCACCTACCGTATGTTTCAGAATGAAATAGCGGCCGGTTGAGGCGTGGCGGGGGAGGGGGGAAGGGGGCCGACTGGTGTCGGTGGGCATCCCCTTTCCCCCGCGCTGTTTACCCATCATTTTGGCTGATTCCGGGAGCTTGCGTCAGGGAGCGGCCACCGGTATCATTCAAAGCTGTCCCGAAAACCCGGGTTCTGGAGATGATTTCGTGAAGGTCCGTTCAAGTGTCAAGCCGATTTGTGAGAGCTGTCGGGTGGTGAAGCGTCGCGGTGTGACGCGCATCATCTGCAAGCGCACTCCCAAGCACAAGCAGCGGCAGGGCTGATATGGCGCGCATTGCTGGAGTCGACCTTCCGCGCGAGAAGCGCGTCGAGATCGGCCTGACCTACATCTTCGGGATCGGTTCGTCGACCAGCCGCAAGCTGCTCGAGGAGACCGGTATTTCCGCCACGACCCGAGTGCGGGACCTGACCGAGCAGGAAGTCGGCCGGTTGCGCCAGGTGATCGAGCGGATGGTCAAGACCGAGGGCGCGCTGCGCACCGAAGTCGCGATGAACATCAAGCGCTTGATGGACACCGGCAGCTACCGCGGCATCCGGCATCGCCGGGGGCTGCCGGTCCGCGGCCAGCGCACCCATACCAACGCCCGGACGAAGAAGGGCCCGCGTCGGGCCATCGCCGGCAAGAAGAAGGCGACGAAGAAGTAGCCGATGACAGCTCCCACGACTGGCAGGTCGGGCGCCAAGCGCTCGCGGAAGACAGTGGAGGCCGAGGGGATGGTGCACATCTCCGCGACCTTCAACAATGTCCTGATCACGATCACCGACATGCGCGGCAACACGATCACCTGGGGCACCGCCGGGAAGGCGGGGTTCAAGGGCTCGAAGAAGTCGACGCCGTTCGCCGCCACGGTGGCCTCGGAGAACTGTGCCCGTGAGGCGATGAACCTTGGCCTGCGCCGGGTGCACGTCCGGGTGCAGGGGCCGGGGAGCGGGCGCGAGTCGGCGATCCAGGCGTTGGCATCGGTGGGGCTCAAGGTGGCGTCGATCCGTGACGTGACCCCGATCCCCCACAACGGGTGCCGTCCTCCCAAGAAGCGGCGGGTCTGAGCCATGTCACGATACACCGGACCGGCCTGCCGCCTCTGCCGGCGCGAGGGCACCAAGCTGTTCCTGAAGGGCACCCGCTGCCTCACCGAGAAGTGCGCCGTCGAGCGCCGCGGCTACGCGCCGGGCGAGCATGGCCAGAGCGGTGGCCGCGGGCGCAAGATGTCGGAATACGCCAAGCAGTTGCGTGAGAAGCAGAAGGTGAAGCGGCTCTACGGCCTCACCGAGGGCCAGTTCCGCACCACCTACGCGAAGGCGTCGACCCTGCCGGGCGTCAAGGGCACCAACCTCCTGGTGGCGCTCGAGACCCGGCTGGACAACATCGTGTACCGGATGGGCTTCGCCGCGTCGCGGCGCGCTGCCCGCCAGCTCGTGCGCCATGGCCATGTCGAGGTCAACGGCAAGCGGGTCGACATCCCCAGCTATCGCGTCACCCCGGGGATGGAAGTGCGGGTCGCCCCGGCCGATCGCGAGATGACGGTGGTCATGGCGTCCATCGAGCAGGCCTCCCGCGGTGCGCCGATGGGCTGGCTCTCGGTCGACAACGAGAAGGTCGCCGGGCGGCTGCTGGAGTTGCCGACCCGGGATTCGATCCCGGTGAACGCCCAGGAACAGCTCATCGTCGAGCTGTACTCGAAGTAGCCAAAGGACGAGGAGTCGATGGGCATCGATCTGACCGGTATGGTGCGTCCCCACGTGGTCGAAATGACCAAGTTGGAGGACAACCCCAATATTGCCGAATTCCTGCTGCAGCCGCTCGAACGCGGCTTCGGCCACACGCTGGGCAACGCACTGCGGCGCATGCTGCTGTCGTCGTTGCAGGGCAGCGCCGTCTGGGCGTTCCGGCTCGAGGGCGTGGTCCACGAGCACCAGACGGTCCAGGGCGTGCTCGAGGACGTCCACCAGATCGTGCAGCGGCTCAAGGCGCTGACGCTCACCCTCGCTGACGGGGTGGACGAGACGATCCTGCGGATCACCAAGCAGGGGCCCGGGCCGGTCTACGCCGGCGACATCCAGGAGTCGGGTCAGGCGACGATCATCGCCCCCGATCAGCTGCTGTTCACCGTGCAGGATGACCGCGAGGTCACCTGTGAGCTGTACGTGAACAAGGGCCGTGGCTACGTCGAGAGCGAGATGCACCCGATGGACCGGTCCTACCCGGTCGACCTGGTGCGGATCGATGCGATCTACAACCCGGTGCGGCGCGCCAACTTCACGGTGAGCGAGACCCGCGTCGGGCAGCGGACCGACTATGACCGCCTGGCGGTCTCGGTCGAGACCGACGGCACCATCACCCCCGAGGACGCGCTGGCCTACGGCGCCGCCCTGGTGGTGGAGCACTTCCGCTACTTCGTCGATTTCGGCACCGTGCCGCAGGTTCCCGACGAGGTCCCCGAGGTCGCCCCGGCGGCCAGTGGGCTGATGGCCAGGCTGGCCCGGCCGATCGACGACCTCGGGCTCTCGGTGCGCTCGCTCAACTCGCTGAAGAACTCCAACATCCGGTCATTGCGCGACCTGGTCGAGTTCAGCAGCGACGAGCTTCTCAAGGTCAAGAACGTCGGTGACAAGGCGCTCCAGGAGATCGCCGAGCTGCTTCAGGCCGAGGGGCTGAACTTCGGGATGCAGTTCGAGGAGGCCGATGGCGACCTCCGGATCGTGGATCAGGGCAGTGCCCCGGTGGCCGCGGCGAGCGGCACCGACGAGGAAGGCTGAGTCATGCGGCATCGGGTCAAGGGACGCCAACTCTCGCGCACCGCGGCGCACAAGCGTGCGCTGATGCGCAACATGGCCGCCTCGCTCTTCCGCCACGAGGGGATCACCACCACGGTGGCCAAGGCGAAGGAGCTGCGGCCCTATGCGGAGAAGCTGGTGACGCTGGCGCGGCGGGGCGACCTGCACGCCGTGCGGCTGGCGGAGCGCAAGATCAAGGATCGCGAGATCCTCACCAAGCTGTTCAAGGAGATCGGTCCCCGGTTCGCCGCGCGGCCCGGTGGCTACACCCGGATCCTCAAGCTCGGCCACCGGCCGGGCGATGGTGCCGAGATGGCGCGGATCGAGCTCGTCGCCGAGTGACGACGATGCGGCGGGCGTGGCAGCGACGGGGGACCTTCTGGTCCCCCTTTTCGTACCCGGTCGCCATCCGGATGCCAGATGGGTGGCCGTCCGAGGGACGGCCACCCATGATTGACGCTGCTGGTGCCTCGGGACGACGGCCCGGCTCCGCCCCGTTCGGCCGGGGGTCCCTCGCCTGCGGCTCGGGACGACGGCTACGCCGTCGCCTTGGCGATCTTGCCGCTGCGGATGCAGCGGGTGCAGACCTGGACCCGGCGGGGGGCGTCATCGACCACGACCCGGACGGTCTGCAGATTCGGCATCCAGCGCCGCTTGCGCCGGTTGTTGGCGTGGCTGACGTGGTTGCCGGTCGTCGGCCCCTTGCCGCAGACGGTGCAGACGCGTGCCATGATGTAGACTCCTGGGTACTGGGTTCCGTGCAGCCGATAAAGATAACGACCGGGTCGGGCGTCTGGCAACCGATAGGTCAATGGTCAATGGTCAATGGTGAATGGGGGTCCCCGGGATTGGTCCGGGGTGGCCCCCGGGGCCGTTCCCGTTCACCATTCACCCATCACGATTCACCTACTCCACCTGCGGAGACGTTCGCATGCCTCGCGCACTGATCACCGGCATCACCGGGCAGGACGGCTCCTATCTCGCGGAGTTCCTGCTGGCCAAGGGGTATGAGGTCGTCGGCGTGGTGCGCCGCACCTCGCACCATTCCTACGAGCGGATCGACCACCTGATCCCCCGGATCCGGATCGAGACGGCCGACCTGCTCGACCAGCACTCGCTCACCACCGTGTTGCGCGAGGTACAGCCCGACGAGGTCTACAACCTCGCCGCGCAGTCGTTCGTCCCGACCTCGTTCACCCAGCCGGTGCTGACCGGAGAGTTCACTGCGCTGGGGGTCACCAGGATTCTCGAGGCGGTGCGGCTGGCGTGTCCGACCGCCCGCTTCTACCAGGCGTCGAGCTCGGAGATGTTCGGCAAGGTGCGCGAGACGCCGCAGCACGAGGACACGCCGTTCTACCCGCGCTCGCCCTACGGGGTGGCCAAGCTCTACGGCCACTGGCTCACGGTGAACTATCGCGAGAGCTACGGGCTCTACGCGGTGAGCGGCATCCTCTTCAACCACGAGTCGCCGCGTCGGGGAATCGAGTTCGTGACCCGCAAGGTGAGCGACGGCGTGGCGCGGATCGCGCGCGGTCTCGCCACCGAGTTGCGGATGGGAAACCTCGAGGCCCAGCGCGACTGGGGCTACGCCGGCGACTACGTCGATGCGATGTGGCGCATGCTCCAGCCCGACGAGCCGAACGACTTCGTGATCGGCACCGGGGTGAGCCACAGTGTGGAGGATCTGGTCCGCATCGCCTTCGAGCATGTGGGGCTCGACTGGCACCAGTACGTGGTGCAGGACCCCCGGTTCTACCGTCCCGCCGAGGTCGATGTGCTGCTGGCCGACCCGACCCGGGCCCGGACCGAACTGGGGTGGCAGCCGACCACGTCGTTCGAGGAGCTGATCCGGATGATGGTCGACGCCGACATGGCCAGGCTCGGCAGCGGATGAGCCGACTGCTGGTGACCGGCGCCGACGGCTTCGTCGGGCGATACCTGGTGCGCGCCGCCCTGGCCGAGGGGTGGGAGGTGACGGCGGCGATCGTCCCCGGCGGGGCGGAACCGGCGACCTGGCTCGACGCCGGGCTGCAGCTCGCGGGTCGACACCCTCCACGCCGACCTGCGCGACGCTGACGCGGTGTCGCACCTGGCCCGGACCGACTGCGATGCCGTGGTCCATCTCGCGGCGGTTGCCTCCGGCGCCGAGGCCCGTCGGGACCCGGCCCTGGCCGCGGCGGTCAATCGCGACGGGACCGTGGCGTTCGCGGCCCAGCTGGCGCGCCGGGACCCGGTCCCTCGACTGCTGTTCGTCTCGACCGCCGAGGTCTACGGTGGCGGCCACGAGGGACCGATCGCCGAGGATGCACCGATCCGGCCGGTGTCGCCCTACGCCGAGAGCAAGGCGGCCGCCGAGGCGGCGCTGCTGGAGCGACAGGACCGGGAGGGATTCCCGGTGGTGATCGCCCGGCCCTTCCCGCACACCGGCCCGGGGCAGGACCCCCGGTTCGTGCTGCCGGCGTTCGCCGCGCGGCTCCGCGAGGCGAGCCGGAGCGGGGCGAGCCGGATCCCGGTCGGCAATCTCGACGTGGTGCGCGACTTCGTCGATGTCCGCGACGTGGTGCGGGCCTATCTGGGGTTGATCGAAGCCGGCGAGCCGGGCCGCTGCTACAACGTCGCCACCGGCCACGGCCAACGGCTGCGCGACTGCCTCGAGACGCTGGCCCGGCTGGTCGGGGTGACCGCCACCCCGGTGCAGGATGCGGCGTTGGTCCGCCCTGCTGATATTCCCATCCTGATCGGTGACCCGTCCCGACTCCACTCGGCCACGGGCTGGGTGCCCAGGATTCCTTTCGACCGCACGCTCCAGGATCTCGTTGATGCCCAAGCGGACTGACCTTTCCTCGATCCTCATCATCGGTTCCGGCCCGATCGTCATCGGGCAGGGCGCCGAGTTCGACTACTCGGGCACGCAGGCGGTGCGCGCGCTCCGGGAGGAGGGGTACCGGGTCATCCTGGTCAACAGCAATCCGGCCACGATCATGACCGATCCGGAGCTGGCCGACGCGACCTACGTCGAGCCGGTGACGCCCGAGTGGGTCGCCAAGGTGATCGAGCGGGAGCGCCCCGATGCGCTGCTGCCGACGATGGGGGGCAGACCGCGCTCAACGTCGCGATGGCGCTGGTGCGCGACGGCACGCTGGAACGGTTCGGGGTCGAGCTGATCGGCGCCAACGAGCGGGCGATCCGCATCGCCGAGGACCGGGCCGAGTTCGCCGAGGCGATGCGCCGGATCGGGCTGGCCACACCGGCCGGCACCGTGGTGCAGCACGGTCGAGGAGGGGCTCGCGGCGGTCGAGGCGACCGGCTACCCGGCGATCATGCGGCCGTCGTACACCCTGGGCGGCACCGGTGGCGGCATCGCGTACAATCGCGACGAGTTCATGCAGATGCTGCAGCGAGGGCTGGAGCTCTCGCCGGTCCACACGGTGCTCGTCGAGCGCAGCATCATCGGGTGGAAGGAATTCGAGCTCGAGGTGATGCGCGACGGGGCCGACAACGTGGTGATCGTCTGCTCGATCGAGAACATCGACCCGATGGGGGTGCACACCGGCGACTCGATCACCTGTGCGCCGGCGATGACGCTGACCGACCGCGAGTACCAGCAGATGCGCGACGCCTCGCTCAAGATCATTCGCGAGGTCGGGGTCGCGGCCGGCGGGTGCAACATCCAGTTCGCCGTCGACCCCGAGACCGGTGAGCAGCTGGTGATCGAGATGAACCCGCGGGTGTCGCGCTCCTCCGCGCTGGCGTCGAAGGCGACCGGCTTCCCGATCGCGCGGATCGGCGCCAAGGTCGCCGTCGGTTACACCCTCGACGAGCTGCCCAACGACATCACCAAGGTCACTCCGGCATCGTTCGAACCGGTGCTCGACTACGTGGTGGTGAAGATTCCGCGATTCGCCTTCGAGAAGTTCCCCGCGGCCTCGCCGGAGCTGACCACCCAGATGAAGTCGGTCGGCGAGGCGATGGCGATCGGGCGGACCTTCAAGGAGGCGCTCCAGAAGGGCTTCCGCGGGCTGGAGATCGGCCGCGCCGGCTGGATGGTCGGCGACGGCCCGATCGACGATCGGCTCTCCGACAACGATCGCGCCACCCTGCTCGGCGCCATCCGGCGGCCGACACCGGAGCGCCTCTTCCAGGTCAAGCGGGCGCTGGTGGCCGGGATCAGTGTCGAGGAGGTTCACGACGCCTCGCAGATCGATCCCTGGTTCCTGCACCAGCTCGCCGAGCTGGTGGCGATGGAGGAGGCATGGATCGCCCATCCGCTGGGCGATGACGACACGGCGGACCGGCGGATGTTGCGGCGACTCAAGCGAGCCGGCTTCGCCGATGCCCAGCTCGCCGACCTGCGCGGCCTCCCCGAGGACGGCGGTGCGCGATCGGCGCCACGCGCTGGGCCTGCGCCCGGCCTACAAGACCGTCGACACCTGCGCCGGCGAGTTCCCGTCGAGCACGCCCTATCTCTACTCGAGCTGGGACGAGGAGAACGAGGCCGGGCCCGGTGACGACACCCGGCCCACGGTGATCATCCTCGGCAGCGGTCCGAACCGGATCGGCCAGGGGGTCGAGTTCGACTACTGCTGTGTCCGGGCCACCCTCGCCTTCCGCGAGCTCGGCTACCGGACCGTGATGGTCAACTCCAACCCCGAGACCGTGTCCACCGACTTCGACGTGAGCGACGTGCTCTACTTCGAGCCGCTGACGCTCGAGGACGTGCTCGAGATCGTCCATGTGGAGCGGCCGATCGGCGTGGTGGTCCAGCTCGGTGGCCAGACACCGCTCAAGCTCGCCAAGGGACTCGAGGCCGCCGGTGTGCCGATCCTCGGCACCTCGCCCGACGCCATCGACGCGGCGGAGGACCGGCGCCGCTTCGAGGCCCTGGTCAACGACCTCGGCGTGCACCAGCCGCCATCGGGCACCGCCGACTCGCTCGACGGTGCGCTGGCGGTGGCCGAGCGGATCGGGTACCCGGTGCTGGTGCGGCCCAGCTACGTCCTCGGCGGTCGCGCGATGCGGATCGTCTACGACGCCGAGGAGCTGCGGGAGTTCTTCGACGAGGCGGCCCGGGTCGCGCCCGGTCACCCGGTGCTGATCGACTCCTTCCTCGAGGACGCCTTCGAGGCCGATGTCGACGCCATCTCCGACGGCGAGTCGGTGATCATCGGCGGGGTGATGCAGCACATCGAGGATGCCGGGATCCACTCCGGCGACTCGGCGTGCGTGCTGCCGCCCTACCTGATCACCGAGCGCCAGGTCGAGGAGATGCGCGAGCACACCCGCGCCTTCGCGAAGGCGCTCGGGGTGGTCGGGTTGATCAATGTCCAGTACGCGATCAAGAACGACATCGTGCACGTGCTGGAGGTCAATCCGCGGGCGTCGCGCACCATCCCCTTCGTCTCGAAGGCCACCGGGGTGCCGCTCGCCAAGCTCGCGGCGGCGGTGATGGCCGGTCGCAAGCTCGCCGACATGGGGCTGGTCGACGACCCGCTGCAGCCCTACGTGGCGGTCAAGGAGGCGGTCTTCCCCTTCTCCAAGTTCCCCGGCGTCGACGTGCGACTGGGTCCCGAGATGCGATCCACCGGCGAGGTGATGGGCATCGCCGACTCGTTCGGGATGGCGTTCGCCAAGGCGCAGGCCAGCGCCGACGGCGAGCTGCCGCTCGAGGGCACCGTGTTCGTGACCGTCAACGACCACGACAAGGCCACCGTGGTCCCGATCGCGCGGCGCTTCCAGGAGCTCGGCTTCCGGCTGGTGGCCACTGCCGGGACGGCCAGATACCTGCGCCAGCGCGGCATTCTCGCCGAGCGGGTGCTCAAGGTCTACGAGGGCCGACCCAACGCGATCGACCTGATGGTCTCGGGCAAGATCCAGCTGCTCGTCAACACGCCGCTCGGCAAGCTGACCCAGCACGACGACTATTCGCTGCGCCGCACGGCGCTGGTCCACGGGGTGCCCTACACCACGACGATGTCGGCGGCGTCGGCAGCCTGCGATGCGATCATCGCGCTCAAGAGCCGTCGTGGCGAGGTGCGGTCGCTTCAGGAGTGGCATGCCCTGGCCCGGGAGACGGCCCCGGCGTGACCACCGCGCGCGACCCGGCCTTCATCGCGGGACTCCGCGAGCGGCTCGCCGGGACGGTGCGCGACGCCGAGCCGCTGGGCCGCTGGTCGACCTACCGGATCGGTGGGCCGGCGACGGTGGTCTTCCCGGCGAACGCCGAGGACGTCGCGATCGCGCTCCGGCACGCCGGCGAGGCCGGGGTGCCGTGGTTCGCGCTGGGGCTCGGCAGCAACCTCCTCTTTCCCGACCACGGCCTCGACGCCCTGGTGATCCGGATCGGCAAGGGACTCGATCGCCTCGATCAGGACGGCGACCGCTGGCGGATCGGCGCAGGGATGCCGGCGCCGCTGGCGGCCAAGCGGACTGCGCACGCCGGCTGGGGCGGGATCCACAAGATGGTCGGGGTGCCCGGCAGCGTCGGTGGCGGGGTCGTGATGAACGCCGGCTGCCACGGCGCCGAGTGGCGCGACGTGATCGAGTCGGTGGTGGTGGTCGACCCCGACGGGAACGACCGCGTGATCGCCGCGGCGGATGCCGGTTTCACCTATCGCCGGAGCGCGCTGGGCCATGTGGTGGTGCTCGAGACCACGGTCGACCTCCACCCCGCCGACAGCGCCGCCCTCGATGCCGAGACCGACGAGCTCTATCGCTGGCGCAAGGAGGGCACGCCGTTCAATCAGCCGTGCTGCGGCAGCGTCTTCAAGAATCCGGTGCTCCCCGACGACTGGGCGCGAGGCGCCGCGGACCAGCGGCCAGTTCATCGAGGCGACCGGGTGCAAGGGGCTGCGCGAGGGCGGGGCGGAGGTCTCGCCGATGCACGCCAACTACATCGTCAACACCGGCGGGGCCACGGCGGCCGACGTGGTGGCACTGATGCGCAACGTGCGCGACCGGGTCGAGGCGCGCTGGGGCGTGCGGCTGGAGCCCGAGGTTAAGCTGATCGGGGCGGCGGGCGGGGCGGGGGAGATTTAGGATTGCGGATATCGCGGGGGGGGGGGTACGATGGTTTGAGGTCGTCTTGTGTGATATGGAGATGGCCAGGATCATTTCCCCCGCTGAGGAGAATGTGATGGAACACGTCCGATCGATTGCACTAAGTGGAGCCCGCCTTGGCCTTGCCGTTCTGGCGTTGGTCTTGGTCACCGGGGCAGAGGCTCAAGCCACGGACGGGCAAGGCGGCTGCTCGGCGGCGGATCCGGGTTGGTACTGCGCCACGGCCAGTTCGTTCGAGGGGACGAGCTACTGCATTCCGGGGCAGAGTGGCGGGTGTGAAACCTGTCATCACACCGGTGACACGGACGACAAGTGCTTCTACTCCGGTGGGCCGAAGCACACGGGGTACAAGGCCGAGGCGTATCCAGGCGCCTAGTCGCGGAGCCCGGATGTTCCGCTGCCCAACGGTCGAGGACGCAATGTCACGACTCCGGCTCGCATTGGGGTCATGTGCGCAGGTCTGGACGCGAGCGACGCGATGGGGAGGGTCTCTCTGGATCCGGAAACGGCATGGCCCAATATCGGTTCGAGTTCTGCGACTAATGCTCGTCGCGACTCTCGGCTGCGTTGGTTCCGAAGATCCTGGGCTCATGCCGATAGAGGTCAGTTCGTCTGTCCTATCCAGGAACTCTGCGGTCGGTCGAGCGAACTACCTCATGGCGCGGGGGCCATTCCTCTGGGTGACGGATGCCAGCGGGGAGCCGTTCCTTCACGTCATCGACCTCCGAAGTGGAGCCCTCCTTCATTCCTTGGGGCGACGAGGAGAAGGACCGGGAGAGTTCGCGTCGATGGGCAGGCCGCTCCCGAGTCCGGCGAGCCCGTACGGAATGCTTGCCTATGACGAAGACCTGAATCGACTCACCGATATTCAGCTCGATTCGACCGGTGACGTCCGCATCGGGGCGTTGGCCAGCTTGCCCACGGCTCCGATGCCATCGGCCCTCACCTCATTCGGGAATGGGTACTTAGGCTGGGTTTCAGACAGCAATGCCAGGTGGATGATCATCCGTCGTGGCGAGTCCGGGCGGCGGCTTGTCGATGGCCCGCTGCTCGGCAATGGATCCGTGCCGTACTCGCAGCGTGTCCTCGCATCGGCAAATCTCAAAGTCTGTGTCAAGCCCGATCAAACCAAATTCGCGGTGCTTTACGGTTCGGCCGGACGCATCGAGCTGCACGATTCGTCGGCAGCCCTGCTCGATTTGGCGGCGACGCCGGATTCGAGTAATGGCGATTTCGAATTGAAGGATGGAGTGGCCCGCTGGAATAGGCATCGCTACTACTACTCGGATTGTGCGGCGACCGATCAATATCTGTTCGCCTTGTTTTCCGGACAGGTTGAGGGGGTGGGAGTCGAGATGGCCTATGCCGGGGATCGCGTGCAGGTTTTCGACTGGTCCGGGGCGTTGCGCGGTGTGCTTGCGCTGCCCTTTAGGGTCGCTCGGATGGCGGTCGATGCAGAACAGCGGAGCCTGTACGGATCGGGCACTGACGGGGAGACGATCTATCGTTTCAGTATCCCCGCGGAGTTCCAGGGAGTTGGCCGCTGAGCACCCGCCCCATTGCCGTCAGGATGATTGACCGAGCGACCATCATAGCGGTGGTTCTGGTGCTCGGCGTTCTCGGTGTCCGGGCCGTCCGCCATTCGGGATTCACGCAGCCGAGCGCACTGCGGGATGCGAGCGACATCGCTTCAGGCAAATCCGATCAACGCACACCGTCGGGGGTGAGGCTCTCTCGACTCGATTTGCGGCGTCTTGCCTCGACCGACCTCCTGCTCGGTGATTCCGCCGCCCCAGTGCCTGTCGTGGTCTTCTCCGACTACTCCTGTGGTTGGTGTGCGAGGTACCAGGCCTCGCTCGACTCGCTATTGGATCGCTATCCAGGGATTGTAAGCGTGGTCTTCAGGCCGCTTCTGCTCGACTCTGGCGCCTTGGGCGCCATCGACGTGCATATGGGGGCGGCCTGCGCGGCCGAGCAGGGTGTGTTCGCGGAGTATCATCGCGCGGCCTACTCGAATCAGCAGGCAGTTGGTACTCGCAACGGCTGGATGAGGATCGGCGAGGCTGCTCCTGTGCCGGACTTGAAGGAATTTGAACGCTGCGTGCTGAGCGAACGGTATCGTGAAATGATCGTGGCCAGCACGAATGAGGCCCATCGGCTCGGGTTCGTCACGACTCCTGCGTCGATCATTGGTCTTCACCCAATTGTCGGCCGCCTGACCTTCACGGTCCTTGATTCCCTGGTGAAGGAGCAGCTCGATCGACTGCGGGCAGGATACTCCTAGGCCCTCTCTCGCGGTCGCGCCCCCAGGGGGCGGGGGCGCTGTAGTCCCTCGCTCCCCTCGGGACGAGGGTGACGGTGTTCCGGCCGCCACGACGCAATGTCGGGTATCCCCATCGGAGAGCCCCGCGCATGCGCCGTATCCTGCCTGTCCTGTTCGCCGTCATCATCGCCGCCTGCGGCGGTTCCTCGCCGACCGGTCCGTCCGGTCCCGGCGGCGGGTCGAACGTCTTCTCCGCCTCGATCGACGGCACGGCCTGGTCGGCGCCGTCGACGGCGATCAGCTCGGCGAGCAACACCGGGTCGATCCCGGGTGGGATCCTCTTCACCGGCACCACCACTGTCGGCACCCAGGCGCGGTCGCTGATCCTGTCGCTCGACCGGATCAAGGGACCCGGCACCTATCCGCTGGGAGTCAACACCGGGACCACCGCGGGCGGCACCCTCACCATGACCTTCGGCTCGGCATCGTGGTGGACCCCGCTCAACGGCAAGTCGGGCACCCTCACCATCACCTCGCTCACCAGCAGCCGGGTGGTGGGCACCTTCAGCGGTGAGCTGGCCCCGCTGGCGGGTGGCACCGGCAACGTCCACATCACCAACGGCACGTTCGATGTGCCGCTCAACCCCGGCTACGCCCCCCGCCGGCCGACGATGAAGGCTCATGGGTCAAGGCGACGATCGGGGGCGCCGACTGGAACGGGGCGACGGTGATCGGCATCGGTGGCGGGACCGGGACCGCCGCGATCACCGCGACCACCGACGACTATGTGGTGACGGTCACCGCGGGGCCACTCTCCGGACCGACCAGTGGTCCGCTCACCGATGCCGGCACCGTGCCGATCCGCACGGTGCGGGTCCAGCGCGCCGGCACCACCAATGCCTGGGGTGGACTGAGCGGTGACGTGGGCACCCTCACCATCACGTCGATCACCGCGACGCGGATGGCGGGGAGCTTCTCCGGCACGCTGGCGCCGATCTCCGGTGGAGGCGCCGGCCTGGTCGTGCTCAACGGCCAGTTCGATGTGAAGATCGGGCAGTGACGATAGACGATAGACGATAGACGATAGACGTGTGGTCCGCGGACGACTGGTGCTCGGATCCGGGCTCGAGTGCTCGTGATCGAATGCGTCTATCGTCTCTCGTCTCTCGTCTCTCGTCTATCGCGCCAGGCGATATCCCGTCTTCCGCACCGTGATGATGTGCACCGGGTTGGCGGGATCCTCTTCGAGCTTCCGTCGCAGCTCGAGGATGTGCACGTCGACGGTGCGCGAGATCACGTCGGCTTCGTACTGCCAGACCTCGTCGAGCAGCTCGGCTCGGGTGGCGACCCGGCCGTCGCGATGGAGGAGCGCGACCAGCAGGTCGAACTCCTTGGGGCGGAGCGCGACTGCCTCTCCATCACGGGTGACCTCGTGGGTGGCTCGGTCGACGGCCACCGTGCCGAATTGCCAGCGGTCCGGGGCGGGATGCGATTCCTCGGGTGGGGCGTGGCGGCGCAGCATTGCGGCCACCCGGGCCAGCAGCTCGGGGAGCGAGAACGGCTTGACCACGTAGTCGTCGGCGCCATGGCGGAAGCCGCGCAGTCGGTCGGCTTCCGAGCCCCGCGCCGAGAGGATAAGCACCGGGACCTCGCGGCCCTCGTCGCGGAGCTGTCGCAGCACGTCGATGCCCTCCATGCCGGGGAGCATGATGTCGAGGATGAGGAGGTGAGGGTCCCAGTGTCGGGCCTGGCCAAGGCCCTTCTCGCCCGTCGCCTCGACACGCACCTCGTAGCCATCGTGGGCGAGGTTGAGCCGCAGTCCCTCGGCCAGGGTCTGGTTGTCCTCGATCACCAGGATCCTTCGCATCAGGTCGCCTCCGCCGCGGCCATCAGCCGCACCTCGATTCGTGCTCCATGGTCCAGATCGCCCACGACGGCATCGCCCCCGTGGAGCCGTGCCAGGTAGCGCACCACCGCCAGTCCGAGGCCGGTGCCGCCGTCGTCGCCACGGGCATAGGGCAACCAGACCCGCTCACGCTCGGCGCTGGGGATCCCGGGGCCCTCGTCCTCGACCACCAGCAGCAGCGCGTCGTCGCGATGATCGACCACGATCCGCAGCCGCTGGCCCTCGGGGCCGTGGCGGATCGCGTTGTCGAGCAGGTTGACAAGAATCCGCCGCACTGCGCTGCCATCGACAATTGCCGTCGGGGGACCGAGATGATCGATTTCGACCCGCATGTGGCGGTCGGCGAGCAGCGGCTTGAAGGCGGCAATGACCTCATCGACCAGGCGGACGACATCCTCGGGCCCCGTCTCGAGCTGTTCGTCGGCACGCGCCATCCGCGCCGATGCCAGGATGTTCTCGACCATGTCGCCGAGGCGGCGGGTCTCCCGGGTGATCGTCTCGAGCGCCGCGCGTCGCGCTGCCGGTTCGACAATCCGCTCGAGCATCAGCGTCTCGGCATAGAGATGGATGTTGGCGAGTGGGGTGCGCAGCTCGTGTGACACCGACGAGGTGAACTCGTGCCGCATTCGCGCCAGGGTGAGGGTGCGCCAGGCCAGTGCGGCGGTGCCGGCGAGCAGCAGCAGCGCCAGGCCGATCACCGCCGCGACACGGGGACCGGGGGCCGGTGGATAGCCACCCGGCATGAGGTAGGGAATGGCGTCGGCGCCAACGGTGACCACCACGCGACCCGAGAGGGGGGCCAAGGCGACCTGGTCCATCGTCCAGCCCTCGAGTGGCTCGTTGTAGTCGAGCAGCGTGATGCCATCGCCGGTCTCCACGTGCACGGCGATCGGAACGATGTGGCTGCTCGGTCGCTTCTCGGGCAGCGAGTCGTACATCATCTCGAAGAACGCCTCGGTCCGCTGCGGCGCCGGGAGCAGCACGGCGGTGCGGTACTCGTAGAGCGGCACCTCGAACCCGATCCATCCGGCGCCCGCCCGGTTGGGTTGGAGCACCGCCAGGGTGGTGTCGGCACCGCGGGCAACGACCGTGGCGCGGAAGGTCAACCGCTTCGGCAGTGAGTCGGCCAGTCGTGCGTCGAGTCGTGCGACCAGCGTGCTGTCGACCGTGCCGTCGCTGGAAGTCAGCCGCCACCCGAGCGAGTCGCCCACGAAGAAGTTGCGCGGCATGACCTTGGCCGGTCCCGTTTCATAGAGCTGTGCCGCGACCCGCGAGGTCCACTCACTCACCGTGCCGGTCGCCGGCGCCCGGGAGGCATCCTGCGCGGCAAGCAGCAGGTTCCGGAAGGTGTACCAGGTTTCCGAACCGTACAGTTCGCCGTAGTGCCCCGACATGTAGGCGGCGTGGTCGCGAAGTGTCTCGTCGGCCGTGGCTCGGTGGCGCACCATCGACTGCCACAGCGTCCAGCCGCCCCACGCCACCATGGCGATGGCCAGCACAAACGCCGCCATCACGAGGCGTTCGGTGTGCTTCATCGCCGGGGCCAGCGGCCAGCGGCGGCGCGGGTTTCGCGATCCGGACATTCGGCAAATGTACCGAGGAGACCCGGCTGGCGCCGGGGGAGGGCAGCGGCCCTGACCGGGCTCTGACCGGTGGCCCGACGCCGAGCCCAGCCGCGCGTCGGGGCCGGTTCGTCACCGGGAAGAAAAAACGTCCGGCCGCCGATGGCACCCCGGGAGCGGCTGAATCGGGGCACCTCCAACGACCGGACGCCATTTCCACATCCATCCGTGAACGAGTTCCCCCGTCCACACCGAACCATACGTCGAAGCGCATCGTGGAGTTGTCAGGACCATGTCCGAACCCGGTTCGAGCCGGGTGGGGTCGGGTCGTGTCATCGCGAAACGCAGGCCGGCGACGGTGACCGGATTCGAACGATCGGGATCGCTCCGCTCGGTTACCGTTGAACCATGCGTCGCCCTGTCCCGATCTCCCTGCTGCTCCTGATGACGGCCACCACGCCACTGGTGGCACAGCGGGCCGATTCCGCTGCGGTCGCCCGGCGACAGGTCCGTGTTGCTGCCCAACTGCTGGGCCGGGGAGATTCGGCCGCCGCACTCGATAGTGTGCTCGCGGCCACTCGGGCCTGGCCGGCCCAGGGGGCGTATCGGGTGATGGCAGCGCGGTTGGCCGCGGCGACCGGCCGTGACACGCTGGCGCTCACCCTGCTGCGAGACCTCAATGTGACCGGATATGCCTGGAACGATGCGGCACCGGAGTATTCCCGACTTGCGACATCGCCGGCGTTCCGTTCGGCAGCCGACGGTTCGCGAGCCAACCAGGCGCCGGTGATCGGCAGCGCGGTCTTCCGGGTCCTCCCCGACGAACGCCTCCATCCCGAGTCGGTCGCCTTCGACGCCCGAACCGGTCGGGTCTTCGTGACCAGCGTGCGACAGCGCAAGGTGATCGTGCTCGAGCCCGACGGTCGGGTGCGCGACTTTGTCGACTGCGATGCGGTGCCGCTCGACGCCGTGCTGGGCGTGGCGGTGGATACCACGCGACAGCGGCTCTGGCTCACCTCCTCTCCGATGCCGGAGGAGGACGGTGGGGATCGTGGCCCAGCCGCGATCGTGGCGCTCGACCTTGACGACGGGTCGCCGCGAGGGCGCTGGACCGTGCCCGACGACGGCCGCGACCACGTGCTGGGCGAGGTCACCGTCGCCCCTGACGGCCGGGTCTACGCCACCGACTCGCGTCAACCGGTGATCTACCGGGTACCACGCGAGTCGGCTGACGGGGGCACCCTGGAGGGGAGTGGCTATCACTCACCGGATTGGGTTTCACTGCAGGGGCTCGCCTTCAGTGCCGACGGTGCGCTGGCCTGGGTCGCCGACTGGACCACCGGGCTCTATCGCATCGACCTGGAACGTGGCGAGGTGATGCCGGTGCGCGGGGCGGCGACCGACTACCTGCTGGGGATCGACGACCTGCTGGTTGCCGGCCCGCGACGCCTGGTCGCGATCCAGAACGGGATCGCTCCCCCGCGGGTGATCAGCCTTTCGCTCGACGAGGGCGGCTCGATGGTGACCGACCTCACCGTCCTCGACCGCCACCTGCCGCTTGCCGAGGAGCCGAGTGGCGGTGTGCTGGTGGCCGGGGCGCTCCTCTACGTGGCAAACGCCCCCTGGGGACACTACCGGGGCGACGGAAGCCCCGATCCGGCGAAGCCGTTCCCGAAGCCGGTGCTGTTGCCGACTGCCGTTGCCGCGCTGAGCGCCAGGAGCGCCGGCGGTGGCGGACAACGCCCCGGTCCCGTCAGCGTTCCGGCTGTTCGACCGTCCGTCTATCTTTCCGCCCGTTCCCGGACCCTGGAGCTGGCGGCATGCCGGACTGGTTCGCCCACGAATCGAGCTACATCGACGACGGTGCCGTGATCGGTGCCGGCACCAAGATCTGGCACTTCTGCCACGTGATGTCCGGCGCGGTGATCGGTGATCGCTGCAGCCTGGGGCAGAACGTGGTGGTGATGCCGGGGACCCGGCTCGGGAACAACGTCAAGGTCCAGAACAATGTCTCGATCTATGAGGGCGTCGAGCTCGAGGACGACGTCTTCTGTGGGCCGAGCTGTGTCTTCACCAACGTGATGAATCCTCGCTCGGCGGTCTCGCGAAAGCACGAGTACCGCCGCACCCTGGTCCGTCGGGGGGCCACGGTGGGGGCCAACGCCACGGTGGTCTGTGGGGTGACCCTGGGGAGTACGCCTTCGTGGGGGCCGGGGCGGTGATCACCGCCGACGTTCCGGCCTTCGCCCTGATGGTCGGCGTGCCGGCCCGCCAGCTCGGCTGGATGTGCCAGTGCGGCGAGCGACTGCCCGAGGCGGCCCCCGAGGTCTCCTGCGGTGCCTGCGGGGCCCGCTACCGCGCTCGATGGCGGCGGCCCTTCGCCAGATCGCGCCGGGGTGGCTAACTTGCAGGGTTGCTTGAGCTTGCATTACATCCCGCAGCCGTGGAGCGACCCGGCATGAGCGTGCCGATGCTGGACCTGAAGGCGCAGCACGAGGCCATCAAGGAAGCCGTGCTGGCTCGGGTGGGGAGCGTCATCGAGCGTCAGCAGTTCATCATGGGCCCCGAGATTGGCGAGCTGGAGTGTGCCATCGCCGGGCTCTGCCACACCCCCTGGGCGGTCGGCTGTGCCTCGGGAACCGATGCCCTGCTGCTGCCGCTCAAGGCGCTGGAACTCCGGCCTGGCGACGAGGTGATCACCACGGCATTCACCTTCTTCGCCACGGCGGGGGCGATCCACAATGCCGGTGGTCGGCCGGTGTTCGTCGACATCAACCCCGAGACGTTCAACATCGATCCCGATGCGATCGCCGCGGCGATCACGCCGCGGACCCGGGCGATCGTGGTGGTGCACCTCTACGGCCAGATGGTGCCGATGGAGCGGATCCTGCCGGTCGCCGAGGCAGCGGGGATTCCGGTGATCGAGGACATGGCCCAGGCGATCGGGGCCCGGCGCCGGATCGACGGCGACTGGCGGATGGCGGGCGAACTCGGGTGGGTCGGGACGATCTCCTTCTTTCCCAGCAAGAATCTTGGCGGCTGGGGCGACGCCGGGATGATGGTCTGCCGCGACGAGGCGCTGGCCGGGCGGTTGGCGCGGTTGCGACTGCATGGCGGCTCGAAGCAGTACCATCACGACGAGGTCGGCTTCAATTCCCGACTCGACGCGTTGCAGGCCGCCGTACTGCTGGCCAAGCTGCCGCACCTCGCCGACTGGAGCGCCGGTCGGCGTGACCGCGCGGCGCGCTACGACCAGCTGCTCGCCGATCTGCCGACGGTCCGCACTCCGGTGATCGATGCGGCCAATGAGCCGATCTTCCATCAGTACACCGTGCGCGCCGAGCGGCGTGACGGGCTGCGCGAACACCTGACGGCCCGGGGGATCGCCTCGATGATCTACTATCCGATCGCGCTGCACCTGCAGCCCTGTTTTGCGGATCTCGGAATGGGGCCCGGGACACTGCCGGAGACCGAGCGGGCGATGACCGAGGTGATCTCGCTGCCGATCTATCCCGAACTCACCGATGGCCAGCAGGACACGGTGGTCGCCGCGATCCGGGAGTTCTACGCATGAGCGGGCGCCCGGGCGAGATCGGTCGGCCGATCACCGGCCGGAAGATCCGGATGGCGGTGGTTGGTTGCGGACGGATCGCGGGACGGCACTTCGACGCCTTCGAGGCCCACGCCGACGACTGCGAGGTGGTGGCGGTCTGCGACACTGATCCGGCCGCCCTCGCGGCGGCGGTGGAGCGGACCGGCGCCAAGGGGTTTGCCGTGCTCGACGACCTGCTGGCCGGCTCCGATGCCGATGTCGTGGTGCTCGCGACGCCCAGCGGGCTGCACGCCGCCCAGGCGATCCGTTGCGCCGAGGCGGGGCGCCACGTGGTGACCGAGAAGCCGATGGCCACCCATTGGCAGGACGGCAAGGCGATGGTGGCGGCGTGCGACGCCGCCGACGTGCGGCTCTTCGTGGTCAAGCAGAACCGGCGCAACGCCACGGTGCAGCTGGTCAAGCGGGCCATGGCGGCGGGCCGCTTCGGACGGATCCACATGGTGACCGTCAATGTGTTCTGGACCCGCCCCCAGGCCTACTACGACTCCGCCCCGTGGCGGGGGACCTGGGAGTTCGATGGCGGCGCCTTCATGAACCAGGCGAGTCACTATGTCGACCTGCTCGACTGGCTGGTGGGGCCGGTCGAGAGCGTCCAGGCGTTCACGGCCACCCTGGCCCGCCAGATCGAGGTGGAGGACACCGGGGTGCTGGCCATTCGCTGGCGAAGCGGGGCCCTGGGCACCATGGCGGTGACCATGCTGACGCACCCCAGGAACTATGAGGGTTCGATCACCATCCTGGGCGAGACCGGCACCGTCCGGCTGGGTGGCGTGGCGGTCAACACGATCGAGCATTGGGAGTTCGCCGACAGCCACCCGGATGATGCCAGGGTCAAGGATGCCTCCTATGCCACGACCTCGGTCTACGGCCACGGCCATCAGGGCTACTACGAGAACGTGCTGGCCACCCTCCGCGGCACGGAACTTCCGGAGACGGACGGCCGTGAGGGCTTGCATTCGCTGGAACTCCTGATCGCCACCTACCTGTCGGCCCGCGACGGTCGCCGGGTCGCCTTGCCCCTGGAGTACTGACCACCATGAGTCTTGCAGACGACCTGATTGCCCGCGCCGAGCGCCGTGATCTCACCATCGGCATCGTTGGCCTCGGCTACGTCGGCCTCCCACTGGCGGTCGAGCTCGGTCGGGCCGGCTTCACGCTGCTCGGCTACGACGTCTCCGAGCGGGTGGTCGCCAGCCTCAACGCCGGCACCTCCCACATCAAGGACGTGACCTCGGCCGAGGTGGCCGAGCTGCGGGACTCGGGACGCTTCGAGGCGACCACCGACGCCGCTCGGCTCCGCGAGGCCGACGTCATCTCGATCTGCGTGCCGACCCCGCTGTCGAAGTACAAGGACCCCGACGTCTCGTTCATCGTCGCGGCCACCGAGGCGGTGCGCAATTCCCTCCGCCGTGGCCAGGTCATCATTCTCGAGAGCACGACCTATCCGGGGACCACCCGGGAGATCGTCCTGCCGGCGCTGGAGAGCACCGGGCTCACGGTGGGCGAGGACTTCTTCCTGGCCTTCTCCCCGGAGCGAGTCGATCCGGGCAACCCGAACTTCAACACCCGGAACACTCCCAAGGTGGTGGGCGGCATCACCGCCGACTGCGTCCGGGTGGCCTGTGCGATGTACGCCCCGGCGATCGAGACCCTGGTGCCGGTCAGCACCACCGAGGCTGCCGAGCTGGTGAAGCTGCTGGAGAACACCTTCCGCAGCGTGAACATCGGCCTGGTCAACGAGATGGCGATTGTCTGCGACAAGCTCGGGGTCGACGTCTGGGAAGTGATCGAGGCGGCGGCGACCAAGCCGTTCGGGTTCATGAAGTTCCTGCCGGGCCCGGGGCTTGGTGGCCACTGCATCCCGATCGACCCGCACTACCTCGCGTGGAAGATGCGGGGGCTCAACTACAAGACGCGGTTCATCGATCTTGCCGGCGAGCTGAACAGCGAGATGCCGCTCTTCTGGGTTCGCAAGGTGATGGAAGAGCTCAACCTGGCGGGCAAGGCGATCAACGGCGCCAATGTGCTGGTCATCGGCGTGGCATACAAGAAGGACATCGACGACCTGCGCGAGTCGCCGGCGCTCGATATCCTGGGCTTGCTGCATCAGTACGGTGCCGACGTGCACTACCACGATCCCTTCGTGCCCCGCTTCTCGGAATCCGGCCACGACTACGAGTCGGTGCCGCTCACGGAGGCGTCGCTGCGGGAAGCCGACGCGGTCCTGATCGTGACCGATCACACCAACATCGACTGGGGCATGGTGAAGCGCACCGCGCGCCTGGTGGTGGACACTCGCCACGTCCTCAGCCGGGTGGCGTGATGCGGGTGACGGTGATCGGATCGGGCTACGTCGGCCTGGTGGCTGGCGCCTGCCTGGCCGAGACCGGCAACGAGGTGGTCTGCGCGGACCGTGACGAGGCCAAGGTGGCCTGCCTCCGGCAGGGCGAGCTGCCGATCTACGAGCCGGGGCTCCAGCCGATGGTTGCCCGCAACGCCGAGGCCGGGCGACTCCGGTTCACCACCGATCTCGGCGAGGCGGTCCGCCACGCCGAGGTGATCTTCATCGCCGTCGGCACCCCACCCGGCGAGGACGGCTCGGCCGATCTGCAGCACGTGCTCGACGTGGCGCGCACCATCGGCCGTCACGTCGAGCACTTCACGGTGGTGGTGACCAAGTCGACGGTGCCGGTGGGGACCGCAGGGAAGGTGCGCGAGGCGATCGCAGCCGAGACCGACGTCGAGGTGGCCGTGGCCTCCAATCCGGAGTTCCTCAAGGAAGGCGCCGCGATCGACGATTTCATGAAGCCCGATCGGGTGGTGCTGGGCACCGACGATCCGCGGGCCGAGAAGCTGCTGGGCGAGCTGTATGCCCCCTACGTGCGCAGCGGCGCCCCGATTCTCTTCATGGACATCGCGAGTGCCGAGGTGACGAAGTACGCGGCCAACGCGATGCTGGCGACCCGGATCTCGTTCATGAACCAGGTGGCCGAGCTTTGCGACCGGGTCGGGGCCGACGTCTTCAGCGTGCGCCGCGGGATCGGCAGCGACTCGCGGATCGGGCCGGCATTCCTCTTCCCGGGCCCGGGCTATGGCGGGTCGTGCTTTCCCAAGGACGTCAAGGCGCTGATCCATACCGCTCGCAGTGTCGGGATGGTCCCCGACCTTCTCGAGGCCACCGAGGCGGTCAACGTGCGCCAGAAGGCGCAGCTCTTCACCAAGCTGGTCGACCGGCTCGGTTCGGTCAGCGGCCGGACGATCGCCGTCTGGGGACTGGCGTTCAAGGCCGGCACCGACGACATGCGCGAGTCGCCGGCGCTCACCCTGGTCGACGCGCTGCTCGATGCCGGTGCAGCCGTCCGGGCGCACGATCCCCAGGCGATGGCGGTTGCGCGCGGCATCTGGGGCGACCGGGTCGCGTTTGCGGCCGACCCCTACGCGGCGCTTGCCGGCGCCGACGCGCTGGTGGTGGTCACCGAGTGGCTGGAATACCGCAATCCCGACTTTGGCCGGATCCGCAGCGCACTCGGCCAGCCGGTGGTGATCGACGGCCGCAACCTCTACGATCCGGCCCGGATGGCGGAGCTCGGCTTCGAACATGCCACCATCGGCCGGGGGACACGCTGATGCGGGTCGCGATCACCGGAGCCGCTGGCTTCCTGGGCTCTCACCTGACCGATCGCTTCCTGGCTGACGGCCACGAGGTGGTCGGGCTCGACAACTTCCTCACCGGCCGGGCCGAGAACCTCGAGCACCTCGCCGGTGAGTCGCGCTTCACCTTCGTCGAACAGGATGTGAGCGACCCCTACGAGATCGCCGGCCGGCTCGACGGGGTGCTGCACTTCGCCTCGCCGGCGTCGCCGCCCGACTATCAGGCTCACCCGATCGCCACCCTCCGGGTCGGCTCGGCCGGCACGCTCAACGCGCTCGAGCTGGCCCGCCAGCATGGGGCGCGGTGCTTCCTGGCGTCGACCAGCGAGGTGTACGGCGATCCGCAGGTGCATCCCCAGCCGGAGAGCTACTGGGGCCACGTCTCGTGCACCGGGCCCCGGAGCATGTACGACGAGGCGAAGCGGTTCGCCGAGGCCGCCACCATGGCCTACCGGCGCAGTCACGGTGTCGAGACCCGGATCGTGCGCATCTTCAACACCTACGGTCCCCGGATGCGCCCGGAGGATGGCCGGGTCGTGTCCAACTTCATCGTGCAGGCGCTCCGCGGGAAGGCGATGACCGTGTACGGGGACGGCAGCCAGACCCGATCGTTCTGCTACGTCAGCGACCTGATCGATGGGATCACCCGGCTGTTCCACTCGGCCCACGCCGGACCGGTGAACATCGGCAATCCCAACGAGTTCACGATGCTGGAGCTGGCGGCGGTGGTGCGCGAGGTGACCGGGGCCGAGGTGCCCGTCCGTCACGACCCGCTCCCCACCGATGACCCCAAGGTGCGGCGGCCCGACATCACCCTGGCGCGCGAACTGCTCGGCTGGGAGCCGGCGGTGGAACTCCGCGAGGGAATCGGCAGGACAGTGGACTACTTCCGCGAGGTCGTGGGATGAACGTCAGCGTGCGGGAACTGATCGGATCGGCGCGTGAGCGTTTCGCGTCGCGCGACTACTACGGGGCGTTGCTGTGCCTCGAGGATCTCGACGGTTCTGCCCGTGCCTATGCCGACGTCCACCATCTGCGTGGCCTCTGCCTGACGATGCTGGAGCGATCCGACGAGGCACTGGCCGAGTTCGAGCGCGCCCTGTCGCTCAACCCGCGTTACGTCGAGGCGCATCTCCACCGAGGCCTGGTACTCAACCAGTTGGGGCACCACGCCGAAGCCGGCGAGGCGTTCGACAACGCGGTGGCCGCCGAGGGGCCCACCGTGGCCGGGCTCTCCGGACCGGTGGCGGCCCGGCTGGCCAATGAGCACGCCCGGCTTGGTGAGCACTATGCCGAGGCCGGGGCAATCGCCGAGGCGATCGGGCAGCTCCGCCGTGCGGTCGAGCTGGGGCCGGCGTTCCACGACCTGCGGATGCGGCTGGCGCGGCTGCTGCTCGAGGGCGGCAACCCGCTCCAGGCGCGCGAGGAGCTGGCCGTCATCCTGGCTGCCCGTCCCGACTGGGTCGAGGCTCGGGTGCAGTACGGTCTGGCCCGGTATCTGGCCGGCGATGTCTCCGGCGCGCGCGAGACCTGGCAGCAGTGCCAGAGTGAGCGTCCCGACCTGGAACGGGTCAACGCCTATCTCGCGATGGTCGAGCGGATCCCGGAGTGAGTCGTTGTGCCTGGCCTCTTCTGGTCCTGGTCCTCGCGGCCTGCGGTTCCCATCCCGATGACGAGGCACTCGGTGACCTGGCGGCTGGCCAGGGGCGCTGGAGCGACGCGCTCGATGCCTACAACCAGGCGGGCAGTGATGTCGGCCTGATCGCCAAGCGTGCCAACGCCGCACTCGAGGCCGGTCGACCCGGCACCGCGGCGGTGGCATGGGCCGCCGTCGCCGACGGTGATACCAGCCGTCGGGCTGAAGCAGCGGTCGGCCTCACCAGGGCCGCCGAGGCGGCCAAGCGACGTGGCGACATGCTGGCCCTCGCCACCGCGATTCGCGGGTTGCGGCAGTTTGCGCCGGGCTGGCCGGTCGGCCGACTGGCGTTGTCGCTCCGGCTCTCGGCCTTTCCCTCCACCGAGGACGCACTGGCGCTGGCGCCGGCGATCCTGGCGGCCTCTCCGGCCCGGGACGTGGCCGACTCCGCGCTCGCTCGCTGGGCGGCCGCCTGGCGTGAGCGAGGCGACTGCAGTCGGGCCGCGCCGCTCTACAACGCGCTGGCCCGGGTGACCGAGGGCGATGCCGCTCGTGACGCCGAACTTGCCTTTGCCGCGTGCCGGCTGCGGCAGGGACTTGCCGCAACCGAGGCCGGGGCGTTCGATTCGGCGCGGGCCGCCCTCGGCGACGCCGTGAACACCGACCCCAATGGCGCGCTCGGGCGCCGTGCGCTCATCGGCCTGGGCGACGTCCACCTCCAGAACGGGGACCTGTTCGCCGCCCAGCTGGCGTGGCGCACCGCGGCCACCTCGGCGGCCGAGCCCGATTCGATCACCGACCTTGCCCTCGAGCGGCTTCGCGCCGTGTCGAGCACCGATTCGACCAGGGAGCCCAGATTCCCGCGATGACCCGACTGTTGCTGCTTCCCGCCCTCCTGCTCGCCGCCTGCGGCGGCGGCACACCGAAGACGACCCCGGCACCCGGGTCGAACATCCGTGCCTCCGAGGCACAGCTCGATTCGCTCTGGACCTCGGCCCAGGCGCGGATGGCCGACCACGACTGGGAGAAGGCCGCCGTCGTCTACCAGCGCCTGATGCTCGAGCTGCCCAGGGGCGATCGGCGGCTGGCGGCCTCCCGGCTCGGGATCGGCGAGGCCCGGATGGGCCAGAAGAGCTACCTGCAGGCGGTGCGCGAGTTCCGGCGCACGGCCGACGAGTATCCGACCGACTCGCTGGCCCCCCACGCGCTGCTGCGGGCCGGTGAAGCCTATGCGAAGCTCTGGCGGCGGCCGGAACTCGACCCGACCTATGGTGGCCAGGCGATCGCGACGTGGCAGGAGTTGTTGACCCGCTACCCCGAGAGCGCGGTCACCGACACGGCACGGGAGCGGATCGCCGGGTTGCATGAGTGGTATGCCATCAAGGCCTTCAAGGCGGCCGAGTTCTACATGAAGTACAAGGCGTACGACTCGGCCATCCTGTATCTCAAGGATCTGGTCGCGACCTACCCGAAGACCGAGATCGTGCCACAGGCGCTGGCCGAGCTGGTGGGTGCCTACCGGAAGCTCGGTTACGACGATGATGTGACCGAGACCTGCGACTATTTCCGGCGCATGCGCCCCGACGCGCCGCTCCTGTCCGAGACCTGTCCCGCCGCGGCTGCTGCCGCGACAGCCCCGGCGGCGGATGGCCCAGCGTCCTGACGTGCGGCTGGGGATCCTCGGCGGGTCGTTCGACCCGGTGCACAATGCTCACGTGATCGTGGCACAGTTGGCTCGGGAGGCGCTCGCCCTCGACCGAGTGCTGCTGATGGTGTCCGGGACGCAGCCGCTCAAGGGCGGTCATGGCGCGCCGGCGGTCGACCGACTCCGGATGGTCGAGCTCGCGGTGGCGACGATCGACGGCCTCGAGGCCGATGGTCGCGAGATCGGCCGGCCCGGCCCCTCCTACATGGTCGACACCCTCATCGAACTCGCCGCGGAAGTGCCGGGGGCGGAGTTGGTGCTCCTCCTCGGGGCCGATGCAGCCGCGGAGCTGCCGCGCTGGCGCCAGCCCGATCGGATCCGTGCCCTGGCGCGGGTGGCGGTCTTCCGACGCGGCGACGAGCCGGTGCCCGATGGCATGGCGGCGTTCGACGTGCCGCGACTCGACATCTCGAGCACTGCGATCCGGGCGCGGCTCCGTGCCGGCCGTGGTGTCCGTGGGTGGGTCCCCGAGGCGGTGGTCAATTACATTTCCGGGCTGGCCCTGTACCAGGGAGAAGGTGGACCGGAATGATCAAGAAGGTGGTGGAATCGATCTTCGGCTCGCGGCATGACCGCGAGGTGAAGAAGCTGCAACCGGTGCTGGCGACGATCCGCGCGGAGGAGGCGCGACTGGCCGACCTCGACGAGGCGGCGCTGCGTGGCCAGACCGAGAAGTTCCGCGGCATCCTCGCGGAGCGAACCGGCACGCTGCGCGACGAGGTCGACCGGCTGCGGGTGGCCAAGCACGGCTGCACCGATCCGGTCGAACGCGAAGGGCTCGAGGACGCGCTCCACAAGGCCGAGGCGGCCTGGCACGAGGCGATCGCGGTAACCCTCGACGACCTGCTGCCCGAGGCATTCGCCACGGTGCGCGAGGTGTGCCGGCGGCTGGTGGGGACGACGGTCGACGTGCTGGGGAACCCGACCCCGTGGAACATGGTGCCCTACGATGTCCAGCTGATCGGCGCCATCGCGATGCATCGCGGCCGGATCGCCGAGATGGCGACCGGCGAGGGCAAGACCCTGGTGGCGGTGCTGCCCCTCTACCTCAACGCGTTGCCGGGGCGCGGCGCCCACCTGATCACCGTCAACAACTACCTGGCCCGGCGTGACTCGCAGTGGATGGGCCACGTGTTCAGCTACCTCGGGCTCTCGGTGCGGTGTCTGGATGACACCGCGCCGTCGTCGCCGGAGCGGCGCGAGGCATACAACGCCGACATCACCTACGGCACCAACAACGAGTTCGGCTTCGACTACCTGCGCGACAACATGGTCTTCAGTCTCGACCACCGGGTCCAGCGCGAGCACATCTACGCGATCATCGACGAGGTGGACTCGATCCTGATCGACGAGGCACGCACGCCGCTGATCATCTCGGGGCCGGTGGGCGAGGAGGACATGACCGTCTACCGCACCCACAACACCCGGGTCGCGGGGCTGGTGCGGCGACAGACGGAGGTCGTGAACCAGCTGCTGGCCGAGGGCGAGCGACTGCTGGCCGACGACAAGACTCGCAGCGAGGCGGGGCTCAAGCTCTACCAGGCCAAGATGGGGATGCCGAAGAACAAGCGGCTCCTCAAGGTGCTCAATGAGACCGGGGTCCAGCAGCTCGTCCAGCGGGCGGAGCTCGACTATATCGCCGACCGCAAGCTGCCGATCAAGCAGCAGCAGATGCGGGAGATCGAGGAGTCGCTCTTCTTCGTGCTCGACGAGAAGGGGCACTCGGTCCACCTGACCGATCGCGGCTCGGCGGCGATGTCGCCCAACGATCCCGAGCTCTTCCTGGTGCCCGACATCTCGGAGGCGATCCACGCGGTCGACGATGATCCCGACCTCACCCCCGAGGAGCGGCTCGAGCGGCGCAGCCGGATCGAGGCCGATTACGCCGCCAAGAGCGAGCAGCTCCACATCATCCACAAGCTGCTCCAGGCCCACGCCCTCTACGAGCGGGAGACCGACTACATCGTCCAGGAGGGACAGGTCCTGATCGTCGACGAGTTCACCGGCCGGATCATGCACGGCCGGCGCTGGTCCGACGGGCTGCACCAGGCGGTGGAGGCCAAGGAGGGCGTGACCGTCAAGGGCGAGACCCAGACCTTCGCGACGATCACCATCCAGAACTACTTCCGGATGTACGAGAAGCTGGCCGGCATGACCGGGACCGCCGAGACCGAGGAGACCGAGTTCTACCAGATCTACGGGCTCGACGTGGCGGTGATCCCGACCAACAAGCCGATCGCCCGCGACGACCTCCCGGACCGGATCTACCGGACCCGTCGGGAGAAGTTCAACGCGGTGATCGACGAGGTGGAGCGGGTGCACCAGGTCGGCTGGCCGGTGCTGATCGGCACGACCAGTGTCGACATCTCCGAGACCCTCTCACGGCAGCTGAAACGGCGCGGCCTGCCGCACGAGGTGCTCAACGCCAAGTACCACCAGCGCGAGGCGGAGATCGTCGCCAAGGCCGGCTTCAAGGGCGCGATCACGATCGCGACCAACATGGCCGGCCGCGGAACCGACATCAAGCTCGACCCCGCGCTGGAGCTATCGGAGCCCGAGGCGGGGCTGCACATCGTCGGCACCGAGCGGCACGAGTCGCGCCGGATCGATCGCCAGCTGCGGGGCCGTTCGGGTCGTCAGGGTGACCCGGGCCAGTCGCTGTTCTTCCTCTCGCTCGAGGACGACCTGATGCGACTCTTCGGCGGGATGGATCGCATCTCGCGGATGATGGACAAGGGTGGCGCCGAGGAGGGCGAGGTGATCACCGGTCGGCTGATCACCGCCGCGATCGAGAGCGCCCAGCAGCGGGTCGAGCTGCAACACTTCGAGTCGCGGAAGCGGCTGCTCGAGTACGACGACGTGATGAACCAGCAGCGCGAGGTGATCTACTCGACGCGGCTGTTCGCGCTGGAGCGGGGGGCCGAGATCAAGGCCGAGGCCCGCAAGATGATCCGGGCGGCCCTGTCCCGGATCGCCAGCGAGTGGGTCGAGGCCGTCGAGCCCGACCAGGAGCTCGATCGTGCCGGGTTGCGCGAGGCGCTGTTGCTGCAGTTCATGGCGGCGCCCGAGGCGCTCACCGACGCCGAGGCGATTCCCCTCGGTGACGTGGTCGATGCGGTCGTCGCCGAAGGCGACACGGCGTTCACGCGCAAGCTCGCCTACCTCGAGGACTTCGGCGCCAAGGTGGGCATTCCCGATGTCGAGCTGCAGGTCCTGTCGCAGGTGATGCTCGGCGTGCTCGACGAGAAGTGGAAGGACCACCTCTACGACCTCGACCAGCTGCGCAATGCGATCCACTACCGCGCCTACGGCCAGAAGGACCCGCTGGTGGAGTACAAGAAGGAGGCCTTCGAGATGTTCGAGGACCTCCTCCGCGACATCCAGGCGACCTTCGCCGACCGCTTCCTCAAGGTCCAGGTGAACGTGCAGGCGCCTCCCCCGCCGCCCCCGCCGCAGCCGGCACCTCCGCCGGTCGGCAGCGCCGACGAGCTCTTCACCGGTGGCGCACCGGCCGGCCTGCCACCGGGCAGTGCCCAGCCGGCCGGTCGGGTCCAGGCGACCGATGCCCGCGGCAAGGCGGCACTGCCGGGGGCCGACGCGCTCGCCTCGGGGCCGGCGCCGGTCGGTCGCAACGACCCCTGCCCCTGCGGGAGCGGCAAGAAGTACAAGAAATGCCACGGGGCGGTGGTCGGCTGATCACCGCCGGGAACGATCGGGGCGGTCGGGAGGGCGGGGGACGGCGGGGCTGCCGTCCCCCGCGTGCGTCGGGGTGGCCAACGGCCGAGTCCCCGCCGAGGCATTGCTGCCTCGCGCGGGGACTCGTCGCCGTTGGCCGGTGGTCTCTCGGTTCGTCGCCGGCACTCGCGGAGCGTCTACCGGCCTGACCATCGGTCTTTCCCCTCGTCGGACGGGCCCGACTCAGGTGCCCCAGGATCCCGGGGCTTCGGTTGTGGCCAGCGACCCCACAACCTGTCCGGCAGGGTCGAACGCCTGCCGCACCGCCTTCCGCCAGCGTCCCGGGAGAAGGCCCCATCGCGGGCAACCCGTCCCGCGACGCACCGATAGGATACCGCCGTTCCCGAAACGCGCAAGGGGGGACGATCGGGCGCCTTGCGAAGCTGGCGTGGTCGTGGCAATGTTGGCCCGTCGGGCAACGACGGCCGTCGCTGCCCGACCCATTGGACACGATGCATCAGACACCAACGATCGTTCCGCGATGGGGGCCTCTCTGCCCCGCCACCCGGCTGGTTGCCGGCGGTTCATCGTACCCGCGCCGAAGGGCGCGTCACGCTCCAGTCACAAGGCCTTCACGTGCTTGACCGTTCCCGGTGGGCGGCGCAGTTTCCTGCGTGTCGCCAGCACCCGGTGGTCCGGCGCGCTGGAGCGCGATCGTTGCACGACCAGGACGGGACCCGGTGCGGACGTTGCTCCGTGCCGGCTCCATGCGGGCTGCCGGCCCCCGTCCCCGGTGGCACCCACGTACGGGGAGGTTCGTGATGCGAAGGTTGCTGACCATCTGCGCGCTCCTGGCCGCAGCGCTGGTCGTCGGGACTCATTCATTGTCCGCCCAGGGTGTGACGACGGGCGCGGTTCGGGGCACCTTGGTCGACCAGACCGGTGCCCCGGTTGCTGGCGCCAGCCTCATCCTCGTCAACAGTCGCACCGGCTTCCGTACCACCGCGATCTCGCGGAGCAACGGCGACTTCGGGATGGAGAACGTGACGCCGGGCGGCCCGTTCAGCCTCACCGCCCGGGCGATCGGCTACCGGCCAGTGGTCCAGAATGACATCGTGGTCAATCTCGGCCAGGTCGTGACGATCCGGTTGCAGATGGAGCAGACGGCGGTCACCCTGAGCGAACTGACCGTGACGGCGGACGTGAATCCGCTGCTCTCGCGGGGACGGACCGGCGCCTCGGCGACCGTGTCCGACTCCTTCATCCAGCGCGCTGCCGACGCTGTCGCGGAACTTCACCGACCTGATCGGGATCGTGCCCCAGGTCAACGGCAGCTCGGTGGCCGGCCAGAACAACCGCTACAACAACATCCAGATCGATGGTGGCGTCAACAACGACCTCTTCGGCCTCGGCTCCACCGGCACGCCGGGTGGCCAGGTCGGCTCGCGGCCGATCTCGCTCGAGGCGGTCAAGGAGTTCCAGGTCCTGATCGCCCCGTTCGACGTGCGCCAGGGTGGCTTCACTGGTGGTCTGGTCAATGCCATCACCAAGTCGGGCACCAACGAGTTCCATGGCTCCCTGTTCGGCTACCGGCAGAACAAGAGCCTGGCCCGTGACATCGTCGATCGCGGCTCGCTGGGCAAGGACGAGCTGACGGACTTCAGCGAGTGGCAGTACGGCGGGACGCTGAGCGGCCCGATCATCCCCGACCGCCTGCAGTTCTTCGCCGCGGTCGACCTCAAGAAGCGGACCTCGCCGTTCAGCGGCTACCTGCAGGGCAACGACCAGGTCGACCTGGATGCGTTCGGCGTCACGCAGGCGCTGGCCGACAGCGTGATCGCCTGGTCGACCGCCAACCTCGTCGATCCGGGCTCGGCCGGTCAGGTGACCCGGCAGACGCCGGACCACGACGTCTTCGTCAAGCTGAATGCGCAGGTCTCCGACCGCAGCCAGCTGGAGCTGTCGTTCAATCACGTCACTGCCAGCGACGGCTCGCTGATCCGGAGCAGCTCGTTCTCGGGCTACCGGAGCGGATACGAGCTCGGCAACGCCGGCTACACGATCAACAACACGACCCAGACCGGCCGCGTCCGCTACAACGTGGCGCTCGGCGACCGCTACACGAACGAGCTGCTGGTCGGCTACCAGCGGATCCGCGACAAGCGCGACCCCGGGATGAACACCCCGCTGATCTTCGTGGGGACCGGCAGCGCGATCGCGATCGGTGCCGAGCGGTACTCGCAGGGCAACCGGCTCAACCAGGATGTCTTCGAGCTGTCGGACAACCTGAGCATCGGGTTCGGCAACCACCTGGTCACGCTCGGGACGCACAACGAATTCTTCAAGTTCTACAACCAGTTCTTCCCCGGGTCCTACGGGATCTGGGGCTTCGCCAGCGCGGCGGACCTGATTGCCGGGAACGCCTACCACTACGAGATCGCCCTGCCGCTCCGGCCGGGTGGCCCCGAGGCCTCGTTCAAGGTCAACCAGTTGGGGCTCTACGCCCAGGACATCTGGACCGTGACGCCGAAGCTGTCGCTGACGATCGGCGTCCGGGCGGACTATCCCAACCTGCCGACCAAGCCCGACGCCAACCCGGACCTGGCGGCGGTGTCGTTCACTCATGCCGATGGCACCACCGACGTGGCCAACACCGCCGACTTCAGCACGTCGGCGCTGCTCTCCCCGCGGTTCGGCTTCAACTATGACGCCAACGGCGACCGCAGCCTGCTGGTGCGCGGCGGCCTCGGCGTCTTCACCGGCCGGCCGCCCTACGTGTGGGTGTCCAACGCCTACGCCAACTCGGGGCTCACGCAGGCCACGCTGTCCTGCAACGGGTCCTCGGTGCCGGGCTTCGTGGGCGACGTTGCCTCGCAGCCGACGTCGTGCGCCGGGGGCGGCGCGCCCAACCCGCCGACGCCGTCGATCGTCTACTTCGACCACGGCTTCAAGTTCCCGCAGACGTTCCGGGCCGCGCTCGGGATGGACAAGCAGCTCGGCTGGGGCATGGTCGGCACCATCGACCTGCTCTACACCCGGACGCTGAACCAGTTCTACCTCAACGACGTGAACCTGACGGGCGTGGTCGCGACCGCGTCGGGCGAGGGCGGGCGCCTGCTGTACGGCACGCCGCGCACCCCGGACGGCAATGGCATCGCCTCGGGGCTCAGCACCTCGCGGATCAGCTCGGACTACCGCGACGTGATCCGTCAGTCGAATTCCAGCGGTGATCGCTCGATCTCCGCGACCTTCCAGATCGACAAGCGGTTCAGCGAGGGATTGGCCTTCAACGCAGGCTACACGCACTCGCAGACGAAGGACCGCATGTGCATGTCGTCGAGCATCTCGTCATCGAACCTGCGGTACGCGGTGCTGCAGGGCCCGCTGGCTGACCGGCCGCTCGAGACCTCGTGCTTCGACGTGCCGAACAAGCTGGCGCTGACGGGGATCTTCGATGTGCCGCTCGGGTTCGAGGTGTCGGTGTCGTACACCGGCTTCTCGGGCACGCCGTTCACCTACACCGTCAACAACGACGCCAACGGCGACGGCTTCTCGAGCAACGACCCGATCTACGTCCCGGCCAACGCGTCGGACATCACCCTGCAGGACCCGAGCGACTGGGCCGAGCTCGACTCGTACATCAGCAGCGAGCCCTGCCTCGACAAGGCGCGCGGTACGCTGCTCGTGCGGAACAGCTGCCGCAACCCGTGGGCGAGCTTCATCAATGCCCGCGTCACCAAGAAGTTCCCGACCCTCAACGGGCAGGCCTTCGAGGTGTCGCTCGACATCTTCAACGTGCTGAACCTGATCAAGTCCGATTGGGGCGTGATGCGCAGCACCACCGGATTCGAGAACCAGGCGATCATGGACCAGCGCGGCTACGACGTCAACAACAGCCGCGGCGTCTACTCACTGCGGAACCTGCAGTACAAGGACGCGGTCAACGCCTCGGCGTCGCGGTACCGCCTGCAGCTGAGCGGCCGCTACGTGTTCTAGACCGCGCCCACGGATGCCGGAGCGCGGGTTGCTCAGGCGTCCCGACGCGGAGTGCCTGCGGACGCCGCTCCCCTCGGGGGGGCGGCGTTCGTGCGTCGGGGCGACCCTGCCGGGGATGCTCCGCGCCGGGGTGTCGACCGCCTCGGGGCGACCCTGTCGGGATGACCACTCACCTCGATCGACCCCGCGAGCGCCTCTGGCGACTGGGAGCCGGTGCGTTGACGGCGCCCGAGATTCTGGCGATCCTGCTTGGGACGGGGGATGGGCAGGGGGATGCCCTTGCCCTGGCCCGGCGGCTGCTCGACCCGGCCGGCGGCACGCTCAGGCGCCTCGCCGCCCGGCCGCCGGCGGAGTTGATGCGGACCGGGGGGGTCGGACCGGCCAAGGCGGCCCGGCTGCTGGCGGCGTTCGAGCTGGCCCAGCGGCTCGACCGCGAACTCCGGCCGGTAGCACCGAGGATCACCACCCCGGTCGATGTGCTCCGGGTGGTGGGGCCGGCGCTCCGCGACCTGGCGGTCGAGGAGTTCCACTTGCTGGCGCTGGACACCCGCTCGCGGGTGCTGCGCGATGTGCTGGTGACCCGGGGGCTGCTCGACAGCTCGCTGGTCCACCCCAGGGAGGTCTTCCGGGCCGCGATCGCCGAGGCGGCGGCCGGGATCATCCTGGTGCACAACCATCCGAGCGGGGATCCCACCCCCTCGGCGGAGGATCGGGCAGTGACCCGGCAGCTGGTGGCCGCCGGGCAGCTGCTCGACCTTCCGGTCTACGATCACGTGATCGTGGCGGGTGACCGCCACGTGAGCTTCGCCACCGCCGGACTCCTGTGACGCCTGCCGCGCCCGCCGTCCTCGCCGAGCTCTCGCCGAACTTCTTCACCACCCTGGAGAAGTACGCCGAGCGGCTCGACATCCCGCTGATCGACCGCGCGCTGCGGTACTCGGCGGCGGCCCATCGCGGCCAGAAGCGGATGAGCGGCGAGGACTTCGTCGAGCACTCGATCGCGGTGGCGTCGATCCTGGCCGGGCTGCTGGTCGACAGCACCTCCATCTGCGCCGCGCTGCTGCACGACGTGGTCGAGGATTCCGCGGTCTCGACCGACGACATCGCGCGCGAGTTCGGGGCCGAGGTGGCGACGCTGGTCGACGGCCTCACCAAGATCTCGCACCTGACCTTCCGCTCCTCCGCCGAGGAGCAGTCGGAGAACTACCGCAAGCTGCTGTTGTCGGTGGCGAAGGACGCCCGGGTCATCATCATCAAGCTGGCCGACCGGCTCCATAACATGCGGACGCTGGAACACCTGAGCGAGCAGCGCCGCCGCCGGATCGCCACCGAGACCCGGGAGATCTACGCCCCGCTGGCCCATCGCTTCGGCATGGCCCAGGTCAAGGCCGAGCTGGAGGACCTGGCGCTCAAGTTCCTGGAGCCCGACGACTATGCCACCCTCGCCCAGCAGGTGGCCGCCAAGCGGGCCGAGCGCCACGAGGCGATCGAGCGACTGCGGGTCCCCCTCGAGGACGAGCTGCGACGCGCCGGGGTGACGGATGTCGAGGTGAGTGGGCGCCCCAAGCATCTCTGGTCGATCTATCAGAAGATGAAGAAGCGCAACAAGCCGTTCGAGGAGATCTACGACCTGATGGCGATGCGGGTGATCGTGGGCACGGTGCCGGAGTGCTACCACGTGCTCGGCATCATCCATCACGTCTGGACCCCGCTGCAGGAGCGGATCAAGGACTACATCGCGAGTCCCAAGAGCAACGGCTACCAGTCGCTCCATACCACGATCTTCGGTCCCGGCGGGCAGCTGTTCGAGATCCAGATCCGGACCCGCGAGATGCACCGCACCGCCGAGTACGGCATCGCGGCGCACTGGCTCTACAAGACCTCGACCGAGCCCGAGCACGAGGACGAGATCGGCCGCCAGCTGGGGTGGTTCCGCCAGCTGCTCGAGCTGCAGCAGGAGAGTGCCACGCCGGAGGAGTTCCTCGAGTTCCTCAAGGTCGACCTCTATCACGACGAGATCTTCATCTTCACGCCGCAGGGCGATGTCAAGCAGCTCCCCAAGGGAGCGACCGCGATCGACTTCGCCTTCCACGTGCACACCGACGTGGGTCTGCATACCACCGGCGCCAGGGTCAACGGCCGGATCGCCCCGTTGCACCGCGAACTCAAGAACGGCGACACCGTGGAGATCCTGACGTCGAAGCAGGCCAGGCCGTCGCGCGACTGGCTGGCCCACGTCCGCACCGGGCGGGCCCGCAGCAAGATCAAGCAGTGGATCCGCCAGGAGGAGGAGACGGTCTCGGCCCAGCTGGGCCGCGAGATCCTGGTGCGCGAATTGAAGCGGCGCCGGCTCGAACTGCCCGAGGAGGGACGGCTCGACGCCGCCGGCCGGCAGCTCAACCTGCAGGATGGCACCGCGCTGCAGGTGTCGCTGGGTCGCGGCGACCTGGCCCTCGGTCAGGTGATGAAGCTGCTCTTCCCCGAGCTGCCGGGCGAGGCGCTGGCCGAGAAGCCGCCGACGATGTTCGGGCGAGTGATCGACCGGTTCCGGCTGGGGCGGGGGATCAAGATCCAGGGTGTCGATGGATTGATGGTCCGCTATGCCCAGTGCTGCCAGCCGGTCCCCGGCGACCCGGTGGTCGGCTACGTGACCCAGGGGCGCGGCATCTCGATCCACCGGGCCGACTGCCCCAACCTGCTCACCCTCAGCGACCAGGGGCGCCGGGTCGAGATCGACTGGCAGGAGCAGAGCGGCGAGACCTACGCGGTGCGGCTCTCGCTCACCGGCGATGATCGCCGCGGCCTGTATGCCGACATCATGTCGGCCATCTCGGGCAGCGGCACGAACATCAAGGGCGCCGACCTGCAGACCCGCGACGGCACGGCGTTCGGCACGGTGTACGTCGAGGTCGACAACCTGCCCCACCTCGCCAAGGTGCTCAAGGCGATCCGCCGGGTGAAAGGCGTCTCGAGCGTGGAGCGGCGGGAACAGGGAGAGAACTGACGACCATGGCCACCTACCTCCTCAAGACCGAGCCGTCGACCTACTCGTGGGACGAGTTGGTGCGCGAGCGCCGGACCGTCTGGGACGGCATCCGCAATGCCGCCGCCCTGATCGCCATTCGCCAGATGAAGCGCGGCGACGAGGCGATCATCTATCACTCCGGCAAGGAGCGGGCGATCGTCGGGATCGCGAAGATCGTGAAGGGCGCCTATCAGGATCCCAAGCACGACGACCCCAAGCTGGCCGTGGTCGACGTGGTGCCGGTGCGTGCGGTCGATCCGCCGGTGCCGCTGGCGTCGATCAAGGCGGAGCCGAAGCTCAAGCAGTTCCCGCTGGTGCGGATCTCGCGACTCTCGACGATGCCGGTGAGCCCGGCGGAGCGGAAGGTGCTGGCGAAGCTGGGGGTGACCTGACGGAGGGCGGAGGACGGAGGACAGGGGCCTTCAGCCGCGGCCGTCAGGCCGCGGTGATGCGGGACCCAGATTGAGCCAGTCGTCCACATCCCCGCGGCCTGACGGCCGCGGCTGGAGATCATCCGTCGTTCCGTCCTCCGTCCTCCGCCGCTCCGAATAGAACCCGAAGACCCGACTATATTCCCCGGATGCCCACGTTCGAGGTCCGCGCCCCGTTCCAGCCTGCGGGGGACCAGCCCCGCGCCATCGCCGAGCTCACGGCGGGGCTGGCGCGTGGCGACAAGTACCAGACCCTCCTCGGGGTGACCGGCAGCGGCAAGACGATGACGCTGGCGCACACGATCGCGGCCCACGGCAAGCCGACCCTGGTGATGAGCCACAACAAGACCCTGGCCGCGCAGCTCTACGGTGAGCTCAAGCAGTTCATGCCCGTCAACGCGGTCGAGTACTTCGTCTCGTACTACGACTACTACCAGCCCGAGGCCTACGTCCCCTCGACCGACGTCTACATCGAGAAGGACGCCTCGATCAACCAGGACATCGAGTCGTTGCGGCTGCGGGCCACGTCGTCGTTGATGGAGCGCGACGACGTGGTGATCGTCGCCACCGTGTCGGCGATCTACGGCCTCGGCGATCCGGCGGCCTACCGCGCGCTGATGGTGTCGATCGCGCGCGGCGAGCGGCGCGGACGCGACGGGATCCTGCAGGACCTGGTGGCGATCCAGTACCAGCGCAACGATGCGTCGTTCGAGCCCGGCACCTTCCGGGTTCGCGGCGACACAATCGAGATCTATCCCGCCTACGACGAGCAGGCGATCCGGATCGAGCTCTGGGGCGACGAGGTGGAGCGGATCAGCCGCTTTCACCCGCTCACCGGCCACCCGATCGCCCAACTCGACCGCACCGCGATCTACCCGGCCAAGCACTTCGTGACCGAGCGGGCAACGATCGAGCGCGCCGTGGCGCGGATCCGCGCGGAACTGGCCGAGCGGCTCACGATGTTGCGCTCGGCCGGCAAGCTCCTCGAGGCGCAGCGGCTCGAGTCGCGCACCACCTTCGACGTGGAGATGATGCTCGAGGTCGGCACCTGCGCCGGGATCGAGAACTACTCCCGCCACCTCGCCGGTCGCGCGGAGGGCGAGCGTCCGGCCTGCCTGATCGATTACTTCCCGGCCGACTTCCTGGTGGTGGTCGATGAGAGCCACGTCTCGCTGCCGCAGATCAACGGGATGTTCAACGGCGACCGGGCCCGCAAGACGACGCTGGTCGAGTACGGCTTCCGGCTGCCGAGTGCGCTCGACAACCGGCCGCTCCGCTTCGAGGAGTTCATGACGCTGGTGCCGCAGATGATCAACGTCTCGGCCACCCCGGGCGACCTCGAGCTGCAGCTGTCGGGCGGCGTGGCGGTCGAGCAGATCATTCGCCCCACCGGCCTGGTCGATCCCGAGGTGGAGATCCGGCCGGTCACGGGGCAGGTCGACGACCTGCTCGCCGAGATCCGCAAGCGCGAGCAGGCGCGCGAGCGGGTGCTGGTCACCACCCTCACCAAGCGGATGTCGGAGGACCTCACCGACTACCTCCAGCAGGCCGGGGTCCGGGTCCGCTACCTGCACAGCGACATCGACGCGATCGAGCGGGTGGAGATCCTGCGCGGGCTCCGGCTCGGCGACTTCGACGTGCTGGTGGGCATCAACCTGCTGCGCGAGGGCCTCGACCTGCCCGAGGTGTCGCTCGTCGCGATTCTCGACGCCGACCAGGAGGGATTCCTGCGGAGCGACCGGTCGCTGATCCAGACCGTGGGCCGCGCGGCGCGCAACGTCAACGGCCGGGCGATTCTCTATGCCGACCGGATCACCGGCTCGATGCGCCGCGCGCTCGACGAGATGGACCGTCGTCGCGAGCGGCAGCGGGCGTTCAACATCGAGCACGACATCACGCCGATGTCGATCGTGAAGTCGCTCGACGAGGTGCGGCTCTCGACCAAGGTCGCCGACTCGCGGACCGAGCGGCCCGACGCCCGGCAAGGCGGCCCGGTCGAAGGCGCTCGACCTGCACGACCCGGCCCAGCGGGCCGCGGCCATGGCCGCCCTGGAACAGCAGATGCGCGAGGCGGCGGCCAACCTCGAGTTCGAGATCGCCGCACTGCTGCGTGACCAGCTCAACGAGCTGCGAGCCGCCTCGGCGCCCGATGTCCGACGCCCGGTGGCACGGCGATGACGGCGCCGGCGCTCGACCAGGTCGCTGCTCGAGGGGCTCGCGGCGAGGCTTGCCACCGAGCTGCCCGTCGGGACGGTGATCCGGCTCGAGGGGCCACTCGGCGCCGGGAAGACCACCTTCGCACGGGCATTCGTCGCGGCCCGGGGCGGTGCCACGACCGCCACCTCGCCGACCTACACGTTGGCACACCGCTACGACGGGCCGGGCGGCGAGATCTGGCACCTCGACTGCTACCGGTTGCGCGATCCCGAGGAGGCGGCCGATCTCGACTGGGAGCGGCTGGTCGCGGCCGACGTGCTGCTGATCGAATGGCCCGAGCGGGCCGGTGCCTGGGTTCCGGAGGCTGGCTGCACGGTGCGGCTCAACCACACGGTCGACGACCGGCGCACGGTGAGCGTCTCCCGATGATCACCCTCGCGCTCGACACCGCGACCGCGCGGCTGACGCTGGCGGTGAGCGACGGCGACCGGGTGGCGTCGCGATCGTTGGAGGGACCGCGGCGCCACGCCGCCCAGGTCCTCGCACTGGCCGATTCGGCCCTGACGGAACTCGGCGCCCGGGTGGGCGACGTCGGCGCAGTGCTCACCGGCGACGGGCCGGGCTCGTTCACCGGGCTGCGCGTGAGTGCTGCGGTGGCCAAGGCCCTCACCTGGCAGCGGCCGCAGGTGATGTGGCGGACCGCGCCCTCGCTGATGATCCGGGCCGCAGCCCATGCCCCGAGAGGGGGCGGCACCGTGCTCGCCCTGGCCGACGCCCTCCGCGGCGAACTGTATGCCGGGGCCTGGCGGTTCAAGCCTGGTTGTGTCGTGCAACTCACCACCCCGCTGCGGGCCCTCTCTCCCGAGGCGCTGGGCGACGTCGGGACGGTCGACGTGGTCATCGGCAGCATTCCCGAACGCCTCGTCGAGCAGGTCCGCCTGGCGACTGGCCGCGAGCCGGTGCGTGACGAGCGGGCGCTTCCCGAGGCGACCTGGTTGCTGCGACTCGACCAGCTCGATGGCGGCACCTCGCCGGTGGCCGACCCGGCTGCCTGGCAACCCGAGTACGGCCGCCCTGCCGAGGCGCAGGCGGTCTGGGAACGGAAGCATGGCCGACCGCTGCCGGATTCGACCCACCACGCCCGCTGATCTCCCGGAGCTGACGCTGCTCGAGCAGGGAGCGTTCAGCGATCCGTGGAGCAGCGAGATGATCGCCGACGCGATATCCGCCCCCGGGGCGGTCGCGCTGGTGGCAGAGGCCGGCGACGGCGAGATTGTCGGCTCGGTGTTGGGGCGGGTGGTGGACGACGAGGCCGAGATCCTCACCATCGCAGTGTCACCGGCTGCCCGTCGCCAGGGACTTGGCCGAGAGATGCTCGACGCCGCCCTGGCCGACCTCGGTGCGGCGGGCGCCACCTCGGTCTGGCTCGAGGTCAGGCCGTCGAATCATGCGGCCCGGGCGATGTACCGGGCAGCCGGTTTCGTCGCCGCCGGCGTGCGACCGCGCTATTATCGGCGTCCGGCCGAGGACGCCCTGATCCTGCGACTCGGCCCGCTCGCGCCGACCGGTACCGCCAGGCAGTGATCAGTGACCGCCGGCTCGGCGCCGGCAGCGAGCTTCCCGAGTATGATCCATCACTTCGATTCCCGAACCACTGCTGGAGTGCATCATGAGCAAGTCCCTCAACAAGGCGATCCTCATCGGCAACCTGGGGGCCGACCCCGAGGTGCGGTCCACCTCCAACGGCGGCCGGGTGGCCAACTTCTCGATCGCCACCTCGCGTCAGTGGAAGGGGGCCGACGGACAGCGCCAGGAGAAGACCCAGTGGCACCGGGTGGTCTGCTGGAACGCCTCCCGCGGCCAGCAGCTCGCCGACATTGCCGAGCGCTATTGCAAGAAGGGCGAGCGGGTCTACATCGAGGGGGAGATCGAGTACCGCACCTGGCAGGACAAGGACGGCCAGACCCGATATTCGACCGAGATCAACTGCCGTGAGCTGATCCTCCTCGGCAGCCGTGGCGGCGGCGACGACGATGGCAGCTCCTGGGGCGGCGGTCGCTCGAAGGCGTCGTCACCGGACAACTCGGCGCCGGCCGCGAAGAAGGAGGAGTCGTTCAACGACTTCCCCGACGCGCTGGATGGCGAGGACGACGACCTGCCGTTCTGATCGGCCCACGGCTCACCCCCCACCAGCGGTACCCTGCCGGAGGGGGGTGGCTGCCGTGCCGTGATCACTGCGGCCGGGGGCGGTGGTGCTGCAGCCCCGGTATGCCGTGCGCCGTCGGGGCCTGGAATATCCCCGGGGCGACACGCAGCCCGGCGAACGCTGGGAGCAGCGTCGGGGTGGGCGCATCCGAGAAGTTGCCGATGCCGAGCTGGCCGTCGGCATTCCATCCCCAACAAAGCGCCCGGCCATCGATGCGGAGTCCGCAGAAGTGATAGCCGATACCGTCGGCCAGGCTCGCGAAGGTGAGCCCGCCGGCGACGGCCACCGGCTGCAGCTGGTTCGTGGTGCTGCCGTTGCCCACGGCACCAGCGTCATTGCTGCCCCAGCACTTGACCGTGCCACCGACCAGTCGTCCGCAGCTGCCCCATCCCGAGGCGCTCACCTCGGCGAACTGGTCACCGCCAGCCACCTGGCTGGGAATGCTGGAATCGTATGTCGTGCCGTCGCCCAGCTCACCGTAGGCGTTCCAGCCCCAGCACCACAGTGACCCGTTGGCCTCGCGGCCACAGCTGTGCCAATCGCCGACCGAGAGCTCGACGAAGACATGGCCGCCGCTGACCTGGACCGGATCGGCTGAGCCGCTGGTGGTCCCGTTGCCGAGCTCGCCTTCGTCGCCGTAGCCCCAGCACCAGGCGGCCCCGGTCGAGTCCAGGCCGCAGGCGTGGAGCGCCCCGGTGTCGATCATCTGCCAACTGTGCCCGCCACTCACCAGTTCCGGGCTGGACGACGGGGTGTAGCTGCCGTTGCCGAGTTGCCCATCGCCGTTGAGCCCCCAGCACCAGCCCTCGTGCTGGTCGGTGACGCCGCAGACGTGGGCGTCGCCGGAGTTGAGCGAGGTGAAGGTGTGCCCACCGCTGACGGCAACCGGGACGGTGCTGTTGGCGTTGGTGCCCTGACCCAGGCCGCCCTCGGAACCGTCGCCCCAGCACCAGGCCTTGCCGTCGAGCGCCACCCCGCAGGTGAAGGCCCAACTCGGGACGATGCTCATGAAGCGGAGCGCGGTATTGACCTTGGTGGGATTCGGGATGCCGGTCGTCGAGCTGCTGCCCGTGCCGAGCTGGGCGGCGCCGTTGCGCCCCCAGCACCAGGCCTCACCGTCGCTCTTCAGGGCGCAGGTATGGTAGTAGCCGGTGGCGAGCACGGCGAAGTCGAGTGGCACCGTGACAGTCACCAGGGCGCTGTCGGACTTGCCCTCGCTTATCGCCGTGATCGCGACCGGTCCGCCGTTGGCGATGGCGGTGACCAGGCCGCTCGAAGAGACCGTCGCGACATCGGTGTCGCTCGACGACCAGGCGATCGGTCGACCAGTGAGCACCGCTCCGTTGGCCGCCCGGAGGGTTGCGGCCAGCTGGACCGTTTCGCCCGGTTCGAGGCCAGTGCTGTCCGGCGCCACATCGATGCTGGCGACCGGCGGGGCCGAGACGGTGATGGTGGCCTCACCCGACTTTCCCTCGCCAGTGGCGGTGACCGTGGCGCTGCCTGGCGCCACCGCCGTGACCAGCCCCCCGGTCGACACCGTGGCGACGCTCGAGGCACTGGAGTGCCAGGTCATTGTCCGGTCGAGCACAGCGCCGCCGGCGTCCTTCGCCTGGGCCGTGAGCTGGGCCGTCTCCCCGACCTCGAGGTCTGCTGTGGCTGGCGTGACGCTGATCGTCGAGACGGTCGGCGCGGGCGGCGGCGGGGGCGGGGGCGGCGGATTGGAGCCGCTCGGGCTCTGGGAGGCGGCACATCCCAGCAGGAGGAGGGAGGCGGCGAGGGGCATCAGTCGTGAGCGGCGCATCAGTCCAGCCTTTCGGAGGTGGGGTACTGAAGGCACGCGCAAACGAGGCTCGGGGCAGCTCATCGCCATCGACCCGGGATTCCCACCTCCCCCTGTCCGATGCCGGAATCGTCTCATTCCACCACGGCTGGGCGGGATGGACGGCCCGGCCGGTCGGTCGCCGGCGCCCGGCACTCCGGTGGGTCTGGGCCGCCCCGGCGGGGGTCACAGGGTGTCGGGCCCCAGGGGGCCCCGGCGTGGCCGATCGGGGCGGTGGCGCGGCGATGCTCACCGTGGCTGGGGGGGCGGACGATACTGTGGGAACCAGTTACCATTCAGATGTCGGAGTCGGCCGGGGGTCGGCTCCGGTCCCTTGGCACGGTTCGTGTCGCACGGACCGACATCTGCCGCCACCCGGAGGCTCCTCGATGCGTGCCACGCTGCTCTTCTTCGCCGCTGCTGTCCTCGTCGCCCCCTTGGCGGCCCAGGAGGCCAGCTCCGACACCACCCCCTTCTTCCTGCGCAAGCCGGTGCCGCCCAGCGAGGCGCTCAAGGCATATCGCGAGAAGCCCTATCGACCGGTTCGTCCGGCCGAGGTGCGCTCGGCGGGCTTCCTGACCGAGGGCCAGATGCTGCCGTTCGGTCGAGCGCTGGGTCCGACCACCCCGCCAGTGGTGCGCGGCATCGGGGCCAGCGCGGTGACCGAGCTGGGCAGCAGCTTCGCGGTCCTGCCTCCCGCAGGCGGCAGCTACCGGGCCGGCGACACCCTGTTGGTGGCGACGCGGCACCTCGGTCCCAAGGGGTGGGGCGACGTGATCGAGCCGATGGGGCTGCTCGAGGTGACCGATGCCAGTGGCCGCCAGACGGTGACCAAGGTGATCCGGATCTACGGCCCGATGCGCGACGGCCAGGTGGTCCTTCCTGCCGGCCCGGTGCCCGAGGCGGGCGAGGTGACGCCGGTGCCCACCCCCGACGGGCCGACCGGCACGGTGATCGCCGCGGCCGACCCGCGGGACCTGCTGCTGCCTGCTGCCCAGATCTTCATCGACCTCGGTCGCGACGACGGCATCCGGATCGGCGACTTCGTCATGATCCGGCGTCGCAGCGGGCCACGACTCAACGCGCCGGACACCATCGACGAACCAATGGCCACCGGCCAGGTCGTGGCCGTGAACGGGGCCAGCAGCACCGTCAAGCTGATCGACGTGAAGGAGCCCGTGATCGCCTCCGGGACGCCCGTCGTGCGGATCGCCACGCTGCCGAACTGAAGCGTGGCGGGGACCGCACTATCTTCCTCTCCCAACAACAGCGATTCCCCCCTTGAGGCGGGCGCCACCCGGCGCCCGCCCGTGAGGCCTGCATGAGCGGATCGATCCTGATCACCGGAGGCGCCGGCTTCATCGGCTCCCACATTGCCGAAGCCTATCTCGCCGCCGGGTGGTCGGTGACCTGCCTCGACGACCTCTCCCGCGGCAAGCGCGACCAGGTCCCCAAGGGCGCGACCTTCGTGGAGGCCGACATCCGCTCGCGCGACGCGTTCGACGCGATCGCCTCGGGCGGCTTTGACGTGGCATGCCATCAGGCCGCGCAGATCGACGTGCGGGTCTCGGTGGAGGATCCGGCGACCGATGCCTCGATCAACCTGGTCGGCTTCGCGAACCTGCTCCGGGCCGCGACCGTGGGAAAGGTGCAGCGGGTGATCCTCGCCTCGAGCGGGGGGGTCGTCTACGGCGACCCGATCACGGTGCCGACGCCCGAGACAGCGCCCAACCTGCCGATCTCGCCCTACGGCGTGAGCAAGCTTGCCAGTGAGCACTACCTGCGCGTGCTCGGCGAACTGGGTGGCTTCGAGGGGGTGGCGCTCCGCTACGCGAATGTGTTCGGGCCGCGGCAGGACCCGAAGTCGGAGGCCGGCGTGGTATCGATCTTCGTCTCGCGGGTGCTGGCCGGGCAGTCGCTCACCATCTTCGGCGACGGCGAGCAGACCCGCGACTATGTGTTCGTGGGCGATGTGGCGCGCGCCAATCTCCTGGCGGGCCAGCTGGCGAGCGTGTCGCGCGGCGACCGGCTGGACGTCCCCGCCTTCAACGTGGCCACCGGCACCGAGACCACGGTGAACGCCCTGGCTCGGCGGGTGATGACCGCGCTGGGTCGCGAGGTGCCGGTGACCCACGCCCCGATGCGCGCCGGCGAACTGCAGCGCTCCTGCCTCGACGTGAGCAAGGCGGCGGCCGACCTCGGCTGGCGCCCCGAGGTGGCCTTTGACGAGGGACTCACGGCCCTCGCCGGCTGGTTCGAAGGGACGATGACGTGATCCAGGCCGATTCCGCGACGGTCTCCCTCAATCTGGTGGGGCTGGTCCTCAGCGCCTCGGTCGAGACCAAGGTGGTGCTGCTCCTCTGCGCCATCTTCTCGCTGGTATCGTGGTACCTGATCTTCGCCAAGACGGTCGAGTTCCGGCGGCTGCGCCGTGAGCACGATCGCTTCGCGCGGGCGACCCAGGGACGCCGCTCGCTCGAGGATCGCGAGCAGGCCCTGGCGGCGATCGGCCACTCGCCCTTTGCCGACCTGGTACGGACCGTGGCCGGCTTTCTCGGCGACCTCAAGAGCGCCAACGAGCGCGAGGGCATCAGCCGGAGCGGCCTGTCGCTCACCCAGCTCGAGGCGCTGACGCTGGCTCTCGACACCCAGGTGCGTGCCGAGGCCGAGTCGGCGGGCCGCCGGGTGCCGTGGCTGGCGACCATCGCCGCCACCTCCCCGTTGCTCGGCCTCTTTGGTACCGTGCTCGGCATCATGCAGGCGTTCCAGCGGATCGCCGTGACCCAGAGCAGCAACATCGCTGCGGTGGCGCCGGGCATCGCCGACGCCTTGGTCGCCACCGCGGCCGGTCTCGGGGCCGCGATTCCGGCGGTGATCGCCTACAACATCTTCACCTCGCGGGTCGATCGCTACGAGGGCGAGCTCGAGCGCGCGGCACAGGCCGAGATTGCCGCTCTCGGTCGTGAGGGGAGGCTGTAGCGGTGCCGCTCCGGGGGATCGGGACCGGTCGCCAGAAGCGCCACCTCAATGCCGAGGTGAACATCATCAACCTCGTCGATGTGGTGCTGGTGCTGCTGCTGATCTTCATGCTCACCGCGCCGATGTTGCAGGGCGGGGTAGAGGTGAAGCTCCCCAGGGCCGCCACCCGGCCGCTCGTGGCGCGCGACGGCGTGACGATCACCGTGACCCGCGGCGGGCAGGTCGCGATCGGCGAGGCCCGGATGAGCCTCACCGATTTCCGGGCCCAGGGCGCCGCCGCGCTCAAGCTCAAGAACCCGGAGGCGGTCTACATCCGGGGTGATGACGCCGCCAGCTACGGCACCGTGATCCAGGTCCTCGCGGCGGTCCGCGAGGCGGGGATCACCAATGTGGGGCTGGTCGTCGAGCAGGAGTCGCGGCAATGACCGCTGCCACCGTCCCGGGCGCCAATCGCGCCGGGTTGGTGGGCAGCGCCGCGGTGCACCTGCTGCTGGTGGCCGGGCTGGTGGTCGTGGCACGCCGTGCCAGCCCACCGCCACCGCTCGTCTACGAGGTGAACCTGGTTGCCGCACCGGCACCGGGTCCGGCACCACGCCGTGCCGCGGAGGCCGCCACGCCGGCCCGCCGCGACGAGGAGGTGGCGCCGCCGGTGAAGCAGCCGACACCCAAGCCGAAGGAAGCACCGCCCAAGCCCAAGCCGGCGACCACCCCGGCTCGGGATGAGCCGGCGGTGCCGACCAAGAGCGACGTCACGCCGCTCCCGGGCGAGACGCCGAGTACCGGGACCGACCAGCTCACCTTCCGGCAGGAGGGGATGCGGTTTCCGTATCCCGACTATCTCGAGAACATCGTCACCCAGGTCAAGAAGCGCTGGGCCAACCCGGTCGGACAGGGATTGCGGCTGCGCACCGAGGTGGCCTTCACGATTCAACGCGACGGTACCGTGACCGACATCAGCCTGGCCCGACGATCGGGCAACTTCACCTTCGACACCGAAGCCCAGGGGGCGATCGAGCGTGCCGCCCGCGACCGGGCCTTCGGGCCGTTGCCGACGGGCTGGAACGGCGAGTCGCTGCCGATCGCGTTCTCATTCACCCCGGAGGACCGGTGAGGCGGAAGTGGTGGTTCGTGCTGTCCTTGTGCGGTCTGGCGGGGCTGCACGCGACGCCCCTCCGGGCCCAGGACCCGATCAAGCTGGGGATCCGCTACCAGCCCGGTGTCCAGCCGGGGCTCATCGTGGTGGCCGGACCGGGGCTCGACTCGGTGCGCAAGGTGGTCGAGCGCGACCTGCAGTTCTCCGATCGATTCCAGATGGCGATGTGGCCCGATTCGGCTGGGCCGCTCACCGGGCCGCTCAACCTGCAGCTCTATCGCGAGACGCTGGGACTCACCTGGGCGGTGGAGCTGCAGCCGGCGGTCGGCGGGGTGCGGGTCCAGCTGCACCACCTGCCCAGCGGCGAGACCCGGCTCGATGCGGTGCGGGGGATGCTCCCCACGGCCATCGGGCCGGACCGCATGCCGATCCATGAGTTGAGTGACGAGATCGTCAAGGCGGCCACCGGGGCACAGGGGATCGCCGCGACCCGGATTCTCTTCCAGTACGGCACCGCGATCTGGTCGATCGACAGCGACGGCGCCAACATGACCCAGGTGACCCGGGGCACGGGCATCGCGACCTCGCCAACGTGGTCCGGCGATGGCTCCCGGATCGCCTTCACCGAGCTGCGCGACTACGGTGGGGTCATCATCCTGCAGAACCTCGCCACCGGGGCCCGCCAGACCGTGCCGAGCACCACCGGATCGGGTCAGGCGATCACCCCGGCGATTTCGCCCCTGGGCGGGGAATTGCTGTTCGGATGGTCCACCGACCGGGGTACCGACATCTACCGGGTCGACATCGCCAGGATGTGCTGCGTGCTGGCGCTCACGGCCGGTGGCAAGCTGGCGGATAACTTGTCACCTGCGTATTCTCCGGACGGTCGGCGGGTGGCCTTCATGAGCACGCGACCGGGCCGTCCCCAGATCTACGTGATGGACCAGGACGGGGCGAACCAGCGGGCGCTGGTGCCATTCGATGGCAGCGAGACCGGTGCCTCGTTCGCGCCGGAGTGGTCCCCGGATGGCGAGCGGATCGCCTTCCATCGCGACATCGCGGGCGGGCGGCAGGTGATGGTCTTTGATTTCGCCTCCGGGCGGGCCACGGCGGTCACCTCGGTCGGGCGTAACGAGGACCCGAGCTGGGCACCGGACTCGCGCCACCTGGTCTTCCGGTCGAGCCGGTCTGCGGGCCAGCAACTCTGGGTGCTGGACCTCGAGACCGGGATGACCCGCCAGCTGACCAACGTCAACGGACGAGCCAGGCTCCCGGCCTGGTCGCCATCGTTTGCCGGATCCCATCCATGAACTGGAGTCGATCGATGTCCCGTAGCCTCACCGCCCTTCTTGGCCTTGCGATCGTGGTCACCGCCTGCGGCAAGAAGGAAGAGCCGGTGGTGACGCCCACGCCGACCCCGACCGAGCAGATGGGTCCCAACCAGGACTCGATCAACGCGGCGAACCGGGCACGCGCCGAGCAGGCCCGCCGCGATTCGCTCGCTGCCGCCGCGCAGGCCGCTGAGGCGGCCCGCGCCGCGCTGGTCAACGAGGTGGCAACGCTGATCCACTTCGACTACGACAAGTTCGACATCCGCAGCGAGGATCGCGCCCTGCTCGACCGCAAGGCGGCGATCATGCGTGCCAACCCGGCGCTCCGGATCCGGATCGTGGGCAACGCCGACGAGCGCGGCTCCGACGAGTACAACCTCGCGCTCGGCATGCGCCGCGCCGGCTCGGCCAAGGACTACCTGGTCCGCCTCGGGGTCGAGGAGGGCCGCATCGAGACCGCCTCGCTCGGCGAGGAAGTGCCGCTCGATCCGGGGTCGAACGAGGCCGCCTGGGCCATGAACCGCCGCGACGAGTTCGAGGTGATCGCCGGGGCCCAGACGCTGGTCGCCCCACGGTGACCTGCCGGCCCCGGGCGCTGGTCCTGCTGCTGCTGGGCGGCGTGGCGGCGTGCGCCACGCCGGGACAGGTGCGTCGCATCGAGACCCAGCTGGCGGTGCAGCAACGGGACCAGGAACGCCGTGACTCGGCCACGGCCGCGATGCTGCGGCAGATCCTGGTGGCGCAGCAGGCCACCCTCGACTCGCTCGAGAACACCCGCCAGCAGGTCTCGCTCGCCAAGGGTGAGAGTTCGGCCGAGACGGTCGAGTTGCAGCGCAAGATCCTGAACCTCCAGGAGCAGATGTCGCAGCAGAACCAGCGGATGAGCGACTTCCTGGCGCAGCTCGATGCGCGACAGGCGGCGATCACCCAGCCGCCGATGGTTGCCGACAGCGGCGACTCCACCGCGGTGGCCGCCGGTACCGGCACCGCGACCGCGGTCCAGATGCTCGAGGCTGGCAACACCCAGCTCCGGCGCGGTACCTTCAGCACGGCGCGGGTGGCGTTCCAGCAGCTGCTGGTGAGTCATCCACTCTCGCCGCTGGTGCCCGACGCCCTGTTCGGGTTGGCCGAGACCTACGCCAGCACCAATCCCGATTCAGCGGTGGCCTACTACCGCGAGGTGGCCCGCAACTACCCCGAGTCGCCCCGGGCGGCCTCGGCGATGTGGAAGCTCGGCGACCGGGCCCAGAAGGCCGGTGACCTGGCCGAGGCGAAGCAGTGGTTCACGCGCATCGTGGACGACCGCTATCGCGGCACCGCGGAGTACGACCTGGCGCGCGACCGGCTGCGCCAGCTGCCGTAGCCCCCGCGGTCCGCCCATGGCCATGTCGACGGGAGAGATGCCGTTCCTCGACCATCTCGAGGAGCTGCGATCCCGCATCCTGAAGTCACTCGCCGCGATCGTGATCGCGGTCGGCATCGGCCTCTGGATGGTGCTCCGGTTCGGGGTGCTCGATTTCCTCAAGTCGCCGATCGCGGCGTACGTTCCCAACGGCAAGTTGACGGTGACGGCGGTGACCGAGCCGTTCATGATCACCCTCAAGCTCGGCGCCGTTCTCGGGATGGTGCTGGCCTCACCATTCATTCTCTACCAGCTCTGGGCCTTCCTCTCGCCGGCGCTCTACGAGCGCGAGCGCAAGGCGATGGTGCCGTCGTTGGGGGTGGGGCTGCTGCTGTTCCTGCTGGGGGCTTGGGTCGGGTGGGCGTTCGTGCTCCCCAGGGCGATCCCGATCATGCTCGGCTTCCAGGCCGGGTCGTTCAACCAGCTGATCACCTACGACTCCTACTTCTCCTTCGTCATCCAGATCATGCTCGCCTTCGGGATCTCGGCCGAGGTGCCGCTGGTGATGGTGATGCTGTCGGCGATCGGGCTGGTCGAGGCGCGCAAGTGGAACAAGTTCCGTCGCTTCGCGATCGTCTTGTCGTTCGTGGCCGGGGCACTGCTGTCGCCGGGTGGCGACGCGTTCCTGATGATGTTGGTGACGGTGCCACTGATCCTGCTCTACGAACTCGGTGTCGCCGGGGCGTTGCTGGCCCAGCGGGCGCGGCGAGGCACCCTCGACGCGCAGCGGCGTGCCAGGGAGAATGACACCGGCGGCGACGATGATGGCGGGGGAGGGAGCGGTGGTGGTGGTGGCGGCGGCGGTGGCGGGGGGGGCGGCGGCGGCCTGCTCGGGATCCTGCTGGTGGCACTGCTGCTCGCCGGGGTCGCTGCGCCGCTTGCGGCGCAGAATCGGCCGCCGCCACGCGCCGGTGGGCTGAGCGGTGTGCTCTCCGGGGGACGGGACACCCTGGGTCGCGGCATCCAGCCGGCGAAGGAGATGGACAGCGCGACCGCCAAGCGGCTCGGCCTCCCCACGAAGCCGAGCCGCACCTTTCCGGGCCCCGACTCGGTCATGGCCGCGCTGCTGGCACGTCGTGGCTTCGCCATGACCCGGTATCTCGGCGATTCGGCGGTGCTGGTGGCCGACTCACAGCGCATCATCCTCTCGGGCCATGCCGCAACCTCGCGCGACAGCGCGGTGATGGAGGCGGGCCGGATCGTCTACGACGACCACCGCTGCGAGCTGGTGGCCAGCGGCGAGCCGCAGTTGTTCGACAACCAGAAGATCGCCGTGGGTCGGGTGCTCCGATTCGACACCTGCAGCGACCGCGGGGTGTTCACCGACGCGTTCACCACCTTCAACGAGCTGGGTGACAACTGGTTCGTGCGGGGCAACCTGGCCGTCGATTCCTCGGCGTCGCGGCTCTACGCGTCGGGTGGCGAATTCACCTCCTGCGACCTGCCGCTGCCGCACTACGAGTTCAAGGCCGGTCAGGTGAAGTGGGTGTCGCAGTCGTACCTGGTGGCGCGCCCCGCCGTGCTCTACGTGCGCGACGTGCCGGTGGCCTGGCTGCCATTCCTCTTCCAGGACACCAAACCGGGCCGTCGCTCGGGGATCCTGGTGCCGCAGTTCGGCTTCAACGACATCGTGCGGCCGACCCGGGGCTACAACCGCCAGATCACCAACATCGGCTACTACTGGGCGCCCAACGACTACCTCGGGCTCACCGGCCGGTTCGACTGGTTCTCGTCGCGCTACATCCAGTTCGGCGGCCAGCTCGACTACAACTGGCGCAACCGGTTCCTGCAGGGTGCCCTGGCGGTGAACCGCCAGGTCGAGGTGGGTGGGTCGAGCAGCACCCAGCTGCAGTGGAACCACAGCCAGCAGTTCAACATCACCACCCGGCTGCAACTGAGCGCGAACTACGTGACCAATTCCCGGGTGCTGTCGGGCAACGCGGTTGACCCGATCCTCTCGACCCAGCAGATCTCCAGCTCGGCCAACTTCAGCAAGCGGTTCCGGTGGGGCAACGTGACGATCGGCGGCACCCGGCGCCAGAACGTCTCCGACGGGTCGGGGCAGATGACCCTGCCGTCGCTCACCATCACCCCGTCCCCGATCGCGCTGAGCGGGCTGGTGTCGTGGGCGCCGACGATGTCGGCCACCAACAACCTGCAGTTCAAGTCACCGCTGCCGACCGAACTGATCGTGGCCGGTGGGGCGATCGACTCACTCACCGCCACCGGCAGCGCCCGCAGCAGCTCGGTGCGATTCGACACGCCGCTCACGATCGGTTCGCTCACCTGGCGAAACCAGGTGACCTTCCAGGATCAGCGCCAGACCGGCCGCACCGTGGTCAACACCAAGGAACCGGACCTCTCGACTGCCGACCCGACCGACTCGCTGACGGTCTCCACCACGACCAACGGCACCTTCCAGTCGGGACTCAACTGGGACACCGGGATCAACTTGCCGCAGATCTTCCGCGGCTCATGGAAGATCCAGCCCACGGTCTCGATCGTGAACGCGACCAGCGGGCCGTTCCTGCTCCGGAATCAGCGCACCAACGGCCAGTGGGTGCAGCAGTCGAAGCGGATCGAGCTGGGGCTCTCGATGCGCCCCGACTTCTTCGGCTTCCTCAACACCGGGATTGGACCGTACGACAAGTTTCGGCACCAGTTCACTCCCAACATCACCTTCCAGTGGTCGCCCGAGGCGCAGGTGCCCGAGGACTACGCCGCGGCGCTGGGGAGCCGGTCCACCGGGCCCAAGGCACCGTCGCGCCAGGAACTGCGGATCGGCCTCACCCAGAACTTCCAGGCCAAGCCGCGACCCGAGCCAGGCGACACCACCACCGATCCGCGCGGAGTCCAGCCGGTGACGCTGCTCAGCCTGACCACCTCCCCGATCGGCTACGACTTCGAGCAGGCCAAGCTGCCGGGGCGCACCGGCTGGACCACCCAGACGATCACCAACTCGTTGCAGAGCGACATGATCCGGGGCTTCACCCTGTCGCTCACCCATGACCTCTGGAAGGGCGCGGTGGGGAGCGACACGGCACGCTTCGAGCCGTTCCTGCAGCAGGTGTCGGCCAACTTCACGATGACCGGGCGCACGTTCGGTTCCCTGCTCTCGTTGGTGGGGCTGGGAAAGGCGCCGGATCCCAACGCGCAGCGGTCCGACACCAGCCGCACCAGCTTCTCGCCGGGCGTGGACCGCCGTTTCCGCCCCGGATCGTTCGCGACGGCCTCGCCGCTGATGCAACCGCGGGCTCGGGGCTTCACCGCGTCGATCACCTACTCGCTGGCGCGCCAGCGGACGCCGGGGTCGTACACCCAGCCAACGACGACGCCGGGACCCGGCGAGTTCAACACCGACCCGCTCGGCGCGATCCCGTTGATCACCCCGACCTTCCAGGGGGCGCGCAGCAACATCGGGCTCAACATGAGCTTCGCGCCGACCACCTTCTGGTCGGTGACCTGGAACACCCAGTACAACGTGACCGACGGTCGCTTCGAGTCGCACCGGATCCAGCTGACCCGCGATCTCCACGACTGGCGGGCGTCGTTCAACTTCATGCGCAACGCCAACGGCAACTTCGCGCTGTACTTCAACATCCAGCTGATCTCGCTGCCCGACCTCAAGTTCGACTACAACCAGACCACCCTGCAGCCCTGAGCGTCCACGTTCGTGGACACCCGGCGTCCGCCCAGTGGGCGCCGTGCGGCGCAGGGCCCGGCGGAATGCGGCCTGGCGCGCGGCACGAGGGCTGCGGTGCTCATTGGCGACCCGACCCGGAGCCGCCCGTGCGTCATCTGCCCCTGCTGCTGTTGCCCCTGCTCACTGCCTGCGACCAACTGGTGATCGGTCCGGTGGTCGACGCTCCGCCGGCACCGGCCACCCTCGCGAGCACGTCGCTCGACGGAGCGATCGCCCTCGACTGGTCCGACGAGTCGTATCGGTGGGATCCCGCGCGCTTCCTGTTGTACCGGGTCTGGAGCGCCGACTACGACCTCGATGGTGACCGCTGTCGTCCGCCGTGGCAGGTGGAGGGGACCACCGTCGCGCCCGCGTTCGTGGTCGGTGCCCTCGACAACGGGGTGCCGCGCTGTTTCCGGGTCAGTGCCGAGACGACCGACGGTGCGGAGTCGGCGATGTCGTTGGCCCGTGCCGACACGCCGCGTTTCGAGAGCGACAACGTGGCGCTCTTTGCCCGGCAGGTCGACGACTCGCGCTCGGGCTTCCGCTTCTGGCGCGACCTCAACGCCGACGGCCGCGCGGTGCGCGACGAGCTGGCGTGGATTGAGAGCGGATCGGGGACGGTGGACCTGGCGCTGGAGCGCGCCGGTGATGGGGCACTCTTCTTCGAGCCGGTGCGCCCCGGGACCCGGATTGCCGTGTGGGGCGGTGCACCGATCACCGCACTCAGCGACATCGACGTGGCTCCGGTCGATGGCTATACCCGCGATGCGATCGAGGCGATTCCCGGTTGGGGCTACGTGGTCGAGATGGCCGGCGCCGACGGTTTCAAGCGCTTCGGGGCGCTCCGGGTGACCTGGGCCGGGGCGGATCATCTCCTGGTCGAATGGGCCTTCCAGGACGACCCCGGCAATCCCGAGTTGCTGCGGCTCAAGTAGCCGGACGATACTCTCCGGGGTCGGAGGACGGAATGACGGAGAACGGAGGGCGGTGGGCGGAGAACGGAGGGCAGCTGGTGGCAGGATCGACGCGGTGGCTCCATGCCGGGCCAGCCAGCGGCTCCCTCCGTCCTCCGTCCTCCGTCGTTCCGCCCTCCGTTCTCCGCCCACCGCCCTCTCTCCGCCGTCCTCCATGATCCGGCTTGTGTCGCCCCCCCCCGAGGCCTAGACTTCAAGCTCAAGCAGGGAACCAACTTGAGCCCCTTCTCCCACCCCGGTCGGTCATGACGCTTGACAAGCTCAAAGTCGCCGCGCGGCAGCACGAGCAGCGGGACGAGTGGCGCGCCGCCATCGACCTCTATCGCCAGGCGATTCATGCCGGGGGTGGAGGCGAGGAGGTGGCCGATCCGTCGCTGTATAACCGGATCGGTGACCTCGAGCAGAAGACCGGCAACGAGCGGGCTGCCTGCGAGGCATGGGAGCAGGCCGCGGCGCGCTATGGGGAACAGGGCTTCTTCAACAACGCGATCGCCCTGTGCGGCAAGATCCTCCGACTCGACCCGAGCCGGTTGGGCACCTATCTCGAACTGGCCCGGTTCCAGGCCCGCAAGCGGGTCATCTACGATGTCCGCCAGAACCTCAAGATCTATCACGACCAGATGCTCTCGCATGGCGAGGGCGAGAAGGCCGTCGATGAGCTGACCCGCTTCGGTCGCGAGTTCGGCTCGTGGACGGACCTGCGCGCGGTGCTCGACGAGCTGCTTGGTCGCGACAGCGGCGACGACGGCCACACCGCTGCCGGGGACGGCCCCAAGGGGAGCGGCCTGGTCTTCCTCGACGTCGACGCGGCCAAGGCCGAAGCCGACGCTTCGGCATCGCCACCGGCTCAGCCCGCCGCCGACGAGCCGCTGGTGCTCGAACCGACCTCATTGGTCGAGGGGGCGACGCCGACGGTCGGGGCCACCGCCGAGGGACTGGAGCCGACCAGCGCCACCGAACCGGAGACGGCCGAGGACGCCCCGGAGCCGGGTGGGATGATCGAGTTCGAGCGAACCGCAGAGGCGGTGGGTTCGCCCGAGCACGTCGACGGACTGGTCACCCCCGAGATCGGCGGCGACAATGTCGGCGAGACCGAGGCAATCACCCTCGACGGCTTCGAGACGACGGCGATGGACGTGCCGCCGATCGAGTCGTCGCGGGAGGTCGAGCTCAGTGCGGACGACGTCGCCAGTGGCAGCGCGGGCATCGTCTTTCTCGACACCGACACCGACACCGGCACCGACACCGATGCCGCGTCGGCCGACAACGCCGACGCGCCACCGGCATCCGGCGGCGACGATCCCCTTGGCGCCAGGGCGACGGCCCACGCGCTGCTCGAGCATGGCGACCGATCCGGGGCGATCGCCCGCCTGGAGGAGTCGCTCGAGGGATACCAGCATGCGGAGGACTGGCCCCGCGCCTGGCAGGTTGCCACCGAGCTGATCCAGGCCGAGCCGCAGGCGATCGCGCGTTACCAGACGCGGGTCGAGATCGCCGCGAGGATGCGCGATGTCGAACGGCTCTGCCTGTCTTACATGGAGCTCGGCGAGGCGCTGGTGCAGGAGGGCTCGACCGAGAAGGCGATCGCCGTCTACCGCCGCGTGCTGGAGCTCGACGAGCACCACGAGGCGGCACGGCAGGCGCTGCGACGGATGGCGCCCGACGCGCCCGAGGTCGAGTCGGCCGATGGCTTCATCGATTTCGGGGCGATGGTGATCGACGATGCCGGGCCGCGGTCGACGCGGATGCGGACCGAGACCACCACCATCTCCGACGACGAGGACGAGACGTTCCGCGAGGCGCTGGCCGAGTTCAAGCGTGCCCTCGACCAGAACCTGCCGATGGAGGATTACCAGACCCACTACGACCTCGGTCTGGCGTTCAAGGAGATGGGACTCCTCGATGAGGCGATCGGCGAGTTCCAGAAGGCGATCCGGTCGCCTGAAGGGCGGTTGCGCACCAGCGAGGCCCTGGGACAGTGCTTCTACGAACAGGGGCGTCCGGCGGTGGCCGAGGCGGTGCTCAAGAGCGTCGAGCGCGGCAGCGAGAGTGATTCCGAGAAGATCGGGGTGCTCTACTGGCTGGCACGGGCGCTCGAGGCCCAGGGGAAGACCCGGAACGCGCGGGGTTACTACGAGCGGGTCCTGGCGGTCGACGTCGCGTTCGCCGACACCAGCGACCGGCTGGCCGGTCTCGACGGAGGCGCGTGATGACGCTGCCGCAGCTCGGCCCGGTTGCGCTGGATGACCTGCAGGAACCGGTACTCGAGCGGCTCGGTCGGGTCGAAACCGAGATGCGCCGGCTGATCGAGGAGGACTTCCCGCTCATCTCCGAGGTGAACCAGCACCTGCTCCGCATGCGGGGGAAGATGTTCCGTCCCACGCTGGTGCTGCTGGCCGATGAGGCCACCGGCGCCCCGTCGGGACGCGGCGAGACGCTCGCGGCGGTGATCGAACTGATCCACCTCGCCACCCTGGTGCACGACGACGCCGTGGATCACTCGGCCCTGCGCCGGGGCATGCCCACCATCAATGCGCAGTTCTCGCACCAGATCAGCGTGATCATGGGCGACTTCCTCTACTCGCGAGCCGTGGTCGAGCTGGTGCGTCTCGGCGACCTCGATGCGCTCCGCATTCTTGCCCGGGTCACCAACGAGATGACGATCGGCGAGATGCGCCAGCTGCTGGCACACGACCCCCTGGCGTTCACCGAGGAGCAGTACGACCTGCTCATCCGCGCCAAGACGGCATCGCTGATCTCCGGGGCCTGCGAGGTCGGCGGCCTCGGCGCGGGGACCGAGGTGCGTCAGGCGCTGGCCACCTTCGGTGAGCGCATGGGGATGGCCTTCCAGATCATCGACGACCTGCTCGACTACACCGCCGACGCGCGTGACACGGGCAAGCCGTCGGGACTCGATCTCCGCGAGCACAAGGTCACCCTGCCGTTGATCCACGCCCTGCCGCGCTTCTCGGCGGCCGAGCGGAAACTGGTCACCGCGCTGATGCGGAATCCCGAGCCGACCGATGCCGAGATTGCCGGGGTGGTAAGTGCGGTGGACGCCCGAGGTGGGCTCGACTCCGCCAGGAGCCGCGCCCAGCGGCTGATCGGCGAGGCCGACGACGCCCTCCAGCAGCTGCCGCCGAGCGACGCCCGGGAGACCCTCCGCGCCTCGCTGGGCTACGTCCTCGATCGGCGGCGCTGATGGCTGCCGGCCCGCGTCGCCCCGCCTTCTACCTCGGCGTGCTGGCCACCGGCTTTGTCGGTGGCGGGCTCTTCACGGCCTTGCTGGAGCGGTTTCTGCCGGAAAGTGCGGCCCGGAGCTTCTTCACCTACGCCGTGACCCCGAGCCTCGGCCCTGTTTCGGTCGACCTGCTGGTGGTATCCTTCACGCTGGGCCCGATTGCCCTCCACGTCTCGCTGATGTCGGTCGTGGGTGTGGTGATCGCCTACTACGTGGCCCGCTCGCTGTTCTGAATACTGGAGCACCTGATGCCGAATCTTGGCTTCTCCGAAATCATGATCATCCTCGTGGTCGTCCTGCTGGTCTTCGGCGCGAAGCGGTTGCCCGAGATCGGGCAGTCGATGGGCAAGGGAATCCGTGAGTTCAGCCGGTCCCTGAAGGACACCCAGGACACGGTCCTCCGCGGCGACGACCGTCCCACCCGCAGCATGCTCGATGGGAGCCGCGCCCACGAAGAGGAGCGCGCCCCGACCGGCGGCGAGCCGAAGCGGCTGTCGCAGTAGCCTCGCCCGCAGGGCGCGGCTACTGCAGGCGCGCCGCGTGCGGCGCGCTTTCGCGTATGGGGAGATGGGCTCCTGCAGTCGCGCTGCGTTCGGCGTGGTCTGTCGCGGTGAGACCGTCAGGCCACCACCAGAACACGACAACGCCCCGCATCACTTGGTGATGCGGGGCGTTTGTGGTTGCCGGGTTCGCGTCGCGGGTCAGGATGGCCAAGCCGCGAGGGGCCCGGCTGTTATCGGGTGCTTGTCCCCGGCACCTGAGGCGCCTCCGCCTCGATCTGGGCCGTGGTCTTGAAGACCTCGCCGCGCTCGTCCTTGACCTTGGCCTCGTCGCGCAGCGAACTGAGGAAGTAGCGCACCCGGTCGTCGCGGGCCGCGCGCAGCTCGCGGGCCTGGAACTGGGCGATCCCCTGCTGGAATGCCGCCGAGTCGGCCGGAGTGCGGGACACGATCCGGATCACGTAGATCCCCTCGTTGGTCACGATGGGCTGACTCGAGCGCCCCCACGGGCAGCCCGAACGAAGTGCCGATCAACTGCGGGTTGGGCAGAGGCGGCTGGATTCGGGTGAAGGGCGGGAACTCGCGGTGCTGCAAGCCCATCGCGTCGGAGGCAGCGGCGAGTCGCTCGCCACCGAGGACCCGGCGCACCAGCTCCTGGGCCTTGGCCAGGGCCAGGGTGTCCTTCTTCGCCTCGATCACGGCGGCGGCGACCCCATCGCGGATCTTGTCGAGCGAGGGGATGCCGGCCTCGTGCAACGAGTCGACCCGGAAGACATAGTAGGCGTCCGGCGCCTCGATCACTGGCGAGGTCTCACCAACCTTGGCCTGGAAGGCCCAGATCCCCGCATCGGTGACCAGCTCCTGCCCGATCGCCACCGAGGCGCCCTCCTGCAGCGGGGCGGCCTGCCCGATGGGGAGCTTGAGGGCCCGGGCGGCGCTGTCGAGCGCCGTCGGGTCGAGTCGGTCGGCGGCCAGCTGCTCGAGCGAATCGGCCTGGGCATCGACCAGGTCGCGATGGGCCCCGGCGAGCTCGAACGGCACCAGGATGTGCCGGGCGGTCACGCTATCGGTGGTGCGCTTGGTGACCTCGATCAGGTGGTAGCCGAAGTCCGACTTGACCGGTTCGGAGAGGGTGTTGAGCGGCAGTGAGAAGGCCGCGTCCTCGAACGGCTTGACCATGTCGCCACGGGCGAAGGTGCCGAGGTCGCCACCCTGCTGGGCGGATCCCTGGTCGGCCGACTCGCGCTTGGCGACCTCGTCGAATGGCGCGCCGCCCTCGATCTCCTGCCGGAGGTCGCGGGCGTGGGCCAGCGCCGCCGCGCTGTCGGAGGCGTCGAGCACCCGCGACACGGCGAGGTAGGAGAGGTAGGCGGTCGCCGGCCGATCGAACTCGTCCTTGTGCGCCTGGTAGTAGGCGTCGACCTCGGCCGGCTCGACCTGCACCGCCGAGTCGGGGATCACCCGGTTCGGCACCAGGGGAGTGAGGGCGATGGTCACCGATTCGTTCTGGTCGCGATAGCGTTCCCAGAGCGCCGCATCGGAGAGGAAGACGTCGGCGGTGACGTTGCGCAGCAGCTTGGCCCGGAGGATCTCGTCGCGGTACTGCTGTTCGAGATAGGGGATGTACTGCTGGCCGACCGCCGAACCGAGCCACGCCTGGTACTTGCTGGGATCGAACTGGCCATTGGTCTGGAAATCGGGCGCCTGCTGGATCTCCGGCGGCGGCACCTGGGCGATCAGCTGGGCCACCTCGTCGGGCGTGACCGAGATGTGTCGCTTGGAGATCTCGTCGTGCAGCACCGCCGACTGGACGAACCCTTCCCAGACCTGATCACGAACCTGCTGGGTCTCCTGCAGGGTGAGCGAGCGGCTCACCTGCTGCTGGCGCTGGGTGGTGGCGTTCTGGACCGCCTGCTGGTAGGTCCTGAGGTCAACGGCGTCGCCGTTGATCGAGCCGACGGTGGTGCGGCTGAAGATGCCGCCGCTACCGGTGATCCCGCTCAGGTCCACCACCATCCAGATCATGAAGGTGACGGTGATGAGGATCACGACCGGCTTAGCGGCATTGCGGAAGGCTTGCATCATGGCGTCAGGACCATCCCCTACAGGGTGAAAACAGCCCGGAAACCTAGACCGCGCTGCGACGAAGCTCAAGCTGGAGTCTTTCCGGGCGGTTGACACCCCGGCGGGCCGCGGGATAGTCTTGCCCTCCCCATCGCTGCCCTCACATCGACAGACGGATGTCCCTCAACTCACCGCTCGACGCCCTCGCCGCCCGCTGGGCCTCAGGTCCCGAGGCCGGTGTCTTCGCGCCGCTGGCCGATGGGCTGCGCAAGCGGGGCGACCTCGACGAGGCCGCCCGGGTGATCGCCGCGGGCCTGGCCCGGTTCCCGGGTCATGTGGCGGGACTGGTGGTCCAGGCCCGGATCGCCATCGATCAGGGCGACCTGGCGCTGGCCGATCGGGCCCTGGCCGAGGCGCTGGAGCGCGACCCCGATCATCCGCTGGCCCGCGAACTGGCGGCCGGGATCGCCCCGCCGGCTCCGGCCGACGAGGACGACGACCACGGGCCACTGGTCTTCACCGATGATGTCGCCCCGGGGGTCGGCGACCGCCGGGTGAGGGTGAGGAGGCGGCCGGGCTGACGAGCCGGCGCCGGTGCTGGTCACCGAGACGCTGGCGGCACTCTACCATCGTCAGGGCCACCTCGAGGCCGCGCTGGCGGCCTACACCGAGCTGGCGAACCGCGACCCGGCCAACGCCACGGTGACCGAGCGCCACGAGGCAGTGCGCCGCGAACTGGCTGCCTCGCGCCCGCTGCCGTTCGACGCCCGCGAGAGCGGCGGCCGTTCGGTCGCGGCGTGGCTCGCGGCGGTGGCCGCCGCTCGCCCCAGCTCCGCTCCACGCCCGGCCTCCTTTGACGAGTTCTTCAAGCCCACCCCAGCCGCCGAGCGGGGACCGCGGCCCGATCCCTCGGCCGACTTCGATGCCTTCAAGCAGTGGCTCGAGGAGCTGGCGCGATGACCCGGGTCCTGGTGCTGAACGGGCCCAACCTGAACCTGCTCGGCGACGCGGGAGCCGCAGATCTACGGTGCGCTGACGCTGGCCGATATCGAGGCGATGCTCCGCGAGCGCGCCGGGGTACTCGGTGTCGAGCTCGCCTTCGAGCAGTCGAATCACGAGGGTGCGCTGGTCGACGTGGTCCAGGGTGCCCGGGCGCGAGCCGATGGGATGCTGGTCAACCTTGGCGCGTATACCCACACTTCGCTGGCACTGCGCGACGCCTTCCTCGGTGCACCGATTCCGTTCGTCGAGGTGCATCTCAGCAACCTCTTCCGCCGCGAGGAAGCCCGGCACCACTCCCTGATCGCCGACCTGGCGATCGGGATGGTGACCGGATTCGGTCCACGCGGCTACCTACTGGGGCTCGAGGCGCTGGTCGGCGCCATCCGCGATGGCTGACCCGCGCCCGGAGCGGGCGGCAGCGGTCCGGGCGCGTCTCGCCGACCGACAACTCGATGCCCTGCTGGTGAGCCACCTGGCCAACATCCGGTGGCTCACCGGCTTCACGGGATCGGCGGCCAAGCTGGTGATCGACCAGCACCGCCTCACCCTGGTCACCGACTTCCGTTATGCCGTCCAGGCGCCCCAGGAGGTCGGGGCTGCGGCGGATGTCCTGGTGGAGCGTGCCAGCATCTGGACGCGGCTGGAACGGTTGCTGGCCGAGCCGGGCGGGCGCTTCGGGTTCGAGAGCCACGTGACAACGGTGCAGGAGGCCGAACGGCTGGCCGGATTCGGCGGCGGCCAACCTCAACCGGTGGCCGACCTGATCGAGGGGCTCCGCGAGGTGAAGGACGAGGGCGAGGTCGCGGCGATCCGGGCGGCCGGGGCGCTGGCGCTGGAGGCACTCGACGAGGTGCTGCCGACGATCCGGGCCGGCGAACGGGAACTCGACGTCGCGGCGCGGCTCGAGGCCGCCCTGCGACGCCGGGGGAGCGAGTGGCACCCCTTCGAGACGATCATCGCCTCGGGGCCCCGGGCAGCCCTGCCCCACGCCCGGACCGGCACCCGCTTGCTGGCCCGGGGGGAGTTCCTCCTCATGGACTTCGGGGCCAAGGTCGATGGTTATTGTGCGGACCTGACGCGGACGGTGGCCCTCGGCCCGGCCGACTCGCGGCAGCGGACGGTGTATGAGCTGGTGCGGGACGCCCAGCGCCGGGCGCGGGAGCAGCTCAGGGCCGGGATGAGCGGTCGGGAGGCCGATGCGCTGGCCCGGGAGCTGATCGCGGCCCGTGGTTTCGGCGAGGCCTTCGGCCATTCCCTCGGCCACGGCCTGGGGCTGGAGGTCCATGAGGGACCACGACTTGCGAGCACGGTCGAGGCACCGATCCCGGCGGGTGCGGTGGTGACCGTGGAGCCGGGAATCTATCTTCCGGGGTGGGGAGGGGTCCGCCTTGAGGACGACGTCTGGCTCTCGAGCGACGGCCCGGTCCTCCTGACCGATGGCCGGACCGACCTACTGGAACTTGACGCCTGACTTCGGGAGTGTGATGGCGACCACGGCGGACATCCGCAACGGCTTGGTGCTGGCCCTCGAGGGCCGGCTGATGCAGGTCACCTACTTTCAGCACGTCAAGCCCGGCAAGGGGGGCGCCTTCGTGCGCACCAAGCTGCGCGACGTGCGAACCGGTGCGGTGCTGGAACGGACCTTCACGTCGGGCGAGCGGCTGGAGACGGTGGAGCTCAACCGCCGGCCGATGAGCTACTCGTACCGCGACGGCGACTTCTACCACTTCATGGACCTGGAGAGCTTCGACGACGTGATGCTGACCGGCGAGCTGCATCGGCGCCGAGCAGTTGAAGTACCTGAAGGAGGAGATGGAGTGCACCGGGCTGGTGCACGACGAGCTGGTGATCCTGCTGGAACTGCCCAATTTCGTGGAACTGACGATCGTCGAAACCGACCCCGGGATCCGGGGCGACACCGCAACCGGCGGCACCAAGCCGGCCCGGCTCGAGACCGGCGCGGTCGTTCAGGTTCCCCTCTTCATCGAACCCGGCACCGTCATCCGCGTCGATCGACGCGAGGACAAGTACTTGACCCGCGTATGACACCTGACGACATGCAGGATCTCGCCCGCGCAATGGAGAAGGTGCCCGGCTTGAAGGGTATCGAACTGCGCGACGTGCGGCGGCTGGCGCAGCTGCTGCACGACCACCCCGAGATCGGCGCCATCGAGCTCAAGGGATTCTTCGGCACCGGCGTGGTGATCAGCCGCACCGCCCATGGGCAACCCGCTGCCGCCCCGGCGCACCCCGGCTGGCCGGCCGCTGCCCCGCCGCCTCCGCCGGCCCCGCCGGCCGCCGCCGGAGCCTGCGGCGACGCCGGCGCCGTCGCTCAAGGAGATCAAGTCGCCGATGGTGGGCACCTTCTACGCCCAGCCCGAGCCGGGCGCCGAGCCCTACGTCCGGGTCGGTTCCCGGGTCGCGCCGGGCCAGACGGTGTGCATCATCGAGGCGATGAAGATCATGAACGAGATCGAGGCCGAGGTGACCGGCGTGATCCGCGAGGTGTGCGTGGACGATGCGTCGCCGGTCGAGTACGGCCAGGTCCTCTATCGCGTTGATCCCAATGGCTGAGATACCCGGCCGCGCCGGCGAGGCGGCGGACGCGGCGACCGGCTTCCAGTTCCGGCCGGCGATCGTGGAGATGGTGCGCCACGGCGCCTCCGACCTGCTGCTCAAGGCGGGCCGTCCGCCGACGATCCGGGTCAACGGCCAGCTCAAGATGCTGGAGATGCCGGCGCTGCGTCCCGACGAGCTGAAGGCGCTCGCCGAGTCGCTGATGACCCCGCGACAGCTGCGCGATTTCGCCGACACCAAGGAAGCCGACTTCGGCATCGGCGTGCCGGGGATCGGCCGTTTCCGGACCAATGTCTACCAGCAACGCGGCACCGTCGCGTTCGCGTTGCGCGGCATCCCCTACGAGGTCCGCACCATCCGCGAGCTGCTGCTTCCGACGGTGCTCGAGGAGATTGCGGTGCGGCCGCGCGGGTTGGTGCTGGTCACCGGCATCACCGGCAGCGGCAAGTCGACGACCCTCGCCGCGATGATCGAGCACATCAACCGGCACCGCCGGGTCAACGTGATCACCATCGAGGACCCGATCGAGTTCCTCCACCGCGACCAGTACGCCAATGTCTCGCAGCGTGAGGTGGGCAGCGACACGGTCTCGTTCGGGCATGCGCTGCGGCACGTGCTGCGGCAGGACCCCGACGTGATCCTGATCGGCGAGATCCGCGACATGGAGACGATGGATACCGCCCTCAAGGCGGCCGACACCGGCCACCTGGTGCTCTCGACGATCCACACGACCGACACCACCCAGACGATCTCGCGGGTGCTGTCGTTCTATCCGCCGCACCAGCACGGCGAGATCCGGATGCTGCTGTCGACCGCGCTCGCCGCCGTCTGTTCGATGCGGCTGGTGCCCAGGGCCGACGGCAACGGCCGGGTGCCGGCGTGCGAGGTGCTGGTCAACACCGCCGCGGTGGCCGAGAACATCCGCGACACCCAGAAGGCCCTGACGATTCCCGAGCTGATCTCCGAGGGCGGCACGAACTACGGCATGCAGTCGTTCGACCAGTCGCTGATGCGCTGGTACACCGACGGGGTGATCTCCTACGAGGACGCGGTCTTCCACGCCACCAATCCGAGCGAGTTCGCGCTCCGGGTGTCGGGGATCAGTGCGGCCAGCGACCGGACCTTCGAGGACATGGGCGACAAGGGTCAGTCGTGATGTTTCGCAAGGTCCTGATTGCCAACCGTGGCGAGATCGCCCTGCGGGTCATCCGCGCCTGCCGCGAACTCGGCATCGAGACGGTGGCCGTCTACAGCGAGGCCGACCGCGAATCGCTCCACGTCCGGTTCGCCGACGACGACATCTGCATCGGGCCGCCCCAGGGGCGGCTCTCGTACCTCCGGATCCCCGGCCTGATCGCCGCGGCCGAGGTGACCGGCGCCGACGCGATCCACCCGGGCTACGGCTTCCTGGCCGAGAACGCGGAGTTTGCCGACACCTGCAAGGCGTCGAACATCGTCTTCATCGGACCGACCGGCGACCAGATCCGCGCGATGGGCGACAAGGCCTCGGCGCGCCGCCTGGCCAAGGAGGCGGGGGTGCCGACGGTGCCCGGCTCACCCGGGGTGATGCAGGACGCCGAGGCGGCGCTCGAGGTCGCCGCCGAGATCGGCTTCCCGGTGATCATCAAGGCGACCGCGGGTGGCGGCGGCAAGGGGATGCGAATCGCCCGTGAGCCGGACGAGTTCGTCCAGCTCTTCTCGCTGGCGCAGAACGAGGCGCTGTCGGCCTTCGGCAACGGCGACGTCTACGTGGAGAAGTACCTCGCCCGGCCCCGGCACGTGGAGATCCAGGTCCTCGGCGACAACGCAGGGCCGGGTGATCCACCTCGGCGAGCGTGACTGCTCGGTGCAGCGTCGCCACCAGAAGCTGATCGAGGAGTCGCCCTCGCCGGCGCTGACGCCCGAGTTGCGCGAACAGATGGGCGAGGCGGCGGTGCGGCTGGCGAGCGCCATCGACTACGTCGGTGCCGGCACGATCGAGTTCCTGCTCGACGAGGACGGCGCCTTCTACTTCATGGAGATGAACACCCGGATCCAGGTCGAGCATCCGGTGACCGAGATGGTGACCGGCTGGGACCTGGTGAAGGAACAGATCCAGGTCGCCGCCGGCGAGCCGCTTGCGCGAGCGGGCCGGTGGTGCTGAGCGGCCACTCGATCGAGGTGCGGATCAACGCCGAGGACCCCTACAAGAACTTCCAGCCGTCGCCCGGGCTGATCACCGCCTACCACCCGCCGGGTGGCCCTGGCGTGCGGGTCGACACCCACGTCTATGCCGGCTACACGGTGCCGCCGTACTACGACTCGCTGCTGGCCAAGCTGATCGTGCACGGCCGCGACCGGGCCGAGGCGCTGGCGCGATTGTCGCAGGCGCTCGACGCGTTCATCCTCGAGGGGGTGACGACGACGATCCCGTTCCTGGCGAGGGTGGTGCGCCATCCGGCGTTCGTCGCGGGCGATGTCGACACCAAGTTCCTCGAGCGCGAGCCGCAGCTGCTGCGACCCGAGACCGCCGAGGCCGCATGATCGACGTCGCGTTCGCACCGAACGACGTCGATGCCGCCGACGTCGCGGGGCGGGCCGTGGTGGTGATCGACGTGCTGCGTGCCACCACCACCATCTGTGCCGCGCTGGATCACGGCGCTCGCGCCGTGATCCCGGCGATCGACACCGGGGAGGCGGCCCGGTTGGCCCAGGCGCTCGACACCCGCGACGTGCTGCTCGCCGGCGAGCGCAACCTCGATCCGATCCCCGGCTTCCAGCTCGGCAATTCTCCCGCGGAGATGACTGCCGAGCGGGTGGCCGGCAAGACCCTGGTGATGACGACCACCAACGGCACCCGGGCCCTGCTCGCGACCAACAACGCCCAGGCGGTGATCCTCGCCGCCGGAGTGAACCTCACCGCGGCCGGTGAGCGGGCCCAGGCCCTGCTGGAGGAGACCGGCGACCTGCTGGTCCTCTGCGGCGGCCGCGACAGCGGCTTCGGGATCGACGACGCCTATGTGGCCGGTCGGGTGGTGCTCGGTGCCCTGGGGGGGCGGCGGACCCGCAAGGGACTGGGCGACGCGGCGATCGCCGCGGTCGACCTGGTGCGCCGCTACGGTGACCGACTCGATCGGGTGCTGGGGCTCTCACGCGCCGGGCGCGAACTGCTGCGGCGTGGCATGGGTGCCGACGTCGCCTGGGCCGCGAGCATCGACCGGCATCCGGTCGTCCCCATCTTCCACGACCGCCGGGTCACCCTCGGCGGAGGCCAGGCGGCGAGGACGTGACGACCGAGAACCGCCGGCGTCTCTGGGCGATCCTGGCGCTCGCCGCCGGGGCATTCGTCGGCCTCACCCTGCTGCCGGTCAACCTCACTGGCCCACTCGGTCGGGTGCTCGGGCCGGCGCTCTGGCACGCCATGGGGCTCGGGGCGCTCGGCCTGCCGCTGCTCGGGCTCCTCGCCGGGGCTGGCGGGCTTCGGTCGCCTCGGCGAGCTCGATCCCAAGCGCAGCACCATCCTGACGTTCGTGGGCACCGTGCTGATCCCCTATGTGATCGGAGTGCTCGGCCGGGTCGAGCAGGCGTCGTATCTGCCCCCGCCCGACCAGTGGGGCTGGGCCGCACGGCTCACCGGCTGGTTCCCGGGCTTCCTGGCCCGGGCCGCCCTCGACTCGATCGGGGTGGCCGGCGGACTGATCGCCGGCTTCGTGGCGCTGACCGGTACCACCCTCGCCACCCTCGCGTGGCACCCGCTCCGTCGGTTGGAGGAGGGACCGCGGTCGTCGGATCCGGCGCTGCCGGGCCGACCCGAGGCGCCCCCGGCAACCAAGCCGCAGGGCGTCGCGACGACGCCCTGCCACGCCGCCGCGGCGCCACTCGAGCCGGTCGCCGTGGAGCCGCCCGCCGAACCGCCACCGCCGGTGGCCGACGACGAAGTGATGCCGCCGATCGACCTCCTGACCTCGCCGAGCCACGACCACGACGATGAGGACGAGGCCGAACTCGATCGGCTCGGGGAACTGCTGCTGCACACCCTGGGCACCTTCAAGGTCGACGGCTCGCTGGCCGGTCGGACCACCGGGCCGTCGGTGAGCCAGTTCGAGGTCGTCCCGGCGGCCGGCGTCAAGGCGGGCCGCATCGTGGCGCTGGCCGACGACCTCGCGATCACCATGCGGACCCCGTCGCTCCGGGTCGCCCCGCTGCCGGGACGCGGCGCGGTGGGAGTCGAGATTCCCAATCCGCATGCCCGGATGGTGACGCTGCGCGAACTGCTGGAGAGCGAGGCGTGGGGTCGCAGCAAGGCGACCCTGCCGGTGGTGCTGGGGCTCGACGTGGAGGGGAAGCCGGTGATCGGCGACCTGGCCCGGATGCCGCACCTGCTGGTCGCCGGTGCGACGGGCAGCGGCAAGTCGGTGGCGATCAACACGATCATCACCTCCCTGGTGTACCGCTATCCCAAGCGCCTGCTGCGCTTCGTGATGATCGACCCCAAGATGGTCGAGCTGTCGATCTACAACGGACTGCCGCACCTGCGCCACGCGGTGATCACCGACAATCGCGACGCGGCCAACGCGCTCAACTGGGCGGTGCTGGAGATGAACCGCCGCTACGAGCTGCTGCAGGCCAACGGGGCGCGCCAGCTGAGCGACTTCAACCGCAAGGTGCGCGACGGTCTGTCGTTGCGAAACCCGCCGGGGAGCAAGCCGACGCTGGCGACGATCGCCCGGGGTGGCGACGGTGCGCCGTCGGGCGAGGCCGAGTGGCGCGAGGAGTACACCGACGGCGAACTGCCGATGATCGTGGTGATCGTCGACGAGCTGGCCGACCTGATGATGACGGTGCAGGGCGAGGTCGAGCGGCCGCTGGCGATGCTGGCGCAGAAGGCGCGCGCGATCGGGATCCACCTGATCCTGGCGACGCAGCGACCGAGCGTGAACGTGCTCACCGGCCTGATCAAGGCGAACTTCCCGAGCCGCATGGCGTTCCGGGTGGCGAGCAAGGTCGACTCGCGCACCATCCTCGACCAGAACGGTGCCGAGGCACTGCTCGGCAACGGCGACATGTTGTGGGTGCCACCGGGGAAGAGTGAACCGGTCCGGATCCAGGGCGCCTACATCGGCACCGACGAGACGGAACGGTTGGTGGGGTGGTACCGCCAACGCGAGGAGATGCTGGCCGCCGGGCTCGAGCCCGACATCGTGGAGGCCGGTCGCACCGCCGCCGCCGACGGCGATAGCCGTGGTCCGGGTGGTGGCGACGGGGGCCAGAACGATGCCCTCTTCCGCCAGGCCGCCGAGCTGTGCATCCAGCACCAGGGCGGCAGCACCTCGCTGCTGCAGCGCCGGCTCGGCATCGGCTACGGTCGCGCGGCGCGAATCATCGACCAACTGCACGACGCGGGAATCCTCGGCCCCCCCAACGGCAGCAAGCCGCGGGACGTGAACATCGGGTTGCATCAACTCGACGAGTACGTGTAGTACGAGATACGAGATACGAGATACGAGATACGAGATACGAGGTTGGATGCTCGGTTGGGCTCCGCGCTGTTGCGGAGCCCTGTGCGTTTTCTGGCTTGGCGGGTGATCGGAGCGAGGCTCGATGTTCATCGATGCGCCGTCATCAGGACCTGCTCGCCTGGCAAGTCGCCAATCAATCCGCGGTGGCCATCCATCGCTGGATCGACCGCGTCTGGCGACCGGCGCGGGCTTCAACGCACGAGCAGCTTCGACGTGCCTCCCTCTCGGTCAACCTCAATCTCGCTGAGGGCATCGCGTCAGGTCCGGGGAAACGGTGCAAGTATCATTTGCGGATCGCGTATGCCTCGTCCGTGGAAACCACCGCGCTGCTCGACTTCCTGGCCGAACTCGGCGAGGACACCGGAGCGCTGCGCCCCGACTCGATCCGAGTCCAGCAACTGACCAATCGACTGTGGCGCAATAGCCGGAGCGGGTCGTGAAGATTGGGCTCGCATCTCGCATCTCGTATCTCGTATCTCGTATCTCGTCCTTCGTACCTCGACAATTCGTACCACTGTGCGGTGGACGGTGACCGATCTCCCGCCGTGGTGCCGGCATCGTCCCGCATGCGACGCGACCCGGAAAGCTGGACCGACCCCCGCCACCGGATGGGACTCGAGGCCGAACAGGTCGCGGCGGCCTGGCTGGTGGAGCGGGGCTGGCGGATCGAGGCGCACCGCTGGACGCTGGGGCGCAACGACCTCGACCTGATCGCCCGCAAGGCGGACCTGGTGGCGTTCGTCGAGGTGAAGCTGCGGCGCAGCCGCCGCTGCGGCGACGGGGTGGAGGCGGTGGGTCGTCGCAAGCGGGCCACCATCGAGCGGGTGGCGTGGAGCTGGATCCTGCGCCATGGCCGGGGAGGCGATCGCTATCGCTTCGACGTGGTCACCCTCGACGGGATCGAATCCGGGTGCCTGGTCAACCACATCGAGGACGCCTGGAGGCCGGGCTGGCGTTGAAGTGTACCAATGTGGATGAAATCGCTACACTTTTGACTATTGCTTCGGGAAGCGTTCGGTTGTACTTTGGTTCGTGTTCGGTGTGTGGAGCGAAACGCTACACCTCGACACAGCCCTGAGTGTTCCAGCTGTCCAGTCTACTCACTCTCATGCTTCTGAGGTCTCCATGGCCACCGATACCGACCGCAAGAAGGCCCTCAACCTTGCCATCGCCCAGATCGAGAAGCAGATCGGCAAGGGGACCATCATGCGGATGGGTGCCGACGGCCCCCGCGTGAAGATCCCTGCGATCTCGACCGGGGCGCTCAACCTCGATGCCGCGACGGGGATCGGCGGGGTGCCGCGGGGCCGGATCACCGAGATCTACGGTCCCGAGTCGTCGGGCAAGACCACCCTCTCGCTCCACCTGGTGGCCAACGTCCAGAAGGGGGGTGGGGTGGCGGCCTATGTCGACGCCGAGCACGCGCTCGACATCGAGTACGCCGCGCAAGCTCGGGGTCAACGTCGACGACCTGCTGGTGTCGCAGCCCGACACCGGGGAGCAGGCGCTGGAGATCGTCGAGATCCTGGTGCGTTCCGGTGCGGTCGACCTGGTGGTCATCGACTCGGTGGCGGCGTTGGTGCCGCGGGCCGAGATCGAGGGCGAGATGGGCGACAGTCACATGGGCCTGCAGGCGCGGCTGATGAGCCAGGCGCTGCGCAAGCTTGCTGGCGCGATCAACCGGACCCACTGCGCGGTGGTCTTCATCAACCAGCTGCGCGAGAAGATCGGGGTGATGTTCGGCAACCCCGAGACGACCACTGGCGGCAAGGCGCTCAAGTTCTACGCCTCGATGCGCCTCGACATCCGGCGCACCGGGCCGGTCAAGGAGCGTGACCAGGTGATCGGTTCGCACGTGCGGGTCAAGGTGGTGAAGAACAAGGTTGCCCCGCCGTTCAAGCAGGCCGAGTTCGACGTGATGTTCGACGAGGGGATCTCCCACACCGGGTTGCTGGTCGACATCGCCAGCGATTCGGGGATCATCCAGAAGTCGGGGGCCTGGTACTCCTACGGCGACCAGCGGATCGGGCAGGGTCGCGAGAACGCCAAGCTGTTCCTCAAGGACAACCCGGCGCTGATGGCCGAGGTCGAGGTCAAGGTGAAGGAGGCGATCGGGATCACGCCGCCGACAGAGGCGGCGGCGGTGGGCGCCGAGGAGGGCGACGGCGAGTGATCGTCGACGGTCTCGCCCCCGACCCGAGGCGACCCGGGAGCACCCGGGTCCAGGTCGACGGGCGTCCGGCGTGGACGGTCCCCGCCGAGGTGGTCGAGCGACTGGCGCTGACCGTGGGCCGGCCGGTGGCGGGGGCGGCGATGGCGGAGCTGGACCGAGCCGCCGACGAGGAGGGGGCGTTGCGCGCCGCACTCCGCCTGCTCGAGCGCCGGGCGCATGGCCGCCACGAACTCGAGCGCAAGCTGCGGCGCAAGGGACATGGCGATGGGGCGGTCGAGGCGGCCCTGATCCGCCTCGATCGGCTCGGGCTGGTCGACGACGCGGCCTTCGCCGAGGCGTATGTCGCGGCCCGTGCGGCGCGGGGAAGGGGCCCCGAACGGCTCCGGCGCGACCTGCGACAGCTGGGCGTGGCACCGGAGGTGATCGAGCGGGCCCTTGGCGCGATCGCCCGCGACGACGTGCCCGATCCATGGGCTCGCAGCCTGGAGCAGGCCACCCGGCGTGCCGCGTCGATGCGGGGGCTGCCGCGGGTGACCCGCCTGCGGCGGTTGCAGGCGTTCTTCGCTCGGCGCGGCTTCAGCGACGACAAGGCCCATCAGGCGATCGACCGGCTGGCCGGCGACTGACATCGCGGGCCGGGCCGGCCGGGGCGACCCGGAGGCGGCCCGGCTCCCGCTCGCGCGACGTCGAAACCCAACCACGCGACCCCACGCGGCCCGCTGTCCCGGTTAAGTTTCGGGGCTATGGACGCCGCCACAATCCGCCGCCGATTCATCGAGTTCTTCGTCGCCGAGGGTCACACCGAGGTGGCATCGTCGTCGCTTGCACCCCGGGACGATCCCACCCTGCTCTTCACCAATGCGGGGATGGTCCAGTTCAAGCGCACCTTTCTGGGACAGGATCCCCGCCCCTACAGCCGGGCGGTGACCTGCCAGAAGTGCGTCCGGGCCGGTGGCAAGCACAACGACCTCGAGCAGGTGGGGCTCACCCGGCGGCATCACACCTTCTTCGAGATGCTGGGCAACTTCTCCTTCGGCGACTACTTCAAGCGCGAGGCGATTGCTTACGCCTGGACGTTCGTGACGTCGCCCGACTGGCTCGGCATCCCGGCCGACCGGCTGCGGGTGACCGTGCACCACACCGACGACGAGGCGGCGACCCTCTGGCACGAACTCACCGGACTGAGCGAGGATCGGATCTACCGTCTCGGTGATGCCGACAACTTCTGGCAGATGGGCGACACCGGGCCGTGCGGTCCCTGCTCCGAGATCTTCGTCGACCTCGAGTGGGCACCCGGCACGACGCCCGAGGTGATCGACACCCCGACCTTCGAGCGCCTCGCCGAGTCGGGACGATTCCTCGAGATCTGGAACCTGGTGTTCATGCAGTTCGATCGCGGTGCCGACGGTGTGCTCACGCCGCTGCCCAAGCCCAGCGTCGACACCGGGGCGGGACTCGAGCGGATCGCCGCGGTGATGCAGGGCGAGGACGACAACTTCCACACCGACCTCTTCCGGCCGCTGATCGCCGACGTGGAGCGGCTGGTCGGGGCACCCTATCCGGGTGGTCCCGAGGGGACCGGCATCTCCTACCGCGTGCTGGCCGATCACGCCCGGGCGGTGAGCTTCCTGCTGCTCGACGGCATCTATCCCAGCAACGAGGGACGCGGCTTCGTGCTGCGACGGATCCTTCGTCGCGCCGTGCGCCACGCCTGGTTGCTCGGCCGCCGCGAGCCGACGCTGGCCGGGATGATCCCCACCGTGGTGGCGCTGATGGGCGACGCCTATCCGGGGCTCCGCGACAAGCAGGAGACGATCACCACCTGGGTGCGCCAGGAGGAGGAGAACTTCCTCCACACCATCGAGGCGGGGCTCGAGCGGCTCGACCAGCTGTTCGCAACCGGCGTGAAGGAGATCGGCGGCGAGGAGGCGTTCACCCTCTACGACACCTTCGGCTTCCCGATCGACCTCACCCAGCTGATCGCGGCGGAGAAGGGGGTCGCGGTCGACCTCGCCGGCTTCGAGCAGGCGATGGAGGAGCAGCGCGAGCGGAGCCGGGCGGCGCGGAATCAAGGCGTGACTGCGAGCGGATCCGCCAAGTTCGAGCTGAAGGTTTCCGGGAGCGCGACTGTCGGCAAGTCATCGCACTTCGTCGGCTACGACGCCCTCGAGACCGAGACCGAGGTGCTGGCCCACGCCGGTGAGGGCGACCAGCAGGTGCTGGTGCTGCGCGAGTCGCCATTCTACGCCACCAGCGGTGGCCAGGTGGCCGACACCGGCATGGTCGAGGGCGACGGTTGGCGCTTCGCGGTGACCGACGTGCAGAAGGACCCCGAGCTGGGGCAACGCCTGGTCGGCCGACTCGAGGGCGAGTTCACTCCCGGAGCCGTGCATGCCGTGGTCGATGCCGCCCGCCGTCGCGACATCGAGCGCAACCATTCGGCCACGCACCTGGTGCACATGGTGCTGCGCCGTCGCCTCGGCGATCACGTCCGGCAGCAGGGTTCGCTGGTCGAGGAGGGGCGGCTCCGCTTCGACTTCTCGCACCATGGTCCGATCGACGCGGCGCAGCTCACCGAGCTCGAGGCCGAGGTCAACGAACTGGTGCTCGACAATGCCGCGGTCGACATTCGCGAGATGGCCTATCCCGAGGCGCTCGAGCTCGGTGCGATGGCATTCTTCGCCGACAAGTACGGCGACCGGGTGCGGGTGGTGCAGATCGGCGACTCGATCGAGCTCTGTGGCGGCACCCACGTCCGGAGTGCCGGACAGGTGGGGCTGTTCCGGTTCATGGCGCAGACCGGTGTCGCCGCGGGCGTGCGGCGGATCGAGGCCGTGACCGGTCATGGTGCCTATGCCGGGGTGCGGGCGCTCGACCAGCGGATCGCCACCATCGCCGACACACTGCGGGCCCAGCCCGATCAGGTCGAGCGCAAGCTCGAGGGATTGCTGGCCGAGCGCGAGAAGCTCGAGGCCAAGCTGGAGCAGGTGGCGCGCACGGGGGGGCCGGCGGCAGAGCAGCAGATCGCGGCGGGAGCCGTCACGCTCTATGTGAGCCCCACCGTGGCCGAGGACCGGGCCCAGCTGGGCGAACTGGCCGACCAGTTCCGGGCCACCAAGCGCGAGGCGAGCGTGCTGGCGTTGGTGAACCCGACCGTTCCCAACGCGATCTCGGTGGCGGTGACCGACGACCTGGTGGCGCGAGGGAAGGACGCCAACGCGCTGATGAAGTTGCTGGCCTCTCGGTTCGACGGACGCGGCGGTGGGCGCAAGACGTTCGCGTCGGGCTCGCTGGGCACGGCTGCCGAGGCAGTGGCGACCGAGTCACTTGGTCCGATGCTGGAGGAATGGATCGGCGGATGACGGTGGTACGCGGGTGGTTCGACGCCCATGTGGCGGGGGCACCAGCGGTGCTGGCCGAGCGGGCACGCGACTTTCTGTCGCATGCCGCCGGCGAGACGGCCGCGGAGCGCTGTGGCGTGGCAGGCTCGGCGGCGCTCGGCGCCGCCGAGGCCGTGGGCACTGGGCGCTCGGCGGCGCTCGACCTGCTCGCCGCGGATGCGCTGATCACCCTGGCGCTGCTCGACCTCGCCGATCGCACCCCGGCGACCCTGGCCGAGGACGCGGCGCGGCTGCGGCGCCTGGCGGCGGCAGCGTGATCGACCTCCACTCCCACGTCCTCCCTGGCGTCGACGATGGCTCACGCAGTGTGGCCCAATCGGTCCGGGTGCTCGAGATGTTCAAGGCCCAGGGGATCACCGACGTCGTCGCCACGCCGCACTTGCTGGCCTCGCGCGCCGGGGACGGCCTGCCGGAGAACTACGAGGCGGCCTGGGCCAGGCTCACCCCCGAGATTCCCCTGGGGATCCGGGTGCACCGCGGTGCCGAGGTGATGCTCGACCGGCCGCTGCCCGCCGTGGTGGCCGACACCCGCAAGGTGACCCTGGCGGGAACCCGCTACATCCTGGTCGAGTTCCCTCGCATGGTGGCGGCCGAGATCATCGGACGCGCCCTCTCCGAGGTGCTCCACCACAGCCTGGTCCCGGTGCTGGCCCACCCGGAACGCTATTCCGGGTGCTCGGTCGAGGCAGCGCGGGCCTGGCGTGAGATGGGGGCAGTGCTGCAGGTCGATGCCACGACGTTGACGATGCCGCGCGGTCGTGGAGATCGGGCCCGCGACCTGGTGGGCGCCGGACTCGCCGACATCCTCGCCGCCGACAATCATGGCGACACCCGGTCGGTGGCCACGGCGGTCGACTGGCTCTCGGACCACGAGGGAGCCGACCAGGCCGTGCTGCTGCTGGAGACGAATCCCCGTGCGATCCTCGAGGATCGCACCCTCTACGAGGTGGATCCGCTGCCGCTGCACAACTCGCTGTGGGGCAAGATGCGCCGACTCTGGACGACCGATGAGCGCTGATGTGCAGGCCGTGAAGGCCGGTCTCGAGTCGTTGGGTGCGCTCGCTGCGCGCACCGCGACGCGGACCGAGGGGCTGGCCCCGATCATCGCCGCAATGCGCGGCTGCCTGGCCGGTGGCGGCACCCTCTTCTTCGTCGGCAACGGCGGTTCGGCGGCCGACGCCCAGCACCTGGCCACCGAATATGTGGTCCGCTACCACGCCGACCAGCGCCGGGCGCTCCGGGCAATCGCGCTCACGACCGACAGCTCGACCCTCACCGCGGCCGGCAACGACTACGGCTTCGCGCAAGTGTTCGCGCGGCAGCTCGAGGCACTGGCGCATGCCGGCGACGTGCTGGTGGTGCACAGCACCAGCGGCAACTCGGCCAACCTTGTCGCCGCGGTCGAGGCGGCCCGGGAGCTCGAGGTGACCTCGGTGGCACTGCTCGGTGGTGATGGCGGCGCGTTGGCGGGGTTGGTGGATCATGCCTTCGTGGTCGAGGATGACCGGGTCAATCATGTCCAGGAGCTTCACCTGGCGATCCAGCACCAGATCGCCTCGCTGCTCACCAGGGAGTTTGGCGGATGATTTCGCTTGCCGGACGACGGATCGTGATCACCGGTGGGTCACGCGGGATCGGCCGCGCCACGGCACTCCTCGCGGCACGGGCGGGGGCCGACGTCGGGGTGCTCTATCACTCACGCCGCACCGACGCCGAGGCGGTCGCCCGCGAGGTGCGCGCGATGGGGCGACGGGCCTATGTGGGTGGCGGCGATCTCGGCGACGCCGAGCGGGTCGCCCAGGTGATGAGCGAGGTTCGCGCCGCGTTCGGTGCGCTCGATGGCGTGGTCATCAACCACGGCATCTGGCCGCCGGCGGAGACACCGGTCGCGCGCATGGCGCCCGAGCGTTGGCGGCAGACGATGCGCACCAATCTCGACAGTGTCTTCCTGGTGGCGCGCTCGGCGTTGGGGATGCTCGGTCCCGGCGGTCGATTGGTGATGGTCTCGAGCACCGCCGGCCAGCGGGGCGAGGCCTACCATGCCGACTATGCCGCCACCAAGGGCGCGATGATCTCGCTGGTGAAGTCGCTTGCCATCGAGTGCGCCCCGGCGATCACGGTCAATGCCGTGGCCCCGGGCTGGGTCGATACCGAGATGAGCGCCGTCGCCTACGAGGGCGAGGGGCGCCAGCGGGTCGCCGAATCGATCCCGCTGCAGCGAATCGCCACCGCCGAGGATGTGGCGGGGCCGATCCTCTTCCTGCTGTCCGATCTCGCCCGGCAGGTGACCGGCGAGATCCTCAACGTCAACGGCGGCAGCGTGCTCTCGGGTTGAGCCGCTCGCTGCCACACCTCCGGAGGTCCTCGTGATCGTTCGTGCCCTGCGCACCATGGCGCTGCTCGGTGTGGTCGTGCTCCTCGCACCGCGCGCCCACGCCCAGGTCAACACTCTCTCCGCAAGCGAGCGGGCTGCCGGGTGGCAGCTGCTCTTCGACGGCACGTCGGTCAGCCAATGGCGGGGGTATCACGAGGATTCGATGCCCGCTGGGTGGCACCCGGAGAATGGGGTCCTGGTCAAGACGGGCAGCACCAATGACATCATCACCCGGGCGGAGTTCACCGACTTCGAGCTGGACCTCGACTGGAAGATCGAGCACGGTGGCAATGCCGGGATCTTCTACCGGGCGACGGAGGAGTATCCCAAGGTCTACTGGACCGGCCCGGAGTATCAGCTGCTCGACGATCCCAACCATCCCGATGGGCGCAACCGCCTGACGTCGGTCGGTGCAGCCTACGGGCTCTATCCCTCGCCGTCGGGGATCGAGCATCCGGCCGGGGAGTGGAACTCGACCCGGATCATCGTGCAGGGGAACCACGTCGAGCACTGGCTCAATGGCACCAAGCTGCTCGAGTACGAGCTGAAGAGTCCCGACTGGGTCGCGAAGGTCAACGCGAGCAAGTTCTCCACGTGGCCGCAATACGGCCTTGCCCGGCGGGGGCACATCGCCATCCAGGGCGACCACACCGGTGAGCTCCAGCTCCGGAACATCAAGATCCTGGTGCGGTGATCACCATTCCGGTCGCCGTGCTCGACATCCTCCGGCGACTGGAGGAGGCCGGTCACGAGACGTGGTGCGTGGGCGGCGCCATCCGTGACGCCCTGCTCGGCGACTCGCAGGTCGACGTCGACCTGGCCACGGCCGCGTTGCCCACCGAGGTACGGCAGCTGTTTCGCCGGACGGTGCCGGTGGGGCTCGAGCACGGCACCGTGGGGGTGCTCGATCCCGATGGGGAGCTGCACGAGGTGACCACGTTCCGTCGCGACGTGCGCACCGACGGGCGTCACGCCGAGGTCGAGTTCGGGGTGTCGCTCGAGGAGGATCTGGCGCGCCGTGACTTCACCATCAACGCGATCGCCTGGCATCCGCTGCGCGAGGAGTGGCGCGACCCGTTCGGGGGACGCGACGATCTTGCGGCGCGGGTGGTGCGCGCCGTGGGCGATCCCGCCGAGCGATTCCGCGAGGACCGGTTGCGGATCCTGCGGGCACTGCGATTCGCGGCGCGGTTCGATTTCTCGATCGATCCGGCCACCTGGGCGGCGGCCCGCGCCCAGGTCGGGGACACCGTCAGTCTCTCGGCCGAGCGGGTCCGGGAGGAGTGGTGGAAAGGCGTCGCCGTGGCGCGTGACCCGGGCACCCTGCTGCGGCTCTGGGAGGAATCGGGAGTCGCCGATGCCTGGCTCGACGATGGTGTCCCGCGGCAGCCAGGGTTGCCGGTCCTCCCCGCCGGCGCCGAACGCGACCCGGTGCTGGTGCTGGCACTCTGGCGCACCCCGGTGGAGCCGATCCTGCGACGCCTCAAGGCAAGCGGGGCCGAGATCGCCCGTGGCCGGGCGATCGATCGAGGTCCGGCCGCCCCCGAGCAAGCCGAGCCGGTCGCAGTGCGGCACTGGATGGCCAGGGTCGGGGCGGCCGCGACCGATCTCGTCACGCTGGCGATCGCCGCGGCGGCGACAGAGCCCGACTGGGTGGCGGTATGGCGCGGGGTGATCGAGCGGGGTGAGCCGATCACTCGGGCCGACCTCGCGGTCGGCGGCAACGACCTCGTCGAGGCCGGAATCGCCGAGCCGGGTCCGGAACTCGGCGCACTCCTCGACCGTTTGCTCGGTGCCGTGCTCGACGACCCGGCCCGCAACACCCGGGCGTCGCTGCTGGCCCTCGCCCGCGGCGAAGCGGCATGAGCGATCCGGGACTCTTCGCACCCGCCGAGCCGCTGGCGGCACGGATGCGTCCCCGTTCGCTCGACGAGTTTGTTGGTCAGCGCCACCTGCTGGCACCGGGCAAGCCGCTCGGCGATGCGATCCGTCGCGGCGACGTGGGGAGCAGCATTTTCTGGGGACCGCCCGGTTCGGGGAAGACCACCCTCGCCCGGCTGATGGCCACCACCTCCGATCGGCACTTCGTGCCGTTCTCGGCCGTGAGCGATGGCGTCGCCCGGGTGCGCGAGATCATCGCCGAAGCCGAGAAGCGACTGGCGCTCGGTCGCGGGACGATCCTTTTCGTCGACGAGATCCATCGCTTCAATCGCGGCCAGCAGGATGCCTTTCTTCCCGCCGTGGAACGCGGCGTCGTCACCCTGATCGGTGCGACCACCGAGAACCCGTCGTTCGAGCTCAACGCGGCGCTGCTGTCGCGCACCAGGGTCTGGGTGCTCGAGTTGCTCACCGCCGAGGATCTTGCCACGGTGATCGACCGGGCGCTGACCGATTCCCGCGGTCTCGACGGCGGTGTCGTGCTCGAGCCGGAGGCGCGCATCCTCCTCGCCACCGTCGCCGACGGCGATGCGCGACGGGCGTTGACCGTGCTGGAAGCGGCCGCGAGTCATGTCGGGGTGGGCGGCACCATCACGCCGGCGGTGGTCACCGACACCCTGGCGCGACGGGTGCCACCGTTCGACAAGAGCGGTGAGCAGCACTACGACCTGGTCTCGGCGCTCCACAAGGCAGTGCGGGGAAGCGACCCGCAGGGGGCGCTCTACTGGCTGGCGCGGATCCTCCAGGGCGGCGAGGATCCGCTGTACGTGGCGCGCCGTCTGGTCCGGATGGCCTCGGAGGACATCGGACTGGCCGACCCGCAGGCGGTGGCCCACGCCATCGCCGCCCGCGACGCCTACCAGTTCCTCGGGTCGCCAGAGGGCGAACTGGCGCTGGCCGAGGCGACGATCCATCTCGCCACGTCGCCCAAGTCGAACCGGGCCTACCTCGCCTGGAGCGCTGCCCGGCGGGCGGCGGCCGACACCCCGGCGGCGCCGGTGCCACTCCACCTGCGCAATGCGCCGACCCGGTTGATGAAGGAACTCGGCTACGGCGAGGGGTACCGCTACGCCTTCGACACCCCGGCGGCGTTCACCCCTCAGGACTACCTTCCGGACGACTTGCGCACGGCGACGTTCTATGAGCCGGGGGACTTCGGTCACGAGCGCCGCATTGCCGAACGGCTGGCCTGGTGGCGCGAGCGCCAGCGCGAGTCGTCCCAGACCACCGAGCCCGAGGTTTCCGATCCGGCAGCTGATTGACGTCGCCCCACCCGAGGAGCGGGCGATCCTGGTCGCGGCCCCCCGCAAGGGATCGCCCGATGTCCTCAAGATGGCCGACCATCTCGACGAGCTGGCCTCGCTGGTGGACACCGCCGGCGCGCAGGTGGTTGGCTCCCTCACCCAGCAGGTGTCGTCGACCAGCAGCGCCACGCTGATCGGCGAGGGAAAGGTCGAGGAACTCGCCCAACTGATCCACGCGAAGCAGGCGACCCTGGTGGTCTTCGACGAGGAGCTCTCGCCGGCGCAGGGTCAGGTGCTCGAGGAACATCTCAACACCCGGGTGATGGATCGTGCCGAGGTGATCCTCGACATCTTCGCGACGCGGGCCCGGACCTACGAGGCCAAGCTGCAGGTCGAGCTGGCACAGTTGCAGTACCTGCTGCCGCGCCTGACCCGGATGTGGAGCCACCTGTCGCGCATCCGGGGTGGCATCGGCCTGCGGGGTCCCGGTGAGACGCAGCTGGAGACCGACCGGCGGATGATCCGCCAGAAGATCGCGCTGCTCCGCAGCAAGCTGGCCGACGTCGCGCGCCATCGCGAGACGATCCGGGCCGGCCGGACCGGGATGCTCACCGCGGCATTGGTCGGCTACACCAACGCCGGCAAGTCGAGCATCCTCCGGGCGCTCTCGGGTGAGCACGACATCTTCGTGGAGAACCGGCTCTTCGCCACCCTCGACACACTGACCCGCGAGGTCGACCTCGGCGACAACCTGAAGGTGCGGCTGATCGACACCGTCGGCTTCATTCGCAAGCTGCCCCACAACCTGGTGGCCTCGTTCCGCGCCACGCTGGAGGAAGCGGGCGAGGCCGACGTGCTGCTGCAGGTGGTCGATGCCTCGCATCCCGAGTGGGAGGACCACATGACCACGGTGGCCGAGGTCCTCGAGGAGCTCGGCTTTGCGGAACAGCCCCAGCTGGTCGTGTTCAACAAGCTCGATGCCCTGGCCGACCCGACCGAGTTCGCGATGCGGGCCAGGGCGCTCTGGCCCGACGCGATCTTCACCAGCATCATGCGCACCGACGGCCTGGTGCCGCTCAAGGCCGTGCTGCGGGGCCGGGCGGAGGCGCTCCGGCCGGTGGTACGGGTCCTGCTGGATCCCGGGGATGGGAAGCGGCTGGGGCAGCTGCACCGGCACGGCGACGTGATCGGGCAGGCCCTCGACGGCTCCGAGCTGGCGGTCGAGGTACGGCTGGAACCCTGGCGCGCCGAACAGCTGCGGCGCGAGGGAGTCCGGGTCGAGGCCCGGGACACTGAGGATCAGACGTGAGAGGTGTGGCGTGAAGCATCTGGTGACCGGCGCGGCGGGATTCATTGGCTACCACGTGGCCGAGCGATTGCTGGCGCGCGGCGACGAGGTCGTCGGGCTCGACAACCTGAGCCCGTACTATGACCCGACCCTGAAGCAGGCCCGACTCGACCGGCTCAGCCGGCACGAAGGCTTCCGCTTCGCCCAGCTTGATCTCGCCGACCGCGAGGGCGTGGAGGGGCTCTTCACCCGCGAGCGCTTCCCGCGCGTGATCCATCTCGCGGCGCAGGCTGGGGTGCGCTACTCCGTCACCCATCCGCACGCCTACGTGACCAGCAATGTCACCGGCTTCCTGCACGTGATCGAGGGGTGCCGCCATCACGGGGCCGAGCACCTGACCTACGCCTCGACCTCGTCGGTGTACGGGATGAACACCGCGATGCCGTTCTCGGTGCACCAGAACGTCGACCATCCCGTCTCGCTCTATGCCGCGACGAAGAAGGCCAACGAGTTGATGGCCCACTCCTACAGCCATCTCTACGGCCTGCCGACGACCGGACTGCGGTTCTTCACGGTCTACGGACCGTGGGGACGACCCGACATGGCACTCTTCCTCTTCACCCGTGCCATCCTCGAGAATCGGCCGATCGAGGTCTTCAACCACGGCAACATGCAGCGCGACTTCACCTACATCGACGACATCGTCGAGGGGGTGCTGCGCGTCTCGGATCGGGTGAGTGCGTCGGATCCGTCGTGGGCGAGCGACCTGCCCGACCCGGCCTCATCGTCGGCACCGTATCGCCTCTACAACATCGGCAACAATGCGCCGACGCCACTGATGGAGATGATCGGGTCGCTGGAACGCCACCTCGGTCGCAGGGCGGAGAAGATCATGGTGCCGATGCAGATGGGTGACGTCCCCGCCACCTGGGCCGATGTCGATGATCTGGTGCGCGACGTCGGCTTTCATCCCGGGACGCCGATCGACGAAGGGGTGGGCAAGTTCGTGGCGTGGTACAAGGAGTTCTACGGGGTGGAGTGACTACGGAACGACGGAGGACGGAACGACGGAGGACGGAGGGAGAACGGAGCCGATCTCCTCTCTTCCTCCGTCCTCCGTCGTTCCGTCCTCCGTCATCCGCCCAGTGCCCGTCTCCACAGCTCCGCCAGCTTCTCCGCGATCGGGCCGTCGCCATAGGCCTCGAGCACCCGCTGTCGGGCCTTGACCCCGAGCTCACGAGCCCGCATCGGCTCCTCGACGAGGCGCTGCAGGGCCCGGGTGAGGGCGGGCTGGTCGTCCTCATCGACCACCAGGCCGGCATCGGCCACCACGTCGGGGAGGGCGCCGCAGCGGCTCACGACGGCGGCCACCCCATGGGCCATCGCTTCCATCACCAGCGTGCCGGTCGGCTCCACCCAGTGGGGCGTCGAGCGCGACGGGGCCACGATGGCGTCGATCTCCGGCAGCAGCCGGCTCACCGCATCGCGAGGCTGGCCCCCGAGCCATTCCAGCCGTGAGGAGAGGCCGAGTCGCTGGGCCTGCTGTTCGAGCGCCTCCTGGCTCGGCCCGGTCCCCACGATCCGCACCCGCCAGTCGCCGTAGACCTCCGCCAAGGCATCGAAGAGGAGGTCGAGGCCTCGTTCGGGAACGAGTCGCCCGAAGACGCCGAGGGTCATCCCCACCGGATCGGGGCGGGGGAAGCGTTGCCGGGATCGCGATCCCCGGCTGGGGGAGCACGGCGTGCGGCACCGAGGCCGTCTCGCGGGCGAGATGGTCGAGCGCTGGTTTGGTGATCCCGGCCAGCGCCGCGGCGCCGTCGCGCACCCGGCTGGCCTGCCAGCGGGCAGTGACACCCTTGGGACCGCCCACGCTCGAGGTGCCGACCAGGACGTAGGGGATCTTGAGGTCGCGGGCCGCGGCTGCCCCCGCCTCGGCGGTCGGGGTCCAGGGGTCGCCCATCAGGTGGAGGAGATCGGGGCGCAGATCGCGAACCAGGGTCCGGAGCGCCTTGCGAGACCAGCGCAGGTCGGTCGGGTCGGAGGGGTGGCCCCGGACGGTCACCCGCTCGTAGCGAACCAGGCCATCGGTCTCGGTCACGCCGCTGGCCCGGGCCACGACCGGTTCGACCTGAAGGGCGACCAGGGCCTGGAGCACACCGCGGGGCGGTGGGTCGGGAGCGAGGATCAACACGCGCACGGCACAAAAATGCCCTGGCGGCCGTTAACTTCCACCCCATGCGGATCCTCCAGCTCGCGAAGTACTACTGGCCACACTCCGGTGGGATGGAGCGAGTGGTCCAGGGACTGGCCGAAGGACTGGTCGAGCGGGGCCACGAGGTCGAGGTCGTCGCGGTCACCGCGTTCGGTGATCCGCGCCCCGGCGAGAAGCGCCGGGCCTCGGTCAAGCGGGCCTGGTCGTTCGCGCCGGTCGGTTCCCAGGAGCTGGCACCGGCCTACATCGCTGCGGCCTGGCGCCGGGCCGACGTGATCCATCTGCACCACCCCCATTCGCTGGCCGACGTCACCTACGCCCTGAGGCCCTCGCTGGCGCCCCTGGTCGTCACCCAGCACGCCGACTACCCCAGCGTGAAGTACAAGCTGCCGGGATGGTACGCCCTCAAGCGTGCCGAGGCGATCGTGGTCCCCTCGCAGGCCCACATTGCCCTCTGCCGTGAACTGAGGGGATTCGAGGACAAGGTCGCCACCATCCCGTTCGGCATCGACGAACGGCGCTGGGAGGTGGTGCCACCGCCCTCGCCCGGCAACCCACCCAGGGCGATCTTCATCGGCCGGCTGGTGCCCTGGAAGGGCGTCGACTTCCTGCTCCGGGCCCTGGAACTGGTCCCTGACCTCCGGCTCGACATCGTGGGCGATGGCCCCGAGCGGAACCGACTGCGGACCCTCGCCGACGCGCTGGCGGTGAGCGATCGGGTCAAGTTCTGGGGAGAGTACCCCGACGAGGACCTTCCCCGCCGGATGGCCGACGCCGACTTCCTGGTCCTCCCCTCGGTGAGCGTGGAGGAGATGTTCGGGATGGTTCTGCTGGAGGCGATGGCAGCCGGACGGCCGGTGATCACCACTGCCGTTCCCTCGGGGGTACGCGAGGTGAATGTGGCAGGCGAGACCGGCCTCGAAGTGCCGATCCGTGACCCGCGCGCCCTCGCCGACGCAATGCGCCTGCTCGCTGCCGACCCAGGGCTCCGAGAGAAACTCGGCAGTGCAGGGAGGGCCCGGGTGCGGCAGCGATTCACGGTGGCGCGGATGACCGAGGCGCACCTCGAGCTCTACAATCGGGTCCGCGGTCCCTGATCGGTCACGAGACTCCTTCGCTGCCCCGTAATTGGAGGGGGGAGGGGGTATGCTTCGGTCGCTCTGTGGAAAACAAGTTACTTGAATTGTGCGCTGTAACACATTCCTAAGATAGAAGTTAGGCCCCGTAGCTCAGGTGGTTAGAGCACCGGACTCATAATCCGAGGGTCGAGGGTTCGAACCCCTCCGGGGCCACTGGGTTGTCAGCCGTTCAGATAGGTGGTATCATCCCCTCCCGCTCGAGCGGGCGATTAGCTCAGCTGGTTAGAGCGCGCGCCTCACATGCGCGAGGTCGGGGGTTCAAGTCCCTCATCGCCCATCGCCCCGAACCATCCCGCTGGGTGGGGAGGGTCGCCGAGTCAGTCAGTGAGTTGGAGCCTCCCGGGCTGGCTCGGACCGGAAGCGAAACGGCCGCGATCTCCAGGATCGCGGCCGTTTTGCCATGTGGACGAACCATTGCAAACCACTACCAATCAACAACCTGCGTGGATTGTTGAAAACTCCGATGTGGATAAGTTATTCGGAGTGATACTGTTCACAGGCTTCGAGCACTTCTGACGGCGATACCGTGGCGGTGCCCTGCTTTCCGACCTCGACCCCGGCGGCGAGATTGGCGAGCCAGGTTGCCTCCTCGATGGTCGCCTCCGCGGCGAGCGCCATCCCCACCCAGGCGGTCACGGTGTCGCCAGCACCGGAGACATCGAAGACCTCCAGGGCAATGCTCGGCGTCCGGCGCACCACCCCATCGGCCGCCATCAGGGCCATTCCTTCGGAGCCCATCGTGAGCAGCAAGTAGTCGACGCCGAGTTCCTCACGAGCGGCGGCCAGGTCGGGTCCATCGCCCGAGAATCGGGTCCGGATCGCTTGCGTCAGTTCGCGTCGGTTCGGCTTGAGGACGGTCGCCCCGCCGAACTGTCGGAGGTGGCGTTCCTTGGGATCGGCCACGACCGGGATACCCTCCGCCTCGGCGGCGGCGATCAGGTCGGCAATGATCGGTGGGTCGAAGACGCCCTTGTCGTAGTCTTCGAGCAGCAGCACGTCGGCAGCTGCGATGGCCCGATGGGCGGCCTCGATCAGGGCGTCGCGGTAGCGGTCGGCCAGCGGATTGTCGACCTCCCGGTCGATCCGGACCACCTGCTGGCCGCGGGCGATGATGCGGGTCTTGGTCGTGGTCGGCCGACCCGGGACCACCACCAGTCCGTCGCTGGCGATGTCGAGCGACTCGAGCGACTCGCGCAGGAAGCTGGCGGCGTCGTCGTCGCCGATCGCTCCCACCAGGTCGGCGCTGGCCCCCATCGTCGCCACGTTGGCAGCGACGTTGGCTGCCCCGCCGGCGGTGGCCCAGTCCTCGGCGACCGAGACGACCGGCACCGGGGCCTCGGGGGAGATCCGTTCCACGTCGCCGAGGAGATAGCGATCGAGCATCACGTCGCCGATCACGGCGGCGCGGAGCCCCTCCATCCGCTCGAGCAGCTCGGTGACCCGGTCGAGGGAGAGTTCGGCAATGGTGGTTGTCATGACCTGAAGGTACGCCGACCGAGGTGACGGACGCGACTGCCACCGGGTATCTTGGCCCCGCGATGAGCGACCTCGAACTGGTGGACCTGCGCGGCGGACGAATCGAGTCCCGGCACCGGATCGCCCTTGCCGTGATGGATGTGGCGGGGCGGTGGGTAGCTGGGAATCTTCAGGGCGGGGAGCCGGTCTTCTGGCGCTCCTCGGCCAAGCCGTTCCAGCTCTGGCCGCTGGTCGACCGTGGCGGGGTCGAGCGGTTCGGACTTGGCGAGTCGATGCTGGCCATCGCCTGTGCCTCGCACAATGCCGAGCCGATCCACCGGGAACTGGCGGCCGCGTGGCTCAAGGCGATCGGGCTCGACGAGTCCGCGCTGTCGTGTGGCGGGCATCCATCGCTCTCGCCGGCGGTGGCGGAGCAGATGATCCGCGATCGGGTCACCCCCGGACCGCTCTGGAGCAACTGCTCAGGGAAGCATGCCGGGTTGCTCGCCCTGGCCGTGCTGGAGGGATGGCCGACGGAGGGCTACCAGTCGCTGGGCCATCCGGTCCAGGATGCCGTGGCCGCCTCGATTGCCCGGTGGACCGATCTCGAGCCCGACGACCTGGTCTGGGGGGTCGATGGTTGCACTGCTGCTGCGGTGGCCACGCCGCTCGATCGGCTCGCCCTGGCCTGGGCCCGACTCGGGGCCGATCCCGATCCGTCGCTGATCCGCCTCCGGGGTGCGATGATGCACCATCCCGAGCTGGTGGCAGGACGCGACCGGCTCGACACCCTGTTGATGGAATCGTGGCCCGGTCGGATCACGGTGAAGGTCGGGGCGGAGGGCGTCTATGCCGCCGCACTGCCGGAGCAGGGGCTCGGGGTGGCCCTCAAGGTGGAGGACGGCGACATGCGTGCCGCAGCGATCGCCTTGGTGGGCGTGCTCGAACAGCTGCTGCCCAGTGTGGCACCGGACGCCGATTGGCCGCTCGACGGCGTGGCGCGGTGGCACGACCCGGCGATCCGGAACACCCGCGGTGCCGAGACGGGCCGGACTGAACTCCGCGGCACGATCCGTCTTGCTTGAGCCAGTGGAGGCCTCCCGATGACTGATCCGACTCGTCCGCCGCTCGACCCGGCCACCCGTGCGCTGGTGGCCCTCGCGGCCGCGATCGCGCAGGGCGAGGCGCCGGAGGCGCGCGATCGGGTCGCCGAGGCGGTGGCCACCGGGGTGAGTCCCACCTGGGGCGACGAACTGCTGCTGCAATCGGTGCTGATGGTCGGCTGGCCGCGCACGCTGGTGGCCGCTGCCCTCTGGCGCAAGGCGATCGGTGCCCCGCCGACCGGCGGCGACGACGACCTCGACTACGCTGACCATCCCGAGTGGACCCGGCGCGGTGAGGCCACCTGTCGCACGGTCTACGGCGACAACTATGTCAAGCTGCGACGCAATGTGCGCGAACTGCACCCGGCGCTCGACGCCTGGATGGTGACCGAGGGCTATGGCCGGACGATGTCGCGGCCGGGCCTCGACCTGCTGCGTCGCGAGTTGTGCGTGATCGCCCAGACCGCGGTGCTCAACACACCACACCAACTCCACTCCCACCTCCGCGGTGCCCTCCATGCCGGCGCCTCGTTCGCGATGATCGAGGCGACCCTCGCGATCGTCAACGGCTTCGTCTCCCACGAGGACTGGAAGGCGATCAAGGAGCTGTGGGACCAGGTGCGCACCGGCTGGGATTCCGAGACATGAGCTTCGTCGATCGGGTCACCGTCGAGGTGCATGGCGGGCGGGGCGGCGACGGCGCCTGTTCATTCGCACGCTTCAAGTTCCAGCCCAAGGGCGGCCCCGACGGAGGCGACGGTGGTCACGGTGGGTCGGTCTGGTTGCGGGCCGACAACAACCTCTCCACGCTTCTCGACTACCGCTATCACGCGGTCTGGCGGGCCGACCGCGGCGTGCATGGCAAGGGCAAGAAGATGACCGGCGCCACCGCCGACGACGTCTATCTCCCCGTCCCGCCGGGCACCGAGGCCTACGACGCCGAGACCGGCGTGTTGCTGGGCGAGGTGCTGCGGCACGGCGACACGTTGCGACTGGCGCGAGGCGGTCGGGGCGGCCGCGGCAACGCTCGCTATACCAGCGCCACGCATCGCGCGCCGCGCGAATGGGAACCAGGCGGTGAGGGCGAGGAACACCGGGTCGCGCTGGTGCTCAAGCTGATCGCCGATGTCGGCCTGGTCGGCGAACCGAACGCGGGAAAAAGCACCCTGCTCTCGGTGATCAGTGCCGCCCGACCCAAGATCGCCGACTATCCCTTCACGACACTGGAACCGAACCTCGGTGTGGTCGGACTCTCGGGTTCACGAACGTTCGTGGTGGCCGACATTCCCGGGATCATCGAGGGAGCGCACGAGGGCAAGGGGCTGGGCCTCAAGTTCCTGCAGCACGTGGAACGCACCCGGGCGTTGGCCTACCTGATCCCGCTCGACGCCGAGGATCCGCAGGCGAGCCTCGCCCAATTGCGGCACGAGGTGGCCGAGTACAGCGAACGCCTGGCAGGCAAGCCGTTCGTGGTGGTACTCAGCAAGCGCGACCTGCTCGCCGACGATGCCGAGGTGCCGTCGATCGATGCGCCGGATGCCCGGGCCACGCTGGTGGTCTCCTCGGTCACCGGTCGTGGGCTCGACGACCTTCAGGAGACACTCTGGCAACTGGTGCGCGACCTGCGCACCGCCGAGGACGACGAGGACACCCCCGTCGGAGGGAATGACGCCAATGCCGACTGGGACCTCGATTGGGGCGAGACCGACTCGGGACACGACTGATCCCGCCGAGCGGGTCGCCTGGCTCGCCCTCGCTCTTGCCCCGGGCCTCGGGGCCCAGCGGATCGCCACCCTCATCGAGCACTGCGGCAGCGCCGCGGCCGTCCTGGCCGCTCCCACCGAGACACTCACCGACCTGACGCGGGTCGGGGCACGCCAGCTGCAACGCCTCCGCCGGATCGACGCGGGCGCGGTCGACGGACTCCTGCGTCGGGCCGAGGCAGCAGGGCAGCGGGTGCTGGTGCCATCCGATGACGACTATCCGGCCCGACTCCGCTCGATCCCCGATCCGCCGCCGGTGCTCTTCGTACGCGGCGATGCGGCACTCGCCGCGCGTCGGGTGGTGGCGATCGTGGGTAGCCGTCGGCACACGCGCTATGGCGCCGAGGTTGCCCAGCGTCTCGGCGAGGTGGCGGCGGCCGCGGGCGTCGTGGTGGTCAGCGGCATGGCCCGGGGACTCGATGCCGTGGCGCAGGGTGCCGCGCTGGGGGCGGGCGGCGGCAGCATCGGGGTGCTCGGGACCGGGGTCGATCGGATCTACCCGGTCGAGAATCGCCGCCTCTTCGAACGGATCATCGAACAGGGCCTGCTGCTCAGCGAGCATCCGCCCGGTGATCGCGGGCATCGGGGCGCCTTCCCGCGGCGCAACCGACTGATCAGCGGGCTGGCCGATGCCCTGGTGGTGGTCGAGGCGGCCGAGGGATCGGGCACCCTGATCACTGTGAACTGTGCGCTGGAGCAGGGACGCGATGTGCTGGCGGTCCCGGGGCCGATCACCTCGGCCACCTCGCGGGGGACCAATCGCCTGCTGCGCGACGGTGCCACCCCGATTCTCGATCCCGACGATCTGCTCACCGCACTGGGCGTGGCTGGCACGCCACCGCGCGCGACCCCCTCGGCCCCGCCGTGCAACCTGTCGGCCGACGAGGCGCGGGTCTTCGGCGCCCTCGGACCCGAACCAATCCAACTCGACGAGTTGACCCTCGCGGTCGGGTTGCCGATCGGGCCGCTGCTCGGCACGCTGCTGGGCCTCGAACTCGGTGGCCTGGTGGAGCAGCTGCCGGGCTCGATGTTCCGAATCCGAGGGTGAGGGCTGCCCGCCACGATGGCGTCGGCCGCACTCGCTGCGGTTCGCTCCATTCCGGACGGCAGCCCCATATTGAGGACATGACCAGTACCGAGGAGCCGGGTGGGGTGATCTCTCGCGACGAAGCGGTGCGGCGATCGTTTGCCGCCGATGCGTCGGGGCTCGAAATGCTCCCCGATGCGGTGGCACGACCGACCTCACGGGCCCAGGTGATCGAGGTGATCCGGGAGGCCGCCGCCGAGCGGACGGCCATCACGCCGGCGGCGGGGATGAGCAGCATGACCGCGGGCCCGATCTGCGATCACGGCACCATCCTCTCCGTCCGGGGCCTCTCACGGATCCTCGATCTCGACCGCGAGCTGATGACCGTCCGGGTGGAGCCGGGAATCGGGGTGGCCGACCTCAAGCGGCAGCTGGCCGCCGAGGGCCTGCTCTTCGCGCCCGACCCGACCAGCGAGGAGGAGGCGGCCCTCGGCGGGGCGATCGCCTGCAACGCCTCGGGGGCCCGGTCGCTCCGCTACGGGGCGACTCGTCGGCATGTGGCGGGACTCACCGTGGTGCTTGCCAGCGGTGAGGTGCTCGAGCTGCATCGCAGCCGGGTGGAGAAGAACACGGTCGGCTATGCGGCGGTCCAGGATCCGGTCGACTGGTTCATCGGGAGCGAGGGCACCCTGGGTCTGGTGGTGGAGGCCGAGCTCTCGCTGCTGCCGCTGCCCGAGCGGGTGACCGGTCTCGGCTTCCCGTTCCCCTCGCAGGCGGCGGCGCTGGCCTTCGTGCGTGCGGCGCGCGCGGCGATGGACGCCGGGCGCATTCATCCCCGTTGCCTCGAGTTCCTCGATGCGCGTGCCCTCGAGATCGTGCGCGCCGAGGAGGGCGGCACCGGCTGGCTGGGCGAGGCGTTCGTCTACACCGAGGAGGAGCATCGCGGCGACACCGAACTCGACTTCGATGCCTGGCTCGAGCTGGCCGAGGCGAACGGCGCGATGACCGACGACGTGCTGGTGTTCGACGACGACGCCAAGATCCGCACCGCCCGGCTGGTGCGCCACGCGGTCCCGGTCACGATGCTCGAACGCGGCAATGCTTTCAGTGCCGACGGGGGCCGACGCATCGCCACCGACTGGGCGGTGCCGTATCTGCTGCTCGAGCGTGCGCTGGGTATCGCCCGCGAGGCCGCCGAGCGACACGGGGTGGCGCTGCCCACGGTCTACGGCCACTCCGGCAACGGACATCCCCACCAGGACTACGTGGCGCGCAACCATGCCGAGGTCGAGACGGTCGAGCGGGTCGTGTGGGAGACCCTCGAACAGATCATCGCAATGGGCGGCACGGTGGCGGCTGAGCACGGCATCGGCAAGCTCAAGCGCCAGTGGCTGCCGTTGCAGCTGTCACCAGCGCAGCGTGCCGTGATGGCCGGGATCAAGCACGCGCTCGATCCCGACGGGTTGATGGCGCCCGGGAACATCGTGGCGTGAGGCAACCGCTCGCGGCCTGATGCACCTCTACCTGCACGTTCCGTTCTGCGGTCGGCGCTGCTCCTACTGCGACTTCGCCATCGCGGTCCGATCGCGCACCCCAGGCGCCGAGTTCGTGGCGGCGGTGCGCGCGGAATGGCAACGACGGCGTGACCACCCTCTGCTCGCCTCGGCGACGGCGCTCGAGACGATCTATTTCGGTGGCGGCACGCCGAGTCGACTCGACGCAGACAGCCTCGCGGCGCTGGTCGAGCTGGTCGCGGCCGACATCCCGCTGGCAGTCGATGCCGAGATCACCCTCGAGGCGAATCCCGACGACGTGACGCCGGAGCGCGCCGCCAGGTGGCATGCGGCAGGAATCAATCGGGTCTCGCTCGGTGTGCAGAGCCACGATCCGCAGGTGCTCGAGTGGATGCACCGTACCCATCGGGCCGAACAGGTGCCGGTGGCGGTGACCGCGATTCGCGATGCCGGCATCGACAACATCTCGGTGGACCTGATCTTCGCCCTGCCACCGGAGGTGCCGCGCGACTGGACTCGCGATCTCGAGCTGACTCTCGCGCTCGAACCGGCCCACCTGTCGCTCTACGGTCTCACCGTGGAGCCGCACACCCCGCTGGCGCGCTGGACCGAGCGGGGCACCGCCCACGAGGCCCCCGACGATCGCTACGCCACCGAGTATCTCGCGGCGCACGAGGCGCTGCGCTCGTGGGGCTTCGAGCACTACGAGGTGTCCAATGCCGGCCGGCCCGGTCGCCGCTCGCGCCACAACAGCGCCTACTGGACCCTGCGCGACTATGTCGGCCTCGGCCCCAGCGCCCATTCGCTGCTGGGCGGGGTCCGTTCCTGGAACGAGCGAGAGTGGGTCGCCTATGTCGAGCGGGCGCTGGACGATGGCGCGGTCGAGGCCGGCCGCGAGGAGCTCGAGGAGGGCCAGCGACGGCTGGAGCAGTGGTATCTGGGGCTTCGGACCGACGGGGGGGTGCCGGCCACCGAACTTGACCCGGGGGTGTCCAGGCAGTGGGTCGAAGCCGACTGGGCGGTGATCGAGGGGGACCGACTGCGGCTCACGGCCGAGGGATGGCTCAGGCTCGACACGCTGGTCACCGTGGCCGCGGGGTCCTAAGTTTCACGGATGCCAGAACTTGAGTCGCTGAGCGATCGGGAGCGGCAGGTCCTCGAAGCGGTGATCGAGACCTACATCGCGACCGCTGAACCGGCCGGGAGCCAGACGGTGGCCCGACGCTCGGGGCTGGGGATTTCCCCCGCCTCGATCCGGTCGACGATGAGCGACCTCGAGGCTCGGGGGTATCTCTTCCACCCCCACACGTCGGCGGGACGGATCCCCACCGACCGGGCCTACCGATTCTACGTCGATGCGATCATGCGGCAGAGCCCACCGGACTTCGGGTCGCTGGAGACCCTCCAGGCCGAACTGACCGCCGCCTCGGTGGCGAGCGACGAGTTGTTGCGCCGGGCCGCCCAGGTGCTGGGGATCCTGACCCAGGAACTCGGTGTCGCGGTGGCGCCGGCGCTCGACGAGATCGTGCTGGAGCGGATCGACCTGGTGCCGGTCTCGTCCGAGCGTCTGTTGCTGGTCTTCAACCTCAAGAGTGGCATCGTCCGGACGATCTATGTCCGGGTGCCGGTGGCCGTCGAGCCGGGCAAGGTCGAGGAGGTGCAGCGGATCCTCAACGAGCGCCTCGGCGGGCTGGCGCTGCAGGAGATTCGCGCCACCCTCCCCGACCGGTTGCGGGATGCCGCGTCGAGTGGCAAGGCCAGCGCGTTGCTCGACATCGTCGTGGCCGAGGGCGAGGGGATCTTCGACCTGCAGGGTGGCAACGAGCCGGTGCTGCTCGGTCACGCCTCGCTGCTCGCCGACCAGCCGGAGTTTGCCAGCAGCGAGCAGATCCGTTCGCTGCTCTCGATCACCGATCGGCGTGATCTCCTGCGGGAAGCGCTGGCCGAGCGCCGCCGGGACGGCCTGATGGTCACGATCGGCGGTGAGCACGGCAACCCCGGTCTCGCCAATTTCACCCTGGTGACGAGCACCTATCGCCGAGCGGGGGCCACCGGCGTGATCGGTGTGCTGGGCCCGACCCGGATGCCTTATGACAAGATTGTCGGCCTGGTGGAGCACACCTCCCGACTGATTGAGGGACTGCTGCAGTGAGCGATTACTACACGACCCTGGGCGTGGCGCGCGACGCGAGCGACGCCGATATCAAGAAGGCGTACCGTCGGCTTGCGATGGAGTACCATCCCGATCGCAACGACTCGCCCGACGCCGAGGCGAAGTTCAAGGAGGCGAGCGAGGCCTATCAAGTGCTGGCGGACCCGCAGAAGCGGGCGCACTACGACCGCTTCGGCAGCGCGCCGACGTCCGGGGGTGGTGGGTTCGGCGACTTCCATCACGTCGATCTCAGCGAGGCGCTCAACATCTTCATGCGCGACTTCGGCGGGATGGGCGGCTTCGAGAGCATCTTCGGCGGTCGCGCCAGTGGTGGTGACACCCGCCGCGGTCAGGACGTGCGGGTGACCGTGCGGGTCTCGATCCAGGAGGTCGCCACCGGGACCAAGCGGAGCATCAAGCTCAAGACGCTGGCCAGCTGCGAGACCTGTGGCGGCAGTGGCGCCGGAAAGGGCACCAAGCCGGTGCCCTGCGGCACCTGCAACGGCAGCGGCGAGGTGCGCCGTGCGGCCCGCTCGATCTTCGGGCAGTTTGTGCAGGTGGGAGCGTGTCCGACCTGTCACGGCGAGGGGAGCGTGATCCGCACTCCGTGCGAGGTCTGTCGCGGGGAGGGCCGGGTCCGGAGCGAGCGCACCGTGAGCGTGGAGATTCCCCCCGGCGTGGCGAGCCAGAACTACATCACCCTGCGCGGCCAGGGCGCGGCCGGGCCGCGCGGCGGGCCTCCCGGCGACCTGGTCGTCCTGATCGAGGTGAAGGAGGACGAGCGCTTCACCCGCAACGGCGACGACCTCTGGCTCGAGCTGCCGGTGGCGTTCTCGCAGGCGGCGCTCGGCATGACCCTCAAGGTGCCGACCCCGTGGGGCGACCAGGAACTCGAGGTGCCGGCGGGGGTGCAGTCCGGCACCGTGCTGCGACTGCGCAGCAAGGGACTGCCGCACCTCGGCAGCACGGCCGTGGGCGACCTCAATGTCCGGGTCCAGGTATGGACGCCACGCCACCTCAGCGACGAACAACGACAGCTCTTCGAACAGCTCGCCGGGCACGAGGCCGAGGGACCCGAGAGCGAGGGCGGATTCTGGCACAAGCTCAAGGAGGCACTGGGAGCGTGACCGCGCGCTGGTGGCACCTGTCGGTGAGTTGCCGCCCCGAGGACACCGATGCAGTGGCAGCCGCGATCGTGGCGGCCACGGGACACGGCGCCGAGGAGCCGGAGCCCGGCGTGCTCAGCACCGCACTGCCCACGGCGCAGGACGCCAAGCGGTTGGTCGGGACTCTCGCCGAGCAATTCGCCGATCTCGAGGGAAGCGTCACCGAACTCGAGCCGGTCGACTGGACGGTCCGATGGCGTGACGGGATCACCACCCGGCGATTCGGGCGCCTGGTCCTGACCCCGTCGTGGCTGCCGCTGGTGCCCGACGAGGCGGAAGTGGTGGTCACGCTCGATCCCGAGACCGCCTTCGGCAGCGGCGAGCATGGCTCGACCCGCGCCGCGCTCACGCTCCTCGAGCGGCACCTGCGACCGGGCCAGCGGATGCTCGATTTCGGCAGTGGATCGGGGATCCTCGCCATCGCCGCGGCACGACTGGGTGCGGTCGGTGCCGTCGGCATCGAGGTCGACGACACCGCGATCCCGATCGCCGAGGCGAATGCCGAGCGCAACGAGTGCAGCGACCGGGTGACCTTCCTGCTCGGCGACGCCGGTGAGCTGCACCGACTGGTGGGCCCGGTCGACCTGGTCTGCAGCAACATTCTCCGCCTGGTCAACATGCTGCTGCTGCCGGCGATCACCGAGGCGCTGCAGCCGGGCGGATTGGCGATCTTCAGCGGGATGGAGGAGACCGAGCGGGAGCTCTTCCTGCCGGTGCTCCTCGAGGCGGGCTGGACGGTGCGCGACGAGATGGTCGATGGCGAGTGGTGGGCCGTGGCGGGGGAGCGACCGGCGTGATCCGGGTCTTCGTGCCGCCGGGGTCGATCGCGACGGGCGCGACGGTGGCACTCGACCAGGAGGAAGCGCACCACCTGGGGGTGCGGCGATCGGGGCAACACGAACCGGCCCACGCGATCGACGGCGCCGGTGGGCTCGGGATGGGCCGGCTCGTTCACCACGGTGAGCAGTGGCTGGTCGAGATCGAGATGGCGGTGATCGAGCCGCGACCGGCCGAGCTGGTGCTGGCGGTCGGGGCCGGCGATCGTGACCGGTTCCTCACCCTCGCGGAGAAGGCCACCGAACTCGGGGTCACCCGGGTGGTGCCGCTCGAGACCGCGTTGGTGCGCAGTGTGGCGACGCGGACGCGGGAGGCGACTCTCGAGAAGGCGCGGCGCCGGGTGCGTGAGGCATGCAAGCAGTCGGGCAATCCCTGGATGCCGGTGGTCGAGCCACTTACCGTGCTCGAGGCGCTTGCCGATCTGGTGACCGGTGTGCGGTGGCTGCTCGCCGATCCCCGGGGCGACGACCTGCCGGCCCTGGGTGGCCAGGAGCCGGTGGGATGGCTGGTGGGCCCGGAGGGTGGCTTCACCGAGGACGAGATTGCATTCGTCGAGCAGGAACTCGGGGCCTCGCGCACCAGGCTCAGCCGTCACATCCTGCGTTATGAAACTGCCGCAATCGCGGCGGCGGTGATCACCGACCGAGCCCGGAGCGAAGCGGTCCGGGCAAGGAGACACTGAATGGATTGCATCTTCTGCAAGATCATCGGGGGGGAGATCCCGGCGCGCCGCGTCGCGGAATCGACCCACGCCATCGCCTTTCACGACGTCAACCCGCAGGCGCCCACCCATGTGCTGGTGGTGCCCCGCGAGCACGTCGCGACCGCGGCGGAGGCAACGCATCTCGAGGACGGCGCCGCGATCGTCCATGAGCTCTTCCAGCTCGCGGTGCGGGTGGCCGATGAGCAGGGCCTCACCGCCGACGGCTACCGCTTCGTGATCAACACCGGGCGATACGGAGGCCAGACCGTGGACCACCTGCACCTGCATCTCCTCGGCGGACGCCAGATGCACTGGCCACCGGGATGACCGATCGCCATCCGCTGCCGCGCCGACTGATCTCCGGTCACGGCCGCCTCCCGGCAATCCTGGGGCTCGCCCTGGCGTGCCTCCTGGCGGGGCAGGCGATCGCCGCCCAATCGCCCGCTGGACCGGCGGTCGCCGAGATGGCGGCGGTCGCGACATCGCGCCCCGTCGACCTCGAGGCGGCCGCCGCGCTGGTGGACCGGGTGGTCCCCGGGCACCACGGCGCGTTCCGCCTCGAGGCGATCGCCGACAGCGCGGGACGCGATGTGTTCGAGGTCGACCACGACGGCGCGACGATCGTGCTCCGCGGCTCCTCCGGCGTGGCGATTGCCTCGGCCCTCAACTGGTACCTCGAACAGGTCGCCGGTGTGAACGTGTCGCTGCCGCTCCAGCCGGTCCGGCTTGCCACCCTGCCGCGCGTGGTCACCCCGGTGCGCCTGGGCACCCGCTATCGCCTCCGCTACTTCTTCAACTACTGCACGTTCTCCTACTCGATGGCCTGGTGGGACTGGAACGACTGGCAGCGGATGATCGACTGGATGGCGCTCAAGGGGGTCAACATGCCCCTGGCGGTGACCGGTCAGGAGGCGGTCTGGCGATCGGTGCTGCAGGAGTTCGGGTTCACGCGTGAGCAGGTGGCCGACTTCCTGGTGGGGCCCGCCTACCTGCCGTGGGGCTGGATGGCCAACATCGACGGCCTCGGCGGACCGCTGCCGGATTCGTGGATCGACAGTCACGTGGTGCTCGAACGTCGCATCCTCGCGCGGGAGCGAGCGCTGGGCATGACGCCGGTGCTGCAGGGCTTCACCGGACACGTGCCACAGTCGATCCGGACCGTCCATCCCGAGGCGAAGATTCACCAGACCGGTGACTGGTCGGCCGGCTTCAGCGGCACCTGGTTCCTCGACCCACTCGATCCGCTCTTCGCGCGCATCGGCCAGCGGTTCGTGGAACGCCAGGCGGAGCTCTTCGGCACCGATCACCTCTATGCGGCGGATCCCTTCAACGAGATCAACCCGCCCTCCGACGACTCGACCTTCCTCGCCTCGATGGGACACGCGATCTATTCGGCGATGCAGGCAGGCGATCCCGAGGCGACCTGGGTGATGCAGGCGTGGTTCCTCTACTACCAGGCGAAGTTCTGGCGCGAGCCCCAGGCGCGGGCAATGCTCGGAGCGGTTCCGGATGACCGGATGGTGCTGCTCGACCTGTGGGGCGACCGGCACCCGGTCTGGAAGGCTCGCAAGGCGTTCTACGGCAAGCCGTGGATCTGGAACGTGCTCTACAATTTCGGCGGCAAGGTCAACGTCAACGGCGACCTGCCGAGCATCGCCGCCAACCTCGACACGATGTTGCGCAGTCCGGACCATGGACGACTCGCCGGCCTCGGGATGGTGATGGAGGGGCTGGGCACCAATCCGATCGTCCCGGACTTCGTGATGGACCAGGTCTGGCGACGCAACGTGCCCGACATCGGCACCTGGACCCACGCCTACGTGACCCGGCGCTATGGGGCGGATGCGCCCGCGGCCTGGCAGGCGTGGCAACTCCTCCTCGCCAGCGCGTTCCGGTCGCCCGCCCAGACCGGCACCTTCCTGGCCGAGCGTCCCGGCTTCTTCGTGCCGGGGACGGCGTACCGCAGCGAACCCGTGGCTCCCTATGATCGCCGCATCCTGGCACGGGCCCTCGACACACTGCTGAGCGCGGCACCCGCACTCGGCGCGAGCGATGCCTATCGCTACGACGTGGTCAACCTGGCCCGACAGGCGCTGGGGCAGCTGGGGCTGCCGATGGTGAACCGGGTCGAGGCGGCGTACACGGCGGGCGATACGGCCGCGCTGCGATCGGCCGAGGCCGACGTGGTCGGCTTGCTCGAGGATCTCGACACGCTGGTCGGCACCCGTCGGGAGTTCCTGCTCGGGCGCTGGATTGCCGATGCACGGCGCTGGGGGACGACCGATGCCGAGCGGCGGCTGTACGAATGGAATGCCAGGAACCTGATCACCCTCTGGGGCACCAAGTGCACCGAGGGGGAGAACGACGACCTCAACCTGTACGCCTTCAAGGAGTGGCAGGGGATGTTCTCCGGATACTTCCTGCCGCGGTGGCGCGCCTTCTTCGGGCGGCTCAACCATGCGGTCGAGACCGGCACGCCGTTCGACCGGGCGGCCTTCGCCACGGCGTCGTGTACCTGGGAGCAGGCGTGGTCACACCGCACCGACGACTTTCCCGTCGCGCCTCGGGGCGATGCCCTCGCGGTGGCCGCCCGGCTGGCGCACAAGTATCACGACGCCCTGCAGTGACCCGGCACGGCCCGCCCTCGGCCGGGCCCCGGTCGCTCACACCTCCAGGCGGTCGCCGATCCGCGCGGTGCCGGCGTAGAGCACCGGCATCAGGAAGACGCTGATCAGCAACCGCGAGAAGAGCCCGCCCACGATCACCAGGGCGAACGGCTTCTGGGAGTCGGAGCCCACCCCGGTGCTGAGTGCCGCCGGGAGCAGGCCGAGGGCGGCAACCAGCGCGGTCATCATGATCGGACGAAGTCGGTGGAGCGCCGCCTGGCGTGCCGCACCGGCGATGTCGAGGCCGGCCAGCCGCAGTTCGTTGCAGTAGGAGATGTAGACCACCGCCGTCTGCACCGACACCCCGAAGAGCGCCAGGAAGCCGATCCCCGACGAGACGGAGAATGGCGTGCCGGTGATTGCCAGCGCGACCAGTCCGCCGACCGGTGCGGAGAGCACCACCCCGACGATGGTGATGAACGGGAAGGTCAGGTTGCGGTAGAGCGCGAACAGCAGAACCAGGATCAGCGCGATGGTGAGCGGCAGCACCAGCCGGAGCTGACTGCGCGAGGCGGTGTACTGCTCGTACTCGCCGCCCCAGATCACCCTGTAGCCGGACGGGACACTCACCGCCTTCGCCACCTGGCGCTGGGCATCCTGCACGGCGCCGGCCAGGTCGCGGCCCTCGACCGCGAACTGCACCCCGATGTAGCGGGAATTGGCCTCGCGATAGATGAACGAGGCCCCGTTCGAGACCGCGATGGTCGCCACTTCCCGGAGCGGCACCGGATGGCCCGCCGGGGTGGCAAGCAGGATCGCTCCGATCTGCTCGGGCGTCTCCCGGAACTGTGGCTCGAGGCGGACCACGAGGTCGAAGAGCTTCTCGCCCTGGACCACCTGCGTCGCCGCCACGCCACCCACCGCGGACTCGATCACGGCGTTGACATCGGCCACGTTGAGCCCGTAGCGTGCCAGCTTGGCGCGGTCGATCGACACGGTGAGCGCCGGTTGGCCGAGTTCGTGCACCACGGTGATGCGACTGATGCCGGGCACCTGCTGCAGCACGTCGGCGATGGCGTGCCCCTTGCTCTCGAGCACCGTCAGGTCGTTGCCGAAGATCTTGACCGCCAGCGAACTCTTCAGTCCGGTCTCGACCTCGTTGACGTTGTCCTCGGCGGGTTGGGTGTAGTTGAACGCCACGCCGGGAAAGCGGCTCAGGCTGTCGTTGATGGCGGCGATCAGCTCGGGCTTGGTGTGGATCGCCCCGGTCCACTGATCATAGGGCTTGAGGCCGACGAAGAACTCGGCGTTGAAGAAGCCGGTGGCGTCGGTCCCGTCGTCGGGGCGACCGTGCTCGGAGCCGACGTCGGTGACCTGGGGGAAGCTGCGCAGCACGGCGCGGATCTTGGGGACCAGTTGCGCCGATTCGTCGAGCGAGATCGTGGCCGGCATCGTCGCCCGCACCCAGAGGGCACCCTCGTCGAGATGGGGCATGAACTCGGAGCCGATGGGGCCGACCAGCAGGAGCGAGGCGCCGAACACGGCGCACGACGCCACGACGGTGCTCCGGGGCAGTGCCAGGCAGCGATCGAGCAGCTGGGCGTAGCGAGCCTGGATCCAGTTGTAGGCGCGGTTGGGCCGCTCGCGGACGCCGGACCGGAAGAGCAGCATGCAGAGCACCGGCAGCACGGTGAGTGCCAGGACGAGCGAGGCGATCAGGGCATAGATCGTGGTGTCGGCCATCGGCCGGAACAGCTTGCCCGACGGTCCCGCGAGCACATAGATCGGCAGGAACCCGGCCACGATGATCGCCACCGCGTAGACGATCGGTCGGTCGACCTCGGCAGCCGCGTCGGCGATCACATCTCGAATCCGGTACGAGGAACCGTGTCGCTTGGCGAGGGCGCGGTGGATGTTCTCCACCATCACGACCGCGCCATCGACCAGGATGCCGAAGTCGATCGCCCCGATCGAGAGCAGGTTGGCGGGGATGTGGCGCAGGTCCAGGCAGATGAAGGCGAACAGCAGCGACAACGGAATCGTGGCCGCCACGATCAACCCGGCCCGCAGGTCGAACAGGAAGAAGATCAGCACGATCACCACCAGCACGATGCCGCGGAGGAGGTTCTCCTCCACGGTGCGGGTGGTGAGGTGGATCAGGTCGCTGCGATCATAGAAGGGATGGATCGTGACGTCGCGGGGCAGCACCGTGGTGTTGAGTTCGTCGGTCTTGGCCTCGACCCGCTTGAGGACCGTCTGGGCCTGCTCGCCGATCCGCATCAGGATGATGCCTTCGACCGCATCGTCCTGTTCATTGAAGCCGAACTGCCCCAGTCGCGGGGCGTGGCCGATCTCGACCCGGGCCACGTCGCGGACCAGCACCGGGGTGCCATTCTGCACGGCGAGCACCACGCTGCCAATGTCTTCCGGCGTCTCGAGCCGTCCCAGGCCGCGGACATAGTAGAACTGGCCGCCCTCGGCGTAGAAGCCGCCCCCGGCGTTGCCGTTGTTGTCGGACAGTGCGTTGGCGACGTCGGGCACGGTGAGTCCCACCCCGGCGAGCTTGGTGGGGTCGAGGACCACCTGATACTGCATGGTCTGGCCGCCGATGCCCGACAGGTCGGCCACGCCCGGCACCGACTTGTAGGCTTTCGACAGGATCCAGTCCTGGATCGTCTTGAGCTCCATCGGGCTGCGGTCGGGGCTCTCCAGCACGTAGCGATACACCAGCCCCGACACCGACGAGAGTGGCTCGACGTCGGCCTCGACACCGTCGGGCAATGCGACGTCGTGCAGTCGCTCGAAGACCTGTTCGCGGGCGAAGTAGTTGTCGGTCCCGTCGGTGAAGGTGAGGTCGATCGAGGAGAGGCCGTAGAGCGAAACCGATCGGATCACCGCGATGCCCGGCAAGCCGTTCATCGCGGTCTCGATCGGCACGGTGATCAGCCGCTCGACCTCCTCGGCGGCCTGGCCGGGCCACTGGGTGCCAATGCTGACCACCGGCGGGGCGAGGTCGGGATAGGCGTCGACCGGCAGCCGGGAGAACGACCAGACACCGACCACGGCCAGCACCACGGCAGTGAAGAGCACCAGCCACGGCTGGGCCAGGGCGACTCGCACCACGCGGTGTACCAGCGACTGGCGCGTCGTGCTGACGGGTGCGGCGTCGTCGTCGGCCGCCGGTGGCAGCTCGGGCCCGGTCATGAGGTCCCCGCTTCGGCCAGGAAGAGGCCGCCCTGGACCACCACCTGCTCGCCACCGTCGAGCCCGCCGGTCACCTCGTAGCGGTCGCCACTGCGCTGCCCGAGACTGATCCGTCGGCGGAGATAGTGGCCCGGGCCGGTCTGGACGAACAGGTAGGGCAGGTTCTCGTCGTCGCGCAGCACGGCGCTGACGGGCACCAGCACCGCTTCACGGCTGCGGGCGCTGGCGATCCGCACCCGCACCAGCATGTTCTGCCGCAGCTGGTGGCCCGGGTTGGGCACCACGATGCGAACCGCCGTGGCACGGGTGTCCGGATCGACCAGCGCCCCGACATAGTCGACCCGTCCCGGGAAGGAGTCGCTCGAGGCATCGGTGGTGATCACGGCGCGATCGCCGCGGCGGACATCGGCCAGATCGGCACCGAACACATTGGCGTCGACCCACATCGTGCCGAGGTCGGCGATCGTGAACGCCGGTGTGGCTCCGGCCTCGAGCAGCTGGCCGGGCGTGATCAGTCGTTCAACCACGGTACCGGCGATCGGCGCGCGGATGGCCGGCGCAACCGAGTCGGCTCCGGCGTCGGAGGAGGCGTCGAGCGTGGCCTCGGCGATGCCGAGCGACTGGAGGGCCGAGCGTGCCGCCGCCAGGTCGGCGGTCGCCTCGGCAAGGTCGCTGGCCGACTGGTCGCGTTCGGCCCGAGGCAGTGCCCCGGTGGCCAGCAGCTTGTCGTTGAGGTCGGCGATCCGCTTGGCATTCTGCCAGGCGGTGGCGGCCTTTCGGTAGTCAGCCACCGCCGCGGCGAAGTCGGGTGAGGCGACCGTCGCAAGCACCTCGCCGGGGGCGACGTGATCACCCAGCGAGACGACCAGTCGCGACACCGGTCCGGAGATCGGTGCGATCACCTCGGTGGAGCGCTCCCCGTTGAACCGGACCGTGCCCGTGGTGAGGACCGCCGGTTGGAAGCTGGCACGCTCGGCGGTCGCGGTGGCGATCGCCGCCACCTGGCTCGAGTCGAGTGCCACGCTGTCGCGGCTCGTCGCCTGGCCCGGGTCGCCGGCGGGGGCCGGGGTTGAACAGGCACTGGCCAGCAGGCCGGCGAGAGAGAGCGTGGCGAAGCGGAGGGTTCTGGCGGTCATGGTGAGACTCCAGTGCCGAGCGTGGCAAGCGGCACGGCCGCGGCGCGTTCGAGGTCGGCGCGCGACTGATTGGCCGCGAGCAGGGCATCGGTGAATTGCTGTTCCGCATCGAGGAGGCTGCGGCGGGCATCGAGCACTTCCAGGGCCGATGAGCCGCCCAGGGCATAGCTCGAGGCAGCGATTCGGTAGGCCTCGCGCGCCGAGGGCAGCAACTGCTGGCGCAGGAACGTTGCCTGTCGGACGGCCGCGTCGGTGGTCGACCAGATGGTGCGCACCTCTTCGCCGATCGCGGCGACCAGGTCGCGTGCGGTGGCGTCGAGCTCGCGCTCGTGATTGCGTGCCTCGGCGATCTCGCCACGGGCATGCTGCCAGTAGAAGATCGGGATCGGGAGCGAGATGCCGGTGGTCAGCACGCCGGGGCCGGGGTCGGCATAGTCGCGACCGATGCCGATCGTGAAATCGGGGAGCCACGACTCCTTGGCCAGCGACGAGGCCGCCCGGGCTCCCTGCCGCTGACTCGACAACGAGGCGAGTTCGGGGCGGTGTCCCATCGCGGCGGCGAGCACCACGTCGAGCGGCGGGGGCGAGGGGGGCAAGGCCAGCGAATCGGCCGTCGCGATCCCGGCATCGAGGGGGCGTCCCATGAGCCGGTTGAGCGAGGCGCGACTGGTCACGATGTCGCGCTCGGCGATGATCAGGTCATTCTGTGCCTGTCGGGCATCGACCTGCGCCTTGAGGAGGTCGAGGCGCGCCGCCGTGCCCGCCTCGAGGCGTCCGCGGGTCCGTTCCACGAAATCCTCGGCGAGCGAGCGGATCTGCAGCAGGTCATTGCGGCGACGCAGCGCGGCGAGCAAGCCGTCGTAAGTGGCCGAGGCGAGCGCGACGATGGTCTGGTGTGACTGCACTGAATCGGCCTCCGACGAGCGAACGTCGGCGGTGCCGATCTTCCCCTGCAACCGGAACTTGTCGGGGAAGGGAATGGTCAGTGTCGCCCCCACCGCCTTCGCGCTGGCACCGCCGCGTCCGAAGACACCGCGCGACTCGTCCCACTCGGCGCTGAAGGCCGGATCGGGAATCGCGATGGCCTGGACCTTCCGGGCCCGGGCCTGGGCGGTGAGTGCTGCCGCCACCGCCAGATTGGGATTCCCGGCGAGCGCACGGGCAATCGCCCCGGCGCGATCGAGGCAGAGGGTGTCGCCCCGCGCCTCGAACTTGTCGGGTCGGCATTCGGGGTGGGTCACCCCGGTGGTGTCGGCCGGGAGGAGTGCCGGCTGCTGTGCCCCGGCGACGCGAACGGACGTCGCCAGGAGGATGGCAATCAGTGAGATTCGCATGCTGTCCCTGAGAGATGGTGCGGGGCGCATCCGAGGAGGACGGACGGCCGGCAACGAGGGTCAGCTGATGGAGGGAGGTCCTCGCGAGCGAACGATCTGCCGCACACCGACGGTGATGGACACCATGTCGTCGGAGGGGCGTACCCGGCTGGCACCGGGCAACGGGCCAACGCTCGCGGGCGCGCCGGAGTTGAGGGCCACGATCGACTGGGCGATGCAGGCGGCGCAGGTGGCCGGATTGTGGTGATGGGCCGGCGTGCTGGACTGCTCGAGGCTGGCGCCCCCGGCGGTCGCCATGGCGACCGCAGCATGTGGCGGCGTGTCCGGGACATCGATCAGTGGGGCGGCGATCGCCGAGACCTGCGCACCGAGGGCCAGCACCGCTAGACTTCGCAGCAGTGCTCGCCCCACCACGCTCCGGGTCATCCAGCGGCGACCGACCATCCCCAACCCTACACCGGGAGGCGGGTCGGTGCCAGTCCGTCAGTCGACCACCGTGCCGGGAGTGACCCACGCATGATCGTCATCTTCTCCACCGGGGATCTCGCCGAGCTGACGGTGGCCAAGCTGCTGCTCGATGCGGAGGGCATCCCCTATGTGGTGCAGGGCGAGGGGGTCCAGAACCTCTTCGGCTTCGGGACGATCTTCGGCTACAATCCGATCACCGGACCCGTGGAACTGCGGGTGATCGACGATGACGCTGACCTGGCGCGCGAGGCGCTGGCCGACCTGTGCTGACGGGAGAGTGACCCATGGACCGACAAATGGTGGCGCTGTTCATCCCGATCGTCGCGCTCATGATCCCGATCGTGGCGGTCATGGCCAGCGCCTGGCAGAAGACGGCCAAGTTGCGCCTCGACGAGGCGCGGGCCCGCGCGGGCCTGCTCGACGGCGTCGATGCCGCCGAGGTCGAGGCGCTCCGCGGCGAGGTGGTCGAGCTGCGCGGTGAACTCGAACAGGTGCACGACCGGCTCGACTTCACCGAACGGCTGCTGGTCCAGGTGCGTGATCGTCAGGCGTTGCCGGGCGACGGGGCTGGGTGAGGGCCGGCCATCACCGCGCCGCCTCGATCAGTCTCCGTTCGGTTCCCGCTACCTCCCCCATCGAGATGTCAACCTGTCAACCTGTTTTCCCAAGGAGGATTCGTCATGCCGGTTCGTTCGCTCGCCGGACTGCTGGGTCTCGGTCTCGTTGCCCTCGCCGCATGCGGGGGGGCGACCGAACCACCGACCGCCGCCGCGCAGGTGGTCGACGTCACCGCGCGGGGGCTGCAGTTCGAGGCTCCCGATTCTGTCGCGGCCGGGTGGGTGACCTTCCGGTTCCACAACGCGTCGGCGATGACCCACTTCGTGATGGTGGAGCGGTTGCCCGAGGGCAAGGACATCGCCGCGCAGCAGCGCGAGGTCGCGCCGACGTTCCAACGCGGTGCCGACCTGCTGTTCGCCGGTCAGGTCGACTCCGCGATGCACGTGTTCGGTAGCCTGCCGGCATGGTTCGGCAAGGTGGTCGTCCTGGGCGGACCCGGCCTCACCGGACCGGGGCAGCTCTCCTCCGCCACGGTCAAGCTCGAACCCGGCACCTACCTGCTCGAGTGCTACGTCAAGACCGACGGGATTTTCCACTCCTACAATCCCGACACAACCGCCTACGGCATGGTGCACCAGTTCACGGTGACCGACTCGGTGTCCGATGCCGCCCCGCCGGAGAGCGCGCTGACCATCACGCTCTCGAGCACCGATGGCCTCAATCTCTTCGGGGTCCCGCAGGCGGGTGACCAGACGTTCGCGGTGCGCTTCGATGACCAGAAGGTCTATGGCAATTTCGTTGGCCATGACGTGCACCTGCTGCGGGTCGCCGACACGGCCGACATGAATCGGGTTGCGAGCTGGATGGACTGGACCCAGCCGGGCGGGCTCCAGACGCCGGCACCCGTGGTCTTCCTCGGCGGACTCAACGAGATGCCCACCGGCTCCACCGGCTACTTCAGCGCGACCCTCACGCCGGGCCGCTACGCGCTGATCGCCGAAGTGCCCGATCCGGCAGGGAAGGGACTGGTGCGGGAATTCACGGTGCAGTAGTCCCGATGGGCGGGGGGAAGGGGCGAACGGCGCGACGGTCACCGCGCCGTTCACCGTCTTTTCTGTCGTCTGCTGTGGTGGGCGAGTCGCAGGCGTCGGCGCTCCGATGCGGTGGTACCGTGGGAGGGCCGCATTCCCGAGAGAGCCACTCGACATTCAGCCAAGTGGTTGTCCCGTCCGAGCTTCCCAATCCGTAGCGGATCGGTCGGCTTTGTGCCGGTTCGCGCGCGTGCCGCGCGCGCGAGAACCCAGTCGCAGAAATGCGTCGCGGCCGACAATCACGACTGAATCATTCGCGCTTTTCGTGGAGTCAGGGAGTCGGTATTCTCCGCCCAGACGGCCAGAACCTCCGCATCCGCGGTGGCCGGCCGAGGGAGGCGGAAATGTCAGGCTGGGCGGTACGGTCCAACGGTCACGCGGCGATCCATCATCGCCTGCTGCATCGTGGCGACCAGTCGTCCCTCCGGCCGCTGGACCCCCGATTTCCTTCCGTCAGGTTCGTCACAGTTCACGCACGCCCCGCCGCGGACCGGTCGGGGCGTTGTTGTTGTCACCCTGGAGGCACGAGATGAGCATGCCCGACGCGACCGCCGATACCGTGGTGCGCGCCCCGATCGATCTCTCGCTGCGCATCGAACGCAGCGAACACACCATCGAGATCGTCTCCGACTCCGGTGAGGGCGCCCAGAAGTGCGGCCAGATCTTCGCCGCCGTGTCGGCCAAGATGGGCAACGGGGTGTGGACGGTCGAGATCATTCCGGCTGAGGTCCAGCCGCCGCCTCGAGTGCCGGAGGGGGCCAGCGGCAACCGGGTGCGGATCGGGACGGGGTCGATCACCAACTGGGGCGACCAGACCGACCTGGTGATCGCCTTCAACGAGCAGGTGCTGCTGGCACGGCACAATCTCGGGGCGCTCGCCAAGGATGCACTGGTGCTGGTGGAGGACATGTGGGCCACCAGCGACGACCCGGCGATCGTGGCGGCGTGGCAGGCCGCGATGGCCGAGCTCGGGCAGCACGGGTACCGGATCATCCCGGTGCCGATGCAGGAACAGTGTCTCACCCTGGTCGACAATCCCCGGAAGGGGAAGAACATGTTCGCCCTCGGGATCCTGGCCGCGATCTACGACCGCGACATGGAGAAGATCCGCGAGCAGATCGCGATCGCGTTCCGCAAGAAGAGCGAGAAGGTCTACGAGTCGAACGTCGCCCTGCTCGAGCTCGGCCACCGCTGGGCCCAGGAGCACCTGGACCTGCACGTGACCGTGGCCCCCGAACCGAGCGAACACCCGCTGGTGGTGATGAACGGCAACGAGGCGATCGGGATGGGGGCGATCGCGGCGGGGATGGAGCTCTGCGCGATGTACCCGATCACCCCGGCGACCTCCGTCTCGCATTACCTGAGCGAGGTGTTCGAGCGGTTCGGCGGACTCGTGCACCAGGCCGAGGACGAGATCGCGGCGGCCGGGGTGGCAATCGGGGCGTCGTATGCGGGCAAGGTTGCCTTCACGGTGACCTCGGGGCCCGGGCTGGCGCTCAAGACCGAGTTCCTCGGGTTGGCCATCATGACCGAGACGCCCCTGGTGCTGATCGACGTGCAGCGCGGCGGCCCAAGCACCGGGCTGCCGACCAAGGTCGAGCAGTCGGACCTGCTGGCCGCCTTGTTCGGCCAGCCCGGCGATGCGCCGCACGTGATCCTGGCCCCGGCCACGATCGAGGAGTGCTTTCACGTGATGATCACGGCGCGACGGATCGCCGAGCAGTTCCGGACCGTGGTGATGGTGCTGTCCGACGCCAACCTCGCCACCGGCGTGACGCCCTTCCGTCGGCCCACGGTCGATGCGCGCTGGCAGGCCGCCCCGATCGACCTCGCCCCGGTGGGGGAGGGCGGCCGGCCCTACGAGTGGGACCTGGAGACCGGGTTGTCGCGTCGGTTCGTTCCCGGCCAGCCGGGGGGGATGTTCACCCTGACGGGACTGTCGCACGACGAGCGGAGCAAGGTCGCCTACTCCTCGGGAATCCACCAGCACTCCTCGACGATGCGGAGCCGCAAGCTCGCCGTGCTGCAGAGCCTGCTCGTTCCGCCGCCGGTGCACGGCGAGGCCGAGGGCGACCTGCTGGTGATCGGCTGGGGCAGCACCAAGGGCGCGATCGAGGAGGCGGTGGACCGGGTTCGCGATGAGGGCCTGAGGGTCTCGTCGCTGCACCTCCGGTTCCTCTCGCCGCTCGAGCCGGGACTCACCGAGATCATGCGACGGTTCGGGCAGGTGATTGCGGTCGAGATCAACTATTCCGACCCACCCGACGCGCCCTACATCACATCCGAGAATCGACGCCGCGGCCAACTCGCCACGTTGCTGCGCGCCGCGACCCTGGTCGACATCGACAGCTGGACCAGGGTGCCCGGCGAGCCGCTCCGCCCCGAGTCCATCGCCGGGGCAATCCGCGACCGACTTACCGCAAGGGGTGCCGCATGAGTCTCCAGTGCCAGTTGCTGCATGTGCTCGGTCGCGACGAGGACCAGCACTACGATATGGCCGAGTATGGTGGTGCCCGGGCCCGGTGGTGCCCCGGCTGTGGCGATCACTCGGTGCTGACGGCGGTGCAGCGCCTCCTCGCCGCCGAGCAGCTGGTCCCCGAGGAGACGGTGTTCGTCTCGGGCATCGGCTGTTCGAGCCGCTTCCCGCACTACCTCAGCACCTACGGATTCCACGGCATCCACGGCCGGGCGCTGCCGGTGTCGACCGGCGTCAAGCTGCACCGTCCCGAGCTGCATGTCTTCACGGTGATGGGCGACGGTGATTGCACCTCGATCGGTGCGGCACACTGGGTGCACGCCCTGCGCTACAACCTCGACATCACCGCGTTGCTGCTCGACAACGGCATCTACGGGCTGACGAAGAAGCAGACCTCGCCGACGACCCCGCAGGGCCTGCCGACCAACACCCAGCCACGCGGCAGCTACCTGCCGCCGCTCAATCCGCTCGCGGTGTCGCTCGGCGTGACCAACGCCTCGTTCGTGGCGCAGACGGCCGAGTGGGTGCCGTCGCACCTCTACGCGACGCTGCGTGCCGCCTATCGGCACAAGGGCACGGCCTTCGTGCGGATCCTGCAGCGCTGCCCGGTCTACACCCCCGAGGTGTTCCAGCCCGCGGTGCAGGATCCGTCGCGGATCGCGCTGCTGGTGCACGACGACGGCGTGGTCGTGCCCGAGATCGAGAAGCTCTACACCACCCAGATCCATCATGACCCGCGCGACCTGGCGGCGGCCCGGCACTACGCCGAGGCCGACGACCGGATCCATCTCGGGGTCCTCTTCCGTGACCCGAGCCGGCCGCGCTACGAGGAAACGCGCCGCATCACGCCCCGCACCCCCACCGAGCGCACCGCGTTGCTCGAAGAGGAGTTGGATCGCTATGCCGTCTGATGACCGCGTGACCCTGGCCCGGGCGGCCCTGGCCCGACCAATCGCCGAGTTCCGCACCGAGGTCGAGGGTGCGCTCGACCAGGCCTATGCCTTCCTCGCGGGACATGCCGCGGGCGATGACTTGCGGGCCGCCCGGGCCGGGGCCGAGCTGGGCGAATTCGCCCGCGGCCGGATCGAGCCGGGTCGCTTTGCCGCCCTCTTCCCGCCGACCGGCGGCGGTGATCCGGACTCGATTGCCGCGGTCGAGCGGGCGGTCGAGGTGCTGCGCGAGGTGGCAGTCCGGGGCGACGACCTCTTCCTCACCGAGGTGACCGACGACCGGCCGCTCGGCGCCACGATCGACGCGGCCCTGCGTGCTGCCGGTCGGGCGTTCGGAGCCATCGTCCTGGCCGAACTGGTGCGCGCCGGGGCCTACCGCCCGGCGACGCACAACCGCCTGCTCGATCCCGCCGGCTTCGATGCCTGGAACCGGGTCGAGCGACGCTTCGCCCCACCACTGGTGGTGCAGCTCGAGGGCGCCCAGCTGCACGCCGGGGCGCTCACCGAGTTCGCCGACGGTCGCGCCAAGCTGGTGCTGGTGGTGCGCGGCCCCGCGGCGCCGGCACCGCTCGCCCGCTGCATCACTCCCGGCACCCTGGTGGTGCAGACGGTCGACGGCAGCGGCCTCGAGGAGGTCGCCGCGTTCGACGGGCCGGCGATCGTGGCCCTGATGCCCGCGGGGAGCGCGGCGTTCAGCCATGACCCGCGACGCGGCGCCGAGGGGTGGCAGCGGCTCACCGTCGACGCGATGCCGGAGGCCCCGTCGCACGCACTCGGTGGCACCAGCGCGTGGCAGATGGCGGAGGACCTCCGACTCCTCGCCGACCTCGGTCGGGCGCCGTTCACCGTCCCCGACACCGGGGTGCGAAGCGGCCAGCCGATGCTCGGTTCGGATCAGGCCATCGACCGGGTGGCCGAGTGGCTGCTCGGGCAGGCCGGCCTGCAGGACGGGGCGTGAGGTCCGCGTGCTGATTCTCGACGCGATCCTGGTCCTGGGCGGCGTGGGACTGGTCTTCGGCATCCTGATCGCCGTGGCCAACGCCAAGCTTGCGGTGTGGGAGGATCCCCGGATCGGCGTGGTGACGTCGATCCTGCCCGGGGCCAACTGTGGCGCCTGCGGCCTGCCGGGGTGCCGTGCCTTTGCCGAGCGGGCAGTGGCCGGCGAGATCCAGGTGGCGGAGTGCAGCGTCGCCACCGAGGGGATTCGCCACCAGATCGCCGACTACCTCGGCGTGGAAGTGGGCTCCGCAGTGCGGCGCGTGGCGCGACTCCGTTGCGCCGGCGGTCGCGACGTGGCGGTGCAGCAGGCGGAGTATCGCGGCCTCGCCACGTGCGGGGCCGCCGCGGCAGTGGCCGCCGGCGGCAAGGGCTGTGTCTGGGGTTGTCTCGGACTGGCCGACTGCGAGCGGTCGTGCGACTTCGGCGCGATCCGGATGAGCGCGACCGGCCTGCCGGTGGTCGATCCGGTGGCATGCACCGCCTGCGGCGACTGCGTCGAGGCCTGTCCCAAGGACCTCTTCACCATCCTGCCGGCCGACCAGGCGTTGCTGGTGCAGTGCCGCAACCTGCTGGTCGGCGACGATGTGCTGGCGCAGTGTCGCGTGGCGTGCACCGCCTGCGGCAAGTGCGTTGCCGATGCCGCGCCTGGGCTGATCAGTGTCGAGAGTGGCGTGGCCGAAATCAACTACGACCTGGCCGACGCGGCCGAACATCGCGCGGTCGAGCGGTGTCCCACCGACGCCATCGTGTGGCTCACGGGCGGTCAGTTCACCCGTGCCGCATCGATGGCCGGGACGGAGGCAGCATGAAGTTCCCCGGACGGACGTCAAAGCCTGCGGAGTCACCCTCCGCCACCTTTCGCTATCCCGGCACCCTGATCGCCTGCGATGGCAGTGCGGCGGTGGTGGCGATGGAGACCGCGGCCAGCGAGGGCGCCGGTGCCTATCCGATCACGCCCTCGACCCAGATGGGTGAGGGATGGGCTGCGGCGGTGGCCGATGGCCGTCGCAACGTCAACGGCCGCCAGCTGCTCTTCTTCGAGCCCGAGGGTGAGCACGCCGCCGCCGCGGTGACGGCCGGGATGAGCATGGCCGGACTCCGGGCCACCAACTTCTCGAGTGGGCAGGGCATCGCCTACATGCACGAGTCGCTCTATGCCGCCGTCGGCAAGCGGCTCACCTACGTGCTCAATGTCGCCGCGCGCGCGATGACCAAGCACGCCCTCAATGTGCATGCTGGTCACGACGACTACCACGCCGTCGACGACACCGGGTTCTTCCAGCTCTTCGCCAAGGGGGTGCAGGAGGCCGCCGACCTGAACCTGATCGCCCACCGGGTCGCCGAGCTGTCGCTCAACCCGGGGCTGGTGGCCCAGGACGGTTTCCTGACCTCGCACGTGATCGAGTCGATCCTGTTGCCCGAGCGGGCCCTGATCAAGGAATACCTTGGCGATCCCGCCGACCTGATCGAGTCGCCCACGCCGGCCCAGCGGCTGGTGTTCGGTGAGCGCCGTCGACGGATCCCCGAGATGTTCGACCTCGACTATCCGGCGATGCTCGGGACCGTGCAGAACCAGGACAGCTACGCCCAGGGGGTCGCGGCCCAGCGGCCGTTCTACTTCGATCACATCGTGGCCCTGACCGATCGGGCGATGGCGGAATTCGCCGAGCTCACCGGTCGGCGCTACGCCCGGGCGTCGGGCTACCGGCTCGACGATGCCGAGTACGTGATCGTGGGGCAGGGATCGGTGGTGGCCAACGCCGAGGCGGTGGTCGATCATCTGCGGGCCACTCGCGACCTGAAGGTCGGGGTGCTCGACCTGACGATGTTCCGGCCGTTCCCCGCCGACCTGGTGACCAGGATGCTGGCCGGCAAGCGTGCCGTGGTCGTGCTCGAGCGGCTCGACCAGCCCCTGGCGGTCGATGCGCCGATGCTGCGCGAGCTGCGCGCCGCGATGGCCCAGGGCGTCGAGAACCATCGCAGCTCTGAGGCGCACCCCGGCGTGGCACCGGTGCGACCCGAGGCGGTCCCCGACTTCTACAGCGGCTGCTTCGGTCTCGGCAGTCGGGACCTGCAACCGGGCGACCTGGTGGCCGCGGTGGAGAACATGCTTCCCACCGGGGCCGGCCGCCGGCAGTTCTACCTCGGCATCGACTTCCTGCGGGCCGGCACCAAGGTGCCCAAGCTCCAGATCTGGCAGGAACAGCTCGCCGATGAGTATCCCGACCTTGCCGGGCTCGCGCTGGCGCCTGCGGCGCCGGTGAACCTGCTCCCCGAGGGCTCCACCGCGCTGCGGATCCACTCGGTCGGCGGCTGGGGCGCGATCACGATGGGCAAGACCGTCGCGCTCACCGCCTTCGAGCTCTTCGGGCTGCACATCAAGGCCAATCCGAAGTACGGCTCCGAGAAGAAGGGCCAGCCGACCACGTTCTACGCGGTGCTGGCGCACGAGCCGATCCGGCTCAACTGCGAGCTGCGCCACGTCGACGTGGTGCTGTCGCCCGACCCCAACGTGTTCCGGCACAGCGATCCGCTGGCGGGGCTTGCCGAGGGTGGCGTGTTCGTGATCCAGAGCGACCTGTCGCCGGAGGACTTCTGGCACACGTTGCCGGCCTCGGCGCGTCGGACCATCCGCGACCGGCACATCAAGCTGTACGTGCTCGACGCCTTCGCGATCGCGATGGCCGAGGCCTCGGACGCCGACCTGCGCTACCGGATGCAAGGGGTCGCGTTCATGGGCGCGTTCTTCCGGACGTCGCCGCTGCTCGAGCGCGAGGGGTTGTCGGAGGAGGCGCTCTTCGCCGGAATCACCAAGCAGCTGACCAAGAAGTTCGGCCATCGGGGCGAGCACGTGGTCCAGGACAACCTGCGGGTGATCCGGCGCGGCTTTGCCGAGCTGCACGAGGTGAGCCCGGTGGAGGACACCGCCCCCGACGAGGCCGGCGAGGTGCCCCACATGCCGGTCCTGATGGAGGCCTCGCACGCCGGGCAGGGGATCGGTCACGAGGGCCGGTTCTGGGAGCAGGTGTGCTCGCTGTGCAAGCTGGGGCAGGATGGCATCGCCGATCCCTTCGCCGCGATCAGTGCGATCCCGGCGGTGACCAGCAGCATTCGCGACATGAGCGGTGTGCGGCTCGAGGTGCCGGAGTTCGTGGCCGCCAACTGCACCGGCTGTGCCCAGTGCTGGGTCCAGTGCCCCGACTCGGCGATTCCCGGTCTGGTGAACTCGGCCGAGGAGGTGCTCAACGCCGCGATCCGGGCTTCCACCAATGGTGCCCGCTTCGAGGGGCTCCGGCCGGTGATCAAGCCGTGGGCGCGGGAGACCCAGAAGGTGCTGACCCGCGACGGTGGGCAGTCGGTCGCCGAAGCGTTCGCGATTGCCTACCGGACCGTCGCCGACAAGATGCCGTGGGATGCCGGGCGTCGTGCCGACGTCGACGCCGAGCAGGCGGTCATCCAGGCGCGCCTGGCCGAGTTCCCGCTGGCGCGGACGCGGCCCTACTTCGATGCCCACGAGTCGAAGCAGAAGGGGACCGGCGGGCTGCTGTCGGTGACGGTCAACCCCGAGGCGTGCAAGGGCTGCAACCTGTGCGTGGAGGTCTGTCCCGACGGTGCGCTGGTGACGGTGCACCAGGACCAGGACAACCTCGCCCGGCTGCGCCGCAACTGGTCGATGTGGAACCACCTGCCGGACACCGACGACCGATTCGTCACGATCCACGACATCGACGAGGGGATCGGCGTGCTGCCGACCCTGCTCCTGAAGAAGGAGGCCTATCGGTCGATGGTGGGTGGCGACGGCGCCTGCATGGGCTGCGGCGAGAAGACGGCGGTGCACCTGATCGTCTCGGCGATCCACGCCCAGATGGCCCCGCGAGTGCGGCGCCACGTGGCCGATCTCGATGCGCTCATCACCACCCTCGACGGCAAGGCTCGTGAGCTGCTGGCTCGGCACGCCGACCTCGACGAGGCCGCCGCCGCCGACACCAGCGTGGCGGTCCCGGTCGACGACGAGGCCCATCGCGAGCTGGCGGCGCTGACCGAGTCGCTGCGGGAGCTGCGCGACCTGCGGTGGCGCTACACCGAGGGACCGAGCGGCAAGGGCCGGGCGCTGATGGCGATGGCCAACTCCACCGGCTGTTCGTCGGTGTGGGGCAGCACCTATCCGTACAACCCGTATCCGTTCCCCTGGGTGAACCACCTCTTCCAGGATGCGCCCTCGATCGCCATCGGGGTCTTCGAGGCCCAGATGCGCAAGATGGCCGACGGCTTCCTGGCGGTGCGCCGGGCCCGGGCCATGGCCGAGGGGCGCGCGGTGAACGGACCGGCCCCGGGCGAGCACGACTCACTCGACTGGCACGAGTTCACCGATGAGGAGTTTGCGCTCTGCCCGCCGATGGTGGCGATGGGCGGCGACGGGGCGATGCTCGACATCGGCTTCCAGAACCTCTCGCGGCTGCTTGCCTCGGGGAAGCCGATCCGCGTGGTGGTGCTCGATACCCAGGTCTACTCCAACACTGGCGGACAGGCCTGCACCAGTGGCTACACCGGTCAGGTCGCCGACATGTCGGCGTTCGGCAAGGCCCAGTCGGGCAAGACCGAGGTGCGGAAGGAACTCGGCCTGCTGGCGATCGCCCACCGCGGGGTGTTCGTGCACCAGTCGTCGCAGGCGGCCGCGTCGCACATGCTGGCCGGGGTGCTGCAGGGTCTCGGCAAGCGTCGGCCGGCGGTCTTCAACATCTACACGCCGTGCCCGGTGGAGCACGGCCTCGCCGACGACTGGTCCCAGCACGCGGCCCGGCTGTCGCTCGAGAGCCGCGCGTTCCCGTTCCTGACCTACGACCCGGACGGCGGGAGCACCATCGCGGATTGTCTCTCGCTCGAGGGTAACCCGTCGATCGAGAGTGATTGGCCGGAGTACTCGCTCACCTACGTCAACGATGATGGGGTCGAGCAGGTGATGACCCTGCCGCTGACGATCGCCGACTGGGCCGCCACCGAGGCACGCTTCAAGCCGCAATTCAGCGACGTCCCTCGCGACGACTGGCACGACGACATGGTGCCGTTCCACGAGTACCTGGCGCTGGCACCGGAGGATCGCGCGGGGAAGGAGCCGTTCATCCACGGTGTCACCGCGGACCGCCGCCTGCGGCGGCTCCGGGTGTCGCTGACGATCGTTGGGCTCGCGCGGGAACGACTGGAGTTCTGGTCCCAGCTCCGGCAACTCGCCGGGGTCGAGGTGGGCGACAGCGTCCGCGAGGCCGTCTCGCGCGACCTCGACGACGACTACGCCAAGCGCGAGGCAGCGCTGCGGGCCGAGTTCGAGACCAACCTGGCCGCGATGCGGGCCAGCTATCCGCGGCAGATTGCCCGGCGGTTGGTGGAGAGTCTGGTGAAGCAGGGTGGCGGGGCGGCAATCGCCGAGCTGCTCACCTCGATCCCGGGAGTGGCCGCGGCCGCTGCCGCTGGCAACGGTGCCGCGGTGGCGGAACCCGAGCCGGCAACCGTCACGGCGACTGCCGCGCCACCGGCGACTCCGACTCCGCCGCCTGAGCCGGCACCCGAACCGACCGCGACCGCCGCTGCCCCGGCCGCGGCGACCGACGACGACGATGACGATGACGGCCTCGAGATGGAGGCGTACATCGACACGATCCGCTGCACGACGTGCAACGAGTGCACCAACCTGAACAACCGGATGTTCGCCTACAACGACGACAAGCAGGCCTACATCAAGGACCCGACGGCGGGGACCTTTCAGCAACTGGTGCTGGCCGCCGAACGCTGCCCGGTGTCGTTGATCCACCCCGGGACGCCGCTCAATCCGAAGGAGAAGGACCTCGAGAAGTGGGTCAAGCGGGCGGAGCGCTTCGCCTGATGCGGACCGGCAAGGGGTTCCGTCATGGGGTGCATCCTCCGGAGGCCAAGGCGCTCACCAACCAGCTGCCGATCCGACGAATGCCGTACCCCGAGGAGCTGGTGCTGCCACTGCGGCAACACGCCGGCGCGCCAGCCACGCTCTGCGTCAGGGTCGGCGACCGGGTGGAGCGCGGTGACAAGGTGGGCGAGGCCGACGGCTACATCTCGGTGCCGATTCATGCCTCGGCCGCCGGCATCGTCGCCGGGGTCGAGTTGGCCCCCCATCCCGACGGCTCGATGGCGATGGCGGTGCGGATTGCGGTCGATCCCTACGCGCCCCAGGTCCCGAGGCCCCGACTGGTGCCCCGGTGGGAGGGGCTCAGCGCCGACGAGGTGGTCGCCGCGGTGCGCGATGCCGGTGTGGTGGGAATGGGCGGTGCCGGCTTCCCGACCCACGTGAAGCTGGCGCCACCCAAGGACCAGCCCGTGCACACCTTGATCATCAATGGTGCCGAGTGCGAGCCGTACCTGACCTCGGATCACCGGACCATGGTGGAGTATCCCGAGCGGGTGCACTTCGGCATCCGGGTGATGATGCAGACGCTCGGTGTGGAGCGGGTGGTGATCGGGATCGAGCGCAACAAGCCCGATGCGGTGGCGGCACTCGAGCGGACCATGCCGGACGACCTCGACGTCACCATCCTGCCCCTCACCGTCAAGTATCCGCAGGGCGCCGAGAAGATGCTCATCCACGCGGTCACCGGGGTCGAGGTGGGCTCGGGCAAGCTGCCGGTCACCGCCGGGGTCGTGGTGCAGAATGTCGGTTCCGCCGCCGCGATCGCCGAGGTGTTCGAGACCGGCTTGCCGCTGATCGAACGGATCGTGACGGTCACCGGCCACGGCCTGCGCAAGCCCGCCAACCTGATCGTGCCGGTGGGCACCCGACTGCGTGATCTCTTTGCCTACTGCGGCGGGCTCACCGCCGATGCCGCCGAGGTCGTGGCGGGCGGACCGATGATGGGACTGGCACAGGCCAACCTCGACGTGCCGATCACCAAGGGCACCACCGGGGTGGTCGTGCTCGCGCGCGATGAGACCCGCGGCGAACAGGTCTACCCCTGCATTCACTGTGGCCGCTGCCTGGACTCCTGTCCGGTCTTCCTCAACCCATCGCTGCTCGGTGACCTGGCCCGGGTGGGCCGCTACGAGGCGATGGCCGAGGCGCACCTCGCCGACTGCATGCTCTGCGGCTCCTGTTCCTACGTCTGTCCCTCGAACATCCCGCTGTCGCAGCTCTTCCAGGTCGGCAAGGTGGCGCTCCGGCGGCAGCGGGCGGCATGACCATGACGACCCCTCCGCTGATCGTCACCGCATCGCCGCACCTCAAGGCACCCGACTCGACCCCGCGGATCATGTGGCACGTGGTCCTGAGCCTTGTGCCAGTGGTCGCCGTGGCGGGCTGGTTCTTCGGGGTGAGTGCCCTGCTGGTGATTGCCGCGGCCACGCTCGGGGCGCTGTTGGCCGAGCGCCTCTTCGGGCAGGGCGGCACCATCGCCGACGGGTCGGCGGTGATCACCGGGTTGTTGCTGGGGCTCTGCCTGCCGGCCGGGATGCCGCTCTGGATGGCGATGCTGGGTGGACTGGTCGGCATCGGGATCGGCAAGATCGTCTTCGGCGGATTGGGGCAGAACGTCTTCAACCCGGCGCTCGTGGGTCGCGCGTTCCTGCAGGCAGCATTCCCGGTGGCGATCACCACCTGGCCCCAGCCGGGCCAGGGGTTCTGGACCCTGGCCGGCGACACCTTCGCGTTGCCGTTCACCCACGGCGTGACCGACGCCATCACCGAGGCGACGCCGCTCGGCCTCTTCAAGTTCGAGGGGCGCCTCACACCGGTCCCCGATCTCTTCCTCGGGAACACCGCCGGCTCGCTGGGCGAGACCGCCGTGGTGGTGATCCTGCTCGGTGGGCTCTACCTGGCGTGGCGCGGCTACCTCAACTGGCGGATCCCCGTGAGCGTGCTGGGCAGCACCGCGCTGCTCGCCGCGGTGCTCCACCTGATGAATGCGGCCTGGCCACCAGTGCCGTTCATGCTCCTCTCCGGCGGGTTGATGCTGGGCGCGGTGTACATGGCGACCGACATGGTCACCTCGCCGGTGACCAATGCCGGTCGCTGGGTGTTCGGGGCCGGGATCGGGGTGCTGGTGGTCGTGATCCGCATCTGGGGTGGCCTCCCGGAGGGCGTGATGTACGCCATCCTGCTGATGAACGCGACGGTGCCGTTCATCGATCGCTTCACGCAACCGCGGGTCTTCGGGACCGGGCGGAGGGTGCGGGCATGACGGGCCACGCGCATGGCGGGCCACCGCCGACCGAAACGCCGCCCAAGGTCTCCTCGTGGCGACTGCTGGCCACCCTGGGAATCGCCGGGGCGCTGGCCGGCGGGCTGATCGTGACCGTCTACGCCCGCACCCTGCCGACCATCGAGGCGCACCGCGCCGCCCTGGTCGAGGCGGCGGTCCGCGAGGTGCTCAAGGAGCCGGCACGCCTCGACACCCTCTATCTCGTCGATGGGGCGCTGGTCGACGCCCTCCCCGATGGCACCGATCCGCGGGGGCTCGAGCGCGCCTTCCTCGGCTATGACGCCGATGGGGCGATGGTCGGCGCGGCGGTGACCGCCGCCGAGCCAGGCTTTTCCGACGTGATCTCGCTGATCTTCGGAATCGAGCCCCGCGACGGCACCCTGCTGGGCATGAAGATTCTCGCCCACAAGGAGACGCCGGGACTCGGCGACAAGATCGATCGGCCGGCGTTCATGGGCGAATTCGCCGGGGTCCACGCGCCGCTCGAGGGAGTGAAGGGCAGCCCTGCGACGCCCAACCAGGTGCAGACGATCACCGGCGCCACCATCTCGTCGCGCGCGGTGATCCGGATCATCAACAATGCCACGCAGCGGTGGCAGCCGCTGTTGCAGGCGTACCTGCAGGGAGGCGCCCCATGACCGCCGCGGCGCAGCCGGCGACCTTCGACGACTTCCTCCGGGGCGTCTGGCGCGAGAACCCGGTGGTGGTGCAGATGCTGGGACTCTGTCCCACCCTGGCCGTGACCAACAGCGTGGCCAACGGCCTCGCCATGGCGGGGGCGACAGCCTTCGTGCTGCTCGGGTCGAACGTGCTCGTGGCCTCGCTCAAGAAGCTGATCCCGCACGAGGTGCGGATCACCTCCTATGTGCTGATCATCGCGACGTTCGTGACGATCGCCGACATGCTGCTCGAGGCGACGGTGCCGACCGTGCACAAGCAGCTGGGACCATTCGTGGCGCTGATCGTCGTCAATTGCATGATTCTCGGTCGTGCCGAGGCCTTCGCGTCGCGCAACGGCGTGGTGCGCTCCGCGATCGACGCGCTGGGCACGGCCGCCGGCTTCACGGTGATCCTGGTGCTGATGAGCGCGGTGCGCGAACTGCTCGGCACCGGCGCGCTGCTGGGCGTTGACATCCTCGGTCCGCACTTCGAGCCGTGGGTGATCATGGTGCTCCCGCCGGGCGGCTTCCTGACGCTCGGTGCGCTGATGCTGGTGCTCGGGTGGCTGGCCACGCGACGGCGTCGGTCCGTCGGGGCGGGGGAGGCGGCATGAAGGACCTCTCCTGGATCCTGATCTCGGCGCTGCTGGTCAACAACTTCACGCTGACCCTGTTCCTCGGGCTCTGCCCGTTCTTCGGGGTCACCGGTCAGGTGTCGACGGCGTTGCGCCTCGGCGTGGCCAACATCTTCGTGATGGTGATCACCGCGCTCGCGGTCTGGCTGCTCAACGCCTACGTGCTGGTGGCGGCGCCGTTCCTGCGCATCATCGCGTTCATCGTGGTGATCGCCTCGCTGGTGCAGATCGTCGAGATGGCGATCAAGAAGATCTCGCCGGCGCTCTTCCGGGCGCTGGGGATCTACCTGCCGCTGATCACCACCAACTGTGCCATCCTGGGGTTGGCGATCTTCCAGACCAACCGCGGCTACACCCTGCTCGAGGGCCTGGCCTTCGCGCTGGGCGCCGGGCTGGGCCTCACCCTCGCGCTGGTGCTGATGGCCTCGATCCGGGAGCGCACCGAGCTGGCCGAGATCCCCGGTGCCGCCAGGGGATTCGGGCTCACGCTGATGATCGCCACCTGCCTGTCGCTCGCCTTCATGGGCTTCGCGGGGTTGGGGGCCGGATGATCACCACGGCGATCGGGATCGGCGCCGTCGCGCTGCTGTTCGTGATCTACGGAATCGTGGGCGGCCGCGGCTGCACCGGACACTGTCCCGGATGCGGCAGCGCGTGTGCCACGTACAAGGAGGAGACTCGTGTCGGTTGATGAACGCCTGGGCCCCAGCTGGGATCGGCGCCGCTTCGTCGGGGTCGGGATCGGCCTCTTCGTGCTTGCGGGGCTGCCGCTGGCCGCCCTGCGCCGCCGCCTCATGGTGCGCCGCTCAATGCCGGTGATGGGCACCATGGCCGAGCTCACCGTGGTGCATCACGACACGCCCCTGGCCGAACGCGCGATCGACGCTGCGTTCGACGTGCTGCGGCGCGTCGAGCGGCAGATGACCCGGTTCAGCGACGGCTCGGATATCGGCCGGGCCAACCTCGCGGCCGGCCGCGAGGGCGTCGCGGTGGCCCCGGCAACCGCGACCGTGCTGGCCCGGGCGCTCGAGTGGGCCTCGGCCAGCGACGGGCGCTTCGATCCCGCCCTCGGCTCGGTCATCGAGCTGTGGGATGTGGCCGACCGACACCAGCCTCCACCGGCAGGAGCGGTGCAACCGCTCGCCGGTCGTCAGTTCTGGCGCCACGTCGACCTCGCTCGTGGTCCCCGCTCGACCGCGGTCCGGTTCACCGACCCGGGCGTGCGCCTGGATCTCGGCGGGATCGCCAAGGGGCATGGCGTGGACCTCGCCGTGAGGGCGCTCCGCGAGGCCGGCGTGACCGACGCGATCGTCAACGTCGGTGGTGACCTCTACGCGCTGGGCGAGGCCCCCGACGGTGGCCCCTGGTCGGTCGGGATCCGCTCGCCGCACCAGGCCGATATCATGGCGGCGACGCTGAAGATCAGCGACCGCGCCGTCGCGACATCGGGCGATTATGCCCAGTTCTTCACCTGGCACGGACACCGCTATCACCACCTGATGGACCCCACCACCGCGGTGCCCCGTGGTGGTCCGCTGCACAGCGTGACGGTGCAGGCCGACCAGTGCATGGATGCCGATGCGGCGGCCACCGCCACGTTCGGATTGCCACAGGGCGAGGCCGAGCGACTGGTCCGGTCGCTGGTGTCGCGCGCCGAGGTATTGCCCCTGGCCTGAACACGACAGGCCTGACGTTCTGACCCGGAGGGACCGATGAAAGGCACCAAGGTCTACTGTTCCGCCTGTGACCGGCAGGTGCGCGTGATGATCTCCGAGGCGCCGGCCCACAACGGCCAGGCGACCCTGCACGACGAGGAGGTCGTCTGCCTCGAGATTGGCGACGAGTGCACCGGGGCGATGTGCCCGATCGGTGCGGCAGCTCCCGGCTCGATGGTGGCCCGTCTGGTGCGGCTCGGCCTTCCCACCGAGGGCCTGCGAACCGTGACCGCGACCTGCCCGACCTGTGAAGCCGAGGCCGAGATGGTGCTCTATGGCGGCGGCAAGGCGGCCTGTTCGGTCTGCGGGACCTCGGCGCGCTGGGTGGCTGATCACATGGAGGCGTGAGCGGGCCGAGGCACGGGGCACGCGCGAGGCGGCTGCGCCAGCCCCCTCGCCCCTTTCCGCAACTGTCGCTCCGGCTTACCTTTCCGTGTCTATGCACCAACCGCCCCCTCGCCGGGGGCTCGAGAGGGGTGATTCACGGAATGTCGGAAGTCATCATCCACGATGACGAGAGCTTCGAGCGGGCACTCAAGCGCTTCAAGAAGAAGTGCGAGAAGGCGGGCATCCTTTCTGACCTTCGCAAGCATCGGCACTACGAAAAGCCGAGCGAGAAGAAGAAGCGGAAGATGAACGCGGCCCAGCGGAAGAACCGTCGTGGACGTTCCCGTGCCTGAGCTCCTCGCCAGGCTGCGCAGCGACCAGGTCGCCGCACGCAAGGCTGTTGACAAGGACCGGACCCTGCTGCTGGGGACGGTCCTTGCCGCATTGAAGAACCGCGAGCTCGAAGTGTCGCGCGACCTCACCGAGGACGAGGTCGTCGAGGTGCTTCGCAAGCAGATCAAGCAGCGACAGGATTCGGTCGAGCAGTACACCAAGGCCGATCGTCCCGACCTCGCCGGGCGGGAGCAGGCCGAGCTCGACGCGCTGCGGCACTACCTTCCGCCCGAGGCCGATCCGGCCGAGATCCGGGCCGCGGCCGAGGCCGCCGTCGCCGCCGGGGCGAGTGATCTTGGCAAGCTGATGGGGCGCCTGATGGGCCAGTTCAAGGGCAAGGCCGACGGCAGGACCGTCAACCGGATCGCCCGCGAGACGCTCGGCCAGGGATGACCGCCGACGGACAGGCGGCGGCGCTCGCTTCGCTCGAGTTCGCTGCCGTCCTCGAGGTTGTCGCCGGCCGTGCGGCGGGCGAGGTCGCCGCGGCCCGGCTCCGGGCACTCTGCCCCGGCACTGATCCCCACGCCATCACCACCGAACTCGATCGCGTCGCCGAGGTGCTCACGTTGCACCGGCGGGGCGAACGGCTCGACGTGCCCCCCGTGCCGGCGCTCCGTGGTGCACTGGCCCGACTCCGGGTCGAGGGGAGCGTGCTCGAGCTGGGGGAACTGGCCGATGTCCGCCACAGCCTTGCTGCCGGTCGGGTGATCGCCACCGAGCTGGAACGCATCGCGGAGGCGGCTCCTCGACTCGCCGAGCTGCGGGTGCCGCCCATCGCCACCACGATCACCCGCGACCTCGATCGCGCGATCGACGACGATGGCGAGCTGCTCGACGGGGCATCGCCCGCGCTGGCCGCTGCCCGCCGGGAGGTGCACGCATCGCGTGAGCGGCTCATCAAGCGACTCGAGACGATTCTCAGGGACCTCGATGCCGCCGGGGCAGGTGCGGTCACGATGCGAGGCGGTCGCTACGTGATCCCGGTCCGCCGCGATGCGCGCCATCGCCCCGACGGGATCATCCACGATGAGTCCGGCTCGGCGGGCACGCTGTTCATCGAGCCGACCGCGGCGATTCCGCTCGGCAATGCGCTCCGGGCGGCGATCATTGCCGAAGAGCGCGAGGTGCTCGCGGTGCTCCGCGCGCTCACCGAGGCGCTGCGACCCGAACGCGAGGCGATCGTCGCACTGCACGAGATGAGTGTGTCGGTTGACACCATCGTCGCGCGCGCCGCATGGGCGTTCGACTGCGGTGCCGAGCGACCGGAACTGACCGGCCCGGGTGGTGCCCTCGCGCTGCGCGACGCGCGGCACCCGCTGCTGCTCGCCCGCGGCGTCGACGTGGTGCCGTTCACGCTGGTGCTGGAGCCGGATGAGCGCACCCTGCTGATCTCGGGGCCCAACACCGGTGGCAAGACCGTGCTGCTCAAGACCGTGGCGCTGGCGCTGCTGCTCACCGCCAGCGGGGTGATTCCGCCGCTGGGAGCCGAATCGGCGGTGCCGTTGGTCGATCTGGTCTTCGTGGACATCGGCGATCACCAGTCGCTGCAGGCCGACCTGTCGACCTTCTCGGCCCACGTGGCCGAGTTGCGCCGGATCCTCGACGGCGCCGATCGGACCTCGTTGGTGATCCTCGACGAGATCGGCAGCGGCACCGATCCGGCGGAGGGCGGCGCCCTGGCAATGGCGGTGCTCGAGGAGCTCACCCGGCGCGGGGTGCTCACGATCGCCACCACCCATCTCGGCGCGCTCAAGACCCTCGCCACCGCGGTCCCCGGGGTCGTCAACGGGTCGCTGCAGTTCGACGCGGCGACGCTCTCGCCGACCTACCGCTTCACCAAGGGGATTCCGGGTCGCTCCTACGGGATCGCGATCGCCCGGCGTCTCGGCGTGTCAGCGGCGGTGCTCGACGCTGCCGAGGCACTGGTGCCCGAGGCCGAGCGCGAACTCGACCGGTTGCTGGCCAGCGTGGAGTCGCGGGAACAGGAGCTGCGACACGACGAGCACCGAGCTGATCGAGCGGACGGTCGACGTCGATCGCCGCGAGGCCGTCGTCGCCTCCCATGAGGCCTCACAGCGGGCCCGTGAGGCCGAACTCCGCCGCGCGGAGAAGGAAGCCGAGCGGGAGCGGGCCAAGCAGGCCCGGGCCTACCTGCTCGAGGCCCGCCGTCGGGTGGAGGACGCCCTGGCCCTGGCCAAGGGGGCGGCCGACGAGGCGGCGGCCCGGGAGGCGCGCCGGTTGGTGGAAGAGGGCATCCGGGCCGAAGGCGACGTACTCGACGACGACACGGTGGAGCAGGTGGCCCAGCCCGGTCAGCTGGCGGTCGGGGATCGGGTCCGGCTCTCCACCGGGGCGGCCGGCGAGGTTGCCGAGCTCCGGGGCGACGGCCGCGTCGTGGTGCAGGTCGGGCGCCATGCGGCTGGTGGTGAAGGCAACGGCGGTCACCCGACTGGCGCCGCGGGAGGCCGCGCCGGTGGTCCGGCCGACCCCGCGACTCCCCGACGAACCGGCCCGCGAGGCCGCCTGGGAGATCGACCTGCGCGGGATGCGCGCCGACGAGGCGGAGACGGTGGTGCTGGCGGCCCTCGACGGGGCGGTGCTGGCGGAGCAGCCGCATCTGCGCATCATTCATGGCATGGGTACCGGGGTGCTTCGGGAGGTGGTCCGCGAGCTGCTGGGTGGCGACCGGCGGGTCGCGTCGTTCGACTTTGCGCCGCGTCAGCAGGGTGGCACCGGCGTGACGATCGCGGTGCTGGCCTGATGGCCCGGATCCCCGACGAGCTGATCGAGCAGGTCCGCGACGCGGCCGACCTGCTGGAGATCGTCCAGGAGTCGGTGCAACTCAAGCGCACCGGCAGCGACTGGCGCGGGCCGTGTCCGTTCCACGGCGGCAAGCATCGCAACTTCTCGGTGATCCCCCGCAAGAACCTCTACTACTGCTTCGTCTGTCATGCCGCGGGCGACGTGTTCACCTGGTATCGCGAGCGCTTCGGGATGGATTATCCGAGCGCGGTCCGCGAGGTGGCGCGGCGGGTGGGCATCGTGATTCCGGAGCAGGCCGAGCGGGCCGGGCCCGATCCGCGCGAACCGTTGTTCCAGGCCTGCGATGCGGCACAGGCGTGGTACGCGCGCCAGCTGCGCGAGGCGCCCGACGCCGAGTCGGCTCGACGCTACCTGCAGGGCCGCGAGTTCTCGCTCGACGCCGCGGCGGAACACGGACTGGGCTGGGCCCCGAAGGGCGACGCCTTCCTGGCGGCGATGCGCGAGCTGGGGATCGGCGAAGCCGTGCTCGAGGAGGCGGCGCTGCTCCAGCGACGCGACGACGGCTCCTCGTTTCCGCGTTTCCGCAACCGGTTGCTCTTCCCGATCCACGATCTCCGCGGCCGCGTGGTCGGCTTCGGTGGGCGACTGCTCGGCCCCGGCGAGCCGAAGTACCTCAACTCGCCCGAGACCCCGATCTTCCACAAGGGCGAGCAGCTCTACCACATCCATGTCGCCAAGCTGGCGATCCGCAAGGCAGAGTGTGCGGTGGTGGTGGAGGGCTACTTCGACGCCCTGCGGCTCTCGCTGGTCGGCCTCGATCATGTGGTGGCGCCGCTGGGCACCGCGCTCACCGAGGCGCAGGCCAAGTTGCTGCACCGCTACACCGGTGAGGTGGTCCTCTGCTACGACTCGGACGCGGCGGGGCTCCGGGCGACCTTCCGGGCCGCCGATGCGCTCCTCGCCGAGGGGGTGCGGGTGCGGGTCGCCACGATGCCCGAGGGACGAGGATCCCGACGATGTGGCCCGGCGGGGCGGGGCCGCGGCGGTCACCGCCCTGCTCGACGACTCGGTCGACGTGCTGGAGCGCAAGCTGCAGCTCCTCGAGCGCCACGGCTGGTTCGCCGACGTGCACAAGGCCCGCGAGGCGCTCGACCGGCTGCTGCCGACGTTGCGAGCAGCGACCGATTCGGTGACCCGCGAGCTCTACATCTCGCGGGTGGCCGAGCGCCTCGGCATTCCCCGCGACACCGTGGCCGAGGAGACCGCCGCGGTCCGGGCCCGGCCGGCGCCGCCGCCTCCACCACCGAGGAGCCAGCCGCCGAGTCGTCCGGAGGCCCCGCTCGCCGGCGTCCCCCGGACCCCCGGCGCGTCAATCGAGCGCAAGCTCCTCCGGCTGCTGCTGCATCGTCCGGAGTGGCTGGAGCGGGCCCGAGGGGAAGTCGCGCCCGACCGCTTCGCCGTGCCGGCCTTCCGGCAGATCTACGAAGCCCTGGTGGCCCTCCCCGAAGGCGCACCGGTCGGCGATGCCCTGGCAGCGCTCGACGATCGGGGCCGTGAGGTGTGGGAACGCCTTGTCGGGGGTGGCGAGCCGGTCAGCGGGCCCGAGGCCGATCGGGAGTATGTCGGTGCCCTGGCGGCGCTTGAGGAGATGCTCGTCTTCCCCGAGATCGGGGCCGAGACGGACCCGATGGAGATGAACCGACGCTGGCGGGCGCTCAGTCCCGAGGGGCAGGCCCGATTCCAGATGTATCTTGCTACCACCCGGCGGTCGCGACGCGGCCGCGGCCGAACCGATTCCGAGGAGTGACACCCGATGCATCCAGACCTGCCCAAGCTGCTCGAGGTCCAGGGCAAGGATCGCCGACTTGCCGAGCTGGCAAGCAGCCTCGCCGAGCTCGAAGCCGAGCGCACGGCCCTCGACGAAGCATTGGAGGCGGCACGCCACCAGATCGATTCGGCGCGGCGAGGCCTGGAGGAGAGCGCCACCCGTCGTGACGAGCGGGCCGAGAAGCTCGAGACCCAGCGGACCCATCAGGAGCGGCGCCGTGAGCGGCTGGAGCAGGAGCGCAACCCGCGAGTGGCCGCCCAGTTGATGGCCGACGTGGAACTGGCTCGCAGCATCCTGGCGCAGGAGGAGAGCGAGTGGTTGCGGCTGGCCGAGGAAGCGACCCAGCGCGAGGCGGCGGTCGCCGCCGCCGAAGAACAGCTGGCCGTCCTCGAGAGCGAGCAGGCCGAGCAGCGCGAGACGCTGGCCCAGCAGATCGAGACCGCCACCGTCGAGCACGATGCCGCGAAGGAGGAGCGCGAGGCAGCAGCGAGCCAACTCGATCGCACCCTGCGCACCCGCTACGACCGACTGCGGAATTCGCGCAAGACGGAAGTGCTGGTGCCGGCGAACAACGCCATCTGCACCGCCTGCTACACCGCGATCCCGCGCTCGCGCATCGGGCAGCTGCAGGCCGAAGGTCTGCTGCTCGAGGGGTGCGAGATGTGCGGTGCGCTGCTGTACATGGAGGAGGTGACGGCCTGACCGTCTTGCCGGGAACCCGGCTGGCGCCGACGCCGCGCTGGCGTCTCGCCCCGGTCCCCGACCGCGACGCGGCGCGTACCCTCGCCGCGGCCCTCAACCTGCCCCTGCCGCTTGCCGCCCTCCTGGTGCAGCGCGGTCATGCCACCCCGGCAGCCGCCCGTAGCTTCCTGCGTCCCGACCTCTCCACGCTCAGCGATCCAGGTCGCCTCGCCGGCATGGCCACCGCCGTCGAGACGATCACCTCGGCCGTCACCGCCGGCGAGACCATCCTGGTCCATGGCGACTACGATGTCGACGGCCAGTGTGCCACCGCGTTGCTGGTGCGCACCCTGCAGGCCGCCGGCGCCGACGTGCATGGCTTCGTCCCGAACCGGCTGCGCGATGGCTACGACTTCGGCCCCGCGGGGCTCCGGGAGGCCGAACGACTCGGTGCCCGGCTGATCGTCACCTGCGACTGCGGCATCACCGCGGTCGAGACGGTGGCCGCGGCCCGGGAACGCGGTCTCACGGTGATCGTCACCGATCACCACCTGCCCGGTGCCACGCTGCCGCCGGCACACGCGGTGGTCGATCCGCAGCAGCCCGGCGACCGCTCCGGTCTCACCACGCTCTCGGGCACCGGGATCGCGTTCAAGCTGGCCCAGGCGCTGCAGTCGCCACTGGGGCTGCCGGAGAACTTTCCCTGGCACCTGCTCGATCTCGTGGCGCTCGCCACGATCGCCGACGTGGTGCCCCTGGTCGGCGAGAACCGGGTCCTGGTCAAGCACGGCCTGCGGCTGCTGCCGCACTCGCGGTGGCCGGGTGTCCGTGCACTGCTGGCCGCCGCCGGCGTCGATCGCGACGAGGTCCGCGCGGGCCAGGTCGGCTTCATCGTGGCTCCACGCCTCAACGCGACCGGCCGCATCGCGGAGGCCAGCGACGGGCTTCGGCTCCTGCTGACCGACGATCCGGCCGAGGCCGAGGCGCTCGCGACACGGCTGGAAGAGCTCAATCGCAACCGGCAGGCGATCGACCAGTCGATCCTCGAGGACGCCTTGGCGGTGGTGGAGCGTGAGTTCGGCGACCCCGAGCAGCATCGCGCCATTGTGCTGGCCGGCGATGGCTGGCACCCGGGGGTGGTGGGGATCGTGGCGTCGCGCGTGGTGGAGCGGTTCGGCCGACCGACCTTCCTGATCGGGCTCGACGGCGAGACCGGCAAGGGCAGTGGACGCAGCATCGAGCACTTCGACCTGCACGGGGCGCTGGTCGCCTGCGGCGACCTGCTCGAGCGTTTCGGTGGCCATCACATGGCGGCGGGGCTCACGATCCGTCGCGATCAGGTTGCGGCGTTTCGCGAGCGATTCAATGCGCTCACGCGCGATCGACTGCCGGTCGAGCAACTCGGCCCCGAGCAGCGAGTGGACCTCGAGCTGGCGGCCGGCGACGTGAGCGAGGACCTCGAGCGCTGGGGCCGCCACCTGGAGCCCTGCGGGATGGGCAATCCGGCCCCGGTCTTCGGGCTCCGCCGCGCCCGTCTGGGCGGGGTCCGCACCGTGGGCAGCAATCACCTCAAGGCCACTCTCGAGGCGGAGAATCATCGGCTCGACGCCATCGCCTTCAACTGGGCCGACCGTGCCGCCACCTTCCAGGATGACCCGGTCGACGTGGCGTTCCGGCTCGAGCGCAACGAGTGGCAGGGCCGCAGCACGCTGCAGGCACGAGTGCTGGCCCTCGGGCCCAGCGACGGATGACCCGGATCGTGAGCGGCACCTGGGGTGGGCGGCGCCTGATGGTGCCGCGCGACCGACGGGTGCGGCCGACCGCCGAGCGGGTCCGCGAGGCGTGGCTGGCGATCCTCACGCCCGAGCTTGCCGGGGCGCGGGTGCTCGACCTCTTTGCGGGGAGTGGCGCCCTGGGGCTCGAGGCGCTGTCGCGCGGCGCGTCGCATGCCACCTTCGTGGAGATGCATCGCGCCTCGCTCGATGCCCTGGCGGCGAACATCGCGGCGCTCGACGCCGCCCCGCACACCGTGGTGCGGCGAGGCGACGCGATGCGGTTCCTCGACACGATCGCGCCGGGCACATACGACGTGGTGCTTGCCGATCCGCCGTTCACCATCGATTTCGCGCCGCGACTGGCCGAGCGCTGGCTGGCCGCCCCGTTTGCACCGCTGCTGGCGGTGGAGCATGCTCCCAAGGTCCAGGTCGCCGGCGGCGAGACGCGCCGCTGGGGCGACGTGGCCGTCACCTTCCTCCGGGCCCCATGACGCGCATCGCCATCTATCCAGGCTCGTTCGACCCGCCGACCCGAGGCCACGAGGACCTGGCCCGGCGGGCTCTCGGCCTCTGCGACCATCTCGTGGTTGCCGTGGCGATCAATCCCGGCAAGCAGCCGCTCTTCTCGGTGGAGGAGCGCCTGCGACTCCTGCAGGTGGCGCTCGGCGACGAACCACGGATCGAGTTCGCGTCGTTCGCCGGTCTGCTGGCCGACTTCGCCCGCGAGCGCGGCGCCACGATGGCGGTGCGCGGTCTCCGGGCCGTGAGCGACTTCGAGAACGAGTTCCAGATGGCACTGATGAACCGTCGCCTCAATTCGCAGCTCGAGACGGTCTTCATGGTACCGGCGATCGACCTGACCTATCTGTCGTCGTCCTTGGTGCGCGAGGTGTCCCGCTTCGGTGGCAGCCTCGATGGCCTGGTGCATCCCGAGGTGGCGCGCGCCCTGGCCGATCGATTCCGCGAATGAGCCTGCGGGAGCTGGTGCGCCGTCGGGCGGCGGGGCTGGCCGTGCGGCTGGTCTTCCCTGAGGGAGATGACCCGCGAATCATCGCCGCCGCCGGGACACTCCGGGAACTGGGGATTGCCGAGCCACGGCTCCTGGTCGCGGGCGAGCGTCCGGCCCCCGACGACCCGGCCCTTCAGGCCGCGGCCGATCTGCTCCGGGCCCGTCGTCCGGAGGCGGTGCGCGATGGACTGCATGCGCTCGATCTGGCTGCCGATCGGCTGCGCTTCGCGGCCGCGCTGGTGGCCCACGGTGAGGCCGATGGTTGTGTGGCCGGCGCCGTTGCGCCCACGGCCGAGGTGTTGCGAGCGGCGCTCTGGGCGATCGGCATGCGCGACGACCTCGGCACGGTGAGCGCGGCGATGTATCACGGCCTGCCCGATGGCCGCATCCTCACCTACACCGACGTGGCGGTGATTCCATCGCCCACCCCGGCTCAGCTCGCCGCCGCGGGGGCCGCAGCGGCCGACGATCGCCGCGCCCTGGTCGGCGACGAGCCGCGGGTGGCCTTCCTTTCGTTCAGCACCCACGGCAGCGCTGAGTGTGCCGAGACCGAGGCGGTGCGGGACGCCCTGGCACGGTTCCGGGTGCTCCGGCCCGCGGTGATCGCCGATGGCGAGTTGCAGGTCGATGCCGCGCTGGTGCCGGAGGTCGCCGCCCGCAAGTGTCCCGACTCGCCGGTCGCCGGCCGGGCCAATGTGCTGGTCTTTCCATCACTCGACGCGGCCAACATCGGCTACAAGCTCACCGAGCGGCTGGCCGGGGCCACGGCGGCCGGGCCGTTGCTGCAGGGACTGGCGCGACCGATGTCCGACCTGTCGCGCGGCGCGACACCCGATGATATTGTGGATGTGGCGGCGATGGTGGCCCTTCAGGCCGCGAATCGCCCGGGATCTCTCCAGGAGCGTTGACAACGATGTCCATCACGACGACGCAATCGCCCGATGGGGTGACGATGGTGACGGTCGAGGGCCAGCTCATCGTGGCGAATCGGCAGGAACTCAAGCAGGTGATCGCCGACGCGGTCGAGGCCGGTGCCCGGAAGCTGGTGCTCGACTTTTCGGCCACCGCCTACATCGATTCCTCGGGCCTCGGTGCACTGGTCTCGATCAACAAGCGGGTGCGCGAGGCCGGCGGCGAGCTGCGCCTCGCGGGTCTCAACGAGGACCTGCGCTCGCTCTTCGAGCTGACCAAGCTGGACACCCTCTTCGCGATCGCGCCGACCGCGAACGAGGCTCTCGCGGGATTCTGAGACCGGCGATGGGATTTGCCGCCCGGCGCATCCCGGCGCCGTCACTCGGTGCCGCCCGATTCGAGCTCGTGCTGCCCACCGACCTCGCCCTGGTCGGCGAGGCGGTCGAGGCCGTGGTCGACTGTTGTCGCGCGCAGGGCCCGCTCACCGGCCGGGCCCGGTTCCGACTCCGCACGGTCACCGCCGAGGCGATCGTCAACGCGATGACCTACGGGAATGCCAACGACCCGGGTCGCCGGGTGCTGGTGGAGGTCGAGGTGCACCACGAACACATCGTGCTGGCGGTGGCCGATGAGGGCGACGGATTCGATCACGCCAGCGTGCGCGACCTCACCGAGGTCGAGTGCCACGAGGCCACCCGTGGTCGCGGGTTGTTCATGATCCGACGACTCGCCGAGCAGGTCGTCTTCAACGACCGAGGAAACACCATCTGGATGACTCTGCCCCGACACTGAGCACCCTGCGCGGCCTCGTGCCGCAGTTGGGTGCATTGGCGGGGGCGACGCTCAGGCTCTGGCGGCTCGATGGAGCCACCTGGCGGCTGCGCGCCGGCCCCGACGCCGCGGCGCCCCGGGCTCCTCGTGAGCCGGGGCAGTCGGCTGCGGCGTTTGTCGCCATTCCCGGCAGTGCCGAGCTCTACCTCGAGGTCGTCCCGCACGACGCGCGGTCCCCCGATGCCCTGGTGGCCCGGGTGCTGCCGATCGTGGCGGCCGTGCTGCACGCCGACCAGGGACAGCTGGCGCTCACCACCGAGCTGGCCGCGCGCTACGAGGAGATCGACCTGCTCTACTCGATCGGCCAATTGCTGGGGCGCTCCGAACCGGTCGAACAGGTGGCCACCCACATCCTCCGCGAGGTGAGCGCCGTGATCGGTGCCCGCCGCGCCGGCCTCCGGATTCTCGGCGACGACGGCATGCTGCAGCTCGTGGCCCTCGTCGGCGACGGCGACGACGAGATGATTCCCGACGCCGTCTCGGTCGATGCGCCGGACGACGTGGTGGTCGCGCGTGCGGTGCGCACCCGACGGGTCCAGAGCGGGGTGCAACCCGATTGGGTCGAGGGCGAGGTGCTCGTGGTGCCGATGGTCTACGCCGCCAGCGGCCAGCCGGCACGGGTGGTGGGCACCCTCGCCCTGGCCGACCGGGCGGGTGGTGGCCGGTTCACCCGGGAAGAGACCAAGCTGCTCGCCGCGGTCGGGACGCAGATCGGTGCCGCGATCGAGAACGCCCGGCTCGCCGCGGCCGAGCGTGAGCAGCTCCGGGTTGCCCGCGAGCTGGAGCTCGCGCACGACCTCCAGCTCAAGCTGATGCCGACCTCTGTCGCACTGCAGGGCGAGGCCGAGGTCGCGGTGTGGAGCCAGGCCGCCGAATCACTCGGCGGCGACTTCTACACCTTCGCCCGTCTCGGCCACGGCCGGATCGGGGTGATGCTCGGCGATGTCTCGTCGCACGGCTTCTCGGCGGCGCTCATCGCGGCGCAGGTGATGGCCGCCGCCGGCATCCATGTGAACATCGACACGTCGCCCGACGCCACACTCGCCCTGATTCGCACCTCGCTCGAGGACGAACTGGCCACCACGGAGATGTACCTCACCCTGGTCTATGCGATGTGCGATCCCGAGGCCGGCACGCTCAGCTATTCGAACGCCGGGCATCCGTATGCCTTCCGGGTGCCGCGCACCGGCGATCCGGTGCGGCTCGCGACCACCGCGCCACCGCTCGGCCTGGTGGAACACGGCGAGTTCGGGTGCGCCGTGATTCCGTGGCAGGCCGGCGAGGACCTGCTGGTGCTCTGCACCGATGGCCTCACCGACGGTGCCCGGGCCGACGGGGAGCGCTACGGCGGCGATCGGCTGCTGGCACGCCTTGCGGCGGGGCGCGAACTCGATCCGGCGGCGCTGGTGCAGTTCGTACGCGACGACCTCGACGCCTTCGGCGCTGAACGCACCGACGACTGCACCCTGCTCGTGATCCGGGTCTAGGGTGCGCCGTGTCAAGGCGCTCGGGCAGCACTTCCTGCACGACCCCGGGCTGCTCGCACGGATCGCCGCCGTCACCGAGGCGGCCGAGGGCGACGTGGTCCTCGAGATCGGCCCCGGCCAGGGAGGCCTCACCGCGGCGCTGCTGGATCGCGGTGCCACTGTGGTCGCGATCGAGCGTGATGCCCGGATGGGGGCCGAGCTCACACGGCGCTTTAGCGATCGGCCGTTCGCCCTGATCGAGGGCGACGCACTGGAGCTCGACTGGCCGGCATTGGTCAGGCCGTGGACCGACGTGGGGGCCACCTGGCGGGTCGCGGGGAACATCCCCTACTACATCACGTCGCCGCTGCTCGAGATGGCGCTCGCCCCGCCGATGCCCGCGTCGATTACCTACCTCGTCCAGCTCGAGGTGGCCCGCCGCCTCGCCGCGGCCCCCGGGACGAGCGAGTACGGGGCGCTCACGGTTGGCGTGACGGCGGCCGCGGCAGCGTCGCTCGCGATGACCGTCGGGCGCCGGGCCTTCTCCCCACCACCCAAGGTCGACTCCGCAGTGGTCCATCTGGTGCCCCACGCCGATCCACCGATTGCCCCGGGGCGGATCGCCGACCTGCGCCGACTGGTGGTGTCGCTCTTCTCCTATCGCCGCAAGCGGATGCACCGTGCGGTGCGCGAGGCGCTGGGGATCGATGCCCCCGCCGCCGCCGCGCTGCTCGAGCGGGCGGCGATCGACCCCGATGTCCGGCCCGAGGGGGTGACCGTCGAGGAATTCGTGCGGCTGCTCGGGACCATAGACGATGGTCGATAGACGATAGACGATAGCCGATGGACCATCGACCATCGACCAATGACCATCGACCCCCGCACCGGGCCGCTTGCTTCCGGGGGCACTTTGTGAAACATTTCACAACATGCTCCCGCGCAAGATCGCCGACTCCACGGTCCGGCGCCTGGCGATCTATCTCCGCTTCCTCGAGGAATTCCAGCAGCAGGGCCGCGACACCATCTCGTCGGAGGCGCTGGCCAACCGGGCCGGCACCACCTCGGCCCAGGTGCGGAAGGACCTCTCATTCTTCGGCTCGTTCGGCAAGCGCGGGCTGGGCTACGACGTCGACGCCCTCGCCACCAAGCTCCGCTCGATCCTGGGCCTCGGCCATCGCTATCGGGTGATCATCGTGGGTGCCGGTCGGCTCGCCGGTGCCCTGGTCCAGTATGCCGGCATCAGCGCCCGCGGCTTCCAGATCGTCGCGGTGGTCGACAAGGATCCCGCCAAGGTCAGCAGCGACACCGGCGGACTCACGATCGAGGATGTTGCGGATCTCGAGGCGATCATCCAGCGTGAAGAGGTGGAGATCGCGATCCTGGTCACCCCGGCCGACCCGGCACAGGGGTTGGTCGACCGGCTGGTTGCGGCCGGGGTCACCGCCATCCTCAACTTTGCCCCGGTGCAGTTGCACGTGCCGCCGGGGGTGGAAGTGAAGAACGTGAACCTGGCCGTCGAACTCGAGACCCTCTCCTACGCCCTCGCCCACCGGGACGAGGCGTGATCGGTCTGACCCCGCACCCCGCCGGGACCCTGATCGACAAGGCGCTCGCGCTCCTGGCCGAGGGACCGCTCGATGCCGTGGCGGTGGCGACCCGGGTGATGGGGCTGCCGGCCGCGCCGCCAGCGGTCGCCGAGCGGCTCGCCGCGGCGCTGCTCGGTGCCGACCCACGGGTGCGCCAGCAGGCCGATGGTCGCTGGGCGCTGGTGGCCGCCGCGCAGGGCTCCCCGCTGCTCGAGGAGTGCGCCTTCGCGGTGGTCGACGTCGAGACCACCGGGATGCGCCCCGGCGACGACGACCGGATCACCGAGATCGCAGTGGTGGTGGTGCAGGGGAGCCGCCGCGAGCTGGCGTTCGAGTCGCTGGTGAATCCGCGCCGACCGATCCCCGCGCGGATCTGCGAGCTCACCGGGATCACCAACCAGATGGTGAGTACCGCACCGACCTTCGACGAGATTGCCGACGAGCTCCTGGCCGCCCTGGCGGGTCGGGTGTTCGTGGCCCACAACGCGCGCTTCGACTGGGGCTTCGTGGGGCACGAGGTGCGCCGGGCGCGCGACCTGGTGCTCGACGGCCCGCGGCTCTGCACGGTGAAGCTGGCGCGGCGACTCTATCGCGGCGAACCGAGTTACGGGCTCGATGCGCTGGCCAATCGCTTCGCGCTCGAGTTCCCGTCGCGGCACCGCGCCGCGGGCGACGCGATGGTGACGGGCATGCTGCTTGATCGCCTGGTCGCGGCCGCGCGGGATCGCGGCGTGCGCACCCTCGCCGACCTGGAGGTGCTGCACCGCACCCCCGTGCGCGAGGTGCCGCAGTGAGCAGGGCAACGACGCTCAAGGTCGGCGACCTGGTGGTGCACGCCATCGAGGCAGGCCACCAGCGGCTCGACGGCGGGGCGATGTTCGGGATCGTGCCCAAGCCGCTCTGGCAACGGCGGATCGAGCCCGACGAACGCAATCGCATCACCCTGGCGATGCGGCCGTTGTTGGTGGAGCACCCCGACGGCCTGGTGCTGATCGACACCGGGCTCGGCAACAAGGAGGCGGCCAAGTTCCACGACATCTATGGCGTGGACAATGCCGGCGCCGACGGGCGCACGATGCTCGAGGACGCCCTCGCCGAGCTGGGCCATGCACCGGGTGATGTGAAGATCGTGGTCGACACCCATCTGCACTTCGACCATGCCGGTGGCAACACCTTCATCGCATCGGACGACGCCGAGCGGCGCGTGCAGGCGAGTTTCCCCAATGCGCGTTACGTGATGCACCGGCGCGAGTTCGAGTACGCCACCCACGCCAACGAGCGGACCCAGGGGAGCTACTTCGACCACAACTGGCGAGTGCTGGTCGAGGAGGACCGGGTCGACTTCCGCGACGGACCGGCGGCAGAGATCGTACCGGGGATCCGGACGATGGTCACCCCGGGGCACACCCCGTGGCACTGGAGCGTGCTGCTGGAGAGCGAGGGGGAGGCGCTCCTCTACCCAGCTGACACCGTCCCGACGGCGGCCCACCTGCCGCTGCCATGGATCATGGGCTACGACGTGGAGCCGCTCCGCACCCTGGAGAGCAAGCGGGCGCTCTACACCCGCGGCGTCGCCGAGGGGTGGCGGGTGGTCTTCGAGCACGACGCCCGGGTGGTGGGCGGGCGGCTGGTGGAGGGCGAGAAGGGGATCGAGCTGGATGAGGTGGTGCGGGTGGGAGACTAGCCGGATCCCGGCTCGAGCGTCACGTCTGCTGGACGCGGCACGACACCGCCCGGGGCGCCGAAGTGCGGCACGAGACCCTGGGCGGCCAGCGTTCGACCGGCATCGGGCATCACGAAGCACTGCTCCGTGCTGGACCAGTAGAGACACCCCGCTTCCGCGGCCGGGCGCTCGTTGGCAAACCGCTCGGCATCGTCCAGGGCGGCCAGCCAGGTCGACTTGGCGGCAGGGACGTCGAACGGCGTCGCCAGGTGCAGTCGACCGAACTCCTCCGGACGGTATCGCCCGCGACGCTTGAGCAGTTCGAGCAACGAAAGCGGAGTGAAGCCCGGGTCCTTGCCGACGGCGGCCCACACCAGGCCGGCGAGTGGCAGCACCTGCCGGTGTACGTACAGGATGTCCACGAAGTCGCGGGGCTCGTCACGGCCCGCCAGGGCGAGCGCCTTGTTGATTGCCAGATCGACCGGGTCGAGCAGCAGTCCGCCGAGGGGATCACGCACCAGCGGCATGAAGCGCCAGGCCGAGTCGTGGGCCCAGTCGATTCGAGTCGAGGCTGTGTCGCGACGGACCACTGCCCGGACGAATCCCGGGAGGCTCTGTTCGATCTCGACGACGAAGCCCGATGCTTCGAGCCTGCTCCGGTCCGTCGTGAATGTGCGGGCGACCCGCTCCTCGGAATCGTGAAAGAAATCGAGGTCGTCGCTGTAGCGCGAGCTGTGCGGCGCGAAATGCATCGCCGCTCCGCCGGCGAGATAGCGCTCGTCGGTGGGCGCGGCGGCGAGGGTCGCCAGCAACTCCTTCTGGAATCGGGTCAGCGGCACAGCCGCTCCGCCAGCCGCCAGGCGGTCCGGTCGCCGTGCTTGCGAAGCTGCTCGGCGACCCAGGCCACGTCGTCGCGTCCGATCGCCAGGTCGGGGCGATACGACCAGAAGCAGGTCGCGTGGTAGCGGCGATAGGCACGCCGTGCCTCGCGGACCTTGACCATCCGGCGAGCCGTGTCGGGATCGAGCACGCGGCGGCTCTTGCGCCCGCCGCGGGCGCCGATCGTGGCGAGGTAGGTGCGGACATCGTTCATGACATCAACGTATCCGGCTTATGATGTAAAGTCAATAGTAATAGTTGTTTAGCTTGGACATGCCGAGCTGCGCTGGCTGGAGGCCTGGGGAATCTCTCCTCTCGGCCTTGCCGAGGGATGGCGGGTGGTCTTCGAGCACGACGCCCGGGTGGTCGGCGGTCGGCTGGTGGAGGGCGAGAAGTGCGTCGCGCTGGACGAGGTGGTGCGGGTGGGAGACTAGGCTTCGTCAGTCCGACGATGGCTCAAGGTAGGACCCTGCCGATTTCGGGCGCGGTGCTTTGTAACAGTCCATCTCCGAATTGCTTGAAGTGAAGTTGCTATCCCCCCCCCCCAGAATGAGTTGCGGGCCTACTAGGAATAACCCCAGGGGGTCCTGGGGCTTGCTCCCCAGTTCGCAATTCTGCACGTATGAATCGCGATCGTGCGGATACGCGGTCGTGACTCGTGAGGCGGTAGATCAGGTCTCGTGACTCGAGAGTCATGATGCTCGGCTCGATGGATGTACCCCACAGCGTTGGGCTGCTTCTCCTCGTGGGGCTCGCGGGATGCGCCGCGCGTGGCGACGCGCCCGGGGACTCGAACATTTCCCCATCCAGCCCGGTGGTGATGCCGACTCTCGAGCGAGTCGCCTTCAAGCCCGACACGGGGAGTTCTCCATTCGGCAAGGTGCCGATCGCCGCAGATCCGAGCGGGGGCATCTACTACTACGGTCGCACCAACGGCACCCAATTGTTGACCCGGCTGGATTCGTCCGGAACGGCCATCGCCCGGTTTGGGAGCGCGGGCGCTGGCCCGGGCGAACTCTCTGGCGCCGGGGTGCTGTTGTCCAGCGGTGACACCCTGGCAGTCTACGATACGCGGAAAGCTGCCCTCGTCCTGTTCGGACCAGCCGGCGGAGTTCGTGGGGAGTTCAGGCTTGAAGCGCTCGGCTTCCCCTTGGCACTTGATGGTGACCGACTATTCACGAGTGATCTGGACGCGCCGCTGAGACACGAGCCTCCCGCCATTGTCGAGAGTCGTCTCGGCTCAGACTCCAGCTCGATCTTCCTGGGGGAAGGGGATCGGGCCTTCGTTGACGCAATTGTCCCCGATCCCTCGAGTTCCCCCAGTCATCTGCCTATACCGGTATTCACTGTTCGTGGAACACGGAGCGCGATCGGCAACCCACGCACGGGCAGGGTCACGGTCTGGGATGGGGCAGCGTCCTTTACGCTCCGACCTCCTGGCGAGGCGCCGAAGCGAGGTCCGCGTGGGCTTGAGGAAACGCGGGCGGCGCTCGAGGCGAGCCTGAACCAGTTGACCCCAGCAGGGCCGGCGAGGTCTCGCAGGAACACGGTGCTCCGCGAGCGTCTCGACACGCTGGCACGGGAGCAGCTTCCATGGTTCCTCTGGCCCGGGCTTCAGTTCGACGACCACGGACGACTGTGGATCTTCAGCGACCGCGATGATTCTACCAGCGTGGATGTCTTCGCCGGCGAACGTCACCTCGGCCGATTGACACTGCCATGCTACCACCCTGACAAGTGGGTTTCGCTCACTACCGGTTGGTTGGCGCTCCAGTGCAAAGGTGATCCCGAGGCCGATGTCCCCTATGAGCTGCAGCTATACCGCGTGGAGGGCTGAGGCGCTGCGACCCGCCTTGCCGGGTCCCGGCATCGGGCCCACGTTGGGAGGACATCCATCCGCCCCTCTCCCCACCCTCTGTCCTGCGAGGTCCCGTGCGCATTCCCCACCTCATCACCCTGCTGGCGGTAGTCGCCGCCCCAGCGATTGCCGCCGCCCAGGACAACAGGCCAGCCAACCCGCTCCCCACTCAGGTCGCCGCCAGCTTCCTGGAGAACGCCTCCAACGGTGACCTCGAGGCGGCCGCAGTGCTCCTCGCCCCCACCTTCGAGATCGACCACGTGATGGGCCGCCGGTTCGTGCAGCCCCAGACGCGTGAGGGGATGCTCAAGGCGTTCCAGGCCGCGCCGAAGCGCCGCTTCGAGGTGCTGGCCCAGGTGGCCGACGGCCCGTTCGTGCTGCAGAAGGTCCGCCCGATCGCCCCTGACGGGACCGCCGGCCCCAGCACCATGTGGATGTTCGAGGTCAAGGGCGACCAGATCATTGGCCTCTGGCACTTCGACGCGTCCTCGACGATGGCGGCCCGGACCGAGGCGGCCGGGCCCTGAATCCCCGGCAAGGCACTTGACCGGCAGCCCCGCTCCGGCTAGGTTGCCCCCGTTCCAAGAGAGCGGGATATCCGCTCCACCCCGAGCCAGCACCACGGGCAACCGGGTCCCAAGAGACATAAGCATCCAGCCCCACGGGGCTGCGGTGCACCTCTTCGGACACCCCGCCCCAATCGGCGGGGTGTTCGTGTTTCAGGCCCAGACGAAAGGACCGAGCCACTGTCCAGTTTCGATCGCGAACGGCGCGTACGGGTGAACCGGCAGATTCGCATCTCGCCGGTTCGGGTGGTGACCGCGGAAGGTGAGCAGCTCGGGGTGTTGCCGGTGGACGAAGCGCTGGCCGCAGCCCAGGAACGGGGACTCGACCTGGTCGAGGTGGCGCCGATGGCTCGGCCGCCCGTGGTCAAGATCATGGACTACGGCAAGTTCAAGTTCGAGGAAGCCAAGGCCGCGCGGGCGGCGAAGAAGAAGCAGCACGTGATTCACCTCAAGGAGGTGAAGTACCGCCCGGGGATCGATGACCACGACTTCGACTTCAAGACGCGCCACGCCCGGGAGTTCCTGGGCGACGGCAACAAGGTGAAGGTGACGATGATGTTCCGCGGCCGGCAGATGGCCCATCCCGAGCTCGGCCGTGCCGTGCTCGACCGGGTCGCCGGAGAGCTGGCGGACATCGGCAAGGTCGAGCAGGAGGCGAAGCTCGACGGCCGCAACATGATCATGGTGCTCGCGCCGAAGTAGGCCGGGCGGGACGGGAGCTGGAGAGACAGATGCCCAAGATGAAGACCAAGCGGGCGGCGGCGAAGCGGTTCACGCTGACCGGGACCGGCAAGATCAAGCGCAACAAGGCGAACCATCGCCACATCCTCACCAAGAAGGCGCAGGCCCGGAAGAACAAGCTGGGCAAGTCGACCCTGGTGAGCTCGGCGGACTACCCGCGCACCATCAAGCTGCTGCAGGGCTGAGGAGAACGCACCCATGTCTCGCGTGAAGAACGGCGTGGCGCACCACGCTCGCAAGAAGAAGATCATGGCTGCCGCCAAGGGTGGCGTCGGCGCCCGCAGCAAGCTCTACAAGGCCGCCAAGGAGAACGTCGAGCGCGGCCTGGCCTACGCCTACCGCGACCGGCGCAAGAAGAAGGGCGATTTCCGCCGGCTCTGGATCACCCGAATCGGCGCGGCGGCCCGGATGCACGAGCTGTCGTACTCGCGGATGATGGCGGGGCTCAAGAAGGCCGGCGTCGAGATCAACCGGAAGGTCCTCGCCGACCTCGCCGTGCGCGACGCAGATGCCTTCGCCAAGCTGGCTGAGGTGGCGAAGGCCCAGCAGTAGGGGGCGGCCGTGGCCGATCCCACCGACCTCGGGGCGCTCCACGCCCGACTCGCCGCGGTGGCCTCGCTCGACGCGGCCGCGCTCGATGCCGAGGAGATCGCGGTCCTGGGCCGCAAGCAGGGTGAACTGACCGCCCGCCTCAAGGCACTCACCTCGATTCCCGTCGAGGAGCGCCGCAAGGCGGGCGCGTCGTTGAACGCCCTCAAGCAGGAGTTCGAGGCCGCCTTCGCGGTGCGCCGCCGCGAGCTGGCTCGCGGCGCCAAGGCCGCCGAGCAGGCCGGCCTCGATCTCACCATGCCGGGTCGTCCCCGCTGGGTCGGCTCGCGCCACCCGGTCACCCTGGTCGTCGACGAGATCGTCGAGATCTTCCGTGGGCTCGGCTTCAGCGTGGCGCTCGGTCCCGAGGTGGAGACCGAGGAGCTCAACTTCCACGCCCTCAACTTCCCGCCCGACCACCCGGCGATGGACATGCACGACACCCTCTATCTCGACCAGGGGGATGCGGTGCCCGACGACGGGCAGCGCCTGCTGCTGCGCACCCACACCTCACCGGTGCAGATCCGGGTGATGCGCGAGGGGCCGCCGCCCTACCGGGTGGTGATTCCCGGTGTGGTCTATCGCAACGACCCGTTCGACCCGTCGCACGCACCGGGCTTCGCGCAGATCGAGGGGCTGGCCGTCGACGAGGGGATCACCTTCGCCGACCTCAAGGCGACCCTCTCCCATTTCGCCCGTCGCTTCCTCGGGCCCGACACCACGGTCCGCTTCCGGCCCTCGTTCTTTCCGTTCACCGAGCCATCGGCCGAGATGGATGTCGGCTGCACGCTCTGTGGCGGCGCCGGCTGTGGCCCCTGCAAGGGCACCGGCTGGATGGAGATCCTCGGCTGCGGCATGGTGCACGAGCAGGTGCTCCGCAACTGCGACCTCGATCCCGAACGGTGGACCGGCTGGGCGTTCGGCATGGGCCCCGGCCGGATCGCGATGCAGCGCTTCGGGCTCACCGACATCCGGCTGCTGTACGGTGGCGACATGCGCTTCCTCGAGCAGTTCGGCGGGCTGGCAGGATGAAGGCGTCGCGCCGCTGGCTCGAGGCGTTCCTGCGCCGGCCTCTCGACCCCCGTGAGGTGGCCGATCGCCTCGGCATGCTCGGCGCCCCCGTCGATGCGATCGAGCCGGTGGGCAAGGAGCTCGAACCGTTCGTGGTCGGGCTGGTCACCGAGGTGCGCCCGCATCCCGATGCCGACAAGCTGCGCGTCACCTCCGTCGACGACGGCAGTGGCACGCCACTGCAGGTGATCTGTGGCGCCCCCAACGTGACCGCCGGCCATCGCTACCCGTTCGCCCGGCTCGGCACCGCCATGCCGGACGGCATGGTGATCGCGCGGCGCAAGCTCCGCGGCCAGGTCTCCGAGGGGATGCTCTGTTCGGCGCGCGAACTGGGGTTGGGCACCGATCACGACGGGATCCACACGCTCGACACCGACGCCGCGCCGGGCACCCCGCTGCTCGACGTGCTCGAGCTCGGCGATGACCGGTTCGACATCGACATCACCCCCAATCGTCCCGACCTGCTCTGCCACAAGGGCATCGCCCGCGAGCTGGGGATCGCGTACGACATCCCGTTTCGACTGCCGGCGATTCCCGGCGAGGCGACGGTCGATCTTCCCGCGCCGCCGCGCTATGCCGACGAGGCAACGGTCGGCGGGGTGCGGCTGGCGATCATCGATCGAGCCGGCTGCGGTCGCTTCCTCGGCGCGATGATTCGCGGCGTGACGATCGGCCCCTCGCCCCGGTGGCTGGTCGAGCGGCTCGAATCGGTCGGCCTCCGCAGCATCAGCAACGTGGTCGACGTGACCAACTACGTGATGCTCGAGCTCAACCAGCCGATGCACGCCTACGACGCGGCGACCCTCGCAGGGCCGGCGGTGATCGTGCGCGCCGCGCGGGCAGGCGGCGAAACCCTCCTGACCCTCGACGGCCAGTCGCGCGAGGTGCCGGAGGGTACGCTGCTGATCGCCGACGCCGAGCGGGCAATCGGCATCGCGGGCGTGATGGGCGGTGCCGACACCGAGGTGAGCGACACCACCAGCGACATCTTCCTCGAATGCGCCTGGTTCGATCCGCGCCGGGTGCGTGCCGCGCGGCGGGCCGCCGGCCTCTCGACCGACGCATCGCAGCGCTTCGAGCGGGGCACCGATCGCTGGGGCGCCGTCGAGGCCTTCCGCCGGGCGGTGCGACTCCTGGTCACCGTTGCTGGTGGCACCGTCGAGGCGACCGCCGATTGCGTCCCGAATCCCGGCAACCCGCCGCGGGTCTTCGTCCGGCCGGGACGGGTGGCGCAGGTGCTGGGCGTGGAGCTGGACTGGCCCGAGATCGAGCGGTGCCTGGTGGCGATCGGTGCCACCGTGGTGAGCAAGCCCGCCGACGGTCGCATCGCCGTCGACGTGCCCGGCTGGCGACCCGACCTCGTGGCCGAGATCGACCTGATCGAGGAGATCGCCCGGGTGCACGGCTACGACAACATCCCCACCGAACTGGCACCGTTCCGGCCCGGCGCCAGGGCCGATGATCCGGCGTGGGGCGCGGCCGAGCGGGTGCGGGGTGGGCTGGCGGCGCTGGGACTGCGCGAGGTGGTGACGCTCGCGATGCGGACCGAGACCGATGATGCCGCCCCGGTGATCCTCAATCCGGTCTCCGCCGATCACGCCCGGCTCCGCTCCGCGCTGCTGCCGGGACTGGTCGAGCAGGTGGAGGCGAACTGGGCGGTGCACACGCGCGACATCCGCCTCTTCGAGGTCGGGACCGTGTTCCGGGGCAACGGTGCCGAGCGTCCCGGCGAGGCGCTCGAGGCGGCATTCGTGGTGAGCGGTGCCCGGCAGCCGGCCCACTGGAGCGGTGGCGGCGACGCAACCTGGGATCGTTGGGACGCGCGCTGGATCTTCGAACGTCTCGTCGCTCTGGCGGATCCCTCCGCCACGGTCCAAGTTGAGGAGGGCCGTTGGGTGGCGCGATCAGCCGCCGGCGACGCCCTGGGCTGGTGCGGCGAGGTGGAGGCCGACTCGCCGCCGTGGGCGGCACCGCTCTTCGGGGGCTGCATGCAGGTGGCCACCATGGTGGCCGAGCAATCGGTCTTCCGACCGTTGCCGCAACACCCGGCGGTCAGCCGTGACCTTGCCCTCCTGCTCGGCGCTGCCAGGACCGTGGCCGAGGTCACGACCCTGATCGGCGAGCGCGGGGCGCGGCACGCACTCGAGTCGGTGACAGTGGTCGATGAATTCCGCGGTGCCGGACTGCCCGAGGGTCGCCGCAGCGTGGCGCTGCGACTGGTGTTCCGCGCCGCCGATCGCACCCTCACCGACGGCGAGGTCGACAAGGCCGTCGGTCGACTGGTCTCGATGCTGGAGCGGGAGCTTGACGTCACCCTACGCACGACCTGACCTCGCCGCGCTCGATGAACTCGAGCGTGTGGTGACCCACCTGGCCGACGAGCTTGGCGGCTGGCGCCGTCGCTGCCTGAAGGCCGAGGCGGAGCTCGAGTCGGTGAAGGGCAAGGGAGGGATGGTGCCGGGCGACGAGCTGGTGCGGCTCCGCAGCCGACTGCTCGACCTCGAGCGCGAGAACCTCGAACTCGAGACCCGATTGGATCGTGCCCGGGAGATGCTCTCCCGGCTGCAGCAACGGCTGGCGTTCGTGGCCGAGGCCTCCGGCGATGAGGGGAACGGATGAGCGCCAAGGAATCGGTCCGGGTCACCGTGGGTGGCGAGGAGCTCGTGGTTCGCTCCGAGCTGCCGGCCGAGTACACCCGCGAGGTGGCAGCGCACTTCGACGATGCGCTGCGCCAGATCCGGGCGATGATGCCGTCGATCGAGGCCCAGAAGGCTGCCATCCTCGCCGGCCTGGCGGTGACCGACGAGCTGTTCCGGGCGCGCCGCACCGACGCGGAGATGGCCACCCGTGTCCGTGCGCTCGCCGATGATCTTGCGCGTCTGCTGCCGCCCGCCAAGCGCGGGTCGCGAGGCGGCGCGACCGACTGACCGCAACCCGGCGCCCCGCGCCGGTGAGGGGATAGATCGATGGACCTCTCTCCCGCAGTCGCGGGCGTTCTTGGCGCCGCACTCGGTCTCGGGCTCGGCGTCCTGGCCTGGAGCCTCGTGCAGGCCTCGCGCGGCCGCTCGCTGCGTGCCCTCACCGAGCAGGCCCGGAGCGACGCCGCGTCGCTCCGCTCCACCGCCGAGCACGAGGCGGTCCACGAACGCGAGCGACAGCTCTCCCTGGCCCGCGAGGAAACCGCGACGCTCCGCCGTGAGGCAGCCGAGGAACTCGGCCGACGGCGCGGCGACATCGAGAAGCTCGAGCAGCGGATTGCCGAGCGGGAGCAGCGACTGGTCGAACGCGAGGAGCGGCTCCGCGCCGACGAGGCCGGACTCGTCGAGCAGCGCGACCGCCTCAGCGGGCGCGATGCAGCGCTCCGGGCGCGCGACGCCGAGCTGACCGAAGCCCGGGCCGAGATCGAGCGTCGCCTCGAGGTGGTGGCGGGACTCAGCGCCGAGGAGGCTCGCCGCCAGGTGCGTCAGGAGGTGGAGGACGAGGCGCGCTCCGGAGCACAGGCGCTTGCCCGCCAGATCCGGGATCAGGCCCAGCGCGAGGCCGAGCGCGACGCCCGCCGGATCATCGCCATCGCCACCCAGCGGCTCGCGGCCGAGCACACCGCCGAATCGACTGTGGCTGCGGTGGCGCTGCCGAGCGACGAGATGAAGGGGCGGATCATCGGGCGCGAGGGTCGCAACATCCGCGCATTCGAGCTGGCCACCGGGGTCGATGTGATCATCGACGACACGCCCGACACGGTGGTCGTGTCGTGCTTCGACCCGATTCGCCGCGAAATCGCCCGCCGGGCCCTGGAGGCGCTGGTCGAGGACGGCCGGATCCACCCGGGCCGGATCGAGGAACTGGTCGAGAAGACGCGCGCCTCGCTCGATGGTGAGCTCACCGAGTTGGGGGAGCGCGCCGCCTACGAGCTGGAGGTGCACGGACTGCATGCCGAACTGGTGAAGTTGGTGGGCCGGATGCGGTACCGGACCTCCTACGGCCAGAACCTCTATGAGCACTCCAAGGAGGTCGCCTGGCTCGCCGGGATGATGGCCGCCGAGCTGCACCTCGACGTGGCGCTGGCACGGCGGGGCGGCCTGCTGCACGACGTCGGCAAGGTCCTCACTCACGAGCAGGAGGGGACCCACGTGCAACTCGGCGTCGAGGTGGCCCGCCGCTGGGGCGAGACGCCCCCCGTGCTGAACGCCATCGAGGCCCACCACGACGACGTGCCCCACGAGAGCAGCGAGTCGGTGCTGGTGCAGGCCGCCGATGCGATCAGTGGCTCGCGCCCCGGTGCCCGGCGCGAGGCGTTCGAGAGTTACATGAAGCGCCTGCGCCGCCTCGAGGAGATCGCCGACAGTTACCCCGGCGTCGAGAAGACCACCGTGATCCAGGCCGGCCGCGAGGTGCGGGTGATCGTCAAGCCCGACGACGTAACCGACGACGCTGCCCAGGCGCTCTCCGAGACCATCGCCCGTCGCTTTGAACAGGAACTCCAATACCCGGGACAGATTCGCGTGACCGTGATCCGAGAGACCCGCGCCACGGATGTGGCCAAGTGACCGCCCGCCTGCTCGACGGCAAGGCCATCGCCGCCGACATCCGTCGCGAGGTGGCCGAGCGCTGCGCCGCACTCACGCACCGGGGCATCGTCCCCGGCCTCACCGTGGTGCTGGTGGGCGACGACCCCGCCTCGCAGATGTACGTGCGCTCGAAGGGGAAGGCGTGCCGCGAGGCCGGGATGCGCTCCGAGACGATCCTCCTGCCGGCCGACGTGCCCGCAGCCGACCTGCTGGCGGTGATCGACCGGCTCAATGCCGATGCCGACACCCACGGCATCCTGGTGCAGACGCCGTTGCCGTCGCACATCGATCCCGACCAGGTGATGCGGCGCATCGATCCGCTCAAGGACGTCGACGGCTTCCATCCGATGAACGTCGGCAAGCTGGTGCTCGGCGATCCCACCGCGTTCCGCCCAGCGACGCCGGCCGGCATCCAGGAGATCCTGCGGCGCTCGGGGATCGCCACCCGCGGCGCCCGTGCGGTGATCGTCGGTCGCTCCACGATTGTCGGTCGGCCGATGGCCAACCTGCTGATGCAGTCAGGTGAGGGCGGCGATGCAACGGTCACCGTCTGCCACTCGCGGACCCGCGACCTGCCGGCGATCTGTCGGGAGGCCGACATCCTGGTCGTGGCGATCGGGCGAGCCGACTTCATCGCGGCCGACGGGGTCAAGCCCGGCGCCACCGTGATCGACGTCGGCATCAACCGGGTGCCCGACGAAGCGGCCCCCAAGGGCTACCGTGTGGTCGGCGACGTCGCCTTCGACGCCGTCAGCGAGATCGCCGGGGCGATCACCCCGGTGCCCGGTGGGGTCGGGCCAATGACCATCGCCATGGTGCTCAGCAACACCCTCCAGGCCGTCTCGCTGCAGCAGGGCGACGCGTGAGCGGACCCGACGGGGCCTGGACTGTCCAGCGACTCTCCCGGACCCTCAAGGAGCGGGTCGAGTCGGACTTCCCGGCCATCTGGGTGCGGGGCGAACTGGTCGGCGTCAAGCGCTACCCGTCGGGGCACTGGTACTTCGCGCTCCGCGACGAGCTTGCCAAGGTCGACTGCACCCTCTGGAGGTCGGCCGCGGCACGGTTGCGCGCGCCCCTCGAGGAGGGAAGCGAGGTCTTCGCGCTGGGTACCCCGAGCGTGTGGGAGGAGCGCACTGCGCTCCGCTTCAACGTGGTGCAGGTGCTGCCGGCTTCCGCGGTCGGCGCGGCAGCCCAGCAGGTGGAGCAGGTCAAGAAGCGACTGCTCGCCGACGGGCTCCTCGATCCGGCCCGCAAGCGGCCGCTGCCGCCCTATCCGTCGCGCATCGCGGTGATCACCTCGGTGGCCGGTGCCGCGGTGCGCGATGTCATCACCGTGGCCCGCCGCCGCTGGCCGGGCGTGGAGCTGCTGGTGATCGGGGCCGCGGTGCAGGGCGACAACGCGCCGACCGAGCTGGTCGACGCGCTGGAGACCGTGGGACGGCTGGCCGCGATCGACTGCTGCATCGTCGGCCGCGGGGGCGGGTCGAAGGAGGACCTGGCGGCCTTCAACGACGAGGCCGTCTGTCGCGCGATCGCCGCGTGTCCGGTGCCGGTGATCAGCGCGGTCGGCCACGAAGTCGATGTCACCCTGGCCGACCTGGTCGCCGACGTTCGCGCGGCCACCCCGTCGCAGGCCGCCGAGTTCGCCCTCCCGGATCGGCAGGAAGTGGTGGCCCGCCTCGATGGTATCGCAACGGCACTGGAGCGCACCACTCGCGATCGACTGGCGCGCCGCACCGAGCGACTGGAGCGAACCCGCGAACGGATGGGCAACGCCCTGCTGGCTCGACTCCGCACCGCCGAGCGGCGGCTCCAGGGGGCCTCGGCGCGGCTGGCGCCCGGCCTCGAGCGGCAGGTGCGGCGTCCCCGTGAACGACTCGCCAGGGTGGCCGACCGGCTGCGGCCGGCTCTCGACCGCCGGGTCGCCATCGCGCGGGCCGACACCGAGCGACTCGCGGCTGCCCTGCACGCCCTGTCACCGCTCCGGGTGCTCGGCCGTGGCTATGCCGTGCCCCGCGATCCTGAAGGTCGGCTGCTCCGCCGGGTCGCCGACTTCGTCCCGGGAGCGCACTTCACCCTCAACGTGAGCGACGGCACGGTTGCCGCGCGTGTGGAGGAACGATGAGCGACACCCCGAACCTCGCCGATGACCTGACTCGGCTCGAGGAGATCGTGCGCCGGCTGGAGGACAACGACCTCGCCCTGGAGGAGGCCCTGGCGCTTTTCGAGGAAGGCGTCGGCCGGCTCAAGAGCGCCCAGGGCCGTCTCGGGCAGGCGGAGACCCGGGTGATGCAGGTGCTTCGTGAGGCGGGCAGCGACAAACCCAGGGTCGAACCGCTGGATGGCTGAGCCGCTCGCCGACGCCCCTCCCGCGATCCTCGACGAGGCGCGTCGCGCCATCGATGCGCGCCTCGACGCGGTCGCCGAGCGCATGGCGATCGAACATCCCGGCCGACTCGGCGAGGCACTCGGGTATGCCCTCCGATCGCCAGGGAAGCGGGTCCGTCCGGCCCTGCTGATGGCGGCGTTCCGCGCGGCAGGTGGCGAGGCGGAGGTCGATGTCTCGGGGTTGGCCACCGCCGTCGAGATCGTACACACCTATTCGCTGGTGCACGACGACCTGCCGTGCATGGACGACGACGACCTCCGCCGGGGTCGGCCGACCACCCACGTCGCCTACGACGTCCCGACCGCCACCATGGTGGGCCTCCTCCTCGTGCCGGTGGCGGCCGAGGAACTCTCGCTGGCCGGGCGCGAGCTCGGGCTCGACGCCGCGGTGATCGGTCGGCTGGCGGCGGAGCTGTTCGAGGCCGGGGGAATCCGCGGCATGGTCGGTGGCCAGTGGCGCGATCTCGAGGCCGAGGGCAAGACCCTCGACCTGCCGGCCCTGATGGAGGTGCATCGTGGCAAGACCGGTGCGTTGATCGCCGCCTCGGTGGTGCTGGGCGGGATCGCTGCCGGCGCCGATGGGGGGCTCGAGGAAGCGCTGCGGTGCTTCGGGCGCGAGGTCGGCCTCGCCTTCCAGGTCGCCGACGACGTTCTCGATGCCACGGCCACCTCGCACCAACTCGGCAAGACCGCCGGCAAGGATGCCGAGGTGGCGAAGAGCACCTACGTCGGGCTCCTCGGCGTCGACGGGGCGCGTCAGGAGGCCGAACGACACCGTCGGCTGGCCCTCGAGGCGCTCGACGGCGAGGGGCTCGCCAGCGGGACGCTGGCCACCCTGGCGCGGTATATTGTGACACGGAGCTCGTGAGGCCCGCCTGACGGTCCGATGCCGCCGGGAGCAACACCTCCCGTCGAGTTCCCACTTTTCATTCCTGCGCGCGGAGCGCCGATGTCCCTCCTCGAACAGATTCAGGGTCCCCAGGACCTCAAGCGGCTCTCCCGTGAGCAGCTTCCGGAGCTGGCGCAGGAGGTCCGCGACCGATTGATCGAGTGCGTCTCGGTCACCGGTGGCCATATCGGCGCCTCGCTCGGCGTGGTCGAGCTGGCGATCGCCCTGCTCTACGAGTTCGACTCGCCCACCGACAAGGTGCTCTGGGACGTGGGCCACCAGGCCTACGCCTGGAAGCTGCTCACCGGTCGGAACGAACGGTTCGGCACGCTGCGCACCGAGGGCGGCATCTCCGGCTTCCTGCGGCGCGACGAGTCGCCGCACGATCACTTCGGGGCCGGTCACGCAGGCACCGCGATGTCGGCCGCCCTCGGGATGGCGACCGCCCGCGACCTGCAGGGCGGGACCAACAAGGTGGTGGCCGTCGTCGGCGACGGGGCGCTCACCTGCGGCCTGTCGTACGAGGGGATGAACAACGGCGGGCACTCCGACCGCGACGTCATCCTGATCGTCAACGACAACGGCATGAGCATCTCGCCCAACGTCGGGGCGATCAGCAAGCTGCTCGGCAGGATCGTGGCCGATCCCCGCACCGACCGGCTGCGCGAGCGGATCAAGAAGGTCACCTTCAAGCTCGGCGATGTCTTCGGTGACAGCGTGGTGTCGCTGGCACGCAACGTCGAGGAGTCGGTCAAGAACCTCTTCAGCGAGGGGATGCTCTTCGAGGAGCTCGGCTTCCGCTATTTCGGTCCGATCGACGGCCACGACCTCGACAAGCTCTGCCAGACGCTGGCGCACGTCCGCGGGCTCGGCGGACCGCGGGTGATCCACGTGCTGACCACCAAGGGGAAGGGCTTCTCGTTCGCCGAGGCGAACCGCGAGAAGTGGCACGGACTGGCCGCCTACGACCCGGTCACCGGCGAGGCGCGCAAGAAGCCGAGCGGGCCGCCGACCTGGACCCAGGTCTTCGGCGACTCGCTCTCGGCGCTCGGCGAGGAGCGCGACGACTTCGTCGCGATCACTGCCGCGATGCCGAGCGGCTCGGGCACCGCGATCTTCCAGAAGCACTTCCCGAAGCGGTTCTTCGACGTCGGCATCGCCGAGGGACACGCGGTAACCTTTGCCGGCGGCCTCGCGACCCAGGGTATCCGGCCGGTCGTGGCGATCTACTCCACGTTCCTGCAGCGCGCCTACGACAACATCATCCACGACATCGCGGTGCAGCAGTTGCCGGTGACCTTCTGCATGGATCGCGCGGGGCTGGTGGGCGAGGACGGCCAGACCCACATGGGCCTCTACGACATCGCCTACATGCTGGCGGTGCCGGGGATGACGGTGACCGCGCCCAAGGACGGCGACGAACTGGTGGGGTTGCTGCGGACCGCCCTCGACCACGACGGCCCGTTCTCGACCCGCTATCCGCGGGACAAGGCGCCCACGGATCCCAATCCGGTGGGCAGCGTGCCAGCGGTGCCCTACGGCACCTGGGAACTGCTCCGGCCCGGCACCGAGGTGGCGATTCTGGGTACCGGGACGATGGTGCTGCCGGCCCTCGCCGCCGCCGAGCAGCTCGCCGCGGAGGGCATCGACGCGGCCGCGGTCAATGCCCGGTTCCTCAAGCCGCTCGACGAGGCGATGCTCGCCTCGCTGCTGGAGCACTGCCGGCTGGTCGTCACGGTCGAGGAGGGCACCGTGGTCAACGGCTTCGGCGCGATGCTCGCGGCCCGGTTGGAGCGGTCCCACCCGGCGGTACGGGTGCTTGCGATGGGCGTGCCGGACCAGCTGATGCCGCAGGCCCCGCGGGCCCGCCAGCTGGCGATGTTCGGCCTCACCCCGGAGGGGATCGCCGAGCAGGTGCGCGCCGCGCGTCGCGAGCCGGCCGTGCGCTGACGTGACGCTGCGCGTCGGCATCATCGCCAATCCCCGCTACCCCGATCTCGGCGGGATGCTGCGCGAGGCCGTGGGCGGCATGACCGCGCGCGGCTGGAGCGTGGCCGCCGACGCGGAGCTCGGTGAGGCGCTCGAGCATCCGTTCCATCCCTTCGATCCGGCCGAGCTCGACCTGCTGGTCACCTTCGGCGGCGACGGCACCCTGCTGCGAGGCGCCCGGCGCCTGGACGGCCGCCCGGTGCCGGTGCTGGGCGTCAACTTTGGCCGGATCGGCTTCCTCACTGCCGTGTCTCGCGACCGTGCCGGTGAGGCGCTGGACCTCTTCGCGGCCGGGCACTACACCCTCTCGTCGCGCACCACGCTGCTGGGCACCGTCGGACCGATCGAGGGTGGCGGCGAGGAGATTGTCACCGCGCTCAACGACGTGGTGCTGCACAAGGGCGGGGTTGCGCGGGTGGTGCGCTTCCAGCTCAGCATCGATGGCGAGGTCGTCGGACCGGTCTCGGCCGACGGCCTGGTGGTCGCGTCGCCCACCGGCTCGACAGCCTATTCGATGAGTGCCGGCGGCCCGGTGGTGGTGCCCTCGATCGACGCGATGCTGGTGACGCCGATCTGCGCCCACTCGCTGTCGATCCGTCCGGTGGTGCTCCCCGGCACGGCGACCGTCAGGATCGAGCCGCTCGATCCCCATCCCCACGACCTGCTGGTGTCGTACGACGGTCAGCAGACCCGCGCGCTGGGGCCGGAGCAGGGGCTCACCGTCCGGGTCGGTCCCGATCGGGTGGTGCTGGTGCGCTTCCCGGGCTTCGGGTTCTTTGCCAGGCTGCGCGAGAAGCTCCACTGGGGCGATCTCTCGGGCCGCGAATAGATGCTGCGCTCGCTGCGAGTCCGCGACCTCGCCACGGTCGCCGACGTGACCCTCGAGCTGGGCCCCGGCCTCAATGTCCTCACCGGGGAGACCGGGGCGGGGAAGTCGATGCTGGTCGACGCCCTGGCGCTGCTGCTGGGGGATCGCGCCGATCGGGCGGCGGTGCGGCCGGGTGCCAGCCGCCTGATGATCGAGGGGGAATTCGATGGCCACGGCACGGGCCTGGCAGCGCTGCTGGTCGAGGCCGGGCTCGACGTCGAGGACCGGCTGGTCGTCCGGCGCGAGGTGAGCGCCGAGGGCCGATCCCGCGCATGGGTCAACGGGTCGCCAGCCACGATCGGTACCCTGGCAACGCTCGCCACTGCTCTCGCTGATCTCCACGGCCAGCACCAGACGATCGAGCTCGCCCACGGCGACGTGCAGCGCGACCTGCTCGACGCCTGGGCCGACGCCGGTCTGCTGGCCACGGCGGTGGCCGACGCGCATCGCGAACTCGGCACCATCCGGGAGGAAGCCGACGCCTTGGTCAGCCGCCGTGACGAGGCGGTCCGTCGTGCCGACTGGCTGCGTCACGTGGTCAGTGAGATCGATGAGGCGAGGCCGGTGCTCGGCGAGGACGCCGCCCTCGCCGAGGAGTCCAACCGGCTCGCTCAGGCCGGAACCCTCGGTGAGCAGGCCCGCGAGATCGCCGAGTTGCTCGATGCCGACCAGCTCGGCGTCAGGAACCGACTCGGCAAGGTGGCGCGTGCGATTGATCATCTCGCCCGCCTCGACCCCCCGGTGACCGAATGGCGCGCCCTGCTCGACTCCGCCTGGGCGGGGCTCGACGAACTGGCCCGACTCGCCGCCGACTATGCCGACACCGTCGCGGAGGATCCCGACCGGCTGGCCACGCTCGAGCGACGGCGCGACCTGCTGCAATCGCTGGTGCGCAAGCACGGCGGCTCGCTCGAGTCGGTGCTCGACACCCGCCGTGAGGCTGCCGAAGAGCTCGACCTCATCGATCGCGCCGCGCTCGACCTGGGGGGGCTCGAACGGCGCATCGCGACCGCCACGGCTCGACTCACGGCTCGCGCCGTCGAGCTCAGTGCCAGCCGTGTCGAGGCGGCGGAGCGACTCGCGGGTGAGGTCTCCCGACTCCTGCCCGGGCTCGGGATGCCGGGGGCCACCTTCCTGGTGGTGCTGCACCCGCTCGAGACCATCGCGGTCAGCGGTGCCGAAAGCGTGCGCTTCCTGGCGCAGCTCAACCCCGGCATGACGGCCCGCCCGATCTCCACGGCGGCATCGGGGGGCGAACTCTCGCGGTTGATGCTGGCGCTGAAGGTGGTGCTTGCCCGGCACGACAACACGCCGACCCTGGTCTTCGACGAGATCGACCAGGGGATCGGCGGCGAGACCGGCAGCCAGATCGCCGCCGCACTCGAGCGCGTCGCCGTGCGCCATCAGGTGCTGGTGATCACCCACCTGCCGCAGATCGCCTCGCGGGCCGATCGCCACGTGCGCGTGGCCAAGGGCACCCGCGGTGGCGTGGCCACCAGCGATGTGACGATCCTCCACGGCGAGGACCGCATCATCGAGGTGGCCCGGATGCTTGGCGACCCCGATGACGATCACGCGCGGCGGCTAGCGACTGCGATGGCGCGAAAGGCGGCAAGTCGGTAGGCGACGGCCAACAGCAGCACGTGATCGAGGCCGGCTCCCCGTTCGGAGGCCGGCCTCTCGTGCGATCAACGATCACCTCACCACAACTTCTTGTATACCCTGAACCAGAGTCGCGTGGTCAATGCCACCGGTACCAGACCGGAGCCACTCGCCACCGTGCGCTCGATCGCGAGTCCGGCCTCGACCGGCATCCGGCGCTCGCCGTCGCGTCGGGTGCCGTCGTGGGCATAGCTCATCCCGAGGCCCACCCGCACCGCACTGGCGGCGGTGCCGTCGCCCATGGTCGCAACGTCGCCGCCGAACGGCGCGGCCTGGTCACCGGGGAGCGACCAGCGGTCCGTGCCGCGGTGAAACCACTGTACCGAGCCGGCGATGGCCAGGCGGTCGGCGAGTCGCCAGTAGGGCCGTGCCGTGAGGGTCAGCACGTCGCCGGGATTCCAGCGGAGTGATGCCAGCCGGGTGACCGGGAGGAGAAACTCGTCGCGGCGACCGATGCGCGCCTCCCGGGTGCCCGCCAACTGGCTCCGCCAATCGGCCGATGCGCGCACGCCGACCCGACCCCGACCGGTCTCGACGGTGCCTCGCACGCGCAGGTCGAGCTGCCCATCGCCGGTGCCCGGATCGCGCAGGTGATCGGCACGGGGTGGTGTCCCGGTCGGCAGCACCGCGCTGCCGGTGAACCAGGCCCCGAACCAGCTGCGACGCTCCGCCGAGCTGCGCGACGCGAGGTGCCAGGTGACGCCCAGCTCGATGTCGCCGAGGCCGACCAGCGGCTGCTCGTCGAAGGTGGCCAGGTTGAACGCGTCGGAGGCAGTGAGCAGCGCGTCGAATTCGCTTTCGGTGATCGCCGCCGAGGGCAGTGCCAGCCCACCGGTCGGGGCAGCCACGCCGAGCTCGTTGCCGAATCGGTCATGGTAGTCGGCTGCGGTCGCCAGTAGCGCGCTGCCGTCGGGTGAGTCGCCCAGTGGCAGCACCGGCGAGGCGCTGCTGGGGTTGACCAGCAGGGCGGCGACGGCGTCGTGAAACGCCGCGCCCTCCTGCACGGTCCTGGTGGCGAGCGCCAGGAGGTCGGGCGACTGATCGAAGTCGCCGGCGCTGATCCGGCCGGCGACGGCATCGAGCGACGCCTGGAACTGGTCGAGGTACGCACCACTCGACTGGTTGCCGAGCAGCGCCGGGTTGAGGCCAAGGGTGGCGTTGCTCACGTCGGGGGTGAGCTTCGCCTCGGTGCGCGCCGAGACGATCGGGAGCGAGGCGAAGATGGTGAGCCGGTCGGTCACCCCCACGGCCAGGCCGATGGTGCCGACATTGCGCTGGCGCATCAACTGGGCGTCGAGAGCGCCCAGCGATCCACCGCTGGCCGGGGTACCCAGGATCGTCGTCAGGCGCTGCTCGAGGTCGGCCACCACTGGAGCCGCGGAGGCGGTGAGGGCCGCGGCGGCGACCGGATCGCCGAACGCACGCCGACTGCCGTCGGCGTACTCCTCCGACGCGGGACTGAAGCCACCGCCGAATGCAATGCGCAGGGTGCCCCGCGGGGCGGTGAGGTAGGGAAGCTGGCCCGCGAGCGGGGCGGTCGCCAGCAGCAGGCCGAGGGCGGGAAGGAGGCGGCGCATCATCGCACCAAAGGTAGCCGAGCCCGGTGGAATGTCGCGATGGCATGATATTGGCAAGCTGCTGTGCCCCTTGGGCCAAGCGCCGCCGGGCCTCGCCGGCCAGGGGCCACCACGATCACCGGGCGATGCACGGGAGAACGCGATGCCCCGTCGGAACGGATTCACCATCATCGAGCTGCTTGTCGTCATCACGATCATCGGCATCCTCGCGTCGATCGCGTTGCCACGCTACGCCTATCTCAAACAGCGCGCCTACCTTGCCGCCGTGAAGAGTGATCTCCACAATCTGGTGACCGCCCAGGAAGCCTTCTACGCGAGCAACGACGACTACGCCGGCTCGATCGCGCCCGGCAACAGCGACGTCCCGGGGAAGCGCGGAGCCGGCGCGGTGGCCTTCCAGTTCAGCCCCGGTGTCCGACTCGTTCGGATGCGCTATCGATACAACCGTCGGCGGGGGCAGGGCTGGAACGCGGTGGTCCGGCACCTGCAGATCAAGGATCGATCGACGGATCGCTGCGGGATCTATATCGGGTCGGATCGGTACTCGCCGAATCGGGCGGTGACCTCGCCCGGAGCGGTCGCCTGCTGGTAGGTCAGCGGCGCAACACGTCGAGCGAGCGACCCAGGAACGAATCGGCATCCATCGCGCTCGAGAGTCGCAGCGTCTGCCCCTGAAGCTCCCCGGTCAGCACGTAGCCGGACCCGTCGGGTCGCCAGTCGACGCCCTCATCGACCGGGCCAGCCTCGGCGAGGGAGCCAGGCAGCCTCCCGTGCTCTTCGGTGAACCCCTCGACCCGTCCCCGCTCCAGATACAGGGTGAATCGCAGCGCGGCCTCGCGTCGATCAGCGCTCAACACGCTGTCGGTGGCCGGGCCGAAGATCCACCCCGGTCGCGCGATCCAGATGTAGCCCAGGAAGCCCCAGCCGAGTGCCAGCGCCAGGACAGCCCGCCTGTTGCGGGGGGGCGGGACCGGCCGCACGGCGGGGTCCTCGGCAGGCAAGACCTCCCGGACCGCCTCGTAAAGCGCCTCGCGGCGCTGCTGTTCGTTCATGTCGCCTCCCGGGTCGTCGCCGCCGGTGGATCTACCGACTACCGGGGCCAACCTTGCAAGAGGCGGACCGCCAGCATCCTGGCCCAAATGTTGTCATATTGAGAACGCGGGCTCGGGTGGCGGAATGGCAGACGCAGGGGTCTTAAACACCCCGGGGGGCGACCCCGTGCGGGTTCGAGTCCCGCCCTGAGCATGCTTCCTGTCTCACTCCGGAGCGACCATGCGGGATCGGCGGGGCTTCACCCTCATTGAACTGCTGGCGGTGGTGACGATCATCGGCATCCTGGCGTCGATGGCGGTGCCGCGCTACGCCTATCTGAAGCAGCGGGCCTTCATCGCGTCGATGATCTCCGACCTGCACAACCTGATCTCGGCCGAGGAGGCTTTCTATTCGGTGAACGGCGACTACGCAGGCGGAATCACTCCCGGCGCCGAGGTCCCCGGCACCGGGGGCGCGGGCCGGGCGACGCTGATTCCGAGTCCCGGCGTATCGATCACGGTCACTTGGCACTACAGTGACTCGAACGGCGAGGGATGGAGCGCAGTGGCAACCCATCCCGGAGTGACCGACCCGAACCGTGATCAATGCGGAGTGTTCATGGGCAATGTGAGCTACTCGCCCAGCGCCTCGGTGACCCAGCCGGGTGTGATCACCTGTTACTGAGCACCGCGCCACTCATTCGCGCAGCACCGTCAGGGCGTTGCCGAGGAAGCTGTCGGCGTCGGCCCGGGAGGGCAGCTGGAGTTCGAGGCTGCCGTACCGTCCGCTCAGCACGTAGCCCTCGTCGGTGCGCTGCCAACTGACGCTGTCTTCGACCATCCCGGCCTGGGCGAGTGAGGTGGGCAACCGGCCCCGGCGGGCGACGTACTCCTCGACGCGGCGCCGCTGCAGGTACATCGCGAAGCGGAGGGTCGCCTCCTGCTTCGCCGGCGAGAGTGTCACGGGTGCCGAGGGGCCGAAGAAGAACTCGGGGCGGGAGGACCAGAGCCACGCGATGACGAGCCAACCAAGCACGGTCACGAGCACCAACAACCGGATCCGTTCGCGCCGCTGGCCGTGGCGCGCCGTGCGCGCCTCGGCCGGGGTCGGCTCTCGCCCGGCAACCGCATCACGGACCGCCTCCTCGAGCTGCCGCCGTCGTTCCGCCTCGTTCATCGCTCCCTCCCCGGGGATTGCGGTGCGGTCCCGTTCGTCCGAGACTCCGGTCCCATGACCGATCCCGCGCCGCGCATCATCTGGACCTTCCGGCTCAAACTGGCCACCGGCCTCGCGGTGTTCGTGCTGCTTGTCATGGTGATCCGGGCCCGCGCGGAGCGCACCGGGATCGCCGCACGACGCGCTGCGTTGCGCGGAGCCCTGCAAGAGCTGGTCACGCTCCAGCAGGACCGCTATGCCTTCTCCGGGCGGTTTGCCACGACCCTCGATTCACTCGCCGACTGGGTGCCTCCACCTGGCGTGGTGGTCAGGTTCACGGCCGATGACGACCAGGACTGGCGAGCCATCGCCACCGATCCTGACCTTTCCGTACCACCGCGAACCTGCGGCGTCTACCTGGGGCGGCCCGAGAGCGCGCCGCATCGCGCGGTCGTGGAGGAAGGCGTCCCAGCCTGCTGGTAGCGTGCTGCGCGTCGGTCAGTCTCTCTTCCGCAATATCGTGAGGCTGTTGCCGAGGAAGGAATCGACGGCCATGCGATCGGTCAACCGCAAGGTGGTCTCACCGATGGTCGCCGCGAGCGTGTAGCTCCGTTCGCCGGTCGCCTCCAGCCGGATCGCTTCGTCGCGCACCCCGGCCTCGCCAGGGAACGACGGCAGCCGCCCCGTGCGGGCAAGGAAGTCGTCGGTCCGGTGGCGTGCCAGCCAGAGGCCGTAGCGCATCGACGGTTCGGACATCGCGGCGGGAGTGGTGAACGGCGCCGCCTTCGGTGGGCGAAGGAACGCCGGTGGGCTGAGCAGCACGAGCACCACCAGCAACCACCCGATCGAGGCGGCGGCGAGCCACGGCGGATCGGGGATCGGGCGCGGCGGGATGGCCCGACGCTCGGTCTGGCGCCGTTCGGCCTGGCGACGTTCCTCGCGCTCGAGCACCGTCTGGTGCGCGTCGGCGAGGAGTTGGCCAAGCTCGGGATCACCCTCGGCTCCCCACATCGTTTCGCTCGGTGCCTGATCGAGCGGCTCGTCGGTGGTGGTGTCGCCCGGCATGATTGCCGTTCCCTCGGGGTCCGGCCCCAGCTCCGGTCCCTGCTCCAGTTCCGGTTCCGGCACGGCCTCGGCCATGGGCGCCGCCTTCGGCTCGGCCTTCGGCTTTGCCTTCGCCTTGGGCTTGGCCTTTGGCTTGGCCTTCGCCTTGGCGTTGGTGCGCCGCGTGGGGCGCTTCCGGTCCTCAGGCTTGTCGGGGGGCATTGCCGGCGAGCGCGTCGGCGACCTGCTCGGGAAAGAGGCGAATGTCGATCGGCTTGGTGATGTAGCCATCGAAGCCGGCGTCGAGCGCCTTGTCCCGGTCGCCGGCCATTGCATGGGCTGTCAGGGCGACCACCGCGAGGTCGGCGAACGCCGAGGCGCGCAGTTCGGCCAGGAGGGCGAAGCCGTCCTTGCCCGGCATCTGGATGTCCATCAGCACGAGGTCGGGACGCTGGCCCTCGATGGTGGCGAACAGCTCCTCGCCCCCGGGCAGCCCGGTCACGGCGTGCCCCTTCAGCTCGAGCAGGGTGCGGAACAGCTTCATGTTGTCGGGGCTGTCCTCGACGATCAGGATGTTCGCCACGGTCACTCCATCTGGTTGCGCTTGAGCACGGCCTTGACCCGAGCCACCAGTGAACGGGGTTGGACGGGCTTGGTGAGGAAGTCCTGGGCGCCGAGTTCGAGCGCCTCCAGCTCGGTGTCGTCGGTACGGGCGGTGAGCATGATCACCGGGATCTGGCTCAGGCTCACCCGAGCCCGCATCTCCTCGAGCACGCCGATGCCTGTGAGGTTCGGCATGTCCTGATCCAGGATCACGAGGTCGACCACCTTGGTGTCGAGGGCCTCAAGCGTTTCGAGTCCATCAGTTGCCTCGTGGATGGTGAACCCTTCGCGCTCCAGCACGGTGCGAAGCAACCGGCGCATCGCCGAGTCGTCGTCGGCGAGCAGGATCCCGGGCTCACCATCGCCGCCATCGCGCGCCTTGCCCTTGGCCGGCGGTGCCGGTGCGGTCGGGGCTGCGTCGGCGGGCAGCTGGAGTTGGGTCTCACCGAGCACCCGGTGGATCTCGTCGAAGGAGGTCATCCCGCGCCAGTAGCGGTCCAGGCCGCTCTCCCAGAGGGTGCGCATGCCGTACGGACGCGAGGCCTCGATCAGCTCGCCAAGCGGGGCGCCGGCCTCGACCAACCGTGGCACTTTGCCCTCGATCGGGAACATCTCCATCACCGCAAGGCGCCCCTTGAAGCCGGTACCGCCGCAGTGCTTGCACCCGGGGGCCTGCCGTGGCTCGAACGGCCCCTCGTACCCTTCTGGTGGGCGCGCCTCCTCGGGCACCGCCTCGGGAGGCACCGGCTCGGCGCAGCGCTCGCAGAGACGTCGCACCAGGCGCTGGGCCATGATCCCCTTGATCACCGAGCCGATCTTGAACGAATCGACGCCCATGTCGCGGAGGCGGGTGACCGCCGAGACGGCGTCGTTGGTGTGCAGCGTGGAGAAGACGAAGTGGCCGGTGAGGCCCGCCTGGATCGCGATCGTGGCGGTATCGAGATCGCGGATCTCGCCGACCAGGACGATGTCGGGATCCTGACGCAGCACCGACCGCAGGGCGGTCGCGAAGGTGAAGCCCTGTGCCTCGTTGACCTGCATCTGGGAGATGCCGTCCACGTCGTACTCGACCGGGTCCTCGACCGTGACGATGTTGACCTTGCCGGTCTTGAGGTGATTGAGCACGGCATAGAGCGTCGTCGTCTTGCCGGAGCCGGTCGGCCCGGTGACGAGCAGCATCCCCTCGCGATGCCCCAGGATGCGCATCAGCACCTCTTCCTCCTCGGGCGGGAGGGCGAGGTCGGGGATCGAGGTCTTGAGGTTGCTCTTGTTCAGGATCCGGATGACCAGCTTCTCGCCACGCCGTGCCACCGGCGCGGTGGCCACCCGGAGGTCGACCACGGAACCATCCACGCGAGCCGTCGAGCGACCATCCTGCGGCGTCATCGAATTGGTCACGTCGAGCCCGGCAACGATCTTCACGCGCCGCACCAGCGACGGCCCGGCCGCCTCGGGCAGCCGCATCACCTCGCGGAGGATGCCGTCGACGCGATACCGGACGATGATCTCGTGGGACTCGAGTTCCGAGTGGATGTCGCTGGCCCCGGCCCGCACCGAGTCGGTGATCAGGGCGTCCACCAGCTTGGCCATCGGGGCGTCGAAGGCCGGGTCGCGATCCTGGCCCTCCGGTCCCTTCCCCTCGATGTCGAGTGCCGGGGCAGGGGCCAGCCCGAGCAGCAGGCGGTTGATCTTGTTCTCTGGCCGGTAGAATTCGTCGAGCTTCTCCGCGATCTCGACCGGCGATCCCATCGCGTACTTGACCTGCCGCCCGGCCACGAACTCGAGTTCCTGCTCCGCGGTGAGGTCGCGAGGGTCGCTGGTCGCCACCGTGAGCGAGCGTTCGTCGAGGGCGATCGGCACCACCTGGTGCTTGCGGGCGATCGACTCCGGCACCATGCCGGCCGCATGCTTGTCGGCCGTGGCGACCGTCGCGATCGGAAGCCGGAACCGCTTGGCCAGCGCGGCCACCAGGTCGGCGTCGGTCACCAGCCCGGCGTCGACGACGGCCTGCCACAGGGTCGGCGATCCGCCGCCAGCGAGCATCGCGAGCCTGGTCTCATCGGCGAGCCCGAGTTCGATCAGGTACGCGCCGAGCCAGGCGTCGGGGAACGGAGTGGGACCGGGAGGCGTCATCGGCCTTCCTGTGCGAATCGGGTGAACACCCTGGAAAAGTGGCTGTTGTTCGCGGCAGCCGAAAAAGATACGATTCCGCGGCTCGTTTGCATCCTGCGTCCCTCGTCTCTGGAGTCCCGCGGCGTGTCCCGCTCCGCCTCGGTCACCGGTGGTAGCCATCGTGTCCCCGGTGACAAGTCGATCACCCATCGCGCCCTGATGCTGGCGGCGCTTGCCCAGGGTCGCTCTCGGCTCACGGGCGCATTGACCGCGCTCGATGCCCGCTCGACCGCCAGGGTCCTTCGGCAACTCGGCGCACGCATCTCCCCCCTGCGCGAGGGAGCCGTGGTCACCATCGAGGGGAACGGGGGATTCACCCAGCCATCTGGCACCCTTCACTGCGGCAATTCCGGGACCACAGCTCGACTCCTCCTCGGACTCCTTGCCGGGCAGCCAGTTGAGGCCCGGTTGAACGGCGACAAGTCGTTGCGGCATAGGCCTATGGCTCGGGTCACCGATCCACTTCGGGCGATGGGGGCCTTGATCACCACCCGGGACGGCCACCTACCACTCACCATCGGTGGGGGGCGTCTTCGGCCCCTCCACTGGCGGATGCCAGTGGCCTCGGCACAGGTCAAGAGTGCCCTACTGCTGGCCGGGGCCGCCGCCGGTGTTCCGGTCACCCTGGAAGAGCCAGCCCCCAGCCGGGACCACACCGAGCGCCTCCTCACCAGTCTCGGCCACACTGTCACCAGGACCCAGCGGGGACTCACCTTCGAGCCGACCGGCACCTTCCGGCCCCTCGATCTCGCCATCCCCGGTGATCCCTCCTCGGCAGCCTTCCTGGTGGGCGCTGCCCTCCTCGGCCGGCAGGGACTGGTGCGGATCGCCGCAGTTGGCTGCAATCCGAGTCGGATCGGCTATCTGGAGGTGCTGGGGAGGATGGGGGCGGCGGTCGCGGTCGAGCCGCTGGCGACTGCGGGCGAGCCGGTGGCCGATCTGCTGGCGGGTCCCGCTCGGCTTCGGGCCGTCCGGGTCACGGCCACCGAGATCCCGGCGATCATCGACGAGGTGCCGATCCTCGCCGCCCTGGCCGCCCGGGCCGAGGGCGAGTCGCGCTTCAGTGGACTGGCCGAGCTCCGGGTCAAGGAGAGTGACCGATTGGAACTGCTGGCGACCAACCTCCGGTCGGTCGGGGTCGAGGCGGTGGCCGATGGCGACGATCTGGTGGTCGTCGGGACCGACCGGTCGCTCACTGGCCTCGTCCGAACCGAGGGGGACCACCGGATCGCCATGGCGTTCGCCGTGCTGGACCGGGACCGGGCCATCACGATCGACGATCCCGGCTGTGCCGCGGTCTCGTTCCCGGGCTTCTGGACCACGCTTGCCGCGGTGCGCCGCGAGGTCGACCGGTGAGCGGCCGCCTGCCGGTGGTGGCGATCGATGGCCCGGCGGCCTCCGGGAAGTCGAGCACCGCCCAGGCCGTGGCCGAGCAGCTGGGGCTGGTCCATATCGATTCGGGGGCACTCTATCGCACCGCCACGCTGCTCGGGATCCGGGCAGGGGCGACCACCGCCGACGGCGTGGTGGCCGCAGCGGATCGGGGCCAGGTGGCCCTGGTCCGTCGGGGGATCAGCCTCGCGGTGACGATCGGCGGCGAGCCCGCCGAGCCGGCGATCCGGGCGCCCGAGGTGACGGCCAGGGTGTCGGAGGTCGCGGCGATGCCGGCGGTCCGGGCCTGGGTCGACCAGCGGCTGCGGGCGGCGGTGTCGGCGTGGGGCGGGGGGGTGATGGACGGCCGGGACATCGGGACGGTGGTCTTCCCAGACGCGGCGCTCAAGGTCTTCCTCACCGCCACACCGGAGGCCCGGGCGGGCCGACGGCTGGCCCAGGATGGCCGGGACGGCGATGCCGAGACGGTGGCCCGTGAGGCTGGAGCCCTGGCTGCCCGCGACCGTCTGGACGCCGGTCGGGAGGTGGCTCCGCTCCGTCAGGCCCACGACGCGCTGGTGCTCGACACCACCGGGCTGGGGTTCGCCGAGCAGGTGGCGACGATCGTCGGGTGGGCGCGGGACCGCGGCTTGTCAGCGACCTGACCACCGGGTATCCTTGAGGGCTGGTCCGCAAATAGGCGGACCTCCCAAGAGGATTCACCCTCAACCCGCGGCCCCCCGCGCGGCGACTTGCCACCCGCAGGATTCCCATGTCCGAGACCGAGACCCCCCCGACCGCCCCCGAAACCACCGGGGACGACTCCGTGTCGCCTGTCAAGAACGAGTCGGCGACCGCTTCCGAGACTGATTCGGCGACCGCTTCCACGAAGGAGTCGGCCACCGCCTCCGAGGACGCGCCGGCGACCGCCACCGAGAGTGAGCCGGTGGCGACCGCCGTCGAAGAGCCCGAGGCGGAGACCGTCGACGAGCCGGTGTTCGCCATGGCCGATGTCCCGGGGATGCCGTTTGCCACGGTGACCGGGTTGCGCGTCCGCCCCGACCTCTACGACGACGAGTACTCGGACGACGAGTACGAGGCGATGCTGGAGCTGTACGAGGGGACGATGTCGCAGATCGCCGAGGGCGAGATCGTCAAGTCCAAGGTGCTGCGCGTCACCGACAACGCCGTGATCCTCGACGTCGGCTTCAAGTCGGAGGGGTCGGTCCCGCTCGACGAGTTCAAGGATCCCCAGAATCTCCAGGTCGGCGACGAGGTCGAGGTCTTCCTCGAGCATCTCGAGGACCAGGAGGGCGCGGTCGTCCTGTCAAAGAAGAAGGCCGACTTCATGCGCGTCTGGGAGAAGATCCGCCAGGCGCATGAGAACGACCAGCCGGTCGAGGGCACCCTGATGAAGAAGATCAAGGGTGGCGTGGTGGTGAACCTGATGGGCGTCGATGCGTTCCTGCCCGGTTCCCAGATCGCGTTGCGGCGGGTGCCCAACATCGATGAGCTTCTCGGCTCGACCTACGAGTTCAAGATCATCAAGCTCAACAAGCGGCGGCGAAACATCGTCGTCTCGCGCCGGGTGATCCTCGAGACCGAGCGCGCCGGCAAGCGCGAGAAGCTGATGAAGGAGCTCGAGGTGGGCCAGGTCCGGAAGGGCGTGGTCAAGAACATCACCGACTTCGGCGCCTTCATCGATCTCGGCGGTGTGGACGGCCTGCTGCACATCACCGACATGTCCTACGGTCGCGTCTCGCACCCGAGCGAGCTCGTCACGATCGGCAACGAGGTCGAGGTCAAGATCCTCGACATCGACTGGCAGCGCGAGCGGATCTCGCTCGGCATGAAGCAGCTGCAGAGCTACCCCTGGAAGGACGTCGCCGTGCGCTACCCGGTCGGCGCCCGGGTCCAGGGCAAGGTCGTCTCGATCACCAACTACGGCGCCTTCGTGGAGCTGGAGCCGGGGATCGAGGGCCTGGTCCACATCTCGGAGATGAGCTGGACGCGCAACGTCCGCCACCCGTCGAAGATCGTCTCCATCGGCGAGACGATCGAGGCGGTGGTGCTCAAGGTCGACGAGGGCGAGGAGAAGATCTCGCTCGGCATGAAGCAGACCGAGCAGGATCCGTGGATGGTGCTGCCGCTGAAGTACCCGGTTGGCACCCGGATCAGTGGCAAGGTCCGCAACCTCACCTCCTTCGGTGCCTTCGTCGAGATCGAGCCCGGCATCGACGGCCTGATCCACATCTCCGACATGTCGTGGACCAAGCGGGTCCAGCATCCGTCGGAAGTGGTCAAGAAGGGCGACACCGTCGACGTCATCATCCTCAACATCGATGCTGACAACAAGCGGATCTCGCTGGGCCTCAAGCAGGCCACCGACGACCCGTGGCTCACCATCGGCGAGACGCTGCCGGTGGGCACCGAGCGGCGCGCCACCGTGCTCCGGCCGGTGGACAAGGGCATCGTGGTCGATCTCGGCGACGACATCGAGGGCTTCGCCCCCGTGTCGCAGATGGGAATCGGTCCGGACCAGCAGCCCGAGGACGCGGTGGTCGAGGGACAGCAGGTGATTGCCAAGGTCCTCGAGGTCGACCCCATTCACCACCGGGTGGTGGTCGCGATCATCGAGTATCCCGAGGACGGCATCCCGTCGCCCGAGGAAGTGGCTGCCGCCAAGGCCGCGGCCGAGGCCAAGGCCGCCGAGGCCAAGGCCTCGGAGGCCGAGGACGACGAGGAGAGCAGCGACGCCTGAGTGCGGCGCGCCAGCGCGACGGGAAGGGCCGCCTCCAGCATGGAGGCGGCCCTTCTCGCGTGGCGGCCACGGCCAGCGGTCCCCCGCGCTCCGTCCTCAGCTCTCCGTTCTCGGTTCTCCGTTCTCCGTTCTCCGTTCTCCGTTAGCTTTCTCCCATGACCGACATCGACGCTCGCCTCGCCGACCTGCATCACCGCCAGGCGCTGGCCGAAGAGGGTGGCGGCGCCGCCCGGGTCGCGGCGCAGCACAAGAAGGGGAAGCTCACCGCCCGCGAACGGCTCGACCTGCTCCTCGATCCTGGGAGCTTCGTCGAGCTCGACCGGTTCGTGGTGCATCGTGCCACCGGCTTCGGGATCGAGGCCGAGAAGCCGCTCGGCGACGGGGTGGTGACCGGGTGGGGCCGGATCGACGACCGGTTGGTCTATGTCTACTCCCAGGACTTCACGGTGTTCGGTGGCTCATTGTCCGAGACCCACGCCGCCAAGATCTGCAAGGTGATGGATCTCGCGGTCCGCAACGGTGCCCCGGTGATCGGCCTCAACGACTCGGGCGGCGCCCGGATCCAGGAGGGGGTCGCCTCGCTCGGCGGCTACGCCGACATCTTCCTGCGCAACACACTGGCCAGCGGCGTCGTGCCGCAGATCTCCGCGGTGCTCGGACCCTGTGCTGGTGGCGCGGTCTACTCGCCGGCGATCACCGACTTCGTCTTCATGGTGCGCGGCACTTCATACATGTTCGTGACCGGTCCCAACGTGGTGAAGACGGTGACCCACGAGGAGGTCACCTTCGAGGAGCTCGGCGGTGCCGACACCCATGCTGGCACCAGCGGGGTGGCCCACTTCGTCCACGACTCCGAGGCGGAGACGCTGCAGGCGATCCGCGCGCTGGTCGGCTATCTCCCCGCCAACAACCTCGACGACGCCCCGCGCGGTCCGCTCGATGATCCCGCCGACCGCCGCGAGGAGCGACTGCTCAGCGTGCTGCCGGCCAGCGCCAGCACGCCCTACGACATGCACGAGGTGCTCCGCGCGGTCGTCGACCACGGCGAGTTCCTCGAGGTGATGGCTCCGTTCGCCGGCAACATCCTCACCGGCTTCGCGCGGCTCGGCGGCCGGTCGGTCGGCGTGATCGCCAACCAGCCCGCGATTCTCGCCGGGGTGCTCGACATCAATGCCAGCGTGAAGGGGGCCCGCTTCATCCGGTTCTGCGATGCGTTCAACATCCCGCTGGTCACCTTCGAGGATGTGCCGGGGTTCCTCCCCGGCGTGGCGCAGGAGCACGGCGGCATCATCCGCCACGGTGCCAAGCTGCTCTACGCCTACTGCGAGGCGACCGTCCCCAAGCTCACGGTCATCACCCGCAAGGCCTACGGCGGGGCCTACGACGTGATGAGCTCGAAGCACATCCGGGGCGACGTCAACCTCGCCTGGCCGACCGCCGAGATCGCGGTGATGGGACCGAAGGGGGCGGTCGAGATTCTCTACCGCAACGAGATCGCGGCATCCGACGATCCGGCGGGTGAGGTGACCCGCCGGACCGACGAGTACACTGCCGCCTTCGCCAACCCCTATCAGGCCGCCGGTCGGGGCTACGTCGACGACGTGATCGATCCCCGCGACACCCGGCCCCGGCTGATCGACGCCCTGGCGACGCTGGCCGGGAAGCGCGACAGCAATCCCCCCCGGAAGCACGGCTGCATCCCGCTCTGAGTGGTGTTCCCCCCCGGGGGGCGAATCGTTACCTTTGAGGATGCCCCTCCACCCGCCCTCCCGGCGTCGGTAAGGTCTCGCATGCTCCGTTCACGCCCTCACCTCTTCGGTCTTCTCGGTGTCCTTGCCGTGGCGATGCCCATCGCCGCCCAGCAGGTACCCGTGGTGCGGCCGATCTCGGCGGGGAAGACGGCGATGTCGCTGGCCGAGGCGCTGCTCCGCGACGGTCGTCGCAAGGACGCGGCCGATGTACTTGGCCGCTGGCTCTCGGAGCACCCCACCGACGGACGGGCCTGGCACTACCTCGGCCGGATCCACCTGGCCGACGCCCAGCGCTGGCACCGCGCCGGCCATGAGGGCGATCCCGACGGTGGCATGCTGCTCGAGTTCGCCGGCGCGGCGTTCGAGCAGGCGCAGCACCTGCTGGCCGACAGCGGCACCGTCTATCGGGTCCTTGTCGGTGCCGAACGGGCGACGATCAGGGTCGAGACCGACGGCTGGGACGCCCTCCAGACGATGAACTTCACCCCCGAGGAACTGCCACTTCCGCCGGTCCTCGCCGAACTCGGCGACAACCTGCTGGAGAGTTGCCCCTCGAACGGTGTGCTGGTCACCGGGTCGATGGTCGAGCTGGCTGCGGTGTGGGGGGCCTGGCTTCTGGACCGGGTCCACCATGCCGACCAGATCCTCCTCCGGCCCGACATGTACGCCTGGGATGCGCGCTATCGAGTCCGGATGGCGGCCGCGATGGGTGTCCCGATCGACCTGCCACTCCCCGAGGCGCTGATCGAGGTCTCCAACCACCGGCCGCTCTGCCTGACACCGGCGGTCGATTCGGTCACCGCCCCGGCACTCGCGTGGCGCCCGGTCCGGCTGGTGCTCGCTGTCGGTGTCGATCATGCCCCACCGGCCGACAGTGGGGTATTGAGCGTGCATCAGCTGGCGATCACCGGCCTGGCGGGTTCGGTCTGGAGCGAGGCGGCTCGCGACGTCTACGACCTCGCCGCGAGGCGCAACCGCGAACTCTGCCACACCCTCCTCGCCGGTGGCGACCTGACGCCCAACCTCCCCGCGATCGCCTCCTGCCCGAAAGAGTGATCCGCCGGGTCCTGGTAGCCAATCGGGGCGAGATCGCCCTGCGCATCATTCGCGCCTGTCACGATGAGGGACTCGACGCGGTGGCCGTCTACAGCGATGCCGACCGCGATGCGCCCTTCGTGCGCCAGGCCGACTTCGCGGTGCGGCTGGGGCCGCCCACCCCCGCCGAGAGTTACCTTCGCATCGACGCGCTGCTCGAGGCGGCAGGGCGACATGGCGCCGATGCGGTGCATCCCGGCTACGGTTTCCTCGCCGAGCGGGCGGCCTTCGCCCGAGCGGTGGAGGAGGCCGGCCTCGCCTGGATCGGCCCTCCCTCCTCGGCGATCGACGCCATGGGTGACAAGACCTCCGCCCGTCGGCTGATGGCCGAAGCGGGGGTGCCGATCGTGCCGGGTGGGGTCGCCCCGCTCACCGAACCGGCTGAAGCCGCCACCCTCGCCGATTCGATCGGCTACCCGGTGCTGGTCAAGGCGGCCGCCGGTGGTGGGGGGAAGGGGATGCGCGTGGTGCACGAACCGGGCGACCTCACCGCCGCGCTCGAGTCGGCCACCCGCGAGGCGGAGAAGGCGTTCGGCGACGGCAGCGTCTACCTCGAGAAGTTCATCGAACAGCCCCGCCACGTGGAGATCCAGGTCCTCGCCGATGCCGAGCGCACCATCCACCTCGGCGAGCGCGAATGCTCGATCCAGCGACGTCACCAGAAGCTGCTCGAGGAGGCGCCGTCGGTGGCGGTCGATGCTGCCCTCCGCGCCCGGATGGGTGAGGCGGCGGTCGCCGCGGCCCGGGCGGTCGACTACCGTGGTGCCGGCACCTGTGAGTTCCTGCTCGCGGCCGACGGCAGCTTCTTCTTCCTCGAGATGAACACCCGCATCCAGGTCGAGCACCCGGTGACCGAACTGGTCTACGGCGTCGATCTGGTGCGCGAGCAACTGCGGATTGCGGCCGGCAAGTCGATGACGGTTCCCGACCACCCACTCGAGCCGCGCGGCTGGGCAATCGAGTGCCGGATCACCAGCGAGGATCCCGCCAACGGCCTGCTGCCCAGTGCCGGTCGGATTCGCTGGCTGCGCGCCCCATCGGGTCCCGGCGTGCGCTGGGATGCCGGGATCGAGACCGGCAGCGAGGTGACACTGTACTACGACTCGATGCTGGCCAAGCTGATCGCCAGCGGGGCCACGCGGCAGGCGGCGATCGAGGCGATGGAGCGCGCCCTGGAGGAACTCACCATCGTCGGCGTCGCGACCAACATCGCGTTCCACCGTGCCTTGCTGGCCGATGCCGACTTCCGTCGCGGTGCGATCGACATCCAGTTCCTCGAGCGTCGCCCCGACCTGCTCGCGCCGGCCGACGACGAGGCCACAGTGCGGCGGTTGGCGATCACCGCCGCCCTCCTCGAGGATGAGCGTCGCCAGAGCCGCCGGATCCGGATGGCGCCGACCGATGGTGAGGCCACCACGCGCTGGCGCGACGCGGCCCGGCACGACACCCGGCGGTGAGCGACGCGGCAACCGTAGCGATCCGGGGAATCGCCGCCGGTGGAGACGGGGTGGGCTCCCTGGACGACGGCCGTACCGTGTTCGTGCCGCGCACCGCCCCGGGCGACCGGGTCACCGTTCAGAACATCCGCCTCCACGCCCGTTTCGCCCGCGCCGATCTCGCCGACATCGTCGAACCCGGCCCCGGACGGGTCGAACCGCCATGCCCCCACTATCTCGCCGACCGCTGCGGCGGCTGCCAACTGATGCATCTCGCGCTGCCGGCGCAGCATGCAGCCAAGCGGCGGATCGTCGGCGACGCCCTGCGGCGGATCGGCAAGCTGACCGTCGACGATCCCGATATCGTCGCCGCGCCGGAGCCGCTGGGCTATCGTGGCAAGGTCACCCTTGCGGTCCGGGGATCCGCGATCGGCTTCCACCGGCTCGGCGAGGCCGGGCGGGTGTTCGAGGTGACGCGCTGCCTGCTGCTGGAGTCCGGGCTCGACGCGTTGCATCAGGGCGTGCGCGCCGCGCGCCGACTCCTGCCGCCCGAGACCGAGCAGCTGGTGCTGCGTCGCGATGCCGAGGGCGGACGGCACGTCATCGTCCGCGGTGGGACCCAGGCCTGGGAGGGTGGCCGTGAGCTGCACGCGCAGCTCGGCGAGGGGGTGGTGGTCTGGTGGCAGCCGACCGATGGAGCCGCCCGGGTGGTGGCAGGGAGCGACGAGCCCTGGCCAGCAACGGTCTTCGAGCAGGTCAACCCGGCGGTGGGCCGCCTGGTGCGACGACGGGCCGTCGATGCGCTGGTGGCCGGGGGTGAAGTTTCCGACCGTGGCGAGACAGCCGTGGTGGCGTGGGACCTCTACGCAGGGATCGGCGAGGCCACCACGATGCTGGCGGCACATGGCCTGGCGGTCACCAGTGTCGAGCGCGATCCGCGTGCCGTCGAGCTGGCGCTCCGCCGCGGTCCCCCGGGGCCGACCCGACTGGCCGGCGACGTGGCCGATCGGCTCGGTCGGCTCCCCCGCCCGGCGCTGGTGCTCACCAATCCGCCTCGCAGCGGCATGGCAGCCTCGGTCACGGCAGCCCTTGCGCGGAGCGGGGCCGTTCGCCTTGTGTACGTGTCTTGTGATCCCGGTACGCTGGCTCGCGACCTCCGCCGGCTCGGCGATCGTTTCCGCCTGCTCCATCTCAGCGCGTTCGACCAGTTCCCCCAGACGGCGCACCTCGAGTGTGTCGCCACCCTGGAGCCGTCATGAAGTACTTCGTCACCGTGGGTGAGCGTGAGCTCGAGGTGACGGTCGATGGTGATCACGTCGCGCTCGATGGCGAGGTCGTCGCCGCGCGACTCGAAGCCGTCGACGGCACCCCGCAGGTGGTGCTGCACCTCGATGGTCGGCGTCACGTGATCGCGGTGGCTGGCCGCGACGCCGAAGGTTGGACCCTCGTCGAGCGGGGCGCTGTCAGCACCGTCGCCGCGATCGACGAGCGTACCCGGCATATCCGGTCGCTGGCCGGCAGCGACCGGGCCGGTGCCAGCGGTGGCGTGGTCAAGGCGCCGATGCCGGGGCTCGTGGTGCGGTTGCTGGTGGAGCAGGGCGATCTGGTGCGGGCCGGGCAGGGGCTGGTGGTTCTCGAGGCGATGAAGATGGAGAACGAGCTCAAGGCTCCGGCCGACGGCGTGGTGACGGCGATCAGTGCCACCGTGGGAGCGGCGGTCGACAAGGGCGCGGTCCTGGTGGAGCTTGGCCCGAGGGAGGCGGCGTGAGCATTCCCCCGGCCATCGGCTGGCGAACCGTGCCATGCGGTGTGGCGCTGCTGGCTCTGGTCCTGCTCACGGCACCGGCGTCGCTGGGCGCCCAGATGGCGGCCCAGGGCGCCGATCGGCTGGCGAGCTTCTCGGTCCCCGCCGCCTGTACCGACTCGACGCCGCTGCCACCCAACATCGAACTCGATCGCGAATTCCGCTCCGCCACCCCGCGGGCCATCGTGGTGCCACCGCTCGATCCGGCCCCGCCGCCCCGTGGCTCGCTGGCCGTGCATTTCTTCGTCTCGGCGCGTGGCGCCGTCGATTCAGTGCGGATCGTCGGCAGCGCCGCCGAGGCGTACCGCCAGGCGCTGCGCGACCGGATGCTGGCGCACACCTTCTGGCCGGCGGTCTATCGCGATTGTGCCGTGCCATCCCGCGTTGCCATCGAATTCTTCTTTCCGTGAGCCCCATGCATCCCCGACATCTCTTCGTCACCGTCCTGCTGCTCGCCGCGTGCGCGGCACCTCATCACGATGTCCTGATTCGCGGCGGCACCGTCTACGACGGTACCGGAGCGCCGGGTCGGCTCGCCGACGTGGCGATCGACGGTGACAGCATCGTGGCGGTCGGCGATCTCGGCCGGGCCACCGCCGATCAGGAGGTCGATGCCACCGGCCTGATCGTGGCACCGGGATTCATCAACACGCTGAGTCATTCCGAGGTCTCCCTGCTGATCGACCCGGCATCGCAGAGCGACCTCCGGCAGGGGGTCACCCTCGAACTGCTGGGCGAAAGTTCGATGGGTCCGCTCAACGAGCGGATGCGGCAGTCGATGCGCGCCCAGCAGGGCGACCTCCGCTACGACGTGACGTGGGCGACGCTGGGTGGATACCTCGACACGCTCGCCAGTCGGGGGATCGCCACCAACGTCGCCTCGTTCGTCGGCGAGGGGACCATTCGCGACTACGTGATGGGCCTGGTTGCCCGGTCGCCGACCGCCGACGAACTCGCGGCGATGGAGCAGCAGGTCGATCTCGCGATGCGCGAGGGGGCGCTGGGACTCACCACGGCACTCATCTACGCGCCCGAGACCTTCGCCTCGACCGGCGAGCTGATCGCGCTCTCGAAGGTCGCGGCTCGGTACGGTGGGGTGTACGCCGCCCACATCCGCAGCGAGGGGGCCCGGCTCCTCCCGGCGATCGACGAGACGATCACCATTGGCGACTCGGCCGGGTTGCCGGTGCACATCTATCACCTGAAGTCGGCCGGCGCGGCCAACTGGCCGATGCTCGACACGGCGATCGCCACGGTCGACTCGGCTCGCGCCGCGGGCGACGCGATCACCGCCGACATGTACACCTACACGGCCGGCGCCACCGGCTTCGATGCCGCGATGCCGCCATGGGTGCAGGAGGGCGGCATCGACGAGTGGGTGCGGCGACTGCGCGACCCCGCGATCCGTCGCCGGGTCATCGCGGAGATGAAGCAACCCTCCGAGGAGTGGGAGTCGCTCTACCTGGCGGCGGGTTCACCGAAGCTGGTGCTGCTGCTTTCGTTCCGGACCGACTCGCTCAAGCCGTTGATCGGCCGCACGTTGGCCTCGGTGGCGGCGGAGCGGCATCAGTCGCCCGAGGAGACGATCATCGACCTGGTGATCCACGATCACTCGCGCGTCGGTGTCGCCTATCAGCTGATGTCGGAGGACAACGTCCGCAAGCAGATCGCCCTGCCCTGGGTGATGTTCGGGTCCGATGCGGCATCGATGGCACCCGAGGGGCCGTTCCTCAAGTCGCATCCCGCATCCGCGCGCCTACGGCAACGTGGCGCGGTTGCTGGGTCGCTACGTGGAGGGCGAGAAGCTGATCCCGCTCGAGGAGGCGATCCGTCGCCTCACCACTCTCCCGGCGACCACCTTCCACCTGGCGCGGCGTGGGACGTTGGCGCCTGGGTACCTCGCCGACGTGGTGGTTCTCGACCCGAAGTCGATCGTCGACCACGCCACCTTCGAGGATCCCCACCAGTTCGCGACCGGGGTGACCGAGGTCTTCGTCAACGGGGTGGAGGTGCTTCGCGGCGGCGAGCCGACCGGGGCCACGCCGGGCCGCATCGTGCGCGGCCCGGGATGGCAGCCGGGCAGCGACTAGCCGAGCACCGCGACGACGTACGATCCGACCACCAGCAACCAGATCGCCACGTACACCGGCACGAACCGCTGCCGCCACGAGAGGATCTCGGGGTGGGTGATCGGCTTGCCCTGGAACTTGCCGCGCGGCACGTGGAGCCGGAAGAAGGTCTTGTAGCTCTCGGTGGTGGCGATGGTGAAGCCGATGGCGCAGAGCGTCACCAGCAACAGCCGGTCGGTGAGCACCGTCATCGCCGCCGCGAATGCCGCCGCCATCGCCGGGCTCCGGAAGAACTTGAGCGTCTCGAATCCCTCCAGCGGGGCGTCCTTCCAGGCGCCGCCGAAGGCGCTGATCCAGCCGAACGCGCTGGCGATGAGCACCGTCGCGACCCATGGCAGCGCGATGTCGCTCGCATCGACGCGGCTCACGCCGTACACCACGGCGATCAGGATCGTCACGTAGCAGGCGCCGACCAGCAGGCGGGCACCGTAGCTCCGCACCGGCTTGCCGAAGACCGAGAGTTGCATCGGGATGAAGTACTTCGACTGGTCCTCGATCCGGATGAAGGTCTTGTAGACCTCGGCCAGTGCTCGCTCGATCGCATACGTGGTGCCGAAGAGCACCACCCAGTCGCCCGGTCCGGCAAGCGGCAGGCTCAGCCAGCGCACCGCCAGCGGCGCGGCCACCGTGGCGACCAGCATGCTGCGCACGAAGGTGGCCCAGGTGAATCCCTCGTGCGGGGCGTCCTTGTACATCCCCCAGATCGAGGCGTGAGTGCCCGCCAGCAGTCCGATCACGATCGCCATCGCCAACGTCATGATTCCTCCGAAGCGGCCGGCGGATCCGCCGGCCGGTGACAGGCCTCGACCAGCGCCAGGTCCCGACGCGCCAGCGCCAGGGTCATCGACGGCTCGCGTCCCTGCCGCAAGGCCGCCACGAAATCGGTGAACATCGCCCGGAAACCGCTGATGTCGCGGAAGCCCGGGAAGTGCAGTCGCGCGCGCCGTCCGGATACCCGCACGAAGAGGCCGTTCGACTCGAACGCGATCACCCCCTCGGTGCCGTAGAGGTGCGACATCCGGAGCCCCTTGAGCGGCGTCGGTACCTCCCACGAGTGCGCCAATGAGCCGACCGCCCCACCCTCGAACTCGGCGGTGAGCAGCGTGGTCCGCTCCGGGGTGCCGGGGTCGCCGGCCACCAGTCCGCGGACGCCGGTGATCGCCGGGCCGAGTGAGGCGAAGAAGTGGACCCAGTGGATGCCGCCTTCCCAGAGCGCGCCGTGCATCCCGGGACGGTCGAGCCATGGCGGTGCCGCCTGATGCTTGACGGCATCGATTTGCACCAAGCGAAGATCGCCGATTACCTGCTCGGCGAGCAGACGCTGCAGGGTGCGGAGCAGCGGGCGGTAGTGGTAGTTCTCCGCGACCAGCACCCGGCGTCCCGCCGAGGCGGCCGCCGCTGCCACCTCATCGGCCTCGGCCACGGTCAGGAAGGCGGGCTTCTCCACGATCACGTCCTTGCCCGCAGCCAGTGCCGCCAGGGTGAGTCGGTGGTGCGAATCGGGCGGTGTCACGACCACGACCGTCGTCACGCCCGGATCGGCGATCGCCGCCTGGTAGCTGTCGAATGTCCCGGCGCCGCCGAGGCGACGGTTGAAATCGGCGGCGCGGGCCGGGTCGCGGCTGGCATACATCCGGCGCACGTCCGGCATGCCGCGGAGGGTGCGGGAGTGCCGTTCGGCGATCCGGCCGCAGCCGAGGAAGGCGAAGGTGAGCGTGTCCGGCATCAGCGCCTCAGGAATTGCCGCTCGCCACGCGCTGGGCGAGCCGATCGGCGGCGCGCAGCGCGTTGGCGGCGATGGTCAGGCTGGGGTTCACGCCGGCGGAGCGGGGCAGGGCGCTGCCGTCGACCACCAGCAGGTTGTCGATGCCGCGGAAGCGGCTGTCGCCGTCGAGTGGTGCGGTGGTGGGATCGGGCCCCATCCGTACGGTGCCGAGCGCGTGCGACCAGGTGTCGATCACGTGGCGATAGACGAACCAGGCCCCCGCCCGACGGAGCACGCGGCGGGCGGTCCCGCGCAGCACGGCCGTGGCGTCGAGGTCGCGCTGGCTGTAGCGGTGCTCGATCACCAGCCGCGGCATGCCGTCGCGGTCGTGCCCGCCGTCGAGGCGCACCCGGTTGGTGGCCTGGGGCTGGTCCTCGGCGATCACCAGCAGTCCCGTCAGGTGGCTCACCAGTCCGGCCAGCGGCTTGAGTGGTCCCGGCAATCCGTCGCGCGCGAGCGAGACCGGCGGGGTGGGGAGCTGCTGCAACGCGCCGAGCGGTCCGCTCGGCCCCCCGCCGGCCGGGTCGCCGAGGTAGAGATCGTGAATCCCGAGCTGTTTGTGGAAGCGCTGCTCTGGATCGGGCCGGCGCCGGAAGAAGCCCAGCAGGATCTCGTTCTTGTGTCGCATCAGGTAGCGACCCACATGGTCACCGGCCGGATTGTGCTCGGCGAGTCCCGAGGCGAGCAGCAGGTGCGGCGTGGCGAGTGCCCCGGCAGCGAGGACAACCCACGGCGTCTCGAACCGGACTGGAGTGCCATGTCGTCGGTCGGTGCCCACGGCCACCACGACCCGACCGTCGGTCACCTCGAGACCGGTGATCACCGTCTCCGGGCGCAGATCGAGCCCGCGCGCCAGGAGCGGGCGGATCACCGTGGTGGCGAGGTCGTTCTTGGCCTCGATGGCACAGGCGAAACCATCGCAGGTCGGGCACGCGATGCAGGTGGTCCGGCCCGGGCGCTCGCCGGTGTTGATGGCCAGCGGCAGCGGGAAGGGGGTGAGGCCCTCGGCCCGGGCGGCCGCCGCGATTCGCTCCGAGACCGGGGCCAGCGGCAACGGGTCGGCCGGGAACGGCCCGCTGCGCGGCGGCTCGGTCGGGTCGATGCCGGCCTGGCCGGCCACCCCGATCAGCGTCTCGGCCTTGGCGTAGTAGGGCTCCAGCGCGGCGTAGTCGAATGGCCACGCGGCGCCGCTCGTGCCGGCAATCACCGGCGTTGCGGCGAAGTCGGCCTCGCGAAAGCGGAGCGACACACCACCGTAGAAGACCGATGGACCGCCGACGCAGTGGAAGGCACCGACCGGCTTTGTCGTGGCCTCGGAGTTGGCGCGGTAGAGGTCGGTCTTGCTGTAGTGGGGTCCCAGGGTGCCGACCGACTCGGCATGCCAGTTCTCGGGACCGCGGGGCACCCATGTGCCGCGCTCGACCATCGTGACCCGCCACCCGGCGTCGATCAGTGCCTGCGCCGCCATTGCCCCGCCGAAGCCACTGCCGATCACCAGCGCCGTCCGCTCGGAGGGTGCGCTCAGTGTCGGCCTCCGGAGCGGGCAGACGGCGCGGCGGGGGCGCGTGGCAGGATGGGGGCCGTGGATCGGTCCCGGGTGGTCGGGGTTGGCACGCGGCAAAGATCGACCGTCGGGCCGGGAGAGGGAAGGGGATCGCGACGACTCCCGCTTTTGAGGATTCGAGGTACCGTAGTGGAGGTTCCCATCCGCACCCACGCCACCCGGAGGATCCCATGACCGCCCTGGCCGCGCTCTGGCTGCCGATCGTCCTCTCTTCCGTTGTCATCTTCTTCGCCAGCTACATCATTCACACCGTGCTGCCATGGCATGCAGGTGACTATCCCGCCGTGCCACGTGAGGCCGAGGTGATGGCCGCGCTCCGCCCGCTGGCGATTCCCCCCGGGGACTATGGCGTGCCGCGCGCCGATGGGATGAAGGAGATGCAGTCGGCCGAGTTCATCGAGAAGATGCGGCAGGGCCCGGTGTTGATGATGACGGTCATGCCCAACGGCCCGATCCGGATGGGCGCGGCGCTCCTGCAGTGGTTCATCTACCTGCTGGTGGTCGGGGTCTTCTCGGCGTATGTGGCCAGCCGGGCGCTACCAACCGGGTCCGACTACATGGCCGTCTTCCGGATGGTGAGCGTGGTCGCGTTCCTGGCCTATGCCGGCGCGCTCTGGCAGGGGTCGATCTGGTATCGCCGCAGTTGGGCGACGACCGTCCGCTCGACCATCGACGGACTGATCTACGGCCTGCTCAGCGCGGGCGTGTTCGGTTGGCTCTGGCCGCGGTGATGCCGGCTTGCCCCTGGCGTTCCCGTCGTCAGGGGGCCGCTGGGAGGTGCCGCAGGAACCAGTCGCGTGCCAGCTCGGCGGCTCGGGCCAGCGTTCCCGCCTCCTCGAAGAGGTGGGTTGCCCCCGGCACGATCGCCAGGTGCTTCTCACAGGTGATCCGCGCCAGGGCGAGACGGTTGAGGCTCAACACCTCGTCGTCTCGCTCACCGACGATGCAGAGGATCGGCGCACGCAGTCGGCGCAGCGCGAACCCGGCCAGGTCGACCCGTCCGCCACGGGACACCACTGCCCGGACCAGGTCAGGGCGGCTGCTGGCCGCGATGATCGCCGCCGCCGCGCCGGTACTCGCCCCGAAGTAGCTCAGGGGCAGGCGACCAAGGGAGCTGGTACCGAGCACCAGGTCGGTCACCTCGGAGAGTCGTTCAGCAAGGAGCGGGATGTCGAAACGCAGCTGGCCGGTCCGGGCGTCGAACTGCTCCTCCTCGAAGGTCAGCAGGTCGAAGAGCAGGGTGGCGAGTGCCGAGCGCTGGAGGAGGGCGGCGACCTGGCGATTGCGTGGGCTCGAGCGGCTGCTGCCGCTCCCGTGGGCAAAGATCACCACGCCGTTGGCGTCGGGCGGCACCACGAGGTCGCCGCGAAGGGTCACGCCGCTGACCCGCAGGTCGAGGCTGCGTTCACCGCACACTACCGGTTCATGGGTCGGCACAGGGCCTCCCTCGGGTCGTGATCAGAGCCCGGTCGGCCAGGTCTCGGGCGCCTCGCCACGATCCCACCGCGGGGTGCGTTCCAGCGGTTCGACGGCGCGCGTCTGGCTGTGATGCAGGATCGCGTCGAACTGCAGCGCGAGGCGGGTGTGGTAGTAGTGGCTCTGCCGCTCGGTCTCGGGTCGGTAGACGACCCCGATCGCCCGGTGCAACCTGGACGTGGTCAGGGCCGCCGCCAGTGCCGGCGACTCACCGGGGATCAGCAGGTAGCTCGGCAACCTCACCTGGTCGAGGACGTCCTCCCAGCTCCCCGCAAGCGCCGGTCGCACGGTTCGGCGCCCGGGAGGCTCGTCCCAGTTGTGCGCGGCAGTGACGGTGCCGCCATGAGTGGTGAACCCGACCAGCACGGCGCCGTCGCCGCGCTGCTCGCGCACCAGCTGGCCGAGGTTCAGTTCGCCGGCGCGAGTCCGCTCGGTCGCGCGGGCATCGCCCACGTGCGAGTTGTGCGCCCACACCACCAGGCGCGGCACCTCGGCGTGCTGCCCGAGGAACGCGAGCACCGCTTCCAGCGTCTCGGCCATGTGCTGGTCGCGCAGGTTCCACGACACGTCGCGACCGCCGAACATCGCCCGATAGTAGGCCTCGGCCCGGACCACCACGCGGGCGTTCTGCTCGGCGAAGAACTGTTCCGCCTCGCCCGTCTCGTGGTCCTGCCGCCGGTGCCTGCCCGCGGCCCGGCGCAACGCGAGCAGCTCGGCCACCACCTCGTCGCGGCACCCCTCGACGAAGCCGGCGCTCACCAGGTGGCCATAGCGCTGTGGCTCGATCCCGAACGGGTCGAAGCAGGCGTAGTGGTGCCGTGCCTCGGCCGCCGCCGCCGGGTCGACGCGGTCGAGGTAGCGGATGACCGCGTCGATCGACGCGTGCAGCGAGTAGAGATCGAGGCCGTAGAAGCCGACGCGCTCCGCCGCCGGGCGCTGGTCGTTGTGGCTTCGCAACCAGCCCACGAAATCGAGCACGTCGGCATTGCGCCACATCCACTGGGGGAAGCGCCGGAAATCGGACAACGCCTCGGCGGCGTCGCGATCGGTCCCGACACCCCGGACGTAGCGGTGCACCCGCCACGCATCGGGCCAGTCCCCCTCGATCGCGACCCCGCCGAAGCCCCGCTCCCGGATCAGCCGCTTGGTGATCTCGGCCCGCAAGCGATAGAACTCATGGGTGCCGTGCGAGGCCTCGCCGAGCAGCACCACCGGGGCGTGGCCGATTCGATCGAGCAGCGGGTCGAGCGACGCGGCCGATGGCCCGAGCGGATGGGCGTGAGCCCGCAGCACCTCGGGCAGCGCGAGCCGCGTCTGGGTGCCGGTCACCCCGATTCCCCCGCCACCGTGGCCGGCGACCGGGCGGCCTCGGTGAGGAGGTCGATGACCTCCTCGTCGGTGGTCTGGGTGAAGTCGTGGTACCATGCGCCCACAGCGTGGAACGGAAACGGTGTCTCCACCGCAACGCAGGCGTCGACGCTCTCGTGCAGCAGCCGGCAGGCATCGGTCGAGGCCACCGGTACCGCAACGACGATGGCCTTCGGGTGCTGGCTGCGCACCGCGGTCACCGCCGCGAGCATCGTGGAGCCGGTGGCCAGACCGTCGTCGACGAGGATCACCCGACGGCCGCGCAATTCCAGCGGCGGCCGACCGGTGCGGTAGCGCCGCTCCCGCCGGGCCAACTCCTCGCGTTCCCGCTGGATCACCGCGTCGACGGCGACCCGCGGGATGCCCAACTCGGCGATCAGCCGCTGGTTGAGCAGCGGCGGACTGCCGCGTGCCACGGCGCCCATCGCGAGCTCCTCGTGGCCGGGCACCCCGAGCTTGCGCACCACGAGCACGTCGAGCGATGCCCCGAGTTCACGTGCCACTTCGGCGGCAACCGGGACGCCACCTCGCGGCAGGCCGAGCACCAACGTGTCGGGCCGGCCGGCGAACGGTCCCAGTTCGTCGGCCAGCCGGCGACCCGCCTCGCGGCGATTCGCGAATCGCCGCATCATCACGGGTCAGCCCTCCTCACGGCGTCACCGTGATGAAATCCTCGACCGCCGTCACACCCGGAACGGCCCAGGCCGCGGCTTCCGCGTCCTCGCGCTCGGCCCAGGAGCGGACCGACCCGCGCAGGGTCACGGTGCGGTCCATCGCGTCGACCGAGATGCGTCCCGAGTCGACCGTGGCGCTGCGACGGAGGGCATCGCCGATCCGGCGCTTCACCTCGGAGGGTGACACGTGCGGTTGATCCACGATCACGCGGTCGATCACGCCCTTCACCCCGGTCAGCCAGCGCACCGCCCGCTCGGCCGCCCGCCGCTGGTACTGCCAGTCGACGTTGCCCTCGAGGGTGATCCAGCCGTTGTGCACCGTGAGGCGAATCTGACTGTCGGGGACCTCGACGTTCCAGCGCAGGGCGTCGACGGCCGCGTGGGCGATCTCGGTGTCGGTCCGCGCCGCGGTCCCGGGGAGTCGAACCTCGGTCTCGTCGGCGACGGCCAGGACCTGATGCACCCGCCGCACCGCCTCGGCGGCCTCGAGCTTCTGGGCATAGCTGTTCACATCGCCGGTCAGGGTGACCACCCCGTCCTTCACGGCGACGCCGAGCTCCAGGTCGGCGAGGTTCGGCAGCGAGCGGAGCTCATCAATCACGTCTCTCTGGATCTTGATGTCGGCTTTCATCGATACCTCCAGGCCGCGGTCGCGGCCGGTTGCTGAGTCCCGGGGGCAGGGCCCGTTCGTCAGGGCACCAGCGCCCCGGGGTGCGAGATGCGCTCGAGCATCCGCTCGACGAGCATCGGGTTCACCGGGCCGAGCTTCACCGCCACGTCGCCCTGGGTGATGATGCCGCGGAGGGTGCCGTCGGCGTCGAGCACCGGGAGACGACGCACTTGGTGCCGGGCCATCGTCTCGATCACCACCTCGGCGGTCGCATCGGGGAGCACGGTCGCGAACGGACCGGTGCTCATGTGGTCCCCGATCATGCAGATCCCGCTGTGCCCCTCGGCCTGGCAGCGCACGACCAGGTCGCGATCGGTCACGACGCCGACCAGGCGGCGGCGCTTCGGGGTGTCGACGACCGGGAGCATGCCGATGTCCAGCTGCCGCATCAGGGCGGCGGCCTGCACCACGGTTTCATCGGGAGTGACGTACTTGGGATCCGGGGTCATCAGGTCGCGGGCTCGCATCGCGAACTCCTGCATCGTGGGTGGGCGGGAGGAACCACCGAACGATGCAGAAGCGACCCGTCCGCCGGAGTCGGTGAAGCACCCGCCAGCTGTCAGGCACTTCCCGACCGGCCGCCCGGAGCAGGGCTACCGGGGGAGAACCAGTCGGAACGTGGTGCCCTGTCCTGGGGTGCTGGTGCCCTCGATCGTCCCACCGTGGGCCGCCACGATCCCGCGCGTGATCGGGAGCCCGAGGCCCGACCCACCGGGGCCCGCCCTGGCCCGCCACTCGGCCCGCAACACCTCGGTGAGCGTGGCGAGTCGGCATGCCGCTGCCGGTGTCGGAGACGTGGATCACCACCGAGTCGCGCGTCGCCGTCGCCCCGAGCGTGATCCGTCCCCCAGCGGGGGTGAACTTGAGGGCGTTATGGACCAGGTTGGTGAGCGCCTGGATGATCCGGTCGCGATCGAGCGGCAGCTCCGGGAGGCCGGTGGCGATATCGGTCGCGAGGGTGATCCCGGCGGAGCTGGCTCGCTCCCGGAAGAGGCCGGCGACGGCGGCCACCACCGTGGCCGGTGCGGCGGGTGCTGGCGCGACCGTGAGGCGGCCCCGGTCGATTGCGGCCAGGTCGAGCAGGTCGCCGACCAGGCGATGGATGGCGTCGCTCGATTCGCGGATCGTGGAATACAGTTCGGCCCGCACCGACGTCTCCGCGTCGGGATCCCCCTCCAAGGCGATGGCGCACATCCGTGCGGCGCTCGAGAGGTTGCGCAGGTCGTGCGCGACGATCTCCAGCACCCGGTCGCGCCCGATCAGTGCCTGCTCAGCGGTCTGGAAGAGGAGGGCATTGGTCAGCTCCAGGCCGGCCACCGAGGCCAGCGCCTCGGCGGCCTCGCCCAGATCGGCCGGCAGGGTGCGGTCGGGGCTGGAGACCCCGATCGACAACGCGCCGATCACCCGGTCGCGTCCCGGCAGGGGCGTGATCAGGAAGGCATGCGGGCGGAGCTGCTGGAGCAGGATCAGCTCCTCGGGATCACGACTGTGGCGCTCCATCCAGTCGTCGTCGACCGGGTCGACCAGCAACGGTCGTCCGGTCCGGATCACGTCGATCACCGGCGACGGAGCGTCGGGCGTCAATGGCCGCCGCTCCAGGCCCCGCAGGGCACCCTCCAGGCGGATGTCATCGTGGTGGCTCGCTCGGCGGAGGTAGGGGAGGTCGCTTCGCTCCCGGGCCACCAGGTCCACCACCGCCCACTCCCCCAGTGTGGGCATGGCCGCCTCGACGACCGCGCCAAGGGTCTGGGCCACATCGAGGGTCTCGGCCAGTCGTTCGCCGGCGCTGGCGATCAGTTGTTCGCGCCGGTGCAGCCGCTCGCGTTCGGTCACGTCGCGGACCACGGCGGCCAGGAGCAGGCCGTCGCCGCCGGGCCACTTCGCGATGGTGATCTCGGCGGGGAACTCGCTGCCGTCGGCCCGCCGCCCGGTCACTCCCGAGCGCTGGTTCATCCAGCGAGTGGCGGCGGCCCCGTGGGCGAAGTGGGCGACGTGGGTCGGGTGGACGTCGGCGTGCCGTTTCGGCAACAGGAGCTCGATCGGCTGGCCGACAACCTCGGCGGCGGGATAGCCGAAGAGCGTCACCGCACCATGGTTGAAGTAGCGGATGACTCCGGCGGTATCGGTGACGATCACCCCGTCGGCCACGATGTCGAGCAGGGTGGCGAGGGAGCTCCTCAGGGTGTTGTCGAGCAGGGGATGATCGGGATCAGGCATTCGGGTCTCCGCGATCGGCACGCGGCCGCAGGGCGCGGCTCGCAGGTGCAGAGTAGGGGGGCCCGACGGGGGGCGCCAGCCGTCTGGAGAATTGTCGGGAAGTCCCCGACAGCCGGGTCGGGTGAATGCCCGGTTGCCGAGCCGTCGGAGGTCGGTATGTTTGGGGTGCGCGGCGGGACGGGTTCTCGTCGTGGGGCCTTCTCCCGGGACGCCGGCGGAAGGATGTCCGGTGGGTGTTCGACTCCACCGAGCAGGCTGTGGGGTCGCTGGTCACAGCCGAAGCCCCTGGATCCGCGGGGCACCTGCGCCGGGCCCGTCCGGCAAGGGCAAGACCGATGGCTTCGACCGCGCCAGGTCATCATGGCTGGCGTGGCAGCGAACCGAGTGAAGCCGGGGTCGCCAGCGAGTTCCGAATCCCCGCCCGAGGCCGCGAGGTCTCCGCGGGGATTCGACTATGCGGGGCCCGGGGCCGCGCCGACGAGGAGCCAGCATGTCGCTCGACCGCATTCGTGTCGTGATCGCCGATGACCATGCCGTGGTCCGGGCCGGGGTCAAGGCCCTCCTGCGCCCGGCGCCGGACATCGAGATCGTCGGAGAAGCCGCCAACGGTCTCGAGGCGGTCGCAATGGTGCGGCGGCTCAGCCCCGAGGTGCTGATCCTCGACCTCTCGATGCCCCAGCTCGGCGGATTCGAGGCGGCGCGCGAGCTCCTCGCCGACGGGCCTTCCACCGGAATCCTGCTGCTCACCATGCACGAGCCCGACGAGCACCTGGTGCCCCTGCTCGAGGCAGGAGTGCGGGGCTTCCTCCAGAAGAGCGCCGTCGACCGCGAGCTCACCGACGCGGTCCGCGCCGTGGCCAACGGCGACGTCTACCTGCAGACGGCTGCCGCCCAGGTGCTGGCCGGCGAGCGCCGCCGCCGTGCCGAGCCGTCGGAGGAGCGCGACCGATACGAGCGACTCACGCCGCGTGAGCGCGAGGTGCTGCTGCTGGTGGCGCAGGGCTACACGGCGCCGGAGATCGGCAGCCGGCTCGACATCTCGCCCAAGACGGTCGACACCTACAAGCAGCGGATCCACGACAAGGCCGGGTTGGCCCACCGGCCCGAGTACGTCCAGCTGGCACTCTCGCTGGGGCTGCTGCAGGACGGCTGACGATCGACGGGGGCGACGCCGGTATAGCTTCCATCGTCCCCCATCGCCTCCTGTGGAGTCGCCGTGACCACTACCGGATTCCTTGCCGCCGTCAATGCCGCCGTCGATCGCGCCGCGGCCCTCACCGATCATGATCCCGGCGTGGTGGCCCAGATCAAGGCCTGCAACGCGATCTATCACGTTCGCTTTCCAGTGCAACGCGACGACGGCCGGCTCGAGATCATCGACGCCTGGCGCGCCCAGCACTCGCACCACCGCACCCCGACCAAGGGCGGCGTCCGGTTCGCCGATCATGTGAACGAGGACGAGGTCCAGGCGCTGGCGGCGCTGATGACCTACAAGTGCGCCGTGGTGAACGTGCCGTTCGGCGGTGCCAAGGGCGGCATCCGGATCGACCGCGCGAAGTACTCCGACGCCGAGCTCGAGCGGATCACCCGACGCTACACCTTCGAGCTGATCCGCAAGGGATTCATCGGTCCCGGTGCCGATGTGCCGGCACCCGACTACGGGACCGGCAGCCGGGAGATGGTCTGGATCAGCGACACCTATCAGCAGATGCACCCGGACGCGATCGATGCCGTCGGCTGCGTCACCGGCAAGCCGGTGCCGCACGGCGGCATTCGTGGCCGCACCGAGGCGACCGGTCGCGGCGTCTACTTCGGCTTGCGCGAGGTCTGCGACCAGGCGCGACCAGATGCGCGACCTCGGCCTCGAGCGGGGCCTGGCCGGCAAGCGGTTCGTGATCCAGGGACTCGGCAATGTCGGCTACCACGCCGCCAGGTTCCTGGTCGAGGGAGGGGCGGTGCTGGTCGGGGTGGCGGAGCGCGAGGGTGGCATCCATGCACCCGACGGCCTCGATCTCGAGGCCCTGATGACCCATCGGCGCGAGAGCGGCAGCATCCTCGACTTTCCCGGGGCGACCAACCTCGCCAGCAATGCCGAGGCCCTCGAGCTCGAGTGCGAGATCCTGGTGCCCGCGGCCCTCGAGGGCCAGCTCACCGGCGACAACGCGCCGCGGATCCGGGCCCGGATCATCGGCGAAGGAGCCAACGGTCCGACCACCACCGAGGCCGACCGGATCTTCCACCAGCGCGGCGTGCTGGTCGTCCCCGACGTCTACCTCAATGCGGGCGGCGTCACGGTCTCCTATTTCGAGTGGCTCAAGAATCTCCAGCACGTCCGCTTCGGGCGGATGCAGAAACGCTTCGAGGAGGGCGCCTTCGGGCGACTGCTCGAGGCGATCGAGTCGAGCAACCACAACCAGTTCTCGACCGAGGACCGCCGCCGGTTGACCCACGGCGCCGACGAGGAGGACATCGTCAACAGCGGGCTGGAGGAGACGATGATGGTCGCCTGGCAGGGGATGGAGGAGGTGCGCCAAGCCCATCCGGACGCCGATCCCCGGGCGGCGGCGTTCATCACCGCCCTCGACAAGATTGCCCTCTCGTACCGGGATCGCGGCATCTTCCCCTGAGCACAAGGTGTTGATTGGCAAGAGGTTGGATGGTGACGGCGCCGCAGGCGGGGCGGCCGGGTCCCCGGCCGGCCCCGCGCCAGGGCCTGTGCGACCGGCCCTGCCGCCCCAATTGACGTCAACCCGTTCAGCCGCCTATCTTTGGGGTCTGTATCCGAAACGATGATTCGCCGCCCGACGCGGCAGGAAGACCCGGCATGAAGACGTTCAGCGCCAAGCCGTCCGACATCTCCCACGACTGGCACGTCGTGGATGCGTCGGGCGTGCCGCTGGGCCGGTTGGCCACTGCGGTGGCCCAGCTGATCCGCGGCAAGCACAAGCCCACCTTCACCCCGCACATGGACGGGGGCGATTTCGTGGTGGTGGTCAACGCCTCGAAGGTGAAGCTCACCGGCAAGAAGGCCGACCAGAAGACCTACTTCAAGCACACCGGCTACATGGGCCACGAGTCCCACACGCCTGCCGGTCAAGCTGCTTGCCGATCATCCCGACCGGGTGATCGAGAAGGCGGTCTTCGGGATGCTGCCGAAGAACTCGCTGTCGCGGCAGAAGCTGCGCACCAAGCTGAAGGTCTACGGCGGGACGGAGCACCCGCACGAGGCCCAGCAGCCGAAGCCCTTCACCATCGCCACCGCGAAGGCCGAAGCATGAGCGCCACCACCGAGCAGTTCCGCTGGCAGGCCGTCGGCCGCCGCAAGACGAGCGTCGCACGGGTCTACCTCACGCCCGGCACCGGCAAGTGGGTCGTCAACGGCCGGACCCTGGGCGACTACTTCCCGCGGCCGTCGCTGGTGCAGCACATCCAGCAGCCGTTCACCGCGACCGACACCCTCGGCGCGTTCGATGTCAAGGCGCATGTCGATGGCGGCGGCGTGACCGGCCAGGCCGGCGCGATGCGGCACGCGATCGCCCGGGCGCTGCTCTCGGCCGATGAGCAGCACCGGGTCAAGCTGCGGGCCGGCGGGTTGCTGACCCGTGATTCACGGATGGTCGAGCGCAAGAAGCCCGGCCAGCCGGGCGCCCGGAAGCGGTTCCAGTTCAGCAAGCGGTAGTCGCGCCCGCTGGCCCGGTCGCGAAGGCGGCCTGACCGGCGCAGAGCCGGACCGATCGCCGCGCGAGCGAGGCGGCAGCGGTTTCGGGCAGTTGGCAGGATCGGCGCGCTGCACGCGAGCGCGCCGAGCTGCGATACCCTCCGACCGGATGGTCAGGAGGAGACGCACGCCTCCCGATGTCGGCGGCCGGTGCCCTGCGGGGTTGCCGTCGACAGGTGACGGGGGCGGACGCACAACCATCATCAGGAGCAACATCGTCGTGGGTATGCCGTCCCTGCAGGACCTCCTCGAGGCCGGAACACACTTCGGCCACCAGACCCGCCGCTGGAACCCGAAGATGCGCAAGTTCATCTTCGCCGAGCGGTCGGGCATCTACCTGATCGATCTCCAGAAGACCCTCAAGCAGCTCGACAAGGCCGCGGAGCTCCTCAAGGGCATCGCGCTGAAGGGCGAGAACGTCCTCTTCGTCTGCACCAAGCGCCAGCTCAAGGCGGTGGTCGAGGCCGAGGCGCGCAACGCCGGGTGTCACTGGGTCACCGAGCGCTGGCTCGGTGGGACGCTGACGAACTTCCAGACGATCAAGAAGCAGATCCGCCGGCTGCGCGACCTCGAGCAGGGCTCGGCCGAGGGCGACTTCGAGAACTACACCAAGAAGGAGCAGCTGCTGTTCTCCCGGGAGCGCGAGAAGCTGTCGCGCAACCTCGAGGGGATCAAGCACATGGGCCGGCTCCCCGGCGCGCTCTTCGTGGTCGACTCGAAGAAGGAGCGGATCGCGGTGCAGGAGGCCAACCGGCTCGGCATCCCGGTGGTCGGGATCGTCGACACCAACTCCGATCCCGACCGCATCGCGGTGCCGATTCCCGGCAACGACGACGCGATCCGTTCGGTGTCGCTGATCACGGCCGCGCTCTGCGAGGCGATCCAGGAAGCCCGCTCGCAGGTGCCGGTGCGCGAGATGGTCCTGGATGACGAGGCCCAGACCTACTCGGCCGGCGAGGGCGACGGCGCCAGCGACGACGACCGCAAGCGGCGGCGCCCGCGGCGCAAGCGGAAGGCACGTCCCGAGGCGATCGCCGCCCGGCTCAAGACCAGCGAGCCGGCGCCGACCAGCGAGACGGGCGACGCAACCAGCTGATCCCGGCTCCGGCCGGTCAGCGCCTTGCCGCCGTCCGTCGGTCCTTCTCGGACCCCGGACGGCGGTTTGCACACACGGAACCCTAGACGACAGGTAGCACCACTGATGAGCACCACCGTGACCACCAAGGACATCGCCGAGCTCCGCGCCCGCACCGGGGCGGGGATGATGGATTGCAAGAAGGCACTCGAGGAGGCCGAGGGCGACATGTCCCTGGCCGGCGAGATCCTCCGCAAGAAGGGGATCGCCAAGGCCGAGAAGCGCGCCGGCCGGGCCGCCGCGCAGGGACTGGTCGTGATCGAGACGGCCGCCGACGGCAAGGCCGCCGCGATGGTCGAGCTCAACACCGAGACCGACTTCGTGGCCCGCAACGACGAGTTCCAGGCGCTGGCTCGGCGACTGGCCGAGCACGCCCTGGCCCACTCGCCGGTCGGGGTCACCCGTGAGCAGTTCCTCGCCGAGACGATGGATGGCTCGACGATCGAGGAGGTCGTCAAGCAGGCCTCGGGCAAGACCGGCGAGGCGATGACGCTGAAGCAGGTCGCCAAGTTCGGCGGACTGGTCGGTGAGTACCGCCACTTCAACAGCCAGGTGGGGGTGCTGGTCGAGGTCGCCGGCGCCAGCAGCGCCGAGGCACTCGCCATGGCCCGCGAGGTGGCGCTCCACGTCGCCTCGGCCGACCCGCTCGCGGTCTCGATCGACGACATTCCGGCTGACCTGATCGATCGCGAGCGGCGCATCGCCGAGGAACAGGTGGCCGCCGAGGGGAAGCCCGAGGCGATCCGCGGCAAGATCATCGAGGGCAAGGTGCGAAAGTTCGCCACTGAGCGCGCCCTGGTCGAGCAGCAGTTCGTCAAGGACGAGTCGAAGACCGTGGCCCAGCTGCTCGAGGCGGTGCCCGGCGCGACCATCGTGCGGTTCGCGCGCTTCAAGGTCGGCGAGGCCTGATGCCCGGCTACCGTCGCGCCTTGCTCAAGCTCTCCGGTGAGGCGCTCGCCGGCGAGCGGGGCAGCGGCCTCGACTACGAGGTGATCGAGTCGTTGGCCGCGCAGGTCAAGACGGTGCATGCCACCGGGGTGGCGCTTGGCCTGGTCGTGGGCGGCGGCAACATCGTTCGCGGCGCGATGGCCTCGCAGCACGGCCTCGATCGCGTCTCGGCCGACTACATGGGGATGCTCGCCACGGTGATCAACGCCCTGGCGCTGCAGAACGTGCTCGAGGCCAGCGGCGTCGAGACCCGGGTGCTCACCGCGATCCGGATGGAGTCGCTGGCCGAACCGTACATCCGCCGGCGGATGATGCGTCACCTCGAGAAGGGGCGACTGGTCATCTTCGCCGGCGGCACCGGCAATCCGTTCTTCTCGACCGACACTGCCGCAGTGCTCCGTGCGCTGGAGATGGAGGCCGAGGTGGTCCTCAAGGCCACCAACGTCGACGGCGTCTTCACCGCCGACCCACGCAAGGATCCCGCGGCGCACCACATTCCCGAGCTGACGTTCCAGGAGGCCCTGGTCAACGGCTACGCGGTGATGGACGCCAACGCCTTCGGCCTCTGCCAGGCCAACCGGTTGCCCATCGTGGTGCTCAACATCAACCAGCCCGGCGCGATCGCCAGCGCCATCGCAGGCGACCGGGTCGGCACCCTCGTGCGATGACCCTATCCGAGATCGTCAGCCAGGCCCAGGCCGGCATGCAGAAGGCCGTCGAGAACACCGAGCGCGAGCTCTCGACGATCCGCACCGGCAAGGCCTCCCCGCACCTGCTCGACACCGTCCGGGTCGATGCCTATGGCTCCCAGATGGCGATGAACCAGGTCGCCATGGTCTCTGCACCCGAGCCGCGAATGCTCACCGTGCAGCCCTTCGACAAGGGCCTCGGTCAGGCGATCGAGAAGGCGATCCGGGACAGTGGCCTGGGGCTCAATCCCGCAGAGCCAGGGCGGCCTGATCCGGGTGCCACTCCCGATGCTCTCCGAGGAGCGCCGCAAGGAGATGGTCAAGCTCTGCAGCAAGCTCGCCGAGGAGGGTCGCGTGTCGGTGCGCCACGCCCGCACCGACGGGATGAGCAAGATCAAGAAGCTCGAGCATGTCTCCGAGGACGAGAAGGTGCGCTCGGAGAAGGAGGTGCAGAAGCACACCGACGACGCGGTGCACCAGATCGACGAACTGATGAAGGCGAAGGAAGCCGAAGTCCTCGAAGTGTGACCAGCGAGCCCGACGCCCGCCTTGACCGACTGCGCCTCCACGGCGCGGTGCCGCGGCATGTGGCCATCATCATGGATGGCAACGGCCGCTGGGCCCGGGAGCGCGGGATGGAGCGTCCGGCCGGACATCAGGCCGGTGCCAGGGCGGTGCGCGAGGTGGTCGAGGGCGCCCTGCAGGCCGGGGTCGGGGTGCTGACACTGTTCGCCTTCTCGCAGGAGAACTGGCAGCGCCCCCCCGCCGAGATCGAGGCGCTGATGGCGCTCCTGGAGGAGCACATCGCCAAGGAGGCCGACGAGCTGCGCCGCGAGGGGGTCGCTGTCCGGATGCTCGGCGACCTCGATCGCCTGGCGCCCTCAGCCCTCGAGGCGGTCGACCGGATCCAGGCCGCCACCCACGACGGCACCAAGTTGGCCCTCAACATCTGCATCTCCTACGGCGCCCGCGCCGAGCTGGTCCGGGCCGCGCGGCGGCTCGCCGAGCGGGTCGCCCGCGGCGAGCTGGACCCGGCGGCGATCGACGAGCCGGCGCTCGCCGCCGAGCTCTACACTGTCGGCGTTTCCCGATCCCGACCTGCTGATTCGCACCAGTGGTGAGATGCGAATCTCCAATTTCCTGCTGTGGCAGGTCGCCTACGCCGAGATCCATGTGACGCCGGTGCTGTGGCCCGACTTCACTCGCGACGATCTCTTCGCGGCGATCCTCGACTTCCAGGGGCGCGACCGACGCTTCGGACGCGTCAGCGCCTGAGGGACTGATGGCCTCCAACATGGTGCGTCGAGTGGCCTTCGCGGCCGTCGCCATTCCCCTGGCATTGCTGCTGGTCTGGAGTGGCGGCTGGCCGCTCGCGGTGCTGGTGAGCACCGTCGCCGTCCTCGGCGTGCGCGAGTTGCTGGCGATCGCGGCGGCCCGGGGTGACACTCCCTTGCAGCCGACCGGACTGCTCCTGGCGGCCGTGATCCCGCTCCTGGTGCACGCCGTCCTCACGGTCCCTTCCTTCGCGACATGGATCGATGACGCATGGCCGCTGCTGTTCGGCATCGGCATGGTGCTCTGGCTGGGTGACCTGCTGCTGAACCGGGCGCCGACCGACCGACCACTCGCGGCGATCGGCATCACCCTGTTCGCCGTCGCCTATGCCGCGGCACTGCCGACGTTTCTGCTGGCGATCCGGCACGCGATCTACGGGACCCGGTCCTGGGCCGGGACCGCGCTGGTCTTCTTCCCGCTGGTGGTGGTGTGGGTCTGCGACACGGCGGCGATGTTCGCCGGCAAGGCGATCGGCGGGCCCAAGCTCGCGCCGGTGATCTCGCCCGGCAAGACCAGGGTCGGTGGGGTGGCCGGCCTGGTCGGTGGGGTCGCCATCGCCCCGCTCTTCGCGCTCTGGATCTTCCCGGCCGCCGGCATCACGCTGGGGCTCGGTTCCGCGGTGTGCATCGCGCTCGCGCTCGCGGTCGTGGGACAGCTCGGCGACCTCGTCGAGTCGCTCTTCAAGCGCGAGGCGGGAGTCAAGGACTCGTCCAACCTGATCCCGGGACACGGCGGCGTGCTCGACCGGTTCGATGCGCTCTACGTGGTGCTGCCGGTCGCCGCACTCTGCTACCGGCTGGTCGGACTCCTGTGAAGGGCATCGCCCTCCTCGGCTCCACCGGATCGATCGGCACCAGCACCCTCAACGTGCTGAAACGCCACGGCGACGCCTTCCGTCTGGTCGCACTCGTGACCGGGTCGAATGCCGAGCATCTCGGCGCGCAGGTGCGTGAATGGCAGCCGGCATTCGCGGGCGTGGTGCACGGGCGCGATCGGCACGACTTTGCCCGCGGTCCCGGGGCACTGGTCGAGGCGGCGACTCGCGACGATGTCGACATCGTGGTCAACGCGGTGGTCGGTGCGGCAGGACTCGACGCCACCCTGGCAGCGCTCCGCGCCGGCAAGCGGGTGGCGCTGGCCAACAAGGAGACGTTGGTGATGGCCGGTCCGCTGGTGGCCGAGGCGGCGCGCGCCGGCGGTGGCGAACTGGTGCCGATCGATTCGGAACACAGCGCGGTGCTGCAATGCCTCACTGCGGCGGCGGCACCGGCACACCGGGTGACCCTCACCGCCAGCGGCGGACCGTTCCGCACCTGGCCGCGCGAGCAGCTCGCGGCGGCGACGGTCGACGAGGCGCTCAATCACCCGACCTGGTCGATGGGGGCCAAGATCACCATCGACTCGGCCACGCTCGCCAACAAGGCGCTCGAGGTGATCGAGGCCCACTTCCTCTTCGGGTTGTCGTACGACGCGATCGATGTGGTGGTGCACCCGCAGAGCATCGTCCACGCCCTGGTGGAGTTCCCCGACGGCAGCGTGCTGGCGCAGGTCGGGTTCCCGACGATGGAGGTTCCGATCCTGTACGCGCTCACGCATCCCGATCGCCGGCCCGACAGCGGCACCACGCGATTCGATCCGGTGGCCGCCGGACCGCTGTCGTTCGAACCGGTGCGCAGTGAATGTTTCCCGGCCTTCGGGCTCGGCGTCGCGGCCGGCCGGATCGGCGGCACCGCGCCCGCAGCCTTCAACGCCGCCAACGAGGTGGCCGTCGCGGCCTTTCTGGCCGGGCGGATCCCGTTCGGCAGGATCGCGCCGGTGATCGAACACGCCATGTCGCGGCACGCCGGTGCGGCAGCCGATTCGCTCGAAGCGGTGCGCGAGGCGGACCGCGCGGCACGAGCCCACGCGGCGGAGGTGGCCTGATGGGCAGCCTCCTCTACACCATCGCGATCCTGCTGGTGGTGCTCGGTGTGTTGGTGTTCATCCACGAGCTGGGGCACTACATGGCGGCGAAGGCGTTCGGCGTGTGGGTGCATCGCTTCGCCGTGGGGATGGGGCCGCCCGTCAAGCGGCTGTCGTTCCGTCGCGGCGAGACCGAGTGGGCGGTCGCCTGGCTCCCGCTGGGCGGCTACGTGAAGATGGCGTCGCGCGAGGAGGAGCCGGCCTCGAGCGTGCTCGAGGGCGGCGCCGAGAATGCCGTGGTCCCGCCCGATCGGGTCTTCGAGGCAAAGCCGGTGTGGCAGCGCATGATCATCATCCTCGCCGGGGTGACGCTCAACCTGGTGTTTGCCTGGCTGGTGTTCTGCGGCCTCGCGTTCAAGAACGGCCAGTCGACCGATCCCACCACCACGGTCGGCAGTGTGGCCACCGAGGTGCTGCCGGCCCAGGCCGCCGCGCTGGCGGACCTGGCCACCGGCACCCGGATCGAGACGGTCAACGGCAAGCCGATCGCGTCGTGGGGCGACGTCACCCGCGAGATCAACAACGGCGCCGGTGACACCATCAGCTTCACCTTCGATCGCCACCCGCCGGTCAAGGTCGCGCTCCATCGCGACCAGCTGGTCGAGCGGGGCCAGCTCTCGGTCGCACTCCGGCCGATGCACCCCGCGGTGATCGGACTGGTCGGTGCCGACACCCCGGCCCGGCGGGCCGGAGTGGAGGTGGGCGACTCCCTGGTCTCGATCGATGGGCAGCCGGTGCACTACTGGAGCGATGCGGTTGACGTGATCGAGAGTCACGCCGAGCAACCGATCGCGCTCACCGTGATGCGTGATGGAGCCTCGCGCGAGCTCGAGGTGACGCCGCGTGCCGAGCACGCCGTCCCGGGCGACACCACCACACCGGTCGTCGGACGGATCGGGGTTGCCCAGAAGCTGCCGCTGGTGCACCGGCCCTATTCGATCGTCGGCGCGATCGGCGCGGGCAGCGAGGCGACCTGGGTCGCGGCCGGCACCATTCTTCGCACGGTGCGAGGGTTGCTGACCCGGCGGATCGCCTCCAGCGAGGTCGGTGGCCCGATCCTGATCGGCCAGCTCGCGGCCGACTCGGCCCGCGCCGGTCTCGACGTGCTGCTCGGCTTCATGGCGCTGATCTCGGTCAACCTCGCCGTGGTCAACCTGCTGCCGATCCCGGTGCTCGATGGCGGGGCGTTCCTGATGCTCCTCGCTGAGGCTGTCATCCGCCGGCCGATCCCGGTGCGACTTCGTGAGGCGGTGCAGGTGATCGGCCTGGTGTTGATCGTGCTGCTCATGGTCCTCGCCTTCAGCAATGACATCGGGCGGATGCTGGGGCGATAGACGATAGACGATAGCGATGACGATAGACGATAGACGATGAGACGATAGACGGGCCGGGGCTCTGGCCGTGTCTCGTCTCTCGTCTATCGTCTATCCTTCATCCATGCCCACCCTCCTCTTCACCCCACCCGCCACGTCCCTCGACGCCGGCATCCGCCTCGGGGTCGCCGCGCTGGTGGGCCTGGCAGTGGGGGTCGAGCGTGAGTGGTCGGGGCACGCGCCGGGGGCCTCGACCCGCTTCGCGGGGCTCCGGACCTTCTTCCTCTTCGGCGTCGCCGGGGGGGCCGCCGGTCTCCTGACCATCAGCGGCATGGCGGTGCTCGGCGCCGCGATCCTGCTCGGCGTGGCCGGATTGGTGGCGACCGCGTTCGTGGTCGCGATGCGGCGCCCCGGCGAGCCGCTCGACGCCACCACCGAGGCGGCGGCGCTGGTGGTCATCGCACTCGGGGCGCTGGCCGGGCTGGGGCAGCTGGCGCTCGCCGCCGGCGGGGTGGCGATCGTGGTGTTCATGCTGGGTGAGAAGCAGAAGCTCCATTGGCTGGTGCGGCGAATCGGCGAGGACGAACTTCACGCCGCGCTCCAGTTCGCGGTGCTGGCCCTGGTGGTGCTGCCGCTCCTTCCCGCCCGCGCCACCCCGTGGCTCGGTGGGATGTCGCCCCGCGATCTCTGGGCGCTGGTGCTGCTCTTCTCGGGGATCAACTTCGCCGGTTACATCGCCCGGCACGCCGTCGGTGCCGAGCGTGGCTACACCCTCACCGGGATGCTTGGCGGCTTGATCTCATCGACCCTGGTCACCCTCCAGTTCGCCCGCCGCAGCCGCGACGAGCCCGAGCACGGCGCCGCCCTGGCTCTCGGGGTGATCGCGGCGTGCACGGTGCTCCCGGCCAGGGTGGGGCTGGTGACCCTGGTGCTGTCACCGGCGGTGGCCCGGCAGGCGCTGCCCTATCTCGCGGCCCCGTTGGTGGCCGGGATGGTCCTGGTGGCGATCGGGCTCCGGCGGACACGGATGACCGGGAGCGACGGCGTGATCCACGGGTCGCCGCTGGGACTCCTCTCGGCGATCCGGATGTCAGTCCTCTTCGCCGCGGCGCTGGCCGGGATCAACTGGATCCGTGCCGCCTGGGGCGCCAGTGGGGTGATCGCCACGGCAGTGGTCCTCGGTCTCACCGACCTCGACGCCCTCACCGTGGCGATGGCCCGACTCGGCGCCGAACGCCCCGACACCCTGCTTGCCCTGGCGGCGGCGGGGATCGCGGTCGGGATCATGACCAACACCGTGGTCAAGCTGGGTATCGCGCTGGTGGTGGGCCGGGGGCGCTTCCGGCGGGAGGCCGGGATCGGCCTGGCGGTGCTGGCGGTGGCGGTCGGGGCGGTGATCGCGCTCAACCGCTGAGGCCCCGCCGACGGGCGAGGGCCCTAGCGCCTGGTGCCGGGATAGGCCCGATAGAACCGGGCGATGGCCTCGTGGCTGCCCGACAGATACAGCGTGTCGTCGGGAGCGATCGTGAATCCGGCGAACTCCACGATCACCTCGTCGCCGCGCTCGACCGCGACCACCGCGCAGCCACTCTCCTCACGGATCCGCTTGGTGACCAGTGGCTTGCCGGCGAACGGACCCGCAGCCGTGGCAACGAGGGTCACCTCGGCCTCGAGGTCCACCGACACCTTGCCGAGCAGGTGGAAGGCCAGCAGCTTGCCGGCGACCTGGCTCACCGACAGGGCGAAGTCGGCGCCGGCCCGATGGATCCGCGACACGTTCTCGACACGCCGCGCACCGACGAAGATCATCTTGTCGGGCGCGAGGTTGCGGATCACCGCCACCGCGAAGAGTGCCGCGCTGTCGGTCTCGAGTGCGATGATGATCCCCTGCGCCTCGCGAATGCCGGCCCGCATCAGCGTGTCGAAGCCGAGGTGATCACCCACCACGTCGACCCCGGGATGCTCGGCCGCACCGAGCACGACCACCCGCTCGCCGGCGTCGAGCAGCACCTCCGTCACCTTCCGGCCGACCTCCCCGGTCCCGATCACCACGAAGGCGCCGCTGCGCGGGACCGGCACCGCGAGTTGCCCCAGCCGGCGGAGTCCCTCCTCCGTGCCAACGCCGATCAGGACGGTGCCGTTGCTGAAGCGCATGTCGGGCGTGGGCTGCGCAATGAGTGCGCCCGCCTCCCAGAGCGCCACGATCGTGGTGCCGGTCTCCTCGCGGATGCGGGCCTCGGCGATCGAGCGACCGATCAGCGGCGAGCCGGGATCGACCCGCATCTCGGCCACGTCGAGATTGTGGCCCAGGTGATGGATCCCCGCGACGCGCGGCCCGATCCGGACGCTGGCGCGCGAGGCAAGCGCGGCGGCGAGGAGATGGTCCGGGGTGAAGGCGGCCGTGGCGCCGGTGCGGAGCAGCGGTGGGCGGCGCTCGGGATTGCGGACCATGGCGATGATCGGGCCCTCGTAGCCCTGGGCCCTGGCGCCGAGCGCCATGGCGGCGTTCTGGTCGTCCTCGCCGTTGAGGATGATCCCCCGGGCGTCACTCAGATTGGTGAGGTCGGGCTCTTCGTCGCGCAGGTCGCCGAGGACCACCCAGGGATGTCGCTCACGGATCCGCCGGGCGGTCGCCTCGTCTTCCTCGAAGAACACCACCGGGACCCCCTCGCGCTTGAGCTCGGCCACGAACGACGTGACCGCGGGTCCCGACCGGAAGATCAGCACCTCGCCCTTGAGGTCGGGGAGTCGCCGCGAGAGGCGCGCCTCGAAGCGTTCCTCGATGAACGGGATGAAGAAGATCGGGAAGATGAGGAAGAGGAACAGCACCCCGGCGAACTGCACCGCCACGACATAGGCCTGCATCACCGGGTGATGCCAGACCGAATCGCGACCGTATCCCGTCGTGGTCAGGGACTCCGCGGCCCAGGTGATCCCATCGGCGAGGCTCCGATCCACGCCCTCAAAGTGGATCATGCCGTACTGATAACCGAGCCCCAGGAGGAGGAGGAGCACCGGCACCATGGCGATGAGGGCAAGCAGTCGCCGGTAGGATCGGGGCAGGGAGCCGAGCATCCGGAATTCCGGGTTCGGGGAGGAGAGGCTGGCAACGCCGGCCGGACCGCGTGGGCCGAATCCCAATCTACTGCGGTATCGGGGCGAGCCGCGGCTCTGTGTCTCCGCTCCACTCGGCCGGCAACCGGGCGGGCGTTCCATTGAGAAACGGGCAGGGATGGTCCTCATGGCGCCGGTGGCTGGCTTGCCCCAACCCCCTGCGCCAGCTATTCTTGGAGGCTAGAAACGAAGCGAAACCAAGTCACGCAGCAGACTCAGAACCCGCAGGACAGGACCGAGGATGATCGCCAAGCAGCCCGTCATCGAGAAGCACCGTGCCCACGCCACCGACACCGGCTCGACCAAGTTGCAGGTGGCACTGCTCACGGAGCGGATCAATTCCCTGACTGACCACTTCAAGACCCACGCGAAGGATCATCACTCGCGTCAGGGCCTGCTGAAGATGGTCGGCACGCGGCGCCGACTCCTCAACTACCTCAAGAGCCGCGATATCGAGGGCTACCGAGCCCTGATCGCCGAGCTCGGCCTGCGCAACTGAGCGCGATTGATGCTGCCTGGCGCCCCACGCGAGCACAGTGGGGCGCCTTTGCCATTCAAGGTGCTCACGCCGTGAAGGAACGATAGTGCATCGCATCGAAACAGAGTTTGCGGGACGTCCACTGATCCTCGAGACCGGACGTCTCGCCAAGCAGGCCGCCGGAAGCGTCCTGGTCCAGTACGGAGAGACCGTTGTCCTTGCCGCGGTCACCGTGTCCCCCAACATCAGCCACCTGCCGTTCTTCCCGCTCACGGTCGAGTATCGTGAGAAGCAGTATGCCGCGGGCAAGATCCCGGGTGGCTTCCTGAAGCGCGAGGGACGGCCCTCCGACGACGAGATCCTGAACTGCCGGATCATCGATCGCTCGATCCGGCCGCTCTTCCCCGAGGGCTTCCGTCACGAGACCCAGGTCTTCGTGCTGGTGCTCTCGACCGACCAGGAGAACGAGTCGGACGTGCTCGGCGTGCTGGCGGCCTCCGCCGCGCTCACGCTGTCGCACATCCCCTGGGACGGGCCGATTGCCGCGGCGCGCGTCGGCAAGGTCGACGACAACTGGATCCTCAATCCCACCTTCCAGCAGCTCGACTACTCGGCGATCGATCTGGTCGTGGCCGGCAAGGCCGACTCGATCATGATGGTCGAGGGCGGGGCGCTCGAGGTGTCCGAGGACGATGTGCTGCAGGGCCTCACCGTGGCCCAGGCCGGCATCAAGGAGCTGCTCGGCCACGTCAACGCCCTGGTCAAGAAGGCCGGCACCAAGCCCAAGATGAAGTGGGAGGCTCCCGAGAAGAACGCGGAGCTGATCAAGGCCGTCGAGGAAATGGCCACCAAGCAGATCACCAAGGCGATGGCCGGCAAGGACAAGGCCGGCCGGGCTGCGGCGTTGGGTGCGGTGAACGCCGACATCCAGGCCTCCCTGGCGGAGGAGTATCCCGACGGCGCCCGCGAGATCCGCGGCGTGCTCGAGGACATCGAGTACCGCCTGATGCGGGCCAAGATCATCGAGAAGGGCGAGCGGGTCGACGGTCGTGACCTCGACACCGTCCGTCCGATCATGATCGAGGCCGGGCTGCTGCCGCGGACCCACGGCTCGGCGCTGTTCCAGCGCGGCGAGACCCAGGCGCTGGTCGCCGCGACGCTCGGCACCGCCGACGACGAGCAGCGGATCGAGTCGATCGAGAGCCCGGTCCAGACCCACAAGTCGTTCATGCTGCACTACAACTTCCCGCCGTTCTGCACCGGTGAGGCGAAGCCGATTCGCGGCACCTCGCGGCGTGAGATCGGGCACGGTGCCCTGGCCGAGCGGGCGCTGCATCCGCTGCTCCCGGCGATGGCCGACTTCCCCTACACGATCCGGATCGTCTCCGAGGTGCTCGAGTCGAACGGTTCCTCGTCGATGGCCACCGTCTGCGGTGGTTCGCTGGCGCTGATGGATGCCGGCGTGCCGATCAAGGCGCCGTGTGCCGGCGTGGCGATGGGGCTGATCAAGGAAGGAAAGAAGATCGCGATCCTCACCGACATCCTGGGCACCGAGGATCACCTCGGCGACATGGACTTCAAGGTGGCGGGGACCGAGGCCGGCATCACGTCGATCCAGATGGACATCAAGATCGACGGCCTCTCGCTCGACATCATGAAGGATGCCCTCGACCAGGCCAACAAGGGCCGGATGCACATCCTCGGTGAGATGAAGAAGGTGCTCGCCACGCACCGTCCGGAGATGTCGCCGTGGGCGCCGCGGATCATCACGATCCAGATCAAGCCGGACAAGATCGGCGACGTGATCGGCCCCAAGGGCAAGACCATCCGCGGGATCCAGGATGCGTCGGGGGCCAAGGTCAACATCGACGACAGCGGCCTGATCACCATCGCCGCGGTCGGCGCCGAGGCCGGCGCCAAGGCCAAGGAGATGGTCATGGCGATCGTCGCCGAGCCCGAGGTGGGCAAGGTCTACGAGGGTCCGGTCAAGAGCGTGACCGCCTTCGGGGCGTTCGTCGAGATCATCCCGGGTGTCGAGGGGTTGCTCCACATCTCCGAGCTCGATCACAAGCGGGTCGAGAAGACCGAGGACGTCGTCAAGAAGGGCGAGATCGTCCAGGTCAAGCTGCTCGAGGTCGACGAGCGCGGCCGCATGCGGCTGTCGCGGAAGGCGCTGCTCCCGAAGCCCGAGTGATCGGGAGTCCGGGTGCGCACCACCAGGCTCGATAACGAGCTGTTCCGCACCGATTGTCCCAACGGCCTCGTGGTCGTGACCGAACGCCTTCCCGGCGTTCGGTCCGCGGCCGCGGGGATCTGGGTCCGCTCCGCCAGTGGCCACGAGTCGCCGCCGGTGATGGGCGTCTCCCACCTGCTCGAACACATGGTCTTCAAGGGCACCGAACGCCGCAGCGCGCGCGAGATCGCCATGTCGCTCGAGTCGCGCGGCGGCTCGCTCGATGCCTACACCTCCCGCGACCACACCTCCTACCAGGCCCACGTCCTCGACCAGGACCTGCCACTGGCGCTCGACGTGCTCACCGACCTGGTCCGCGCTCCGCTGCTGCGCGACGCCGACCTGGCGCTCGAGCGCAACGTGGTGCTCGAGGAGATCAACGGCGTCGCCGATACCCCCGACGACCTGGTCCACGAGCTCTTCGGCGCCACGCTCTTTCCCGACCATCCCTACGGCTGGCCGATCCTCGGCACCGCCGATACCGTCGGCGGGCTCGGGACCGACCACCTGCGCGCCACCCACGACCATGGCTACTATCCCGGCAACTGCGTGATCGCCGTGGCGGGACACGTGGCGCACGAGGCGGTGCTCGAGGAGCTCGGGCGGCTCGGCTGGTTCGAGGGCGAGGCCAGGACGGCGATGGCGCCGGTGTCGGCGACCACCGCGTGCCGGGGGGCGCGCCAGGTGGTCCCCCGCGAGCTGCAGCAGGTGCACGCGGTGCTGGGAATCGACACCTTCGCGGTGGGCGATCCGCGTCGCTGGACGATGGCGCTGCTCAGTACTGCCCTCGGCGGTGGGATGAGTTCGCGGCTCTTCCAGCGGGTGCGTGAGGAGCTGGGCCTCTGCTACGCGGTCTATGCGTGGCACGCCACCTACCGCGCCGGCGGGGTGTTCGGGGTGTACGTCGGCACCCAGCCGGCCACCGCCGACCGTGCCGTCGCGGCGATCGAGGCCGAGTGCGCCCGGCTGGCAGCCGAGGGGCTGCCGGCCGACGAGCTGGCCGATGCCAAGGGCCAGCTCAAGGGCCAGCTGATGCTGGCGCTGGAGAGCACCACCGCTCGTACCTCGCGGCTCGCCTCGCACGTGCTGCACGACGAGCCATACCGACCGCTCGACGAGTTGCTCCGGCTCGTCGACGCGGTGACCCCCGAGGAGACCGCCCGGGTGGCGGCCGAGTTCCTCGTTCCGGAGCAGTTGACCGCGGTCCGTCTGGGACCCAACCGGTAGACCTTCACGGCGTGCGAATGGTCGCGCGCAAGCGAGTCCGCAATGCTGATCGGCGTGCCGAAAGAGATCAAGACCAACGAGAACCGTGTCGGCCTGGTGCCGTCGGGAGTCACGGCGCTGGTGGCCGAGGGCCACGAGCTGTTCGTCGAGGCCGGGGCGGGGGAGGGGAGCGGCTTCAGCGACGCGCAGTACACCGCCGTCGGCGCCACCATCCTCGCCACCGCCGATGAGGTCTGGGCCAAGGCCGAGATGATCATCAAGGTCAAGGAACCGATCAAGGTCGAGTGGCCCCGGATGCGGAAGGGACAGGTGATGTACACCTACTTCCACTTCGCCGCCGACGAGCCGCTCACCCGCGCGGTGATGGATTCCGGCGCGATCGCGATCGCCTACGAGACGGTGCAGCTTCCCAACGGCCACCTGCCGCTGCTCACCCCGATGTCGGAGGTGGCCGGCCGCCTGGCGGTGCAGGAGGGTGCCAAGTACAACGAGAAGCTCTTCGGTGGCCGCGGCGTGTTGCTCGGCGGCGTGCCGGGCGTCAAGCCCGCCAAGGTGGTGATCATCGGCGGCGGCGTGGTCGGCATCAACTCGGCCAAGATGGCGGCCGGGATGGGCGCCGACGTGACGATCCTCGACACCTCGCTCGACCGGCTCCGCTACCTCGACGACGTGCTGCCCGGCCAACGTCGACACCGTCTACTCGCAACCGCCACAACATCCTCGACGCGGTCAAGGACGCCGACCTGATCATCGGCGCCGTGCTGCTGCCCGGCAAGAAGGCGCCGCACCTGATCACGCGCGAGGACCTCAAGCAGATCCCCGACGGTTGCGTGATCGTCGACGTGGCGGTCGACCAGGGCGGCTGCGTCGAGACGATCAAGCCGACCACCCACGAGGACCCGACCTACTTCGTCGAGGGCGTGCTCCACTACGCCGTGGCCAACATGCCGGGCGCCGTGCCGCGCACCTCGACGCTGGCGCTCACCAACGCCACGCTCCCCTACGCGATCAAGCTCGCCAACCACGGCTGGAAGGCCGCCTGCAAGGCAGGACGGCGCGCTCAAGCTCGGTCTCAACGTGGTGGGCGGCAAGGTGGTCTACCCCGGTGTCGCCGAGGCGTTCGGGCATGGACGTGACGGACGTTGACAGCGTCCTCTAGTCGATCCGGTGGAACTCCTCGTCGTGCGGTTGCCGCACGGCGAGGGGCTGCCGCTCCCGAGCCGGGCCACCCCCGGCTCGGCCGGCATGGATCTCATCTCGGCGGTCGACCTCACCATCGCTCCCGGCGAACGGATGCTGGTCCCCACCGGACTCACGGTGGCGGTTCCCGAGGGCTACGAGCTGCAGCTGCGTCCCCGCTCCGGGCTGGCGCTCAAGCATGGCATCACCCTCCCCAATACCCCGGCCACCATCGACGCCGACTATCGCGGCGAGATCCGGGTGATCCTGGTGAACCTGGGGACCGACCCGTTCGAGGTGCACCGCGGCGACCGGATCGCCCAGATGCTGGTGCAGCGGGTCGAGCCGGTAAGCTTTCGGGAGGTCGATGTCCTTCCCGAGAGTGGCCGGGGCGAGCGGCGGGTTCGGCAGCACCGGGCGCTGAAACCGCCGCGCTCGCGCGGCGGGATCTCGTCCCTATCTCGAAACCAGGAGCGAGCGGTGCGACGCACATCCCTCCGATTCCTCCCCCTCGCCCTCGCCCTCGCCCTCACCCTCGCCGCCTGCTCGGGCAGCAAGCCCGACGCCCCTCTCCTGCCACTCGATGTCACCGCACCACCTGTCCCGCGCCTGGTCTTCGAGCAGGAGTGGGCGCCGCCGCTCGATGTGCGGCCGCTGCCGTTCGGTCTGGGATCCGGACCGAGCTTTCTGGTGCACACCGGCCTGGGCCTCGATCATGCCCTCGCCCTGGTTGGTCCGGATCGCCAACCCCTGTTCTTCAGCCGGACCGGCGCCGGGCCCGGCGAGGTCCACGACGCCCCGGTGTTGGCGTTCGACGGCGAGTCGCCGGCGATCTTCGATATGGGCAATTCCAGGTTGAGCTGGTGGGATGCCAGCGGTGTGTTCTCCGTCCAGACGCGTCTCGACCGGCCCCTGCTGATAGGTGGTCCCGCCGACAGCGGGCGCTGGATCGCCACTCGACTGGGTGCCGAGGGTTCGTTGCCAGTGACGATCGATGCGAAGTCGGGGCAGGTCCGCGACCTGATTGCGCCCGATGACTCCTTTTTCCAGGCCGAGCTAGGTCGGCGCGACGACCCCGGCGGCCCAATCGCCTCAGTCGGCAGGTGGGACGGAGGCGTGTTGCTTGCCAACGGCAAGGACTACAGGATCGCGGGCTACGACTGGCAGGGGAGGCGGCGATTCGTGATCGCACCGGACGTCGGTGCCAACCACTACGGTCCCAGGCGTCTGGAGCGGACCTTGGCGAGTCTGGGTGCCGTGCGCGGCCGGAGCGCGACGACAGGCCGGCAACGTGATCGGTTGGCGAACGAGCCGTTGCAATGGTTCAGTCATCTGGCACCGCCCAGGCTCGACGGGGAGGGGCGCATCTGGATAATCGGTACAAAGGGCGACTCGGTGTTTGCCGACGTCTGGTGGCGTGATCAGCACCTGGGCCGAACGATGGTCGAGTGCAAGGACTTCCCGTGGCACTGGGACCTCGCCGACGACCGCATCGCGATGGCCTGCGCCCCGCCGCCCGACGACTCGGTCCACGACCGCGTCTACCGGCTCTGGCGGATCGAGGACGACTCGACACTGTCATCGCCCTGACACGCTGCTGCAATCTCGATGTCGCATCGTGGTGCAGGTCGCCCCCGAGCCCGGAGCCTCGCATGCGAGCCACCCTCCCTGTCCTGACCGTGCTCCTCGCGGTCCACCCCGTCGTCGCAGCGCAGGTCCCCCGCCTCGACCCGAAGCCGATGATGGTGATTTCTGCGACCGCGGCGGATGGCACACCGGTGATCGGGCAGGTCAAGGATGCCGACCTCCTTCCCGACGGCGGCGTCGTCGTGGCCGACGGCACCGTCGAATGCAGCTGCTGTTCTTCGGTGCCGACGGGACGCTCGCGCACGCGAGCCGGCGGTACCGGTTCGGGACCCGGCGAGTTCAGGCGGCTCTGGGGGGTGGACGTGTGTGGTGGCCGGGTGATTGGCTACGAGCTAGCGTTGCCCGGCGTCGACCGGATGCGAATGCGCCGAAGGGGCGGTACTGGGTGCGCTTTCGGCTCGACGCGAGCCGTTCTTGGCGCTCACTCCGCTCACGTTGCGTCGGCGAGGGTGCCATGGTCGGGGTCCGTGACCTCGGGCTCGCGTCCGCAGGCCGGGCCGAAGCGAGCCGATCGCTGGTCGATGATGGTCGCCTCGATGGTGATCGATTCGCCGGGGCAGAGGTTTCACCATCAACGTCCGTCTCGGCGAGTCGAGATCGTGATGGTCGCGGGGCGGAGGATGCCGCGGCCCGCGGTCCTGGCTCTCACTACGCCGCGCTCGGCCCCGATCTGCTTGCTGGGCACCGGTGCGGACTCGACCGTCTGGATCGTCGACCGGGCGAGCGGTCCCACGGAGCGTGCCTTGCCGTTTCCGGGCCGTCGCCGGCCACCGCCGAGGCCGGCAGGCGAGCAGAGGCGGTCGCTGGCTGGAATTGGTCCCGCGCAGATCCGCGGCACGGTCGCCGACGGCGCTCAAGCAAGTGCCCATGCCCGACTCGCTCCCCTACTATCGCGGCATGCTCTCCTCCCCCGACAACACCGTCTGGCTGCTCACCTCCGCGCCCTCAGCGCCCCGAGCCACCTGGACCATCACCGACGGCCACCGGCTGCTGGGGGCCGTCACCCTGCCGGTCCCCGGCGACCTGCTGGCCATCGGCAAGGATCGGGTGCTGCTCCTGGCCACCGATGAGAATGGCGAGCAGCGGCTGGAGGTCTACGGACTCCGGTGACGGGTGAGGGGTCGCCCAATCTGGCGTCCCCGTCGTTGCGAGCGCGCCGCGAGCGGCGCGCCTCCGTCCTCCGTTCTCCGTCCTCCGTTCTCCGCCGTTCCATCCCTCCATGTGAGCGCCTGCTCACCCGATACCTCACGTGAGCGCCCGCTCACATTCGGGGGCCAAATCCGCCACTGGCAAGCTGTTGCGGAAATGCGTCACATTTCGCCACCTTACGCATGCCCAGTCCTCGCCACCCATCGTCTCCAGCACCGGCAGCCGTGACGTGAACCTGTTCAAGTTCGGGTCGTTCCTCCCCGCCAACGAGATCGCCGTCGATCTCGGCACCGCGAACACCCTCATCTACGTCAAGGGCGAGGGGATCGTCCTCAACGAGCCGTCGGTGGTCGCGATCGAGAAGTCGACCGGCCGGATCAAGGGGATCGGTCTCGAGGCGAAGCGGATGCTCGGCCGGACACCCGAGGGGATCCAGGCGGTGCGGCCGCTCAAGGATGGCGTGATCGCCGACTTCGATGTGACCGAGAAGATGCTCCGCTACTTCCTGAAGACGATCATTGACAAGCACTTCTTCAAGGTGAAGCCGAAGGTGATCGTGGCGGTGCCGTCGGGGATCACCGAGGTCGAGCGCCGTGCGGTGCGCGACTCGGCCGAGACCGCGGGTGCCAAGCAGGTACTGATGGTGGCCGAGCCGATGGCTGCCGCGATCGGTGTCGGACTCCCGGTCGAGACACCGACCGGCAACATGGTGATCGACATCGGCGGCGGCACCACCGAGATCGCGGTGATCGCGCTGTCGGGTATCGTGTCGGACACCTCGATCCGGATCGGTGGCGACGAGCTCGACCAGGCGATCGTGATGTTCATGCGCAAGAACTACAACCTCCTGATCGGCGAGCCCACCGCCGAGCTGATCAAGATCAAGGTCGGCTCCGCCTATCCCGCGGGCGAGGAGCGCCAGATGGAGGTCAAGGGCCGTGACCTCGTGTCGGGGATTCCCAAGACCGTCACGGTGCACTCGACCGAGATTCGCGAGGCGGTGCAGGAGCCGGTGCAGGCCGTGGTCGACGCGGTCCGCCGCGCCCTGGAGATCACCCCGCCCGAGCTGGCCAGCGACATCGTCGACCGTGGCATCGTGATGACCGGTGGCGGCGCCCTGATCCGCGGACTCGACCTGCTGTTGCAGCAGGAGACCGGGTTGCCGATCCATGTCGACGAGGATCCGCTCACCTGCGTGGTGCGCGGCACCGGCCGGATCCTCGACGACTTCGAGAAGTTCCGCTCCGTCCTCACCACCTGACGATGCGCGAGTTCGGGGGACGGGACGCGCCAGGTGGCGACCTCCTCCTGCTCATCGGCTGCCTGCTCGTCGCCCTGATCGCGTACGCCCTTCCGGGCGCGTGGGCCGCCGAGGTGGTGGCCGGCTTGCGCAGCACTGCGCTCCGTCCGGTGGTCGCGCTGCAGGCTCGCGCTGCTCGCGACCGTACCGCCCGATTCCGTCTCGAGACGATCGAGACCGAACGCGACTCCCTTGCGTTGGTGGCGATGGCCGACTCGGCGGTCCGACTCGAGAACCGGGAACTGCGCGCCCTGCTCGCCCTGCCGCCGCGCGCCCCGACGCGCTGGACCCCCGCCGAGGTGCTCCATCAGCCCACCCCGACCGACGCCCGCATGCTGCTGATCGGGGTCGGGAGCGACGTCGGCATCCGGCCCCTGGACCCGGTGATCACCGCCAACGGCCTCCTCGGAATGATCCGGGACGTCGGCCCTCGCTCGGCGGCGGTGCTCACATGGATGCATCCCGACTGGCGCGCGTCGGCGGTGACCGGCAATGGTGCCGTGATGGGGATCCTCGCGCCCACGGTGGTCGGGGGTAGCGGCCAGTCGCTGCTCGAGCTCCGTGGCGTGGCGCTTCGCGATTCGCTGCCGGTCGGCACCCTGGTCTTCACCTCGGGGCTCGGCGAGGTCTACCCGCGGATGATTCCGGTGGGCCGGGTGACAGCCCGGATCCCGGATCCGCTCGGCTATGAGCGACGCTACCTGGTGACCCCCTTCAGCAACCCGGCACTGGTTGGACACGTGATTGTCCTCACCAGGGACACTGCCGGAGGGCCGACGCCATGAGCAACGTCTGGACGGGCGAGTTCCGTCCCTTCCGGCGCACCAGCGATCGCTTCCGGATCTCGCTGGTGCTCGGCATCCTGATGCTGCTCGAGTTCTACCTGCGACCCTCGCTGGTCGAGGGACGCGGGATGCCCGATTTCCTGCTGCTCGCACTGCTGCTGCTCTGCCTCCGTCTCCGCCCCGGAACCGCCGCGCTGGTGGGCCTGCTGGTCGGCACCGTGATCGATGTGCTGTCCCCCTCACGCTTCGGTGCCAACATGCTTGCCCACGTGGCCCTTGGCTGGGGCGCGGCGTGGGGCAGGGCGGTCTTCTTTGCCGACAACCTCGCCGTCAACGCCGGGTTGTTCTTCGTGGGCACCTGGCTGCGCAACATGCTGGTGCTGATCCTCAGTGGGGCGGCGCTGTCGCGGATCGGGCTCGAGGCGATCTTCTGGTCGCCGCTGCAGGGGCTCACCACCGCCGCGGTCGGCATCGTGGTCGTGATCCTCTTCCGCGACTGGCTCGCCATCCGGATCGAGCGATGACGGCCTTCGACTCATGGCTGGTGGCCCGTCGTGCTGCCGGGGCCCGCTGGGTGCTGGCGGGGGCCTTCGTGCTCCTGGCTGGTGCCTTCTTCCGGGCCCAGGTGCTGCGGTCGGCGGAGTACCGGTTGACGTCCGAGACGAACCGGCTGCGGACCATCCCACTCCCCGCACCGCGGGGCGAGATCCTCGATCACAGTGACCGACCAATTGCCGAGAACCAGCCGGGCTATTCGATCCGGTTGCTCGCTTCCCGCAGCGACAATCTCCGCGAGGTCGTGAGTCGCATCGACTCGATGCTGCCGACCCGATCGATCGACATCGACGACGTGGTGGCCCGCTGGTCGGCGGCACGTTTTCGCCCCGTGCTGGTCTACGGCTCCAGCGACTTCGCCCTCGTGTCGCGGCTGGAGGAACATCGCGTCGAGCTGCCGGGGCTGGTGATCCAGGCGGAGCCGCGGCGCGTGTACCCCGACAGCGCCCTGGTGGGACACCTCACCGGCTATATCGCCGAGATCAATGCCGACGAACTCAAGAGCGGCGACTTCCGCGGCGCCCAGATGGGTGACCAGATCGGACGACTGGGTCTCGAGCGGAAGTACGACTCGCTGCTTCGAGGGAGAGCCGGGTTCCGCAATGTGGAGGTGAGTGCCAGCGGGCGCCTGGTGCATGATCCCGGCGAAGGCCAGGCCGTGCTGCCGGTGCCGGGGCAGCGGGTCCGGACCACGATCGACCTGCCGTTGCAGCGCTTCATCGACTCGATGTGGAAGAACACCCCATACCTCGCCGACAAGAACGGCGCCCTGCTTGCGATGCGACCCGACGGGGCGGTGCTCGCCTACTACTCGCACCCCACCTACGATCCCAACGAGTGGGTCGGGGGCATCAGCACCGCCGACTACGCCCGGCTGCGGACGCCCGACAAGCCGATGCTCAACCGGGTGATCTATGGCGCCTATCCACCGGCGTCGCCGTTCAAGCTGGCGATCGCGGCGATGGCGCTCAAGCGCGGATTGGTGACGATGGACACCCGGATGCCGCAGCCATGCACCGGGTCGATCGTCTTCCGTGGACGACGGTTTCGTTGCTGGAAGCCGGAGGGGCACGGCTCACTCACCCTGCGGGGCGCGATCGCGACCTCGTGCGATGTCTATTTCTACCAGCTTGGCCAGAAGCTCGGGGCCAATGCCATCCTCGAGGGCGCCCAGGATTTCGGGTTCGACGACATCAGCGGCATCGACCTGCCTGGCGAGCAGCACCCGACGCTGTATGCCGACATCGACGAGTACGTGAAGCGGCGCGGCGCGTGGAACCCGGGCGAGGTGCTCAACCTGTCGATCGGGCAGGGTGCCAATGCCCAGACCCTGGTCAACATGGTGTCATTCTACGCCGCGCTGGCGGGCGACGGGGTGAAGCGGGCGCCCTATCTCGTGGCCCGCGATCCGAAGGCGCCGGTGCACAGTCTCGGCCTAAGTCCCGCCGACCTCGCTGGCCTGCGGCTGGCGATGAGCGACGTGGTGACCCACGGCACCGCCGGTGCCTCGGGGGGCGCGGCGTTCGACGTCGCGGGCAAGACCGGCACCGGCCAGATGTCGGGCGGCAAGAAGGACCTCGGGTGGTTCATCGGCTACGCGCCCGCCAGCGGCACGCCCCAGATCGTCGTCGGGATCCTGGTCGAGGAGGGCATCCACGGATCGCTGGTCGCGCCCTACGTGGTGCAGACAATCCGCCGCTTCCTCGTCGGTCCCGACACCGTGGCGCTGCACGAACCGATCGACATCCCGGTCACCGAGAACCTCGCGCCGCCCGCGCCCGATGTCGTCGGCGACTCGACCACCGCCGATTCGGCCACGGTGGGTCCGCCGCGATGACTCGGGACCTCGACCGGGCGCTCCTGGTGGTCACCGCACTGCTGGTCCTCTGTGGTCTGTTGGTGCTCTACTCGGCCGGCCAGACCGACGTCGCGTCCGGAGCGGAGGGGATCTGGCGGCGCCAGATGGTCTTTCTCGGCGTCGCGGTTGCCGCCGGCTTCGTCACCTCCCGGATCTCGTTCCGGATGCTCGAATGGGGTGCGCCCTGGCTCTACGGCTTCTCGCTGCTCCTGCTGGCGGCCACGCTGGTCATCGGGAGCGGTGGCACCACGGCCGAGAATGTCCGCAGCTGGATCGATCTGGGACCGATCAAGGTCCAGCCGGTCGAGTTCGCCAAGCTGGCCACCATCCTGATGCTGGCGCGCTGGTTCAGCGCCCGACGCGAACCACCCGACACGCTCCGCGGCCTCCTGTCCCCGATGATGATCGCCGGTGTCCCGGCCCTGCTGGTGCTTCGCCAGCCCGATCTCGGCAGCGCGATGGTGTTCGGCGGGATCATGCTGGCCACCTTCTACTGGGCCGGCGTACCGCCGATGTTGCTGCTCTTCCTGGTGTCGCCGGTGATCTCGCTGTTGCTGGCGTGGAGTACCGTCCTCTGGTCGGTCTGGATGGTGCTCCTCTTCGCACTGCTGCTCTACTGGCGGCCGTTCATCCTCGAGTCGATCGCGGTCTATCTCACCAACTCGGCGATGGGCGTCCTGGCCATCGTGGTCTGGGAACGATTGGGCGACTTCCAGCGTGCCCGGATCCTGACCTTCCTCAACCCCGAGTCGGATCCGCTGTACCGCGGCTATCAGGCGATCCAGTCGAAGGTCGCGATCGGTTCGGGTGGCCTCCTCGGCGCCGGGTTCACCGCGGGCCCGCTCAAGCGTTCCGGCTTCATCCCCGAGCACTGGACCGACTTCGTCTTCCCGGTGCTCGGCGAGGAGTTCGGCTTCGTGGGTGTGGTCGCGGTGCTGGGACTCTTTCTGGCGCTCCTGATCGTCCTGGTGCAGATCGCGCGCCGGGCTGCGGATCCGTTTGCCTCGCTGGTCGTCTTCGGCGTGGCGGGGCTGCTCTTCACGCATGTCTTCGAGAACGTCGGGATGACGGTCTCGCTGATGCCGATCACCGGGATTCCGCTGCCGTTCTTCTCCTACGGTGGCTCGTTCCTGATGGCGAACGGCATCGCGCTCGGGCTCGCCTACCGGACCGCACGTGAAGGACGGGCGTCCGGCTATGTCGATATCTGACAGCAACTTACGGTGGTAGGCCTTGCGCCGATCCCGGTGGATCGGCACGTTCAATGGTCGCGTGCCGCCTCCCCTGGGCGTAGCGCAACTCGAGGTTCCATGACCGTAATGGCGTGGTTCAAGAAAGAGCGAAAGCCGCGGACCGCACCTCGCGAACGGCGGGACATTCCTGCCGACGCGTGGGAAAAGTGCGAGGGCTGTGGCCACGTCGACCTGCGCGAGAAGTTCGAGCGGGCGCTGTCGGTCTGCCCCGAGTGCGGCATGCACAAGCGGTTCACCGCCGAGGAATATCTCGAGCTGCTGACCGACGACGGGAGCTGGAAGGAGCTCTGGGCCGACTTGGAGTCGGCCGACCCGCTCGAGTTCGAGCACTATCCCGAACGGATCCGCCTCGCGCGGAAGAAGACCGGGGCGTCGGACGCGATCTACACTGGCCAGGCCCGGCTCGAGGGCCAGGCCCTTCACCTCGGGGTGATGAACTTCCGCTTCATGGGTGGATCGATGGGGTCGGTGGTCGGCGAGAAGATCGCGCGACTGGCCCGACGATCGGCCGACAAACGGATTCCCATGGTGCTGGTGTGCACCTCCGGCGGCGCCCGGATGCAGGAAGGCGTCCTCTCCCTCATGCAGATGGCCAAGACCTCCGCCGCCATCTCCCAGGTCAAGCGTCTGGCGGTCCCCTTCATCACCATCCTCACCGACCCGACGACCGGCGGGGTCAGCGCCTCGTTCGCGATGCAGGGCGACGTGATCCTCGCCGAGCCCGCCGCGGTGATCGGCTTCGCCGGGCAGCGGGTCATCAAGCAGACGATCGGCCAGGATCTGCCCGAGGGGTTCCAGACCGCCGAGTTCCTGCTCGAGAAGGGCCAGGTCGACGACGTGGTGCCGCGCGGTTCGTTGCGCGAGACCACCGCGCGACTGCTGCGGCACATGCGGCGTCGACGCGCCACGCCGAAGAACAAATCGGCAGCCTGACATCCGCCCCCCGCCCCTCGCCCCTCGCGAAGTCGCTCTCCTATCAGGCGGCCCTCGACTTTCTCTTCCCGCGCACCACCACCATCAAGTTCGGGCTCGACACCACCCGACAGCTGCTGGCCGCGCTGGGTGACCCGCAGCACCAGTTTGCCACCATTCACGTGGCCGGGACCAACGGCAAGGGAAGCGTGTCGACCCTGGTCGCCGAGGCGCTTCGTGCCCATGGCGTCCGGGTCGGTCTGTACACCTCGCCGCACCTGATCTCGTTCCGTGAGCGCATCCGGGTCGATGGAGTGCCGATCAGTCGCGAGGCGGTGGCCGGCTGGACCGATCACCTGCGGCCGCTGATCGAGGCGACCGACGCGACCTTCTTCGAGGCGACCACGGCGATCGCCCTGGCGGATTTCGCCGCCCGTGGCGTCGAGGTGGGGGTGGTCGAGGTGGGGCTGGGCGGTCGGCTCGACAGCACCAACGTGATCACCCCACTGGTGAGCGCAGTGACCCATGTCGCGCTCGACCACCAGAAGTACCTTGGCGAGACCCTGGAGGGGATCGCCCGGGAGAAGGCCGGGATCGCCAAGCCGGGGGTGCCGTTCGTGATCGGCGAGCGTGACCCGGTGCTGGCGGCGGTGCTCCGCCAGGCGGCCGAGGCGGCGGTAGGCGGGCCGAACGCACTCGCCGCAGTGCCGCTACCCCCCGAGGCGCTCTGGGAGGGCCCACTCGGCCTGCTGGGGCCCCACCAGCGCCGCAACGCCGCCGTGGCCTTGGCAGTGCTCGACCAGCTCCCCGAGCCGATTCGGCCCGGCCCCGAGATCGTGGCCGAGGCGTTCGCGGCGGCCAGGGTGGCGGGGCGGCTCGATCGGCGGGGGCGCTGGCTCTACGACGTGGCCCACAACCCCGATGGGATGCGGACCCTCACCGCCGCGCTCCGGCACCTGGGGCCGGCGCGTCCGATTCACGCGCTGGTGTCGATCCTGGGCGACAAGGACTGGCCGGCGATGCTGGTCGAGCTCGACCGGGCGATCGATGTCGGGATCCTCACCGTGGCGCCCACGGCGGCGGGGCGGGGATGGGACCTGGGGTGGCTGGAGCGCTGGCTGGCCGACCCCGACCGGCCGCCGGCCACCGCCGAGTGGCATCTGGTGCCCGACTTCGAGGAGGCGTTGGAGCGAGTGGAGCTGGGGGCTGGCACCGTGTTGGTGACAGGCTCGTTCCACACGGTGGGCGATGTGCTCAGGGCCCGGGGGGTGTGGGTGGAGGGATAGCGGAGCGCGGATCCCCCGATTGCTCCGGGAGATCCGCGCGTCACCAACAAGCCGCCGGACCGGGCTACCGCCGCGCCAGGTCGAACCGGTCGAGCTGCATCACCTTGACCCATGCCGCCACGAAGTCGCGAACCAGCTTCGCCTCGCCGTCGGCCGAGCCGTAGACCTCCGCGAGGGCGCGCAGCTGCGAGTTGGCGCCGAACACGAGGTCGACCCGGGTCGCGGTCCAGCGCGGGTCGCCGGAGACACGGTCGCGAGCCTTGAACCGCTCCGAGGCCTCGGAGGTCGGCTCCCAGATGATCTGCATGTCGAGCAGGTTGGTGAAGAAGTCGTTGCTGAGCGTGCCGGTGCGTGAGGTCAGGACCCCGTCGTCGGATCCGTCGGCGTTGGTGCCGAGGACCCGCATGCCGCCCACCAGCGCGGTCATCTCCGGGGCGGTGAGGGTGAGGAGCTGCGCCCGATCGATCAGCAGCGACTCGGCCGAGATTGGATAGCTGGTCTTGAGGTAGTTGCGGAAGCCGTCGGCCACCGGCTCCAGCGGTGCGAACGACTCGGCGTCGGTCTGCTCGGCACTCGCGTCGGTCCGGCCGGGCGTGAACGGCACCGTCACCTCGTGCCCACCTCGGCGGGCCGCCTCCTCGATCGCGGCGGCGCCGCCCAGCACGATCAGGTCGGCGAGCGAGATCCGCGTGCCGTCGGTCTGCGATGTGTTGAAGTCACGCTGGATCCCCTCCAGCGTCTCGAGCACCTTGGCGAGTTGTGTCGGCCGGTTGACCTCCCAGTCGCGCTGCGGGGCCAGGCGGATCCGGGCGCCGTTGGCGCCGCCGCGCTTGTCGGAGCCGCGGAAGGTCACGGCCGATGCCCAGGCTGTCGAGACCAGCTCGGCGACGCTGAGTCCCGACCCGAGGATCGTCTGCTTGAGCGCGGCGACATCGGCCTCGTCGACCAGCGGATGGTCGACGGCCGGGAGTGGATCCTGCCAGATCAGTTCCTCGGCCGGCACCTCGGGGCCGAGGTACCTTGCCCGCGGGCCCATGTCGCGATGGGTCAGCTTGAACCATGCCCGCTGGAACGCATCGGCGAATGCCTCGGGCTCGGCCATGAAGCGACGCGAGATCTTCTCGTAGGCCGGGTCGAATCGGAGCGAGAGGTCGGTCGTCAGCATCGTCGGACGATGCCGCTTGTCCTTGTCGAACGCGTCGGGAATCGTGGCGGGCGCATCCTTGGCCACCCACTGATGGGCCCCGGCCGGGCTCGTGTCCGGTTCCCATTCGTAGCCGAACAGGTTCTCGAAGAAGTTGTTGCCCCAGCGCGTCGGGGTGGTGGTCCACGTTACCTCGAGGCCGCTGGTGATCGCATCGCCCGCGAAGCCGGTGCCGTGACTGCTGTGCCACCCCAGGCCCTGGGCCTCGAGGCCGGCGGCCTCGGGATTGACCCCCACAGCGCTCACCGGGCCCGCGCCGTGGGTCTTGCCGAAGGTGTGCCCGCCGGCGATCAGCGCCACCGTCTCCTCGTCGTTCATCGCCATCCGGGCGAAGGTCTCCCGGATGTCATGCGCCGCGGCGATCGGATCCGGGTTGCCGCCCGGGCCCTCGGGGTTCACATAGATCAGTCCCATCTGCACGGCGGCCAGCGGACCCTCGAGCTCGCGATCGCCCTGGTAGCGCGCATCGCCGAGCCACTCACGCTCGGCGCCCCAGTACACGTCCTGATCCGGCTCCCAGGTGTCTTCGCGGCCACCACCGAAGCCGAATGTCGGGCAGCCCATCGTCTCGAGCGCCACGTTGCCGGCCAGGATCATCAGGTCGGCCCACGAGATGCTCTGGCCGTACTTCTGCTTGACCGGCCAGAGCAGTCGGCGGGCCTTGTCGAGCGAGACGTTGTCGGGCCAGCTGTTGAGCGGCGCGAAACGCTGCTGTCCGCGCCCGCCGCCGCCACGACCGTCACCGATCCGGTAGGTGCCGGCGCTGTGCCACGCCATCCGGATGAAGAGCGGGCCGTAGTGACCGAAGTCCGCGGGCCACCACTCCTTCGAGTCGGTCATCACCTCGGTCAGGTCGCGCTTCACCGCGGCGAGATCGAGACGGTTGAAGGCCGCCGCGTAGTCGAAGTCGGGATCGAGCGGATCGGACTTCGAGGAATGCTGGTGCAGCAGGTCGAGGGGAAGCTGGTTGGGCCACCAGTCGCGGTTCCGCGGGCCGGTGGCATGGGGGAAGGGGCACTTGGACTCGTCGCTCATCGCAGGACTCGTGGTGTGGCGGGTTCAGGATCAGGTGGCGGATGTGGTGCGACGCCGCGTCCGGCAGTCGGGACAGCGGCCCCAGTAGATCACTTCGGCTTCCTCGACGTCGTAGCCCAGCGCATCGCTCGGCTGGAGACATGGCGCACGCCCCACCGCGCAATCGACGTCGACCACCTGGCCGCAGTCCCGGCAGATCAGGTGATGATGATTGTCGGCGACCCGCCGCTCGTAGCGGGCGGGTGAGCCGGTGGGCTCGATGCGCCTGAGCAGCGCCTTGTTGACGAGCACGGTCAGGACATCGTAGACCGCCTGGCGCGAGATGGCACCGATGTCGGTGGCCGCCAGGTCGACCACCTCGGATGCCGTCGCGTGGGGCGCATCCCGACCGCGCGGAGCACCGCCAGACGTTGCGCGGTGACATGAAGGCCGTGGCGTCGGAGGAGGTCGGCGGGATCGTCGTGCACGGTGCCGAGATGCACGGCCTTCCGGACTCTGTCAAGATCTTGAGCCTGACAATTTCACTCATCTTTGCTTGGTTGGCCCGTGGAGGCCCTGAGTATCGTCCCTGCCATCGGCGGTTGGTCGTGCACATCCGCAACTCGTCCGCGGCCGGTGACGGGGGCTGGAACCGAGGGGTCACGACGGGGAACCGAACGAGCTCGAAACCGGGGAGATCCTTCATGCGGTGGACGTTGATGATCTCGCTGATACTGATCTGCACTCCGATTGGCATGTTCGGGTCAATCGGTGACGACGCTGGACCGAGGGCCGGGGCCCGACTCGACGGCCGGTCCCGTCACCGCCTTCGTGGACGTGAACGTGGTGCCGATGGATGCGGATCGAGTCGTGGCGGGCCAGACCGTGCTGGTGCAGGACGGGACGATCGTGGAGATCGGCCCCACGGAGGTGGTCTCGGTCCCGGCGGACGCCAGGGTGATCGATGGCACGGGGCGCTGGCTCATGCCTGGCCTGACCGACATGCACACCCACCTGGGCACCAATTGGGCCGAGTTCACCGACCGGCGTCCCCCGGAGGCCGGGCTCCAGCAGATGGCCGAGGGGCAGATGTTGCTCTATCTGGCCAACGGGGTCACGACGATCTTCAACATGGGCAGCTTCGCTGAGCCGGTTCTGAGGTGGCGGCGCGAAGTGATCGATGGTCGCTATCCCGGGCCCACCATCTACGCGGCACGTTGGCTCCGGGGGCCTCAGGACACGCCCGACGGGGGGCCGGCGTTCGATGCGCCGACCACCGCGTCGGCCGCTCGGCAATTCGTCCGGGAGACGATCGACAGCGGCTATCACCTTCTCAAGCTCTACAACTGGCCCGCCCGGGATGTGGTGCTGGCGGCGATGCAGGAAGCCGAGGCCGATGGCCTGGGGATCGTCGGCCACTTTCCCCAGACCATGTCGACCTGCGAAACCCTCGCGTCGGGGATGGATCTGGTGGCCCATGCCGAGGCGTATCTCTGGACCCTGTTCGGCTATCGGGTCAACGACGGGCTGGTCTCCACTGCCGTCGCGATCACCCGGAGTGCCGGCGCCTCGGTGACCACCACCCTCGGGTGTGACGAAGTGGGAGGCTGCCGTGTGGGGCGGCAACGAGGCGGGGATCAGCGCGTTCTGGGCGCTGCCCGAAGTGCGCTACATGCATCCCACCGAGGTGGGGCTGCATCGGGAGGGATTCGAGGGGCGCCCGTTGGAACCCGGCTGGCGCCCGGCCCGGCGGCTATGACACCCGATATCAGTTCGTGCTGCGCTACACCCGGGCCCTCTACGACGCTGGCGTGCGGTTGCTGATCGGCACCGACTCGCCCACGGTGCTGGGAGCGGCAGGCTTCTCGCTTGAGCGGGAGCTGGAGATCGCGCAGCAGGGGCTGGGACTCGATCCCTATCAGGTCCTGAAGCTGGCCACCAGGAACCCGGGAGACTTCGTGGGAGAAGCAGGTGCCGGGCGCCAGTCGCTTCGGCCGGGTGGCGGTGGGCCAACGGGCTGATCTGCTGCTCCTGGAGGCCAACCCGTTGCGGTCGTTGGAGAACGTGAAGCGCCGGGTGGCGGTCATGGCTCGGGGGCGGCTCTACATGGCGGATGATCTCCAGGCCGGGATCGAGGAGCTGGCAGCCCGTTACGCCGGAGGGTAGGAAGTCGAGTTCGTCGATCCACCCTCTCCACCCTCCGGCGGCTCCGACTATTTTGGGCCATGACTTTCCAGGCCCTCCCGGGGTTCCGCGACTTCCCGCCGGACGACCTGGCCTTCCGGGCCCACATCCTCGCCGCCTGGCGCCGGGTGGCCCGCCGCTACGGCTTCACCGAGTACGACGGCCCGCCGCTGGAGCCGCTGGAGCTCTACACCGCCAAGAGCGGTGACGAGATCGTCGGCCAGCTCTTCAAGTTCACTGACAAGGGCGATCGCGCGGTGGCGCTCCGCCCCGAGATGACCCCCACCTTCGCCCGGATGGTGTCGGCCCACGCCAACGCGATGCGCAAGCCGATCCGCTGGTTCTCGGTGCCGCAGCTCTTCCGCTACGAGAAGCAGCAGCGCGGCCGGCTGCGCGAGCACTTCCAGCTCAACTGCGATCTGGTCGGCGAATCGGGGCCGCGAGCCGACGCCGAAGTGATCGCCCTGGCGATCGATGTCTGCCGGGAGCTGGGACTCCAGGCCGGCGACTTCCGGGTGCGGCTCTCGGATCGGCGGGTGATGCTCGGGCTCCTCGCGATGCACAACCTCGGCGAGGCCGAGATGGGGCTCGCGTTCGCGGCCATCGACAAGCTCGAGCGCGCCGGTGAGGCGACGACGCGTGCCATGCTCGCCGAGGGAGGGCTGTCGCCGGAGCGGATCGAGGGCGTGCTGCGCGTGGCGGCGATCCGCGATGTCGCGACGCTTCGGGAGATGACGATCCGCGGCCGGCCTCGAGGCCGAGGCCGCGGACTGCTTCGCCGTGCTCGACACCCTGGCGGCGATGGGACCTGGCCGACTTCGTCGAGATCGACTTCTCGATCGTCCGCGGGCTGGCCTACTACACCGGCACGGTGTTCGAACTCTTCGACCGGCAGGGTAAGTTCCGGGCCATCTGTGGGGGCGGGCGCTACGACGCGCTGCTGGCCTCGCTCGGTGGGGTCGACCTCCCCGCCGTGGGATTCGGTCTCGGCGATGTGGTGCTGGGCGAGTTGCTCAAGGATCGCGGTCTCCGGCCGGCAACGCCGGCGTCGATCGACTGCTTCGTGGCGGCGATCGACGAGGCCGATCTCCCCGGGCTGCTGCGCCTGGCCCATCGGATGCGCGACGGGGGCCTCTCGGTCGAGTACTCGCTCGAACTCGCCGGTGCCGAAACTGGGCAAGCAACTCAAGCTGGCCGGTGCGCGCGGGGCACGACTGGCGGTGGTGATCGGCCCCGACGACCGCGAACGCGGCGAGGTGCAACTCAAGGACCTCGATGCCAAGACGCAGCTGGCGGTGCCGCTCGACGCGGTGATCGAGCGGTGCCGCGAGATTCTTTCAGGAACGGACTGACCGATGGCAGAGAAGGGCATCACGCCGCGCGCCGAGGACTTCAGCGCCTGGTACAACGACCTGATCCAGCGCGCCGAACTGGCCGACTACTCGCCGGTGCGCGGCTGCATGGTGATCCGTCCCAACGGCTACGCGATCTGGGAGCAGATGCAGCGCGCGCTCGACGACATGTTCAAGGCGACCGGGCACCAGAACGCCTACTTCCCGCTCTTCATTCCCCAGAGCTTCCTCGCCCGCGAAGCCGAGCACGTCGAGGGCTTCGCGCCCGAGACCGCGGTTGTCACCCATCGGCGGCGGCAAGGAACTCGAGGAGCCGCTGGTGGTGCGGCCCACCTCCGAGACGATCATCTACGCGATGTTCGCCAAGTGGATCCAGAGCTGGCGCGACCTGCCGGTGCTGATGAACCAGTGGTGCAACGTGGTGCGCTGGGAGATGCGCACCCGGCTCTTCCTCCGCACCACCGAGTTCCTCTGGCAGGAGGGGCACACCGCCCACGCCACCGAGGCGGAGGCGCAGGAGGAGACGCTCCAGATCCTCGGCATCTACCGCCGCTTCATGGAGGAGTGGATGGCGATGCCGGTGGTGACCGGGCTCAAGACCGAGGCCGAGAAGTTCGCCGGTGCGCTGCGCACCTATTCCTGCGAGGCGCTGATGCAGGACAACAAGGCGCTGCAGGCCGGCACCTCGCACCACCTCGGCCAGAACTTCGCCAAGGCATTCGAGGTCCAGTTCCAGACGGCCGAGCGGCGGGCTCGACTACGTGTGGAGCACCTCGTGGGGCGTCTCCACCCGGATGGTCGGCGCGCTGATCATGACCCACGGCGATGACCGCGGCATGGTCTGCCCGCCGCGGCTGGCGCAGTGGCAGGTGGTGGTCGTGCCGATCTGGCGCTCCGACGACGAGCACGAGGCCACCTGCAGTGCCGCCGAGTCGGTCGTCGCGACCCTGCGCGAGGCGGGCATTCGTGCCACCGCCGACGTTCGCGACGGGATGAAGCCGGGCGCCAAGTACTTCGAGTGGGAGGCACGCGGCACCCCGATCCGCCTCGAGCTGGGCCCGCGCGACCTGGCCTCGGCGAGCGCGATGATGGCGCGAGCGCACCGGCGGTCCCAAGGAACCGGTCGCACTCGACGGTATCGCCGACACGATGCGGCGCGAACTCGACGCGATGCAGGCGGCGCTCTTCGAGGCGGCGCGCGAGCGGCGCGAGGCCCACTCGCTCCGTGGCCCGACGTCGCAAGGAGGAGTTCATCGAGTTCCTCAAGCGCGACGGCGGCTTCGTCTATGCCGGGTTCTGCGGCGACCCGGCGGTCGAGGCCGAGATCAAGGCGCAGACCAAGGCGACGATCCGCTGCCTGCCCGATCCGGAGTTCCGCTCGAGCGAGGCACCGACCACGTGCATCTGGACCGGACGACCGGCGACGGTCGAGGCGATGTGGGCGCGGGCGTACTGACCACGCTGCTGACCGATGCCGGGCTGAGCCGCGGCGCCGACGGCGCCCTGGCGATGGGCGGGGTGCCACTGGCCGAGATCGCCGCGGCGGTGGGCACCCCGACCTACGTGTACGATGCCGCGACCATCCGTGAACGCTACGGCGCGTCTCGATCGCGCCTTCGGCGACACCCCGCACCGGATCTGCTACGCCGTCAAGGCCAACGGCAACCTGGCGGTGCTGCGGCTCCTCGCCGATCTCGGCGCCGGCGCCGACATCGTCTCCGGCGGCGAGTTGCTGCGGGCCCTCGCGGCCGGCTTCCCGGCCGAGCGGATCGTCTTCAGCGGGGTGGGGAAGACCGACGAGGAACTGCAGGCCGCGATCACCGCCGGTGTGGGACACATCAACGTCGAGTCGCTGGCCGAGCTCGAGCGCCTCGCGATGATCGCCGACGTTGCAGGGGGCCACGGTGACGATCGGCATCCGGGTCAATCCCGATGTCACCGCCGAGACCCATCCCTACATCTCCACCGGCCAGGGCGGCCTCAAGTTCGGCATCCCGATCGACCACTTCGATCGGGTCTTCGCGATCCTCGACGAGGCCGATCGGGCTCCGGCTCGGTGCCCTGGCGATGCACCTCGGCAGCCAGATCCTCAAGCCGACGCCATGGCTCGACGGTCTCGAGCGGCTGCTCGGGACTGCTGGAGGCGGCCCGCGGTCGCGGGCACGACGTGACCGTGCTCGATCTCGGCGGCGGGCTCGGCATCCGCTACCACGACGAGGAACCGCTCGACCCGGTCGCGTGGTTCGAGACCCTCCGCGCGCCGCTGGCCGCGACAGGCTGCCTGGTGCAGGTCGAGCCCGGCCGCTTCATCGTTGGCCCCGCCGGGGTGATGCTCACCCGGGTGGTGCATCGCAAGCATTCCGGCGGCCGCGAGATCGCCATCGTCGATGCGGGGATGAACGACCTGCTCCGTCCCGTCGCTCTACAAGGCATGGCACGAGATCGTGCCGGTCGACGCGATCGAGGCGGCGCCGGTGCCCACCGACGTGGTCGGCCCGGTCTGCGAGACCGGCGACTTCATCGGGCTGGGCCGACCGCTTGCCCCGGTGCCCGCGGGCGGGCTGCTCGCGGTGCTCGGTGCCGGCGCCTACGCCTTCGCCATGGCCTCGAACTACAACTCGCGGGCGCGGCCGGCCGAAGTCCTGGTCGACGGCGACCGCTGGGCGGTGGCCCGGCCCCGCGAGCGCCTCGGTGACCTCTTCCGTGATGAACGCCCCGATCCCTTTTCCAACGAGCAGCCGTGACGCATCACGACGGCATCCTGATCATCGACTTCGGGTCGCAGTACACCCAACTCATCGCCCGGAGGGTTCGCGAGCAGCGGGTCTACTGCGAGATCCACCCCCCGTCGCGCACGATCGAGTGGATCCGCGAATGGCGCCCCAAGGGGATCATCCTCTCCGGCGGCCCCAACTCGGTCTACGGCGAGGGCGTCCCCACGGCACAGCCGGAACTGCTCGAATTGGGGATCCCGGTCCTGGGGCTCTGCTACGGCATGCAACTGCTGGCCCATCTCTCGGGGGGCAAGGTGGTGGGCGCCGCCCGGCGTGAGTACGGTCGGGCCGACGTCCGCACCCTCGATGGCCAGCTCTTCCTCGGATTCGCCGCCGGTGGCACCACCCCGGTCTGGATGAGTCACGGCGACCATGTCGACGAGGCGCCGCCGGGGTGGCGGGTCACCGCCAGCAGCGAGAACTCGCCGGTGGCGGCGATCGAGCACGAGACCAAGCCGCTCTTCGGGGTCCAGTTCCATCCTGAGGTGGCCCACACGCCGCGGGGCAGCGAGATCCTGGGCAACTTCCTGTTCGGCGTCTGCGGCTGCGAGCCCGACTGGACCCCGGAGCACTTCGTCGAGACCGAGGTGGCCCGGATTCGTGCGCTGGTCGGCGAGGCCCGGGTGATCTGTGGCCTGTCGGGCGGGGTCGACTCGTCGGTGGCCGCCGCGCTGGTGCACCGCGCCGTCGGCGATCGGCTCACCTGCATCTTCGTCGATCACGGCCTGCTGCGGCTCGACGAGCGCGAGCAGGTGGAGCAGACCTTCCGGCGCAACCTCGGGATCGATCTCCGGACCGTCGACGCCTCGGCGGAGTTCCTGGCCGATCTCGACGGCGTGGAAGACCCCGAGCGCAAGCGCAAGCTGATCGGCCACCGCTTCATCGAGGTCTTCGCGCAGGAAGCGCGCACGGTGGGCGACGACGTCGCGCTTCCTGGTGCAGGGCACCCTCTACCCCGACGTGATCGAGTCGTTCTCCCCGACCGGCGGTGCCTCGGTGACCATCAAGACCCACCACAATGTGGGTGGCCTCCCCGAGCAGCTGCCGTTCACGCTGATCGAGCCGCTTCGCGAGCTGTTCAAGGACGAGGTGCGGCAGGTGGGACGAGAGCTGGGGCTCCCCGAGGAGATGGTGGGCCGGCATCCGTTTCCCGGCCCCGGACTGGCCATCCGGATCCTCGGTCCGGTCACCACCGAATCCTGCGACCTGCTCCGGCGGGCCGATGCGATCTACATCGAGGAGATCCGGGCCGCGGGACTCTACGACCAGATCTGGCAGGCCTTCGCGGTACTGCTGCCGATCCGGTCGGTCGGCGTGCAGGGCGACTTCCGCAGCTACGATCAGGTGATCGGGCTGCGCGCGGTGACTTCACGCGACGGGATGACCGCCGACTGGTTCCCGTTTCCGCCCGAGGTACTGGCCCAGATCAGCAACCGGATCGCCAACGAGGTGCAGGGCGTCAACCGGGTGGTCTACGACGTGAGCAGCAAGCCACCGGCGACGATCGAGTGGGAATAGCTGAAGGGAAGGAAAGCGGGTCGTGAGACCGTAGCCGCGGCGACTCGCGCCGCGGCCGATCTCTCCCCCGGGCAGGAACCGGCCGGCCCGTGAACGGGCCGGCAGCAGTCGAGTCGACTACCCTCCCAGTGCTGCGACCACGTCATCGGCCGTCTCCGCCTTGTCGAGCGCGGCACGGAATCCCTGCTGGCGGGCGAGCTGGGCCAGCCTGCCCAGGGTCGGGAGGTATTGGTTGCTGACCTCGACCGGGGGCGCCACGATCAGGAAGACGTGGCGGACCGGCTCGGTGTCCGGCGCACTCCACGGCAGCGGGGTGGCCAGGCGGCCATAGCCGAGCCGGACCCGCGGTACCACCAGCGAGCGGCAATGGGGGATCGCGATCCCGCGGCCCACCCCGGTCGAGCCCAGCAGCTCGCGGCGGGCCAGCAGGCGGAGCAGGGTGTTGCGCTGCCGTTCGGCGATGTCCAGCAACCCCACCATCGCCTCGAGCACCTCCTCCCGGCTGGTGGCCGGCAGGTCGAGACCGACCGAATCATGGGTGAGGAAGTCGCGGAGTTGCATGGGCCGAACGTAAACAGGACCGGCCGATGCGACAACGCGGCCGCCCGCGGTACTCTCCCCCCCGGGCCACCAGCGCCCTAGATTCCCCTCCATGCGCTTCCCGTATCCCACCGGATCGGCCTTTCCGCTCTTCCTCGCCCCGATGGCGGGCGTGTCGGAGGCCCCGTTCCGCCGCATCTGTCGGCGGATGGGCGCCGACGTGGTGCTGACCGAGTTCCTCAACTCGGAGGGAATCCGGCGCCGGATCGGCCGGGTGCTCGAGGGGTGCGAGTTCGACGCGGTCGAACGACCGATCGGGATCCAGATCTACGGCAGTGACGTCGAGGCAATGGCCCAGGCCACGGCGCTGGTCACCGAGCACTACGCTCCCGACTTCGTCGACATCAATTTCGGTTGCCCGGTCAAGAAGGTCGTGAGCCGCAACGGCGGCTCCGGTTGCCTCCGCGACATGGAGCTGGTCGAGCGGATCATCCGCGCCTGCGTGGCGGCCACCCACCTGCCGGTCACCGTCAAGACCCGCTCCGGGTGGTCCGACCCCACCCGCGATCCGGTGGGGATCGCGCTCAGGATGCAGGATGCAGGGGCCACGGCGTTCACGCTCCACGCCCGGACGCGGTCACAGATGTTCACCGGCAAGGCCGACTGGGACGAGATCGCCCGGGTGGTCGAGGCGCTCGACGTGCCGGTGATCGGCAACGGCGACATTGCCTCGGGCACCGATGTGGTCCGCATGCGCGAGCACACCGGCTGTGCCGGCGTGATGGTGGGCCGGGGATCGTTCGGCAATCCATGGCTCTTCGGCGAGGCGCGCGCCTTGCTCGAGGGCCGGGAGCTGCCGGAACCGCCCGGGGCAGGGGAGCGCTTCGGCGTGGCGCTCGAGCACGCCCGCCTGGCGCTCGAGCTGCAGGGCGACTCGCGCCGCACCATGGTCGAGTTCCGGAAGCACTTCGGCTGGTACACCAAGGGGCTCCACGGCGCGACCACGCTCCGACAGAGGCTCTTCCAGGTCGAGACGATGGCCGAGGCCGAGGCGATCTTCGCCGAGTACCTCGACCGCGAGGCCGTGGCGACCGCGGCGTGACCCGCGAGGCGCTTGCCGACCTGCTGGCCGCGGTGCAGCGCGGCGAGGTGACGATCGACGAGGCGCTCCGGCGCCTCGCGCACTTTCCGGCCGAGCTGCTGCCGTTCGCCACCATCGACCACCAGCGCACCGTGCGGCAGGGCCGTCCCGAGGTGATCTTCGCCGAGGGCAAGACGGTGGCGCAGGTGGTGACGATCGCCGAGCGCCTGGTCGAGGCCGGCGGCGGGATGCTGGCCACCAGGACGACGCCCGAGCAGCGCGATGCGCTCGCCACCGCGCTCCCGGCAGTGCGGATCAATCCTGCCGCCCGCACCGCGTGGCTCCCCGGCGCGTCCCATCGTGAGGCGGCGGTCGACGCTCCCCTGGTGCTGGTGGTCGCCGCCGGAACCAGCGACCTGCCGGTGGCCGAGGAGGCGCTGGCCACCCTGGAAGCGCTGGGCGACCGGGCCGAGGCGATGCACGATGTCGGGGTGGCCGGGTTGCACCGGCTCCTGGCCGGCGAGGAGCGGCTCCGCGCCGCCGCCGTGGTGATCGTGGTGGCGGGGATGGAGGGTGCCCTCGCCTCGGTGGTGGGCGGCCTGGTGGCCGCGCCGGTCATCGCGGTGCCGACGTCGGTGGGCTACGGTGCCTCGTTCGGCGGCCTCGCCGCCCTGCTCGCCATGCTCAACGCCTGCGCCGCCGGGATCACCGTCACCAATATCGACAACGGCTTCGGCGCCGCGATGGCTGCCGACCGCCTGCTCCGACTCGTGGCAGGGAGGACCCATGATCCGTCATGATGTTGTCGCCGCCCCCGATTGCCGCTGGGTCGATGTCATCGAACCGACCCGCGACGAACTGTTGTGGCTGGCCGATGAATTCGCGCTGCCGCCGACCGTGGTCGAGGATTGTCTCGATCCCGAGCACCTGCCCAAGTACGAGCGGTTCGACGATGCCACCTTCCTGATCCTCCGGGCCCGCGACCATGCCGCGCCCGATGACGCCTCGACCATCCAGGAGCTGACCCGCAAGGTCGCCGTGTTCATGCGCAACGGCCTGTTGCTCACCGTGCATCGGACCGACCTCATTGAGATCCGCGAATTACGCGACCGGTTCGCCGCCGAGGCCCAGCCCGCCCAGCTGCCGATTCTTGTGGCGATCATCCTCGCCACCCTCGACAGCTACGACAAGCCGCTCGATCAGGCCCAGATCGTTCTCGATGAGTTCGAGGCCGGAGTCTTCGATGAGGACGTCCCGGAACCGTCGCTGCGCGATGCCTTCCACCTCAAGCGCCGGGTGGCGCTCACCCAGCGAATCCTGCGGCAGACCAGCCATCGTCCTCCAGAAGCTGGTGGCGCCGGCCGACCGCACCGAGCCACTCTACCAGGATCTGCGCGAGTCGGCCGACGCCTACCTCTTCTGGGTCGACCAGCTTCTCGATCAGGTCAACCAGCTGCTCCAGGCCCACCTCGCGATGTCGTCGAATCGCACCAACGAGGTGATGCGGGTGCTCACCGTCTTCTCGGCGTTCTTCCTGCCGCTCACCTTCATCGTCGGCATCTACGGGATGAACTTCCACTTCATGCCAGAGCTCGACTCGCGGCTGGGCTACCCGATCACCCTCGGCGGGATGTTCCTGCTGGCGGTCGGGATCTTCATCTGGTTCCGGCGGCGGGGGTGGCTCTAGACGGAGAACGGAGAACGGAGAACGGAGAGCGGAGAACGGAGAGCGGAGAACGGAGAACGGAGGACGGAGGACGGAACGTCGGAGGGAGGAGGGAGGAGACAGGGGGGGCGCTCCGCTCTCCCTCCGTCCTCCCTCCTCACTGGAAGCCGCCCCGTCTTCGGTGTATATTTGGTCCTACGGGGGCGACTGGCTTCGACGGGTTGGTAGAAGGCTTCGCCGCGTGCCCAGGTCCGGGGTCCTGGATAATCCCTTCGGAACTGATTTACCTGCCAACTCTGAACTGGCACTGGCTGCGTAAGCTGAGCTAACGCTCGCTTGACGCACCCCCGAGGAAGGGGCCCGTCCGGGGCGCCTCGATCGGGTCGATAAACCGGACTGGCAAGCGGTGGTCCTCCGACACCGTGCGCGAGACTTCAGGAGGTCAACGTCGGGAAGGACGGCTCCGCGCCGGCCTGACGCCAAGCTGGAAGCGGAGCCTACGCACGTAGACGCGGTCCCGGACGCTGATTCGGACCAGGGTTCGATTCCCTGCGCCTCCACTTGTCCCGAGCGAAGCGAGGGATCTCCCGCCCAGCGGAGAGATCCCTCGTCTCGCATCCGCCCGTCACTCGTTCCCGGTCACCAACCCGCGATGCCCACTCCGCCCACCGCCCCCCGCCGCTCCGTCACCGTGGTCCGCCACGGTGAGACCTTCACCGACGACTATGCCTGGCTCCGCGACAGGGAGGATCCGGCCGTTCGCGCCTACCTCGAGGCCGAGAACGCTCACGCCGAGACGGTGCTGGCGCCCGCGGCGGAACTGCAGGAACGCCTCTACCGGGAGATGCTCGGACGGATCAAGGAGACCGACCTGTCGGTGCCATATCGCCGGGGAGACTGGTGGTACTACAGCCGCACCGAGGAGGGGAAGCAGTACCCGATCTACTGCCGGCGGGCGGGAAACATGGAGACCGGGGACGAAGTCGTGATCCTCGACGTCAACGTGCTCGCGGAGGGGAAGTCGTTCATGGCCCTCGGCGACCTGGCGGTGAGCGACGATGGCTGGTTGCTGGCCTACACCACCGACGCCACCGGCTTCCGGCAGTACACCCTCGCGGTGCGCGACCTCCGGACCGGCGTTGATCTCGCGCTGCGTCGTGAACGGGTCACCTCGGTGACCTGGGATGCGGATGACCGCACCCTCTGGTACGGTGTGGAGCACGAGCAGACCAAGCGCTCGTGGCAGGTGTGGACCCACCGGCTCGACGCTGCCGGCGACGACACGCTCGCCTTCCAGGAAGACGACGAGACGATGAACGTCGGAGTCGGGCGCTCCCGGAGCCGCGAGTGGCTGGTGATCCAGTCGGGAAGCCATACCACCAGCGAAGTCCGGGTGCGCCGGGCCGGCAGCGACGATCCCTGGCGGGTGCTGCTGCCCCGACGCGCCGACGTGGAGTACGACCTCTCGCATCACGGCGACCATTTCTACGTGCGCATCAACGACACCGGTCGCAACTTCCGCCTGGTTCGCTGGGCGGTCGATGGCGGCACGCTCGCCGACGCCGAGGAGGTACTGCCGCATCGCGAGACGGTGATGCTCGAGGGCCATGAGTGCTTCGCCGAGCACCTGGTGATCCACGAACGCGAGGATGGCATTCCCCAGATCGTGATCCGGCGCATGACCGATGGCGCCAGTCACCGGATCTCGTTTCCGGAGCCGGCCTACGAGTGCTACGGCCACGCCAATCCCGAGTTCGAGGCGACCACCTACCGGTTCGGCTACCAGTCGATGGTCACACCGAGTTCGGTGTACGAGTACGATCTGGAGCGGCACGAGCGGGTGCTGCTGAAGCAGCAGGAAGTGAAGGGTGGCTACGACCCGTCGGCGTTCGTGTCGCGCCGGATCCACGCCACCGCGCCCGATGGCACCACCGTGCCGGTCACCTTGCTGCGCCGGGCCGACGCCCGGGCGGATGGCAGCGCCCCGTGCCTGCTGCATGGCTACGGCTCCTACGGCTATCCCTATCCGGTGAGCTTCTCGTCGAACCGGCTCTCGCTGGTCGAGCGCGGCGTGACCGTGGCGATCGCCCATGTGCGAGGGGGCGGCGAGCTCGGCAAGCGCTGGCACGACGCCGGGCGGATGGCCCGCAAGGGCAACACCTTCACCGACTTCCTTGCCGCGGCCGACGCGCTGGTGGCCGAGCGCGAGGCGGCCCCCGATCGGATCGCAATCGAGGGTGGCAGTGCCGGGGGGCTGCTGATGGGCGCGGTGGTGAACCTGGCCCCCACCCGTTTCGCGGCGGTGCTCTCGCAGGTGCCGTTCGTCGACGTGATCAACACCATGTCCGATGCGACGCTGCCGCTCACCGTTGGCGAGTACGAGGAATGGGGCAATCCCGAGGTGGCGGAGCAGTTCGCCTGGATGCGCAGCTACGATCCCTACACCAATCTGCGACCCGGCCCGCATCCACCGATGCTGGTGCGAACCTCGCTCAACGACTCGCAGGTGATGTACTGGGAACCGGCCAAGTACGTGGCCCGGCTTCGGCAGCTCAAGGACGATCCCAACCCGCTGCTGCTGCTCACCAACATGGGCGCCGGCCACGGCGGCGCCTCGGGCCGCTACGACCGGCTCCGCGAGGTCGCGACCGACTACGCCTTCCTGTTGGTGATGCTGGGGGTGGAGCCGATCGCACTCGACAGCGCCTGATCAGGCCTCGCGGCCACCGATCGCCTGCCACGCCGCGAGTCCCAGTTCGAGCGCTGCGTCGGCCGAATCGGCCAGCGCCGTGAGATGCCCCATCTTGCGGCCCGAGCGCGCCTCGCGCTTGCCATAGAGGTGGAGTCGCACGCCGGGGAGCGCCAGCGCGCGTTCGAACGGCGGCGGGCCATCGCGCCAGAGGTCGCCCAGGATGTTGACCATCGCCGCGGGGGCAAGCTGGTGTGTCTCGCCGAGCGGCAAGCCGGCCAGCGTCCGCACCTGCTGCTCGAACTGACTGGTGACCGAGGCATCGAGGGTCCAGTGGCCGCTGTTGTGCGGCCGGGGCGCGATCTCGTTGACCAGCACCTGCCCGTCGGTGGTCACGAAGCACTCCACCCCGAGCACGCCCACATAGTCGAGGGCGCCGGCGGTGCGGATCGCCAGCACCCGGGCCGACTCGGCAATTGCCGCATCGACCCGGGCCGGGACCACGGTGGTGTGGAGGATGCCGTGCACGTGGCGGTTCTCTCCCACCGGCCACGTGGCGACCATGCCGTCGGCCGAGCGGGCCACCATCACCGACACCTCGGTGGCGAGGTCGACCCGCTCCTCGAGGATGCACGCCACGTCGCCGAAGCGGTGAAACACCTCGGCAACATCGTCCGCCGAGCCGACCACCGCCTGACCCTTGCCGTCGTAGCCGAGCCGGTTGGTCTTGAGGATCGCCGCCCTCGCCCCGAGCGCCTCCCACGCGCCGCCGATCGCCGCGGCATCGGGTACCGCCTGCCAGCGCACCGTGGCGACACCATGATCCCCGAGGAAGCGCTTCTCGACCACCCGGTCCTGGGCCACGGCCACCGCATCGGCCGAGGGGCGCACCGGTACGTGGGCGGCGAGGGCGCGCAGCACGTCGGCGGGGACGTTCTCGAATTCGGTGGTGATCGCTGCGGCGTGGTGTGCCAGCTCGTCGAGCACCTCCGGATCGCCCCAGGGGCGAGCGAGGTGCTGCGAGGCGAGTCGGGCCGCGGGGGCGTGCGGGTCGGGGTCAACCACCAGCACCCGGTAGCCCAGCCGGGCTGCCTCGCCGGCGAACATCCGTCCGAGCTGCCCGCCGCCGAGCAGCCCGAGCGTGGCGCCCGGCGGGATCACTCGGGCGAGGGGAGGGTGAGGTTGCGGACCCGGGCGTCCTCCGAGGCACGGTAGGTCGCCAGTCGCTCGGCCAGCGCCGCGTCGCCCCGCGCCAGCATCGCCACGGCGAAGAGGGCGGCGTTGTGGGCCCCGGCCTCGCCGATCGCGAAGGTTGCCACCGGCACACCGGCCGGCATCTGGACGATCGAGAGCAGCGAGTCGATGCCCTTGAGGTGGCGACTTGGCACGGGCACCCCGAGCACCGGCACGGTGGTGCGGGCCGCGAGCATCCCCGGCAGGTGGGCGGCGCCGCCGGCGCCCGCGATGATCGCCTTGAGGCCCCGTTCCCCTGCGGCATCGGCATACTCGAAGAGCAGCCCGGGGGTGCGGTGGGCCGAGACCACCCGCGTCTCGTGCGGCACCCCGAAGTCGATCAGCCGACGGGCGGCATGCTGCATCACTCCCCAGTCGGAGTCGCTGCCCATCACGATCCCCACCAGCGGTGTCTCGGTCATACGGTGGCCCTGGTGCGATCGACGGTGCCCCGGACGGCGAGTGCCGCCTGCGCGGCCGCCAGTCGGGCGATCGGGACCCGGAAGGGCGAGCACGAGACGTAGTTCATCTTGAGCCCCTCGAAGAACGCGATCGAGGCGGGATCGCCCCCATGCTCGCCGCAGATGCCGATCTTGAGGTCGGCGCGGGTCTTTCGCCCCGCCTCGGCGGCCATCTGCACCAGTCGGCCGACGCCGGCCTGGTCGAGCGTCTGGAACGGGTCGTTGTCGATGATCCCGTGCTCCAGGTAGTAGGGGAGGAAGAGGTTCGAGTCGTCGCGCGACAGCCCCCAGGTGGTCTGGGTGAGGTCGTTGGTCCCGAAGGAGAAGAACTGCGCCTCGCGGGCGATCTCGTCGGCGGTGAGTGCCGCCCGCGGCAGCTCGATCATGGTGCCGAGCAGGTAGGGCACCGTGAGCTGGCGCTCGCGGAAGACCTCCTCGGCCACCTCACGGACCACCAGCGCCTGTCGGCGGAATTCCACCACCGAGGCTACCAGCGGCAGCATCACCTCGGGCTGGACCCGTCCCTTGCGGCCCGCCACGGTGCAGGCGGCCTCGAAGATCGCCCGAACCTGCATCCGGGTGATCTCCGGATGAATGATCCCCAACCGGCAGCCGCGCAGGCCGAGCATCGGGTTCTGCTCCTCCAGCGAGGCGATCACCTCACGGATTCGCGCCGGCTCGCGCTGCAACTCGACGGCCAGCGCCTCGATCTCGTCGTCGGTATCCGGGAGGAACTCGTGCAGCGGCGGATCGAGCAGCCGGATGGTGACCGGGTAGCCCTCCATGGCGCGGAAGATCGACTCGAAGTCGCCGCGCTGCATCGGCAGCAACCGGTCGAGGGCGTGCTGTCGCTCCGCATCGGTGGTGCTCAGGATCATCTCGCGCACCGCGGTGAGTCGGTCGCCCTCGAAGAACATGTGCTCGGTGCGGCAGAGCCCGATCCCCTCGGCGCCGAAGTCGCGGCCCCGATGGGCGTCGGCCGGCGTGTCGGCATTGACCCGCACCTTCATTGGCCGGATCCGGTCCGCCCACGTCATCAGCCGCTCGTAGTACTTGTTCAGCTCGGGTGCGAGCAGCAGCGCCTTGCCGACGTACACCTCGCCGGTGGTCCCGTCGAGGGTGATGAACTCGCCGGCTCGCACCACTCGGTCGCCCGAGCGCATGGTGCCGGCGGCCTCGTCGACCTCGAGCCCCTGGGCACCCGCCACGCACGGCTTGCCCATCCCGCGCGCGACGACGGCGGCGTGCGACGTCATCCCGCCGCGGGCGGTGAGGATCGCCTTGGCGGCGACCATGCCGTGGAAGTCCTCCGGTGAGGTCTCGCGGCGCACCAGGATCACCGCCTCGCCCTCGCGGGCCTTCGCGGCGGCCTCATCGGCGTCGAACACCACGCTGCCCGAGGCGGCCCCCGGTGAGGCCGGCAGGCCCTTGCCGAACCGGTCGAGCTCCGCCTTGGGGTCGATCATGGGGTGGAGCAGCTGCTCGAGCGCCTGGGGCGGGATCCGGGCCACCGCCTCTTCTTCGCTGATCAGCTCCTCGTCGACCATGTCGCAGGCCACCCGGAACGCCGCCTGGCCGGTGCGCTGGGCGCGCCGGGTCTGCAGCATGTAGAGCTGGCCGTCCTCGATCGTGAACTCCATGTCCTGCACGTCGCGGAAGTGCCGCTCCAGGGTGCGGGCCATCCGCTCCAGTTCCTGGAAGGCGCGCGGGAGCTGTTCCTGCAGGTTGGCGATCGGCTCCGGCGTGCGCGCACCGGAGACCACGTCCTCACCCTGGGCGCCACGGAGGAACTCGCCGTAGAGCCGTGGCTCGCCGGTCGATGGATCGCGGGTGAACGCCACACCGGTCCCCGACGAGTCGCCGAGGTTGCCGAATACCATCGTGACGATGTTGACCGCGGTGCCGAGGGTGTCGGGGATGTCGTGGATCCGGCGGTAGTCGATCGCACGGCGGGTGTTCCAGCTGTCGAACACCGCGGCGATCGCTCCCCAGAGCTGCTCCATCGGCTCCTCGGGCCACGGCTTTCCACTCGCCTCGCCGGTGTGGGTCTTGAAGCGGGCCACCAGCGCCTTGAGTGCCGCCTGGGGAAGGTCGATCGCACGCTTCACCTCGTGCGCCGCCATCGCCTCGTCGACCATCGCGTCGTAGGGGGCCTTGGGGAGATCCATCACCACGGCGGCGTACATCTGGACAAAACGGCGATAGCAGTCCCATGCGAACGGGCCGTTGCCGCTCTGGCGGGCCAGTCCCTCCACGGTCTGGTCGTTGAGGCCGAGGTTGAGGATGGTGTCCATCATCCCGGGCATCGACACTGCAGCGCCCGAACGGACCGAGACGAGCAGCGGATGCTCCTCGCCGCCGAACTCCTTGCCGGTGGCCGCCTCGATGTGCTGCAGGGCGGCATCGACCTCGCGCCGGAGCCTGGTGGGGAAGGAGCGGGCATCGAGCCACGTCTGGCAGAGCGAGGCCGTGATGGTGAACCCGGGTGGCACGGCGATGCCGAGATTGGTCATCTCGGCCAACCCGGCACCCTTGCCGCCAAGCAGGTCCTTCATCGCCGAGGTGCCGTCGGCGTGGCCCTGGCCGAAGTAGTAGACGAGCGGTTGCTGCTGGAACGAGTCGTTCATACAGGCGTCGCAATCGGTGGGTAGGAATGCCGGTTGGCGGATACGTCGTCGGGCACCACGGTGGGATAGTCGCCGGAGAAGCAGGCGTGGCACCATGCCCCGTCCTGGCCGGCGGCGGCGACCATCTGGTCGAGCGTCAGGTACTCCAGGGTGTCGACGCCGAGGTAGTCGCGGATCTCCTCGCGACTGTGGGTCGCGGCGATCAGCTCCTCGGGGTTCGGGGTGTCGATGCCGTAGTGGCAGGGACCGGTGATCGGCGGCGAACCGAGACGCAGGTGGACCTCGCGCGCGCCGGCGCCCCGGATCATCCGCACCAGCCCCTTGCTGGTGGTGCCGCGCACCAGCGAGTCGTCGATCACCACCACTGAGCGACCCGCGATCACGTCGCGGACCGGATTGAACTTGATCTTGACCTTCGCCACGCGGAGCGCCTGGGTGGGGTCGATGAAGGTGCGGCCCACATAGTGGTTGCGGATCAGGCCGTGCTCGAGCTTGACGCCCGACACCTCCGAGTAGCCCAGGGCCATCACGTTGGCCGAGTCGGGAACGGAGAAGACCACATCGGCGTCGGGGGCCGCGTGATGGCGCGCCAGCTGGCGCCCCAGTTCACGACGCACGTGGTCGACCGAACGATTGAAGATGGTCGAGTCGGGACGCGAGAAGTAGACAAGCTCGAAGATGCAGCGGCTCTCCCGCCGTGGCGTCAGTGGCTCCAGGTCGGTGATGATGCCGTCCTCGATCTTGACGAATTCGCCGGGCCGCAATTCCCGCACATCGGTGGCGTCGACCAGGTCGAAGGCGCAGGTCTCGCTCGCGGCCACGACGCCCTGGCCGATGCGGCCCACGAAGAGCGGCCGGAACCCGCGCGCATCGACCGCGGCGTAGAGGGTGCGGCCCACCGAGAGAATGATGGTGCAGGCGCCGTCGACCCGTTCGAGCGCCTCGCGGATCTGTGCCTCCGGCGTCGGTGCCTTGCTCCGGGCAATCAGGTGGATCAGCACCTCGGTGTCGGAGCTCGATACCAGGATGGCGCCCTGGCGGCTCAGCTCATCGCGCAACTCGGCGGCGTTGGTGAGGTTGCCGTTGTGGGCCAGCGAGAGCGGCCCGGCGTGGTAGTTGACCAGGTAGGGCTGCGCGTTGGCCAGTACGGTGCTCCCGGCAGTCGAGTAGCGGGTGTGACCCACCGCGACGTCGCCCGCGAGTTGCCGGAAGATCGCCTCGTCGAACAGATCGGCGACGAGTCCCATCCCGCGATGGATCCGTGCCTGGCCCCCGACGTCGATCGCCACGATCCCGGCGCTCTCCTGCCCCCGGTGCTGCAGGGCGTAGAGTCCCAGGTAGGCGGTCCGGGCCGCCCCGTCGAGTCCCGATACGCCGATGATGCCGCACATCGGTCAGTCCTCCGCCGCGCTGGTGGGCGCGGCCATACGGCGGGGAATCGCCTCGTGATACAAGCTGCGCAGTCGCGACACTGGCCAGCGCCAGGTGCGCGCCTCGCGGTGCACGATCAGGTCGCCGTCCGGCGCCCCGACCTGGCCAAGGTAGTGGACCGGGATGCCATGTTCGGCACCGAGCCGCTGCAGTTCCGCCACGCGTTCGAGTCGGCAGCTCGCCAGGACCCGGCCGCCATCCTCGCCGAAGAGCCATCCCTCGTCGCTCACCAGGTCGGCGTGCTTCGCCAGGTCGATCTCGGCGCCGAGGCTGCGAGTTGCCCAGGGACCGCCGATGCATGCCTCGGCCAGGGCCACCGCCAGCCCGCCATCACTCAGGTCATGGGCCGATGCCAGCAGCCGCCGCTCGGCGGCCGCCTGCAGCAACCGCTGCAGCGCCAACTCGGTGTCGAGGTCGACCGGTGGTGGCGGACCACCAATGCAGTCGAGCAACTCCGCCCAGTAGGCACTCCCGCCGAGATGGCCGTTGGTGTGCCCCAGCAGCACGATCGCGTCGTCGCTCGCCTGGAAGTCACCTGGCACGGCCGTCGTCACGTCCTCCAGCAGGCCGATCATCCCCACTGTTGGGGTCGGATCGATCGCGCCGAGCGGCGATTGGTTGTAGAGCGAGACATTGCCGCCGGTCACCGGGGTGTTGAACGCGCGGCAGGCGTCGGCGATGCCGCGGCAGGCTTCCCTGAACTGGAAGAAGACCTCGGGGCGTTCCGGGTTGCCGAAGTTGAGGCAGTCGGTGATCCCCAGCGGCCGGGCGCCGGTGCAGGCGATGTTGCGGGCCGCCTCGGCGACGACACCCTTGCCACCCTCGTAGGGATCGAGCAGCACGTGCCGGGCGTTGCAGTCCACCGTCATCGCCAGCGCGAAGCCGGTGTCCTCGACCCGGAGCACGTCCGGCGTCGCCGCCGGGCGTCGCCACCGAGTTGCCGCGCACGGTGGCGTCATACTGTTCGAAGACCCACCGCTTGCTGGCGATGGTCGGGACGTCGAGCAGTCGCTCGAGCGCGGTGACCGGGTCCGGTGGGGTCACGACCGGCACCCGCTGCCGGCGTGCCACCGCCGCGTCGCCCTCGACCGCCTCGGGGTGGTAGACGGGGCACCCCTCGACCAGTTCCTGGCCCGGGATCGCCGCCATGGTCACGCCCTCATGCACCACCCGGAAGAGGCCATCGTCGGTCACTCGTCCGCACACCGTGGCATCGAGGTCCCAGCGCTGGCACACCGCGCGGATCTCGTCGACCCGATGGGGCTCGGCCACCACCAGCATCCGCTCCTGCGATTCCGAGAGCATGATCTCGTAGGGTGTCATCCCCGGTTCGCGGGTCGGTACCGCGGAGGTGTCGATCTCGACGCCCACGCCGCCTCGGGCGGCCATCTCGGCCGACGACGAGGTGAGGCCCGCGGCGCCCATGTCCTGGATCGCCACGATGTAGTCGCCATGGATCAGCTCCAGCGACGCCTCGAGCAGCAGTTTCTCGGTGAACGGGTCGCCCACTTGCACCTGCGGGCGCGCTGGCCTCGCTCTCGGCGGTGAGATCCTCCGATGCGAACGAGGCACCGTGGATCCCGTCACGTCCGGTCCGCGCCCCGACGTGAGCAGCAGGTTGCCGACGCCGTGGGCCCGGGCGGTGATCAGGTCGTCGGCACGGAGCACGCCGACCGCCATCGCGTTGACGAGCGGGTTGCCACTGTAGCCCGGCGCGAAGCGCACCTCGCCACCCAGCGTCGGGACGCCGATGCAGTTACCGTAGTCGCCGACGCCCTTCACGATGCCCGCGAAGAGGTAACGGTTGCGGGCGTCGTCGAGCGGACCGAGGCGGAGCGAGTTGAGCACGGCCACCGGCCTGGCGCCCATCGTGAACACGTCGCGCAGGATGCCACCCACGCCGGTCGCGGCGCCCTGGTACGGCTCGACCGCGCTGGGGTGGTTGTGCGACTCGATCTTGAAGGCGACCGCCCAGCCGTCGGGGAGCCGCAGTACGCCGGCGTTCTCGCCCGGTCCCTGCAGCACCTGGGGCCCGTCGACGGGGAAGGTGCCCAGCACCGGTCGGGTGTGCTTGTAGGAACAGTGCTCCGACCAGAGCGCCGAGAAGATGCCCAGTTCGGTGAGGGTCGGCGTGCGGTCGCCGAGCAGCCGGGTGATGGCGGCGTACTCGTCGACGGTGAGCTTGTGCTCGCGCACCACCTCGTCGGTCACCGGGCGCTCGCCTGGAAACGGCTGCGGCGTGAGCACGGCGGTCACGCGGCCACCCCGGTCAGTCGAGTCGAGGAGGGAGGCGAAGAAGCGCAGCCCCACGTCGCTGCCGAGCACCGGATCGGCGAGGCGCTCGGGATGGGGCATGAAGCCGACCACGTTGCCGGTGGGATTGCAGATCCCGGCGATGTCGCGGACCGATCCGTTGGGATTGGCCGGCATGTCCGATCCCGGCACCGACACGTAGCGCAACACCACCTGGTCGCCCGCCTCGAGGGTGTCGAGTGTCGCGTCGTCGGCCACGTAGCGTCCCTCGCCGTGTGCCAGCGGCACCCGGATCACCTCGCCGTGGGTGAACCGGCCGGTGCAGGCGGTGTCGGTCCGCTCGATGCGCAGGTCGACCGGGCGGGCGGTGAAGCGTTGCTGGCTGTTGTGGAGCAGGGCGCCGGGGAGCAGGTGGGCCTCGCAGAGTATCTGGAAGCCGTTGCAGATCCCCAGCACCGGGGCGCCGGCTTCGGCCAGTGCCCGGATCGGGTCCATCACCGGCGCGAAGCGCGCAATCGCGCCGCTGCGCAGGTAGTCGCCGTAGGAGAAGCCGCCGGGGAGGATCACCGCCTCCGCGCCGTCGAGCGATGCCGCGCGGTAGTCGAGCAGCACCGCCTCGCCGCCGGCGCGGGTGATCGCGCGCAGCGTCTCGCTCTCGCAGTTGCTGCCCGGAAACCGGATGACCGCGATCCGTGCCATCAGCCGTCCACCGTCACGACGAAGTCCTCGGTCACGGGATTGGCCAGCAGTCGTTCGCACATCTGTCGCGCTGCCGTCTCGGCCTCCCCGGCGCTCGCAGCGTCGATTCCCAGTTCGATCGCCTTGCCGACACGCACCTCCTGCAGTCCCGCAAAGCCGAGCGAGCCGAGCGCCTGCTCGACGGCTTGACCCTGGGGATCGAGGAGGCCGGGGCGGGGAATCACGCGAACGTGGACACGAAAGGTCATGCGGGGTGCTCCTCGGGGCGGCGGCTCGGCCGCGGGTGGTGACGGTCGGGGTGGCCGTCGGCGTCATCATCAGTCGTCGTCGTCGCTGTGCTCGGTGAGACCATGCCACACCGAGCGGAACAGCCCGAACGCGACATAGACGAGCCCCAACGGGAAGAGGAAGTGCTCCGGGACCAACAGCCCCCCGGCCAGGAGCAGCAGGTAGATCGTCAGGCCCGCCAGGCGCTTGACCGAACCGAGACCGGCGGCGGGCCAGCGCGGGTACTTCACGTTGCTCACCATCAGCACGGCCAGCAGCAGCATCAGGATCGCGACGCCCTGGTGGTCCACGTTGAGGCCGGCAAACCAGGTGTCGTACCAGCCGGTCTGGGAGAATGCGTAGTAGGTCGCCAGCGTCATGCCCGCGGCGGGCGAGGGGAGCCCGGTGAACCAACCACTCGGTCGGTGCGCCGGTCCGGACATCACGTTGAAGCGGGCCAGCCGGATCGCGGCCGCCATCACGTAGAAGTAGCAGATCAGCCAGGCGAACCGACCCGCCCCGCTGAACTCCTGCATGTAGAGCAGCAGGGCCGGTGCCACCCCGAACGAGGTGAGGTCGACCAGCGAGTCGAGTTCGGCGCCGAAGCGGGAGCCGGCGTTCGACAGCCGCGCGATCCGGCCGTCGAGCATGTCGAGGACGCCGGCGAAGACGATGAACCAGCCGGCCCACGTGTAGTTGCCGTTGAGGCCGGAGACGATCGCCCAGATGCCGAAGAAGAGGTTGCCCAGGGTGAACGCGCTGGGGACCACCACGACCACCCGTCGCATTCGCCCCGGCCGACCGTTGCGCTCGACCCTCATGACCACTCCGCGATGACGGTCTGCCCCGCCCGGGTGGTGTCGCCCACCGCCACCCGGACCGCGGTGCCGGCGGGGAGGAAGACATCGACCCGCGAGCCGAACCGGATCAGCCCCATCCGCTCCCCCTGGCTGGCCTGATGACCCTTGCCGTGGTCGGTGACGATCCGCCGGGCGATGAGCCCGGCGATCTGGCGCACCAGCAGTGGCCCGCGCGGCGTGGCCATCCCCACGTCGCTCTGCTCGTTCTCGAGGGCTGCCTTCTCGGACGCGGCGTTGAAGAACCGTCCGGCGCGGTGCTGGCAATGCACCACCTCGCCGTTGGCCGGATACCGGTTCACGTGCACGTCGAAGACGTTCATGAAGATCGAGACCCGGGTGGCCGCGCCCTTGACCACGGCCGGCTCGTCGATCGGGATGATGCTCACCACCTTGCCGTCGGCCGGCGCGATCACGAACTGGTCGCCCCGTGGTCCCTCGCGCACCGGGTCGCGGAAGAACGCCACCACCCAGAGGGCGATCGGCAGCCAGAGCAGGACCGCCGTCCACCAGCCGGTCAGCGCCAGTGCTGCGGCGAGAGCCCAGGCGGCGAGAATGAACGGCCATCCCTCGGGGGCCACGCGCATCAGCCGGTCTCCAGCTGGTTGCCGGTGATGCGCCGATAGGCTTCGAGGTAGCGCGACGAACTCGCCGCGATGACCTCGGTCGGCAGCGCTGGTGGTGGGGCCTCGCCGTTCCAGCGACCGGCGTCGCGCTCGGCGGCGAGCCAGTCGCGCAGCGGCTGCTTGTCGAAGCTCGGCTGCGACCGTCCAGGCCGGTAGCCGTCGGCTGGCCAGAAGCGCGACGAGTCGGGGGTCAGCACCTCGTCGATCAGGATCGGGTGACCGGTGTCGTCGAGCCCGAACTCGAACTTGGTGTCGGCGATGATCAACCCGCGTTCGTGTGCGGTCTGTCGTCCTGCGGCGTAGAGCGCCAGCGACAGGTCGCGCAGCGCGTCGGCCAGGTCGGCGCCCAGCTCGTGGCGCATCCGGGCGAAGGGCACGTTCTCATCGTGGCCGCTCTCCGCCTTGGTGGCGGGGGAGAAGATCGGTGGCTCCAGCGCCGACGACTCCTGCAGTCCCGCCGGTAGCGCCTCGCCGGCCAGGGTGCCCTGCTCGCGGAACTCCTTCCACGCCGAGCCGGCGAGGTAGCCGCGCACCACGCACTCGAACGGCACCGGGGCGGTGCGGCGCACCAGCATCGTCCGACCGTCGATCTGGTCGCGATGGGCGGCCAGCGTCGGCACCTCGACGAGGATCGCCTCGGTGTCGGCGGTCAGGAAGTGCGACCGGGTGATCGTGGCCAGGCGCTGGAACCAGAATGCCGACAGCTGGGTGAGGACCCGGCCCTTGTGGGGGATCGGCTCGGCCATCACCACGTCGAAGGCGCTCACCCGGTCACTCGCGACCAGCAGCAGTCGGTCATCGCCCACCTCGTAGACCTCGCGCACCTTGCCGCGGCGCCAGAGCGGCAGCGGCAGCTCGCTGGCGACCAGCGGAGCGGTCATACCCGGAGCTCCGCCGCCGCGGCGACCGTGGCTGCCGGTCGTGCCCGCGCCAGCAGCGGGTCGAGATACTCACGCAGGAACTCACCGACCTGGGCCGGGGCACGGCCGACGTAGCGGGCCGGGTCGAGCTCGGCGCGGAGTCGGTCGCGGTCGACCGCGGCGAACGCCGGATCCCGGCCAAGCTGCTCCAGCAGTTCGTTGGCACCGCCGCGCCGCGACCTGGTCGGCGGCGGCGAGCGCATGCTTCCGGATCACCTCGTGCAGCACCTGACGGTCCCCGCCGGCCTGCACCCCGAGCATCAGCCACCGTTCCGTCGCCATGAACGGCATCTGGGCATCCACGTGGCGGGCGATCACCGGCTCGCGCACCTCGAGGCCGCCGGCGACGTTGGCCGCCAGCAGCAGGATCGCGTCGGTCGCCAGGAACGCCTCGGGCAGGGTGAGCCGGCGGTTGGCCGAGTCGTCGAGGGTGCGCTCGAGCCACTGCGCGGCGGCGGTGTGTGCCGTGTTCTGTTGCAGGGTGATCACGTGGCGCGCCAGCGCGCCGATCCGTTCGGCCCGCATCGGGTTCCGCTTGTACGCCATCGCACTGGAGCCGATCTGATCGGTCTCGAACGGCTCGAGCAGCTCGCCCTCATGCTGCAGCAGTCGCAGGTCGGTCCCGAACTTGGCGGCGCTCTGCGCGATCCCGCTCAGCACGTCGAGCACGCGCGCGTCGGCCTTGCGGGGGTAGGTCTGCCCGGTCACCGCGAAGACCCGCTCGTGCTCGAGCCGGCGGATCACCTCGCGCTCCAGTTTGCGGACCCGCTCGTGGTCGCCGCCGAGCAGCTCGAGGAACGACGCCTGGGTGCCGGTGGTCCCCTTGCAGCCACGCAGGCGCCATTCACCCAGCAGCGCGACCAGCGCCTCGATGTCGAGGGCGAAGTCCTGCAGCCAGAGGGTGGCCCGCTTGCCCACCGTGGTGAGCTGGGCCGGCTGGAAGTGGGTGTAGGCGAGGCAGGGAAGTGCCGCGTGGGTCTCCGCCACGGTGCGAAGGGCGGCCGCCACGTCGAGCAGGCGTCCGAGCACCAGCCGCAGGGCGTCGCGGATCACCAGGCCGTCGGCGTTGTCGGTCACGAACGCGCTGGTCGCGCCGAGATGCAGGTACGGCCGCGCGGCGGGGGCCTGTTCCCCGAAGGCGTGCACGTGGGCCATCACGTCGTGCCGAAACCGCCGCTCGTACTCCGCCGCCGTGGCGAGGTCGGCGTCGTCGAGGTGGGCCCGCATCTCGTCGAGTGCGGCGTCGGGGATCTCGACCCCCAGCGCCTGCTCGGCCTCGGCCAGCGCGAGCCACACGCGTCGCCACTGGCCGATGCGGTGCTGCTCGCTCCAGAGCTGCAGCATCGCCGGCGACGCGTAGCGCCCGGCGAGCGGCGATTGCCAGCGCGCGGTCGTCATCAGTTGGTGAGGTCCACGGCCATCGTCTGGCCGCCGTGTTCGTAGTAGAGCCGGAACGGCTGGCCCCGGGGGACCTCATCGAGAATGCGCACCATGTCGTGTGCAGTGGTGATCGGGGCCTGCACCAGGCGCTGGGCGGCGTTGTAGTAGTCGATCCGGTAGACCACGTCACCGGTGCGTAGCCCGGTGAGCCGGGTGGTCTCGTCGGGAATCGACACGATCGCGGCGCCGGCGCGCGCCTTCGAGCCGAGCTCGGCGGCAACGCCGGGTGTCAGGGTGACCAGGTCGAGGCCCCGGAGCCGCACCTTCTCGGCCGTCACGCTCGGCAGGTCGGCTGGCACGATTTCGCGGTCGACCTCCTGACCCTTCGAGCGCACCGTCACGTCGAGCCTGTCGCCGATGTGCAGGTCGAGCTGCACCGCCTCCCAGTCGAGGTAGTTGCGCAGCCGGCGACCGTTGGCGCGGATCAGGATGTCCTGCGGCTTGATCCCCGCCTTGTCGGCCGGGCCCCCGGGCACCACCCGCAGCACCGGCACGCCGCCGGCACTCTTCCAGTCGCTCATCCGCTCCGGCCCGGTGACCTCGAGGCCGACCCACGCCCGCCGCACCGAACCGTTCTTGATCAGCTCGGCGGCCACCCGCATCGCGCGCTCGATCGGGATCGCGAACCCGACGCCGACCGACTCACCGGTGTTGCTGAGGATCGAGGAGTTGACGCCGATCACCTGGCCCAGGGCGTTGACCAGTGGCCCACCCGAGTTGCCCGGGTTGATTGCCGCGTCGGTCTGGATCATGTCGTAATAGCGACCGGTCACGCCGCCGCTGGGCACGATGTTGCGGTCCTTGGCGCTGATCACCCCGGCGGTGACCGTCGGTTCGGTGTTGCCAAGCAGGTAGGAGTACGGATTGCCGAGCGCGATCGCCCACTCGCCGATCTCGAGGTCGCTGGTGCGGCCGATCGGGGCGGGCTGCAGCTGGTCCTTGTTGATCTTGACCACCGCGATGTCGGTGAGTGGGTCCTCGCCGAGGACCCGACCATCGACGTCGGTGCCGTCGGCCAGGGTGACCGTGATCTGTTCGGCACCCGCCACCACATGCTGGTTGGTGAGGATGATGCCGTCGGGCCGGATGATGAACCCGGTCCCGAACGTCTGCGCCGTCTGCTCGCGTGGCCCGAAGAAGACCGCGTCGAACGATGACATCGGCGCCTGCTGGTGCACCAGGGTGCGGATCGACACCACGCTCGGCGAGACGCGCGCCGTGGCATCGACGATCGCGGTGCGCCGCGAGTCGTTGAGGGAAACCGGAGCCGGGTGCTGCCCGGCGGCCGGCGTGAGTCGCCCGGCGCCGGGATCCTGCGCGGTGGCCGCATCGTCGGCCACGCAGGCGCCCAGCGCCAGGGCGAGAAGGGCGACGCGCATCGGCCGCATCACCATGAAGCCACCTCACCAGTGTAGATGTCGTCGGGATACCAGGCCGCCTCGAACGCCAGCCCGCGGGCGGGTGCCGGGGGGGCGGTGCGCTGGTTGTGATTCAGGGTCAGCAGTTCGGCCATCTCGCTCTCCTCGCGCCGGCCGAGCCCCACATCGACCATCGTGCCCACCAGGAAGCGCACCATGTGATGCAGGAAGCGGTCGGCGGCGATCGTGAACCGGAGTCGCCCGGGCTCGACCTCGCGCCACGCTGCCTCGTTCAGGCGACAGCGGTAATGCGGTTTCGGCTCACCCACGGCGGCGAACGCCCGGAAGTCGTGCTCGCCCAGAATGACGCTTGCCGTGCGCTCCAGTGCACCGTGGTCGAGCGACTGTCCCAGCGGCCACGCGTGGCGACAGCGGAACGGCGACTGGCTCGCCGCGTCGGTGCCAATGTCGTAGCGATAGCGGCGTCCCTGGGCGCTCCGACGCGCGTCGGTGCCCGATTGCACCCCGTGCACCGCAGCGACCGCGATCGCGTCGGGCAACAGCGCGTTGGTCGCCCGCAGCAGCTCGGCAGCGCTCCAGCGCTCGGGCATCACGGTGCTCACCGGCATCGCGAGCGCGTGCACCCCCGCATCGGTGCGTCCCGCCGCCGTCGCCCTGGTCGGTTCCCCCGCGAGTCGCGTGAGCACCCCCTCGACGGCGGCCTGGATCGACTCGCCCTCGCGCTGGCGTTGCCAGCCGCAATAGGCCGTCCCGTCGAACTGCAGCGTGAGGAGAAAAGCGCGGCCCATGAAGCCCAAAAAAGTAGTCCGATGCCGGGGTGGCAGCAAGGCGCGTAAACCCTTGTGAACATTGACAAAACGCGTTCTCGCCCGATACGCTTGCCGGCCATGTCAGCCGCCTCGCCCCTTGCCCGCGCTCTCGCCCGCCTCGCGGCCGGCGAGCCCCTCGACCTGGAGCTCACCCGCGACGCCTTCGGGGTGGTGATGGCCGGGGAGGCCACCTCCGCCGCGATCGGGGCACTGCTCCTCGGCCTCCGGGCCCGGGGCGAGACCCCCGATGAACTGGCCGGGGCGGCGACTGCGCTGCGGGGAGCGATGCAGCGGCTGGCGCTCCCCGGCGCGGACCGGCTGGTCGACACCTGCGGCACCGGCGGTGGTCGCGTCCGGACCCTCAACATCTCGACCGCCGCGGCCCTCGTCGCCGCCGGTGCCGGGGTGCCCGTGGCCAAGCACGGCAATCGTTCCTTCACCTCCCGGTCCGGTTCCGCCGATGTGCTCGAGGCGCTGGGGGTGCCGGTGGACCTCACCCCCGAACTGGCCCGCGACGTCTTCGACCGCGCCGGGGTTGTCTTCCTCTTTGCACCCACCTATCACCCCGCCATGCGCCATGCCGCCCCGGTTCGCCGCGAACTCGGGGTGGCCACGATCATGAACCTCGTCGGGCCGCTGGCCAATCCGGCCGGGGTGACCCGACAGGTGGTGGGGGTCGCCGATCCCCGCCACGGTCCACTGATGGCCAGCGCTCTCGCCCGTCTCGGGGCGACGCACGCCCTGGTGGTGCACGCCGGGTTGGGGATCGACGAGATCGCCCCGGTGGGCACCACCGCAATCTGGGAGATTCGCGACGGGGAGGTGGAGCACTGGAGCCTCGACCCGGCATCGCTGGGGATGTCGACCCCGGACATGGCGGGAACCGACGGCGGCGAGCCGACCGAGAATGCCGCGGCGATCCGCGGGCTGCTGGAGCAACCAGCTGCCGCGCCGGCAGCGCTTCGGGCCGCGGTGCTGCTCAATGCCGCGGCGGCGATCCATGTGGCGGGGGAGGGAACCGGGCTTGCCTCGGCCCTCGAACGCGCCAGGGCCGCGCTGGACGACGGCGCGGCGGCCGAGCGACTCGACCGCCTGCGCCGGGCCTCGGTCAGAACTTCCGGATGACGCCGACGACCACACCCTGGATCAGGACATCGCTTTCCTGGAAGCGAAGCGGGCGCATCGCGGCATTGGCCGGCTGGAGCCGGATCCAGCCCCCCGGTTCGCGGTAGAACCGCTTGACCGTGGCCTCGCTGCCGTTGACCAGCGCGATCACCATCTCGCCGTTGTCGGCGGATTCGCGTCCGTTGACCACGACCAGGTCGCCGTCGGTGATCTGCTCGTCGATCATCGAGTCGCCACGCACCTTGAGGGCGTAGTTGGGACCCCGGCGGGGGAGCATCTCATCGGGTACCGCGACCACCTCGCCGGCCATCACCGACTCGATCGGCATTCCGGCGGCGACGGTGCCGAGCAAGGGGATCTCGCTCGCGCCGATGCTTCCCCGAGGGGGGAGCACCTCCACCGAGCGGCTCTGGTTGTAGGAGCGGCGGATATATCCCTTCTGCTCCAGATTGCTGAGATGCTCGTGGACCGTGGCCAGCGAGGTGTAACCGAAGTGCTCGGCGATTTCCTCGAACGACGGGGCGAAGCCCTGACGATCGATGGTGCTGGAGAGGTAGTCGAGGATTTCGCGCTGCCTGCGGGTGAGTGGCACGACGCCTCCATCGTGGCGAAGAGAACCCGAAGGTGAACGTACCCGAAAGGAACCCGAAGCGCAAGATGGCTGTCCTCGATGAAATCCTCGCTGCCACCCGGGACCGGCTCCCCGAGGTCCGGATGCGGGCGGACGACCTGCGACGGGCCGTGGCCACCCGGGTGCCGCCGGCCGACTTTGCCGCGGCGCTTCGGGGCGAGCGGGTGGCGCTGATCAGCGAGATCAAGCGTCGCTCGCCGAGTGCCGGGACCATCAACGAGGCGCTCGACCCGGTGGCGTTGGCGGCCGGCTACGTGGCGGGCGGCGCGGCGGCGATCTCGGTCCTCACCAACCCGACCCATTTCGGCGGCTCGATCAACGACCTGGAGCGGGTGACGGCGACGACCGACAGGCCGGTCCTGCGCAAGGACTTCATCCTCGATGAGGTGCAGCTGCTCGAGGCGCGGGCGGCTGGGGCCGCAGCCATCCTGCTGATCGTGCGGGCGCTGGATCAGGAGAAGCTCACGGCGCTCCTCGCGGCGGCGCAGTCGCTGGAACTCACCGCCCTGGTCGAGGTCCATACCGCCGCCGAGCGGGACCGGGCGCTCGATGCCGGTGCCGCCGTGGTCGGCGTCAACGCCCGCGATCTCGACGACTTCTCCATCGACACCGATCGTGCGCTGGAGCTGGTGGCCTCGCTGCCGGATTCGGTGGTCGCCGTGGCGGAAAGCGGGATGGCAACAGGTGCCGACGTGGCCCGGGCGGCTGCCGCCGGTGCCGACGCGGTGCTGGTGGGTGGCGCCCTCGCGGCAGCCAGCGACCCGGTCGCCCTCACCCGTGAACTGGCCGGGGTGCTGCGTCGTGGCCGTTGACGCCAAGATCTGTGGCCTGACTCGCCCAGAGGATGCCGCCCTGGCGGTCCGCCATGGCGCCACCCGACTCGGCGTCGTCTTTGCATGGGGTCCTCGGGTGGTCGAGATCGGCCAGGCGGCGGAAATCGTCGCCGCAGCCGGGCGGGTGCCGGTGTTGGCCGTGGTCGCCGCGACCGATGCTCAGAGGCTCGGTGAGCTCGCCGCGGCCACCGGGGTGCGGGGCTTCCAGTTGCATGGTGGGTCCGACCCGTTGCTCGCTGCGGCGCTGCGCCGCGATGGCTTCGAGGTGTGGCGGGTGGCGACCCTCGACGGCAGCACCACGCCTGGTCCCGCCTTGGTGGCGCTGGCTGACGAGGCCGATGCCCTCCTGGTCGAGCCGCGACTGGCCGGTGGATCCGGGGGTCGGGGCGTGGCGCTCGACCTCGACCTGGCCGCGCGCGCGCGCATGGCACTGGGGGACCGTCGGATGGTGCTGGCGGGCGGGCTCCGCCCGGGTACCGTCGCCGAGGCGATCCGGCTCGTCGCCCCGGACGGCGTGGATGTAAGTTCCGGCGTCGAGTCCGCGCCCGGAGTGAAGGACCCCGGGCTGCTGCTGCATTTCCTGGAGGCCGTACGTGATGCTCGCCCCGCCGCCCGCCACCGCGCGTGACGGTCGCTTCGGTCCCTATGGGGGCCGCTATGTCCCCGAGACGCTCGTCGCTGCCCTCGACGAGCTCGCCGTGCTGTACGACAGCGTTCGGGACGATGAGGAGTTCTGGCGCGAGTATCACGACCTGCTGGTCGACTTCGTGGGTCGCCCGTCGGCCCTCTCCGAGGCGCCCCGCTTCAGCGACCACGTCGGCGCCCGGGTGCTGCTCAAGCGCGAGGACCTGAACCACACCGGTGCCCACAAGATCAACAACACCATCGGTCAGGCACTCCTTGCCCGACGAATGGGGAAGCGCCGCATCATCGCCGAGACCGGTGCCGGACAGCACGGGGTGGCCACGGCCACGATCTGCGCCCGCTTCGGCCTCGAGTGCGTGGTCTACATGGGCGCCGAGGATGTCGCCCGACAGGCGCTCAATGTCTTCCGGATGCGGCTGCTCGGCGCCACCGTGGTGCCGGTCGAGTCGGGGACCCGGACCCTCAAGGATGCCACCAACGAGGCCCTCCGCGACTGGGTCAGCACGGTCCCCACCACCCACTACATCATCGGCTCGGTCGTCGGTCCCGATCCGTATCCGCGGATGGTGCGCGACTTCCAGGCGGTGATCGGTCGCGAGGCGCGAGCCCAGGTGCTCGAGCGCACCGGAGCGCTGCCCGACACCGTGGTCGCCTGTGTCGGCGGTGGTTCCAACGCGATGGGGATCTTCGCCGCCTTTCTCGACGACGCCTCGGTGTCGCTGGTCGGGGTCGAGGCGGCGGGCGAGGGACTCGCCAGCGGGGCGCACAGTGCGACGCTCAGCGAGGGTCGTCCCGGGGTGCTCCACGGCGCGCTCTCGTACCTGCTGCAGGACCGCGACGGTCAGGTCTCGCCGGCGCATTCGGTGTCGGCCGGGCTCGACTATCCGGGTGTGGGTCCGGAGCACTCCTGGCTGCACGACAGCGGTCGGGTGCGCTACACCGCAGTCGACGATGCCCAGGCCCTCGATGCCTTCCAGCGCTTCACCAGGCTCGAGGGAATCATCCCCGCGCTGGAGACCGCGCATGCCATTGCCTGGATCGACGCCGAGCGCGGTCAGTGGCGTCCCGACCAGGTGGTCCTCCTCTGCCTGAGCGGCCGCGGCGACAAGGATGTGGCTCATGTGGCGGCGTTGCTGGAGCGCGATCGGTGAGCGCGCCGATCGCTGCGCCGCCCGACGCGATCGAGGTCCGCGCGGTCGAGGATCTCGTGCGCACCCTCGGCAAGGGGCTGCGGGCGCTGCAGATGTACCTCCCCAACAACCCGGTCTACCACCGCACCCTCGCCCAGCTGAGCGAGGCCTTCGCGCCGGTCTGGGCGACCACTGGACGACTGGTGCTGGAAATCCAGGAGAACGACATCACCTGGGAAGGGGTGTCGGTGCAGTCGACGACCGGGCAGCAGGGCGACGCCCTCTCATGGCTGCTCTACAAGGACGGCCTGCGTCGCCTGACGATGCTGCCGGGTGCCGAGGCGGAGGAGGTCGTCCGTTTCCTCGAGGCCGTCAACCAGGCGCGTCTCCTCGCGGCCGATGCGTCCGACGACCTGCTGACGCTGCTCTGGGAACGGGAGTTCGTCTTGATCTCCTACGCCTTCGTCGAGGTGCTGGGCGAGGGAATCGAGTTCCTGCAGGAGTCGCCGCTCCGCGAGGTGACGCCGGAGCCGGGTGCGGCCCGCGAGGAGGCCAGTTCGGCGGCCGCCACCCCGGAGGGACTGGTCGAGCTCGACGACGCCGACTCGACACCGTACTTCCTCGACGAGGCGGAGATCCGCTTCATCCAGACCGAGCTCGAGGACGAGTATCGCCGTGACATCCGGCAGTCGGCGATCGACGCGCTGCTCGATGTGCTCGAGACGGTGGGCGACGCCGACGTGCGCCGCGAGGTGGTGCGGCTGTTCGAGGAGGTGCTGCCGAGCCAGCTCGCCACCGGTGGCTTCGGTGCCGTGGCGCACATTCTTCGTGAGTTGCGCGTCGTGGTCGCACGGGTGCCGGGACTCGACCAGGAACTGCACGACTCATTGCTCTCCTTCGAGGAGCGGCTCAGTCAGCCAGAGATCCTCGAGCAACTGTTCCGGGGCCTCGAGGAGGGGCACGGCGGATCGGAGGCCGACGTCGGGGCAGTGCTGCGCGAGCTCAAGCCGCAGGCGCTCCCGGCGATCCTTGCCCACCTCGGTCGCACCCTCGATCCGGGGGTGCGCAAGATCCTCGTCGGCAGCGTCGACGCGCTGGCCCGCGCCCAGCCGAGGCTCCTCGCCGAGGTGCTCGACGAGGGAGTCCCCGAGGCGATCGAGGCTGCCCTGGAAGTGGTCGCCCGGCTCCGGATGCAACCGCTGCTGCCCAAGGTGGTCCATCACCTGCGTGAGGGCGACGCGCCGGTGCGGCTCGCGGCCGTGCGTTCGCTGGCCCAACTCGCCACGCCGACCGCGATCGACGCGCTGGAGGGTGCCCTGCTCGACACCGACCGACCGGTGCGCCACGCGGCACTGACCGCGATCCTCGAGCGAGGCGGCAGCGGCGGTGCGCGCGCCCAACTCGAGAAGCTGCTCTTCGGCGGTGAGGATGTCGAGATCGATCGCAGCGAGCGTCGGGCACTCTTCGAGGCCTACGCGCAGGTCTCTGGTCCGTCGTGCATGCCGCGGTTGCAGGAGCTGCTGGCGCCACGTGGACTCTTCCGGCGCTTCGCGCCAGCCGAGGTGCGGGCCTGCGCGATCCATGGCCTGGCGCGGCTCGGCACGCTCGAGGCGCGCATGGTGGTCGACCAGTACACCGGCGACAAGGAGCCGGTGGTCCGCTCGGCTGCCAACACGGTGCTGCGGGACTGGCGGACGTGACGATGCCTGTCGAGCCCACGGCCGACGATGCACCGATCCGGCAGGCGGGGCGCGCGCTGCTCCTCACCATCCACGGGGCGGCGCGGGCGCTGCGACTCTACCCGCTCGAGAACGCCGCCGTCCAGCGTTCCCTCGACGACCTGCTCGCCGCCTCGATGACCCTGCTCCGGGCCGAGGGCCACATCGAGATCCGGCTCTCCGGCGACTTCATCTTCGTCAACCAGATCCGGTTGCGGCTCGGGCTCGACAACTTCGCGTCGTTCAGCGGCTTCGTGGGGATGATGCACGAGGCGGGGGTCGGCGTGCTGCGGATCGAGGAGGGCGTCACCCGTCGCGAGTGGCAGGCCTTCCTCTCCGCCGTCGGGGCGCTGCCGGTCGAGGAGCTTCCGGAGGAGCGGCTTGACACCCTGCGCAAGCGGATGCAACAGGCCGACATCGTGTCGCTCGATGTCGATATCGGTGGCGACTCTGACCAGGACGAGTCCGAGAGCGACGAGGCACTGGAGCGGGCCAAGCGCACCTACGCCCACGGCGTCTCGGTGGCGCGCGATGTGGTGCAGGGCGTTCGCATGGGGCGTGCACCCAACACGCGCCGGCTCAAGCGCGCGGTGCAGCTCCTGGTCGACCAGGTGCTCGAGAACGAGCTGTCGATCACCGGCCTCACCACGCTGCGCGACTACGACGAGTACACCTTCACCCACTCCGTCAATGTCTGCATCTTCGCGGTGGCGCTGGGGCGCCGGCTCGGCCTCACCCGACTGCAGCTCTACGACCTCGGCCTGGCCGCGTTGATGCACGACATCGGCAAGTCGCGCATCGATCTCGCGATCCTCAACAAGGAGGAGGCGCTCGACGAGCAGGAATGGCGCCGGATGCAGGCGCACCCCTGGCTCGGCACGCTGACGCTCTTCCAGATGCGCGATGGGGAGAGTCTGCCCTACCGCACCATCCTCGCGGCGCACGAGCATCACATGAAGGTCGACCTGAGCGGTTATCCCCGCCCGATCCGCCCGCGACGACTCGGCTTCTTCTCGCGACTGATCGCGGTGGCCGACGGCTACGATGCGGCCACCACCCGGCGCTCGTACCAGGCCGATCCGTGGGAGCCGGCCGCCGTGCTGCGCGAGATGTGGCTCAATCCGGGCCGCGGCTACGACCCGGTGCTGGTCAAGGCGCTCATCAACCTGCTCGGCATCTATCCGGTCGGCACCGTGGTGATCCTCGATTCGTTCGAGGTCGCCGTGGTGGCCGGTCCCGGTTCGGACCCCGACCAGCTTCACCGGCCGATGGTGCGGATCGCGGTCGATGCCCGCGGCTCACGGGTGCCGGCTCCGGGCGAACTGGTCGACCTGGCCAGTGTCCGCGGCGACGGATCCCATCCTCGCACCATCGTCAAGGTGACCTCCCCGGATCGCTACGGCCTCGTCGTCGGTGATTACTTCATCTGAGTCGCGGCTTGACCGCACCTGGCGCGACCTCCGGCAGGCGAGTCGCCGCGCGCTGATACCGTACCTGACCGCCGGCTTCCCCGATCGCACCACGTCGGGCGCCGCGCTGCAGGCCGCCGCCGAGCACGCCGACATCCTCGAGGTCGGTGTGCCGTTCAGCGACCCGCTCGCCGACGGCCCCACCATCCAGGCCTCGACCTTCCGGGCCCTGGAACAGGGCATGACACTGCCCGGCACCCTGGCGCTGATCGACGAACTCGCGCTGCCGGTGCCGGTGGTGCTCTTTTCCTACCTCAATCCGGTGTTGCAGTATGGTGTCGAACGGCTGGCGACCGATGCGGCCGCGATCGGCATCGCCGGGATCCTGCTCACCGACCTCCCCGCCGGCGCCGATCCGCAGGTCGAGGATCCGCTGCTGGCGTCGCCGCTCGACCTGATCCGGCTGATCGCGCCGACCACCCGGCGTGAGCGGTTGCGCGACGCGGTGCGCGAGGCCCAGGGCTTCATCTACCTGGTGGCGCGACTCGGAGTCACCGGCACGTCGAGCCGGCTCGACGCCGGCCTGGCCGATTCGATCGCCGCGGTGCGCGAGGCGACCGATCTGCCGATCGCGGCGGGGTTCGGGATCGGCACCCCCGAACAGGCCCGCGACGTCGCCCGGCTGGCCGATGGGGTGGTCGTCGGCAGCGCCCTCGTCGAGGCCCTGGGGCAGGGCGGGCCCGATCGAGTGGCCACCCTGCTCCGGTCGCTTCGCGAGGGGGTCGACGCGGCGTGACGCCGCGCACCGCCTACATCGCCCTGGGGAGCAACCTCGGTGATCGCGACGCCTGGCTGGCCCGGGCGGTGCGCGGGCTGGAAGCCATCGAGGGCCTGCAGGTCCTGGCGGTCACCGCAGCCGAGGAGACGGCGCCGCTCGGCGGATTGTCGCAGCCGACCTACCTGAATGCGATGGTCAGGGCGACCTTCACGGGAGACACCGCTGTGCTGCTCGACGCCTGCCATGCCATCGAGGCGTCGGCCGGCCGCGACCGGCACGAACACTGGGGGTCGCGCACGCTTGACCTCGACCTGGTGGTCGTGGCCGGCGAACTCTGCGATCGGCCCGATCTCACCCTGCCGCACCCCGGGCTCCGCGATCGCGGATTCTGGGCCCGGCAACTAGCCGAGCTGGAACGTCATGGCTGATTCACACCTCACCCTGCCGGGACTCGCCGCGCGCAAGCAGCGCGGGGAACGCCTGGTGATGCTCACCTGTTACGATGCGCTGTTCGCGACCCTGCTCGAACACGCCGGCGTCGACATCCTGCTCGTCGGCGACTCGGTCAACGAGGTGCTTGCCGGTCGTCGCTCGACCCTCTCGGCGAGCGTCGAGCAGATGATCTACCACGGCGGCAGTGTCCGCCGCGGCGCGGAGCACACGCCGGTGGTGGTCGACATGCCGTTCCTCTCCTATCAGGTCAGCGTCGAGGAGGCGATCCGTCACTGCGGCCGGGTGATGGCGGCCACCGACTGCGATGGCGTCAAGCTCGAGGGCGGGACGCCGATCGCGGCAACGGTCCGTGCAGTGGTGGAGCGGGGGATTCCGGTGATCGGCCACCTCGGCTTCACGCCGCAGTCGGTCCACGGGCTCGGCGGCCCCCGGGTGCAGGGACGCGACGCGAAGAGCGCGGCCCAGCTTCTGGCCGATGCCCGAGCCCTCGAGGATGCCGGTGCCTCGGCGGTGGTGCTCGAGCTGGTGCCTCGCGGTGTCGCCGCCGAGATCACCGCCGCGCTCACTATCCCCACCATCGGCATCGGGGCGGGCCCCGAGTGCGACGGGCAGGTGCTGGTGCTGCACGACATGCTGGGACTCAACGAGGGCTTCTCGCCGCGGTTCCTGCGCCGGTACGCCGAGCTGGGGGTCACCGTGCGTGACGCGGTCGGCCGCTACGCCGACGAGGTGCGCCGCGGTGCCTATCCCGACGACGCCCACTCGTTCGAGTGAATCCCATGGAACGCTACGCCGCCATCGCCGACCTCCGCCGCCGACTCGCCACGGCCCGCGCTGCGGGTCAGCGGATCGCCCTGGTGCCCACGATGGGGGCACTCCACGAGGGCCACCTTGCCCTGGTCGACGCCGCCCGCGCCGAGGCGGAGGTGGTGGTGATGAGCGTGTTCGTGAACCCGCTCCAGTTCCAGGCCGGCGAGGACTTCAGTCGCTATCCCCGTCAGCTCGAGCGCGACGCCGCCCTCGCCGAGGCGCGCGGCGTGACGATCCTCTTCGCGCCCGACAGCAGCGAGATGTACGGCAGTGGCGACGAAGTGCGGGTGATGCCCGGCGACACCGCCGCACGTTGGGAGGGAGAGTACCGGCCGGGACACTTCGAGGGCGTCCTGACGGTGGTCGCCAAGCTGTTCCACATCGTGGGGCCCGACGTGGCGTGCTTCGGGCGCAAGGATGTCCAGCAGGCGACGCTGATCCGCCGGATGGTCGAGGAGCTCGACTTTCCCCTCCGGGTCGTGGTGGTGCCGACGGTCCGGGATCGCGACGGCCTGGCGCTCTCGTCGCGCAACGCCTTCCTGTCGCCGGAGGAGCGCGAGACGGCACTGGCGATCCCCGCCGCCCTCGCCGAGATCGCCCGGCACTGGCAGGGCGGTGAGACCGATGCCGACGAGCTGCTGGAGGCCGGCCAGCGCATCCTGCAGGCCGCTCCGGGATTGGTGGCGGACTATATTGCGGTGGCAGATCCGGAACGCCTCGCGCCGGTGGAGACGGCGGAGGCGGGCGACGTCGTGGCCATCGCAGCGCGCGTCGGCGCCACCCGGTTGATCGACAACACGATCCTCGGGGAGGAGGACGTCTGACATGCGACGCCACCTCATGAAGTCCAAGATTCATCGCGCCACGATCACCTCGGCCGACCTGCACTACGAGGGGTCGCTGACGCTCGACACCGACCTGATGGCGGCGGCCAACCTCGTCGAGTTCGAGGAGATCCACGTCGTCAACGTGAACAATGGCCAGCGCTTCACGACCTACGTGATCCCGGGCGAAGCCGGCAGCGGTGTGGTGCAGCTCAACGGTGCCGCCGCACGACTCGGCCTTCCGGGCGACACCGTGATCCTGATCGCCTACGGCGAGTTCGATGAGGCCGAGACCGCCGACCACCGACCCTCGGTCGTGTTTGTCGACGGACAGAATCGCATTGGTCGTCCACCTCTCGCCATGGAATCGTGACGGGATGAGCAGCGCGGAGGGCCGGGCGGCCCAGGGCGGCTTGCCGTCCTGGGCCGTCGTCACGCCGGCGCGGGCCGAGCACGTGGCCCGGGTGGTGGCGATGCTCGAGCACTGGGCTGACGCCTGTGGCCTTGATCGCGAGGAGCGCGACCGCTGGCGCCGGGCCGGCTGGCTCCACGATGCGCTGCGCGATGCCCCCGAGTCGGAGTTGCACCGCTGGGCGCCGACCGTCGATGGCCCGCGCGCCTTTCTCCACGGCCCCGCCGCGGCAGCGCGCGCGGCGCTCGAGGGGGAGACCGATGCCGACGTGCTGAGCGCAGTGCGCCATCACACCGTTGGCTGGCCCGGTTGGGGCGAGGTGGGTCGCGCACTCTATGCCGCCGACTTTCTCGAGCCGGGTCGCCCGTTCGATCGCGAGGCGCGCGCCGCCCTGGCGGAGCGCTACCCCGATGCCCCTGCCGAGGTGCTGGAAGAGGTGATCCGGCGCCGGATCGTCTTTCACGAGGGGAAGGGTCGCGAACCCCGTCCCGAGACGCTCGCCTTTCTCGAGGCGGTTCGCCGGTGAGACGGATCGCATTGGCGGGTCTCGCGGTGATCGCGGCGATTGCCCTGGTGGCGCTTGCCTGGCGGCTCACGCATCGTCCCGCTACCCGCGAGGCGATGGGGCAGGAGCCGACGTGGCCCCCGCTGGGCCGACGGGTCACGGTCGAGGTGCTCAACGGTGGCGGCACTCCCGGCGCCGCACGCGACGCGGCGCTCCGCCTCCGTCGTGGCGGGCTCGATGTGGTGAGCTGGGACAACGCGCCGGTCTCCCTGCGCGACACGACCACCACCATCACGCGGGTGCTGCTTCGCACCGGTGACAGCATCGGCAGTGGGCGCGTGGCCGAGGTGCTCGGGGCCACCGACGTCCGCGACGCCCCCGATTCGACCCGGTTGGTTGACCTCACCGTGATCGTGCCGCGCGATAGCGCGCCGTGAGGCGTGTGTCCTGAAGCGTGAGCCCTGAGAGAGCAGCTGGGCTGCACGAGGCGGATGCGCCCTCGAACGTCAGGGCCGCCGCCTCATGATTCCTTCAATACCAATTCCAGCAGAGCGCCAGCACCAGGTCGGCCACATTGGTGCCGGTCGCTCCGGTGCGCAGCAGCGCCCCTGCGGTGTCGAGCGCGGGATGGGCATCGCACCGCGCAATCGAGCGGTCGAGGTCGACGCCCGCCGCACGAAGCTCCGCCGCGCTCAGGTGGGAGACCACGGCACCGGCGGCATCGGTCGGGCCGTCACGGCCGTCGGTACCGGCGGCGAGCAGCAGCACGTCGGCCGGGAAGCCGAGTCGGCCGCTGGCACGGTCGAGCTCCCGCGCCATCGCCAGCGCGAACTGCTGTGCGCGCCCCCCTCTGCCGTGATCGGTCGGGAGGCGCACGGTCAGCTCGCCGCTCCACGCGTGCAGCACCCGCACTCGAGGCGCGGGCGTGACCCAGATCCCGGTCTCGTCGCCACCACGCAGGCGATGATCGCGTAGCTCGCCCTCGAGCCACCGCCCCAGCGCCTCTGCGGCCTCGTTCGCCTCGCCGTCGAGCGGCGCGCGATGGTAACGGACCCGGACCCCCTCGGCGCGGGCGGCGTCGAGGGCCGCCTGCACGGCCATGGTGCGATCGGCGACCACGGTGTGCCGAATCGTGTCGACCGGTGGCGGCGGTGGGGCGCCGAGTGCCGCCGTGACGGCGGCCGGCAGACCGGCCACCAGGTCGGGGCGCGACAGGATCCGCGCCACCGTCTCGGGGGCCACTGCGCCGCCCACCAGCGGGCCCGACCCGATCACCGCGAGATCGTTGTCGACCACGTCGGAGATCACCAGCGCCCGCACATCGTGACCGACCAGCGCCCGGGCGAGCCGGCCGCCGCTCCAGCGGGTGAGCTGCCGACGCAACGCGTTCATCGCCTGGATGTCGAGGCCGAGTTGGTGAAACACCGCGAACGCCTCACCGAGTTCGTCGGGTGTGATCCCCTCGAGTGGCGCGGCAAGCAGCGCGCTGGTGCCGCCGGAGATGAGGATCAGGACCGGCACGCCATTCGGCAGCGTGTCGATCGTGGCGGCGAGTCGCTCGGCGGCGGCGAGCGACGCGGGGCCGGGCACCGGGTGGTCACCGGTGACCACCGGGAGCTGGAGCGGGTCGGCGCCGGTCCACTGGTGGGTCACCACCAGCCCACCGGCCGGTTGCAAGTCGTGGTCGGTCAGCCACCGCTCCGCCGCTCGGGCCATCCCCACCGCCGCCTTGCCGAGCGCCAGCACCGCCGGGGCATCCCCGGGCGGCGGCTCTCCCGCGAGCGCCCGCGCGGTGGCCCGCGCGGGATCGACCGCGTCGACCGCCGCGGCGAACCAGCGCTCCAGTGCGGCGCGATCGCGGTGCAGCTCGGTGGGGTGGCTCATCGGGCCTCGCCGTGGGGACGCTGCCAACTTACACTCCGGCATCCCCCATCTCGCACCGTGAGGTCCGATGCCGGGTCGCCGTCACCTCTTCGTTCCCGGGCCGACCAACATTCCCGACCGGATCCTGCGCGCCATGAACCGGCCGTCGGAGGATCACCGGTCGCTCGACTTCGCCAGGCTGACCCTCCCGATCCTGACCGATCTCTCCCGGGTGTTCGACACCAGCGAGGGCACCGTCGCGATCTTCCCGGCCACCGGGACCGGTGGCTGGGAGGCGGCGATGCAGAACACACTCGAGCCCGGCAGCCGACTGCTGATGACCGGCGCCGGACACTTCGCCGATCTCTGGTGCGACCTCGCCGGGCGGTTGGGGCACGTGGTCGACCGCTTGCCGGGTGTGGAGTGGGGCCAGGCGCCGTCGCCGGACACCGTCCGCGACGTGCTCGCCGCCGACACTGAGCGCGGGATCGCCGCGGTGCTGGTGGTCCACAACGAGACCTCCACCGGCGTCACCGCCGACCTGCCGGCGATCCGTGCCGCGATCGGTGACGCCGCACATCCCGCGCTGCTGATGAGCGACGGCGTGTCGGCGATCGGCTCGATCCCCTACCACCACGACGCCTGGGGTGTCGACGTGGCGCTCACCGGCTCCCAGAAGGGGCTGATGCTTCCGGCCGGCCTCGCGCTGCTGGCATTGTCGCCGCGAGCGGTGGATCTGGTCGACACCGTCACCGGGCCGCGGGGCTACTTCGATTTGCGCGCCATGCTCGCCGCGAACGACGACGGCTGGTTCCCCTACACCCCGTCCGTGCCGATGATGTACGGCCTGCGCGAGTCGCTCACCATGCTGCTCGAGGAAGGACTCCACGGCGTCTGGGCACGGCACCATCGCCTCGCCGACGGGGTGCGGGCCGCCGTCGAGGCGTGGGGCTACGACTCGTGCTGTCGCGACTGGCGCGATGCCTCGGACACGGTGACCACGGTGATGCTGCCCCCCGGCCTCGATGGCCAGGCCCTCGTGGCGCACGCCCACCGGGCTCGGTCACTCGACCTCGGTGCCGGTCTCGGACAGCTCGCCGGCCAGGCCTTCCGGATCGGGCACCTCGGCGACCTCAACGAGGGCATGCTGCTCGGCGCGCTCGGCCTGGTCGAACTGTCGCTCTCGGATCTCGGCGCCCGGGTGCCGTTCGGTGCCGGCGCCACCGCCGCGCTCCGCAGCTGGACCGAGGAACCATGAGCGGCAAGCCGCGCATCGTGGTGACCCGGCGCTTGCCGCGCGCGGTCGAGGACGCGCTCACCGCCCGGTTCGACACCCGGCTCGCCACCGATGATCATCAGTTCAGCGCCGAGGAACTGCAGCGCGCACTTGGTGAGGCCGACGGGGTGCTCTGTACCCTGACCGACAAGTTCACCGCCGAGGTGCTGGCCGCGTACCCGATTCGCTGCCGGATCCTCGCCAACTTCGGCGTCGGCACCGACAACATCGACATCGCCGCGGCCGCGGCCCACGACATCGTGGTCACCAACACCCCCGACGTGCTGACCGACGACACCGCGGACCTCACCATCACCCTGATGCTCATGGCGCTGCGGCGGACCGGCGAGGGCGAACGGGAACTGCGCGGCGGTCGGTGGACCGGCTGGCGACCGACCCATCTGCTGAGCCGCCGGGTCAGTGGCCGCACCCTCGGCATCGTCGGGCTGGGCCGCATCGGGCGCGCGGTGGCGCGCCGCGCCCGACGGGGCTTCGGGATGCGGGTGCTGGGATGGGGCCGGACGATGCCGTCGGTCAGCGACCTTGCCACCGACGGGATCGAGCCGATGGAGTCGCTCGAGGCGCTGCTCGCGGCGTCGGAGGTCGTGTCGCTGCACGTCCCCGGTGGCTCCGAGACCGATCACCTGATCAACGCCCGCCGGCTGGCGCTGATGCCGCCGGGATCGGTGCTGGTGAACACTGCGCGGGGGACCGTGGTCGATACCGACGCGTTGATCACCGCGCTGATGGCAGGGCACCTCGCCGCGGCCGGCCTCGATGTCTACCCGCGCGAGCCCGAAGTCGATCGCCGCCTGTTGGGGATGGAGCAGGTGGTGCTGCTGCCGCACCTGGGCAGTGCCACCCGCGAGGGACGCGAGGAGATGGGCTTCCGTGCGGTGGCGAACCTGGAGGCGTTCTTCGCCGGGAGGGTGCCGGAAGATGTGGTGGCAGGGTGAATGGTGAAGGGGAGAAGGGGAGAGCGTGCTTGACGGTATATATTTAGATACTTACCTTATTGTCTATGCTTGACCGGACCTTCAAGGCGTTGGCTGACCCGAGCCGTCGCCGGATTCTCGCCCTGCTGCGCGATGACGATCTCGCGGCCGGCGAGATCGCCAGCCAGTTCACGATGGCCTGGGCCTCGGTGTCGCACCACCTCCAGGTCCTGCGCGATGCCGGTCTGGTCCTCTCCCGGCGCGACGGACAGCACATCATCTACTCGCTCAACACCACGGTCGTCCAGGACGCGCTGCAGCACCTGCTCGAGATCGGTGGCATTGCCGCCGGGGAGTCGTCCGATGCGTAAGCTCTGGCCCTCGCTCATCCTGCTCCTCGCCGTCACCGCCTTCGGGCTGCTGCACTTCGCCGACCTGCCGGCAACGGTGACCACCCATTGGAACGCCGCCGGTGAAGGCGATGGCACCAGCAGTCGCACCCTGGCGGTGGTCCTGCTGCCGCTCATCGGGCTGGCCCTCGGGCTGTTGTTGGCGTTCCTGCCACGGCTCGACCCACTGCGCAGCAACTTCCCGCTGCACGCCCAGCCATGGTGGCTGCTCACCAACACGCTGGTCGCCTTCGTCGCGGTCCTCCACCTCTTCCTGATCGGACACGCACTCGGCTGGGGGGTGCCATTCACCGAGGTGATCGGGGTGGGAATCGGTGTCCTGCTGATGGTGCTGGGCAACTTCCTGACGCGCGTGCGCCAGAACTGGTTCCTGGGCATCCGCACGCCGTGGACGCTCAGCAGCGAGCGATCCTGGCGCCTGACGCACCGGCTCGGAGGGCGACTGCTGCTGCTCGGCGGGGGATTGATACTGGTGGCCGCGCTGGTCACCGGCAACCTGCCGTGGTGGGCCATCGCCGCCGGCGTCGCGCTGCCGGTGCTGGTGTCGGTGATCTACTCGTACGTGGTGTGGAGCAAGGATCCCGACGCCAAGGGAAGGAAGGTCTGATCAGTCAGGGGTGAAGGGTGAAGGGTGAAGGGGCGTTCGATGCAATCCCGTTCACCCTTCACCCTTCACCCTTCACCAACCGTCTGCCGATCGCCTCGCTGCTTCCTCGCCATCTTCACGTGCAGCTGCCCGCATGCGGCATCGATGTCGAGACCGCGGCTGCGGCGCACCACCGCCTCCACCCCGGCATCGTCGAGTTCCTGACGGAAGGCGCGGATCCGCGCCGGCGCGGAGGGCACCAGTGAGGGATCCCCGCCGGGGTGGAGCGGCAGCAGGTTCACGTGGGCGCCCAGTCGGCGAGCCAGCGCGATCAGCGCCACCGCGTCGGCGTCCCGATCGTTGTGCCCGGCGATCATCACGTACTCGAAGGTGATCCGCTTCTTGAATCCCTCCGCCGCCTCGAGCACGTCGCGCAGGTGGTACTTCTTCTCGATCGGCATCAGGCCCAACCGCGATTCGGGGTGGGGCGAGTGGAGCGAGATCGCCAGCCGGAACTGTTCCGGCCGCGCCGCCAGCGCCTTCATCCCCGGCACGATCCCCACGGTGCTGACGGTGATGTGCCGTGCCCCGATCCCGAGACCGTCGGGGTGATTGAGGATCGTGAGTGCGGTGTCGACTGCGCTCCAGTTGAGCAGTGGCTCGCCCATCCCCATGAAGACGACGTTGCTCGGCTTGTCGGCCGGGTTGCGGAGCACCACCTCGCGCACCTGGGCGGCGATCTCCCACGGCTGCAGGTTGCGCCGAAACCCCATCAACCCGGTGGCGCAGAACACACACCCCAGGGCGCACCCCGCCTGCGACGAGATGCAGAGGGTACGCCGGGACCGGGTCGGGATCAGCACCGACTCGATCTTCTCGCCGTCGGCCAGTCGCCAGAGATACTTGCGCGTCCCGTCGGACGACGTCTGCACCACCTCGGTCTCGAGCCGCCCCAGCGGCATCACCCGGTCGAGTTCCTCGCGCAGCGGCTGGGGCAGTTCGGTCGCGTCGGCCCAGGCGCCGACCGGGGTGGTCCAGAGCCGGCGCAGCAGCTGGTCGGCCCGGTAGCCGGGCAGGTCGGCGGTCGTGACCCACTCGCGCAATCGCGCGGCCGCATGGACGGGGGCCAGGTCGAGGAGGTTCACGGACGCGGTCATGACGCAAAGGTAAGGGGGCGTTCGCCTACGTAGATATCCCGACCGTAGCCGACCGGATGCCGAAACGCCGGGGAATCATCTAGTCTGGATTCCGTTCGCCACAGCGATTCACCTCCGTCTCCTGGAGACATTGATGCGTCAGGCCAAGGTGCTGTGCTCCGCAGTCCTCGCCCTCGTTGTCGTCACACCCTCACTGCTCGATGCCCAGGCGCCGTCGCACGACACGACCACCGTCGCCGATACCCTTGTCCGTCCAGCCCAGGCACTGGCCCCGATGGTCGTCACCGCCACGCGCGGGCCGCGTCGGGTGCTCGACGTGCCCGGCGCCGTGTCCGTGATCACCAGCGCCGACATGAACCGGCGCCCGGTCAACTCGGTGGTCTCGTTCCTGGCCGACCTGCCGGGGCTCGATCTCACCGGCGCGGGACCCAACCAGGGCCGGCCCGTGATCCGCGGCTTCTCGGGCCAGCGGGTGCTGCTCCTCGAGGACGGGCTCCGGGTCAACAACACCCGGCGCCAGCAGGATTTCGGTGAGCTGCCGGCGCTGATCGACCAGGCATCGGTGCAGCGGGTCGAGGTGGTGCGCGGCCCGGCCTCGGTGCTCTACGGCTCCGATGCGATCGGGGGCGTGGTCAACATGGTGAGCGTCGACCTCCCCTCGGCGGCGATGGGCAATGCGCTGCACGGCAACCTGCGCTTCGGCTACACCGGTGGCTCGGCCGGCACCGCCCAGCCGTCCGGTGCCCTCGCCGTGCGCCAGGGCGCGCTGGCCTTCCGGCTCGACGCCGACTATCGCAAGGCCGACCCCTACGATGCCCCGGCCGGCACCTTCGGCGACCTGACCCTCAACCGTCGCGTGACGGTGCAGGGCAGTGGGGTCACCGACCGTCACTACCGCGGCCACGTGGCCGTCGACGTGGCGCCCAACCAGCAGCTCTTCGCCAAGTACAGCGACTACCGCGCCAAGGATGCCGGCTTCGGCTTCATCGATCCGTCGCTGGTCGGCCAGTACCAGCCATCGATCAACATCCGCTATCCGCTGCAGCGCGTGCAGCGCGGCACCATCGGTTTCCACGGCGACCAACTCAACCTCGGCCTCGCGGATCGGGTCGACATCGCGGTCTACCACGCCGACAACAGCCGCAGCCTCCACCAGGACATCTTCGCCCCGTTCGGTCCCGGCACCCCCGACGGCGCTGGAGTCCAGGTGGTGACCCGCAACTTCACCGATGTGCGGTCCACCGGAGTGCGACTCGAGGCGGCGCGCGCGGTCGGCGCGCGACAGACCATCACCTGGGGCGCCGAGTTCAACCGCGACCGCGCCGACGGTACCGACTCCAGTGCCTCGACGGTGGTCGGTTTCGGCCCGCCGCAGACCCAGTATTCCAACACCCCGGCGCTGCCCGATGCCGAGTTCCGTTCGCTGGGTGTCTTCGCGCAGGACGAGATCCGGGCCGCGGAGCGGCTGTCGCTGATCGTGGGGGCGCGCTACCAGGACAACCGCGCCAAGAGCTTCACCACCACCGGCCTCGACCAGCAGCCGGCCGAGGGGACCGATGCCACCACGGTGTGGGCTGCCAACGCGCTCTACCGGCTTGCCGCCGATGTGCGGCTGATCGCCGCCGCCAGTCGAGGCTTCCGGAGTCCCAACCTGGTCGAGCGCTTCTACAACGGCGTCACCCCCGAGGGGAGCGGCTTCCAGTCGCGCAACCTTGGCCTCAAGGCCGAGACCAGTGTCAATGTCGACCTGGGGATGCGAGTGCAGCGCCGCCGCTGGTCGCTCGAGGCGTTCGCCTTCCAGAACTCGCTCCGCGATGGCATCCGGGTCGCCGCGACCGGCGACACCGTGATGGGCTTTCCCGAGTACCAGAACATCAACGTCGACAAGCTGCGGATTCGCGGCGTCGAGGCGTCGGGCACCCTGACGCCCTTCGCCGGGACCACGCTGCTCGCCAATTACACCTACCTCGACCAGACCAATACCAACCAGCCGCTCGAGCCGGTGGGTGACGGCTACGGCAGCAAGGTGGTGCTCGGGGCGCGCTACCGGATCCCCTCGGGCAAGGTCTGGGCGGGCGTGCGCTTCCGGCATCAGGGGAGTCGCCAGAGCTCGTCGCCCGAGGCGTCGTTGGTCGGGGCCACGACGCCCGGCTTCAACGTGGTCGATGTCGATCTCGGCCTGATGCCGCTCCAGTTCGGCAGCAGCGCCTCGGTGCTCACCGCCACCATCCAGAACGTGACCAACGAGCTCTACGCCGAGGCTGGCAATGCCGGCTTCTTCCGGCCGGCACCGGGTCGGCGGCTCCTGGTCGCCTGGCGGACGGCGTTCTGATGAACGACCCCATCCACTACATCCCGATCGCGACCACCATCTTCGCAGCATGGTTCGCCCCCCAGCTCTACCGCCGCTGGCGGGAGAAGCGCCCCGCGCCCCACCTCTGGTGGTGGGGCCTCGGCGTGGGACTCTACGGTCTGGGCACGCTCACCGAGTCGCTCACCACCCTGGTTGGCTGGCATCCGGTCACCTTCCGCCTCTGGTACATCTCCGGCGCGCTGCTCGGTGGGATGCCGCTGGCCCAGGGCACCGCGTACCTGATCCTGTCGCGCAAGGCGGCCGACCGGATCACCGCGATCCTGATGACGCTGGTGATCCCGACCGCGATCCTGGTGCTGCTCTCGCCGCTCAATCTCGCCGCGGTGGAGCCGCACCGACTCTCCGGGGCGGTGTTCGGCTGGCAGTGGCTCCGGGCGGTGAGCCCGTTCATCAACAGCTATGCCTTCGTCATGCTGGTCGGTGGTGCGGCCTTCTCGGCGTGGCGCTATCGGCAGACACCCGGTGCCGAAGATCGTGTCCGCGGCAACATCTTCATCGCCATCGGGGCCATCCTGCCGGGCATCGGCGGGTCGTTCACCCGCTTCGGCCACGTGGAGGTGCTCTACGTGACCGAATTGCTGGGGCTGCTGCTGATCTACGCCGGCTACCGAGTGGTGACCCGGAAGGCCCGGCCGCTGCCGGGCGAGGCCCCCGCGACCGCCTGAGCCCTCGGGCGGAAGTCCAAGCAAATCGGCTACTTGCGCGGCTCTCTCGGGGGCCGCGCTCGCTTTCATGGCCGCCGCCGTGCCGTTAGCTTTCCGGCCCCAATACCCGATCCCGAATCGATGGCACAGACCGCCCTTCGCACCCACCGCTGTGGTTCCCTCACCGCCGCCGACATCGGCACGGCGGTGCGTCTTGGTGGCTGGGTCCACCGGCGCCGCGACCTCGGCGGCATCGTCTTCATCGACCTGCGCGACCGCGATGGCCTGGTGCAGCTCGCCTGCGACCCGGAGTGGACCCCGGCCGACGTGATCGATCGGGCCGCCGGCGTCGGCACCGAGTCGGTGGTGCTGGTCGAAGGCACCGTGGAACGCCGCCAGGACCCGGGACGCGACCCCACGATGCGCTCCCGCGAGATCGAGGTGCGGGTGGCATCGATCGAGGTGGTCGGGCCGGCGGTGACGCCCGCGATTCCGGTCGGTCGCCGCGAGGGCGAGGAACTCGCCAGCGAGGAGATGCGGCTGCAGCACCGGGTGCTCGACCTGCGGCGGCCCGAGTTGCAAGCGGCCATGCAGCTGCGCCACCGGCTGATGCAGCGCGCCCGGCGCACCCTCACCGAGCTCGAGTTCTACGAGATCGAGACGCCGATCCTCACCAAGCCGACGCCCGAGGGCGCCCGCGACTATCTGGTGCCCAGCCGGGTCCATCCCGGCGAGTGCTTCGCGCTGCCGCAGTCGCCGCAGATCTACAAGCAGCTGCTGATGATGGCCGGCTTCGATCGCTACTTCCAGATCGCCCGCTGCTTCCGCGACGAGGACCTGCGCGCCGATCGCCAGCCGGAGTTCACCCAGATCGATCTCGAGGCGTCGTTCGTGGACCAGGACGACGTGATCGCCGTGGTCGAGGCGGTGCTGCAGGGCCAGTGGGACGAGGCGGGCCACGCGGTCGCCATCCCGTTCCCGCGGCTGTCGTGGCGCGAGGCGATGGAGCGCTTCGGCATCGACAAGCCGGACCTGCGCTACGGCCTCGAGCTCGAGGACTGGACCGGTCACGTGACCGACGAGGCGGCGCCGTTCGTGCGCGAGGCAATCGAGGCGGGCGGACGGCTGCGCGGCATCCGCGCGCCGGGACTCGCGGTGATGTCGCGCAAGGAACTCGACGCCCTCACGGCGGTGGCACGCGATGCCGGTGCCGGGGGGCTGATGTGGGCCCGACGCGGCGACGCCGCATGGGAGGGGCAGGGAGTCAAGGCGCTCGGGGCCTCCACCGTCGACGTGATCCCGGCCGACACCGGCGACCTGCTCGTCGCGGTGGTCGGTCCCGATCACGTGACCGGTCCGGCGCTTCACGCCGTCCGGATGGCGCTCGTGGCCCGGCCCGAGATCGCGCCGCGCACCGAGCACGCCTTCCTCTGGGTGGTCGACTTCCCGCTCTTCGAACAGGACCCGGAGAGCGGCGCAGTGGATCTTCACCCACCATCCGTTCACGGCGCCGCATCCCGACGACCGCGACCATCTCGAGAGCGATCCGGCCCGCTGCCGCGCGCTCCACTACGACGCGGTCTACAACGGCAACGAGCTCGGCTCGGGGTCGATTCGGATCACCGACCCGATGCTGCAACAGCAGGTGTTCCAGTTCCTCGGCATCGACGGGGCCGAGCAGCGGCATCGTTTCGGCTTCCTGCTCGACGCGCTCGCCGCCGGTGCGCCGCCGCATGGTGGTTTCGCGCTGGGCCACGACCGGATCGCGATGCTGCTGTCGGGTGCCACGTCGTTGCGCGACGTGATCGCCTTTCCCAAGACCGCACAGGCGCGGGCGCTGTTCGAGGGCGCGCCGGTGCCCGTCGCCGACGCCGAACTCGCCGCGCTGCACCTGACGCGCCTTCCCCCGGAGCCCGCATGACCAACGACGAGGTTCGCCAGCAGCTCTCGGCCGAGGGCGCCGATCCGCTGCTGCTCGCCGGGGTCAACGACGCCAGCTTCCTGGAGCTGCAGCGGGCACTCGGGGTCCGCGTCTCGCAGCGGGGCGACACCATCACCGTGATGGGCAGCAGCGAGCAGCTCGGCCGCGCCGTGCCGGTGATCGAGGCGCTGATCGATCTCGCCCGTGCCGGCGAGACGGTCGCGCCGGAGGATGTCTTCCGCTACGCCACCGAGGGCTTCGCGCCGAGCGAACTGGGCACCCCGGGCGACGACATCAAGGTGGTGCTGCCGGGGATGCGGCGGGCGATCAGCCCCAAGACGCCCGGGCAGCGCGAGTACCTGGCCCTGATCCAGGACTACGACATCGTGGTCGGGATCGGGCCGGCCGGCACCGGCAAGACCTACCTCGCGGTGGCCAAGGCGGTCGAGGCGCTGGTCCGCAAGCGGGTGCGGCGGATCGTCCTGGCCCGGCCGGCGGTCGAGGCCGGCGAGTCGCTCGGCTTCCTGCCGGGCGACCTGCAGCAGAAGGTCGATCCCTATCTGCGCCCGCTCTACGACGCGCTCGAGGACATGATGCCCTACGAGCGGGTCCAGAAGGCGCTCGAGTCGCGGACGATCGAGATCGCGCCGCTCGCCTACATGCGCGGCCGCACCCTCAACGATGCGTTCATCATCCTCGATGAGTCGCAGAACGCCACCGGCGCCCAGATGAAGATGTTCCTCACCCGGCTCGGCGTGAACTCGAAGGTGGTCGTGACCGGCGACAAGACCCAGATCGACCTGCCGCATCGCGAGGAATCAGGGCTGGTGCAGATCGAGCGGGTCCTGCCCGGCATCCCCGGCATCGCGTTCCACTACTTCACCGAGGCCGATGTGGTGCGCCACCGCCTGGTCAAGGAGATCATCCGGGCCTACGCGGAGGATCAGGCCGGCTGATGAGCGAGCCGGTGGTCGTGAGCGGCACCGGGGCCCTGCCGGTGCGGGCGGTGCAGGGTGCCGTGCGCCATGTGCTGGCCGCCGAGCAGCGCCACGCCGCGGTGTCGGTCACCTTCCTCGGTCCGGCGGCGATGCGCCGGCTCAATCGCGACTACAAGCACCACGATCGTCCCACCGACGTGATCGCCTTCGCGCTGCCGCAACCCGACGGATCACTGGCCGGCGATGTGTACGTCTGCCGCCATCAGGCGGCGCGTGCGGCGCGGAGCCGCGGCATCGGGGTGCGCGAGGAGCTGCTCCGGCTGGTGGTGCACGGCACGCTGCACGTGCTGGGACACGAGCACCCCGAGTCGGCTGCCCGTGAACGCTCGCCGATGTGGCGGGCCCAGGAGCGCTACGTGAGGGCGCTCCAGTGATCGCGCTGATGCAGGGCGCCCTGCCGGCGCTGGTCGGCCTGCTGATGATCTGGGCCGGGATCGTGGCACTGGCTGGCCAGGGCGGCGGCAACATTCGCGCGGAGGTGCTGGTGCCGCCGCGTCGCGACGCGCTCACGCCCGAGCGGACTCTCCACGTGATGCACTTCGCCTCGCTCACCCTGGCCGCCGCGGTGGCGGGCACCTGGACCGGCTGGTGGCTCTTCACGCCCACGATGGCGCTGTTGCGCGTGGTGCTGGTGGCGCTGCTGGTCTGGGCGATCGGCGACCTGGTGCCCCGGCTCCTCGCCGAACTGGCCCCCGAACTGGTGCCCCACGTGCGGCGGATGGTGCTGGCGGTCTCGCCGGTCTTCCTGCCGCTGCTCTGGATGGCCCGGCGGCTCGACTTCGGCGCCGCGCTCAACGACGAGCCGGGACACGAGGCCCGCGCCGAGTCGACCCACGAAATGGCGATGGGGGTCTTCTCGCTCAAGGAGATGACGGTCGCCGAGGTGATGACGCCGCGGATCGACATCTTCGCGGTCCACGACGATGCCGACGAGCCGGCGGTGATCGACACCCTGCGTCGGAGCGAGCATGCCCGGCTGCTCGTGGTCGGCGACAATCTCGATGAGGTGGTCGGGATCGTCTACGCCAAGGACATGCTGCCGCGGATGGCCGACGGCGCCGGCGAGGAGCGCGCGGCATGGCAGTCGCTGATCCGCCCGGCCGCGTTCGTGCCGGAGGGAAAGACGCTCGAGCGGCAGCTGCGCGACTTCCAGCGCGGTCCCGGCCACATCGCCGTGGTGGTCGACGAGTACGGCGGCACCGCGGGGCTGGTGACCCTCGAGGACATCCTCGAGCAGATCGTGGGTGAGATCCAGGACGAGTACGACGACGAGGTCGCGCCGCTCACCCGCCACGACGATGGTCACCTGACGGTGCAGGGCGGGGTGGCGCTGGCCGATCTCGAGGCCGAGATCGAGCACGACTTCGAGCGCGAGGACATCGCCACCGTGGGTGGACTGGTCTTCGCCGAACTCGGTCGGGTGCCCCGGATCGGCGACACCGTCGCGGTCGACGGGTGGCGCTTCGCGGTCGAGCTGGTGCTGCGCCGCCGGGTGCGCCGGGTCAGCGTCTGGCCACCGCCCGATCACGACGAGGCCGAGGGACCGGAGGACGGCACATGAGGTGGTTCCTCCTCCTCATCGGCCTGGGACTCGCCGTGCTCGGCTCGGCCGGCGCGGCCGCGCTCCTCACCGCCGCCCGTCGCGAACTCGCCGACGCGGTGACCCGCCGGCTCCGCGGCTCGGGCGAGTCGTTCGAGTGGCTGGCCGACGCCGAGTCGCTGGTGGTCGCCTCGATGGCGCTCGCCTCGCTCGGCGTGGCGCTCGCCGGCGCGGCGATCCCCGGGATCTTCGACGCGGCCACGCTGCCCCAGCTGGCGCTGCTCCTGATCTTCCTGGTGGTGCCCGCCGTGGTGCTGGGTGGCTTCCTGCTGCCGCGCTGGCTCACGGTGCCGCGCGCGTCGCGCTCGGTCGTGGCACTCCGGCCGGTGCTCGGTGCCCTGCGCGGCATGCTCCGCGTGGTGCTCCCCAGCGGTGCGAAGAGCATCAGCGACGAGGTCCAGGCGATTGCCCGGGAGGGGAGCGCCAGCGGGCTTGGCGCCGGCGAGGAGCTGGCGATGGTCGGTGGGGTGGTCACCTTCGCCGAGCGACCGGTGCGCGAGATGATGACCCCGCGGACCGACGTGGTGGCGGTGCCGGCCGCATCCGCCCGGGCCGACGTGCTGGCGACCTTCGCCGAGAGCGGGTATACCCGTCTGCCGGTCTACCGGGGCTCCCTCGACGAGATCGTCGGGATGGTGCATGCCTTCGACCTCTTCAAGCTCGAGCCGGGCGATCCGATGCCGGTGCGACCGGTGGCCCACGCTCCCGAGTCGCGGCACGCCGCCGACCTGCTGCTCGAGATGCAGCGCGACCGGCGCCACCTCGCCGTGGTGCTCGACGAATTCGGCGGCACCGCCGGCGTGGTGACCCTCGAGGACCTGCTCGAGGCGCTGGTGGGCGAGATCGCCGACGAGGACGAGGCCGCCGCGGTGGCGCCGCCGGTGGCCCCCGACTTCCTTGACGCTCGACGGGGCGACCCCCGCCGGCAAGGTGGCCGAGCACTTCGGGATCACGGCGCCGGGTGGCGAGAGCACCTCGTTCGCCGGCCAGCTGGTGGAGCGGCTGGGTCGAATCCCCCAGCCCGGGGAACGATTCCGTTTCGCGGGACTCGATGTCGACATCACCGCCGCGACGGCGGTGCGGATCAACGCGATGGTCGTGCGCCGCGGCACCCCGCCTGCGGTGCTCCTGGATCGGGAGGGCGAATGACGACACCGACCGAGGATCGCCACGAGGAGCTGGTCGCTCTCGCCCGCGAGGGACGCACCGAGGCGTTCATCGAACGCGCCACCGACCTGGAACCCGCCGACCTCGCCGACGTGCTCGCCGCCCTGGAGGAGGATGAGCGGCTCGCGCTGGTCCGGGTCCTCCCCGCCGAGCTGTCGTCGCAGGCGCTGGTCGAGATGCCCGACGAGGCCCACGCCGAGGACACCCTCGCGGCCCTCACGCCGTCACAGGCCGCCGAGATCGTCGAGCAGCTCGAGGACGACGACGCGGCCGACATCCTCGGTGAGCTCGAGCCCGAGCAGCAGGAACGGATTCTCGCCGAGGTCGCCGACCGCAGCGATGTGGATCGGCTGCTCCGCTACGACGAGGAGTCGGCCGGTGGCCTGATGACCACCCACGTGGTCACCGTGACCGACCTCGACACGGTGGCGTTCGCGCTGGAGGGGGTCCGCCGACAGGCCGAGGACGTCGAGGACGTGACCGAGATCTACGTGATCGACAATGCCCGCCGGCTGGCGGGGATCCTCACGTTCAAGCAGCTGGTGGTGAGCGGCAACGACCGCCTGGTGCGCGACGTGATGGATGACGCCGATGTCCGCGTCAGTCCCGATGTCGACCAGGAGGACGTGGCGCGACTGATGGCCCGCTACAATGTCCCGTCGGTGCCGGTGGTCGATGCGGTGGGGCGGCTGCTCGGCCGTGTCACCTACGACGACGTGATCGACGTGGCCGAGGCCGAGGCCACCGAGGACCTGCTGCGCTTCGGCGGCGTCTCGCCCGACGAGGAACTCGGCGCCGGGCCGATGATGGCCATCAAGTCGCGGCTCCCGTGGCTCTATGTCAACCTGCTCACGGCGTTCATGGCTGCGGCCGTGGTCTACTTCTTCAAGGGCTCGATCGAGCGGATGGCGGCGCTGGCCATCTGGATGCCGATCATCGCCGGGATGGGCGGCAACGCCGGCACCCAGGCGCTGGCCGTGACCGTCCGCCGGCTGTCGCTGGGGCAGGTGCCATCGACCGGCCTCCGCAGCGTGATCGGCAAGGAGATCCTCGTCGGCGTGATCAACGGCGCCGCGATCGGGATCGTGGTGGCCACCGTCTCGGTGCTGCTCGGCGAGAGCTGGAGGCTCGGCGCGGTGGTCTTCCTGGCGATGACCCTCAACCTCTTCGTGGCCGGCTTCGCCGGATCGTTCGTCCCGGTGATGCTCGAGCGGATGGGGATCGACCCCGCCGTGGCCAGCTCGATCTTCGTGACGACCTTCACCGACGTCTGCGGCTTCGGCCTGCTGCTCGGCCTCGCGACGGTGGTGCTGATGTAGCTGCCGCGCCGCTCGCGGCGCGGCTGGAGATGGCGGGTCGTTGAGCTGTTGTGAAGGCCCCGGACGATACGAGAGATCGGCTGCGCCGCAAGCGACGCGGCGGCAGGAGGAAGATGCCAGACTTCACCGCCATGTTGAGCACCGCCATCGCCGAGGCCCGCGCCGGACTCGCCGAGGGAGGCATCCCGATCGGTGCCGCGCTCTACCGCCGCGACGGGACATTGCTCGGTCGGGGCCACAACCGCCGGGTGCAGGAGGACGATCCCAGCATCCACGGCGAGACCGACGCCTTCCGGAAGGCCGGCCGGCAGCGGAGCTATCGCGACACGATCATGGTCACCACCCTGGCGCCCTGCTGGTACTGCAGCGGCCTGGTGGTCCAGTTCGGGATCGGCACGGTCGTGGTGGGTGAGTCGCGCACCTTTCAGGGCGGGCTCGAGTGGCTCCGTGCGCGGGGAGTCGAGGTGATCGATCTCGACAACCGCGAATGCCGCGAGTTGCTGGTGGGGTTCATCGAGCGGCACCCCGAGGTCTGGAACGAGGACATCGGGGAGGAGTAGCGGGGTCATGGCGAAGAACGAGTGGTGACAGACGAGGCCTGAGCTTCCGGCCGCCGGTGTGGCGGTCGGTGCCAACGAGTCCGACCGGCTCGCCCTCCTCGATGGCGGGGTGTTCGACCTCGAGGAGCGTGGTTGCGGCCGTTCACCCCACGCCGTTGAGCACCGCACGCACCTTGCGGGTCAGGTCCTGCATCGAATAGGGCTTGGCGATGAACGCCACGCCGTCCTCGAGGATGCCGTGGTGCATGATGGTGTCATCGGTGTAGCCCGACGTGAAGAGAACCGGGAGGTGCGGATACAGCTCGGCGATCTCCTGGGCCAGTTCGCGACCACTCATCCCCGGCATCACCACGTCGGTGAGCAGCATCCCGATCGTATCCCCCTCGCGGCGGGCAAGCTTGAGCGCCTCCTCGGCGGTGCCGGCCAGCAGGACCCGATAGCCGGCACCCTCGAGGATCCGTTGCACCACCCGCCGCAACGCCGCCTCGTCCTCCACCACCAGGATCGTCTCGCCGCCGTGAGCGGACTCGTCGACTAGCAACCGGACGCGGACTCGGCACCGGGCGTCACGTCGGTGACAGCCGGCAGGTAGATTCTTCATCGTGGTGCCGCGACCGACCTCGCTGTAGACCCAGATATAGCCGCCGGCCTGCTGGACGATGCCGTAGACTGTTGCGAGTCCCAGACCGGTGCCCTTGCCGGAGCCCTTGGTGGTAAAGAAGGGCTCGAAGATGTGTTCGCGGGTGGCCGCGTCCATGCCCATGGCCACTGTCGCGTCACGGCGAGCAGGACATGGTGCCCGGGGTGACGCCGGTGTGCTGCCGCGCATAGTGCTGACTCATCGAGACGGTACTCGGCTCGTCTCGATCCTGAGGTCACCGCCACCGGGCATCGCGTCGCGGCTGTTGATCCCGAGGTTGAGGATCACCTGCTCGAGCTGGCGACGGGGTCGATGCGGACGTTGGCGGGGCCATCAAGCGCACCGGCAGCGAGATGGCGATGTGCTCGCGCGAGCAGTCGGCCGCAGCATCGGTTGCATGCTCCTCGACGACCCGGCCGCAGGTCGACGACTTCCGGTTGGGTGAGCGGTCTTGCCGGCTGAACGCCAGCAGCTGCCGGGTCAGCGCCGCCGCGCGTTCCCCGGCGTCGTGGATCTGCCGCCACGCTCCGCTCGCATCGGGTCAGCCTCGTCGAGGCCGTCGGCCGCCAGCAGCTCGGCGATAGCCGTTGATCGCCGTGAGCAGGTTGTTGAAGTCGTGGGCGATGCCGCCGGCGAGCCGGCCGACCGCCTCCATCTTCTGCGACTGGCGCAACTGCTCCTCGAGACGGACCCGGTCGGTGATGTCGCGAATGGCCACCGTGGTGATGCGTCCCCCGGGCATCTCGGTCGCGGAGAGTGAGATGTCCACCGGCACTTCGCTGCTGTCGGCCCGGAGCGCGACCAGCTGCTGGCCGGGTTCGCCCGACCACTCGACATCCGGGGAGTGGACAAAGCGCTGATGCGCTTCGATGAGGCGGTCGCGATGCGCCGCGGGGACCAGCTCCTCGATGGCGAGTCCGGCCAGCGCCGCTCGGGGGCGGCCGAAGAGCTGTTCGGCACGGCGATTGGCCAGCGTGATCCGGGCTTCGGGCGACACGACCAGCAGCGCGTCCGGCGCCGACTCGAAGAGGTCGGCGAAACGCTGGTCGCTCTCCTGCAACTCCCGGGTCCGGGACTCGACTCGCTCCTCCAGCGACGCGTTGAGCTCGGCGAGGCGCTGTTGCTGCTGCTCAATCCGCCTCGTCGTCTCGCGTTCCGGGGTGACGTCACGGAAGACCAGCACCGCCCCGACCACGGCCCCGTCGGTGTCGTGGATCGGCGCACAACTGTCGGCCAAGGCCCGCAGCGTGCCGTCGCGGGAGACCAGCTCACTGTGGTTCGCGAGCGATCGGGTGACACCCAGCCGGATGCACGTCGTCGACGGGGAGATAGGCCGGCGCATCCTCCCCTTCACCGGCAGGTCGAAGACCTCCCGTACCGGGCGGCCGGCGGCCTCGGCCTCGGTCCTCCGGTCAGCTGGGTGGCGGCGGCCTTCAGGCTGGTGACACAGCCCCGGCTGTCGGTCACCACGACACCATCGCCGATCGAATGCAGGGTGACCTTGAGGTGCTCCTCGCTGGCCCGGAGCGCCTGCTCGGCGGCCTCGCGGCGCAGCGCGACGCGCCGGATGAAGACGAACAGCAGGAAGAACCCCGCCGTCGCCATGACGATCATCACCAGCAACCCGGTGAGCGTTTCGCGCTGTTCCCTCGCGGCGTCAGCCTCATATCGCTGGAGCAACTGTGACTCTTGGTGATCGATCGCCCGGACGAGGCTGTGAGTGGCCGCCATCAGTCGCAGGCCGTCGGTGGTGCGGATGGCCAGCTGCGCCGCCATCAGTCCGGCGCTGTCGTAGACCTCGAGGTGGCGATCGAGGAGCATCAACCGGGTGGAAGCGAGTGCGTTGAGCAGGTCGCCCTGGTGCGACTGCGACTGCGACTGCGACCGCGACGTGTCGAGGGCGAGTTGATCGTGCAGGGTGGCGAGTGCGTCGTGTGCACGTCCGGCCAGCTGCCGGAACTCCGTGCGCAATGCCGGCGAGTCGGTCAGCAGATAGCCGCGCTGGGTCGACTCCGCATCGGACAGGTACCCGTAGAGTCGGCCGAGTGCCACCTGGATCCTCTGGGTGCGACTCACCGCCGCCGCGGCGGCGGCGGACCGGGTGCTGACCCGGTAGGCGTTTCCTCCCACGACCACGATCACCAGGAAACGCGCCGAACCACGCCAGCAGGACGGGCTGGTCAAGCCGGGTCGCCCGTCGTGTGGCGTGGGGGAGCCAGCGGCGGATCGCGTTGCTCGCGAGCAGGAGCCCGGCCCCCAGCAGCAGGAATCCCGCCGCGGTATGCAGCGCAACGGGAGGGATGGCCTGATCGGTCACCAGCTAGGTGGCGTTCCAGGCGTATCCGAGCCGCGAGAAAGTCCCGATGGCAGCGGCGGCGGCACCGGCCGCGCCACTGACCCACTGCCAGCCACGGATCGGCAGGAGGAGCAGCCCCATCCCGAGGGCGCTGAAGGCGACCGTGCTGTAGGGCGACATCCGCCCCGGAACCGAGGTGAAGAGCAGGGCAGGATCGGCAAAGAGCAGCTCGTCGATGCCAAGCTGTTAGCAAATGAGCTACTCGCTGAGGGTTGCCCGGCCGATCAGCAGCACGACGAGCGCGAGTCGCTGGATCGCGAGTCGCAGTCTGCGGGAGATGATACGCGGCGGCGCAGGAGTCACGCAGGCCGCAGCAGGCCGACTGCGATGCTGGCCTTCATCTCCCAGGCGCCAGGGAGGTTGTCTTGATGCAGTGGTGATGCGACGACGCACGCGAACAGCACGACGACGCCGACGGCGGCAACGCTTGCAGCGATCGAGCGGGCGAACTGGATCGAGCGGGGCTCGGGAGGCACGGCAGTGGTATCCTGGGCGGTGGTAATCTCGGGTACTCTGTGTGAGTGACTCAGGGGGACGAGCCTTCGAGCACGTGCGCTCAGTTCGGGGTGGGGGCTTCGGGCTTTCGCAGTACCGCTCGAGATTGGGAGCAAGGCGCATGACGACAGTTTCTGTAGGCATTGGGAGGCCGCACAGGATCGTCTCGACGAGTTCGCGCTTCGACGCGATACATGAGCACTGCTTCCTGGCAAGGCGGTCCAAACAGGATCCAGACGACTCGGCCCAACCCCTGAGGGGAGTACGGATGCGCACCATCACACTGTTCTGGTCATGGGCGATAGGTTTCATGGTGCGCGAGCTACTCTCGCGGATACTCACCGCAGAGGGTGGCATGCCATTGGGGCACCACGGGGGGGAGCCGGCAATCGAGCGCCTTGCGGCGGGGGGGATGTGCGACCTCGTCCTACTCTGACCTCTGCCTCCAAGCACTGCAAGGGTACGAGGTCTGCGAGTGGATCAAGGGACGCAGCGAACTCGCCTGGTAAGAGTGATAGTACTTACGGGGATGGAAGGCTCGGCGGAGCGGATAAGTTGTATAGAAGCGGGTGAAGACGATTTCATTGCGAAGCAGTAAGATCGCCTCGAGCTGCGCGCCCGGGTCCGATCGCTCCTCCGCCTCAAGGCGTTCCAACGACGAACTGGAGCATGCCGAGTCGGTCCTGTTCGCCCTCGCCAGGAGCATCGAGGCGCGCGATCCCTACACTCACGGGCATTGCGAGCGACTCAGTGTCCTCGGGGTCGCGCTCGGACGGCGGCTTGGTCTCGACGAGGAGCAACTCGACGCGATCCGCAAGGCGGGCGTGTTGCACGATGTCGGCAAGATCGTGGTACCCGACGCCATCCTCCTCAAGGGCGGCCCACTCGCCGTCGAGGAGCGCGAGGGGATGCAGCGGCACCCCATCACCTGGGACGAGACCTCCATGCGAACTGGTCGTTCGCCATGGTGCGGCCGATCATCCGCCACCCTCACGAGCGGCTGGATGGCACCGGGTACCCCGGATGGTCTCGCGGGGGACGCGATCCCGATCACCGCGCGGGTGCTGCAGGTGGTGGATGTCTTCGATGCACTGACCACCGAGCGCCCCTACAAGCAGGCGTACCCGGTCGATCAGGCGTTGACGATGCTCCGGAACGAAACGGAGCAGAGGATGGTACGATCGCCGCGATCGTCGAGGCGTTCTGCGATCTCGAGCCCACCGAGATCCTCGGTGCTGGCGCCTCGCAAAACTGAGGCGGAGCGCAGCCCTTACGCCGCGTCCGGTTCGGCGCTACCCTTCCCACCCCGATCACACCGGACCATCGGAATCCCGACAATGCGCGGCGAGAAGATCTACGATGCATGACCTCGACATCCGCGCCAATGGCGAGACCGACGACGGCGTGCACCTGGCTCTTTGGGCCGATGGAGTGGCGATGCCGCGCGCCGACGCGCCGATCGGCGACCTCTGCGAGCACGTCCGTCATCGGCACCGCCTCGCCGGGCTACGAGTGGCTTCTCAACCGGCAGATCTGGGCCGTGGGCACCGTCAACTTCGCCGAGGGGAAGATCCACCTCGACGGCTACATGCAGTGATGCGGACCACCAGCCCCTCATGGAACATGGGAGAACGCCTTGTGCGTATCGCACTCGCTGTGCTCCTTGCGGGGGCCGCGGCGTGTGCTTGGAATGCGCCTCCGTCCGATGCGATCGAACTGACCCGATTCGCGACCCGCTACGCGGCGGCCTGGTCGAGCCAGGAAGCCGCGAGCGTCGCAGCATTCTATGCCGATAGCGGGTCGATCAACATCAACGGGTCGCCACCGTCGGTCGGCCGCGCCGCGGTGGCCGCCGACGCCCAGGGCTTCATGACCGCGTTCCCCGACATGGTCGTGGCGCTCGACTCGCTGGTGGTCGTCGGCGAGCACCCGCGAATTCTACTGGACGGTGACCGGCACCGGCACCGGCACCGACTCGCTGCCACATCGGGTGCGATTCAGCGGCTATGAGGAGTGGACCATGAGTCCGACGGCAAGATTCTCCATTCCGAGGGGCACTACGACGCGGCCGACCTGGCGCGACAACTGGCGCCCGACACCACGACCACGTTGTCGGAGTGCCGGTGCGGTCCTCTATGTCAAGGACCCGTATCGGGTGGCGGTGATCTACGTGGCGGCGCTGGCTTGTCATCCCGTGGATCGCGACGAGGAGCAGGAGTGGAGCTTCAACAACCATCGGGTCTGCGATGGAGTCGATCCCGAGGGCAATGTCTTCCAGTGCCGAGAGCCGATCAGCCAATGACGACCCATCTCGAACCGACCCAGGCCGCCGGCCGGGAGTTCTTCACCCGCGGCATCACCGGTCCGGTGGTGATGCTCAACCTCCTCCGCTACCGCGAAGTGGCCGACTATTCGGCCAGTCCCGAACTGGCACCGCCCGAGCCGATCAGCGGCGAGGAGGCATATCGCCGTTACATGGAGTTCACCCAGCCATTCCTCGAGAAGACGGGTGGCCGGGTCCGCTTCTTCGGCACCGGCGGACCGTGGCTGATCGGGCCGGAAGGCGAGCGCTGGGATGCGGCGATGCTGGTGGAGCAGGCGAGTCCCCAGGCGTTCCTGGCGTTCGCCAGCGACGCGGAATACCTCAAGGGGATCGGGCACCGGACGGCGGCGCTGGAAGATTCGCGGTTGCTGCCGTTGGTGGAGGGGGAAGGGTAGCGATCCTCAGCGCTCTCCCTTGACCCGCACGGTGTGCCCATCGGCGGTGACCGTGAAGCGCAGGCCGTGGCCACTCACCGACATTCCGCTTCCGATCAGCCGGGCGACGAGATCGAGGGAGTCATCATTGACACTCTCGATCACCACCGGTCCCGCGTTCATGTCCACGACGTAGTCGGCCGGCACCTCGCCGAGTGTCGTGTCACGGGAAGTGGGATCCATCCAGCGTCGGAGCGAATCGGGCCGGTTGGGGACCGAGCCCATCCGCTCCAGGTTGTGCTGCTGGCGGTCGATGGTGGTGCCCGCGGCGCCAGCGTAGGGATGCCAGATCATCCGGACCGTGGCGCCGGAAGGGCCTGACAGATGGAAGTGGACGAAGTTCGCCCGTGGCGGGCTCATCCAGCCGAGGAGGAGGGCGGCGAGCACCAGGGTGGGGAGCGCCTTGCGCATGGTGGTCTCCGGAGGAAGGGGCTCGACGATCGGCCCACAGACCCTAGAATACCATTCTACCTCAACTCCGGCAGGCCCCCATGTGCTGATGCTGCTCGGTTTCCTGATGATCGTTCTCGTGATCCCATCGGCCTGGATGTTCCACGCTGGCTGGCGGCGTCGGCATCCCGAGGAGGGTTGGCCCCTTGGCGCGATCCTCTCCTTCGGCGCCCCGGTCGTGGCCGGTGCCGGGTTGGTCGTCGGGAGCTGGGTGACCGTGCTCACCGGAGCCCTGCTCTGGGCGATGGCCCGGCTTGCCTTCCCGAAGCCGGTGGCGTGAGCGGTGCTCCAGCTCCACCGGACACGCCTGTGTCGCGGTCTACCGCTCCTTCACGATCGGGGATGGAGATGAAGAAGGTGTGCATCGTCGGGCATCGGGAAAACTGGGTCAGTACATGGTCCAGCTGGCGCTTGACCGGGGATACGACGTGGTGGGTGTTTGTCCGGGAACAGAGCGTTCCCAAGCTCGACCGCTTCACGAGCCGGATCACGATCGTGCCCGGGGCGACCAATGACCGCGAGGTGATCCGACAGGCGGTCGCCGGCTGCGACGGCGTGCTCACGGTGTTGGTACCGTGGGCGTGCAGCAATACTCCTCGGGCACGGCCCAGGCAGTGCTCGACTTCGCCGAGCCGGGGGCGCGGCTGATCTTCTTGAGCGGATGGCATATCACCCGCGATGGCCCGAGCGACGTCTGTATTCCTGGAAACTGCGGCTCTTCCTGGCCGTGTTTGGCCGGCTTGCACGGCTCTTCCGCTTTGTCGACCTCAATGACCAGGTCGAGGCATGCCGGCGGGTCTTCGCCAGCGACACCCGATGGACCGTGGTGCGTTGCAGCGACATGGAGGAAGGTGAGAGCCAGGGACTGCCGGTCTGGAGCCGGCATGTGGGTGATCCGATCCTGGCGAGCAATCTCACCCGTCGCATCGACTTCGCCCTTCTTCGTGGTGACCGCACTCGAGGACGATGCGCTGGTCCAGGAAGCACCCGCCATCGTCGGCCGCCAGAGTCCCTCGGCGCTCGCCGCGATGGCGAAGCGTGAGGACGTCCAGGCGGAGGGGCGGTGACCGCACTCGAATTTGCCATCGGGCGGCAGCGGGGTCCAGAATTGAAGCGTCTACGCCGGAGCTCCGCCTGACGCGACCGGCTCCTCGGCTCTCGAATCTCACGTCTCGCATCCCGGATCCTCCCCATGCCCCTCACCCGCCGCGATCTCCTCCGCCTCGGCATCGCCGCCAGCGCGGTGCCGGCCTTCACCCGCCGCGCCCGCGCCTGGTCGCTCGATGACCTCGCCGGCAGGGCGCCCGCCAAGGCGACGCCGATCCCGCTCGCCCGGGTCCGGCTCACCGGCGGCCCGCTCCGCGAGGCCCAGCTCGCCGATGCCCGCTACCTGTTGTCACTCGATCCCGACCGGATGCTGGCGTACTACCGGATTCGCGCGGGGCTTGAACAGAAGGCGGAGCGCTACGGTGGCTGGGATGGCGGGGGCCGCAACCTGACCGGCCATATCGCCGGACACTACCTCTCGGCGATCAGCTTGATGTACGCCGCCACGGGGGACGAGCGGTTCAAGGAACGCGCCGACACCATGGTCTCACAGCTCAAGGAGATGCAGACGCCAACGGCGACGGCGACCTGATGCGCGCTGGAAGGGGGCCGGAGGCGTTCGAGGCGGTGGCGCAGGGCAATATCCGCTCGGCGATTCGAGCTCAACGGGCAGTGGTCGCCCTGGTATACGCTGCACAAGATGTATGCGGGGCTGCGCGACGCCTATCGCTACACGGGCAACCGGACGCGCTCCAGGTCGAGATCGGGTTCGCCGAATGGGCCGAAAACATCTGGCGGGGCTCGACGCCGGGCAGAACCAGAAGATGCTCGGCACCGAGTTCGGGGGGATGAACGAGGTGCTGGTGGATCTGTACGCGACACCGGCGATGGCCGCTGGCTGGCGCTCTCGTACAAGTTCGAGGACAAGGCGTTCGTGGAGCCGCTCGCCTTCGAGGATGACTCGACAAGTCCACGGCAACATGTCGATCCCCAAGCTGATCGGGTCGGCCGAGCGGTACGCCGCGGGCGCACCGGCGCCGACCTGTCGCGGCGAGCTTCTTCTGGGATCCGGTGGTGAACCACACTCGTTCGCGACCGGGGGCAATGGGACCGACGAGTACTTCGGCGGCCGTCCGACGTGATCGAGCGGCCGGGTCGATGGCCGCACGGCCGAATCGTGCAACGTCTACAACATGCTGAAGCTCACCCGGGAAACTGTTCGACCTCCGACCGGACGCCGCGTTACGCGGATTTCCACGAGCGGGCGCTGTTCAATCACGCGCTGGCGGCGATCAATCCGGTCAACGGGCGGATGTGTTACATGGTGCCGGTCGGGCGTGGCGTGTAGCACGAGTACCAGGACCCGTAACGAGGCATTCACCTGTTGCGTCGGCACCGGGATGGAGAACCACGCGCTCCATGGGACTGGGGCTCTACTACACCGCCGGCGACAAGCTCTGGGTCAATCAGTACGCGCCGTCGACCGCCGAGTGGCGCGAGGCGGGTGCGCGGCTGGCGATGGAGACCGGCTTCCCCGAGGGGGAGACGGCCACGCTGACGCTGCGGCTCACGGCACCCCGACGTTTCGAGCTGCTGCTCCGGAAGCCGCACTGGAGTGGCGAAGGCTTCGGCATCACGGTGCGTCCCGACGCCGGGGCGACGGTCAAGCTCGTCCCGGCGGAGTCGTCGGGACGGGGGAACGAGATCCCGAGCAGCGCCTACCTGAGCATCACCCGTGAATGGCACGACGGTGACCGCGTCGAGCTCCGGTTGCCCAAGCAACTCCGGCTGGAGCCGACACCCGACATGCCCGAGCGCACCGCGATCCTCTGGGGACCACTGGTCCTCGCCGGCGACCTCGGTCCCGAAGGAGCCCGGGGGCAGGACGAGGAGGAACGGATCGACCCGCCGGTGCCGGCGCCGGTGCTCGTGTCGGCTGATCGCGATCCCCGCAGATGGCTCCGCCCGGGCAGTGCGCCGGGCCACTTCCGCACCGTCGGCGCCGGGCACGAACCAACGGCGGAGGGTGCCGCGCACGACGTCGAGTTCATGCCCTTCTACCAGCTCCACCGGCGGACCTACGGGATCTACTGGGATCTCTACACCCCGGAGCAGTGGCGGGGCAGGCAGACCGAGCTCGCCGCGGAGGGTGCTGCCGGCGTCGTCTCGACGCCGCCACCATCGCAATCGTGATCCCGGGAAGCGAGACATCGGTCGAGGCGGCGAACTTCCAGGGGAGCAGCGACGCGGGAATCAACTACATCGTCGGTCGGCCGGGGTGGCGAACCAGCGGCTGGCTCTCGTTCGAGCTGCCGGTGGAGGCCGACACGCCGATGGCGCTGGTGGCCACCTGGTACAACGCCGATCGCCGTTCGCTACCCGCGCGCTTCGACATCCAGGTCGACGGCACCACGATCGCTCGCCGGTGATGCGCTCGAGGCGCCGAGCCGGTTCTTCGAGAGCGCTATCCGATCCCGGCGCGAACGGTCCGCGGCAAGAAGAAGGTGACGGTACGCTTCCAGGCGCCGCGAGGCGGTCGGGTGGCGGCGCTCTTCGAGGTGCGGATGGTGCGGGATGGGGGGATGTAGCTTCGCGGATCGGGCTCGGCAACGGAGCTCGTCGCTGAGAGCGACGGCTCGGCGAGAGCGGCGGCTGAGAGTCGCCCGCGCGAGACCGGGTCGACCCCCACCGCCCCGTTCACGGGGCGCCTTGGCCGAGCAGCGGCTCTCAGCCGCTGGCCTTCACGCGAACGAGTCTTCAACCGCTGGTCCTTCGGGTTCCGCTCAGCGACGAGCGATCACGTCGAGGCGAGTCGTCGCGGAGCTGAGCGGCACCACCCAGGCCCCGCGCTCCACCTGGTAATCGCCGACCGGCCTTGCATCACCCTCGACCCTGAGCCGCGCCACCGGCGTGAACCGGTCCGCCGGCGAGAGCGTGAGCCGCACGCGGCCGCCCACGATCTCCGCCTGCTCGATCGTCCCGGCGTCGAGCGTGATCCAGAGTCCCAGCGGACCGATGAAGAGCCGCGAGCGCGCGGCGTCGAGCGGCGTCACCACGACGGTGTCGCCCGCGACCCGCCAGTTGCCGCCGAACGCCAGCCAGCCGAACGTCGAATCGCGCGTGACGTACGTCGCGGCATTGATCGCATGTCCGAAGAAGCCCGGGCCGTAGTCGCCGGAATAGCCGTCGATCCGGAGCGTGCTCGGGCCAGGCGTGGAAGCCGCTCGGCCCGAAGCCGTCCTCGGTCACGTTGGCGATGCTCCCCAGCAAGCCGCCGTAGCCGACCCGCAGCAGGTAGAGGTCGTCGGGGTGGAGGCGGTACTCGCTCAGCACCGGGATGGCGTTGAGTCCCGAGCCGTAGTGGTGCAACTGCCGCTCCACTCGCCGCAGCTTGCCGGCATACTGGAAGTCCCAGTAACGCCGGGCGCTGCCGTTGTAGCCCCAGTGGGGCACCGTCGGCATGTAGCCGAGGATGGCGTTGAGGGTGACCAGCGCCTTGTCGTCGAAGCCGAAGTAGCGGCACCAGGCGTAGACCTCCTCCTGGCCGGTCGAGTCCCACGGCATCTCGCTCCCGAACGGATACGCCATCGCCTTCCACTCCAGGGCACGCTGGCGCATCAACCCCTCGAGCGAGTCGGCCCGGGCGTCCCACCCCTCGCGGCGCATGTCGGCAAGGACCATCACGAAGACTGTCCCCTCCATCTGTCCGAACCTGGCGTAGTCGGGCGCGAGCCGTACCATCGCCTCGGCGGTGCGCCAGGCATGGTCGAGGTACCAGTCCCACTCGTGGTTTGTGACCAACCCCACATGGTTGCGGGCGTTGCGATAGAGCACCCAGTACGCCGCCGCCACGTGGGGATAGTCGTACGATCGCCCCACGCTCATCGCGTGCTCGCGGTTCCAGCTCGACCAGCCGCCGTAGCGGATGCTGTCGCTGTAGGTGCCGGGCGGCATCGAGTCGGGTTCGTAGTAGAACATCGATTTCCGCACGCCGTACTTCCGCGGCCCGTCGGCGTACTGGAGCCCTCCCCAGAGCACCCCGTCGACGAACCGTTGGAGCTTGCTCACCTCGGCCGAGTCCGGGCGCACCAGCTGGGTCATCATCGCGGCGAGCCACGAACCGCTGCCTCCCTCGTCGCCCAGCCCGGCGATCCAGGCGCGGTTGTCCTCGGTCACCTGGCGTGCGCGTGTCATTGTCGTAGGAGATGACCGAGGGACTGCGACCGAACGGATCGTCGGGCTTGTCGAACCACTGCTCGTTGGTGAGGAAGGAGGCGAGGTCGCCGACCACCTCCCGCGCCGGGTGGATCACCTTGTAGTGGATCGTCTGCTCGATGCCGTCGGCCCAGGTCACGGTGACGCGGGCCCGACCCCAGTCGACGCCGCGCAGGGTGAACGCCTGCCAGCCGCCCGGCGCCGGTCGTTCGGGAGTGATCCGGATCGCCCCGGCGGGCTCGACGGTGATGCCGCGGATCGCCGCATCGTGCTTGAGGAAGAGCCGCGCATCGAGATCCTGCGGCAGCACGTAGCCAGGCACACCCACCGCCACCGGCCGACCGCGCGTCGGCCAGCGTCTGTTCGATGCCGCGGATCGATGGCGCCAGCAGGAACCGCACTCCCCAGCTTCGGGTGGCGCCGGGCGCCAGCGTCTCGCTGGTGGGTGGATTCCACGGCTCCGCATCCTTCCACGCCGAGTCGGCCTCGGCGCGGGAGTGGGCCAGCCACTGGTAGAACCCCTCGAAGGTGATGCCGCGCCGCGTCTTCTCGTCGAGCAGCGGACTCCATGCCTCGAGCGGCGTGCTGACCCCACGGGACCACCACCAGTGCCGGTCCGGCCCCGCTCAGCCGGGTCACCTGCACGTAGCCGGCGTCCTGGCTGATCGACGGATCGGTGAACGACGCCAGGGCGTGCGCCTCGTCGAGCGAGCGGTCGCTGAGGATGTTGTCGAACGGCAGCGGGATGCCGAGCGAGCCGATCTCGACCGGGGCGGCGGAGCGGTTGGTCAGGTCGAAGCGAAGCACCAGTGCGTCGTCGTCGATCACCCACGAGCGGCGGACGGCGAGCGGCAAGTCGGCGGGGAGGGCGGGGGAGAGGTCGGCGGCGGCGAGCGAGCCACCCATCAGTGGTCGCACCGGCGCCCGCGAGATGACCGTGTTCACGCGATGCCACTGCGCGTCGTCGCCGCTTCGCCAGGCCAGCGTCAGGTCGCCGAGATGGTAGTAGCCGGGGCCCTGCCGAGCGGAGTCACGGTCGGCGGGGAGGAAGTCGAACGGTTCGGCGCCAACCGGCGCCAGCGACACCGCCACCTGCGTCGCGGGGTCGAGGCGCAGGTGTAAACCCGGCCGCATCGATCGCCAGCGTCGAGTCGGGGCCCTGCAGCAGCAGGGCGAGCATCGCGAGGAGGTGCACGGTGGCGGGAGTCCCAATAGAGGGTGATATTGGTGCATTCCAACCTAGCCCGGAACAGCCGATGACGCGATTCAGCCGCGACCAGCTTGCCTTTGCACGTTCGCAGACGGCGTACCTCGACCGTGCCCGCTCGATCGAATTCCTCAAGCAGATGGACATCAAGATGAGCGTCGGCCATTGGTCGGCCGGCGACTTCTGTCGACCGCTTTGCCCCGCCCGGCTATCACTCCGATGACCCGTCGTTCGCCACCGACTTCGAGGGCCAGTGCCGCCGGACTGCCGCGGCCGGGATCGACGCCATCGAGATTCATCAGGTGGTGTTCGAGAAGACGCTCAACGGCGAGATCGACTGGCCTGCACTCGAGCGGGCCCGCGACGGCTTCCTCCCCGAGCTCGGTCTCACCATCCCCGCGTGCAACATCAACACCTGGACCAACCCGCGCTTCCGGCTGGGCGGACCCTGCAATCCCGATCCGGCCCTCCGCGCCGCCGCGCTGGAGGAGCTCGACAAGGGCGTGGAGCTTTGCAAGGCCCTGGGAATCACGGTGCTGAGCGTGTGGCCCGGCTCCGATGGCGCCGACTATCACTTCCAGATCGACTACCTCGAGTCACTGGGCTGGTTCACCGAGGCCCTCGTCGCCACCAATCGGAAGTGCCTCGAGGCCGGGATCCGCCTCGCGATCGAGCCCAAGCCTTACGAGCCGCGCGAGCTGTACATGATCGTCCCCACTGCGGCATCGGCGATCCTGGTGGCCCAGGAGGTCAACAGCCAGACCGGCGGGAACAACTGCGGCCTGACGGTCGACTACGGCCACCAGAAGATGGAGGGGACCACGGCGTCGACGGCCTGTGACCTCGCGGCGTACGCCGGCGTGCCGGTGCACAAGTTCGACGTCAACGATGCCCGGCAGGGGCGCAACGACCAGGACCTGATCTTCGGCACCATCTCGCTGCCGGAGGCCGTGGAGTATCTCTACACCACCTTCCGCCGCGACTATCGCGGCTGGTACAGCCAGGACCAGTTCACCTATCGCGACGACCCCACCCGCTCGATGGAGCGGAGCATGGTGAACTTCGCCAACCTGGCCCTCAAGGCGGTGCGGCTGTACGACCGGCAGGACGACCTCGACGACCGCGCAACGCACGGCACGGGCCCCGACGTGCTCGACATCGTGAGTCCGGTGCTGGTGGGTTGAGCGTGCCGTGCACCATCGGGGTCGATTTCGGGACCAACTCCGTGCGCGCCGTGGTGGCCGACTGCGCCGACGGCATCCTCCTCGGCACGGGCGTCTGCTGGCTATCCCTCGGGCGACCTCGGCATCCTGCTCGACCCCGGCGATCCGCACCTGGCCCGGCAGCACCCGGGCGACTACCTCGCTGGGGCTTGCGCGAGTCGATCACCACCGCGTTCAAGCGAGTCGGGCGTGCCGACCGACCAGGTCGTCGGCATCGGCGTCGACACCACCGGCTCCACACCGATGCCGGTCGACGCGCACAACGCCGCGCTCGGGCTCGATCCCGCGATGGCAGGACAACCTCGCCGCCCACGCCTGGCTCTGGAAGGACCACACCGCCGCCGCCGAGGCGGCCGAGATCACCGCCGTGGCCCGCGAGCACGCACCGGAGTACCTCGCACCGATCGGTGGCGTCTATTCGTCGGAGTGGTTCTGGGCCAAGATCCTCAAGTGCTGCCGCGTGGCGCCCGACGTCTTCGCCGCGGCGCACAGCTGGGTCGAGATCGCCGACTGGATTCCCGCCGGTGCTCGCCGGGGCATCGACGCCGGCCGAGATCGATCCGCGTGGCATCTGCGCCGCGGGGCACAAGGCGATGTATCGCCGACGCCTGGGGTGGGCTTCCCTCGGCGTCGTTCCTGGCCCGACTCGATCCAGCGCTCGCCGAGCTGCGGCCACGACTCTTCGACAGGGCCTACGCGGCCGACCGGCCCGCGGGGCGCCTCTGCGCCCAATGGGCCAACGAACTGGGCCTCCGCGAGGGGATCGTCATCGCGATGGGGCAGTTCGACGCCCACCTCGGCGCCGTGGGCTCCGGCGTCGGTCCCGGCACCCACGTCAAGATCATTGGCACCGCCAGTTGCGACATCACCGTGGCCCGCGGCGACCGTCCCGCGCCGGAGATTCCCGGCATCTGCGGGATCGTGCCGGGCTCGGTGCTGCCCGGCATGCATGGCATCGAGGCGGGACAGTCGGCGGTGGGCGACCTGCTGGGGTGGTGGACCCGAGCCACCGGCGTCGATCACGCCGAACTCGAGCGCCAGGTCGCCGGCGATCGTCCCGGCGCGGCGGGTCTCCTCGCCCTCGACTGGAACAACGGCAACCGCACCGTGCTTGTCGACCCGCGCCTCACCGGGCTGATACTGGGCCAGACCCTCCACACCAGCATCGCCGAGATCTATCGCGCGCTGGTCGAGGCGACGGCGTTCGGTGCCAAGGTCATTCTCGACCGGATCCGCGAACACGGTGTCACGATCGAGCGCGTGGTCTGCTGCGGCGGCATCGCCGAGAAGAACGACATGTTCATGCAGATCTACGCCGACGTGCTCGACATGCCGATGCTCACCGCCGGTTCCCAACAGACGCCGGCGCTCGGCTCGGCGATCTCGGCCGCGGTGGCCGCGGGCGTGCATCCCGACTTCGCCTCGGCCCAGGCCGCGATGACCCGGCTGGGGTCGCGCGCCTTCCACCCCGATCCGGCTGCGGTCGCCACCTATCGCGAACTCTACGGGATGTACTGCGAGCTGCACGACACCTTCGGAGCGGTGCAGGGGAGCTCGGCCGACCTGCCCACCCTGATGAAGCGTCTGCTCGCCTTGCGGGAACGGAGTGTCTCGTGAGCCACGGTTCGGTTGCGTTGCGTCGCGCGGTCTGCGAGGCCAACCTCGCGCTGGTCGATCACGGCCTGGTGATGGCCACCTTCGGCAATGTCTCGGGTGTCGATCGCGCGGCCGGCCTCTTCCTGATCAAGCCGAGTGGCGTGCCCTATGATCGCCTCACGCCGGATTCGCTGGTGCCGGTCTCGCTGGAGAGTGGCGAAGTGCTCGAGGGCGACCTGCGGCCCTCGTCGGACACGCCCACCCATCTCGAGCTCTACCGGGCCTTCGACTGCGGCGGCATCGCCCACAGCCACGCCATCCATGCCACCGCGTTCGCGCAGGCGTGCCAGCCGATCCCCTGCATGGGCACCACCCATGCTGACCACTTCCGGGGCGACGTGCCGGTCACCAGGGCGATGACCCAGGCCGAGGTCGACGGTCGCTACGAGCACGAGACTGGCCGGGTGATCGTCGAGGCGTTCCGGTCCGGTGACATCTCGCCGGCCGATGTGCCGGGGGTGCTGGTGGCGCACCACGGGCCGTTCACATGGGGACCCGATGCCGCCGAGGCGGTGGAGAACGCGGCGATCCTGGAGTACCTCGCCCGGATCGAGATCGCCCGGCTCTCGATCGCTGCCGACGCGGCGCGACCGGCGGCCTTACCTGGTCGAGCGGCACTTCACCCGCAAGCACGGCACCGACGCCTACTACGGACAGGTGGATCCCAACTCATGACGCTGCTCGACTGGCTGGTCGTCGCCGGGTACTTCGCGCTCCTGGCGGCCTCACCACCTGGGTGATCCGGCGCCGACGCGACACCACCGACGATTACTTCCTCGCCGGGCGCAATCTCGGCTGGTTCATCGTCGGTGCATCGATCTTCGCGTCGAACATCGGCTCGGAGCACCTGGTCGGGCTCGCGGGTGCGGGAGCCACCAGCGGGGTGGCGCTGGCGCACTACGAGCTCCACGCCTGGTGCCTGCTGGTGCTCGGCTGGGTCATGGTGCCGTTCTACATGCGCTCGCTGGTCTACACCATGCCGGAGTTCCTCGAGCGGCGCTTCTCGCCCGCGCTCGCGCTCGGTGCTCTCGATCATCTCGCTGGTGGCCTACGTGCTGACCAAGCTCGCGGTCGGCATCTTCGCCGGCGGGCATCGTCTTCGCGGTGCTGCTGCCCGACCTGCATCTGAGCTGTGGCGGGCTCGACGTTCAACTCCTTCTGGATCGGCTCGGTGCTGGTGGTGCGTGCTGACCGGCGCTCTACACCGTGGTCGGCGGCATGCGGGCGGTGGCCTACACCGAGGCGCTCCAGACGATGGTGCTCGTGCTGCGGATCGCTGCTCCTCACGGTGTTCGGCCTGAGGGCGCTGGGCGGCTGGGGCGAACTGCGCCGACGTGCTCGATCCCGACATGTTCAACCTCTGGAAGCCGCTGGTGCCCGCCGGCGTGGAGGGGACCTGGGCGCCGGTCAAGGAAGCGGGCCGGATGGCCTGGTACTTCAACGGCAACTACCCCTGGCTCGGGATGCTGTTCTGCGCGCCGATCATCGGGTTGTGGTACTGGACCACCGACCAGTACATCGTCCAGCGCGCGCTGGGCGCCCGAGGCGAGCGCGAGGCGCGGCGGGGGTCGATCTTCGCCGCGTACCTCAAGCTGCTGCCGGTGTTCATCTTCATCATCCCCGGCATGATCGCGCTGGCGCTGGCCAAGGCGGCAACCCCGGGATGACCAGCATGGTCGGACCCGACGGCCAGCCGATCGCCGACGGCCGCCCAGGGGGCCTTCCCGCTGATGGTGACACACGGTGCTGCCGGTCGGCGTGCGCGGCATGGTGGTGGCGGGACTGCTCGCCGCCCTGATGAGTTCGCTGGCCGGGGTGTTCAACGCCTCGCTCGGCGCTGTTCACGATCGACTTCTACAAGCGGATCCGTCCCGACGCCTCCGAAGCAGCGGCTGGTGTGGGTCGGCCGGGTGGCCACGGTGGTGATGGTGGTGATCTCGCTGCTGTGGATTCCCGGTGATCCAGGGTCGCGCGGGCTCTACGATTACCTCCAGGGGGTCCAGGGCTACCTCGCCCCGCCGATCTTCGCCGTCTTCTTCCTCGGCGTGTTCATGAAGCGGCTCAACGCCAAGGGGTGCCTCGCCGCGCTGATCGTCGGCTTCCTGCTCGGCGCCTTCCGGCTCGCCGTCGACACGCCGGTGAGCCTCGGCATCGGCGGCTTCACGCGGTTACCCGACCGGCTCGTTCCTCTGGATCGTCAACAACATCTACTTCCAGTACTACAGCCTCTTCATCTTCCTCGTCTCGGTGGCGGTGCTGATCGGGGTGTCGTACCTGACGGCCGCGCCAGAGGAGTCGCGACTCGAGGGACTCACGTGGGCCACTGTCACGCCGGAGCACCGCAAGGCCTCGCGCGCCAGCTGGAACCGGTGGGACGTGATCAATTCGGTGATCGTGATGGTCCTGATCGTCTGTGCCTATCTCTACTTCCGCGGATGACCATCTCCCGGGGCGCGCGGTGTTGTGGGATCTCGACGGGACACTGGTCGACTCCGCGCCGGAACACTGGCAGGCGTGGCTGGAGGTGCTCGAGTCGCGTGGCCATCGGCTCGCCCGGGCGCAGTTCGACCGCACCTTCGGCTGGCGCAACGATGCGATCCTGGCCGATTGGTTGGGCGAGGGCGTCGCGGCCGAGGAACGGCAGCTGATCGGCGACCTCAAGGAGGCACGCTACCGCGAGTTGGTGGCCGCCGGGTCGCTCACGCCGCTTCCGGGTGCCGCCGAGTGGGTGGCGCGGTTGCACGAGGCGGGGTGGCGTCAGGCCATCGCCTCGTCGGCACCCCGGGCCAATGTGGAGGCTGTTGTCGCGGCCCTCCGGTTCACCCCCTTCCTCGGGGGACTCGTGGGCGCGGAGGATGTCGCGGAGGGCAAGCCGGCGCCCGATGTCTTTCTCGAGGCCGCGCGGCGCGTGGGTGTGCCGGCTGAGCGATCGATTGTGGTCGAGGATGCCGCAGCCGGGATCGAGGGTGCCCGCCGGGCGGGGATGGCCTGCATCGGTGTCGGCGGCGTGGCGGCCGACCTCACGGTGCCATCGCTCGCCGACTTGCCAGCCGACGCGTTCGAGCGGCTGATCAATCGCTGATCTGGTCCTCCACGCCGCTGGTGAGCCGGCCTTGACTGCCTCGGTACCCGGGTAGACTCTTCAACATCCCTTGACGAGGAGGGGCCGACGGCCCCCTCGCGGCGGCACGCTGTCCCGACGGATGCAACGACAACCAGATCAGTTGTCGCGTCGGAAGACCGTGCCGCCGAATCACGACCCAGACACTCCCAGATCGCGCTCCAATCCCGACACACTCTCCCGGGTGTGCTCCACCCGGGATCCGGCCGCCATGACACGGCGCTGCGAGCGCGAGGCGGCAGCGTCCTTCCGGATGCGGCCCGGTGATGCCCTCCATCACAGGGCGTGAGCGACTCCGGATTGCCCTGATTGCCCTCGGCTATCTGGGTGTGGCATGGGTCAGTCTCACCCTTCGGACACAGCCAGAGAACTTCACCATCGTCTGGCCAGCATCCGGCATCTTCCTGGCTGCGCTGCTGCTCTCGCGGGCCGGGTTGCGGCCATGGCTGGCCGGAGCGCTCTTCCTCGCCGACCTCGGGGCCCGAGCGGCGGTGGGCGATCCCCTGCCCATCGTGCTCACCACGTCGGTGGCGATGGCCGGCAGTGCGGTCCTGAGTGTCTCGCTGTTGCGGCGCTTCGCGGGTGAACCGATCACCTTCGAGCGGGTGCTCGAGATGGGTGTCTGGCTGGCGATGTCGGTGGTGCTCAGCAATGGCCTGATGGCGCTGCTGCCGGCCGCCGCGTCGGTGTTGGCGGGGGACGGCCAAGGGCTCTGGCATCTGTGGGTCTGGCTGGTTGTCTCCGCTGGACTCGGGAACCTGATTGTGACCCCGCTCATCGTGAGTTGGGTGACATGGTGGAGGTCGCGATCCCCATTGCTTCCCCGGGCTGGCGCACTCGAACTCACGATCCTCTGCATGCTCGCACCCGTGGTGCGATTCCTCGTTGTCGGTCAACAGACCAACCAGGAGCTGTTCGCGCTCCTGCCGGCCGGGGCGGTCATCCCGTTCGTGATCTGGGCGGGGCTGCGCTTCGGAGTGCGTGGAGTGACGACCGTGATGGTCGAACTGGCCGCCCTGAACATCGCGCTCGTGGCCAGCAGCAGCATGCGGGGCCTCATCCCTGACCCCGACGCCCTGAACCGCCTGCTCGAGATGGAACTGAGCATCAGTGTGCTGGCGGCCCCGATGCTGCTTCTCGCGGCGGCCATCGAGGAACGCACCCGGACCCAGGCCACCCTGAAGCGCAGGAACCGCGCCCTCGAACTCATCAGCCGGTGCAACCTCGAGGTGCTTCGGTCGACCGACGAACGGCAGCTGTTCCAGGGGATCTGCCGCCTTGCCATCGAGGTGGGTGGCTATCGCCTGGCATGGGTGGGAAACGCCGAGCGCGACGAGGAGAAGCGTGTCGTGCCGGTCGCCAAGTGGGGGTTCGATGAAGGCTACCTGGAGACCGCGGCGATCAGCTGGGCGGACACCGAGCGTGGGCGGGGGCCGGCAGGCAGGGCGATCCGGGACAACCGGCCGGTGGTGGCGAATCTGCTGGAGACCGATCCGATGTACGCACCATGGCGCGCCGCCGGATTGCAGCGCCGATTCGCCTCGAGTGTTGCCCTGCCCCTGGCAGTCGACAACGAGGTGTTCGGCGCACTGATGCTCTATGCCGATCGTCCCGGAGCATTCGACGCCGATGAAGTGGCCCTGCTGAGCGAGCTGGCCAACGACATCGCGTTCGGCGTCTCGGCGCTCCGGGCGCACCACGACCACGATCGCGACCTCGAGGCAATCCGCGTCTCGGAGATGCGGTATCGTCGACTCTTCGAATCGGCCCAGGACGGCATCCTGATTCTCGATGCCGAGACTGGCGTGATCGTCGACGCGAACCCGTACCTGATCGAGTTGCTCGAGTTCTCGCGCGACGCTGTCCTCGGGAAGCACGTCTGGGACCTGGGCGCCCTCGGCGACTTTGTCGCCAATCAGGAGACATTCCGGCATCTGCGGGAGCATGGCTACGTCCGATATGACGATCGGGCCCTGGTGACCCGAACCGGGCGAAGGGTGGAGGTGGAGTTCGTCAGCAATGTCTACCGGGTGGACGGCCAGGCGCGTCATCCAGTGCAACGTCCGCGACATGACGGAGAGTCGGCGCGCGGCGGCGGCGGTCCGGGCCTCGGAGCACTTCACGAGGGAGATCATCAACGCACTCCCGATCAGGGTGTTCTGGAAGGACCGGGACCTGACCTATCTCGGCTGCAACTCGGTCTTCGCTCGCGACGCCGGCCTTGCCGATCCCGGCGACATCGTCGGAAGGAACGACCACCAGTTGGCGTGGAGCGCCCAGGCCGAGGCTACCAGGCCGATGACCGTCGGGTGATCGAGAGTGGCCAACCCAGGTTGCTGATCGAGGAGTCGCAGACCACGCCGACCGGGGAGACCCTCACCCTCCTGACGAGCAAGGTGCCGCTGCGCGACGCGACCGGCGAGGTCACGGGAGTGCTGGGTACCTATCTGGATATCACGCCATTGAAGCGTGCGGAACAGGCCGAGACGTTGCTGGCGATGGCCGTGCAACAGGTCGGCGAGGCGATCGTGATCACGGATGTCGAGGGAACCATCATCGACGTGAATCCGGCGTTCGAGACGACCACAGGCTACAGTCGTGAGGAGGCCATTGGCCAGAATCCCCGGATGCTCAAGAGCGACAAGCACGACGCGGCGTTCTACCGCCGGATGTGGGCAACCTTGAACGCGGGGGGGGTCTGGCGAGGCCAGCTGACCAACCGACGCAAGGACGGGACGTTCTACATCGAGGAGGCCACGATCTCGCCGGTCCGGGATGCGACCGGAACCACGATCAACTACGTGGCGGTCAAGCGAGACATCACGGAGCAGGAGCACCATGCCGTGCAGGTGCGGCGCGCCCAGCGACTCGAGAGCATCGGGACCCTCGCCGGCGGGATCGCGCACGACCTGAACAACGCCCTGGCACCGATCCTGATGGCCACCCAGTTCCTGCGGCAGGAGATACCGGATGGTGCCGAAGATGACCTCGATCTCATCGAGGGCGGTGCCCGGAGGGGCGCCAGCCTGGTCAAGCAGCTGCTGAACTTCGCCAAGGGTGCCGAGGGCGATCGCTTGCCGGTGCGGCTGCGACCGGTGCTCGAGGAGCTGGAACGACTCATCCGCAGCACCTTCCCGAAGAACATCAACCTGCGGGTGATCTGTCCGCCCCGGATCCCGGCGGTCCTGGGCGATGCGACCCAGCTGCACCAGGTGCTGCTGAATCTCTGCCTCAATGCCCGGGATGCGATGCCAGAAGGTGGCGACCTGACGCTCGAGGTCGGGGTCGTGGGGCTCGAGGCATCCGAGGAAACCGAAGCCCTGGGCGTTGCCCCCGGGCGATTCGTGGTCATTCGCGTTGCCGATACCGGCGAGGGGATCCCCCCCGACGTGGTGGAGCGGATCTTCGAACCGTTCTTCACCACCAAGTCGGCCGACAAGGGAACCGGGCTCGGCCTGGCCACCGCGATGGGGATCATCAAGGGCCACGGAGGCATCGTTCGGGTCTATTCAGTCGTGGGGACGGGGACCACCTTCCGGGTCTACCTGCCGGTTCACGCCACCGACGGCGCGACGGCCACCCTACCCACCCCGATCATCGAGAAGTTCCAGGGAGCCGGCCAGGTCATTCTCGTGGTGGATGACGACAGCGCAGTCCGCGAGATTCTGCGCCGGGTGCTGACGCGAATGGGCTTCAGCGTGCGAACGGCGTCGAACGGTACCGTGGCACTGCACGAAGTGGCAGAGCACCGGGCAGAGCTGGCGGCGGTGATCACCGACCTGCACATGCCGGAGCTCGACGGACTCGCCTTCGTGCGAGGGCTCCGGGTCCAGTCGCCGGAAATCGGCGTGGTCGTGATGAGCGGGCTGGTCGGCGAGGCGGAACGCGATGAACTGACGGGGCTCGGCGTCCGGGCAATTATCGGCAAGCCGTTCACCCAGGCCGAGCTGATCGAGGCACTGCGGGTGATCTTCACCGGGTGAGGCGGCGGGTCAGCGCGGCGCGTTCCTGGTCCGTCCCTGCTGGAACGCGGGGCTGTCGACGAGGCCGGAGTTGACCGGAGCCCGTCGCACGCCGGCCCCACCGCTGAGAGCGGGGTCGTTGGCCAGGTGGTAGACCACGGCGGCCACCGCCTTCGAGACCGTGGTGAGCACCACGGGGTCGTTGTTGTCGAGATTGTCACCCCACAGGAACGGCCGGTCGACGAAGCCGCCGTCGTACCCCGGCACGTGGCCCTCGTAGTTGCCGAGGGAGCCGCCGAAGAGGTCGACGTCGGCCTGGCCCTTGCAGCAGTCCTGCCCGGTCAGCACGCCGGTGTTCGGCACGCCGGCCAAGGCGAACGCATACGAATCGGTGCCGTCGTTGCTGCGACGCGAGTAGGGCAGTCCGTGGCGGGTGAAGTAGCTCACGAAATACTGGTTGCCGCGCTCGGAGGCGGCGATCACGCCGGCCGGAAAGTTCGCGGCGCTCCGGGAGTTGGCCGGATCGGCGATGGCATAGACGTAGTTGGGGGTCGCCGTCACGTCGGCATCGACGTCGAACACGATCTTCGCCAGTTCATCGGCGGGGAGGTGCTGGGTGTAGTGGTACGACCCGAGCAGCCCGAGTTCCTCGCCGCCGAACCAGATGTAGCGGAGCTGCTGCTGGGTGGGCGTGCTGGCCATGTTGAGCGCGATCTCCAGGATCGTGGCCGATCCCGATGCGTTGTCGAGCATGCCCGCGCCATAGATGGCGTCGAGGTGGGCGTCGACCACCACCACGTGGTCCGGGTCGCCGTAGGGTGAATCGGCGATCAGGTTGTAGTCGGTGCGAGCGGGATCGATGATCGGCTCGACCCTGAGGTGCACCGTGACCGGCCCGGCCTGGGCCTGCTGGTACAGCCCTGCGCCGACGGCGTACGAGGCCAGGCAGGCGACCGGGATGGTCGTGCCGCTGAGCTGGCCACACACGCTTGCCGCCGTCCGGGCGGCCTGACCCTCGTTGAAGATGATCGCCGCCGGGGCCCCGGCGGCAGCGGCCAGGGCCAGCTTGGTGGCGAAGGAGCAGGTCCCCCGCTGGATCAGCGCGATGCTACCGGGGGTGAATCCCACGAAGTCATCGGCCGTACAGCCACTGGAGGAGGTGTTGGGCGCCGCGCCAGCGGGGATGATGATGCCCCCGACCGGCTGGAGCGGGGCGGTCACGTCGCCGGAGCCGGAGTAGTACGAGGTCTGCCAATCGGCGCCGAGCGCAAACTCCTGTGCCGTGGGCGAGATCTCGCTCAGCATCGGCGTGCTTGCCCAGCCATAGTACGGCAGGGTATAGGGCTGGATCGTCACCGCATAGCCTGCTGCCCGCAACAGATCGGCGGCGTAGTTGACCGAGGCCAGGTAGCCGGGCTCACCCGCGTTGCGCGACGGGTGTCCGTCGGGACCGGGATTGGCGTCGGCGATCTGCTGCCAGGCGACCATGTGGTTCCACAGGGCGATCCTGCGTGATGCATCCCACCAACTCGTCCTCGGAGGCCAGTTGGCGGGCACCGCAGGCGACGGACTTCGGCGGCTGCGTTGCGGTCGGTTGCCTCGAGCAGCCCAGCAGGAGGATGGCGAGCACCAGCGTGGTCCGTGTCGGCATCGGGGCTCCGTGGTGGGGTGGTGACCAGCGAGGTCATCTCAGCAGGATACGTCAACCGATCGAGACCGCGCCTGTCCGCCTGTCTTCCCGTGATCTTCATCCGCCTTCGCCATCATGGTCGTTCAGGAGGTGCTCATGCGTCAGATCGGTCTTGTCCTGCTTGCGTTCATCGCGCCCGTGGCATCGGTCGCCGGCCAGTCGTCGCCTCCGCCTCCGGATCCGGCGACGAGGCGGCGATCATCGCCACCGCCCGGGACTACATCGACGGCTTCGCGACCGGCGACACCGCCCGGATGCGGCGGGCGCTGCATCCCGACCTCGCCAAGCGGCGATCGCGGCCACGACGAGTCGCCGGCCAACCGGGGCCCGATGACCTGGTCAAGCTCACCGCGATAATGCGAGGGCGAGGCAGCGGCGAGCCGACGCCGGCCGAGCTCGATGCCGGATCCTCGATCGCTACCGTGACATGGCGATGGTGCGGATCGGGGCAGGGCAGCTGGGTCGACTACCTCCACGTGGCACGGTTTGGCGCCGACTGGAAGATCATCAACGTGGCGTGGGAGCTCCGGCGGTAGCGGGAGGGGGTGACCGGGGCGCCGATCGGCGCAGTACGAATTCAGGGTGACCGCAGCCCCGGCAGGTCACCCCTGACCGGTGCTCCTCGGCGTGTTAATGATCGCCCGGGTGATCCCACCGGCGCCGCTGTGGATTGCATGAAGGACCGACCTCCCGACGAACGGACCAACGATGACATGGACTCGTGCTCTCATGCTCGCTGGGGTCATGGCTGCGGTCATGGCGCCCCGCACCTCGGCGCCCAGGCCTCCACGGTGATCCTGGTTCGTCACGCGGAGAAGATGGCCGAGTCGGGTGATCCGGATCTCTCGGCGATCGGGCGGCAGCGGGCCGAGGCGCTCGAGGGCGCGCTCGCCAACTTTCCCGGTCGAGGCGATCTTCGTGTCGCAGTATCGCCGCACGGCCGAGACCGCCGAGCCCACGGCTGTGGCGCGAGGCCTGACGCCGGTGGTGGTGCCGATCCGGGGCGACGTGGCAAGCCAGGCGGCGGCGACGGCAGCGGCGGTCCGGGCCTTGCCCGCCGGGTCGGCGGCGCTGGTGGTGGGGCACTCCAATACCCTCGGTGCGATCATCGGGGCACTCGGTGGTCCCAAGATCGGCGACCTCTGCGACGCCGAGTACGCCACGATCTTCGTGCTGGAGATGGCGCCGCAGGCACCGGTGCGACTGCTGCGGGCGAGCTACGGGGTGCCCGACGCGCCGGAGGCGGTTGCCTGTCGGCACACCATGCAGCGACAGTAGGCCGGAGCCGGGGTCGAGACTCCCGTGATTCGATGGGAGATGGTACACTAGAGGGAGCCTGCAGCACCCATCCCGCCTCTCGGAGCATCCCCCCGTGCCTCCCGACGATGCACACAAGCACAATTCACGCCCGGCCGGTGCGCGCTGGAATCCTTGTGAGCTGAATGGTGACATCCTCACACCATTGGGAGCCGATGTTGGCGACTCGTTCCGCAACACTCCTCCTCCTGCTCGCTGGGTGCGGTGGCGATCCCTCGTCGTTCGCGCCTCCTCCGCCGCCACCCGCCTCGACACCGGCCTCGGTTGCCGTGGCCACCGGCGACCAGCAAACGGCCGCCGGCGGTTCTGCCGTCGCGGTCGCACCGGCTGTGGCGGTTCGCGATGCCGAGGGCCAGACCCTCCCGGGCGTGAGTGTCCAGTTCGCGGTGATGAGTGGTGGCGGTTCGGTCGACGGGGCCACTGCCACCACCGATGGCTCCGGCGTGGCCCGGGTGGGGAAGTGGACTCTTGGCCCTTCGGGCGAACAGCGGTTGTCGGCCACGGTCGGATCGTTGCCGGCCGTGGTCTTCCAGGCGTCGCTGGTGCCCGGCACCGAGACGCTCGAGATGACGATCGGCACCGCGGGTGGCTCGTTCACGATCAACGATTCGGCGCATCCGTATCACGGGCTCTCGCTCAGCGTCCCCTCCGGCGCCTTCTCCAGCTCGGGCACCTGGACATTTCATGTGGGTGAGCAACCGTCGCTCCCCCCGCTGCCTGCGGGGTTCCAGGTCGCCGGACCGGTGCTCGAGGTTGGCACCACCCAGCGTCGAAGCGACCATCTGATGACGCTCGATGTGCCGGTGGAGCAAGCCGCTGGTTCGGCGGTGGTCGTCGCCTTCCGCGATCCCGTGCGTGGCGCCATGGAATTCCTGCCGATCGTGGCCCGGACGGAGCACTCGGTACGGATCGTGACGGCGCACCTCCATGCCGGGCTCCTGCTGGGACCCGGTGCTCCCCCGACCCTGATCGGCGGAGGGGGCCTTCGCGGACCGCAGTCGATCGGCCAGCTCATTCCGATCCGGATCCCGTTGCCGATGCCAGCGGTGGCATCGGTGATCAACGCCGCGACCGATCGCTGGCCGGTGCTGGAGGACGGCAGTTACTGGGCGCCCGACGGCCACGGTCCCGCCATCGCGGCGTTCCAGGCGATCGCCACCGCCGACGGCGGGGCACGGCTCGGGACCCTCTTCCCGCCGCTCACGGTGCCCGGCATCTATTCGTCGGTCGGTGGGCTGGCCGCGGTGGTGCTGGCACAGGTCGAACTCGAGTCGCCGTTGCAGACGTCAATCGACCAGTACCAGATCGCGCTCCAGCAAGTCGCTCGCCCGGGTCGCGACCAGCTGATTCACGAACAGATGTCGCCACGCTATCGGTCACGCACGACGCACCGATGATGGCGCTGCGGCCCCAGGGCGGCGTGCCGGTCTACGCCAATGCCGTCTCATCGACCGACAACACCGTCGGTGTGGTGCTGCCGGCGTCGAGCGGCGTCGGTAGTCTGGTGCGCGGTGCCAACGGTTTCCAGCCGTTCAGTGCCCTGCCCACGGTGGATGGCAACGCCGTGCAGGCAATCGACATGCTGCCGCTTCCCTCGTTCATCGCGCCACTCGAGACGGTCACGCCGCTCCTGGCCGAGGTGCGTGCCGCGGCGACGCTCTCGGGATCGCAGCAGGCGCTCGCCAACAAGAGTCTGGCCGACAACGCGGGGATTCCGGTCCCGGATGTGTCGCTGGAGGCTTTTCCTGGGGCAGGCCTGCAGCCATATCAGCAGTGGCAACAGTCGACGCAGCGCGACGTGATGATTCGCGAACTGCTCTCCACCCTGTCGTTGTCGTTCCAGAGCCAGGGGAACGGTGTGGCCATGTCGGCCATGTCCTCGCGACCATCCAATCCGCCACGATTCTTGCGGGGAGCGACAAGCTCCCGGTCGGTCCCCTGCTGCAGGGCGCCGGGTACCAGGATCCAGGACCACCGTCTACGCCGCCCCCCTGGGGTGGCCCGAGGGGTGAACAAGCAGATCTCCGCGGTCACCTTTGATCTGCTCGATGCGCCGTTCGAGGTGACCCCGGATCCGTTCACCTTCGATAGCAGCAGCTCGCAGGCGAGCTTCTCGGCCGACATTCCCTCGCCGCCGGCGACCTACCGGCTCCGGTGGGAGTGGGGTGACGGCACCATGTCCGAGAACCTCAACCTCCCCGACGCGACCCACAACTATCAGTCGGCTGGGGACTACGAGGTGATCGCCACGCTTCTGGGCCAACCCGCCAACGCCAGTGACCCGGACCCGGTACTCGCGATCGACACCGTCCACACCAGTTCCGGGGAACCGTTCTGGCGACTGGAGACGCTGGCTGACCTCGACGGCTTCATCGAGCTGGGCGACCCCGGCACCTCGGGTGAGGAATTCGACGCGATCAATCGCGCAATCATGGCGCCGCACTCGGCGCTGATTGCCGTCGACGACGAGGGGACCAGCCAGGTGCTCCGACTGCGGGTGCTGCCGGCCTCGACCTGGCCGGCCGGGCAGTGCTGCCCAACCCCCACTCGCGCGCCGGGTGAACTCCGCGTCCCGCTGGGTGTCTCGCCGGCCCAGGTGAGCGGGGTGGGGCCGTTCTTCACCGGTTGGCAGTCCAACGCCTGGACCCAGTCGAGCACCAGCCTCGGGCAAGGAACCCTGATGGGGCAGACGACGCTCGGAACCGCGTCGTACGACATCATAAATGTCGGGACGCAGATTGGTCCCGCGGGGGCAACCCGGATCCAGGGAACCCGCACCGGCACCACCATGACCGGGACGATCACCTTCGTGATCTGGTGGCGGGTGCTCGTGAACGGAGTGCCGATGCTGCCGGACGTGCCCGGGGAGCAGTACCAGATGCCGTTCACGGCGGTGCGGTTGAAATAGGCAACGGCGTCGGCGGGTGTTGTCCGGCGCGGCGCCTTCCGGAGGCCGACCGCCGACTGTACACTATCCTGCAGCGGTTCGCCCACCTCTCGATCTTCGGAGCATCCCCCATGCCTCCCGCCGATGCACCTCAGCACAAGTTCACACCCGGCCTCGACGGCTGGATCACCCACACCAACCTCGTCAGTGCCGGCGGGGTTCAACGGGCCGTGAAGTCACGATCGGCAGCTCGGGGAGGCTGAGTGTACTTCTGGCGGATTGACGAGTTGAAGGCACAAATGCGTGCCGGTCCGGTCCCGCCGCGCGACGTGCTGGGATACCTGCTCTGGATGCTGACCAGCATCTGGTTGCCGCCACTGCTGTTGAGACTGGTACCGTTTCCGGTAGTGCCGGACGCGAGGTCACCGGTTTGGCCTGAAATCGTCCTCCTGACCATGACAGCGGTTGGTCTCTGGGTCGCCTATCGAGCAAATTGTGGAGGCGCTGGTCGTGATTTCGCCGGCCGGTTGCTGGCGGTCCACTGGGTGCTCGGGATCCGATTCCTGCCCGGGTTCTTCGTGGTGGTGACATCCTTGGTCGCCGTTGCCAGTCTCGCCGGGTTCATCTCCAGCGATCCCAATGCCGTGCCGGATGAGCTCGTTATCGGAGGGATCATGGCCGGATTCCTGGTCCTCTTTTACTGGCGCCTGGCGCACCATCTGGGCGAGGTGGCATCGCCGGCGGAGGTGGATCGCCATCCTGATCGGCCTCGTGTGCGCAATGGTCGTGTGGAAGCAGGTGAGTCGGAGGCGCTTTGATCCGCAGCTCTGGCAGGATTCCACCGCCTTCCGCGACGCGCCCTGACCTCGACTCGAGATGACCGATGACCTGCTCAGGCGCCACCTGCTCGACGGACTCACCAGCGACTCGGTCGAGGCGCTCCTCGGCTCCAAGCCGAAGACCGACTACTTCGTCGAGCGCGATTATGTGTACTGGCTGGGACCGGAGCGCGGCTGGATCCGGATCGACTCGGAGTGGCTGGTGATCGACCTCGATTCGACCGGTCACGTGGCCAAGGCGGAGATCGTGCGGGACTAGCAGCGTCGACCACAATGAAGCGCCAAGGAATGGAGTCGTCATGAGGAGTCCGAGCAGTGGCAGGCTGCGCGCCGCATTGAGTCTGGGCCTGATGTGGGGGCTTGGATGGGGAGCGGTGTCACTCATGGTGAGTGTGGTCGAGTACTGGTTTCCGATCCGTCATGGCGACCTCCTCATGGTCCTCGACAACGTGTTGTTCCAGTCGATCGGCGGTGCGATTGTCGGGGCGCTGTGCGGCATGCTCTTCAGCGGTTTGCTGGCGCTGCTGGGTGGCTCACGGCGATTCGATGGCCTCTCGCTTTGGCGGGTGGCGATCATCGGGGGGATTGCCACGGCGTGGCTCGGATTGCTTGATGTCGACCTGATGGTGAATTCCCTGGGTGGTACGGACTGGACCATGATCCTGGCCATGGCAGCCGGCTTCGGGACGGTGGGTGGTCTCTCGTCGGCATTGACGCTCAGCGTGGCGCGCAGAGGCGCCCAGCGGCGCATCGTGAGCCAGGAGCGCCTTGACCTGATTCCGGGAGATTGACCATGCCGAACCTTGGTCTCCCGGAACTCATGATCATCGCCGTGGTGTTACTGCCCTTCGCGGGCGCGATCTACCTCTTCTGGCGCTTCGTACGGGCCGTGGAGCGTCGGAAGGGCGGCACCATTCAGGTCCAGGATCTCACAAACGAAGTACGGGCACTCCGCACCCAGGTGGCACTCCTGTCGAGCGAGCTCTCCGGACTCGACAAGGCGTCGCTGCGGGAATCGGAGCGTGTCGAATTGCCGCAAGGGGAGAAATCGCGGTGAGCTTCCTCTGGTTGTTCATGGTCTTCGGGGGTGGCTACCTGACGCTCCGCGCCATCAAGGCATACGAGGTCGCCAAGGCGCCGCCCGGCGAGCTGGAGGCGCTCGCCGAGGAGATCGATAAGCTCCGAGAGGAACACCATCAGCTCGGCAAGCAGGTGACCGCGCTAGTGGAGGGGCAGGAGTTCATGCGGGAGTTGCGGGGCGGGGACACCGACGAGCGATCATCAGGATGAGCCGAGACCCCGTTCCCTCCACTCGTGCCCTGGTCGTGCTCGCCGCCTACAAGTGGATCGGATTCGTGGTGGCATGGCGGCTTGTCGGTCTGTTCATCCGGACCAGGATGGATCTTGGCTGGGCAGTCGGCGTCGGTTGGTTTCTGGCCTATCTCGATGTGGTGCAGAAGTACCGGAAACCCGAGTGGCAGGCCGCGGTGGCGCCGGAGCACGCGGCAGGGCTCGGCCTCTTCGGGGTGCTCTTCGGCCTCGGGGACATCCTGTTCAGTCCCATGATCGAGCGGCCGCTGGGTTGGGTGCGGGTCGGGTTGTTCCTGGTGCTGATGGTGCCAGCGGCCTGGGTGTTGGTGCTGGCAGTGCGGCAGGTTCGGGATGGTGCGTACGAAAGAGCCGGACGGCAGGTTGTGTGTCGCCGATGATAGCGATAGCTGGCCCCATCGCATGGCCGCCGATGGTCAGGTGCGATGCAATGGGGCGGTTGCGGCCCCGAGCGCGAGGCTTCCAGTGATGCGTGAGCGCCTCGCAACAACAAGCGGGGTAGTCGGTTAGCAGCGCGACCTGATGTGGATTCGACCCGAACCGACTGCGCGATGACCGGGGAGCTGACGCGTCGACGAGTCGGCCGCTGTCCCCTGAGAGGGACACCGATCGCTCGACTCGGGACACCCGCCTCCCGGCGTGCCCGGCGCTGTGGATAACCGCACTGGCGCTGGCGCCGTCGGCTTGGCCGCCGCCGGTGACGCCCGGGGCGCCGGAGTCGAGCGGGGGACCTCCGGCGAAGTCGCGCGCGGCGTCGGCCCTGACGCGATCGCCATCGATCGCCTCGCCTCGGCCCAGCTCGCTGACTCGACGGTCTCGACCCCGACCAGCCACCCTCGGCTCGTGACGCCGGCGGAAGCTGCCGCACTTGACGCGGTTGCCGGTGTTCCCCTAACCTCGATTTGGCACCGCCGATGGCCCTGCCGACAATTGAAGTGGTAGTAGTGGTGTCTCTCCCCCCTCATTGAGGCGCACTCATGTTCAGGCTCTGGAGACACGTCTCCTGGCTGATCCGCGCGGCTGTTGTTCCCGCAGTGCTGCTCACCGCAACACCCGGCAGAAGTCCGGCCCAGAGTACGGCCCCCACCCGGGCGATCCGCTACCCGGTGCCGCCCCAGCTGCTCTTCCCGGCCGATCGGTCGAGCATCACGCTGCCGACCCCGGTGTTCCAGTGGACGCCGGTCACGGGAGTCGACAATGCCTCCTATCGGTTCCGGTTGGTGGCCATCATCGGCAACCAGACGCCTCGCGAAGCCCTCGAGAGCGACCGACCGGTGCTCGAGGCGAACCTCTACCAACAGACGACCCTGCTGTACTCGGCCGCCGCGTATCCGCTGCCGGAGCGGGCAGTGCTATGCCTGGCAGGTGCAGGCGATCACGGTGCAGGGGAGCGACATCGAGATGATCGCGGTCCCCGTCGGCAACAACGAGGGCCGGAGCCGGATCTACACCTTCTGCTATCGACCGCCGGAGTCGGCGGCCCCCACGCCCGCAACAGCACTGAGCCGGCGCGAGTCGGTGGAGCGCGCTAGCGACACGGATTCGGGATCGGCATCGATGCGCGGGGCGGGAACGGCCTGGCGTCGGAGATGGCGGGGCTTTCGCGCGGCGGATATTCCGCCGCGGCCGGCGGCATGACGGCAACTGGCAGCATCACCGCGTTCGGCGAGCTGTATAACCTGACCGGGACTGGCGGGACGGCCGCGCGCCCCGATCAGACCGGACGGCTGCAGGTGAACACCACCCTCGGCTTCGCCAACGGTCAGGTGCAGGTCCCGCTTCAGGCGCTGCTTTCCACCGATCAGGTGAGCTTCCGCCAGAACATCAACCAGATCGGCATCAGCCCGACGTGGCGCGACTACACCCTGCACGCCGGACAGTACACCCCGCGATTCACCGACCTGACCCTCGGCGATGCGACGCTGCTCGGCGGCGGTCTCGAGGGACACCCGGGACAACTCCGTTTCGACGCCGGCTACGGTCGCGCCCGTCGGGCGATCATGCCCGCGCCGGGACAGCTGGTCCAACCGGAATTCGCCCGCTGGATGGGGATCGGTCGGCTCGGGTGGCAGGCGCCGAGCGGCCTGCTGCTGGAGGCCTCGGTGGTGCAGGCGAGCGACCGGGAGAATTCGCTGGGCGCGGCCGGCAGCACCAGCACCGCGCTGCCGCAGGACAACGTGGTCTTCGGCATTCACGCCAAGGTGCCGTTCTCGGCGAGGCGCCTCTGGCTCGAGGTCGAGGGCGATCGCTCCAGCTACCGGGCCGACACGCGGACCGGCCTGGCAGCCGTGAGTGGCACGGCCGGGTCGGCGGCGCTGTCGTGGGAAGTTCCCGAGGGATCCGCCGGCGCCAAGGTCACCTATGTCGGGCCCGACTACCGCGCCCTCGGCAACACCCAACTGCAGTCGGACCAGGTCCGCTATGAAGCCACTGGACAATGGCACCGGGGCACCGTCTCGCTGGGGCTGCAGGCCGGTGTGCAGCAGGACAACCTCGACAACGACCTTCCCAGCACCACCAAGGTGCGCGGCATCTACAGCTTCACCGCGAGCTGGCAGCCCTCGTCGGTGTTTGGGGTGGATGGCAGTGCCAGCAACGTCGTCAACGACATCCAGAGCGCCGATCCCCTGCTTGCCCTCAAGAACGTGAATGCGGCCTACGTCCTCACCCCGCGACTGACCTGGCAGACCGGCTCCGCCCAGCAGGCCCTGGTGGCCTCGGGAACATGGCAGACCGCCGACAACACCTCCCCGGGGATCACCGGGCTGCAGAACACCCGCACCGGGAGCGGCATGCTCGCCTATACGCTGACCTTCCCGTCGGGCGTGTCGTTCAACGCCACCGGGACCGTGACCGAGGTGAAGATCGCCGCGATCAGCACCAACCTGACCACGGTCTACCCGGCGCTGTCGTTCCCGGCCTTCGAGGGCCGGCTGCAGTCGACGCTCGGGGTGCAATGGACCTCGAGCGGCGTGTCCGGAACCGCGGCGGACCATGAGATCTATCCCCAGGTCAACGCGTCGTTGACGGTCACCCCACGCCAGCAACTCACCTTCCAGTTCTCACGCCGCCACTACGCCTTCGGCGATGCCATGCCGGGGAGCGCCTTCGACGAGACGACCGGAAACCTGACCTGGAAATACGTCTTCTGATGCGAAGGCTCGCCGGGCCAGCAACCCGATTGGCGGCAGCGGTGATCCTGGTCGCCCCGGTCGCCACTTCGCAGCAGACACCGGTCATCAACGTGACCATCACGGTGCCGAAACCGGTTGCCGAGTGGCAGGACTGGGGCACCGACCCCTCGATCGCGATGGTGGTGGTGCAGACCACGCTCAAGCAGCCGATCAGCGTTCGGTCCACGGTGTCACTCCTCAAGGACGGCAAGCCGTTCGGCGAAGTGCCAGCCAACATCGACGAGCTTCCGGCCGGCACCCGGCTGATCCGGGCACCGCAGCTCGCCCCATGGAGCCGGATGAACTGGCGCCCGGCGGCGCAGGACGGTGGCCCAAAGCGGCACCCTGCCACCGGGGAGCTACCAGCTCTGCCTCGATATCCAGCCGCCGCCAGCCGGCGCCGACGTGGCGGTGCGGTTGATGGCGATCCACCGCTGTGCCGTTTCATTCTCGCCGCGCCCGCGCGGCTCCAGTGGCTGTCCGACCCGTGACGATCACGGCGCCGCCGCCCCACCTGATCCTGCCGGCCAATCGGGCCGAGGTCGCCCAGCCGCATCCGACCTTCCAATGGACGCCGGTCGTCGCCCCGGGATGTGTCGCGACCGACCTACCTGCTTCGGATCGCCGAAGTACTCTCCGGACAGACACCGGAGCAAGCCTTGAATGCCGGGACCCCGATGGTCGAGCGGGAGGTGATCGGGCTGACCACCTTCGCGTACCCGGCTTCGGCCCCGGCGCTCGAGGCGACCAAGACGTACGCCTGGCAGGTGCAGGCGCTCGAGGGACCCCGCGCCGAGCTCGGCGCGGTGAAACCGGTAGGCAGGAACAACGGACTGAGCGAGGTCTACAGTTTCCGGCGGGCCAAGGTCGGGATCGCACAACAGGCACCCCCGGTGGCCGACGCATCCGGGAACCCGGACCTGCTGTACAACGCCGCCCTGAGTGGCCGTCTGGTCTACACCTTCCAGCCGAACGGTGTGGGAAAGCCCCGCCGGGTTGCCGCCTATCTCGGCGGGGCCTCGACCGGTCACAGCTTCGAGCTGCAGGGGCAGGCTGGCCAGGGCAAGGCGATGCCGGGAACGGTGGCAACGCACCGCCGCCCGCCGCCGGGCCACCGCATCTCCTGACGCCCCGCGCACCGATCCCCTCGCCGGGGTGACGGTGCGCCTGGTGGTGCGCTACCGGACGGCGCGCGCGTGGATTCGCGATGCGACCCTCTCGGCCGCCGGCAAGACCTACGACGATAACCACCGAGTGGTTGCCAGCACGACGACCGCCAAGGACGGCCGATTCACCTTCCTCTTCCAGGACGATCTTCCCACCGGCCTGCTGGCCCTCAACACCACCGTCTCGAGTGGCAGCAACGAGTTCGCCTACCACGAGAGTGGCGCCAACCTGGTCCGCTTCTACACCGTCGAGGTGGGCGATCCGCACTACACCAGCCCGTCGGACGAACTGGTGCGCAGCAGTGGCAGCGGTGATGTCGGCACGCTGGTGGCGCTGGTGCGAAGCTATGCGCTGCAGGTGACCGCCATGCGGGCCGGAACCCAGGCGACGAAGACGGGACTCGGGTGCAGCTGCTGCGGCCGTTCCGTGCCCCGGGAATCCCGACCAACGAGGGAACGGCGCCGGCGCCGCACGGCAAGTACGGGCTGTTCGAGATCATTGCCGACGGAGTCACCGACATCAACGGCACGGTGACATTCCATCACCTGGTCAAGAACGTCGGTGCGGCGGACCGCTACTCGCTGCGGGTCTTCAGTGACCCGAACAACCCGACGGCCAACTATTACCAGGCCTCGATTCCCGTCAGCCATCAGATGCTGCTCGACGACCCGCTGGGTTGGGACAACGCGGTCTTCAACGAAGACTACCAGGGTGGCCGAGTCTACCGGGCCAAGGTGCCCGTCTCGCCAAAGCCCCCGATGTATGCGGGAACCGTGGTCCGGGCCGACACTCGGAAGCCGATGCCCCAGGCATTGATGGTGTTGGTGCAGCCCGGCGTCGGCGGGACGATGATCCTGCATGCGGTGAAGCCCGAAGACGACGGCAAGTTCGTGATCACTGGTCTCGAGGCCAACCGTCAGTACGTGGTGCGGGTCCACTCCCCGGGTTTCCGGCCGGACTCGAACGTGTTCACCGCCGATTCGGGCGTGGTGAACCAGTTCGATCATCAACTGCAGCCCGAGGCAAGCGTCACCATCTCGCTGGTCGATGAACACGGAGCGCCGGTGCCGGGCAGGGTGAATGTCGGTGCGGGGCAGAGCGTGGACGCCCAACCGGTCTTCGGCAACGATCAGGGTCAGCAGCTGATGCCGATCGGTAACCGATTGACCTGGTCGGCACCGGGTGGCGGTGGTCAGCCGGCACCGCCATCGGGCGGCCAGGCACGGGCCACCGGCGGGCAGGCCCGGGCTGGGGCAGGCGTGCAGATGACTGGCGCGGCGGCCAATGCCACGGCCCAGGGACTGCACCTGATCGCGTGGCGAGCGACCGTGCCGGCGAGTTCAGGCAAGCAAACCGTGCATGTCGATGCCGGACCCGACTATTTCCCGACCGACACCGCCATGACCATCGCCAAGGGCGCGTCGGACCTCGGCAAGGTGATGGTCTATCTCCGGATGCGCCGGCTCAAGGTGAAGGTGGTGGCGCTGAAGGCGACCCCACCGGCGGCGCGACGGATGACGGTGGTGGGACAGCCGCGCGTGATCCGCATCGCCCCGGGGCAATCCGCACCCGCGATCAAGGGAGCGACCGTGCAGCTCCCCAACGAGCCGGGTCGTCCGTCGGCCACCACCGACGCCAGCGGGACGGTGACCTTCGAGTGGAAGGCCACCTCGGTCGACTCCTTCGAGCAGGTCACGGTGGAGATCACGCCACCGCCGGGCTCGGATTTCCTGAGTGCGTCGCCGCAGGTGCCGGTACCCGAGAGCCGCACACCGTCGATGTCGGTGCTGGGCCTCGCATCGGGCGCGACGATCCAGGGGACGGTGTACGCCGGTGCGGGGACTGATTCGATCCTTCCCGGCGCGCGCGTCTTCCTGGCCGGTGCCGGGCCCGGTGGTGGTGACCTGTCGGATGTGAGCGATGCCAAGGGACACTACGCGCTGCATGGTGCACCCACGGGCCAGCATCTGGTGCGAGCCGCGAAGGCCGCCTCGAGTTTCGTGGGCGACTCGGCCCAGGTGACCACCGCCGTCGGCACCGCCGCGACCCGCGACTTCCATCTCACCGCCGTGGCCGATGGCCTGCCCGCCACCTTGCTCGGCTTCACCGCCGAGATCCAGGGCTACCGAAAGAGCGGGCAGGGCGCGGTGCTGAGCGGCCACCTGACCTCGTTGCCGACCGGCTCCGACTTCGCGCCGACCGAATCCGGGCGGACGCTGCAATTCGACAGCGTGTTGGTGAGCGCCACCGGCGGGAATGCAGTCCCGGTCGGCGGCGCCGTGCACCTGGTCGACAGCGACCTGCCGCTCGTCTTGTTCGGGAAGTACCTCGTGCGCCAGCATCAGCACGGGGGCATCGATGTGACCGACCAGGGCGGTGGCCAGGGTGCGCTCAAGGCGCCGGTGGCGTTGCTGCCCGGTTCGTTCGCGGTGACTACGGCGGCACTGGTGTTCCTCGACTCGCTCCACCTCCTCGACCCCGGCGCGACGGGTGCGGCACGCACTCGCATCGCGACGCTGGCCGCCGGTGGCGTCTCCACGGCACCGGCGGCTGGCTACAACGTCGGTACTGTCCAGGGTGGCGACTCCAAGCTGACGGTCGACGGCTTCCCGGCCGACGCCGCGGCATCCGGTTCCCACCTGACTGCCGACGCGCTGCATCTCGATGCGACGCTGCACACTGCAATCCCCGGGCTTGCCGACCTGGCGATCCATGTGGGCAACCTCACCGTCACGCCCGGCACCGGGGCTGGCGCGGGACTGCAGGATGCCAAGGGCGATCAGCCGCTCTCGCTCACCCTGGGGCAATGGACCCTCGACGCGCCGACCTGGTCGCTCGGCAAGGGACGCCTGGCCCTGGTGCAGGGAGCAGTGCGAGTACCGATGACGGCCGGCAAGCCGGCCAGCGTGATCGACTTTCCGTTCACCGGCATGTCGGTCACGCCCACGTCGCTCGAGGGCGGCCACTTTGGGGGTGGACCGATCTTGCTCGGCGGCTTCGTGCCCCTCTCGGTGGCTGGCGACATCTCGTTCCTCCGCGATACCCCCACCAGCCCGTGGAAACTCTTTGGCGGTGGCGGGCAGATCGCCGCCCTGCCGGGCATGGCCACGGGCGACGAGATCCGGGTCCAGAGCTGGCGGTTCATGTCCAACGGTGAGAAGCACTTCTCGATGGAACCGGGCGGGCACGTGCAGCTCTACCACACCGGTGACATGGCACTCTCCACCCTGGGCATCACCGAATCGACGGTGAGCTTCGCCGGCGGTCTCGACCTCCACGTCCCCGGACTGGCACCCCAGGCTGCCGTGATCGACTACACCCGCCCGGTCAGCAGTGCGCCGCCGGTCTTCAAGTTCAACCCGATCGACATCGCCCCGTTCGATATCGGTGGGCCGCTGGTCTCGGTGCACCAGGGGATCCTCGACGCCTCGGGTTTCCATGGCGATGGCACCGTCGAGGTACCGCAGAAGTTCGCGGTGAAGTCGGCGTTCCTCCGTTCGCCCCTGGGTCCCGCCGAGAAGATCCAGGCGCTGCCGCGATCTGGTGCCACGCTCGACGTGGGCCAGATCGCCATCAGTGCGCTGCAGGGTGGGGCCAAGGTGGCCGGCGGCAAGTGGGCCACCAACTATCAGGGGCATCTCGATGTCGGCGGCCAGGTCTCGGGTGACCTGTCGATTGGTGTGCAGGGAACCGACGTGAATGCCGGGACCGGCGGGCTTGCGGTCAAGAACATCCCGACGCCGTTCGGGAACATGGCGATCACCATGAACTTCCCGAAGCAACGGCTCGAGGGATCGGTCGAGATGGAGAAGGACATTGCGGCGGGTGCCCATGTGAAGGGCACCAGCGAGATGGTGATCAGCGGCGATCCGGCCCAGCGGTACTGGTACCTGTTCACCGGCGCTGGCTTCTCGCTCAAGACCCCCCATCTGTCGGGCTCGGCTGCACTGTTGATCGGCGACGCGACTCTCGACGCCGACCTGCTCGGCCGCTTCCGGAAGTATGGCAAGCGCGACGTGCCGGCCGTCTTCCACACGGTTCACGGCTTCTTCCTCGAAGGGGCGGCCTCGATCCCGGTCCCGGTCTGTCCGAACGGGACATTCGACATCGGGGTGGCCGATGTGGAAGTGTGGTGCAACGTGACGGGTGATGTCCGTCTGGGCGCCAGCTTCGACAAGGCCAACACCTACCTCATCGGTATTGGTGCCGGGATCGATGCCGGGGTGAAGGGTGGCATCGGGATGGGGTTGTGTGTGCACGTGTCCGCGGAGGTCAAGGCGCTCCTCGACGGCGAGGGTGCCTATCGCAGCGACGGGGCGTGGTATGCCCGCGGCCAGGCATCGATCGACCTGCGCGGCAGCGCGTCGTACGGGGTCGGCCTCGACGACATCTGTCTCGACGACAGCAAGAGCATCAGCATCGGACTCGGCGCCGAGGCCCAGGTGGGATACGACTGGGCGGCGGCGATCGGGCCGCATACCAAAGTGTGGTTCAAGTGAACACCGTGGTGCGGGCGGCGTTCGCCATGACCCTGGTGGTGTTGGCTGCGGCGCCGGGCGCATTGCACGCCCAGGCCGCCGTGGCGGGGTCCGACACCATCGCCTTCGCCAGTCCGCGGGGGGCGTACGTCTGGTTGAAAGGAACGGTCGTCTCGCCGGCGCATCCGGTCAATGGCGTGGTGGCGCACCGACTGGAGCGTGCCCGACCCGGTGGCCGGTGGGAGAAGGTGGCCGACGTCAGCGCGGTACCCGATGGGGCGCAGTTCTTCGCCCGGCTCGACTCGGCCACCGGCCGTGCGGTCGTCCACGCCCTGCAGCAGACCACCGAAGCCGCGGCGTGGGATCAGATCGTCAGCGCACCACAGGCCCGCGCGTTGTCGACCATCCTCGGCAACGATGACGTGCGACTCGCCCTGGGGATCTACGGCCTCGACCCGGCACCGCGGAGCGGCGAGACATGGATCTACCGCGTGAGTGACCTCACCGCCAATGGCGAGGCCACCAATCCGGTGGTGTCGAACGCCTTGAGCTTCCCGCCAGCAGTCCACTTCGATCCGGTCGAGGCGGCGCGCAGCGAGGAGGGCGATTCACTCACTATCGCCTGGTGGTATGTCGGCAAGCGGGGCACCCGAACCAAGGCTGTCGACATCTGGCGTCGGGCAGGGCGGACCGGAGACTTCACGCTGATCGACTCGGTCGCTGTCAGTACCCTGTCGGGCGACTCATTGCTGGCGCGCAGCGAGGATCGCCGCGTGACTCCGGGCGCGATGTACCAGTACTATGCCGTGCCGCGCGACCTCTTCTTCAACCGCGGCCCGGCCAGTGACACGGTCACGCTGTACACCGCGCCACTGGCGCATGTGGCGCTGCCCGACTCGATCGCGGCACAGGGCGTCGATACGCTGGGCATCGTGCTCACCTGGCATCTGCCCAGTGACGCGCCGATCCGCACCATCCAGGTCTTCCGCTCCCACCAGCAGGATTCCGGCTACGTACAGATCGCCGAGCTCCCGGCCGATGCGGGTCGCTTCGTTGATGTCCAGGTCGATCCGATGCAGCTCTACTACTACCGCCTCGGGATGAGCGGATTGCGCAGTGCGGCCTCACCACGGAGTGCGGCCGTCTTCGCCTACTTCCGTCCGGCCCTTGCCCCGACACCGCCGCTGGCCGTACGGGCCGACACGGCGGCTGCGGGATTCCGCATCCGCTGGGCCCCGGCCGGCGACGGTCGGCTCTCGGGCTACCGCGTGTATCGCACCGATGCACCGGTCGACTCGCTGACGGATGCCACCCCGATGCAGCTGATCAGCCGGCTGCTGGCACCGACCGACAGCACAATGGTCGACAGCTCGGCGGCCCTGGGACCCGCGCGGCAGTACACCTGGGCCGTGAAAGCCGTTGGCCCGGGTGGTCTCGAGAGTGAGTATTCCAATCCAGCGACCGCATCGCGCACCGTGGTGGCTCCGCCGCCGGTGCCGACCGGGGTCTCCGGGTACGCCGATGCCGATGGCGTGGTGCTGGGGTGGCAGGACATGACCGGCCTCGATCCGCTGGTGGATGGCTACCTCGTGTTGCGGCAGGCCGGCGGTGCCGGGACGTGGGACACGCTCACCACCAAGCCGCTGGGACGGCTGGAGAATCGCTATCGCGACGCCACGGCCCGGAGCGGCGTCTGGCGCTACGCGGTCGTGTCGGTGAATCTCGCCGGCCTGCATAGCGCGATGTCGCAGCCGGTTGAGGTGCACCGGACCGTCACCCCGCCGGCAGCGCCTTCGGGCTTTCGCGTCGAGGCCGACACAGCCGGTATCCTGCTGGAGTGGGATCCGGCGGCCGACAGCACGGCGATGGTGCGCATCTATCGGTATCAGGGCGGGGACGCGCCGGCGCGTCTGGCCGAGGCACCAGCGGCCACGCTGGGATACCTCGATCGATCGGCAGTGGCCGGACGGCGGTACTACTACTTTCTCAGGCTGGTGGCCGCCGGCGTGGAAGGTCCGCCGGGTGCGGAGCGAAGCGTCAGGCGCTAGGCAACGATCGCCGTCGCGGTCGCCCCCTTGGCAAGCCGGAGAGGGATTGCGCAGATCCGCGGGTTCGGTTCTCGTTCGGGTCAACGCTCTTCTCCCGGTCACCAGGAGGCCCGTCATGTCCACCGGCAGCCACACCCACCACGCGATCGACTATCTCGAGTTCACCGTGACCGACATGGCCGCGGCCAAGAAGTTCTACGGCGACGCCTTCGGCTGGGAGTTCACCGACTACGGCCCCGACTACGCCGGGATCAAGTGGGGCGACACCGAGATCGGTGGCTTCCGCTCCGACATGCTTGCCTCCTCGGGTGGGGTGCTGGTGGTTCTCTACAGCGGCGACCTCGATGCGACCCTGCAGCAGGTGAAGCAGGCCGGCGGGAAGATCGCCACCGAGCCGTTCGACTTTCCGGGCGGGCGGCGGTTCCATTTCACCGACCCGAGCGGCAACGAACTCGCCGTGTGGTCGGAGGAGTAGCCTTCCACCTCCCGGCCGACGAGCGGTCGGCCTTCGATCCCTCGAGTGGAGGCGATAGTGGCACGGCTCACCCTCTGGTTCCTTGTCGTCCTCCTCGGCCTCGACCTCGGCGCCGGGATCTACGAGGCACGCGTGGTGGTCCCGCTCTGGTCGCGCGATGTCCCGGCAACGCTCCAGGCCGGAAATCCCTTTGGTCAAGTGGCCCTCAACGCTGGCGTGGGCTTCTGGGCGTACCTCACCTCCGCGGTGGCCATCGCCGCCATCCTCGCCCTCGGCTTCGGGCTCGGTACCCCGATGCCGGAGCGGGCCTGGCGCACGGTGGCGGCTGGGGGTGAACTGCTCGTCGTCGGCTCCACGCTGCTCTACTTCCGTCCCACGCTCGTTCGGCTCTTCATGGGACACGGTGCCGGGATGTCGAGTGGTGAGATCGCCACCACGGTGCAGCGTTGGGTGATGTGGAGCCGCGTGCGGATCGTGGTGAGCCTGGCGGCGTGGATCTGCGCACTCTGTGCCCTCGGCATGTCGGCAGGAACCGGGCTGCCGGTGAACCGATGAGTGCCTCCTGGTTGCATCCCGCCACCGAGAAGCGCCACAGCCCGATCGCCGGGCGGGGACTGTTCGCGGTCGCCGAGATCGGCTCCGGCGAGATCGTGGCGGTGAAGGGTGGCCGGATCATGACGACGGCGGAGCTCGCTCCGATCCTGCACTGGGTCGCTCCCGCCGAGATCCAGATCGAGGACGACCTCTGGATCGCACCGGCGAGTGAGGACGACGTCGAGGCGAATCTTCTCTGCCTCAACCACTCCTGCGATCCCAACGTCGGCGTTCGGGGACAGGTGACGTTCGTGGCGATGCGCGACATCCCGGCTGGCGACGAGCTGACGATCGACTACGCGATGATCGACGGCGATCCCGCCGAGCGGATGCCCTGTCGCTGCGGGGCGGCGACATGCCGAGGCGAGATCACCGGCGACGACTGGCGACGGCCGGAGCTCCAGGCGCGCTACGCCGGACACTTCTCCCGGTACCTCGCCGAACGAATCCGTTCGGGCGGGACGATGGCGGGCTAGCCATCCGCTGGGTACACTCAAAGCCGACCCGTGTCTCGTGACCAAGTGGAGGGCTTCCCCATGCGCACCAGATTCCGGTTCCTGACCCTGGCGGCGAGCACGGCCGTGTTCACCCTCCCCCTCGCCGCCCAGGGGCGCCAGTCGGGCCCGATGCGCGAGGCGATCCAGGCCGACCTCGCCGGCAACACCACCCGCGCCCGCGAACTGATTCAGCAGGAGATCGATGCCGCCGAATCGCCGGCCGACAAGGCCGCCGCGCAGCGCGCGATGGCGATGTCGTATGCCTTCGATGGCGACTGCGCCAACACCATGCGCTACGAGCAGATGGTGATCGAGTACTGGAAGACTCGCGAGGCCGCCGAGCCCCAGAACGCCTTCTACCAGCAGGGGGAGATGGCCGACGAGGGGGCCCGGGTCTGCATCGACGCGGGCGACCTCGACGCCGCCGAGGCCGGCTACCGTCTCGGCTACGAACTCGGCAACAAGGAGCCGGAGCCGCGCACCCACCCGAAGAGTCTCTGGGACTTCCGGCTGGCGCACGCCCTGGGCCGCATCGCCGCCCGGCGTGGCGACACGGCGGAGGCCCAGCGCCAGATCGCCCTCGCCCGCCAGGCGCTCGACAGCGACTCGGCGATGGCCGCGCAGCAGGAGCGGTTCTTCCCCTATCTCGTGGGCTACGTGGCGCTCTATCTCGGCGACCTCGCCACCGCGGAGACCAACATCAAGCAGGCGGTCGAGGTGAGCCGACGGGCGCGATCCGTTCCAGCACGCGCTGCTGGGCATGGTGTACGAGAAGCAGGGCAGGGCCGACCTGGCCCGGGCCGAGTATCAGAAGGCCTATGACGGCGCCACCGCGCACAACCCACCGGCGGCGTTTGCCAGGCCGTTCGCGCGGAAGAAGCTGGGGATCAAGGAACCGTGAGCAGGGCCTGGCACACTTCGCACCGGATCTGCCGTTGATCGACTCCGAGGATCGACGGCAGTCGCTGGCCAGGGGCGTGTGGCTCCTGGCCGTTGTGTCGGTGGCCATCCACCTCCTGCCACAGCCAGGCTACGGCTTCCATCGCGACGAGTTCCTCTACCTCGCGATGGGCGACCATCTGCACCTCTTCCGGATGTCGTTCCCGCCGATGATCGCGATCCTCGCCGAGCTGGCGCGGGCACTGCCACTACCACTACTCGTGGCGGTCCGGTTGCTGCCGGCGCTGGCCGGCGCGGCATTGCTGGTCGTCACCGCGATGATCATCCGCGAACTCGGCGGCAACCGTCGAGCGCAGTTGCTGGGTGGGCTGGTGATGCTCTTCGCGCCGCACTTCCTTCGCGCGGGTAGCCTCTTCCAGCCGGTGATCTTCGAGCATCTCTGGTGGGGCGTGGTGCTCCTCGCCCTCGCGGCACTGCTCGGCGGTCGCGATCGTCGCTGGTGGCTGGTGGCCGGCGCGGCGGTAGGTGCCTGCGCCCTGACCAAGTTCAGCGTCGCCTTCCTCGGGGTGGGCCTCGTGGCGGCGGTGATCTTCTCGCCATTGCGCCACGACCTGCGCACCCGCTGGCCGTGGCTGGCACTCGGGCTCGCCGCGCTGCTGGCCTTGCCGAGCCTGCTGGGACAGCTCGCCTGGGATTGGCCGTTCTTCGCCCAGGCGGCAGCGCTCAAGGCCAACCAGCTCGGCCATTTCGATCGCAAGGGCTTCCTGATCGGCCAGTTCCTGATGGAGGCCGATGCCGTCCCGACCTGGTTGCTGGGACTCCTCGCGCTGTTCATCGCGCCGTCGCTTCGGCGGTTCCGGGGGCTCGGCTTGCTGGCGCTCACCACGTTGGCGGTGCTGCTGGTGGTCGGCGGCAAGCCGTACTACTTCGGCCCGGTGCACGCCGGTGCTGATCGCCGCGGCGGCCACGGTGGTGGTCGGCTGGCTCGACCGTCCGCGTCGGCGCTGGGCGCTGGTGACCATCGCGGCGATGACCGTGGTGGCCGGCATCGGCCTGGTGCCGATCGGGGTGCCGATCCTGCCGCCCGAGCAGATGGGTCGCTACGCCGCCCGCCTCGGCGTGGCTGAGGCGACCGAGACCAACTACGGCACGACGCTGCCACTGCCGCAAGACTTCGCCGACATGACCGGCTGGCACGACCAGGTGGCGGTCGTGGCGAAGGTATTTCACGACCTGTCACCTGCCGATCAGGCCGTCACCTCGATCCTCGGCAACAACTACGGGCGGATCGGTGCCGTGGCCGCCTTCCACCGAGAGTTCGGGCTGCCGTACCCGGTCGGTCGCCACGGCGACTTCTGGTTCTGGGGCGCCGAGGGGCAGAGCGGGGCCGTGACGATCATCATCGGTGGTACCCCCGCGCAGTGGCAGGAGTACTTCGGCGAGGTGACCGAGGCGGCGCGGGCCCGCAATCCGTGGGGTGTCGACGAAGAACAGGATGTGCCGGTCTACGTGGCGCGGTCGCCGCGGCTGGCGCTGCCGGCCCTGCTGCGCGAGCTCGGGCCGTACTGGGGGTAGGGCAGGGAGTGGCGCAACCGCTGATCGTGGCGCACCTTTTGTGGTCCTTCCGTTCTCCGTTCTCCGTTCTCCGTTCTCCGTTCTCCGTTCTCCGTTCTCCGTCCTCCGTTCTCCGTTCTCCTACCTGCGAGGCCCCATGACTCCCGCTCCCAAGTGGTACATGCCCGTCGCGGTCGTTGCCCTGCTGTGGAACCTGGTCGGCGTCTACGCCTACCTGACCAACGTGATGATGAGCGATGAGGCGATCGCCGCATTGCCGGCCGCCGAGCAGGCGATGCACAACGACTTCCCGACCTGGGCGGTCGCCGGCTCGGCGATCGCCGTCTGGTTCGGGGCACTCGGGTGCGTGGCGTTGATCATGAAGAAGGGTTGGGCGGTGCCGGTGCTGGCGCTCTCGCTGGTCGGGGTGGTGGTGCAGGACATCGGGATCCTGACCATGGCCGGCGACAACTCGGCGGGCTACCCGTTCCAGGGAGTGGTCCTCGTCATCTCGATTGCCCTGGTGATGCTGGCCCGCAAGGCCCAGGCGCAGGGATGGATCGCGTGAGCCGGTGAGCAGATGATCATCCTCCTCAACGGGCCACTCGGGGTGGGGAAGTCGACCCTGGCGGAGGCGCTCAGCGAGAGCGTGGCCGACTGCGCGATGCTGAGCGGCGATGCCCTCGGGGCCGTCAATCCACCAGCCACCCGATCCGCGTGAGCATCTCCACACGGCGATCGCGTTGCTGGTGCGCCATCACCTGCGTTTCGGCTATGAACACTTCGTGATCGAGCACTACTGGCCCACGGCCGACGGACCTGGCCGACCTGCGCCGCCGGCTCGAGCCGCTCGACGACGAGATCCACTGCTTCCGTCTCACCCTGGCGGAGGACGACAACATTCAACGGATCGCCCGACGCGCGGCGGCTCGGGAGGTCGACGATCTGGAATCCGAGCTCCGGACCCTCGCCGAGGAGCGGCACGCACTCGCCGAGGCCGGCAAGCGAGCTTGGCGAGCCGTTCGACGTGTCGGCACCGGTCGGGGAGTTGGTGGTGCGGATGAAGACCCTGCTGAACCTGGAGGTCGAGTGATGAAGTGGTTCGCCGTGCTCGCCGGTGTCCTGGTCGTCGAGGCCTGTGCCCCGTCGCGGCCCGCCGTCACGCCGGCGAACAGCCCTGCGGCCACCGAACTCCAGGCACTCCTCGATGCGGGCGTCACCAAGGGACTGCCGGGAATCTCCGCGGCCGTCGCCAACGGCAGCGGTGTGGTGTGGACGGGGACCGCCGGGATGGCCGACATCGAGGCCGGCACGCCGGTGCGTCCCGACATGCTCTTCGGGATCGGCAGCATCACCAAGTCGTTCTCGACGGTGGTGATTCTCCAGCTTGCCGACGAGGGACGGCTCGACCTCCACGCCACCGCCGCCGACATCCTGGGCAACGCCGTGGCCGGTGTGCCCAATGCCGACAAGGCCACACTGCTCCAGCTCCTCAACCACACCGGCGGGGTGCCGAGCTGGGAGGATGATTCGGTCTGGATCAGGGAGGGGCGTGGCGACCAACTCGACGTGCATCACATCTGGGGCAAGGATGAGACGCTCAAGTACATCGAGGGCCACCAGCCGCTGGCGCCTCCCGGCGAGAAGTTCAGCTACGCCAACACCAACTTCACCCTCCTCGGCATGGTGATCGAGAAGGTCACCGGGCACACGGCCGTGGAAGAGATCCACGAGCGGATCCTCGATCCGCTGGGACTCAAGGACATTCGCCTCGAGGGTTTCGAGCCGGTGCCCGAGGAGCGGGTGCCGCATCGCTATCACTGGGACACGCCGACGTTCCGGAAGACCGCCGGGATCAACGCCGCCTTCCATCAGGTGCGGCCCGATCTGTTCGACGCCACCGGGTCGAATCTCTCGGTGGAGTGGACCGCCGGCGGGATGGTAGCCACTGCGCGTGACCTGGCGGCCTATGGCGAGGCGCTGCGTGACGGCCGGCTGCTGTCGCCCCGGGCGATGGCGATCTTCACCGAGTGGTTCCCGATCAACGAGGTCGTGGCGGTGGGGCACAACTTCTTCCGCGTGGCCGTCCCGGGTCGGCCGGTGCTGATCGAGCACTCCGGCAGCGTGCTCGGCTTCACCGGCGAGCTCTACTGGGTCGAGGGAACCGACGTGGTGGTGGCGGTGGTCAGCAATGTCGGCACGATGCACGTGGGCCGGAGCCCGGCGTCGGCGCCGTCGGTAGCGGCGGATCCGCAGTTCGTGCGACTGGCGATCGAGGTGGCGGGAACGCAGGTGAATGGTGAATGGTGAAGGGTGAATGGGGAAGGGGGATGGACGATCTGCCCCCTTGGGGAGCTGGTAGCCAGATGACCGCGGTCGATCGCTTCGACACCGCGCGGCTCCGCGCCGAGCGGCTGGGTCCTGCGGATCTCGAGGTGCTCTACCAGATGCACCGTGACCCGCTGGTGATGGCCACGCTGGGCGGCGTGCGGAGCGACGAGGAGACTCGCAAGTACCTCCGGGTCAACATGGAGCACTGGGCTCGTCATGGCTTCGGGGTCTGGATGCTGCGAACCCTGGTCGACGGGATCCTCGTCGGACGCTGCGCTATCCGGCATCTGGAGGTGGAGGGGCGCGACGAGCTCGAGCTGGCGTGGGCGCTGGTGCCGGAGCGGTGGGGCCAGGGGTATGCCACGGAGGCGGCACGGGCGATGGTGGAGCTGGCGCGCACCCGACTCGGGCTCGGCGACCTTGTGGCGCTCACCCTCCCGGACAATCTCGCGTCCCGCCGGGTGATGGAGCGAGTCGGTGGCGTGCACGAGCGCGACGTGGTGCACGCCGAGCTGCAGCACGTGCTGTATCGGTTCAGGGCGCCGCTGGCGCCGAGCCACCTCCACGGTTCCCGCGAGAGGCATGACCAGTGACCGACATCCTCCACGCCATTCTTGCCGCCCTCCACATGGCCGCCGCCATGGGGTGGGAGATTCTCTGGGGATTGATCCTCGGCTTCACGCTGTCGGCGGTGGTCGACGTGCTGGTCTCCAAGGCGACGATGCAACGCCTCCTCCCCGATGACTCGGCCGGATCCATCATCCGTGCCTCCGGCCTCGGTGCCGCCTCGTCGAGCTGCTCCTACGCCGCCGTCGCGATCGCCCGCTCGATCTTCCGCAAGGGCGCCGACTTCACCGCCGCGATGGCGTTCCAGTTCGCCGCCACCAACCTGGTCATCGAGCTCGGCATCCTGCTGGTGGTGCTGATGGGGTGGGCCTTCGGTGCCGCCGAGTTCATCGGTGGGCCGCTGATGATCGGGATCCTGGTGGTGCTGTTCCGGCTCTTCCTCAAGCCGAAGATGGTCGAGGAGGCCCGCGAGCAGGCCGAGCATGGTCTGCAGGGGAAGATGGAGGGTCACGCCGTGATGGCGATGGGCGAGAAGCAGGGGAACTGGCGCGAGCGGCTCACCAGCGGCGAAGGGTGGACCGCCATCTCGCCACTTCTTCGTGATGAACTGGGCGATGCTCTGGAAGGAGATCGCTCGTCGGCCTGCTGATCTCCGGCACGCTCGGCGCGCTGGTGCCGAACTCCTTCTGGCAGGCGGCGTTCCTGAGCAGCGATCCGCTGCTCGCCAAGCTCTGGGGGCCGGTGGTCGGGCCGCTGATCGCGATCGCCTCGTTCACCTGCTCGATCGGCAATGTGCCCCTGGCGGCGGTGCTCTGGAACGGCGGCGATCAGCTTCGGCGGCGTCGTCGCCTTCATCTTCGGCGACCTGATCATCCTGCCGATCGTGATGATCTACCGGAAGTACTACGGCAAGCGGATGTAGCCTCTTCCTGCTGGGCACCTTCTACGTGGCGATGGTGCTCGCGGCGCTCGGGGTGGAGTTGCTGTTCGGCCTGCCTTCGGCTGGATTCCGGCCGCGCGCAACGCGAACGTGGGCCACGCGGCCTTCACCTTCGAACTACACCGCCGTGCTCAACATCCTCGCGCTGGCGCTGGCCGGGCTGGCTCGACCTGGCGCTACCGTCGCACCGGTGGACCGGCGATGATGCGGGAGATGCGGCAGGGCGGACACCACCACCACGGCAACGGCAATCAACACTAAGGTCCAGCGCGTTCGACCGGGCGCGCCTTCGGGGGAGCATCCCATGCAACGCGGCATCTTCTCGCTTGTGCTCGTGATATGCCTTGGCTGTCAGCCGGCAACCGACGCCGGGGGAGGCGACCTCGCCGCCGTCTTCAACGGCACTGCCGGCCGCTGGGTCGACCTCACCTGGGCGTTCGGCGACTCGACCATCTACTGGCCGACCGATACGATGGGCTTCGTGCACGACACGACCGCCTATGGCCCCACACCGGGTGGCTACTTCTACTCGTCGTTCCGCTACGGCGCCAACGAGCACGGCGGCACCCATCTCGACGCGCCAATCCACTTCTCGGCGACCGGGCAGACCGGCCGACGAGATTCCGCTCGACGAGCCTGATCGGCCCCGCCGTGGTCGTGGACGTGTCGGATCGCGCCAACGCCGACTACCTGTCTCGGTGGAGGACCTGACCGGCTGGGAGGCCGAGCACGGGCGGATCCCCGACGGGGCGATCCTGCTGGTCCGCACCGGGTGGGGGACGCGCTACGGCGACCGCACCGCCTACCTGGGGACCGACCTCGATGGCCCCGACGCGGTGCCGCAGCTGCACTTCCCCGGGCTCTCGCCCGAGGCGGCGCAGTGGCTGGTCGACAACCGGAAGATCGCCGCGTTCGGGCTCGACACGCCGAGCGTCGACTACGGGCAGTCGAGCGACTTCCGGGTTCACCAGATCATGTACGGGGCGAACATTCCCGGCTTCGAGAACGTGGCCAACCTCGACCAGCTCCCGGCCACCGGGCGCCTACGTGGTCGCGCTGCCGATGAAGATCAAGGACGGCAGCGGGGGGCCGCTCCGGATCGTGGCGTACGTGCCCTGAACCGAGAAGCGCATGGTGGATGGTGAAAGGTGACGGGGGTCTGCCCGGGTGGACACCGGCCTGGAGACCCCACAGTGGGGCAACGGCCGTGCCCGTACGTCATGGGGTTGGAGATGGAGCGAGGCGTTACCACCTGTCGCCAAGTCACGACGGTGCAGCGTGGAACATTTCGCCCAACGTGGACGCCCTCGTACTGATCTTGAATGAGGACCGGAATGGATGTGCCCTCGCCCGTGAGGGGGGCGGAACTGGTCAGGTACCGCACGGCTGCGGCCAGTTCTCCCAGCTCCCTGAGGAGGTTCCGCGATGGCGGAGGCCAGTATCCTGATCGTCGAAGACGAGCCAGAGCTTCGCGATGTCCTGAGCCGGATCCTGTCCCGCGAAGGGCACAGTGTCAGGCAGGTGGCCAGCGGCGAGGATGCGTTGGACGTCTTCCAGGCTGGCGAGCGGGTGGATCTGGTCCTGCTCGACGTGGGGCTCCCGGGGATCAGCGGATTCGATGTCTGCGAATGGCTCAAGGGGCGCACGGCGACCCGGCTCATCCCGGTCATCATCCTGACCGGCCTGGGCGACTCGGAGCACCGGATCCAGGGGATCGAGGCCGGAGCCGACGACTTCGTGAGCAAGCCGTTCGATCGGCTCGAGTTGCTCGCCCGGGTCCGCTCGCTGCTGCGGTTGAAGCTCTACACCGACCAGCTCGAGAATGCCGAGTCGGTCCTGTTCGCGCTGGCCCGGAGCATCGAGCTGCGCGATCCCCTCACCCATGGGCATTGTGAGCGCCTCAGCGTGATCGGGGTGGCACTCGCCCGCAAGATGGGGCTTGGGGAAGACGACCAGGTGACCCTGCGAAAGGCCGGGGCGCTCCACGACCTCGGCAAGATCACGGTGCCCGACGCGATCCTCCTCAAGGCCGGCCCGCTCACTCCCGCGGAGCGACTGATCATGGAACAGCACCCGTTGACCGGCGACGAGATCTGCAAGCCGATCAGGTCATTCGCGGACGTGAGGCCCGTGATCCGTCATCACCATGAGCGGATGGATGGCAGCGGCTATCCCGACGGGTTGGTCGGGGAGCAGATCCCCATCACCGCGCGGGTGCTCCAGGTGGTGGATGTCTTCGACGCCTTGATCTCGGCTCGTTCCTACAAGGCCGCGTTGCCGATCCCCGAGGCGCTGCAGGTCCTCCGGGCGGAGACCGAGAAGGGATGGTGGGACCCCGAGGTGGTCAGCGCCCTCGAGGCCCTGGAAGCGTCGGGTGAACTCGACCTGAGCCTGGAGGAGGCACGACAGGCCACAGCCTGAATGGGGTCACCCCGTGTTCTGCAGCCCCTGGGCGATCCCGTTGACGGTCTCCAGCAGCGCCTCGAGCTGGGAGCCGTCGGGAGAGCCGTCGGCGCGCCACTTCTCGAGCAGCCCAACCTGCAGGAAGCTCATTGGGTCGACATAGGGATTCCGGAGCCGAATGGCCCGCTGCAGCGTCGGGTCGTTGGCCAGCAGCTGCGGTGGTTCGGGTGAGCTGCAGCACCCGTCCCACCGTGCGATCGAACTCCGCCTCGATCAGCCCGAAGATCTCCTCCCCCGACTCCGGGGCGAGCGCAGCATAGCGCCGCGCGATCCGGAGGTCGCTCTTGGCGAGCACCATGTGGAGGTCCTCGAGCATGGTGGCCAGGAACGGCCACTCGCGCGCCATCTCCAGCACCACCTCCTCGCCGTGGTCGGCCATCACGGCATTCAGGCCACTACCCACGCCATACCACCCGGGCAGCATGTGGCGGCTCTGGGTCCACGCGAAGACCCACGGAATCGCCCGAAGGTTCTGCACGCCGGCACCCGAGCGACGGGATGCGGGCCGCGAGCCGATCGTCATCCGCTCGATCACGTCGATCGGCGTGGCATGCCGGAAGTAATCGGTGAAGCGGGGATGCTCGTACACCAGCGCGCGATAGGCCCGACGGCTCGCTGCTCCCAGGTCGGCGAGGATCGCCTCCCACTGGCCGAGCCGCGGGTCGTCGGCCGGTGGGGCAGCGGTGGCGAGGAGGGTGGCCGCGGTGCTCCGCTCCAGCGTCCGGAAGGCGATGCCACGCAGGCCGTACTTGGCGTCGATCACCTCGCCCTGCTCGGTGAGCCGCAGCCTGCCGTTCACGGTGCCGCGCGGGGCGGCCAGGATGCCGCGGTAGGTCTTGCCGCCGCCGCGCCCGACGGTGCCGCCGCGGCCGTGGAAGAAGGTCAGCTCGACTCCCGCGTCGCGGGCGATACGCGGCGAGCGTGGCCTGCGCGGCGTTGAGCGCCTGGCGCGACGCCGCCATCCCACCGTCCTTGGCGCTGTCCGAATAGCCGAGCATCACCATCTGGCGCGTTGCGCGGTGCTGCAGGTGGTCGTGGTAGCGGGGGAGTGCCAGCAGCGCGCGTGAGCGTGGCGGGCGCCGTTTCCAGGTCGGTCACGGTTTCGAACAGCGGTGCCACGTCGAGCGGTACGGTGCCGTCGGCGTCGACGAGTCCGGCCGCCCGGGCCAGATAGAGGACCGACAACACGTCGTCGGGTCCCTTGCGCCATGCTGATGATGACCGAGCCGATCGCCGCGAGGCCGTGACGGGCGCGGCACTCGCCAATGGCACGGAAGACGTCCACGCGTGGCGGCGGTGGCATCGGACAACTCCGTCGGTTGGCGTGACGGTGCCGCCAGCGCCTCGAGCAGTCGCGCGGTGCGTTCCGCGGCCGGTCGCTCCATCCACGCCGCGTCGCCCAGCAGCTCGGCGACCGCCTGTCGATGCACCAGGGAGTCCTGGCGCACGTCGAGCGTGGCGAGATGGAAGCCGAAGGTGCGCACCCGCTGGATGGCGCGGCGCACGGCAAAGAGGCCAGCGTGCGCGCCGCGATGGGCGGCGAGACTCCCCGCAATGGTGTCGAGATCGCCCAGCAGGTCATCGACATGGCCGTAGCCCGTGTCGTCCTGTCGTTCGGTCGCCTCGAGCCGTGCGGCAATCAGGTGGCAGAGGATCCGGTACGGCATGTTGCGGTGACGGGCCGGGATCCGGTCCCCCGCCTCCGGGAACCACTCGAGGTAGCGCGCGACGAGGGCGGTGACGCCCTCGCTGACGCCGATCCGCGACCCCGATTGCGACAGCAACTCGCCCAGCCCCGCGATCTCGCCGCGATAGCGGGCGAGGATCGCCTGCCGATGCGCGGTCAGGGCGTCGCGGATCGTGGTCGCGGTGACATTGGGGTTGCCGTCCATGTCGCCACCGACCCACGACCCGAAGCGGAGCAGCCGCGCGTCGAGGACCTGACCCGGATCGCCGCGGATCGTCTGCATGGCCGTCTCGATCGATTCGTAGAGGGCCGGCACCACCTCGTAGATCGGGCCGAGGAGGTAGTACAGGACGTGCTCGCGCTCGTCCTCGACGGTGGGACGGGCGGGCGGCCGGAGCGCGGTCTGCCAGGTGGTGGTGATCTCCATCCGGATCCGTGCCTCGATGGTGGCACGCTCGACCGGGGTGAGCGACGGATTGTCGAGGTCGAGGAGCCAGCGGGCGATCCGCTGTTCCTTGACGAGGATGGTCCGGCGGGTCGCCTCGGTCGGGTGCGCGGTGAAGACCGGCTCCACGTGGATCGTGTCGAGCAACCCGGCGATCGCCGCGGCGTCGAGTCCCCGGTCGCGGAGCGCCACCAGCGCCTCGGCCACACCGCCTGGCGGCGGCACCTCCGGTGTGCGGTCGTAGTCACGCCGCCGACGGATCCGATGCACCTGCTCGGCGCGGTTGACCACCCGGAAGTAGGTGGAGAAGGCCCGCACCAGATCGGCGGTCGCCGCCACGTCGCCGCCACCAAGAATCCGCTCCAGCTCCGATTCGGCCCCGGCATTGCCCTCGCGACGGGCGACGGCGGCCTGGCGGGCGCGCTCGACTCGCTGGTAGAGCGCGTCGCCGCCCTGCTCGCGGATCATGTCGCCGACCATCGCACCGAGGAAATGCACGTCGGCGCGGAGGGCGTCGTCCTTTTCGCTGAAGCTGGCGCGGTCGGGCATCGGCAAGTCGGTCACGGGTGAAGGGTGAAGGGTGAATCGTGAATGGTGAATGGTGAATGGGATGTGGGTCGAGTGGTGACGCCGCTGGTGAGAATGAGCGGCCCGGGATCCTAGCCGATCGACGTGATGCCGTCGGCGCCGATCCAGTCGAACGCCCAGGGCTGCTTCCCGAGCTGCCATTCGCCGGGCCAGCTGTTCTCCTGCCAGTCGGTCGCCTCGCCGAGCGGCTGCGGCCTGGCGGCCAGCGCCAGCGCGGCCTTGAGGTCGCGTCGTTCCGTGCTGCCCACCGCGGCGGGATCGAGCGACGCGAAGAGCATGGTGCCACTCCGCGCCACCAGGTCGAGCCATTGGCGGTTGAACTGCCACGGGATCTTGCCCGTCACGCCCACACAGTCGGGATCGGCGGCATAGAAGGCATCGTGCTGCACCCCGCGAAAGGCGAGCGAGTTGACTCCCATCCGCCGGGTGCGCGCCCAGTCGGTGCCGCTGGTGTCGTCGCCGATCCGGTACATCTCGAAGCGGCCGGCCGAGAGATGGCTCACGGTGTTGCAGCCGATGATCCCGGCGTCGCCCGCGGCGGTCCGGATCGTATCGTACAGCCGGTTGATGACCTCGGCAGTCGTTCGCGACGGTCCGGCGGCGAAGGTCCACCCCGACGTGGTGAGGGCCGCGCCCATCTGGAAGCCCCAGCGACCGAAGATGTCCCAGGTGGAATAGTCGTGCTTGATCAGTTCGTAGCCCCAGGTGCGGAGTCGGGCGATGTCGGTGGCAACCTTCTCCAGCGCGCCGTCGACGGTGGGATCAAGCACGCGGCGGTCGCGCGACAACCGCATGCTGTCGGGGGTGTCGGTGGTGGCGAGCAGCGGCCGGACCCAGATGCCGGGACGGGCACCCTGTCGACGGATCTCCGCCGCGAGCCCCGGCATGTCGGGGAACCTGGCGTTGCCTCGATCCCACTGGCCGGTGAACCGCTCGGCGTTCTCGCCGCGCTCCGGTTGCCAGCCATCGTCGATCACCGAGAATGGCCGGTTGCTTCCGGTGGGCGACAATTCCACGATCAGTGCCGTCTCGGCGAGGATCTTGGTCGCGCTGCTGTCGCCGTAGTTGTAGTACCAGTCGTTGGCGCCATAGACCGGTGCGGCGGGGAGGCGCGGGGCAGGGCACATCCGGCGGCAGAAGTCGTGGATCGCCGCGAAGGGAGACTCCCCGGCGCTCCCCTCACGGCACGTGACCTCACATGCCACGAGCGTCCGGTCGCCGAGTCTGGACCCCGGTGCCGCCACTCCGCACGTCGAGCCAGAGCGAGATCCCGTCGGGATCGACCTGCCAACGGCAGAAGGCGGCTGGTCCGGTGCGCACGCCGTAGCAGTGGGTGGCCTCCCCGTCCCAGGTCGCCGCGTACCATGGCATCGTCCGGTCGGGCACGAAGCCACGCCATTCGAGGTCGCCGTAGCCCCGCTCCCAGGCATCGCCGAGGATCCTGTGCACGCCGGCGGTCGAGCCACGCCAGCGAAGGTGAATCCGTTCCACCGCAGATCCGGGAGCAACGATCGTCACGGGCACGCGGTCGGCATCGGGTCGGGTCGTGACCGTGATGCCGGCGCCCTCCCAGCGACCGGCGGTGGTCGGCGACAGCCGGGTCGCGTCGGAGGCCGTGTGGACGGTGACCGTGTCGGGCGCGCGGATCAGGTCGAGAAAGGTGCCGGGTCGAGCCGATGGCACCAGTCCGCCGCGAGTCGGCGGGAGTGCGATGCCGGCGGCCGCGAGGGCACTCCGACCCAGGAAGTCGCGTCGCGAGGTCATGGATGGGCTCCGCGCACCACCTCGCCGTTCTTCATCACGAAGTTCACCTGCTTGAGTGTCTCGATGTTGTCGAGGGGATTGTCGGGCGTGGCAATCATGTCGGCCCACATTCCCGGCTTGAGGAAGCCGCGCTCGCCGTCGAGGCCGAGCAACCGATGCGCGTCGGTGGTCATCGCCTTGAGGATCGCCGGGGCGGGTACTCCCGCCTCGACCCACGGGTCGATGCCGGTGATGGCGTCCTGCCCCCGGGTGGTGTCGGCCTTCCGGGCGATCGCATCGGTGCCATACACCAGCGGCACGCCGATGCGGTACGCGCGCCGGAGTCGGTCGACCCACTTGTCGTGGCCCGCCTGGTTGGCACCACGGGCGAGATACTCGGTGCCTACCAGCACCACGCCATTGTCCTTGGCGAGTTGCAGGTCGGCGTCGCTCATCGTGAAGCCGTGTTCGATCGAGTTGACCCCGGCCTCGGCGGCATTGTGGGCGCCGGGACCGGTCCAGGCATGGGCGGCGAGCTTGAGGCCGGCCCGATGCGCCTCGTCCTTGATGAACCGGATGTCGTCGGCCGAGTAGATGTAGCGCTGGTCGTCGACCACGATCTTGATGACGGTGGCACCGTAGTGGATGTTCTCGCGCACCGCCTTCACCATCTCATCGCGGGTGTCGGCGAAGAAGTACTCCGGCTCGGCGAGGCCCTGCTTGTCGGGCTGCAGGTGGAACTGGCCGCCGTAGGGGGCGATGATCCGACCGGCGGTGAGCATGGTGGGGCCGGGGACCATCCCCTGGAGGATCGCGCGGCGCACCTGCACGCAGTCGTAGTTGCCCTCGTTGCCGATGTCGCGCACCGCGGTGAAGCCGGCCTCGAGCATCGTCCGGGCGTTGACCACACCCTCGATGGCGCGGAACGCCTCCGGGTCGCGCAGGGTGGTCAGATAGTAGCTGCCGGCGTCGCGTCCGGGCTGCACCTCCATGCAGAGGTGGGTGTGGGCGTCGACCAGGCCGGGCGAGACCGTCGAGCTGGAGAGGTCGATCACCCTCGCATCGCTGGGAATCGTCACATCGCCGCCGATCGCGGTGATCTTGCCGTGCTCCACAAGGATCACCTGATTGGCAGCGGCGGTGCCGGCATCGGGATCGACCACTCGGCCGGCCTTGATGGCGGTGACCTGGGCCGCGGTGGGGGCGGCGAGGCAAGCGAGTGCGGCGACCACGGCGGTGACGGCGCGACGGCGCATGGGATACTCCGGAGTGTGGGGCGGGTGACGTGAGCAGCTGCGCTGGGAGAATAGGGTGGCTCGGGCGGGTGCGACAGGGCCGGAGGCCTTAGCTTTGCTGCCATGGTCAGGCCACTTCGCCGTTGTGCGACATTCCTCCTCGTCCCGGTCGCGCTCGCGGCTCAGGCGCCCACCCCACCACCCAACGCACCGGCTGCCATCACGGTGGTCGACAGCACCGTGGTCGTTCGTTACAACGGAGTAGTTGTCTTCGCGGGCACCGTCGTCGCCGACCATGGCGTGGCGATCGCCCGCCTGATCGACACCACCGATGGTCGGGTGACCCAGGTGATCAAGTGGACCGCCAGCGGTGGTGGGGTCACGCTGCGCGGCACGGTCCATGGCTCGGCCGAGGCGTTTGCCGCCGAGGCGGAACCACGCGAGGATGGCCTCCGGGTGGTGCGCCACACCGTGGGGCCGGTGGCCAATCGACTCAACCGGGCGGTCTACGATCGGCACCTCGACTGGCTCCTCTCGGTCGACCAGCCGGCGCGGGTGGCCGTGCTGCCCGAGCCCGACGCCGGCGCGGGGCACGACTTCCTGCTCAGCGCCAGCGGTGGCGAGGTGTCGCTCCGCTTCCGGCCCCGGTTCTACCAGCGCCATCGCGGCCTGGCCGAGTACCGCCCCTGGGAGTACCAGCCGTGGCGGCACTCGGTGGCCGGCTGGACCAGTTGGTACGCCTTCTTCGACAAGGTGACCGAGCAGGAGATCCGCGCCACGGCCGACGTGATGGCCGAGACGCTGCGCCCGTTCGGCTACGACTACCTGCAGATCGACGACGGCTACCAGCGGCTGCCGATCGGTCTCCCCAGCCACTGGCTCGGTACCAACGAGAAGTTCGCCAGCGGGCTCGCCGACCTGCGCCGCTACATCGATGCACGGGGGCTCGAGCCGGGGATCTGGACCAACGTCGCGTTCGCCGATCGCGACGCGGCGTTGGCGCACCCCGACTGGTTCCTGCGCGATCCCGATGGGACACCGGCCCGTGGCAACTGGGTCGGGTACGTGATGAACGGCAACGCGGCCACGCTCGACACCCTGGTCACCCCGGTCTACTCGGCGCTCCGCCGCATGGGATGGCGATACTTCAAGCTCGACGCGCTGCGCCACCTCCGCTACGAGGGCTACAACAGCCATGCCGCGTGGTTCACCGACCGTGGCCTCGATCGCGAGGCGGTGTTCCGCAACGTGGTCGCCCGGGTGCGCGAGGCGATCGGTCGCGATGTGTACCTGCTCGCCTGCTGGGGCATCCGGCCGGAACTGATCGGACTCGTCGACGGGATGCGGGTCGGTGACGACGGCTTCGGCTACGGCTCCTTCGCCCAGTACAACTCGTTCAACAACGTGGTCTGGCGCAACGACCCCGACCACATCGAGATCCACCGGGACGACGGCTACAAGGCGGCGACGCTCACCACGCTCACCGGCTCGGTGCTGATGCTCACCGACAAGCCCGAGGTCTACCGCACCGACCGGGTCGAGGCGGCCCGGCGCACCGCCCCGGTGCTCTTCACCCGACCGGGACAGCTCTACGACGTCGATCCGTCGCGATCGTCGCTGCTCAGGCTGGCGGGCAGCGAGATGAGCGGCTCGGGACCGCGACCGTTCGATGCCGACCAGCGCGAGATTGTGTCGCTCTATCAACTCGACATCGCCCGCGCGTTCGGGCAGTGGACGGTGCTGGGGCGGAGCCGCGACGACGTGGCAGCGATTCCGCTCGCCGAACTGGGACTCGACCCGGCCACCGACTACGTGGCCTTCGAATTCTGGACGCGGCGCTACCTCGGTACCGTGCGCGACACCCTGCGACCGGGGCCGATCGACCCGGCCTTCCAGGTGCAGGTGATCTGCCTCAGGCCGCAGCAGGATCATCCCCAGCTGCTCGCCACCAGTCGTCACGTGACCTGTGGGGGCCCCGACCTCGAGTCGATGCAGTGGCAGGACCACACCCTCAGCGGCACCAGTCGGCTGGTGGCCGGCGATCCCTACGACCTCTACCTCACCGCGCCAGCGGGTGACGACCTGATCGAGGCGACCGCCAGTGGGGCCAGCGTGACGGGCGCGCGTCTCGAGGGAGGCATGCGGATCGTCCGGCTCGAGAGCCGACAGGGCGGGGCGGTCGACTGGCAGATCCGCTACCGGAGCTCCGGCGACCGCTGAGGGAGCTGGAACTTCCTGCCGCCCCCGTGCGTCGGGTAGGCATGTGTTCCGAAATGCAACTCTCGGTAACCCTGGCCCACTATCCCGCTGGTTGGGGTCAGGGTGACCACGTCGACGTGTACGATGCCCTCTCGGTGGTGATCGCCGGGCGGCTGACCGAGGAGTGCGGCGGGGCGACCGTTTCGGCTGGTCCCGGGCAGTCGGTGGTCAAGCCTGGGCAGGCGGTCCACCGCACCCGCTTCGATCGCGAGTCGATCGTGCTGAGGCTGGAGGCCCCCGGGCTCTTTCCGGAACACGGCGCGGCGGTTCGCTGGCGCTGGCACGCGTGCCGGCGGATGGCTGCCGGACTGCTGGTCGCGGTCGGCCTGGCGCGCGACGGGGTGGTCGAGACGGTCATCGACCGCCTCCGCGACCTCGTCGCCCTCGCCGAGCCCGAGGAGACGCCCGGCGGTGCTCCGCCGGCGTGGCTTCGGCGGGCGCACGAGGAGTTGGCCGATCGCGCCCACCACGGGGTGACCGTGGCCGAGGTCGCGGCGCGCGCCGGGGTCCATCCGGTGCACCTGTCGCGGAGCTATCGCCGGCACTACGGCATGCCGCCATCGGAGGCACTGCAGCGATTCCGGCTCGGTCGTGCGCTTCGGGCCGCGACGGTGGCGCGTGAGCCGCTGGCGATGGCCGCGGCCAGCGGTGGCTTCAGCGACCAGAGCCACCTCACCCGGGTGTGTCGGCGCTATCTCGGCGTCACCCCGGGTGGTGCGGCTGCCCGGGCATCCGGGAGCGGGGTTGCATCTGTTCAATCGCCGCGGTTGCAGCAGCTCTATCCTCCTCCGACATCTGCATGATCCGATCTCCGAGGAGGCCCCGATGCGACACCGCCGAGCCCTGTTCCTGATGCTGCCGCTGCTGGCCGGTCCCCTGACTGCCCAGCAGGCACGATCGTGGGGGGCGGTCGACTCACTGGCCCAGCGCCTGATCGATGGGCACTACATCCCGGGTGTCGCGCTGGCGGTGGTGAACCGCGACGGCACGCTGCACGAGCTGGCGGCTGGGTATGCCGACATCGACTCGCACCGTCCGGTGGAGATCGGGACACCGTTCTACATCGCGTCGTCGACCAAGTCGTTCACCGCGCTGGCGACGGCATTGCTCGCGAAGCAGGGACTCTGGTCGCTCACCGATCCGATCTCGCGCTACCTGCCGGGGGTCAGGTGGCACTCGGGTGTGGATCCGTCGACAATCACGCTGGAGGCCCTGCTCGATCACACCAGTGGCCTCGACAACAGCAGCCCGGTGGTGCTCCGGGCGGCGTTCACCGGCGACATCGACCGGGCGGCGATGCTCCGGGCGCTCGGCTACACCCTGTCCCGACCGACCGTGGCCAGGAGTTTCACTACTCGAACCTCGGCTACAACATCATCTCGCTGGCGATCGACTCGCTGGTCGGACCATGGCAGGACGTCCTTCGCGACGAGGTCTTCGCCCCGCTCGGCCTGCTGCACACGACCGCCCGGATGAGCGACGTGCCGGTCGCCGAACTGGCGATGCCGCACGGGCGCGATCCCGATGGCCTGGTCCGCTACCCACGCGAGAAGACCGACAACACGATGCAGGCGGCGGGCGGGATCGTCACGACCGTGGGCGACCTCGAACGCTGGGTGCGGGTGCAACTCGATCACGGCCGGCTCGACGGGGTGCAGGTCTTTCCCGCGACGGTGATCGACGACACCCACCGGCCTCGCAGCCACTTCTCGATCGACTTCCTCGAGATCAATCGGATCGGCTACGGACTCGGCTGGTACACCGGCCTGGTCAACGGCGACACGTTGATCCACCACTTCGGTGGCTTCGCGGGATACGCCGCACACATCTCGTTCAAGCCGCAGCGGGGCACCGGCGTGGTCGTGCTCGTCAATGGCGGCTTCGACGTGCAGTCGATGGAGATCCTTGCCGAACTCGCGTATGCCGTGGCCGATGGCGATCCGGCGGCGATCGATCGGGCCCGTGCCGCGGCCGACTCGGTGATCGCGACCTATCCGGAGCAGATCGCCGGCATCCGTGCCGATCGGGCGCGACGGGCGGCCCGTCCGCAGCAGCTGCCGTTGCCGCTCGAGGCATACGTGGGGACCTACCGCTCCCCGGCGCTCGGTGAGTTGCGGATCGTGCGTTGGGGCGATCGACTGCGCCTGATCCTCGGGCAGATCCATTCGTCGGTCGAGGGCTATGACGTGACCAACAACAAGGTGCGTTTCGAGATCAGTAGCGGCTCGGGAATGGTCGGGACGTTCACGGTCGAGAACGGCAAGGCGGTGGCGTTCGAGGCGGGCGGGGTGCGGTTCGAGCGGGCGGACAGATGACTGCCCCGACGCGGACGGCGTTCCTCGCTCTGGTGGCGGCACTCGCGGCATGCCGGGCGCCGGACGGGGAGGCTGCGCTCGCGATCCGGGACGTGACGGTCATCGATGTGGTGGACGGGGTCGCGCGGCCGGCGATGTCGATCGTGATGCGCGGGTCGCGCATCGTGCAGGTGGGTCCGGCCGACGCGACGCCGATTCCTCGCGGCGCGCAGGTGATCGACGGGCGGGGCCGGTTCGCGATCCCGGGCCTCTGGGACATGCACAGTCACTCGCTCTGGAGCGACGCCGCGATGCGCTCGTTCCTGCCGCTCTACGTGATCCACGGGGTCACCGGCATCCGCGATATGGGCGGAACGCTCGCCACGCTCGACGCCTACCGCGACACGATGACCAGGGCCGATCCGCCGTGGCCCCGTGTCGTGGCGGCCGGGATGGTCCTCGGTGGGCCGCAGCCGATCCAGCCGGACATCGCGATCGCGGTGCCCGATTCGTCGGCCGCGGTGGCGGTGGTCGATTCCCTCGCCCGTCGTCATGTCGATTTCATCAAGGTGTACACGCTGCTGCCGCGAGCGGCTTACGACGCAGCGATTGCGGAGGCCCGTCGGGTCGGGTTGCCGGTGGCGGGGCATGTGCCGGCCGGGATCACACCACGGCAAGCCGCCCAAGCCGGGCAGCGAAGCATCGAGCACCTGCGCGACGAGATCGAGCCCTACTGCCGCCGCACGGACACGCTGGCATGTGCCGCATTGGCGGCCATCTTCCGGGCAGACTCGACGTGGCAGGTACCCACCCTTGCCGTGCTCTGGTCGAAGGCGCATTTCGACGACTCGACCCTGAGCAGCGATCCGCGACTCGACCAGCTGCCTCCAGCGGTTCGGGCCGAGTGGCTCGCGAGCCGTGCGTCGAAGCTGCAGCGCGGTCCTGAGTACGCCGCCGAGAAGCGCGAGCGCTATGCCACCGAGGTGTGGCTGGTGGGCTTCCTGGCCGCGCACCATGTCCCGCTCCTCGCCGGAACCGATGCCGGCAACCCGTGGGTGTATCCCGGATCCGGCCTGCACGACGAACTCGAGCTGATGGTCTCGGCCGGTCTCACGCCACTCGAGGCGCTCCGGGCCGCCACCCTCAACCCGGCGATCTATCTCGGAGCGCGCGATACACTCGGGAGCGTGGCGCCGGGGCAGGTGGCCGACCTCGTGCTGCTGCGGGCCAACCCGCTCGACGATATCCGGGCCACCCGCCAGGTCGAGAGCGTGATCCTGCGCGGTCAGCTCCTCGATCGGGCCACGCTCGACGCGATGCTGGCCGAGGTGGCCGCTCGCGCAGCGCACTAGTCGGCCTCACGCGGCGGGAACTGGCGTGGGGGATCCACGGGTAACATGGTAGTGAGCCGTGGGCATTCCCGCCCCGTGCCGGAGAAACCGCCATGCATCCCGATCCCGCCGCCCTGATCCCGGTCCTCGAGCGTACGCCCGCGACGCTCCGTGCCCTGCTGGGCGGGCTTGCGTCGGCCTGGACCGACGCCACAGAAGGCCCCGGCAGCTGGAGCCCCCGCCAGATACTCGGTCACCTGATCCACGGCGAGCGGACCGACTGGATTCCGCGGGCCCGGATCATCCTGGCCCAGGGTGAGAGCCGACGCTTCGCCCCGTTCGACCGTGAGGCAATGCTCCGCGAGGATCAGGGCACCTCGCTGGAGGGGCTGCTCGACGAGTTCGCCCGGCTGCGGCTCGAGAACCTTGCCACGCTGCGGGGGTGGACGATTCTTCCGACGCAACTCACGCTCACCGGTGAGCATCCTGAGTTCGGCATCGTCACCCTGGGTCAGCTGCTGGCGACCTGGGTCACTCACGACCTGAGTCACATCGCCCAGGTCGCCCGCGTGATGGCGAAGCAGCAGCGCGACGCGGTGGGGCCGTGGCGAGCCTATCTTCCGATCCTGGATCGTTGAACCTCTGCGCGGACCTGACGCCCCATGAAGCCAGTCGGCATCTCCCTCTATCTCGGCCCGAGCTTCGGGTTGGTGATCCTGTTCGCTGCCGTGGCGCCACTGGTGGCGCAGGCGCCATCAGCGCACCGCGGAGTCGTTGGGGCCCAGGTCACGACGCGGCCGTGCCAGGCGCCACTTCACATGTCGACGATTCCCGCGCTCGCCGCAGCGGCAGATCGGCCGCTCGGGCGGGGGCAGACTCCAGGGATCAGCGCCGCTCTCGATCCAGCCGATCGACGACTTGCGGCGCTGATCGGGGCAGGCGCCAGCCGGTTCGCACCGGACGCGCCGCCGCCCGGATCTCGACGTTTCGCGCCGGCTGCGGCCGCCCCGCCCACAACTGCCCTAAGTCCCGCCCGGGGTTAGATTTCCGGCATGGTTGATGAGTCGCTGCTGGAGCCCCTGCTCGAAGGCAAGGTCGCCGCGGTTGCACGGGCTGTTTCCCTCGTGGAGAACGGTCGCCCGGGCTTCGAGGCGCTCCTCAGCGCGATCCATCCTCGCCTCGGCCGGGCCCACCGGATCGGAATCACGGGGCCGCCGGGCGCCGGCAAGTCGACCCTCACCGAGCGACTGGTCTTCGCGTGGCGCGAGGCCGGCCACAAGGTTGCCGTCGTTGCGGTCGACCCCACCTCGCCCTTCACCGGCGGCGCGCTGCTCGGCGACCGGATCCGGATGGAGCGGGTCGCCCTCGATCCCGGGGTGTATATCCGGTCGATGGCGACCCGCGGTTCGCTCGGCGGGTTGGCCACCAGCACTCGCGAGGTGGCCGACGTGCTCGATGCCGCCGGCTTCGACCGGATCATCGTCGAGACGGTCGGGGTGGGACAGTCGGAGCTCGACGTGGCGCGGATGACCGACTCGACCGTGCTGGTGCTGGTCCCCGAGTCGGGCGACGGGATCCAGGCGCTCAAGTCGGGTGTGATGGAGGCGGCCGACCTCTTCGTCGTGAACAAGGCGGACAGGCCCGGGGCACCCAAGATGCGGCGTGAGATCGAGCTCTCGCTCGACCTGCGCTCCGGACGGGCGACCCGCAACATCCCGGCGCACCACGGGGCGCTCAAGGGCGCTGCCCATGCCCAGCCGGTCGAGCAGCCGAAGGGATGGCGACCACCGGTGCTCGAGGCGATCGCGGTCAAGGGCGAGGGGATCGACACGATGCTCGCCGAGCTCGATCGCCACTGGGCGGAGACCGAGGCGAGCGGCGCACTGGCCGAACGGCGCCGGGCCCGGCTCGCGGAGCGGACCCGAGCCGTGGTCACCCGCGCGGTGGAGCGCTGGCTCTGGAGCGAGGGGCCCGCCGAGGAATTCGTCGCGGCGCGGCTCGAGGCCGTCGCCAGGGGCGACACGTCACCCTACGATGTCGCCGCCCAGGTGGTGGCGATGCTGCGTGAGGAGTCTCGCGTATGACCTCGATCACCGATCACGACGCCCTGCTCGACCGGCTCGCTGCGCGCGAAGAGGAACTCGCCCGGTTGCGCCGGGAGGTCGAGGCCTGGCGAGCCTCGGTGGCCAAGCTGCCGACCCGTGACGGCGACTTCACGTCGCTCTCCGGGCGCGAGCTCGAGCCGGTCTACACGCCGGTCGATGCCCTCGGTCCGTCCGAGCTGCCTGGGGCGTATCCCTACACCCGCGGCATCCACCCGACCATGTACCGCGGCCGACTCTGGACGATGCGGCAATTCGCCGGCTTCGGGACCGCCGAGGACACCAACAAGCGCTACAAGTTCCTGCTCGAGCGGGGCCAGACCGGGCTGAGCGTGGCGTTCGACTTCCCGACGCTGATGGGCTACGACAGCGATCACCCGCGCTCGGAGGGCGAGGTCGGCAAGTGCGGCGTGGCGATCTCGTCGCTGGCCGACATGGAGACCCTCTTCGACGGGATCCCGCTCGACCAGGTCTCGGTCTCCATGACGATCAACGGCCCGGCGGCGATCCTCTTCTGCTTCTTCGTGGCGGCCGCCGAGAAGCAGGGCATCCCGATCGCGAAGCTGCAGGGCACCATCCAGAACGACATCCTCAAGGAGTTCGTGGCGCAGCATGCCTGGGTCTTCCCGGTCGAGCCATCGCTGGGACTGATCGTCGACCTCTTCGCCTGGGGCAGCGAGCACACGCCCAAGTGGAACACCATCTCGATCTCCGGCTACCACATCCGCGAGGCCGGTGCCACCGCGGTGCAGGAACTGGCGTTCACGCTCCTCAACGGCTTCACCTACGTGGAGCGGGGGATGGCACGGGGGCTCGACGTCGACGACTTCGCTCCCCGGTTGTCGTTCTTCTGGGACGTGCACAACGACTTCTTCGAGGAGATCGCCAAGCTGCGCGCCGCGCGCCGGATCTGGGCCCGCCACCTGCGCGAGCGCTACGGCGCCAAGGACGAGCGCTCGCTCAAGATGCGCTTCCACTGCCAGACCGCCGGGGTGTCGCTCACGGCGCAGCAGCCGCTCAACAACGTCGCCCGGGTGGCCTATCAGGCGATGGCGGCGGTGATGGGCGGCACCCAGTCGCTGCACACCAACGCGCTCGACGAGACGCTGGCGCTGCCCACCGAGACCTCGGTGCGCGTGGCGCTCCGCACCCAGCAGATCCTGGCCCACGAGACCGGTGTGGCCAACGTGGCCGATCCGCTGGGCGGGTCGTGGTACGTGGAGGCGCTCACCGACCAGCTCGAGGCCGAGGCCGAGGCGATCTTCGCCCAGGTGGCGGAGCAGGGCGGGGTGGTGCCGTCGATCGAGGCCGGGTGGTTCCAGCGCGAGATCGCCAGCTCCGCGTCGCGCTTCCAGGACGAGGTGGAGGCCGGCCACAAGACGGTCGTGGGCGTCAACGCCTTCGTCGAGGCCGATGAGGAGCCGATCGAGATCCTGAAGGTCGACGAGACCGCCGAGCGGGCCCAGCGCGAGCGGATGGCGCGGCTCCGCGCCGAGCGCGACGACGCCCTGGTGGCCGAGCGGCTCGCCGCCCTGGGGCTTGCGGCGCGCGAGGAGCGCAACGTGATCCCCGCCATGCTCGACTGTGCCCGCGCCTATTGCACGCTGTTCGAGATCCGGAATGTCCTCGAGGAAGTCTGGGGATCGTACCGCGAACCCGTCTTCTTCTGAACCGCCAAGGAAAATCCAATGCCTGCTGCACGCCGCACCGCCAGCGACAAGGAACTGCTCCGGATGAAGCCGGGGCCGCACCCCGTGGTGACCTGCTATCTCAAGCTCGAGCCTCGTGACCGGAGCCGGAAGAAGTACCTCACCAAGGTGAAGAACCGCGTCAAGCAACTGGAGTACGCCCTCCCGTCGCTGGGCTGGGACAAGAAGCACGAGGCGCAGATCAAGGCCGACTTCAAGAAGATCCTCACCTGGCTCGGCGATGCCGATCGGCTGCCGGCGACCCAGGGCGTGGCGATCTTCGCGTCGAAGGGCAACAAGCTGTTCGAGGTGCGTCCGCTGCCGCGGGTGCACCGCTCGCGGCTGATCGTCGATCGCACCCCGCTGGTGCGCGAGCTCGCCGCCAGCGAGGAGGAGTTCGGCAAGCTCTTCACCGTGGTGCTCGATCGCGCCAACGCGCTCATCTGGGAGGTGACCGCGTTCGGGGCGAAGATGGTGCGCAAGGTCGAGAGCGAGGTGACGCGCGGGCGCTTCCACTCCGACTCGCGCTTCAACCTGTCGGGTGAGCACACCTACCAGAACCGGATCCAGAACGAGAAGAAGCGGCACCTGGAGGCGGTGGCACGGGCGATGTTCGAGGTCGATCGCCGCTCGCCCGGGCACCAGCTGGTGCTCGCCGGGGCCGGCAACGACGCCGGCGCGCTCGAGCCGTTCCTGCACAGCTACCTCGCCGACCGGTTGATCGGCGTGGCGCGCCTGGCGCCCAAGGACGCCACCGCCGCCAACGTCCACCAGCTGACGATGGAGGTGCGCGAGGCGCATGCCCGGGCCTCGGAGAACCGCCATGTCGAGGAGCTGCAGGAGGGGCTCGGCACCGGCTGGGCCGTCAACGGCGTCAAGGAGACCCTCGAGGCGCTCGGCAAGGGACAGGTGCGCACCCTGCTCGTCAACGGCGACGCCACCCAGCGCGGCTTCCGTTCGATGACGACCGGCCGGCTCGCCGCGAGCGCGGTGGATCTCAAGCCCGACGGCGAGGTGGTCGCCACGCTGGACGTGATCGACGACGCGATCGAGGAGGCGCTCCGCCAGCGGGTCGCGCTCGATGTGGTGCACGACGAGGAGGCGCAGGCCGCGATCGACGGCCTGGCCGCACTGCTCAGGTTCAAGTGACCGGAGACGACACGTGATGATGGTTGCCGCCGATGCCCCGCCACTGCCGCGCCCCGTGCGCGTGCTGGTGGCCAAGCCCGGACTCGATGGCCACGACCGGGGTGCGAAGGTCGTGGCGGCCGCGCTGCGCGACGCCGGGATGGAGGTGATCTACACCGGGCTGCACCAGACCCCGGAGATGATCGCCAGTGCCGCCGTGCAGGAGGATGTCGACGTGGTCGGTCTCTCGATCCTGTCGGGGGCCCACATGACGCTCTTCCCGCGGGTGCGGGCGCTGCTCGATGAGCAGGGTCGGCCCGACATCCTGCTCACGGGGGGCGGGATCATTCCCGACGACGACGCCGGCGACCTCTCCGTCAAGGGAGTGGGCAAGCTGTTCGGTCCCGGGACGCCCACCGGCGACCTGGTGGCGTACATCCGCGACTGGGCCCGCACCAATCTCCGACCGTGATCGCCCGATGACCAGGACGGCCTCGAAGGGTGCCGGCCGACTGCGTGAGCTGACCAACGAGTGGCAGCGCCTCGCCGAGCGGCTCCGCCAGGGCGGCGGCGCCAAGCGCGTGGCGAAGATGCACGCCAAGGGACAGCTCGCACCGCGCGAGCGAGTCACGGCGCTGCTCGATCCCGGCACGCCATGGTTCGAGGTCGGCCTGCTGGTGGCCCACGATCGCTACGACGGTGAGGCGCCGGCGGCCGGGGTGATCACCGGGGTGGGGCAGGTCGCCGGTCACGAGGTGGTGGTGGTTGCCAACGACGCCACCGTCAAGGCCGGCGCGTGGTGGCCCGAGACCATCACCAAGATCCTCCGCGCCCAGGAGATCGCGATGCGTCAGCGCATCCCGATCATCTACCTGGTCGACTCGGCTGGCGTGAACCTGCCCTATCAGGGTGGCGTCTTCCCGGGGCAATACGGTGCCGCCCGGATCTTCTACTACAACTCGCTGATGCGCCGCTACCTGCACGTGCCGCAGGTGGCGGCAGTGATGGGGTCGTGCATCGCCGGTGGAGCGTATCTTCCGGCGCTTTCCGACGTGATCTTCATGGTCGAGGGCACGTCGTTCATGGGGCTCGGCGGTCCCAACCTCGTCAAGGGTGCCACCGGCCAGACGGTCGACGCCGAGACCCTGGGTGGCGCGAAGATGCACACCACGGTCAGTGGTGTGGCCCACTACATGGCGCCCAACGATACCGAATGTGTCGAGCGGATTCGCGAGTACGTGGGAAGGCTGCCGCGAGAGGCGAGGCGTGAGGAGCCAGGGACGGAACCGGCGCGCGACGCCGCTGAATTGTACGACCTCCTGCCCCACGATCACCGGCTCTCCTACGACATGCGCCACGTGCTGGAGACCTTCCTCGACGACGGCGCCCTCGACGAGTTCCAGCCCGACCTCGCCGCCGAGATGCTCTGCGGCCACGCCCGGATCGCCGGACGACCGGTGGCGGTGATCGCCAACCAGCGCGGCATCATCAAGGGACGCGAAGGCGAGCGGCCGCGCTTCGGCGGGATCGTCTACACCGAGAGCGCCGAGAAGGTGGCCTACTTCATCGAGACGGCCAATCGCGAACGGTTGCCGATCCTCTTCGTGCAGGACGTGTCGGGATTCATGGTCGGTCCCGAGGCGGAGCAGACCGGGATCATCCGGGCAGGGGCGCGCTTCGTGGAAGCGATGGCCACCGCCACGGTGCCGAAGCTGGTGCTCACGGTGAACCACGCCTCGGGCGCCGGCTACTACGCCATGGCCGGGCAGGGCTTCGATCCCGACTTCATCGTCTCGTGGCCGACTGGCCGGATGGCGGTGATGGAGGGCGAGAGCGCGGTGATGGCGGTGCACGGTCCCGCGATCCAGCGAGCCCGGGCCGAGCGGCGAGCACTCGAACCGGACCTGGCGGCGGCAGTCGAGGCGATGCGTGCCGACTATGAGCAGCAGCTGAGTGCCACTCATGCGGCGGCGCGCGGTTTCGTCGACGCGATCATTCGGCCCGAGGAGACCCGCGAGGTGCTCGACTTCCTGCTGCGGGTTGCGGCGAACCACGATGGCCCCCATCTGGGGCCGTTCGTGCTCGACGGCGGCGCATGACCCGGCGGCTGCTGCTCCTGGCACTGGCGGCCGGGTGCGCGCCGCCTGCACCACCGGCTCCACCGGCCCCGATGCCGCCACCGTCGGCGTCGTCCCAGGCACCGGCTCCCGAGTCGCCCGCCACGCCGGTGATCACCCTGGATGGGGCAGCGGGCCTCACCGCGGGTCGCATGCCCGACCGGCGCGAGGCGGCGCTGGCCGCCTTCCGGGCCGGGCTGATGCCGCTGCACGCGACCAAGGTCGATGCGTTCGCGCAGCTCTACCCGAGCCACGACGGGCGCGGGGTGCTCATCGCGATCCTCGACAGCGGCATCGATCCGTTGACCGACGGTCTCGGCACCACCAGCGATAGTGTGCCCAAACTGCTCGACCTGCGCGACTTCTCCGGCGAGGGTCGCATCGCCCTCGCACCGGTTCGTGTGGCCAACGACACGATCTGGCTGGATGGGCATCATCTCGCCGGTGCCGGGCGGGTGTTGGCGATGGCCGGCGGCATGGTGTGGGGGGGACTGGTTCCCGAGGTTCGCTTCGGCAACGGTCCGGCGGCCGACCTCGACGCCAACGGCCACGTGGCGGACACCCTGATGGTGGTGGTCGCTCGCGGGCAGGCCTCGTGGTTGCTCTTCGCCGACACCCATCGCGATGGTTCCCTGGCCGACGACAAGCCGATCCGAGACTACGCGATCGCCCGCGAGGCGTTTGGCTGGTCGGCCTCCGGCACCCCAACCATTGGTATCGCCGCCAATCTTTCCGACAGCGCTGGCACTCCGCGTCTCGACCTGGTCTTCGACAACATGGGCCACGGCACCCACGTGGCAGGGATCGCGGCCGGGCACGATCTCTTTGGCGTGGCCGGCTTCGACGGTGTGGCGCCGGGCGCACGGCTGCTCGGCCTCAAGATTGCCGACGATGCCGATGGCGGAGTCACCACCACCGGCTCGATGCGCGACGCCCTCGCGTGGGCGATCACCTACGCCGCCGAGCGACAGATGCCGCTGGTGGTCAACCTCTCGTTCGGGGTCGGCAACCAGCGTGAGGGGACGGCCCGGATCGACCGGGTGGTCGACTCGATCCTCGCCGCGCATCCGGATGTGGTGATGACCGTCTCCGCCTCCAACGATGGGCCCGGCCTCAGCACCCTCGGCTTCCCGGCCAGCGCCACCCAGGTGCTCTCGGTCGGCGGCACCCAGCCGCTGGTCTTCAGTGGACTGCCACCCGACGCCCCCACGCCCGATCCGGTCGCGATCTTCTCCAGCCGCGGCGGTGAGCGCGCCGGTCCCGACCTGCTCGCACCGGGGACCGCCTGGTCGGTGGTGCCCCGGTTCGATGCCGGCAACGAGGAGAAGAGCGGCACCTCGATGGCCTCGCCCCACATGGCCGGGGTGGTTGCCCGACTGCTCAGTATTCCCCGCGCCGGCGGACCGCCGCGCCGCGACCTGGTGATCCAGGCGTTGCGGGTCACGGCCCACCAGCTCGCCGACGCATCGATCCTCGACCAGGGCAGCGGGGTCCCCGACATCTTCGCCGCTGCCAATTGGCTGGCAACCCACGACAGATTGCCCCACCTCGCCGTGACGATCGACGGGGAGCTGGGCCACGACGCCATCTGGCTGCCGGTCGGCATGCCCCCGGCGACCGTCAAGGCCAACATCCGCCGTACCGACAGCGACGCCCCTCTCAACCTCCGGATCCGGTCCACGGTGCCGTGGCTGACGCTCGAAGGGCCACCGTTCCGTCGGCTTGCGCCGGAGGGGATCGCCCTCTTCTTCAGGGTTGATCGCGCGGCGTTTCGTGGACCCGCGGTCCGGATCGGTACGGTGCTGGTCGAGGATGCCGACGACGAGGGACTCGGTGTGCTCGCCAGGGTGCCGGTGACGGTGCGGGTGCCGCTACCTGACGGGGATGACCCGAGTGGCGTGGTGCAGCTCCATGCCGGCGACGTGGGGCGCTTCTACTTCCACTCCGACAGCGGCCGTGGTTTCCAGGCCGAGGTCTCGACCCTGACGGCCGACGGTCTGGCACTGATGGCACTGCACGAACCGGGGGGACAGCCGTTCCGCGACATTCCGCTCGCCCCAGCGGGGCATGGCGATGGTGCCGGCCTGCTCCAGGTCGATGGGCACGATGCCCAGGAAGGGTGGTACGAGCTCGACGTGGTCGCACCGCCAACCAGCCCGGTCGCGGCGCGCGCCACCATCCGCCACGCGCCGGTGCGGATGACGGCACGGCTCGACAGTACCTCGCTCATCGTGGATGCCCACAGTCTGTCGGCGGAGGCGATCGACCTTCGCCTCCGGGCGGCCTTCACCGGCGCCGAGTGGCGACGACACGTGACGGGTGATCGTGCCATCCCGGCGCGTGAACCCCTGGTGGTGCCGGCATGGGCCGGTTCGATGGTCGTCGACGTGACCATGCCCGAGGGCGACTGGTCGAAGTTCACCGACTTTGGCGTGTCGCTGCGCCGATCCGATGGCCGGCTCCTTGCCGAGTCGCCGCTCAACTACGCCTTCGGACGGATGCGGATCGACCTGCCCAGCGACGTGCGTGGCGACAGCCTGACCCTGGTGCTCTCGCCCGCGGCCGCCAGCGATGCGCCACCGACACCCTGGACGGTGGTCGCCACCGTCCGGTTCTACCTCGAACAGCCGATGGCGATCGATCGGGGCGGCACGCCAGGCAGCAGGGTGGAGTCGGGCACCATCCAGCGGGCGCGATTTCCGATCGCGGCGCCACCGGTGCAGCTTCCCGTGGGGTGGGCGCCGCTTTTCACCCTGATTGCCCTCGAGGGAGATGCTGCGGTCTGGACTCGCGAGCTCGCCCCGACATCGAACTGGAAGGACATGCCGTGACGCAGTCGAACACCGTGCGGATCGCCAGCGGACAGGGATTCTGGGGCGACTGGCTCGAGGCCCCGATCCGGCAGGTCCGTGGTGGCCCGATCGACTACCTGGTGATGGACTACCTCGCCGAGGTGACGATGTCGATCCTGCAGAAGCAGCGATCGCGCGACCCGGCACGAGGCTATGCCCGCGACTTTGTCACCACGGTGGAGAAGATCCTGCCCGAGATCGCCGACGGTGGTGTGCGGGTGGTGTCGAATGCCGGCGGCGTGAACCCGCGCGCCTGTGCCGAGGCGCTCCGCGCGGTGGCCGACAAGGCGGGGGTGGGGAAGAAGGTCCGGATCGCGCTGGTGAACGGCGACGACCTGCTGCCGAATCTCGACGCCCTGGTGGCCGGCGGTGAACCCCTCGCCAACATGGACACCGGTCGCCCGCTCAGCGATGTGCGCGACCAGGTCCAGTCGGCCAACGCCTATCTCGGCATGGCACCGATCGTCGAGGCCCTCGATCAGGGTGCCAACGTGGTGGTGACCGGCCGGGTCACCGACACCGGCCTCACCCTCGGGCCACTGGTGCACGAGTTCGGCTGGTCGCACGACGACTGGGACCGGATCGCCGCGGGCACCGTGGCCGGACACATCCTCGAGTGCGGCGCCCAGAGCTCGGGCGGCAACCTGCTCAAGGATTGGCGCAAGGTGCGCAAGCTCGAGGATGTCGGCTTCCCGATCGTGGTGGCGGAGGCCGATGGCGCGTTCACCGTGACCAAGCATCCCGGCACCGGTGGCGTGGTCAACGTGGCGTCGGTCACCGAGCAGCTGGTCTACGAGATGGGGGACCCGCACAACTACATCACCCCGGACGGGGTCGCCGACTTCGCCACCATCCAGCTCCACCAGACCGGTCGGGACAAGGTGCGGGTCTCGGGGATCCGGGGTGGGCCGCGCACCGGCATGCTGAAGGTCTCGATCGCCTACTCGTGGGGCTGGAAGGCGGTGGGGACGCTCGTCTACGCCTGGCCCGAGGCGCTCGACAAGGCGAAGGCCGCCGACAAGATCCTCCGCAAGCGGCTCAAGGCGCTGGGACTGGAGTTCGACCAGGTGCTGACCGAGTACGTGGGTGTCGATGCCACCCACGGCCGGTTGGCGGGCGAACCCGATCCCGAGATCGCCGAGGTGATGCTCCGGGTCGGGGTGCGCAGTCGCGACCGGGCGGCGGTCGAGCGGTTCACCCGCGAGATCGCCCCGCTGGTGCTCACCGGTCCGCCGAGCGTGACCGGCTTCGCCGGCGGCCGGCCCCAGGTGGAGGAGATCGTCGCCTACTGGCCCGCACTGGTGGACCGCCACCTGATCGAACCGCACGTGACCGTGGAGATGCTCTGATGGCGACTACCACGCTGGCCCTTCGCTGGCTCGCCCACGCCCGCTCGGGTGACAAGGGCGACGCCGCCAATGTCGGCCTGATCGCCCTCGATCCCGAATGGTACGACCTGCTTCGCACGGAGGTCACCGCCAAGCGGGTGGCGCGACACTTCAAGGGGATGGTGAGCGCGGTCGAGCGCTACGAGCTCCCCAACCTCAACGCACTCAATTTCATGCTGCACGGTGCGCTCGACGGCGGCGGCACGATGTCGCTCAAGACCGACGCCCAGGGGAAGGTCTTCTCCACGGCACTCCTCCGGATGGAGATCGAGGTGCCGCGCAAGGTGGCCAAGCGAGCCAAGGAGGCGGCGAGGTGAGCGACGGACTGGTGACGACCCTCGAGCTCGGCATCCTGACCGTCACCCTCGATCGGCCCGAGAAGCGCAACGCGCTCTCGGCCGCGATGATCGGCGGGCTCGCCGACGCGATCGCGCGCGCCGAGATCGAGGCCGAGGTGCACCTGGTGGCGATCCGCGGGGCGGGGCAGGACTTCTGCGCCGGCGCCGACCTGGCCGAGTTGCTTGCGTCGGTTGACAACGATCTCGACCAGAACGAACGCGATGCCCTGCGCCTGGGCGAGGTCTTCCTCGCGATGCGTCGGCTCCCCAAGCCGGTGGTCGCCGTGGTGCATGGTCGCGCCCTCGCCGGCGGAGCCGGGCTCGCGAGTGCCTGCGATATCGTGCTGGCGGGGCGGTCGGCGAAGTTCGGCTATCCCGAGATCCAGCGCGGCTTCGTCCCCGCGATGGTGATGACGATGCTGCGCCGCTCGGTCGGGGAGAAGCGCGCCTTCGAGCTGGTGGCGACCGGCAGGATCGTCGACGCCGACGAGGCGCTCGCCCTGGGCCTGGTGAGCCGGATCATCGACGACGACACCCTTGAGCGCGAAGCGAGTGCATTCCTGCGGCACATGGCCGATCGGTCGGCCACCGCGTTCGCGCTCACCAAGCAGCTCTTCACCGAGCTCGACGATCGCAGCTTCGGCGAGGGGATCCTGCTCGGCGCCCGCGTCAACGCCATGTCGCGCGCCACCGACGACTTCAAGCGGGCCGTGGCCCAGTTCCTCGAGAAGTGATCTACCAGCGCGTCAAGCTTGGGCTCTCGTTTGCGGGGTTGTTGCTCGCCATCGCAGCGATCGCCCTCGACGACCAGCGCCTCACCTGGGTCGCGATCGGCGCGCTCACGGTCAGCGTGGGGATGCGATTCTGGCGGCGGGGGAAGGGAGAGGACTCGTCGGAGTAGCTTGATCGTCATCCCGAGCGGAGCGGCCCGCAGGGCCGCGGAGTCGAGGGAGCCCTCCACTCGCGCCTCCGGCGCTCGGGCGAGATGAACGGGACCCCCTTCGCGTTTTCCCCGCTACCAGTCCGGCGCCTCCCGCCGCCACCCTCCGCCATGCTCGCCGCCGCCACCGACCTCCTCCAGCGCACCTTCGGCTTCGCCGACTTCCGGCCGCTCCAGCGGCGGGTGATCGAGCCGGTGCTGGCGGGCAAGGACGTGCTGGCGGTCCTCCCCACCGGCGGCGGCAAGTCGCTCTGCTTCCAGGTCCCGGCGCTGCACGGCCGCGGCGTCACGCTGGTGGTCTCGCCGCTCATCGCGCTGATGCAGGATCAGGTCACCCGGCTCCGGGCGCACAGGGTGGGTGCCGCCACGCTGAGCGGTGAGGTGGACCGCGCCGAGCAGGCGGCGATCCTCGCCTCCTCGGCACGCGGCGAGATCCGGTTGCTGTACGTGTCGCCCGAGCGACTGCCGCGGGTGGTTGCCGAGCTCACCCGTCGCGAGGCGACGATCAATCGTCTCGCGGTCGACGAGGCCCACTGCATCGTTGAATGGGGCCACGACTTCCGTCCCGCCTACCGGCGGCTTCGCGCGGCCCGTGTGGCGCTGGGTCGGCCGCCCTGCATCGCACTCACCGCCTCGGCCACCCCGCCGGTACGGAAGGCGATTCGCGACGCGCTCGGCTTCGCGCCGGGTGGCGTCGAGGTGGTGGGATCGTTCGACCGCTCCAACCTGTGCCTCGAGGTGCAGCGAGTGCACGGTGCCGATGACCGGTTGGCCCGCATGCTGGTGCTGGTGCGCACCACCCGCGGCCCGGCCGTGGTCTATGCGCCGACCCGCTCGCTGGTCGATGGGCTCACGACCATGCTGGTACAGGGTGGCGTCGCGGCGGCGCCCTATCACGCCGGGATGCAGTCCGACGAACGCCGCCGGGTGCTCGACGGCTTCCTCGCCGACCGGATAGCGGGTGGTCGTGGCCACCTGCGCCTTCGGGATGGGAATCGACAAGCCCGACGTGCGGCTGGTCGCGCACTGGGCGATGCCATCGACGGTGGAGTCGTACTACCAGGAGGCGGGGCGGGCCGGACGCGACGGCAAGCCGGCCCGCTGCGTGCTCTTCCATCATCCCGCCGACGACCGCTACCCGCGCCGCCAGATCGAGAGCAGCTTCCCCGATGAGCGGGTGGTCGAGGCGATCTGGCGCGATCCAGCGCGCCGTCAGCGCCACACCGATGCGGTCGTGGCGGCGGCCGATCGACTCGCCGCTGAGCTCAGGCCCGAACGCGGCGCGGTCGATTGGGCCCCGGTGCGGCGCCGGCGCCGCGAGGCGGAGCGGCGGCTCCGGGCGATGCGCTACTACGCCGAACGGCGTCGCTGCCGTCGGGCGTCGCTGCTGGAGTGGTTCGGGGAGCGGGTGCGGAGGTGCGGGGGATGCGACGTGTGCGGGACGGGTGGCGCGAGCTGAACGAGCCCCGGTTGCCGCGTCGCTTGCGGGGCGGCTGGTCTTCGGCCGCAATCGAACTCGGCCGCCTCGCCAGCGAAGCGCCGGCGGGGGATTCCCGCCGGAGCTATCGCCTCGGCACCACGCTCCCGTTCGGCAGTACCATCACGTCGGCGTCGTGGAGCTGTTCCTTGATCTCGAACGATTCGCCCTGTGGCCCGGCGGCGCGGAGCGCCGGGTTGAACGGATCGGCCTTCGAGAGGTCGACGGTGTAGCCGAGGTCACCCATCGCGCCCACGGTGATGGCGGTGAGCGGGGTCACGTGCCCCTGGGTGATGAAGCCGGTCATCAACTCATCGCCGAGGACCGATTCGCGCCAGTGGGAGTCGCGGGTCTGTTCGCCTCCGCCGTTCTCGAGCGGGATCAGGTTGCCGCTGTAGGTGATCCCGAGCAACGGCCAGGCCGCCAGGGCCTGGGCGCCGGTAAAGTAGGGGTCGGTGCCGTTGAGTCCCTGGGCGAGACCGAGCGTGGTGAACTTGTCCTCGAGGAAGCCGAGCACGTGGCCCATCTCGTGGAGCGCCACGTCCTTGAACTGCCCCTGGTTGCTCAGGTTCACCGCGTCGGCCACGTCGAATTCCATGTTGCCGATAAGCGTCAGTCGGGAGGGGCTGCGATTCGCGCAGCCGCCGGCCCGGCCCAGGATGTTGCCGACGCCGTCGATCGGGACGATCGACGCGAAGATCACCACGTCGTCGATCGTCTCGTTGATCGTCGGGAGCCGCCGCACAATTACCACCGAGCGAACCAGCCGGTGCGCTCACGATTTGATTCGGCAGGTCGCCGGTGATCACGTCCATCCAGCGCATCGCCGCGGCCACGAACGCGTCGCGCACGTCGGCCGGCGCACTGGTGAGGAAGCGAAGGTCGATGGTGAACGGCCGGGCCGTGCCGGTGGCGGTGAAGGTCACGCCGGAACCGGGGAAGCCCGGCACGGTCGCCAACACGGTCGAGTTGCCGTCGGCCCCGAGCCGCCAGTCACCCAGCGCGGCAATCCCCTCACCGTCGGTGACCACCGTGTCGCCGGCTGATGGTGCCGCCGCCAGCCGTCTGGGTGAAGACCACCGGCACGCCGATGACCGGTGTGTTGTTGTCGCCGAGGACCTTCACCCGCGCGGTCTTCGGCACCAGGAACGAGGCATAGCCGGTCTGGCTCACCGGTGATGTGGCCTCCATCGACGCGGGGATCCCGATCCCCAGGGCATTGAAGGTGGTGTGGAGGCCGTTGGCGGTGCTCGCCTGGAGCTGGTTGTTCCCCTGCAGCAGGCCCATGGTCCAGCCACCGATGGTGGTGCGCCCCTCGGCGTCGGTGGTGGTCTGGCTCGGCCCGGTGATGGTGCCGTTGCCCTGGAGCACCTGCCAGGTGATGAGCACCCCGGGGACCGGGTTGCCGAAGGCATCGCGGACCCGAACCGATGGATTGGGGAGCACCTGCTGGCCCACCACGGCGGCCAGTGAGGCACCGCCGGTCACCACCTGCAGCGACGAGGGAGCGCCGGGCTTGGCGGTGGCCGTGACCGTGAGCAGCAGGGGATAGCCCAGCGCCTGGGCCCGGAGTTCGTTGGTGCCCGGGGTGGGGCCCAGTCGCCATGACCCGACCGTCGCCACGCCATCGCTGTTGGTGACCACCGAGTCGCCCGTGACACTGCCGCCGCCACTCATCACATCGAATTGCACGCTGATCCCGGGCACCCCGCGCCCGCTGGCGTCGGCGATCCGGATCGCGGGCGAGACCAGCACCGCCGCCCCGACTGTGCCCTCCTGGTTGTTGCCGGCCACGATCACCAGGCCGTCGGGCGGACCCGGCGGCGAGGTCCCGCCGCCGCAGGCCGTCAGGATGGCCAGCAGGGCGAGGGCGAGGCTCCGGCCGAGCGAGCGGTCGGGGAGTGGCGGGGGTGTTGATCACGGTCTCGAGTCTCCGGGGTGGACGACAGGAGGAAATATAGGAAGGGCAGGGGCTGTCTCGCCGCCAGATCACGTGTCAGAAAGCTGGCCGGGGGCCGGCTCGAGGCCACCGGTCCCTGCCTCGGTCCTGGTCCACCGGCGGTGGGCCGATCCCGGTCGGGTGTCATTGCCGTAAGTTCCCCCGCAGCATAGCTTTCCATCATGCCTTCAGCTCCTGTACTCTCCGGTAACGACCGCATGGTCGGGGTGAACAGTCACCCCGGACTGTTGGCATCGCTGCTGTTGCACCTTTCCTGCCGATTCGCGACCCGCTTTGGTTGGCATCGTCACGACACGATCCGACAGCCCCGTCCACCGATCACCTCCGGCTCGTCATCGGGCGGCTGCGACGCAGACTCGTCGCGCCCGTCCCATGCCGACCGGGTGGTTGCCGGTCGGCCGGTGCTTTCGGCGACGATGCCGGTCCACCACGAGGTGGACACCGCTGCGGCCACGACGTCGGCTGATCGCCACCCTGCGGGGCCGGCGATCGCAATCCCTCTTGCCATCGGGCCGGCGTCGCCACGCGCGACGACATCCCGTCCAGGTCTCCCGTGAAGCGCGAAATCCTCATCTCCAGTACCCCGCGCGAGACGCGGGTGGCGATCCTCGAGGACGACCAGCTCGTCGAGCTGTTGGTCGATCGTCCCGATCATCGCCGTAGCGTCGGCGACATCTACCTGGGCCGGGTCGAGGCAGTGCTGCCCGGCATCCAGGCGGCGTTCGTCGACATCGGCCAGGGCAAGTCGGCCTTCCTGCACGCCTCCGACCTCCTCGAACCCGAGGACGAGGAGGAGCCGGAGGAACCCGCCGACGATGCCGACGTGCCCGATTCCCCCGAGGCGGCCGAAGCCGCCGAGGCCGAGGGCGGTGGCGCCGCCACGGTAGTCGCCCCGACCAAGCGGCGCGGCGAGGGCGGCCGCCGTGAGGTCGGCGCCCGTCGCACCGTGCCCGACATCGGCGAGATGCTCAAGAAGGGCCAGACCCTCCCGGTCCAGGTCACCAAGGAACCGATCTCCACCAAGGGGAGCCGGGTCACCGCGCAGATCTCGCTGGCCGGTCGCTTCCTGGTGTACATGCCCTACGCCTCCAAGGTCGGCGTGTCGCGCAAGATCGAGAGTCGCGAACAGCGGGCCAAGCTCCGCGAGATGGTCTCGAAGCACCTGCCGTCGGACGCCGGCGGGATGATCGTTCGCACCGTGGCCGAAGGGGTCACCGAGGACCATTTCCGGCGCGAAGTCGAGTCGCTCCTCGCCGTCTGGCAGAAGGTCAAGCGCAAGCAGCACTATGTCCGCAAGGCGCCGGCGCTGCTGCATCGCGAGGCATCGCTCACCAGGGCGCTGGTCCGCGACGTCTTCTCCGCCAAGGTCGACGGCCTCTGGATCGACTCCAGGGAGCTGCTCAACGACATCAACCAGTACCTCGAGCAGATCGATCCCGGAGCTCCTGGAACGGGTCCACTTCTACGAGGACTCCGAGCCGCTCTTCGACCACTTCAAGATCGAGTCGGAGATCCGCGACCTCTTCAAGCAGCGGGTGGAGCTGCCGACCGGTGGCTACGTGATCATCCAGCCCACCGAGGCGCTGGTGTCGGTCGACGTGAACACCGGCCGCTACACCGGCAAGAAGGACCCCGAGAAGACGATCCTGCGGACCAACGTCGAGGCGGCCCGCGAGATCGCCCGCCAGATCCGGCTCCGCGACGTCGGCGGCATCATCGTGGCCGACTTCATCGACATGGAGTCGAAGGGCAACCGCGACCGGGTCCTCCAGGAGCTGCGGAGCCACCTCGGCCGTGACCGGGCCCGGACCCGAGCCTTCGCCGTGTCCGAACTCGGACTCGTGGAGATGACCCGCCAGCGGGTCCGGGCGTCACTCTGGGCCTCGATGACCCGCGATTGCCCCACCTGCCACGGGACCGGACGGGTCTTCTCGCCCGAGGCGGTCACCCGCCGCCTGGAGCGGGCGGTCCGCCGGATGGGGCTCGAGAAGAAGGAGCGGAAGCTGGCGATCCGGGTCCACCCGGAGGTGGCGATCTACCTCCTCGAGGAGGAGCCGAAGCTGATCAAGGCCCTGACCCGGGAATCCGAGGTCGAGCTGGAACTCCGCGACGACCCGATGGTGGCGCTCGATGAGTTCCGGCTGGTCTCCCGGCCGGCGGGTCGGGACGTGACCGAGCTCTATGCCGTGGCCTGACCCGGATCTTGCCCCAACCCAGCCGGCTGGCTAGTTTTGGGGGCTACGGTCCCGAAAAACCGGACGAGATGAGAGAGAACATGTACGCGATCTTCAAGGCCCTCGGCAAGCAGTTCCGCGCGGAGAAGGGCGCCACCCTGCACCTCCCCTACATGGAGGAGAAGCAGGCGGGCGACGCCCTGACCTTCGACGAGGTGCTGCTCACCTCCACTGGCGACGCGATCACCGCCGGCACCCCGACGGTCGCCGGTGCCAAGGTCACCGCCGAGGTGGTGGGTCACGGGCAGGACGACAAGATCTACGTCTTCAAGTTCAAGCGGCGGAAGAACTACCGCCGCAAGACCGGCCATCGGCAGAAGTACACCGAGGTCAAGATCACCGACGTCGTGGTCGGGTGAGGTAGAGATATGGCACACAAGAAGGGCGTCGGCTCAAGCCGCAACGGTCGCGACTCCAATCCGCAATACCTCGGCGTCAAGCATTTCGGCGGCGAATCGGTCACCGCGGGCAGCATCCTGGTCAAGCAGCGCGGGACCAGGTTCCATCCCGGCAAGAATGTCTTCCTGGCCAAGGACGACTCGCTCCACGCCCATATCGACGGGGTCGTGAAGTTCGAGCACAAGGACAAGAAGCGGATGAAGGTGTCGGTCTATCCGGCAGGCTGATGGTCGATGGTCGATGGTCGATCGAAGGGGCCGGCTCACAGGTGTGGAGCCGGCCCTTCGTGTATGGAGGCCTCGGACCATCAGCCATCAGCCATCAGCCATCGACCATCGACCTCAGAGATCCGCACACACCCCAGCCACGCCGAGGCTCTCCAGCCGCCGCCGCTCCGCCTGGCTCCGCACCGTCCAGGCGATGACCTCGATGCCTGCCGCGGCGCAGTGGGTCACCAGGTCGCCGTCGATCATCGGACACTCCTGCCACAGCACCCTCGCCCCGGCAGCCTGCACCATCGCCACCGGGTCGATCGGGTAGGAGGCCGCGAGCACCCCGTAGATCAGCTCGGGAGCCTGCCTGGCCAACCGGGCAATCACCCGATGGTCGAAGGCGTGGACCTGGCAGCTGCCCCCGAGGGCCCGGTCGGTCACGATCCGGAGCAGGTCGCGATCGCCTCGCGGCGGGACGCCCTTGGCCTCGACGTAGATCCTGAGACCGCCCAGCGCCTCGACCGCCTCCTCGAGCGACGGAACCGGCGACCCGTCGGCCAGTTGCTCCTCCCGGACTTCGGCGAGGGTCAACTCGGCGATGGCCCGGCCGGAGGGCAGGGTCGGGTCGTGATGAACGGCGGTTTTTCCATCCCGGGTGGTGTGGACATCGAGTTCCACCCCGTCGCAGTTCAGGGCTGAGTTTTCCACAGCCGCCCGGAACGCGGCCAGCGAATTCTCGATGGCGACCGAGGTTACCCCGCGGTGAGCGATCAGCAGTGTTCTCGACATCGGTGGATTACCGGTTGGGAGTAGCTGTGGAAACTCTGTTGAAAGGTGAGATATCACCTGAAGTCACATGGCTTATCCTCAATGTTGACAACAGATTGTGCGTCAGGTGGAAAACGCGACAGGCGACAGGTAACATACACGTGGAAACGCTTCAGGACCTCGAGTGGACCAAACCGGTCGGTCGGCAGGCAATGCCTGTCCCTCCTGTCGCGTGTCGCCTGTCGCCCGTCGCCTTTAACATATCTCCCCATGCCTCGTCTTTGTGATCGATGACGGTCGTTGCCCTGGACCACCCGACCGATGCGCAGCTGGTGGCTGCGTGGCGAGGCGGCGACGAAGCCGCCGCGGCAGCCCTCGTGCGCCGACACTCGGCGGTGCTGGGGCGCTACCTGGTCGCCCGCGGTGCCACCAGCGCCGACTGCGACGACCTGCTGCAGGAGACGTTCTTCCGGGCGTTCCGGGGGCTGGATGGTTGGCGGGGCGATGCTCCGTTCCGAGGCTGGCTCTTCCGGATCGCCGCGAACCTGGTTCGGGACCGCTTTCGGCGGGGGAAGGGCCGGATCCACGTCGAGTTGACCGACGGCGACCGGGTGGATCATGCCGACCCGGAGGCCGAGCTGATCGCCAGCGAGACGGCGGGGCGACTGCAGGACGGTATGGGACGATTGTCACCGATGCAGCGGGAGGTCTTCCTCCTGCGGGTGGAACAGGGGCTCGACTACGCCGAGATCGCGGCGGCACTGGACACGACGGCTGGAGCGGCACGGGTGCATTACCACCATGCCGTGAAGCGGCTCAAGGAGCGGCTGCAATGAACCAGACCCATCTCACTGACCGGATTCCCGAGGTGGTTCACGCCACGGAGGCGTGGACCAGCGAGGAGCAGGCTCACCTCGACTCGTGCGCCGAATGCCGGGCCGAGTGGCGCCTGGTCTCGATGGTCGCGACCGCCGCGCCACCGGCGCCGACGGTCGATGTCGAGGCGCTCTCGGCCACGGTGCTCGATCGGCTTCGCGAGGATCGTGGGGTGATCGCGCTCGACCGTCGCCGATCGTGGCGCGGTTGGGCACTCGGCCTCGCGGCAGCCGCCTCGCTGGTGCTCGCGCTGGGAGTGTGGCGCCCGTGGCGCGCGACGGAGACGGTGATTGCCGCCACCCAGGGGCCGGCGCTGTTCCCCGAACTGGAACAGCTGTCGGAGTCGGAGCTGGAGACCGTGCTCGCGTCGATCGAGCCGGAGAACACTGTCGAGCCGATCGGCTCGGTGCCGCGGGTCGGCGATCTGTCGGATACGGAACTGGAAGTCCTGCTTGAACAAGTGGAGGGATCATGAGGATGACGACTCGCGGATTCGTCCTTGGCGCGGTGTTGCTGTTCCCGGCGATGCTGACCGCCCAGAATGGCGCACCACCGCCGCGCCAGATGCTCCGCCAACGGGTGGAGGCGGTGTTCATGACGCGCCTCAAGCAGGATCTCGGACTCGATGAGGCGCAGGCCCAGAAGGTCGGGGCGGTACTGGCCGACTGGGGTGACAAGCGACGCGACCTCGAGGTCCAGGAGCGAGGGCTTCGACGAGCGCTCGACGGACAGTTGCGGCCCGGCGTGGCGGCCGAGCGTGACTCGCTCACCCGGATCGTCGATGGCCTGTTGCAGAACCGGGTCGACTACGCCCGGTCGTTCCAGGGTGAGATGCGTGACCTCGCGCCGCTCCTCAGTCCGGTGCAGCGCGCCCAGTTCCTGCGGCTCCGCGATGAGTTGCTCCGTCGGGTGCAGGAGCTGCAGGATCAGCGCCCGGTGCCGGGTCGGCCGGTGCGACCGGGCGGGCAATAGCAGGGAGACAACCCGGTGACATCCGGCTAGACTTCGCGGCATGATCGTGCACGCGGAGGAGTCCGGACTGCGCCGGCTGATGCCATGGGTCGCGGGAGCCGCCCCGCTGGCGGCCCCGCTGACCGCCCCCGTCCAGGGGGGACGGCACTGCACGCCATTTCGCCGGCCTGGGTCGACCTGCTGGTCCACGTCTTCACCAATCCGATCGTGGTCCCGCTGCTCCTCTCGATCGGGATCATCGGCATGCTCCTCGAGGTCAAGGCTGGGGCCTTCGGGCTCGGGGGCCTGGTCTCGATCCTCTCGCTCGGCCTCTTTTTCGGTTCCTCGTTCCTGCTCGGCCTCGCCGGCTGGCAGGAAATCGTGATGCTCGGCGCGGGCGCGATCGCGCTCGCCGTCGAGGTCTTCGTGCTGCCCGGATTCGGAGTGGCGGGTATTCTTGGGCTGTCGCTGATCGGAGGTTCGGTGGTGATGGCGCTGCTCGGCGCGGCCCCCACCGGGGGCGACGTGATGATCGCCGTGGGGGTTCTCGGGAGTTCGATCGCGATCACGGCCGCGGTCGCGTACGCCTGGCTGCGCCACCTGCCCAACTCGACACGGTGGAGCGGGTTGCTGCTGCACGACAGTCAGCGTCGCGGCGAGGGCTATCTCTCGGCGCCGGCGCGCGACGAGCTGGTCGGGAAGGCCGGGGTCGCGCTCACCGATCTCCGTCCGTCGGGCACGGCGGAGGTGGACGGCGAGCGGATCGACGTGGTCACCGAGGGAGGTTTCGTGAAGGCCGGGGCGGCGATCACCGTGCTCCGCGCCGATGGATATCGTCACGTGGTGCGCCCCGCGCGCCCCGTGGAATCGCACACGGTCTGAGGGGAGTTGTTCGTCCATGGATCAGAATTCTGCCGGGCTCGCCACGCTGCTGGTGATGGGAGTCCTCGCGTTCCTCGTGCTGGTCGTGTTCTTCCGGTTCATCCCCGTCGGGCTCTGGATTCGGGCTGCCGCCAGCGGGGTACGGGTCTCGTTCGTCACCCTGATGGGGATGCGGCTCCGCAAGGTGAATCCCGCCCGGATCGTCGACCCGCTGATCACCGCGACCAAGGCGGGGCTCCAGCTCGGGATCAACGATCTCGAGGCGCACTACCTCTCGGGCGGCAACGTGGCCCGGGTCGTCAACGCGCTGATCTCGGCCGACAAGGCCGGCATCGCGTTGTCGTTCAAGCAGGCGACGGCGATCGACCTCGCCGGCCGCGACGTGCTCGAGGCGGTGCAGGTGAGCGTGAATCCCAAGGTGATCACCACGCCCAAGGTGGCCGCGATGGCCAAGGACGGCATCCAGCTGCTGGCCCTGGCGCGCGTGACGGTGCGCGCCAACGTCGACCGACTGGTCGGCGGCGCCGGCGAGGAGACGATCCTGGCCCGAGTCGGTGAGGGGATCGTCAGCACCATCGGTTCGGCCGGATCGCACAAGGCGGTGCTCGAGAACCCCGACATGATCTCCAAGACGGTGCTCGCCAAGGGACTCGACGCCGGCACGGCATTCGAGATCCTCTCGATCGACATCGCCGACGTCGACGTCGGCAAGAACATCGGCGCCGAACTGCAGACCGATCAGGCCGAGGCCGACAAGCGGATCGCACAGGCCAAGGCCGAGGAGCGCCGGGCGCTGGCGGTGGCGATGGAGCAGGAGTTCAAGGCCGAGGCGCAGAATCAGCGCGCCAAGCTGATCGCCGCCGAGGCTGCGATTCCGCTGGCCATGGCCGAGGCCTTCCGCATCGGCAATCTCGGGGTGATGGACTACCAGAAGTTCCGGAACATCGAGGCCGACACCGAGATGCGTCGCTCGATCGCCGCTGGCGAACCACCGGCCGAGCCCGAGGGGCGCTGAGGGCGTCGTGGATCTCGGCTTCCTTGTCCTCCTCGCGCTGCTGTGGGGCTTCATCCAGATGGTGAACTCCGCGCAGAAGCGCGCCCGAGGGACCGGCACCGGCGGCCCGCCGGCCCAGCGACCCGCGCGCTCCCAGCGCACGCCTGGGCGGCCACCGGGGACCTTCGAGGAACTGCTCGAGCAGATGCGCGGCCAACTCGAGCAGGGCAAGGCCGGCGGGGCGCGGGTCACCCTCCCGGGCGCCGAGGAGGTCGAGGACCGGGAGTCGCTGGAGATCGTCCCGGTCGTCGTGTCGCGGGAGCTTCCCGCGCCGGCCCAGTCACGGAAGGTGGTCGATTTCGATGACGAAGCAGAGACACTCATTCGCCGCCGGATCGCTCAAGCCGAGGCTCGGAACCACGCCCTGACCGCGGCGGATCACCGCGCCTTCGACAAGCGGATCCGTCGCGAGCCCGTCAAGACGATTGCGCCGGCCCACCCCCGCAACCTGCGGCAGGCGTTGATCTGGAAGGAAGTGCTCGGGAAGCCGGTGACGTTGCGTGATGAGGGGTGAGTCCTGAGTCCTGAGTCCTGAGACGTGGGGGGGAGCAGCCAGGGCCGGTATCGCGATTCGACACCGGCCCCTCGATTTCCCCCCACGTCTCAGGACTCAGGACTGACTTCTCTTCGATACTCCTCCATGCACTTCACGATCAACCGCTCGGCGGCCGCGCGGTCCTCGAAGCCACGACTCTCGGTGCGGGTCCCCTCGAGATCCTTGTAGACCTGGAAGAAGTGCTCGATCTCCCGGAGCGCGTGGCGCGGGATGTCGCCGAGGTCGTGGATCTGCTCTGCGAACGGGTCGTTCACCGGCACCGCGATGATCTTCTCGTCGTTCTCGCCCCGATCGATCAGGTTGAACACACCCACCGGCCGGACCTCGACCAGGCAGCCGGTGAAGACCGGCTCGGTCATGATCACCAGCACATCGAGCGGATCGTGATCCTCGGCCAGGGTGCGCGGCAGGAAGCCGTAGTCGCCGGGGTAGTGGACCGAGCTGTGCAGCAACCGGTCGAGCCGGAACACGCCGAGGTCCTTGTCGAGCTCGTACTTGTTGCGTTCGTTGGCGGGGATCTCGATCACCGCGGTGACCAGCTCCGGTGGCCTGCTGCCGGTGGGGATGTCGTGCCAGGGATGGAACGGGCGGGGTGAGATCACGGCAGGGCCCATGTGGTGGGGAGTGGTGAACGGTGAATGGGGAAGGGTGAAGGGGGGCGGCACTTGACGCCAGACCCCCTTGGCCCGGACCCCGGGCTCATGGGCCTGTCCCGCCACCCATTCACGATTCACGGTTCCCCCCGCCGCTGCTTGCCCCGCTCCCGTGACGATGCGATCCTTCCCTCGCGGCCCGAGTGGCGGAATGGCAGACGCAGCGGACTCAAAATCCGCAGGGGGCAACCCCGTGAGGGTTCGACTCCCTCCTCGGGCATGACCGTGGGACGACCGTTGGGCCATGCTCCTGCGGTTATCTTGCGGTCCGCATATCCGGTCGCAGGCTCGTTCCTTCATCCCTCGGATCCCGATGCCGCTCGAACTCTCCCTCCGCGTCGCCGATGCGGCGTCCCTCGACACGCCGCTCCTGATCGTCCCCGTGGTCGCCGGACCGTCGCTTCCGGAGTCGCTCCAGTCCCTCGACGCCGCCGCCGGCGGTGCTGTCGCCTCGGCATGGGCCACCAGTGACTTCACCGGCAAGCGCGACGAGACGCTGGTCTGCTATCCCGGAGGACCGATCCGTCGGCTCCTGCTCGTCGGCATGGGCGAGGCAGCCAAGCTCGATGCGGCGGCGGTGCGCCGCGCGGCGATGGTCGGTGGCAAGCGGGCCCGGACCATCGGGGTCGAGCGCGCCGCGCTGGTGATCCCCGACACGTCCATCCCCACCGACCGCGCGGTGCAGTCGCTCGCCGAGGGTGCGGCGTTCGGCGCCTGGCAGTACACCGAGCTCAAGAAGCCCGCCGATCCGCCCAAGCCGGCCGTCGCCTCGATCGAGTTGATCGCGGCCGCTGCCGACCCCGGGCACGAGGCGGGGTTGGCTCGTGGTCGGGCGGTCGCCGCCGGGCAGGCATTCGCCCGGGGCCTGCAGGTGCTGCCGGCCGACACCTGCACCCCGGCATTCATGGCCGCGCAGGCGGAGGCGCTCGCCGCGCGTCACGGGATGAAGGTGACGGTCCTCGACAAGGCGGCGATCGAGCGCGAGGGGATGCATGCGCTGCTCGCGGTGGCCAAGGGAAGTGTCAATGAGCCGCGATTCATCGCCCTTGAGTACGAAGGTGCCGACGGACCGCCAGTGGTCCTGGTGGGGAAGGGCGTCACGTTCGATGCCGGGGGGATCTCCATCAAGCCCGCGCAGGGCATGGAGGAGATGAAGTTCGACATGTCCGGCGCGGCCGGTGTGCTCGGCACCTTCGAGATGCTCGGTCACCTCAAGCCCGGGCTCCGGGTGGTGGGGCTGGTCCCGAGCGCCGAGAACATGGTATCGGGATCGGCCTACCGACCCGGCGACGTGGTCAAGAGCCATCACGGCAAGACGATCGAGGTGCTCAACACCGACGCCGAAGGCCGGCTGCTCCTGGCCGACGCCTTGTCGTGGGCTCGGCGCTACGAGCCCGCGGCTGTGGTCGACTGTGCCACCCTCACCGGTGCGGTGGTGATCGGTCTTGGGCACACCGCCAGTGCGGTGATGGGGACCGACCCGGAGCTGGTGGCGCAGCTGATCACGGCGGGCCAGGCCTCGGGCGAGCGCTGCTGGGAGCTGCCGCTCTGGGACGAATACCGCGAGTTGATCAAGTCGGACATCGCCGACGTCAAGAACACCGGTGGCCGACCGGCGGGGAGCATCACTGCGGGGTGGTTCCTGCGCGAGTTCGTCGAGGGTTTCCCATGGGCGCATCTCGACGTCGCCGGTACCGCCTACACCAACAACGAGACGGCCACCCACGGCAAGGGGCCAATGGGTGTGCCGGTGCGACTGTTCAGCGAGTTCCTGCTCGCCAGGCTCTGACCAGCTGATGTCGCGGTCGTCGGGCAGCGCGCTGCTCCTGCTGCTGCTGCTGCTGTTGGCTCCGGTCGTGGCGCGTGGTCAGGACGTGGTGCCGCCGCCCGACAGCGCCGCCGCCGCCGACAGCACCCAGACCGATTCGTCCTCGACCGAGCGACTGCTGGCGGTCGAGGGACAGTCCGAGGTGCGACTCGCCACCATGCCGCGGGTCGAATACGGTGGCGTCCAGCCGACCGGCGCCCGCATTGTCCTGACCCGTGACTCGATCGACTGGGCCCCGGCCCGCACCGTGGCGGAGCTGCTCGGCTCGGTTGCACCGGTCTATCTCTGGCGCGGCGGTTGGCGGATGCGTCCCGAGGTGCCGAACCTGCTGGGCCATGGTCCCGGCAGCATCGACTACGTCGTCGATGGGCGTCCGTGGCTGCCGATCGGCCCCGATTCGACTGCGATCGATCCGTCGCTCTGGCCGCTGGAACTCTTCGAGCGGGTCGAGATCGAGCGGTTCCCGGCGTCGCTTCGGGTCTATCTCTTCACCCGGGCCCATGACCGACTCGCGCCGCGAACGGCGATCGCGGTGTCAACCGGCGATCGTGGATTCGCCCAATATTTCGGTTCCTTCGAGAAGCGCTACAATAGCGGGATCGGGTTGTCGCTGGCGGCCGACTACACCGGCGTCAACGCCCCGGATGGGGGCAGCGGCGCCGCGAACCTGACCAACGGCTGGGCCCAGCTCTCGTGGCGGCCAAGCCCGCGGCTCGGCATCCAGGCGCAGACCATGGTCCAGGCGCCGCGGCGTGACCCGCTCCAGGCGGTCGAGTCGGTCGACACCCTCGACCCCGGACTCGACGGCAACCGCACCGACACCGAGCTCCGGCTGTCATGGCGCGGCACCGGCGGTGACCTGGGCTGGCATGGCGATGCCTGGGCGGCACGCACCACCTGGCGGAGCGACTCGCTCGACGAGACCGTGGGGACATTCGGGACCGTGGTCGGCTACCGCAGGCCCACGTACTCCGCCGAACTGCAGGCGCTGCATCACACCGAGTGGACCGGACTCGATTCCCGGATGGCCCTCGGATGGACGCCGAGCAGCGGACTCGCCGGGTCGCTGGAGGGGGCCTACCAGCGCCACGACAACGACCGCACCTCGAAGTGGGCGACGGCGCGGATCGGGTTCCGGGTGCCGCGCGGCAGCCGGATTCCCCTGATGGGAATCGGCATTCCGGTCGCGATCCGTCTCGGCGCCACCGCGAGTCACGGCGAGCGGGTGGTGGCACCGTCGATAAGCGATCTCGCCCCGGCCTCGTTCACCAATTACGAGGCGCTGGCGGCGATCGATGCCGGGTGGCTCAGCGCCGAAGGGCGATGGCTCAGCACCGACGCATGGCAGGCGCTGCCCTACCGGCAGTTCACTCGGGTGGTCTCCTTCGATCACCAGCCGCGCACTCGCTGGCTCGCGATGCGGGCCCGGCTCGCGCCCAACAACTGGTTTTCGTTGGCGACCAACTACGAGCATCCACTCGGCGGGGCCCTGCCCGATGGCGTGCCGCCGAATCACGCCTGGTCGACTGCCACGATCAACTCGCGCTTCCTGCACAACTTCCCCAGCGGGATCTTCCGGATGCAGATCCAGGCCGTGGTCGAGACCTGGAGCCCAGGGGTCATCGGTCGCGATGCCACCGGGGAGGCGATCGACCTGCCGGGGCTCACCTTCGTGCGCGGCATCATCCAGTTCCAGCTCGGGCCGTTCATCGCCTACTGGGACCGGGTCAACTTCCAGGCGACCAAGAAGGGGCACGTGCCCGGCTACCCGATCCTGTCGCTGGGGAGCAGCTACGGGATCCGCTGGAACTTCACCAACTAGGCCCGGGCTGAGGGCGAGAGAGGGCGCCGCCCAGCCCCGTTCTCCACCCTCCGTCGTTCCGTCCCTCGATGTTATCTTTCTGAGCTACCCCTGACCGGGAGCCTCATTCGTGGCCCTGAGCATGACGGGGTTCGGATCGGCCGAGGCCGACGTCGGCGGACGACGGGCCAGGGTCGAGATCCGGACCGTCAACCATCGCTTTCATCACGCCTCGGTGCGGCTGCCGGCCGATCTGGCGGGGCTCGAGGGCGAGGTGCGGGAGGCGCTCAAGCGCCGGATCGATCGGGGCCACGTCACGCTGACGATGACGTGGGTCGATGCTCCCGAGCTCGGGGTGGCCATCGATTGGCCCCGGGCCGAGGCCGCAGTGGAACTCCTCCGGGAGGCGCAGCGGCGATTCGCCCTGGGGGGTGAGCTGGCCGTCGAGCAGGTGCTTCGCTTCCCCGATGTGCTGGGAGCGGCGCGGGAGACGACGACGGTCGAGTGGACGGGACTGGTGCCGCTGGTCACGGCGGCGCTCGAGGAATGCCTCGCGGCCCGACGTCGCGAGGGCGACCAGTTGTCGGCGGAACTCGGCCAGCGGCTGGCGGCGCTCGAGCGACACGCGGTGGTGGTGGCCGGGTTGCTGCCAGGACGACTGGAGCGCGAGGTGGCGCGGCTCCGCGAGGGAGTCACCACCCTCGCTGGTGGGGTGCAGGTCGATGAGGGCCGGCTGGCGCAGGAGATTGCGGTCCTCGCCGACCGACTCGACGTGACCGAGGAGCTGGTGCGGCTCCGGGCCCACGTGGCCGCGGCCCGCGAGGCGCTCGCCGCGGACCGGCCGGTGGGAAAGCAGCTCGGCTTCCTCGCCCAGGAGCTGGGCCGCGAGGTCAACACCGTCGGCAGCAAGGCCAACGATGTCGAGATCGCGCACGAGGTGGTCGCGATGAAGGGGGAACTGGAGAAGGTGCGCGAGCAGCTGGAGAACCTCGAGTGACGTCGCTGGTGGTGGTCCTCTCCTCGCCCTCGGGCGGAGGCAAGTCGACGCTCGCCGGGCGACTGCTCGCCGAGCGGGACGACATCGGCTATTCGGTGTCGGCGACCACCCGGCCGCCGCGCCCCGGCGAGCAGGACGGCCGCGAGTATCACTTCCTGTCGGCTGAGGAGTTCGAGCGGCGGGCCGTGGCGGGCGAGTTCCTGGAGCACGCCTACTACAACGGCAACCGCTACGGCACCCTCGAGTCGGAGGTGCGGCGCGTCACGCAGGGCGGCCGGCACGTGCTGCTCGACATCGAGATCGCCGGCGCACGGATGGTGCGTGAGCACTTCAGCGACGCGGTGCTGATCTTCCTGCTGCCACCGAGCGGCCGGGTGCTGGTCGAACGGCTCCGCGGCCGTGGCACCGAGGACGAGGCCGCCCTCGCCGGCCGGCTCGAGCAGGCGCTGGAGGAACTTGGTGCGGCAGTGGAGTACGACTATGTCGTCGTCAATGATGATCTCGACGACGCAGTGAGGAAGGTGGGCCAGACCATCGACGTCGAGGCACGACGGATGAGCCGGCTCCGCAACACGCAGGTGCTGCTTGATCGCCTCCGGGCCGAGGTGGCGGCGGAGATCGCCCGCAGCACGACATCGGCCCAGACCCTGAAGGAGTAGCGCAATGGAAGTCTTCACCCCGCAGGAAGTCGCCCGCACGACCGGTTCGAAGTACCGGGGTGTGCTCGTGGCGGCACGGTTCGCCAGGTACCTGAACGAGTTTCCCCGCGAGACGGTGGCGAACTTCGAGCGGGCGGAGGGCGTGAAGAAGCTGACCACGCTGGCGCTCAAGAAGCTCACCAACGGCGAGCTCACCTTCCGCGAACTGCGCCGGCGCCGCACCGAGGCTTGAGATGTGGCGGGGTCGCCATGTCGTCCTCGGAGTGACCGGGGGAATTGCGGCCTACAAGTGCGTCCACCTCGCCCGAACCCTGAGCATCCGGGGGGCGAAGGTGGACGTGGTGCTCTCGCGCGGCGCGGCTGAGTTTGTCGGTGCAGTGACCTTCGAGGCGGTGACCCGCCGAGCGGTCCGGCGCTCCCTCTGGGATCCCGGCACCGCCCTCGATCATGTGACCCTCGGCGAGCAGGCCGACCTGGTGATCGTCGCCCCGGCGACCGCCTCGGTGCTGGGACGCGCCGCGGCCGGGATCGCCGATGACCTGCTGACCACCCTGCTGCTCGCCGCCCGGTGCCCCGTCCTCGTGGCCCCGGCGATGAACGACCAGATGTTCGCCGACGCGGCGACCACCGCCAATCTCGGCTTGCTGCGGGGCCGCGGCTGGCACGTGGTCGGCCCGGTCGTCGGCCCGCTCGCCGAGGGGCCCAGCGATCGTCCGGGCCGGATGGCCGAACCCGAGGCGATCATCGCCCACGCCGAGCGCATCCTCGCCGGCGAGGGCCCGCTGCATCGGCTCAAGGTGCTCGTCACTGCTGGACCGACCCGCGAGTCGATCGATCCGGTGCGGGTGATCAGCAACCGCTCCAGCGGCAAGATGGGCTACCGCCTCGCCGAGGCGGCCTGGCGCCGCGGTGCCGACGTGACCCTGGTCTCAGGCCCCTCGACCGAACCGGCGCCACACGGGGTGACGCTGTTGCACGTGGAGACCACCGCCGAGCTCGAGGACGCCGTCCGGCGTCACCTGCCGACCAGCGACGTGCTGGTCATGGCGGCGGCCCCGGCCGACTACCGGGTCGCCGCCCCGAGCGAGACCAAGCTGGCCCGGCAGCAGGGGAGCATGGTGCTCGAACTGGTGCCGACCGACGACATCCTCCTCGCCACCTTGCCCCAGCGACATCCGCGGCTGACCACCGTCGGCTTTGCCCTCGAGACCGGCGGCGCGACCGACAAGGGGCGCGCCAAGCTGCGCCGCAAGCAGCTCGACATGGTGGTCATCAATGACGCCCTCGAGCCGGGCGCCGGCTTCGAGGTCGAGACCAACGCCGTGACGATTCTCGATGCCCTCGGCAACGAGAGCCACGTGTCGCTGCGAGACAAGCGCGAGGTGGCCGAGGCGATTCTCGACGCGATCGAGGCGTATCGTGGATGATGCCGTTCGGCGCTGGCTCGCGCTGCAGCGCGATCTCGGCGGTGATGAGGTCTATTTCGACGCGCCGCTCGTGGTGGCCTCCGAGCCGCGACCGACAACGACGGCCGGGGCCCGGCACGCCGCCACCACCCCCGCCACCCCGCCGACCGAGGAGCTGCGCGTGACCCGTTATGCCCCGGGCGAGGAACCCGACTGGCTGAAGGGCGCCCCGCCGATTCCCGGGCCAGGGCTGACGGTGACCTCGCCGTCTCCCGTCCTGCTCGATCAGGGGGCCGACTGGGGATCGCTCGAGGCGATCGCCTCGGTGGTCCGGGAATGCACCAGCTGCCCGCTCTGCAAGGCCCGCACGAATGCGGTGCCGGGCGAAGGCAACCCCGACGCCGGCCTGATGGTGGTGGGGGAGGGACCGGGTGAACAGGAGGATCGTTCGGGGCGGCCCTTCGTCGGCCGCGCCGGCGCGCTGCTGGACAAGATCCTCGAGAGCATCGAGACTCCCCGACCCGAGGTCTTCATTGCCAACGTGGTGAAATGTCGGCCTCCGAGAAATCGGACCCCGCTCCCGGATGAGCGGGCGGCGTGTTTGCCGTATCTTCATCGGCAGATCGCCCTGGTGCGGCCCCGGGTGCTGATGGCGCTGGGGGCCACCGCCGCCGAGGCGCTGCTCGGCGTCCGCCGGCCGCTGGGCGAACTGCGACTCAAGGTGCACCGGTTCGATGGCATTCCGCTGGTGGTGACCTACCACCCCGCGGCCCTGCTCCGAAACCCCAACTGGAAGCGACCCGCCTGGGATGACGTCCGTATCGCCCGACAGCTCCTCGACCTCGGCGACTGAGCCCTTCCAGGGGCGCAGCGTGCCGTGGAGTGCCGAGGCGGAACAGGCCGTCCTCGGTGCGATGCTGCTCGACGCCGATGCGGCGCTGCGCGGGGCGGAGCTGCTCGACGACGCGGCCTTCTATCGCGAACCGCACCGGCGCCTCTGGCGGGCGCTCCGTTCGCTGGTCGAGCAGCGGATGGTGGTCGACTACGTCACGGTGCGCGACGAGCTGGCCCGGCGTGGCGATCTCGATGCGATCGGCGGAGTCGACTACCTCGACGAGCTGGTCACCGCGGTCCCCACCGCCGCCAACCTCGAGTACCACGCCCGGATTCTCCACGAGAAGTCGATCCAGCGGCGCCTCATCGCCGCGGCAACCGAGATCATCACCGAGACCTACCAGCAGCAGCAGAGCGCCGGTGAGCTGCTCGACGCGGCCGAGGGGAAGATCTTCCGGATCGCGGAGACGCGTCGCGAGGAGGGCTTCACCCGGATCAAGGAGATGCTCTGGCCGACGATGGAGCGGATCGAGACGCTCCAGGGTCGCGACGGGGCGCTCACCGGGGTGCCGAGCGGATTCGTGGACCTCGACGAGATGACCACCGGCTTCCAGCGCTCCGAGCTGGTGATCGTCGCGGCGCGTCCCTCGATGGGCAAGACGGCCTTCTGCCTCAACCTGGCGACGCACGCCGCGATCGAGGGGCACGGCGTGGCGGTCTTCTCGCTCGAGATGTCGAAGGATTCGCTGGTGCAGCGGATGCTCTGTGCCGAGGCACGGGTCGACTCGCAGGCGGTGCGGCGCGGCACGCTGCGCGACACCGACTTCACCCGACTGGCGCGAGCCGCGGGAATCCTGCAGACGGCGCCGATCTGGATCGACGACACGCCGGCGCTCACCCTGCTCGAAATGCGCTCCAAGGCACGGCGGCTCCGTGCCGAGAACGACGTGCAGTTGATCATCGTCGACTACCTGCAGCTGATGCGCAGTCCCGAGTACTCGGAGAATCGGGTCCAGGAGATCTCCGACATCTCGCGTTCGCTGAAGGGGTTGGCGCGCGAGCTGGAGGTGCCGGTGATCGCGCTCTCGCAGCTGTCGCGGGCCAGCGAGCAGCGGGGCGGCGACCGCCACCCGTTGCTCTCCGACCTGCGCGATTCGGGCGCGATCGAGCAGGATGCCGACCTCGTGCTCTTCATCCATCGGCCCGAGATGTACCGCGACCTGCGGGAGAAGGCGGAGCAGGCCGGCGAGTCGCTGGAGGGGAAGGCCGATATCATCCTGGCCAAGCACCGCAACGGTCCCACCGGAATGGTCGACCTGCATTTCCACAAGCAGTTCACCCGCTTCGACAACCGCACCGATCGGGAGGCCTAGGTGGCCCGCAGTCGCTCGGTCTGGCGCTGCGCCGAGTGCGGCCATGCCCACCCCAAGTGGGCCGGGCGCTGCGAGAGCTGCGGTGCCTGGAACACCCTCGCCGAGGAACCCGAGGTGGCCGCCCGGCGCGGGGTGCGCACCGCCACGGCTGCGACCCCGCCAGCGGTGCGCCGACTCCGCGACATCGAGACCGATCGCCTGGTGCGCTGGAGCACCGGGCTGCCCGAGCTCGACTTCGTGCTCGGGGGCGGACTGGTGCCCGGCTCGATGACGCTGATCGGCGGCGAACCCGGGATCGGCAAGTCGACCCTGCTGCTGCAGGCCGCGGGTCTGCTGGAGGCCGCGGGACGCCCGGTGCTCTACGCCAGTGGTGAGGAGTCGGCTGAGCAGCTTCGGCTGCGGGCCGACCGACTCGGTGGCTCAAGCGGTGCGGTGCATGTCCTTGGCGAGACCCGACTCGAGGCGGTGCTCACCGGCGCGACCGTGATCGGTGCCAGCGTGCTGGTGCTCGACTCGATCCAGACCGTCTACACCGAGGCGCTCGAAGGCGCACCCGGCAACGTCGGTCAGGTGCGCGAGTGCGCGGGCCTGTTGATGCGCTTTGCCAAGGAGACCGGAATCGCCGTCGTGGTCGTCGGCCACGTCACCAAGGGTGGCGGAATCGCCGGCCCCAAGACGCTCGAGCACATCGTCGACACCGTCCTCTACTTCGAGGGCGAGGCGGCACTCGATTACCGGCTGCTGCGGGCCACGAAGAACCGCTTCGGGTCGGTCGACGAACTGGGGGTCTTCCAGATGACCGGAGCGGGACTGGTGCCGGTCCCCAATCCGTCGGCGCTCTTCCTTGCGGCGCGATCCGAGGGCACCGCCGGCAGCGCGGTGACCGCGCTGATCGAGGGGACTCGCCCGGTGCTGGTCGAGGTCCAGGCCCTCGCCGCCCCATCCGGATACGGCACGCCCCAGCGTGTGGCCACCGGGCTCGACCAGCGACGCCTCGCGGTGATCCTTGCCATCCTCGAGCGTCGGGCCGGGATCGCTTTCGGCACGGTCGATGTGTTCGTGCAGGTGACCGCCGGGGTCCGGCTCACCGAACCGGGTGCTGATCTTGCCGTGGCGGCGGCGCTCGTCTCATCGATCCGCGACCGTCCCACTCCTGCCGATGCCCTCTATCTCGGCGAGCTGGGACTTGGCGGCGAAGTGCGACCGCTCGGCGGCACCGAGCGCCGACTCGTCGAGGCCTCGCGGATGGGGTTCCATCAGGTGTTCGGTTCCGCTCGTGCCGTCGTCGAGGTGAGCGGCATCCGCCACCGCGGTCTCGATCATGTCGATCAGCTGGAGCATTCCCTTGCCGCGTGACGTCGGGGTCGTGATCGTCGCGGCGGGGCGGGGAACCCGTGTCGGCGGCGACGTGCCGAAGCAGTATCTCCCGCTCGGCGGCCAGCCGGTGCTGCTGCATGCGATGCGACCCTTCACATCGCATCCCGAGGTCGGGTGCACCGTGGTCGTGTTGCCACCGGGTGACGCGAGCACGCCGCCGGCATGGTTGGAATTGTTGCTCGGCGAGGCGTTGCGGGTCGTGCCCGGCGGTGCATCGCGGTGCGAGTCGGTGGCGGCCGGACTGGCCGCCCTGCCGGCATCGTGTCACATCGTGCTGGTGCACGACGGCGCCCGCCCGTTCGCGCCGCGCGACTCGATCGACGCGGGGATCGCCAGTGCGCGTCATGGACACGGCGCTGTGCCCGCGCTGCCGGTGTCCGACACCATCAAGCGGGCCGACGACTTCGGTCGGGTGATCGGCACGGTGTCGCGGGAGGGACTCTGGCGTGCCCAGACACCGCAGGCGTTCCCGCGCGACCTGCTCGCCCGCGGACACCGGGCCGAAGCCGCGATCGATTGCCCCGCCACCGATGATGCGATGCTGGTCGAACTGGTCGGTGGGGCGGTGGACCTGATCCCCGGATCGGTGCGCAACCTCAAGATCACGACCGCCGACGATCTCGCCATGGCAGAGTGGCTGCTGGGGCGGCCGTGACGCTGTCGCTGACCGACGCCGCTGCCGCCCGCCAGGTCGCGCCGACGGTGCAGGCACACCTCGCGGCCGGGAAGGTGATCGCCTACCCGACTGAGACGGTCTACGGTCTCGGGTCGTTCGCGACGGCGGAGGGTCTCGACGCCCTGGCCGCGCTCAAGGGCCGGCCACCGCGCAAGCCGTTTCTGTTGCTGGTGAGCGGTATCGCGATGCTCGAGGCGACCGGACTCGAGCTCGGCCCCAGCGCGCGCACCCTCGCCCGCGAATTCTGGCCGGGACCGCTCACCCTCGTGCTGCCGGGCGGGCAGGGCACGCTCCCCGACCGGTTGCGGGGCCCCGAGGGTGGCATCGCCGTACGGTGGACCTCGCATCGGGCGCTCGGCGCGTTGATCGAGACGCTCGGGCGGCCGATCACCTCGACCAGTGCCAACCGACCGGGCGGGGCCACCGCACCAGGGGTCGATGGCATCGAGGCGCTCTTCGGTGATGCGATCGCCAGCGGCAACGTGCTGGTTCTCGACGGGGGGGTGCTCGGCAACGTGCCGCCATCGACGCTGGTCGACTGCACCCGGCCAGTGCCACGCATCGTGCGCGAGGGGGCGATCCCGCGGCGCGAACTCCGGCGCCGAGCCGGGACGATGGCGCCATGAACAATCCGACGCACCTGCTGGTCGTCTGCTCCGGCAACACCTGCCGCTCGCCGCTGGCCGCGGCGATGCTGGCGGCACGCGTTGCCGACGATCCCGAGCTCCAGCCGATCGAGGTCTCCTCGGCAGGGACCTCGGCGTGGGACGGCTCGCCGGCCTCGGAAGGGTCGTACCTCGTGGCGCTCGAGCGCGGCCTCGACCTGAGCAACCATCGCGCCCGGATGCTGACCAGCGACCAGGTGCATCGCGCCGACCTCATCCTCACGATGTCGGAGGCGCATTCGCACCGGGTGGCCGACCTCGGCGGTGCGGAGAAGGTCCACACCTGGGCCGGGTACGCGGAGATGCCCGACGCGCCTAGGGAGGTCCCGGACCCGTTCGGCGGCGATGTCGCCGAGTATCGCAGGACTGCCGATCTGCTCGAACAGCTGCTCGACCCGATCGTTGCCCGGCTTCGCCGAGAGGTGTCGCGATGAAGCCAACCGCCCGCAGTCGCACCTTCGCGTTGCTCGGCGATCCGGTCCGCCATTCGCTCTCACCGAAGATGCAGAACGCCGCCTTCCGCGCCGCGGGACTCGACGCGGCGTATGTCGCGATTCCCTGCAGTGCGGGGGACCTCCCCGGCGTGATGCGGAGCCTCGCCGCCGGGGGTGGCGGTGGCAACGTGACGGTGCCGCACAAGGCGGTGGCCGCGGGAGCCGGCCAGCCCGGTCCCCGGGTCGCGATGCTCGGGGCGGCCAATGTCTTCGGTGCCCCCGAAGGCGAGCTGATGGTCGGCAACACCGATGTCGATGGCCTCCTCGCCCTGCTCGACCGGCTGGGTGGCGGTGCCGGGCCCTGGTGCATCGTGGGAACCGGCGGAAGCGCCCACGCTGCCGTGGGAGCGGCCCGCGAACGCGGGGTGGCGGTGGCCGTCCGGTCGCGCTCGGCCGAGCGTGCTGCGGCGTTCCTCGAGTGGGCACGGGGCCTCGGCGTCGAGACGGTCGATCCGGTCAGCTGCCGGGTGCTGATCAACGCCACTCCGGTGGGGCTCAAGGCCGATGACCCGGCACCGGCGCCCCTCGAGGAGTTTCCGCTGCTCGCGACGGTGGCCGATCTCACCTACCGCGCCGGCGGCGCCAGCCAGCTGGTCACCGCCGCCCGGGAGCGTGGCCTCAGGGCCGCCGACGGTCTCGAGATGCTGCTGATCCAGGGGATGGCGGCCTGGAACTGGTGGTTCCCCGGTGTGGAGCCACCAGAGGAGGTGATGCGTGCGGCACTTCGGGGGGAGATGGACTGAACTGTGGCGGCGCGCCGAGGCGTGGTTACTGCCGCCGGAGTGCCTCGGCTGCGGCCGACCGATCGCCGACGCCGACGAGCCGCTCATCTGTCCCCTCTGCCGAGCCCGCTGGCGGCCGTTGCCCCGTCCGCTCTGCTCGCGTTGCGGCCAGCCCCGACTGCAGGACCTCGCCTGTCGCCACTGTGCCGACTGGCCCCGCGATCTGGAAATTGTCCGCAGCGCGGTGGTCCTCGATGAGGGCGTCCGCCGACTGATCCACCGGCTCAAGTACCACGGCTGGTACCGGCTGGCGGCGGTGATGGCGCCGGCGCTGCTGCCGCTGCTCGCCGACGTCGGTCCTGGACCGCTGGTGCCGGTTCCGGCCGACCCCCGTCGAGCCCACCGGAGGGGTTTCGATCAGGCGGTCGAGCTGGCGCTGGCGTTGGCCGGCCGCTCGGGGCGGGTGGTGGAGCACGGCCGGCTCTGGCGGGTGCGGCAGGTCGGTAGCCAGACCCGACTGGGCGCCGCCGAGCGCCGGGCCAACCTCGCGGGGGTCTTCGCGGCACGGTCCCGGCCCGGGCCGGTGGTGCTGGTCGACGATGTATTCACGACCGGCGCCACGTTAGTTTCGGCGGCGACGGCCTGTCTCGACGCCGGGGCAACCCGGGTCGCGGCACTGACGTTCGCCCGGGCCGAACCGCCGCTGTTGGCGGCCTCCCGGCGATTCTCATTCACTTTTGCGCGGGAAGCATGAGGTTTCGATGGCGAAGATTCGCGTGGGCATCAATGGATTCGGCCGGATCGGCCGCAACGTCGTCCGGGCCGCCAAGGCCGCCGGGGTCACCGACATCGACTTCGTCGCGGTCAACGACCTCACCGACACCGCCACGCTGGCTCACCTCCTCAAGTACGATTCGGTCCACGGCCGATTCCCGCTCGACGTGCTCGCCACCGACAGCGGTCTCGATGTTGGCGGCGACGCCATGCGCGTCCTCTCCGAGCGCGATCCCGCCCAGCTTCCCTGGGCCGACCTGAAGGTCGACATCGTGCTCGAGTCGACCGGCCGCTTCACCAAGCGCGACGATGCGGCCAAGCATCTCGCTGCCGGCGCGAAGAAGGTGCTCATCTCGGCACCCGCCAAGGGCGAGGACAAGACCTTCGTGTATCGGCGTGAACCACCAGGAATACGATCCCGCCACCCATCACGTGATCTCCAACGCCTCCTGCACCACCAACTGCCTGGCGCCGGTCGTGCACGTGATCCGCGAGACGTTCGGGTTCCAGCGCGGCTACATGACGACGGTGCACAGCTACACCAACGACCAGAACATCCTCGATCTGCCGCACAAGGACCTGCGGCGGGCTCGTGCCGCCGCGATGTCGATCATCCCGACCTCGACCGGTGCCGCGAAGGCCACCGCGCTGGTCATTCCCGAGGTGAAGGGCAAGATCGATGGCGTGGCACTGCGCGTGCCGACACCCGACGTGTCGCTGGTCGACCTGACGTGCATCGTCGACCGCCCGACGAGCGTCGACGAGGTGAACGAGGCGTTCCGGAAGGCGGCCGGCGGTGCGCTCAAGGGAGTGCTTGCGGTCAGCGACGAGCCGCTGGTGTCGATCGACTACACCGGCAACCTCTACTCGAGCACCGTCGACGGGTTGTCGACCCAGGTGCTCGACGGCACCATGGTGCACGTGTCGTCGTGGTACGACAACGAGATGGGCTACTCGGCGCGTTGTGTCGACATGATCCGGTACATCGGCGCCTCGCTGTGAGCAAGCGGACCCTCGCCGACCTCGAGGCCGCGCAGCTGGCAGGGCAACGAGTGGTCGTCCGGGTGGACATGAACGTGCCGCTCGCCGACGGCCGGGTGACCGACGACACCCGGATCCGGGCCTCGTTGCCGACGATCCGCTATCTCCGCGAGCACGGGGCGAGGGTGGTGCTGTTGTCGCACCTCGGCCGGCCCAAGGGACAGGTCGACCCGAAGCTCTCGCTCCGGCCGGTCGCCCGGGTGCTGGAGCAGCAGCTCGGCGCCCCGGTGACCTTCCTCGACGATCCGGCTTCCGAGGCCGCCGTGGCGGAGACGCGCCACCTGCCGCGGGGCGGGGTGGCGCTGGCCGAGAACACCCGCTTCTACCCGGGCGAGGAGCAGAACGACCCCGCACTCGCCGACCGGTTCGCGGCGCTGGGCGACATGTACGTGAACGACGCCTTCGGCAGCGCCCATCGGGCGCATGCCTCGACCGAGGCGATTGCCCATCGGCTCAAGCCGGCCGTGGCCGGATTCCTGATGGAGAAGGAACTCGCCTTCCTCGGCGACGCGGTCAACAACCCGGCGCGGCCGTTCGTCGCGATCCTCGGCGGCGCCAAGATCAGCGGCAAGATCGATCTGGTCGAGGCACTCCTCCCCAAGGTCGATCACATCCTGATCGGCGGTGCAATGGCCTGCACCTTCTTCAAGGCGATGGGACTCGAGGTCGGCACGTCGCTGGTGGAGGACGACCGCCTCGAGATGGCCAAGGCCCTGGTGGCCAAGGCGGGCGACAAGCTGGTCCTGCCGACCGGTGCGGTCGTCGCCGAGCGGCTCGAGGCTGGCATCGCCACGCGAGAGGTGGCCCGCGAAGACATTCCCGCCGGTTGGGCGATGTTCGACGTCGATGCCGGGAGCGTGCGCCATTTCGCCGGGATCATCACCGCCGCCAGGACGGTGCTCTGGAACGGCCCGATGGGGGTGTTCGAGACGCCGCCGTTCGACGCCGGCACGCTGGGCGTGGCGCACGCGCTCGCCGATGCGACCGCCGCCGGGGCCACCACCATCGTCGGCGGTGGCGATTCCGCTGCGGCGATCACGGCCGCCAATCTCGATGACCAGGTGACCCACGTGAGCACCGGCGGTGGCGCATCGCTGGAGTTCCTCGAGGGGAAGCCGCTGCCGGGCGTGGCCGCCCTGGATGACGCGTGATGTCACGACCGATCCTCTTCGCCGCCAACTGGAAGATGCAGATGCATCCGGGGGAGGCGCGCACTTTCCTTGAGCGGTTTCTCACTCTCGACCAGCCGCGAGCCGGTCGGACGGTCGCCTTCTTCCCGCCGGCCGTGTCGATCGAGGCGGTGGCCGACCTGCTCCGGGAGCACGAGCACTGCCTGGTCGGGGCCCAGGACGTCTACTGGGAACCCAAGGGCGCGTTCACCGGCGCGACATCGGTCGCCCTCGCCCGCGGGGCCGGTGCCGGCGCCGCCCTGATCGGCCATTCCGAGCGCCGCCACGTGTTCGGCGAGACCGACGAGGAAACCGCCCGGAAGCTCCGGGCGGTGCTCGACGGCGGCCTGTTGGCGATGCTCTGCGTGGGGGAGAAGCTCGAGGAGCGTGAGGCAGGGGAGACCGAGGCGGTCGTCAGGCGCCAGCTCACGGCGGCACTTGCCGGTGTGGAGCCGCACGCCGACCTGGTGGTCGCCTATGAGCCTGTCTGGGCGATCGGCACCGGCCGAAACGCGACACCGGCCGATGCAGCCGGTGTCCACCGCACGATTCGGGAGGTGCTGACCGGTCTGGGCCTCCCTGGTGAGACTCGGGTCCTCTACGGCGGGTCGGTCAAGCCAGGCAATGTCGGCGGCCTGCTTGCCGAGGAGGGGATCGACGGAGTCCTGGTGGGCGGCGCATCGCTCGATCCGGAGAGCTGGGCGGCGATCTGCGCTGCCGCGTGAGGGGCGGTCGGGCAGGGCGGCTCCCCTTCACCCAGTCCTCCCCATCTTTTATCTTCAAAGGCTAGCCTAGGCCCCGTAATCAAGGATTCCTGATGTTCGGTTTTCTGCTGACACTGCTGGTGATCGACGCCATCCTCCTCTCGATCGTGGTCCTGCTGCAGGCCGGGCAGGGCGGCGGGCTCGCGTCGCTCGGCGGTGGGACGACGGCCCAGGTGCTCGGCGGGCGCGGCGCGACCACCCTGTTGACCAGGGCGACCTGGTGGACCGGCGGGATCTTCATGGGGCTCTCGCTGCTGCTCAGCGTGGTGCACACCCGCGCCGGTGGCACCGAGTCCGATGTCCAGCGGTCGCTCCAGCAGCAGATTCAGCCGCAGGCGCCGCTTCCGACCGCGCCGCTCCAGGGCGCGACGCCGGCCCCAGCCCCGGTGACCGGTGGCGACTCAGGGACCACGCCATAGTGAGCGATGGGCGATCGGGCGGGGACGAGCGCCCCGCCTACGTCCTGCTTGAGGACGGCGCCTGGTTTGCCGGCACCCTGGTCGGCCCCGGCGCCCCGGCCTTCGGTGAGGTGGTCTTCACCACCAACCTCACCGGTTATCAAGAGACCTTCACCGATCCCAGCTATCTCGGCCAGATCGTGGTGATGACCGCGCCGATGATCGGCAACTACGGCGTCACCCCGGCCGACGACGAATCGGGCCACCCGCAGGTGAGCGGCGTGGTGGTGCGCGAGCTGTCGCGGCACTGGTCGAACTGGCGGGGTGAGCAGGGACTGAGTCAGTGGCTCGCCACAGCCGGGATCCCGATCCTCACCGATGTCGATACCCGGCGCCTGACCCGGCACATCAGGGAGAAGGGGGCCATGCGCGGGGTCATCGCCGAGGGGGATCAGCCCGACGAGGCGACCCGGACCCAGCTGATCGCGTCGCCGTCGATGGCCGGACTCGACCTCGCCTCCAGGGCAACGACCAAGGAGCCCTGGGCCACCGGTGAGGGACCCCTCGTGGTGGCCTACGATTTCGGGATGAAGCGGAACATTGTCCGGATGCTCGAATCGACCGGGTTCCGGGTCGAGGTCGTGCCGGCCGACACACCAGCGAGTGATGTGCTGGCTCGCCACCCGGCGGGAATCTTCCTCTCCAACGGCCCCGGCGACCCAGCGGCGATCGAGTACGCCCCCGAGACGATCCGGATCCTGGCCGAGTCGGGGACACCGATGTTCGGTATCTGCCTCGGGCACCAGCTGATGGGGCTCGCCTTCGGGGGCCGGACGACCAAGCTTCCCTACGGTCACCGGGGGGGCAATCACCCGGTCAAGGAACTGGCCACCGGCAAGGTGCTGATCACCACCCAGAATCACGGATTTGCCGTTGAGGGCGGCCCGGAAGGGGTGCCAGGTGCAGTAGAACTTGAGGTGACCCACGTCAACCTCAATGACGGCACCGTCGAAGGGATTCGGCATCGCCGGCTGCCCGTATTTGCGGTCCAGTATCACCCCGAGGCCGCCCCGGGACCTCACGATGCCTTCCCCCATTTCGGGGAGTTCCTCCGGGCGATCAACGGTCAGGAAGCCGCAAGCTCTTGACAGGCAACGCTTAAGGGACGTAACTATCGGCCCGAGGGGTGCCGGAATCGGGCCCCCGCAGTCGTCTCCCCGGGGGGTCGATGACCAAGGCCGATCTGGTCGAGCAGGTCACCGCAGCAATTGCCCGTACGTCCGGTCCGATGATCTCCAAGAAGGACTGTGCGCGCGTGGTCGATGCCTTCCTTGATGCGGTGAAGCATGCCCTGAAGGACCAGCACAACATCGAGGTGCGTGGCTTCGGTACGTTCAAGATCCGGCGCCGCAAGACCCGCATGGCCCGCAACCCGCGCACCGGCGAGCCGGTCGAGGTGGCGGCGCGGCCGGTCCCTGTGTTCAAGCCCAGCAAGGAGTTGCGCACCCTGGTCGCCGAGGCCGAGGAGGGCCCGCCGTCGTCGATTGGAGAGTGATGCGCCACGATGTGCTCACCTTCGCGAGCTACGCGGAGGTACTGGGATCGGCCATGCTGACGGTGGAGTTGCCCGAGCCGGCCACGGTCGATGACCTGATTCACGCCCTCCGGGCTCTCCCGGGGGGCGCTTCGCTTCCCACCCTCCCGCTCGTCGCGGTGAACCGCCGACTCGCCGGGTCGGGCACCCCCATCACCGCAGGCGACGAATTGGCCCTGTTGCCCCCGCTGGCCGGTGGATGATCCGATGGCCCATCTGGTGACGGTGCCGATCGACCCGGCGCTGCTGATCGCGTCGCTCGAGGAACCAGGCCTCGGTGGCATGGTGGCGTTCGTTGGTCGGGTCCGCAACCATCACCAGGGTCGAGAGGTGCTGGCGCTGGAGTACTCCTGCTACGGCGCCATGGCGGAGGAGGCCTGCGCCGCGATCATCGCCGAGGCGGAGTCGCGCTGGCCGGCTCGGGTGTCGATGGAGCACCGGCTCGGCCGGCTCGAGGTCGGCGAAGTGGCCGTGGTCGTGGTGACCGCCGGTGGCCATCGCGACGAGGCCTATGCCGCCAACCGCTGGGTGATCGACACGCTCAAGGCGCGGGTGCCGATCTGGAAGCGGGAGTGGTACGCGGATGGCACATCGAGCTGGATCGATCCGACTGCTGCGGAGCAAACCCCGTCGTGATCCGCGATCGGCTCGATCGCCCGCTCGGCGCACTGCGTCTCTCGGTCACCGATCGCTGCAATCTTCGCTGCCGCTACTGCATGCCGGCCGACGCGTATCGCTGGCTGCCGGCTCCGTCGTTGCTCTCGTTCGACGAGATGGTTCGCCTGGCCCGGCTCTTCGCGTCGCTCGGGGTGCACAAGCTGCGGATCACCGGTGGTGAGCCACTCCTGCGGCCCGGGCTTCCCGACCTGGTGCGCGAGCTGGCGGCGATCGAGGGGGTCACCGACCTGGCCCTGACCACCAATGCCACCCGTCTCGCGCCGCTCGCCGCCGACCTGCATCGCGCCGGACTCGACCGGTTGACGATCTCGCTCGACACCCTGGATCCGGACCGGATGCGGGCGATGGCGCGCCACGACCGGATCGAGGACGTCCACGCCGGACTCGACGCCGCCCACGAGGCGGGGTTCGACCGGATCAAGCTCAACAGCGTGGTGATCCGTGGTGTCAACGACGACGAGCTCCCGGCGATCGTCGCCTTTGCGCGCGACCGCAACATCGAGCCGCGATTCATCGAGTATATGGACGTCGGCGGTGCGATGGAGTGGCAACCCGACGCCGTGGTTCCTGGACGGGAGATTGTCGCCACCCTGGGGGCAGCGTTCGGGGGCGCGACCCCGCTGCCGCGGCACGACGATCCCCACGCGCCGGCGGCTCGCTGGCGGCTCGGCGACGGCACCATCATCGGGGTGGTCACGTCGACCACACAGCCGTTCTGTCGCGACTGTGACCGGAGTCGCCTCACCGCCGATGGTCGGTGGTATCGCTGCCTCTATGCCGAGCAGGGCACCGACCTCGCCACGCCGCTGCGAGCTGGCGCCAGCGACGCGGAGCTGGGGGCGATGATCGGCACTGCCTGGGCGGTCCGCGAAGATCGTGGGGCCGAGGTTCGTGCGGCGCTCCCCGACCGCGGCGTGCTGGTGACGCTCACCCGGCTGCGCGACGATCCGGGCCTCGAGATGCATGTACGGGGCGGGTAGACCGTGGCGGGCCTGTCGCTGTGGTCGGTGAAACCCCACCTCGGGTCTTTCCGAAGTACCGACAACCGCCGCTGGAGTCCCTCGAAGGGCCCAGTGGGTGCATCCATCCCAACCTGAGGAACCTTCATGGCCCCGCTCCGATCTGGAATCGTCGCGCTTGCCGTACTGCTCATCGGTGCTGCGGCACCGCTCACCGCGCAGGGACACCGGTGTCCGGCGACCGGCACCGGGCGGCTGCCGCTCAAGTACGAGGGCGGGCCGACGGTGGCCGCGATCACCCCGTGCGACTTGATGACCCGGCTCTACAAGTACGCCGACGATTCGATGATGGGACGCGCCGTGGGGACCGAGGACCATCATCGTGCCGTTGCCTACGTCGAGCGCGAGGTGCGGCGCCTGGGGCTCAAGCCGGCGGGTGACCGTGGCGGGTACTATCAGGACTTCCCGATCTGGGAGGTCGGACCGAGCGCGGCGTCGATCGTGACGGTCGGGGGACACACGCTGCGCTTCGGCGACGACTTCCTGCTGAGCGGCAACAGCGCGAAGCAGTTCGCCAATGCCGGGCTGGTCTTCGGCGGGATGCTCACCGACACGACCATGACGTTCGACTCGGCGGCGGTCGCGGGCAAGCTGCTGGTCCTGCTGCCGACGCCGCGGCTGGCGCCCGAGGCCCAGCGGGCGCTGGTCGCCTCGGCGACGTATCGATCCTTCCAGGCAGCGCGTCGTGGGGCGCTCGGGATTCTCAACGTGATCCCGGATTCGATGCTGGCGACCTACCGCGGTTTCTTCGGTCGGCCCCAGCTCACCCGCAACGATCCGAGGGAATCGGCGGGCGACGCCCGCTATCCGACGCTCATCGTGCCGGTCTCCGGGGTCGAGCAGATCCTCGGCGCCCCGGTCAGCACGATGCGGCGCAATCAGGTCTCGGCGAACACGCTCTCGTCGGATCTCAAGATGACGATCAGCGACGCGCCGGCGGGCCGGAACGTGGTCGCGATCCTCCCGGGCACCGATCCGAGGCTGCGCGGGCAGTACATCGCCATCGGGGCGCACAGCGACCATATCGGGTTTGGCCAGGGTTCCCGCGGCGAGAGTGATTCCCTCAAGGTCTGGGGCGCGATCGGGCATCCCGCCGGTGCCGAGGGTGGCCGGAGCACGCCGCTCACGGCCGACGAATGGGCCTCGATCAACGCGGGCATCCGGGAGATGCGGTCGGTCTACCCGCCGCGGCCCGACTCGATCTCGAACGGGGCCGACGACGATGGGTCAGGGACCGTCTCGGTGCTCGAGATCGCGGAGGCGTTCGCCAAGGGACCGGTCAAGCCGCGGCGCTCGATCCTCTTCGTCTGGCACGCCGGCGAGGAGCGCGGCATGTGGGGGTCGGACTACTTCATGGCACATCCCACCGTGCCTCGCGATTCGATCGTGGCCCAGCTGAACATCGACATGGTCGGCCGGGGTGCCGCGAGCGACGTGACGGGCCAGGGCAAGGACGGCGGCATCCTCCACGGGGGCCCGGGGTACCTGCAGCTGGTCGGCTCCCGGCGTCTGTCGACCGAACTCGGCGACCTGGTCGAGCGGGTCAACACCGACAAGGGCCTGGGGCTGCACTTCGACTACAACATCGACGCCAACGGGCACCCGCAGAACATCTATTGTCGCAGTGATCACTGGTCCTACGCCAAGTGGGGCGTGCCGGTGGTCTTCTTCACGACCGGTGGACACGCCGACTATCACCAGGTGACCGATGAGGCGCAGTACATCCAGTACCCGCACATGGCCCAGGTCGATTCGCTGATCTTCAACGTGGCCCTGGCGGCGGCGAACCTGGACCATCGCCTCGTCGTCGATCACCCCAAGCCGGACCCGATGCCGGCGACGACCTGCCGGCAGTAGGCACCGCGGCAATCCTCCACCCACCCGGTGGGGAGGCGCGGGGGGGCCGGGCTCAACGCCTGGCCCCCTTGCCGCGTACCCCCTGTGCCTGTCCACTCCCCAACCATTCCCCTCGACGAGCCATGGGTATCGTGACCACTTCCTCACGTCTTGCGGGCAGCCTGCTGCTGGTGACTGCCCTGACGACCACGCTCTCCGCACAGGGGGGGCCGTCATGCCCCGCCACCACCGGTGGAGCGATGCCGCTCAAGTACAGCGGCCCTGCCACGGTCGCGGCGATCACTCCCTGCGACCTCATGACCCGCCTCTACATCCTTGCCGACGATTCGATGATGGGTCGACAGGTGGGGACGATCTACAACGACATGGGCACGGCCTACATCGCCGGGCAGGTCGCCAAGCTCGGCCTCAAGCCGGCGGGTGACAACGGCACCTTCTTCCAGAAGCTGCCGATCTTCACGCGCAGCTACGACGAGGCCAACTCCTCGATCATGGCTGGTGGAACGACCGTTCCCGGCACGGACTTCACCGCCAGCATCTCCGGGACCGCGTTCGATCTTGACAATGCACCGGTGATCTTCGGCGGCGCCGCACTCGATACGACCGATCTCATGGCTCCCGGCACCGCCGCGGGGAAGATCGTGGTGCTCAAGGCGGCCGAGCGCGGCGCTGGGGGTGGCCGGTTCCGTCGGGGCGGCTTCAGCATGGAGGCGTTGCGCGCCTACCAGCAGTCGATGGAGGGCGCGGCAGCGGTGGTGACGATCGCTGGCGATGAGCTGCCGCAGGCGCGCGGCGGGTTCCCGGGCCGGGGCAGTCGCCCCAGCTACGATGACCCCGACTCGCCCGATCCGGCTCGCAGTGGTGGCGGCACCGTCAGCATCACCGGCACCACCGCGCTGGGTCAGGCGCTGCTGGGTCGCTCGATGGACGGCATGGCCAAGGGCGCGGCGGGTGGCACGGCGTCGCTGCACATCCGATTCAACCAGGAATCGGCCCCTGGTCGCAACGTGGTGGCGATCCTCCCGGGTTCGGATCCCGCGCTCCGCAACGAGTATGTGGCGATCGGTGCCCACAACGACCACATCGGCTTCCGGCAGGGCGGGGCCGAGCACGACTCCCTCAAGGCCTACAACATGGTCTATCGGGTGCAGGGTGCCGATTCGCGGGGGCTACCGACGCCCGACGACACGGCCGCGATCTGGACCCGGATCAACGCGGTCAAGGACTCGCTCCGGGCGATCGAGCCGGCGCGAGAGGACTCGATCTCCAACGGTGCCGATGACGACGGCTCCGGCTCGGTCTCGGTCCTCGAGATCGCCGAGGCGTTCGCCAGGGCGCCCGAGCGTCCCAAGCGCTCGATCCTCTTCATCTGGCACGCCGGCGAGGAGGCGGGGCTCTGGGGCTCGCAGTACTTCACGGACCACCCGACCGTGCCGCGCGCCTCGATCGTGGCCGAGCTCAACATGGACATGGTGGGCCGTGGTGCCGCGACCGACATCACCGGCCAGACCAAGGCCGGCGACCTGATCCACGGCAACAACGACTACGTGCAGCTGGTCGGCTCGCGGCGGCTCTCGACCGAGCTCGGCGACCTCGCCGAGGCGGTCAACGCCAAGGGCCACGGGCTCCAGTTCGACTACTCGCTCGATGCCAACGGGCATCCGCAGAACATCTACTGCCGCAGTGACCACTACGAGTACGCCCGCTACGGGCATCCCGATCATCTTCTTCACGACCGGCGGGCACGCCGACTATCACCAGGTGACCGACGAGCCGCAGTACATCCAGTACCGGCACATGGCCCGGGTCGACCAGCTGGTCCACGACCTGGCGCTGGCCGTGGCCAATCTCGACCATCGGGTGGCGGTCGATCAGCCGCTGCCGGACCCCTACGGGCGCTGCCAGCAGTAGTCCTCGACGGGGTGGCGAGAATCGGTCCCGGAACGCGATCCCTCGCGTCCCGGGACCGATTCACGTATCCATTGGACAACCTTCGAGTCCACCGGGAGTGTCGATGGCCCTGCACGTTGCCCTGCTCGAACCCGTCACGCCGCCCACCGTGGGTGCGCTTGCTCGCCAGTGCGCGGCGGTCGACGCCTCGCTGCACCTGGTCGGTCCGTTGCCCTTCGAGGCCGACGACACGCGCCTGCGCAGCGCCGGTCCCGACGATTGGTCGGCGCTCGACTGGTGGGTGCACCCCGGCTGGCGCGACTTCCGCGACGCGATGAGCCGCGAGCGGTGCCTCTACTTCGCCGCCGACGGCGAACGCGATGCCGCCGAGGCCCCCTTCCGGGCCAACAGTGTGCTGGTGATCGGCGATGAGGCCGGAGCGCTGCCCGACCGGATCCGCGAGAAGTATCCCCAGCGGATCTTCCGGTTGCCGATGCCCCCGCGAAAGCGCAAGGTCGACGTGGCACGCTCCACCGAACTGCTGCTGGCGACGGCGGCCGAGCGGTTGGCGGCGGCCCGGGAGCCGGCACCACCCGCCAAGCCGATGCGCTACGGCCGGGGTCGCTCGCGCCGCTGACGCTTGGGTGGACCCCGCGGCCCGATTACGTTTCGCCCCGTTCACGCAGGGCAACCGGGCGCCGGGATGCGCCCAGCAAAGGGGAGCGGCAACAACGATGTTCGAGAAGATCACGGTGGTTGGGGCTGGCCACGTGGGCGCCACCGCGGCGCAGCGGATCGCCGAGAAGCATCTCGCCCGCACGGTGGTGATGGTCGATGTGGCGGAGGGAATCCCGCAGGGCAAGGCCCTCGACATGTGGCAGTCCGGTCCGGTCGAGGGATTCGACACCCGGGTCCTCGGTGCCAACGACTACTCCCTCTCCAAGGACTCCGAGCTCTTCGTGGTCACGGCGGGCATCGCCCGCAAGCCGGGAATGAGCCGCGACGACCTGGTGAAGACCAACGCCGGCATCGTCCAGTCGGTCGGTGAGCAGATCAAGCAGGTCGCCCCCAACGCCATCGTGATCGTCGTCTCGAATCCGCTCGACGTGATGTGCTTCGTGATGCGGCGGGCCACCGGCTTCCCGCGCGAGCGGGTGATCGGGATGGCCGGCGTGCTCGACACGGCTCGCTACCGGACCTTCCTCTCCGATGCGCTCGGCATCTCGGTCAAGGACATCCAGGCGATGGTGCTCGGTGGCCATGGCGACACCATGGTCCCGCTGGTCTCCTACACCACCGTCTCGGGCATCCCGGTCAGCCAGCTGCTCGACCAGGCCACCATCGACGGGATCGTGGCGCGGGCCCGCAGCGGCGGGGCCGAGATCGTCGGACACCTCAAGACCGGCTCGGCCTACTACGCGCCCAGCGCGGCCGCGATCGAGATGGTCGAGGCGATCGTCCAGGACCGCAAGCGGCTGCTGCCGGCCTCGGCCTGGCTCGAGGGCGAGTTCGGGCTGCACGACGTCTACTGCGGCGTGCCGTGCCTGCTCGGCCGTGGTGGCCTCGAGCGGATCGTCGAGATCCCGCTCACCGATGACGAACGTGCGGCACTGACGACCTCGGCCGAGGCGGTCCGCTCGGTCCAGGCGATCGTCTGAGGCGCCGATGAACCGGATCCTCGCCCTGTGGCGCAGCGCGATTGGCAAGAAGGTCGCCATGGCGGGCAGCGGGCTGGTGCTGGTGCTGTTCCTGATCTCCCACATGATCTCGAATGTCACCGTCTTCTTCGATCCGGTGCACCTTGACAACTACGCCCACTGGCTCCGCTCGCTCGGAGTGCTCCTCTGGGTGGCGCGCATCGGCCTGATCGCCATGGCAGTGATCCACATCACCGCGGCCTGGCAGCTGACCCGGATGGCACAGGCGGCGCGCCCGACCAGCTACGACCGTGCCGAGCGACAGGTGGCGACCTACGCCGCGCGGACGATGCGCTGGGGCGGGGTGCTGCTGCTGGCGTTCCTCGTGTTCCACCTGCTGCACCTCACCTTCGGGACCCTGCATCCCGACTTCCGTGATGGCGAGGTGGGCCACAACCTGATCGTCGGGATGCAATCGGTCCCGGTGGCGCTCTTCTATGCCGTCTCGATGGTGGCGCTTGGCGCCCACTTCTGGCACGGGATCTGGTCGGTGTTCCAGACCCTCGGCGCCAATCATCCCGACTGGAACCGCACCCGCCGAGCCGTGGTCGTGGTCCTGACCCTGGTGGTCGCGGGCGGCTTCCTCGCCATCCCGCTGGGCGCGCTCTTCGGCGTGCTCACCTGGCCGCCGCACTGAGGGACGAGACACCATGCAGCTGAACGGCAAGACTCCCGACGGCCCGCTCGACACCCGGTGGCAGCGCCACCGCAACGCCCTGCGGCTGGTGTCGCCGGCCAACAAGCGGAAGTACCACGTGATCGTGGTCGGCTCCGGACTGGCGGGCGCCTCGGCGGCCGCGTCACTGGCCGAGCTCGGGTACCAGGTCTCCTGCTTCTGCTTCCAGGATTCGCCGCGGCGGGCCCACTCGATCGCCGCGCAGGGTGGCATCAACGCCGCCAAGAACTACCAGAACGACGGCGACTCGGTCTTCCGGCTCTTCTACGACACGATCAAGGGCGGCGACTTCCGTTCGCGCGAGTCGAACGTGGAGCGCCTGGCCGAGGTGTCGAACAACATCATTGACCAGTGCGTGGCGCAGGGCGTCCCGTTCGCGCGCGACTACGGCGGCATGCTCGCCAACCGGTCGTTCGGCGGCGCCCAGGTCTCGCGAACGTTCTATGCCCGGGGGCAGACCGGTCAGCAGCTGTTGCTGGGTGCCTACCAGGCGCTGGAGCGGATGATCGCCCGCGGTGCGGTGCGGATGTACTCGCGCCACGAGATGCTCGACCTGGTGGTGGTCGACGGCCACGCCCGCGGGATCGTGACCCGCGACCTGGTCACCGGGGAGCTCACCTCGCACGCCGGGCATGCGGTCGTGCTGGCCACCGGCGGCTACGGCAACGTGTTCTACCTCTCGACCAACGCCAAGGGGTGCAATGTCACGGCGGCGTTCCGGGCCTGGAAGCACGGCGCCGGGTTCGCCAACCCCTGCTTCACCCAGATCCACCCGACCTGCATCCCGCAGAGCGGCGACTACCAGTCGAAGCTCACGCTGATGTCGGAGTCGCTGCGCAACGATGGTCGCTGCTGGGTGCCGACACGCGCAGGCGACACGCGGGCACCGAACGACATTCCCGACGAGGATCGCGACTACTACCTCGAGCGGAAGTATCCCTCGTTCGGCAACCTGGCCCCGCGCGACATCGCCTCGCGGGCCGCCAAGGAGGTCTGCGACGAGGGACGCGGGGTCGGGCCCTCGGGTCGCGGGGTGTATCTCGACTTCCGCTCCGCGATCGAGCGGCTCGGGGCCGAGACGATCGCCGAGCGCTACGGCAACCTGTTCGAGATGTACGAGCGGATCACCGGTGACAATCCGTATCGGGTGCCGATGCGGATCTACCCGGCGGTCCATTACACCATGGGTGGCCTCTGGGTCGACTACAACCTGATGTCGAACCTGCCCGGCCTCCACGTGATCGGTGAGGCGAACTTCTCCGATCACGGCGCCAACCGCCTCGGTGCGTCGGCGCTGATGCAGGGCCTGGCCGACGGCTACTTCGTGCTGCCGTACACCATCGGTGACTATCTCGCCGGGGTGCCCCGGGACCCCGTCGACACCGCGCATCCGGCCTTCGCCGCGGCGGAGCAGGGCTGTCGTGACCGACTCGCCGCGCTGCTCGGCGTGAACGGCAGCCGCAGCGTCGACTCGTTCCACCGCGAGCTGGGCCACATCCTGTGGGAGAAGTGCGGCATGGCGCGCGACCGGGCCGGGCTCGAGGAGGCGCTCCGCCTGATTCCCGAACTCCGGGCCGAGTTCTGGCGGGATGTGCGGGTCCCCGGATCGGCGGCAACCCTGAACCAATCACTCGAAAAGGCCGGCCGGGTGGCCGACTTCCTCGAGTTCGCCGAGTTGCTGTGCCGCGACGCGCTGGAGCGCGAGGAATCGTGCGGCGGTCACTTCCGGACCGAGTACCAGACCCCCGACGGCGAGGCGCTCCGCGACGACGAGCACTTTGCCCACGTGGCGGTGTGGGAGTATGGCGGCCCCGACGCGCCACCGGTGCGGCACATCGAGCCGCTGGAGTTCGAGTTCGTGAAGCTGGCGACGAGGTCGTACAAATGAAACTCACCCTGAAGATCTGGCGGCAGGCGGGACCCGACGCGCCGGGCGCCTTCCACACCTACGAGGCCGACGCCAACGAGCACATGTCGTTCCTCGAGTTGCTCGACGTGATCAACGAGGACCTGATCGCGCGGGGCGAGGAACCGGTGGCGTTCGACCACGATTGCCGCGAGGGGATCTGCGGGTCGTGTGGCCTGATGATCAATGGTCAGGCCCACGGCCCGTGGAAGGCGACGACCGCGTGTCAGCTCCATCTTCGCGAGTATCACGACGGCGATGTCATCACTGTGGAGCCGTGGCGGGCGGCGTCCTTTCCGGTGATCCGTGACCTGGTGGTCGATCGCGAGGCGTTCGACCGGATCATCCAGGCCGGCGGCTACGTCACCGCGCCCACCGGAAGTGCGCCGGACGGCAATGCGATCCCGGTCCCGAAGGATGCCGCCGACCTGGCGATGGACGCTGCGGCGTGCATTGGCTGCGGCGCCTGCGTCGCTGCCTGTCCCAACGCCTCGGCAATGCTCTTCACGGCGGCCAAGGTCGACCATCTGGCTCGGCTCCCCCAGGGCCAGGCGGAGCGCCAGCGACGGGTGCTGGCGATGGTCAACGCGATGGACGAGGCCGGCTTCGGGGGCTGCACCAACTTCGGGGAGTGCGAAGCGGCCTGTCCCAAGCAGATCTCGCTCGAGAGCATCGCGCGCATGAACCGCGACTACCTCCGTGCCGAGATCGGCTACCGCGGCGCCGAGCGTTCGCTGGGTGGCGCGATGTAGGCACGGGACCCGCCCGCGCCCGAGGCGCGGACGGGTCGTCGGGGGTTGCCCCCTCACACGGAACCCGGGTCGCCGCCATATTGCGGCATCTTCCACCCGGGACTTCCAATGCATCGTGCTGTCGTGGCCGTCATGCTCCTGGCCGCTCCGCTTTCCGCCCAGCAGTTTGCCGGTTTCTCGCCCGCCTCGGCCGCCAGGGAGGTGGCCCTCGAGGCCCGGCTCCGTGCCGGACCCGATACCGCGATGGCCCGCCGCCACTCCCACTTTCTCGCTGGCGAGACCCATGTGGCCGGCACCGCACGCCAGATGGCCACGGCTGACTATGTGTTGCGCCAGATGGCCTCGTGGGGGCTCGACACCATGCGGGCGACCTACCGAGTCTACATCCCCTTCCAGGATTCCAGCGTGGTGGAGCTGGTGGCACCCGTCGCCGAGCGGCTGCGGCTCGACGAGCCGCCCGTGGCGGGCGACCCGACCTCCCAGCAACCCCAGTGGCCGGCGATGAACGGCTACAGCGGCAACGGCGATGTGACGGCCGGCGTGATCTACGTCAACTACGGTCTTCCCACCGACTACGCGCTCCTCGATTCGCTCGGCGTGAGTGTCACCGGCCGGGTGGTGATCGCCAGGTACGGCCGCTCGTTCCGCGGCATCAAGGCGCGCGAGGCGGAGGCCCATGGTGCCGGGGCGCTGCTGCTCTACAGCGATCCGGGCGACGACGGCTACGCTGTCGGTGAGGTGTATCCACTGGGACCGATGCGCAACGGCAACGGCGTCCAACGCGGCTCGCTCCTCAACGGCGAAGGCGATCCCAGCACCCCGCTCTGGCCCTCGACCGATGGCGCGCGGCGCATCCCAGAGGCCGAGATGGAGGTGCCCCACATACCGGTGGTGCCGCTCGGCTATGCCAACGCCGCGAAGATCCTCGGTCGGATGCAGGGCGCCTCGGTGCCCAATCCCTGGCAGGGGGCCCTCGGCTTCCGGTACCACCTCGGTGACGGCGCCGTGCAGGTTCGCGTCGGTGTCTGGGCCGAGCGGGGCCAGGCCGCCTACAAGACAATCATCAACACCTTCGGGGTGCTGCGCGGTTCCCGATTGCCGGGCGACCTGGTGATCGTTGGTGGCCACCGCGATGCCTGGGGACCCGGGGCGCTCGACGACGTTTCCGGCACGGTCAGTGTGCTCGAGGCTGCCCGGGCATGGGGCACGGCGGCCGCAGCCGGGATGCATCCGGCGCGGACCCTCGTCTTCGCCACCTGGGACGCCGAGGAGTGGGGGCTGATCGGTTCGACCGAGTGGGTCGAGCAGATGACCGACACCCTCGAGACCTCGGCAATCGCCTACCTCAATCAGGACGTGGTCGCCGGCGGACGATCGTTCGGCGCCGGTGGCACCGCCTCACTCCACGCGCTGGTTCGCGACGTGACCCGGACCATCTCCCAGCCGGGCGATACGGTCTCGGTCTATCGCGCCTGGGCTAATCGTGGCAGGGGCAATGAGGGTGACGAGCCCCGTCTGGGCGATCTCGGCGGCGGTTCCGACTTCATGGGCTTCTACACTCACCTCGGCATCCCGGCGGTGGAATGGGGATTCGGTGGACGTGGCGGGTCGTACCACTCGGCCTACGACACCTGGAGCTTCGTGGAGCGATTCGCCGACCCGGGCTACCTGTCGCATCGGGCGGCGGGGCAGGTGGGGGCAGTGCTGATGGCCCGCCTCGCCAACGCCGACATCGAGCCGTTCAACTATGCCGACCTGGGGCACTACCTCGGGTCGCTGGTGGAGCGGACCCGCAAGGAACCGGGGGCGAACGCCATCGCCACCGAGCTCGATCAGCTCGCCGAGGCGGCGGCCGGTCTGGCGGCGCGGGGAGGGGAATTCATCACGGCGCGTGACCGGGCCCTCGAGCATGGTTCGGACCCGGTAGCCTACGATGAGGCGAACCGGCTGTTGCGCGGCGTCGAGCGGCGCCTCACCCGCGCCGACGGACTGTCCGGGCGACCCTGGATGCGCAACCTGCTCTTCGCATCGGATCGCGACAACGGGTACGCCAACGTGCAGTACCCGACGGTGGTCGAGGCGCTGCGCGACGGCGATTTTCCGGCCGCGCGCTCGGCCACGATCGAGTTGCGTGACCGGGTGGAGGCGGCGGCGGACCTCGTGGCGCGGGCCACGGCCGCGTTGCCCTGATGTACCGCGGACCGTGAGGCGAACGGCATCCGGGTCGTCTCTCCGGGTGAGATCCCCGCACGGTGAGGAGGTGGTTCGATGTGGCGATCGATTGTGAGGGCGCTCGGCGGGGTGGTGATGATCATCCTGCCGCTCCGTGCCCAGGTCAGCACGTTCAATCCGATCGTCTACCGCGAGGCGATCCCGGCGATGCTCGGCGGCACCATGCCCGACACCATCCTCGTGGCGCCGAAGTCGATCCGGCTGGCGTTGCCGCAGGCGGTGGTGATGCGGGGTGGCGACTACACCGAGCGTCTGGCTCGGTTCGATGCCATTCCGCCCGGCCTGCCGGAGCGGCTCGATTCGCTCAGCGTGGCGTCGGGGCCGGTGGAGCGTCTCGGGCTGCCCCCGGGCGTTCGGGTGCTCGACGATAGCAGTGCCGCACTGCTCTGGGCGGGCGACTGGAAGGCATTGCGACAGCGCCTGCGGGTCCCCCGGGGGGTGATCCACCTGACGCCGGTGGCCTACGCCACGGGCGGCAGCGCTGCCCTGGTGGGCATGCTCTGGGACTGCGGTCCTGGATGCCGTCGGGCCATGGTGGCCTGGCTGGTGCCGGACGGCGGTGGTGGCTGGAAGGTGACGGGAACCCACCGATTCCCGATGCAATGAACAGAGTGACTCAAGGGCCCAACGTCCAGGAGGATATGATGGCGACACGCACGAAGTTGGTGAAGAAGGCTGTCCGCAAGTCGGTCAAGAAGGCCGTCCGGCGGGGCAAGAAGGCTGTGCGCAAGGGTGAGAAGGCCGCGTCCAGGTCGGTGAAGGCCGCCGCCAGGTCGGCGTCGAAGTCGGCCCGGGGGACCGCCAAGTCGGCATCGAAGTCGGCTCGGGCGACCGCCAAGTCGGCGTCGAAGTCGGCCCGGGCGACCGCCAAGTCGGCGTCGAAGTCGGTCCGGGCAACCGCCAAGAGTGCCGGCAAGCGGGCCAAGAAGGCTGTCACCAAGGCCGAGCGGAAGGCGGTTGCCAAGGTCACGGCCATCAAGGACAAGGTCACGGGCGCGGAGAAGAAGCGGATCAAGCGAGCCCGGGTGGCGGCTGCGGTCGGCACGGCCGCCCTGGTCGCCGCCGGGGTTGCCGCGGCAAGGACCTCCGGCGGCAAGCGAGGCAAGAAGAAGTAGCGCCGGCGGGGTGTGGGGCCAACCGGCACACAGGTTGCCTTCTGGAAGGGCATGATCGCCCGGCAGGGCCGGGAGCGTGGCGGGGTGTCGCAAAAAGTGACAGCCTCCGCCGGGCGTCAGGCAACCAGGCTCTCGCATGGTGCGAGGGCTCGGTCACGATCCGTCAATCCGGAGACGTCACCCCATGGCTCCAACCGAATCGTTCAATGCCCTCCTGCGCAAGGCGCTCGAAATCGGGGCCTCCGACGTGCATGTCTGTGCAGGGGGGCCGTTCCGGATGCGGGTCACCGGGCAGATGGTGCCGGTGGCCGGGGTGCCCAACCTGACTCCCGCCGACACCCGGGAGATCGCTGCGATGATCCTGTTGAAGTCGCGCAAGGCGACCGAGGCGACCCTCCAGGCGACCCTCGACACCCTCAAGGACATCGACTGTTCCTACTCGGTCCAGGGTGTGGGTCGGTTCCGGGTCAACCTCTGCAGCCAGCGGGGCTCGATCTCGGCGGTGCTGCGGAGCATCGCCGACCAGATCCCCTCCTTCGAGCAGCTCGGTCTCCCATCGGTGCTGGCGGACATCGCGATGGAGGAACGGGGGCTGGTGCTGCTGACCGGAACCACCGGTTCCGGCAAGTCGTCGACCCTCGCGGCGATGGTGGGCTACATCAACCAGCGCAAGGCGGGCAAGATCGTCACGATCGAGGATCCGATCGAGTTCCTCCATCGCGACCAGAAGAGCAACGTGATCCAGCGCGAGATCGGTGGGGACACCGAGTCGTTCGAGGCGGCGCTCCGGGCGGCGCTCCGGCAGGATCCCGACATCATCCTGGTGGGCGAGATGCGCGATCGGGCCACCATCGACATCGCGCTCAAGGCCGCCGAGACCGGGCACCTGGTCTTCAGCACCGTGCACACGACCGACGCACTGCGTACCATCGCCCGGCTGGTCTCGGTCTTCGAGGCCAGCGAGCAGATGGCGACCCGGTTGCGACTCTCCGAGTCGCTCAAGGCGGTCATCTCGCAGCGGCTGCTGCCGCGGGCCGACGGCAAGGGGCGGGTGGTCGCGGTCGAGGTGATGCGCAACACCGCCACCATCGCCGAGTGCATCGCCGATCCCGAGAAGACCGGGGAGATCCGCGACCATGTGGCGGACGGGAGGGTGCAGTACGGGATGCAGACCTTCGACCAGCACCTGATGGAACTCTACCAGAAGGAGCTGCTGACGTTGGAGGTCGCCAGGAATGCCGCCACCTCGCCGGCCGACTTCGAGCGGAACCTGCAGTTCCAGTGACGAGATACGAGATACGCGGTACGAGATACGAGATAGGTGGTGCGTAGCATGAGAGCTGAGGAGCCGGCCACCTCGAAGAACTCGTTTCTCGTACCGCGTATCTCGTATCTCGTATCTCGTCAAAGCCTCGGCAGCGTCACGCCGCGCTGGGCCTGGTACTTCCCCGACTTGTCGCGGTAGCTCGTCTCGCAGATGTCGTCGTCGTCGGCCTCGAAGAACAGCACCTGGCAGATCCCCTCATTGGCATAGATGCGCGCCGGCAGCGGGGTGGTGTTGCTGATCTCGAGGGTGACGTGACCCTCCCACTCCGGCTCGAAGGGCGTCACGTTGGTGATGATGCCACAGCGAGCGTAGGTCGACTTCCCGACACAGATCGTCAGCACGTTGCGGGGAATCCGGAAGTACTCCACCGACCGGGCCAGGGCGAATGAGTTGGGTGGCACGATGCAGGTGTCGCCCTGGAACTCCACGAAGCTGCGGTCGTCGAAGTGCTTCGGGTCGATGATCGCTGACAGGGCGTTGGTGAAGATCCGGAACTCGTTGGCCACCCGCATGTCATAGCCGTAGCTCGAGACGCCGTACGAGATGGTGCCGGTCCGGACCTGATTCTCGACGAACGGCTCGATCATGCCATGCTCGGTGGCCATTCGGCGGATCCAGCGGTCGGACTTGATCGACATCGCGCGGTGCTCCGGTGCCTGAGGGGATGGGGGGAGGAATCTAACCGGGCTCCCGGGCCCGCCGCCGCCGTCCGGCGGCGGGACTCCAAGTGGCGGACCCGCCGCAGCTTAGCCGCCCCACCCGGCGAGTTGAATTCGCCCCCGTCCGTCGATAGGTTTGACCGGTTAGTGAAAGTTTTCACGAGCGGGGTTCCGTATGCTGCAACCCTACATTCCGATCCTGCTCCTCCTCGGCTTCGTGATCGCGAACGCCGTCATCATTCTCGGCCTGTCGCATCTTCTCCAGACCTACCGCCCGACCACCGTCAAGGACGCCGCCTACGAATCGGGCATGCCTGCCCTGGGCGACGCGCGCGAGCGGTTCTCGGTCAAGTTCTACCTGGTGGCGATGCTCTTCATCATCTTCGACATCGAGACGGTCTTCATGATCCCCTGGGCGGTCGCCTTCCAGCAGCTGCGCGACCTCGGGGGGGTGCTGCTGCTCGAGATGCTGACGTTCGTGCTGATCCTGGCCGTCGGCTACATCTACCTCTGGAAGCGTGGGGCGATGCAATGGGACTGACCCTGCCACCCGGCCCAGGGTCAGCGGCAGGCGCCGTGGAGACCATCTCGCCCAACTGGGTCACCACCCGGCTCGACTTCCTGGCCAACTGGGCCCGGTCAAACTCGCTCTGGCCGATGCCCTTCGGTACCGCCTGTTGTGCCATCGAGTTCATGGCGAGCGCCGCCTCGCGGTTCGACCTGGCCCGCTTCGGGATGGAGCGGATGAGCTTCTCGCCGCGGCAGGCCGACGTGTTGATCTGTGCCGGCCGCCTGCCGTTCAAGCTTGCCCCGGTGATCCGTCGGATCTGGGACCAGATGCCCCAGCCCAAGTGGGCGATCTCGATGGGTGCCTGCGCCTCCAGCGGGGGGATCTTCGACAACTATGCGATGGTCCAGGGCATCGACACGATCATCCCTGTCGATGTCTATGTCCCCGGCTGTCCGCCGAGGCCAGAGGGGCTGATCTACGGCATCATGTTGCTCCAGAAGAAGATCAAGGGCGAGTCGCTGGCCGACCCGACCCTCCGGGTGGAGCACCTGGTCGGGCCTGACGGCCTCTTCCGCCGCCCGGGCGATATCGACGAGGTCTCCGAGCCCTTCGGGAATTCGGTCAACCAGACGAGGAGTTCGTGACGGGGATCGAGGCCGACGGCCCCGGCGTGACCGGCCCCGGCGAGGCGATCGCCACCGACGCGGGCGACTCGACCGGCGGTGTCCCCGGCCGGGTCGGTGGCTTGGCCACGGCCGCGGCACTCCGGGCTCGCTTCGGCGAGGCCGTCCAGCGGATCCACGAGAGTTGCGGGCAGGTGATCGTCGAGATCGCCCCCGATCAGGCCCACGCCGCGCTCGAATGGCTCTACAGCGACCCCGACCAGCAGTTCGACTATCTCACCGATCTCACGTGCGTGGAGTACCGCGACCCGGAACGGCCGCTGGAGGTGGTCTACCAGCTCCGGTCGCTGGGACGCCCGGCCGACCTGCGGCTCAAGATCCCGCTCGATCCCGAGGGGCCGCTCGAGGTGGCCAGCGTCATCGAACTCTGGTCCGGTGCTGATTGGCTTGAACGCGAGGCGTGGGACATGTTCGGGGTCCACTTCAAGGGCCACCCGGACCTGCGGCGGATCCTGATGTGGGAGACCTACGACGAGGGGTTCCCGCTCCGGAAGTCGTTCCCATTGCGGGGCCACCGGTCGCGGAGCGAGCAGACCCGTCAGGCGCTGGCCGCCAATCCCGAGGCGCACTACTCGCTCGAGGAGCTCTCGATCGCCGCCGCCTACGAGGAGCTGCCCAAGGAGATGCAGGAGCGGCTGGCGCCCCAACTCGAGGAGGATGCGCCATCGTGAGCCGCCGCACCGTCGAGATGGAGCTTCGCACGCCGGGGGTCGATGCCACCGGGCGGCTGATGACCGCTCCCCTGGGCGTCGCTCGCCGGCCGTCAGAGGCGGTGCTCGAGGACTTCGGGGCCGAGCACATGCTGGTCAACATCGGCCCGCAGCACCCCGCCACCCACGGGGTTCTCCGGCTGGTGGTCGAGCTCGAGGGCGAGACCGTGCGACGGGTGATCCCCCACGTCGGCTACCTGCACTCCGGCTTCGAGAAGCTCGGCGAGTATCGCCACTACAACCAGATCATCCCGCTCACCGACCGCACCGACTATCTGTCGCCGATGGCCAACAACATCGCCTTCGCGATGGCGGTCGAGGCGTTGATGGGTATCGAGATCACCGAGCGCTGCCGGCTCCTCCGGGTGATCGCGATGGAGATGTCACGGATCATCTCGCACCTGGTCTGGGCCGGCACCACCGGCATCGACCTCGGTGCCTTCACGCCGTTCCTCTGGATGTTCCAGGAGCGCGAGCGGATCTACAACTTGCAGGAGGCGTGGACCGGGGCACGGCTCACGACCAGCGTCGCCCGGGTCGGCGGGATGCTCGCCGACATTCCCGACGGCTGGGAGGAGGGACTGCGGCACTTCACCCAGACCTTTCCGGCGACCCTGCGCGAGGTGGACACGATGTTCACCCGCAACGCGATCTGGATCGGCCGCACCCAGAATGTCGGGGTGATCTCCGCCGCCGACGCCGTCAACTGGTCGCTTACCGGACCGATGCTCCGCGCCAGCGGGGTCCCGTTCGATGTCCGCAAGGACCGACCCTACCTCGGCTACGAGACCTTCGACTTCGACGTGCCGATCGGTGAGCACGGCGACATCTACGACCGCTACCGGGTGCGGTTCGAGGAGATGGTCCAGTCGAACCGGATCATCGAGCAGGCGCTCGACCGGCTGCGCCCGGGCCCGGTCAACGTCGCCGACCCGCGGGTGATCCTGCCGCCGAAGTCGCGCGCGATGAGCGACATGGAGGCGATGATCTTCCACTTCAAGCAGGTGATGGAGGGCGTCCGCCCGCCCGCCGGCGAGGTCTATCTCGCCGTGGAGAACCCCAAGGGCGAGCTCGGTTACTATGTGGTCTCCGACGGGTCGTCGAAGCCGGTCCGCTGGCGGATCCGGCCGCCGTCGTTCCTCAACCTCTCGGCGCTGCCGCGACTCTGCGAGGGCGCGCTACTCTCCGACGTGATCGCGATCAATGCCAGTGTCGACATCGTGATGGGCGAGGTGGATCGATGAGCGGGCACGCACCGCCGACCGGACCGGTCTTCACCGCCGAGCGCAAGGCGGAACTCGAGGCGCTCGCCGCGCACTATCCCGATCGCCAGGCGTTGCTGCTGCCGGCGCTCTGGATGGCGCAGCGGGCCCACGGATGGGTGAGTCCCGAGGGCATCGATGAGGTGGCCGCCGAGCTGGGCGTCACACCGGCCTACGTCCGCGGTGTGGTGACCTTCTACACGATGTACCACACCCATCCCGTGGGGCGGCACTTCATCCAGGTCTGCACCACCTCGCCGTGCGGGATGTGCGGGGCGGGGAAGGTCGTCGAGGCCCTGCTCGAGCAGACCGGGTGCGGCGAGCTCGGCGCCACCTCCCCCGATGGCCGATTCACCGTGGCCGAGACCGAGTGCCTCGGTGCCTGCGCCTTCGTGACCCCCATGCTGATCGACGACGACTTCATCGAGTCGGTGACCCCCGAAGGGGTCGCCGCGCTCCTCGCCCGGTATCCCTGATGGGCTATCCGCATCCGAGTCACCCGAAAGAGACGCCACTCCTCTCGACCCACTTCGGCGAGCATGAAGCACGCAGCTACGCCGGGTGGACCGCTCGCGGCGGTTATCAGGCGCTCCGGGCCGCCCTCGGCATGACGCCCGAGGCGATCATCGATGAGGTCAAGGCCTCCGGGCTCCGCGGTCGCGGAGGGGCCGGCTTCCCGACCGGGATGAAGTGGTCGTTCATGCCCAAGGACGACGGCAGGCCGCACTACCTCTGCTGCAACGCCGACGAGTCGGAGCCGGGCACCTTCAAGGATCGCGAGATCCTCCGCTGGACGCCCCACGCCCTGATCGAGGGCTGTGTGATCGCCGCCCTCGCCATCCGGGCGGAGAGGATCTACATCTACATCCGCGGTGAATTCACCGAACCCTACCACATCCTGGTACAGGCGGTGGCCGAGGCCTACGACAACGGGGCGCTGGGCGCCAGTGTCTTCGGTTCCGGTCGCCGGGTCGAGCTCGTGGTGCACCGCGGCGCGGGCGCCTACATCTGCGGCGAAGAAACCGCGCTGATGAATTCGATCGAGGGCAAGCGCGGCAACCCGCGGATCAAGCCGCCGTTCCCGGCAGTCGCCGGGCTGTTCGGGAAGCCGACGACCATCAACAACGTCGAGACCCTTGCGGCGGTGCCGCACATCATCAACCGCGGTGCCGCCTGGTACGCCGGACTCTCTCTCGGCAATCCCAAGAGCACCGGCACGAAGCTGATCTCGGTGTGCGGCCATGTCCAGCGGCCCGGCACCTACGAGATCACGATGGGGTTGCCGATGCGCGAGTTGATCGACGAGTGCTGCGGCGGGATGCGCGAGGGTCACACCCTCAAGGCGGTGATCCCTGGCGGATCGTCGGTGCCGATCATGAATGTCGACGAAGTCCAGGACTGTGTCACCGACTACGAGGGCATCGCCGCCAAGGGATCGCTCCTCGGCTCGGGCGGGATGATCGTGATGGACGACAGCACCGACATGGTGCTGCAGATCTGCCGACTGGCCCGGTTCTACGCCCACGAGAGCTGCGCCCAGTGCACCAACTGCCGGGAGGGGACCGCGTGGACCACCCGGATCCTCGAACGCATCCTCCGGGGGGAGGGGAAGCGCAGCGATCTCGACCTGCTGCTCGACCTGGCGGACAACATGACCGGCAAGACGATCTGCGTCCTGTCCGACTCGTGCGCCGCCCCGGTGGTGAGCGGCATCGCGAAGTTCCGCGATGAGTTCGAGGCATATCTCGACGGCGCCCGGCAACCCGCGATGGCGGAGGCCTGAACCGATGGCCGACGAGCTGCTCTCCCTGACGATCGACGGGCTGTCGGTCTCGGTGCCCAAGGGCACCATGCTGATCGACGCCGCCAAGCAGGCCGGCGTGGTGGTGCCGCACTACTGTTACCACCCCTCGCTGCCGTCGCCGGCGGTCTGCCGGATGTGCCTGGTGCAGGTCGAGAAGATGCCCAAGCTGGTCCCCGCCTGCGTGACCGCCGCGGCGGAAGGGCAGGTGGTGCACGTCCATTCCCCCGAGGCGATCAGTGCTCGCACCGGGGTGCTCGAGTTCCTGCTCATCAACCACCCGCTCGATTGCCCGATCTGTGACCAGGCCGGCGAGTGCGAACTGCAGGACTTTGTTTTCCAGGAGGGTCGCAGCGGCACGCGCTACGGCGACTATCCCAAGCGCTACAACCCGGTCGAGGACTTCGGCTCCGACATTCTCTACGTCCCCAACCGCTGCATCCTCTGCACGCGCTGCGTCCGGTTCATGGACGACGTTGCCGAGGAGCATGTGCTCAACGTCTCCGAGCGCGGGGATCGTGCCTACATCGGGATCGACCCTGACCACCGGCTCGACCACGAGTGGGCCGGCAACGTCGTCGACCTCTGCCCGGTCGGCTCGCTGGTCTCGAAGGACTTCCTGCACAAGGCGCGGGCCTGGGACCTCGACAAGACGGCCTCGATCTGCACCGGCTGCACGCAGGGATGCAACATCACCATCGAGGCCCGCGACGAAGTGGTGGTGCGACTCCGTCCGCGGGTGAACCCGTCGGTCAACCAGTACTTCATGTGCGACACCGGGCGCGCCGACTATCGCTGGATGAACCGCGGTGATCGATGTGAGGCACCGCTGGTGGCGCGTGAAGGCGGGACCGCGGCCACCGACTGGGACACGGCGCTCGACCGATTCGCCGCCGCCGTGGCGGACGTCGCCGGCCCGGTCGTGGTGCTCTTCGGGGGCCGGGCCTCCAACGAGACGATCGGCTGGACGCTGCGGCTCCTCGACGGCACCCAGGTCACTGCCGCGATGCGGGTGCCGACCGGACCCGAGGCGCCACTGCCCGGTGTGCCCAACCTGGCGCTCCGCGCCGAGCGGGCAGCCAACCTCTTCGGGGCACGTCTGCTCGGGGCCGACGCCGACTGGGACGCGGCGCTGGCCGCCGCAGGCGGGGCCGCTCTGGCGGTCGTGGTCGATGTGGAGCTGAGCGATGCCGAGGCAGCGTCGGTCGCCGGTGCCGGCCGGGTGGTGCACCTCGCCAGCGTGGCCGATCCGCGACTGGGCGGCGACGCGATGGTGCTGCCCGTCACCACGGTGGCCGAGGAGCAGGGGAGCTACGTCAACCGCGACGGCCGGGCCCAGCGCTTCCTGCCGGCCCGGACCCCACCGGGGATGGCCCGCCCGGGGTGGTGGGTGATGGCCAGCGCCTGGACCCGCCTCGGTGATGACCGGACGGCACCCGCGACCGCCTCCGAGGCACTGGCGGCGCTGCCGGCCTTCGGTGGCATCGATCACGGTGGTCTTGGTTGGCACGGTCGGCTGGTCGAGATGGCCGCCCCGGCCGGGGGGGCGCGATGACCCCCGAGGTCAAGGGCTTCCTGCTGTTCAGCGTCATCAAGCTGCTGGTGATCTTCACGATGGTGCTGGTCGGCGTGGCGCTGCTGACGCTGATGGAGCGCAAGCTCGCCGGCTGGATCCAGAACCGGCCCGGCCCCAATCGGGTCGGCCCGTGGGGGATCCTCCAGCCGGCGGCCGACGGGATCAAGAACTTCATCAAGGAAGAGACCCGTCCGGCCGGTGCCAATCAGGGGCTCTTCCTGCTCGCGCCGGCGCTCGGGTTCATCCCGGCGCTCACGCTGATGGCGGTGATCCCGCTGGCGGCACCGCTGCCGCTCGATGTCGACTGGACCCTGCCGCTGATCGGACGGGTGGTGTTCCATGGCCCGCTGCCGATCATGGTCGCCGACCTGCCGATCGGGTTCCTCTTCATCCTCGGCATGTCGTCGCTCGGCGTCTATGGTGTGGCGCTCGCGGGCTGGGCATCGAACAGCAAGTACTCGCTGCTTGGCGGACTCCGGGCCAGCGCCCAGATGATCTCCTACGAGGTGGCGATGGGACTCTCGCTGATCCCGGTACTCCTCCTCTCGGGGAACGTCGACTTCAGCGAGCTGGTGGCCCGGCAGCAGGCGGGGCTCTGGTACGTCATGCCGCTCTTCCTGTCGTTCTTCATCTTCCTGGTGTCGGGCTTCGCCGAGACCAACCGGTTGCCATTCGACCTGCCCGAGGCCGAGTCGGAGCTGGTGGCGGGATACCACTCCGAGTACAGCGCGATGAAGTTCTCGATGTTCATGATCGGGGAGTACGCCCATATCGTGACCATCGCGGCGATGCTGGCGACGATCTTCCTCGGTGGCTGGGACATCCCGTTCACCACCTGGGACCAGCAGGGCGGGGTGGCTGCAGACGCTCGTCACCTTCCTGTTCTTCTTCGCGAAGATGTTCTTCTGGATCTTCGTCGTGATGTGGATCCGCTGGACGCTGCCGCGCTTCCGCTATGACCAGCTGATGGGGCTCGGGTGGAAGGTGCTGCTGCCGCTGGCGCTGGTCTACATCATGGTCATCGCCGGGGCGATCTGGGCCGGCCAGCGGTTCTTCCCGACCGCCAGCGAGGCGATGCAGGCGGCGGTGCTCTTCGGGATCAACCTGGTCATCGGCTGGGCGGTGTTCTACCGGCTCGACCGCGGTCACGTGGTCCGTGGCGTGGGGGCCCAGACCCTCGCCCGCGCCAGGGTGGGGGACTGAGATGGCGATCGGCGTGAAGGTGATGCAGCGGCCCGAACGGGGCGTCTCGTACGTCCGCGCCACCCTCAAGGGGATGGCGCTGACCTTCCGGCACATGCTCCAGCCGCGGGTCACCATGGAGTATCCCGAGGCCCGCAGCGCCGACGACTGGCGGATCGCCACGCGCTGGCGCGGCACCCACCGGATGCTCACCGACGAGCAGGGGCGCACCAAGTGCGTCGCGTGCGGGCTCTGTCCCCAGGTCTGCCCGGCCAACTGCATCAAGCTGGTGCCGGGCGAGGATGAGCGCGGCAACCGCTATCCGCTGATCTACGAGATCGACGAATTCCGCTGTGTCTTCTGTGGCTACTGCCAGGAGGTCTGCCCCGAGGAGGCGATCCACGTCGGGGTGCATTACGAGAACGCCGAATACTCCCGCGACCGCTTCGTCTATGATCACGAGCGGCTCGTCGCCCAGACCCACCCGGTGTCCACGTTGTGGGACCCGGCCGACCCACGGGGCGAATAGGTGGACCTCACCACCCTGGTGTTCTGGTTCTTCAGCGGCTGGGCGATTCTCTCGGCCCTGGTCTGCATCTCCCGTCGCAACCCCATCTCCTCGGCGATGTGGCTGGTCTCCTCGATGTTCGCCCTGTCGGGCCTCTTCGTGCTGCTGCAGGCGCAGTTCATCGCCGCGATCCAGGTGCTGGTCTATGCCGGGGCGGTGATGGTGCTGTTCCTGTTCGTGATCATGCTGCTCAATCTCGAGTCGTCGCCTCGCGACTGGAACCGCTGGTGGCTGTGGGCCATCGGCGTGGGGGTGAGCGGTGTGCTCGCCGCCCAGCTGCTGACGCTGCGGTACTACTCCCCGGAGCGGCTCGCCCGCGAGATCTCGACGATGCCATCGCCGGATCCCGCCCTGGTCTTCCCCGAGGGGGCGGCCGCGGCCCATGCGGTGGCGGTCCATGGGGTGGTCGGCGCCGTGGCACGACCGCTCTTCGAGTCCTATCTGGTGCCGTTCGAGATCACCTCGGTGCTGCTGCTGGCCGCGGTGATCGGTGCCGTCGTCCTGGCGAAGCGGAGGCTGTGATGCTGCTTGGTCCCTCGCTGGCGGTGTCGGCGATCCTCTTCACGATCGGGGTGGCCGGGGTGCTGATCCGCCGAAACGCGATCGTGCTCTTCATGTGCGTCGAGCTGATGCTCAACGCCGTCAACCTGACGTTCATCGCGTTGGCGCAGGTGCACGGGCTCGGCGGCCAGATCATGGTCTTCTTCGTGATGACCGTGGCGGCCGCCGAGGCGACCGTTGGCCTGGCGATCATCCTGGCGATCTTCCGGCACACCCAGTCGGTCGATCTCCGGTCCATCAACCTCCTCAAGGGCTGAGCGTGGCACGCTACGCCTGGCTGACCATCCTGCTGCCCTTGCTCGGTGCCGTGATCAACGGGGCCCTGGCGATTCGCGGGCGTCGTGCGGTCACCGCCGTGTCGCTGATCGGGCCCGGGGTGCTGCTGCTCGCGTTCGCCGCGGCCGTTGGGGTCTTCCTCGACGTGTCCCACGCCGAGACGGCGATCCGGATCACGCTCTGGCAGTGGATGCCGGTCACCGAACGGCTGCACATCGATCTCGCCCTGCAGCTCGACCACCTGTCGGTGGTGATGTTGCTGGTGGTCACCGGGGTCGGGTCGCTGATCCACCTCTTCTCGGTCGGCTACATGCGGGAGGATCCGGGCTACGCGCGCTACTTCGCGTACCTCAACCTCTTCATCGCCTTCATGCTGGTGCTGGTGCTGGGCGCCTCGCTGCCGGTCTCGTTCATCGGGTGGGAAGGGGTGGGGCTCTGCTCCTACCTGCTGATCGGGTTCTGGTTCGAGATCGACGCCAACAGCGACGCGGGGAAGAAGGCCTTCCTCGCCAACCGGATCGGCGACTTCGGGGTGCTGGTGGCGATGTTCGTGCTCTGGTGGAGCCTCGGTACCCTCGACTATCAGGGGATCGCCCATCAGGCTCCCGCCGTGCTGCCCTACGCCGGACCGACCGCCACGCTGATCGCGCTGCTGCTCTTCCTCGGCTGCACCGGCAAGAGTGCCCAGATCCCGCTCTACACCTGGCTCCCCGACGCGATGGCCGGACCGACGCCGGTCTCGGCACTGATCCACGCCGCCACGATGGTCACGGCGGGTGTCTTCCTCGTGATCCGCACCAACGTCCTGTTCGCGCTCGCGCCGGTCGCGATGGAGGTGGTCGCGATGGTCGGCGCGCTCACCGCGTTCTTCGCGGCGACGATCGCGCTCAAGCAGTACGACATCAAGAAGGTGCTGGCCTACTCCACCGTCTCGCAGCTCGGCTACATGTTCCTGGCCGTCGGCTCCGGGGCGTTCACCGCCGGCCTCTTCCACCTGGTCACCCATGCCTTCTTCAAGGCGCTCCTCTTCCTCGGCGCCGGCAGCGTGATCCACGTGATGCACCACGCCTATCACGAGACCGATCGGCACGACGACGCCCAGGACATGCGCAACATGGGTGGCCTCGCCCGGCGGATGCCGTGGACCTTCGCGCTGATGGGGCTGGCGACGCTGGCGATCGCGGGGGTGCCACCGCTGTCGGGCTTCTTCTCCAAGGACGAGATCCTCGCCGCGGCCTTCATGCGGGGCGAGACCAACACGATCTATCTCGTGGCGTGGGGCCTGGGACTCGCCGCGGCGCTGATGACCGCCTACTACATGGCTCGCCTGATGGCGATGACCTTCCTCGGTCGGTTCCGCAGCGGTCCCGATGCCGAGGCACACCTGCACGAGGCGCCGGCGATCATGACCGGACCGCTGACGGTGCTCGGGATCCTCGCGGTGATCGGCGGGGTGATCAACCTGCCGACCTTCGCCGGCGGCAGCGCCCGCCTGGAGCACTGGCTGGAACCGGTGATCGAACCTGCGCGCGAGCTCCTGACCCCGCTGGCCGCACCGCACGGCACGACCGAGCTGCTGCTGCTGGCCGGGGCCGTGGTGATCGCCCTGACCGGGCTCACCCTCGGCCTGGTGATGACCAGGCGGCAGGTGATCTCGACCGCAGCGGAGGCGACCCCAGACACCGGCTTCGCCCGGGTACTGGTCGGGAAGTACTTCGTCGACGAGTTCTACCAGAAGGTCATCATTGGCCCGGTGGTCTGGTTCTCCCGGACGGTGCTCTGGAAGGGATTCGACCAGTTTCTCGTCGACCGGCTCGGCGTCGGGGGCACGGCTCGGGTGGCCCAGGGGCTGGGGTGGCTGGGGTCGCGGCTCCAGAACGGTCAGGTGGCCCTCTATGTCACGCTCTTCACGGTGGGCGCGGTGCTGATCCTGCGCGCCCTGGTGGGGGGCTGAGCCATGGCCGCCTTCCTCGCCGCCCTGCACTACGACCAGTGGATCCTGCACGTCCTGCTGGTGTTGCCGCTGCTGGCCATTCCCCTGGTGCTGGCCCTCCCGGCCCGGTTTGCACGCTGGATCGCGCTGATCGTGGCGCTGACCGAGACGGTGCTGGGGCTCGGACTCTGGTGGGCCTTCGATCCCTCGATCCCCGGACTGCAGTTCGTCACCGACGTCTCGTGGCTGGGCGAGTTCGGGATCGGCTACCGGATCGGGATCGACGGCCTCTCGGTGATGATGGTGCTGCTCGCGGTGGTGATGATGCCGCTGGTGGTCTGGGGGAGCTGGCGCGGCATCGATACCAAGCAGCGGGGCTTCTACGCCCTCCTGCTGGCGCTCAATACCGCGATGCTCGGCGTCTTCATCTCGCTCGACCTGTTCCTCTTCTACATGTTCTGGGAACTGCTGCTGATCCCGATGTACTTCCTGATCGGCATCTGGGGCAGCAGCAACCGGTTGTACGCGGCCACCAAGTTCGTGGTCTACACCTTCGTCGGCTCGCTGCTGATGCTGGTGGCGATCATCTGGATGGTGAAGACCGTCGGTGATGCCACCGGGACCTATTCCTTCGCCTACCAGCACCTGCTCGACAACGCCCAGGCGATGGCGCCGTGGGGCCCGTGGCTCTTCGTGGCCTTCGCGCTGGCGTTCGCGGTCAAGGTGCCGATCTTCCCGTTCCACACCTGGCTGCCGGACGCCCACACCGAGGCGCCGACCGCAGGGTCGGTCGACCTGGCGGTGATCCTGCTCAAGATGGGCACCTACGGTTTCCTGCGGTTCGCCATCCCGTTCTTCCCGGCCTTCGCCCTGTCGCCCACGGTCGGCAACGTGATGGCTGCGCTGGCGGTGGTCGGCATCATCTACGCCGCGCTCGTGGCGATGGTGCAGCCCGATCTCAAGCGGCTGGTTGCCTACTCGTCGGTGAGCCACCTCGGCTTCGTGATCCTCGGCATCTGGGGCAGCACCGTCGAATCGGTCCAGGGTGCCATCATGGTGATGATCTCGCACGGACTCTCGACCGGCGCGCTCTTCTTCATGATCGGCTTCCTCTATGAGCGACGACACACCCGCAAGATCGCCGACTACGGTGGACTGGCCCGGGTCGCCCCGCTGCTCGCGACCGCGTTCGTGATCACCGCGTTCTCGTCGATTGGCCTGCCGGGGCTCAACGGTTTCGTGGGTGAGTTCCTCGTGCTGCTCGGATCCTTCGGGCGCTACCCGTGGCTGGTCGCCGCCGCCACGACGGCGGTCATCTTCTCGGCGGGGTACCTCCTCTGGGCCACCCAGCGGGTCTTCTTCAACCGCTTCACCAATCCGCTCAACGAGGGGATCGGTGACCTGAATCGACGCGAGCTGGCGGTGCTGGTGCCCCTGATCGCCGCGATGCTCTGGATCGGCCTCTATCCCGGACCGATCCTGCGCCGCACCGAAGGCGCGGCACGGCACTATGTGGAGATGATCCAGCCCTACCTGCCGCCCGGCAATGCCGGGCCAGTCCAGGTCGCCGGAGGTGCCCCATGATGCCCGTCGATCCCGGCACGCCGGGTGGCGCCCTGGTGGCGCTGCTCCCCGAGCTGCTGCTGACCGGTTGGTCGTTGGTGGTGCTCCTCTTCGTGGCCTGGCGGCATCGCTCGGCGCACGACTCGCGACAGGCGGGCGCGCTGGCACTGGTGGGCTACCTGCTGGCGCTGGTGGCGACCGGCTGGCTCGCCTGGAGTGGTGCCCGGGCCGACGGGCTGCCCCAGATGATCGCGCTCGATGGCTTCCGCTTTGCCAGCGACGCGCTGTTGCTGGCGATCGCGACCACGGTCACGGTGCTCTCGCTGCGCTGGCTCGAGCGGCAGGGTATCCTGGCACCCGAGTACTACGTGCTGCTGATGCTGGCGACCGTGGGCATGATGTTGCTGGCGGGTGCCGCCGACATGATCACCCTGTTCCTCGGGCTCGAGGTCATGTCGATCTCGGTCTATGTGCTGGCCGGGTACGATCGCACCCGTCGCGCCTCGGCGGAGGCGGCGCTGAAGTACTTCCTGATCGGCGCGTTTGCCTCCGGCTTCCTGCTCTACGGCATCGCGCTGATCTACGGGGCCAGCGGACAGTTCAACTTCGCCCTGATCGGGGCCCAGCTCGCGGCGACCCCGCCGAGCCTGATGGCACGGGCCGGGATGGGCCTGCTGCTGATCGGATTCGCCTTCAAGGTGGCCGCCGTCCCGTTCCATGCCTGGGCGCCGGATGTGTACGAGGGTGCCCCGACGCCGATCACCGCCTTCATGGCGAGTGGCGTCAAGGCGGCGGCGTTCCTGGCGTTGGCCCGGGTGCTGTCGGAGGCGTTCCCATCGTTCGTCGAACTGTGGCGCCCGGTGCTCTTCTGGCTGGCGATTGCCACGATGCTGGTCGGCAACCTCACCGCGCTGGCCCAGCAATCGATCAAGCGGATGCTGGCCTACAGCGCCGTTGGGCACGCCGGCTACCTGTTGCTGCCGCTGTGGTCGCATTCCAATGCCGGCACCGCCGCCGTGCTGGTCTACCTGCTGTCCTATTCGATCACCACCCTCGCGGCCTTCGGGATCCTCGCCTCGATCGAACGCGCCGGGGCGCGCACCGTGCTGATCTCCGATCTCGAGGGACTCTACTCGGTGCGACCGTACGCCTCGCTCGGGTTGAGCATCTGCATGCTCTCGCTGCTGGGTTTCCCGGGTACTTTCGGGTTCATCGGCAAGTGGTACCTGATCGCCGCACCACTGGGCCAGGGCCAGGTGGTCCTGCCGGTGGTCGCGATGATCGCCAGTGGCATCTCGATCGGCTATTACCTGCCGGTGATCCTGGCGATGACCCTCAAGCCGACCCGGACCCGGCAGGCCCACCAGACGATCCGCTTCCCGACCCCCGCCAAGGTGGCGGTCGCGCTCTGCGTCGCGGCCTTGCTGGTGCTCGGTGTCTGGCCTCGTCCCGTGCTCGATTTCGCCACCCAGGAGGCGGTCCAGCTCCGGCAGGTGGCGGCGCCGACCGGGCCTCGCTGAGTCACGGAGGCTAACGTGCAGGTCCCCCGATCGATCTTCCGGGAGTACGACATCCGCGGGCTTGTGGAGACCCAGCTGAGCCCGGCGTTCGCCGAGCAACTCGGCCGGGCTTTCGCCTCGGAGGCCATCGCCCGGCTGGGCGGGGCACCGCGCATCGCGGTGGGACGCGACAATCGCCCATCCGGCGCGGCCCTCGCGGCGGCGGTGCGCCGCGGCATCGTGGCCGCCGGTGCCGTCGCGATCGACGTCGGCGAGCTGCCCACCCCGGCGCTCTACTTCGCCGTCGAGGCCCTGCCCGCCGACGGCGGGATGCAGGTCACCGGTTCCCACAATCCGCCCGAGTTCAACGGCTTCAAGATGGTGCTGGCCGGGGAGGCGATACACGGCGAGGCGATCCAGGACCTGTACCAGCGGATCACGACCGAGCGCTACGCCACGGGGACCGGCTCCGAGGCCGCCGACGCGTCGATCCTGGGCCGCTATCGCGACGCCATCGTGGCCCGTCACCAGCTCGCCCGGCCGGTACGGGTGGTGGTCGATTGCGGCAACGGGGTGAGTTCGCTGATCGCGGTCGACACGCTTCGCGCCCTTGGTGCCGAGGTCACGCCACTCTTCGCGGAGAGCGACGGCACCTTCCCGAATCATCATCCCGACCCGACCGTGCTGGAGAACCTCGTCGACCTGCAGGAGGCCGTGCGTGCCGGTGCAACCGAGCTGGGCATCGCGTTCGATGGCGATGGTGACCGGATCGGCTGTGTCGACGAGGCGGGCACGCCGATCTTCGGCGACCAGCTGCTGGTGGTGCTGGGCCGCGACGCCGTGGAACGGTTCGGGCCCGGGGTGCCCGTGATCTTCGACGTGAAGTGTTCCGACCAGCTGCCGCTGGCGCTCGAGCGTGCCGGGGCACGGCCAGTGATGTGGAAGACCGGCCATTCGCTGATCAAGGCGAAGATGCATGAGGAGCAGGCCCCGCTCGCCGGTGAGATGAGCGGCCACATGTTCTTCGGTGGCGACTGGTTCGGCTTCGACGACGCACTCTTCGCCGCCGCGCGCTTGCTGGAGATCGTGTCGAAGGGCGAGGGCGGACTCGCGCGGTTCCTTGCCGACCTGCCCGAGAGCTTCACCACACCAGAGATCCGGGTCGCCTGCGACGATGAGCGCAAGTTCGCGATCGTCGAGGAGGCTTCGAGGGACTTCGCAACTCGCTACCCGGTCAACACCATCGACGGCGTCCGGATCTCCTGGCCCGACGGCTGGGGCTTGCTGCGGGCGTCGAACACCCAGGCGGTGCTCGTGCTCCGCTTCGAGGCCACCACGGCCGAGGCCCGCGACGCCCACCAGGCCGAGGTGATGGCGTGGCTCGCCAAGCGGGGCGTGAAGGGCTGATCCCGTGACCTCCCGCACGCGACGGTGGCTGCTCGCGGCCACCGCGCTGGTGCTGCTGCTCTTCACGGGGCGGTGGGTGGTCGCCTTCCTGGCGATCCGCTGGTGGGCTGCTGCCCTCTCTCCCGGGGCGCTGGCGGTGGTGACCCGCTGGAAGCTGCTCGGCTTCCTCCTCGATGCCGGGGCGATCGCGATCGCCTCCTGCTGGTTTGCCGCCCAGGCGCTCATCGTGGCGCGGGCGATCGGCTCGGTCCAGGTCGAGCGGCGGATCGGCGACCTGCGCGTGCGTGAGGCGGTACCGACCCGCCTCCTCCTGGGCGGCGCCGTTGCCACCGGGGTGTTGCTCGGCCTGCTGACCGGGGCGGGGGCGAGGGCCTGGCGCGCCCCGGTCGCCCTTGCCTGGCAGGGCGTTCACTATGGTGTCGCCGACCCGCTGCTCGGCGTCGACCTCGGCCAGCTCATTGCTGGTTATCCGGTGTGGCGCCTTGCCCACCACTTCGCGCTGCTCCTGGTGATCCTCGGTCTCGCCTTCTCGCTGCTCCTCTACCTCGGTATCGGGGCGGTGCGGTGGCGTGACCGCAGCCTCGCCTTGCATCCGGATGCACGCCGTCATCTGGGCGGTCTCCTGGGGATTCTCGCGCTGCTGATCTCGGCCGGCTACCTGCTGGCACCGGATCGCCTGGCACTCACGTCGGACCTGCCGTTGGCCCCGGCGGCGGCCACCACCAGGGTCCTGGCGGCACAGGCGGCAGCCGGTGCGGCGATCGCGGTTGCGATCATGTCGTTCGCCTGGGCCTTGCGGCCGCGACATTCGTTGCTGGGGGCGGGGTGGGCGGTGCTGGCACTCGCCGCCGTCGGCGAGCGGGTGATCGTACCGGCCTTCGTGGCAGAGGGCGCGCTGGTCGCCGACCGCGATGCGCAGGTGCGCCGGTTCGAGTCGCTGTTCTACGGGCTCCGCCTCGCCGATCCCGTGGTCGGTCTCGACTCGATCCCAGCGGTCACGACGATCTGGGACGAGACCTCGTTTGCCGCCTGGTCCGCGGCCCGTCGGGGGAGCCTGCTCGCGGCGACGCCGGTGAACGGCACGATGCCCGGGTGGTTGGTGGCATCCGGGTTTCCGGAAGCGCTCGAGCTCGCCACTGTCGCCGCCGGGCGGACCGGAACCGATGGTGGCCCGCTCCGGCTCAACGCCGACAGCACCGAGGGCCGCCTGATGCGCAACCCCCGCGTGGTGCCCGGTGGCAGAGGCTGGCGTCGGGTGGAGCGCGGGGTGCCCGCCGGTGGGCCGCTGCGTCGGCTGGTTCTGGCCTGGGCCCTTCAGGCGCCCGGGGTTCTGCGGGTCTCCTCGAACGGCACCATCGACTGGCAGCTCGATCCGAGGGACCGACTCGCGACGCTGATGCCCGGGCTGCGCTGGCATGCCGTCGGGCTGACCGTGGTCGATGGGGAACCGACGTGGCTCGTGAGTGGGCTCGCCACCGTCGCCGCAGCGCCCCTCACGGCCAGGGTGGTGCTCGACGGTGATCAGGTCGCCGGGGTTGTGCCAGCGCTGGTGGCGACGGTCCGAGCGGGGGATGGTGGGGTCCGTGTCTTCGTTGATCCGGCGGCCGATTCGCTCGGGGTGGCATGGGGTGCGGTCTATGCCCCGCTTGTCGAGCCGGCGGCAGCGATCCCTGCCGGGCTGCGGATGACGCTGCCCTATCCCGTCACCTGGTTCGAGGCGCAGTTGGAAGTGCTCGAAGAGCCGAGCTGGGGGCTCGGTCGTCGCCCCAGCGGAGCAGGCCCCGCCGGCGGGATGCCGCCGGGACCGGTCTGGGGCGCCGACGGGCCGTTGTTGCAGGCAATGTTCGAGGACCCGGCACGGGGATCGCCCGCCACACTGGTGGAGGCCGGCCGCCGGGGCGGTGAGGCCGTGCTGACGATCGATCGTCTCGCGGACCGAAACGCGCCCGGCGCCGAGGAGCTGTCCCGGAGCTGGTCGCGGATGCCGGCCCTCGGCCGGCTGCGCGACTCGGTCCGAGCCGCCGGCGACACGGTGTTCGCCGGCGCGGTGCGGTGGCAGGACACTCCCGCCGGGATGGTGGCATGGCAGGCATTCCGCAGCGGTGGCCGCCGCGGGGTGCCGTCGGTCCTCTGGATCGCCACCGCCCGGGGTACCGCGGTCGGCGGGGCACGGCGACCCCAGTTGGCCTGGGCCGCGCTGGGGCGTGACGAGGGCTCGGCATCGGGTAATGCGCCGATCGACGCGGTATCGCGTCTCGAGGCGATTCGCGCCTGGGTGGCCCGTGCCGATTCCGCCCTCGCCCGCCGCGACATGACCGCCTTCGGGCGGGCGTGGGAGGCGCTCCGTGGCCTGCTCGCGGAGCCGTCCCACAAGTAGCAATCGCCCGAGGGAAGGGCTATTTTTGCGGGCTGTTCCCGGCCTGTGACCGCGATTCCACGCGCTCCGGGCGATGTCCCGTTCCGCGCTCGACGAGAGAGAGGCAAGACAGCGTGAATCTTCACGAGTATCAGGCCCGCGACCTGCTCAAGGCGGCCGGCGTCCCGATGTTCGACGGCGACGTGGCCGCCACCCCGACCGAGGCCGAGGCGATCGCCCGCCGGCTCGGCGGCACGGTGGTGGTCAAGGCGCAGGTCCATGCCGGTGGTCGGGGCAAGGCCGGCGGAGTCAAGCTGGCCCGCAATGCGGCCGAAGCCCGCGACTGCGCCTCGCAGATCCTGGGCATGACGATCAAGGGGCTCGTCGTCAACAAGGTGCTTGTCGTGCCCGCGGCCGACATCGCCACCGAGAGCTACGTGGGGCTGATCCTCGACCGGGCGACCCAGCTGCCGGTCTTCATGGTGTCCGCCGCCGGCGGGGTCGACATCGAGGAGGTCGCTGCCAAGACGCCGGAGAAGATCACCCGGATCCCGATCGATCCTCGCTACGGGCTGCTGTCGCACCAGTCGCTGGCGCTGGCGCTGGCCCTCTACAGCGAATGGGACCACGTCAAGGCAGCCGTCAAGGTGCTCAACCAGCTCTATCAGGTGTTCATGGCCAACGGCGCGTCGCTGGCCGAGATCAATCCGCTGGTGACCACGCCCGACGGGCGGGTGCTCGCGCTCGACGCCAAGATCGTGATCGACGACAACGAGCTCGACCGGCGCCCGGATCTCGCGGTGCTTCGCGACGAATCCGGGGAAGAGCCGAGCGAGGTGACCGCGCGGCGCGCCAACCTCACCTTCATCAAGCTCGATGGCAATGTCGGCTGCGTCGTCAATGGCGCCGGCCTGGCCATGGCGACGATGGATCTCGTGAAGTACTACGGCGGCGAGCCGGCCAACTTCCTCGACATCGGCGGCTCGTCGAATCCCGAGAAGGTGGTCAGCGCGCTCAAGATCATCACCAGTGATCCCAACGTGAAGGTGATCCTCTTCAACATCTTCGGCGGGATCACCCGGACCGACGACGTCGCCAACGGCATCGTGACCGCGACCAAGCAGATCGACGTGGATGTCCCGATCGTGATCCGACTGACCGGGACCAACGAGACCGAGGCACTCGCGATTCTCGAGGGTGTCGGGATGCAGGCGATGAACGACATGGACGCGGCGGTCGAACGCGCCGTCAAGCTGGCCAAGGAGGCGGCGTGAGCATCTGGATCGACAAGGACTCCCGCGTGGTGGTGCAGGGCATCACCGGTCGCGACGGCTCCTTCCACACCCGACAGATGATCGAGTATGGCACCAATGTCGTCGCCGGCGTCACGCCCAAGAAGGGTGGCCAGCAGTTCGACGGCAGCGTGCCGGTGTTCAATACCGTGGCCGAGGCGGTGGCGGCGACCGGCGCCAACGTGTCGGTGATCTATGTCCCGCCCGCCGTGGCCGCCGGGGCGGTGATGGAAGCTGCTGATGCCGGGGTCGACCTGGTGGTCTGCATCACCGAGGGGATCCCGGTCCTCGACATGACCACCGTGATGCCGTTCCTGCGCGAGCGGGGGACCCGGCTGATCGGTCCCAACTGCCCCGGGCTGATCTCGCCCGGCGCCGCCAAGGTCGGGATCATCCCCGGTAGCATCGTGACCCCCGGTCCGGTCGGGCTGGTGTCGCGCTCCGGCACCCTGACCTACGAGGTGGTGCACCACCTGACCCGCAACGGGATGGGGCAGAGCACCTGCGTCGGTATCGGTGGCGACCCGATCGTCGGAACCAACTTCATCGATGTCCTCACCGCCTTCAACGACGATCCGGCCACCTCGGCGATCGTGATGATCGGCGAGATCGGCGGGACGGCCGAGCAGGAAGCGGCCGAGTTCGTGACGGCGAATGTCAAGAAGCCGGTGGTCGGCTTCATCGCTGGCCAGACGGCTCCCAAGGGGCGCCGGATGGGCCACGCCGGTGCGATCATCTCGGGGTCGAGTGGCACCGCGGAGGAGAAGTTCCAGGCCTTCGAGGCAGCCGGGATCGGGATCATGCGCCGTCCGGTGGACGTGGTGGAACTGCTCAAGGGTAAGCTCAAGTAGGACGTGAGGTCGATGGTCGATAGTCAATGGCCACAACGCGTTGGCCGTATTGTCGACCATCGACCATTGACCATCGACCATTGACCACTGACGACAGGGACTCGAGATGGCAGGCCGTTTCACCTTTGCGATGATCAAGCCCGACGCGGTCGGGTCGGGCAATACCGGGCGGATCCTGGCGGCGGTCGAGGCGGCCGGCTTCACGATCCGGGCAATGCGGCAGCTCAAGCTGTCGCGGCCCGAGGCCGAGGCGTTCTACGAGGTGCACCGGGGACGTCCGTTCTACGATGAGCTGGTGGAATTCATGAGCTCGGCGCCGGCCGTGGCGCTGGCGCTGGAGTCCGACGACGCCGTGGCGGCGTGGCGGCGGGCGATCGGCGCCACCGATCCTGCCGAGGCGGCCGAGGGGACGATCCGCAAGCGCTTCGCCGAGTCGAAGGGCCGCAATGCCGTCCATGGCTCCGACAGCGACGAGAACGCCCGGCGCGAGATCGCTTTCTTCTTTCCGGAGCGGGAGTTAGCCCGACTCGGGGTGACGCTCACCGCTTGACCGCTCCCGCACGGAACTGGTAACTTTGAGGGCTATGCTCCGCGTCGACGCCCGCCTGCTCAAGAGGGGCGGGATCGAGACCCGCGGGACTCTCGCGCCCGATGACCCGGCGTTTGCCGGGCTCGACCTGGTGCTCGGGGGGCCCGTTGAGGTGGACGGCTGGTTGCAGGCCACCGAGGATGATGGCATCCTCTGGCGGGCCCGCCTCCAGGCGACCGTGGTGGGGGAGTGCCGGCGCTGTCTCGGCCGGGTGGAGCAGGTGATCGACGACCAGCTGGACGTGCTCTTCTCGAGCGATCCCGACCTGGCCGACGATCCGAGTGTCTACGCGCTGCCGCCGGACGCGTCGGTGATCGACGTGGCCGAGGCGGTGCGCGAGGAACTGGCCCTTCGCGCATCTGCCTTCCCGCTCTGCCGGGAGGACTGCAAGGGGCTCTGCCCGACCTGCGGGTCGGACTTGAACGCCGGACCGTGTGGATGCGCGGCTCCCGGCTCGACCAGTTGAGGCGGCAATGGCGGTTCCCAAGCGCAAACTCTCCAAGTCCCGCAAGCGGCTCCGGCGGGGCCATCACTCGGCCGCGGGGATCCCGACCCAGGCCTGCCCGCGTTGCAGCGCGCCGCGGCTGCCGCACAGGGTCTGCCCCTCGTGCGGGTACTATGCCGGCAAGAAGCGGCTCGAGGTCGAGGACCAGTAAGCCGTGATCCGCGTCGCGCTCGACGCGATGGGGGGCGACGAGGCGCCGGCCGCCGAGGTCGACGGCGCGGCGCTCGCCCTGCGCGAACTCACGCCGGACCTCCAGTTGCTCCTGGTGGGGCAGCCGTCGGTGATCACCGAGCACCTCGATCGGCACCCTGACCTCGATCGGTCACGGGTCGAGATCGTTGCGGCGTCCGAGGTCATCACCATGGAGGACAAGCCCCTGCAGGGGGTTCGCCAGAAGCGCGACTCCTCGCTGGTGGTGGGACTCGGCCTTCATCGCGATGGCCAGGCCGACGCCTTCGTCTCGGCCGGCAACACCGGCGCGATCCTGGCCGGCGCGACGGTGCTGCTGGGCCTCCACGATGGCGTCGAGCGGGCCACGGTCGCTTCGCTCTTCCCGGCGGCCGAGGGCCCGGTGCTGGTCCTCGATTCGGGTGCCAACGTCGACTGCTCGGCCCGCGAACTCGCCAACTTCGCCCACCTCGGCTCCGTCTACATGCGCGATGTCATCGGCCGGCCGGCCCCGCGAGTCGGGCTGCTCAACGTCGGTGAGGAGGACGAGAAGGGGAACGCGCTGGTGCGCGAGGCCCACCAGCTCCTCAAGGGGGAACCGCACCTCGAACTACGTCGGCAACATCGAGGGGCGCGACATCGTGGTGCCGCACCCGCACCCACGGCCGGATCGACGTGGTGGTCACCGACGGTTTCTCGGGCAACGTCGTGCTCAAGTTCTACGAATCGATGGGCGACCTGGTGCGGCTCCTGCTGGAGCGGCGAGAGCCCCGGATTGCTCGAGATGCCGGAGATGCGGCCGCTGATGCGATTCCTCGATTCAGCGAGTATGGTGGGGCGCCGCTGCTGGGCGTGCGCGGCGTGCCGATCATCTGCCACGGAGCGTCGCGCCCCAACGCCATCCGCAATGCCATCCGCAAGGCGATCGAGTCGGTCGAGGGTCACCTCACCGAGCACATCGCCGACGAACTCGCGGCGCAGGCCACCCCGCCCGCGACATGACCATGACCCGTCCCTTCTCCCGGATCGCCGGGATCGGCGCAGCGGCTCCCGACCGGGTCCTCTCCAACGCGGACCTCGAGCGCTACCTCGACACGACCGACGAATGGATCGTCGAGCGGACCGGCATCCGCGAGCGGCGGATCGCGGCCCCCGACGAGACCCTGGTCTCGTACACGGCGCGTGCCGCGCGGCAGGCGATGGAGCAGGCCGGCGTGGAGGCAAGCGAGCTCGACGGGATCATCTTCGCCACGGTGACCCCCGACCGGCGCCTGCCGTCGGCTGCGTGCGACCTCCAGTCGCTGCTCGGCGCCAAGCGGGCCTGGGCCTTCGACCTGGTCGCCGCCTGTCCCGGCTGGGTCTATGCCCTCTCGGTCGCCGAGGGGATGATGGCCACCGGGCAGGGCGACACGATCCTGGTCGTCGGGGCCGAGAAACTCTCCAGCATCACCGACCCCACCGACCGTTCGACCGCGATCCTGTTCGGCGACGGGGCGGGGGCCTGCGTGCTGCGCCGCACCGATGGTGCCGACGGGCGCGGCGTACTGGCGACCTATCTCGGTGCGGACGGTGACCTGGCCGAACTCCTCTACATCCCGGCCGGCGGCTCCGCCGAACCGCTCACCGAGGCGGTCGTTCAGGACAAGCGGCACCTGATGCGGATGGCCGGCCGCGAGGTCTTCAAGGCGGCGGTGCTGGCGATGAGCCGCAGCACCGACGAGGCGATTCGTCGTGCCGGACTGCTGCCGGAGGCGATCGATCTGCTGGTGCCCCACCAGGCCAACCAGCGGATCATCGATGCCACGGCCAAGCATGCCGGGATTCCGATGAGCAAGGTGATGGTGAACCTCGACCGCTACGGCAACACCTCCTCGGCCAGCATCCCGCTGGCCTTGGTCCAGGCCGAGGCGGAAGGTCGGCTCAAGCCCGGAATGATCGTGATGCTGGTCGCCTTCGGCGCGGGCTTTACCTGGGGGAGCGTGGTGCTCCGGTGGTGACCATCCTGCTGTTCCCGGGTCAGGGCGCCCAGAAGCCGGGCATGGCCCGCGACCTCGCCGATCGGTTTCCGGCCGCCGCCGACGCCCTCAGCGCGATCGATTCGGCGCTCGATGCACCGCTCACCGAGGTGATGTGGCAGGGCACCGAGGAAGAGCTGACCGAGACCCACACCGCCCAGCCGGCGATCCTGGCGCACAGCGCGGCCGTCCTGGCCGTGGTGGCGGAGCGGCTCGGCGAGGACGTGGTCGCGGCCGCCGGTCACTCGCTCGGCGAGTACTCGGCGTGGGTCGCCACGGGAGCCCTGCCGGCACCAGCAGCGGCGCGCCTGGTGCGGCGGCGGGGCGCGCTGATGTTCGAGGCGGGGCAGCAGCGTCCCGGTGCGATGGCGGCGATCCTCGGGCTCGACCTCGAAGGGGTCGAGCGGGCCTGTGGCGAGGCCGTGGCTGGCCATGCCGAGGTGGTGGTCCCGGCCAATCTCAATGCCCCCGACCAGACCGTGATCTCCGGCGATCCGGCCGCGGTCGAGCGGGCCGGCGCGACTGTGCAAGGCCGCTGGCGCCCGCCGGGTGCTGCCCCTCAAGGTGAGTGGCGCCTTCCATTCGCCACTGATGGAGCCGGCCATCGAGGGACTGCGCGACGCGTTGCGCGCCACTCCGTTCGCCGACCCCGGCTTCCCGGTGGTCGCCAACGCCAACGCCGAGCTGGTCGACGACCAGTCCACGGCGCGCGACCTGCTGGCCGACCAGCTCACCGCCCCGGTGCGGTGGGTCGCGTCGATGCGCGTGCTGCACGAGCGCTGGCCCGAGGCGCGCTGGCTCGAGCTGGGCCCCGGCAGCGTCCTGGGCGGACTGCTGCGGCGCATCATTCCCGATGCAGTGTGTACCCCGCTGGGCACCGCCGAGCAGGTCGAGGAGTTCCTGGGCCGATGAGCGTCGCGATCGATCTCACCGGCCGGGTCGCCTTCGTGACCGGCAGCACGCGCGGCATCGGCCGCGCCATCGCGGAGACGCTCCACGAGGCCGGGGCCACGGTCGCGATCGTCGGCCGCTCCGCCGACACCGCCAGGCGCGGTGGCCAGCGAGATCGGGGAGCGGGCCCACGGATTCGGCTGCGACGTGACCGACCCGGCCGCGATTCGCGCCGCGCTCGAGGCCTGTCAGGCCGAGCTGGGCACGATCGACATCCTCGTCAACAATGCCGGCCTCACCCGGGACAACCTGCTGCTGCGGCTCTCCGACGACGAGTGGGACGAGGTGCTTGCGGCCAACCTGCGGGCGGCGTTCGTCACGACCCAGGCGGTGCTCAAGGGGATGATGAAGAAGCGGGCCGGACGGGTGATCAACATCACCAGCGTGGTCGGCATCACCGGCAATCGGGGGCAGGCCAACTATGCCGCCAGCAAGGCCGGGTTGATCGGCTTCACCAAGTCGGTGGCCAAGGAGTATGCGGCTCGCGGCATCCTCGCCAACTGCGTGGCGCCGGGGTTCATCGACACCGACATGACCGCCGCCTTGCCCGAGGCGGCACGGAAAGCGTTATTGGAGTCGATTCCGCTGGGTCGCCTCGGGGCACCCTCGGATATCGCCACGGCGGTTCTGTACCTCGCCTCCGATCTGGGAGCCTACATCACGGGCCAGGTGCTCGTGGTCGATGGCGGCATGATCGGCTGAGCGGGGAGCATGTTCACACTTGCGTGAGAGGCAGCAGATGAGCGACGTGGAGGAGAAGGTCAAGGACATCATCGTCGAGGAACTGGGCGTGGAGCGCGAGAAGCTCACCGCCGAGGCGTCCTTCATGGAGGACCTGGGTGCCGACTCGCTCGACACCGTCGAGCTGGTCATGGCCTTCGAGAAGGAGTTCGACATCGACATTCCCGACGAGGAAGCGGAGAAGCTTCGCACCGTTGGCGACGCGCTGAAGTACCTCCACGAGAAGCTGGGCAAGTGACGTGACGCGTCGCGTCGTCATCACCGGTCTCGGCCTGGTGAGCCCGGTGGGCCTCACCGTGGGAGAGACCTGGACGAATCTGCTCGCCGGCACAAGCGGCGCGGCGCCCATCACGAAGTTCGACGCCTCCCGGCACCAGGTGCGGTTCGCTTGCGAGGTGAAGGCCTTCGACCCGCTGCCGTACATCGATCGCAAGGAGGCCCGGCGCTACGACCTCTTCGCCCAGTACGCGATCGCGGCAGCCCACCAGGCGGTGACCCAGGCCGGCCTGGACACCGCCACCGTCGATCACGACCGGATCGGCGTGGTCATGGGCAGCGGCATCGGCGGGATGCAGACATTCGAGGAGAATTGCGCCGCGTTCGTGCAGCACGGTCCCGACCGGGTGTCGCCGTTCTTCGTGCCGATGTTCATCCCGAACATGGCGGCCGGCCTGGTATCGATGCGCTACGGCTTCAAGGGGCCCAACTTCGCCCCGGTCTCGGCCTGCGCGTCGTCGGCCCACGCCATCGGGGAGAGCTACCGGATGATCCGCGAGGGGATGGCCGACGCGATGGTCTCGGGCGGTTCCGAGGCGGCGATCACCGGCCTCACCGTGGCCGCCTTCGCCAACATGAAGGCGATGTCGACCCGCAACGACGAGCCGACCCGCGCCAGCCGACCGTTCGACAAGGACCGCGACGGCTTCGTCCTCGGCGATGGCGGCGCGGCGGTGATCCTCGAGGCGCTCGACCACGCCGAACGCCGCGGGGCCACCATCCTCGGTGAGGTGGTCGGCTACGGCCTCTCGGGCGACGCCTACCACATGAGCGCGCCGGCCCCCGAGGGCGAGGGCGCCCAGCGGGCGATCCGGATGTGCCTCGAGGATCAGGGGATCGATCCGGCTCGGGTCGACTACATCAATGCCCACGGCACCTCCACGCCGCTGGGCGACATCGCCGAGACCCAGGCGGTCAAGGCGGTCTTCGGGGACCATGCCCGATCGCTGGTCTTCGGCTCGACGAAGTCGATGACCGGTCACCTGCTCGGCGGGGCGGGGGCGCTGGAGTTCGTGGTGACGCTGCTGGCGACCGTCAACGGGGTCATCCCGCCGACGATCAACTACGAGACGCCGGATCCCGAATGCGATCTCGACTGTGCGCCGAACACCGCCGTTACGCGGCAGATCGACGTCGGGGTCTCCAATGCCTTCGGTTTCGGCGGCCACAACGCCACGCTGGCGGTCCGGAAGGCCTGAGCGAGCGATCGCCGTCGCAACTTGGTCGGCCCCCCGGCATTCGCCCGTCGGGGGGCCGATCGCGTTCCCGGACCGGTACCCCTCTTCCCGGCCCCCCGGTAGATTGCAGGGATGACCCTCGATACCGCGCCGCGACTGGGTCCCGTCGACCTCGACCTCTCCCGGATCCGCGACACTGCCCTCCGCCCGATCGGCGAGAAGGTGCTGGCCGGCGAGCGGCTCAGCCCCGCCGACGGGCTCGCCCTCTATGCCACCAGCGATCTCATCGGCCTCGGCCTGCTGGCGGACCATGCCAACCGGCGCCAGAACGGCGATCGGGTCTGGTTCTCGGCCAACCAGCACATCAACCCGACCAACGTCTGCATCCTGCGCAACACCTGCACCTTCTGCTCCTATGCCAGGATGCCGAAGGAGGAGGGCGCGTACACCCGGTCGCTGGACGAGGTCTACCACGAGGCGGAACTGGCACGCGAGGCCCCGACCCGCGAATTCCATATCGTCGGTGGGCTCCACCCCAAGCTGCCGCTGTCGTACTACACCGACATGATCCGCGGCCTCAAGGAGCGCCACCCCGACGTGCACGTCAAGGCACTCACCGCGGTGGAGATTGCCCACATCGCGCGGGTCGAACGGTGCACGTCGGTGGAGGTGCTCCAGGCCCTCAAGGACGCCGGCCTGACCTCGATGCCGGGCGGCGGCGCGGAGGTGTTCAGCACCGCGGTCCGGGCCACCATCGCCGAGCGCAAGCTCACCGGCGACGAGTGGCTGCGGGTGCACGGGGAGGCGCACGAGCTGGGCATCCCCACCAACTGCACCATGCTCTATGGGCACGTCGAGTCGGCCGAGGATCGTGTCGCGCACCTGACGATGCTTCGCGATCAGCAGGATCGGAGCGGCGGCTTCCTGACCTACATCCCGCTGGCCTATCACACCGAGCACAACGAGCTCGGTGAGGAACTCGGTCGGGTGGGGACCGCCACCACCGGCTACGAGGACCTCAAGAACCTGGCGGTCGGTCGCCTGATGCTCGACAACATCCCGCACGTGAAGACCCACTGGCCGATGGTGACGCCGTTCATGAGCCAGGTGGCGCTCGCGTTCGGCTGCGACGACCTCGAGGGGACGGTGGTCTTCGAGCGGATCTATCACGATGCCGGGGCCACCACCGAACTGGGGCTGCCCTATCCCGCCCTGGTGGCGCTGATTCGTGACGCCGGCAAGATCCCGATGGAGCGCGACTCGCTCTACCAGCCGATCCGGACCGACTTCAGCGACCTCGAGATGCCGCGCGGTGGCGACATTCGCCGCGCGCTGCCGGTGGTCCACGCCGCATGAGGCTGGGCCGGATCCCGTGGATCAACGCCGCCCCGGTCAACGCGGCGATGGATCGCGGCCTCGTGCCGCCGCCCGCCACGGTGGTCTCGGCGACCGCCGCCGAGCTCAACGACCTGCTCGCCGCGGGGGAGCTCGACCTGAGCGTCGTCTCCGCGGTGGAGTACGCCCGCAACGCCGACGCCTATCACCTGCTGCCGGATCTGGCGATCTCCTCCGACGGCCCGGTGCACTCGGTGGCACTCTTCTCGCGCCGGCCGCTGGCCGAGCTCGACGGCGCCACCGTGCTCCGGACCGCGTCGAGCCGTACGTCGGTGCTCCTTCTGGAGCTGCTCTGCCGCCACGTGTGGGGGATCGCGCCGCGGTTCGCCACCGCGCGGGCCGAGCCGGGCGACCTCGCGGCGCTCGAGGCCTTGCCGCACGATGCCGTGCTGGTGATCGGCGATGCGGCGCTCCACCTCCGCGCCAGTGGACGCTACCCGGTCTTCGAGGATCTGGGAGCGGCGTGGAAGCGCTGGACCGGCCTGCCATTCGTGTTCGCGGTCTGGGCGGCGCGGCGCGATGTGCCGCGGCCCGAGGCACTGGCGCTTCACGAGCACTTGCTGGCGTCGCGGGCCTGGGGGGTGGAGCATCTCGACCTGCTGGCCGCCGAGGCGGCGGAGCGGACCGGCATTCCACGGGTCACCGTGCGGGCCTACCTCGGCAACCTCGACTACGAACTCTCCGACCGGCACCTGGCCGGCCTGACCACGTTCTTCCAGCGACTGGAGCACGACGGGTTGGTCCCGGGTGGCTCCCTCTCCTTCCTCACGGCGGCCTGAGATGACCATCGACCGCAGCAGCCCGACCTTTCGCGAGTACCTCGACCTCTACGAGCATGCCCCGCTGCTCGAGCTGGGGGCGCGGGCCGATGCGATGCGTTGGCAGCTCCATCCGGATCCGGTGGTGTCGTTCATCGTCGATCGGAACATCAACTACACCAACGTCTGCGTCGCCGACTGCGCCTTCTGCGCCTTCTACCGGCGCCCCAAGCACGACGAGGGCTACGTCCTCTCGTTCGAGGAGATCGGCGCCAAGATCGACGAATGCAAGGCGCTCGGCGGTGTGCAGATCCTGCTCCAGGGTGGTCACAATCCCTACATCCCGTTCGACTGGTACCTCGAGCTGATGCGCTACATCAAGGCGCATCACCCGATCCACATCCACGGTTTCTCGCCGTCGGAAGTGGTGTTCTTCAGCGAGCGGTTCCGGATCCCGATGCCCGACGTGGTTCGCCAGCTGCACGAGGCGGGGCTCGACTCGATTCCCGGTGGCGGAGGAGAGATCCTGGTCGACGCGGTGCGGGAACGGGTGGCCCGCAAGAAGGCCCAGACCGAGGAGTGGCTCGGCGTGCAGGAGGAGGCCCACCGGCAGGGGATGAAGACCTCCGTCACCATGATGTACGGTATGGGCGAGAGCGCCGCCGACCGGATCGAGCACCTGCTGCGGATCCGCGAGGTCCAGGCCAGGACGGGTGGCTTCACGGCGTTCATCTGCTGGCCGCTGCAGCCCGAGGGCACCGCCATGGCCGACCGCGTCAAGACCGATGCGGTGACCTATCTCCGCACGCTGGCGATGGCGCGGATCATCCTCGACAACGTGCCGAACCTGCAGTCGAGCTGGGTCACGATGGGGCTCAAGGTCGGGCAGGTGGCGCTCCGATTCGGTGCCAACGACTTCGGCTCGCTGATGATGGAGGAGAACGTCGTCTCGGCGGCCGGCACCACCCACCGGGCCACCATCGCGGAGATGGAGCGGGCCATCGCCGACGCCGGTTACCAGATCGGCCACCGGCGCCAGGACTATTCGCTGATCGATGAGCCGGTGGCGGCGGTGGCGTGATTCGCGTCGGCATCGGTTACGACTCCCATCGCTTCGCCGAGGGCCGCCCGCTGGTCCTCGGCGGTGTCGTCATCCCCTACGCCAAGGGGCTGACGGGGCATTCCGATGCCGATGCCGTGGCCCATGCGCTCACCGACGCCCTGCTCGGTGCGGCGGCGCTCGGCGATATCGGCGCGATGTTCCCCGACACCGATCCGGCCTGGAAGGACGCCGATTCGATCGCCCTGCTGGCCACCGCGGTGGCCCGGCTCGGCGAGGCCGGCTGGCAGCCGGCGCAGTGCGACATCACCGTGATCGCCCAGGCACCGCGGCTCGCCCCCCATCTCCCCGATATCCGGGCGCGGCTCGCGCCGGTCCTGGGGATCCCGGGCGGGGCGATCGGTCTCAAGGGCAAGACCAACGAGGGGATGGGCTTCGTCGGTCGCGGCGAGGGGATCGCGGTGATCGCCGTGGCGACGATCCAACCGGCCGACTCCCCGCCGCACTGATCCCTAGCCATGATCGAGTCTCTCATCACCTGGTTGGCCGGATTGCCGCCGGTGGCGGTCTACGGCGTGCTGGCGCTGATGGCGATGATCGAGAACATCTTCCCGCCATTCCCGGCCGATACCGCGATCGCGATCGGGGCGTTCCTCGCCCATCGCGGCGTGACGGAGCCCTGGACGGTCTTCCTGGTCACGTGGTCGGCCAACGTTGGCACGGCGATGGGGATGTACTTCCTTGCGGCGCGACACTCGACCGCGCTCTTCTCCTCGCGCCTGGCCCGGCGCCTGTTGCCGGAGGAGGGCCTGCTGTTCATGCAGCGGGAGTACCGTCGCTTCGGGTTGATCGGGCTCTTCCTCGGTCGGCTGTTGCCGGGGTTTCGTGCGGTGGTCGCCCCGTTCGCCGGCCTGATCCATGTCGGGCCGGTCCGTGCCGGCATTCCGATGGCCCTCGCCTCCGCGCTCTGGTACGGCGGGCTGATCTTCGTCGCCGCCACGCTGGGGAGCCAGTTCGACCGGATCCTCACCATCGTGGGCGGGGTCAACCGCACCCTCGGCTACGTCGCCCTCGGGGTGCTGTTGGCGCTGGTGGCCTGGATCGTCTACCGGATCCGGCGTCAGCGCACGGCCGAGCGGGATCCCTCGTGAGCGTCCCGATCCGCGACCCGGAGGTCGTGGCCCGCTTCCATCTGGTGGCCTTCCGTGACCACCTGTCGCTCGAGGCCGGGCACAGCCCCCACACCGTCGAGGGCTACACCCGGGATCTGCTGCGGCTCGCCGACTTTGCCACCTCCCGTGGTCTCCGGACACCCGCCGAACTGGAGACTGCCACCCTGCGGGACTTCATCTTCCTGCTCAAGGACCTCGGGCTGGCCGGGGCGACGGTGCGACGCAATATCTCGGCGATTCGCACGTGGTTCGCCTTCCTGGCCGGTGAGGGGCTGGTCGACCGCGACCCGAGCGATCGGCTCGAGACGCCCAAGCGGTGGCGGACGCTCCCCGAGGTCCTCTCGGTCGACGAGGTGGCCCGGCTCCTCGAGACGCCTGGGGTCGACGACCGTCTCGCCTGGCGCGACCGCTCCCTGCTCGAGCTCGCCTATGGCGCCGGTCTGCGGGTCTCGGAACTCTGCGACCTCGGGCTCGGCGACCTGCTGCTCGGGGAGGGGCTGGTGCGGGCCTTCGGCAAGGGGAGGAAGGAGCGGCTGGTGCCGATCGGTCGGACAGTGCTCTCGACCGTCTCCACCTACCTCCACACCCTGCGACCGGAACTCGACCGGGGCGCATCCAGGCAGCGGGTGATCCTCAACGTCAGGGGGGAGCCGCTCTCGAGGGTCGGTGCCTGGGGGATCGTGAAGAAGCGCGCCGCCCAGGCCGGCATCACCAAGCGGGTGACGCCCCACACCCTGCGGCACTCGTTTGCCACCCACCTCCTCGAGGGTGGCGCCGACCTTCGCGCGGTGCAGGAGATGCTGGGCCACGCCGATCTCTCGACCACCCAGATCTACACCCACGTCGACCGCGACTATCTCCGGACGGTGCATCGGAAGTTCCACCCGAGGGGGTAGCGTACCCCCACCCGCCGTCACCGCTTACCCTTCCTCCATGCTGCTCCTGCTCGACAACTACGACTCCTTCACCTGGAACCTGGCCCAGTACCTGGGTGAGCTTGGTGCCGATCCGGTGGTGGTCCGCAATGACCGGATCACCGTGGCCGAGGCCGTCGCCCGGCGACCGCAGGCGATCGTGGTCTCGCCGGGGCCCTGTACCCCTGCCGAGGCGGGGATCTCGGTCGAGCTGATCCGGGCGGCCGCGGGGGAGGGGATTCCGGTCCTTGGTGTCTGCCTTGGGCATCAGGCGATCGGGGCCGCCTTCGGGGGTCGCGTGGTGCGGGCCGAGCGCCTGATGCATGGCAAGACCACCGAGGTGGCCCACCGCGACCCCGATCTCTTCGCCGGGATGGCCGAGCCGCTCACCGTGATGCGCTACCATTCGCTGGTGATTTCCCCGGACAGCCTGCCGGCCAGCCTCGAGGTCACGGCGTGGTCGGCCGATCGGAATCCGGGGGAGGAGATCATGGCGGTTCGCCACCGGGACGCGCCGGTCTGGGGGGTCCAGTTCCACCCCGAGTCGGTGGGGACCCCTGATGGCAAGCGGTTGCTGGCCAACTTCCTGGATCTGGTGGCGCGGTAGCACGCTAATCGGTTGCTTGTCAAGCAGTTATCAACAGGATGCCGGGCACGGCACGCATTTTGACAGCACGACCGCGACCAAATAGCTTGTATCGTGCCTGTCCTGATTGTCGTCCCGGCCCGCGTTGGCTCGACGCGACTCCCCAACAAACCTCTCCAGCTTCTGGGCGGGGCTCCCTTGATCGCCCGCGTTGTCGAGCGCGTCCGGCAGATCCCCGGGGCCGATCGACTGGTGGTCGCCACCGACGCCGAGGCGGTGGTTGAGGCGCTGGCCACCACGGGCGTCGATACCGTGCTCACCCGAGGCGAGTTCGCCAGCGGCACCGACCGGGTGGCCGCGGTTGCCGCCCGCACCGAGTTCACCGGATACGACCTGATCGTCAACGTTCAGGGCGACGAGCCGTTCCTCCCCTCGGCGGCGGTGACCGGGGCAATCGAGCGCGTGGTGGCCGGCGACCAGATCGGGACGGCGGCGGCCCCGCTCGATGCCGCGATGCGTCACGACCCCGCCCGGGTGAAGGTCGTCTGCGACGCGGCTGGCCGGGCCCTCTACTTCTCCCGGGCGGCGATCCCGCACGCCCGCGACCCCGAGCAGGTGGCCACGACGTCCTGGTGGCAGCATCTCGGGGTCTATGCGTACCAGCGCGATGCGCTGCTTCGCCTGACCACCCTGCCGCCGTCGCGGCTCGAGCGCGCCGAGGCGCTGGAGCAGCTGCGGGCGCTCGAGGCAGGGATGTCGATCGGGGTGGCGTTGCTCGATCGTCCTGCTCCGCCGGGAATCGACACCCCGGATGACCTGGCCGCCGCGGAGGCACGGTGGCCCGACCTTGCCGAGGCCATGCCATGACCGGTTCGTCCCGCACCACCAAGTACATCTTCGTCACCGGCGGGGTCGTCTCCTCGCTCGGCAAGGGCATCGCCGCCGCCTCACTGGGCCGATTGCTGGTCGAACGTGGCCTCTCGGTGACGATGCAGAAATTCGACCCCTACATCAACGTCGATCCGGGGACGATGTCGCCGTTCCAGCATGGCGAGGTCTACGTCACCGACGACGGTGCCGAGACCGACCTCGACCTGGGCCACTACGAGCGGTTCATCGACCGGTCGCTTTCCCAGCAGAACAACGTCACCACCGGGCGCATCTACCAGACGGTGATCAGCAAGGAGCGCCGCGGCGAGTACATGGGTGGCACCGTGCAGGTGATCCCCCACATCACCGACGAGATCAAGCACGCGCTGCGGCGGACCGCCCCCGGCCACGACGTGGTGATCGTCGAGATCGGCGGCACGGTGGGCGACATCGAGTCGCTGCCATTCCTCGAGGCGATCCGCCAGTTCCGGCAGGACATCGGCCGCGAGAACGCGATCTTCGTTCACCTCACCCTGGTGCCGTGGATCGCGGCCGCAGGCGAACTCAAGACCAAGCCGACGCAGCACTCGGTGCGCGACCTGATGGAGGTCGGCATCCAGCCCGACATGCTGATCTGCCGGAGCGAGCGAGCGCTGGGCGCCGACATCAAGCGCAAGATCGCGCTCTTCTGCAACGTCGACTTCTCGTGCGTGATCGAGAGTCCGGACGTGGGCAGCATCTACGAGCTGCCGCTGCGCTTCCACGAGCAGGGCTTCGATCGCGAAGTGTGTGATCGCCTGAAGCTGGAGACTCGTGAGCCCGACCTCACCAAGTGGAGTGCCATGGTCGAGCGGATCCTGCGGCCCCACGGCCGGGTCCGGATCGCGGTGGTCGGCAAGTACACGGCGCTGCACGATGCCTACAAGTCGGTGGGCGAGGCCTTGCTGCACGGTGGCATCCAGCACGACCTCGGCGTCGACATCGACTGGATCGACAGCGACCGCTTCATCGAACCCGACGCCGACCCGGCGAAACTCCTCGCTGGATACGACGGGTTGCTGGTGCCCGGCGGCTTCGGGAACCGGGGTATCGAGGGGATGATCGTCGCGATCGAGCATGCCCGCACCGCGCGGCTGCCGTATCTTCGGCATCTGCCTCGGGTTGCAGGTGGCGATCATCGAATTCGCCCGTCATGTCTGCGGCATGAACGGCACGACCTCGACTGAATTCGAGCCCGAGTGCCCCGACCCGGTCATCGACCTGATGGCCTCACAGCGCGACGTGACCGATCTCGGCGGGACGATGCGACTCGGCGCCTACGCGGCACGGCTCAGGCCCGGTTCACGGGCGGCCGAGGCCTACGGCACCACGGAGATCTCGGAGCGTCATCGGCACCGCTGGGAGGTCAACAACGCGTACCGCGATGTGCTGACCGAGCACGGCCTGCGGCTTTCCGGCCAGTCGCCCGACGGCTCGCTGGTCGAGATGATCGAGTATCCCGACCACCCGTGGTTTGTCGGCTGCCAGTTCCATCCGGAACTCAAGTCGCGCCCGACCCGCCCACACCCGCTGTTCGCGGCCTTCATCGGGGCAGCGATGGAGCATCAGCACGCCTCGAGCGTCGAGCCGGTCTCTGATGCGCGAGTGACGACCTCGCGATGAGCGGCTTCGGGTTCGGAACCGGCCCGTTCCTGATCGCCGGCCCGTGTGCCGTCGAGGACGACGCGGTCATGACCCGGGTGGCGGAGGTGCTGGCAGGGATCGCTGAGCGGCACCGGCTGCCTGTCTGCTTCAAGGCATCGTTCGACAAGGCCAACCGGGCCCGGGGCGATGCCCCGCGTGGCCCGGGGCTCGACGACGGTCTCGCCGCCCTGGAACGGGTCCGGAGCCGGACCGGCTTGCCGATCCTGACCGACATTCACGAGTCGCCCCAGGCCGCTGCCGTGGCGGGGGTGGTCGACGCGCTGCAGATCCCGGCATTCCTCTGCCGCCAGACCGACCTGCTGGTCGCCGCGGGCCGCACCGGGCTGCCGGTGAACATCAAGAAGGGCCAGTGGATGTCGGCCGCCGCGATGACCGGCGCGGTCGACAAGGTTCGTGGCGCGGGCAGTGCCGACGTGGCGGTGACCGAGCGCGGGTCGTTCTTCGGCTACGGCGACCTGGTGGTCGATTTCCGCAACCTGGCACGGATCCGCGAGGCGACCGGTGCACCGGTGATCTACGACGCCACGCACAGCGTGCAGCAACCGGGCGGTGCGGCGGGTGGCTCGAGCGGCGGATTGCGGGAACACATTCCCGCGTTGCTGCTCGCGGCCGCTGCGGCCGGAGCCGACGGGTTCTTCATCGAGACCCACCCTGATCCGGCCTCGGCCGTCTCCGATGCCGCGACCCAGTGGCCGCTCGACCAGCTCGAGGCCCTGGTGGCCCGTGCGCTGGCGGTTCGCGAGGCGGTACTCGAGCGTGCCAGTGCCTGATCCACTTGCCGCGATCGGGCGGCTCCGCCTCCTCGGCCTCGACGTCGACGGTGTCCTCACCGACAACGCGATCTTCATCGGCGAGATCGACGGCCGTCGGGTCGAATTCAAGCGTTTCGACATCCAGGACGGACTCGGCCATCGACTCCTGGCTACGGCCGGCATCGAGGTGGTCTGGGTGAGCGGTCGACATTCGGCGGCCACCGCCTTGCGAGGCGCCGAGCTGCGGGTCGGCGAGGTCCTTCAGGTCGAGCCGGGCGGCAAGGTGGCCGCGATTCAGGGTCTGCTCGACGCTCGCGGGATCGGCTGGGACGAGATGGGCTTTGTGGGCGACGACCTCGCGGACCTGCCGGTGCTCGAACGGGTCGGCTTCCCGGTCGCGGTGGCCAACGCCCGTGAGGAGATCAAGGCCAGGGCGCAGTACGTCACGACCGCCTCCGGCGGCCACGGGGCCGTGCGCGAGGTGATTGACCTGCTCCTTCGCACGCGGGGCGAGTGGGACGCCGCCACGGCGCACTACCTGCACGGCAGCGGGGTGGGCACGTGAGCGCCGTTGCCTCTGCCCGGCGTACCCTCGAGCTCGAGGGGCAGGCGATCCTGAGCGCGGCGGCTCGCATCGACGACACGTTCGAGCGGGCGGTCGACCTGCTGGCCGGGGCCGGTCGCGTGATCGTGACCGGGATTGGCAAGAGCGGCTCCATTGCCCAGAAGATCGCCGCCACCTTCACCAGCACGGGCACCGTTGCCAACTGGATCCATCCGGTCGAGTCGCTGCACGGCGATCTCGGGATGGTCTCGCGCGACACCGTGGTGGTGATGCTCAGCAAGAGTGGCGAGACCGAGGAGCTCTTCGGCATGGTCGCCGCGCTGGCGCGGCTCGACGTGCCGATCGTCGCGATCACCGGGGTGGCCGACTCGACACTCGGCAAGGCCGCCGCGGTGGTGCTCGATGGGTCGGTCGTCGAGGAGGCATGTCCCCACGACCTCGCGCCGACCACGAGCACCACGGTCGCGCTCGCGCTCGGCGATGCGCTGGCGGTGGCGCTGCTCGAGCGCAAGGGATTCCAGCGCGAGGACTTCGCCGCCTTCCATCCGGGTGGTCGCCTGGGGCGGCGGTTGCTGCTTCGGGTGGCCGACGTGATGGTGCCAGCCGATCACGTGCTCCCACCGAGCGCGTCGATGGGCGATGTGATCGTGGCGCTGGCCCACGGCCGGGGCATCGCCCCCATCCTCGACGGCGGTCGCCTTGCTGGGGTGATCACTGCGGGTGACCTCACTCGCCTGGCCGAGCGGACCCACGATTATCTCGGACTGACCGCAGCCGAGGTGATGACCGCCACGCCGCGGACGCTGGACGCCGATGAGCTGGCGGCCGGCGCCGTTGGCCAGATGGAACGACATGGGATCATCTCGGCGCCGGTGCTCGATGGGCAGGGCGCGGTCGTCGGCGTGGCCCACCTTCACGATCTGCTCCGGGCTGGTGCGGCATGAGGGCGGTGCTGTTGGTCGGGATGATCGCAGCGCTCTCCGCATGCGCCGAACGGGGCGTGACGCCTGCCCGGGGCACCGTGTCCGACAGCGCGGACCAGGTGATCCAGGGGCTCGAGACCGAGGTGACCAACGGCGGCGTCCGGGTCTCCAAGGTCATTGCCGAGTCGGCCTGGGTCTACAACGCCCGCCAGGTGACCGACATGAAGAAGGTCACCATGATCTTCTACGATGATCACGGCGAGGTCGCCTCGACGGTGACCGCCGACAGCGGCAGCTACACCAAGCGCGATGGGTCACTGGAAGCCTTCGGCAACGTGGTGGCGGTCACGCCGGCGCCGGAATCGAAGACGCTCAACACCGAGCACCTGATCTATGACAAGACCGCACAGATCATCCGCTCCGATACCGCCTATACCTTCACGTCACCGAATGGCAACGGCTCGGGCCAGAGCTTCGAGACCGATCCCGACTTCCGGTTCCTGAGGAGTTGGCAGCCGAAGGGTCGCCAGAAGGGTGAGGGCTTCCTGCTGCCGGGCCAGGACACCATCGGTGGGCAGCCATGAGGCGGCTTGCCTGTGCGCTTGTCGCGCTGGCGGCCGCGGCCCCGGTGGCCGCCCAGCGACCGGCCGAACGGCGTTGCCTGCTCGAGGTCCTCAACGTCGACCGCGAGGGGAGTCGCGACGAGCGGATCGCGGGCAACGTCAACTACTTCGCCGCCGGCAACGTGCGGCTTCGCTGCCGGAACCAGCCGATCTTCCTCGAGGGCGATTCGGTCGAGTCGTACAGCGGCGAGTTCATCCGCCTGATCACCGATGCCCAGTATCGCGATGACGACGTCACCATCGATGCCGACACCCTCGCCTATCGCAAGACCCTCGAGCGGCTCGAGGCGCGTGGCAACGTCCGGATCATCAATCACGTGAACGGCTCGACGCTCGACGGGCCCTCGGTCGACTACCTCCGGGCCGTGAAGGGCGTTCGCGACAGCGCCGAGACGACCGCCACCGGTCGCCCCACGGTGCACTACGAGGTGGAGCGCCAGCCGGGCGACACGGCCGATCCCGCGCCATACGTGATCACGGCCGATGTGCTCAAGGCGCGCGGGTCGTCGCGCCTCACCGGCTTCGGCGATGTCCTGGTCGATCGCGACTCCCTGGCCGGGCGAGGCGACTCGCTCCGCTACGAGCAGGGGCCGGAGGACCTGGCGGTGCTTCTGGGCGTGCCAGCCACCCTGACGCGTCGCGGGGCCGACTCGTTCTTCGTCGCGGGGCGTGAGGTCCAGCTCGGCCTCGAGGGCGAGGCACTGCGCCGGGTCCGGGCCTTCGGCAGCGGCCACGTGATCGGCGGAGCGGGGGAGATCATCGCCGACAGCACCGCGTTGGCATTCGACGAGGGTGTGCTGGTGCAGACCCTCGCCTGGGACCGGGAGCACCGCGCCCAGGTGCTGGCCGAGGGATACGACGTGCGAGGTGACTCGGTGGCGATCGATACCCCGGGAGAGCGCCTCAGGGAGTTGCGGGTCTTCGATCGCGGCTTGCTGCGCGAGCCGGAGGATTCCGCCCTGGCGAGCACCCCCGACAGCAGCGCGGCGACCGCGACGGATAGCGGGACCGCTCCCGTCCGCAACACGATGACCGGCAATCACCTCACCGCCCGATTCGTCGACCGGGATTCGGCCGGGACGGTGCAGACCCGGCTGGTCGACATCGTCGCGATCGGCAGCGCCACCTCGCTCTTCTCGCGGCAGGTCATTCGCGACAGCCAGCCGTCGCCGACCATCAACTACACTCGGGCTGACACGATCATCGTGGTGATGAAGACCGGCGACTCGACCGGCGTGGCGGAGGTGCGCGCCTTCGGCCATGTCGACGGCCTCCAGCTCGAGAAGGCATCGCTGGAGCGACGGGTCGCCTCGGAGCGCGACATCCGGCGGGAGGGTGGACCATGAGCCGGTTGCACGCTGAGGGACTGCGCAAGAGCTATCGCCGTCGGGCGGTCGTCGACGATGTCGCGGTCGACCTGGAGCAGGGCGAGATCGTTGGACTGCTCGGTCCCAATGGGGCGGGGAAGACCACCACTTTCTACCTGATCACCGGCCTGATCCGTCCGGACCGGGGCCGCATCTACCTCGACGGCGAGGACATCACGGGCGAGCCGATGTACAAGCGGGCTCGTCGCGGGATCGGCTACCTGGCGCAGGAGCCCTCGATCTTCCGTCGGATGACGGTGGCCGAGAACGTGCTGGCGATCCTCGAGACGCTGCCACTCGGCAAGGAGCAGCGGCTCGCTCGGCTCGAGGAGATGCTCAACGAGCTGGGCCTGGCCGGCCTTCGTGATGCCAAGGCCTACACCTTGAGCGGTGGCGAACGGCGGCGACTCGAGATCACCCGGGCGCTGGCGACCGATCCGAAGTTCATGCTGCTCGACGAGCCGTTCGCCGGCGTCGATCCGATCGCGACGCACGATATCCAGACGATCGTGGCCTCGCTCCGTGATCGGGGGATCGGGGTGCTGATCACCGACCACAACGTCGAGCAGACGCTGGAGATCGTCGATCGGGCCTATATCATGCACGAGGGAACCGTCCAGGCCGCGGGCACGGTCCGCGAACTCGTCTGGAATGATCGGGTCGCCGAGTTGTATCTTGGGCCGACCCTCACCGCCCGCTTGCGCAAGGGCATGGAGCAGCACGCGTGAAGACCGGCCTGCAACAGCAGACCGGGCTCCGGCAGGAGCTCCGGATCAATCCACGCCTCTACCAGGCGATGGACATGCTGTACATGCCGATGCTCGACCTGCAGCAGCACCTGCAGCAGGAACTGCTCAGCAATCCCTTCCTCGAGCTGGAGGAGCCCGAGGACGAGGAGACGCCGGAGAAGACCACCGAGGAGGAACAGGAGGAGGCGGCCAAGGACGACGAGGTCGACTGGGAGGAGATCCTCCTCAACGGTTTCGACGTGGGTGGCCGGCGGGAGCAGTTCGAGGCCTCGGAGTACGTCGAGCCGCAGAGTGTGGCGACCGCCGACCTGCCGGACCACCTCCGTGAGCAGCTCCAGATGCTCGAGTTGCCACCGCGGATCCGGATGCTCGCCGAGGAGATCATCGGCAACATCAGTGACGACGGCTACCTGGTCTGCGGCCTCGACGAGGTGGTGCACTCGACCAACCAGTGGGTGCTCTCCAACCTTCCCGGTGCCAGCGCGCCCGACCCCGACGAGATCGACCCGTTCGAGATCCAGGAGATCGGCAGCGAGGCGGACCCCGAGCCCGAGCCGGTCCCGGTCGAGCTCCCCGAGGGCGTGGTCCTCTTCACCGAGGAGGAGGCCGCCAAGGCGCTGCTGGTGGTGCAATCGCTCGACCCGGCCGGGATCGGTGCCCGCGACCTGCGCGAGTGCCTGCTGCTGCAGCTGAAGGAGCTTGGCGACACCGGCTCGACCACCTACCGGATGGTCGACGAGGCGTTCGACGACCTCAAGGCACACCGCTGGAACGACCTGGCGCGACGCTTCGGCGTGCCGGCGCGCGACGCCCAGGAGGCCGCCGACGCCCTGGCGCACCTCGAGCCGAAGCCCGGGCTCAAGTACGCCGATCGAGGCGAGGCCTACATCATTCCGGACCTGATCGTCGACAAGATCGATGACCGGTACCATGTGTTCCTCAACGACACCGGGGTGCCCCGCCTGCGGCTGTCGCGGTCGTATCAGGAGATCGCCCGCGATCGCTCCAAGATGACCGCGGAGAACAAGGACTTCATCGCCTCGCGGATGAACTCGGCCACATGGATGGTGCAGGCGATCGAGCAGCGGCGCCAGACGATGCTCAAGGTGATGAACTTCATCGTCGACCGGCAACGGGAGTTCTTCGAGAAGGGTGTCGAGTACCTGAAGCCGCTGACGCTGCGAGAGGTGGCCGAGGTGATCTCGATGCACGAGTCGACCGTGAGCCGGGTCACCAACGAAAAGTACGTCCAGACACCGCGCGGAGTGCTGCCGCTCAAGTTCTTCTTCTCGTCGGCACTGTCGACGGCCACCGGCGAGGACGCCTCGGCCCGATCGATCCGCGCCAAGCTCGAGAAGATGGTCGGCGAGGAGAACCAGGCGAAGCCGCTCACCGACCAGCAGATCGTCCATCTCTTCGAGGAGCAGGGGATCCAGATCGCCAGGCGCACGGTCGCCAAGTATCGCGATCAGCTGGGGATCCTCCCGGCCCGGATGCGGAAGCGGGTATGACGGCTGCCACGCGGGTCTCGCTGCTCGTGCCGGCCAAGGATGAGGCCGAGAACCTCCCCGAGTTCGTCCGGTTGTGCGGCGAGGCGCTGCCCGCCCTCGGCGTGCCGTTCGAGGTGGTGGTGGTCGATGACGGGTCGCGCGATGCGACGCCCGGCATCCTGCAGCAGCTCGTGGCCGACCATCCCTGGCTCCGGGTGGTGACCCATCGTCGGCAGCGGGGCATCGCCGATGCCCTCCGCAGCGCCACCGAGGCCGCCAGCGGCGACATCCTGGTCTTCTACCCCGCCGACCTGCAGTACCTCCCCGAGGATGTGCACCGGCTGGTCGAGCCGATCCTCGACGACCGCGCCGACATCGTGACCGGCACCAAGCAGGGGAAGTACGAGAAGGCATTTGTCTCCCGCGTCTACAACACCCTGTCGCGCTGGCTCTTCGGGGTCCGGGTCACCGATCTCAATGGCGTCAAGGCGTATCGCCGCGAGGTGATGGCCAATGTGCCGCTGCGGCCCGACTGGCACCGCTTCATGGTGGTGATCGCCGCCGCCGACGGGCATCGTCTCACGGCGGTACCGGTGCCACTCCATCCCCGCCGGGCCGGGGTCTCGAAGTTCACCTGGACCCGGATTCCGATCGGCGTCCTCGACCTGCTCTCGGTCTGGTTCCAGCTCCGCTTCGGTCGCAAGCCGATGCTCTTCTTCGGGCTGGCCGGTGCGGTCCTCTTCCTGGTCGGATTCATTGCCGGGATCGTCGCGCTGGTGCTCCGCTTCGGCTACGGCCTCGGGTTCCGCCCGTTGGTGAACCTGGTCGAGACGATGGTGATCACCGGGATCGTGCTGTTCGGATTCGGCTTCGTCGGCGAGCTGGTCGCCGGGATGCGCGAGGAACAGCGCGAGTTGGCACGGATGCTTCAGGATCGGCGCGACTGACGGGATGCGGGTGGTCTTCCTCACCCACAACTATCCCCGCTACCAGGGCGACCTGCCGGGCAATTTCCTGCATCCGCTGGCGCGCACCCTCCGGGAGCGGGGCATCGATGTCTCGGTCGTGGCTCCGAGCGATCGCGGGGTCGGTGGCCGCGAGCGCCTCGACGGCGTCCCGATCTGGCGCGTGCGCTACGCCGCACCGGAACGCGAGACCCTCGCCTATAGCGGCCAGATGACCGCAGCGATCCGAACGCCCGCCGGACTCCATGCGCTGAGCGGGATGATCCGGGCCTTCAGCAGTGCCGTGCGCGAGGAACTGGCCGGCGCGCACGACGGCCTGGTCCACGCCCACTGGTGGTTTCCCGCCGCCGCGGCGGTACCGCGTCGCGGCCGGATGGTGGTCACTTGTCACGGCACCGATGTACGGCTCCTCGAGAGCAGCCGGCCCGGACGCTGGCTTGGCCGCCGCGTGTTGCGGCGGGCCGACGTGGTGACCACAGTGTCGCGCTACCTGGCCGGCGTGATCGAACGACGCACCGGACGTGCGGTGCGCGACAGCGACATCCAGTCGATGCCCGTTGCCGACATCCCCCGGCCGATCTCCACCGGTGGCGGCGGGATCGTCATCATCGGCCGCCTCAGCGCGCAGAAGCGTGTCGACCTCGCCATCAAGGCGATTGCCCGTCTCCGCGCTCGGGGCTGGGAGGGACCGGTGAGCATCGTCGGCGACGGTCCCGAGCGTGCCCGCCTCAAGGTGCAACTCGGTGCGCTCGGACTCGGCGACCTCGCGGTCTTCGCCGGCACGGTGCCCCAGACCGAGATCCCGCGCTGGCTCGAGCGGGCCGATCTCTGCCTCATCACCGCCCAGCACGAGGGCCTCGGGTTGGTCGCCGCGGAGGCGCTCATGCAGGGGGTGCCGACGATTGCGTGTACCGACGGCGGGGGCCTGCTCGACGTGGTCCCCTACGAGGGGGGCGGCCGGGTCGTGGCACCGGATCCCGAGGCGATCGCTGCGGCAGCCCACCAACTGCTCGACGACCCGGAGGCCCCGACCGCCGCCCGGCGACTGGGTCAGCTCTGGCAGGAGCGGCTCTCCCCCGAGGGAGTCGCCGAGCGCTGTGTCGGTTGGTATGAGCGGGTGCTGCATGCGTAGGCCATGGCTCCGCTGGGCCCAGGGGGCGGTGGCGGTCATCGTGGTCGTGATCGTCGTCGCACGGTTGCGGCACGATTGGGACGAGATCACCGCGGTCCCGCTTCACCTCACCTTCCGCCCGCTCTGGCTGCTCGCCTCGCTCGGGGCGACCTGGCTGATGTATGCCCTGCTGGTCGAGGGATGGCGCCGGGTGGTCACCGGTTGGGGACAGCAGCTCGCCTATCTGCCGGCCGCCCGGATATGGACCATTGCCTCGCTCATCGCCCTGATCCCGGGACGGGTCTGGGGGATCGCCGGGATGGCCAAGATGAGCGAGCGGGTCGGAGTGCGTGCCGGTGCGGCGATGGCGGCCGCAATCGTCATGCAGGTACTGGCGATCGGGACCGGGGTGGGGATCACGGCGCTGGCCGTGGGGCCGACCCTCCGGCGGCTGCATCCCCAGACCGGAATGGCAATGGCAGCGCTGGGGGCGATCATCCTGGTCTCGATCCTCGTGGTCGGCCACGGCGGGATGCTGCGCTGGATCTGGCGGCTCACCGGTCGGGAGGGTGAGCCACCACCACCACCGGGCTGGGGTGTGCTGGCCACCGCGGTGCTGATCAACGCGGTGTCCTGGCTCGGGTACGGCGTGGCGTTCTGGACGCTTGCCCGCGCCATCCTGCCGGGAGTCACGATGCCGCTCACCGTGGCGATCGGGGCGTTCGCGGTGTCCTATATTGTGGGCTATCTGGCCGTCTTCACCGCCGGCGGCCTCGGGGTGCGCGAGGCGCTGCTGTCGGCGTTGCTGGCCCCATCGATCGGGTTGGGGGCGGCGGCGGCGCTGGTGATCGCCTCCCGACTGATGCTGACGATCAACCAGGTCGGTGCGGCGACGCCGTTCCTGCTCACCAGAGGATCTGTCCGTGACGCCACCTGAGCAACCGACGCCGTCGTGGGCACCGAAGCCCGCCGCCCTCTGGGCGTGGCTGGTCTTCGCCCTCGTCGCGCTGACGCTCTTCACGCCGATGCTCACCGGCCAGTTCCTGGCCGGCGACGACCAGGTGCTGGCCGGCTACGGCTTCCGTGAGTTCGCCGCCGAGTACTTCCGGGCCCACCACGCCATCCCGCAGTGGAACCCCTTCCTCTTCGGGGGGCTGCCGTTCTTCGGGGTGATCGGCCACGGCGACATCTTCTATCCCACGGCCTGGCTCCGCTGGGTCGTGTCGACCGACCTCGGCATGACGCTCGGCTTCTTTGTGCACCTGATCATCGCCGGCGGGGCGATGTACGCGCTGCTCCGCGGGCTCAAGCTCTCGTGGACCGCGGCGGTGGTGGGCGGCGTGGCGTACGAGCTGACCGGCATGGTCGCCTCGCAGATCTCGCCGGGGCACGACGGGAAGCTGTTCGTGATGGCGCTGGCACCGTTCGTGTTCCTGACGCTGCTCCGGGGCATCCGTCACCGACGGCTCGGCGCGTTCGGGTGGCTGGCGATCCTCGTCGGGCTGGTCTTCCTCTCCCCGCAGGTGCAGACCGCCTACTACCTCCTCGTCGGCGCTGGGCTCTGGACGCTCTGGCTGGTCTTCCTCGATCCCGAGCGTGTGACCGACCGCTCGCCGGTCACCCCGATGGCTCTGGCCCTCGGTGGTGTGCTGCTCGGCGTCGGCATCGCGATGATCCAGCTGCTGCCGATCTTCTCCTACATCCAGTACACCCCGCGAGGGCAGGGGGGACCATCCCTCGGGTGGGCAGTATGCCACCAGCTTCTCCTATCACATCAAGGAACTGCCCACCCTGGTGATGCCGCAGTTCAACGGCATGCTGGAGCACTACTGGGGCGACAACTTCTTCAAGTCGCACACCGAGTATCTCGGGGCGCTGGTCGTGGTCCTCGCCATCATCGGGCTCGGGGCGGCGCGTCGCCGGGGGCTGCTGCTCGGCTTCGGCGTGATCGCCTCGCTCTTCTTCCTGGTCTCGGTCGGGTGCCGACACGCCGTTCTATGCGCTCTGGTGGCACATGCCGATGATGAAGAGCGTCCGCGCGGCCGGGGTGGCGTTCTTCCTGGTGGCGATGGTGATCTGCGTGTGGGCGGCGTTCGGGGTCGATCGCCTGCTCGAGGGCAAGGTGAGCCGCGCCGGGTTGTGGTGGCCACTCGGGTTGCTCGGCGGCTTCGCCCTGCTCGGCGCCGGCGGCCTCCTGCAACCGGTGACCGAGGCCCTCGCCAGCCAACAGATGATGCAGGCGGCACTGGGCAACGCCGACGCGCTGCGCCTGGGCGGTGTTCGGCTGCTGCTGGTGCTCCTCGTCGGTGGCGGGGTGATGCTGGCGATCCGGGCCGGCAAGCTGCGGGGCATGGCGGCGGCCGCGGCGCTGGTGGTGGTGGTCGCCGGCGACAACTGGACCATTCTCAAGCACTTCGCCACCTGGCTGCCGCCGGCCAGCGTGACCTACGCCAACGACCAGATCATCGACGCCGTGCAGCGCGACTCGCTGCCGTATCGGGTCTACGATCCGAGCGGGTCACAGGCCGGCGCCGGGGTGTATCAGGGGTCGGTGCTGATGGCGCACGAGGTGCCGACGCTGTTCGGCTACCACGGGATGGAGAGCAAGTACTTCGACGCCTTGCTGGGTGGCAAGAACGACTGGCAGAACCAGCTGTCGCCGACGCTCTGGGACCTCTATGGGGTGGAGTTCATCACCCTCAACCAGGACGTGCCGGCGATTCCCGGGTTCCACAAGGTGCTGGGGCCGGTGTCGTTCCCGAACACGGTCGACCGCACCCCGGCCGGAGTCGGCTACCTCTGGCAGCGCGATTCCAGCGCCCGCTGGGTCCGGGTGGTCCCCGGTGCGGTGAAGGTGGCCGAGGAGAAGATCGTCGCGACGGTGAGCGATCCCAACTACCCGGTCGATGCCGTGGCGCTCTTCCCGGACACCGCCGAGATCGCCGGGGCGAGCACCACCGCCGCGATCCCGGATCCCACCACGGTGACGGCCCGGCTGACCCACTGGGAACCCGGCCGGATGACCGTCGCGCTCGACGGCAGCGACACCCGGACCACCTACCTGCTGGTGGCCGAGAACTGGTATCCCGATTGGCGGGCGACGATCGATGGCCAGCCGGTCGCTACCTATCGTGCCAACTTCGCGATGCTCGGCGTGGCGCTGCCGCCGGGCGCCAAGGAAGTGCAGCTGACGTTCGACATGGCCTCGTATCACACCGGCCGGCTGATCACCCTGCTGTGCCTGCTCGGCGCGCTGGCGCTGATCGGGGCAGGGTGGTGGCGGATCCGGAGCACCGATGGCTGATCGTGGGCTGGTGATCGTCCCGACCTACAACGAGCAGGAGAACCTGCCGAGGATCGTCCCGAAGATCCTGGCGGTCGATCCGCGACTCGACGTGCTGGTGGTCGACGACAACTCGCCCGACGGCACCGGGCAGCTGGCCGATGACATGGCCGCGAGAGGAGCCCAGGGTCCAGGTGCTCCACCGCGAGGCGAAGCAGGGCCTCGGCCGCGCCTACCTGGCTGGCTTCCGGTGGGCGCTGGAGCGCGACTACGCCTGGGTCTTCGAGATGGACGCCGACTTCTCCCACGACCCGAAGTACCTGGCCGACCTCCTCACCGCCGCCGGGGAAGCCGACCTGATCCTCGGCTCCCGCTACGCCCACGGCGTCAACGTGATCAACTGGCCGATGAGCCGACTGCTGCTGTCGTGGTTCGCCAACAAGTACGTCCGCTGGATCACCGGCCTGCCGCTCACCGACGCCACCGGCGGCTTCAAGTGCTTTCGCCGGAAGGTGCTCGAGGCGATCCCCCTCGACCGGGTGCGCTCCAACGGCTACGCCTTCCAGATCGAGATGAGCTACCGGGCGTGGAAGAAGAGCTTCCGGCTCGCGGAGGTGCCGATCGTGTTCGTCGACCGGGTCGAGGGGACCAGCAAGATGAACCAGCGGATCGTGCGGGAGGCGGTCTGGGTGGTCTGGTGGCTGCGCTTCCAGGGGATCTTCGGGAGGCTCGGATGAGCACGGTGGTGTTCCACAAGTTGACCGGATCCGGCAACGACTTCGTGATGCTCGATGGCCGGACCACCGCGGTGGCCGACTGGCCGGCCGAGCGGATCGCGGCGATTTGTGATCGGCGCCAGGGGATCGGTGGCGATGGCCTGGTGATCGTCGATGCCACCCCGGAGCCGGACACGGTCCGGATGACCTACTTCAACAGCGACGGGTCGTCGGCCCCGATGTGCGGCAACGCCGCCCTCTGCAGCACTCGCCTGGCGGCGGCACTCGAGCTGGCCGATCCCGCCGGGATGACCCTGGTGACCGGGGCGGGGAGCTTCCATACCCGCTGCGTGGGGGAAGGCCACCTGGCCGAGCTCCACCTTCCCGACACCGATGTCCCGGTGACCCTGCCGATCGAGGCCGAGGAGGGCGAGGAGGGCTTCACCCTCACCACGGTCGGGGTTCCGCACCTGGTGGCACTGGTCGACGACGTCGCGGCGGTCGACCTCCCGACGCGGGGACCAATGCTCCGATTTCACGAGGCGATCGGGCCGGGCGGTGCCAACGCCAACTTCTGCTCCCGGATCACCTCAAGTTCCACTGGAACTGGAGGTGGGGCCGGGGAGCCCACCTGGGCGGTCCGGACCTACGAGCGCGGCATCGAGGCCGAGACGCTCTCGTGCGGCACTGGCACCGTGGCCTCGGCGCTCACCCTGGCGGTCACCGGCAAGGCCGAGCTGCCACTCCGGTTCCGGTCGACCAGCGGGAAGGTCCTGAGCGTGAGCGCCACGATTGAGGGGAACTCGGGCCACCGACATCTGGCTGGCGGGCGAGGGGCGGATCGTGGCGCGGGGGATCTGGCTGGGGTGAGCGGTGGGGCTTGAGTCCTGAGACGTGGTGCGGCCCGGGTTGATCCTGAGGCTGGCGGGAGTCGGGGTGGGAAACTGGGGCTGTGAGACCGGTTTCCCACACTTTTCCACCGGACAACTTAACATAATACATCTTATACGTCATAAGGATGCAGGGCGAAGAATCCCTGTTGACGCCTCCGCTAAACGCCTCCACCTCAATACCGTTACAGTTTCAGTCAACATGAATCCACGCGCCGAAATACGCTGATTGGGATCGGCTGCGACCGCGAGATTCGCATCAGGAGCGGTTCCGGATCCCTCCCCGGCCACCGCGCCTGCCTCGGGCGAGCCCATGGCTCAGAGGCCCACCCAGACTCGCTGGTGCCGGAGCGCTCCGTGGTGCCCTCCGAGCGGACGGTCTGCCCCATCAGCGGATCGGGATCATGGGGTCGCCCGAGGTCCGCCACGCCATCGGTGCGGCCGCCGGTCGAGCTGGAGAATGCAAAACGGCCCGGCCCCCCACTCGGGGACCGGGCCGCCATCACTTCGAGTGGGTTCTCAGCCTGCCGGGGTCGCGGTCAACTCCGAGAGCCGGACCTGGGCCTCGCTCTTGGCCGCCGTCTCGCCGTACTTGTCGACGACCTCCTGGTAGGCCGCCACGGCCTGATCCTGCTCTCCCGCCAGCTTGCTGGCCCTGCCCACATCGAGCAGCAGCGTGGCCTTCAGGTACGGGATATCGGCCTCGTCGGAGGCCTTCCGGTAGGCATCAGCCGCCTCGGCGTACTTGGCGGTGTTCTCCAGCGCGCTCCCCAGCAGGCCGTTGGCTGGCGAGGCATAGGCCTTGGGCGGGTTCTTGCCCAGGAAGTCCTGGAGGGTCGAGATCGCCAGCTCGGTCTGCCCCGCCACCATCCGGGCCTGGGCGATGCCGAGCACCGCATCGTAGCCCGCCGCGGTCCCGGCGTAGGTGGTCGCCACCTGCTGGAACTGCTGCACCGCCTCGCCGATGTTGCCCTGCTCGGCCGTGCTCCGGGCCGCCTCGAGCGCCTTGGCCCCGAAGGCCTCCTTGCGCTGCCCGGCCGTGATCATGAACCAGGCGGCCAGCGCCACCACCACCAGCACACCGCCCACGATCCCGAACAGCTTGATCCGCTGCGGGGTGAAGAACGGGGTCTGGGGACCGGCGTCGGTCTCGTCGGGAGTCGTCTTGGTGTCGGCGTCGGTTGCCATGCTGCCTGTCACTGAAAGTTGGGCCCCGGTCGGGGCGTGGTGGCCATCAAGCCCTGAAAAATGGCCGCAGGGCCACCGGAACGCCAGTTCCCGGAATCACTCCGGTTGTGGCCGACCCCGGACCCGGCCACATTCGGGTTCTCTCCTCCCGACGGTTGCCATGCCCAGACCTGCTGTTCGCCTCATGCTGCTCGCCCTCGTCGCCACGCCGCTGGCAGCCCAGCAGCCGCACCGCGACTCGCTCCCGACCCTGACGGCGGCCGCCGCCGGCTACACCCGGCACGATGGCTTTGTCCCCGTGCTGGTCGACGCCGATCGGCGTCAGGTTCGGCTCGAGGTCCCCGACACCGGCCTCACCGCCCTGCTCCTGGTGTCGCAGGCAACCGGCCTCGGCTCCAATCCGATCGGGATCGACCGCGGTGCGTCGGGCCGGAGCGAGGTCATCCGCTTCATCCCGACCGGGCGGCGGGTGCTGGTCCGCTTCGAGAATCCCGGCTACCGCAGCTCCGGCGACTCGCTGCACGCCCGAACCGTCCGCGAGTCGTTTGCCACTTCCACCGTGGCGACGCTGCCAGTGGTGGCCGCCAGCGATGGCCGGGTCATGGTCGACGCCGGTGACCTGCTGGTCCAGGACTGGACCGGGGTGATCGGGACATTGCGCGGCACCGGTCAGGGGACCTTCTCCCTTGCGCGCGATCGCACCGTGATCGAGCCGACCTTCACCGCCGCCTTCCCGCGCAACACCGAGATCGACCTCGCGCTCACGTATACCAGCAGCCAGCCGGGCGGGATCGTGCGGCGGGTGGCACCCGACGGCGGGGCCATCACCCTGCGCCAGCACATGACCCTGCTGGCACTCCCCGACAACGGCTACCAGCCGCGGCGTTGGGATCCGCGCACCGGCTACTGGGCGGTGGGGAGCAAGGACTACTTCCAGCCGCTCCAGGGGCGACTCGACCAGCTGGTGATCAATCGTCATCGGCTGCTGCGGCGTGATCCCACCGACCCGACATCACCGTTCGTGAACCCGATCGTCTACTACATCGATCCGGGGATTCCCGAGCCGGTTCGCCACGCCACGATGGAGGGCGCGAAGTTCTGGGAAGAGGCGTTCGCGCGCGCCGGTCTGGCGGGCGGCTTCCGGGTGGAGTGGTTGCCGGCCGACGCCGATCCGATGGATGCCCGCTACAACGTGGTGCAGTGGGAGAACCGCAACGAGCGCGGCTGGTCGGTCGGCGGCTCGCTCAGTGACCCCCGCACCGGTGAGATCATCAAGGGGATGGCCCGGCTCGACTCGCACCGGGCCCGGACCGACTACAACATCTTCGCCGCCCTGATCGGCGCCGCGCCGACGGCCCGCGACACCGCGATGATCCTGGCCCGGGTGCGCCAGGTCACCGCGCACGAGATCGGCCACACGCTCGGACTGGCCCACAACTACATCGCCTCGACCTACGGCCGCGGCTCGGTGATGGACTACCCGGCACCGCGTGCGACCGTGGTCGATGGGCGGATCGACCTGTCGGATGCCTACGCGACCGGTCCGGGCGAGTACGACGTCTGGGCGATCCACTGGGGGTACGGTGTCTTCCCTCCCGGCACCGAGGACGATTCGCTCCGTGCCATCGTGGCTGATGGCCTGCGGCACGGCTACCTCTTCCTGAGTGACAACGACGCCCGTCCCGCCTCGGCGGCCGACCCGCGCACCAACCTCTGGGACGACGCCGCCAACGCAACCGAGTTCCTCGACCGGCAGCTCGCGGTACGGCGCGTGGCGATGGCGCATTTCGGGCTCGATAACATCCGCGACGGCGAGCCGGTGGCGCTGCTGCAGGAGCGCTTTGCGTTCGTGTATTTCTGGCATCGCTATGCGATCGCCGCGATCGCGAAGACCATCGGTGGACTCGAATACCAGTTTGCGGTCAAGGGCGACGGCCAGACCGCCGTGCGCTCGTTGCCGCCCGCCCGCCAGCGTGACGCCTTGCACCGCCTCGCGGCCACCCTGCAGCCGGCGGCACTGGCGATTCCCGACACCGTGCTGCGACTGCTGCCCCCCGCCCCGTCCGGGCTCGGCAGCCCCGGGCAGGGATTCCGCTCCCGCACGTCGCCGATGTTCGATGAGCTGGGCGCGGCCCGGACCCTGGCGCAACTGATTGTCGACGAGGTGCTGCAGCCCGAGCGGGCGGCGCGGCTCGTGGCTCAGGCGAGCCACGACGCAGCGGGGCTCACGGTTGGAGAGGTGATCGACACCCTGATGGCCGCCACTGCCGCGCGTTCGGCCGACTCCCGCCACTCGGCGGCGCTCCGCCGGGTCGCCCAGCGCGCCGTGGTCGACCGGATGCTCGCGCTCGCCGCGGATGCGGATGCAGCGCAGGAGGTTCGCGATCTGGTGGAGCTCCGCCTGGCCACCATTCGCGCCGACGCCAACCGGCGAGCGACCGCAGCCGGACCCGAGGGGGTCCGCGCTCACTGGGCCGGCATCGCCCGTGACATCGGTCGCTGGCTGGACGACCGCGAGGCGCCGAAGGTCACCCCTGCCCTGCCGTCGCCGCCGTTCGATCCGTTCGGGGAGGAGGGCTAGCGGGGACGAACTCAGGCTTGCGATCGCAACGCAACCGCAGGGCTTCATTGCCAAAGTGCCATTGACCCTCGAGGGCCCCTGCCCCGAGGTCAGGTTACCCCAAGCAGATCAAGCACTTGGGCGATGACATCAGGACAAGGAGGCTCGACCTGGGCCTCCAGCCAGGAGGAGGTAGCCCATCGGCTTGGGGGCTCTCAAACTGGGAGCGGAGCCTCACCAACCCCCAAGCCGCCGTTTTCGGTCGGCTGAGGACCGTCCTCGGGCTGTAACCCGTCTCGAATCCATCGGACTGCACGACGGGCACCGACCCGTGGTCAGCCGGGCGAAACCGATCCTCGAGCTGGATTGAGATCGGGCACCATACCTCTGACCCGGGTAGATATCGGTCTTTGTTCGGGCTATCTTCCCGCAGAACCTCCGAACCGGAATCCCCCTCAGTGACCCAGTCTCTGATTGCACCGCTGGCTGGTCAGCGGTACCAACCTCGTTATTCTGGCGCCACGCGGCTCAACTTCTCGAGCAGGGCTCGAATGTAGTAAAGGTGCTTTTCGAGAATCCCCAGCGTGAGATCCTTCGACGATATCGTGGTCCATCACGACCCACCTGTGCAGGCGAGACTGACCGAGCAGGTGGTCGCAGATCATATCCAGGCGAAATACCACATCGGCTCCGGCGGTGCGTTCACGGTCGGTGCCATGACCGACCCGGCATTCATCGGTGCTGATTCAAGCCCATTGCTCCGAAAGCTCGGAGATGCTTTCCACCGGATCGGCGCCGAGGCCTATCGACGGCGACGGTTCTGGATAGTCTCGCCCTGGCCGATGGACCCGGGGGACAAGCAGCTGGCTGCCCTCTGGCGAGACAATACTGCTTCTTTCCAACTAGATGTGTTGCGGCAGGGGAGGAATGCCTCAAGCCAATGGGTGAAACTGAGGACTAAATGGCGCGATGCAGTCGGCGTGAGCCACGACGACGATCTGTGCGCCGTCCTCGATCGACTCCGAATTCAACCTGGCCAGGGAGACCTGAACGGCCGGTTTGCCGAATTCATCGGCGCGTTGCTGCGTGGGGTCGGGCTCAAGGGTATTCAGCCGGAACGAGCGGACGAGCCTTACTCTCAGATTCCTTGGACGCTCTATGCACAGGGCGTGACCGAGTACACAAAGGAGACGATATCCGAGATCGCCAACCAGTACGACCGTGGGACACCAGGCCACTACAGCCGACACCGGGGCGCCGGCTGGGCATCCGCACTACCCTCCGCTGGGGTGATCAGATGGAGTCGACGACCGATGCGTTTCTACCACTTGAGGACCATTTCGATGGGCGATTCATCCGTGACGAGGCGACCTGGCCGATACGCTATGCACAGGTCCACTCCTTCCTGCGCGCCCAGCTGGACAAGGACGGGCCATATCTCCTGGACGCCGGCGCGGTCGCCTCGATCGCGTTCGCGGCCGGCTACGCCGTCCCTGCCAAGGACGGGTTGCCAGTCTACCCGGTCCAGCGGCGCCGAGACGGCATGGACGTCTGGGAAGCATCGGCTCCTGACGCCTCGCAAGGCGGGTGGGTGGTAAGTCAGGATCAGGATAGGACCGTGGACGGCGGTCCCGACATCGCACTGGGTTTGGCCGTCTCACAGTCGGTCTCGCGTGACATGGAGCAATATGTGAAGGCACACCTCCCGAGCGCTGGCCGGGTGGTCGAGATCCGCCCGGAGACCGGAACAGGACAACGCAGCATCGTCAGCCCTGGCCACGCTCTTTTCCTCGCCGAAGAGGCAGCCTCCTTCATCCGGAATGCGCGCCGGGAGGGAGCGACAGTAGTGCACCTCTTTATCGCTGCCCCGAACGCGCTGACCTTTATGCTCGGCCAAGAGGCGGAACGTCTCGGGCGGTGCCAGCTGTACGAATTCGACTTTGGGAATGAGCGGACGGGGTCGTACCGGGCGTCGCTCCTCGTTCCCGATCACACGCGCTGAGTCCAGGCGCACATTCCTCGAGGCGAACCACTTATGCCCCCGCTCCAGTCCTACTTCGATGAGTTCCTCGGGAAGATCAAGCTGCAGCCGACGCTTCGTGATCAGCTCCAGGCAGCGCATCAGGACCTGACGGATCGTCTCGATGCAGACGCCGCGCTCGCCCCGATCCTGGTCGGCTCGTTCCTCCAAGGGAGCTACCGGCGGTCGACCATCCTCGAACCCCTGGACGATGACCGGGCCGATGTGGACATCGTCGTCGTGACACGACTGAGTGAGCAAGACTTTCCGAGGCCCGCAGCCGCAATGAAGCTCTTCGAGCCTTTCCTGGAGGGGAACTACCCAGGGGTGTGGGAGCCGCAGGCTCGGTCGTATGGCATCGAACAGGATCGCCTCAAAATGGACATGGTCATTACGTCAGCCCCGAGTGAGGCACTGACCGAGATCATCAAGTCGCGCGCTGTGCAGAGCCGGCTTGGACTGGACGATGATCAAGACTTCCATGTGAGCCACGCCTGGCGTCCCTTGGCGGAACGCGTGAATATCAGCAGTTACAAGAAGGGCCTGCTGGCTGAGATCATGAAAGCCGACGGGTGGCGCAACGACCCGCTCCGGATTCCAGACCGGGAGCAGCAGTGCTGGGAACCAACCCATCCCCTGCGGCAGATTGACTGGACCGCCGAGAAGAACCGCGCCTGTGACGCCAAATACATCGACGTTGTGCGGGCCCTGAAGCACTGGCGGCGCCGGAATCCGGAGCCCAAGTATCCGAAGGGCTACCCGATCGAACACATGATCGGCGATTCCTGCCCTGACGGTTTTGAAACCACGGCCGAGGGCGTCGTGAACGCTCGAGGCATTCGCAGCGAAGTGGGCACCGGTCGTGATGCGCGGAGAGCGTCCATACCTCTGTGACCACGGAGTTGAGCAGAACGTGATGGCGCGGGTCTCCGTCGAGGACTTTGCGCATTTCCACCGACGGGTCGTCGCCGCCGCACCGATTGCCAGGCAGGCCTATGAAGCGGAAGACAAGCACACGGGGGTCCAGCTCTGGCAGAAGGTGTTCGGCCCGCTCTTTCCCGAACCACCCGAGTGGGGTCAGGGTGGCCGGGGTTCAAAAGGACCGGACGGTGGCTTCACCCCGCGCACGGAACCAGGACTTGTTGGCGGCGGTCGGTTCGGGTGACAGGTGCGAGCCGCCATCAGGCCAAGGCTGAGCTGCCGACGGACGAAATCATTCGGGGGCTTCGAGAGCTGGATGACGTACCGGGCTACCGGCGCGTGGCAGACTTGGCCTGGTGCGCACCCGAACATGCATGGGTGCTCCAGTTCACCCTGCGCGTACCGGTTCCGCCTGAAGAGATCAGCGATGCGACCATCCCTGAGGTGACCGCATGGGTCACGCTCATTGCGCCGAGGCATCCCCATGGGCGCCTCGTGACCTTCCCGCTGACCACGGCGGCATTACTGGCACCGATCGCACCAGAAGCCCAACTCCCTCCTCAAAGCGGACGTTGGTGGCGGCAGGGAGAAATTTGCGTTACGACACCCTATGCTAGTTATGGGCGGGCTGGCTACGATGTGGAGCCCCGGGCGGCTTCGGTGCGCCTCACCTGGCATCTGACTCGTGCGTCGGAGTGGGTCGCCGCCGCTCGCCGCGGGGTCCTTCTAAGTCCCGGTGAGCCGTTTGAGCTCCCAATGTACGCCGACGCGCGCTCGACCCCTATTGTGGCGTTCGAATCGTCCTCCGCTGATATGCCGCAATGGACGGGCACGACTGAACAATCAGGGCTCGCGACTCGGTCACGCCCGAGTGGAATCCTCACCTTCGAATTGTCACAGCTTTTGGGCGGTCAGCCGCCTTACACCAGATAGTAAGAACTCCCGCAGCCCCACTGGGGCACAGCGCTTCGCGGACCGTGGAAGTCTGCCTGCCAGGAAAGTGCTGTCTGGGTGCGACTGCCTAGCGTGCCTGTGATTGAGCCGCGGCGCGGCGCCCGCGACATGGGGAGAGCTCGTGTCATGCCTGGAAGCCCAAGGCGTCCACCTGCCTGAGCTGCGGAAGTCCGCTGCCCACGCGCTGCGCGATGGTAACGCCGACCTCCTGCTGTTGGGCCTCCCCTTGCCCGTACGTGTCGGAGATGCGGCGACGATCATGCACTGGCTAGCCGTTCGCCTGCCAGTCTTGTTGTCCAGGCCGACAAGTCGCGCCAGGGTACCGCCCCGGCGAACAGGGGTACTGGACGCGCGATCGCAAGGAGGTGCTTCGTGCAGGGATGTCGCTCACGTGGGTCGCGACCGAGAATTGGTCGCCTGAGGATATCGCGACGCGAGGCCGTGCTACCCGGGCGCTCCGGCAGTCCAGCATCGTGCTGTTGGGAGCAGGTGCGCTGGGTTCCGCCGTCGGGGAGGTGTTGGTGCGCGAAGGTGTTGGAAACCTGACGGTGCTCGACCTCGATGGCCTAGGTGTCGGCAATCTGGTGCGCCACACCCTCACCCTGCGCGATGTGGGTACTTGAAAGCCAGGGCGCTCGCAGATCGGTTGAACTTCATCAATCCGCATGCGACCGTCGCGGCGGTGCACTCGGCCTTTCCGGGAGGGACCGATGGTAGGGTAGCCCTTCGTGCGGCGGACCTCGTCATCGACTGCACGGCGAGCGACGCGGTCATCGCCCAGCTCACGAGCTTCGATTGGGGAACGCCAAAGTGCTTTGTGAGTTGTGCGGTGGGTCTCCACGCGAGGCGCCTCTTCACGTTTACCGTCTCCGGGGATCGATTTTCCGGCGCGGATTTCGCGGCGGCGATCAACCCGTGGCTGCTCGCCGAGCGCGAAGAGTTCGATGGTGTCGAGATGCCGTGGGAAGCCACCGGATGCTGGCATCCCGTGTTCCCGGCGCGGGCGAGCGACTTCGCGCTCTTTGCTGCGGCGGTGGTCCGTCGTCTCGAGGTGCTGATGACGCGGCGAGATGCGGTCGCCGCGCTTACGGTCCTGGAACAGCGGATGAGTACGGATGGCACACTTGAGCTACATGCAACCCACCACCCACCTGAGCCGGTACGTGCGTGAGTTACGGTTTTTTCGATCAGCGGACGGTCGCTTTAGTCTTCATCTTGATGCCGGGCATGTGGCTCGCCTGCTCGAATGGTGTGTTGAGGCGAATGCACTCGAGATCATGGGATTCTCATCGGGCGCTATTCTGCCCGACATGACTGTGCCCTGATCACGGGCGTCCTCGGTCCGCCTGTGGACTCCCGACGTGGCCACACGTGGTTCCTCCGCGGCGTGATGGGACTACAGGCAATCCTGGACCGTGTCTGGAGACACCGACTGATTACTACGTCGGAGAGTGGCACTTCCACCCCTTCGCCACTCCGGTCCCTAGTCCCACTGATGAGAAGCAGATGGCCGAGATTGCAAACACCTCGACGTGGAGATGCCCGGAACCTGTACCATCGATCATCGGCGGGAACCCTCAGACAAGGTGGACTGCCTCAGCCACAGTCACCTCCCGGCGTGGAGAGCGAGTGTCACTGCTCGAGCTCGGAGTGGACCGCGAAGTCTGGCCGAACTCACCGACGGCGTTGCGGCCGGAGAGGGCACTATGGGTATCGTGCCCGCTCCGCGTCCATATCTACCTACTGGCGGGGCCAAGCTCTCCGATGGCAGGGCGGGGGTCCCTGGAAAGAGGTCCACGGAGCCTAACGTTTTGACGGCGTGAGAATCGAGGGGCACCTTCGGAGGGGAGGGACCCCGATGCGGAAGAGTCGGTTCACGGAGGAGCAGATCCTCCAGGCCCTGCGGCAGGGCGAGGCGGGCACCCCGGTGGTCGAGATCTGCCGGAAGCTGGGGGTCACGGAGCAGACGTTCTACCGGTGGCGGCGGAAGTTCGGTGGGCTGGAGGCGAGCGAGGTCCGGGAGCCCAAGCAGCTCCGGGACGAGAATCGCCGGCTCAAGCAGCTGGTGCGACGACGCGGACGAGACATCGGGGACGGTGGTAAATAATGGTAAGCCCAGCGCAGCGACGCGCGGTGGTGCGCTGGGCCGAAGGGCTACGCCTGAGCGAGCGCCGCGCCTGTCGCGCCTGGCGGTACGCAGCCCGATTCGCTACGGTCGCGGCGGGGCGACGACGGGCCGCTGCGGCAGCGCCTGCGGGAGCTGGCGGCCGACCGGCTGACGTTCGGGGTCAAGCGCCTGACGACCCTGCTGCACCGCGAAGGGCGGCTGGTCAATCACAAGCGGGTCTACCGGGTCTACCGCGAGGAAGGGCTCCAGTCCGGCCCCGGCGGAAGCGCCGCCCTCGAGCCGTAGTGATGCGGCTCCCCCGGGCGGTGGTGACCGAGCCGAATCAGCGCTGGGCGATGGATTTCATGCACGACGCGCTCAGCGGCGGCCGGACGTACCGGGTCTTTACCTTAGTCGATGTCTGCACGCGTGAGGTGCTGGCCGTGGTGGCCCGCTAGCGGTTCCACGGCACCGACGAGGTGGACGTGCTCACACGGGTCGCCTAGGAGCGTGGCGGACACCCGGTAATCATCCAGTGCGACAACGGGACCGAGTTCACCTCGGTGGCCCTCGACCACTGGGCCTACTGGAACGATGTACAGTTCGACTTCTCACGGCCGGGCAAGCCGGTCGATAACTGCGTCTGCGAGGCGTTCAACGGGACGCTCCGACGTGAGTGCCTGACGTTACATTGGTTCCGGTCGCTGGCGGAGGCGCAAGTCGTGCTCGACGGCTGGCGGCGGGACTACAACAACGCACGACCCCACACCAGTTTGGGGCACCACACGCCGGTCGACTGGTGGCGGGCCGGCAGCCACCTCCCTCGAGCAACTGCGACGCGAAACTAGCGCTTCAACCCGGACCTAGAACGGGAATTCCCCGCAGTTGCCGTCAGGATGTTCGGCTCCGTGGACCTCTTCGGGACCCACACCCGAGGCGGTCTGGTGTCCAGCCGGTCCTCCTGCTTTCATTTGGAAATCCGCTCGACGTGATAGCACGCGAACTCGCGGCCGCCGATGATTCGGATCGCACAAAGCTGACTGCCATTCGAATCGCTAAGGACGAACCCCATCGGTACTTCGATTAGCCGCGCCGTCAAGACTTTGGCAAGGTCGTCAACTACGATGATTAGTCGTCTCTCGCTACGAAGGTCCGCCAGTGTAATTACGGCGACGCTCCCCAGTGAAACAGGTGGGAGGGCAAACCAAGACACACAGTTCCTGCGGCTGCCATGGCACTCGTGACTTGGGAAGCTTTCCAGGAGTCGAGACTTGCCGACCACCCTTCCTGACTTGTTTAGTCGAGTGACATCAAAAGGCGCTTGAGTTGACATCAGGAGCAAGCCGTCAGCATGCGGTCGAAGCGAGAGCCCCCTATCGGTCCTCGACTCCCAAGCCCCAGACCCTGGAGTTCTCTGGCCCAGACGACTTCTCCTGACTTTGACATACGAATCACCAGTAGGAGAGATATTATCCCGGGTCCCGAGAACGAACCAGTCGTTGTCGAATGAGACGGCCTAGAGACGGCTGGATCGCAAGGGTGAGCACCTCGCGACTTACCAATCGAGCCAGCAACCATGGATTCAACTCTGTACGTCAGGTTACCGAGTGGCCTGCTCGTCTGCTTCAACAAAGGCACTCAGCGTATCTCCGGTTATCGTTGCTCCGATAACACGCAGCACGTCTGAGCCGATGCGAACTCTGTCCCATTGCCCAGCCTCCAGGACAAAAAGATCCCCGCTGGCAGCATTCCATCCCACAAACTTACCACTACCGTTGCTTGCCATCGCAGAAATACTGACCGACTCAGGTATGGCAGCGACCCGACGACTTTGACGAAGTTGCAAAGCTGTTCGTGGCTGACTGATTCGAACAAGCCGAAAGCAGTGCGACGCAGAGCGCCAGGGACAAGCCTGGCGCCTTGGCCACCACCGCACACAACCGCGACACAGTAACGTGGCTTCGTCCCTCAATTCGAGCCCATTCTCTACAACCCTTCTCGGCTGGATACGCACCGCAATACTAGCGCCGCACGGCATAGCGCTTGATCGTCGCCACTTCCGTTGTCGCCTCGTCCAAAACCACCCATATCTCGCGCCTAGAGGCGGCAACGATAGTGCAGCGACAGTTCAACCATCCGATCGGTAAGTTTCGCCGTCGTCGAAAACTTGCCACCGATTGTTCCTCCTGCGGCTTCCCGTAACCAGAGAGAGCCATCATCCGCCAACGCAGCCCGGTCGAACGCAGGATACCAGGCTGGGGGATCGTAGCTCCGCTTGAGCGCATCGCTGTATCCGACGGACCTCCTCGGTGGAACATCCCGACCGGCTAAGTCTCGAAGTCAGAACCCCTCGCAGGTCAGCGCGGCCACTTTCAGTCATCGCCTTCGGACTAAAGCGCATGCTCTTTGTCGACCGGACCGCACCATCAGGCCCAAACCTAGTGATCGAGTACTCTCCGCACCGGCCCGGTCGGAAACGGTACCTCCACGACGGCCAGTTCGCTGCCATCCGATGAGAGAGCAGAAAGTGGCAGTTCTTGAAGTGGCGAGAATAGGCGTAGGGCGCGACCGCCCTCTAGCTCGATTCGGATGGTAGGATTCTCGACGACCGACCTGTGAATCTCCCTGATTCTGGAGTACCGCGCGCGCGGAAGAAGATTGCTGACAGCACTTTGCCGTCCTGCACCCTCGGTGGGCCACTGGAACTGATCAAGAGCCTGCCGGTCAATGTGTCATGCCAACAGCTCCGGACATCGCCCCGACACTGCGTAGTCCGAATGCACTCTCCTGGGAGCTACGCACGAAACGTCCGTTGGCGTCGAAGAAGTTCAGTCGCCGAAGCGTTAGGTCACCAACGACCAACGTGTCCTTGAACCAGCTTATCATTCCGACCGTCTGGAACTCCCCGGGGCCGGATCCTTCGACGACCAATCGTCATCTTGAACTTTCCGTGTTCGTCGAAAACCAGGACTGTCGCATCCTGCATCTGAGGCACATAAACATCGCCGGCACTGCTGGGAAGAAGCCTTGTTGTCAAGGTCAGTCCCTGCGGAAACGTCCGGTCGTCAATGCTCGCGGCTTCCGACAAGCGCCACTGCCGTGGGGACTGTGCCCCCACGGCGTCAGGTGTGAGAATGGCCAGGGCGCCAAGGACTAGGCCGGCTGTAAAGACCGCCGAGCCGGAACCGCCCCAGCCCAGGACTGTCAGTTACGCGAACACCCATCAAACAGCCAACGAGAGTGCCGAGTCCCGCACGCGCTTTTTCTCGCACGGGATCAGAAGCAATGACCGTGGGACGGCCCATGCAATCCGTCCTCGAAGCCATGGTTTTGGCTGGAGAGCTGGTCATGGCGAGCAGCGCCCCGTCCGCACCAACGATTCCCAGACTTGCTGCCTCACAAGGCAAGCCACCGTGTCCGCCGTTTTCGCACGTGGCTGCCCGAGGGAAAGTGCTGCAGGTTGTACCCTGGATTTGGAGGTTCCACAGAACCAGAACTGGAACCAAGTGTTATACCAACACGTCTCTCCGCATTCTGCCGTGGCCTGCGCTTGCGCTTGTTGGGCAAACACTGTTTGGGTTGCCTGTGGGGGTAGCAGGGAGACTGCACCCACGAGCAGGAGCATCCTGAGGATACCGTTCCGTGACATAGGTCTTCTCCATGAGATAGGGATTGGGTCGCCCTCGCAAGCTTACCCGTCAAGGCTACAAGTTGTCACTAGACTAAATCGCTCCGGGTTTCCCGGAGGCTCGATGCCTTGGGCCCGACCGGATCCTGCCACGCTAGCGCCCGCCAGAGAATCGCGCAAGACAGAATTCAATCGCCACAATTCTGGGGCCCTGATCCGCCGGTCATTGCAGTTCATTATTGTCCGCCGCCCACTGTGAGTGCCTTGGCATGGTGGTCCACCGTCTGGCTCGCCACCTGGACAACCCTGGCGATCGCGCTCCTCTTGAACCCGGAAGCCAAGCTCCACCGGATCAATGGCCCGGCATCGGCCGCCGGCGATCACATCGCGAGCGCGGTAGGGCGCAGCGGAGGTCCTCGTCGGTCGGCCCCCTTCCCCACCAGCACCGAGGACGCCGCCTCCACTTCGACCCGGAGCCGCGGGCGACAATGCCTCCTGTTTGGCGACGAAGCTCGGGATCCCGGCAGCACGGACCATCTGCCGCATCACACCGGTGTCATAACCCGACCAGGCAATTACCTCAAGCGCTGGATGGGCGCCCATCAGATCCCGCAGCAGGTCGAGCGACAGGACCCCATCGAAATCGAGATCGGCGACCAGGACCAGTGGCGCCACCACGGGTACCACGCGGGTCAGCAGACCAAGCGAGACGACCGGAGCCAGCCCCCCTAGGGAACGGCTGATGACCGAAGCCACGGCGGCGTGGTCGTCGGCGACCAGGACGAGGGGCGGACCCGCTCGCGAGAGGAGGAGTTTGTCAGGTCGGCGGAATTCAATGGACAGACGCCAACGGAACGGCGGGCGGGGGACGAGGACACGATTCGCTCCAGGGGGTAAGCGAGAAGCTTGCAGTTTCCTCCAAGAGTAGGGGTCGCGCCGCTGCCTGTCCAGCACCAGGCGTGAATGGTGAATGGTGAATGGTGAATGGGAACGAAGAACCCCCTTCGATTGCGCTCAGGGCAGGCCCCTTCGACTGCGCTCAGGGCAGGCCCCTTCGATTGCGCTCAGGGCAGGCCCTCGAATGCGCTCGGGATGACGGGCCTGGTCACCCGTCGCCCGTCACCCGTTCCCTGTCCCCGGTCGCCGGCCCATTCACCGGCCTTCGGTCCGATCCAGCACCCGGTACTGCACCGCTTCGGCGACGTGCGCGGGCCCGACGCCGTCATCGCCCCCCAGATCCGCCAGCGTGAGCGCCAGCTTGAGCACCCGGTGATACGCACGCGCCGAAAGACCCAGCCGCTCGATGGCGTGTCGTAGCACCCGCTCGGTGTCGGGCGTGATCTGCACGAACCGCGACAACTCGCGCGGACCCATGTGGGCGTTGGCATAGAGCCCCGGTGAGTCGGCGAAGCGTTCGAGCTGGCGTTCGCGAGCCCGCTCCACCCGCGCCCGGATCGCGGCGCTCGATTCACCAGGGGTACGCGAGGCGAGGTCGTCGTACGCCACCGGCGGCACGCTCAGGTGGATGTCCATCCGGTCGAGCAACGGCCCGCTGATCCGCGCCAGGTAGCGCTGCACCGTGTGCGGCGGACAGCAGCACGAGCGCGTGGGGTCGCCGGCATGGCCACAGGGGCAGGGGTTCATTGCCAAAGTGCCATTGACCCTCGAGGCCCCTGCCCCGAGGCCAGGTTACCCCAAGCAGATCAAGCACTTGGGCGATGACATCAGGACCAGGAGGCTCGACCTGGGGCTCCTCCAGTGCGAACTGGCCGAGCGGATCGGGGTGTCGAAGGAGTCGGTTACAAACCGGGTACTGGGTCGGACTACCCCTCGGGAGGATCTCTGGGGCCGGCTGTGGAGGGAGCTGGGGTTGTAGCCTGGACCGACCCGAGAACCGGTCTCGGCCGAAGCACCCGCCCGGAGAAAGGGCTGTGAGACAATTGCCGGGCCTGGGCGGGGCCGGCCGGGATGCCGGGTTCACGCCGGAGAGCTCAAGGAACCGAGCCTCCGGGAAACGCGGGGCGATTCAGCCTGGAGGATGCCCGCGCGTACTGCACGGGGTTCTTCCGGTGGTGTAACGACGTGCACCGGCACAGTGGCCTGGGCTGGCACATCCCGGCGGACGTGCTCACCGGTCGGGCGCCGGCGCGCCGCACCCAGCGGGCCGCGGTGCTGGCACGCGCGTACGCGAGGACCCCGGAGCGGTTCGTGCGGCACCCACCGGTCCCACCGGCGCTGCCCGTCGAGGTGTGGATCAACGAGCCGCTGCCGCGGCCCTCCGGTGAGACCGTGGCTCAGCAAACGTCAGATCACCCGTGTCTCAAAGTCCTTGACAGGTTCCGGGATGCACCCGATGTTCAATTTTCTACAGCTATAGGGACATTACCTGAGCTGACCCCGGTTCGGTGGACACTAGGTTTAGGTGTCTCACCGCAAGCCGGAGGTCAGGATGGGAGCACGACGGCGGTACACGCGGGAGTATAAGGTCGAGGCTGTCCGGTTGGTGACGGACCGCCACGTCTCGATGTCCCAGGCCTCTCGTGATCTGGGGGTCCATCTCAACACGCTGCGGAAATGGGTCCGGGAGTTTCGCGAGGATCCGGCGCACGCCTTTCCTGGCGAGGGGACCCAGCGCCCTGACGCGGCCGAACTCACCCGGCTCCGGCGCGAGGTGGCCAAGCTGCGCCAGGAGCGTGACGTCCTAAAAAAAGCCGCGGCCTTCTTTGCCAAGGAGTCGATGTGAAGTACGGCTTCGTGGCAGCGCACCGAGGAATCTGGCCGATCGACGTGATGTGCGGGGCGCTCGGTGTCTCCCGCAGTGGGTTCTATGCGTGGCGCACGCGGCCACCCAGTGCTCGCGCCCTCGCGAATGCCCGCCTCGACCGCGCCGTGCGCCGGAGCTTCGAGGCGAGCGACCGCACCTACGGCGTCCGCCGGGTTTGGCACGATGTGCTCGCGGCAGGGCTCGAGACCGGGCGGCATCGCGTGGCGCGGCGGATGCGCCTGGCGGGGCTGCGCGCGCGCCCGCGCCGGCGGCGGCGCCCCACCGCGCCGACCAGCACGGCGAGCATCACGGCCGCCAATGTGCTGGCGCGGGACTTCGCCGCCCCGGGCCCGAATCAGAAGTGGGTCGCGGACTTCACCTACGTCTGGACGGCGGAAGGCTGGCTCTTTGTGGCGGTGGTGCTGGATCTCTTCTCGCGGCGCATCATCGGGTGGGCCATGCGGTCCACGATGGCCACGCAGCTGGTGACCGACGCGCTCGTGATGGCCGTGTGGCGCCGGGGCACCAGCCAGGCGGTGGTCCACCACTCGGATCGGGGCAGCCAGTACACCTCGGAGCACTTTCAGCGTCTCCTGGGAGAGCTCGGGATCACCTGCAGCATGAGTCGGGCGGGCAACGTCTGGGACAACTCGGCGGTGGAGAGCTTCTTCTCCTCGCTCAAGACCGAGCGGACCAGTCGCCGGACCTACCGGACCCGTGCGGCGGCTCGGGCCGATATCTTCGAGTACATCGAGCGCTTCTACAACCCGGTGCGCCGACACTCGACGCTAGGGTACGTCAGTCCGATGGAGTACGAACGGCAGGCGCAGGAAGCTTAGGAGCGTGTCCACGAACATGGGGCCAGCTCAACCCGAAAGAGACCTCCCATGTGTGCCTGGCGAATTCCATCTCTTCTTGCGATGGCCCTGATTTCAGGTTGCGCCGTGGACTCTCCGACGCTCCCAACGTCTCCTCCGCCACCTGAAGTGAGACCGATCACGCAACACATCCTTCCAATTCGTCAGCGCATGGACGCGATTCGCGCCCGGGCGCGTCTGGCCCGATCAGGACGTGCGCCTACCGAACAGGTCGTCAGATTCTATGATGAGTTCGGCGCTGTACGTAGGGAGCTTGTGCTTCGGGACGGAAAGGTGTTCAGACGTCCGAGTACGCTCCCTGCCAACCTGGGTGTCCGTTCATTGCAGAGCTTTCTCAATTCGGGGACTGGGGAGCATGGCCAGTTGTTGATGATCCCTGCCGTCAGGACCCAGGCCTACACCGATACGATTGGCACGTCCATTCTCACCTTCAGTGATTCACTGTGGTCCGATAGTACTGTGACCACGGCAAGCTTCGTACGGGATGCCACAGATCCAGATTTTGCAGTGCTCACTGATACGTGGTTCGCGTTAGGAGATGCCGACACCTTGACGAAGTCTCTCGGAGCCGACGTGTTCCTCGTGGAGGACGGCAATGTCGTGGGGCTCGAGATCATGGGCGATGAATGGGCAGATGCAGTCTCACAATTCAGCGCGGACACTGCGGGCATGGGCTTCTACCGCTCAGCAGCGCGAGGAGCTGGTGGATCACAGAGCGCACTTGGAGGCAGCGATGCAACCGACGGAAAAATTCAGCCTCATGCTTCCACGACAGCGGAACGGCTGGTGGCGTTGATTCAAACGTATGAGGATATCTGCGAAGCTGAGTTGCGGTACTATCGGGTTGCTGCCGCCCTCGATTCCCTTGTGGTTACGTATGCGATCGTCACCTGCGTACGAACGACCCCTTTTCCGGGAGTTGCAGGGCCGCCAGGAGTGCTGCACAAGCCACCACTGCCGGGCTGGGCACGGCCTATGTAGCGTACGCCTATTGCGTAGACCACTACCAGCCGGCGCTGCACGCTGCTGGATCGGGGGGAGGACCAGATGGGTCGGACTGACGTGCTGTTGCCACTTGCGCTATTGGGGTGCGCATACTTGGTGCTGTCCCGACGCCTGGTCTCCCTGGGCGATCCGGGGTTCCGTAGACGGCCATACGGTCGTTTCGAGGGCATTTCGGCGATTACGGCGGTTGCACTCCTCAGCTCGGCGGGAGTCGCGGTTGTCTTCGCGCTCCCCGCGCTTGCACTGCCTCTGACGTACCTCGGGATTGTCGCGTTTCTGGTTCACGTAGTGGGTACTAATGTGGTGGCTCGATCACGTTCGAAGTAGACAGTCAACGAACCGGCTGAATCGCCCCGGGACTGCCGGAGACTCCATTCCTTGAGAGGTTGCGTAAGCTTACCCCTCGGGGATACAGCGTAAGTTAGACTTTCTCGTCGCCCCAAGGAGGGGTCGTGAGGAAGTCGCGGTTCACTGAAGCCCAGATCGTCGCCGTCCTGCAGGACGGGGAGAGCGGCCTGCCGGTCGCCGAGCTCGCGCAAGCACGGGATCAGCCGGCAAACCTACTACCACTGGAAGGCCAGGTACGGTGGCTCGTCGGTCTCCGAGCTCCGGCGGTTGAAGGAGTTGGAGGCGGAGAATGCCAAGCTCAAGCGGATGTACGCCGAGCTGGCCCTCGAGAACGCCGCGATCAAGGACGTGCTCAACCGAAAACTGTAGGGCTGTCCGCGCGACGGGCCGTCGCGGCGATCCTCGTGCAGGAGCATGCGCTCGCCATCGGGCGGGCCTGCCGGATCGCCGGATGCTCGCGGACGGCGTGGTATCGCCCCAGGGAGGATCGCTCGGCCCGCGATGCGCCGGTGATCGATGCGCTGACCGCCCTGGTCGCGGCACAGCACAAATGGGGCTTCTGGCTCTGCTTCGACACGCTGCGGACGCAGGGGCATGGCTGGAACTGGAAGCGGGTGTATCGCGTGTACTGCGCCTTGGGCCTGAACCTGCCGCGCCGCGGCAAGAAGCGGGTGCTGACGCGGGAGCGGCTCCCGCTGGAGGCCCCGGCGATCCTCAACCGCACCTGGGCGCTCGATTTCATGGGCGACACGCTCTACGACGGCCGGTGCTACCGGCTGCTGACGGTGCTCGACGAAGGGAACCGGGAATCGCTGGCGATCGAGGTGGGGACGTCGCTGCCGAGCGTGCGGGTGGTGCAGGTGCTGGAGCAGCTGGTCGCGGTCCATGGCGCCCCCGGGATGCTGCGCTGCGACAACGGGCCGGAATTCATCGCGGCGACGCTGGCGCGCTGGTGTGCGGATCATGGGGTCGTGCTGCATCACATCCAGCCGGGGAAGCCGAACCAGAATGCCTTCATCGAGCGCTTCAACCGGACCTACCGCCACGAGGTGCTCGACGCCTGGGTCTTCACCTCGCTGGCCGAGGTCCGGCAGGTGACCGAGCAGTGGCGGGAGTGCTACAACACCGAGCGGCCGCATCGCAGTCTCGGCCGAGTGCCGCCGCGGACCTTTCTGCCGAGAACCGAGGCAGCGTGAAAAGTCTAGCTATGACCTGTATCCTTGACGGGTAAGCTTACGCAGCACGCCTTTCTCTCACACGGTATGTGCCGGTTCGTAGATGGGCAAGTTCTCGGCAACCCCTAAACCCCACTAGGGTTTTTCCTAGTCGCGCCGTAACTCGCTATGTGGGGGGGGGCTTACGCACTTCACCTGAAGCACTTTCGAGAGACCCCGCCGCCGACGAACGGCCAGGCGGCACTGCGAGCAGGTGTCGGAGCATGGCGTGTCGGTGCGATCACCCCACTGCCGACTTGCAAGCATGCCGGCCGCGCATCCCTTCATCGCCCCCGCCGCACCACCACGAACAGCCCCTTGTCGGCCGGACGACCAATGCGACCAGGTCGACCGGTCCGCCGGCCTGCAGCCCCTCCACCGCCGGCGCGGTTGCGGTCATCGAGCCCCACCCCCGGGTGAGCGCCGGGTCGATCTGCAGCGCGATCGCCTCGTCGCGCTTGGACCATGAGCCGAGCGCCACCAGGATCGAGTCGCCACGGGCGTAGGCGGTGCCCTTGATCGCCTCGTTGCCGGTGGTGACGCCCGGCACCGGGAGCCAGTAGCCCCGCATCCGGCTGCCGGCGATCCCGAAGGCGTCCATCATCCGCCACACCGGCCGCGGGTCGGTGTCGCCCCAGAAGCGAGAGGTCATGCCGTAGACGAGCCCCCGCCACGGCTGGCCGCCGTCCTGCAGCATCTCGCCCATCAGCCCGAACGGCAGCCCCGAGACCTCGGTCATGAAGTAGTCGGGCGGCTTGCTGTAGTCGAAGTACTCGCCGAACCAGAGCCGGGAGATGTAGGGGAAGTGCTCCATGTAGAGCATCGCGCTGTTGATGAAGCCGTCGCGCGGGTTGAACTGGTTGGCCGAGTGGAGGTCGATGATCACTGTGTCGCGCCGGGCCTGAGCACGGTGCGGAGCCGCTTGACGGTCTCTCGGCTGAAGGCGATGTCGTCGAGATAGAGGCCGTCGATCTTCTGGTGCTCGGCCAGCCACGCCAGCCCCTCGATGTAGTAGTTGGTCCAGCGGCTGGTGCCCTTGTCGAGGATCGCCGCGTCGTCGACGCCGTAGGCATGCCAGCCGGCGTGGTAGTGACCGCCGAGGTGCTCCTGTAGCCATGAATGGCCACCGCCCTCGCCGTCGTTGAGGATCTCGTCGCCGAGGCTCCGAAGCGCGAAGAGCTCGTAGGCGTGGTAGGTGAGCTCCCGGATCGTGTCGTAGAGCTTGACCTTGATCCCCTTGGCGTGCGCCTCCTCGATGTACGCCTTCTGCTGGTCGAGGTGGAAGAAGGGGTAGTTGATGTAGGGGTTGATCGCGTTGGCATGATGGATGTTGACCACCGTGCCGCCCGAGCGCCTTGACGCTGTCGACCGGCACGTACTGGTGCACGAACCGGGTCCGGAAGTGCTGCCGGGTGTCGATCGGCTTGAACGGGGTGACCAGGAAGCGGACGTTGAACTCCAGCGTGTCGCCCCGGGCCAGCCTGCGTGTCCCCGAATAGTTGGTGGCCACCACGGCGTTGCCGTCGGTCCGGATCCGGATGCCGCCCTTGCCGTTGTTCACCCATGCCACAGGCAGTCCGGAGCGGCTGATTCTGGTAGAAGTTGGTGTTGAGCGGCCGCAGGTAGTCGTCGTCGCGCAGCACGTACTGCAGGCCCTTGGTTGATGCCGCCGAGCCAGAGCCCCTCCTGGTGCCTGGTCACGTCCCACTTCCAGTCGAGCGAATCGGGACGGCGGGCCCCTTCCCTGCCGAGGCCGAGCATCCACGTCGCCGCATCGGGTCGGTACGCGACCGGCAGGCGGATGTCGTCGACCGTCACGTCGCGGCGGGCGGTGAGCCGGATCCGGTAGCTCAGCATCCCATCGTATTCGAGGCGCCCCTCGACGTGCATCCCGAAATCAGGGGAGCTGGCCGAGGTGGCCCAGGTGGCCGCGCCCCGCCCCGCCGAATGGACCCGGAAGCCACCGTCGGGTACGAACCGCTCCGTCTGCCCGCCCACGACCGGCTCGAGGGCGATCGGTGCGGCGAGGATCGGGCTGGCCGGACCGCTCACCGCCTCGACCGTGGGGGTGAAGAACGATGTGATCTGCTCGGGCATGCCGTTGGCACCGAGGGTGATCCGCCGTCCGAGGATGTCGAGCCTGCGCCCGTTCACCCGCACCGGCGTGAACGGCGGGACGATCGCGTTGGAGTCGCTCCCGATCGTCGAGTTGAGCCAGAAGAGCCGGGTCATCAGTTGCGGTTCGTCGTAGCCATGATTGACGGCGGTGTCGGCGCAGGATCTGCAGGCGCAGCGTCACCGACTCTGGCGTCCTGTCCCGCGAGGCCGGACGATCACTCGGCCGGTCGACCATGCCGAGTCGGTTGATCGCGCGGCACATGCACGCCGATCCAGAGCGGCTGCACGGTGCCCGCCGGGACCGAGATGACCTTCGTGAACGGCTGGCCCTTCTCGTCGATGCCGCCGCAGTTGAAGCAGGTCATCGCCGCGGCGACGCTCGCAGGGAATCCCTCGAACCGTACCTCCAGCGAGTCGCGGTCGGCGCTACCCGCCACCACCGCCACCTGGAAGGTGAACGCCTCGCCTCGGAGCGCCCGGCTCTCGAGCGTGGTCGGGTCGGCCCGACGCACCCAGTGCTGCGGGATGAAGCGGCGCATGGCGACGGGAAAGTCGCGGTGCTCGGCGACCAGGGCCCAGCCTCCGGCAGCCTGGAGGAAGCGCGCCGTCGCCTCGGGGGTGGCGATCACCTCCATCGGGAAGAAGCTATGGAAGGCGTTGACCGATTCGATCCGGGTCGTGCGCGCCTCGGCAAGCGAGTCGAAGTCGCGCGCCGCCGCCTGCGCGGTCCAGGCCGCATCGGACTGATGCATCACGGCCGGGTAGGTCACCTTGGGGTAATAGCCGCCGGTCGATCGCCACGGCATGTAGTACACGTGGTAGGTGGTTGAACCGGAGTGGGGTTCGAAGACGATCTCGCCGGACACGTTGTCGATGTGGTGCACCAGCGAGTTGACCGGCTGGCCGGTCGCGGCATCGAGCACCACCACGGCCTTGGTCTCGGGATGATCGTCGTGGCGGCGCCAGGGAATCGTCACGGCGACCGCGTCGCCCGTCGCGCCATCGAGCTGCACCACCGCGCGATGGTTGCCCCAGGAGTCGCCCTTGGCGCCGGCCTCGAGCCATGGCGTCCAGTTCCCCACCCCCCAGGTCACGCCATCGACGGTGTCGGCGATCGCCGGGGCCCGGTAGAGTTGCCCGGGGGCCACGGTGGTGTCGGCCGGCGCAGCGGCCAGGAGGGTGAGCAGCGTGAGGGCGGGAGCGAGCATCATCGATCGAGTTCCATGGCGCGCAGCACGAGGCGCCGGTCGAGGTCATCGGAAGTGGTGGTCGGTGCAACAGGCGCGGGTCCCCGACCGAGTCTGGCCCTTGCCAAGGCGCTCACGAGCACCAGCGCAGGGGTGGTCGCCCCGGTGGCGTTCGCCGCGGCCTCCCACTGGCGTCGTGCCGCCGTCGTGTCCCCCTCGCGAGCGGCAGTGACGCCAAGGAGATAGCGCGTCAGCCGTTCCTCGGCATGGTAGGGCTTCCCCTGCCCCAGGTGCTCGGGCCACTCGAGCGCCGCCTCGAGGTGGCGGCGGGCCGTCGCGAGCCGACGGGCATCGATGGCATCGAGCGCCGCGATCGTGTGCGCCTGCACGTAGAGTCGGTGACTGTCGCGCGCGTTCTCCGAGGGCAGCACGTGGGTCCGGTCGAGAAGCGTGGCCGCCTCGCTGCCCCGCCCCAGATGCACCAGCGAGTTCACCGCGAGCAGGTCGAGGTTGAAGTCGGTCGGGAAGCGTTGCCGACCGCTGTCGGCCACGACCAGCGCACCCTGCCAGTCGCTGCGCTCCTGGAGCTTCCTCACCAGTGTCACCCGCAGCAGCCGATCCGCTGGGTCGCGGGCGACCGCGCGGCGCAGATCCGGGATCGGGTCGAGGTGCCGGACTGCCTCGAGCAGCAGGCCGCGGGCCACCAGCGCCGGCCCGTAGTCGATGGTGTCGAGCGACTCGAGAATCGCTGCGGCTTCCTCGGGACGGTCACACGACCAGAGATTGAGCGCCAGCAGGTAGCGCCACGACCAATCCGGGTTCTGCTCCGTGACCCACTGCAGCACCGGGATCGTCTCGGGGCGATACGGGAAGACCAGGTCGAGCGGGGCCGCACCGTGCACCGGCGTCGCGTCGTGGCCCAGGTATGCCGACCAGGCGCGGGCGATCGGACCCGATCCTGCAGTCAGGATGCCCAGCGCGTCGTCGCGCGCGCCGCGACGCACCGCGTCGATCGCCAGTTCGAGGATCACCTGATCGGGATACTCCCCGCCGATGCTGGCGCGAAACTGCCGCAGGGCGGCCGGGGATGGGTCGGCGAGATAGCGTTGCGCGGCCACGAAGTGGTGCAAGGGATCAATCGCCAGCATCGCACCGGCGAGCCGACGTTCCTGGGCGGTGTCGCCAGCGCGTCGGGCAACGATCGCCAGGAGCTCGCGCGCTGGGAGGTTGCCGCGGTCGTAGGCGAGCGCTTCCCGGGCGTGACGGGTCGCTCCCGGTGTATCGCCGTTCCTGAGAGAGAGTTCGGCCAGCTGCACGTTGGCCGCACTCCGGTATCGCAACGAGCGCGCGGCCCATCCGAGGGCATCGATCGCGTCGGCACGGCGATCGAGCGCCTGATAGAGCGTCCCGGCCACGAAGTTGGCCTCGGGGTCATAGGCGTCGAGCTGGAGGGCGCGTCGGGCCAGCTCGAGGCCATCGGTGTACCGGCCACGGCGATACTCGAGTTGCGCCATCCCGAGCAGCGCCTCGCGATGCCATGGGGCTCGCTCGAGCACGCGCTGGTACCGCGCACGGGCCTCCGGATAGTGGCGGCCGAGGGCGAGCTGCTCGGCCTCGGTGGTCCAGCGATCGACATCGGGAATCGAGGCGGTCGCCGAGGAATCAGTGGTCCATGGGCGGTGGATCATCCGGCTCGACGGATCGGAGTCGTGGTCGATGCCGAGCGCGGTGAGCCGGATGCGATACGAGGTGCCCGAGGGCCAGGGGATCGTCCGGGTGTAGGGCACCAGCGGCACGAAGGCCACGGTGTCGGCGAAGACGATCCCCTCCGGGCCCAGCACCCGCAGTGTGTCGGTCACCGCCCGAAAGGCCTCGGCGGCGATCGTGAGCCGCCCGCCGGTCGTGTCGACGTGGATTGCCCCGTCGCTCGAGGCGGCGGTGAGGCCGCCGAGCCCCTCGAGCGGGAACCAGCGCTCCGACCAGCGGTCGGTGGCGCCGGGCTCGAAGCCTGCCTGGGCGATCGGATTGACGGCACCTGTCGGGGTGTACTGCACCAGCAACCGGCCAGCCTGGTACTCCACGTACTGGCCGTCGGTGTCGGTCAGCAGGTCCTCCCAGATGCCGCCTTCGCGGGAGAGGGCCCAGAGCCAGAGCTTCTGGCCGGGCATCTGGTCGTAGGGTGCCCAGTGTCCGAAACCGAAGCCGCCATCGCGGTAGTAGCCGCCGAAGAAATCGGCGAGTTCACCGACCACGTGATACGACTTGTTGCCGCCGAAGGTGTTGGCGGCGTACTCGGGCAGATCGCGTCCGGCCGAGTCGATCGGCCACGGCGACACGTTGCCGGGATGGCCGAGGTAGGCATTGCCCGGGATCGTCATCACCAGGTCGTCTCGCGCTGGAGCGGCCCCGGTCATCCAGTTGTAGTAGGGCTGCTCGAGCGGGGTGGGATTGTACCAGAGGACGTTGGTCTCGAACGCCGCCCGGCCGGGCGCGAGGCGGATCTCCACTCGCCACTGCGTGCGCGATGGCAGGTCCATCATCCCCACGATGCAGCTCACACTGCCGTCGGGATTCCGGCGGGTGGTGTAGTCGACCGGGGTCGCGGTGGAGGGCGTGTGCCCGACCACGCCGAAGTTGAACTCGATGCCGCCGGAGGTCCACGGGCCGCGCAGCGCGATGTTCCGGAACTTGAGCACGTGGTTCCGATAGATGAAGTCGCGCCCCGTCCGCTTGACCGTCGCCCCCCAGACCTTGCCGCCGACCTCGGGGAGGATGTCGACCGCGATCAGGTCGTTCTCGAGCGTCACCACCTTCCACTGTCGCGGGGTCCCGGTCGCGGCGTAGCCGCCGAAGGCGTGGTAGGGGTAGAGGCGCTCGTCGCGGACGAGCATCGGGACGCGATCGGGTTCGGAAAACGGGTAGGTGGTGATGGTCCGGGTCGTTTCGCTGATCCGGGCCGACTGGCCCGCGGCAGGGACCGTCGCGACGGCGAGGAGCAGTGCGGGCAGCCAGGGCAGGCGCGCGAGGGGCATGAGACGACCTGTTGCGGGGACTGGGGATCTCCTAACATGGCGACGGCCCGAACGTGACGCGAGACCCGCCCCGGGGGAGCACGATGCGCCACGGGCGAGGATGGCGCTTCCCTGCCCTCCTCGCCCGTGACGTCGGCTTCGTGCCGGGTCAGTTCATCGGCTTCCGCGGCAGCTTCTCGTCGCGCTGGGCTGCCTGCCAGGCGAAGGCGGCGAGCACCGCCGAGTTCCACTTCATGTCGTCGGGCTGGATCCGCTCGTACACATCCATGTTGGAGTGGTGGGTCAGCGTGCTGTATTCCACCGGATCCTGGATGAACTGGAACCCCGGCAGGTCGACCGCGTCGAACGACAGGTGATCGGTGCCGCCGGTGTTGCTGATGGTGAGCGTCTTCATGCCGCCGTCCTTGAACGGCCCCATCCAGGCGTCGAAGATCGGGGCGACCGCGGCGTTGCCCTGCTCGTAGACGCCGCGGATCTTGCCGGTGCCGTTGTCGACGTTGAAGTAGGCCGCGAACTTCGCCTGCTCGGGCGTGGCGTGGAGCCCGGTCGAGTCGCGAGTGCCGAAGTGCTGTGCCACGTAGGCGCGCGAGCCCAGCAGCCCCTGCTCCTCACCGGTCCAGAGCCCGATCCGGATGGTGCGGCGCGGCTTGAGGTCGAGTGCCTTGAGGATCCGCATCGCCTCCATCATCGTCGCCGAGCCGGCGGCGTTGTCGGTGGCGCCGGTCCCGGCGTGCCACGAGTCGAAGTGGCCGCCGATCATCACCACCTCATCCTTCAGTGCCGGGTCGGTGCCCGGGATCTCGCCGATCACGTTGAAGGAGTTGAGGTCGTCATTGTAGAAGGTCACCTCGGCGTCGATCTCGACCTGCACCGGCACCCCCCGCTCCACCATCCGGGCGATCTTGCCGTAGTGCTCGGCGGCCAGGACGATGGTGGGGACCGACGGCGGGAGCATCGACCGCGCGGGATCCGGTGGCCGACACGAAGACGGTGCCGTCGGAGCCGCGGCCCGACTGGAGCACGCCCAGGGCACCCTCGTCGACGAGGAACTGGGTGCGAGCGCGGGCGACCTCCATCGCGCCCGCCGGGCGGCGGCGATAGGTCCGGTTGCCGGACCGCGGCTCGGGCGGAGTCGCCGCGGCCATCTGCTCGAGTCGTTCATCGCTGAGCCGCGAGGCGAGCGGGTCGAAGTGCGGCTCCAGCTCCACCGGGTCCGTCATGATCACCCAGGCGCCCCGGAGCTTGCCCTTGTAGCGGGCGAAGTCGGCCATCGAATCGATCGTGACCCGGACCACGGGACCGGCCACGGGGCCATTGGTGCCGGTGGACCACGCCCCGACGTAGGCGATCATCGCGAACGGATGGGGGGCGATGATGTTGGCGCTGACCCGATCCGCGGTCCAGCCACGACCGAATGGGCCCCACGTCTCCTCGTGGACGTTCTGCAGGCCCCAACTCTTCATGGTGGTCATCGCCCAGTCGCCTGCCGCCTTGGTGATCGGCGACCCGGTGAGTCGCGGGCCGTGCACGTCGGTCAGCCAGCTCATGATGTCCATCACCTGGGATCGGTCCGTCGCCTCGGTCTTGATCCGCTGGATCGTGGCGACGTCGACCGGTTCCTGGGCCTGGATGCCCGCCGGGACGATGAGGAGGGCCGCCAGCGCGGCGCTGCGAATGGCCGGGAGGATCCGCATGATGATGCTCCGGTGTGTGGTGGGTGACGGAGAGCATACGCATCGGCGCGGTGTCAGGTTGCCGATCGGCGGGCCGCTATGTGGTCGGGAAAACGGGAGCGTGACGCTCGCCATCGCGCGCGTCACGCCGGTCCATCGAGTCGCGTCAGGCCGCGTTGCCGAAGAGCCGCAGCGTGGCGAGGTGGGAACGAACGGCCGCCCGGAAGGTGGGGTGGCTGTGGTACGGCACCCCGTGTCGTGCCGCGACCTCCCGCACGATCGGCGCGATCTGCGGATAGTGGACGCTGCACACCCGGGGGAAGAGGTGGTGCTCCACCTGGAAGTTGAGGCCGCCCACGTACCAGTTCAGCACCTTGTTGCGCGGGGCAAAGTTGGCGGTGGTCTCCATCTCGTGGACCACCCAGCTCTGGGGCATCGCCCCGGTCGCATCCGGCTCGGGATGGGCGGTCTCCTCGACCACGTGGGCCAGCTGGAAGACGATCCCGAGCGTGACGCCGGCCACCAGATGGACCAGCAGGATCCCCAGGGCGATCTGCCACCACGGCAGCGGGATCAGGGCGAAGGGCAGCACCAGCGACCAGGTGTAGTAGACCACCTTGCCGACCACCAGGCCGACCACGTCGCCGCGCTTGTGGCTGCGGTTCTTGTAGGGTCCCAGGTCGCGGGCGAAGAGGTATTTCCAGTCCTTGATGAAGACCCAGAAGATCGTGGTCAGGGCGTACAGGGCCAGGGCGTACCAGTGCTGCCAGCGATGGAACCAGCGCTTGGGGGCGTGGGGCGACAGCCTGAGCAGCGGCGAGACGGCCAGGTCCTCGTCGGTGCCGTGGATGTTGGTGTAGGTGTGGTGGATCACGTTGTGGGTGAGCCGCCAGAGGTAGCTGCTCCCCCCGATCAGGTCCATCGACGCCCCGATGGCAGCGTTGACCCTGGGGTGGTCGGTGTAGCTGCCGTGCAGGGCGTCGTGGGCCACCGCGAACCCGATCCCGGCGATGCCGAGGCCGAGCACGACCGCCAAAGGCAGCATCGCCACCGGGGGGACCGCCCCGGTGAGGATCAGGAGGTAGGGCACGACGGTCATCGAGAGGAGGAGGACCGTCTTCAGCACCATTCCCGGCGTCGCCCTGGGGCTCATCCCATGCTTGGGCGAAGTGCCGTTCGACCGCGGCTCGAACCTCGGTCAGGAAGGTGTTCCCGTCGCGAACCGGGAACGAGGGGCAGGCGCTCAGTGTGGCTCCATGGTGGGGGCGCTGGGGGAGGCCGGAGAGGCCATCGGATCAATGATAACCCCAATCCGGGCCGGGGGCTTGCGCAAAGGGGGCCGAAGCGCCCACCTTTTCCCGAGCGACTCACCCCGGGGCAACCCGGACCAGCCCGATAAGTGGACCTGGACATGACGTGTTCGGGTCCCTTTTTGCGGCCGGTGATCGCCCCCAACGCGGGGGGTTCTTGCCGCGGAACAGCGACGGTCGGTGAGTACGGACAATCCGGACTCCAACGAGCATCGCAGCATCAGGAGTTTGGAATGCGTACTACCGGAACGGTCAAGTGGTTCAACGACGCCAAGGGCTTTGGGTTCATCACCCCGGCCGACGGGCAGAAGGACTGCTTCGTCCACCACAGCGCCATCCAGGGCAGCGGCTTCAAGTCGTTGACCGAGGGTGAGCAGGTCGAGTTCGATGTCGTGCAGGGCCAGAAGGGCCCGGCCGCGGAGAACGTCGTCAAGCTGCAGTAGGCGAAAGCGACAGATCGCAAGCGGGGCCCGGGGGATCACTCCCCCGGGCCCCGTTTGGCGTTCGGCCCCTCGGTTCAGTCGATCCGGAGGGCGACGCCCTCCGACTTCGCCACGAACAGCGTGGTCAGCTGGTCCCCCATCACGTTGGGCACCGTGCGGCTCATGTCGAGAATCCGGTCCACGCCGAGGATCAGGGCGATCCCCTCGGCCGGGATGTGGACCGTGGTCAGGATCAGCGCCAGGAGCGGGATCGATCCGCCGGGGACGCCGGCCGCCCCCACCGCCGTGATCACGCAGAGGACCACCACCGCGATCTGGCTCGGGATGCTGAGGCCCAGCGCGAAGACCTGCGACAGGAACAGCACCGTCATCCCCTCGAACAACGCCGTCCCGTTCATGTTCATCGTGGCGCCCGAGCGGCAGCACGAACGAGGCGATCTCGTTGGGCACGCCGAACTCCTCCTCGGCGGTCTTGATGTTCTCCGGTAGGGTGGCGTTCGAGCTCGAGGTGGAGAACGCCGTCACCATCAGGGTGCGGCACTTCCGGAAGAAGGTCCGGTACGGCACCCCGATCAGGAACCTGGCCAGCACGCCGATCACCCCGGTGAGGTGGAGGATCAACCCCAGCATCACCGTTCCCACGTAGTAGGCCAGCGACTGGAGCACCTCGGTGCCGAATCGCACCGACACGGCGAAGATCAGCCCGGCGACGCCGTAGGGGGCCAGCCGCATGGCGTAGTCGATGATCTTGGAGACCGCCTCGACCAGGCCGTCGAGGATGTCGAGGATCGGCTGGGCCTTGGCCTTGGGGATCTGGGTCAGCGCGATCCCGAAGATGATCGAGAAGAAGATCAGCCCGAGCATGTCCATCCGGGCCATCGTGTCGACGATGTTGCGTGGCACGATGTTGACGAAGGTGTTGATCCCGAAATCGACCCCGCCCCCGACCCGCTGGGCGGCCTCGCCGCCGTACTGGGCCAGCAGGTCGGCGCGCACGGCCGGATCCATCCGCCGGCCGGGAGCGATCACGTTCATCAGCGTGAGGCCGATGGTCGCGGCCGCCGCCGTGGTGAGGAAGAAGAAGCCGAAGGCCTTGCCGCCCACCCGACCGATCTTCTTGAGGTCACCGAGTGAGGCCACGCCGAGGGTCACCGAGCCGAAGATCAGCGGGATGACGATCATGAACAGCATGCGGAGGAAGACCTGCCCCACCGGGTTGGCGACGTTGTCGACCAGCCACATCAGCCACGGGGCGCCGGGGAACCAGAGCTTGCCGGTGATGCCGGCCGCCGCACCGATGCCGAGGCCGAGCAGGATCTTGGTGTGGAGCTGGGCCGTGCGCCACCGGCCGACGGCGAACGCCAGCATCGCGAAGAGTGCCAGGGCGACGAGGAGTCGGGCGGCCATCGCTCAGAACCTCAGGCCGGCGCGCAGATACAACCAGCGACCGCCCTTGAAGAAGGTGGCCCCGGCCCCGGCCTCGAGCGGGCCGATCGCCACCGAGAGGTTCGGTGAGTAGCCGACCTTCTCGACCTTGCTGTACCAGCCGAGGTCGAGCCCGACCCGGACCAGCCCCATGCCCAGCCGGGGACCGATCTGGCCGCCGGCCACGGTGGTCGAGGGCGCGTCGCCTGCCCCGCTGAAGCGGGTGAGGTTCCCTTCGGCCGCGACGCCGATCAGCACCGCGCTGACCTCGTACTTGACGTAGCCGCCGTAGCCGGCATCGAGGGCCTTGCCGAAATCGCCCGACGGGGTCGCATAGCGGGCGCCGAGGCCGAATTGGGCCTCGACCGGGACGACGAGGATGGCCAGTGCGGCGAAGGCAGCAACCGAGGCAGCGGCGATGGATCGCATCGGGGCTCCTGGAGTTCGGGACGGGAGGTGGAGGCGCATGGGCAGGAATGCCCCCGGCAGGACTCGAACCTGCTACCTCTCATTTAGGAAACGAGCGCTCTATCCAGATGAGCTACGGGGGCGCGCCGGCGAAAACTAGGGGAACGCGCCCGGTCGCGCGAGGCGGCGTCAGCGGTGCTGCAGGCGGCGCACCAGCGCCCCTGCGATGGTCATCGCCCGCTCAGGGTGTCACCGAGCCCAGGCCGTAGCGATCGAGCAGCAGCTGGCGGTGGTGCAGTTCGTGGCCTGCCGCGATCCACGGGAAGGCTGCCGCAGTGAACTGCAGGCCGCTGGCGTTGCCCACCCGGGCCAGCCCGTCGGGATCGAGTGATCCCAGCATGGTGACCATGTCGCGCCGAAGCCCGGCCCATTCGCGGGCCAGTGCGGCGAGTGGGCGGCTCCCGGCATTCGACACCGCAGCCCACTCGTCCTGGTCCATGCCCGGCTGCCCCCCGGTGGCCCCGCGGGCGATCCACAGCACCCGGAAGGCGAAGACCCGTTCGGTGTCGATGCAGTGTCCGACCACTTCCCGGACGCTCCACTTGTCCGGGGCATAGCGAGACTCCTCGAGATGAGGAGGGACCCCGGCGAGCAGCGCCTGGGTCTCCGCCATCTGCCCGGTGAGCGTTGCCAGGATGTCGCCGTCGGCGACCAGGTCCACGTAGCGTCGATAGTAGTGCGGATAGTCGTTGGGTGCCGGGCGTGGGATGGCCATGTCGAGCTCCGGGAATGCGGTGGCGAGGTGACGTGAACACCGGTCGGGTCAGAGGCCCATGTCGAGTCCCACCGACCACATCGCGGTGGGTTCGCCCAGCCCCCTCAGGCGATCGGGAAGGAATACATGGTGGCACCGGACGGGTGACCGTTGGCGCCGCGATAGAGTCGCGCCGCCGCTGCGTTGTCGGGATCGGCCAGCACCCAGGCCTCCCGGCAGCCGAGCGAGCGGCCGTGGTCGAGGAGCGCCTCCAGGAGCCGCCGGCCGATCCCCTGGCCGCGACGACCCGATGCCACGCCGACTTCGTTGACGAACAACTCGGCCGGCTTGTCGGGATGGATGTAGTCGACCCCCGTGGCCATCCCCACAATGAGATTGCCTTCAAGCGCCACGACGATGTGATGGCGTGGGTCCGAGAGGAACCGGCGCCAGAGCTCCGGGTCGACGGGGTGATCGAATACCCCAGCGGCCACCCGATCGAGGAGCGTCTCATCACCCGACCGGGCGAGTCGCAGCGTCGGCGCCGGGGATGTCATCGTGAGCCCAGGTTGCCGAGTCGGAATCGCGCCTCGGCCTCGATCACCTGGCCTCCGATCCGACCGGGTACGAAGGTGCACCGGGACAACTCGGCGGCGAGCCTGGCTGGATCTCCCATGTTCATCGCCCGTTCGAACCTGATGGACTCGAGCGGGACACTCCCGTCGCGCCGGACCTCGAGCGTGACGGTCACCCGAGCGTGCCGGCTCCGGCCCCAGGCGTTCATCGCCGCCTGCAGGTTGGTGAATGAGGTGAAGATCCCCGAGGGCGGCCCCCCGACGAAGACCGCCTTGCAGCGCCGGGTCGCCACCGGATACTCCTCGAGGCGACCACTGTCCCATGAGAGGGGTAGCCCCTCGGTCGGCAGCAGCACCCTCCCGATCTCGAGACCCGCCGGCAACTCGGATTCCGGCATCGCGTTCGGCGGGCGCTCGGCATTCCCCTGGAAATCGAGCGTCAGCGACACCGGAAAGGGCCCGGAGGCGGCCCCCTTCGGGACACGGAAACGACAGGCCGAGAGCAACCGGGCCGCGACGCTCCGATAGGCGGCGGGGGAAACGGTTTCCACTTCGATGACCCGGATCGAGGTCGTGTCGGGGTGGCCATCGGTCCCCAGCAGGAAGGCCACGCGCCCCGACGCGGTCACCAGGCCGATCGGTTCGGTGAGTTCGCCACACTTGGCCACCGGGAACCCGGCGGCGTCCTGGGCGAGGAGCGGCATGGCGAGCGTGCCGAGCAAAAGCGCGAGGGCGCCAAGGGGAATGCGCATCGGGTCCTCGAGGGGTGGGGTCACCCGAATCTACCAGATCAGTTCTGCAGGGCGCCCCGTCCCTCCAGCGCACAGCCGCTCAGCTGGTGCTCCCCCCAGCTCACGCGAACCGCGAACGGGAACCACGCCCCGGACATCCCATCGAAGCAGCGACGCTCGGAGAGCAGGACCGCAAGGGAATCGGTGCCATCCGCCCCCAGCGCCTCGTAGCGCCACCCCGAGTCGGCCAGCCGAGCCCAGCGGCCGTCCCCGAACCGGGGGCCCGTCCGCGCCTCCGGGGTGGACACGACCGCCGAGTCGCCGGTCACCCCGAGATGCCAGAACGGCTCATTGCCGTGGGCCGTGAGGTCCCCATCGCGGAGCAGCTGGGCACAGTCGGGGCCCTCGGGGGCCACATATCGGACGGTGGTCACCACCCCGCCGTCGACCCGGATCACCGCCGGCAGCGGTCCGTCGCCGAACTCGGCGAGGGCGCTGTCGACCTGATGGTCGGGGGTGTCGGCGATCCAGAGGGTGTCCGGGGGGCCGCCACAGCGGATGAAGGCCGGCTCGCCACGGATCCGGGCCAGCTGGCCCGCTTGGGCGGTGGCGGTGGTGAAGGCGGTGCCCTGCGGGGCATCGACTGGGGCGGCGCAGCCGACCAGGGCAACCAGTGGGGTCAGGACAATTGAGAACAGGAGTCGCACTGACCTACCAACATGGATGAGGTGCACCCGGCAATATGATAAGGGACAACATGTTAGCACAGTTGAGAATGAGTTCATGCCCTGTCGAGCCGGCGTGCTCTCCAGCTCTTGAGCATCTCGATCCCGATGGGCAGCACACTCACGATGATGATCCCCATGATCACCAGCGAGAAGCGCTCCTTGACCGCCGGGATGTTGCCGAACCAGTACCCCGCCCCGGTAAAGAGCGAGACCCAGGCGATTCCGCCGACCACGTTGTAGACTCAGGAAGCGGGGGTAGTCCATCTCCCCCACCCCGGCCACGAAGGGGGCGAAGGTCCGCACGATCGGGACGAAGCGGGCCAGGATGATCGTCTTGCCCCCATGGCGGGCGTAGAAGGCCCGGGTGCGGTCGAGGTACTCCTGCTTGAGGAAGCGGATCTCCCCCGAGAAGGCCCGCGTTCCGATTCGGGACCCGATCCAGTAGTTGACGCTGTCGCCGAGGATCGCCGCCAGCATCAGCAGGCCGGCCAGCAGGAACGGATTGAGGTCGCCCAACGCCGCGAAGGTCCCGGCCGCGAAGAGCAGCGAGTCGCCCGGGAGGAGCGGCAGGATCACCAGCCCGGTCTCGCAGAAGACGATCAGGAAGAGGATCCCGTAGGTCCACGTCCCGTAGTTCCTGATGATCTCGCCGAGGTGATGGTCGAGGTGCAGGAAGAAGTCGACGAACTGGCGGATCAGGTCCATTCAGCTTTCCGGAGGCGCCCAGCCGAACTGGCCAAGGAGTGGGACGAAGCGAACGTCGGACACCGGGGTCTCGTCGTATCCCGGCCCGTCGAGGTGCCGGGTGACGAGGGTGAGAACCTGAGCATCTTGCGGGCCAATCGGGACCACCAATCGGCCTCCGGGCGCCAATTGCTCCACCAGCGGCCGCGGCACCTCGGGCGAGCCGGCCGCCACCACGATCGCCTGATAGGGGGCATCCGGCTTCCAGCCCAGGGTGCCGTCGCCGTGGATCACGGAGACATTGTCGAAGCCGGTCTCGCGAAGTGCCTCCCGGGCCCTGCGGGCCAGGTCGGGGAGCCGCTCCAGCGAGAAGACCGACTCCGCGAGCATGCAGAGCAGTGCCGTCTGGTAGCCTGAACCGGTGCCGATCTCCAGCACCCGCTCGGTACCCTTCAGTTCCAGCAGTTCGCAGGAGCGAGCCTGGACATAGGGCTGGGAGATCGTCTGGCCCTGGCCGATCGGGAGGGCGACGTCGTCGTAGGCGCGGGCCAGCAGGTGTTCGGGGACGAACCGGTGCCGGGGGACGGTGGCCACCGCCCGGAGCACCGCCATGTCGTGGATCCCCTTCTGCTGCAGGGCCTCGACCAGGGCGCTCCGGTAGCCGACGTACCCGTCGCTCATCCGTCCTCGAGCGCCAGCGCCCAGCTCCGCACGGTCTCCAGCTGGGCATGGGCGGTGAGGTCGAGGTGCAGCGGCGTGATCGCCACGTAGCCCTCGCGCACCACGGCGTGATCGGTGTCCTGCTCGCCGGTCCACGTGGTGGTGCCGCCGCCGATCCAGTAGACCTCCCTGCCCCACGGATCCTGGTGCTTGGTCATCGAGTTCTGGAAGAAGCGCGATCCCATCCGCACCACGCGCACCCCCTTCACCTCGTCGACCGGGATGCCGGGGAGGTTGATGTTGAGGAGGGTGGCAGGCGGGATGTCTTCCAGCGTCACGATCCGGCGCACGAGGTTGGCAACCAGCTCGGCGTAGCCGGCGAGCAGGTCGTCGCGCCGGCCGGCGAACGAGAACGCCACCCCGGGGATCCCCAGCACCACCGCCTCCATCGCGGCGGAGACGGTGCCGCTGTAGAGCACATCCTCGCCCATGTTGGGGCCGTGATTGATCCCGCTGAACACGAAGTCGGGTCGCTCACCGACCAGCGGTGCCTCGATTGCCAGCAGCACGCAGTCGGTGGGGGTGCCGTCGACCTGCCAGGAGCCGTCGGGTCGGCGCACCGGACGGAGCGGCCGGGTCATCGTGAGGGCGTGGCTCTGGGCACTCTGCTCACGGTCGGGGGCCACGACGGTGACTTCGGCGACCTCGCGACAACCCGCGGCCAGCACCTGCAGTCCCGGCGAGAGGATGCCGTCGTCGTTGGTGACCAGGATCTTCATGGCCGAATCCTAACCGAGCGAGGATCAACTGGTGAATGGTCAATGGTCAAGCGTGAATGGGAGCGCACGGATGGTCCCCATTCACCATTCACGATTCACCCTTCACCACTTGCCGCCTTCTTCCGCATCACCGGTGTCCGGCCATCGAGCACGGCCATGATGTCGTCGAGTTCCCTCGCGATCTCGCGCACCGTCTCGGCCCGCATGGCCGCGGAGCCCTGGCCCCGGAGTTCGCCGGTGCGGCGATAGTGATCGAGCCGGAGTCGGGCACCCTCGATGGTGTACTTCTCGGTGTAGAGCAGGTGCTTGACCAGCATGATCAGCTCCACCTCACGGGCCTTGTAGACCCGGTTCCCCGAACGGTTCTTGGCGGGGTTGAGGAAGCGGAACTGGCTCTCCCAGTAGCGCAGCACGTGCGGCTTGAGGTCGGTGAGCTGGCAGACCTCACCGATCGAGAAGAACTGCTGGACGGGATTCGGCATCGTCATCCCCAGGTCTCCGCCTTGAGGGTCCGTTCCATCAGGGTGCGGATGCTGTCGGCCGGGGCCACATTGTCGAAAAGCACCGCCTTGACCTGCTCGGTGATCGGCATTTCCACGCCGTGCCGGGTGGCGAGTCGCGAGGCGCCCAGGGCGGTGTTGACCCCCTCGGCCACGGTGCGCACCCCGGCGCGATGCTCCTCGAGCGACTTCCCCTGCCCGAGGTCGATCCCCAGCTGGCGATTGCGCGACAGGCCGCCGGTGCAGGTCAGGATCAGGTCGCCCATCCCCGCCAGTCCGGCGAAGGTGAGCGGATCGGCGCCCATCGCCTCGCCCAGCCGGCCGATCTCGGCGAGGCCCCGGGTCAGCAGTGCGGCGCGCGGGTTGTGCCCCATCCCCAGTCCCTCGAGCACCCCGGCAGCGATCGCCATCACGTTCTTGAGCGAGCCGGCCAGCTCGACCCCGACCACATCGTGCTGGGTGTAGACCCGGAACTCGGGGGAGGAGAAGATCTGCTGGGTACGCGCCGCCGCCTCGTCGTCGTCGGAGGCTGCCACCACCGCGGTTGGCTGCCGCTCGTGGACTTCCTGGGCGAAGCTCGGTCCGGAGAGGGCCACGAAGCGCGCCTGCGGCACCGTCTCGGCGATCACCTCGTGCATCAGGTCGAGGGAGTCGGGCTCGATCCCCTTGGTCGCCGAGACCAGGATCGTGTCGGGGCGGATATGCGCGCTCGCCTCCGGTAGGACCTGTCGCGCCACGTGGCTGGGCGTCACGCTGCAGATCAGGTCGGCGCCCGCCGATGCGCGGCGGCGAGGTCGCCGGTCGCGGTGAGGCGCGGGTCGAGATGATTGCCGGTGAAGTAGAGCTCGTTCTCGTGCCGCGCATTGACCGACTCGACCACCTCCGGCTCGTAGGCCCAGAGCACGGTGGAGGTCCCCTGGCGGGCCAGCAGGTCGGCCAGCGCGGTGCCCCAACTCCCGGCGCCGATCACGGCGACGCGGGTCATGATGCGGTTCCTTCCTTCGGTGTCCCGGCCCGGCGGCCGAAACGATTCTCGGTCCCTGCGAGCAACCGTCGGATGTTGGCCCGGTGGAGCCAGACCACCAGAAGGGCCAGCAGTGCCACCAGTCCGACAAACGCCCGGCTCCGTTCGGGGTGCAGCAGCAGGATCGCCGGCGGCAGGACCAGGGCCGAGATGATGGAGCCGAGCGAGACGTAGCCGGTGAGACGCACGATCACGATCCAGCACACCAGGGCCACGAGGAAGGCGAGCGGTGCCAGACCGAGGATCACCCCACCGCCGGTGGCCACCCCCTTGCCTCCCTTGAAGCCCACGAACACCGAATAGACGTGGCCGGCCACGGCCATCATCCCGAGCCCCACGGCCCCGAGTTCGCCGAGCCCTACCAGTGGCGCGAACACCGCGGCGGGGATGGCCCCCTTGAGCATGTCGAAGAGGGCCACCGGGATGGCGAACTTCCAACCCAGCAGGCGGTAGAGATTGGTGGCGCCGAGGTTGCCGCTGCCCACGGTGCGGAGATCGACGCCGCGGGCGGCACGGACCACGAGGAACGAGGTCGGAATGGCACCGAGGAGGTACGACGCAACGATCGCCAGCACCACCGGCCAGTTCATCGCCGTGATCCCCGCCGATTGAGCTTGAGACGCACCGGAGCACCGGTGAATGCCCATGCCTCGCGGAAGCCGCGCACCAGGAAACGCTGGTACGCTTCGGGCACCGCCTCGGGACGATTGGTGACGATCGCGAACGTCGGTGGCCTGATGCTGATCTGCGAGGCGTACAGCAGCTTGATCGACTCCCCCGGCGCCTGGGGCGGGGCGTTCCGCTCGAGCAGGGCCTGCAGCACCTCGTTGACCTCGGCGGTCGGGATCCGGCGGTCGCGTGCCTCGGCGACGGCAAGGATCAGGTCGAGGACCTTGCGAACCCGCTGGCCGGTCACGGCCGAGCCATAGATGAACGGCACATGCTCGAGGAACGGTGCCTTCTTCACCAGCATCGCCTCGCCGCGCTTGGCGGTGTTGGCATCCTTGTCGGGGATCAGGTCCCACTTGTTGACCACGATGACCAGGCCACAGCCATGTTCCCACGCGCTGGTGGCGATGCGCAGGTCCTGGTTGTGCAGCCCGCGCTCGGCGTCGACCACCAGCACACACACATCGGCTCGGCCGATGGTCCGCTCGGTGCGGATCGCCGAGTAGAACTCGAGGTCCTCGGCCACCTTCGCCTTGCGGCGCAGGCCGGCGGTATCGACGAACACCAGTCGGTGGCCGTGATACGCCAGCTCGGAATCGATCGCGTCGCGGGTCGTCCCGGCGATCGGCGTGACCACGTGGCGCTCCTCGCCGATCAGCTTGTTGACCAGCGACGACTTCCCGGCGTTGGGCCGGCCGATCACGGCGACGTGAATCGCCTGCTCATCCTCGGTGGTGTCCTGGTCGGGCAGCCGCTTCACGATCTCGTCGAGGAGATCGCCGGTCCCCTTCCCCGACGCGGCGCTCACCGGCCACGGCTCGCCGAGCCCGAGCTCATGGAACACGTGGCGGGCATCCTGCTCACGGATCTCGTCGAGCTTGTTGACGGCCAGCAGCACCTCGCTACCCGCCTGCCGCAAGCGCCTGGCGATGTCGGCGTCGATCGGATTGAGGCCGTCGCGTCCGTCGACCAGCAGCACGACCAGGTCGGCCTCGGCCACGGCGCGCTCCACCTGCATCCGGATCGCCTTGTCCATCGTCTCCTGCGAGTCGGGCACCAGACCGCCGGTGTCGACCAGCCAGAAGTCGCGACCGTTCCAGGTCCCGTCGCCGAAGTGCCGGTCGCGGGTGGTGCCGGCCTTGTCGGAGACGATCGCCTCGCGCCCGCCGATCAGGCGATTGAAGAGGGTGCTCTTGCCGGTGTTGGGACGGCCCACCAGGGCCACGGTCGGCTTGCTCATGCGGCCAGCGGTTCGGTGAGGGCGTCGATGAACGTCTTCGACAGCCGCAGTGGGAAGTCGACGCCGGCCGCGACGTCGGCGAATGGCATCGAGTCGATGAAGAGGCCGTCGTCGTTGACCGATTCGCCGGGAAGGAGCACCAGGTCGGCGCCCGCGAGGCCGGCGAGCGCGTCGCGGATCGCCGAACCGGGGAGGAGGCCGGCGGTCGTGACCCGGGACCCGAAGAGGTCGTTCTCCACCGCGACCAGGTCGAACCGCGCGCCGGTGGCCTCCGTGAGCGGGGCGAGGACCCTGGGCATGAGCGCGGCCATCGACGTGCCGGTGAGGACCGCGATGCGGCGCCCCTGCCAGTCGGGCAGCGTGGCGGCGCCCTCGCTCACCTGCTGCTGGAGCCAGCGTACCGAACCGACGCCGTTCTCGACCTGGTCGAAGGTGTCATAGGTCGCGGCCGGGGGCAGCTCGAGATTGGCCCGCACGTAGAGCTCATCGGCACCGAAGGCCCACGTCTGGCCCCGCTCCGCCCGGGCGCGCTCGGAGGCGGCCTCGACGATCGCCACGGCCTGGCGGCACTCGACCTCGTCGGGTTCGCGGACCTTCGAGTGCTTGCTGTACTCGGTGAGCCCCACTGGCACCACGGAGACCGAGAGGACCGGCGGGCCGAAGTTCCAGAGGTCGTCGAGGGTCCGGCGCAGCACGTCGCCGTCGTTGACGCCCGGGGCCATCACCACCTGGGTGTGGAACTCGAGGCCGTGGTCGGCGAAATGGCGCAGCTGGGGCAGCACGGCTGGCGCTTGCGGGTTCCGGAGCACCCAGCGGCGGATCACCGGGTCGGTGGCGTGGACCGACACATAGAGCGGCGAGAGCCGGTACTCGATGATCCGGTCGATGTCGTGCTGCTTGAGGTTGGTGAGCGTGGCGAAGTTCCCGTAGCGGAACGACAGCCGGTAGTCGTCGTCGCGGATGGAGAGGACCGGCCGCAGTCCGTCGGGGTTGCCGTCCACAAAGCAGAAATCGCAGCGGTTGGCGCAGCGGCGGATGCGGGGCGGTTCAACGGCCACGCCGAGCTGTTCCTCGATCGGGCGCTCGACCTCGACCTCGTACTCCTGGTCGGTGGCAGGATTGCGGTAGACGAGGGTGAACTGCTCGTCGGCGGTGAGGTACTCCCAGTCGAGGAAGTCCTCCAGCTCGCGACCGGCCACGGTCATCAGCTCGACCCCGGGCTCCAGCCCGAGTTCGTCGCCGATCGACCCGGGCTCGACTCCGGTGACCCTGATCATGCGTGAGTGTGGTTTGGCACGGACCTAATATGCCGCTAAAGGCCCTTCACAACAAGGGTTAGGCCTCCTCACTTCAAGCGAAGTCCCGGGTGGTAACGGGAGCCGAAAATCCACGACGGGTGGACCCGGCTGGGCTGGGGCTGACCATTGCGGTGCTGGCGGGGTCAATATTCCAGCTGTCACCGAATCGACCATGAGGCCCCCGATGCGCACCCTGCTCCCCGTCGCCCCCCTGCTGATCATGCTCCTCACGGGGTGCGGTGGCGGTGACCTCACCTCCCCGGAGGGTGACGCCCTCCTCCACCCGACGCCGGTACCGGGGCTGTCGGTCACCACCGGCAAGGCGACATTCGGGGCCGGCGAGGCGGTGCCGGCGGTCTTCCACAACCGGAGCCAGGACACCACATGGGTCAGTGCGCTCAGCTGCACTGCGGGGCTGGAGCGCCACGAGGGGGAGCGCTGGCGGCCGCTCGTGAGCTTCCGGTACTGCATCCAGTCGATCGTTGCGGTCGCCCCGGGAGCGGACTACGACTTCGTCGTCTCGCCGCCCGATACCGCGGGGGAGTACCGGATCGTCGTGTCGCTGGGGCTGCAGGACACGGTGCTGCAGCTGACGTCGGGAGTCTTCACCGTGGAGTGACCGGGGCGCGGGACCGGAACGCGGAAGGGCGCCAACCGGATCCTCGGTGGGCGCCCTTCGGCGTGTCACGGCAAGCGGGCGACGGGGCTCGAACCCGCGACCCTCAGCTTGGGAAGCTGATGCTCTACCAACTGAGCTACACCCGCATCGGGGCTGAAGATAGCGGCCCCCCGGAGGCCCGGCAACGGCCGGGCGCCCGGAGGGCCACTGGTGCACCGGAAGCGCGGCAGAGGCGGTCTACTTCACCGTGTAGCGCCACCCCACGATGCCGTCGCCATCGGCCTCGGCGGACCACTCGAACTTCTGTCCCGCCTCGAGCGCCGGAATCTCGACCTCCTTCGAGGTCACCACGTTGCCGTCCTTGTCGAGAAACTCCACCACGATCGTCCTGGCTGCAGGGCTGAGGTTCTCACCCTGGCGACCGACCGCGGTGCCGCCGAGGACCGCACCACCGTCACGACCGGCGAAGCGCTCGACACTCACCGAGGTCGGCATCGCCATCAGCTCGGTCACGGTGTCGATCAGCTTGGTGGTGTCGGCCTGCAGCCGGTACCCCTGCGCCAGCAGCTTTCGCGTGTCCTCGTTGAGCGGTTCCATCGCGATCAACTGGTTGGCGGTGGCCACCAGCGAGTCGCCCGCCCCGAGGGCATAGTAGGCGTTGGCCAGGTTGTATCGTGCGTCGCGGCTGAACGGCTGCTTGGCGAGCACCTGCCGGAACGCGTCGGCGGCCTCCTCGAACTTCTTCTCGTTGAAGAAGTTGATTCCCATCGACATCATGTCGCTGGTCGACATGTTGCCGCTCTCCGCGGCGGCGGCGAGCACCTCCTTGTCGAGCGCGGCGGCCTCGTCGCTCTTGCCGACGGCCCGCAGCGACGTCGCCAGGGCCCGCTTGGCATCGGTGTCGTTCGGGGCCCACTTGACGTACTCCTCCAGCTCCTCGATCGCATGTTGGTGATCGCCGCTCCGCTGGTACATCGCCGCCAGGTTGAACGTGGCCGCGTTGCGATCCTTGGCGAACTTGTCGGGTTCGGCGGCCGCCACTTCCTTGGCCTTGCCGAAGTAGGCGAGGGCACTGTCGGTCTCGCCCATGTTGGCGAAGAGCACGCCCATGTTGTAGAAGCCCTGGGGCATCGCACGCGAGATCGTGGCGGCCTGCCGGTAGAGGACCAGCGCCGAGTCGGCGTTGCCCTCCTGGGTGAACTTGGTGGCCGGGTTCATGAGCAGCAGCCAGGCCCGCTGGCGCCATGACTTGATGTCCTCGCCGCACTGCGGCGCGAATTCGGTGGCCTTGGTGAAGGCCGAATCGGCGCCCTGGATGTCGCCCAACTGCAGGTAGGCGCGGCCCAGCAGGTACCATGCGGCGCCGTTCTCGCCCTGGTCGTAGTCGGTGATCGCCTTGGTTGCCGTCTCGACCGACTTCTCGAGCAGGGCGCCGGTCTTCACCGGATCGGACGCCTCGGTGCCGCTCTTCAGATAGGTCGCGGCGCTGGAGACCTGGAAGTGCCCGTACTTCAGGTCACAGGTCGGCTGCACGTAGCGGATGCCCATCGCCTTGGCGACGCGCGCCACCCGCTGCTGGGCCGCTGCGGTCCGGGGACCCAGGAGTGCCAGGCCCGTCAGTACCAGGATTCCGGTCTTCCTCATTGCTGCTCCTCGTTGCGCCCGTCCCGGGTCCGTTCCCGGGCGAGGTCGTGTGCCCGCTGCGCCACCGCAAGCGCAGGGAGCTGTGTTCGACGAGCGATCGCGGTGACATCGTCGAATTCCGGCTTGTAGCTGGGGCCGTCTGGCCCCTCGAGCACCTTCACCCGCACCGTGCCGCCCTCGAGCGACACGGTGAGTATGTCGCGTTGCAGCGTGGTTCGCGAGGCCCGGGTCCGGCGCACACCGGCGGTGGTGCTGTGCCGGAAGAACGCCACCTCCACTGCCCCAGCCACTGCCGGCGCGACAGAGCGCCTCGACCCGGATCCCCGGCCGACCCTTCTTCATCTGTGTCGCCCAGACCTGGACGTCGACGGCGCCGGCGGCCACGAGGGCCTCGCGAAGCGGCTCGACGTACTCCGGCGACAGGTCGTCGAGGTCCGCCGCCACGATCACCACCTCGGCGGCTTCCTCCACCAACTCGGCCACGTAGAGCCGCAGCGCGTTGGCGTAGCCGGCGGGATCCCGGAAACCTGCCCCCCAGCCCTGCCGGAGCGGCCGCCATCCAGCCGGCGGAGGTCCCGACGAGAGCACCTGCACCAGCGCCGCCCCGGTCGGGGTGACCGCCTCGCCCTCGACCGGGCCGCCGGTGGTCACCTCCAGCCCCTCGAGGAGCACCGACGTGGCGGGGGCCGGGACCGCCATCGCTCCGTGGGCCCCGTGGGCCCATCCGGATCCCAGTGGGAGGGCACGCGTGTAGACGGCGGCCACCCCGAGCTGCTCGAATCCGGCCACGACTCCTACCACGTCGATGAGCGCATCCCACGCCCCGACTTCATGCAAGGAGACGCTCTCCGGGGCCTGTCCATGCACGCGGCCCTCTGCCTCGGCGAGGCGCCGGAAGACGGCAGTGGCGCGCTCCCGGACCCACTCGCTGAACGGCGCCCCGGCGATCCGCTCCAATAGCTCGCTCACATGCCGGTGCGGGCCATGGCCGCCGTCGTGGTGGTGGCGGCCCTCGCCGGGGAGCTCGACCTCTCCCTGCACTGTCACGGTCACCTTGGTGGCCGTGATGCCGGCCCGACGAACCGTCGCCAGCGCCACGCTCACGTCGTCGGCCAGCCCCAGCTGTCCCGGCAACCCGGTCAGGAGCTCTCCGGGCACACCACACGCCACCAGGGCGCCCAGCAGCATGTCGCCAGAGGCACCCGCCGATGGGTCGATGATGGCGATTCGCGTGCGGTTGGGCATCAGCCCGGGAATATCCCTCAGCCTCGGGCCGCAAGCAATTGGGCCGGATCGCGATAGAGCCACCCCGCCCCGGTGTTGAAGACGATCACCGGCTCGTCGTCGGCCAGTTCGCCCCGCCGCTTGAGCTCCAGCGCCCCGGCGACCGCCGCACCGCCCTCGGGGGAGCAGTCGATCCCCTCCTCCCGCGTGGTGAAGCCGGCCAGGTCGAGCAGCGTCTCCTCGGCCACCGCCACGGCACTGCCACCACTCTCGCGGATGGCCCGGAGGATCAGGGCGTCACCCAGTGCGCTCGGTACCCTGAGACCGCTGGCCGCGGTCCTGGGATCATTCCATGCCTCCGCCTCCTCGGCGCCAGCCTCGAAGGCGCGAACAATGGGGGCGCACCCCTCGGCCTGGACGCTGTACATCCGCGGCAGCGGGCCGACGATCCAGCCGGCGGCCTGGAGTTCCTGGAAGCCCTTCCACATGCCGATCAGCCCGGTGCCGCCCCCGGTCGGGTAGATGATCGCGGCCGGCAGCATCCAGTTCATCTGCATCGCGATCTCGAGCGCCAGGGTCTTCTTTCCCTCGATCCGATATGGCTCGCGCAGGGTGCTGAGATCGACCGCACCGGTCTCGGCGGCGTAGGCCCGAGAGGCCCGACCGCAGTCACCGATGTGGCCGTCGACGAGCACCAGGTCGCCGCCGAAGCTGATGATCTGCGAGAGGATGGTCGTGGGGGTGGTCCGCGGCGCATACACCCGCACCGGTACCCCCGCCCTGGCGGCGTAGGCCGACGCGGCGACCCCGGCGTTGCCGGCGGTCGGCAGGGTGAAGCCGGTGGCCCCACCGTGCACGGCTCGGGTGACGGCGGCGCTCAGCCCCCGGGCCTTGAAGGAGCCGGTCGGGTTGGCCGCCTCATCCTTGATCCACAGATCGCCGAGGTTGAGGGCCGAGGCGAGCCGCGGCGCCGCCAGCAATGGCGTGTCGCCCTCACCGAGGGTGATCGGCTCCTCGTCGGCGGTGAGCGGCAGGAAGGTGCGGTAGCGCCACATCCCACTGCCGCGACGCACCTCGGCCCGATCCTTCACGGCGTGGGTGCGGAGCGGGTAGCGAACGAGCAGCGGCTTGCCGCAGTTGCCGCAGACGCCGGGGAGGCCATCGGGTGGATAGTTGGTGCCACAGGCGCTGCATTCGAGGTGCCAGTCCATGATGCTCAGTGGTGTCGGAGGTGTTCAAGGACACGCTCGGCGAGCGTGGTCGAAAAGCCGGGAACCGCGGCGATGTCGGTCACCGATGCCGCCCGGACCCCGGCCAGTGATCCGAACGTGGTGAGCAGTGCGGTGCGCCGGTTGGGGCCCACACCGGGAATGTCGAGGAGGGCCGATGTCACGGTGCGGGCAGTCCGTCGCTTCCGGTTGTAGGCCACCCCATAGCGGTGAGCCTCGTCACGGGCCCGCTGCAGCAGCCGCAGCGCCGGGGAGCGGCGCGGCAATCGCAATGGGGCGTCGCGATCGGGAAGGTAGATCTCCTCGTCGCGCTTGGCGAGGGAGATGACCGGCAACTCCTCGAGACCGAGCTGCCGCAGGGCGTCGCGGGCGGCGTTGAGCTGGCCGCGACCGCCGTCGATCACGATCAGGTCCGGGAGCGGTTGCCCCTCGTCGAGGCGCCGCCGCCCGTAGCGGGTGATCACCTCATGGATCGCCGCGAAGTCGTCCTGCTGTCCCACTCCCTTGATCCTGAATCTACGGTACTCGGCCTTGCGGGGTCGGCCCGCCTCGAAGGTGACCAGCGATCCGACCGTGTCGCGTCCCTGCGAGGTCGAGATGTCGACGCAGATGAAGGTGCGCGGCACCTTGGTGAGGCCCACCTCCCGCCCCAGGGCGTAGACCGGATCCTCGGCCCGTTCCTCGGTCTCGAACGACTCCATCCGGAAGGACTCGAGCAGGTGGCGGGCGTTCTGGTCGGCGAGCTGGAGCCAGCGGGCGGCGATGCCGCGCTGCGGCACGGCGATCCGCGCGTCGGCGAACAGCGCCTCGAGGGCGCCGAGGTCCGCGGGCACGAACGGCAGCACCAGGCGGCGGACGCGACCCTCGGCAGTTCGGTAGGCGCCGATCAGGTACGCATTGAGTGCATCGGCGTCGCCGTCGTCGGGACCACACTCGAGGAACGCGTGCTCCCGGCCGATCACCCGGCCGTCGCGGATCCGGAAGAACACCGCGACCGCGTCGTCGCCGTCGCGGGCGAAGCCGATCACGTCGGCGTCGCCGGTGCCGATCACCTCCACCGCCGGCGGTCGCTCGACCTGCTCGAGCCACTTGAGGGTATCGCGCAGGTCGCGGGCTCGCTCGAAGTCCTCCCGATCGCTCGCGGCATGCATCATCTCGCGGATCCGCACCTTGAGATCAACGGTGTGGCCCTCGAGGAACTCGAGCACTTCGTCGATCATGGCCCGGTAGTCGGCGCGTCCCTGCCGGCCGACGCAAGGCGCCTTGCACCGCCCGATGTGATAGTCGAGGCAGGGGCGTTCCCGTCGCTCCCGCGGGATGTCGTCGAGGCAGGAGCGGACGGTGAACATCCGGCGCACCAGCCCCAGGGTGCGGCGCATGTCGCCCACGTCGGTGTAGGGACCGAAGTAGCGAGCGCCGGCAATGTCGCGCCGCCGAGTGGCAAAGACCCGCGGAAACGGCTCGGCGAGTGTCACCACGATCGACGGATAGCTCTTGTCGTCCTTGAGCCGGACGTTCCAGCGCGGCTGGTACTCCTTGATCAGGTTGTTCTCGAGCAGCAGGGACTGGGCCTCGTCGGGCACCACGATCGTCTCGACATCGGCGATGCGCTCGAGCAGTTGATCGCGGGTGTAGCCGCCCTCCCGATCGGGGGCGAAGTACTGGCGGACCCGGTGGCGCAGGTTCTTCGCCTTGCCGACATAGAGCACGGTGCCGGCGTCGTCCTTCCAGAGGTACACGCCGGGACCGTCGGGGAGCGTCGCGAGCTTGCGCTCCAGCAACTCGTTCATTGCTGTCTCGACGATCCGTGGCGCAGGCGACGGGCGATCACGGCGGATTCGGGGACGTCGAGCCACCAGGTCAGCGCCACGTAGGCCGCGCCGTAGGCGGGCACCACCAGCAGTGCCTGGCTGATCGGGGGCCATCCTCCGGTGGCGAGCCGGAGGCCGGTGCCCACCAGGGCGGCCCCGAGCGCTGCCGCCCAGAGCTTGGCGAGCTCGACGAACGGCAGCGAGAAGTCGCCGAGCCGATGGCAGAGCGCCCGGCGCAGCAGCATGAACTCGACCCACCCCGAGATTCCCGCGCTCATCGTGATGCCGACCGCGCCATACTCCGTCGGGAGGCCGAGCATCGGCGGGACGACCAGCGCCCCGAGCACGCCGAGGATGCCGGTGAGGGTGACCCGGATCAGCCCGGTCCGCAGCGGCGTGACGGCATCGCGGAGGGCGTAGAACGCGGAGGCGTAGAGTCGCGCCAGCGTTGCGGCGAGGAGGCCGATCGCCGCACCAGCGAGGACCAGCCACACATAGGCCGTGTTCTCGGCGGTGAACTTGCCGCCCTGATACACCGCACCGATCAGGACCCCGCCGATGGCGAGGAAGGCCATCGCGCTCGGCACGATGTAGTAGGCCAGTCGCTGGGTGGCGGCATCGAGCCGCACCCGGAGCGCCATCGCCACGGTCTCCGGGTCGCCTCGTTCACGGGCCATCTCGGGGAGCTCGGCGGCCGAGATGGCCATCCCGAAGAGCGACACCGGCAGCGTGTAGAGCACCTGGGCCGCCGCGATCGCCGCCACCGCACCGCCGGGCAGGTAGGCGGCGATGGTGAGGTCGACGAAGGCCGAGAGCTGATTGGCGCCGCGCGAGATCATCGTGGGCAGGAAGGTCCGCACCACCATGCCCACCTCGGCAACGCCGCGCCACGTGCGCACCACGATCCGTCCACCCACGCGGCGCACCACCGGCCATTGCACCACGATCTGGAGGAACGATCCGAGCACCGAGCCCCACGCGGCGACCACGGCCACGCGCGCGGCACCGTTGCCCGCCCCGCCGACGAGGATCGCCGTGATCATGGTGGCGTTCCAGACCACTGGCGCGGCGTAGGAAAGCAGGAAGCGGCGGTGCGAGTTGAGCACCCCGAGGCACCATGCCGAGATCACCAGCAGGCCGGCACCCGGGAAGAAGATCCGCACCAGGGTTTCGGTGAGCGCGCGCTTCTCGCCGGTCCAGTCGCCGACCAGCACGTCGAGAATGAGGGGCGTGGCGAGCTGACCGACGAGCACCACCACCGCCACCACCAGGAAGAGCAGCGCCAGCACCGCGCCAGCCAGTTCGCGCGCCTCCTCGTCGCGTTCCTCGCCGAGCAGCTTGGAGTAGCTGGGGATGAACGACGCCGAGAGCGCGCCTTCCCCGAAGAGGTTCTGCAACAGGTTGGGAATCCGGAAGGCGGCCGCGAAGGCGTCGGCCACATCGCCCAGGCCAAGGAAGTGCGCCAGGACCTTCTGACGGACAAGGCCGCTCAGCCGGCTGAGCAGGATGCCGGCGCCGACGAGGTACGAGTTCCTGCCGCTCACGCCCCGCCCGGCGGAAGCTGTCCCCGATCGCGACCATCCTGCAGCAGCCGCTGCAGGAAGTCGTTCTCCTCCCTGAGCTCCTGCACCGTCTGTTGCAGCATCTCGACGTCGCCCTCGAGGAGCTGGAGTCGCCGCTCGAGTTCGGCCGCGGCGTCGGCAGGCAATCCCTGATCCGCCGCCTGGCGCTGGAGCCGCTCACCCAGCGCCCGGCCGATCGGTGAGTCGCTGAGGATCGCGATGATCGGGATGCAGAGCCCCAGCAGCAGGGCGAGGCCGACGATGGTCATCGGGGCACCCCGGCGAGAGCGGCCGTGACCAACTCATCGGCCCATGCGCTGGCGGATGTCTCCACTGCGTCGAGCCAGCGATCGCCCCAGCGGCCAAGCGCGCCCGCGACGCCGATCACTCGCTCCTGGGGCTGGTCCATCGGCCGGAGCCGCCGGCGGAGACGGCGGTACTGGGCGAACGCGATATCGTCGCGCTTGCGCAGGTGACGTTCCATCAACCGCTCAAGGTCGTCGGCCACGAAGCCGAGTCGACGCCGCCGCGATTCGATCGCTCGCTCGAGCACGGGGTCGATCTGGCGCCCCAAGCGGTCAAGCTCGGCGGCGGTGTCGTCGATGGCGGCGCGGAGTCGCGCGACCGTGGCCGGAATCTCCGGTGCCAGGTCACGCCGGAGCACTGCCCGACCCAGTGATCCATCGTCGGCCAGGACCGCATCAGCGTCGAGATCGAGTCGACCGAGCAGGCGGATCGATACGGCATCAGCCACGGTGCCACCCCAGCGCGGGACCGCCGCCTGGGGGGAGACGCCGAGCAGCGGGTAGAGGTGCGAGGCCTGGCTGCCGAGATAGCGGAGTTCGCCCGGTCCGGCGACGTAGCCGACGGTGGGAAGCAGGGCGGCCTCGACCACCGGTCGCAGCAGCACGTTGGCGGAGAAGCGCTCCGGCTCTGCCTCGAGCAGGGAAAACAGCTCCTCGCGGGTGAAGCGTTCCCCGCTCCGGCGGGTGACGAATCCCTTGCCATCGGCTACCAGGCGGTCACGGCCCGCGCTCCCCACGAGGAAGACCAGGGTGGCACCGTCTCCGGCCCTGATGCCGGTGCCGGCGTCCCCGGCATCGACCAGGGCGGCATCGAGTGCCTCGTGCTGCTCGAGGGCCGCATGGATGAGGCTTCGCTCTGCCGTCTTGAGGGCCGGTCGGGTGGCGTCGAGGCAGGCCACGCCGCGATCGGCGAGCAGCTCGCTGATGGCGCCCACGAAGGCCTGCTGCAGCGTGGCATCCCGGCGCCAGTGGCGATCGATCCAGTCGATGGTCCTGTCGCGATCGGCGCCGGCCGGCAAGTCCTCGGCGAGCCGATCGCGGGCCGCGGCGACCTGGTCGGGCACCAGCTCGTGCGACATCGGTAGCTGCTCGGCGGCGTCGGCGCGTGGCGGCAGTGCCCAGCTGACGACATCACCCTCGGCGGTCCACCACGCGGTCCGGGTCGCCTCGGCCCAGTCGTGGTCGTCGCCGGCCATCCAGAAGATGGGCACCACCGGGCGTTGCCACGCGGCCTCGAGGGCCCGGGCGAGGGCGGCTGCGGCAAGGGCCTTGTGGACCACATACATCGGCCCGCCGAAGAGACCCGGCTGCTGGCCACTGGTGATGGCGAGGGCGCCGGGTTGGCGGAGCCGGTCGAGGGCTGGCGACGGGACGAACGCCTCGGCGAGGGATGGCGCGAGCCCGCCATCGCGCGGCGCGATGGCGGGAACGTCACCCACCACGGGGTGCGCGACGATCCGGAGTTCGCTCCCTTCACCCTTCACCAGGCCCCCTTCACCGGTCACCTCGGTGGTACGGCGTGCCGCGCAGGATGCTGTCGGCACGATACAGCTGTTCGAGGACGATGATGCGGGCGAGTTCGTGGGGCAAGGTGAGGGGGCCGAGACTCCAGCGCTCGTCGGCTCGCTGGCGGATGGTCTGGCCGACACCCTCGGCGCCGCCGATCAGCAGCACCCGGTCGCGGGCAGCGAGTCGCCAGCGGTCGAGCCGCTGGGCGAGTGCCTCACTGGCCCAGGGATCGCCTCCCCGGTCGAGGAGGGTGATCGCGGCTCCGGCCGGCACCAGCTTGAGCAGGCGCCGGTCCTCCTCGTCGCGTCGGGCCGCCGGGGTCGGAGCCCGCGACGCCTCGCGCGCCTCCCGCTCCTCGAGCGCCTGATGCCGTCCGAGGCGACGGAGGTAGTCGTCAGCGACCTCGCGCAGCGCCGGGCGCAACCGGCCGGTGGCGAGGAGCAGCAGGCGCATCAGGCATACAGCCCGCGCATCCGGTGCATCGCCGCGACCCGCTCGATCGCCAGCATGTAGGCGCCGATGCGCATGCTCACCTGATGGCGATCGGCCATGCTGACCACCTCGTCGAATGAGCTCGACATGATCTTCTCGAGGCGGTCATTCACCGTGGGTTCGTCCCAGAAATAGCCACCGCGGTCCTGGACCCACTCGAAGTACGAGACGGTCACCCCACCGGCGTTGGCGAGGATGTCGGGAATCACGAAGATCCCCTTCTTGTCGAGGATTGCGTCGGCCTTGGCGGTGGTCGGGCCGTTGGCGCCCTCGCAGATGATGCGCGCCTTGACCGCCCCGGCGTTCTTGCTGGTGATCACGTTCTCGAGCGCGGCCGGCACCAGCACGTCGCACTTGAGGGTGAGGAGCTCCTCGTTGCTGATCGTCTTGGCGCCGGGGAATCCCTCGAGGAACCGATGCTCGGCGATCCACTGCAGCACCCCGGGGATGTCGAGCCCCTTGGGATCGTAGATGCCACCCTTCTTGTCGCTCACCGCCACGACCCGCATGCCTTCGGCCGCCATCAAGCGCGCCGCGGTGGAACCGACGTTGCCGAAGCCCTGCACCGCCACCGTCGCCTGGTCGACCGGGATGTCGAGGCGCTGGAGCGCCTGCTTGGTCACCACCAGGCAGCCGCGACCGGTGGCGTCGCGACGACCGATCGACCCGCCCATCTCCACCGGCTTGCCGGTCACCACCGCGGTCACCGTGTGGCCCTTGTGCATGGAGTAGGTGTCCATGATCCAGGCCATCACCCGCTCGTTGGTGTTCACGTCGGGCGCGGGCACGTCGCTGTCGGGCCCGAGGGTCGCGATGATCGCCGGCGGTGTAGCGCCGGGTGAGCCGTTCCAGCTCGCTCACCGACATGGTGGTCGGGTCGCAGATCACCCCGCCCTTCCCGCCGCCGAACGGCAGGTTCACCACGGCGCACTTCCAGGTCATCCAGGCCGCCAGTGCCTTGACCTCGTCGAGCGTCACGGCGAGGTCGAATCGGATGCCCCCCTTGGCCGGACCGCGGGAGGTGTTGTGGAGGACCCGGATGCCGGTATACACCTCGATCTCGCCGTTGTCGCGCATGATCGGGATGGAGACGATGATCTCCTTCTCCGGCGATCGCAGCACCTTGTAGAGGCCAGGCTCGAGATTCAGTCGCCGGGCGGCATCGTCGAAGCGCGACATCATCGCCTCGAACGGATTGTCCTCGGTGACGAACCGGCGATCCCGGTCCGGCTTGATGATGGTCTGCGCGCTGCGGCGCGTCTTCGGATTCGACATCCTGGCGTTGCTCCGGTCCTTCAGGGACCAAAGAGGTCTGGGTCAGTCATGCCGGCGCGCCGACGACCGCATCGATCGTCGCGCCGAGGGCCGCTTCGCCCGCCTCGAACGTGATGGCGAGCATGGCAACCAGCGGTTCCGGCACCGAGGCCGGCCAACGATCCCGCAACTTCACGGCGTCCTTCGCCGTCACCACCACGTGATCCGCCCGACGGGCGGCGTGGGCCAACCACGCCACGTCCTCATCCCGGTACGCGTGGTGGTCCTTCCACGTGGCAACCTGCGCCTGCGCCCCGGTCCGCTTCACCTGCGACACGAAGGCGGCCGGGTCCGCGATCGCACAGGCCACGACCACACGACGATCGCGCAGCATCGCGATATCGTGCCGTCGCCCGGAGACCAGCCCTCGCAAGTCGGCGAGGTCGAGCCGGGCGATGGCCACCGGTCCATCGACCTGGCGCCGGATCCGTTCCGCCATCCGCTCCGCGACGTCGTGGTCGGCCCGCTTGCGCGTCACCACCACGGCATCGGCACGGGTCGAGCGCTCCCCAGTGCTCCCGCCACGGTCCCGCCGGCAGCGACCAGCGCACCGCCCGCGAGGTCTCCGCGCTCACCACGCAGAGATTGAGATCGCGGCGGACGTCGAGCCGCTGGTAGGCGTCGTCGAGCACCAGCACCTCGGCCCCCCTGGCCATCGCCTCGGCCGCCCCGGCCACCCGGTCGGGATTGGCCACCACCACCGCCTCGGGGACGGCCTCCTGGTGGACCAGCGCCTCGTCGCCCCCGACCCCGCGGAGCAGGATCCCTGGCCTGATCCCCCTGGCGGCGAACCGCCCGGCTACCCAGCCGGCAATCGGGGTCTTGCCCGACCCACCCACGGTCAGGTTGCCAACTGCCACCGAGGGGAGCGGGAGGTCGTGGCTTGCCAGCCACCCCCGGCGATACGCCATGCGCCGGGCGCCCATCGTGGCCGCCCAGAGCCCGGAGGCAGGAACCAGCAAGGCCCGGGCCGCCCGGGCATCGACCCGTCGCGACGTCCACAGCCAACGGACCAGGCGATGCCCGTCGCCACGGCGGCGACCACTCATCCGGCCCGCATCTCCTGTTCGAGGGCGAGCATCGCGTCTCGGCCCTGCCCGATGGCCCCGGCCAGCGCCTCCGGTCCGGGATCGACCCGAAACGGTTCGCCATAGCCGACCATGATGGTCGCACGTGGTTTGGGGATCACGAGACGGTCCCAGGTGCCCAGCCGCCAGCTGGGGCTGGCGGTGGCGTGGAGCGGGACGATCCAGGCACCGGCGCGCTGGGCGGCCTGGACCACGCCGGGCTTGAGCTCTCGGCTGGGGCCCCGGGGACCGTCGGGGGTGATGGCCACCGGGGAGCCCTCCTCGAGGGCGCGGACGGCCCCGAGCAGCGCCCTGGCGCCGCCGCGCGATGATGAGCCGGGCAGGATGCGATATCCAAGCCGGGAAGCATAATCACCGAGGTACTGACCCTCACGTCCCAGCGAGACGACAATCGCGATGCCGAGATCGCGATGATGCCAGAGCAGCGGATAGAACGCCTCATGCCAGAGGAGAAAGATGTACGGTCGCTCGTCGTTCGTCACCCGCCGCCACCGTTCCTCGCCGACCGTGCGGTAGCGCCACGACCTCGCGAGGCCGCTCACGATCGGCGTCCCCACCACCCGCACCATGGTCCTCGGTACCGGGATCCTCACCGGGCGAGCAGCTCCCCGGCCAGCTCGGCCACCCGAACCGACGCCCCGGGACCGCCCAGCCGGCGACGCACCTCGGCGAAACCGGCGCGCTGGTCGCGCGACTCTGGGCTGCTGCAGTCGAGCAGCGGACCGACCCGGCGTACCAGTTCGTCCTTGGTCACCGCCGCCTGCACGAGTTCCGGCACGATCTCGCGACTGGCCACGAGGTTCACGAGCGACACCCACGGGACGGTGATCAGTCGCCTCGCCAAGCGGTAGGTGATCGGGTTGATCCGGTAGGCCACGACCATCGGGACATCGGCGATGGCCGCCTCGAGGGTGGTGGTGCCCGACTTGGCGAGCACCGCGTCGGCGGCCGCGAGCACGGTGGACGGCCGGTCGCGTACGACCTCGATCCCGTCGGCCGCGGGATAGTCACCCCAGGCGGTCCCCGCCACGATCACCCGGTTGCAGCGCCCCGCATCCCTGAGCGCCCGCGCCGCATCGCGATAGCGTCCCCATAGCTGTGAGATCTCGCCGCGCCGCGAGCCGGGAAAGAGGGCCAGGACCCGGTCCCCGTCGGCCAGACCGAGGGCCTGGCGCGCCACGGCCCGATCGAGCACCCCCTCCCCGTCGAGGAGCGGGTGGCCGACATAGGTCGCCTCGATGTCGTGCTGGCGGAAGAAGTCGGGCTCGAAGGGCAGGATCACCGCCAGCCGATCGATCGCCCGGGCCCAGCGGGTGGCCCGCTCCGGATGCCAGGCCCAGAGCTGCGGCGCGATGTAGTGCAACACCGGCACGCCGTGGCGCCGGGCGCACTCGGCCAGGTGCAGGTGGAAGCCGGGGTAATCGACGGTGACAAGGAGGTCGTAGCGTCCGGCGCGGAACTCTTTCCGGAGGCGCCAGAGCAAGGCGAAATGGGCCGGAATCTTGTGGACCACCTCCACGAACCCGATCGCGGCGAGGTCGTCGATGTCGCGCAGCATCGTGGCGCCGGCCGCGGCCATGTGCTGGCCACCGACCGCACTGATCTCGGCGTCGGGGAAGCGCGCCCGGAGGGCGCGAACGACACGGCCACCGTGGAGGTCACCCGAAGGCTCCCCCGCCGTGACGAGAATGCGAGGGTTCATCGTCCGATGCTGGGGACCGGTGTACGCTGCACCGCCTCGGAGACATCGAGCGCCAGCGCGAGCGCGCTGCGCCCCTCCGCGGCGCTGACGATGGCGGCCGGATCGCCACGGACCGCGGCCACGAAGGCGGCCAGCTCGAGACCCATGGCATCGGCTTCGGGCGCACGGAGCTCGACCGTCTCGACGATCTCCTGGATCGAGCTGCCGGTGCCGGGACGCCAGCCCTCGCGGAGCCGCATGAAGGTGCCGGTGCCCTCGGCGAGGTCGAGCGAGAGGTAGCCCGATGGCTGGAAGATGCGCAGCCGCCGCACCCGGTCCCGGGCCACTCGCGACGCGGTCATCGATGCCACCGCCCCGCCGTCGAACTCGACCCGGGCGTTGACCATGTCGAGGTGCGGCGACAGGACCGACACGCCGCTGGCGCGCACATCACTCACCGGGGCGCCGCGGACCAGATGGTTGGCCAGGTCGAGATCGTGGATCATCAGGTCGAGCACCACTGCGACGTCGGTGCCACGCGGCTGGAACGGTGCCAGGCGGATGCCCTCCAGGAACATCGGATGTTCGAGGACCCCCATCGCGGCGCGGACCGCACGGTTGAAGCGCTCGATGTGCCCTACCGCGAAGACGACATCCTGGCGGTTCGCCTCGTCGAGCAGCTCGTCGGCCTCGGCGGTGGAGGTGGCCAGCGGCTTCTCCATCAGCACCGAGACGCCGCGGCCGAGGCATTCCAGTCCCACCTCGCGGTGCGCCACGGTGGGGACGGCCACGACCACCGCCTGGGTGGCCTCCAACAGGTCGGCCAGCGAGGCGAAGGCACGGGTACCGGCCGCCTCGGCGACCTGCTCGGCGCGCTGGCGATCGACGTCGTGCACCCCGACCAGTTCGGTCCCGTGCATCGCAGCGAAGTGCCGGGCGTGGTGGCGGCCGAGCGCCCCGACCCCGACCACGCCGACCGGAATGATGCTCACGCCGGCACGCCGCGCTGCGACGAGGAGACGAAGCCGAGGAAGTGGGCCACTTCCGGGAGGTCGGGGAGGTCGCTGCGCGCCCGCTCCAGCGCCTGGCCGAGGTTGAGGTCGGAATTGAAGAAGAGCCGATAGGCGCGCTTGAGGGCCGCCACGGTCGTCGGTGGCATGCCGTGGCGGGTGAGGCCGATCGAGTTGAGTCCGTAGAGCTCGACCGGATTGCCGACCGCCTTGACGTACGGTGGCACATCCTGATTGACGCGGGTCGCGCCACCGACGAAGGCATGGGTGCCGATCTTCACGAACTGGTGCACCGCCACGAGGCCCGAGAGGATCGCGCGGTCCTCGATCGTCACGTGACCGGCGAGCTGGGTGGCGTTGGCGATGATCACTCCATCGCCGAGATGGCAGTCGTGGGCCAGGTGCACATAGGTCATGATGAAGCACTCGCGCCCGATGCTGGTGACGCGAGACGCGGTGGTGCCGCGATTGATCGTGGCGTACTCACGGATGATGGAACGGTCGCCGATCTCGACCCAGGTCTCCTCGCCACCGAACTTGAGGTCCTGCGGTGGCCCGCCGAGAATCGAGCCGGAGCCGACGTGCACACCGGTGCCGAGGCGGACGTTGCATTCGAGGGTGACGCGCGCGGCGATCCGGGAGCCATCGCCGATCACGACGTTGGGCCCGATGATGGTGAACGGACCGATCTCGACGTCCTGGCCGAGTTCAGCCGATGGATCGATCAACACGGTGGGATGGATGCGCTGGCTCACCGGTCGACCACCCGCGCCATCATCTCCGCCTCGCAGACCACCTGGCCATCGACGAAGGCGTGCCCCTTCATCCGACAGGTGCGGCCACGGAACTGGAGCATCTCCAGCTCGAAGCGGAGCTGGTCGCCCGGCAGCACCGGCCGCCGGAACTTGACCCCGTCGATCGCCATGAAGTAGACGACTTTCGAGTCCGGGTCGTCGAAGTGATCCATCATCAGCATCCCGCCGACCTGGGCCATCGCCTCGACGATCAGCACGCCTGGCATGATCGGGTGTCCCGGGAAGTGTCCCTGGAAGAACGGCTCGTTGATCGTGACGTTCTTGAGGCCGACGATGCGCCGATCGGGCTCGATCTCGAGGATCCGGTCCACCAGCAGGAACGGATAGCGATGGGGAATCACCTCCATGATCCTGGTGATGTCCATCGCGCTCGGGTCGCGCCGCTCGGCCCGGCGTGCCATCTCCTTCGCCAGCGCCACGTTGCCCTGGTGACTGGGCCGTTCTGCCATGATGTGTGCCTCCACACGCGCGCCGAGCAGGGCAAGGTCGCCCACCAGGTCGCCGATCTTGTGCCGCACGAATTCGTCGGGCCAATGGAGCGTCCCCGACTCGAGTCCCTCGTCGGTGAGCACCACCGCCATGTCGCTGGTCGCTCCCTGGAGCAGGCCGCGCTGCCGGAGTGCCTCCACCTCGTGGACAAAGCCGAAGGTTCGCGCCGGGCCGATCTCGCGCCGGAACTCGTCCGGGGTGACGTCGATCGCCAGCGATTGGCGACCGATCACCGGGTGGTCCCATTCGATGGTCGCGGTAATCCGCAGCCCGGCGTCGGGCGCCACCACATAGCGGGCATCGCCGGCGCTCACCGTGAACGGCTCGAGTCACCCGCAGCACGGCGGGGTCCCCATCGTGTTCGACGATGCCCGCCCGATCGATCGCCTCCAGCCACGGCAGGAACGAGCCGTCGAGCATCGGCGGCTCGGGTCCGTCGAGCGTCACCAGCACGTCGTCGAGCCCGCTTGCCGCCAGCGCAGCGAGCAGGTGCTCGACGGTCTGGATCTCCACCCCGTCGCATCCCAGCGCGGTGCGACGCTCGGTGGCCTGCACGTTGCCCACCCGGGCGGCGACGCATCGGGGCATCCTCGAGGTCGCTGCGGCAGAAGCGGATCCCGCTCCCCGGCACGCCCGGCCCGATCACGGTCGTCGTCTCGGCACCGGTATGAAGCCCGTTGCCGTGGGTGGTCGCCTCTTTCGCCAACGTCCGCCTAGCCATCGTTCTCCCGCCGCAACAGCGCCTCGATTTCCGCCACGTGGGGCGCGAGGCGGTAGAGTGCCGCCTGGGCCCGCAAGAATTCCCGGTGACTTCGGGCCGGGAAACCCGACACCGTCTTCCCGGCCTCGACCGACGAAATCACCCCGGCCTGGGCGGCGACGCGGACGCCATCGCCAAGCTCGATGTGGCCCACCAGGCCGGATTGGCCGGCGAGAATCACGTTGTCACCCAGCCTGGTGCTGCCGGAGACTCCCACCCCAGCCATCAACAGGCAGTTCCGGCCGATCCGGACATTATGGGCCACATGCACCAGATTGTCGATCTTGGTGCCGCTGCCGATCACCGTGTCGTCGAGCGAACCGCGGTCGATGCAGCTGTTGGCCCCCACCTCGACATCGTCCTCGAGGATGCACCCGCCGGGTTGCGGTACCCGCTCGTGGCGCCCATCCGCACCAGTCTGGAAGCCGAAGCCACTACCCCCGATCACCGCCCCGGCCTTGATGTGCACCCGGTCACCGACGAGCGTGCCGCGCATCAGGACCACCCGGGGTTCGAGTCGCACGCGGGCTCCGATCCGGACCCCGTTCTCGATCACCGCAAGCGGGCCAACGATGCTGTCGTCGCCGATCACGACATCGGGCCCGATCACCGCACCAGCGGCGACGTGCACCCGCTGGCCGAGGCGGACCCCGGTTCCGAGGCACGCAGTGGCGTCGACACCGGGAACCTCCACCACGGCGCCCTCGAACGCCCTGGCCACCACGGTGATGCCCCGCATCGGGTCGTCGACCACGATCCGGGTCCGAGGGCCCGGGGCATCGGCGCATGCCGGTGGCACCAGGATCGCGCCGGCGCCCGAGGCGGCCATGGCCGCCAGGTAGCGCTGGCCGGAGCAGACCGCGAGGTCGTCGGGGCCGGCTCGCTCCAGCGAGCGCACCCGTGCCACGACGACCTCCCCGTCGCCAGACAGGCGGCCCCCGAGCAACTCGGCGACCGCCTGTGCGGTGAGCGTCGGCGTGGACACCGTGTTCAGTCGTTCCCCGGGGTCCCGCCGCCGGACGATCCGGCGGTCGACCCGAGTCGGGCGATCGCCTTCTGGGTGAGGTCGAGCGTCTTGTCAGCCGCCACGATGGCGCTGTTCTGGGCGCTGACATCGAAGACGACCGAGTAGTTCCCCTCGGCCCTGAGGCCCTCGATCACGGCCATCACCCGTTGCTCGATCGGGTCAAGCAATTCGCGCTGGCGATCGGTCGCCTTCTGCTGCAGGTCGGTGACCTGCTGCTGGAGGTCGGCCGCGTGCTGCTGCAGCTTCTTCTGCTCGGCTGCCCGCTGGCTGGCGGAGAGCATCACCGACTGCTGATCGAAGGCGGCAGTGGCAGAGTCCATCCGGCCCTGCAGCTGGGTAAGCTGGCGGCGGTAGGTCTCGGCTTCCTGGCTCCAGATCGAGTCGGCCTCGGCGTAGCCGGGGGTCCGCTGCAACACGGCCTGGACGGCGACGAAGGCGACCCGGCCGGCCGGGGCAGTCGGGGAGGTCGGCCCCTGGGCCGCGGCGCGGCCTGGCAGGGCGATGGTGGCGAGGGCCGCCACGAGGGCGGCCAGGCTCAAGCGAATACGAGTCATGCTGCGGGTCCTCATTGATGCGGCCTCGGTCCCCAAGGGGACTCAGAAGAAGTTGCCGAGCCGGAAATGGAGCTTCCACCCCGGTGCCGGGCGGCCCTGGATATCCGTCTTGTCGAACCCGTAGCCGAGATCGACCCCGATCGGGCCAAGCGGGGAAACTAACGCGGCGCCCACACCGGCGCCCCTGTAGAGACGAGTGGGGTCCCAGGCACGCACACTGCCGTAGACATTGCCGGCGTCGAAGAAGGTGTTGAGGTACACCGACTGGGAGATCCGCATCCCGGCCTCGACGGTGAAGGCCGCGTACGACTTGCCGAATGCGTCGGCGCTGGCCTGGGAGGACGCCGAGTAGGGATCGTAGCCCTTGGGGGTGATCGAGAACTCGTCGTAGCCCCTGAGCGGCACGCCGAACTGGACGCCGCCCATCGAGTAGAGCTCGGTGAAGAAGCCTCCGGGATTGCCGAAGATGAAGCCGCTCTTGGCCGTGATCCCGAGGGTGAACTGGACGCCGCCGCCGAAGCCGCGCTGGCCACCTGCCCCGCCGAGTGGGGTGTACCAGCGGGTCTCGAGATCGACCTTCTGGTAGTCGCCGGTGCCGCCGAGGATGCCGCCGTTCTGCTCGACCCCGACGTTGACCAGCGAACCCCCGACCGGGAACGGCAGCCCGATCCGGGTGTCGCGCAGGAACGAGAGCCCCAGGGTGGAGCGCGAGCACGGCGAGCAGCGGTAGCGGGCCTGCAGGTCGGCCGATCCCTCGGTGAAGCGGATCCGCTGGAAGCCGTACGATGCGAAGACCCGCGAGTAGCGCGAACCGAGCCAGGGCAGGCCGACCTGGAGTGAGCCACCCTCCTGCTGACGCCGCCCGAGGTCGCCGACGATGAAGCGCTGTCGCGAATTGAAGATCGAGAGGGTGCTCGAGATCCGGCTGCCGAGCACGGCCGGGTCGGAGTAGCTCAACTGGAAGTCGTTGATGTTGCGACCGAACTGCCATTGCAGCCGGCCTCGCTTGCCGCGGCCGAAGAGGTTGGGCTCCTCGAGTCCCAGGAAGCCGCCCAGCCCGGTCCCCTGCCCCACCGAGGCACCGAAGTTGATGTTGCCGGTCCGCTTCTCGGCGACGGTGAAGGTGACATCGACATCGCCGTTGTCGAGTGGCTTGATGTCGGGGATCGGTAGCGGCTGCTCGAAGAAGTTCAGGTTCGAGATGTTCTGGTACGACCGGATCAGGGCCTGCCGGTTGAACAGCTGCCCCGGCAGGATGATGATCGCCTCGCGGATCACTCGCTCGTGCGTCACGTCGTTGCCGACGATGTTGACCTTGTTGACGTAGGCCGGCGGACCCTCGCTGATGGCGAGGCGCAGGTCCAGTCGCGGCAGCGAGTCGGTTCCAGTGCTCGAGCGGCGCGACTCCTGGGCCACCACGGCCGCCCGGATGTAGCCGTTGTTGGCGTACTGATCCTCCACCTTCTGGCGGGCCGACTCCCAGTCGCTCCGCTTGAAGACGGTGCCGATTGCCTGGCCGGTGTTGACCTGCGACGGCAGCACGAACGGCAGCAGTGACGCCAGTTCCTCGGTCGAGAAGCGCGAGTTGCCAGTGATCTCCACGGTGCCGATCCGGTACTGCTGGCCCTCGTCGACGGTGAGGCGAAGGGTCGCCTTGCCGGTGGTCGGATCGGGGATCAGGGTGTCGCCGGTGACCTGGAAGTCGACGAAGCCGCGGTCACCGTACCAGGCGGGGAGGCGGCTGCGGAGGTCCTCGTCGATCCGGTCGTCCTCGTACTTGCCGCTGCGAAACCAGAAGAAGCCCTCCGGCTTGGAGGCGATTGCCCCGACCACATCGTTGTCGGAGTAGTGCGTGTTGCCGTCGACCAGCACCTGCGAGATCACGATCCGGTTCCCCTCGTGCACGTCGAAGGTGACCCGGACGCCATCGTCGATCTCGTCGGTGCGGGTGGCAACGCGCACCCCGTAGTAGCCGGCGTCGCGATACATCGAGTCGATCGCGAAGGCCGACCTGGCGAGCGCGGCACGATCGAGCGGCCGGCCGGCGACCAGGGTGACCCGGTCGCGCACCTCGCGGGGCGAGATCTCGCGGGGACCGGTGAGGTCCCAGCCCCGCAGGATCGGTCGCTCGGCCACGTGAAAGAGCAGCACCACCTTGCCGTCGGCGTCGTGCTGCTCGACCCGGACCGAGTCGAACTGGCCGGTCGCGAACAGCGTCTTGATGGCGCGCTGGACGTCGCGGAAGGTGACCTCGGTGCCGAGGACGATGCCGGCTGCGGTGGCGATCTGCTCGCTCGACAGCCGGGCGTTGCCCTCGACCGCGATGCTGTCGACCCGGGGGAAGGTGGGAGCCTGCCCGGCCTGGTCCTGCGCCGCCAGCGGCAGCGCAGTGACGAGGGCCAGGACCAGCGGGAGGAACGATCGGCGAAGCAGGCGCCCAGGGGCGGCGCGACGGGCGAAGGGGATCAGGTTCCGGTCCCGGTGAGGGCGCGGAACGCCAGTCGATCCTTGTCCGGCGCGATATCGACCTCGATCTCGTCGCCGGGATGAAGTTCGCCCGCCAGGATCCGCTCGCTGAGCGGGTCCTCGATCCAGCGCTGGATGGCGCGCTTGAGGGGTCGCGCTCCGTAGCTCTGGTCGTACCCGTGCTCGACCAGGAAGTCGATCGCCTCCTGGGTGAGACGAATCTTGTCGCCCAGGCGACGCGCCATGTCGCGCAGCAGGATCTCGACGATGCTGGCGATGTGCTCGCGCGACAGCGGGTGGAACACGATCACGTCGTCGAGCCGGTTGAGGAACTCGGGGTTGAAGACCTTGCCGATCTCCTCCTTCACCGTCTCGCTCATCTTGTCGAAGGTCTGTGCCCCGTCGCCGGCATGGAACCCGAGCGACTTGCCCTGCATCAGGTCACGGGCCCCGACATTCGAGGTCATGATCACCACGGTGTTCTTGAAGTCGATGACCCGGCCGTAGTTGTCGGTCAGGTGCCCCTCGTCGAGCACCTGCAGCAGCAGGTTGAAGACATCGGGGTGGGCCTTCTCGATCTCGTCGAGGAGCACCACGCTGTACGGCTTGCGACGCACCGCCTTGGTGAGGGTGCCGCTGTCCTCGTAGCCGACGTACCCCGGTGGCGCACCGATCAGCCGTGACACGGAAAACTTCTCCATGTACTCCGACATGTCGACCCGGATCAGCGCCGCCGGGTCGTTGAAGAGGAAGCGGGCCAGGGCGCGGGCCAGTTCGGTCTTGCCGACCCCGGTGGGGCCGGAGAAGATGAAGGACCCGATCGGGCGCGAGGGATCCTTGAGCCCGGCCCGCGAACGACGAATCGCCCGCGACACGGCATGGATCGCCTCGTCCTGACCGACCACCTGCTTGTGCAGCTCGTCTTCCATCCGCAACAGTCGCTCGGCCTCGGCCTCCTGCAGGCGGGTGACCGGAATCCCGGTCCAGCGCCCCACGATGAAGGCGATCGCCTCCTGGTCGATGACCGGGCGGCGGGTCTGCCGTTCGCGCTCCCACTCCTCCTGCACGACGCGGATCTGCTGCTGCAGCTCGCGCTCACGATCGCGCAGCGCGGCGGCCTTCTCGAAGTTCTGGTCGCGGACCGCCTCTTCCTTCTCGGCGGTGACCTCCTCGAGCTGGCCCTTGAGCTCACCCACCTCTGCGGGGGGATGCTGCGAGGCCAGCCGGGCCCGCGCGCCCGCCTCGTCGATCACGTCGATCGCCTTGTCGGGGAGGAACCGGTCGGTGATATAGCGCTCCGACAGCTCGGCGGCGGCCTCGAGCGTCTCGTCGGGAAGCGAGATCCGGTGGTGCTCCTCGTAGCGAGGCCGCAGTCCCTTGAGGATCTGCACCGTCTCCTCGATCGAGGGCGGCTCGACCATCACGGTCTGGAAGCGTCGCTCGAGGGCGCCGTCCTTCTCGATGTACTTGCGGTACTCGTTGAGCGTGGAGGCGCCGACGCATTGCAGCTCCCCTCGCGCGAGCGCCGGCTTGAGCATGTTCGAGGCGTCGATGGCTCCCTCGGCCGCGCCGGCACCGACGAGCGTGTGGAGCTCGTCGATGAACAGGATCACGCTCTTGCTCTGGGCGATCTCGTTCATGACCGCCTTGAGCCGCTCCTCGAACTGGCCGCGATACTTGGTGCCGGCGATCACCGCCGCCATGTCGAGCGACAGGACCCGATGGTCATGCAGCACATCGGGGCACTGGCCGTTGGCGATCAGCAGGGCGAGGCCCTCGACGATCGCGGTCTTGCCGACGCCCGGCTCGCCGATCAGCACCGGGTTGTTCTTCTTGCGCCGCGCGAGGATCTCCATCACCCGCTCGATCTCGGACGCCCGGCCGATGGTGGGGTCGAGCTCTCCCTCGGCGGCCAGGGCGGTGAGATCCCGGCAGAAGTGGTCCAGTGCCGGGGTCTTCGACTTCTTCTCGGTCTTGGGTGGCACGCTCTGGGGGGTGCCAGCACTCGCCGGCGCGCTGCCGCCACCCTGCTGTCCGGGAGCCAGGTCGCTGCCGAGGAGGCGCAGTGTCTCGGCGCGCGCCTGCTCGAGGGTGACCCCGGCATCGGTGAGCACCTGTGCGGCGATCCCCTTCTCCTCACGCAGCAGGCCGAGCAGCAGGTGTTCGGTCCCGACGTAGGAGTGGCTCAGCTCGCGGGCCTCGAGCATGGCGAGTTCGAGGACCTTCTTGGCGCGCGAGGTATAGGGCAGCTCGGGACCGGTCGCGGCAGCGGCCTTCCCCTTCTTGACGGTCTCCTCGATCTTCTGCTGGATATCCTCGAGGTCGACACCGAGGTTGGTCAGCACGGCGGCGGCGACCCCTTCGCCCTCGCGGATCAGGCCCAGCAGGATGTGCTCGGTGCCGACGTACTCGTGATGGAGCCGCGCCGCCTCCTCGCGCGCCATCTGGAGCACCTTCCGCACTCGATCGGTGAAGTTGTAGCCGTTCATCGTCCCGCCTCCTCCTCCAGCATCCGGCGCACCAGCGTCGCGCGGTGCACCGGCAAGGCGTCGTCGTCGAGGTCGATCCCCGCGTCGAGCGCCACGTGGGCGTCCTGGGCGGCGACCAGCAGCCGATTCAGGGTGGTCCACTCGACCGATGGCAGTATCGCCATCCCGACGCCGAGCCGGACCCCGCTCAACAGGTTGAGCGTTTCGTCGAACGCCAGCACCCGGGCATGTCGCAGCAGTCCCCAGGCCCGCCAGACCCGGTCCTCGACCAGGTTCGGGGCGTCGCGGCGGAGCACTTCCCGGGCCCGGGTCTCATGGCCCATCACCTCCACCACCAGCCGGCCGAGGTGCTCCAGCAATTCCGCCTCGGTCTTGCCCAGCGTCGTCTGGTTGGAGAGCTGGAAGAGGTTGCCGCGAACCTCGCTCCCCTCTCCCCAGAGCCCCCGATGGGTGAGCCCCACCTGGGCCAGCCCCTGGAGCACCTTGCCGATCTCCCGGGTAAGGACGAGCGCGGGCAGGTGAATCAACACCGACGCGCGCAACCCCGTGCCGACGTTGGTCGGACAGCCGGTAAGATAGCCGAACTCCGGGTGGAAGGCGAAGGAAATCCGCAGTCCCAGCCCGCCATCGGCGGCCTCTGCGGCGTGCGACGCCCGCTCGAGCGCAAACCCCGGTGCGAAGGCGGTGATCCGGAGGTGATCCTCCTCGTTGCACATCACGGCGGCATCGCGACCGACCAGCACGGCGGCACCGCTGCGCACCCGCCCGACCGGATCGAGGCCCGCCAGTTCGCGCGACGCGAGCTGGCGCTCGTGGAGCCAGAGCCGGGAGGCGCGCGGCATGCTGTCGAGCCGGTACCAGGTGCCGCCCTCGAGCACCGGGATCTCGGCAGATGCCGCCTCCACGAGGTGGACCACCCGTTCCCGGTCGGGCGCGGCATTGCGACCCCAGAAGGGCCGCCCCGCCACGTTGCGCGCCAGCCGCACCCGGCTGGACACCACCATGTCGGCGTGCGGTCCACTGGTGGCCAGCCACGGCAGGTCGGGGGCCGTCATCAGCTGTCGAGTTCCCGCAGCTTGTCGCGCAGTGTGGCCGCCTCCTCGAAGGCTTCGGCAGCGATCGCTTCGTCGAGTGCGATGCGGAGCCGGATCCGCTCATGGTCGGCGTGCCGCTCGGCAACCTCGTCGGGGGCTGTCGCCGGGTCGTCGTACCACTCGCCCACATGGCGGGTGGCACCGTGCAGTCGCCGGACCAGGTCACGCAGCGGACGGGCGAAGGTCACCCAGCAGGTGGCACATCCCAAGCGTCCCGATGCGCGGATGTCGGCCAGCGTCGCACCACAGTCGGGACAGCTGCCGGTCTCCGGCATCGTCCCGGCCGGGGTGATCGCCGCCGGCCCGAGGGCTGCCAGGAACGAGCCGAGCGGTGTGGCGCTCGCCTCGGCCTCGGTGGCGATGCCCCGCTCCGCCGCACACTTGCCACAGAGGTGCACGGTGGTGACCTGCTCATCGACCACCTGGGTCAGGTGGACCACCGCCTCGCGCTCATGACAGGACTCACAGTTGGTCATGGCACCAGCTCCGTGGTGTCGGCCGCGCGAAGTCGGCCCGCCTCGAGCGCCAGGATCCGGTCGGCCCTCGCGGCCAGGTCACGATTGTGGGTCACCACCACCAGGGCGGTCTCCTGGCTCCCAGGGAGGGCGGCCAGCAGGTCGTGCAGTCCCTCGGCAGTCGGTGGGTCGAGGTTGCCGGTCGGCTCATCGGCCAGCAGCACCGCCGGACGGTGCGCCAGGGCCCGGGCCAGGGCCACCCGCTGCTGTTCGCCGCCCGAGAGGACGGTCACTCGCGAGTGTTCGCGGGCGGCCAGCCCGAGGCTGGCGAGCAGTTCGCGGGCGCGAGCCCTGGCCCGGTCGGCTGGCTCGCCGGCAATCCGGAGCGGCATCTCGACGTTCTCGACGGCGCTGAAGTCGCGCAGCAGGTGGTGGAACTGGAAGACGAAGCCGAGTCGCGCATTGCGAAGCCGCGCCAGCGCCCTGGGCGAGAGTCCCGCGTAGTCCACTCCCTCGAGGCGCACTTCGCCGCCATCGGGACGATCAAGCGCCCCGAGGAGATGCAGCAGGGTGCTCTTGCCCGAACCACTGGCACCAACGATGGCGACGAACTCGCGCGGTGCAATCGCGATGTCGAGGCCGTCGAGCACGGTGAACGGTTGACCGTCGCCACCGGTGAAGTGGCGCGACAGGGCGCGGCCCTCGAGGAGCACGCTCATTCGGCCCGCACCGCCTCGACCGGATCGAGCGCCGCCGCCTGCCGGGCCGGGTGAATGGTGGCCACCACCGCCAGCGCGATCGCCGCCACGACGACGATCGCGACATCGAACGGTTCGACGTGGACCGGGAGATGATCGATGAAGTAGATCGACGGATCGATACGGACGAGGCCGGTACGGTCGACGACCGTCGCGACGACGAGCCCCAGCACCAGCCCGATCGACGTGCCGGTGAGCCCCACGATCGCCCCCTGCGCCAGGAAGATCCTGCCGATGCCACGGGGCTCGACGCCCATCGCCTCGAGGATGCCGATCTCCCGCGTCTTGAAGGCGACCACCATCGACAGGGTGCCGACGATGTTGAACGCCGCCACGATCATGATGAAGAAGATCACCAGTCCCATCGCGAGCTTCTCGAGCTCCAGCGCGCCGAAGAGCTGGGCGTTGGCCTGTTGCCAGGTCTCGATCCGGTAGCCGCCGAGGACCGAATCGAGCCGGGCGGCGACCTGGGCCACCTTCCAGGGATCGGCGACCTTCACGCCAAGGACCGAGACGTTGTTCCCGAGCCCGGCGAAGCGCTGGGCGTCCTGGCGGCTCATCACCAGGAACTCGTTGTCGTACACATAGAGCCCGGTCTCGAAGATGCCGGTCACCTGCACCGTCCAGATCACCGGGACCATGGTTCCGGTGACTCGCGAGGTACGGAGCGAGCGCGGCGAGATGATCCGGACCCGGTCGCCGACATACACATTGAGCCGCTGGGCGAGCCGATTGCCGAGCAGGACCCCGGCATCGACCGAATCGGGCAGCGCGTCGTCGGCGACCATGCCGCCCTCGGTGATCGCACTGTCGAGCCCGGTGACGTCGTGGGTGCCGACACCCGGCTCGAGGCCGGCCACCTTGGCGGCCTCGGGATAATTGTCGTGATTGAGGATCAGGGTCTGCGAGATCACCTCGGGCGCCGCCGCGAGCACGCCGGGCTGCCGGCGAATGACCGCGAGCGGCTCCTCCCAGTCGCGGAGCACCAGCGCGTCGCCGTAGGGGATCACCCGGAGGTGGGGCGAGGCGATCAGGATCCGTTCGCGCAGGTCGTTGCGCAGCCCGTTCATGACGCCGAGCACCACGATCAGCGCCATCACGCCGACGGCGATCCCACCGATGGCCACCAGGGTCTGGAGCGAGGCGCTGCGGGTGCCCCGCTGGCCGCGCAGGTACCGCAGCGCGATCCGGCGCTCGAGCGCCGTCGGCCACCAGCTCATCGTCTCAGCCGCCGCTGGCGGGGGGAGCGTCGCTCTCGCGACGCCCGTCGCCCTCGGGTCGCATCGCGGGAAAGAGGATCACGTCTCGGATCGACTCCTCGGCGGCGAGCAGCATCACCAACCGGTCGATCCCCACCCCGATGCCCCCGGTGGGCGGCATGCCGTATTCGAGGGCCCGGACGTAGTCGGCATCGAACTGCTGTGCCTCCTCGTCGCCGGCGGCCCGCTGGGCCACCTGGTCCTCGAACCGTCCCCGTTGGTCATCGGGGTCATTGAGCTCGCTGAAGGCGTTGGCCAGCTCGCGTCCCAACACGAAGAACTCGAATCGCTCCGTCAGTCGGGGATCCTTCCGGTGCGGCTTGGCCAGCGGGGACAGCGCCCGCGGATAGTCAAAGACGAACGTGGGCTGGATCAGTGACGACTCGGCGGCATGCTTGAACATCTCGTCGAGGAGTCGCCCCCCCGCCATCCCGGTGGCATCGTCGGCCGCGACCCCCTGACCCCGGAGCCAGTCACGCATCGCGTCCTCACCATCCTCCAGCACGTCGATCCCCGATCCTTCACGCACCGCCTCGGCGAAGGTCACCGTCCGGAAGGGCGTGGTGAAGTCGAGGGCGTGACCGTTCCGCTCGATGCTCCGGGTGCCGAGCAATGCCTCTACGAGTCCAGCGATCATCGCCTCGAACCGGTCCCGGACTTCGTGGTAGTCGGCGTAGGCCTCGTACCACTCCAGCATCGTGAACTCGGGATTGTGGGTCCGGTCCATCCCCTCGTTGCGGAAATCATGGCCGATCTCGTAGACCCGCTCGAAGCCACCCACGATCAGTCGCTTGAGGTAGAGCTCGTCGGCGATGCGCAGGTAGAGGGGCATGTCGAGCGCGTTGTGGTGGGTCACGAAGGGCCGCGCCATCGCCCCGCCGTAGAGCGGCTGGAGCACCGGCGTCTCGACCTCGAGGAAGCCCTCCCCGTCGAGGAACTGCCGGATCCAGCTGATCGCCCTGGCCCGCAGCACGAAGGTGTCGCGCAGTGCCGGATGGACGGCGAAATCGGCGTAGCGCTGCCGGTAGCGGACCTCGGGATCGGTGAGTCCGCCGTGGGTCACCTCGGTGCCGTCGTCGCGGCGCTCGGTCTTGCCCCGTGGCAGCGGCCGGAGCGACTTGGCGAGCAGCGCCACCTCGGCCACCCGCACGGTCAGCTCACCGGTGCGGGTGTGGAACACGTGCCCGCGGACGCCGACATGGTCATCGAGATCGAGCAGCTGCACCAGTGGCCATTGGTCGCCGAGCTCGTCGCGCCGGAAGTAGAGCTGGATCCGCCCGCTCTGGTCCTGGAGGTGCGCGAAGACGGTCTTGCCTTGTCCCCGCCACGCCACCAGCCGGCCGGCGATGGTCACCTCGGCCCCCGGCTCCTCGCCGGTGAAGCGCGACAGGGCCAGGGCCCCGGCGGCGGTGTGGTCGCGAGGCCAGGCGTAGGCATAGGGCGCCACGCCCATCGCCTCCAGCTCGGCCCGGCGCTCCCGCCGCGCCTCCTCCACGTAGCTTCGTGCCAGCAACCGCTCGTCGGTCATGCTGCCCGCTCCCCGAAGCGCTTGAGGTAGGCCTCGATGAATCCGTCGAGATCGCCGTCCATCACAGCCTGGACGTCGGGAATCTTCCGCTCGGTGCGGTGATCGTTGACCATCGTGTACGGCTGGAACACATACGACCGGATCTGGTTGCCCCAGGAGTTGTCGCTCTTGGTCGCCTCGATCACGTCGCGGGCCGCCTGCTGCTCCTCGAGTTCGCGCTGATAGAGCGCGGCGCGGAGCATCTTCATCGCCACCTCGCGGTTCTTGAACTGCGAGCGCTCCTGCTGGCACGAGACGACCAGCCCGGTCGGCACGTGGGTGAGGCGCACCGCTGACGATGTCTTGTTGACGTGCTGCCCGCCCGCCCCCGAGGCACGGAAGACGTCCATGTTGATGTCCTCCTCGCGGAGGTTGATCTCGATGGTGTCGTCGATGTCGGGATAGAGGAAGACCGAGGCGAACGAGGTGTGGCGCCGCTTCTGGGCATCGTAGGGCGAGATCCGCACCAACCGGTGGACGCCCTTCTCGGCCTTCAGGAAACCGTAGGCGTACTCACCCGAGATCTCGAGGGTGGCCGACTTGATCCCGGCCTCCTCGCCGGGCATCAGGTCGAGCACCTTCACCCCGAATCCCTTGCGCTCGGCCCAGCGGACATACATCCGCATCAGCATCTCGGCCCAGTCCTGCGACTCGGTGCCGCCGGCGCCGGGATGAATGGTGAGGATCGCATCGCGGCCGTCGTCGGGCCCTTGCAGCATTGTCTGCAGCTCGAGCCGCTCGATCGCCGCGGTCGCCTGGTCGAGATCGCTCACGAGTTCGGCGGCCATCGCCTCGTCGGGCTCGGCCTCGAGCAGCTCGATCAGCCCCGCGGCATCCTCGACCCGGGTCTCGAGCTCGAGATACGGTGTGATCCAGCCCTTCAGGCGCTTGACTTCCTGGACCTGCTCGCGGGCACGCTCGGAGTCGCTCCAGAAGCCGGGATCGCCCTGGCGTGATTCGAGGTCGAGGAGTCGGGCACGTCGGTGGTCGAGGTCAAAGAAACCCCCGCAGCTCGACCATCCGCTGCTTGAGGGCTGCCACCCGTTCCGCCAGATCCGCCATCGCCGTCTCCACTCCGGTCAGTCGGCGGGCCGCTCGCCCGCCCCGGTTGGCGACGGCGAACGGCCCGCAGTGAACAGCTGGAAGATAGTCCGCCCTGCCGCCGTGGGCGACCGGGTCAGCCGAAGAGCGACTGCCCCTCGGCGAGGATCTCGTTGAGCGCCTCGGTGAAGTAGGGGGTGGTCTTGGCGAGTTCCTCGCCCACCTGCTCGAGGTACTCCTCCCAGCTCTTCCGGATCTCCTCGCCGAAGAGCTCCTTGAGATTCCCATCGGCGAGGCCCCGCTGGCGCTTCTCCGGGTGGTAGACCACCAGGTCGGAGACCAGGGCCCGGGCCAGCCGTCGGGCCCGAGTCGACGGGTCCTGCTGGAGGAACGGGTTGCTGAAGCGCCCGGGCGCCGCCCCGGTGGCTCCCTGCGGCTCCGGGGGCGTCGAGGTGGCCTCGGGGGTCTCCGGCTCATCCTCGGGCTCAGGAGGCCGCTCCTCGGTCGGCAGCGCCCCCAGTGGGACCGCTGGCGTGACCAGGGGTGGTGCCGGTGCCGGCGGCGGGGCCGATGGGGCTGAGACCGTTTCCGCTGGGGCAGGTGCGGCCTCGGCTGCCGGCGGCGGGGAGGGCGGCGGGACGGTGGCCGCCGGCGTGGGCTCTGTCGGCACCGCCGGAGGCGATGGGGCGGTCTCGGGTCGGCGGACCGCGATCAGGCCGCCGCACACGCTGCAGCGAGCCCGGACGCCCCGCTCGGGGATCTTGGCCGGGTCGACCCGGAAGACGGTGGCACAGGTGGCACAGGTGACGTTCATGGCTTCCTCACGGACTCCGCGCATCGCGACCGCCGGGGCCGCTGCGCAGCTCCTGGTCGCCCCGCCGGCGATCGGCCACGAAGACCGACCCCGGCAGTGACTTGGCATAACTCTTCATCTCGGTGGCCAGCTCGCTCACCTCGGCCGGGTGGGAGAAGTGTCGGTGATGGTTGGTCACGACCCCGATCGACAGCGTCATCAACGGTACCCGGTGCAGCTGGCCACGACGATCCTTGCCGAAGAAATAGCCGGCTCGGCGATCCTGGTCGCTGTACTGCAGCGGGATCAGCTCGTCGAACACGGCGAGGATCTCGGCACAGACCGGCGGGTAGTCGTCGAGCGACGTGACGAAGATGAAGTCGTCACCGCCGATGTGTCCCACGAACCCGTCGGCGCCCAGCAGGCCGCGCACCACGTCGTGGAGGACCCGCGACAGGAGGTAGATGACCCGGTCGCCGTCGTAGTAGCTGTAGCGATCGTTGAACTCCTTGAAATGGTCGAGGTCCGCGTAGCAGACGGCGAACCGCGCCTCCGTCTCGAGCCGTCGCCGGATCTCCCGCTCGATCTCGGTGGTCCCCGGCAGGCGGGTCGACGGGTGCACCGCGACGTTCCGTTCGGTACGGACCCTGAGGGCGTCGAGCCGGGCCCGTTGCTCCGACGGCGAGAAGAGCGGCGAGAGGATCTCGTCGGCGCCGGCGGCGTACCACGCCTCGATGCCCTGGGCGTCGTGCGTCGTGGTGAGGATCGTCACGGGGATGATGGCCGTGAAGGGATCCACCTTCAGGCGACGGACCAGCTCGAGGGCCGGCGGATGATCCGGGGCCTCATCGACAACGACCATCGACCCACGGCCACGGAGCACCAGCGTCTCCACTTCGGCCGGGTCGGCGTAGGTCTCGATCGTGAAGCCGCGCTCACCCGCCCAGCGCACCAGCACGTCGGGTGGTGGGCGGTCAGGAGCGCCGCAGTAGAGGATGATCTGCCGCGGTGCCACGCCAGGCCTCCCGTTGCCAGGGGTGAACCAGCAACGTAGGCACCGCCGTGCAGGGCGTCAAATGAACCATGCCGCGACACCGATCAGGGTATAGAGGGCCACCAGCTGCACCCCCTCGAACCAGTGCGACTCGCCATCGAGGGTGATGATGGCCGAGGTGATCACCGCCAGGGCGAGCCCGACCACCTCGAACGACGGGAAGACGAGATGCATCCCGCTGACCCCCAGGAACGCACCGATGAAGACCAGCAGCGGGGCGACCAACAGGGCGATCTGGGTGCTCGAGCCGAGGGCGACCTGGAAGGCCAGGTCGGTGTGGCCTCGTCGTGCCGCGGTCACCGCCGTGCCGTGCTCGGCCGCATTGCCGATGATCGGGATGATGATCAGGCCGAGGAACGCCTCCGACACCCCGAAGGTCTCGCTCACCGGTCGTACCGCCTCCACCAGGATCTCCGAAAGGAAGGCGACCCCGACGGTTGCCACGAGCAGCAGCAGGATCGCCTTGGGGGCCGACCAGGTGCCACTCAGCTCATGGTGCTCCAGGCGACCGCCGCCGAAGAGCGGCCGGTGGGTGCGGAGCACGAACCAGAGCGACAGCAGGTAGGTGGCGATCAGCACCACGGCCACGGTCTCGGAGAAGTGGAGCTCCACCAGCTGCGCAGCCGCTGGGTGGCTGGCGTGGAAGAGGGTCGGGAAGACGAGCCCGGCCACCGCCAGCGCGAGCATGGCCGAGCTCATGCCGGCGTTGGTGCGATTGAACCGGAGGATTGGCCGCCGAGCCCCGCCGGCCATCAGCGCCAGTCCGAGGATCAGCAGCAGATTGCCGAGGATCGATCCGGTGATCGACGCCTTGACGAGGTCGACCAGTCCGGCCCGGAGGGCCGCGATCCCGATGATCAGCTCTGCGGCGTTGCCGAAGGTGGCGTTGAGCAATCCGCCCAGCATCGGGCCGGTTCGCTCGGCGAGCTGTTCGGTCGCATCGCCCATCAGTCCGGCCAGGGGCAGGACCCCCAGGCAGCCGGTGAGGAAGAGCCATCCCGGCTCGGCATGGAGGTACCACAGCACGATGGCGGCCGGCACGGCCAGGTAGAACGGCGTGAGCCACGAGATGCCGCTTCGCCGCTCGACGTCGAGCGGTGGCGCGCTGCGCTCGCTGCTCGCCGCGGGTTGGTCGGCTTCCGCTGTCGGCTCCGGGGGCGCCTCAGGCTCTGCCACCGGCTCGCGACGGGGCCGGCGCTCGGGACGCTGCTTCCGTTCCTTGCGCTCCTGTCGCTCCTCGCTGGCCGGCTTGGGGTCGGGCTTCGGCGCGCGTTCGGCACGTTTCCGCGGCGAGGGACGATCGGATGCCAGTGCCTTCAACCGGGACGGCTTGAGGTCGAATTCCGTCAGGGCCCTGGCGATGGCGCCCCGCGGCTCATGGACCATCGCCAGCACCAGGTCATCGGCGCTCGGCTCGTCGCGCCCAGCCTGCGTGGCCCGCTCGATCGCCAGATCGACGACCCGCTGGGCATGGGAGGTGAGCCCGCCGGCCTCCCGTCCCTGAGGACCTCGCCGACCCCGGCCTCGCTTGGACCCCTTGGCGAGGACCTCGCGAAACGAGTCGGCGGTGAGCCCTGCCGCGCTCATGGCGTCGACGATGGGGCCCCGGGCGTGGGTCAGCCAGCCGAGGAAGAGGTGTTCCGTGCCGATGAAATCCGAGGACATCGCGGCCGCTTGTTCGGCGGCGGCGGCGCGCAGGGCGTCGAGTGTGGGCATGGGGATCAGTCGAGGGGGGTGGCTTCGTCGATCAGCATGATCGGAATGTCATCCTCCACGGCGTAGACCAGGTGGCAGGCGTGACACACCAGTGTCTCCGCTGGCTCGGTGCGGTATTCGAGGTCGCCCTTGCACTGGGGGCAGACCAGCAGCTCGAGCAGCTCTGGTGGCACGGGCACTCAGGTCTCCTCGCCATCGGGAAGCGGAAAGCCGAAACGAGCCAGGGCACCGCGGTGCTTGCGCCACTTGGGCAGCACCTTCACCCAGGTCTCCAGGTACACAGGTTCTCCGAGCAGAGCCTCCAGCCGGGCGCGGGCATGGGTGCCGATCCGCTTGAGGACCGATCCACCCTTCCCGATCACGATGCCCTTCTGGGAATCTCGCTCGACGTACAGCGTGGCCCGAATGTACACGGGGCGACGGTCCTCGCGGAACTCGTCGACCTCGGCGGTGACGGCATAGGGGAGCTCGTCGTCGAGCAGCGCGAAGGCGGCTTCCCGCAGGTACTCCCCCACGAAGAAGCGCAGCGGTTGGGTGCCGATATCGTCCGGGTCATGGCGGAACGGGCCCCGGGGGAGGAGCAGGCCGACCCGATCGATCAGGGCCGTGATCGAGCCGGGATCCTCGGTGGAAACGACCGCGGCATCGGTTGCTCCGAGCGCACGGCGGGTTTCCGCCGGGACCAGGTCGGCCTTGGTGTAGACCACCACGACCGGTCCGCGGGGGGAGACATCCACCTCCAGCAGCGTGGCCAGCGGCGGAGCCGGTGCCTCGGCGGCCGGGTGGAGATGCAGCACCACGTCGGCGCTGGTCAGGCCCTCGAGCGCCAACTGCCGCATCGCCCGGTGGAGCAGATAGGCCGGATCGAGGAGGCCGGGCAGGTCCTGGAAGATGATCTGGATGTCGTTGCGGGTATGGATCCCGGTGACCGGCAGCCTGGTGGCCTGGGCCTTGGGCGACACCATCGCGAGGTCGACGCCGAGGATGGCATTGAGCAGCGACGACTTGCCGGCATTGGGTCGGCCGGCCAGCGCGACAGTTCCGCAGCGTGTCATGGCGGAAGATAGCGGAGAACGGCGCGATGGAGGACGGCACGACGGAGAGCGAGCCGAGCGGGAGCAGGGTCACCACGCTCCCTCCGTCCTCCGTCGCTCGGTCGTTCGGTTCTCCAAAAGAAGAAGCCGGCCCTCGCGAACGGGGACCGGCTTCCAGGGGGTGGCTGACGATGGTCTACTCTCCCACCACCTCTCAGTGGCAGTACCATCGACGCTGCAGGGCTTAACTGCCGTGTTCGGAATGGGAACGGGTGTGGCCCCTGCGCGCTAATCGCCAGCCATATCTGTGGCGACAACGGAAGGTTGGAATGATGTGTTTGGGAAGGCACCGAGTCCATGGGGAGAGATCAAACTTCACGGGCGATTAGTACGGCTCGACTGAAGCGCTTGCACGCCGTGCATCTGCCGCCTATCAACCTGGTAGTCTCCCAGGGCCCTTCAGGAGTCTTAAGACTCAGGAGTGTTCATCTTGGGAAGAGTTTCCCACTTAGATGCTTTCAGCGGTTATCTCCGCGCGACATCGCTACCGGGCGCTGCCCCTGGCGGAACAGCCCGTACACGAGCGGTCGCTTCGTCCCGGTCCTCTCGTACTAAGGACGACGTCCCTCAACACTCCCACGCCCACGACGGATACAGACCGAACTGTCTCACGACGTTCTGAACCCAGCTCATGTACCGCTTTAACCGGCGAACAGCCGGACCCTTGGGACCTTCTCCAGCCCCAGGATGCGATAAGCCGACATCGAGGTGCCAAACCGCGCCGTCGATGTGAACTCTCGGGCGCGATAAGCCTGTTATCCCCAGCGTACCTTTTATCCGATGAGCGATGGGCCGTCCACACGGTCCCACCGGATCACTTACACCGACTTTCGTCCCTGCTCGCGCTGTCGCGCTCGCAGTCAGGCTGGCTTCTGCGTATACACTCATCGTGCGATTACCGACCGCACTGAGCCAACCATTGCGCGCCTCCGGTACTCTTTGGGAGGCGACCGCCCCAGTCAAACTACCCGCCTGCCACGGTCCTCGCCGGTGTTGCCGGCGGAGTGAGATTGTTAGTAAACGAAGGGTGGTATTTCACTGGTGCCTCCCCCGCGGCCAAAACCACGGGTTCGCAGGCTCCCACCTATGCTACGCAACGCATACCGACAATCAATGACAGGTTGTAGTAAAGGTGCATGGGGTCTTTTTGTCCTGTCGCGGGTAATCGGAATCCTCACCGATGCTTCTATTTCGCCGAGCTTACGGAAGAGACAGCTCCCAAGTCGTTACGCCATTCGTGCAGGTCGGAACTTACCCGACAAGGAATTTCGCTACCTTAGGACCGTTATAGTTACGGCCGCCGTTTACCGGGGCTTCGGTTCAATGCTTTGCCTTGCGGCTGACATCTCACCTTAACCTTCCGGCACCGGGCAGGCGTCAGAGCGTATACGTGGGCTTGGAATATGCCTTGGCACGCTCCTGTGTTTTTGCTAAACAGTCGCTTGGGACGATTCTCTGCGGCCGGTCTCCCCTTCCCTTGATTAGGTCAGGTACTGCCGGCACCCCTTATCCCGAAGTTACGGGGTCATTTTGCCGAGTTCCTTTTCCGTAAATCACTCGAGCACCTTAGGCTGCTCGCCTCGCCTACCTGTGTCGGATTGCGGTACGGTCGATTACAGTCCTGGTTCGCGAAGCTTTTCTCGGCAGCGTGCGTCAGCATCCCTTTGCGGATCCCTGGGGACCCTTCGGCATCGGTTCTCGGCTAACCCGGCGGATTTGCCTACCGGGCAACGCCTACCACCTTGCAACGGCACTACCACCAGCCGTCGGACACCCTGCTCCTGCGTCCCTCCTCGAACTCATAGCGGCCTGCAATCGGTACGGGAATGTTGACCCGTTTTCCATCGGCTACGCCTCTCGGCCTCGCCTTAGGGACCGACTGACCCTGAGCTGATCGACATGGCTCAGGAAACCTTAGGCTTACGGTGACCATGGTTTTCACATGGTTTCTCGCGTACTTAATCCGGCATTCTCACTTCCCATCGCTCCACCGGAAGGCTTCCGCCCCGGCTTCATCGCTCTGGGAACGCTCCCCTACCCCTCACGCTTGCGCGTGAAGACGATGCTTCGGCGGGTGGCTTAAGTCCCGACCATTATCGGCGCAACCCCGCTGGACTGGTGAGCTATTACGCACTCTTTAAAGGAATGGCTGCTTCTAAGCCAACCTCCCAGTTGTCACAGCAGGATCACATCCTTTGCTACACTGAGCCACCACTCCGGGGCCTTAGCAGTCGTTCTGGGTTCTTTCCCTCTCGCCACAGTACATTAGCGCACTGCGACTGCCTCCCGGGCAGCATTCCATGGGCATTCGGAGTTTGGTTGGGGGAGGTACGGCGGTAAGCCGCCCGGACCCATCCAGTAGCTCTACCTCCCAGGAACTCATTTCCCGAGGCTATACCAAAATATATTTCGGGGAGAACCAGCTATCTCCGAGCTTGATTGGCCTTTCACCCCTACCCTCAAGTCATCCGAGCGGTTTTCAACCCACATCGGTTCGGACCTCCACCGCCTGTTACGGCGGCTTCATCCTGCTCAAGGGTAGATCGCCACGGCTTCGGGTCTACCCCCACGTACGTGCGCCCTGTTCAGACTCGCTTTCGCTCTGGCTCCGGCCCTGAGGGCCTTAACCTGCACGTGAGGAGTAACTCGCCGGATCATAATGCAAAAGGCACGCGGTCAGGCGTCGAAACGCCCTCCCACTGCTTGTCAGCACACGGTTTCAGGTTCTCTTTCACTCGCCACCAGGCGTGCTTTTCACCTTTCCCTCACGGTACTCGTGCACTATCGGTCATCGAGGAGTATTTAGGCTTGGAGGGTGGTCCCCCCGGATTCACGCAGCATTCCACGTGCGCCACGCTACTCGGGATACCACTAGGGGTCGTACGCAACCGGTTACCGGGCTGTCACCGTCTCTGGCGGGCCATTCCAGGCCGCTTCACCCTCGCGTCGTACATCCCATGTCGTGGTCCCACAACCCCCAGGGAGCATGCTCCCCGGGTTTGGCCTCTTCCCCGTTCGCTCACCGCTACTTGGGGAATCTCGGTTGATTTCTGTTCCTCCCGGTACTGAGATGTTTCAGTTCCCAGGGTTGGCTCCCTTTCGGGTGACCGGACTCGCGTCCGGCCGGGTTTCCCCATTCGGGCATCTTGGGATCACAGCTCGTGTGCAGCTCCCCCAAGCTTATCGCAGCTTACCACGCCCTTCATCGCCTCTCGATGCCAAGGCATCCACCGTGTGCCTTATTGCGTTTGATCTCAATTCGTTTGGTTCTGTCATACTGGAACTTCGGTGTGATTCCTTCCCCGGACGCGATCACGAGGATCACGTCCGCACATCATTCCACCTTCGGTTGTCAAAGAGCAGCGAAGGTTTGGGAGGGGAGTCGGCGAAGTGCGGGCGACACCAGAAGCCTTTCACGACGCGACCGAGGCCGCGCCCTACTCGGCGTTCCAGAAAGGAGGTGATCCAGCCGCAGGTTCCCCTACGGCTACCTTGTTACGACTTCGCCCCAGTCACTGAATTGACCTTTGGCGGCTGCCTCCTTGCGGTTAGCCCACCGACTTCAGGTCCCCCCAGCTTCCATGGCGTGACGGGCGGTGTGTACAAGGCCCGGGAACGTATTCACCGCGGCGTAGCTGATCCGCGATTACTAGCGATTCCGGCTTCATGCAGTCGAGTTGCAGACTGCAATCCGAACTTAGACCGGCTTTTCGTGATTAGCGCACTCTCGCGAGTTGGCGACACGCTGTACCGGCCATTGTAGCACGTGTGTAGCCCTGGACGTAAGGGCCATGATGACTTGACGTCGTCCCCACCTTCCTCCGGTTTGACACCGGCAGTCTCCCTAGAGTTCCCGGCATGACCCGCTGGTAACTAAGGACAAGGGTTGCGCTCGTTGCGGGACTTAACCCAACATCTCACGACACGAGCTGACGACAGCCATGCAGCACCTGTGCACGAGTCCCGAAGGAGGCCCGGTGTTTCCACCGGCTTTCCCGTGCATGTCAAGCCCAGGTAAGGTTCTTCGCGTTGCTTCGAATTAAACCACATGCTCCACCGCTTGTGCGGGCCCCCGTCAATTCCTTTGAGTTTCAGCCTTGCGGCCGTACTCCCCAGGCGGGGTACTTACTGCGTTAGCGACGGCACCGAGAGGGTCGCTCCCCCCGACGCCTAGTACCCATCGTTTACGGCGTGGACTACCAGGGTATCTAATCCTGTTTGCTCCCCACGCTGTCGCGCCTCAGCGTCAGCAACGGCCCAGCAGACCGCCTTCGCCACTGGTGTTCTTCCCGATCTCTACGCATTCCACCGCTACACCGGGAATTCCATCTGCCTCTACCGTGCTCAAGTCCGGCAGTTTAGAAGGCCGTCCCACGGTTGAGCCGTGGGATTTCACCCCCTACTTACCGAACCGCCTACGCGCCCTTTACGCCCAGTAATTCCGAACAACGCTCGCACCCTCTGTATTACCGCGGCTGCTGGCACAGAGTTAGCCGGTGCTTCCTCTGGGGGTACCGTCAGATCTTCGTCCCCCCCGACAGCGGTTTACAACCCGAAGGCCGTCATCCCGCACGCGGCGTCGCTGCGTCAGGCTTTCGCCCATTGCGCAATATTCCCCACTGCTGCCTCCCGTAGGAGTCTGGGCCGTGTCTCAGTCCCAATGTGGCTGATCATCCTCTCAGACCAGCTACCCGTCGTCGCCTTGGTGGGCCATTACCCCGCCAACAAGCTGATAGGCCGCGAGACCCTCCATCGGTGCATTGCTGCTTTCCCGGTCGCGACATGCGTCGCAACCGCCGTACGCGGTATTACCCGGCCGTTGGGCCGGCTATCCCCCGCCGATGGACAGGTTCCTCACGTGTTACGCACCCGTTCGCCACTGGACCATTGCTGGTCCCGTTCGACTTGCATGTGTTAAGCACGCCGCCAGCGTTCGTCCTGAGCCAGGATCAAACTCTCCAATGGAAAGTTTCGATTGTAGCTCGAAAGACCGAACAAAACTGGTTCTACAGTTGTCCGGATTGGTCGTTCAGTTATAAACCCTCGGTCACACCGCTGAACCGGTGCAACCTCACAGGGTCCGCACTTGCCGACTTCTCCCAAACCTTCACTTGTCAAAGAGCTTACGTCAGGGTGACATCTTTCGTCACCAGCCACCAATATTAGCACTGCCGTTCTGCCGGGTCAAGGGCGCGTCACTGCGACACTGCCCTCTCCTCGACCACGACCCCCTACCGCCACAAACCCGGGCAGTCGGGGGACGGCAAGTCTAGGCTCCACCGGGGGTTGACGCAAGGGGACGAATCGGAGAACGGAGGACGGAGGGAGCCAGTCGCAGCAGGCCTCTCCGCCCTCCGTCGTTCCGCCCTCCGCCCTCCGGCTAGCTGGTGGGCGGGTTGAACTCCCCATGCTGCTGCTCGAGCCAGGAGGCGTGGTAGGCCTCGTCCTCCACCGGCAGCGCCGTCTTGGCCACATGCAGGGGCCGGAACGAGTCCATCATCACCGCCAGCTCGTTGGTGTGCTTGGCGCCGATGCTCGCCTCGGCCCGACCGGGGTGGGGGCCGTGGGGGAGGCCATCGGGGTGGAGGGTGATGCTCCCGAACTCGATCCCCTTGCGGCTCATGAACTCGCTCGAGGCATAGAAGAGCACCTCGTCGGAGTCGACGTTGCTGTGGTTGTACGGGGCCGGGATCGCCTCGGGGTCGAAGTCGTAGGGTCGCGGGCAGAAGGAGCAGATCACGAAGCCGTCGCCCTGGAAGGTCTGGTGCACCGGGGGTGGCTGGTGAATCCGGCCGACGATCGGCTCGAAATCGTGGATGTTGAAGGCCCACGGGATAGAAATAGCCGTCCCAGCCGACCACGTCGAACGGATGGTGGTCGAGCACCAGCTCGTTGATGGCGTCGTACTGCTTGACGTAGATGGGGAAATCGCCGCGCTCGTCGTGGGTCTGCAGCTCGATGCGGGCGCCGGATGTCGCGCTCCGAGTACGGCGCGCCCTCGAGCAGCTGGCCGGCGTCGTTGCGGTAGCGGCTCGGGTAGCGGATGTGCCCGCGGCTCTCGAACACGACGAACTTGACCGGGCCGCTGCCCAGGTCAAGCCGCCAGCGGTGGGTGATGTTGCGGTGGATCACGACGTAGTCGCCGGGCCGGAATGCCAGGTCGCCGTAGACCGACTCGAGGACGCCGTTGCCCTCCACCACGTAGATCACCTCGTCGGCCTGCGAGTTGCGCCAGAAGTGCGCGTCCTGCTCCTCGGGCGCCACGTAGGACATGGCGATGTCCTGGTTGAACAGCAGCGGCGTCCGGTCGAGCGTGGGCGAGCCGCCGTGAGGCAACCGGGCGGTGCGGAAATGCCGATGCCGGAGGGAGGTCGCGTCGTCGATTTCCCACACCTCGTTGCGCACCCGGCGGACCGACTTGACCGTGGTGGGCGGGTGAACGTGGTACAGGAGCGACGAGGTGCCGACGAAGCCCTCATGGCCCATCAGCTCTTCGGCATAGAGTCCGCCATCGGGCCGGCGGAAGACGATGTGCCGCTTGCGCGGGATGCTGCCCAGCGTGTGATAGAATGGCATGATCTGGTGTCCGCCGATGGTCGATGGTCAATGGTCGATCGTCAGCGGCCGATCGCCCGGGGATCCCCATCGACGATCAGCCATCGACGATCGACGGTCTCAGAGATTCCCCCGCCGTGCCTGCTCCCGCTCGATCGCCTCGAACAGCGCCTTGAAGTTCCCCGCCCCGAAGGACCGGGCACCCTTGCGCTGGATGATCTCGTAGAAGAGGGTCGGCCGGTCCTGGACCGGCTTGGTGAAGATCTGCAACAGGTAGCCCTCGTCGTCGCGGTCGACCAGGATCCCCAGTTCGGCAAGCGGGGCAATGTCCTCGTCGATCGGGCCGACCCGTTCGGCCACCATGTCGTAGTAGGTCCGGGGCACGGTGAGGAACTCCACCCCGCGGGCGGTGAGCTCGCGGACCGTGGCAATGATGTCGTCGGTCGCGATCGCGATGTGCTGCACGCCAGGCCCGCGGTAGAAATCCAGGTACTCGTCAATCTGCGACTTCTTCTTCCCTTGCGCCGGCTCGTTGATCGGGAACTTGATCCGGCCGTTGCCATTGCTCATCACCTTCGACATCAAGGCCGAGTACTCGGTACTGATCTGCGTGTCGTCGAAGGTGAGGATGTTGGTGAAGCCGAGGACGTCCTCGTAGAACTTCACCCAGGGATTCATCTTGCCGAGCTCGACGTTGCCGACACAGTGGTCGACATACTTGAGCCCGGTGCCGCTCGGCTGGTAGGGCGACTCGACGGCCTCGAAGCCGGGCAGGAAGAGTCCGCGATAATTCCTCCGCTCGATGATCGAGTGGATGGTGTCGCCGTAGGTCCGGATCGCGGCCACCACGACCTCGCCGTTGGCATCGCGCAGCACCTCGGGGTCGCGGGCGCTCTCGGCCCCCTGCGTGAGCGCCACCGCATGGGCGGCACGGGCGTCGTCGACCCAGAAGGCGATGTCGCGCACGCCGTCGCCGTGGAGCCGGGTGTGGTCGGCAATCTCACCCTCGGGACCGAGCGGCGTGGTCAGGACGAAGCGGACCTTGTCCTGCACCAGCAGGTACGAGGCCCGATCGCGCACCCCGGTCTCGGGGCCCCGATAGCCCGCCAGGGTGAAACCGAACGCCGCCCGGTAGAAGTGGGCCGACTGCTTGGCGTTGCCGACCCAGAACTCGATGTAGTCGGTGCCGTTGATCGGGAAGGCGTCGTGCGGCTCGGGGGAGGCCGGGTCGCGGGATGGGGCGGTCGAGGTCATGGTGTCTCCAGGGTCCTGGCTCAGCTGATGCCCGGGGCCTCGAGGAAGGAGGCGAGGTCCGACTCGCTGATCTCCGGCTCCCCGGGCGCGACGTTGTCGAGCTTGCCCTCGGTGACCCAATCGACGAGGTGATTGACCTCGGTGAAGAGGTGATCGAAGGAGTCGACGACGAAGAGCAACGGCTGGTAATGGTCGATTTCGAAGTACTGGTTCACCACCCACTCGAGCTGGAACGGCCAGCGCTGGACCTCGGGGGCATCGATGCAGTGCGCCAGTTCACCGTAGGACGACAGCAACCCGCTGCCGTAGGCCTTCTCGTCGCCGGGTCGGCTGCCCTTCATCAGGCCGAACTCGATGGTGAACCAGAAGAAGCGGGCCATCGCCTTGATCACGCTCGTGAGCCGCCGGATCCGGCCGTCGGCCGGCAGCGCCGAGGCCCGTTCCGCCGCGGCCCGGGCGCACTCGCCGAAGCGCACCAGGGTGTCGGCGAACGCCGGGTCGGTGTGCATCGGGACATGACCCGCGATGTCGTGGAAGATGTCGGGCTCGGGGAGGTAGTCGAGCACCTCGCCGTCGCGGATGGTGATCGTGGTCGGGAACTCGCGCTGCCGGAGGCAGTCGAAGAATCGGTAGGCCGGCACATAACCGCTGACGGCCTTGGCACGGAACCCCGTGAGGGGAGCCATGAAGCGGTTGACATCCTCCAGCCGCGGCACCCGGTCCGGCGCCAGCTGCAGGGTCTCGATCCCTTCGAGGAAGCGCGGGTTGGCGTAGCGTTCCCAGCGTTCGCCCATTCGCGCATACAGACGGCGCCAGACGTCGTGGTTGGCGTCGGTGTACAGGTCGTAGGGCTGGTCGATGTAGAGCTGCCCGTTGTGACGGGCCTGCTCGATGAACGGCGACCGGGTGGTTGTCAGTCCCTTGGGGATAACCGCAGATGTGGAGGTCCCTGCCATGCGTGCCTCCTCGGAGTACCGAACTCCTTACAACATAACAGTCTACGATGCCCGGTGGAGCGTACGGTGGAGCCAATGGGGAATGGTGAATGGGGAATGGGGGAACTTCCCCATCCAGCTCTGGCTCCCTCCCTGCGGCTGGTAGTTCCGTCCACATTCACCGATCACCATTGACCATTCACCCTTCCCGCAACTCCGGCCGATCGCGGAAGTGCCCTAGCGCCTCCGGGTTGGCCAGTGCGCCGACATTGGCGACCTCTCGGCCCTCTACCACGTCGCGAACGGCCAGCTCCGAGAGCTTGCCCGACCGGGTCCGGGGAATGTCGGGCACCGCGACGATGACCCGGGGCACATGATGGGGCGAGGTTCCCTCCCGGATCCGGCGCCGGAGCCGGTCACGGAGGGCATCGTCGAGCTCGAATCCGGGCCGAAGCCTGACGAAGAGGACAATCCGCACGTCGGACTCGCCGTCGCGTGCGACCCGCTGTCCGATCACCAGCGATTCGAGCACCGCCTCGATCGCCTCGACCTGACGGTAGATCTCTGCCGTGCCGATCCGGACCCCACCCGGGTTGAGGGTGGCGTCGGAGCGTCCCGAAATGACGAAGCCGCCACTGGACGTACGGCAGGCCCAGTCGCCGTGGCGCCAGACCCCGGGCCAGTGGTCGAAGTAGGCCTCCCGGTAGCGGCGGCCGTCGGCGTCGCCCCAGAAGGCGACCGGCATCGACGGAAACGGCGCCGTGCAGACGAGCTCTCCCGGATCGCCCACCCTGGCGACCTGCCCGTCGGCGTCGAAGACCTTGACCGCCATCCCGAGCCCGGGTCCCTGGATCTCGCCACGGTGGACCGGCTGGAGCGGATTGCCGAGCACGAAGCAGGAGACGATGTCGGTGCCGCCCGAAATCGAGGCGGCCTGGACCCCGGGGAGGACGCGCCCGATCCAGTCGAAGGATTCCGGCGCCAGCGGAGATCCGGTCGAGAGCACCGTCCTGAGGGCGGCCAGTTCCCTCCCCCGATGCGGGTCGATCCCCGTCTTCTCGGCCAGGGCGAGGTACTTGGCGCTGGTTCCGAAGACCGACACCGCTGCCTCGTCGGCCATCCGCCAGAGGATCTCGGGCTCGGCTGGCGGCATCGGCGCCCCGTCGTAGAGCACGATCGCGCTGCCGCTGGCCAACGCGCTCACCAGCCAGTTCCACATCATCCAGCCGCAGGTGGTGAAGTAGAACAGGCGCTCGCCGGAACGCAGGTCGACGTGGAGTTGGTGCTCCTTGAGGTGCTGCAGCAGCGTGCCGCCGGCGCCGTGGACCAGGCACTTGGGCAGGCCAGTGGTGCCTGAGGAGTAGAGGATGTAGAGCGGGTGGTCGAACGGCAGCGAGGCGAAGACCATGGCCGTCGTCGTGGCGGCGAGCGCTTCCCAGCGCATCCATCGCTCCCCGGCGGGCAGCACACCGTCGCCGAGATAGTGGACCATCACCGCCCGCTTCACCGAGGGGAGCCGCTCAAGCAGCTCGATCGCCCGCGGGGTGCAGGCGTGGTCCTTCCCGGCGTAGCGGTAGCCGTCGGCGAAGACGAGCACGGTGGGCTCGGTCTGTCCGAAGCGGTCGACGATCCCCTCGACGCCGAAGTCCGGCGAGCACGAGGTCCAGGTCGCGCCCAGGGAGGCTGCGGCGAGCATCGCGATCACCGCCTCAGGGATGTTCGGCAACCAGCCGGCGACCCGGTCGCCCGGCCCCACTCCGAGCTGGCGGAGACCCTGCGCCGCGGTTGCCACGGCGAGCCGGAGCGCATCGAAGGAGACGTCCCCGACGTGACCGCGCTCGTCCCAGGTGATGATCGCGGGTTCGCCGCCACCGTGACGGAGCAGGTTGGCGGCGAAGTTCAGCCGGGAACCGGGGAACCAGGTGGGACCGTCGTCGCCCGGCGGCCGCATGGTGTCGTCGCCGACCACGGTGGGGCCATCGCCTCGGGTACCCACGACGCCGCAATCCCGCCAGACCGCTTCCCAGAATGCGCCACGATCCTCGATCGACCAGCGATGCAGCGCCGCAAACGCTGCCGGGTCGTCGGCCGGGTGAAGCGGGGCCCCCTCACCGCGACGGGCGTTGATGAACTGGCTGATCGCCGAGCCGGCCCGTCGCGCCGGGTCCGGATGCCAGCAGACGGTCGAATCGTCGGTCATCGGCGCTACCTCCGTCGCATCAGGACATCGTCGCTCTTGGCATTCCGCCCCACGGCCAGATGGAGATCCTGGCTCCGGTAGCCGGCGGCGGAGACCCTGACGTACTGCACCCGACACCGTTCGAGCAATGAGGGATCGAACTCCAGTCGATAGAACCCCTGGCCATCACTGAACGTCGCGAAGGCATGCCCCACGATTTGCAGGTGGGCACCGGGGAGTGGACGTCCCGAGCCGTCACGAACGATGCCGCTCACCGATGCGAGGACCGGCGAGCCATCGGGATTGGTGCCGAGATCGGGGATCTCGACGCACTGCCCGGCCGCCTCGGGGAACGACTGGCGCCAGGCGCGGGTGTCGCGACTGCTGAATCCGGTCCGTCCCATCGCCGAAGTGCTGGAGCGACCGGAAGCGGCACTCCCGGTCGGCGCACCGATCCGTTCGGTCGTGGGTCGCCCGAATGGTGACGTCGGAGGCCCGAGGATGGTGCCGTTGGCCACCATGTCCTTGGGGGTCGGGATCCGATCGGCCTGCTGGGGGGCCGGGGCGGTCTCGGGAGGCTGGGGGTCGATCTGTGGCGGAGGATCCTGGGTGGGATCCGGCTCCTCGATCGGTGGTGTCTCCGGCCCCGCCTCCTGGGGTGGGGCGTCGGGCCGGTCGGAGTTGGGCCCCAGCGGGATCGGCTTGTCCGGCACGATCGGCTGGGTCCTCGGCCGCTCCCGGGGCTGCTCCCGGAAGGGGATCCGTGGGGCGAGGGTGACCGGGGTCGCGCTCTCCGACGACTTGACCGGCCCTGCTTCCGGCGACGAGATCGGCCGCAGCACGATGAGGGCGATCAAGAGGAGGTGCGCCACCATGCTGCCGATGAGTGCACGCCAGTTGCGCTCGCCCGGCTTGATCGGGTGGACCTCGAAGGGGTCGGGGTTCAGCACGGGTACAGTTTAGCGGGATCCGGGCCGCGACGAGACCAGGCCCGCCGGGTTCGCCCGGTGGTCGGTGGCACGCGGCTGGCTGATTGCTGCTCGAGTGATCACCGAGATCCCCTGATGCGGTGGTGTCGGGATGGGCGGCCCCTTCCCCTCCAGATGCCCGGCAGGTGCCCTCCGTTGCCGTGCCCGGCGGCGCCGCCTGCCAGATCGGTCCATATTGCCGGGATGCAACTTCCCGACCGCGTCCCCGCCCTCATCGTCGGTGCCGGGCCGATTGGCCTCGCCGTGGCCATCTCGGCCCGCCGACGCGGCCTCGACACCCTGGTGATCGACGCCGGTGCCATCGCCAACTCGATCGTCCAGTACCCGGTGGGCATGACCTTCTTCACGACCCCAGAGCGCCTCGAGATCGGCGATCACCCGATCACCTGCGCCGGCACCAAGGTGACCCGTGAGGAAGCCCTGATGTACTACCGCGGGGTGGCGCGCGCCGAACGCCTCGACGTGCGGCCCTACGTGCGATTCACCGGCGCGGAGCGCGAGGGCGACGGCTTCACGGCACAGCTGAGCACCGAGCACGGGCCGACCACCGTCAGCGCCGAGCGCCTGGTCCTGGCCACCGGCTACTTCGATCATCCCAACCTGATTGACGTCCCGGGCGAGGAGCTGCCACACGTGCGGCACTGGTTCGAGGAACCGCATCGGCTGGCGCGCCAGCAGGTCGTGATCGTGGGGGGCAAGAACTCGGCGATCGAGTCGGCCCTGCTGGCCTACCGTGCCGGCGCGACGGTGACCCTGGTCCACCGTGGCGAGACCCTGAAGCCGACGGTCAAGTACTGGCTCCGCCCCGATTTCGAGAACCGGGTCAAGGCCGGCGAGATCGCGGCGCGGTTCGGCTCCCGAGTGACCGCGATCAGTCGCGACGACGTGACGATCGAGGGCCCCGATGGCAACAGGGAGACGATCGCCGCCGATCGGGTCTTCCTGCTCACCGGCTACCACCCCGACTTCAGCATGCTGGAGCGACTCGGCATCGAGCTCGATCCGGAGACCGGCAAGGCCGCAATCGACCCCGAGACACTCGAGACCAGCGTGCCGGGGCTCTACCTGGCGGGGAGCGTGGCAGCCGGCCGGAGGACCTCCGAGGTCTTCATCGAGAACGGCCGCTTCGACGGCGAGAAGATCTTCGGCGACGCCGCGAGCCGGGCGCGGGCCGAGCGACGCTACGCCGCCTCGCCCCGCCCGGTGGGGGAGTAGCGCTCACGCCACCACCCGTCGCAGTGGCCGCCGCAGCGCGATCCGGACCCGGGCGAGCAGGATCAGCGCCACCGAGGCGAGGCCCAGCACCAGTCCCCACCAGAGTCCCACCGCACCCAGGGAGGTGCGAAAGGCGAGCACCACCGACGCGGTCATGCCGATCCCGACGAATCCGACCAGGTTGATGAGCATCGGTGCCCGGGTGTCGCCGAGCCCGCGCAGGATGCCCGCCGAGACCACCTGCAGTCCGTCGAAGACCTGGAACACGCCGGCGATCGGCAGCAGCGTGGCGGCGAACTCGACCACCCCGGGATCGATACTGTAGAGCCCGGCGAGGAAGCGGGGCAACCCGAGGAAGAGGAGCGCCGTGCAGGTCATGAATGCGGCGCCGGTGCCCACAGCGGCCAGCGCCGCGGCGCGCAATGCGGCAGGGTCGCCCCGCCCGACGGCCCGGCCGACCAGCACCGAGGCTCCCATTCCGACGCTGAGCGGCACCATGAAGGTGAGCGAGGCGAGGTTGAGTGCGATCTGGTGTCCAGCCACCTGCACCGTCCCGAACGATCCCATCATCAACGCCACGGCCCCGAAGGTTCCCATCTCGATCTCGAGTTGCAGCCCGATCGGCAGGCCGAGCCGGAAGAGTCGACCGAGTGGTGCCAGCCGGAACGCGTCGCGACGCCACGGTCGCAGCGGATGGCCCAGGTCGTGGCGGGCCAGCGCGAACACCATCACCGCCATCACGGTGCGCGAGATGGTCGTGGCCCAGGCCGAGCCGGCAACCCCCAGCGCCGGGATCCCGAGCCCGCCGAAGATCAGCCATTGATTGAGCCCGATGTTGAGCACGTTGGTGAGGGCGATCGTCCAGACCACGGGTGCCACCCGGTGCATCGCCTGCAACGCCTGGCGGCCGACGCTGAAGGCGAGGAACGGGAAGGCACTGGGCACCAGGATCAGGCAGTAGGTGCCGACCAGCGGCACCACGGCCCTCGGTTGGTCGGCCAGCCGCGCCAGCGGCTGGGCCGCGGCGAGGAGTGCCATGAACGGCACCGCCAACAGTGCGGCGAGGATCAGGCCCCGCTGAAGCCCGAGCGCCACGCCCTCGTGATCGTCGGCACCGAGGGCCTGGGCGATGACCGGGTCGAGCGCGAGGGTGATGCCGAGCGCCAGCATCGCCAGCGCGAAGTAGTAGACATTGCCGATCGCCACGGCCGCGAGCGCCTCGGCGGAGACGCGCCCGACCATCAGGGTGTCGACGGTGCCCATCAGGTTCATCCCGAGGGAGACGGCGACGATCGGGATCGAGAGGCCGAGCAGAGTCCTGAGGGCGGAGGGGTGACGGGCCTCGGCTGCGGCGCTCACTCGGTCCGGTCGGGCAATCGGTTGGGGTCGGCAAGCAGCCGTTCGGCGAAGTCGACCCGCTCGTTGAGCTCGGACACCTCGGCGCGGAGCTGGTCGAGCTCGTCGAAGATCGCCGCGGCAGTCCCGGCGTGGACCAGCCGCTCCTGCTCGGGCTCCCAATCGGAGATCAGGAGGCCATCGGCGTCACGGAACGATCCGGTGAGGATCATGATGAGGTCGTAGAGATACCAGAGTCCGAGCCCTCCCAGCGTGAGTGCCTGGAGGATCCCGGTGCCGATCTTCCCCACGTAGAAGCGATGTGCTCCGAAGATGCCGAGGAAGAACCCCAGCAACAGCGTGACAAGTCGGGAACGGGGCGAGGCGAAGAGTTCGTCGGTCATGGGCACCTGGTTCGCGGTGATACCCCCGGCAGGACTCGAACCTGCGACCAGCGGCTTAGAAGGCCGATGCTCTATCCAGCTGAGCTACGGGGGTGTGCGGCTCGAACATAGTCGTGGCGCGCCCCGGTGCATGCCGGGGCCACGCCGGCGGCTCACTTCCTCAGCGCGTCGCGGATCTCGCGAAGCAGGACCACTTCCTCGGGCGGCGCCGGTGGGGCGGCCGGGGCGGCCTCCTCCTGGTGCTGCATCCTGGTCACCATCCGCACCATCATGAAGATGATGAACGCAAGGATCACGAAGTCCAGCGCCACGGTGAGGAAGTTGCCCCAGGCGAGCACCGGTACCCCGGCCTCCCGCACCGCGGCGAGGGTCGGCTCGGTGCCGGCCGGTACCGGACCCAGCGGCAGGTAGAGATTCACGAAGGAGAAGCCGCCGAACAGCTTCCCCACCACCGGCATGATGACGTCGCCCACCAGCGAGGTGACGATCTTGCCGAAGGCGCCGCCGATGATCACGGCAACGGCCAGGTCCATCACGTTGCCCTTGACGGCAAACGCCTTGAACTCCTTGAGCATGCTCATCGGGTCTCCATGGACGGTGCGGGTGAACGATGGAGGGTGACGGGTGGAGCGGGATCTCCCCGCGCCGGCCCGACCGGGTAATCTACTGGAAACCCCTGCCCCTGCCGAATCGTAGGCTGCCGAGTCCCCAGCCACCCGGAACCACGAGGATCCCACATGCTCGCTGCTGCCCTGCTCCTCGCCGCCGTGCTCCCCGGCCCTCGCACCGACGATGGCGAGGCGCTGCTCCGCCACATCAACGCCGCCCACAAGTCGACGTGGTTCACGACCCTGACCTTCGTGCAGCGGAGCAGCTGGCCGGCGCAGCCCGACAAGGCGATCGAGACCTGGTACGAGTCGATGGACCGGCCCGGTAGGCTGCGGCTCGACATGGAGCGCAGCGGCACGATCTACCAATCGCTCATCTTCCGCAACGACTCGGTCTACGCGATCGTGGGAGGCCAGGCACGTCCCGGTCAGCCGCTGGTGCACGCCCTCCTGGTGTTGCTGCACGACATCCATGTGGGCGACATCGACGCGGCGACGGCCAAGCTCCGGCAGACCGGCTTCGACCTGACGAAGACCCATAGCGCCACGTGGGAGGGACAGCCGGTCACCGTGGTCGGTGCCGAAGCGGGCGACAGCACCAGCAACCAGTTCTGGGTCGACACCGACCGGTTGGTGGTGGTGCGCGTGATCCAGGCCGGCCAGGGCGGCCAGCGGCAGGACACCCATGTCGGCGGCTACACCGACACCGGCCACGGTCTGGTGGAGAGTGACATCCGGTTCCACGCCAACGGCCAGTTCGCGATGCACGAGGAGTACGGCCAGCTCAAGGTGGGCATGGCCCTGCCGGCATCGATCTTCGATCCGGCACATCCTGCGCTGCCCGAGTGGGTGAAGGCGGCTCGGGGCGGCAACTAGCGCAGCACCGGGAAGGGTGAAGCGCGACGGGCGAGGCGGCGGGGCGTCAATGCCCTTCGCTCCTCGCCCGTCGCGTTGTCGGATCTGCGGGAGCGACTCGAGGGATCCCTCGCTTCGCTCGGGACACGGCCACCGCTTCGCGGTGGCCTGAGTCGGGGCGCCGGGATTCGAACCCGGGACCTTCCGCTCCCAAAGCGGACGCGCTACCGGACTGCGCTACGCCCCGTCGAGGGAACAATCTAGCCGGTGAGCTGCTCGACCAGTGCACGCACCGCCCGGCCGCGATGCGACACCGACGCCTTCTCCTCCGGCGTCGCCTCGCCAAAGCCCTTGCCCAGGTCGGCGCTCCAGACGAGCGGATCGTAGCCGAAGCCGCCCTCTCCCGCGGGCGCCTCGAGGATGATGCCTTCGGTGGCGCCCTCGGCGACGATCTCCCGGGTCGGGGCGAGGGGCCCTTCGCCGGCGCCGTCGGGCGCCGGGCTCAGGACAAGCACGCAGCGATAGCGGGCGGTGCGCCCGGCCACCGGGACATCGCCGAGCCGCCGGAGCAGCTCCGCGTTGTTGGCGGCAGTCACCTGGTGGTCGGGGCCATCCGCGCCCGCGAAGCGCTTGCTGTGGACACCGGGTGCTCCACCGAGGGCATCGACCTCGAGCCCCGAATCATCGGCGATGGTGACGAGGCCGCTTCGCCCGGCGAAGTACCGCGCCTTGGCCCGGGCATTCTCGACAAAGCTGTCGTGCACCTCGAGGGCGTCCTCGATCGGCTCCGGCTCGAGTCCGAGTTCCTGGGGGAACACCACCTCGGCGTCGAGGGGAGCGAGGAGTCGCCGGAACTCGGGTTGCTTGCCCCGGCTCCGGGTCGCGACGAGCAACCTCACGCGCCGACAGCGGTCCGCTGCAGCGCAAAGAGCTGGTCGATCCCCGACTTGGCGAGGTCGAGCAGGCCATCGAGTTCCCGCCGGTCGAAGGTCCCCTGCTCCCCGGTGCCCTGCACCTCGACGAACGCGTCGGGCTCCAGCATCACCACGTTGGCATCGACCTGGGCGTCGCGGTCCTCGAGATAGGCAAGATCGAGCCGCTGCTCGCCGTCGATCTTGCCGACCGACACCGCCGCCACGAAGCGACCGAACGGCGACGGCTGCCCGGTCTGCTCGGCCAGCCAGGCGCAGGCATCGTGCAGCGCGACACACGCGCCGGTGATCGACGCGCAGCGGGTGCCACCGTCGGCCACCAACACGTCGCAGTCGATCTTGATGGTGTACTCGCCGAAGGCGAAGGTGCCCATCGCGGCGCGGAGCGACCGACCAATGAGCCGCTGGATCTCCTGGGTGCGCCCACCGGGACCGTTGCGTTCGCGCGAGGACCGGGTGTTGGTGGCCCGCGGGAGCATGGCATACTCGGCGGTGACCCACCCGGTACCGCTCCCCTTCCGGAACGGCGGCACGCCGGTCTCGACCGACGCGGTGCAGTGCACCAGCGTGCCACCGGTGCGGATCAGGCAGGAACCCTCGGCGAACGGATTGGCCTGCCGCTCGAGGACGGTGGGACGAAGTTCGTTGCTGGCACGGTCATCAGGTCTCGGCACGCAGGTGCTCCACGATACGGGTGGTCGAGTGGTCGGCGACGAGCGGCACGATCACCACCCGGCCCCCGCGACGGCGCACCACGTCGGCGCCAACCACGGCGTCCGGATCATAGTCGCCTCCCTTCACGAGCACGTCGGGCTCGAGGCGGGCAATCACCTCCGCCGGCGTCGGCTCGTCGAAGACGATCACGCAATCGACACAGCCGAGGGCGGCCACCACCCGGGCCCGGGCATCCTCGGGCACGACCGGTCGCTCGGGGCCCTTGGCCAACGACCGGGCCGAGGCGTCGCTGTTGACCGCCACGAGGAGCGAGGCGCCCTCGGCACTGGCTGCCTCCAACACCGCCACATGGCCCGGGGTGAAGCAGGTCGAAGACGCCATTGGTGAAGACGACTGGTGCCGGGGCCGACTGGCGCCAAGTGATGGCGTCGGCCAGGGAGCGGATCTTCGCCGCGCTCCCGGTGGTAGTCAGAGTCCGTCCTCCGCGTGCACCGTGAACTTGAGCGTCACCGGGTCGATGAACGGCAGGACCACCTTGACCTCGTAGTGCGTCTCGACCAGCACCCGCGACGGATTGATCAGTCGATTGATTCGCAGGTTGGTCTTGGCCGCCGGCGGCAGGTTGAGCGAATCTGCCGTGGCGACGATCCTGGCCCGCATCGCCGAATCGGAGAGGGTCGATGCGAACTTGGCCGTCGACCGGACCTCGTCCTGGAACTGTTCGTCGGCAAACCACGGCCGGCCGAACTTGACGCCGAGGAAGAGCAGCAGGGCGAGCAGGACGAGCGGCGCGAGGCAACCAAACATCCCGCGCCCGCGACGATTCGCGGCAGGGTTCACCATTGTGATTGGGCTTCCTTCACGATGTTGTCGACAAGGAGTCCGAAGGCCGTCTTGCGACCGTCGGCCTCGCGACCGGGATCGTACTGGGCGTCCACCGAGAACGACTTGCGGCGCAGCAGGTTGCGCCCGTTCGACTGCTCGATCATCTCGAGATCGATGCTCATCTGGAGCAGCCGCTTGCTGACCTCGACCTGGCCACCCCGGGTCTGCCCCGGCCGGCCACCAGTACCGCGATAGCCGACCGGCTGGTCGGGCTCGTAGATCCGCACGGTGCCGCGCACCACCACGTCGGCCTTGGCCTCGGTTGTCGCCCGGAGACCCAGGCGCTGCTCGAGCGCCTCGCGGACGCTGCGGTTCGCCTCCTGGGCCACCGTGGGGTCGGTGGTCGCGTTCTCGAACGGAAGGACCGCGACGGTCTCGATCCCCTTCGGGAGTCCGCCGCCGGCGAAACCGTAGGCGCAGCCCGCCAGCAGCGGCAGGCACAGCAGCAGGATCACCCTACGACTCATCGGAAGGCCTCACCCAGAGACTGTCGGGTCGGTCGGTCAGTGGCTCGTGGCGGTAGAACTCGAGGTCGACCCGGGCCGGCTTCGATGGCACGCTGAGCCGGGCTCGCAATGGTTGCCCGGCTGGAGAGAGGTCGGTGACCACCCTGCCGATGCGGCGTCCCTGTTCCCGGACGTCGACGACCAACTGGGGTGTTGCCCCGCTGGTCCGGAGGTACTCGACGGTGTCACCGCCGCTGGCGTAGCGCCAGGCCGTGACATCCCCCTGCACCAGGGCGCGAAGCGTGTCCGCCGGATCGGGGAAGCGGGCCTGACCGAGCATGGCCCAAAGTATCGGGTAGCTGGGGACCAACTTGGCGACCTGATCCTCGGGGATCGCCCAGTGGCCCGAATCGCCCACGACCATTGCCGCCGACCGGTTGCTCCCCAGCGGACCGGCGAAATCGAACCGCAGGGAGTCGGGCGGCAGGATAATGGCCGAGCCGCGGCCCTTGGCGGTGCCCTTCTCGTCGCGGTAGGTGAAGCGGAACCGCATCATCACCGGACCAGTGGCTCGGGTCGCAGCAACCCAACCGGAGACCGTGGCGGAGTCGGTGGGCCCCAGCCCGACCGGCATCGGCGGGCCAAAGACGCCGCCGCCACAGGCGACGACCAGGAGCAGACCCAGCGAGACGATGCGGCGCATGCCGTGCAAGTTGTGGCCGACAGGGGTGCGACTCAACCCGGGCCTCCCCGCTGGATCGACCGGATCAGGTCGCCCTGGACGATTCGGCGCAGGACATTCTGGCCTCCGACCACGCTCCCGAAGATGGTGTAGATCCCGTCGAGATGGGGTTGGGGCGCCAGGTTGATGAACCACTGGCTGCCGCCGGTGTCGGGGCCCGAGAGTGCCATGCCGAGCATCGGCGAATCGTATCGCCGGCGGTTGACTTCATCGCGAATCGACCAGCCAGGCCCTCCCTCCCCGGTCCCGGTCGGGTCGCCGTCCTGCACCACGAAGTTGGGCACCACCCGGTGGAAGCGCACGTTGTCGAAGTAGCGGCGGTCGATGAGTTGGAGGAAGTTGGCCACTGTGAGGGGGGCATCATGGGCCAGCAGCTCCAGCTCGATCTTGCCGCGACCCTGCACGTCGACCACCACCCGAGGGTTTGCCTGGGCGAGATAGAAGCGGGCGGTCAGCTCGCGGTAATCCTGGAGTGACCGACCGGTCTCGATCGGCCCCACCCCGCCCCAGCGGGCGGCGAGTTGCGGCAGTCCCTGGGCGGCCATCTGCCGCAGCACCGGGTCGTCGGGACGGTCGAGGAAGACCCGTCGCGACGGCGTCGCCAGGCGGCCCACGAAGCGGGAATCGCCACGCCCGAGCCGCAGGAGCGCACGGAGCACCGAGTCACGCACTCTCGGCGGCCCGGTGCGCCAGGCGTCGGCGAGGAGATCGAGAACCCGATCGGAGGCCGTGTCGGCGAGGATGCTGATTGCCGCCGCGCGGAGCATCGGGTCTGCGGCATGCAACCGGCTCTCGGCGGCAGCCCGGAGCGCCGCGTCGCGCCGGCCGACCGCCCGCTGCCACGCCCCGAGCGCCGCGCCGTGGACTCGCTGGTCCGAATCGCCGAGTCCGATGATGAAGGGGGCGGCCGGGGCACCCTTCACATTGCCCCACGCCTCCATCGCCACCAGCCGGTCGGTCACCTCGGTCGACTTCATCCAGGGCATGACCCGCGTCGTGAACGCGGCACGGTCGAGCTGGGCGAGGGAGATGAGCGCGGCCCGACGCACGGCCCATTCCGCACCGTCGTCGTCGAGGACTCGCTCCAGGGCGGTACGAGCGGTCGCACCGCCCATCGCACCCAGCGCACTGGCGGCCGCGACCCGGACGTTGCGATCGCCGTCCCTGAGCAGGCTGGTTGCCCTCGGGGAGCTGGTCGAGTCGCGGAAGCTGGCCGCCGCGCGCAGCGCATTGATCCGGACACCGGTGCTTCGGTCGTCGAAGAGCCGCTGCAACTCAGGCAGGACGCTGGCCGGTTCGAGGCCTGCGGTATCGGCCAGCCGCCGGATCAGGTAGCGAGCAGCAGTCTCGCGTACCACCGGGTTGGGATCGCGGAGGGCGGTGAGGAGGGCCTCGCCACCGACCGGCGCCACCACCCTGCCCAGGGTCGACACCGCTCGATATCGAAGGCCGGCACCGGTGTCGCGGGTGAACGGCAGGATGGCATCGACCGGCGCGCGGCGTCCCAACTGCCATGCATCGAGGATTGCGTTCGGGCGCATCGCATCGCGACGATCGATGTCGAGGCTCCCGGAGCCATTGATCACGTCGGCGAGGACTCCCGCGGCCTCATCACCACCAATCCGTGCCAGCGCCGTCGCCGCCTCGCGCAGCGCCTCGACGGAGAGGGTGTCCGGGAGCCGCAGCCGATCGACGATCTCGGCGACGGCGGACTGCTGCTTGAGCAGCCCGAGCGCAAAGAAAGCATCGGCGATGACCCCCTGATCGGTATCGCGAAGCCGGGGCACCAACAGCGCCGCCCCTCGGGGGTCGCCGATCCGTCCGATCGCCACCACGGCGGCGCGGCGGACCGCCACGGCCGGGTATTCAAGAGCCGGCGCGATCACGGCGACGTCGAGTACCCGACGATCCTCGCTCATGAGGATCGGGGCGATCGCCCCGACCAGGGTCGCGTCCTGGGCGGGGAGACAGTGCGCGGCGGTCGGCGCCGCGAGGGTGAGCAGGAGCAGCAGGCGGCGGATCACAGGCGCACCGGGTCCGGGATGGGAGTCAGTCGTTCGGCCACCGTGTCGGGGAGCCGGGCGAAGTCGAAGCTGGCGTCGAGCACCAGCAGGGCGGTGGTGGCCGTGGCGAGCAGGTCGCCGCTCACCGCATGCTCCACGGCGTAGCCGAACGTCACCCGTCGGGAGGCCCGCTCGCGGATCCAGCAGCGGACCCGGATCGGGTCGTCGTAGCGGGCCGAACGGCGGTAGCGGACCTTGGCCTCGGAGACGGCGAGGCGGAGCCCCATCTCCTCGAGATCGCGATAGCTGACCCCGGTGGCGCGCAGCAGCTCGGTCCGGGCCACATCGAGCCAGACCAGGTAGTGCGCGTGATAGACCACGCCCATCTGGTCGGTCTCGGAGTAGTTGACCCGGTGATGGGTGATCCCCACCCCGGGCTGCTCGGTTGCCTCTGCTGGCGTCATCTGGCACCTTTCGCGCCGTGAGCGCTTCCCGATTGGTGGTCGTGGCGGATGCCCATCTTGGCGCGGCACCGGTGGAGGACGAGGAGGCCCTGCTCACGTTCCTCGAATCGGTGCCGCAGCCCGGCGACCAGCTCCTCCTGGTCGGCGACATCTTCGACTACTGGTTCAGCTACCGGCGACTGATTCCACGGCGCAACTTCCGGGTCGCCGCGGCCCTCGCGATGCTCACCCGCCGGATGCCGGTGGCGATGGTGGGCGGCAACCACGACAGGTGGGGCGACACCTTCTGGCGTGATGACGCCGGGGTGGCGTTTGATCCGCACCATCTCCGCATCGACGCCGGCACACAGCAGGTCCTGATGATCCACGGCGACGGCCTCCACGAGGAGCGCCCTGGCGCTGCCTGGATGCACCGGGCCACCAGCTCGCCGACCGTCATCGCCGCCTACCGTTTCCTGCATCCCGATCTCGGCTTCTGGATCGCCGACAAGATGGGCCACAATCTCGACTATGGTGTCACCCATCCCGAAGTGGTCGATGCGGCAGCAGCGCGCCAGCGCAACTGGGCGGTCGGCGAACTGGAACGAGATCCGGCGCTCACCGCCATCGTCATGGGACACACCCATCGGGAAGCGGCGGTCGAGGTGGAGGCAGGGCGCTGGTACCTCAACCCCGGCGCCTGGCTCGACGGACACCGCTACGCGATCCTCGACGACACCGGCGCCACCCTGCACCAGTTCAGCTGACGACCGGCGCGCCACCCAGGTCGACCAGTTCCACCTCGTCCAGCGCCCGGCCAGTGAAGAGCGCCCCGACCCGGGCGAAACGGGCCACGTCGTCGGTCGCCGCCCAGCGATGGCGCCCCTCCCCGCCACGGTCGGTCGCCAGGTCGCCCTCGACGAGCACTTGCGCCAGGTCCCGCGCCGTCTCCTGGGCCGAGTCGATCAGCACCACCTCCGGTCCCAACAGCTCCCCGAGCAACGGCTTGAGCAACGGGTAGTGGGTGCAGCCGAGCACCAACGCGTCGATTCCGCCAGCGCGAATGGTCTCAAGGTACTCCCCGGCGACCAGCCGCGCCGCCGGATGGCCGAACCAGCCCTCCTCGACCAGCGGCACGAACAGCGGACAGGACTGTTCGACGATACGGAGATCCGGAGCCTGGCGAAGGAGCGCCCGCCGATAGGCCCCCGAGGCGATCGTGCCCGCCGTGCCGATCACGCCCACGGCATTGCTCCGGGTCGCGGCCACCGCCGCCCTGGCACCCGGCTCGACCACCCCGATCACCGGCACCGCTGCGGCGCTACGGAGCGAATCGAGGGCGTGTGCCGTGGCCGTGTTGCAGGCCACGACCACCGCCTTGACGCCCTGCGCAAGGAGCCACTCGAGGATCTCGTGGCTGTAGCGCTGCACCGTCGCCGGCGACTTGGGCCCATAGGGGACCCGGGCCGTGTCGCCCAGATAGATCGTGTCCTCGGCGGGGAGCAGTTCGTAAATGGCGCGGGCGACGGTGAGGCCCCCGATGCCGCTGTCGAAGATCCCGATCGGGGCGCGATTCATCGCGGCACCGGCAGCGCGATCCCGACGCCGGTGCGGCCGCCGGGCAGGGCCCGGAGCTGGAGGTCGCCCGGAAAGTCGAAGAGGTAGGCCGAGACGAACGCCTCGAGACCGCTGAACAGGTGATTCGCTCCCATCAGCACGAACCAGTCCTGCCGCTCCCGGCGCTTGTCCTCGACCCGGTCCGACCCGGTGCGATCGAGATAGCCGAGTTCCGCGTTGGCCTTGAGCGCCATCCCCAGTGCGATCCCCTCGAACGCGATGAAGATGCCACCGGTCAGCTTGCGGTCGAGCGAGGCCTGACCCCAGCCAGGCAGGAGCAGCGACCGGAAGAAGTAGTTGAGCGGCTTGGGCCGGACGACCTCGGGGACCAGTGGCCGCACCGGGGGTACCGGCGCCTGCGCGGCCACCGGCAGGATGCCGAGGGCCAGCAGCACGAGGAGGGGAGCAGCGCGACGCATCATCAAAAGGTCGCCCCGATCGTGGCGAAGCCCAAGGGCCGTCAGCCGGTGCGGTCGGCGAGCGCCCGTCCGTAGCGGGAGACGATGCTCCCCCGTCCCACGGTTCCGAGCACCCGACTGCTGGGGGCGTCGACCACCGGCAAAGCCGCGATGCCGAGCTTGCCGAGTCGACGGGCGACCTCGAGCAGTGACACGTCGAGGGTGACCGCCTCGGTGGCCTGGGCCACGTCGCGCGCGACGAGGGTCTCCGGGGTGGAATCGCTGTCGCGCGCCAGCTCGCCGAGGTTGCGATGGGTGACGATACCGAGCAGCCGCCGCTGGGCATCGACCACCGGATAGACGGTCTGCTCGGCGAAGGCGAAGCGCAGCAGCAGCGAGCGCACCGACTCGTCGGCCCCCACCACCACCACGTCGCGATCGATGGCATCGGCCACGGTGAGGCCGCCCAGGGTGTCGCGATCGACGCCGTGCTCCACGTGCACACCGCGACGACGGAGCCAGCCGCTGTAGAGGTCGTCGCGTTCGATCCGGCGGGCCACGACGATCGCCACGGCCGTTGCCACCATCAACGGCAGCATCAGGGCGTAGTCGTCGGTCATCTCGAAGACCATCAGGATGCCGGTGATCGGCGCCCCGGTTGCGGCAGCCACCATCGCCCCCATCCCGACCACCGCGTAGGCGGCCGGCTGCAGGGTGGCCTGGGGGAAGAGCGAGACGAGCCCGGCCCCCCAGGCCCCGCCGGTGGCCGCCCCCACGTAGAGTGCCGGGGTGAAGAGTCCGCCCGAGCCGCCCCAGCCGAGGGTCAGTGCGGTCGCGAGGATCTTGCCGACCGCCAGCAGGGCGATTGCCCACCAGGCGAGGGTGCCGAAAACATCGAGCGGGATCGCGAGGTGGCCGGTGCCGACCAGCAGCCCACCCGAGGCGGCCACCAGCAGGCCGACGAGGCCGCCCCCCATCAGGGCGCGTGCCGCGGTCACTTCCTGTCGCTGGAGCCGGAAGAAGATCCGCACGAACATGGCGCCGGTGATCCCCACGATCACGCCGAGGAGCGGATAGGCGACCGCGACCTCGAGGATGTGGTGGTAGGTGTACTGGTTGCCGCCGGGGAGGTGGAACGCCGGCTGGTTACCGAAGACGGCCCGGGAGATCACGGCCCCGACGACGCTCGAGACCACCACGACCGGGAAGGCGGCCACCGACAGTCCGCCGAGAATCTCCTCGATGGCGAAGAACGCCCCGGCGAGTGGGGCATTGAATGCGGCGCTGATCGCCGCCGCGGCACCAGCCGCGACGAGGAGCGTGGTCCGATCGGTCCCGAAATGAAAGAGGCGTGACAGGGCCGAACCGGCGGTGGAACCGAGCACCGCGACCGGGCCCTCGGAGCCGGCCGACGCGCCGCCGCCAAGCGTGGCCGCGGCGGCCGCGGTCCGGACCAGCGCGGGGCGGGCGGGGATCCGGGCGCCGGCCCGGACCACCCGGCGCTGCACGTCGGGGACGGTCATCCCCTCCTCGCCGGGAGCGAAGCGCCGCATCACCCACCACGCCACCAGCAGGGCACAGCCGGTGATCAGCGGTCGAGTGAAGTAGGGACCGAACTCCGGCAACCAGGTGGAGGGCCACTTGAAGAAGATCGCGTACGAGAAGTCGACCAGCTTGTAGAGGCCCACCACACTGAAGGCGCCCGCAATGCCGACCAGCACCGCGAAGGCCAGCAGGACCGCGTTCTCGGAGAGATCGAGTCCGTTGAACCAGTCGACAAACTGGTCCCACCAACCGCTGGCCAGACGCCCCGGTGCATAGACCAGGCGCCTGGCCGGCCGCCGGAGGCGACGCAGCAACAGCTGGATCGGCTTGATTCCGCGCGGTGCCGAGATCGGTCAGTTCCCTCCGCGGCTGGCCGCAACCAGCTCGATCTCGACGCGCACATCCTTGGGCAGTCCCGCCACCGCGACCGTCGATCGGGCCGGGCGATGGTCGCCCATGAAGCGGGCATAGACCTCGTTCATCGCCTGGAAGTCGGTCATCTCACGCAGGAACACGGTGGTCTTGACGACGTCACTGAAGCCCAGGCCCGCCTCGGCGAGGACCGCCTCGAGGTTGCGGAAGACCCGCTCGGTCTGCTCGGCCACCCCGCCGGGCACGACCTCCATGCTGTCCGGGTCGAGGGCAATCTGCCCGGCCGTGAACAGGAATCCCCCGGCGACAATGCCCTGGGCGTAGGGGCCGATCGCTGCGGGGGCGGCGGACGTCGCAATGGTCTTCATGACAGCAGACACCTCACGTTGGTGACAGACGGCGGACCGCAACGGGGGAACAGCGATCCCAAGCTAGCGACAGAGGCACGACGGGGGGAGTCACGCCTCGCCCCGGCTCCAGAACAGCCGCTCGGCGTTGGTCGTGGTCGTGGTCGCGATCTCCTCGAACGAGGTGTCACGGATCTCGGCCACCCGCCGGGACACCTCGACCACGTACGCCGGCTCGTTGCGGTGACCGCGGTGCGGCACCGGGGCGAGATAGGGCGAGTCGGTCTCGACCAGCAAGCGGTCGGCGGGCACGTCGCGGACGCTGTCGAGATCGGACCACGAGCGGAAGGTGACCATCCCGCTGAACGAGAAGTACCAGCGGGATTCGAGGCCGGCGTCACGGAGCGAGGGGCCACTGGAGAACGAGTGCAGCACCACGGTGGCCTCGGGGTGTTCGCGAAGGATCGCCACCACGTCGGCGTCGGCCTCCCGGGCATGGATCACGACCGGGACACCACAGGCCACCGCCAACGCCAGCTGCTCGCTGAAGACCCGGCGCTGGACCTCGCGCGGCGCATGGTCGTAGTGGTAGTCGAGGCCCATCTCGCCGGCAGCGACGGCCTGTCGCTGACGCCAGCGCTCGGCGAGCGACTCGCCGAGCTCGCTGTCCCATCGGGCGGCGTCGTGCGGATGGCAGCCGGTGGCCAGCGCCAGCTCGGGGTGGGCACCGGTCCAGGCCCGCGTGGCCTCCAGCCGGTCAAGGTCGCTCTCGATCACCAGGGCGCGAGCGACCCCGGCCTCCCGCATCCGCACCACCACCGCGTCACGATCGGGCTCGAAGGCCGGATCGCCGAGGTGGCAGTGCGTATCGACCAGCGCGGTCACGTGGCCTGGGGAGATCTCCGGCGGGTGGCTGCCGGGGTGCGCACGCCGCGAGCATCGACCCCCGGCCACTTCTGCTCGATCATCAGCAGCACCGGCGCGGCGATGAAGATCGACGAGAAGGTACCGGTGAAGACACCGAACGCCATCACCAGGGCGAACGGCCGGATCACCTCGCCACCGAAGACCACCAGCGCGGTGAGCGCGGCAAGCGTCGTGGCGTGGGTCAGCACCGAGCGCGGCAGGGTCTCGTTGATCGACCGGTTGAGCACCGGGATCAGCTGGTCGCGCTTGTTCTTCCGGAGGTTCTCGCGCACCCGGTCGAAGATGATGATCGTGTCGTTGAGCGAATACCCGACCATCGACAGGACCGCGGCCACCACCACCAGCCCCACCTCGAGGTTGAGGACCGAGATGAAGCAGATGGTGAGCACGATGTCGTGTGCCGTGGCGACCACGGCGGCGAGTCCGAAGCGCCACTCGAAGCGGTAGGCGAGGTACGCCAGCACCGCGAAGAACGACAGGAAGATCGCCAGGAAGGCCTGGGTTCGCAGTTCGCTGCCGACCTTGGGGCTCACCGCATCGGCCGACTTGCGGACCCAGTTGTCGGCGCCGACCACCTGGTCGAGCGCGCCACCGACGGCCGACGCCGTCTGCTCGGTGTTGTCCGCGTCGCTGCCGGTCACCGCGGTGCGGGTCCGGATGGCGATCTCCTGGCCATCACCGAACGGGGTGATCTCGGAGTTCGGCAGGCCGGCCCGCGTCAGTCCGGTGCGGACCGCCTCGATGTCGAACGGCTGGCCAGTGGTGGAGTTGACCTCGACCAGGGTGCCGCCGGTGAACTCGATCGAGTAGTCGGGACCGCCGCGCGTGAGCAGCGCGACCATGCCGAGAGCGAACAGCACCGCCGTGGCGATGATCGCCTTGCGCCGGACGCTGATGAAGTCGTAGTTCGCGTTCGCAAAGATGCGTGTCATGGTGCCGTCAGATGCTCAGGGTGGTGGACTGGGCGTCTTTCCGCTCGAGCCAGATGAGGAAGAACGTCTTGGTCACGAAGATGGCCGTGAGCATCGACGCCGCGATGCCCATGATCAGCGTCACGGCGAAGCCCTTGACCGGGCCGGTACCGAACTGGAAGAGGAACAGTGCCGTCAGGACTGTCGAGACGTTGGAGTCGACGATGGCGCTCATCGCGTGGCGGAAGCCCTCGGTGACGGCGAGTTTCACGGTCCGCCCGGCGAGCAGTTCCTCGCGGATGCGTTCGAAGATCAGCACGTTGGCATCGACCGCGATGCCGATCGACAGGACCAGGCCAGCCAGCCCCGGCAGGGTCAGCGTCGCCTCGATCGCCGAGAGGCCGGCGAGGGTGAAGACGATGTAGAGTCCCAAGGCGAGCACGGCGAGGACTCCGGCCATCCGGTAATAGCCCATCATGATGATCACCACCAGCAGCATGGCCACCACCAGTGCGGTGATCCCCGAATTGATCGAGTCCTTGCCCAGCGTCGCGCCCACCTCACGCTCGCGGACCACCTTGAGGGGAATCGGCAGCGCGCCGGCGTTGAGGGTCAGCGCCAGGTCCTGCGCTTCCTGGATGGTTCGCCCGCTCAACTCGATCTGCCCGTGGCGGTCGATCCGGCTCTGGATCACCGGCGGCAGTCCCTGGACGTAGTCGTCGAGCACGATCGCCATGAAATCGCCCACGTGCCGACCGGTCTCGGCGCCGAAGCGGCGCGCACCGGTGCGGTCGAGCGTGAAGGCGACCACTGGCCGGTTGGTGGTCGGATCGATCTGGGCGTTGGCGTTCTCGAGCCGGTCACCGGTGATGATCGGTTCGGCGTCGAGCGCGTAGAGATAGCGCACCTGCTGGGCCCCGATGGCCACCGGTTGGCGGGCCCAGCGGGTGACCACCGCGCGCGGCAGCAGCCGGGCGATCTCGGGGAGCCGCAGGAGCGAGTCGACCCGGACGACGGCCTCCTCGGGCACCGCGTACTGGCCCGGCATCTGTCCGGTCGACTGGATCAGGTCCTGGAGGATGCGCCCGGTCCCGGCGGTTGTGGCCGGGGTGGCAGCGGTGTCCGCCTTGGTGGTGTCGGCACCGGTCGAGTCGAGCGCGGGAGTCGCACCGCTGTCGCCACCGGTGAGCAGCTGCTCGACCTGCGAGGCGGCCGGTGCCGGCTGGTCGCTGGTGATCCCCATGCGGGACAGCGTCCGGTCCATCGCCGGCAAGGCGTTGTCGAGCGCACCGGTCTTGTCGGTGATCCGGAACTCGAGCGCCGCGGTGCGGTTGACGATCGCCTTGGCGCGATCCGGGTTCTTCAGCCCGGCGAGCTCGACCACGATGCGGTCGTCGCCGAGCTTCTCGATCACCGGCTCGGTCACGCCGAACTCGTTGATCCGCTTGCGGAGCACGGTCAGCGCCAGGTCGATGTCCCGTGACGGGTCGTCGGACACCCGGTTGCTCTGATCGAGCTCCAGCTCCAGGTGCATGCCACCCTGGAGATCGAGCCCGAGCTTGATCGGGACCCGGGTGATGGTGGTGTCGCGCATGCCGTTCTCCGACTGCTCGCGCACGGTCACGTTGCGCGGGAACAGGTAGAAGAGCGACAGGGCGATGAGCCCCACGATCACGAAGATGCGATTACGAATCGAAGCGAACATCGTCACTCGGGCGCCGGAAGTGGCGCATCAAGGTCCCCGGAGGTCGCGGCCAGGATGGCCCGCGCGCGATTCCCATCGTGTACCAGCTGCTGTCGCAGTGCTGCCACTCCGTCGAACTGCCGGATGGCCCGGAGCGACTCGACCCACTCGATCCGCACCTGCCGTCCGTAGAGGTCACCCTCGAAATCGAAGAGGTGGACCTCGAGGAGACGCCGACCGTCGTCGAACGTGGGCCGGTGCCCCTGGTTCATCATCCCACCGAGGCGCCCGGCGGGCGTCTCGACCCACACCGCCCAGACCCCATCGGGCGGCAACAGCTTGTCGGGCGGGATCGCCAGGTTGAGGGTCGGGAAGCCGATCGTGCGCCCCCGTCGCTCCCCGTGTCCCACCTCCACCGCGACGCTGTAGCGCCGCCCCAACCGCTCCGCCGCCGCGTCGAGGTCGCCACCGGCGATCGCCCGACGGATGGCGGTGCTCGAGATCGGCTGGCCGCCATGACCCAGCACCTCGCCGACCACCTCGACCGCGAAGCCGCGCCGCCGGCCCATCGACCGGAGCATCGCCACATCGCCCCGACGACCTCGACCGAAGCCATGGTCATGGCCGATCACCAGCTCCTGCATCCGACACTGCTCGAGGAGCAGCTCCTCGACGAACCGTTCCGGCTCAAGCGCCGCCATCGCCCGGTCGAACCGGAGCACCACCACCCGATCGATCTCGCAGGTGGCGAGTGCCTCGATCCGCTCGGCGGCGGTCGTGAGCCGGGCCGGAGCCGCCGGCGGGTTCACCACCGCCAGCGGATGCGGCTCGAAGGTCACCAGCACCGCCATCCGGCCATCCCGCCGGGCCCGCAGGGTGATCTGGTCGAGCACCGCCCGGTGGCCGCGGTGCACGCCGTCGAACGTTCCGACGGTGACCACGCTTCCGGCCTCCGGCACCGCCAGCGGACTCATCCCGCGGGCTCCAGGACCACGACGGGTCGCCAGCACCCCTCACCAGCCTCCCCGATCGCGACCAGGCGACCGTCCTCGGCCACCAGTGCCGCCGGTCCCGGTTCACTTACCGTCCGCGGTACCGGCCGGCCGAAGCCAAGTTCCCGACAGCCGGCCCGATCGACAACCTCGCGCGGCAAGTGGGCCACCATCTCGGCCGCCGGCCTGAGCATCGCCGCGTCGGCCCGTTCCGGGCTCACCGCATCGGCCACCGTGAACGGTCCGATCGCGGTCCGGCGAAGTGCCCGGCAGTGGGCCGGGATCCCCATTCGCTCGCCGAGGTCGCGGGCCAGCGCCCGGATGTATGTCCCCTTCCCCACGTCGGCCCGGAGCATCAGGTCCGGCGGTGTCCAGTCCACCCGCTCGAGTCGGTGCACTTGCACCTCGACCGGTGCCAGCTCGACGGCGATCCCGCCGCGGGCCAGCCGGTGGCTCCGCTCCCCACCGACATGCTTGGCCGAGTACGCCGGCGGCCGCTGCAACACCGATCCGGTCAGGGCAGCCATCGCCGCGTCGATGGCGTCGTCCGACGGCCATTGCGCCGGTCGCTGCTCGCGCACGATGGTGCCCGTGGCGTCGTCCGTGTCGGTCGCGGCCCCGAACCGGACCACCGCATCGTATCGCTTGGCGGTCGGCTCGAGGAATCGCGCCAGTCGCGTCGCCCGACCGACGAGGACGACCAGCAACCCGGTCGCGAACGGGTCGAGGGTCCCGACGTGGCCGACCGCCCTGACGCCGAGCCGGCGGCGCACCTTGGCCACGGCATCGTGCGAGGTCCAGTCGACCGGCTTGTCAATGAGCAGCCCCCCGATCAGGAGGGTTCCTCCCCGTGCCGCAGTTCGCCGAGCAGTTCGTCGATCCGGCGTGCGTGCTCCAGGCCACGATCCCGCTCGAACCGCAACTCCGGCACGCCGCGGGTCGTGAGCGACCGGGCCACCATGCCGCGCAGGTACCCCGCGGCGCTCCGCAGTCCTTCCAGCGCCGCTTCGCGCCCAGCGTCATCGTCGGCGTGCGGTACCACCCGGATCGTCGCGACCGAAAGATCGCGAGTCACCTCGACGCTGCTCACCGTCATCAACCCCACCCGCGGATCGCGGACCTCGCCGCGCACCAGTGCCTCGGCGAGGATCGCACGGATCGCCTCGGCGACCTGTTCCGGCCGGCGGGACGGACCCTTCCCTGCCATCCGCTACGCCGACTGCTGGGAGGCCGAGGTCGCCAGGGTCCGGCGGATCTCCTCCAGCTCGAACGCCTCGATCCGGTCACCCACCTTGATGTCGTTGAAGTTCTCGATGGCGATGCCGCACTCGAGACCCTCGCGGACCTCCTTGGCGTCGTCCTTGAAGCGCTTCAAGGATCCGAACTCGCCAGTGTACACCGCGACGCCGTCACGGATCACCCGTGCCTTGGCACTGCGCTGGATGATGCCGCTGGTCACCCGACAACCGGCGATGGTGCCGACCTTGCTGACCTTGAACAGTTCGAGCACCTCGGCCTCGCCGAGGATGTTCTCCTTCTCCTCGGGCTTGAGAAGTCCCTCGAGGGCGTTGCGCACGTCCTCGACCGCCTCGTAGATCACGCGATAGGTCCGCACATCGACGCCCTCGCGCTCCGCCGCGGCGCGCGCATTGGCGTCGGGCCGCACGTGGAAGCCGATGATGAACGCGCCCGAGGCCTTGGCCAGCAGGATGTCGCTCTCGCTGATCTGGCCCACGCCGCGCAGCACGATGTCGACCCGCACCTCGTCGGTACCGAGCTGGGCGAGCGCGTCGGCCAGGGCCTCCGCGGGACCGCCCTGATCGGCCTTGATGATGATCGGCAGCTGGGTGACCTCGCCCTCCTTGAGGGCCCGCGAGATGTCCTCCAGCGTGCCGCCGCGCGCCGAGCGCCGGTTCTGGGCCTCGCGCTCGAGCCGCTGCCGCTTCTGGGCGATGTCGCGCGCCTCGGAGGCATCGGCGACCGCAATGAAGGTGTCACCAGCCGAGGGCACGCCCTCGAAGCCGAGGATTTGCACCGGGATCGACGGACCGGCCTCCTTGACGTTCTTGCCGCGTTCGTCGAAGAGGGCGCGCACCCGGCCGGAGAACTTGCCACAGATGAAGTTGTCGCCGACCCGCAGGGTGCCACGCTGCACCAGCACGGTGGCCAGTGGGCCCTTGCCCGGATCGAGGGTCGCCTCGAGCACGGTGCCGGTGGCGCGCGTATCGGGGTTGGCCTTGAGCTCGAGCACCTCGGCCTGGAGCAGGACCTGCTCCAGCAGCTCCGGCACGCCCTCGCCCGTCTTGGCCGAGATCGAGCCGTGCAGCACGGTGCCGCCGAACTCCTCCAGCACCACACTGTGCTGCAGCAGGTCCTGCTTGACCTTCATCACGTTGGCGGAGGGGAGGTCGATCTTGTTGATCGCCACGACCATCGGCACCCCGGCGTTCTTGGCGTGGGAGATCGCCTCGATCGTCTGGGGCATCACCTGGTCATCGGCGGCGACCACCAGCACCACGATGTCGGTCACCTGCGCGCCGCGGGCACGCATGGCGGTGAACGCCTGGTGTCCCGGCGTGTCGAGGAAGGTGATCCTCCGCTCGTCGGGCAACTTGACGTGGTACGCACCAATGTGCTGGGTGATGCCGCCCGCTTCGCCCGCCACGATGTTCGCCTTGCGGATGTGGTCGAGCAGCGACGTCTTGCCGTGGTCGACGTGGCCCATGATGGTCACCACCGGTGAACGGGACACCAGGTCCTCCTCGGCGTCCTCCTCCACCTCGATCACGTCGGCCTGGTACTCCTCCTCGCGCACGGCCTCGAAACCGAACTCCGACGCGATCAGTTCGATCTGGTCGAAGTCGAGCCGCTGATTCACGGTCACCATCAGGCCGAGTTCCTTGAACGCGAATGCGACGATCTGGTTGGCCGGGATCTTCATCAGGTCGGCCAATTCGCTCACCGAGACGAACTCGTTGACCCGGATCCGGGTCTTCTCGCGTTCCTTCTCCTCGGCGGTGCGTGACGCGATGATGTCGCGATAGCTCGGCTCATCGGAGCGCCCGCGCTTGCGTCCCCCGCCGCCGCCCTTCAGCCCGGCGAGAGTCTTCTCGATGTTCGCCTGCACCGCATCCTGGTCGACGAAGTTCTTGCGGCCCCGCTTGCCGGTGCGACGACGACCGCCACCCGGTTGGGCATCGGGACCGAAGGTCCGCCCCGCGCCACCCGGTGGCGTGCGCGGCTGGACCGGGGCGCTCGACGAGAAGACCGGCTTGGGGCGCGGTCCGCGCGGCGGCGACCCGGCCGCTGGCCTGGGCACTCGGGGCGGAATGAAGGGCTTGGCCGACGGCTTGCCGGCAGCCGGCGCCTTGGGTCGAGGCGGCTTCTCCACCTTGGAGGGCTGCTTGGCCGGTGGCGTTTCGGCATCGTCGGTCGGCTCGGCGGCAGCCCCGGCCTCTGTCTCGGCCGGTGTGTCGTCGGTCGCCTCGGCGGCCTCGGCGGCCTCAGCGGGAGCCTCCTGCCTGGCGGGTGTGGGCGCGGTCTCGGGAAGATCCTTGAACAGCAGTCGGGCCCGCTCCTCGAGCGACAGCTTGGGCTGCTCCTCGGCTGGCTCCTCCTCGACGATCTCGAGCGGTTCGGCCTCGGGCTCATTCGCCTCGGCCTCGGCCTGCGCCTTGGCTTCCTGTTCGGCGACCTCGGCCGCAGTGCGACGGCGCCGCACCGGCCGGGCTTCCACCGGGGCCGGCTCTGGCTCGACCGCCTTCTTCCGGCGACGTCCCTTCTTGGGCGCAGCCGGCTCGGCGCTCTTGCGCTTCTCGCGCTCCCAGCGGACGCGGACGGCCGAGACCTGATCGGGCTCCAGCGCCGACAGGTGACTGCGCACGAAGATGTTCATCTCGCGCAGCATCCCCAGGAGCTGTTCCGAGGGAATACCGAATTCCGCAGCGAGGTCGTGCACTCTGGTCTTGACCACTCGACTCCTCCGTCAGGGTCCGTCTGGGGCCACGAGCGCCAGCATGCCAGCTGCCAGCTCGCGATCCCGCACTGCCACTGCCATGACCGGCGGCCGCCCCAGGCGGTCCCCGATCGCTTCGGCGGTCAGGCCACGCACCACCGGGACTCCGGTCGCCCGCGCCAGCCGCTCCACCTTGTCCACCGCTCGGGCCGACGCATCGGCCGCGAGCACCACCAATCGTCCCTCGCCGCGTTGCAGCGACGCCCGACAGGCGCCGACACCAATCGCGAGGCGCTTGCTGCGGGCGCCCAGGCCGAGCAACCCGAGCAACCGCGACGCCATGTCAGCCAGACTTCGGCTCGTCGTCCGCTCCGTTCGGCACCTCGGTGGTCGCCGTGGCCGCCGCGTCGGCGTCAACCGCCGTCTCGGCCACTTCGACATCCTCGGCGGTCTCCACCGCAATCTCGGTGACCGCTTCCGGCGCAACCCCGGAACCCTCGGTCGGCTCGGCCTCGACACTCTCACCGGCGGTCGGCTCGGCGGCCTCGGCCGCCTCGGCCGGGGCCTCCTCCTCGGTGAGATCGGTGAGGAACCGCACCAGTTCATCGGCGGTCGCCTGGGTCATCCCCGGAATCCTGGCGATCTCCTCCGGCTCCAGGTCGATCACATCGTTGAGGGCACCGTAGCCAGTCTGGTCGAGAATCGCGACGAGCTCCGGCGAGAGTCCCTCGAGCTGCGACAGCGGCACCCGCGGCGTGTCGTCGTCATCGCCGGGCAGCGGCGCGAACAGCGACCCCTCGCCACCCCGCTCGAGCCATTCGCGGCTCGAGTAGAGATCGATCTTCCAGCCGGTCAGTTCCGACGCAAGGCGCACGTTCTGGCCGTTGCGACCGATCGCCAGCGACAACTGGTCCTCGTCGACCACCGCCTGGATCGTCCTGGTGGCGATGTCGCTGAACACCTTGGCCACCCGGGCCGGGGCCAGTGACAGTCGCGCGAACCGTTCCGGATCCGGGGACCAGGGCACGATGTCGATCCTCTCGCCGCCAAGCTCGTTGACGACCGCCTGGACCCGCGATCCCTTCAGGCCGACACAGGCCCCGACCGGATCGATCGCGTCATCGCGCGAGATGACCGCCACCTTGGTCCTGCTACCGGCCTCGCGGGCGATGCCGCGAATCTCGACGATCCCCTGCTGGATCTCGGGGACCTCCAGCTTGAACAGCGCCTTGACGAACAGCGGATCGGCCCGCGACATGATCAGGCGGGGACCCTTGGGGGTCTCCTCGAGTCGCTTGAGCACGGCGCGGATCGTGTCGCCCTGATGGAAGTGCTCGCGATGATTCTGCTCGCGATACGGCACGATCGCCTCCGCCTCGCGGAAGCGGTTGAGCATGATCACGAACTTGCCGCGTTCCACCTGCTGGATCTCGCCACTGAGGAGATCGCCGACCCGGGTCGTGAATTCCTCGCGAATCCGGTTGCGCTCGCCCTCGCGGACCCGCTGGATGATCCGCTGCTTGGCGGCCTGCACCGCGAGCCGTCCGAAGGCCTCGAAGGGGATCCCCTCCTCGAGCACATCACCGACCTGGAACTCGGGATCCTCGAAGCGGGCCTCCTCCAGGGTGATCTCGGCGCTGGGGTCCTCCACTTCGGCCACGACCTGCCTGAGCCGCATCACCTGCATCGATCCCTCGGTCTCGTCGATCTCCAACTCGAACCGGACGTTGGGGCCGTACTTCTTCATCAACGCCGCATGAATGCCGTCGCGCAGCAGGTCGATCAATTCGGCATGATCGAGCTGCTTCGAGTTGGACAGTTCGCGGAACGCGGCCAGCATCTCGGCTGATGTCACCATCTCAGTCGTTCTCCTGCTTCCCGGTTTCCCCCAGGGTCGACCAGTCCACCACCAGCGTGGCCTCCCTGATCGTCTCCAGGGCGAGCGTGTGGTGCTCTGCCCCGATCGCCAGCTCGACATGCTCGTCGTCCGGCACTGCCACGATACGCGCCACCGGACGACCGGCGAGGCCGGCCGCCTTGAGCCGGACCTCGCGCCCGGCGTAGCGTCGCCAGTGATCGGCGAACCGCACCGGCCGTTCGATCCCCGGCGACGAGACCTCGAGCGCATACTGCGGCCCCACCGCCCCGGCCTCCTCCAGCAAGGCCTCGAGCGCGCGGGACACTCGCTGGCAATCATCGGTGGTGATGCCGGCGCCCGGCCGTCCCCCTCCCGGCACGTCGATCCGCAAGCGGATCTCGGGCCGCGAGGCCGGACCAGCGACTCGCACGTCGACCAGCTCGAAACCGAGCCCGTCGACGGCGGCGCGGAGCGCCTCGGGGGAAAGCTGATCTCTCGTCACGAACGCAAGTGCCCCGGGGGATAAACAAAAATGCCGGGGGACACCCGACACCTCGCAGACAACACGCAAGTTGCCCCAGCACTTGAGTATACCTGCCCTCGGTGGCGATGGTCAAGGGCGGAATCACGAGCAACGAGGGGCCGGGAGCGAGTCGGCTGGTCCGCTCCGATCCCGCCGCGCCCGGGAGTTCCGGGCGCCCTAGGGCATCCCGAGGTAGGCCACCATCCGGCCATCCCGGCCACCGCTGGCGCGGTGGGAAAAGAAGCGATCGTTGTCGCGGCTGGTGCAGTGGCCACTGCTGGAGACCTCCGTGATCCCCAGCCGGGCGGCCTGTTCGGCAAGCACGTTCCGCAGATCGAGGTGCCATGGCCCCCGGCCCGCCGCCGGCCGGCCCACCCCGGTCATCACCTCGGCCCCGACCTCGTAGCACGGCCCCGAGATCGCCACCCCGGCATGCATCACGAGGTCCGCCGGTCGGACGCCACACCGCGCCTCCAGGATGGCGACCCCCTGCTCGAGGATCCCGGCGGCGGTGCCGCGCCAACCGGCATGGAGCAGCGCGATGGCCCGCTGCCGGGGAGCGACGAGATAGATGGGGACACAATCGGCCACCGTCACCATCAGCAGCACGCCCGGGCGAGAGGTGGCGTGTCCGTCGGCGCCGTCGTGCACCACCCACCCCGACGCCTCGTCGGTCCAGATCACCCGATCTCGATGGACCTGATGGGCCATGACCTGCGCCGGGAACTCGGGGAGGGCGCGTCGCAACGCACGCCAGCGCGACATGACCTCGGCGACCGGCGACTCGGTCCAGAGCCCGAGATCGAAGGTGGTGCCGCTGGCGGTCTGCCGGCCCGTGATCCCCGCCACCACACCGAGACGCTCGCGCCAGCCGCCCACTTCCCAGAGCGGGAGGTCCCCCGGGAGGCGCGTCTCGTCAGTCGTCAAGCCGCTCGATCTCCGCGCCGAGGGCGCGGAGGCGCTCATCGATCCGTTCGTATCCCCGTTCGATCTGTCCGACGTTGTGAATCGTGCTGGTGCCGCGCGCGGCGAGTGCCGCGATCAGCATCGCCATGCCGGCGCGGATGTCGGGCGACTCGACCTTGCCGCCGTGCAGCGTGGCGGGACCGCTGATCACCGCCCGGTGCGGATCACAGAGGACAATCCGGGCTCCCATGCCGACCAGCTTGTCGACGAAGAAGAGGCGCGACTCGAACATCTTCTCGTGAATCAGGATCATGCCGTGGCACTGGGTCGCGGCGACGATGGCGATCGACATCAGGTCCGCCGGGAATGCCGGCCAGGGTCCATCCTCCAGCTTGGGCACGTGGCCGCCGAGGTCGGGACGAATCCGGCGCTCCTGCCCGCGGGCGACCTCCAGGCGGTCACCGTCGATCCGTGTCCGGATCCCGAGCCGGTCGAAGCCGAGCAGCGTGCTGCGCAGGTCGTCGGGACGGACACCCTCGATCACGAGATGCGAGTCGGTCACCGCCGCGAGACCGATGAAGGAACCGATCTCGATGTGATCCGGACCGATCTCGACCTTGGCGCTCCCGAGCGGCCGACCGCCCTCGATCACGTAGGTGTTGGAGCCGATCCCCTCGATACTGGCCCCCATCGCCACCAGGGCCCGGGCGGTGTCCTGCACGTGGGGCTCCGCCGCGGCGTTGCGGAGCACGGTCCGACCCTCGGCCCGCACCGCTGCCATCATCGCGTTCTCGGTGCCGGTCACCGATGGCTCGTCGAGGAAGATGTCGGCCCCGGCGAGGTGTCGGGCCTCGATCTCGTAGCGCTCGCCGACGGTGACCGCCGCGCCGAGCCGCTCCAATGCCAGGAAGTGGGTGTCGACCCGACGCCGACCGATGACATCTCCACCCGGGGGCGGCAGGACCACCTGGCCAAAGCGCGCGAGCAACGGGCCGGCCAGCAGGATCGACGCACGGATCCTGGTACAGAGCGCCGGATCGAGCGGCCGCGGCTCGAGATTGGCCGCGTCGATCACCAGGACGCCATCGTCGCGCCAGGTGACCGAGGCCCCGAGCCACGCCACCAGCTCCAGCAGGATCTCGACGTCGCGGATCCGCGGCACGTTGGAGATCTCGACCGGCCCCTCGACGAGGAGGGAGGCCGCGATGACCGGCAGGGCGGCGTTCTTGTTGCCTGACGGGCGGATCGTCCCTTCAAGGGATCGGCCGCCGGTGACCACGAAACGGGGTGCCATAGGGGAATAGTCTCTGGAGGCGGTGGTGCTCGCAAGCCGCAACCCGTGGAAGGGCTTAACTTTGAGGTGACCCGCGACCGGGGAGAGTTCCTATGGCAGGATGGATCGGACCGACCGTGGCCTTGGCGCTCGTGGTGATCGCCGGGGCCATGACAGTCATGACCTACGTGATGGTCCGGGCGGCCCGAGAGGCCCAGGCCAGCACCGAGGGACTCCAGCGCGCCATGGCCGAATTCCGGGATCGCGTCGACCCGGTCCTCGACTCGATCAGCTCCCTCACCGAGACCGGCACCGAGACGATCGAGCTGGCACGCCACGAGGTGGAAGAACTGGTCACGACCTCCCGGATGGTTCGTAGCGAGGTCGAGCACGGCCTCAGGCGAGCCCGGCGACGGTTGAGCGATTTCGACGCCCTGGTCGAGGTGATGCAGGAAGAGGTCGAGGAGACTTCGATCGACGTGGCGGCGGCGCTGCGCACGGTGCGCGCCAGTAGCGGTGTGCTCGGCCGGGTGCGGCGGCTGATCGGACGGCGACGGAGCCGGGACGCGTGAAGCTGCTTGGCGCGCTGCTGATCGTCACGGCGATCGGCCTCGCGCTCCCCGACGCCCTCCATGCCTGGACACCGGGAACCCACGTGGTACTCGGTGAGCGGATCCTTTCCTCGCTCGAATTGCTGGCGCCGGCGGTCGGCGACCTGCTGCGCGCCTTCCCGTACGACTTTCTGTATGGCAGCATCGCGGCCGACACCACGATGGCGAAGAAGTTCGCCCCCGCGGATCGGCACTGTCACGCGTGGCACGTGGGTCGCGAGGTGCATGACCTCGCACCGACCGACGCGCTGCGCGCCTTCGGCCTCGGCTATCTCGCCCACCTGGCTGCCGACGTGGTGGCCCACAACCACTTCGTCCCCCGACAGCTGGTGGTGAGCAGCACCACCCGCTCGATGGGTCACACCTACTGGGAGTCACGGGTCGAGACGGTGCTCGGCGACGCGGTGCCCAAGGCCGCTCGTGAGCTGATTCGCCTCGATCACCGTCCTGCCGACGCTCACCTCGAGCGGATTCTCTCGCCGACGATCTTCTCGGTGCGCACCAACCGGCGCCTGTTCCGGGGCATGGTGCGGCTCACCGATTCGCGGCCATGGCAGGTGGGGATGCAGGTCGCGGCCGACCAGAGCCGCTGGGAACTCCCCGAAGAAGTGATCGGCGAACACCTCGATCGCGCTGAGCGCTACATCCGGCTCACCCTCGACGATCCCGATGGACCCTTGCTGGCACTCGACCCCAATGGCGAGTCGGCAATCCTGCGCAGCAAGCTGGTGCGCCGTGACGCGCTGCGCGGCCCCGATCGGAGCGATACGGAATGGGTGGCGGCGATCGCCGATTCGCAGTTCGGCTTGCGGGACCAGCAGGAGGATCCGCTCCTCCGAATCAAGAGTCAGCCGTCGGCGGAGGCCGACAGCAGCCCCACCTGACGCCTGACGGCCGCGAAGCGCGGGGAGTCGGCCACCGCGCGCCAGAGCGGCGTCCCGAGCGGTTCTGCGCCGAAGATCGGATCATGCTCGGCCACCGCGCGCTCCAGCGCGGCGAGCGCCCCAGCGGTGTCGCCCACTGCAAGGGCGGCGTGCGCCAGTCCCCCTGCCCCCCCTGCGCCCAGCGGATTGGCGGCCAGCCCAGCGCGGATGCGATCGGCCGAGGCACGGTCGCCCGCAAGCGCCATCGCCTGGGCGCTGATCCCTTGCAGTAACGGCTGTGTCGGAGCCAGCGCCACCGCGCGGTCGAGGGCCACGCGTGCCTGCGCGGTCTCGCCGAGATAGAGCCACCCGGCACCGACCAGGAACTGGACACTCGGCCCGGTGCTGTCGGCAGCCACCGCTGCAGCAAAGGCCGCCTCCGCTTCCGTGTCGCGTCCCAGCAGTGCCGCCGCGACGCCCGCGAGTGCGGCCGGAACCGCGGCGGCCGGGGCGAGCGTGCGTGTGCGCTCGAACGCGGCGAATGCCATGGCGGTTCGCCCGGTCACCAGCAACACCTCGCCCAGCGCCTGCTCGGCCTCAGGGCTGGGCGCCCGCTTCAGCGCGAGTCGGAAATCGGCCTCGGCAGCGGCCCACTGCCAACGCGCCCGTCGCAGCAACCCACGGGTGACCAGGGCCTCGGGCAGGTCCGGTTGCAGGATCAGCGCCCGTGCCACCGCCTGGTCAGCCCGCGGCGCCACGTCGTCGAGGGGCACACCGGCATAGAGTGGCAGCAGCAGGAGCGCGTCAGCCAGCGATGCCCACGCCGCGGCGAAGCTGCTGTCCTGCCCGACCGCACTCTGGAATGCTCGGACCGCGGCAACGATCGAGGTGTCGCGCCGGGTGGCCACCAGGGCCCGTCCCCGGAGATAGTCGGCATAGGCGGCGGGATCATGACTGCTGCGTCCCCCAGAGACCGTGTCGGGCGTCGGCAGGAGCGCCCCACGCACGTTGCCGACGATGTCGTCGACCATGTGCCCCGCCTCATCTGATCGCCGACGATAGGCCCCGGTCCAGAGCACGGCGCCCGTCGCCGCATCGACGAGCTGGGCAATGACCCGCAGTTCGTCACCCTCCCGACGCACGACACCATCGAGCAGGGTGCGAACCCCGAGCGTCTCGCCCAGTTCCCGCGGGGCGAGTGGTGCCCGACCGAGTTGCTCGACACTCAATCGCGGTGCCACCCGCACATCGCCGAGCGCGAGGAGTTGGGCGGCCACATCGTCGCTCAGGCCGGCTGCGAGCCAGCTGCTCGCCGAATCGTCGCCCCGTGGCACGAACGGCAGCACCGCGATCGAGGCAACCAGGGTCGAGGCCGACGACCCACCCCGTCGCAGCAACGAGCCACCGAGCACGCCGGCCACAAGCACCAGCGCCAGCGTGGCTGCGACCAGCCACGGCCGCCGACGCCGCGGGGCCACAAGCTCACCGCTGGTGCCGGAGAGCAGCATCTCCAGCCGATCGACCACCGCCGAGGCATCGGCCGGCCGGTCGTCGGGCGACTTGGCGAGGCACGCGTTGATCAGCGCGATCAATCCCGGTGGCAGGCCGGGGCGCAAGTCGTCGAGGTCAGGCACCGGATCGGCAAGGTGAGCCTTCAGCAACTGCTGCGACGTGGCCCCACGGAACGGCGGCGCCCCGGCCACCAACTCGAACGCCATGATGCCCAGCGCATAGAGGTCGGCACGATGGTCGAGGCAGGGATCGGCGGCAGCCTGTTCCGGCGCCATGTAGGTCGGGGTGCCCAGCGTGAAGCCGACCCGGGTCAGGTTGTCGTTCCCCGGCGACGTCGGCTGGTTCGCCTCGAGCAAAGCCTTCGCGATGCCGAAATCGATAATCACCGCGGCGTCACCGGTGAGCAGGACATTCTCGGGCTTGAGGTCGCGGTGGACCACGCCGCGCTCGTGGGCAAAGGCGCAAGCCCGGGCCACGTCACGCAGGATGCGCATGGCATCCTTGACGGCAAGCCGACCGTCGCCGGCAATCCGATCTCGAAGCGAACGCCCCTCGATCCACGGCATCGCGTACCAGGGGATGCCGTCGACGTCGCCCGCCGTGAGGACCGGCACGATATGCGGATGCTGGAGCGACGCCGACAGCAGCATCTCGCGACGGAACCGCTCCAGCGAAACGCCGGTACCGGTTCCCTCGAGCACCTTGACCACAATCCGTCGGTCGAGCGAGGCATCGTGGACCAGGAACACCCGCGACATCCCGCCGCCACCGAGCTCGCGCACGATGGTGTGCCCGGGCCCGAGCCGCGCCGCAAGGTGTGCGGCGAGGGCATCGGGAGCGGGAGTGTCAGGTGGTCCGGTCATCACTACCTAGACGGATGGCCAGCACCAGAGGTTGCAGTCGGTTACGTCTGGGCCGCGAGGGCGGTGAGCAGTCGGTCCACATCGTCGGCGGTGCTGTAGGCCGCGAGTCCGATCCGGAGCCAACCCTGCCGGGCGACCCCGCAGCGCTCGGCGGCGGTGGTGGCGTAGAAATCGCCATCGCTGACCCAACACCCCCGCTCGGCAAGGCGGGTGGCAACTCCGGCCGAGGGCTGCTCCCCCATGGTGATGGAGATCGTCCCGGTCCTCATCTCGCCCGATGGCAGCCCGAAGCGCCGCACGGCCGTGATCGCACCGAGCCCGTCCCAGAGCCTGGCAAAAAGCTCGTGTTCGCGCTGGTGCAACGCGGCGAATGCGGCGGCCAGGCGATCCCGGACACTTCCCACCTCGCCAGCAAGGCCCGCGATCCACTCGACGGCCGCTGCCGCCCCGGCAATCGACTCGAACGCGGCCGTGCCGGTCTCGAGGCGTTCAGGCGCCTCGGCCGGTGCCGGCTGGAGTCGGGGCACCGCCACGCGCTCGAGGAGATCGTGGCGACCCCAGAGCACGCCGAGATGCGGACCGTAGAACTTGTAGGGCGAGCACACCAACAGGTCGGCGCCGAGGGCCTCGACGTCGAGCAGCCGATGGGGGGCCAGGTGCACGGCGTCGACGAAGACCAGGGCCCCGGCGTCGCGAGCCTGCCGGGCGGCGGCGGCCACGTCGGTGATGGTACCCAGGGCGTTCGATGCCCCTCCGATCGCCAGCAGGCGGGTGCGCGGAGTGAGCAAGTCGTCGAGGCGATCCAGCCGCAGCGTGCCGCGTTCGGGATCCATCGGCAGCCACCGCAGCACGATCCCCCGTTCATCGGCGAGCGCCTGCCATGGCGCGATGTTGGCATGGTGGTCGAGTTCGGTGACGATCACCTCGTCGCCGGCCTGCCACACCCGCCCCAGGCCCCGAGACACATGGAACGCGAGCGACGTCATATTGGCGCCGAAGGCAACCTCGTCGGCGCGTCCGTTGAAGAATGCCGCGAAGGTCTCTCGTGCCCGCAGCACGATCGCGTCGGTCTCCCGCGATGCCGGGTAGTTCCAGTGGGTATTGGCGTTGTGACCCACCAGGTACCCGGTCATCGCGTCGAGCACGGGCTGCGCCACCTGCGTGCCGCCCGGGCCATCGAATCGCGAGGGATGGGGCGGCGCGCCGGCCGTCAGTGCCGGGAAGTCGGCCCGGATCGCCTCGATCGACGGGAATGGATTCATGCCGACAACCTCTCGCGCAGCAGTGGCTGGATCGCCTTCGGGTCGGCCTTGCCCCCGGAGCGTTTCATGACCTGTCCCACGAAGAATCCGATCAGTTTCGCCTCGCCGGCCTTGAAACGCGCGACTTCATCGGGATGGGCAGCGAGGGCTTCCTCGACCCAACCAGCAAGGGCGTCCGTGTCGCGCACCTGCACGAGGCCGAGCGACGCCGCCAGTGCCGCCGGATCGCCGTCGGTCGCGGCAAGTTCCGCATAGATCTTCTTGGCGGCCTGCAGCGACACCGTCCCGCCGGTGACCAGGGTGCTCAACTCGGCCAACCGACTCGGTGCCACGGCGAAGCCCCCGCTGGCGTTGTAGCCCGAGAGCACCTCACCCATCACCCAGTTGGCCGCGGTCTTCGCTTCGGTCCCGGCCGCGACCACCGCCTCGAAGTAGTCGGCTACCGCCGGCTCCTGGGTCAACACCCCGACGTCGTACGACGGCAGGCCCCACTGCTCGGCATACCGGGCCCGTCGAGCCGCGGGCAACTCCGGCAACTCGTCGCGACGCGCGTCGATCCAGGCTGGCTCGAGCACCACCGGTGGCAGGTCCGGATCGGGGAAGTAGCGATAGTCATGCGCGTCTTCCTTGGAGCGCAGTGGCTTCACGTCGCCGGTGGCGGCGTTGAAGGTGAGCGTCACCTGCTCCACCACGCCACCGCTTTCCAGGATCGCCACCTGCCGGGTGCGCTCCGCCTCGAGCGCCCGCTCAACATTGGCGAACGAGTTCATGTTCTTGACCTCGGTCTTGGTCCCGAAGGGCTCGCCTGGACGGTTGACCGAAAGGTTCGCGTCGACCCGCAACGAGCCCTGTTCCATCGAGCATTCGCTCACGCCGGCGTAGACCAGCAACTGCCGCAAGGTGACCAGGTAGGCCCGCGCCTCGGCTGGCGAACGAAGATCCGGTCCACCCACGATCTCGGCGAGCGGTGTTCCGGCCCGGTTGAGGTCGACCGCGGTGTGCTCCGGGATCCGATCGTGCAGCGACTTCCCGGCGTCCTCCTCGAGGTGGAGGCGGGTGATGCTCACCGTCAGCGCCCCGCGATCGGGCGACACGATCTCGAATGCACCCTCGGTGGCCAGCGGCTTGTCGAACTGCGAGATCTGGTAGCCCTTCGGGAGGTCGGGATAGAAGTAGTTCTTCCGGGCGAAGACGCTGCGGGGATGGACGGTGCATCCGAGCGCCAGGGCACCCAGCGTTCCCAGGCGCACCGCCTCGGCGTTGGGGACCGGCAGCGCGCCGGGCAGGCCGAGACAGACCGGACACACGACGGTGTTGGGTGCCTCCCCGTAGCTGGTCGGACAGCCGCAGAACATCTTCGTCCGAGTCGCGAGCTGCACATGCACCTCGAGGCCGATCACGGTCTCCCAGGTCATCAGCGCACCTCCGCCGTCGGATCGAGTACCGACTCGAGCACCTGCGCCCCCGCGATCATGGTTGCCTCGTCGAGGTCGGGGGCAATCAGCTGTCCACCGATCGGCAACCCCTCGCTGCGACCGATCGGCAGCGACATGGCGGGCACACCGGCGAGCGACGCTGGACAGACGAAGATGTCGGCCAGATACATCTGGACCGGATCGGCCAGCTTCTCGCCGGCACGGAAGGCGGGCGTTGGTGTGGTGGGCGTGAAGAGCAGATCCACGCCGTCGGCAAAGACCCGGCGAAAGTCGTCGATGATCAGCCGTCGCGTGGACTGCGCCCGGCCATAGTACTTCGTGGCGTAGCCGGCGCTGAGGGCGAAGGTGCCGATCAGGATCCGGCGTCGCACTTCGGGGCCGAATCCCTCACCGCGGGTGGCCCGGTAGAGGGCCCGGATGTCGCCCTCCGGTCCGATCCGTCGCACTCCGTAGCGGACTCCGTCGTAACGGGCCAGGTTGGCTGCGGCTTCGGCGGGGTTGACCACGTAGTAGGCTGGCACCGCATGGGCGGTATGCGGCAGCGACACCTCGCGAATGGTGGCACCCAATCCACGCATCGCATCGATGGCTCGGTCGCAGGCGGCCCGCACCCCGGGATCGAGATCGTCGGGGAAGTATTCGGCCGGAATGCCGACCACCAGTCCGTCGAGGCTGGCGCGTGATGCGGCCAGCTCGAGCGGTGGCAGGGCGTGCGTCGTGGCATCGAGGGGATCGTGGCCGGAGATCGCCGCCAGGAGCGTCGCCGCGTCATCGACCGTGCGCCCGAAGGTTGATACGCAATCGAGCGACGACCCGAACGCCACCAGCCCGAATCGGGAGACGCGGCCATAGGTCGGCTTGATGCCGGTCACGCCGCAGAACGAGGCCGGCTGTCGCACCGAGCCGCCAGTTTCCGAGCCGAGCGCCGACGCGACCACACCGGCGGCCACCAGCGCGGCGGAACCACCGCTCGATCCCCCGGGAACCCGGTCGGGGTCGATCGGATGGTGCACCCGACCGAAGGCGGAGTGTTCGGTCGACGAGCCCATGGCGAATTCGTCGAGATTGGCCTTGGCCGCGACCAGTCCACCGGCCGCGCGGAGCCGGTGCACCACCGTGGCGTCGTAGGGCGAGCGATAGCCCTCGAGGAGCCTCGACGCGCAGGTCGTCGGCAGCGCGGTGGTGACGATGTTGTCCTTCACCGCCACCGCCGTACCGGTCAGGGCGCCGGCGGGCGCGGCATCGAGCAGCGCCGCCTCGGCCTCGATCGCATCGACCGACCAGGCCAATGCGGCGTTGAGCCCGGCGGTGGCCTCGAGGCGGCCAGCGGTGTCCCGGGCGAGATCGGCGGCACTCATTCTTCCGCCATCCCGCCGAGCTTCGGTACCACGAAGAACCCGTCCTCGAAGGCCGGGGCGATCTCCGCCGGACCGCGCACCATCGGAATCGGGTTCACGACGTCGTCGCGAAGGGTGGCGTGCGCCGGACCAACGATCACCTCTCCCGACCCGCTGCCCAGTTCGAGGGCGTCGAGTCGCTCGACGAAGGTCACGATGCGCTCCAGTTCGCCCGCCAGGCGCTCGACCTCGTCCTCGGCCACGGCCAGCTCGGCGAGCCGCGCCACGTGGCGGACCTCTTCCGCACCGATCTTCATGCACTCTCCCAGTCGCGCTCGAGGCCCGCAAAGGCGACGAGCAGCTGCTTGGTTCCGACCTCGGGGTCGTCGAAGGCCACCGCGACCTTGAGGTCCTTGCCGGCACCGCTCAGGCCGAGGATCGCCCCGGAGCCGAAGCGTCGATGGCGCACGCGCTCACCCTTGACATAGCGCGGCGCATCCTGGTTCTCCTCGTCCGGTGCGCTGGCAGCAGGGACGAACGCCTCCTGTGTGCTGCGGACAGAGCGGGTCGTGTCGCGACCCGACCAGCTGCTGCCGTGGGAGGACCCGCGCCGCGACGATCCGCCGCCCCAGTTGCCGCCCCACCCCCCCAGCGAGCCCGCCCCGAACGAGGTGCGCTGTTCCTCGATCAGTTCCGACGGCAGCTCGCGCAGGAAACGCGACGGCGCCCCTGGTCGCAGTTCGCCGCCGCGGCGTCGCGACCGAGCCCAGGTCGTGATCAGCGCATCGCGAGCGCGGGTGATCCCCACATAGCAGAGTCGCCGCTCCTCCTCGAGACCGTCGGGCGACTCGAGCGCCCGGGCCAGCGGGAAGAGGCCATCCTCCATCCCCGCGATCACCACCAGCGGCCACTCGAGTCCCTTGGCGGTATGCAGCGTCATCAGCGTGACACCATCCTCACTCCCGGCGCTGGTGTCCACCGCCGAAAGCAGCGCCGCCTCGGCGAGGAAGCGTTGCAGCGGGGTCCCCGGCTCCTCGGCATCGGGTGTCACCACTTCCGACCACTCCGCCGCCGAGGCGATCAACTCCCGGACATTCTCCCAGCGCTCGGCACCCTCGAGTCCCTCGGCGAGCAGCAGCGCCTCGTAGTCGAGCGCCGTGCAGAGCTCCTCCATGACGGTCGCCGGCGACGAGTCACCGCTGCGGACACGGACCATGGCGACGAGCTCGGCGAACTCGGCCAGCGCGCGGCGGACGTTGGGCCGCAGGCCCGCGATCGCCCCGGCGCGCTCCGCAGTGGCCAGCAATGGCAGCGACCACTCCCGTGCCTGCACCGTGAGTTCGGCGAGGGATGCCGTGCCGATGCCGCGCCGCGGCACCGCAATGGCGCGGAGGAAGGCCCCGTCGTCATTCGGGTTGGCGACCAGCCGCAGGTAGGCGAGGAGATCCTTCACTTCACGGCGGTCGTAGAAGGAGATCGCGCCCACGATGCGATACGGCACGCCGGCGCGGCGGAGCGCCTCCTCCAGCGCCCGCGATTGGGCGTTGGTGCGGTACAGCACTGCCATCCCGGTCCAGGGGATGCCGTCGCGTTCGCGACGTTCCAGTTCGCGAGCGATCCACTCGGCCTCGTCGCGCTCGTCGGCAGCGGCGAGCACCGTGATCGTCTCGCCACCGGGTCGGGTGGTGCGGAGCGTCTTGCCGAGCCGGGCGGTGTTGCGGCTGATCACCGCGTTGGCGGCATCGAGGATCGGCCGGGTGGACCGATAGTTCTCCTCGAGGCGCACCAGCCGCGTGGGGTCGAAGTCGCGCTGCAGCGCCATCATGTTGCCCACGTCGGCGCCACGCCAGCCATAGATCGACTGGTCGTCGTCGCCGACGGCGAAGACGTTGCGATGCACGCCGCCCAGCGCCTTGATCAGTTCGTATTGCGCACGGTTGGTGTCCTGGAACTCGTCGACCAGCAGGAAGTCGAACCGCCGTTGCCAGCGCGCCAGCACCTCGGGGTACTGCCGGAAGAGCGCCAGGGGGTGGAGCATCAGGTCGTCGAAGTCCATCGCGTTGGCGGTTCGGAGTGCCTGCTGCAGCGCCACGTAGACATCGGCGGCGACGCGCACCGCCTGGTCACCCGGCGCCGAGCGCTCCAGGTCCTGGGCCGTCTGCATCCGGTTCTTGGCCGACGAGATGATCCCCTGCACCACCCTCGGCGGGAAGAGCTTCACCGGGTGGTTGCGCTCCTCGAGCAGTCGCTTGACCAGCGAGACCGAATCGTCCTGGTCATAGATGGTGAACTGGCGAGAGAACCCGAGTCGCTCCGCCTCGCGACGAAGCAGCCGAGCCGAGAGCGAGTGGAAGGTGCCGATCCAGAGGCCGGCGGGATCGCGCGCCAGGAGCTCACCGACGCGGGCCTTCATCTCCCCGGCGGCCTTGTTGGTGAAGGTCACCGCGAAGATCCGCTCGGGTCCCACACCCTGGTTGTCGATCAGGTGGGCGATCCGTGCGGTGAGGACCCGCGTCTTCCCCGAGCCAGCCCCGGCCAGCACCAGGATCGGGCCGGTCACGTGGCTGGCTGCCTCGAGCTGAGCCGGATTCAGTCCGCGCAGCAACTCACGATCGACGGTCACGAGGGTGAGGCCAGCGGAAAGCGCATCGACAGCGTGGCTCCATGGTCGGAAGGTTCGAGAGCGAGGATGCCGCCGTGGGCATCCTCCACGACGCGCCGCACCAGGGCAAGGCCGATGCCCCAGCCGCCGCGCTTGGTCGTGATCCCGGGCTCGAACAGGGTGCGCCGGATCTCGCGAGGAATACCGGGACCATCATCGAGTACCCGCACGACCGCCTGCCGATCCTCGCTGGCGGCCGCAATGACGATTCGGCCGCCGCGACCCTGCAGCGCATCGGCGGCGTTCTTCACGAGCGCCTCCAGCGCCCACTCGAGCAGCACGGGATCGCCGAGGATCACCGGACCGGCGCGAGGCGCATCGACCTCGAGCGTGATCGCGTTGGCATGCCGCGGCAGTCGACCCCGATAGTAACCCACCACCTTCTCGGCCAGGGCGCCGAGTGCCACCGGATCGCGTCGGGCCGGATTGCCGATCCGCTCGAATCGCTGGGCCACCCGCTGCAGCCGGTCGGCATCGGCGTCGAGGTGCTCCGCCAGCTGGTCGGCAGGCACGGCGTGCCCCCGCAGCTGTTCGATCCAGCCCTGCAGCGAGGTGAGGGGGGTGCCCATCTGGTGGGCTGCCTCGCGAGCCATCGCGACCCAGAGCCGGTCCCGCCGCGCCCCGGTCTGACTGCGATAGGCGACGATCGCCACCGCGACCATCACCGCGATCGTGAGCACCTGCAGGATCGCCAGGATGCGCAGCAGGTCCGTGGCTGGCACCGGGCCATAGTGGACGGCACCGAGTTCGGTCTCGAATGGCGGGTTGATCCCATCGAGCTGGCGGGCGTACGCCGCGATCCGCGGATCGGCGCCGTTCCCGGTGGTGAACGGCAGGTTGGCGCTGGTGAGCACCCGGCCTGCGGAGTCGGTCACCACCAGGGGGATGCCAAGTTCTCGCACCCGATTGCCGAGATCGAGAAGGGCCTGAGTCGCGGCATCGGGATCGGGATCGCTGAGCCCCGCGAACGTCGTGGCGTAGATCCGCGACGCGGTGAGCGCCTGGGAGCGGAAGTGACGCGCCACGATCAGGCTCATCGCGAGTGACAGCCCGACCAGGACTGTCACCAGCAGGAGGGCCACCGCCGGCGCGAAGCGGCGGATCCCCTCCCTACGCCCCCGCGACGAGCCGGTCCGTGCCGACATAGGGTGCGAGCGCCTCGGGGAGGATCACCGAGCCATCAGCCTGCTGGCCGTTCTCGAGCAGGGCGATGATGGTCCGTGGGAACGCCACACCCGATGCGTTGAGGGTGTGGACGAATTCGGGCTTGGCGCCGGCCTCGGGTCGGAAGCGGATGTTCGCGCGACGGGCCTGGAAGTCGGTGAACGTGCTGGCGCTGGAGACCTCAAGCCAGCCCTCCACCCCGGCGGCCCACACCTCGAGGTCGACGGTCCGTGCACTCGCGAAACCGGTATCGCCCGCTGCCAGTGCCAGCACCCGGTAGGGAATGCCGAGTCGCTGCAGCACCACCTCGGCGTGGCTGGTGATGCGGGCATGTTCGGCCTCGCTCTCCTCCGGATGACAGAGGCGGACCAACTCGACCTTGTCGAACTGGTGCACCCGGATCAGGCCACGAGTGTCCTTGCCGTGCGACCCCGCCTCCCGGCGGAAGCAGGGCGTGTAGGCGACCATCGCGATCGGCAGCGCCGCGCCGTCGAGGATCTCGCCGGCGTGGATGTTGGTGACGGGGACCTCTGCGGTGGGCAACAGGTAGAGCTCGTCGCGCTCGACCCAGTAGAGGTCGTCCTGGAACTTGGGGAGCTGGCCGGTGCCGCGGGCGGACGCCTCGTTCACCAGCAGCGGCGGCTGGACCTCGAGATAGCCGTGCTCGCGGACGTGCAGGTCGAGCATGAAATTGGCGAGGCCGCGCACCAGGCGGGCCCCCATCCCCGTGAACAACGGGAAGCCGCTCCCCGCGATCCGAGTGCCGCGAGGCAGGTCGAACAGCCCCAGCGCCTCGCCCAGCTCCCAGTGGGGTCGCGGGACGAAATCGAACTGCGGCGGCTCACCCCAGCGGCGCACTTCCCGATTGGCGCTGGCATCACCGTCGGGCACGTCGTCGTGCACCAGGTTGGGAATCGCAAGCAGGTGCGACTCGAGCAGGGTCTCGAACTCGCGAAGATCCTCCTCGAGATCCTTCAGCCGCGCGGCACGCGCCGCAAGATCGGTCTGCAAGTCGGCGACATCCTCGCCCGCCTGCTTGCGGCGCCCGAATTCCCGGCTGGCCTCGTTCCGTTCGGCGCGCAGCCGCTCGACCTCGGTGAGTACCTCGCGGCGGCGCACGTCGAGTTCGAGGACGCGGTCGAACTGAACCAGGGCGGCGGGATCCTCGCGACGGGCGAGTACCTGCCGCATCACCTCGGGCTCCTGCCGGAGACGGCGGACGTCGATCATCGCCTGGTCACTTGGTGGGAATGCCGAGCACCAGCAATCGGTAGCCGCAGTTGACGTTGGCCAGCACCTGGAAGGTCATCGTCCCGGCCTGGTCGTCGAAACTGATCACCTGCAGCTTGGCGTACTCCGGCACGCCGAGGTAGCAGGCGAGCCGCGAGCGGGCGACCACCACGTCGCCAACCGCTACCTCGACCGAATCGCTGGTGGTATAGCCGTCGCTGGGCGGGTCGATCAGGGCGTCGAACGCGATTCCCGAATGCTGCAGCCCGGGATTCGAGCTCCGGGATCCGAGCCCCAGTGCATCGAGCGGCAGCAAGAGATGGCGGTCGCCCTGGAGCAGGTAGGCGAAGTCGAAGGCACTCGACTGGTCGGTCCGGACAACTCGATCGTCGGCGACCGAGTAGGCGGCGGGGGTCGACACCGGCAGTCCGGTGACCGAGCCGAGGGTGAGCGTGTCGACGGTGTTCTCGTACACCGCGTTGGGAAGCTGTGTGCCGCTGCAGGCGGCGGCCGCTGAGGCGGCGAGCGCGAGACACCATCGTCGATCCATGGCGGAAGGTTAGATCGCTCCACGGAACGCGGCAACCCGCCATCATTGCTTGACTTCGGCGTCGGGGGTCGTCAAGGTTCGCGCCGTCACTCACCACGCCAGGAGTCCTCTCGATGCCCGCCCTGCACGACGTGCTCACCGCCCTCGCCGATCGGCCCGACGTGGCAGGCGCCCTGGTGGTGAGTGACGAGGGCCTCGTGATCGACAGCGCCCTCGGTGCCGGCAGCGCCGAACCCGAGGCGACGGCGGCCCTGGCCGCGACCGCCCAGCGTGCCCTGTCCGGCCTCGGCGAGGCGCTGGGGCACGGTACGCCTCACGAGGTGGTGATCGACGCCGAGGGCGGGACCACGGTGCTGCGACGGCTCCCCTCGGGCGCCACCCTGCTGGTGATCGCCGCGCCAGACGGCGACCTCGGCACCCTGCTCTACGACCTCCGCCGGCACGGACCCGCCCTCTCGGAGCTGGTCTGATGCGCTGGGGTGTCCTGCTCGCCGGCGGGTCCGGCACCCGTTTCTGGCCGCTGTCCTCGCCCCGGACCCCGAAGCAGCTGCTCCCCCTGGCCGGGAGCCGATCCGCCGCCGAGGAGGCGGTCGACCGCCTGGCGGGGTTCATCCCTCCCGAGCGGGTCCTGGTCGTGACCGGTGCCGATCTGGCCGAGCGACTGCAGGAATCGCTGCCCGTGCCAACCGAGAACTATCTCATCGAGCCGCGCCCCGCGGGCACCGGCCCGGCGCTGGTCTGGGCGACCCTCGAGGCCGAGCGACGCGACCCCGAGGCGGCCGTGATCTCGATGCACGCCGACTGGGCGGTGCGCGACGCGTCGGCGCTTCGTGGCCACGGCCGCCTCGGCGCTCGATACCGCCGTGCGGCACCAGCGCCTGGTCACCGTCGGCATGGTGCCATCGCGACCCGAGACCGGCTTCGGCTACATCGTGCCCGGCCAGCCGCTCGACGGCGCAGCGCGCGCGGTGGAGCGCTTCATCGAGAAGCCCGATGCGGCCCACGCCCTCGACCTGATGGCCAACGGCGCACTCTGGAACAGCGGACTCTTCGCGTGGCGCGCGACGGATCTGCGCCGCGAGGTGATGAGCCACACCCCGGAGATCGCGCCCTATCTCGAGCGCCTCGAGGCCGGTGAGATCGAGGCCTTCTTCCGCGACGTCCGGAGCGTCTCGATCGACGTGGGGGTGTTCGAGCGGAGCGAGGCCGTGGCAGTCGTGGCGGGCGAGTTCCCGTGGGACGACATCGGGACCTGGGAGGCGCTGGCCCGGGTCCGGCCCCGCGACCGCCGAGGCAACGTGGTGCACGGCCCGGTGACGCTGGTGGAGTGCAGCGACTGCATCGTCTGGAATGATGGTCCGCCGATGGTGCTCTCCGGCGTGCGCGACCTCGTGGTGGTGCATGCCAACGGTCGCACGCTGGTGCTCGACCGTGCCCGCGCCCCCGAACTCAAACAGACCCTGGATGCCTTGCCCGCCGACGTGCGGGCGCTGGAGTGACATGACTGCGTTGTACCTGCTCGAGCCTGCCGTTCCCGGCCCGTCCTGGGCCCCCTTTGCGACGGCCGCCCCCCTCTCCGAGCTCCGGGCCGCGGGCTGGCTGCTCCACGAGCGCTGGGGTCAGGCCATCGGCGCCACGACGCGTGGCCTGATCGCCGCCCACGCCCGCGGACCCCGAGCGACCGGTGCCGTGCCGCTGGTCGAGCCGGGCGACGTGAAGGGTCCGGCCTGGGTCGCGGATGCGACCTTCGCGCCCAAGCTGCCGATGCGGAGCGCCGGCGGCGCCAAGCGGCTGCTGTTCGAGGGCCGATCGGTGGCCTGGCGACTCGATCCCGGCGAGAGCTGGCAGGGCCCCCACGACACCGGCGATGGCCTGGTCATCGACGGGCATACCGCTTCGCGGGGGGTGGGATCTCCTCGCGGTGCTGGAACAGTATCTCTTCCCCGACACCCTGGCGGCCCTCGACCGCGGCAGCGATCCGATCCCCTCCGGAACGGTGGTGATCGGCAACCAAGGTGCCGTGTCGCTCCGGGGCACCGAGCTGGAGCCGGGTGTTGTGCTCGACGTTCGCAAGGGTGCCGTGATCCTCGAGCGTGGCGTCACGGTCCGCAGCGGCACCCGCATCGAGGGGCCGTGCTGGCTCCGCGAGGGCACCGTGGTGGGCGGGGGGCAGTTGCGTCACGTCAGCGCCGGTCCGCATTGCCGCCTCCACGGCGAGCTGTCGACCACGGTGTTCACCGGGTACGCCAACAAGAGCCACGACGGCTTCGTGGGTCATTCGGTGATCGGCGCGTGGGCCAACCTCGGCGCCGGCACGATCACCTCGAACCTCAAGAACACCTACGGCCCGGTACGACTCGACATCGGTCCGTCGCGATTCGACACCGGCCGGATGCTGCTCGGTTCGCTGATCGGCGACCACGTGAAGACCGCGATCGGCACGCTGCTGCCGACCGGCGCCGTGGTGGGGTGTGGCGCCAACCTGTTCGGTGCCGTCCGGGCTGCCAAGTACACCGCCCCGATGGCGTGGGGCGACAGCGAGGAATCGCTGGCACCGGACCGGTTCGTGGCGGTGGCGAAGCGGGTGATGCCTCGCCGCGACGTGACGGTCGACGAGACGACCGAGTCGGCGCTCCGGGCGATGTACGAGCGGGTGAAGGGTGCGGGGTGACCGGTCGCGACTGAGGCGCGACTGGTGAGGTCGTGACCACCCTCCACGTGCTCGGGAGCGGGTCGAAGGGCAACGCCTTCGTGCTGGAGCATGCTGGCGCTGCCCTGCTGATCGAGGCGGGCTTCTCGGCCCGCGAACTGGTTCGGCGCATGCAACTGGCCGGCGTCGACCCGGCGATCCTGATCGGGATCGCGGTGACCCACGAACACGGCGATCATGCACGCGGTGCCGTGCGCGTTGCCTCCCAGTACGGGATCCCGGTGATCGCCTCGATGGGCACCTGGACCGCGCTGGCGCGCGGCGGTGAGCCGTGCGCGTGGCTGGCAACCGGCAGTCGCGGCCCTGCCGAGGCGGGCCCATTCACCGTCGAGGCCTGCCCCTGCCCTCACGACGCCGCCGAGCCGCTGGCGCTCGGGATCCGGATTGCCGACGGCGGCCCGTCGCTGGCCATCGCCACGGACTTCGGCCGTGCCACCCAGGCCCTGCGCTTCTTCCTGCGCGAGCGACACTGCCTGATCCTCGAGGCGAACTACGACGAGGTCCTCCTGCGCACGAGTGCCTACCCGCCGGTGGTGCAGCAGCGGATCGCCGGTTCCGGCGGGCACCTCTCCAATGATGCGTGCGGCCAACTCCTGGCCGAGTTGCACCACGACCACCTCGCCACCGTGGTCCTCGCTCACTTGAGCCAGCGCTGCAACACGCCCGAGACCGCCGCGGGCACCGTGGCCCGGGCCCTCGATGCCGCCGGCTTCCGTGGCGAGCTGCATGTCGCCCAGCAGGACACCCCGCTCGACCCGATCCGCCTGCGGACCCCCGACCAGCAGACGCTGCTCTAGGCCGGCCCCATCAGTCGGTCCCGATACTGCTCGAGGCTCCCCGACTCGACCGTCGGGTAGCGCAGGTCGAGAGAATCGAGCAGGTCGCAGATCACCTCCGAGATGATGAGTCGGGCGGTTCGCTTGTCATCTGCCGGCACCACGTACCATGGGCAGTCGGCCGTGCTGGTGGCGGTGATCGCCTCGGCATACGCGGACCGGTAGGCCGGCCAGTGGCGCCGCTCGGCGAGGTCCCCGGCGGAGAACTTCCAGTTCTTGTCGGGATCATCGATACGCGCAAGGAATCGCTGTCGCTGCTCCTCCTCCGAGAGATGCAGGTAGAACTTCAGCACGCGGGTACCGTTGCGGTGCAGGTGCGCCTCATGATCCCGGATCGACTGGAATCGCTGGCGCCAGAGGGCGTCGAGGTCGGCGGGCCGGTCCGGCAGTCGCTGGCCGTCGAGATACTCCGGGTGCACCCGGACCACCAGCACCTCCTCGTAGTACGACCGATTGAAGATGCCGATCTGGCCCCGCTCGGGGAGCCGGATCGCGCTGCGCCAGAGGAAGTCGTGGTCCAGCTCCTCCTTGCTCGGCTGCTTGAACGAGTGGACCGAGACACCCTGCGGATTGATCCCCGACAGCACGTGCTTGATGGCGCCGTCCTTGCCGGCGGCGTCCATCGCCTGGAAGATCACCAGCAGGGCGTACCGATCGTCGGCCCAGAGTCGCGACTGGAGCTTGCGCATCCGCTTGATTCGGTGGTCGAGACGCTCCTCGTAGTGCGCATCGGAGTCGTACAGCGGGTCGACCCGGGTCGGGCGCGCCTCGAGATCGACCGGCCGGCCGGGAACGGCCACGAACGGCGTCGTGTCGATGCTCATGCGTCGTTGCCCTCCAGCGGTCGCCCTCGTGCAGCGTCCGCTCGATTCGCCGATCCGGCACCAGCCAGAGGAGCGCCACGGCGATGAAGAGCGTGAGCGCGATCCGGGTGTCGAGCCACAACGCTGCCGGAATCGCGGCCGCGTAGAGGAGGAGCGACACGTGGCCCTTGCGGTCGGCCCCGATGGCGCGGGCGATCGTGGAATCCTTCCCATCGGCGGCGATGATGGTCCGGATCAGGATCGTGTAGGCGACCGCAGCGGCCAGCAGGACGCCGCCGTAGAGCGCCACCGGGACGGCCGCAAAGTGGTTCTCGCCCATCCACCCGGTCACGAACGGCACCAGCGACAGCCAGAAGAGCAGGTGCAGGTTCGCCCAGAGCACCGCTCCACTCACGCGTCGGGTGACCAGCATGGTGTGATGGTGATTGTTCCAGTAGATGCCGATGTAGATGAAGCTCAGCACGTAGGTCAGGAACACCGGCACGAGGGATCGCATCGCCGCCCAGTCGTCGCCGGTCGGTACCTTGAGTTCGAGCACCATGATGGTGATCACGATGGCCAGCACGCCATCGCTGAACGCCTCGAGACGTCCGGTGGTCATGGGATGATCCGGTGGTTGGCAGGTTGCCCGGAAAGATACCCGCACCGGACGCGCACGGTGAGGCAGGATGTCGCATTAGCTTTCGAGGATGACACGTGCACGCACCGCCGTGGTGACCGGCGGCACGAAGGGACTCGGCCTCGCGCTGGTCGACCAGCTGGCGCGGGATGGATGGCGGGTGTACACCATGGCCCGCAGTCGCCCAGCGCTGGCCCGGCTGGCCCGCCACGCCGCCGAGGCGAACCTGCCGATCATCCCGCTCCGGGGCGACATCACCGAGCCTGCCGCTGCCGGTCGCCTGGTGCGCCGGCTGGCGGCCGATCGCCGGAGGGTGGACCTGCTGATCCACAACGCCGGCCTGCTCGGACGCCGGGAACCGCTGGCCGACTGGCCACGGCGGACCTTCGAGCAGGTACTCGCGGTCAACCTCACCGCGCCGTTCGACCTGACCCGACGGCTGTTGCCCCGGATGCGTCGTGGCGCGACGATCGCCTTCGTGTCGAGTGGGGTGACCCACCAGGTGCACCGCGAGTGGGGCGCCTACGAGGTCTCGAAGGTGGCGCTGGAGCGGCTGGCCGAGGTCTTCGCCCTGGAGCTGGCGGATCGTGAGATCGTGTCGGTGATCATCCAGCCCGGGCGGATGCGGACCGCGATGCGCGCCGAGGCGTTCCCCGACGAGGACCCGATGACGCTGCCGACGCCCGACACCGTGGCCGGCACGATGCTGAACCTGCTGGAGCGGGTGACCCCGGCCGACTCGGGCCGCCAGCTCGACGCCAGCGCCTGAGCGTCGCCGTGGTCAGACCGGTCAGGTTCCCGGGTCGGGAGGTACCGCAATGCCGTCGGGGCGCGGTGTGGGCGGTCCGACCCGCTTGAGGGTCACTGCCTTGGTCAGGTCCCCACCGGACAGGGTCAGTTCACGCCGGCCCAGCTTCAGGTCGTAGATCTCCCACTCGCCGCCAATGGCGATCCAGATCTGCTTCTTCACGACCCGCCAGCGCACGGTTTCCTTCCCCCAGCTGGCACTCGAATCAGCCCGGATGATGACCTCGCGGGGGCCGTTCTTGACATCGGCCCCGGCATCGACTCGCCAGGTCCCGGTCAGTTCTGGACCGCGCGACTGGGCCCCGGCCGACCCGGGCAGGGCGAAGAGCAGCACGGCGGCGAATAACGAACGAACGACCACGGCCCAGAACTCCGGTGAGGGGACCTGAAGGAGACGAGAGAAAGATAGCCACGGACACCGACGGGGGCGCCGAGGCCTCGCCGAAGCGAACCAACGCCATCTCCAGGGGTATCGGCCGATACTGCGATTGCCGGGGCACAAGCCGGCAGCCAGCTCAATCCAAGGAGATACACCCATGACACCATCGCGAAGCCTCGGCATCGTGCTCCTGGCCCTTGCCACCGCGTGTGGCAGCAGCACCACCGGCCCCTCGCCGGCGACGACCCCCGGCGTGCTGGTCTCAGGCACGATCCACGTGCCCGGCACCTACGAGATCGATCTGGAGACCGGGACCCTGCAGACCGACGACACGGCGGATATCTGGAACGAGGTGGTCACCGACGACGAGGTGGAGCTCTCCACCGAGAACAACGCCAAGCTGGTCCTGATGGGCGCGAACGAGCCCGACTATGCCACGTGTGCCTCGGCCAACTATGCCCAGGCTCCCGTCGAGCTGATCGGGCTCGCCACCAACAGCTATTTCTGTGTCATGACCGATCAGGGGCGGATCGCCCGCATCGAGATCACCACGGTGCCGACCGTCGCCGAGCACGCCATCGACGTGGCCTACACGACCTGGAAGCTGGCCTCCTGACGTGAGCGCGGCGACCGGGGCACCATGCCCGATCGCCGCTGCACACGCTCCATTCGCCACGCTCACGGCGTGGCGAGCATCTTCTCCCGGATCGCCTTGAACTCGGTGCCGCTGTTCCAGGTGGGCCAGGTATCGCCATCGGCCACCCGTCGACCCACCCCGTAGAGCAGTTCGAGGTCGGCAATGGCCCCGGAGAGATCCCAGCTGGGCTCGACCTCGTCGGACGGCGCGTGGTAGCGGTCGCGGACCCAGGCATCCGTCTGCTCCTTGCCCCACCCGGCGGGCTTGCCGACGAAGTCGGTCCCGGTGTCGAGATAGAGTGCTGGCACCCCTTCCTTGGCGAACTCGAAATGATCGGAGCGGTAGAAGCCACCGCTCTCGGGATTCGCGTCGGGGGTGAGCGTGCGCCCCTTCCCGGCCGCGACATCCCGAAGCACATCCTCGAGGCTGCTGTTCCCCATCCCGATCACCGTGACGTCGGTGGTCGGCCCCCAGATGTTGAGCTCATCGATGTTGATGTCGGCGAGCGTCTTGTCGAGCGGATAGAGTGGATTCTCGGCATACCACTTCGAGCCGAGCAGGCCCTGCTCCTCGGCCGTCACCGCCAGGAAGAGCAACGAGCGGCGGGGCGCACCGGCGGCCTTGAAGGCCCGGGCCAGTTCGAGCAGCGACGCGGTGCCGGAGGCGTTGTCGCGCGCCCCGTTGTAGATCGAGTCGCCGTCGATCGGCTTGCCGATCCCGAAGTGATCCCAGTGTGCCGTGTAGATCACGTATTCGTCGGCCACGCTGGGGTCGCTGCCGGGAAGCTTCGCGACGAAGTTGTTGGTGTGGACCGTGCGCATCGTGTTGTCGATGTGGAACGAGGCCTCGGTGCCGAGCGACACCGGATGGAAGTCGGTGGTCCGGGCCTGGGCCTCGAGCGCCCGGAAGTCGAGTCCGGCATCCTGGAAGAGACGCGTCGTCGCGTCGATCGACAGCCACCCCTCGACCGGCACCCTGCCGGCGTGGCCGTCAGGCTGGCTCACGTCCATCCGCTCCCCGGTCCAGCCTCCCTCGACCACGTCCCACCCATAGCTGGCCGGCTTGGTCTGGTGGACCACCAGCACTGCGGCGGCGCCGCGCCGGGTCGCCTCCTCGTACTTGTAGGTCCAGCGGCCGTAGTAGGTCATCGCCCGGCCCCGGAACATCGTCGAATCGAGCGCGGTGGTGTCCGAGGCCATGCGCACCGGTGGATCGCCGACGAGCATGATCACCGTCTTGCCCTTCACGTCGACGTCCTTGAAGTCGTCCCAGCCGTACTCGGGTGCGGTCACACCATACCCGACGAACACCATCTCGGCGTCGGGCACGTCGACCGTCGCCACCTCGTGGCGCGACTGCGCCACATAGTCGGTGCGCCAGTCGAGCGTCCGGGTCGCGCCGTCGCGGCGCACCGTCATCGTCGGGACGCTGGTGATCCCCACCAGCGTGATCGGCTGGGTCCAGCTGCCGTCAGGGTTGCCCGGTTCGAGGCCGATCGCCTTGGCCTGCGCGGTGAGGAACGCCATGGTGCGCTCCTCGCCCACGGTGCCTGGCCGGCGCCCCTCGAGGGAGTCGGACGACAACACGGTGATGTCGTGGAGCAGGCGATCGGCCGAAAGATCCGGGGCGGCGGTGTCGGCAGTGTCGCCGCCGGCACAGGCGGTCGCCAGGGCGAGGAGCAGCAGGGCGCGGAGCGAACGATCCATGATGGCGAAGGCCTTGGTGCGGGTGGAGGTCGGGTATGTGACCCGGGGCGTGTGGGTCAACGATACACCCGATCCCGGAGACCGTGCAGCCAAGCCGTCGGTCACCGTCTCCTCTTGGTGAAGGCGGGCGCCACGCCCCCGACCGGTGCCCCGCCCAACTCGATCGGCGATGTACCTCGCCGGAAGGGACCGCCATGCCACGCCTGCGCCTGCCCATCCTGGGCTTCACCCTCGCCCTCCTCGCCCCGACTGCCCTCCCGGCCCAGACCCCGAACGCACCAACACCGGGCCATGCCCTCGAGATGCAGTTCTCCCTCCCGGTCAACGAGTTCTACCGCCTCTGGCTGGACGGTGGCCAACGGTACCGGGTGAGCCTGACCGGTCGCGGTCTCTCGCTCGCGCTGACCCCGATCGACCAGGCCAACGAGCCAGTGCTCATCGAGCCACTGCTGTTGGGCTCTTCGGCCAGCAATACCACCGTCTACACGGTGCAGGTGCGCGACGACGGCGTCTACAACCTGCGCGCCATCGGCGGCGAGGCCGGGCGGGCCGTGACCGTTCGCCTCAGTGAAGCGCCCCGACGCGACACCACCACGAAGGCGACGGCACGGCCGGCAGCAGGCGACTGAGTCTCGCCATCCCCCGAACGCACGAACGGCCACCCCGAGGGGTGGCCGTCGTGTGGCACGCCGCGATCCTTCGTGCGCCAGCCCGGAAGCGGGCGCGCTCAGGATGCGTGACCGCGCAGCGACCGGTCAGTACATGCCGCCCATGCCACCACCGCCCGGCATTGCCGGCGCAGCGGCCTTGTCGTCCTTCTGCTCCACGACCACGCACTCGGTGGTCAGCAGCAGCGAGGCGATCGACGCGGCATTCTGCAGTGCCGTCCGGGTGACCTTGGTCGGGTCGATCACGCCGGCCTTGACCAGGTCCTCGTACACGTCGGTCGCGGCGTTGTAGCCGTAGCCGGGGTCCTTCGACTCCTTGACCTTGGCCACCACGATCGACCCTTCGACGCCGGCGTTGTCGGCGATCGCCCGGATCGGCTCCTCGATGGCGCGACGGATGATGTCCACGCCGATCTTCTCGTCACCCGACGCCTTCACCTTGTCGAGCGCCGACTGGGCGCGCAGCAGGGCGACGCCACCGCCGGGAACGATCCCCTCCTCCACCGCGGCGCGGGTCGCATGCAGCGCGTCCTCGACCCGGGCCTTCTTCTCCTTCATCTCGGTCTCGGTCGGGGCGCCGACGTGAATCACCGCGACGCCGCCGGCCAGCTTGGCCAGGCGCTCCTGCAGCTTCTCGCGGTCATAGTCCGAGGTGGACTTGTCGATCGCGGCGCGGATCTCGGCGATCCGACCCTGGATCGCGTCGCCCTCGCCCTTGCCGTCGACGATGGTGGTGTTGTCCTTGTCGATCACCACCCGCTTCGCCTGACCGAGATCGGCGAGCGTGGCGTTCTCGAGCTTGAAGCCGACCTCCTCGGAGATCACGTTGCCACCGGTCAGGATGGCGATGTCGCGCAGCATCTCCTTGCGACGGTCCCCGAAGCCCGGCGCCTTCACGGCCGCCACCTTCAGCGTGCCGCGGAGCTTGTTGACCACCAGGGTGGCCAGCGCCTCGCCCTCGATGTCCTCGGCGATGATCATCAGCGGCTTGCCGCTCTGGGCGACCTTCTCCAGCACCGGCAGGAGATCCTTCATCGCCGAGATCTTCTTGTCGTGGATCAGGATGTACGGAGCGTCGAGCGACGCCTCCATCGCCTCCGGATCGGTGACGAAGTAGGGCGACAGGTAGCCGCGATCGAACTGCATGCCATCGACCGTCTCGAGCGTGGTCTCGAGGCCCTTGGCCTCCTCGACCGTGATCACGCCCTCCTTGCCGACCTTCTCCATCGCCTCGGCGATCAGCTTGCCGATCTCGGTGTCGCTGTTGGCCGAGATGGTGCCGACCTGGGCGATGTCCTTCTTGCCGCTGGTGGGCACCGAGATCGCCTTGAGCTCGGCGACGAGCGCCTCGACCGCCCGATCGATGCCGCGCTTGAGGGCCATCGGGTTGGCGCCGGCGGTCACGTTCTTGAGCCCCTGGCGGAAGATCGCCTGGGCCAGCACCGTGGCGGTGGTCGTGCCGTCACCCGCCTCGTCGGAGGTGCGGGTGGCGACTTCCTTCACCATCTGTGCACCGAGGTTCTCGACCGCGTCCGCGAGCTCGATTTCCTTGGCCACCGAGACACCGTCCTTGGTGACGGTCGGCGAGCCAAACTTCTTCTCGATGACGACATTGCGCCCCTTCGGGCCGAGGGTCACCTTGACCGCTTCGGCGAGGGCGTCGACGCCCTTCTTGAGCTTGGCGCGTGCGTCGACGTCGAAGATCAGGTCCTTCGCTGCCATTGCGTCGTTCTCCAGTCAGTCTGTTGGTGGGTCTCAGCCGAGCTTCGCGAGCACGTCGGAGGCCTTGAGGATCATCACCTCGTCGCCATCGATCGTGAACGGCGTGCCGCTGTACTTCCCGTAGATCACCTTGTCGCCGACCTTGAGGTCCATCGGCACCCGCGCACCCTTCTCGAAGCGGCCCGGGCCCACGGCGACGATCTTGCCCTGGGTCGGCTTCTCCTTGGCGGTGTCGGGGATGTAGAGCCCGCCCCGCATCTCTTCCGAGTCCTCACTCGGCATGATCACCACGCGGTCCTCCAGCGGGGTGACGTTGATCTTGGTCTTGGTGGCTGCCATCGCCTGGCCTCCGACTACTGCAAGTGGTTGAAGTGTCCGGTAGCTTGTCCGGTTTGGCACTCATCGGCCCCGAGTGCCAACGGGGTCAAACCTAGTCCTGATGCGACTCAAGTCAAGACGGGACACTGGTTTGGCAATCCGCATGCCTGAGTGCCAAGCCGGAATGACAGGCGGAATCGGCACCGGAGCAGGTGGGTCGGCCACACTGGCCGTCCGGCCGGTCCGAACGGCAGGGCGAACCAGGGGTGGGAACCCGCTGGCCGGACAGACCGTTGAGGGGGTGATCGGCCCCGGGACATCTCGACGCGATGCCACCGGATTGCGCAGAGGATTTCCCGGATGCAGGATCCGGTGGCACGACCAACAACCCGCAACTCGCACTTGAGGACCCATGATCGCACTCGCCCTGGCCCTGACTCTCGTCGCCACTCCCACCCCGTCCCCGTCCCCGGGCCCGGATCACGGGCCAGACGACCGGGCGCGGGTCACCGTCACCGTCGACTCCTCGGCCCACACCTTGACCATCACCTCCGGTCCACACGACGTGGCCGGGATGACGCCCGACCGAGATGCGGGCGATGGCCTCGGGCCCGGTGGAGCATCATGGCATGCTCGAGCCGTTCCGGACGTTCTCGTGGCCGATCGACGGCTGGCTCCGCAGTATCACGATGCGGATCACCGACGGTCAGGGACGGGAGGTGTCGAGCCGACTGGTCCACCACCTCAACGTGATCAACCTCGACCGGCGCCAGCTGATGTACGCCATGCCCGAGCGGGTGGTCGCCCTCGGCCAGGAAACCGGCGACATCAGCCTCCCGTCGAGCATCGGGATGCGGGTCAAGGCGGGCAGCCACATGGGGCTGGTGCTGATGTGGCACAACATGACCGCCACCGACTACCACGACCTCACGGTCACCCTGACGTTCGAATGGATGCCGACCAACATGTACCCCCGTCCACTCGACGTGTGGCCGGTCTATCTCGACGTCGTGAATCCGATCGGCCGACCGGTCGACTTCGACCTGCCGCAGGGGAAGCAGCAGTTCCACGCCGAATTCACGATGCCGATCAGCGGCCGGGTGCTCGGCGTCGGCGGGCACCTGCACGACTATGGCACCGGGCTGGTGCTGACCGACGTGACCGACCAGAAGCCCCGGGAGATCGTCCGGCTCGGCACCACTCTCGACTCGGCGATGATGATCCACGGGGTGGAGCGGAAGTTCCCCGGCATCCGCGGCGCCGGCCTCAAGCTCGAGAAGGGCCACCGGTACCGGCTCACCGCCAGCTACGACAACACCAGCGGGCATTACCTCAAGGACGGGGCAATGGCGCACATGATCCTGCTCTTCGCGCCCGACGACCCGGCGGCGTGGCCGACGGTCGATCCCGACAACCCCGACTGGAAGATCGAGCTCGCGGAACTGGCGAAGGACGGCAAGACGCCGATGAGCCCGGGGATGGGAATGCGCCACGATCACGATTGATGGCCGATGGTCGATGGCTGAAGCACAACGAAGGGCCGGCATCGCCGAACGGGAGGCCGGCCCTCCTGAGTGTCAGGCGGTCGATCAACAGCCCTCAGTCAGTCAGCCATCGACCATCGACCATCGACGATAAACCACCGCCATCCAGCCACCATCATTCGACCACGCGGCGCACCCCGACCCAGCGCCGCAGCCAGTAGCGGCCGTAGCTCGTCGTCGTCGGCCAGCCGCGAGAGGCGCACGCCGCCCGAGGCGCTGTGGATGAAGCGGCCCTCGCCGACATAGAGACCCACGTGCGTCACCTTGTCACCGCGATCGGCGAAGGTGAGGATGTCGCCAGGCAGCAGCGCCTCGAGGTCGCGGCTGATCGGGATGCCGGCACCCGACTGCCCTTCGGCGGTCCGTGGAATTCGGACACCGTAACGCCCGTAGGCGTAGTAGATCAGTCCCGAGCAATCGAAGCCACCGCTGCCGTCGCCCGTACCACCCCAGACGTAGGGCTGCCCCATCTCCTCGAGCGCCGTCGAGACCACGCCACCGAGCAGCCTGGCCTTCTCCTCGGGAATCCCCACCGCGCGCAGTCGGTCGGTGGTGCCCCGCGGGACATAGAGGCCCGAGGATGCCGACGGGCCACGGTCGCCGCGACTGCGCCGCGAGCGCCAGCCGAGGGTGAGCCCCACCTCGAGCCCATCGCGTCCCGAGATGGAGAGGTCGCGCCAGCGAGCCTCGACGGTGGTGCGGATGGTCCCCAACGACACCAGCGGGACGCGCACCCCCGCAGAGGCACCGTACCAGAGACGATCCTGTTGGCCGAGTCCGATGCCCGCCGCGGCGCCGACGAAGAACGCCGGCAGCCGACGGCCACCATCGAAGAGGGTGAAGTCGACGCCGAACCCGTAGAGTTCTCCCTCGTCCGGCCGTCCGCCGGGGAGTTCCTGGATCGCGACATCGAGACCGATCGGGCCGACCAGGGCGCGCTGCATCGTGAGCCGCCAGCTCGACTCGTCGGGCGACCCGGCGAGGACCCGACCCGCCGTGAGGAACACCCCGTCCTGAGCCGCCACCGGGGCGGCGAGCAACACGAGGGCCACGAGCGGGAGGTGGTGGCGTCGGGTCACGGTGACTCCGGCTTGGCCTGCGGGGGGTCCTGTCCAATCACGTCGTCGATGGCATCCTCAGAGGGGACGCCTCCCGGGGTGACCTGGAGCACGTCGCGCAGCTCAGGTGACTCCCGCAACAGTCGGAGCCAGAGCCAGAGTCCCACCCCGGCCGCGATCAGGCCGCCAGCCACCGCGCCGATGACGCCCGTCATCGCGGAAACGCGCGGGGCGACCATCGTCGCGATGGTCGCCCCTACAGCGGCGGCGAGGATAGTGACGATCGGCGTCAGCAGCCATCCCCCGACCCGGAACAGCAGCCGCGCGATCCGCTGCAGCATGCGCCCCGTTAGCTCCGGGCGCCGAGTCCGCTGACGGCGGCTCCCAACGCGAGCGACGGCAGGGCGGCCACCGCGAAGGTGGGCACGTTCCAGCCGGCCCCGGGGAAATGCACCGCCGCGGCGATACTGCCGACGATGGCGACCAGGAGCGCAAGCAGCGCCACGGCGCCGGGGAGCGACGCCGATCCGCGCTTGTTGGCCTGATTGGCGAGGATCCAGCCACCCATCCACGAGATGTAGCAGCCCACCATCCACCAGACCGGGTGGTACCACCAGTTCGACATTCCGCCGACTTCCCACCAGCGATTGGTCCAGGTCCCGAGCGGCTGCAGGATCGCCACGTCGAGCACGAGGAAGGCCAGCGCCGAGCCGATCCCGATCGCGGCCGCGCCGGCGATCCCCTCGATGCTCCGGGCCCGGGTCCACGTCCCCGGCAGGAAGGCGACGCAGACCAGGCCGATCGCCACGAGGATGCCGGTCAGCGTCGCGTCGGCCGTGCCGTCGAGTCCCTTGTTGACCAGGGATACGGCGAAGACCACCACCGCCTCGATCACGGCGAGGGTCAGCGCGCCCTTGAGCAGGATGGGCAGGTCGGTGGTATCGGAGCTGTCGTCGAGATGGACCGCGGTCGCCATCGAATCGTTCTCCCCTGAAGGGTGTCGGGAACGCGGGAAACTAGCTGCCTCGCGGGCTCGGGGCCAAGACCCCCGTTCAGGTGACCCAGGCCAGCACAACGCCGAGGTCGGTCAGCGCCCACGCCGCCAGGGCGTGGTACATCCCCGCCTGGTGCTGGGCACTGGACCATCCCGCACCGTCGCGCTGCCACGGGATCAGTACCACCAGCCAGGCCACCAGCGCGATGGCCAGGACCGACCAGCGCACCAGGGACTGATCGCCCCACCCACTCAACGACGCGGCTCCAGCGAGCATCCCGAAGGCCACCGCCACCGCGGCGACCGCCACCGACAGCGACCGCTGCACCCCCAGCCGGAGGGCGATCGTCTGATCGCCGCGCGTCCGGTCGGCATCCATCTGGTACAGCTGGGTGAGCGGGTAGAGTGCCGCGAAGAGCGGACAGAAGGCCCAGAGCAGCAGTGCATGCCCTGCATCGAGCTCGCGTCCGGTGAGGGCCCAGCCGGCCCAGGGTGTCAACGCCCCGAAACCGATCATGTTGATGAGCCAGTCGGCGCCCGCGATCCGCTTGAGCCGCACCGGCGGTACCGAGTAGGCGATCGACATCAGCAGGCAGACGAGGTAGAGCACCCGGATCACGGGCCCGAGCGACCAGATCACCACCAGTCCGCCGGCCATCAACGCCAGCGCGACGAACGCGAGTGCCGCCGGAACCGGCGGCGGGCGGCGGAGGTACGCCACGTCGCCCTCGTCGCGATCGAAGGCCGAATTGAGGGCGAGCGTGCCGCCGTTCAGACCGATCACCCAGGCCAGCAGGCCGATCCACAGCCGGCGATCGTCGAGCACGACCCCGGCCGCCAGGAACCAGCCCAGCGTGGTGTGGGCCGCCATGATCGGCCACTCGGCTGGTCGCAGGTGCAGGAGATACGGCAGCAGCGGTCCGAGCACCCGCCGGCCAACGCGTCGAGCCGGCGTGGCGTCCAGCGAGTCGACCGTGGATGGCCTCACGCCGGCAGCCCCATGGCGTCGGCCGCCACTCGGAGCCCGTGCAGCGTGAGGTCGAGGTCCACCGTGTCGATCGTGTCGCTGAGCGGCGCGATCAGGCGGGAGAGGCCACCGGTGGCGACCACCCGGGGTGTCGACTCGTCGGGCCACTCGGCCCGGATCCGTCGCACCATCCCGTCGATCGCATCGACGGTCCCGAACAGGATGCCTGCCCGGATGTGCTGGTCGGTGGTACGGCCGATGGCGCACTCGGGTGGCAGCAGCTCGGTGGCCGTGAGCTTGGCGGCTCGCTGCACCAGTTGGTCGGCCGAGGTCCGCAGGCCGGGCATGATCGCCCCGCCGATGAAGCGCCGGTCGGCCGTGACGCAATCGAAGGTGGTGGCGGTGCCCAGATCGACGACGATCGCATTGCCGGGATGCCGGTCGAGCACGCCGAGGATGTTGGCGATCCGGTCGGCGCCGACCGCCAGTGGCTCATCGACATCGAGGGTGAGCGGCAGCGGCGCCGTGGGTTCGACCAGGCCGACGTGCCCGGTGATCGCCGAGCGGACCGCGTCGCCGAGCGGCTGGGTCACCGCCGGGGCGACCGAGGCGAGGCAGGCGGAGGCGATCGCTCCAGGATCAAAACCGCCCCGTTCGACGAATGCCCCGAGCGTCACCGCCCACTCGTCGGGAGTGCGGTCTGGCCGGGTCATCAGTCGCCAGTGGGTGCGCACCTCGGGCCCAACCTGCAGCCCCAGGGTCACCTCGGTGTTGCCGATATCGATGAGCAGACGCATCCGGGGAATCTCGCGTCAGACGGTGAGTGCCACCACCCCACCCCGGCATTCGTGACGCCGACCATCCTCGCCACGGACCACCAGGGCCCCGTCCGCCGTGATCCCGGCGCCAATGCCCGCCACCGGCGTCGCCACCCGCTGACCGAGCAGCACGTCGCGGGCCCGCCACGCCTCGAGCTCATCACGATCGAGCGGCCCGCCCCGGGCCGCGGCGGTGACCGCGACCGCCACCGGCTGTGCCAGTTCCTCCGGATCGGGAACCGCGACGACGTCGCCGAGCCGGGCCGCCACGGCTGCCAGCTCCGGCGGAAGCGGGTTGCGGAGGTTGACGCCGACCCCGATCACCACCCAGAGGCAGCGATCGCCGCTCCAGCGCGCCTCGGCGAGGACCCCGGCAACCTTGCGGCCGTCGAGTTGGAGGTCGTTGGGCCACTTGAGCCCCAGACGCGGCAATCCCGGCAACACCGATTCGAGGGTCCGGGCCAGCACGAGACCAACCCGGAGCGAGAGCGCGTCGAGGCCCGCCGTCGGGTCAGGTCTGGCGATCACCGAGAGCCAGAGACCTCCGGGCTCCGACTGCCATGCACGTCCCTGTTGGCCCCGCCCCGCACGCTGGCGTCGAGCCACCACCCCTCGACCGGCCGGGGCCCCACCCTCGGCCAGCCGGTGGGCCGTTTCCATGGTGCTCGGCACTTCATCGTGGATGTCCAGCATCGGAGCCGTCGTCAGATCACCTTGAGGGCGAAGAGCAGGAAGAGCACGCCACCGAAGACGATCCGATACCAGGCGAAGACGGTGAACGAGTGGCGCTCCACGAATCGGAGGAAGCCGCGAATCACCGCCAGCGCCGCCAGAAACGCCACCACGGTGCCGATCACGAAGAGAGGCAGGTCGCTGGCGCTGAGGAGGTCGCGGCTCTTGACGATGTCGAGGCCGGCCGCGCCGATGATGGTCGGAATCGCCAGCAGGAAGGAGAATTCGGTCGCGGCGGGGCGCGAGAGGCCGACAGCGTAGCCACCGAGGATCGTCGCCGCCGCGCGCGAGGTACCGGGAATCATCGCGAGCACCTGCGCGAAGCCGATGGCGATCGCCTGTCGGGGACGGATCGCTGCCACGTCGGGCGTGGTGGTCACCGGCTGGCGCCATTCGATCACCAACATCACCACGCCGCCGATGATCAGTGCCCAGGCGACGACCACCGGCGAGAAGAGCACTGCCTTGATCATGTCGTGGGCCATGAGCCCGATCACGACCGCGGGAAGGAAGGCGAGCAGCAGGTTGCTGGCGAGCCGCTGATCGGGGCCCGGAACCAGCGCCCGGCGCACCATTCCCGTGAGGACCGCGCGATAGTGCCAGATCACGGCGAGGATCGCCCCGATCTGGATCACCACCTCGAAGGTCGCGGCGCGCTCTCCGGTGAAGTCGAGCAACGCTCCGACAACGATCAGGTGGCCGGTCGACGAGATCGGCAGGAATTCGGTGGCCCCCTCGACCAATCCGAGGATGACGGCGATCACCAGCGGGATGAAACCGATCATCGCGCCAGGACCTCCTCATAGAAGGCCTCGTATTGCGGCACCACCGTCTCGGCCGAGAATTGGCGCGCGCGCGCCAGCGCGGCCTGACTCATCGCCGCGCAGGTCTCGTCGTCGCGGAGCAGGGTGATGGCGCGGCGCGCCATCGCCTCGACCGAACCGGCGGGCTCGAGGATGCCCTCCACCCCGTCGGTGATCACCTCGGGCAGTCCGCCGGTGCGCGCCGCCAGCACCGGGGCCCCGCAGGCCATTGCCTCGAGTGCCGCCAGCCCGAACGACTCGGTCTGCGACGGGAGCACGAAGAGGTCGGCCGCCGCGAGCACCGGCGCCACGGCATCGAGGCGCCCGAGGAAGCGCACATCGGCACCGACACCGAGGTCGCGAGCCTCCTGTTCTGCGTCGTGTCGATCGGGGCCGTCACCCACCATCAGCAGGGTGGCCGGCATCGCCCGGCGCACCCGGGCGAAGATCCGCACCACGTCCTTGACTCGCTTCACTTCGCGGAAGTTGGAGATGTGGACCAGCACCTTGTGGCCGGTCCCGGCGAGGGAGTCGCGCGGCAGCGCCACCTCGGGGTGGTATTCGTCAAGATTGACGAAGTTGGGGATCACCCGGATGCCGCAGTTGACCGGGCCGAAGGCCCGGCGCGTCTCATCGCGCAGGAACGCCGACACCGCCGTCACACCGTCGGACCGTTCGATGGAGAACTTGGTGATGGCGTAGAACGACGTCTCCTGTCCGACCAGGGTGATGTCGGTGCCGTGCAGCGTGGTGATCACCTTGAGGGGATGCTGCTCGGCCAGCATCTCGCGCGCGAGAAACGCGGTCGTCGCGTGCGGAATCGCGTAGTGCACGTGGAGCAGGTCGAGTCGTTCCTCGAGCGCCACCTCGTACTGCCGCGACGCGAGCGCGAGGGTGTACGGGTAGTGATCGAAGAGCGGGTAGCGCGAGATCGTCGTGTCGACCTGATGGAAGACGGCCCGCTCCACGTAGCCGCGCAGCCGGAACGGGGAGTCGTAGGTGATGAAGTGGACGTCGTGACCGCGACGAGCCAGGGCGAGCCCCAGTTCGGTCGCGACCGCGCCCGAGCCGCCGTAGGTCGGATAGCAGGTGATGCCGATCTTCATGAGTTGTCGCCGTTCCATGCGGCAGCGATCGCCGCGGCAAGCTGGTCTGGGGGCCGGGTGGCGTCGAGCACCAGCACCTCACCCCGAAGCTGATTCCGGAACCACGTGTCCTGCCGCTTGGCATACTGCCGCGTCGCGACGGTCACTGCCTCGGCCAGGGCATCGCGCTCGAGCCGACCCTGCAACACCTCCACGGCCTCGCGCACCCCGATACCGTCCATCCCGGGACCGCTGAGCGGCGCCCCGTCGGCCAGCGCGGCCGCCACCTCCTCGACCAGACCGCGGCGGAGCATCTCGGCGCTCCGGGCCGCGATCCGCTGGTGGAGCACCGCCCGCGGCGCCGTGAGCCGCACGAACCACGGCCGGATCGCCCCGGTCGCCTTGGCCGTCCGCTGCCACCAGGTGAGCGATCGTCCGGTGAGGATCGCCATCTCGATCGCCCGTGCGGCACGCTGACGGCCGCCACCCCCCGGGAACCCCGGATCGAGCCGCGAGGCCCAACGGACCAGCGTCGGGTGATCCATCGCCGCCGTCACCCCGGCAAGCGCCTCGCGGCGGGGTCGGTCGAGTGGCGGCTCGGTGAAGAGGCCCTCGGTCAACGCCTTGACGTAGAGTCCGGTTCCCCCGACCACGACCGGGAGGCGGCCCGCGGCGCGAATCGCGGTGATCGCCTCGGCCGCCTCCAGGGCAAATCGCCCGGCACTGTACCGCTCCCCGGGATTGACCAGGTCGAGCAGATGGTGGCGCACGCGCTGCCGCTCGCGTGGCGCCGGCTTGGCGGTGGCGATGTCGAGCCGGCGATAGACCTGGCGCGAATCGGCGGAGACGACCTCGAGGGGCCAGTGGGCAGCAAGCGCAAGCGCGACGGCGGTCTTGCCGATCCCGGTCGGGCCGACCAGGACCGGGGTCCTAGCGTCGGCCAAAGCGGCGCTCCAGCTCGTCGAGCGGCAGCTGCACGATGGTGGCGCGGCCGTGCACATCGTGCGGCGGGAGGGTGCAGGCGAAGAGCCGCCCGAGCAGCTCGCGCATGCTTCGCTCATCGAGAGGCTGCCCGGCCTTGACCGCCGCCCGGCAGGCCCAGGTCTGCATGAACCGTTCGACCCGGTTGGCCCAGCCGCCAAACCGGCCGCGGGCGAGGTCGGCCACCAGGTCGCGGAAGGTGGCCAGCGCGTCGAACCGGGGATGCGGATCGGGAACCGCCTGGATCACGACGGACCGGCCGCCGAATGGCTCGACCTCGTAGCCCAGCCGGGCCAGCAGTTCGGCGTGCTGCTCGACCACCTCGCGTTCCTCGTCGGTCAGCTCGACGGTGTCGGGCAGCAGCAGGCGCTGGGCGGGCATCCCCTCTCCTTCCAGCCGCCGCATCGCCTCCTCGTACAGCACCCGCTCGTGGGCCGCATGCTGGTCGACGATCACCAATCCCTCCGGCGACTCGTAGCAGATGTAGGTGTCGGCGAACTGCAGCAACGGCACCTCCCATCCGCCGCACGGTGGCGACGACTCGACCATCGCCTCACTCGTAGCCGCGTCGGCCCCGTCGAGCGGCGCGAAGAGCTCGCCCGGCGGCGGCGGCTCCGTGCCGGTAGGTACGGCGGCGGGAAGGCTCGGCAGCGGTCCGGCCCCCAGCCGAGCCGACGCGATCAGTTCGCCCAGGGCGTGGCGGGTTGCCTCCTCCACCGCTCGCTCGACGGCGACCTTCTCGCGGAAGCGCACCTCGAGCTTGGCGGGATGCACATTGACGTCGACCAGCGACGGATCGACGACGATGTCGAGGAAGAGCGACGGTCGGTCGCCCGGATGGATCGCGGAGCGATAGCCGGCCTCGGCTGCGCGCACCAGGAAATGATCGCGGAACGGGCGGCCGTTGACGAAGAGCTGCGTCCGCCGTCCGGTCGGGCCGGCGTCCGCCGGCCGCTGGGTGAAGCCGCTCACCCGCACCGGGCCGACGCCGTACTCGACCGGGAGCAGGGTGCGCGCCAGGTCCTCGCCCCAGACGGCGGCGAGCCGGGCATCGCGCGGCTGGTCCGGGGGCACCTGCAACCGGGTTCGCCCGTCGAGCAGCAACTCGAGACCGATGTCGGGGTGCGCCAGCGCCAGGGTCGACACCGTCTCGACGATGGCGCGCGACTCGCTGGCCGCCGAGCGGAGGAACTTGCGGCGGGCCGGCGTGTTGAAGAACAGCGCCCGCACCGTGACGGTGGTGCCCCGGCGACGCGCGGTGTCGCCGACGGCATCGATCCGGCCACCGGCCGCGGTGATCTCGGTCCCCTCGCCGTCGTGCAGTGCGGTCGCCAGGGTGAAGCGCGACACCGAGGCGATCGCCGGCAGCGCCTCGCCCCGAAAGCCGAAGGTGGCGATGCCGACCAGGTCCACGGCCCGATGGATCTTGCTGGTGGCGTGCCGGTCGAGCGCCAGGATCGCATCGTCGCGCGACATCCCGGAACCGTCGTCGGCGACCTCGATCAACGTCTTGCCGCCGTTCTCCGCCGCGATGCGGATCAGGCTCGCGCCCTGCATCGATCGCATTCTCGACCAGTTCCTTCACCACCGATGCCGGCCGCTCGACGACCTCCCCCGCGGCGATCTGATTCGCCACGGCGTCGGGGAGGATCGCGATCCGGCGGACGGTGTCGGTGGACATCACCTCAATCTAGCGGCGACAGCGGGGCGATTCCCTGCACCGGGATCCAGCCGCGCGCACCACCCTGGAGCCGCACCAGCCACCAGTCGCCCTCGCGCCGCTCCAGGGTGGCGACCGACCACACCGGTGCCTCCGCGAGGACCGGCGACGAGCGGGATCGGCGACAGCCGAAGGCTCATCCCCGGTCGCACCAGGCCCTCGCCATTGCCCGCGAGAGAGCGGAGCGCCGCCATGCCGCCGGCCACCACGACCACCGTGGCGGCCGCCCACGCCACCCGCGGTGACCGCCGCCACGCCACCCATGCGACCAGCCAGCCCAGCAGCGCCAGGAGGACGAGTTCATCACGACTGAGCGGCACCGTCGGCACCCGTTGGCGCAATCCGCGGGGCACCCCCCGCACCTGGGCCAGCGCATCGTGCAGACGCGGGTCACGCGGGGCAACCTGCAGACCCGCGAGCCAGGCCGCGGCGCTGCCGACCTCGTCGCCTTGCATCCAGCGCGCGGCACCGAGGTCGAGCCATCCATCGGGCGAGGCGGGATCGGTCCGCACACTCTCGGCGAAGAGTCGTTCCGCACCGGCACCGTCGCCGTCGCGATACCGCGAGATCGCCTCGTTCCATTGGGCACCGAGCGGTGCAACCGCCCCGAGCAGGAGCAGCACGATCACGAGCCCGAGCGGCAGCCGGTCGCGAAGCCGGCGCACCACCCGCGAGGCCGCCGCATCGTCGGGCGGTGAGGGATGATTCGCCGCCCAACGGTGCCGCTCGAGGCCCTCGAGCCACTGCCGCACGGCGGTCGCCTCTTCGCGATCGACACCCCGACGACGCAGCGCGACCTCCACCCGACCGGGCGTGGCGTCGGCGGCGGTGCCGAGCAGGCGCCGAAGCGCCTCCTCGGGCGACCCGACCGGCGCGACCCTGGCCCCGCGACGTGGCCGACGTCGGTGCCGCACCAACCAGAGGGCCAGTGGGCCGATGGCCAGCAGCAGGAGCAATGGCCAGCCTCGCCGCACCAGCACGGCGCTCACCGGTGTGTGCAGCACCCGGGAGGCGGGTACCGGCGCCCGGGTCACCGCCACGGCGGCCTGCACGGCGAGCGTCACGGGCGCGACCGAGGCAACGACCACCCGCGCGCCAGACGGATCGAAGTAGGGATAGCGCACCCGCGGCAACGTCACCGCGCCGGTGCTGTCGAAGACGAGGGTGAAGGTGAACCGCTTCTCCCCACTCACCACGCCACCGGGTCGGCGCACTCGCTCGTCGGTCGGTTCGGTGTAGATCCGGGCCCCATCGGGCCAGCTGATCGCCGGGGTCGGCCAGAGCGAGACGTTCCCCTCCCCCGTGATGGCCAGCACCACCGTGACTGGGGTGCCGGCAGTGATTCGGGTGTTCGGCACTTCCCAGTGCAGCTGCAGCCCGTGGGCGGTCGGCCCGGAACCGAGCCGGGCACCGAGCGCAGCGGGAATCTCTCGCACCACCAGGCGGGCCGCGCTGGACGACACCGTGCGTCGCTCCTCGGGGGCGAAGAACGAGGTCGAGGATGGCACGGCATAGGTCAGGACGGCCGGCGGCGCCTCGATCACGCCGGCCCCGAGGGGGAACAACGTCTGGTGCGACACGTAGAGGTCGTAGACGACGCCGTCGATCCGACGCGTCTCGGCCAGCACCGGCGACACCGACGCCGGGGCGCTCCAGAGACCCGACAGCGCGGGCGTCCGCAGTGAGGGCTGCCGCCGCAAGCGCTCCCGGAGGTCACGGCGGAACCAGGTCGCGGTGACCAGCTCGACCTGTTCGCCGAGCCAGACCGTGTCACGGGAAAACCGGGTGCTGACCGTCACGTCGCCGCCCCGCGGCGGCGGGAAGCGATCGAGCATCGCCACCGCGCGCGGTGAGAGTGGCACCACGGTGTCCTGCGGTGCGGCCAGGCTCGCAAGCAACAGCAGCGAGACGATCACCAGTCGGGCCCCTGCTGCACCGGGTTGCGGCGCTGTCGCCGGGCGAGGTCGCGGCGAGTCTGGCGCTCGGCGCGCTCCATCGCCGACAGAACCTGCTCGGCCTCGGCCTCGGTCATGCCGCTCCGGCCGGCCCCCTGTTGCGACGGTGGAGGAGGCGATTGGTCGTTGTTGCCACTGCCCCCGCCGCTCTGGGGCGGCGGCGGCGGCGGTTGCAGTCGCCGGGCGAGCTCGTAATTGAACTTGGCCGCCCCGTCGCCCGGGCGAAGCTGCAACGCCTGCCGCAGGTTTGCTTCGGCCCCGGCCAGCAGCGAGTCACGCCGCGACGAGTCGCCCCGCGCCTGCAGCAGTTGGGCGGTGCCAAGATTGTAGAGCGCCCGCTGTCGCAAGGTCGGGTCGAGCGACGTGGTGGCGCGCTGCAACGCGTCGATGGCGCCGCCGAAGTCGCGGGCCACCAGCGCCGCGGTGCCGGCGTTGAACCACGCGGTGTCGCTGTTGACGCGTTTGGCCTCGTCGAGAAAGGCGGTCGTCGCCCGTGCCGTATCCCCGTGCACCAGCCAGCGCCATCCCGACGAGGGTCGCTGGGCCCTGGCCGCCGCGGGGAGGAGGCAGAGCGCGACGCCGACCAACGCGGCGGTGCGCCGGGTCACCGTCTGCAGGGCGAGGAGCAGCAGCGCGACAAGCGCGAAGATCCAGGCCCGGGGCACCAGGTCGGCCGCCATCTGGTCACGCACCGTCCGCCGGTCGAGCTGGGCCAGCGCACGACGGACGTCGCCAGCGGGATCCGGCGCGTCGGGCGCGACGACGGTACCGTGGGCGGCCTCCGACATCGCCGCGATCAGGTCGTCGCGCCGCGTGGTGATCACCTCCTGCCCGAGCGCATCGAGGTGCCATCCCGTGCCGCCTTCCTCGGGAATCCGGGCACCCTTCACGCCTCCGACCGGCACCGTGATCAACGCCACGTCGTCGTCGGCCAACTTCCCGGCTGCGCTGGTGAGCGCCGATTCCCCGTCGAACGACTCGCCATCGGAGAAGAGCACCACGGCCTTGTCGCCACCCTCCTGGGCCTGCGAGAGAACCTGGTCGGCCAGGGTGAGTGCCGCGCCGAGCGAGGAGCCGCCCTCGCTCGCGATGGTCGGGTCGAGCGCGTCGAGTTGGAGCTCCAGCGCACTCTGGTCGAGCGTGAGCGGCGAGAGCAGGTAGGGACGCGCGGCGAACGCAATCAGGCCGAGTCGATCGCCGGAAAGGTCCTGGACCAGGCGTCGGGCCACCCGGATCGAGCGGGTGAGCCGATCGGGGTCGGCGTCCCGGGCGAGCATCGAGCGCGAGACATCCATCACGAAGACGATGTTGAGTGCGCGCGACTCCGCGTCCCGCGCAGCGAGTCCCCACCGTGGACCGGCGAGGGCGACGCCCAGCAGCGCGCCGCTCAGCCCGAGCAGCCACGGCGACCGACGGCCGGTCCGGGTCGCCGCTGCACCCAAGGCGGCCGACCAGGCTCGTGCGGCGCGCAGTCGCTGCCGTCGGGCCCACCAGGCCAGGAGCCAGATCCCGATGCCCAGCAGCGGCACCATGGTGAGCAACCAGGGACGTTCGAAGGTCATGGGATCCGCACCACCGCGGTGCCGCTCAACACCAGTTCGAGGAGGAGGAAGCCGGCCGCCACGGCGAGAAAGGGCCGGGTGCGCTCTTCCTGACGGACGTAGCGGACCACATCGACTCGCGACCGCTCGAGACGATCGATCTGCCGAAAGATGCGTCCCAGCGACTCGGCATCGCGGGCACGGAAATACTGTCCACCGGTCCCGGTGGCGATTTCGGTGAGCAGGTCCTCGTCGATCCGCACCGGCACCACCTCGTAGCGCCAACCGTTGAGGCCGCGCGCCAGGGGCACCCGAGCCTCACCCTCGGTGCCGACGCCGATGGTATAGACCTTCACGCCGAACGCCTCAGCCGTTCGGGCTGCGGTCCTCGGATCGATGAGGCCGCGGTTGTTCTCGCCGTCGGTGAGCAGCAGGACGACCTTCTCCTTGCCGGGCACGCGCCGCAACCGGGCCACCGCCGTGGCGAGCCCGGAGCCGATCGCGGTGCCGTCCTGCAGGGCGCCGACCTCGAGTCCGGCGATCGCCCGCCGCAGCGACGGATAGTCGAGCGTCACCGGCACCTGGGTGATCGCCTCACCGGCAAAGGTGACCAACCCGATCCGGTCGGCGGTCCGACCGCGGACGAACGCATCGGCCTGTTCCTTGGCCACCGTGAGCCGATTCGAGGGCGCGAAGTCCTCGGCCAGCATCGAGGACGAGACGTCGATCGCGATCACGATGGCGATGCCGTCGGCGGAGACAATGGTCCGGTCTCCCTGACGATAGGGTCCGGCGATCGCCGCGACCATCGCGGTCCACGCCACGCTCCGGAAGGTGGGTGGCAGCAGCAGTCGCCAGCGACCGCGGGTGGCCTCGGCGAACGGTCGGGTCTCGCTGACCGGCGCGGTGCGCACCTTCAGGCGGCGACGCCACCACCACCACCACGGCACTGCGAGGAGGAGCAGGAAGAACCAGGGCCGGGCGAAGTGCAGCATCACTCTCCCCCGGCCGATTCGAGCAAGGCGAGCCCCTCGTGCCCCAGCGCCTCGAGCCGTGCCGCTGCCTCACGCTCGAAGCGCACCGCTCGCACCTGTTCCCGCCACGCGTCGGCAGGGTCGCCCGGCGGGAGCAGCGTGGCGAGATGGTCGACGGCGAGCGTCGCCTCGCCCGCCGCCAGCCAGCGACGAACCTGCTCGATCCGGTCGGTCGGATCGGCCACGAGGACCGACTCGACCGGCGCATCTGGTCCCCGGCGCCGCCACCAGAGCACCAATCCGACCATCACGAGGGCGACCGGCACCAGCAGCACGGCCAGCGGCAGGAGCGACGACGAGGCCCGCTCCACCCAGGGTCGCGCGGCACGAGGCGCGATTGATTCCGCAGCCATCCGTTCGGGGAGGACCGAGGCAACGTCGAGGGTCACGTGGGCGTCGGGCAAGGTGTCGATCGCGCCCGAACCGCGCACCACGATGGCACCCGGCAGCACCAGGTCGTGGCGTCCTGGCGACCAGACGGCGATCGTGTAAGCGATGCGAACCGAGTCACCCTCGCGGCGCACGTCGGGGGTGCCAACCAGCGTGGCGAGCGACGAATCGGCAGGGCCCCGCGGTTGCACCAGGGCGCCGGTGGGCACCGCCACGCGATGCACCACGGTGAGCGTGTCGCCGACGGTCGGCCCCTGCGACCGCGGTTGCTGTCTCATCGCCGCTGCCCCCGGCCAAACGCCGCACGCAGCGCCGGCAGGTAGTCGCCTGCGGTGTCGACCACCACCTCCCGGGCGCCGGCAGCGGCGATCGCCGCGCGGCGATCGGCACGGATGCGCCGCACGGCAGCCTCGGCGCGGGCCCGGGCACGGTCGTCTCCGGCATCGAAGAGCACCGGGCCCTGACTTCCCTCCACGGCCGCGAGGGTGATCCAACCGCTGCGGGGGAGGTGGGTCTCCCGGGAATCCTCCAGCGCGATCGCGGTCACCTCATGGCGGGCGGCGAGCCCCTTGAGCGGGGCCTGCCAGTCGCGCGCCAGGAAGTCGGAGAGCACCACCACCAGCGACCGCCGCCGCAAGAGCGCGCCCGCGGCCCGCAGCGCCGACGCGAGATCGGTCGGCCCCCCACCGGGTTGCAGGTCGAAGAGCCGCCGCACCAGCCCGAAGGTGTGCTTGTGTCCACGGCCCGGCGGAATCACCGGCCCGATCGTGTCGGCGAAGGCGAGCAATCCCACGCGATCATGCTGCTGCAGCGCGACGAGTGCGAGCAGCGCGGCCACCTCGACGGCCCGGGCCGACTTCGGTTCCGGATCACCGATCCCGATCGACGCCGAGCGATCGACGACCAGCAGCACCGTCAGTTCGCGCGTCTCGGTGTAGAGCTTGATGTAGGGGTGCCCCGTCCGGGCGAGGAGATTCCAGTCGAGGTGCCGGACGTCGTCGCCCTCGGCATAGGGCCGCACGTCGGTGAACTCCATGCCGGTGCCGCGAAAGACCGAGCGGACCTCGCCGCCCAGCAGCGCATCGGTGGCCCGCCGCCCGCGCAACGCGAGCGTGCGGACCTGTTTCAGCAGTGACGGGGGGAGGAAACTCGCCACGTCACGGCACCGGCACCGCGGCCAGCACCTGACGGATCACGCCGTCGGCGTCGAGGCCCTCGGCCTCGGCGTCGAAGGTGAGCACGACGCGATGCCGCATCACGTCGGCCGCCAACGCTTGCACGTCCTCGGGTCCGACGTAGTCCCGCCCGCGGAGGTAGGCGTGGGCACGCGCGGTCTGGGCGAGCGCGATCGAGGCGCGCGGCGACGCGCCGTAAGCGATCATCGGCGACAGGGCCGAGAGTCCCACCGAGGCAGGATCGCGGGTCGCACGCACCAGGTCGACGATGTAGTCCGCCAGTCGCGCATCGAGGTGCAGCCCCTCGATCTGGTCCCGGGCCGCCAGCACCTGGGCCGGCTCGGCCAGTCGCTCGACCGGGATCGCGGCGCTCACGCTCATGCGCTCCAGCACCTCGCGCTCCTCGCTGCGCGTCGGGTAGCCAACCCGCACCTTGAGCAGGAAGCGGTCGAGCTGGGCCTCGGGGAGCGGATAGGTGCCCTCGCTCTCGATCGGGTTCTGGGTCGCGAGCACGAGGAAGGGCCGGGGCAGCTCGAAGGTCGACCCGCCGATCGTCACCTGACGTTCCTGCATTGCCTCGAGCAGCGCCGACTGGACCTTGGCCGGGGCACGGTTCACCTCGTCGGCGAGCACGATCTGGGCGAAGATCGGCCCCTGCCGCGGAGTGAAGGCGTTGTGCTGGGTATCGAAGATCATCGTGCCGACCACGTCGGCCGGCAGCAGGTCGGGGGTGAACTGGATCCGCGAGAACGAGGCGTGGAGCACGTCGGCCAGGGTGCGCACGGTCAGCGTCTTGGCCAGACCGGGAACGCCCTCGAGCAGCACATGGCCGCCGGTCAGCAGCCCGATCAGCAGTCGCTCCACCATTTCGTCCTGCCCGACGACCCGCTTGCGGACCTCGCCGAGGACATCCTCAACCGGAAACGCCACTAGCCCTCCCCCTTGTCCATGCTGACCGCCCGGTAGAGCCCGCGCTCCTCGGCCGGGGTGAGCGGGCGCCATTCGCCCGGCTTGAGGTCGCCCAGCCGGACCGGCCCGTACTCGATACGGGCCAGTCGCTCGACGGTGCCACCCATCGCCTCGACCCAGCGCCGGACGATGTGGTGCCGGCCCTCGGTGAGGGTGACATCGAGAATGCAGTGGCCGTCACGTCCGGGCTTCACCTTGGTGGCCACCGGCACAACTGCCCGGCCCTCGATCACCACCTTCTCGCGCAGCTTCGCCTGCAGCGTCGCAGCCTCGAGACCCCCGACCAGCGCCAGGTAGCGCCGCGGCACCTTCCACCGAGGGTGGGTGAGTCGGTGCAGTGCCTCGCCGTCGGTGGTCAGCAGCAACAGACCGGTGGTACCGGCATCGAGCCGACCCACGTACGACAATCCTCGGGCGTCCGGCAGCAGGTCGAAGACGGTGGTGCGTCCCTTCTCGTCCGACGCGGTGGTGACCACCCCGATCGGCTTGTGCAGCGCCAACCATCGCCGGGGAGCCAACTTGACCGTCTTGCGCCCGACGGCGACCCGATCGCGTTCCGTGTCGACCGACGAGCCGAGTTCGGCGACCCGACCATTGACCCGTACGCGTCCCTCGCGAATCAGTTCCTCGGCCTTGCGCCGCGAGGCGACCCCCGCGCGGGCCAGGAACTGCTGCAGCCGCATGGTAGCCATCAGCCCTCGGTGACCGAGGCGAGCGCGTCGTCGTCGCCCTCGGACGCTTCGGGGACATGCGGTTGCAGCGCGATGGTGAGCTCCTCGGCACGCGGCAGGTCGGCGAGATCACGCAATCCGAGCAACTCGAGGAAGCGCGGCGTGGTGCCGTAGAGCAGTGGCCTGCCAAGGCCCTCACTCCGGCCGACGACCTCGATCAGCCCCCGCTCCTGCAGGGTCCGCAGCACGCCGCCGCAGTTCACCCCGCGAATCTCCTCGATCTCGGCACGACCGACCGGCTGCCGATAGGCGATCGTCGCCAGTGTCTCCAGCGTGGCGGGCGAGAGGCGGGGCGTGCGCTGCGCAGCCCGGGCCCGCTCCACCGCCGCAGCGAAGGCCGCGCGGGTGAGGATCTGCCAGCCCCCGGCCAGTTCGACCACTTCCACGGCGTGCCCGTCGAAGTCGTAGTGCTCCCGCAGTCCGTCGAGCGCCGCCCGGACCTCGGCCCCGGAGGCGTCGGCATCGAGTGCCCCGAGCTCCTCGAGCGTCATGGGACGGTTGGCCGCGAACAGAGCGGCTTCAATCAGCTGGGACAGCGGTGTCAACGAGCTCACGATGGATTACCAGGGGCGCGAACGGCTCGTCCTGCTGCACGCGGCAGCGGCCGCGGCGGGCGAGCTCGAGCAGCGCCAGAAGGGTGGACAGGACATCGACAAGATTGGGTCGCTCCCCGAGCGCCTCGCGCCAATCGAACGACTCGCGCTCGGCGAGCAGGTTCTCGATCCGGACCACCGCCCCCTCGACGTCGAGGGGCCGCGGGACCACGCGGTGGAGCACCGGCAACGGGATGTTGAGGATCACCCGCTCGACCGCCACCAGAACGTCGGCAAGGTCGAGGGTCAGCGGTGGCGGCGGGGGCGCGTCGCCCGGCGGCGGCAACCACCCACGGCCGTGCCGCTCGGCACGGCGCTGGGCGGCCTGGGCCAACCAGAGGGCGATCTCCTTGATCTGCTGATACTCCAGCAGCCGTCGCACCAGTTCGGCCCGGGGATCCTCCCACCCCTCTTCGTCGTGGCGGGGCAGCAGCATCTGCGCCTTGAGCCGCACCAGCCGGCCCGCCATCTCGAGGTAGTCGGCGGCCTGGTTGAGCCCCAGCACATGGATCGCAGCGAGGAACTGGTCGGCGATCCTGGCGATGGGGATGTCCGCGATGTCGATCTGTTCCTCGCGCACCAGATGCAGGAGAAGATCGAGCGGGCCGTTGAACCCCTCGAGGTCCACCACGAAGCCCGGCGCCGGTACACCGGCCTGGCCAGGAGTGGTGGGAAGCGCGGTTGTCATCACCGGAAGATGTTCCAGCCGCCGCCCGCCGCGAAGGGCACAGCCACGCTGATGAGGTGGTTCAGCGCCCACTGGGCGGGAAACAGCAGGGTCTGCAGGCTGCCGGGCCAGAGCCACATCAGCGCGATGAGCAGGAGGAAGCCGAACCGATCGAGTTGCCGGTACTTGAGCCCCCAGGCCGGGGGAAGCACGTGGTAGAAGAGGCGCGAGCCATCGAGCGGCGGGATCGGGATCAGGTTGAAGGTGCCCAGCAGCAGGTTGAGGTAGATCCCCCAGGTCAGCATCCGCTGGGCGGTGTCCACGGTGGTGGTCCCTGCCCCGCCAGTGAGCTGGTGGATCAGCCCGGCCATCACGAAGAGGGCCGTGCACAGGAGGGCAAGGATGAAGTTGGTGATCACCCCGGCGCTCGAGACAATCAGGTCACCCTTGACGTAGTTGCGAAAGTTCCGGGTCACCACCGGCACCGGCTTGGCGCCGCCGAAGGTGAACGCCCCATTGCTCAGGAACCAGAGCAACGCCGGCATCGCCACCGTCAGCCACGGGTCGATATGGGGCAACGGATTGAGCGTGATCCGGCCCAGCTTGTAGGCGGTGTCGTCTCCTTGCCGAAGCGCCGCCCAGCCGTGGGCAACCTCATGGGCGACCAGGGCGAAGAGGAGCATCGGGAGGGCGAGAAGAAAGTCGCGCAGCAGGGCGGTGTCCTCTGGGGCCGGGGCAAACGAGCAAGGTAAGGGAGCCGCCCGGGAGGGGCAAAGCCGCAGTTTCGGCGAGACTTGTCCACTACCGACCCGGTGGCTATCATAGTGGGCTAGCCGGCCGCCATGGGGGCGTCGCTGGCCCAATCGTTTCAGGTCGAGGATTCCGAGTGCCGCGCATCAAGTCCGCCAAGAAGCGCCAGCGTCAGACCAAGATCCGCACCGATCGCAACAAGGCGCAGCGGAGCGAGCTTCGCACCGCCGTGAAGCGGGTGCGCGCCGCCGGTTCCAAGGCCGAAGCGGAGCAGGCGCTCCGCGACGCCACCGCCCTCATCGACCGCGCCGGCCAGAAGAATCTGGTCCACCGCAATGCCGCAGCCCGGACCAAGAGCCGACTGGCCAAGATGGTGCACACCCGCGAGGCCTGAGCGCCGCACCGTACATGCACGAACCGCCCGCCGGGATGACCCGGCGGGCGGTTTTTCGTCCGGGGACCCGGCCGACTCAGACCGCAGTCAACTCGGCTCCGCACTTCTCACAGTACCACTCCAACGGTCGATTCATCGCGCCGCACTCGCTGCAGCGCAGCGTCCGCGGCACTGGCTCGTTGATCGCATCGACCGGAACCTCGGGGAGGACGGGCTCCGGATCGGGGATCACCCGGATCGGCTCCGGAGACCGCACCGACGGTGCCTCGGCCAGCTCGGGTCCGCCCCGCTTGCCGGGACGGACGAAGCGCGGCGACTGGTCGGCGCCGGCCATGCCGAGTGGCGGAGCGCTGGGCGGGACGGCCGGCCGGGCCGGGCCGCCACCCTGCCCTTCGCCGCGTGGGGTGAACGAGAGTGGTCCCCCCCCCGGGGGCAGGGCCGTCGGCTCGCGCTCCACCGACTCCGTCGACTCGCTGTCGGGCGGCGGCTCCGTATCAGGCGCAGCAGGGTCGGCGTTGAAGATCGCCAGGAGATCGTCGGCATCCTCTTCGTCGGTCGGGGCCAGTTCGATGATCGAGGGCTCATCGTCGCGCGGCATCTCCGCCTCGCGCAGCTCGGGGTCGGCCACGGCCTCCTCGACCGCAGAGGCCACATCCAGCTCGATCACCTCCGGGGCATCCGGCGAAGCGGCCGCTTCACCGTCCTGCTCCTGCTCCCGCTGCGGCTCCTCCGCTCCCGACTCCTGCCCACCCGGGAGCACCGCCGGAGCGGTGACCAGCCCATGCACCCCTTCGAGGCGGGCAATCCGCTCCCCCACCACGCCAAGCGACTGCTCCAGCGCATCGAGCGTCGAGACATGCCGCTCCCGCTCGCGCTCGAACCGGTCGGCATCGTACTCGCCGACCTCGTGGCGCAGCTCGACCTCGGCCAGCTCCGCGCGGGCAGCGCGCGCCTCGGCCATCAGGCCGTCGTGCTCGGCCTGGTCAGTCCGGAGCCGGCTGGCGACCGCCTCGGCGTGGTCGCGGAGCTGCTCGGTGAGTCCGTCGAGTCGACCCTGGTAATCGCGACGGACCCGCTCGCGAACCTCCGGGGGTGCGCTGGACCCGCGCTGTTCAAGACGGGCGAGCCATCCAAGGATGGCATCTCGCTCGGTGAGGAGCGCCTCGACGGCGGGGAGCTCGTGGCTGTCGGACATCAGCGACGCGGCCTCCGAGTGGCTGGGGTGGAACTTCCGCAATGTAGTATCGGCGCGCCCTGTCGGTCCAATCGAACCCCGGGGCAACGAGCGCCAGGCCACGGGCGGCCGTGACACGGCAGTGGCCCTCCGACACGCCACCGCCGATCGCCACCGATCACCCGTTGCCCCTCACCGCTCCCCCAGTTCGTGGACGATCCGCCCACCCACGATGGTCCAGCGCACCACCCCGGGGAGTTCCTCGCCCAGCCAGGGAGAGTTGCGGGAGCGCGAGCGGATCCTGGCCCGGTCGACGGTCCAGGTCGCGTCGGGGTCGAAGACCACCACGTCCGCGACGGTACCACGGGCCAGCGAGCCCCCAGGGAGATGCCAGAGCGCGGCGGGCGCGCTGCTCATCCGGGCCAGCAGCTTGGGGAGGGTGAGCGTCCCCGGCCGAACCAGCTGCTGGATCCCGAGGGAGAGGGCGGTCTCGAGCCCGATGATCCCATTGGGGGCGTCGTCGAACTCCCGTTCCTTGGCATCGTAGTGGTGCGGCGCATGATCGGTGGCGATGCAGTCGATCGTCCCGTCGGCCAGCGCCTCGCGGATGGCATCCCGGTCCTCGGCCTCGCGCAGCGGCGGGTTCATCTTGGCGTTGGTGTCGTAGTTGCCGATGCGCTCGTGGGTCAGCGAGAAATGGTGCGGCGCGGCCTCGGCGGTGACCGGGAGCCCCCGCTCCTTGGCACGACGGATCAGGTCCACCGAGCCGCGGGTGCTCATGTGGCAGAGATGGACGTGCCCACCGGTGAGCTCGGCGAGGATGCAGTCCCGGGCCACGTGGATCTCTTCCGCCGCCGCCGGGATGCCCTTGAGCCCGAGCCGGGTCGAGACGATCCCTTCGTGCATGGCGCCGCCCACCGCCAGCGGCATGTCCTCGCAGTGGTCAGCGACCGGGATGCCGAAGGTGCGGGCGTACTCCATGGCGTTGCGCATCAGCTGGCTCGACATCACCGGGTGGCCGTCGTCGCTCACCGCGACCGCGCCGGCGCCGACCATCTCACCGAACTCGGCCAGCTGCTCGCCACGCTGCCCCACCGACACGCACCCGATCGGGTAGACCCTGGCCAGTCCCGCCGCCTCGCCCTTGGCCTTCACGAACCCGACCGCACCCTGGTTGTCGATCACCGGGTCGGTGTTGGGCATGGCGCAGATGCCGGTGAAGCCGCCGGCCACCGCCGAGCCCGCCCCGGTGGCAATCGTCTCGCGATCCTCCTGGCCCGGCTCGCGCAGGTGGACGTGGATATCGACCAAGCCAGGCGCCACGACCAGACCGGTCGCCTCGAGGACGAGGGCGCCATCGGGCACCCCGAGGTCATCACCGACGTCGGTCACCCGCCCATCGCTGAGCAACAGGCTGGTCACCTGGTCGATGTCGCGCGACGGGTCGATCACCCGACCGCCCCGGATCAGCACCGGTCGCGTCATCGCTCGTCGCCTCCCCCCGTGGCCCAGTCCGGCGAACCGCCGGCGAGCAGGTAGAGCACCGCCATCCGGACCGCCACCCCGTTGGTCACCTGGGGGAGGATCACGGAATGGGGACCGTCGGCCACGTCGGAGTCGATCTCGACGCCGCGATTCATCGGTCCCGGGTGCAGGATGAGCAGGTCCTTCGGGGCCCGTGCCAGCTTCTCGCTGCTGACCCCGAAGACCCGGTTGTACTCGCGAAGCGAGGGGATGAATCCCGCCGTCATCCGCTCGAGTTGGAGCCGCAGCACGTTGAGCGCATCGGCCCAGGCGATCGCCTCCTCGAGCCGACGGAAGACGGTGACACCCAGGTCGGTCATCTCGCGGGGCACCAGGGTCGGCGGACCGCACACCGCGACTTCGGCGCCCAGCTTGGTGAGTCCCCAGATGTTGCTGCGCGCCACCCGCGAGTGGAGCACGTCACCGACGATGCAGATCTTGAGGCCCTCGAAGCGGCCGAAGCGGTCGCGCAGGGTGAGCAGGTCGAGCAGCGCCTGGGTCGGGTGCTCGTGCTTGCCGTCGCCGGCGTTGATCACATTGGAGCGGATCCGGTCGCCCAGGAAGCGGGCCGCGCCGGAGGCGCCGTGCCGGATCACGACCATGTCGATCCGCATCGCTTCCAGGTTGCGGGCCGTGTCGACCAGCGTCTCGCCCTTCTGGACGCTCGAGCCCGCGCTCGCCACGTTGACCGTGTCGGCACTGAGCCGCTTCTCGGCAAACTCGAACGAGATCCGGGTGCGGGTGCTCGCCTCGAAGAAGAGGTTGACGATCGTCTTGCCCCGGAGCGCGGGCACCTTCTTGATCGGCCGCTCCGACACTTCCTTGAACGGCTCGGCCGTGTCGAGGATCGCGCGGATCTGGTCGGCACTCAGGTCCTCGAGGCCGACCAGGTCCTTGCCGAGCACCGCGTCAGCCCATCGATTCCTCCGCGGACCAGCGCCACGCCATCGTCGCCGTCGAGTTCGGCCACCCGGACGGTGACATGATCGCCGGGGGCGCTGGCGACCACCAGCCCGGTCACATCGGCCGCGATCGGCAACTCACGACCGCCGCGATCGACGAGCACCGCCAGCAGGATCCGCCGTGGCCGGCCGAAGTCGGCGATCTCATCGAGCGCGGCGCGGATGGTGCGCCCAGTGAAGAGCACGTCGTCGACGATCACCACCGTGGCACCATCGAGGTCGGGTGGCAGCCGGGTCTCGTGGACCACCGGCCTGGGGCCGATCGCCTGGAGGTCGTCACGATAGAGGGTGATGTCGAGCCGACCGCGACGCACCGGGCGATCAAGCCCATTCTCGATGAGCGGGATCAGCCGATCGGCAAGCTCGACTCCGCGACGCTGGATGCCGACCACGACGACCGAGGACGCCTCGGCGGTGCGCTCGACCAGTTCCGAGGCCATGCGCACGAGAACCCGCCGCATCGCGGCGGCGTCGAGAAGGGAGGTGGCTGCTGGCATCGGGAGGGCAATCTACAATGGTGAATGGTGAATCGGTGAATGCTGCACGGGACTGCGACGGGGTCGGGTCACCCCGCCCGGGTGGTCGTCGAACCTCCCATTCACCATTCACCAATGACCAGTCACGATGCCCCGGGCTGCTCCAGCGCCGTCAGCCCGGAGGCGGTGTCGCGCGACACCCAGCTCCAGGGGCCCACCTGGACCAGACCCGCCTCCCCGAAGCGGCGGCGATAGCTGCTGGCCCGACGACGCCGGAAGCCGACCCGATCGCCGCTGATCGCGTCGCCAGCCGTGAAGGTCGGGCAGAAGGCCACCCCTGCCACGAACGGGGCCATGGCGAGGAGTCCTCGTCGGAGCTGGGCGTCGGTCAGGTAGTGGAGCACGTCGGCCACCACGACCAGGTCGAACGGTGCCCCGAGTCCCAGCCGATGGAGCGAGTCGAAGTCGCCCGCGAGCAGGTTGCGCCGCTGTCCCCATCGTGCGACGGCATACGACGATGGCTCCACCCCGACGTAGTCAAGTGCCGGGCGATGCCGGCGGAGGACCGGGTGCCAGCGTCCCTCCCCCGCCCCGATGTCGAGCACGGTGGCCACCGGGCGCTGGAGGATCCACTCGGCCATCCCCAGCGCGAGGCCGACCTGATGCTCCAGGTCGGCCGCAGCGGCGGCACGACGCGACGACGCGCGATACCACCGATCGAAGTAGGCCCGGTCGTAGCGTTTCGCGCTCACGCCACGCCTCCGAGCCGCCGCTCGAGCTCGGCGCGATAGGTTCTCGTCACCACCAGCTCACGTCCGTCAGCCAGCACCACGGCGAGGTCACCATCACCGAGCGGGCGGAGCTCACGCACGTGGGCGAGGTTGACGAAGTGCGACCGGTGGACCCGCACGAAGCGCGACGGATCGAGCAGCCCCTCCAGCTCGCGCATCGTGCGTCGGGTCAGGTAGCTGGTGTCCAGCAGCTGGAGACGGGCATAGTTGCCCGAGGCCTCGATCGAACGCACCTCGGCGAGGTCGACCACCACCGCACGGCCGCGCGCGCGCACCGCCAGCCGATCCGGCCAACCGCCATCGGGGCCACGCGCCTCCCGGATGGCGCGGGCCAGCGCCGTGGCGCTGTCCTCCCCCCGGGCCGCGAGGCGCTCGCGGAGTCGCGCCACGGCGCGCATCAGGCGCTCGCGGTCGAAGGGCTTCAGGAGATAGTCGACCGCATCCGCCTCGAAGGCGGCGATCGCATAGCGGTCGAACGCGGTGACAAAGACCACCAGCGGCGACGACGCGTCGGTCAGCATCTCGGCCACGGCGAGCCCATCGAGTTCGGGCATCTGCACGTCGAGGAAAACCGCATCCGGATCGAGCTCGTCGATGCGGGCCAGTGCCTCGATCCCGTGCCCCGCCTCACCGACCACGGCGACGTCGGGCTCCTGCTCGAGCAGCCGGATCAGATCGCGTCGCACCACCGGCTCGTCGTCGACCACGACCACCCGGATCGTCACGTGGGCGCCTCCAGCGGCAGGCGCACCGTGGCGATCGTCCACCCGTCGTGGTTCACCAGTGTCCAACGAGGCCCGGCCTCCGTACCGCGTGGCCAGCCGTTCGCGGGTCGTGCCGAGGCCGACACCTTCGCGGATCGGCTGGCGGACCGCTGTACCGTCGTTGGCCACGGTGATGACGAGTTGTCCACCATCGGTGCTGAATCCGAGCCGCACCGTGCCGCCAGCCGCCCGGGGCGCGATCCCGTGCCGGAGCGCGTTCTCCACCAGCGGCTGGAGCAGGAGTCGCGGCACTGGCACGTCGGCCAGGACCCCGGGGGGATCGAGCTCCACCCGGAGGCGATCGGCGAACCGCGCCTCCTCGATCGCTAGGTAGCGATGCAGCAGCCGCAGTTCCTCGTCGAGTGGCACCTCGGTCGCCGCGGGTTCGGCCAGGACGTCGCGCAGCAGGTCGCCGAGTTCGGCAAGCAGGTGACGCGCCCGGGCCGGCTCCTCGTCGATCAACGCCCCGACGGTATGCAGCGCGTTGAACAGGAAGTGCGGGTGCAACCGCGAGGCGAGCGCCTCGAGCCGGGCGGCGGTGGCCTGTGCCTCCAGGCGCTCGGCTTGCGCCTCCCGCTCCCCGAGTCGCCGCCACGCATCGAGGCCGCGTCCCAGGCCGAGGATAGCCCCGTAGAGCAGAACACCCATCTGGAAGCGGGTCCCGGAGTAGAACTGGCGGGGCAGCTCGGACCAGGGGAAGGGCTCGTCGGGCGAGAAGAGTGCCATGCCCGACGGCGATCAGCAACAGGGTGGCGGGGACCAGGATCAACAGCATCGGCGACCAGGTGCACGAGCAGCGACACCAGCCGTCGACCGCGGCGGAAGTCGAACCGTCGGCCAAGTCAGAACACCAGCGGCACCACCAGCGCCCAGACAATCCAGCTGGCCACTCCGAAGGCGAGCGCAATTGGCACGGTGACCGGCTCGCCCGAGGGCGCGGCGCATGGTGTAGATCTGGCCCGATGAGATCAGCGCCAGCAGCGCGAACGCGGCCGTCGCGATCGCGACGGCCGCACGTCCCCGCGGGCCGGCGACGTCAGCGCGGCGGGGTGGCCCGGTTGACCGCGGTCCATGGGGTCAGGGCAGGTGCTCGCGAAAGGGCGCGCGCTCGGGGCGAGCCCCTCGCGGCTGGCGGGGGTGATCACGTCACGGGCATCCAGTGAGGCGGCGTCCATCAGTTGAATGTAGTCGCCGCTCGGACCACCGGAGGCGGAGACCACGCCGGGAGTACCGGACCCGGTGACGGATCGCGTCCCGGCGTGACGAGCCGCGGTCAGCTGGTCGCCGGACCTGGCACGACAGCGGCTCGGTCCCGGCGCGCCACGCGCGCCGGGCCGCCGTGGGCTCCGACCCATTCGGAGCGCGAGGAGGACGATCAGCACCAGGCCGGCCTCGATCGGCTCGGTCTTGTCGCGCTTGACGAGCCAGAGGAAATGCAGCACCCCGAGGGTCGCGGCGAGATAGACCAGGCGGTGGATCGCCTGCCAGCGTCGTCCGCCCAGTCGGCGCGCGATTCGATGGGGTGAGGTCACGGCGAGGGCCAGCAGGATCAGGAACGCGGTAAGCCCACTGTGATGTAGGGGCGCTTGGCGATGTCGTGGAGGATCTCGCCCCAGAGCAGCGACTGGTCGAAGACCAGGTAGCAGCCGAGGTGGACGGTGGCGTAGGCGAAGGCCCAGAGCCCCAGCGGCTTGCGGAGCCGGGTGAGCGCCGCAAGTCCGGTCAGTCGGCGCAGCGGTGTCATCGCCAGCGAGCCGAGCAGCAGCCAGAGTGCGGTGAAGCCGGTGGAGTGTTCGAGCGCCTCGGCCGGATTGGCGCCGAGGTTGTCGGTGAACAGCCGCACGACCAGCACGATCGCGGGGATGATCCCCGCGACGATCACGGCCGGGCGGACATACCGGCCGATCAATCGGGAGGAGGTCACGCGCTAGAAGTTCCGCCGCAGGTCCATGCCGCTGTAGAGCGAGCCCACCTGGTCGGCATAGCCGTTGAACATCAGGGTTGGTCGCTTGAAGAAGTCACCGATGCGCCGCTCGCGGGCCTGGCTCCAGCGCGGGTGATCCACCTCGGGATTCACGTTGGCGTAGAAGCCGTACTCATTGGGCAGCACGGCATTCCAGGTGGTGACCGGCTGGGTCTCGGTGAAGCGCATCTTGACGATCGCCTTGCCACCCTTGAAGCCGTACTTCCACGGCACCACGAGCCGAAGCGGGGCGCCGTTCTGGTTGGGGAGCGGCTTGCCGTACATCCCGGTGGCCAGCAGGGCCAGCGGATGGCGTGCCTCGTCGAGCCGGAGCGCCTCGACGTAGGGCCAGGGCAGGATGCCGCTCCGCTGCCCCGGCATCTGCGCCGGATCGAGCTTGGTGGTGAACTCCACGAACCGGGCACTGCCGAGCGGCTCGAGCCGGTCGATCACGTCGCGGAGCTGCACCCCGTCCCACGGGATCACCATCGACCAGGCCTCGACACAGCGATGCCGGTAGATCCGCTCGAAGCGGGTGAGCCCCTTGAGGAGTTCCTCGAGGTCCACCGTGCGCGGCTGCTTGACCAACCCGGCGATCTCGACCGTCCACGGCGCAGTCCGGAACCGGCCGGCGTTGCGGCTCGGGTCCTCCTTGCCGGTGCCGAACTCGTAGTAGTTGTTGTAGGTGGTGGCCTTGTCGTAGGGGGTCGGATCGTCGTCACCCCCACCGATCGGCCACGCCGATCGCGACACGCCGAGCGGGGCCAGGGCCCCGAGCGACAGGCCCGCGGCAGCCAGCCACTGGCGCCGGTTCAGGTAGTGTGGCTCGTCGGTAACCTCGCGGATCGGGACATCGTCCGGACGGCGAATCAGCATCGGGTGTCCTCCTGGGGGTCCTCACAGCATACGACGTCAACGGCGGCTCGGTTCCCACCCCGGCGAGATGACAGCGGCCGCGCGGGTGGCTAGTTTCCCCGCCCCGGACAGGTGGCCGAGTGGTTTAAGGCACCACGTTGGAAGCGTGGCGTGCGGGCAACCGTACCGAGGGTTCGAATCCCTCCCTGTCCGCTTCCCCACCCTCCGGAGGATCGGTGCGATCCCGTTCCGCCCTGCTCGCCACCCTGCTCCTTCCTGCGCTGGCCGCTGGCCAGGCTGCCCCTCGCCCCGCCCGATGCCCGGCCCCGGCCGCGATCGACTCGGCAGCGCTGCTGCGCGACCTCTACCGCCTGGCCGACGACTCGATGGGCGGCCGACTGCTTGGCTCGCTGGGCGACCACAAGGCGCGTGACTACCTGGCGGCTCGCTTCGACGCCCTCGGGCTCGAGACCCTGCCTGGGGGGCGGCTGCAACGCGTGCCGATCGACTCGCCACGCCTCCCCGGCGTGAGCGCCGCGTGGAACGTGCTCGGGATCGTCCCGGGGACGAGCGACAGCGGCCGCTATATCGTGATCACCGCCCACTACGACCACATCGGCATCGGCCGGCCCCTGAACGGCGACTCGATCTACAACGGCGCCGACGACAACGCCTCCGGCGCCGCGGCACTCGCGGTGTTGGCGCAGTGGTTCCAGCGTCATCCCACCCGCCAGTCGCTGCTCTTTGCCGCGGTCGATGGCGAGGAGCGCGGGATGTGGGGCAGCCGGGCGCTGGTCGAGACCCCGGTCGTGCCGCTCGACCGGATCGTGCTCAACGTGAACCTCGACATGGTCTCCCGCAACGCGAACCACGAGCTGTATGCGGCCGGGCCGGACCGCTACCCGGCCTATCGTGTCCCGGTCGAGGCCGTGGCAGCCTGCGCCCCGATCACCCTGCGAATCGGTCATGACACCGACGCCGATGGACCCGCCGAGGACTGGACCACCCAGTCGGATCACGTCCAGTTCCACCGCAAGGGAATCCCGTTCGTCTACTTCGGCGTCGAGGATCATCCCGACTACCACCGGCCCGGCGACGAGCCGGACCACATCATGCCCGGCTTCTATGTCGGCGCGGTGCGAACGGTGGCCGCCTTCGTGGCCAGGGTCGGCGGCTGACGGCCTCGGGATCGAGATTCCCCAATCGGCGCAGGCGTAGGCAGCACCTGCCCCTGTCGAGTGTCGTGCCGGTGCGCCGGAGGTAGAATTGGGCATGAGTGATCGCGGCACGCGCATGGTGGTGGCCATCCTGGTGATCCCGGTGGCGGGGATCGCCGCGTTCTATGGTGTCGGGACGCTGGCCGGCCTCCGGCTGGCAGGCCCGGCGACTGGCATGGCCGATGCCGCCACGGTCGCGCTGCTGGCCGTCGCGGCCTTCGCCGTGGCGGGCCTTGCCGCCGGCATCCTGACCTGGAAGAGCCCGGCGCGCCTGCTGGTGCCCGTGGCCACCGTCGTGCTGCTGCTGTCGGCCGTGGCCGTCTGGTGGACTGTCGGGGCGCGCACTCGGCTTCCCCACGCCGCTGCCGTCGATTCCACGCCCATCGCCCGGCCGATCGCCGTTGGCGGCGGCGACTCGCTGCTCGCGATGATGAACTTCGACACGCCACCGGATGGCACCGGGCTGCTGCCCGAGCCGCTCGACCTGCGGGGCGGGCCCTCCGCGGCGTCGCCGGTGCTGGTGACGGTCACCCGCTGGAGCGACCTCGAGGCGGCCGAGACCGGCTACGAGGAACCGTCGATCTCGATCTACCGCATCGCCGACCCGTGGTACCTCGTGTCGACCCGCGACAGCATCATGGGCTGGGTGCACCGACCCGATGGTGCCACCGTGGTGCCGCTGGCCGATCTGCTGACCGACCGGCTGACCTACCTCACCGCGGCATGGGACGGGATGCTCCATGACACCCCGGGCGCCGCGGGGCACCCGGTCGAGGGACTGGTGCTCGACCACGGTGAGGCCAGCGTCGCGGTGCTGGGCACCCGGACGGTCCACGGTGCCGAGTGGGTCCATGTGGCCGTGCACCAACACTCGCCGTGCGAGTCGGCCACCGACCCCACCGTGCTCGCCACCGGCTGGGTGCCGATGTGGACCGGGGCGCGGCCGACGGTCTGGTACTACAGCCGCGGCTGCTGACTACTTCGTCCTGCTGTCGCTGCCACCCTTCACGCTGGTCACCGTCACGGTGAACGGGCCATTGCCCCGCACCACCCACTTGACCCGCTCGACGCTTCGGCCGGCGATGTTGGCGAGCTCGAGCCGGTTCGCGTTGCGGCGCTGCTCCACGCTCTCGCCGGTCCGGTCATTGATGATCCGGTAGCCCGACACCACCGTGCCGCCGGTGAGCGTCACAATATCCGGCGCATTGATGTGATTCTCGAGATCCTGCTGGGTGTGGGTCGGCACCAGCCGGCGATTGGCGATGATCGCGATCACCTCGGTCAATCCGTTGCCGAGCGGGCGCACCGCGATCGAGTCGACCTCGACCTTGGGCAACTGGTAGGCCTGGAAGAGGGTGAACGCCATGTTGCGATGGGCCTCGGCCCGGAGCAGAAAGCCCGGCTCGGCGCGCCCGAAGGTCTTCTTGAAGCCGCCCACCTCGATCGGGCCATACTGCGGATGATTGAACGGCTTCCAGTCGACGAAGGCGTCGCCGAAGAGCAGCAGCCGGTCGAACTCGTACTCGGGCCGATCGTAGCGGTCGCTGCTCCGCTCGTTGGTCTCGAACATCTTGAAGTCGGTCCACAGCTCGTTGGAGAAGGTGACGATGCCCTCGGCACCGTAGAACCAATCGAGCTCGCCGCCCCAGACGATGTAGAGGTCCTTCCACACCGTCATGTAGCGGTAGCCGGGGAGGATCCGCTCGCCCACGCGGCCCAGTTCGTCGAAGACGCGCACGTCCTGGGGGCGAAACTCGTCCTGTGGCACGCCGGGGCCGCGCAGGATCATGCCACCGTTGTTGTGGTAGCTCTGGGCGCCGGCAATGTTGGGGTGGGCAATCACGAAGTTGACCACCGCCTGCGTCTCGGGCAGCGACGTGGGATAGAAGTCCGAGCCGCCCTGCACGTACTGCGGCTGCCAGCGCCACGGCCAGTTGCGGTTGGGATCGTAGCCACCCACCCCGTCCTCGTTGACCGCACCGTCACCGTCGTTGTCGATTCCCTCGCTGCCGAGCAGCTCCCATTCGCCCTGGGTCCCCGGTGGCGCCGGCACCAGCAGGCGTGGGTCCTCGGGACTCTGGATGAAGCGACCGTAGGGTGAGCGGCGGCGCATCTGGGTGATGTTGCCGTCGCCGTCGATGTCGTCGTAGGTGTCCTCATCGACCAGGCCGTCGCCGTCGTTGTCGCGCGGCACCAGCCCGGTGCGCGGGCTGTGCGGGTTGTTCGGTTCCTTGAGGTAGTTCTCGCGCCCGTCGGGATTGATCGTCGGGACGATGTAGAGCGTTCGCTGGGCGAGCAGTGAGTCGACCCAGGCGTTCTGTCCCTGCATCTCGCAGAGGTACCACGCCGTGTAGAGGGAGAACTCGGTCCCCTGGATCTCGTTGGAGTGGATGTTGCCGTCGATGTACATCGCCGGCTTCTCGTCGGCCTTGCCCCGGGTGAAGTCGGTCACGGTGATCAACCAGAGATCCCGTCCCTGGTAGCTCTTGCCGATCGACGAGAGACGGCAGGTGTTGGGGTGAGCCGCCTGGAGCCGGCGGCCGATCTCCCCGATCGCAGCATGATCGTAGAAGCGGTCCCACATGACCTGCACCTTGGGAGCCCGGGGCGAGCCCGTCGCCGCCAGGTTGCCGAGGGGCGCCGCGCCCTGCTGGGCGAGGAGCGGCGAGGCGGCGAGCGACGCCGCGGCGAGAACGAACGCGGATGCGTGGCGCATGACGGGCCTCACCGAAGGGTGATGGTCTGGGTGGCGGTCCCGGTCACCGGCGAGCCGGCCCGGACCGTGAGGGTGGCGCCGCCGCGGGCGGCGACCGTCCACTCGACCGTGGTCGAGCGACCGCCGCCGTCGATCGGCGAGAGCAGCTGGACGGTCTCGCCCGACAGCAATGTGGCCCCGCCGAGGTCGAGATCGAGCCGGACCCGGCGCGGCTGCCGCAGCCGCGATGCCAGTGCCGTGGTCGTCGGCAGGGCGCCGAGGTTGGCAATCTCCGCCGTGAGACGGAAGACACCGTCACCGACCCGTTCGCTGCGCAGGTCGCGGAGCGCCAGTCGCGGCAGCATTCCTGCCAGCGCGTGAATGAACCGGGCCTGCCGCACCAACGTGCTGTCGAACTCGGCACCCTCGGGCGGATTGAGCAGCGCGCCCGGCTTGAAACCGCCGACTTCCCCTGCCCGGCGCTCGGCGTCGCCCAGGGTGACCGCGGTCCACGGCACGAAGGCATCGATGCCCTGATCGGCGAACCAGCGCAGCGCCTTGCGTTCCTCCGCGAGCGGATCACTGCCGCCGGCACTCGCGACGCGGCCACTGCGAGCGGTGCTGTCGCGCGGGGTGGCAGGCACCCACCAGCCGCGCGAACCGAAGGCCCAGCGACCGAAGTCGTAGTAGGCCCACGACAGCACGTCCCCACCGAGTGCCGCGCTGCTCGGGCCGGTGTCGAGCCCGGTGACCGCACGGAAGCGCCGGCCCACATCGGCGAACGTCTCCTGGTCACCGCGCATCACCGAGTTGAGCGGCCCGCCCTGGCTGGTTCCCTCCCGGGCCCGTTCGCGGGTCTCCGGATTGACGATCCCGGCGTTGGGCCGGTTTTCCCAGGGCTTGAGCAGGTTGTCCTGGGGCCCCACCACATAGACCGCCGCGATCTCATCATGGGCCACCAGGAACTCGGCGAGTCCGCGCGCCTCGGGTGACTCGAACGGATAGCGACCCGCTTCGGGACCATGGGCGGGATACTGGTAGGAGAAATTGCGGTTGACATCGGTTCCGCCGGGTCCGTCCTCGTTGTAGCGACCGTCGTCGTCGGCGTCGCGTCCCTCGCTCACCACGGTCCAGGCTCCCACCTCGCCCTTCGCCGCGTCGGCCCGCCGCAGCAGGCGGGGATCGGCGCTGTCGACCACCCAGCTGCCGTTGGGATCCGCCAGTCGCATCTCGGTGAGGACACCATCGCCGTTCAGATCGTCGAGCGGGTCCTCGTCGACCTGCTGATCGTGGTCATCGTCCCATGCGCTGCCGTTGGCGGTGCGGGCCCACGTGGGCCGACCGAACATCGCCTCGGCCGCGTCGGGATTGAGTCGCGGCACGAACCAGACCGTGGCCGAGTCGAGGATCCCGGGGTGCGGAGCATCGAGCATGGCCCGCGCGGCGGCGAGTGCGATGCTCGACCCGATGAGATGCGGCCCGGAGGCATTGGCCACCACCAGGAGCGACGGTCGACCCGGTGCGCCGACCCGGAGCGCCTGGACCGTGCGCCCGCCTGGTGACGTGGCAATCGTCACGAGCTCGGTCTGGCCCGGGTGGCCGGCGGCAAGCTGCCGCAAGGCGGCACCGAGTGCGGCGTGATCGGGGTACTGGGCGGCCGCTGGCGAGGCGAGCAGGCCAGCCACCAGCGCGGTTCGCGCGAGCGCCGGGAGTGGGCGCATCGGGACCTCGGAGGAAAATGGTCGGGAATGATCGCTGCCATCAGCGATCCGGAACACTAATGCCTACGCATCACGGATGGCGGAGGTTCAGTCGATCACCCGACGGCGGAAGGTCCGGATCGCCAGCGCCGTGAAGCCGACCCCCATCAGGGCGAGCACGGGGACCGATGCGTAGATCGGCAGATGATCCATGCCGGCAGTGAGCGCCGTGCGGAGCCCCTCGCTCATGTAGACCAGCGGATTGATGAGCACCGCGATCTGGAGCCACCGCACGGCATGCAGCGAGGCCCACGGATAGTAGACACAGCCGAGGAACATCACCGGCGTCAGGATCAGGGCGAACAGCAGTCCGATGTGCTGGGGCTTGACCACCGTGCCGAGGAAGAGTCCCAGTGCCGCCGCGGTCCAGCTGGCCAGCAGCAACATCACCACCAGCAACGGCCACGATTCGACATGGAAGTCGACCGGCGTGGCTGGCAACAGGGTCACAATCGGGAAGATCAATGCCCCGGCGAGCAGTGCCTGCAATGCCCCGAAGGCGATCCGGGCGATCGGCACCGTGGCCAACGGCGCGGGGGCAAGGATCCGGTCCTCGATCTCGCGCGTCGCGCCCAGCTCCACCGAGAGCGGCAGGGCGACCGCCGAGACCCCGGTGAAGACCATGGCCACCGCGATCAGGCCGGGCACCAGCACCGTCGCGAACGAGGTGCCGCTGGCGGTCTGGAACCCCTGGCCGGTGCGCGGCAGCACGTAGGTGAACACGAACACCGTGAGGAGCGGGTTCATCACCACCCGAAGGGCGAAGGCCAGCCCCTCACGACGCAGCACTCGGAAGTCGCGGGCCCAGAGACCGCGCATGACCTGCCCCATCGAGGGAGTTGTCGGCTCACTCACGAAGGTCGCGTCCGGTGAGGGCAATGAAGACCGTCTCGAGTGACGGCTCGACGACACTCAGGTCGCGGAGACCGTGACGCGCGAGCACGCCGAGCGCCGTCGCCACGGCGCCGGCATCGGGAGCCAGATGGAGTCGCAGCCCCCGCTCGCTCTGGTGCACCTCGCGCACCATCGGGAGAGCCGTCATCTCCCGGTGTGCGGCGGCCGGTTCGGCGAGTGCCGCATCGACGACCGTGGTGCCGCCCAGTTCCCGCTTCAGCTCACCAGGTGTCCCTTCGGCGAGTATCCGACCGTGATCGAGGATCGCCAGCCGCTCACACAGTTGATCGGCCTCCTCCATGTAGTGGGTGGTCAGGATCACGGTGATCCCGTCGCCCTGGAGCGACTGCACCACGTCCCAGAGCGCCAGCCGGCTCTGGGGATCGAGCCCGGCGGTTGGCTCGTCGAGAAAGAGCACCCGGGGACGATGCGCGATGGCGCGGGCAAGCTGGACCCGCTGCGCCAACCCGCCCGAGAGCTGACCCGGCATCGCACGAGCCCGATCGGCGATCTTGAACCGCTCCAGCAACTCCGCCGTGCGGCGCCGCGCCTCGGGGGCCGGGATGCCGAAGTATCGGCAGTGGAACTCGAGGTTCTCCGCCACGGTGCACGATCGGTCGAGGGTCACTGCCTGCGAGACCACCCCGATCGTGGCGCGAACGGCGACCGGGGTGCGGGCCACGTCGAGCCCGTCGACCTCGGCCCGGCCCTCGGTGGCACGAACCCGGGTGGTGCAGATGCCGATGGTGGTCGTCTTGCCGGCCCCGTTGGGGCCGAGCAGGCCGTAGATCCCCCCCTTCGGAATGTCGAGCGTCACTCCGTCGAGCGCGGTCACGCGGGGCGGGCCGGGATAGGTCTTGCGGAGATTGTCGAGATGAACCGCGCTGGTCATCCTGGCCGGCGCCTCAGCCCGTGAACGCCCAGCGCCACCAGGCCGATGGCGACGAAGAAGATGCCGGACGCCACCGGACGCACCGGGGCGACCAGGCCACAGAGTCCGGTGAGGGCGCAGTCGGCGGCGGGTGAACTGCCGATGGTCTGGAAGAGGAGCGGAACAAGCATCGACGCCACGCGATCGGCAGCGACCGGCGCGAGAGGGGCCGGTCAGGGAAAACGAGCGGACAGGGAGGGATTCGAACCCTCGATACCGTTGCCGGCATACCGGTTTTCGAGACCGGCGGTTTCAACCACTCACCCACCTGTCCTGGTCACCGGAAGCCGAAGCGTCCGGAACCCGGTAATCTGGCCCCGAGGGGGCGGAGGGATCAAGTCGGGGATCGTGCCGTGTGGCTCGGCGTCGGTTGCGGCGTCATCGAGGGTACGGGCGCCGACCGGCCCCGTGTCCCGCCACCCCCTGACCCGAGCGTCCGATGACGCCTCATTCCAGGCCGGGATCTCCCAACCAGCTTCCCGGGCCGAGCGGCCCCGGGACCAGTCGTGCAGGTCCGACGGCAAGCCCCGGGGCCGCTCGGTCGGGGGGTGGCACCACATCCATCGATGGAGGAGGGTGCCATGACCCCAAACTTCGTGAGGACCGCTCGCCATAGGCTGACCCTGACGGCGCTGTTGGCGCTCGCCGCGACGCCGGCAGCCGCCCAGCAGGCCACTGGACGGCTCGAGGGGCACATCCGCGACCAGCAGGGCCAGCCGGTGCCCAACGCGCAGGTCGCACTCGTCGGCACGCCGCTCCAGGCGATCGCCGACCAGCAGGGCTTCTACTTCCTCAACCGGGTTCCTGCCGGGACCTACCGTGCCCGTGTCTCCTACGTCGCCTACCGACCGATCGAGATCGACAGCATCGTGGTCCACCGCGACCGCACCACCACCCGGGACTTCGTCCTCCAGCAGACCGCGACGGACCTGCAGGAGATCACCGTCGTGGCCGCGGAGAATCGCCTGGTGCCCCGCGACCAGGTCACCTCGAAACAGCTCATCACCGGGACCTACGTCGATGGGGTCCCGGTGGTCCGTCCCGGCGCGACGGGCCAGTTCAACACCGAGGCCTACAACCGGATCGTCGACAACCCGTTCCTCGCCGCGGCGGTGAATCCCCTTTCGACCTTCGGTGTGGACGTGGATCGCGCCTCGTATGCCAACGTGCGCCGCTTCATCACCCAGGGCCGGGCGGTGCCGAAGGACGCCGTCCGCATCGAGGAACTGCTCAACTACTTCCCCTACGACAACCCGGCCCCGAGCCCAGAGAGCCACGATCCGTTCACCGTCACCACCGAGCTGGCGGCGGCCCCATGGGCACCGACCCATCGGCTGGTGCGGATCGCGCTGCAGTCGCGCCGGATCGACACCCGTGACCTGCCGCCGGCCAACCTGGTCTTCCTGCTCGATGTGTCGGGCTCGATGCAGAGTGCCAACAAGCTGCCACTGGTGAAGACATCGCTCCGGATGCTGGTGGAGCAACTGCGACAGCAGGACCGGGTCGCCATCGTGGTCTACGCCGGCGCGGCCGGCCTGGTCCTGCCTCCCACCAGCGGCGGCGACAAGGCAACCATCCTGGCGGCGATCGATCGACTCGAGGCCGGTGGCTCGACCGCCGGTGGTGCCGGGTTGCGATTGGCCTACTCGGTCGCCCGGGAGCACCTGATCACCGGCGGCAACAACCGGGTGATCCTCGCCACCGATGGCGACTTCAACGTCGGCGTCTCGAGCGACGCCGAGATGGAGCGCCTGGTGGAGGGCGAGCGCCAGCACGGCGTCTTCCTCACCGTGCTCGGCTTCGGGATGGGCAACTACAAGGACTCCAAGCTCGAGACGCTGGCCGACAAGGGCAACGGCAACTACGCCTACATCGACACCCCGCTCGAGGCGCGCAAGACGCTGGTGAGTGAGATGGGTGGCACGCTCTTCACCGTGGCCAAGGACGTCAAGCTGCAGGTGGAGTTCAACCCGGCCCGGGTGCAGGGGTACCGGCTGCTCGGCTACGAGAACCGGATGCTCGCGGAGCGAGGACTTCAACGATGACTCCAAGGATGCCGGCGACATGGGTGCGGGGCACGCGGTGACGGCCCTCTACGAGATCGTCCCGACCGGGATCGAGCCGGACGTGGCGATCCGGGGGATCGACTCGCTGCGCTACGTGACGGCGAGCCACGCGGGGCGCGGGCGCGGCAGCGATGAGCTGCTGTTCGTCAAGCTCCGCTACAAGGACCCCGACGGGGAAGCGTCACGGCTGCTCACCCACCCGGTCCTCGACCGGGTGCGGCCGGCGTCGCGGCGAGTTCCGCTTCGCTGCCGCGGTGGCGGCGTTCGGGATGATCCTGCGGGAGTCGGAGTACCGCGGCTCGGCAAGCATCGATCAGGTGCTGTCGCTCGCCCGCACCTCGTTGGGACCGGATCCGGAGGGCTATCGCGCCGGCTTCGTGACGATGGTGGAGCGATATCGACAATTGCAGGCCGTGACCGAGGATTGAGTTCCACTCGAGTCCCGGTGGTCCCCGAGACATGTTGCTCTCGGGGGCCACCGATGCTCACCCCGCATCGGCCGCCGGCACGCCCCAGTAGTTCTTGAGCGACCGGACGATCACCGGCAGGCCGCGCAGCACGCAGAACGCCAACGCGGCCCAAGCCGTCCCGCGGAAGAGCCGCAGCAACGCCTCCGCCGCCCCGGCCATGGACGGCAGTGCGCCATCACTGATCGCCAGCACCAGGGCGAGTCCGCAGAACGACACCACCTTGGTGACCGAATAGCCGGTGCGCATGAATGGCGAGCCGACCAGGAAGCGACCCACCGGAGAGCGGTGCTGCTGGAACGGGGCGGTACCCTGCCCCACCCCGATGCTCCGGAGCGCATCGGTGAGCGTGGTGCGGCCGATCACCACGAGCGGGATCACCATCGGGATCATGCCCAGGTCGGCGAAGACCACCCAGAGCACCATCTCGTAGGCGCGGTCGGCCGCAATGTCGAGCACGCTGCCGAAGAGCGACGTCTTCCCGGTCCGTCGGGCGACCGCGCCATCGACCGTGTCGAGCATCAGCCCCACGAAGAGCAGGCCGAGGCCCGCGAGTCGCCACGTGGGACTGCCGTGGTAGAGGAGCAGCACGATCGCCAGCAGGAGCGGGTAGCGTGAGATCGTGATCCAGTTGGCGAGCATCCGCTCCTCCGGGGTGTCGGGACCGTGCGCGAAAGGTGGGTCGGCGGTTCCAGCGCGGTCGGCTCCCGGGTATGATGGGGAAGACCACATCCCGCAGACAAGGAGCATGGGTGGCGGAGCAGATCCTGGAGGCGGTCATCGTCGGCGCCGGCTCGCGCGGCAACACGGTGTTCGCCGAACTGATGGCGACCGAGGACCTCGGCTACCACGTGGCCGGGGTGGTCGAGCCCGACCGGGTGCGTCGCGAGGCGTTCGCGCACCGCTACGGCGTGCCAGCCGAGCGCACGTTCGCCACGCTCGACGCCTTCCTCGCCGCCCCACGCTTCGCCGACCTGGTGTTCATCTGCACACCGGACCGCACTCACTTCGAGCTGTCAGAGGCCGTGGCCCGCCACCACTACCCGATCGTGCTCGAGAAGCCGGTGGCGACATCGATGGCGGAGTGCCTGGCGCTGCTCGAGATCCAGCGCGAAACGGGCACCGAGATCTTCGTCGCCCACGGACTGCGTTATTCGCCGTTCTTCCAGATGGTGCGGCAGTTGATCGCCGAGGACCGCATCGGCCAGATCCGTCACCTCCACCTGACCGAGAATGTGGGGCACTGGCACTTCGCCCACAGCTACGTGCGGGGACAATGGCGCCGCGCCGACCAGTCGGCCCCGATCGTCCTCACCAAGACCTCGCACGACCTTGACCTGATCCAGTGGCTGATGGGCGGCCAGGTTCGCAGCATCACCTCGCACGGCGACCGGAGCTACTTCCGCGCCGAGAATGCCCCGGCCGGGGCCACGCCCCTCTGCGTCGACTGTCCCCACCAGGACAGCTGCCTCTTCAGCGCCACGCGCTTCTACCTCGATGAGCGGCCCGAGTGGCCCTACGACGTGGTGCTCGGCGGCGCCCCCGAGTCGCGCGAGGCGCGCCGCCGCGCGATCGAGACCGGGCCGTACGGCCATTGCGTCTGGCTCAACGACAACGACGTCTGCGACAGCCAGGTGGTGGTGCTCGAGTACCAGTCCGGGGTGATGGCCAGCTTCGAGATGCACGCCCTCACGGCGGAGAACACCCGACTGATCCGGGTGCTGGGTGAGCGGGGCGAGATCACCGGAAACTTCCGACGCAGCCAGCTCCGGGTGACCCGGTTCTCGGGCCAGAAGGACGTGGCCGAGAGTGAGAAGATTCCGCTGCCGGTCTTTGCCGACAGCCATGGGGGAGGCGACCTGCACCTGCTGCGGTCGTTGCACGAATATCTGGTGCACGGCGGCGGTGGCGACGTGATCACCTCGCTGCAGAGTTCGCTCGCCAGTCACGTCCTGGCGTTCCTCGCGGAGGATTCACGCCTGCTGGATTCGGCCAAGGTGATGGTCGCCCCGGCATTGCTGCCGACGGAACTGGCACTCGACATGAGCACCGAGCTTCCGCCCCCGCTGCCGATCGAGCAACTGCCGTGAGTCGTGCGGGGGTTGGGTGAGCTCGGGGGCGATGCTCCTGAGGCCCCCGCTTCGCGAACGCAGGGCACCCCTCCGCGCCCGCCAGCTCAGCCCCTGAGCGCCTCGCACGCCACCTGGGCCACGATCGCATACTCGGCGCTGTCGGCCACCTCACGGATCACGGCGGCATGCTTGTGCCGGTCCCATCGACCGAGGGCGCGCACCGCGATGCAGCGCAGCACCTCCTCCGGCGGCATGGCGTGGGAGATGCCGTAGCGGTGATCGATCTGCAGCGTCCCGCGGTAGCGCGCCACCCGCCGCAACAGCGTGGCGTGTCGCGTGGTGTGCGCACCGGCGACGACGTCGAGGACCCCCAACACATGATGCCAGTGATAGTGACCGGGTGGATGCGACCCGGTGAGCATCCGGTCGAGGTGCCGCTGGGCGATCGCTGACGCTGAGGCAGGGATCTGGCGCCGTGTCATCGTGTGGTCACCCCGTCCAGTAGAAGGTGATGTTGCGCCACCGCGGCGGGATGATCGAGGTCTTGACGCTGAGCCCGTTCTCGGTGGTGAGGGAGTTGAACTGGGGATGGTCAGGATCGGGGCGCCTGGTTTCGTAGTAGTGATCGACGTGTCGCAGCGAGCCGAGCAGGTGCCCCACGGCCTTGTCGAGGTAGGCGCGCTGGAAGTTGCCCTGATCCTCGACCGCCACCGCCCTGGTGGTATCGGGACGCGGCAACTGGAACCCCGACAGCGCCACCGGGCGGCCCATGAACGAGGCGTCGTAGAGATACCAGCGACCGCGGTGCCGGAGGAAGTTGAGACAGTGCCCGTCGGCCAGCTCACCCGGGTGACCCCAGAAGCGATAGCGTCGCACCCGGAACCGTTGCACCGGATCCCCCTGGCTGGGGCCACGGTTGGAGTCGTGAAAGACTGATGGCAACTCCACTGGCCGGCGCTGGTTGAGTCCCGGGGCGGAGACCACCAGGGCACACCAGCGCATGATGCCCTGATGCTCGACACGCCAGTCGACGTGCATGGCGCGACGTTCGACGGTCACCCCCTGGGCGCCGGCCATCGCCTGGAACATCCGATACCAGCCACCGCAGTAGCCGCCACCGGCCTGCAGCATCTCGCCGGTGTTCCACGCCGCGACGCCGTACTTGAGTCCCGATCGGGGCAGCGCGGCCAGGATCGCATCGCAGATCGACTTGTCGCTGCGGAGTCCCGCGGCCCACCGGCAGGTCCAGCGCATCAGCGGGAGATAGGTCCAGTGCGGGTCGCCCTCGCCGGCGAGTTCGGAGGCGGCGGCCCATCGCGCGGCCGGAACCGCTCGGCGGAGGGTGTGGAAGAGGTGGTGTCGGGTGTCGCCGATCCGGCGCAGGCGCCCGCTGCCGGTCGCGGTCCAGTGCCAGTGCCAACGAGCCTCGCCGATGCCGGCCGGCACGGACCCATCGAGCCTGAAGTCGACCGGTTGGGAGCGGCCGTCGGGACCGAACACCAGGCGCACCCGGCGCGACCGCAATCCGACACCCTGATGGGCCCGACAAGCCACCAGCCAGGAGCCGTTCGGCGATGGGGGCCCGGGAGTACGGCGGAAGATGACCCGGACCCGAGGTCGGCTGCCGCCCACCAGGGCCACGGGCCGCCGTCCCCCCGTCCAGGTCCATTCCGGCGTCTCACCGACCCATTCACCGGTCGCACGACGAAGGGGGATCGCGCCGGGGTTACCCGCGAAGGCGAAGTGGATGGAAGCGATGCTGAATGGGGTCGGGGTCTGTGCCATCGCGGCGTTCCAGGCAGTTGGGAAGGGTTCCCCGAGATACCGATCCGAGTGGTGCCGCGCAAGCGGCTTCCTTGACGGCAGCGGAAATCCACGGTATACAACTGATCACATCGGGATTGCCTCATCCCCCGCCCCGCGTTTCCTCCTGGAGGACGTCATGGCCCGTTTCGCCAGTCGCGACCTGTCGTTTGTCAGTCTCGCAGAGATCGGTCTTGAAGAAAAGACCACCGGCAATACCCAGCAGTGCGAAGACGCCGAGGGAAAGAAGGCATGCACCTGCTGCACCAACAACACCTCGAACGCCAACGCCCTCGCCGATGAGCGCGATCTCGAGGCGCTGCACGAGCAGCTGCTCGCCACGACCAGCTGACGGCCTGAACTCTCGACCGGCTCCGCCACTTCGGGGGAGCCGGTGCCGCAACTCCAAATGACACGGTTTGCTGCGGGCGCCCTGCAGGGTGCCCGCTTGCGCATGCCCGCCGGCTGTCGCCTGATGGCCGACGCCTCTGGCGCGGCGGTGTTCACCCCGTCGAAGCGCGACTGGCGCCGCCGCCAGCTACTTGCCCCCGACACTGCAGCGTTGCTGAGCCGGATTGGCCACCGAGGCACGACTCTCGGTCGGAAGCCCGGGGCCCGGGTCCTCGCCCGGCTGGTGCTCGATGGCCTGCTCGAGATGGAGCACTCCGACGGCTTCTGCTCCGGCGCGACGGCCCATCGGCTGTTCTTCCGGAGTACCAAGGCACGCCTGGTGCGGGGGAGGATCGGTCGGCTGTCGCAGCAAGCACTCAAAGCCGCGGTTGCCCTCGGCACACGGTCGCCCGCCCTCCTGGCCAGTCGACTGTATCGCTACAACACTCGGCCACTCTCGCCGACCTGGCGCCGGCGCCTCGATGGCACCGATGCATTGCAGCGATTTCTCGAGGGCGACTCCGCAGACACCGGCCAGCACCCGGAACGACAGCACCGGGAGTCGATCTCCGGTCCGTGGCGAGCATGGCACGCCGACCATCCGGTACGCCACCGACCTGGCGCACCCACCTGGAAGCTCTACGTGAGTCCGGTACCCGAGGGGACGGGGGGCGCCACCCGAGCCCTGCGCGACCACCTCGGTGCCCGATCGGGACCGTTCAGCATGAAGGTGGGCTGGACGGTGTCCGATGTGCTCCGCCCGGATCGGATCGTCGGGTACTTCCACGACCGCGACTCCCTCGAGGCAACCGCGGGCCACCTCCGTGCGGCGCTCGACGGCGTGGAGGCCCAGGGTGTGCCGTTCAGCGCGCCGCTCGGTGCCGACGGCCTGCTCTCTTGGGGTGCCGATCTCGCCGATACCGACCAGCTCCCGGTGCTCCCGATGGAGCGAAGCTGGCGTGGCTGGGTCACGATCCGGTTGGGGGCCGCCCTGGGCACCGCAATCGCGTCGCGCTCCGACGAACCGATCGCCTTCGCACTCGACCGCCTCACCCTCGACGGCGTGGACACGACAACCTGGTCGCCCACCGAGCGACTGCTCCGCTCGATCCGGCCTGAGGGGACCCGCGATGGCGCTCGTTGATCGACTGATCCTCCCAGCGGACGTGAGTCTCACGCCAGTCCGCAATCTGTCGGCAAGCCTGCGGGCCCGCCTCGGCGCCAAGGCGGGCGACACGGCGGTCACCCGCCTGCGCGGTCGCGCCCCTGCGAAACTCGTCGATCGACAGGGCGCGATGCTATTGCGGGAATTTGCCGAGGCCCGATACGTCGCCGATGCCGTCCGCGCGGCAGCGGCACGCCTGAAGGTCGACCCGGTCGCGCTCCTCAACGAGGCGTTCCCCCTGCTCCGGGATTGCTACAACAGCCAGTTCCTGGTGCCGGCCGACTCCTCCGAGGCATCACGCACGCTGCCCAGCCGCGATCGGGGCGACCGGGTCGGACGCTACCGGGTCCTGCGCTGCCTCCGTGTGGTGGGCGACACGGAGTTGTATCAGGTGCGGGATCCGGAAGGCTCCATGGCAGCCCTCAAGCTGGCCCGTCCCGGCGTCACGAGTCGGGCCACGTTCCGCCGGGAGATCGCCGCGCTGGAGCGGATCACCGGACAGGGGGCGCCGCGGCTCCTCCGCACCGGAACGCACGCGCGGAGGGCCTGGCTTGCGATGGAGTGGTGCGCCGGGGTGACTCCCGATGTCGTGACCGCGGAGCTCCGGCGCACCGGCGATCTCGACCGGCTGCGTCGGCTGCTTGTGCGGATCGCCAGGGTCTACGCCGCCCTGCACCGGCTGGGCGTGCTGCATGGCGACATCCATCCCGGCAACATCCTCGTGGCACGGCAGGACCGGGTCACGTTGATCGACTTCGGGTTGGCTGCGGCGATCCCGCCGACCCGACTCGCGGGCCGCGCCCGGCGGGGAATCGTTCCCCACTACGCCGCGCCGGAGCAGGCCAGCGCCATCCTCGAAGGGAGGCCCCTGCCCCACCCGACCCCGGCCTCGGAACAGTATGCCGTCGCGGTGCTGCTCTACCAACTCGCCACCGGCGCCTACCCAGTCGACTTTTCGCTCGACCGCGACACGATGTTCCGGCAGATCGTCGATGATCCGCCGTTGCCCTTCTCGCGTCGTGGCACCCGACCGTGGCCGACGCTGGAGCCGGTGCTGCGCCGAGCCCTTTCCAAGGCACCCTCGGCACGCTTCCGTTCGGTCAACGCGCTCGCCCGGGCACTCGCCGGGGCGGCGGCGCCGATCGGACGCGGTCGGCGGGGCCGCTCGATGCTCCCCCGATCGACCGAGCTCGACGCACGGGTCAATCAATTCCTCGAGCGCACCCGCGTCGACCGTCCGGCACTGGCCCGACACGGCCGCCCCCCACGGTGCTCGCTGATGCTGGGACGAGCCGGGACGGCCTATGCCCTGTATCGCCTCGCCTGCCTGCGGGACGAGGGGGCCCTCCTCGCCTGCGCCGACGCCTGGCTCCGGCGAACCGAACGCGCCACGGGCGGTCGCTTCGCGTTCGTGTCTCCCCGCGACGGGCTCGATGCCGAAGGGCTCGGTCCGGTCTCGCCCTTCCACGCGATCACCGGGGTTCGTGCCGTGCGTACCCTGATCTCCCTGGCCATGGACGATCGCAGCGCTGCCCGCGACGCCATCACGGAGTACTGCCGCGTCGGCGAACAGCCCTGGCCACGCCGTGACCTGACGCTCGGCCGGATGGGCGTGGTGCTCGGATGCGCGCTGCAGCTGGAGGCACTCCCGCAGGAGATGACGGCGGAGCGTGCGGCGCTCACGGAGACGGGCCGCCGGACCCTCTCCTCGCTCTGGGAAGAGCTGGACGAGCTCGGCCGCATCGGTGCCCCGGGCGCCGGCCTGGACCACGGCATCGCCCACGGCTGGGGCGGGATGATCTGGGCCACCTTGCGCTGGCGCGAGGCGACCGGTGATCCGCTGCCCCGGTCGCTGGACTCCCGACTGGACGAGTTGGCCGATGGGGCGGAACCGCTCGGTCGCGGAATGCACTGGGCACAGCACTCGACCGGCTCGGCACCGAGCGTGCTGGCCACCCATCAGGTCGCCGGCTGGTGCAACGGGCCCTCGGGCATGGTTCATCTCCTGACGCTCGCACAGGTACATTTCCCTCATGGCGGCTTTGGTCCCCTTGCCGAGGCCAGTGCGTGGAGTGCCTGGGAGGCACCGAGCGGGGTTTTCGATCTCTGCTGCGGACTGGTCGGACGAGCGTATGCCCTGCTCGCTCGATACCGTCACACCGGCGAGGATGAATGGCTCCAGCGCGCAGGAATGCTCGCGACCAGGGCCTTCGCGACCTTTGACGAGGTCGGTGCGCAGTTGCCGCGGCCGCTGAGCCTCTTCAAGGGGGAGGCGGGCCTCGCGGTGCTGGCCGCCGACCTGCGCCACCCCGAGCAAGCCGCCCTGCCGTTCTTCGAATCGGAAGGATTCCCCTCGGGCACCTGAATGGAAGAGTTGCTGGAGCACCTCACCACGAGCCTCGCCGGCCGCTACGAGATCCTCCGTGAGGCGGGTCGCGGCGGGATGGCGGTGGTCTTCCTTGCCGAGGACCTACGCCACAAGCGCCGGGTCGCGATCAAGGTCTTCCGCCCCGAGCTGGCCAACCAGGCCGAGGCCGGACGGTTCACTCGCGAGATCGAGGTCGCCGCCCGGCTCAGTCACCCCAACATCCTCGCACTCTACGATTCGGGCGACGCCGACGGACTGCCCTACTACGTGATGCCGTTTGTCGACGGCGAGTCGCTGGCCACTCGGATCTATCGCGATGGCGAGTTGCCGATCGACGAGGCGCTCCGGATCACCCGGCTGGTGGCCGGGGCTCTGCAGCATGCCCACGACCAGGGCATCGTCCACCGCGACATCAAGCCGGACAACATCATGCTGTCGGGTGACGCGGTGCTGGTGGCCGATTTCGGCATCGCCCGCGCAGTCGATGCCATCAGCAGCGATCGGCTCACGGCCACCGGACTCTCGGTCGGCACCCCGGCCTTCATGAGTCCCGAGCAGATCACCGGGAGCGCCAAGCTCGACGGCCGAGCGGACATCTACAGTCTCGGCTGCGTGCTCTACACGATGCTCCTCGGTGAACCACCGTTCAGCGGGCAAGCGGTCCAGGCGATCCTCGCGCGCCACCTGGCCGAACCGGTTCCCAACCTGCGCGTGGTGCGCGCGACCATTCCTCGCGCCGTCGAGGCGGTGGTGCACCGGGCGCTGGCCAAGGCCCCGGTGGATCGCTTCGCCACCGCTGGCGAGATGGCTGACGCCCTGGCCCCTGAGCACATCACTGACGAGGCACTTCCCCGGCTCCCGGAGCACCGCGCACGGCGGCGCTGGCTCCTTGCGGGAGGCGCGGTGGCCGCGGTGGCCGCAGCCGTGCTCTGGCTGCGGCCCTGGTCGTTGACTCGCCGCCCCGGATCCCCGGCCGGCCGGCTCGACCCGCACCTGATTGCGGTCGCACCGTTCGGCATGAACGCGGTCGGTGACTCGAGCATGGACGACCTCGGCCGGCAGCTCCCGGCGTTGGTGCAGCAACGCCTGCCTGGCGATGGTGGACCGCAGGTCGTGGTGGTGGGCATGGGGTCTTCGCCCGACGCCGCAACGGCGGCGAGGCTGGGACGCTCGGCCGGTGCCGGGCTGCTCCTCTCCGGCAATGTGGCGATGGTCAGCGGCAGGCTCACCTTCACCGCGACACTCCGCGACCTCCGGAACGACTCGCTGGTTTCGCGCGTTGACGGCATCAGCGGCCCGCTCGACTCCTTGCCGGCGCTGCTCGACCGCCTGGTCGCTGCAACGTTGATTGATCGGCTGTCGGTGTCACCGCAGCAGCGCCTTGCCCTCGCCTCGCTCCCGCTCGCCACATTCCGGCAGTACCTGAGCGCAGTCGCGCTGTTCAAGCGCGGTGACTGGTTCAAGGCTGGCGAGGGGTTCGACGCCGTGCTGGCGGTCGATTCCACCTGCTATCCCGCCGCGCTCTGGAGTGCGTCGGTGGCCATGATGCAGCTGGATGCCGGTGAGGCCCGCCGCCCTCTGGCCCTGGCCCGGGCCCAGCTCGGACGGATGAGCGGGGCCGACACCCTGCAGCTTCATTCGCTCTCGATCACCCGCGAGGACGGGGTGACGAGACTGAGCGTTGCCGAGCGGTTGCACAACCTCGATAATGCCGCGTCGACACCCTCGAACAGCTCCCCCCTCTCCTGGTACCTGCTCGGGGAGCGGCTCTTCCACGACGGCCCACTGCTCGGCATCAAGGACATGCTGCGAATGGCGGCCCGGAGTTTCGACCACGTGGTGGAGGCCGACCCGGAGTACCTGCCAGCCCTGGGTCACTCCATCGACCTCGCCGCGGCGATGGGCGACACCTCGAAGGTCCGCCGGCTCGGGGCGGAGTACTTCACGCTCGACACCGTCGGCGACCTCTCCGACTACTACCACTGGCGGGTGGCAATCGCCCTCGGTGACCCCGGTGAACTCGCGCGCGTCCGCGCCCGGATGGATCGGTTCTCGCGGGCTTCACTGGAGCAGGTCGTCAACGTGGCACAACTCGACGGCGAGGGGCTCAGTGATGCCGTGCGTGCGGCAAAGACGCTCTGGGCCCAGAGCGGTGCAGGCAACCAGGCCCGCTGGGCCTTCACCAAGCAGCGTGAGCTGGCCCTGAACCGTGGCCGGCCCGCCGAAGCGTCCTCGTTGCTGGGACAGTGGCATCGCACCGGGGTGCCGTTCCGGCCCCGCGAAGGGATGGCCGAGGTCGTCAATGCACTCTTCTGGGGTGCCGACACCACGTTCCCCGCCGCTTGGGTCAGCGCGCAACTGGCGTCGCTCAACCGGCTGTCCGGCGCGTCCACGACGGGAACACCCGAGGACGATGACAACATCCGGTGTGGCACCAGTCTCTGGCTCGCTTTGCGAGGCAGCGGTCCGATCACCCGGTCGGAGATTCCGATCCTTCGGCCGCCCGAGGCCGGCAGCCAGGAGGACGACAATATGCAGCTCTGCCGCGCCACCGTCGCGGCGAGCCTGGCATGGCGCGATCACGATCGCGACGCGATCAACAGACTCACTCATCTGGATTCGCTGGTCGCGTCCGCGCCGCCGGCAACGACCTGGCTGTTGGCCGCCGCGAACCTGACCGCCGCCAGGCTGTGGGAGGCCGAGGACGACCTCGACCGGGCGCTGGTCGCCGTGCGTCGCCGACCGTACATCACCGACGTCAATGAGCCACGGGTGCTGGTGGCGCTCTCCACCATGCTCCACGAAGAGGGACGACTCGCCGCCGCCACCGGCGACACAGCCGGTGCGATCACTGCCTACCGGCGCTATCTCGCGCTGCGCGATGACCCGGAGCCCTCCGTCGCCGCCGAGGTGGACACCGTCCGCGCCGCATTGGAGCGACTCGGCGGCCGCTGAGTCAGCCAGACTACACTTCCTCGATGGACAACCTGACCCATACCCTCGCCGGACTCGCCTTGGGCGAGTCCGGACTGCGCGGACGCACCCGGCTCGCGACGGCCACGCTCGTGATCGGGGCCAACCTCCCCGATGTCGATGCCCTGGTCTACCTGCGCGGCACTGGCGCCGACGCCCTGGCGTTCCGGCGCGGCTGGACCCACGGCATCCTCGCCATGGTGGTGCTGCCGATCGCACTCGCCGCCACGATGGTGCTCTTCGACCGCTGGCAGCGACGGCGGCGGTCCGGGCTCAAGGCCGCACGCCCGGCTGCCCTGCTCCTCCTTGCGGCCCTCGCGATCTGGTCGCACCCACTGCTCGACTGGCTCAACACCTATGGCGTGCGGCTCCTGATGCCGTTCTCGGGACACTGGTTCTACGGCGACACGCTCTTCATCATCGATCCCTGGGTCTGGCTGCTGCTCGGTGCCGGGGTGGCGTCGAGCCGGTGGTGGCGCCGGCGCAGCGCTGCCCCTCGCCGCCGCGCCGCCGCCCCATGGCCCACCCGTGTCGCCCTCGTGCTCGCGGCCGGCTACGTGTTCGGGATGCGGCTCTCGTCGATGCAAGGTCGGGCGTACCTGGCGGCGACCGCCCGTCCAACCGCCTCGCGCACCATGGTCGCCCCATTGCCGGTGAACGCGATCCAGCGGGAGGTGATCCGCGATCTCGGTGACCATTACGAGGTCGGCCGCCTGGTGCTTGGCCCCTGGGGACACTACCGACCGCTCGCCTCGCTGCCGATTGGCCGTGACGTGCCCGGGGCGAGCGAGGCAATGGCGACCGAGGCGGGCCAGAAGTTCCTCAGCTGGTCGCGCTTTCCACGATTCCGCAGCATGCGGGTGGGCGATTCGGTGCGGGTGCGCCTGAGCGACCTGCGCTATGACAACAGCCGTGGCGGCGGCTGGGCCGGGGTGACCGTCACCGTTCCGATCACACGACGACCACGCCAGGTGGCACGCGGCGGCCCGACCCCGGCACGGTGACGGTGGGGCCGGCCTTCCGACGCAATGCGGGGTGACACCCCCACAGCCTCGGGAAGACCGATGGCCCGCCGCGGAACGACCCTTCGCGACATCAGGGCCGGGCTCTGGGGGGTGGTCGCAATCGCCGCGCTGGCGGGCCCCTTCCTCCACCATGCCTGGAAGGACCGCCGGGCCTGACCACTCGCTGAGGGTCAATGGTCGATGGCTGCTCGCCATCGACCATTGCCTACCGCCTCCCCAGCCCCACGACACCGTACCCGTCGGTCCCGCGGGACAGCCACGCCTCGGTGGCCCCGAGCCGTCGCAGCTCGGCCTGAAGCGCCCGCTGCGCCTCGAGAGGCCAGCGTGAGACCTCTCCCGGCGAGTGCTCAAGGACCTGGGCGACCACGTGCGCCCTGGCGCGGTAGAGGTCGGGCATCAAGGGCAGCGCTGGCCCGATCACGGCGACCCGGTACGGGCTTCCGGCCGCCGGGTGCACTGCGAGCAACCGACTCATCCGCAGCGTGGTGTTCGCCGTGACCAGTTGCTGGTCACGCAGATGCCATACGCCACGTGGCAGCGCCGTGGCGAGAGCGAGCCAGGTCGCAACCGAACAACCACGGCGTCGCGTGCCATCGAGACGCCAGACGATCCACCCAAGCGAGAGCAGCATGAGGTAGGGTGCCACCAGGCGCGGTTCCGCATGCACCACGATGAACGGAACGGTGCCGGCCAGGCCGAGCAGCATCAATCCGCCTGGCGGGCGCCATAGCATCGTCCGGATCGACTCCCGGGGGGTGGTGACCAATCCCAGCGCCACCACCACCGCCAGCAGCAGGTGAAGCCCCCACCAGCCGAAGACCAATCCTGCGCGAAGCGCCCACGAGGCCAGCAACCCGCTGACCGACGGCGGCACCACGCGCTGCCGCTCGACTCCGGCCTGCCACGCGACGGGATCGGACCACGGGGCATAGGTCCACGCGCCGTCGAAGACCGCCACACGAGCCAGGGGCGCCCCGCGCTCGAGAACCTCGCGGTAGTCACGATGCTCGCCACGATGGGTATCCGGCGTGCGCCCATCGCACTGCTCCAGATACCAGCAGAGGTTGAGCTCACCGGTGCCGCCGATCGTCGGTCGGTCGGCATCGAGGCTCATCGCCGCGATCCAGCCCCCCGCGAGCACCACGACACCGACCGCGACCGGCAGCAGTGGGGCCAGTCGCCGCTCGATCCTCCAGCGAAGCGCGAGCAGCAGGGGTGTGCCGACCACCAGCCACGGCCAGGTCGACGTCTTCACCAGGAAGGCCCCACCGAGCCAGAGCCCGAGGACCCACGGACGCCAGCCGTCCTCGCGGAGCAGTTCGGTGGCGATGCCGATCATCACCACGATCAGCAACAGGTCCGGCGTGACCGCATCGAGCCGGGGCGTGCGCGCACTGCACAGCAGGAAGGCCCCGAGTGCCAGTCGTGCGAACAGGGGGTCGGCGCGCCGTCGGGCAAGGCGCCAGAGGAGGAGCACCGCCGCGAATCCGATCAGGGCATTCACACCATGTGCGAGGATCGCTGCCCCGGCACCACTCGCTCCGGTGAGCGCCAGCACCATGGCCAGCAGCGCCGGATAGGCAGGCGACCAGTACCCCTGCACGAAGCCGTGCCAGTCGCCCTGACGCAGACGATCGGCCAGGTCGAGGTACGCTGCGCCATCCACGTTGAGGTTGCCGCGCGATGCCCAGGCCAGTGCCGCGACCAGCAGCAGCACGACGATCGCCAACAGGTCGATCTCCAGTTCGGGGGAGATGATCCGGGACTGGGAGAGGGTCGGCGATGAGCCGGTCGGGAGAACCTCAGACGTTTGCATCCCTCAACGACCAGAGTCACCCGCAAGCCGAAACACGGGCGAGACCGGTGCGGCGAGGCTGGCCGGATCGATACCCAGCAGGGCGAGGATCGTCGGTCCGACCTGTGACTGCACCACGGTGCCTCGATGCACCTCACCGGCCGGTCCCACACCCGCTCCAGCGGCGAGGAACCACCAGCGCGCCGCATTGGCGACGTCGCGACCATGATCGGTCCAGTCGCGCGCGGTGGCGCCCCGACCGTGGTCGGTGGTCACGACCAGGGCCGTGGTCCCACCCAACGCCGGGTCCGCCTGGGCGTGGTGCCAGAGCTCCGACAGCATCCGGTCGGTCTCGTGGAGCATCGCCAGATAACGATCGTAGCGCCGCTCGTGCGCCTCGATGTCGGTCTCACCGTAGCCGACGTGCAGCAGCATCGGGTGGTATCGATCGAGCCAGGCGAGCGCCAGTTCGTGGGTGAATGCATCATAGCGAATCGTGGCATCGGGATGATGCACCGCCGCCTCGAGCCGGTTCGTGAGCACCATCGCCCGGCCGTCGAGCCCAGCCGGCAGCGACTCGAACGGGCCGTTGGCCACGACCACCCCCGACGCGGGCGCAGTCAGCCGCGCCTGGGTGGTCCAGGAGACGAAGGCCGCGGCATCGGTGGAATCACTCCCCGGCTGCGACGCCACCACCGTGAAGATGGTGGGCCACTGGTAGCGGCGATCGGCGTTGCTCGTCACGTCGCCACGCGGATGGCCGGAAAACATCGCCATGTAGCCGGGAGCGGAGAAGTTGAGGCCGTTGTCGACCCTGCCTCGCGTCAGCACGCCCATGGGCACCAGGGTGTCCCACAGGAACGGCATCACCGCGCGACGGCGCGCCTCCGGTGTGTCGCGCCACCACCGGGCACGAAAGGCGGCCGTGTCGGCGATGCCGCTCCCCTCGGGATCGGCCATCACCACGGGATCCGCGCCGCCGAAGAGGTCCTCGGCACGCACCCCATCGATCGTGACGAAGATCACGTGCCGCGCCGGTGGTGCGGCCTGACCGGCCGCCGTGGCGCTCGCGGCGCAGAGCACCAGCAACAGGCGGCGCATCATCGCCGGACCGGCACCAGCCTCAGGTCCTGGAAGTCGAACGAGAAGTCGACGCTCGGGCTCGCCGGCGCCATCCTCGCCTCGCTCACCCGGCCCTGGGCATCGAGTGTGAAGGTGATGAACGCATCGGCGCGCAACTCGCGATCGCGCCAGCGCACCAGGAAGGTCTCGTACTGCCAGTGCGACAGATCGCCGACCAGCAGTCTCGTGTGCCCGAAACGCACCACCAGATGGCCATCCTCCACTGCCAGGTCAACGCCACCGTACCAGGCGTCTTCGTAGTGGCCGGCATAGCGCGCCAGGGGAAGCGACGGGCCCATGGTCGAATCCCGGCTGGCCGCCGCGCGCGCATCGGTCGCGGCAATCATCGAGTCGTTCCGGGCCGCCAATTCGCGAAACGCGGTGCGCCAGTCGGTGTCATGCACGCCGAGGTAGTAGTCGAGCACGTGCCAGACGATCGGCTCCATCGCCGACGATTCCATGTTGGTGAGCACCGCCACGCCGAGCTTCTGTCCCGGCAGCATCGCCACCCGTGAGATGTAGCCCGGCAGGCCACCAGTATGGGTCAGCAGTTTCTGGCCGCGGTAGTCCTGCACATTCAGGCCGAGCGCATAGCCGATGAAGTTGGTCGACAGGGGGGCGCGGGCTCCGCTCAGTCGGTACGGCGTCCGTGGCGTGACGATGTTCCAGAGCTGGGTCGTGGTCGAGGGCTGGAAGAGCCGCTCACCACCCGCGACCCGCCCCGAGTCGAGCTGCACCATGAGCCACTTGGCCATGTCGGTCGCCGAGGCGTTGATGCCACCGGCTGGATCGACGTTGTCCTTGTCGAACGGTGCAATGGCGCGAACGGTCCCGTCGACCCGCCCATGGGTGCCCGAGACGTTGCCCCCGGCAGTGGCATCCGAGTGGCGCACCCGGGAGTCGTTCATCCCGACCTTCGCGAGGATCCGGGTGGCGACAAAGTCCTCCCAGCTCATGCCGGTCACCGCCTCGATCACCTCGCCGGCCACCAGGTAGAGCACGTTGTCGTAGGCATACGCCGACCGGAACGACGTGGCCAGCGGGATGTGACGCAACCGCTCTGCGATCTGGCGCCGGTTGAAGTCGGATCCCGGCCACCAGAGCAGGTCGCCGGCGCCGAGGCCCAGCCCGCTCCGGTGCACCAGCAGGTCGCGCACCGTGAGCTGGGTGGTCACCCAGGGATCACTGAGCCGGAACCACGGCATGTAGGTGATCACCGGTTCGTCCCACTTGATCTTGCCTTCCTCGACCAGCAGGCCGAGCGCGGTCGAGGTGAACAGCTTGGTGTTCGACGCGATGCCGAAGGTGGTGTGGGCATCGACCCGGTCGGGCTTGCCGAGTTCCCGCACGCCGTAGCCCTTGGCGAGCACCACGTGGTCGTCCTTCACGATCGCGATGGTGAGGCCGGGTACACCGAAGTCGGCCATCACCCCCGCGACGTAGGCATCGAAGCCCGGTGGCGGGGCGTCCTGCGCCTCCAGCAGGGTCGGCAGCAGGACGACGAGGCAGCAGAGCATTCGGCGGATCATTGTGTCTCCGGGACCAGCGGGGGGTGAGATCTCGCTCAACGGGGCCAGATGTTGTTCTGGCGATCCACATCCGGGAGCCAGTGGCGGGAATCGACGCTGACGCGGGTCACCCGACGTCCAGGCTCCCCCCGCCAGGTGAAGCTGTCACCGAGATTCCACATCTCGACCGGGAGGGAGATCGACACCCCGTTCCCGTCGGCATACGAGACGAACATCTCCAGCGGCATCACCATCGTGCCAAGGTTGCGCAGGGTCACCGTCGATCGATCCCCGTCGGTCCCGATGCCGGTGACCGCCTGGTCGAGTCGCGCGGTGGTCATGACCCAGCCGCGCCAGAACCAGTCGAGATCCATCCCCGACTGGTCGCGCATCAGCCGGAAGAAGTCGGCCGGCGTCGGGTGCCTGAACGCCCAGGTTCGCGTGTACTCGCGGAAGGCCGCCTCGAATCGCTCGCGGCCGAGCACCGCGTCGCGCAGCACCGAGAGCATCAGCGCCGGCTTCTGGTAGGCGCTCCAGAAGAGGTCGCGCACCTCGACCGGCCGGGTGATCACGGGCTGCTCCGAGCCCGGCACGGCATGGTCGGGATAGAGATGCAGTGGGTGCACCTGGATCGAGTCGCCATAGGGGGTGCCACGGAAGTAGTCGGAGGCCACCTGCAGGTCGATGAAGGTGTTGAAGCCCTCGTCCATCCATGGATAGAATCGCTCGTTGGAGCCGACCACCATCGGGAACCACTGGTGCCCGAACTCGTGCATCACCACCCACTGCAGGTCCTCGCGGGCCGGCGAGTCGGGCACGAAGGTGAGCATCGGGTATTCCATCCCCTCGATCGGCCCCTCGACGGTCGTGGCGTGCGAGTAGGGGTAGTGGAACCACCGCTCACTGAACGAGCGGATCGCGTGACGGGCCATCCGGTTCGCCTCGCGCCACTTGGTGGCCCGGGGACGGTAGCGGGTCTCGATCAGGATCCCATCCCACCCCGAGGCGTCCCATTGCATCCCGGGCGCCGCCGCGAAGGCGAAGTCGCGCACACTGTCGGCGTGGAAGCGCCAGGTGAGGGTGCCGTCGTCGCGCGGCCGCGATCGGAGCGTCGCCTCGCGCCTCGGCGGCGGTGACGATCGCGACGGTGGTGTCGCTGGCGCGCGCCAGTGCCAGGCGACGGCGCTGCTCGGCCGTCAGCACCTCGCCGGGATTCTGCAGCTCGCCGGTGGCCGAGACGATGAAGGTGGCAGGCACCGTGAGTTCGACGTCGAATGATCCGTACTCGAGGTAGAACTCCCCCGCCCCGATGTACGGGTCATGGTTCCAGCCGCGGACGTCGTCGTAGACCGCCATGCGGGGATACCACTGGGCCACCTCGTAGAGGTCGCCGTCGCGGCCCATCCGCGCCGCCGCCATCGGCGGCACCTCGAACGACCAGGTGGCGGAGAGGTCGAGTGAGTCGCCGGCCGCGAGCGGCGACGGCAGGTCGACCCGCATCGTGGTCCCGTAGCGGGTCCGGGTCACCTCGCGCCCGTTGAGCGTCATCGACGCGAGGGTGGGAGCCCCCGTGAATCCCTGGCACGAGAAGTCGAAGGTCGAGCCGAGGAAGACCAGCGGCGGTTGATCGAGCTGGGAGGTGATGCTCCCCGGGGCGCAGATGTTCTGCTCCACGTGAAGCCAGAGATATGGCAGGGCGTCGGGCGAGTTGTTGACGTAGTGGATCGTCTCGTTGCCGCTGATCCGGTGGGTCGCCGGATCGAGGGTGGCCCGGATCCGGTAGTCGACCCGCTGCTGCCAGTAGCCCGCACCGGGACGGCCGCTGGCGGTGCGGACGGCATTCGGGGTCGGCAGGTCGAGCGGCCGGAACGGCGAGGAATCGGCCACCGCCACCAGCGGCCCTGGGCGGGCGAGCGGGGAAATGGCGAGAAACAGGGCGAGCACGAGGAGGCGACCGCGGCACCGGAGCGTGGACATCAGCGACTCTGCTTGTCTGGGGATGCTGAATATTACCACGATAGACGAGAGACGATAGACGATAGACGCACTCCGGGGTCAGCTTGGGGTTCGGGGTCGATTCTGCAGGTGGTGACAGCCTTGTCGACGTCTATCGTCTATCGTCCATCGTCTATCGCCGCGCCGCGAAGAACTCCCTGAGCATCGCGCCGCACTCCTGCTCGCGCACGCCGCCGATCACCTCGGGTCGGTGATTGAGCCGCGGATGGCGCAGCAGGTCGTGCAGCGATCCCGCCATCCCCGCCTTGGGGTCCCAGGCGCCGAAGACCACGCGCCCCACCTTGGCGAGCACGATTGCGCCGGCGCACTGGGCGCAGGGTTCGAGGGTGATGTAGAGGGTTGCGCCGGTGAGGCGGTCGCTGCCGATGGCCGCGAGGGCGCGCTGGATCGCGAGCCACTCCGCGTGGGCGGTCGGATCGCCCCGCGCCACGGTCTCGTTGTGCGCGGCGCCGAGGACCTCGCCGCCGCGCAGCACCACCGCCCCGACCGGGACCTCGTCGAGAGCCATCCCCCGAGCCGCCTCGACGAGGGCGAGTCCGATGCCGTGCTGATCGGCCTCGCTCGGCGGCGGCCCGCCCATCAGGCGCGGACGCGCTGGAAGGCCAGGCCGTCGCCCTGATGGGTGATCCGGACCGTGTCGCCCTCCTCGTAGTCGCCCTCGAGCAGCGCCAGGGCGATCGGGTTCTGCAACTCGCGCTGGATCACCCGCTTGAGCGGACGCGCGCCGTAGAGCGGATCGTAGCCGGCCTCGGCGATCCAGTGCATCGCCTCCGGTGCCACGTCGAGCACCAGCCCCTTGGCGGCGACCATCTGCCGCAGTCGCGCCAGCTGGAGCGCCACGATCATCTCGAGATCGTCGCGCGACAGCCGCCGGAAGACCACGATGTCGTCGACCCGGTTGAGGAACTCGGGCCGGAAGTGGGCCCGGAGCGCCTCGAGCACCTTGGTCTCGACCACCTGCCACTGTGTCGCGTCGGCGGCCCCGGCGGCGAGAATGTGCTGGGAGCCGATGTTGCTGGTCATGATGATGACCGTGTTCCGGAAGTCGACCACCCGGCCCTGGGAGTCGGTGAGCCGCCCGTCGTCGAGCACCTGCAGCAGCAGGTTGAAGACGTCGGGATGCGCCTTCTCGATCTCGTCGAGCAGGATCACGGAATAGGGCCGCCGGCGCACCGCCTCGGTGAGCTGGCCGCCCTCCTCGTAGCCGATGTATCCCGGCGGGGCGCCGATCATCCGGGCCACCGCGTGCTTCTCCATGTACTCCGACATGTCGAGCCGCACCATGGCGCGCTCGTCGTCGAAGAGGAACTCGGCCAGGGCGCGCGCGGTCTCGGTCTTGCCGACGCCGGTGGGTCCGAGAAAGATGAAGGAGCCGGTGGGTCGGTCCCGGTCCTGGAGACCGGCCCGGGTGCGGCGCACGGCGTTGGACACGGCGGCGAGCGCCTCGGGCTGGCCGATCACCCGGCGACCGAGCTCCTGCTCGAGCCGCGTCAGCCGCTCCCGATCCGACTCGAGCATCTTGGTGACCGGAATCCCGGTCCACTTGGCGACGACCGACGCGATGTCCTCGGTGTCGACCTCCTCGCGGAGGTAGCGCGGCCCGTCGCCCTGCTCGTGCTGCGCCTGTTCGGCCACCGTGATCTCGTGCTCGAGCTCGGGAATCCGTCCATGACGCAGCTCGGCGGCGCGCTGCAGGTCGCCGGTCCGCGACGCCTGCTCCACCTCGCGTCCGCAGCTTGTCGACCTCGACCTTCATCGCCTGGAGCTTCTCGATGGCGGCCTTCTCGGCCTGCCACCGGGCCTTCATCGCGCCGCTCTTCTCCTTCAGCTCGGCGAGCTCGTGCTCGATCGTGTCGCGCCGCTCGACCGCCGCCTTGCTCTTCTCCTTGAGCAGCGACTGCCGCTCGATCTCGAGCTGCAGGATCCGCCGCTCGACCTCGTCGATCTCCTGCGGCAGCGAGTCGATCTCGATCCGCAGTCGCGATGCGGCCTCGTCGACCAGGTCGATCGCCTTGTCGGGCAGGAACCGGTCGCCGATGTAGCGGTTGCTCAGCGTGGCGGCGGCCACCAGTGCGTCGTCGGTGATCCGCACGCCGTGGTGCACCTCGTACTTCTCCTTGAGGCCGCGGAGGATCGCGATGGTGTCCTCCACCGACGGCTCGCCCACGTAGACCGGCTGGAAGCGGCGCTCGAGTGCGGCATCCTTCTCCACATGCTGGCGGTACTCGTCGAGCGTGGTGGCACCGACCACATGCAGCTCGCCTCGCGCCAGCGCCGGCTTGAGCAGGTTGGAGGCGTCGACCGCCCCTTCCGCCTTGCCGGCGCCCACGAGGGTGTGCATCTCGTCGATGAACACCACGTAGCGCCCCTCGGCATCGGTCAACTCCTTGACCACCGCCTTGAGGCGCTCCTCGAACTCGCCGCGATACTTGGCCCCGGCCAGCAGCAGGCCGATGTCGAGCGCGACGATCTCCTTCCCCTTGAGCGAGTCGGGGACGTCGCCCGAGACGATCCGCTGGGCCAGTCCCTCGACGATCGCGGTCTTGCCGACACCGGGCTCACCGATCAGCACCGGATTGTTCTTGGTCCGGCGCGACAGGACCTGCATCACGCGGCGGACCTCCTCGTCGCGACCGATCACCGGATCGAGCTTCCCCTCGCGGGCGAGGTCGGTGAGGTTGCGCGTGAAGCGATCCAGCGCCTGGTACTTCGCCTCCGGTTCCTGATCGGTCACCCGATGCGACCCACGGATCTCGGCCAGCGCGTCGCGCAGCCCCTCGGCATCGAGACCCTCGTTCTCGATCAGCCGCCGCGCCGTGGTCCCCTTCTCCTCCACCAGCGCCAGCAACAGGTGCTCGGTGGAGACGTACTCGTCGCCCAGCTCCTTGGCGATCTTCTCGGCCCGGTCGAACACCTTCGACACCGTCCGGTCGAGGGTCGGCGGCTGGTCGCTCCCCTCCTGACGCGGAAAGCTGGCGACCTCCGCCTCGACCTGGTTGGACAACCGCGGCACCACCACGCCGGCCTTCTTGAGCACCGGCTGGACGATGCCATCCTCCTGGGCCAGGAGCGCAGCCAGCAGGTGGGCATCGTTGACCACCGGATTGCCCCGATTGCGGGCGTGCTCCAGCGCGCCACGCACCGCCTCCTGCGTCTTGAGCGTCAACCGTTCTGGACGAAGCATGAACTCGACCTCCTCTGGTCACGCCTCAGATGGGCAAGGCGCGGACCGCCGGAACCTGCCGAAACGGCAGCCGGCGATCAATTGGGCGGTACGACGAGCTTGAAGGTGTCCCGCAAGGGGGCAGTGTCGGGAAATTCGACCGTCAACTGGAGGTAGTAGACGAACGGGGGGGCCATCCGAGTGCCCTGGTCGATGGTCCCGTCCCAGAGAGCCACGTAGCGCCCACAGCGCAGCGGCAGTCGGTCGAGCAGCTGCCGCTGGCGGTTCCTGAGGCGCAGCGTCTGGACCGGCTTGGCGATCGCGTCGTGGACGGTGAGGGTGACCGCCGGGACCCGACCGCCCCGGCAGAGCTCCGGAGGTATCGAGAACGGCACGATGGCCACCGGGAAGACCGGTGCCGGGCGCGGCTCCTCGAGCTTGACTGCTGTTGGTGCGCCGGGCCGCTGGGACGCCAGCGGTGAAGCGTTGGCGACCAGCAGCCCGACCACCGCCAGCCCGACCAGCCGGCGCATGGGCCACTCCCGGATTCTCGACGACAAAGCGAGCGTCGCGCGGCACCTCCCACCTGGGGCACGGCGGGGTGCAAGCCGCCGACTGTGAGGAACTTATCCGCCCCGGCGGGCGCTGTCATCGGCCCCGGCGCCACAGGGCCAGCGCCGGCAACTCCGCCTCGGCAAGGTGGGTGACGATCCAGCGGCTCAGAAGCCGACGGTGAGCAGCGGCGTGAGGAAGATCGAGATCCGGTGGCTCCCCCACCCCGTGGAGGAAGAACGCCAGTGCCTCACGGTCCCCCTGCTCCAGCCGGATCGGGGAACCGCCCCGGGCACAGGCATCGCAGAGGAGCCCACCCTCCTGTACCGAGAAGGCGGCCGACCCGGGGGGACCAAGCGAGCATCGCGCGCGCAGCTCTCCAGCGCGGGCGAGACCCCGAGGGCATCGACCAGGCGCCAGAGGGCCCGGAGCGCCATCACGTCGACCAGATCGGCCGGCGAGGCGGCCAGTGTCCTGATGCCGTCGCGAAGGGTGTCGTAGATCTCGACCTGGGCGACCGGCGGAACCACCCGGGCAGCCAGCTCGGCCAGCGCCGACGCGGCGTGGAAGGCTCCCAGCGAACTGGCCAGGCCGTGATGGACCGAGTCGATGTCGAAGGCGCTCAGGATGGCCAACTCGCCGCGGCCGGGAATCAGGTGGGCGGTCCCCTCCGCCAGGAGCTGGAGCGAAGCGCCGATCCGTGAACGGGGCCGCATCGCCCCCTTGGCGATGGCGCCCTGGACCCCGAGGTCCCGGGTGGCGAGTCGCACGATCCGCGAGCTCTCGCCATAGCGGATCATCCCGACGACGATCGCCGGCGTGAGCGTGGCGGACCCGGGCACCTGCTAGGGTCCGTAGAGATCGTTGCCCGGCACCTCGGCGATGGACGCGCCGACGAGGCAGCTGCCACTCGCGATCGACTGCCGCTCGATGAGGTCGAGCCCGAACACGCGCACCCGCCCGCCACCCGAGGTCCCGCACCCGTCCTGCTCCGGCACGTAGGCCAGTCCCCGAGCGTCGGTGACCAGTCCCCTCGGCATCGACAGCGGGATGCCGCTGGTATAGGGAAGGGTGAAGCGCCGTTCCCGGGTGTTGAAGACCGTCAGTCCCCCCACCGGGCTGGCCATCAGGATCCGCTCACCGCCGTCACTCGCCAACCAAGCGGGGGACGCCGGCCCGATCCCGGCGTAGGAGACCAGTTCGACATTCCGGACCGGGTCGACGATCGAGAGCCGTGCGTCTCCTCCTCCGAGGGGCGGACCGGCACTCAGCACGTACAGCAAGCCGTCGGCACCGACGGCGGACGGGCCGGCGTTGCCCTCGCCCGATAGCGGGATCGAATCGCGTGGAAGGCCCTGGCGGACCTGAACCAACCAGCTCGCGCCGCGATCGCAGAAGGCCGGTGAGCAGCCGATTCGGTTGCCGATGACGGCGAAGACCTTGCCCCGGGTCGCCACGACCCCCTGCGGCCCACCCGGTGCGCCGATCAGCTCTGACGACCCGTCGGTGAGCCCGATCCGGGTGACCGCGGCACTCGAGGCCGTCGCGACGTAGGCCTCTTCGGCATCGGAGATCGTGGCCGCGCGAACGTCCCCATCGAGCAGGGCCACGGTACCGACCACCCGCCGCCCTGCAAGATCGACGATCGCGGCGCCTGCCTGTGGTTGCGATCCCGCGACCAGGGCGACCGAGCCCCGCGACGCCAGGACGCTCGGCGTGAATCCGAGGCCGTCGAGCGGAATCCGCACCTGGTGATCGGTCGAGTCGAGCGGCACCAGGATGAGATCGGTGCCGGCGGAGGTCGAGTCGAGCAGCACAAGCGTCTCGACGGGCAGACTGCCGGTGCTGTTGGTCGGGGCACAGGCCCCGGCCACGAGCGCGATCAGGAGAAGGTGCAGACAGCGACGCATCGGCTCTCGACTCGGTGATTCAGTAGGTGAGCCGCCCCCCCACGAAGAGGGTGCGACCCCGACCAGGGAAACCCACCGCCTGCTCCCGGGCGACATCGAACAGGTTCTCGACCCGCTCCAGCAGCACGGCGCCGGCGCCCTCTGAACCGAGACCCACCAATGAGGCCTCGAGGGCGAGATCGACGGTGCCATAGGAGGGTAACGTGGTCCGGGTCGCCGGGAAATCCCGGACGTCGGCATCCTGGCGCTCGCCGACCCAGGTGACGGTCCCGGAACCCCGAAAATTGCGCCGGCCAAGGAGGGTCACCCCACGGCTCTCTGCCGGACGCCTTGATCCCTCGCGACCGTGCGGCGCCGAGGTTGCCGTAGGTCATCGAGCCGGGAGACGGGTTGCTGCGCCGCAAGTGGTGCCGCGGCGAGGAGGGCGACGCCCCCGCGACATCAGCGCAATCCGGGGCGAGACGTGGGAGACGGCGCGCCGCCATCGGGCATCTCATCGCGGCGCAGCGGCACGAGATGGGGCGCACCGTCGGGCAACAGCCTGATCGACACCGGCCAGCGAAAGACGGCGGAGACCAGCGACTCGGTCAGCACCTCGGCGGGTGGGCCGTCGGCCGCCACCCGGCCCCGGTCGACCAGGATCACGCGGTCGGCGTAGCGGACGGCCAGGTTGAGGTGGTGGGTGATCGCGAGCACACCGAGGCCATCGCGCACCAGTTCGCGCAGCAACTCGAAGAGCGCCATCTCATGGGCAAGATCGAGAGCGGTACCCGGCTCGTCGAGGAGCAGGTACCGAGGCTCCGCCGCGAGGGCCCGGGCGACACGCACCCGCTGCCATTCGCCGCCGCTGAGGGTGTCGGTGCCGCGATCGGCGAGATCGCCGAGGGCACATCGATCGAGCGCGGCGGCGAGGGCACGGCGGTCGTCGACTCCGACCCGCTGGAACGGTCCCAGCCGCGACCAGCGGCCGAGCAGCACCGCGTCGCGCACCGCCAGTGGGAACGCCGGTTCCTCGCGCTGCGGCAGGGCGGCGATCACCCTGGCCAGTGCGTCGCGGCGCCAGCGCTCGATCGGTCGGCCGTCGAGGTGCACCGTCCCGGCGTCCGGCTGCAACAGCCCGAGCAGGGCACGAAAGATGGTGCTCTTGCCGCTGCCGTTGGGTCCGGCCACGATCACCAGCTCACCCCGCTCGAGCCCGAGCGAGGCCTCGTGAACTGCCGGCGCGACCGCACCGGGATAGCGGAGGGTGAGTGACTCGGCGCGGAGCGTCACGCCACGCTCCGGCGCAGCAGCACGGCGAAGATCGGCACGCCGACCAGCGCCGTGATCACGCCGACCGGCAGCTCGGCGGGCGCCAGCACCGTCCGGGCTCCCGCGTCGGCCAGCACCGTGAAGGCACCACCGGCCAGGAATGCTGCCGGCAGCAGGCCACGGTGCAGCGGCCCCACGGTCCAGCGGAGGGCGTGAGGAACCACCAGGCCCACGAACCCGATCACGCCGGCCACCGACACGGTGGCCGCAGTGAGCACCGCGGTGGCTGCCACGGCGAGCCGGCGCACTCGAGCGGTGTCGGCCCCGAGGGCCGCCGCCGTGTCATCGCCCAGCGCGATCAGGTCGAGTCCGCGCGCCAGCCACCCCAGCAACAACAGCCCCGGCAATGCCGCGATGGTGAAGCGCATCACGACGCTCCAGCTGGCGCCGCTGAAGCCGCCGAAGAGCCAGAGGGTGGCCGCCCTGAAGGTGAACGGATCGGTGACCACCAGCAGCGCCGCACTGATCGCACTGGCAAAGGCACCCACGACCACTCCGGCGAGGATCAGGACCCGCGGATCGAGACGTCGACCGGCCACGAGTGCGACGCGATAGACGAGGGCGATCGCGGCCAGCGCGCCGAGGGTGGCACAGGCCGCGACACTCCAGCCGGCCGGCAAGCCGACCACGAGGGCGAGCACCGCACCGAGCGCCGCCCCACCGGAGAGTCCCAGCAGCCACGGTTCGGCGAGGGGATTGGCGACCACTGCCTGGAGTGCGGCCCCGGCAACGGCCAGCGACCCGCCAACGCCGAAGGCCAGCACCACACGTGGCAACCGCAGCTCGCGAATGATCACGGCGTGGGGCGTGCCACCACCGAGGAGCGCCCGTGCCACTTCGCCGACCGGGACCGCCACGGCACCCACCAGCAGACCGACGATCGCGGCAACGACGCCGGCGACGACGAGCAGCGGCCAGATGAACCGGCGAGTGGCGAGCGGTGGAGACACGAGGCGCCCGGATCCGTTGGAGAGGACACCGGGCGCGGGAAGTGAGGACGAGGAGCCGTCTCACGATCACGCCACCGTTCCCTCCCCCGAGGGTGACTAGGTGGCGCGAACGGAGAGGTCTCCTGGCTCCGGGCCCGTCGCCCGCCTTCCCGGGAGTCAACTCCCAGTGGCCGGTTGAGCGACGGCTACATCAGATCTGCCCGTTACAGTGGCGGGGCCGCGCCGGTATCGCACCGGTCTTCCGAGCGTCCCCGTTCGCTGGTCACTGTGTTGCTGGGCGAAGGGTAGGTCAGCTTGCCTCGCGCGGCAAGAGCGCCCGCCGGGTGATCATCAGGAGCGGTACCGCGACCAGGGCAACCAGCAACGGCAGCAGCCAGCGCGGCGTGGAGCTGGCGTCCGGCATGCCGATCTCAAGCGTTCCGGCGCCGGGACGACCGGTCCAGCGGGTGAACTCGCTGACCGACCATCTGTTCGGTGCCCGCCTTGCTGAGCGGAGCCGGGATCCGCAGGTCGCGCTCTTCGCCGAGGATGCTGAGGGTATCGGGTGCGGGGACCAACGGCAGCTCGAGGGCACGAGCCTTGGGCGGCAGCTGGTACTCGAGGAAGAACTGCCGGTCACCCGGCGGGATCGGCGCGAAGAGCTGCAACTCGTCGCCCTCGTGCTCGAAGGCATCCGGGGTGAAATCGCCGTCGCCGACCCGGAGGTTCGCGACCCGGGGAGGCGTCGGCATCCGGAACGAAGGCACGCCGGTGCCGCCACCAACCCGGGTGAGCCCGCTCCCGTTGCGGAGGATCACCAGATCGACCACGTCGCGACTGCCATCGGCGGCCGGGCCACCGATGATCACGTGCCGTGCAACGATCGACACCGGCGCGGCGGCCGAGGTGTCGACCACGGTCACGGTGACCGGCGCGCCGAGGACGACCGGTGCGGCGAAGTATTCCACCCCGTGCCAGCGGGCACTCACCAGCAGCACATCGCCGCTGTCGACCCTGGCCCGAAAGGCGAACCGCCCATCGGCGCCGGCGCTGCCAGAGTCGATCACTCCCTGGGCGCTGGGACCGACGCGATGGAGATCGATGCGGGCGCCACCGGCGGCCACCGTGTCACCCCCGACCACGCGCTCGGCCCGGCCGCGCACCGCCACGGTTCCGGGCGCCTGGGCGGCCACCTGGAGCGCCAGCAGTCCTGCTGCCAGTGCGGTGATCACGGCACGAACCGACCGAAGTCCTCGGGACCCATCCGTCGGAGACGGTCGCGCAGTTCGTCGGGCGAGAGCGGCTCGGGGGCCTCCGGCGCGGCACCGCCCTCCTCGGTGAGCAGCGATTCGGCCACGACGATCTCGGTGCCACTGCGCAGCGCCAGGGCAATCGCATCGGAGGGTCGCGCGTCGAGCGTTGCCGCCTCGCCATCGGCTCGCCGGAGCCGCACCTCGGCGAAGTAGGTGCCGTTGCGCATCGCGACGACGGCCACCCGTGTCACCTCGACCGTCGAGGGCCCGGAGCGTGGCCGCAAGGAGGTCGTGGGTCATCGGCCGCGACGGTTCCTCGCCCTGCAGCGCCAGTCCGATCGCGCTCGCCTCGGCGGCGCCGATCCAGATGGCGACACCCCGGCTGCCCACCACCTCGCGGAGGAAGACAACCGGGGTGTTGGTGGTCCGGTCCATGGCGAGGCGCGCCACGGTCACGAGTACCAGCGCGTCAGGTGCCAGCGTCCCAGCTCGCGAGGTAGGTGACCTGCTCGTCGGTGAGGGTGTCGATGTCGACCCCCATCGCCGCAAGCTTCAGCGCGGCGATTCGCTGATCGACCTCCGGCGGCAGCTTGTGGACCGCACGGGAGAGCGTCTCCTCGTTGGCGACGAGATACTCGGCCGCCAGCGCCTGGTTGGCGAACGACATGTCCATCACCGAGGCGGGATGGCCCTCGGCGGCCGAGAGATTGATCAACCGCCCCTCGGCAAGCACCAGGATGCGGCGGCCGTCGACCACGAACTCGTCGATGAAGCCGCGGATGTTGCGTCGTGCACTCGCCATCGCGGCGAGCCCCTCGAGATCGAGCTCGACGTTGAAGTGGCCCGAGTTGGCCACCACGGCACCGTCCTTCATCTTGGCGAAGTGCTCGGGGCGGATCACGTGGATGTTGCCGGTCACGGTGCAGAAGAGATCACCGCGCGGGGCCACCTCGGCCATCGGCATCACGTCGAAGCCATCCATCCGTGCCTCGAGCGCCGAGAGGGCGTCGACCTCGGTCACCACCACGCGAGCGCCCGCGCCGCGGGCGCGCATCGCCAGGCCACGACCACACCAGCCGTAGCCCGCCACGACCATGGTGCTGCCGGCGAGCAGCATGTTGGTGGCGCGCACGATGCCGTCGAGGGTCGACTGGCCGGTGCCGTAGCGGTTGTCGAACATGTGCTTGGTGCGGGAGTCGTTCACGGCAATGACCGGGAACCTGAGGATCCCCTCGACGGCCATCGCCTTGAGACGAATCACCCCGGTGGTGGTCTCCTCGGTCGAGCCCCGCACCTTGGCCACCAGCGCCTGTCGCTCCTCCTCGCTCATCTGCTCGACCATGGCGCGGATCGGACCGGCCAGATCATCGAGCCGGCCGAGGGCGATCATGTGCAGCGAGCCGACGAGGTCGGCGCCGTCGTCCTGGGTGAAGTCGGGCCCGAATGCCAGAGCCTGGGCAATGTGGGTGTAGTAGGTCTCGTGATCCTCGCCCTTGATCGCATAGACGTGCACGCCGTGGTCGCGCACCAGGTGCGCTGCCACGTCGTCCTGGGTCGAGAGCGGATTCGAGGCGCAGAGCGCCACCTCGGCGCCCGCCGCGCGCAGCGTGATCATCAGGTTGGCCGTCTCGGTGGTGACGTGCAGGCAGCACGACATCCGGCGACCGGCCAGCGGGAGTTCCTTGGCGAAGCGCTCACGAATCTGGCGCAGCACCGGCATCGAGCGTTCGGCCCACTCGGTCCGGCGCTTCCCCTCGTCGGCCAGGGCCAGGTCGTGGACGTGATGCGGGGCATCCAGGGCAATCATCGACATCGGTCTCCTCAGGCTTTCACGGCCGCCAGCAGGTCGCGGACCCGGCTGGTCCGCTCCCAGGTGAAGAAATCGACCTTGCGTGGCCGCAGGTCGGGGTCGGCATAGCTGTCGCGCACCGGCTCGCGGCCGAAGTGGCCGTAGGCGGCGGTGGGGGTGTAGATCGGCTGGCGCAGCTTCAGGTCGGCGATGATCGACGCGGGTCGCAGGTCGAAGACCTCGCGCACCCCTCGCTCCAGCCGACTGTCGGGGACCACGCCGGTGCCGAAGGTGTCGACCATGACCGAGACCGGTCGCGCCACGCCGATGGCGTAGGCCAGCTGCACCTCGCAGCGACGGGCGAGCTTGGCGGCGATCACATGTCTTGGCAACCCAGCGCGCCGCATAGGCCGCCGAGCGATCGACCTTGGTGGGATCCTTGCCACTGAAGGCGCCGCCACCGTGGCGGGCCATTCCGCCATAGGTGTCGACGATGATCTTCCGGCCCGTGAGTCCGGCATCGCCCTGCGGGCCCGCCGATCACGAAGCGACCGGTCGGATTGACATGGGTGGTGATCCGGCCGCCGTCGAGTCCGAACTCCTCGAGCACCGGTGCGATCACGTCCTCACGCATCGCGCCGGTGATGCGCCGCTTCGAGACGGCCCGGCGATTGTAGACGTCGTCGTGCTGGGTACTGACCACCACCGTGCGCACGGCCACCGGGCGATCGCCCTCGTACTCGACCGACACCTGGGTCTTGCCATCGGGTCGCAACCACGGGTGATGCGGCAGGCCCGGGCCACCGCGGCGCACCGCAGCGAGGCGTGCGGCGAGCCGGTGGGCGAGCGTACCGGGCAGCGGCATCAACTCCGGCGTCTCGTCGGTGGCGTAGCCGAACATCATCCCCTGGTCGCCGGCACCCTGCCGCTCGGGGTCGTCACTGTCGACCCCCATCGCGATATCGGGCGACTGGCGGTCGATCGACGTCAGCACGGCACAGGTGCGGGAATCAAAGCCCATCCGGGCATCGGTGTAACCGATCCGTTCCACCGTGCGGCGCACGATGTCGGGGATGTGGACGTAGGCCGTGGTGGTGATCTCGCCGGCGAGCACCGCCATTCCGGTCGTCACCAACGTCTCGCACGCCACGCGCGCCACGGGATCGCGCGCGAGAATGGCGTCGAGCACCGCATCGGAGATCTGGTCGGCCACCTTGTCCGGGTGGCCCTCGGTGACCGATTCGGACGTGAAGACGTGACTCGCGCTGGAGGCCATGGGCGTTCGCTCGTGATGGTCCGGGTTTACGAGGTGAGCGGCAAGCTAGTCCCACCCAGAAGGCGGGGCAACGCGCCGGCCGGGTCCACCAGCCGGAGGTCGAGGTGCTGGCCGAGGGTCTCGCGCAACACCGCCACCACCTCGTCGCGCTCGGTGGCCCGCAAGGCGCGGTCAGCGGCCTCGACGGCGGCCTCGCGCGGCAGGTGACGAATGACCCACTTGATCAATGGCAAGGCGGGCGGACCCACGCTGAGCCGATCGTAGCCGAGTCCCAGCAGCAGCACGATCGCGACCGGGTTCGATGCCATCTCGCCACAGACCGCGGTGCTGACCTGCGTGCCTCGGCCCCGGCCTGCCGCACCAACGCGAGCTGCCGCACCACCGCCGGATGCAGCGACGAGAAGCGATGGGCCAGCCGGGCGTTGCCCCGATCGACCGCCAGCGTGTACTGGGTCAGGTCGTTGCTTCCGACGCTCAGGAACACCGACTCGCGCGCCAGCACGTCGGCCAGCATCACCGCCGCGGGCGTCTCGATCATCACGCCGATCGGCAGCTCGTCCGCGGCCCGCACTCCGGCCGCCCGCAACCCGGCCGCCTCCTCGGCGACCAGCGCCCGGACCGCGCGCACCTCCTCGAGTGATCGATCACCATCGGAATCATCAGCTGGATCTTCCGGTCGGCCGCCGCGCGCAGCATCGCCCGCAGCTGGGGCCGGAAGATCTCCGGCTGGTCGAGGCACACCCGGATCGAGCGCCACCCCAGGAAGGGATTGGCCTCGTGCGGCGCGGTGAACGACACGGGGAACTTGTCGCCGCCCAGATCGTAGCTGCGCACGATGACCGGGTGCCCGGCGAATGCCGCACCGACCCGGCGGTAATACTCGGTCTGTTCGTCCTCGGACGGCAGCGAGGTTCGGCCCGTCACCAGGAACTCGGTGCGCAGCAGGCCCACTCCCTCGGCGCCGTGGTGCACCGCCGACTCGACCTCCTCGGGGAGGTCGATGTTGCGCGAGCAGACCCCATCCGATGGCCGTCGGGCGTGATCGCCGGCTCGCCCGCGATGCCCTCGAGCTGCATCTCCAGCTTGGCCCGACGGGTGGCCTGGACCCGTGCCGCCTCGAGTTCGTCGAGGGTGGGATCGATGATCACCACCCCCGAGTGCCCGTCGAGCAGCACCATGGTGCCCTCGGCGATCCGGTCCATCGCGCCGGTGGCGCCCATCACGGCCGGGATCCCGAGCGAATGCGCCAGGATCGCCGCGTGGGAGGTGCGGGTCCCCTCCTCGCTGATCACTCCGACCACGTGGTCACGATCGAGCTGGACGGTGAGCCCTGGTGAGAGTTCGCGCGCCACCAGGATCACCTCACCTCGATCTCGCGCGAGCCAGCCGTCGTCGGCGCTGCCGCCCATCAGCTGGGCGAGCATCCGGAGCTGGATCGCGTTGAGGATCGGCGACCCGGTCGCGCAGCACCGGACCTCGGCGCGCTGGAAGGCGTTGCGGATCTCCAGCGCCTTGAACTCGTAGGCGGTCTCGGCGGCGAGGTTGTTCTTGCGGATCAGCGCCTCGACACCCGGCAGGAAGTCCTCGTCCTGGACCATCATGATCTGCGCGTCGAAGATCCCGGCTTCCTCGGTCCCGGCGCGCTGCATGGTGCGACGGCGCAGGTGCTCGAGCTGGTCGGCCACCTCGCTCACGGCATCGCGCAACCGGACGATCTCGCGATCGACCTCTTCGGGGTCGACCGTCCGATCGACAACATCGGGAAAGGCCCAGCGCACCGCCAGGGCCGGCGCGACAGCCAGCGCCGGGCGAGACGCCCACGCCGCGGAGCGACCGGGGATCGGTCACTCGTCGAATCCCTGCTCGATCAGCGCCGCCAGCGGCATCGACCGCTGCCACCTCGTCGTCGCCGCTGGCTCGCACCGTGACGATCGCCCCGCACTCCGCCGACAGCATCATCACGCCCATGATGCTCTTGCCGTTGATGACTCTGGCCGTCGCGCTCGAGCTCGATGCCGGCACCGAAGGTGGCGGCCAGCCGCACGAACTTCGCGGCGGGCCGGGCGTGCAGCCCGAGCTCGTTGCGGATCGTCACGGTCCGTTCGGTCATCGCCATACTCCCATCACCAGCAGGGCAGCCACATCAGCACCAGGCCCACCCGCAACCCGGTCACCCGGGCCCGGCTGGCCGGCCAGAGCGTCAGTCCCGTCCCCACCGCCGCTGCGCTGAGGGTGATCTTCACGCCGTGCGAGGGATGGCCATCGAGGAGCCATGCCGCCGCGAGCGGCACGCCGAGGCCGACCGCGAATGCGGCGAAGCGCTGGGCGTCCTCGGCCCCCCGGGGCAGCCACGACCGCTGCAGCGCGTGCCCTACCTCGAGCCCACACTCCAGGCCGAGGTCGAGACCCCAGCGGGTGAGCCACAGGCGCCAGGCGTTGTGGGCCACGACCACGAGCGGCACGACCCACCAGCCGAACCACGGGACTGCGGCGAGCGCGAGCCCCATCAGGGCTGGCACCTCGCCAGCCCAGATCAGCTGGTCGCCCAGGGCCCCCAGTGGTCCCGAGAGGGCGGTGCGAAGGCGCGAGATTGCCGCTCCCGACATCCCATCGCGTTCGGCACGGGTCACCGCACCGACCGCCACCCCCGCAAGGTAGGGGTGCGAGTTGAAGTACTCCGCCGAGCGCGCCACAGCCGCCCGACGCTCCTCCGGAGGCCGGTCTCGGTAGAGGTCGCGCAGCAGCGGCGCCGTCGCATGGCCCACGCCAATCCCCGCCATTCGCTCGTAGGTCCATGCCGCCTGGACCCCGAGGAGGCGAATCATCGCCTGCCTTCGCGGACTCAGCGCCATAGCACCACCAGGAGGCCGGTCACCAGGCCGATGGTGAGCCAGCGCTGGCGGGCCCCCTGCCCCGCGCTCCGGATGGCACCACCCAGTGCGGCGGCGATGCCGCCGGCCAGCACCGCCCAGTCGAGCGGCTGCCGATGGGGGATGTCGCCCCAGGGGATCAGGCTCACCGCCCAGGCTGCCGCCATGGCGATCAGTGACACCAGCAGGCCGCGGCGGGCGTCACGCAGCAGGCCGGTTCGCTGCAGGTCCCAGATCGCCCGGGCATCACCCGCCGAGACCCTTGCCAGGGCCTCCTCGACCGACCGGGCATTGCGGCGCCGGTGAAGGTGGACACTCCAACCGCCGATCACGCCGAGTGGCAGTCCGACCAGTCCGGCGATCCCGATCGGGCTCGCCTCGGGGATCAGGGCAGCCGCGGCCCCGGCTGCGACCGCTCCAGGGCCGTAGTCGGGATAGCGCGCCGCCCCGATCGGCAGCACCTCGAGGGCGTAGAGCTCCAGGACGGCGCCGGCGACAAGTCCGGCCATCACGTCGCCGGCCATCGCACCGGCGACCGTCGCGGCCACGAGGGGTCGCGACAGCAATCCCTGGGGCACGGTGATCAGGTCCACCGCCACGATGGTGCCCCACGCCACCAGCAGCACGGCGACGAGTGGCGTCACAGCAGATCTCCGGCACCGATGGCCCGCGAGGTCGGCAGGTCCTGGGCGGCCACCTCGGCACCGCCAGCGTGGAGTTGCTCGAGCAGCACCTCCTCGGCCTCGTCGAGATAGAGATAGCGCAGCTTCTCGTGGCGGCCAGGGCGATGGTGGATCCCCCCGAGATTGATGCGTTGCACCAGCTCGGGGTGGGCCACGCGGAGCCGCGCCATGGTGTCGAGGTCGCCAGTGAGCAGGATGGTGCGACGCCGGTCCGCGGCGAAGGTCGGCAGCCGCTCAATCGCCTCGGCAGTGCCCACGAAGGTGATGTCCACGCCGTCGGCCGCGGCCATCCGGTAGAGGTCCTGCTCCCAGGACGAGGCCGCCACGTCGTCGTCGACCAGCAGGATCGAGCGGGCGCCAAGGGGACGTCCCCAGCCGATCACGACCTGGCCGTGCACCAACCGGTCATCGACGCGGCAGAGGACCAGCGACATCAGCGAGTGCCGACCGCGCGCGCGCCCGCCTCGGCCACCTGGGCCGCGACCTCGTCGACCTGACCCTCGCGATGAAAGACGAACTCGAGCAGCATGGCGAGGTTCACCCCGGTGACCAGCCGGATCCCCGGCATCTCCTGGAGCCGGCGCATCGCGGCGAAGAGGCACGAACCGCTCGGCATGTCGATGAAGACGATGCCCGGGCCGTCGCCGATCGCCGCGGTGATCCGCTCCTCGAGTGCCGCTCGGTCGCAATCGGTGTTGCTCACCGCCACCAGTGAATCCTCGGTGCCCGCGATCCGGCCCACCGCATCGATCAGCGCCTGGGCGACCTCGCCATGGCCGACCACCACACCGCGCAGCATGCTCATTCGAAGTCTTCCCGGAGGTATTCCCGCACGCCGCGCTTCTCGCGCATCCGGCGGATCAGCCGCTCATTGAACGCCGTCGCCACATCGACGCCGCTGTAGCGCAGCAGGTGCATCATCGCCACCACCTCGGAGACCACCGTGATGTTCTTCCCGGGGTTGAGCGGCACGATCATCTTGGGAATCGGCACGTCGAGAATCGACTGCGTCTCGCGGAGCAGACCGGTGCGATCGGCATTCTTCGCCGTTTCCCAGTCCTCGAGCTGCACCACCACCTCGATCCGCTTCTGCTGGCGGACCGCGCGGACCCCGAACAGCGCCGGGATGTCGATCAGTCCCACCCCGCGGATCTCCATGTGGTGCCCCGCCAGTTCGTGCCCCTGTCCCAGCAGCACATCGGAGCCGCGACGGGTGACCTTGACCACGTCGTCGGCGACCAGTCGGTGGCCCCGCTCGACGAGATCGAGCACGCACTCGCTCTTGCCGATTCCCGAACGTCCCACGAAGAGCAGGCCGACACCGTAGACGTCGGCCAGCGAACCGTGCAGCGTGGTCCGCGGTGCGAAGGCGTCCTCGATGATCGGCTTGATGCGGCGATAGAACTCGGCCGTCTTCAGCTGGGTGCGCAGGACCGGCACCAGGCGTTGCCGGGCCATCTCCAACAGTGGCTCCGGCGGCTCGAGCCCCTTGGTGATGAACACCACCGGCAGGTCGAACTGGAAGAACCCCTCCAGCGCCGTGCGGCGGCCGGCCTCGTCGCGTGACTCGAGGAAGGTGATCTCGGTCTCGCCCAGCACATGAAGGCGATCCGGGATGAAGCGATCGACGTAGCCCGCCAGCACCAGCCCGGGTGAGGCGATGTCGGCGTCGGGGATCAGGCCGTCGAGGCCGAGCTCGCCGGTGAGCGGCTCGAGCTGGAGCATCTCCCCCTTGGCCACGAGATCGCGATAGCGCACGCCGCCTCAGGTCGCCGGCTGGATGTGACGGAGGCCGAGCTGGCGAGTCTGCTCCCGACGCACCTGCCGCCGCAGCTTCTCCTCGACCTCGTCGAGCGCGCTGCGGTGGTCCACCGTCTCCGCCGTCGCCACCAGCACCCGATCGCCCCGGCAATGCAGCCGGATCTCGGCCCGGGCCCGACCGGCAACCTCGTCGAAGACAGCGGTCGCCTCGAGCACCCGGTCACCGACGCGGCCCAGCCGGTCGATCACCTCGAGCGCCCGCTGCCGCGTGGCGTCCGAGAGGGTGAGGTGGTGGCGCGCAGAAACGGTGACATGCATGGCAGTCCTCCTTCAGGAGCCGAAGGATGGCGGGGGGACATCCCCCCGAGCGAGATCCCGCAGGTGGGCCTCCACCTGCCGGGCCGCGGCGTCCCACGAATGCGCCAAGGCATGGCGCCGGGCTGCCGCCCCCAGCCGATCCACCTCCGCCGCATCGCCGGCCAGCCGAAGCATGGCCCGGGCAAGCGCCGCAGGATCGCCGTGCGGGACGAGGAGACCGGTGGAACCGTCGCGGACAGAGTCGCGGAGTCCCGGCGAGTCGGACGCCAGGGAGGGCGTCCCGCACGCCGCCGCCTCCATCACGGTGATCCCCCACCCCTCCTTGGGGGAAGGAAATACGTTCGCCACCGCCCGCCGCAAGAGCGCGAGCTTGGTTGGCTCATCGACGAAGCCGAGAAACTGCACCGCGTCCCCGAGTCCCAAGTCGCCGGCCAGCCGCTCGAGACGGGGCCGATCGTCGCCGGAGCCGGCGATCGCCAGCTCCAGATCGGGACGCTCCCGGCGTGCCAGCGCCAGCGCCTGGATGACCAGGTCGACGCCCTTGTAGCGTCTGAGGCGACCGATGTAGACGAAGCGGGGTGGCACGAACCGCTGGCCCTCCGGATCGGGCGTGTAGTGCTCGGTATCGACCCCCGGGTGCACCACCGCGATCCGTTCGCGGGGAATCCCCCGGGCCACCAGGTCGTCGCGTGTCGACTCGCTGATGGCATGAAACCAGGCCCGGCGATAGCAGCGCGGGATCAGTCGCTCGGCAGTCCACACGGTGGCGGCCGCCGGCCAACTCACCTCCCGAAACGCGGTCGTGCCGAACAGGTGTGGCACGATCGCATACACCGGGGCGTCAGTGAGGTTCGCCACACACAGCGGCAGCTTGTTGATGTCATCGACCAGCACGTCGGGACGTTCGGCCCTGAGCGCTGCCCGAACGGCGGCCCGCCCGCGGACGGCGAACGACATCCGATCGCCGTGGCGGTGCACCTCGATCCCGTCGACCACTTCAACCGGGGCCGCGCCGACAAATCCGGAGCAGACCAGGCGCACCCGGTGGCCGGCGGCGGCGAGTCGCGAAAAGAGCTCGAAGAGGTGGATCTCCGCTCCACCCGCGTGGGGATTGCGGAGGTCCTGCCAGTTGACGAGGAGGAGGTTCACAGTCGCCCGAGGTTGCGCGCCACCCGGTCGAGGACGCCGTTGACGAACGCCGGTGCCCGGGCGCCCGCGAAGCGCTGCGCCAGCCACACCGCCTCGTCGATCGCCACCCGCGGCGGGGTCACGCCGACCACCAGTTCATGGATCCCGATCCGGAGAATGTTCCGTTCCACCGTGGCAATCCGCTCCGGTCGCCAATGCTCGGCCGCTTCCTTGGCAAGCGCGTCGAGTTCCTCGGAATGGGCGAGGATCCCCTCGACCAGTCCGTGGGCCTCGTCGAGCACCCCCGGTTCGGGGCCGGTGAGGCGGGCGAGGCCTTGGTACGCAGCGGTCTCGCCCACGGCGGGACCGGCATCGATCGCATAGAGCAGCTGCAGCGCCCGCGCCCGGCGACGGGTCTCGAGCCGGATCATGCCTGATCCAGCTGGCGCAGCAGCGAGGCGGTGCGGAGCGCGGCCGTGGCAGCCTCGTGGCCCTTGTTGCCTGCCTCTCCGCCGGCCCGGGCCATCGCCTGTGCCACGGTATCGCAGGTGAGCAGCCCGAAGCCGACCGGCACCAGCGTCTCGGTGGCGACGGCACCGAGCGCCCGCGCGGCCTGACCGGCCACGTAGTCGAAGTGGGGTGTCTCACCCCGCACCACGGCTCCAAGCGCCACCAGGGCCGCATAGCGTCCGCTCCGTGCGGCGGCCATCGTCGCGACGCCGAGTTCGAAGGCACCATCGACCCAGAGCACGTCGATGGCCTCGTCGGTCATCCCCGCCTCGCGACAGCCCTGGCGGGCCCCGTCGAGGAGCCGACTGGTGATCCGTTCGTGCCAGTGCGTGACCACGATCGCCACGCGTCCGGTCGCGTCGAGGCGCCCCTCCCACTCGGTCATGGTCAGCTCGTGAACAGGTGACCGAGCTTGTCGCGCTTGGTCGCCAGGTAGGCCTGGTTCTCGGGGGTCTCATCGGTCAGCAGCGGCACCCGCTCGACGATCTCGAGACCGTAGCCCTCGAGCCCGACCAGCTTGCGGGGGTTGTTCGTCATCACCCGCAGCGTCGAGAGACCGAGATCACGGAGGATCTGGGCACCGATGCCGAAGTCGCGCAGGTCGGCCTTGAAGCCGAGCCGCTCGTTGGCCTCGACGGTGTCGTCGCCGGTGTCCTGGAGGGCGTAGGCCCGGAGCTTGTTGAGCAGGCCGATCCCCCGCCCCTCCTGGTCGAGATAGACGATCACCCCACGTCCCTCGCTGGCGACCATCTCCATCGCGGCATGCAGCTGGTTGCCGCAGTCGCAGCGCAGCGAGTGGAAGACGTCGCCGGTGAGGCACTTCGAGTGCATCCGCACCAGCACGTCGCGGGTGCCCTCCACGTCGCCGAGCACCAGGGCGACATGCTCCTTGTCGTCGACATCGTTGCGATACCCGATCACCCGATACTCGCCCATCGCGGTGGGCAGCCTTGCGTCCGCCACCCGGTGCACCAGCTGCTCGGTCTGGAGCCGGTAGGCGACCAGGTCGGCCACGCTCACCAGGGTGAGTTCATGCTCGGCGCAGAAGCGCTCCAGTTCGGGGAGTCGAGCCATCGAGCCGTCGCCAGCAAGGATCTCGCAGATCACACCGGCAGGCCGGAACCCCGCGAGGCGGGCCAGATCGACGCTCGCCTCGGTGTGGCCCACGCGACGGAGCACGCCACCCCGACGGGCGCGTAGCGGCGAGATGTGTCCCGGGCGGCGCAGGTCCTCGGGTCGGGTCGCCGGATCGATGGCGACCCGGATCGTGGTGGCCCGATCAGCCGCCGAGATGCCGGTGGTGACCCCGAACCGGCGCTCGGCGTCGATCGTCACGGTGAAGGCGGTGGCCATCGACTCGGTGTTCCGCTCCACCATCTGGCGCAGCTCGAGGCGGTCGCAGTCGTCGGAGGTGAGCGCGAGGCAGATCCAGCCACGCCCGTGCTGGGCCATGAAGTTGACGATCTCGGGGGTCACCGACTCGGCCGCGCAGACGAGGTCGCCCTCGTTCTCACGGTCCTGGTCGTCGACCACGACGATCATCTTGCCGGCGCGCAGGTCCTCGAGCGCCTGCTCGATCGGTGCCGTGGTCATGCGCCCCCCGGGACGCCACCCCAGTGTGCCGCCAGCGCCCGCACATGCTTGCCCACCATGTCCCCCTCGAGGTGCACCCGGTCGCCGACCGCGAGCCGGCCGAGCGTGGTGTGCTCCAAGGTAAACGGGATGATGGCAAGCTGGACGACGTCGGACGCAGGAAGCGCGTTGGCCGTGAGCGAGACGCCATCAACCGTGATCGAGCCGAGCGGGATGGTGACCTCGGCCACAGTGGGTGGCATGGCCACGTCGATCAGCCAGGTATCCTCGTCCTGCCGCACCGCGCGAACGGTGCCGACCCCGTCGACGTGGCCCTGCACCAGGTGACCGCCGAGCCGGTCGCCCAGCCTGAGTGCCCGCTCCAGATTGACCGGGTCGCCGACCTGCCGGTCGCCGAAGGCGGTCCGGCCGAGCGAGGTCTGCACCACGTGGACCCGGAAGCGGCCCGCCTCACGATCGGTGACCGTGAGGCAGGCGCCGTTGATCGCGATGCTCTCGCCCATCTCGAGGTCGTCGAACGGCGCGGCGATGACCAGCTCGAGCCCCCCGTCGCTCGGCAGGGCAGCCTCGATCGTTCCGATAGCGGTGATCAGTCCGGTGAACATCAGCGCTCCAGCACCAACAGGGTGTCATCGCCGAGCCGCCGACGCGACACGGTGTGCCAGCGACGTGCGGCAGCGAGGGGACGCGACGCGAGTCCGGCCCACGCCGGACGCCCACCGCCGAGCCATACCGGCGCCTGGATCTGGTAGATCCGATCGACCAGGTCTGCCTCGAGCAGTGCCCCGGCCAGGCGCCCACCGCCCTCGACCAGCATGGAGTCGATGCCGTGCTCCCAGAGGGCCGCGAGCGCGGCGGCGAGGCCGTCGGCCTCGATCGCCGTGACCCCCGCTCCGGTCGGCGGCACCGCGATTGCAGCGGGGCCACGCACCACCATCACGGGAACGCTGGCCGCATCGGTGAGGATCCCGTGGTCGACCGGCAGTCGGCCCCCACGATCGAAGATCACCCGCGTCGGCGGGATCCGCGGTTCGACGGCCCCGCGCACCGTGAGTCGGACGTCGTCGCGAATCGCCGTCTCGGCCCCGACCGCCACGGCGGCATGGTTGGCCCGCTCACGATGGACCCAGTCGCGCGCTTCGGGACCGGTGAGCCACTGCGAGCGTCCCTCCTTGTCGGCGATGAGGCCATCCATCGAGACGGCAAGCTTGATCGCAATCCACGGTCGTGACGGCTGACCGAACCGATGCAGGAACCGCGCGTTGAGGCGACGGGCCTGGTCGGCGAGTTTGCCATCGAGCTCGTCGACGGCGACACCCGCCGCGCGAAGTCGCTCGGCCCCGCCCCTTGCCTCGGGGTTGGGGTCGCGCAGCGCGATGACCACCCGCGACACGCCGGCGGCGATGATCGCATCGCTGCACGGCGGCTGCTTGCCGTGATGGGTGCAGGGCTCGAGGGTGGCATAGAGCGTGGCGCCGCGAGCCAGCTCGCCCGCCTCCTCGAGTGCCACACGCTCGGCATGCGCCGCGCCGAACCGGGCGTGCCACCCCTGCCCGACCATCCGACCGTCGCGCACCACGACCGCCCCGACCATCGGATTGGGGTGCACCACCCCCCAGCCGCTCTCGGCGAGGTGGAGCGCCCTGCGCATGAACACCGCGTCGAGGTGGGGGGCCGCCGTCTCGTGGCCGTCAGTCGGCGAAGCGGACACCACGTGCCCCCGCACGAACGTCGCCGATCACCGAGGTCGGCACGCCCGCAGCGCTGGCGGCCGCGCGCACCGCGTCCGCTCGGTCGGCGGGCACCGCGGCGATCATCCCGATACCGAGGTTGAAGACGTCGCGCATCTCGTCGCGGGAAACTCCTCCCCCATCGGCGATCGCACGGAAAAGCGCCGGCCACTCCCAGCTCTCCGGATCGATGACCGCCTCGACGCCCTCCGGCAGCACCCGAACCAGATTGCCGGCGATCCCGCCGCCGGTGATGTGGGCCAGGCCATGGATGTCGGCGAGCGCCGGTCGGATCGCGGTGTCATAGCTCCGATGCACCGCCAGGAGCGCCTCGCCCACGGTCGTGTCGGCGCCGGAGAGCGGCGCGTCGAGCGCGAGCGCCATCGTGTCGAGCAGCACCCGACGCGCGAGGGTGTAACCGTTGGTGTGGAGTCCGGTCGAGGCGTAGCCCACCAGCACGTCGTCGACGGCGATGGCGGTGCCGTGCAGGGCGGCATCCTCCTCGACGACACCGATGATCGTCCCGGCCAGGTCGAAGGTGCGTTCGGCATAGAGACCCGGCATCTGCGCGGTCTCACCGCCAGCGAGCACCATGGCGTGTTGACGGCAGCCACGAGCGATCCCCTCCACCACCCCGGCGACCATCTCGACCGGCAGGCGATGCCCCGCGATGTAGTCCATGAACGCGATGGGCACTGCGCCGTGGACGAGGATATCGTTGACCGAGTGGTTGACGAGATCCTCGCCGACGGTGTCGTAGACCGCCGCCTGCTGGGCGACCAGAACCTTGGTGCCGACCCCGTCGGTGCTCATCACCAGCACCGGCCGCGCCAGGCCGTCCGGTATCCGCACCATGCCACCAAAGGCGCCGACCTCGCCGAGCGACAATTCCGTGCGGGTCCCCGAGACCAGACGGCCGATCCGGGCCTTGGCCTCGTCGGCCTCTGCGAGGTCGACCCCGGCCTTGGCGTACTGGGACTCGGTCATGTGATCCGGTCCGCCGTCGGGATGTGGGTCAGCGCGACGAAGCGCTCGACGCGATCCTCCACGTCGGCGGAGGTCACGCCGTCGAATCCCCTCACACCGAAGCCGGACACCGCGAAGGAACCCATGGTCGCGCCGTAGACCATCGCCCGGCGCATCGCACCGGTGCTCACTGCGCCCGCACGGGCCAGGTACCCGAGGAAGCCTCCGGCGAACGCGTCACCGGCGCCGGTCGGGTCGAAGACCTCCTCCAGCGGGTAGGCCGGGATCGAGAAGGTCTGGCCGCGCTCGATCAGCAGGGCGCCGTACTCCCCCTGCTTGATCACCACCCGGCTCGGACCCTGCTCGAGCAGCCAGCGCCCGGCTCGATGGATGTTCCAGTCGCCGGCGAATTCGCGCGCCTCGGAGTCGTTGACCATGAGGAGGTCAACCTTCGCGAGCAGCGCGAGGAGCGTGTCGCGCTTCGACTGGATCCAGTAGTTCATCGTGTCGCAGGCGACCAGTGCCGGCTCCTTGACCTGCTCGAGCACGCCGAGTTGGAGCTCGGGATCGATGTTGCCCAGAAAGATGTACTTCGCCGCCTCGGCGCCGGCCGGGAGCCTGGGCCGGAAGTCGGCGAAGACCCCGAGGCGGGTCTCCAGGGTCTCGCGGCTCTGGAGGTCGTAGGAGTACTTCCCCTTCCAGCGGAACGACTCGCCCTTCGCGCGCTCCACACCGCTCCAGTCGATCCCCAGCGGGGCGAGCTGCTCGAGCTGGTCGGTCGGGTAGTCGTCGCCCACCACGCCAACGACCTGCACCGGATGGAGTCGAGCCGCGGCCACCGAGAAGAACACCGCCGAGCCACCGAGCGCATCGGCGGTCTCGCCGAACGGGGTGTGGACCGAGTCGAGGGCGACGCTCCCGACGACGAGAAGGCTCATCCGATCACATCCGATCCGGCGCGGAGACGCCAAGCAGGGTGAGGCCGTTGGCGAGGACCTGGCGGGCGGCGCGCGCCAGCAGCAACCGGGCCTGTTCCACCGCCGGCGGTTCGCCAAGGACGCGGCAGCCGTGATACCACCCGTGGACCAGCCGGGCCAACTCCTCGAGATAGATCGTGACCTGGTGCGGCTGGAGGTCGCGCGCAGCGCGAGTGACCGCCTCCGGGAACGCCGTGAGCCGCTGGAGCAGCTCGCGATCCTGGTCGGTCAGCACACCGAGATCGAGCACACCGGTCACGCCGTCGGGCTCGCGCTCGGCGGTCCGGAAGATGCCGCTCATCCGTGCATGCGCCATCTGGACGTAGTAGACCGGGTTCTCGTCGCTGTGTGCCGTGGCCAGCTCGATGTCGAACACCAGGTGCGAGTCACCGCGGCGCATGAGGAACCAGTACCGCGCCGCATCGACCCCGGTCTCCTCGAAGAGGTCGCGAAGCGTGACGAACTCGCCGGAGCGCTTCGACATCTTCACCTCGTCGCCGCCGCGCACCACCTTCACCAGTTGCACCAGCGACACCTCGAACCAGTCCGCCGGGATCCCCAGCGCCACCAGCGCGCCGCGCACCCGCGCGATGTAGCCATGATGGTCGGCACCCCAGACATCGATCGCGCGATCGAACCCGCGGGCGTGCTTGTCGAGGTGGTAGGCGATGTCCGGGACGAAGTAGGTGTAGCTGCCGTCCTGCTTGCGGAGCACCCGGTCCTTCTCGTCGCCGTAGCTGGAGGTGCGGAGCCAGAGCGCACCGTCCTGCTCGTAGGTCAGGCCCGCCGCATGCAGCCGTTCGAGCGCCGTGGCGACCTTGCCGTCGTCGTAGACTCGCTGCTCGGAGCTCATCACGTCGAACCGCACCCCGAACTCGGCCAGGGTCGCGTCCTGTTCGCTGCGTTGCATGACAAGCGCGGCGGCCCGGCAGCGGGCGACCCCCTCTGCCTCGGGGAGATCGGCGAATGTCGCCCCCTCGCGCTCGAGGAGGTCGCGCGCGGCATCCACGAGGTAGCTGCCGTGATACCCCCCCTCGGGAATCTCGGCCGCCCGGCCCGCCGCCTGCTGGACCCGGGCCCAGAGCGACTGGCCGACCCGATCGATCTGCACCCCGGCGTCATTGATGTAGAACTCGCGCGTGACCTCGTGCCCGGTCCACTCGAGCAGCGCCGCGATCACATCGCCCTCGGCCGCGCCGCGGCCGTGCCCCACGTGCAGCGGCCCCGTCGGGTTGGCCGACACGAACTCGACGTTGATGCGGCGCCCGGCGCCGCCGGTGCCGCGACCGTAGTCCGCCCCCTCGGCGAGGATCCTGGCGTGGTCGGCCGCGAGGGTCGCGGGTGCAAGCCGAAAGTTGATGAAGCCGGGGCCGGCGATCTCGGTGGCCGCCACCATCCCGTCGGGCAGCGACAGCTCCGCGATCACCCGCTCGGCCAGCTCCCGCGGCCGGGTCCGGAGGCTCCGCGCCAGCTGCATGGCGAGGTTGGTCGCGAGGTCGCCATGCCCCGGATCGCGCGGCCGTTCAAGGGTGAACTCGACGTCCGGGGCGCCAAGCACCGCGGCGATGCGTCCCAGCTCGTCGCGCAGCACATCGCTCACGACGGGTCCGCCTTGCCGCCGGGGGCCGGCTTGGTCTCGCTCCCCGACGACTTCGGCTGCTCCTTCTTGGGGCCAGCCTCGGTGGGCTTGGCAGCCGACCCCGACTCGCCGGGGTCCTTGCGGGGGCCCTTGCCGTCCTTGCCGTAGTCGGTGATGTAGAAGCCGCTCCCCTTGAAGATCAGCCCCTGCCCACCGCTGATCTTGCGCTGCGCGGCCGCTCCGCAGGTGGGACAGGTGTCCACCGGCGGGTCGGTCATCTTCTGGAAGCGCTCGAACGCGTGACCGTTGGCGCAGAGATATTCGTAGGTCGGCATCGGTTCCTGGTCCGGGGCAAACTCGGTGTAGCCCTTGAATTTAGCGGCCTTGACTCGGCCCCTCAACCGGCGAAGTGAGCCAGCATGGCGGCATCGATGCCATGGCCGCCCTCGAACCGATGGAGTTCGACCGGGATCCCGGCTGCCCCGAGGCGAGCCGCATCGGCCGCCACCACCGCCGGATCGAAGAATCGATCGCGTTCCCCGATCACCAGGTGCAACGGGCCCGGGCCGATTCGGCCGCGATAGGCGGCCGGCTCGATGTCGGGTGGCGTGGGACTCCCCCAGCCCACCAGCCGGTCCACCGGGTGCCCGGCCGCGACCCAGCGGCAGCCGGTCGCCACCCCCTGCGAGAAGCCGTGCACCTCGACCCGAGAGCGGTCGGCGAGCCAGGTCGCCGCCACCCGGTCGAGGTAGTCGTGCTGGTCGGCGATCTCGTGTTCACGATCCTCGCGGGTCATCCACGAGGCACCCACGGTGCGGAGCCCCTTGGCGTCGCGATAGAAGCGTGACAGCCCCTCGGGCGCGACCAGCAGTCGATCGGGACGCAGGGCGGCCCGAAACCAGTGGAGGATCCCCTGGGCCGTCATGCCGTAGCCGTGGAGGACCAGCCACACCTCGGTGGCTCGCTGCGCATCGCCGAGGAGCGCGACCCGGGCATGGCGCGGAGTGACCAGCGAGTCGAAGCGCACTGCGGGGTCGGATCCACTCACCCGGAGTAGGTCCCCCACACCTCGCGCAGCACGTCGCTGATCTCACCGAGCGTGGCGCGGGCACGGACGGCATCGAGGATCGGCGGCATCAGCGGGTCGCTGCCACGCGCGGCTGTCGTGCACGGCAGCGAGCGTTTCGCGCACCCGGGCCTGGTCGCGGTCGCGGCGCGCCGAGGCGAGGCGCTCCGCCTGCTGCCGCTCGAGGCTTCCGAAGTCGGGGAGCGCCATCTCGGGCGGTGGCTCGTTGCTGGTGAAGCGATTGACACCGACGACCACCTGCTTCCCGGACTCGATCGCCTGCTGCTGGGCCCAGGCGCTGTCGGCGATGGCGCGCTGCATCATCCCCTGCTCCACCGCGCGCGCCGCCCCGCCAGCCTCGTCGACCGCCACGATCAGCGCCTCGGCCTCGGCCTCGATCCGGTCGGTGAGCGCCTCGACATACCAGCTGCCCGCCAACGGATCGACGCTCCGGGTGAGACCGCTCTCGTTGGCGAGGATCTGCTGGGTGCGGAGCGCCAGCGTGGCGGCCTCTGCCGATGGCAGAGCCAGCGCCTCGTCGTAGCCGTTGGTGTGAAGCGACTGGGTGCCGCCGAGTGCGGCGGCGAGCGCCTGCACCGTGACCCGAACCACGTTGTTGAGCGGCTGCTGGGCCTGCAGCGTGACCCCGCCGGTCTGGGTATGGAAGCGGAGCCGCGCCGAGGTGTCGTCGGCCCCGAAGCGCTCGCGCATCAGGCGGGCCCAGAGACGGCGTGCCGCGCGGAACTTCGCGGCCTCCTCGAAGAGGTCGTTGTGGGCGGCGAAGAAGAACGACAGCCTGGGGCCGAAGGCGGCCAGCGGCACCCCGGCATCGATCCCCCGCTGCACATACTCGAGGGCGTTGGCCAGTGTGAAGGCGACCTCCTGCACGGCGGTCGCCCCCGCCTCACGGATGTGGTAGCCGGAGATCGAGATCGGGTTGAAGTTCATCCCCCGATCGGCGACGAATCGGAACAGGTCGGTCACCAGTCGCAGCGATGGCTCGGCGGGATAGATGTAGGTGCCGCGTGCCACATACTCCTTGAGGATGTCGTTCTGCACGGTGCCACCAAGCTGCTCGGCGGCGATCCCCTGCTCCTCGCCGACGACCACGTACATCGCCAGCAGGATCGCGGCCGTGGCATTGATGGTCATCGAGGTGGTGACCTCGCCGAGCGGGATCGCCCGGAAGAGGATCGCGAGGTCATCGACCGTGTCGATCGCCACACCGACCCGGCCGACCTCCCCGGCGGCCATCGCATGATCGGAGTCGTAGCCCATCTGGGTCGGCAGGTCGAAGGCCACCGAGAGACCCGTCTGGCCGGCATCGAGCAGCGCCCGGAACCGGGCATTGGTCGCCTCGGCGGTGCCGAAGCCGGCGTATTGCCGCATCGTCCAGGTTCGGCTGGTGTACATCCCGGGATACGGTCCCCGGGTGTAGGGCCATGCCCCCGGCTCGCCGAGCGAGCCGGCGCGCTCGGGCGGCCAGTCGGAGGGGTGCGCCAGTGGCGGGACCTCGACGTGCAGCGGGTCGTCGCTCATGCGGGCCCCTCCACCTCCTCGAGGATCTGCCGCACATACTCCACCTCGCGCCGGCAGCCGATCACCAGCGGCACCCGCTGGTGCAGCGCCTCGGGCACGATCTCGAGAATCCGTTGCCGCCCGTCGGTCGCCGCCCCGTGGGCCTGCTCGGCGAGGAACGCCATCGGGGCACACTCGTAGATGAGCCGCAGCTTGCCCTCGGGATTCACGCTGTCGGCCGGGTAGAGGAAGATCCCGCCCTTGATCAGGTTGCGATGGAAGTCGGCGACCAGCGATCCGATGTAGCGCGAGTTCTTGCGCCGCATCCGTTCCGGCACCTCGCCCTTGAAGCCGCGCACCACCGTCTGCATGCCCTTCGACCAACGCTGGAAGTTCGACTCGTTGACGCTGTAGTAACGCGACGTCCGTGGCATCTCCATCCGGGCATTGGAGAGGAGGAACTCGCCGATCGTCGGGTCGAGGGTGAAGCCGTGCACGCCGTGGCCGGCGCTGTAGACCATCATCACGCTCGAGCCATAGATCACGTAGCCGGCCGCGATCTGCCGGTGCCCCGGCTGGAGCACGTCCTCCATGTGCCCCTGCCCGCCAGCGGAGACCCGCTGGTAGATCGAGAAGATGGTGCCGACCGCCGCGTTGACGTCGATGTTGCTGCTGCCGTCGAGCGGGTCGAAGAGGACCACGTACTTGCCCGGCGAGACGTCGTCGGGGATCGGAATCAGTTCCTCGTCCTCCTCCGAGGCCATGGCACAGATCCGCCCGGTGTGGTTGAGGGCGTTCTTCATGGTCTCGTTGGCGAAGACGTCGAGCTTCTGCTGCTCCTCGCCCTGCACGTTGATCGACCCGACCGAGCCGACGATGTTCACCAGCCCGGCGCGCCGGATCTGCGCCCCGATGATCTTCGCCGCCAGCGCGATGTCGTAGAGCAGATTGGTGAGCTCGCCGGTCGCCTCGGGATGCTCACGCTCCTGGTCGAGGATGAACCGTTCGAGGGTCGTCACCTGGGTCTGGGGCAGCACGGCATCGCCTCGTCTGTTGGGTCGCGCGCGTCGCGCGTCGCGGAGGTGCGACCACCGCGCACCGTGAACGTGATCCCGTCGGTCTCCACTGTCACCGCACCCTCGTGGTCGGTCCGCCAGACCCGGGTGCCCGCGGCCCGGAGCCTTGCCAGTGCCTCGGGCGACGGATGGCCGTAGTTGTTGCGGCCCGAGCTCACCACCGCGGCCACCGGGGCGGTCGCAGCCAGCAGCAACGCCCCGCTCGAGCCGCGCGAACCGTGGTGCCCCACCTTGAGCAGCTCCACCCGTCCCAGCCCGGTCGCGTAGAGCGACTCGGCCCGCACGCCGGCGTCACCGCTCAGGAGCGCCCGGAAGGCGCCGTAGCGCACCTCGAGCACGACCGAGTCGTCGTTGAGGTCGCGCCCCCACCCCGACCAGCCGGTGTCCGGGTGCAGGACACGGAAGCTCACCCCATCGAGCTCCCAGTGATCGCCAGCGCCGACCGGGTGCCATCGCACCCGCCGCGCCGCCAGGGTGCCCAGCCAGTCGAGGTAGTGCGGCTCGTCGAACGGCTCGCCCGGCCCGATGGCGAGGTCGACCGGCCAGCGGCGCGCCACTGCGGCCGCCCCGCCAACGTGATCGCGATGGGCGTGCGAGATCGCCAGCATTGCGATCCGTCGCACCCCGGCCCGTTCAAGGTACGGCACCACCACCCGCGCACCGGCATCGAATCGTTGGTCAGCCGGGCCGGCATCGATCACCAACCAGTGGCCACCGGGCGTACGGATCGCCGCCGCATCGCCCTGTCCCACGTCGAGAAAATGTAACGCCAGCCGGTCCGCAGCCGGGGCTCGAGATGGATGCGACGCGACGAGCGGCCACCAGAGCAGGGCCGCGGCGCCCCAGCCGAGGCGGCGCAGCAACTCCTGCCGGGAGGTGCGCTCGCGGGTCGCCCACCAGGCCACCACCGCCAGCAGCAGCCATGGCAGCGCTGCTCGCCACCCCGGCGTGGCGTCGCCCGCTGCTCCCGGCAGGCGACTGGCCACGGTGGCGAGCCGGTCGAGGGCCGACAGCAGCACGCCCCCGGAGGCCGCGAAGGCCGCCGCGGTCACCGGCGCAATTGTCGCCACCGCCACGGCGAGGAGCAGGGCCGGGACGGTGATCGCCACCAGCGGGATCGCCACGAGGTTCACCAGCGGGCCAATCAGCGCCACCCGACCGATCATCAGGGCGGCGATCGGGGCGGTGGCGAGGGTGGCACCCAGCGAGGCCGCCAGCGGCTCCTGCCAGGGCGAGGGATGCTCCACGACACGGCGCAGCCGGCGAACAGACCAGATCACCCCGGCCACCGCCGCAAAGGACAGCCACGCCCCCAGCTCGGTGATCGACCAGGGATCGACCAGCATCACCACCAGGGCGCTGGTGCCCAGGAGTCCGTCGGGACGGACCGCGCGCTGGCGACGACGGCAGATCACGGCCGTCGCGAGGAGAGCCGCCGCCCGGGTGGCCGGCGCTGGCCAACCCAGCCAGGCGGCGTACCCCAGCACCGCCAACGCCACCAGTGGCTCGGCCCGCCGAGCCGGCACGCCGAGGGTCCGCAGCAACAGCAGCAGCCAGCCGGCAAGGAGGGCGATATGGAAGCCGGAGATCGCCAGCAGGTGCACCATCCCCGCCGCGGCAAAGCGGTTGCGAAGCGTCCGGTCGAGGCCACCCCGTCGACCGGCGAGGAGGGCGTCCACCAGGGCTGCCTGGTCACCGAAGAGGCGGGCGGTGGTGGCGGCCACGGCAGTACGGCTCCGACCGACCAGACCGGGAGTGCCGCCGATCCGGCCGACTGTGTACACCAGCAGCAGGCCATCGGGGCGGCCCAGCAGCCCGCGACGAGGGAGCCACCGTGCGACGATGGCGACATGACGATCGGCACCGATCCGGACCGATCCAGGCCAGCGGGCCGCGACTGTTCCCCGGCATGCGCCATCAAGGAACGCGACCCGGCCGCTTCCTGCGCCGGGATCGACGGTGCGCACGAGGTAGCTGTGTTCGCCGAGCGGCAGGGTGGCAGCGCACGATCGGGCACCGTCCTGCCGCAACACCGCCCCAGCGGTGATGGCGAGGACGGCTGCCGTCGCCAGGGCCACGTGCGCCGCCCGTCGGGTGACGAGGGCCCCGGCGGTGATCGCGAGGGCGACGGACCACGGGTCCGGAAAACGCGCGAGGCCGGTCGCAAGACCGGCCCCGATGACAACGGCGAGTAGCAGCGATCCCGCCGCCCGGTTCATCCCCCGGTCGGCTCGCGGTGGATGTCACGGCGGGGCTTGCGGGTCACCTGGCGCAGCGCCTCGATCACCTGCACATCGATCGTGGTGCGAAACTGGGTGCCCTCGAGCTGGGCCTCCGTCACCGCCTTGCCCTCGTTGGTGACCACGTACTTGGGCGCCAGCCGGTTGAGCGCGTAGACGATGACGTCTTCGCGATGACCCGGGGTGTCGATGAATCCATCCACCTTTCCCTTGAGTCGTTCATACGCCTCGATCACGTGGTGTTCCATCACGTTGAGGATCATAGCACCGCCAGGGCGGGGCGTTCGATCGCCCCGGTGAAGGTCGAACCGGTCGTGCCGGTGAGTCGCACCCGATGGTAGCTCCCGATGCTGTCGCCAGGGAGCGGCACCAGCACCAGGAAATTCTGCCGGGTGCGACCCAGCATCAGGTCGCCGCGACGGGCGGGGCGCTCGACCAGCACCTCGTGCACCTCACCAACGCGGGCGATGTTGCGGCGGCGCGCCTGGGCGCGCACCACCGCGATCAGCTGCTCGAGTCGCGCCGACGCCACCTCGTCCGACACGTGGTGGGGGATCTTGACCGCCGGGGTCCCCTCGCGCACCGAGTACTTGAAGGTGTAGGCGTCGTCGAACTCCGCTTCGGCCACCAGCGAGAGCGTCTCCTCGAACTCCGTATCCGTCTCGCCCGGGAAGCCGACGATGATGTCGGTCGAGAGGGTGATCCCCGGGATCGCCGCGCGCAATTTCGCCACCACCTCCAGATATTCGGCCCGCCGGTACCGGCGGAGCATCCGCTTGAGCACCGAGTCGGCGCCGCTCTGCACCGGCAGGTGCACGTGTTCGCAGACGGTCGGCGTCTCGGCCATGGCCTCGATCACCCGGGACGTGAACTCGGTCGGGTAGGGCGAGGTGAACCGGACCCGTCGGATCCCATCGACCGCCCCCACCGCCCGCAGCAGGTCGGCGAAGTCGTGGTGGCCATCGTTCCACGAGTTCACTGTCTGGCCGAGGAGTGTGACCTCGGTCACCCCGCCGGTCGCCAGCGTCTCGACCTCGCGCACCACGTCGTCGCGTTGCCGGGACCGCTCCGGGCCCCGGGTCGTCGGCACGATGCAGAAGGTGCATCGATAGTCACAGCCACGCTGCACCGTCACGAACGCCATCGGTCCCGGTTCACGCAGCTGGGGAACGTCCTCGTAGTGTTCCCAACCCCGGTACTCCACGTCGGCGATCCGGCCACCGGCCGCCGCGTGCCGCAACAGCTCCGGAAGGTTCCGATATCCGTCGGGACCGACCACCAGGTCGACGGCCGGGACACGCTCGAGGAGTATCGGCCCCAGCCGCTGGGCCATGCATCCCACCACGCCGAGGACCCCGTCGGGTCGCTTGTACTGCTGGAGGTCGCCGACCCGGCCGATCACCCGCCGTTCGGCGTTGTCACGCACGGCGCAGGTATTGACCAGCATCACGTCAGCATCTTCCGGGCGCTCGGCCACGGTATAGCCGTCCCGAGTGAGGACCCCGAGCATCAGCTCGGTGTCGGCGACGTTCATCTGGCAGCCGTAGGTCTCGATCCAGACGCGATTCATCCTGCTCCCATCCGCTCGACGCGAGGCGGGGCGCGCCGCTGGCGCGCCCCGCGGTCCATCTCGAACAATAGCACCCCGTCAGCGCGCCGTCGCCACGCCCCGGAGCGACACGCCGACGGCCAGCTGCCAGCCGCTTTCGGTGTAGTCGCTCCCCTGGGTGCGGCGCACCCGCTCCAGGGTCAGATCGAGACCACCCAGGTCGCCGGCGAATCGCACCGCCGTGCCGATGGCGATCCCCAGTTCGCGCGGCTGGCTCCCCTGGGTGATCAGGAACGGCAGCTCGGCACGCCGGATTCCCACCCGGAGCGGCAGGCGCTCGGGGTGGCGCACGTTGCGGATCCACTCCAACCCCGCCGAGACATCGACCGTGTTTCGCGCCCCGATGCCCCCGAAGGTGGTGATGCCGTCGTTGGCCACCGACCAGTTGGAGGTGTTGACCTGCCCCGAGATCGCCAGTCGGTTGGTGACCAGGAATCGAGCCGCCCCGGCCAGCGTCCACGGCAGGTCGATCGACCCGGAGGCCGCCGAGTCGCGCTGGACGTCGAGGGAGCCGTCGTGGCGGATCGTGCCGGCGATCAGCAGACGCGAGGTGGGTTGCAGCACCACGCCGGCCGAGAGGCCGAAGCCCGCGTAGGTGAGCTCGGCGCTCTGGCGGACCGGTCGGTAGTTGGTGTCCGCCCAGGCCCGATTGGCGAAGACCCGGTTGGAGCCGGTGAGCAGGTGCGCCCCGGCACCGATCGAGATGCGCGGATTCGGCGACCAGGAGAGCGCCAGCCGAAGGTCGTTGACGCCACCGATCGAGCCGAGGGAGTCGGTGACCCCGACCGGCACACCGCGCGGGCTGTCGGTCCCTTCACTCACGATGGTGTAGTCGCGCAACGCGTAGCTCGAGTAGCTGAGCGCGATCCCCACGGGCGTCTTCGGGATCGGGCCACCAACCATGACCAGCGGAAAGCGCTGCGCCCTGGTCGATCCACTGCCACCGGGATTCTCGCTGGTCTGCCACCCCTGCAGCGACGTGAAGACCAGCGAGGGTGCATGCAACAGGCCGAGGGCCGCCGGATTGCGGCTCGAGCGGGGATCGAAGAGGCCGTCGGCGCCTTCGGTCCCCAACGAGGCCGCCGACAGCCCCCGACCGGGGAGGCCGAGGCCACGGACCCCGAACTGCGACGACTGGGCGGCCAGCGGCGCGGCGACGATCAGGGAGAAGCCGAGCCACGGGAGGAGGGCACGTCGCATCAGAAGCCCTCCAGGGCGTAGGGCAACCGGTAGCTGATCCGCAGTCGCGGTCGGCCCGCCGCGCTCCGCGTGGAACGGAACACCGGCGCCAGGAAGGAGCCCCATTCCTGCCCCAGCTCGAGCCGGATGGCGCTCGGCAGCGGGGTGGCTCCCTGCCAGAGTTCGACCAGGTCCGCCATGTCGATCCGGACCGTGTCGCTCGTCGGGTGGATCCAGATGGATGCCGAGCGGGCATTGTTGATCGGCGACTTGGCACCGAAGTCGCTCAATAGCCCATGGACATCAATCCGGGCGCTGTCGCCCGGGATGCCGGAGATCGGCCCGTCCGGCACCAACTCCAGCGTGGCCCGCACGATCGTGACCGAGTCGCGGAGATAATCGGGGATTGCGAAGCGGATCACGCTGCGTGCCGCCGGGGATCCCCCGACCCGAAGCAGGTCGGGATTCGGCGGCGCCGCGCCAGCGAACAGGTTGAGGTTCTGCTCGACCGCACGCTGCAGCGGGGAATGCTGCAGGGCAGTGTCGGCCACATCGACCTGGGTGTAGGTGATGTACAACGGCGTGGCATCGCCCGCCCTCGCCGCTCCGAAATAGGCCCCGGCCGGCGTGGCCGACCGCAGACGCAACCCGATCACCAATCGGGTGGAGTCGTCGGGCGTGAAAGCCAACTTGTCGAGCTCATTACCCTTGAACACGAGCGAATACCGCCCGGTCCGGGCAGAATCGATGATCTCGACCGACCGCAACAGCTTGTCGGCCGTCATCGCCGCATCGAGCTGGGCGAACGTGGTGGTCGAGTCGAACGATGTGGGCAACCGATAGACGTCGAGGAAGAGCGGCGAGACGGAGGTGTCGCGCGCCTGCAGGAAGATCGACAGCGCGACCGAGTCGATCGTGAATGGCCGCAGCGTGTCGGCCACCAGAACCGAATCGCCGCGCCGAATGAAGCGGATCATCGAACGGGTCTCACCCAGGTCACCGCCATTGGACACCAGCAGCGACAAGGGGTCGGTGACGCTCGTGTAGCCGGTGAAGGCGCTGTCACCACCGACCGAGGCATCGATCACCGTGTCGAGGACCACCAGCGAACCGCCGGGACAGAGCGCCGGGCAGGTGCCTGGCGTCGTGAGGTGCTCGGTGCAACCGGCCAGCACCACGATGCCGACCAGTGCGAGAATCAGGCTCCTCACAGGCGATGCTCGCGGCCGAAGGCGTGGGGGAGCAGCTCGGCGATCGTCCAGCGAGCCACCTGATCCCCTGCCCAGCTCTCGATCTCGAGCTCCGGGGCGAACTCGTGGAGCACCTGACGGCACGCCCCGCACGGAGTGACCGGTTGCGGCGAGTCGCTTACCAGTGCCAGCCGGCGAAAGGCGGTGTGCCCTGCCCCGATCGCCGCGACGACCGCGCTCCGTTCGGCGCAAATCGTCAGCCCGGACGACGAGTTCTCCACATTGCATCCCGAAACGATGGTGCCCCCCTCGGTCTCCAGCGCCGCCCCGACCCGGAAGTTCGAGTAGGGCGCGTATGCTCGCAGCTTGGCGGCCTCGGCCGCATCCCTGAGCGGGTTCATCCGGTCCAGACCTCGCCGAGAAAGGACGTCCCTGCCTCGAGCGGTGGCACGCCGAGGAATTCGGCGAGGGTCTGCCCGAGGTCGGCGAACGTGGCCCGTTCCCCCAGTGCCACCGGGCGAACCCGGTCCCCGAGGACCAGAACGGGCACCCGCTCCCGCGCATGGTCAGTCGACGGGGTGGTCGGGTCGTTGCCGTGGTCGGCGGTCAAGATAATCAGGTCCCCGTCCCGAACCGCCGCTCGGAGCCGGGGAATCCATGCGTCGAGCTCACGGAGACCACCGGCAAAGCCCGCCACGTCGTTGCGATGCCCCCAGCTCTGATCGAACTCGATCACATTGGCAAAGAGCAGACCTCCCGACATCGTCGCCAACCGCTGCTCGATCAACCGGTACGCCTCGTCGTTGGTGGCGGTGTGCTCCGAACGGACGCCACGCGACGCGAACAGGTCATCGACCTTGCCGACCCCGACCACGGGGACGCCGGCCTCGCCGAGGCGATCGAGCAGTGTCTCGCCTGGCGGTACCACCGAGAAGTCCTTGCGGCGCGCCGTCCGGACCCAGGCCCCCGGTGTCCCCACGAAGGGCCGCGCAATCACCCGCGACACCGCATCCGCCCCGGTGAGCATCTCCCTCGCCGTCGCACAGGCGGCGTAGAGTTCGGCGAGCGGGACCACCGCTTCATGGGCAGCCACCTGGAAGACCGAGTCGGCCGATGTATAGATGATCCAGGAACCGGTTTCGACGTGCTCGGCCCCGAGCTCGTCGATGATCGCGGTGCCGCTGGCGGCCCGGTTGCCGAGCCATCCCCGAGCGGTGCGGGCCGCGAACTCGTCGAGCAGCGTGACGGGGAAGCCGCCGGGATAGGTGGGAAACGGCTGATCGAGCACCAGTCCGCAGAGCTCCCAATGCCCGGTGGTCGAGTCCTTCCCCGCAGAGGCTGGCTGGGCCGTCCCCCACGCCGCCTCAGGCTCGGTATCGATGGCGAGCCCGGTCTCTCCACAGCGGCCGAGGCCCAGACGCTCGAGATTGGGAAGCGAGAGCCCCGGAGTGGCGCGCACCACATTGCCGAGGGTGTTGCTTCCCTGATCGCCATAGCGGGCGGCATCGTGGGCCTCGCCGACACCCAGTCCGTCGAGGACGATCAGCGCGGCCCGACGGGTCAATGGACCGTCCCGGTGGCGAAGCGGATCCTGAGCGCCGTCAGCGCCTGATCGAGCAGCTTGCGTTCGTCGTCGTCGAGATTGCCGCGGGTCTTCTCCTCGATTGCCGCAAGGGTGTCGATCAGCGCCTGCGCGAGCTGGCGGGGGTCATTGGCTCCGGCCTGGTCGGCACCGGGCGGGAGGGTGCCGTCGAGGGCGCCGTTGGCCTGCGTCGCAAGCCCGAGCACGAGCGAGGCGAAATGAGGATTCATGTGGTCCGGTGGTAACGCCGCGGGAGGCGGGTCCCGAGGGCGGTGAGGAGTTCGTAGGAAATCGTGCCCGCGAGCGCCGCCTGCTCATCGAGCGAGACCTTCCCCCCAAAGATGGTCGCCACGTCGCCAGCCGCCACCGGCAAGTCGCCGGCATCGACCATCAACTGGTCCATGGTCACCCGCCCCACGATCCGGAGCCGCTGTCCCAGCAGCTCAACTGCCCCGATGTTGGAGAGGCGCCGTGGCACCCCGTCGCCGTAGCCGATCCCGAGGGTGGCGATCGTGGTCGCATGGGGAGTGCGCCAGGTGGCGTCGTAGCTGACGGAGTCGCCGGCGGCGAGTCGTCGGACCGCCGTGACCCGGGCCCGGAGGGCGGCGACGGGCACGGCATCGAGTCCTGGCACGTGGCCGCCGTATAGGTGGATGCCGGGCCGGGCCAGATCGGCGGCATAGGCCGCACCGAAGGCACCACCGGCCGAGTTGGCGGCGTGGACCATCGCGGGCCGACCAATCACCCCGAGGGCCTCATGGAAGCGGCGCCACTGGTCGCTGGTCGCCTCGGCATCGCGTCCGGCGGAATGGAAGTGTGTGAAGACCCCTTCCCACCGGTCCACGCCAGCAAGGAGCCCCGCCAGCGTCGCCAATTGCCGGCGGTCGTTCCAGCGGAATCCGCCTCGGTGCATGCCGGTGTCGATCTCCACGTGGAATGGGCCGCGTCCCTGGGCGAGCCAGGCCCGGAGCCCCTCCAGGTCGCCGATCTGGGCCGGGCGGCCACCGCTTCGTGCAGTTCGACCTGCGACGGGGCGAGCGGGGTGAAGACGATGATCGGTGCCACGATCCCGCTCAGGTGCAGCGCTCGAGCCTCGTCGATCGTGGCCACGCCGAAGCCCCACGGCCCCCGCCTCGGCGAGCGCGGTGGCGACCGGGAGGGCGCCGAGGCCATAGCCGTCGGCCTTGACCATCGGCAGGAGTGGGACCCCGACCCGTTGGCGGTAGCTTTCGGCATTCCGGACCAGGGCGTCGAGATCGACGTCGACCCAGGCCCGCTGGGTGTCGGGAGAATATGGTGTGCGCACGCGGGGAGACTAGGAGCCCGGGAGAGCCGATGCAAGATGATTCCGCCCTCGATCGCGCCATCGCGATGGTGGCCGACCTTCGGGAGCGCTGCAGCTGGGACCGGGTCCAGACCCGGCGGACGCTGAGGCCCTACCTGATCGAGGAGGCCCACGAACTCGCGGCGGCCCTCGACCAGGACGACCCGGAGCCGATTCGCGAGGAAGTCGCCGACCTGATGCTCCACCTCGCCTGGCAGCTGGTCCTCGGCCGCGAGACCAACGAGTTCACCCCCGACGAGATCGCTGATCGGGTGGTCGCCAAGATGCGCCGCCGGCACCCGCACCTCTTCGACCTCGGCGAACGCGAGCAGTGGGAGACCCTCAAGGCGCGGGAGCGGAAGCAGGGCCACGGCGTGCTCGACGGGCTACCGGCCACTCTCCCGGAACTGCTGCTGGCGTTCCGGCTCCAGGAGCGCGCCGCCGGCGTCGGCTTCGACTGGCCCGACACCAATGGCCCGCTCGCCAAGGTGCATGAGGAGCTCGCCGAGGTCGAAGGCGAACTGCTCGGTGGCAGCGAGGCGCACGATCGGCTCGAGGCCGAGCTCGGCGACCTGCTCTTCGCGGTCGTGAACCTGGCCCGCAAGGCCGGCGTGCAACCGGGGCTCGCGCTCGACCGGGCCAACGACAAGTTCCGCGGCCGCTTCGCGGCAATCGAGCGGATCGCCGCCGAGCGCGGCGTGGTGCTCGGCGAGGCGACGCTGGAAGAGCTCGACGTGATCTGGGATGAGGTGAAGCGCGACGAGCGACAGGCGACAGGCGACGGGTGAGGTGTTGGCGGGTCGCGGGTCGCGAACGTCTCGCCACCCTCATCCTGAGCGGAGCGGCCCGGAGGGCCGCGAGGGTTCCACCATCCTCATCCTGAGCGGAGCGGCCCGGAGGGCCGCGAGGGTTCCACCACCCTCATCCTGAGCGGAGCGGCCCGGAGGGCCGCGCAGTCGAAGGACCCGCTTCTCTCCACCCCCACCGCTCGGCCAGGTCCTCCCAGGTCGGGTTGTCGGCCTCGATCAGCGCGAGCTTCTTCGAGCGCCGCCAACCCTTGAGTTGCTTCTCGCGCCTGACCGCGTCCGGGATCCTGGCAAACCGTTCGGCATGCACAAGTCGAGTGATCCGGTACTTGGCGGTGAAGCCGTGGCGTCCTTCGCAATGCTGCGCCCAGCGGCGCAGCAGGTCTCGCGTGACGCCGATGTAGAGGGCCCGACTGCGCGAGGCCACGATGTAGACCCAGAGTTCGTGAGGCATGCGACAGCATCGGGCGGCAGGCGAGGTCCGGCAACGCCGTCCAGCGCGAGGTGGTACCGAAAAGCGGGTCCTTCGACTGCGCGACGGGCCCCGGACACCTCGTGTCCGGGGCCCGTCGCTCTGCTCAGGATGAGGACTAGGGGTACAGCCGATGGATCTGCCGCGGGAAGGCGATCGCTTCCCGGATGTGCGGGATGCCGCAGATCCAGGCCACGGTGCGCTCGAGGCCAAGACCAAAGCCCGAGTGCACATAGCTCCCGTACTTGCGCAGGTCGAGATACCAGCCGTAGGCCGCGGGATCGAGTCCCTGCGCCTTGATCCGCGCCAGCAACAGGTCGTAGTCGTCCTCGCGCTGTGACCCGCCGATGATCTCGCCGTAGCCCTCGGGCGCGAGGCAGTCGTTGTTGAGCACCGTCCTCGGGTCGTCGGGATTGAGCTTCATGTAGAACGCCTTGACCTCCTTCGGATAGTTCATCACGAAGAGCGGCCGGTCGTACGCCTGGGCGAGCGCGGTCTCGTCGTCGGCGCCGAGGTCACTGCCCCACTGGATGTCGCTTCCCTCGGCCTGCAGCCTGGCGATCGCCTCGGTGTAGGTGATCCGCGGGAACGGGCCGCAGACCTGCTCCAGCGGTGCGAGGTCACGCTCGAGTTCCTTCAGTTCCTCCTTGCGCCGCTCGAGCGCCCGCTCGACGACGTAGCAGATCATCGCCTCCTGCACCGCCATGTTGCCATCGGAGTCGACGAACGCCATCTCCGGCTCGCACATCCAGAACTCGGTCAGGTGCCGTCGGGTCTTGCTCTTCTCGGCGCGGAAGGTCGGCCCGAAGCAATAGACCTTGCCGTGCGCTGCCGCGGTCGCCTCGACGTAGAGCTGGCCGGTCTGCGCCAGGTAGGCCTGACCCAGATCGAAATAGTCGGTGGCGAAGAGCTCGCCGGCCTGCTCGCCGACCGACCCGGTGAGGATCGGGGTGTCGGTCCGGATGAAGCCACGATCATAGAAGAAGTCGTGGATCGCCTGCTCGACCTCGTGCCGCACGCGGGCGATCGCCACCTGCTTGCGCGAACGCAGCCAGAGGTGTCGGTGCTCGAACAGATACGAGGTGCCGTGTTCCTTGGGCGTGATCGGGAAATCGACGCTCGGCGCGGTGATCTGCACGTCGCTGGCGGTGATCTCGAAGCCGCCCGGCGAGCGGGCATCGGCGCGGACCGTTCCCTCGACCCGGATGCATGCCTCCTGGGTCAGTTCGCCGAAGCGCTGCCACGCGCCGTCGACGACCTCGTTCTTGGGAAAGACGCACTGGACGTAGCCGGTGCCGTCGCGCAGCACCAGGAAGGCGATCTTGCCCGAGGACCGGGTGGTGACGACCCACCCGTGGAGGGTGACGGCGTCACCCTCATGGCGATGGAGGTCGGCAATGGAGACGGTAGACATGACGGTAAGATGGCGGGGGGGTGAAGGGTGAAGGGTGAAGGGTGACGGGTGACGGGGAAGCCAGCAGCGACAGGGCCCCCTCCCCCGTCAGCCTCCGCCCTTCACGATCGCCTCGACACCCAAGCCACCCATCGCCTCGATGGCCAACCCATCGGCGATCCGCGCCAACCGGTCGGCCTCGCGCCATTCACGCTCGAGCAGCTTGAGCTCCCCTTCCAGCGCCCGGCGCTCGGTTTCCTCGTGGGCGCTCATCTCCAGCGCCAGCCGGATCTCGGGCGGCGCCTCGGCCAGCGGAAACCGGTGGCGGGTCTCGAATCGCAGCGGTCTTCCCGAGAGGTAGGGGAAGAGGCGGGTCGGATCCCCCCAGGTGCGCTCCAGCAGCCGGATCGCCTCGCTCACCTGCTCGGCCGCGGGGCGGTGGCGCTCGAAGATCGGCAGCGTCCGCCCCAGCGCCGGCAACAGGCTCTCGCCGCGAAAGAAGCCGGTGGCCGGGTGGTCGCGCATGCTGAGCATCTGGAGCGGATCGGCGCCGAGCAACAGGTCGAGTTCAGTGCGGTAGGGAAGATCGAGGTACCAGCGGAAGTCGTCGCTGATGACCATCGTGGCGTGCACCATCGCCGCAACGGGGATCCGGACCAGCTGGTCGGTCCAGGGGTCGCGGAGGACCCGATGCTCGGCCAGCGCCACGCCGGCCCCGACCGAGGTGTCCCAGAGCGGGAGCAGCATCAGTCGACCCACAGCAGAGATCGCGCTGCTCACCCTCGCGGCCCAGCCGCCGGGCTCCTCGCGCCGGAGGCCGGCGATCCGAAGTCGGCGCCGCCGCAGCAACCGACCATAGCGCCACGCCGCGAACTCGGGTCGAAGCGCCTGGCCGATCCGGACCAGCTCGAGCCCCTCGTTGACCCGGGCGAGTCCGATGTGATCGGTCGAGAAGCGAGTGCGGGTCGCGCGAAAGTGTCGCTCGCAGTCGTCGATCGTCTCGAGCCGGGAATCGAACGGGACCAGGTTCCACCGAGTGCACGCGATGCAGGTCACCCAGAGCCGACCTTCGGCGGGATCGAAGGCGATGCGCCGGCCGATCGGAAGCGTCTCGAGCACGTCGTTCTCGCCCAGCGGCGCGGTGCAGTAGAGACAGGTGGCGTACATCGAGGCGTGAGTCCTGGGCAGTGAGACGTGGGGGGAACACGATGGACTCGATCTTCTCAATGATTCAGCAGGAACCTTGCAGGGGTATGGCGGTGAGATGACGATTCGATGACAAGCCAGGTGAAGGGTCAATGGTGACGGGGTCATCGAGAGCTGCCCCCTCATCCTGAGCGCAGCGCCGCGCAGCGGCGCGGAGTCGAGGGACCTGCTGTTCCCAGCAGTCCAAGCAGGTCCCTCGACTCGCCCTCCCGGCTCGCTCGGGATGAGGGACTCGGCCGCTCCAGCGCCCGTTCTCCGTCCCTAGCCGTCCGGGAGCTCGATCCCCTCGGTCACGAGCGAGTCGGTGATCCTGGCCAGTCGTTCGGCCTCGCGCCATTCGCGCTCCAGCAGCTTGAGCTCACCCTCGAGCCAGGTCCGCTCGAGGTCCTCGTTCATCCAGAGTTCCACGGCGAGCCGCTCCTCGACGGGAAGCCGGCCAGGGATCAGGAACGGGTGATCGTACCTCTCCCAGGGGAAGATCCGCTTCCAGCCGGTGCCCTCCGCCTTTCGCTGCCGCTTGTTGATCTCCTGTTTCCCCTCGGCTCGCTGCGCATCGGCACGCTGGCGGAGCCAGAGCGCGAGGTCGCCACGCTCATCGGCCAGCAGCCGGGTGGCGGCGTCGAGTTCCTTGCGCGAACCATGCAGGATGTTGAGCGAGCCGGTCACCCGACGTCCGACCGACTGGACCTCGGCCTCGCCCCAGCGCAGCAGCCGGATCCCCTTCTTGTCGGCAGTCGGGGCGGGGAGTTCGAGCATCGGCATCCCGGTCTCCCACGAGATCACCGCTTTGCGGCTCATCGCTCGCTCGACCCGCACGGCGGCGTCGCGTTCCGGGTCGGCCACCCGGAAGCGGGCCCGGCGATTGATCGCCGCCTCCCAGCCGGCCTTGAGAAACTGGCTGATCGAATAGGCGAACCCGGCGCTGAGCACCCCCAGGCCACCGAGGGCGACGAACCCCGCGCCGATCGCGCCGACCGTGGCACCACCAACGAGATAGCTATTTCGCCGCCTCCGCCGGTAGCTCTCGCCATAGCGCCACGACGCGAACTCGGGGCGCAGTGCCTCGCCGATCCGCACCAGCTCGAGCCCCTCGCGCACCCGGGCCAGCCCGATGTTGTCGGTCGAGAAGCGGGTGACGGTGTCGCGATAGAGCCGCTCGGCGGCGTCGATGCTCTCCAGCCGGGTGTCGAACGGCACCAGGTTCCACTTGCCGCAGTGCTTGCACACCACCCAGAGCCGCCCTTGCGCCGCATCGAACGCGATCCGGCGGCCGATCGGCAGCGTCTCCAGCACCTCGTTGGTGCCGAGCGGGCGATTGCAGTGGAGGCAGGTGGAGGTCATGGGGTGATCGTGGTCAATGGTGAATCGGGGAATCGGGGGCGGAGGCGGGGACCGGAGCCCACGATCAATCTCAGCTCATCCGACCATATCACGCGATTCGGATCCGTTCACCATCCACCCCTCACCCCACCCTGAACAGTGCCTCGCCCCTCGGGTAGCGCGTCAGCACCCGCTCCTTGAGCGCGCGATGCTCACGCGAGTCGAGCGTCGGATCCTGCTCGAGGATGGCCAGGGCGAGTGCGCGGGCCGCGCCGAGCAGATCGGTGTCGTCGGGGAATCGAGCGACCTTGAAGTCGACACCGCCCGACTGTCGGGCACCAAGCAGGTCGCCCTGCCGCCGCTCCTCGAGGTCGAGCTCGGCGATCTTGAAGCCGTCGGTCGTGGCAGCAAACGCCCGGAGTCGGTCGGGGATCTTCTCGTGGGCGGCCAGCAGGATGCAGTGCGACTCCCCCGCCCCGCGGCCGATGCGCCCCCGGAGCTGGTGGAGCTGGGCCAGGCCGAACCGCTCGGGATGCTCGATCACCATCACGGTGGCGTTGGGCACGTCGATGCCCACCTCGATCACCGTGGTCGCCACCAGCACGCCGATCTCGCCGTCGCGGAACGCCCGCATCACCCGTTCGCGTTCCGGCGCCTTGACCCGCCCGTGGACCAGTCCCACCGCCACATCGTCCCACTGCGCCTGCAGCGTGGTCGCCATCGTCTCGGCGGCACGCAGGTCGGTCTTCTCGCTCTCCTCGATCACCGGCAGCACGATGTAGCTCTGTCCGCCCTGCAGGGCGGTGCGGCGGACGAAGTCGAACACCCGCTGCCGGCCGCGCGGCGTGCGCACCGCCGTGCGGACACTCCCCCGCCCCGGTGGCCGGGTCTTGAGCACCGACATGTCGAGGTCGCCGTAGCGGGTGAGCGCCAGCGAGCGCGGGATCGGCGTGGCGGTGAGCAGCAACACGTCGGGCGCCTCGCCCTTGCTCATCAGCGCGGCACGCTGCTCCACCCCGAAGCGATGCTGCTCGTCGATCACCACCAACCCGAGGTGCGCGAACGCCACCTGTTCCTGCACCAGCGCGTGGGTGCCGACCACCAGCGGCGCCTCGCCGTTGGTGAGCCGCTGCCGGATGGCGGTCTTCTCCTTGGCCGAGAGGCGACCGACGAGGAGCTCGGGCACGATGCCGAGCGGGGCGAGCAGGGTGGTGAGCGTGGCATGGTGCTGCTCGACCAGGAGCTCGGTGGGCGCCATCATCGCCGCCTGGTAGCCGTTCTCCATCGCCAGCAGCATCGCGAACAGCGCCACCACGGTCTTGCCGGTGCCGACGTCGCCCATCAGCAGCCGGTGCATCCGCTCGTCGGTGGTCATGTCGTCGAAGATCTCGCGGATCGCCTGCTTCTGGTCGGCGGTGAGTTCCCAGGGGAGCGCCTCGCGCAGCTTCGACGTGAGGGTCTTGTGGAGGGTGAAACGGGTACCGCGCTCGCCGTGCTTGGCCACATGCCGGGCCCGGGCGAGCATCAGTTGCAGATCGAGCAGCTCGTCGACCGCCAGTCGCCGGCGGCCTGCCTCCGCCTCCGCGAGTGTGGTCGGGTGGTGCACGGCCCGGAGCGCCTCGCCGATCGGCGGGAGCGCAAACCGTTCCCGGAGCTCGGACGGCAGGATATCGGGCACCAGGGGGATCAGGGCATCGAGGTGCTGATCGATCAGGTGACGCACCTGCTTGTGGGAGAGTCCCTCGGTAGCGGGATAGACCGGCAGGATCCGACCGGCGGCCGCCGGATCGTCGGCCTCGCCGAGGATGATCATCTCCCGAGGGGCCATCTGGCGGCCGTGGTAGAAGCGGACCGGACCGGCCACCAGCAACAGCTGGCCGACCTTGATGGTCCGGTCGAGGAAGGCCTGGCCGGGCCAGGCGCACTCCAGTACCCCGCTCCGGTCCTGGAGCACGGCGTGGAAGATCCGGAGCCCCTTCCGGGTGGGGAGCACCCCCTTGCTGGTCACGCGGCCCACACAGGCCACATCGTCGCCCACCCGGGCCCGGGCTAGCGGGGTCACATTGGAGGCATCGATGTAGCGGTGCGGCAGGTGATAGAGGAGGTCCTGCACCCGTTCGATCCCCAGCCGGGCCAGCACGTCGGCGCGCTTCTCGCCAATACCCTTGAGGTACTGGATCGGGGTGTCGAGGCGGAGGGCGGGCATCCCGGAACGATACCGGGAACGGTCGTTCTCACAACAGCCACAGGAGGATCAGATGCGCCTCACCATGTTCGGATTGCTTGTACTCGCACTCGGCTGCAGCAGTACCACCCTGCCCGAGATCCCCGACTCCGACGTCGACCTCTCCCTGGCCTGGCTGCAGCCGGTCGATGCCGGCCCCATCGCCCGCATCACGGTGACCAACCGGAGCGAGTCGGCCCTGGCGCTGACCTGCAGCGGTTTCTGGGTCGAGCGCCAGACCATCGAGGGCTGGGAGCTGGCCAGGTCGCCCGCCTGTGCGGGCAATCCCCGGGTGCCGCTCGACGCCGGCGCATCGGTCACCGTCGACCTCGAGATGAACGACGCCGCCGCGACGTACCGGGCCACGGTGCACGTGACGCTGCCTGATGGGACCCGCAGCACCGCGTTCCACACTGCCGGCTCGATGCCGTGAATCTCCGGTTGGTGGGATGCCTCGCAATCACCGCGTGCGGTGGCCCACCCACCGGCGCGGCACTGGTGGAGTTGCCGCAATTGCGCGTGGTCGCCCCCCCGGTAGCACGTGATTCGTTGATCCACCTCGAGCTGGTCAACTACACGTCGTCGGAGCTGGTGCTCCAGCCTCCAGTCTGCGCCACCCGACTGGAGGAGTATTCCCACGACCAGTGGTTCGCGGTCGAACCGGAAGGCGGCTCCTGCGTGGGACTCCCGGTGACGGTGGCCGTCGATGGCAGCTACCCTTTCGGCATTCCGCCGCTGGCGAGTCGCGGCGGGTACTTTCGGGCAGTGCTCACCGGACAGAACGCCGACGGCCAGTTCGAGGTGCGCTCACCCGGGTTCGACGTGCCGTAGGCGGTCGTTCCCTACCCCAGCCGATCGACATGCCGGAGTTCCGGAAAGAGCCGGGCCCAGAGCGCGGTGACACCCAGCGACCCGATGCCGCCGAGCGCGGCCGCGAGCACCGGCCCTAGGAACCGCGCCGTGAGTCCGCTCTCGAACTCCCCCAGCTCGTTGCTCGCTCCGATGAAGAGGAACGACACCGAGGCCACCCGGCCGCGCATCGCGTCGGGGGTGACCACCTGGATCAGCGTCTGGCGCACGTAGACCGAGACCATGTCGGCACCGCCCAGGATGCCGAGCGCGAACAGCGAGAGCGTGAACGAGCGCGACAGGGCGAAGACGATCGTGGCGAGGCCGAAGATCGCCACGCCGGTGAACATCGCCCGCCCGGCCCGTCGCCGCACGGGGCGGCCGGCGAGCACCACGGCGACCAGGGCCGCGCCAACCGCCGGCGCCGAGCGCAGCAATCCGAACCCCTCCGCGCCGACGTGCAGGATGTCGCGCGCGAACACCGGCAGGAGCGCCGTGGCACCGCCGAGCAGCACCGCGAAGAGGTCGAGCGAGATGGCGCCCAGCACGACCCGGTTGGTGCGGATGTAGCGGAGGCCTTCCCGCACCCGCTCGATCGCCGACCCGGTGTGCGGCGCTGGCGTGGTCGGTCGCCGGATGAGGATCACCCCCACCACCGGTACCAGGTAGAGCACCAGCGACACCGCGTAGGAATGTTCAGACGACCAGTGTGCCACCATGAATCCGGCCAGTGCGGGGCCGGCGATGGTGCCGACCTGGAAGGCAAGCGAGTTCCAGGCGATGGCGCGTGGCAGCAGTGCATGCGGCACCAGCATCGGCGCCAGCGCCACACCCGCCGGGGCCCGGAAGGCCCGCGCCACTCCGAAGAGGAAGGCGATGCCGAGCAGGACACCGATCGAGAGCACTCCCGTTCCCGCCGCCACGACCAGCCCGAGCGCGCAGAGCGCCTCGCCAGAGAAGCAGAGCCCGAGCACCAGCTTGCGCGAATAGCGATCCGCCACAACGCCGGCCGGCAGCGCCAGGCAGAAGAGCGGCAGGAAGGTGGCCAGTCCGAGCAGGCCCACGTAGAGCGACGACTCGGCGATGCCCCGGCCGGCCCGGGCGAGATCATAGACCTGCCACCCCATGGTGACACTCTGCGACATCGTCGCGAGGACGCCGAGTGCCCGCGTGATCAGGTACACCATGTAGTCGCGCTCGCGGAGGAGCGCGTGCGCGCCGGAACGGCTTGATGGGGCGTCGGACAATTCTGGACTCACCCGGATTCAGGCTCCGTCATCGAGCGGGACAGGACGAGGGCCACCTCCGCGACCCGGCATCGGTGCGGATGCTCGCGCTGTTTCTGGCCGCAGCGCGGACGTCGCTCCAGTGGCCCTCGTCCTGTCCGGCGTGCGGAGCGAGGTCGGGACGGGCAACCCGTCGCAGGGGGTAGATCGGGGCGGTGGATGCCGCTGAAGCGACGTCCGCGCTGCGGATCAACCGGGATCGTGCCACGGCAGTGACACCGTGTCGCGGAAGCGGCATCCACCGGGCCGGCCGTACAAGCGAAGCCAGCCCTGGATGCCCTCACGCCATCATCATCATCTCCGCCTCGCCCTCGATCACCACCTTGCCGTCCTGGTTGGTGATCACGGTGGCGAGGTGGACACGCTTCCGTTCCGGCACGAGCTGGGTGACCTCGGCCGCGACGGTGATCGTGTCGCCCGGCTTGACCGGTCGCTTGAAGCGGAGTGCCTGACTCACGTAGACCGCCCCGGTGCCCGGCAGCTTCATCCCCAGCACCGTGGAGAGGAAGGTCGCGGAGAGCATCCCGTGGGCGATGATCCCGCCGAACCGGGTACCCGCAGCGAATTCCGGGTCGTCGTGGAGCGGGTTGCGGTCACCGGTGAACTCCATGAAGCTGTCGATGTCGGCGAGCGTGACCGTGTGCACCACCTCGGCCCGCTGTCCCAGCGTCAGTTCGTCGAATCGCATCATCCCTCCATTGCGAGTGCCACGTCGGCATCGAGGTCGCCGGGTGCATCGGCCCGCGTGAGCCACGACACTCCAAGAAAGACCAGCAGGGCCAGCACCATCGCGATCCCGGTGGCACTCACTCCGGCCGGCAGCGACATGACCCTGGCCCACGCCAGTGTCTCGAGCCCCAGGGTGGCCACCAGGCCAGTGGTGATCGACGCGATCGCCCCCACCCGTGTGGCCCCTGGCCAGATCATCCCGATCGCCAGCGCCGGCACCAGCGTCGACGCGAACAACCCCCACCCGAAGACCCCGAGCAACGCCACCAGGGTGGTGCTGCCGAGGGCCAGGAGCACGCCGACGAGCCCCACCGCCAGGGTGGCGACGCGGCCGGCGGCGAGTTCGCGCTCGGCCGCGACCGGTGTGGTCGGCAGGTCGCGGCACCACGCCGCCGCGGCGATGCCCAGGAAGGCATTGACGGTGCTCATGATCGCAGCCGCCGCCCCGCTGAAGACCAGTCCAGCCAGCAGCGCCGGGGTGTAGCCGAGCAGGAAGGTACTGGTGGCATCGTCGGGATTGGCCAGTGGCGCGAGATCACCGGCGCTCACCCGCGCCTTGACCGCGAGCCCGACGCCCACGAAGAGGAGCAAGGTGATGGTGAGGGCACCGGTCATCAGCATCGGATACCAACGAAGCTTTCGGGCGTCTCGCAGCATGAAGAACTTGTGGAGCACCTGGGGTTGGCCCAGTGCACCGAGACCGAACACGAAGAAGAACACCAGGGCGGCGAGCGGCGTGCCGTGTCCCCACGGCGCGAGCCAACCCGGATCGGCGGCAAGGATGTCACGGGAGATCTGGCTGATGCCACCGCCACTCGCGAGCACCGCCACGAAGACCAGGCTCGACGCCACCGCCATCAGCGCGCCCTGGAAGAGGTCGGTGAGCATGCCGGCCAGCATGCCACCGGTCACCGAGTAGGCGAGCACCCCCGCACCACCGAGCAGGATCGCGGCCGTCCGCGGGATCCCGAAGATGGCCTCGAGAATCAACCCCAGCGCGAGGAAGTTGGTCGCGACATAGCCGACGATCGCCACCAGCATCGCCAACGCGGCCAGTCGCTGCGCGGTGCGCGAGCGATAGCGCGCCCCCACGGCCTCGGCGACACTCACCAGGCCACGAACCGCGCCCAATCGCCGAAGCCGCCCCGCCAGGACCCAGGCCACGAGCGTGCCGGTCATGCCCGCCGACAGCACGATGAACACCGCGCCGAGTCCACGGGCGTAGACCAGCCCGGGACCACCGATGAACGCGAAGCCGGAAAGGGTCGAGGCCATCGCGGCGATCGAGAGAGTCCAGATCCCCACCCCGCGACCGGCGAGGAAGAAGTCGCCGGCACTGCGGGTGTGGCGCGCGGCCCAGGTGGCGATCGCGGCACACCCGGCGAAGTAGGCCACGCCCACGCCCACAATGGCGGGCGCGGCGGTCAGTCGTCCTCCGGCAACTCGAAGTCGAGCGCGTAGCAGGCCGGCAGGATGAACACGGGCAGCAACCCGACGCCATAGAGCACGATCGCCGCGCGATGCGGCAAGCCAAGCAGCAGCGGCGCTCCGGCCGACTCGGCCGGGAGCAGCAGTGCCAGCCCGAGGCCGACCAGCGGCACCAGCAGCACGACCAGGATCGCGAGGATCGCCCAGCGCGACAGGCGGCCCCGACGGATCGCCCCAGCGCCGAGTGCGCCGGCCATCGCCACCGAGGTGCCGCCCACTGCGAGCCAGGCCACGACCGGGGCATCACCGTCACCCACCATCGCGATCAGGAACGCGAGGGCAAGCGCCAGTGTCCCGGCGCCGATCGCCAGCAGCCACGGCGTGCGCGAGCTGGTCATTCCGCTCCCAGTAGTCCCTCGGCCCAGCGTCGGGCGTCGAACGGTTCGAGGTCGTCGAGTCCCTCGCCCAGCCCCAGGAATCGGATCGGCACGTCGAGTTCGCGGCGCAGCGCCACCACCGCCCCGCCCCGGGCACTGCCGTCGAGCTTGGTGACCACCAGCCCGGTGGGCTGCGCAACCTGGGCAAACGCCTTCCCCTGTTGCACCGCGTTCTGTCCCACAGTGCCGTCGAGCACCAGCAGCACTTCGTGGGGTGCCCCGGGGATCTTCCGTCCCAGGACCCGGACCACCTTGCCGAGTTCGGTCATCAGGTCGTCCTGGGTGTGCAGTCGCCCGGCGGTGTCGACGATCACCACGTCGACGCCACGCTTGATCCCCGCTTCCGCGGCATCGAAGGCCACCGCCGCCGGGTCGCCTCCCTGCCGACCGCTCACGCAGGGGACGCCGAGGCGTTCGGCCCAGGTCTCGAGCTGCTCGACCGCACCGGCGCGCCAGGTGTCGGCGGCGGCGAGGAGCACCTTTCGCCCCTCACCCCCGAGGCGGTGCGCCAGCTTGGCGATCGACGTGGTCTTGCCGGCACCGTTGACCCCCATCACCAGCACCACCGCCGGCGATGGCACGCCCGGCGCGATGGCACCGGGTGCCGGTGGTCCCGCAAGCAATTCGGCGAGCCGGTCGGCGAAGGCGGTGCGGAGATCGACGTCGGTCTTGAGCGTGCCCTTGCGGATCGCGCCCTCGAGGAACTCGACGAGATCGAGCGTGGCTGGCACGCCGAAATCGGCCTCGATCAACGTGCGCTCGATTTGCTCGAGTTCGTCGCCCTTGAGTCCGCGCACCAGCGCACCCACATCGGTGAGCGCGAGGCGCTTGACGCGCTGCCAGAGCGAGGACTTGCCGCGAAGGGAGTCCTTCATGGCGACAGGCGACAGGCGACAGGCGACAGGAGGTCAAGCGGAACGATTCGCATGCAGCAAAGATACTCCGCCCATCGCCGCCTTTCGCTTGTCGCGTGTCGCCTGTCGCCTGTCGCCCTCACCGCATCCCCAGCCGCCGCCGGATCACCCACTCGAGTGCGAGTCCGAGGACCGCGAGGGCGAAGAGCGGCAGCAGTTCACGAAGCGACCGCCGGGCCGGCGCTGGGGTCACAGCGGCGCTGCGTGCCGGGAGCGTGACGCGCCCAGGCACCAGCTCGCTGGCATAGCGCTCGACCGTGACGGTTCCACTGGCATCGCCGGCCCGGTAGCGATAGCGCCCCGGCGGTGCCACCACTTCGGCAATCCCCTCGGCGTCGAAGCGCAGGGTGTCACGAATGACCATCGAATCGGTGCGCAACTCGATCGGCAACAGTGTTGGCGCACCGGCGGCGATCCCGCGTCGGAAGCGGAGCGGCTGGCCCCATTCGACCGCCGACCGGATCGGCTCCGCGGCGGCGCTATCGATCGCCGGGGCGGCGAGGAGCCATGCGGCGGCATTGGCCATCATCGTCCGCCAGGCCTGTTCCGCCTCGCCACCACCGAAGGCCCAGCGGTGCAGCCCCTCTATGCCCACCACGATCTCGCGCCCGCGAGCCTCGCGACCCGAGATCACCGGCACCGCGCTGCCCCGGCGCGCCAGCTTCGCGGTGAGCGCCACCCAGTCGCCGTCGGGCACGGCGGTGGCAGCGGTGACGGGCGGCAACGAATCGGGATCGAGACCGGCGAACGCACCGGCAAGCGGGGAGGCGCCAGCAATGGTGAGGTACCAATCACCTGCCACGCCCTGCCCCGGCCAGAAGAGTCGGGCCCGACCGAACCCCGACCAGGCCGTGCTGTCGCCCCGAACCACGAGCAGGTCGGCCCGACGGGCAGCCCCAGTCACCTCGTTCGTGCTCACCACGCGCAGATCGTCCATCCGGCGCCAGCGATCACGTTGCAGCTGGACGTAGCCCCGCACCGGCGCATCGACGACACTGGACAGTGTGCTGTAGAGGAAGCGGGCGTCCCAGTCGGGGCGCGCGGCGATCACCACCACGCCCGGGGTCGGGGTGATCACCAGCCGCCGCCACCGGACGTCATCGTCGGGCTCGGCGTCGCTCACGCCAACCAGGGCCACGGCCAGCCAACGCTCGCCGTCGAGCCCGCTCGGCAACCGGCCCTCGAGCCGCAGCACGGCGCGGTCGGCGGTGGCACTGAAGCCGGCACGGCCGGTGAGCAACACCCGGTTGGCGTCGCGAACCTCGACCTGCACCGAGTCACGCCAGCCGTTGCTGGCGCGGAGGTCGATCTCCGCGGTCAGGGTGTCGCCGGCAGCGAGTCGTGCCGGAAGCCGTGCCTCGGTGATCGCCACGTCGGGGCCGGTTCTGCGCGGCAGCACGTGGACGCTGGCCTGGGCGAGCAGGTCCGGCGGAATTGCGGCCACGTCGGCGATCTCCCCATCGGTGACGATCTCGATCGGGCGCCCCGAACCGGTTGCGGCGGCGAGGGCCTCACCGAGGTCGCTCTGTCCGCCGGGGTGACCCGGCGCCGCCTCGCCGAAGGCGATCACCTCGCCGAGCGAGGCGGCCAGGGTGCGGGCGGAGTCGGCGGGACCGGTGGCGGCGTGCATCGAGACGGAATTGTCGAGGAGGACCAGTGCCTCGCGCCGCGCCACGGCGGCGCGCATCCCGGGGTCGAGCAGCAGGAGCAGGAGGGCGAGGATGGCGGTCGCCCGGGCGGCGAAGGCGAGCCGGCCGAGCGACGTGTCGAGGGCACCGCGCCAGGGCCACCACGCCAACAGCAGCGCGGCCAGCATCGCCGCCGCGAAGGTGGCCAGCTGTGCCGCGCTCATCGCCGCCACCCGCCTCGGTCGCGACGCATCGCCCCGTCGACCAGGATCAGTCGGACAGCAGGGAACCCGACCCGGCGCCCGGGAACTGCCCGAGCATGCCGAGCAACAGGTCGCGCTGGGTACGGAAGCCCGCCAGGTCGCTCTTGGCCAGCGGTTCACCGGCCTCGAACTTCATCGACCGCGGGTCACGCGCCACGCCGTTGACGCGGAACTCGTAGTGCAGATGGGGTGCGGTCGCGAGCCCGGTCGCGCCGACGCGACCGATCTCCTGGTCCTGCATCACCGACCGGCCGGGTCGGATGCCCGCGTCGATATGCGAGAGGTGCGCATAGCGGGTCACGATCCCGTTGCGGTGGCGGATCTCGACCATGTTGCCGTAGCCGCCGGCCCGGCCGGCCCTGGTCACCACCCCGTTGGCCGTGGCGTGCACCGGGGTGCCCCGATTGGCCGAGTAGTCGATCCCCTCGTGCTTGCGCCAGCGCTTGAGCACCGGATGGAAACGTCGGCTGGTCACGCCACTGGTGATGTAGCGGAACTTGAGCGGGGCCGCGAGGAATTCGCGCCGGAGCGCCTTCCCGGCGGCATCGTAGTAGCCGGGCTTGCCGCTGCTCGCGGGCGTGTAGCGGAACGCCGTGAGGTCATGCCCACCGATCGTGGCGTCGCCGGCCAGCACCCGACCGAAGCGGACCTCGCCGTCCTCGCTCACCAGGCGCTCGACCACCGCGCTGAACGGATCGCCGGGCTGGGGATCGCGTGAGAAGTCGACTGACCACGCGAAGACATCGGCGAGCTCGTCGACAAACTGGATCCGGGCGTTCCGGTCGAGCGTCGCCTCGCTGATCGCCCGATCAGCCGCCTCGGTGAGCGAGCTCTCGATCACGCCGCTCACCCGGATGGTGTCGGTGGTCCAGTGGATCGGCAGCGAGACGCCCGACCACGAGCCGCCGGCCGTCCGGATGAACTGCAGGCGTTGCGAATCGTCGGGCCGGACCTCGATGCGAGTCGGCTCGTCGGTGGTGACATCCTTGTGGACCGAGAAGACCAGCCCGGCGCGCAGGCGACGCGGGTCGAACCGCAGCAGTTCGGCGAGGGCGCTGAAGTCGAAGCCACTCACGCCCTGGCGGGCCAGGAGGGTCGAGATTGTCTCCCCACTGTGCAAGGTATCGCTGACGACGGTGAACGGGTCGTGCACCACGATCGGCAGCGCCGTCGGGACATCCGAGAGCCGTTGCCAGGGCCACTGGCCGCGGATGGCGAACAGCGCCGCGGCAGCGAGCACGGCCAAGGCAAACGGGAAGCGGGGAAAGCGTCGAAGCATCAGTCCATCTGCCGCCGGATAAAGGTCGGGATTTCCATGTCGGAGACGTCGGGCGATCCAGCCGGCCGTGCCGGGGCTCCCGGTGCCGGCCGAACGAACGGCTGCTGTCGGGGGGATGCCTGGGGGGTGGCCGGGGTCGCGGCCGCGCCCTGGGCAGGCGGGCTCGCCGGCTGACGACGGAACGGCAGCACCTGGCCCGGCGCGCCGCGCTCGACCACCGGCTCGCCGGTCACGGCGCGATCGAACCCGGTCGCGATCACCGTGACCCGGATCTCGCCGGTGAGCTTGGCATCGCTTCCCGCACCGAAGATGATCTGGGCATCGTCTCCCACCGCATCGTGGATGATCTCGCTGATCTGGGTCGCCTCACCGAGCGTGAGGTCATCACCACCGAGAATGTTGATCAGCACGCCGCTGGCCCCGTTGATCGAGACGTTGTCGAGCAGCGGTGAGGAGATCGCCTGCTGGGCCGCCTCGAGCGCCCGGTTCTCGCCCGAACCACTGCCGGTGCCCATCAGCGCCGCGCCACCGTTCTGCATCACGGTCCGCACGTCGGCGAAGTCGACGTTGATGATGCCAGCGCTGGTGATCAGCGAGGCGATGCCGCGGGTGGCGTTGAGGAGGACCTCGTCGGCCTTCTTGAGCGCATCCTGGAACGGGATCCCCTTGCCCACCACGGCAAGCAGCCTCTCGTTCGGTACGACGATCATCGTGTCGACGTTTCGGCGGAGCTCGGTGATCCCCATCTCGGCCTGCTTCATCCGCTTGCGGCCCTCGAAGAGGAACGGCTTGGTCACGATCCCCACCGTGAGCGCACCGATGTCCTTGGCCATCTGGGCAATGATCGGAGCGGCACCGGTGCCGGTGCCGCCACCCATGCCGCAGGTGACGAAGACGAGGTCGGCACCCTGGAGGTGCTCGAGCACCTCGTCGCGGTTCTCCTCGATCGCCTGACGGCCGATCTCCGGCCGTGCCCCTGCGCCGAGTCCGCGGGTGAGTTTCTTGCCGATCTGCACCTTGACGTCGCTGCGCGAATTCCCGAGGGCCTGGGCGTCGGTGTTGACCGAGATGAACTGGACGCCGGCGAGGGCCTCCTCGATCATCCGGTTGACCGCGTTGCCGCCGCCACCGCCGACGCCCAGCACCTTCATGCGGGCGTTCTGGGTGGGCTCCTCTTCGAGCTCGAAGACCATGCCGTCGACCATTACCGTGCCCCCCGAGAGCCGGTCAGAAGAAGTCCTGCAACCATCGCTTGACCGGGGCGAGCACCCGCTCCATCGCGGGTGAGCGACGCCCCCCTGCCCCGAAGCCACCCCCGAGGGCGACCTGGCGGGCGCCGTACAGCGCCAGCCCGACCGGGACCGCGAACCCCGGGGAAGCTACACGATCGACCAGCCCACGGAGACCCGAGGCCGGCACCCCGAGCCGGACCGGGGCCGCGAAGACGTCCCGAACCAGCTCCACCATCCCCTGAGCAGCCGCCCCGGAGCCGCCGAGGACCACCCCACCCGGCAGACCAGCCATGGTCCACCCGGCCCGCGCCACCTCGTCAAAGGCCATCTCGGCCATCTCCTGGAGGCGCATGTGCATGATATGGGCTACCAGCCTGCGAGGGGCGTGCCGGGCCGGCTGTCCCTGCCCGGCCGGGAGCTCGACCACCTCGTTCTCCGGCACCAGCGGCTCGTAGGCCGCCCCGTAGGCGATCTTGAGCCGCTCGGCCTCCGCCTGGGTGACCTGCAGTCCATGTACAAGATCGGCAGTCACGTGCCCACCGGCAAATCGGAGCGAGGCGGAGTGACGCAACTTGCCACCGTGGAAGATCGCCACGGAGGTGCTCCCGCCCCCGAATTCGACCAGGACGACCCCGGCCTCCCGCTCCTCGGGGGTCACCACCGCGAGGGAGGCGGCCAGTGGCTCGAGGACGAATTCCCCCACGTGCCAGCCAGCCTTCTCCACTGCCCGCCTCAGGTGCGTCAGGGCGCTCGACCGAGCGGTGATCAGGTAGACCTCGGCCTCGAGCCGCTCGCCGGCCATCCCGATCGGGTCGGCGTGGCCCGGATGGCCATCGACCCGATAATCGTGGGCAATGGCGTGGAGCAGCTCCTGATCGTTGCCGAACGAGACGTTGCTGGCCACATCGTTGACCCGGGCAAGGTCGGCGGTACGGATCTCACTGCCATGGACGCTGGCGACCCCGTGGGAGACCCGCTGGGCGACCAGCTCCCCGGCGACCCCGACATCAACCGTGCCAACCTCGATTCCGGCGATCTGTTCGGCGTCGGTCATCGCCTTCTTGACCGCGCGGACCGTCTCCTCGAAGTCGCGGATCACCCCGCGGCGCACCCCGGTGCTCGGCTCGACACCGACACCGAGGACCCGCATCCCCCAGGACCGGGCATCGCCCGTCACCTCGCCAATCACGCCCACGACCCGGCTGCTCCCGAGGTCGAGTGCGGCCACCAGTCGCTGCACCGCGACGCTCACGCCGCCTCCTTGCGCACGAACATCCGACCACGGAACCGGGCGTCGATCGCCTGCCAGGCGATGCCCTTCTCGCCGAGCCAGTCGCGCACCGTCGCAAGGTCACGCAGCACGTCACTGCCGGCATCGGCCTCGAGCCGCACCGATCGCGGCCCCACGGTGAGCACGACCTCGCGCCCGTCGAGGGCGGCGCGATCGATCAGCCGGTACCATTGAGGATCGGTCACCTGCAATCGCCCGAGCAGCGCGGCCACGGTCGAGTCGTCGGCGGCGATCGGCAGCGACGACTCGAGTCGGCTGGGATCGATCGGCAACAGGTGTCCGCGATCGTCGAGCACCACCACGCGTCCGGAGCGCACCGCCAGCGCCACGGCCGGCGCCTCGCGAATCGTGAGCCGGATGGTGCCCGGCCAGCGTCGCGAGGCGGTGGCGTGACGGACGCCGGGCAGTGCCTCCGCCGCCGCGGCGATCGGCCCCAGCGGCACCAGGATGTGCGCATCGCTCGGAATCCCCAGACCGGCCACCAGATCGCGCTCGTCGAGGTTATGCACGCCCGCCACCTCGACCGATCGCACCCGGAAGAATTCCAGACGCTGCACCGCCACGTAGCCGAGGAGGGCAAGACCGACGACGAACGCGACCGCGAGGCCACCGAGCCAGAGGCGCCGCCGTGTCATGGTGTGCTCCCCAGCTGTTGCCGCACCGCCGGCCCAACCCGGGTGATGTCGCCGGCCCCGAGGGTGAGCAGCAGGTCGCCAGCGCGAACCATGTCGACCAGCGCCTGGATCAGGTCGCCGCGCTCGGGGTGATAGTGCACCGTGGCGCCGGCCGCGCGTGCCGCGTCGGCGACCAGGGCGCCGGTCACCCCGGGAATCGGGTCCTCCCGCGCGGGATAGACATCGGTGATCACGACCAGGTCGGCGGCGGCGAGCGCCCGTCCCATCGCATCGGCGTGCTCCCGAGTGCGCGAGAAGAGATGTGGCTGGAATACCGCGACCAGTCGGCGATCGGGATGTGCCTGCCGTGCCGCCTCGAGCGTCGCGACGAGCTCCGTCGGGTGGTGGGCATAGTCGTCGACGAACAGGACTCCGCGCTCTTCTCCCAGTCGCTCGAAGCGACGACCCACACCGGTGAAGTCGGCCAGCGCCGTCGCCGCCGCCTCGAGGTCGCCGCCGAGTGCATGCACCACGCCCAGTGCCGCGGTGGCATTGCGGAGGTTGTGGAGGCCGGGCACCGCCAGGCGCAGGGTCACCACCGCGCCGTCGGGAAAGTGACATTCGGCGACCGACCCCGTGGCCTCTCGTGCCCGGGTCACGATCCGGATGCCGGGACGATCCTCGAGACCGAAACGGGTGACCCGGGACCCGAGCGCAGCGGCAATGCGGTCGCTTCCCGCATCGGCGCTGCCGACCAGCACTCGCTCGGCGCCGGCGGCGAACCGGACGAACGCCGCCTCCATCGCCGCGACGGAGCCGTAGCACTCGAGATGATCGGCCTCGGCATTGTTGATCACGGCGATGGTCGGTCGCAGGGTGAGAAATGCCTGATCGTATTCATCGGCCTCGACAACCCAGGTCTCGGTGCCATCAAGCCATGCGTTGCCGCCCCAGGCGGCGACGCGACCGCCGGCCAAGCCTGACGGATGCCACCCGGCGGCGCGCAGTGCCTCAGTGGTCATCACCGTGGTGGTCGTCTTGCCGTGAGTTCCGGCCAGCGCCACCACGGTGCCGTCGTTCACCAGCTCGGCGAGCGCCACCTTGCGCGGCACCACCGGAATGCCCCGTTCGCGCGCGGCCATGAGCTCGGGATGGTCATCGTGAACCGCGGCGGTGACCACCATCGCCCGAACCCCATCAAGGTGGACCGGATCGGCACCCTTGCTGAGCGTGGCGCCAGCGGTGCGCAGGTCGCCGAACGCCGCGTCGTCGAGATCACAGCCGGTGACCACCACGCCGCGGCGGAGCGCAGCGAGCGCGAGAGCACTCATCCCGGCACCGCCAATGCCGAGAAAGTGAACCGGATGCGGGTCGGAAGGATCGAAGAGGCCGGGCACGCTGGACACTAAGATAGAGGATGAGGGAACCGGGACCAAGTCACGCCGGGATGGGAAGTTACGGATGGTGCCGAGAGGTGCTGGTCAGCTGCTCCACCCGCTCGGCGATCTCCCGGGCGGCCTCCGGCCTGCCTCGCACGAGGGCGGCCTTGGCCATCGCATGGCGCCGGTTCGAATCGGCAAGCAGCGACCCCACCGACTCCGCCAGCCGGTCGGCACCGAACTCGGCCTGCGGGATCCAGCTCGCCGCCCCGGCGGCCGCGGCGGCCACGGCATTGTGGGTCTGGTGGTCAGCGGCGGCGCTGGGAAGCGGCACCAGCAGGGCCGGGATTCCCCAAGCGGCCAGCTCGGCGAGGGTCATCATGCCGGCGCGCGCGACGGCCAGGTCGGCCACGGCCCAGGCATCGGCCATCGGGTCGATGAAGGCCTCGATGACCACCCCCGGGCGCGCCAACGCCGCGAACTCGGTGTGGGTCGCACGCCCCGTGGCCCAGATCAGCTGGCACCCTGGGTTGCCACCCTGCAGCCAGGCCGCCACTGCACGGTTGAGGGCCAGTGATCCCTGGCTGCCCCCGGTCACGACCACCACCGGTCGCTCCGCGCTGAGACCGAAGCGAGCCAGCGCCGACGGGCGTCGGGCCGGATCGGGCGGAGTGATCGGCGCCCCGGTCACGATCGCACGAGGAGCAGCCACCGAAGGCAGGCCCTCGCGGGCCTCGGGCGCGCCCAGCCAGATCTGGTCGACCCGCGGCGCGAGCCAGCGGGTGGCGAGGCCGGGGCGAACGTCGAGCTCGAGGATGGCCGTGGGGATCCGCCGCTTCGCCGCGCGCCAGAGCACCGGGCCGCTCACGTAGCCGCCGGTGCCGATCACCGCAGCGGGCCGTTCGGCGTCGAGCCAGGCATCGACCTCGCGCACCAATCGCGCGGCGAGCACCGGCCAGTGCCAGTTGCGCCACCACTGGCGACGATGAATCGGCTCGAACGGGAAGAGCCGATGCGGCAGGTCGCGTGCAGGGAGCACACGGGCCTCCACGCCGCGGTTGGCACCCGCAAAGACGCACGACCAATCCGGATGCGCGGCCTGCACCGCGCGGGCGATCGCCAGTGCCGGGAAGAGATGCCCGCCGGTGCCGCCGCCGGCAAAGGCGATCGTCGTCATCGCCGCCTGGCCGGCTTCCCACGACGCCGACCGATCGACACCAGCACCCCCGCGGAGAGCATGTAGATCACCAGCGACACGCGACCCGCCGAGATGAACGGCAGGGTGAGCCCGGTGGCGGGCATCAGCTTGAGCACCACCGCCGCGTGCAGCAGCGCGACGGTGCCCACCATCGCGGTGAGACCGCCGGCGAGGGCGGTCCCGAACGGGTCACGCGCGGTCCGCGCAATCCGGAAGCCCATCGCGCAGAAGATCCCGAAGCACACGACCAGGAAGAGCACCCCGACGAAGCCCCACTCCTCGCCCACGACGGAGAGGATGAAGTCGGAATAGGCGTAGGCAAGATGGCCAAGCTTCTGGGTGCCCCGACCGAAGCCGACGCCGATCAGGCCACCGTGACCGAGACCGATGAGCGACTCGCAGACCTGGTTGTCCGAGACGCACTTGCTGGCCGGCTGCAGGAAGGCATTGAGGCGGTCGAGTCGCTCCGGCGTGAGGAGGACCATCGCCCCGGCGGCAGCGGCGGCCGGCAGCCCCAGCAACAGCAGGTGGGAGATCCGCACCCCGACGATGAACGCCACGGTGACCCCGATCAGCACCAGGAGGATCGCCATCGACAGGTTCGGCTCGACCGCCACGAGCCCCGCCACCAGCAGCACCGGGATGATCATCGCCACGAATCCCTCGCGCCACTGCCGCACCCGGGTGCCCAGGTCGGCGGCCATCGCGGCGATGAGGACTGGCAGCGTGAATCGGGCGATCTCGGAGACCTGCACGCTCATCACCCCGAGGAAGATCCAGCGTCGGGCGCCGTTGTGGGACGGCAGGATCGTCTCGATCAGCCCGGGCGCCGGTCCGTGTCGCCAGAGCACCGCCGGGATCGCGATCACCACCAGCCCGGCCACCGTGGCATGGAACAGTGGCCGGGCCCAGCGTTGCAGGATCCGGTAATCGATCCGCGCCGCCACCAGGAAGGCGATACCCCCGATCAGCGCCCCGCTCACTTGCTGACTGGCCTGCTCGAACCAGGCATCGCTGTAGCTGCCGGCGGCATAGCAGGCCGCGATGCCGACGGCCACCAGCGTCAGGGTGACGACGGCGAGCAGTCGCGTCTCCCAGCGCAGCTCGCCGGGGTGGCGCACCCGGGCGGGGGTCATCCGCCGTTCACCAGGGCGCGGAAGGCGGCGCCGCGCTGCTCGTAGTTGTCGAACATGTCGTAGCTGGAGCAGGCGGGTGACAGCAGCACCGTGCTGCCGGCCGGGGCGAGTGCCACCGCACGCGCCACCGCGTCGTCGAAGGTGCCGGCCCGAACGACATCGACCGCGTCGCCAAGATCGGCCACGATCCGCTCGCCGGCCTCGCCGTACGCCACCACCACGACGGCCGCTTCCCGCAGCCGCGGCGCCAGGGCGGTGTACGGCTCGCCCTTGTGGCGGCCACCCAACAGGAGAACGAATGGTGCCGGGACCGCCTCGACCGCCACCAGGGTCGAGGCGACGTTGGTCGCCTTCGAATCGTTGATGAACCGCACGCCGTTGGCTTCGCCCACCGGCTCGAGCCGATGCGGCAGCGCCGTGAAGGATGCCAGGCCGCTGGCGAGCGCCTCCCGCCCCACCCCGCTGGCGTGGGCAGCGAGCGCTGCGGCCAGCGCGTTGGCGACGTTGTGGTCACCGAGCAGCTGCAGGGCGCCGCGGTCGAGCAATGGCGCCTCGCCGAGCATCAGCCGACCGGCGTCGCGATCGAACCAGGCATCGGCCCGATGGCGCACGGTGAACGCGAGATGGCGACCCGGCACACCGGCCACGAGCGCGCGCGACTCGGCATCGTCGAGGTTGCTCACCCAGACCGACTCGCCATCGGCGGCGGCAAAGAGCCGTGCCTTGTCGGCGTAGTAGCTCGCCAGGTCGGGATAGCGGTCGAGATGATCGGGCGCGAGGTTGGTGAGGATCCCGACGGCCGGCCGGAGTCGCTCCATGTCGTGGAGCTGGAACGACGACAGCTCGACCGAGAGCCACTCCGGGCGTTCCGCTTCCAGGGCGACCGCGGAGAGCGGCGTGCCGATGTTGCCGGCATCGACCGCTCGACGCCCGCCGGCACGAAGCAGGTGGCCGACCAGGGCGGTGGTGGTCGTCTTGCCGTTGGTCCCGGTGGTGGCGATCCAGGGGATCGGCCCCAGCGCCTCGAGCCCGAGCTGGGCCTCGGCCAGCACCGTGACGCCCGCCTCGAGCGCCGTCCGCACCACATCGGCGCCTGGTGGAATGCCCGGCGAGAGCACCAGCGCCGCAGCCCGGGTGATGCGTTCGAAGTCGTGCACCCCCGCCTCGGCGGAGACGCCGTCGGGAAATTCGGCTCGCAGCATCTCGGCCGCCGCGGCGGCCTTGGGCGACGCGTCGGAGGCGTGGACCGGGACACCGTGCGCCCGCAGCAGGCGCACCGCCGCCACCCCGCTGCGACCCAGACCGGCCACGGCCACCTCGCGCCCGCTGGCGCGCCACGCCTCGAACCGGGTCATCGCAGCTTGAGCGTCGCCACGGCGAGTAGCGCGCAGAAGATCCCGATGATCCAGAAGCGGACCACGACGGTCGTCTCGTGCCACCCCAGCTTCTCGAAGTGGTGGTGGATCGGTGCCATCCGGAAGACGCGGTGGGCGTCGGCATGTTCGCGCCCCCGGGTGCGCCGGTTCCACTTGTACACCCCGGTCTGCAGCATCACCGACAGCGCCTCGGCCACGAACACCCCGCCGATGATCACCAGCAGGAACTCCGCCTTGAGCAGGATCGCCATCGTCCCGAAGGCGCCGCCGAGCGCCAGCGACCCGGTGTCGCCCATGAAGACGCGGGCCGGGTGGGCATTGAACCAGAGGAAGCCGAGACAGGCGCCCATCAGCGCGGAGCAGAAGACCGACAGCTCCCCCGCCCCGGGCAGGTAGAAGAGGTTCAGGTACCCGGTCATGTCGGTGCGACCGAGGATGTAGGCAAAGAACGCGAACGCGCCGGCGGCGATCGCCGACAACCCGGTGGCGAGGCCGTCGAGGCCATCGGTGAGATTCACGGCGTTGGAGAATCCGGTGACGATACCGGTCACGAAGACCACGTAGAGCCATGGCGCGAAGATCACGATCAGGTACTTGAAGAACGGCACCGTCGTCGCGGTGGCCGGCATCGTCGAGGGCGCGACCACCGGGAAGAAGATCAACAGCACGCCGAGCGTGACGCCGAAGGTGACCTGACCGGCGAGCTTCCACTTGGCGACCAGGCCGCGCGACTGCCCCTGGACCACCTTGAGGTAGTCGTCGAGGAAGCCGATCGCGCCGGTCCAGAGCATCGCCAGCAGCGTCACGATCACGAAGGGGTTGTCGAGCCGGGCCCAGAGCAGCACCGGGACCACGGTGGCGAAGACGATGATCAGCCCACCCATGGTCGGGGTGCCGCGCTTGCTCTGGTGGGAGGCGGGCCCCTCGGCGCGGATCACCTGGCCCACCTTGAGCGCCTGCAACCGCCGGATCACCGCCGGCCCGAGCACGAAGGCGATGAGCAACGCCGTGACCATCGCCCCGGCCGCCCGGAACGAGATGTAGGTGAAGAGGTTGAACGGCAGGAACGAATCCCCGAGCGGCGCGAGCAGGTGATAGAACATCGTTCCTCAGGCGGTGGTGGCGCGGGGCAGGATGGCGGGAAGGATACGTTCGAGCGCCGCGCCACGTGAGCCCTTGAGCACCACGAGTTCATCGCCGCGCAGTTCGGCGGCCAGGAGCGGGCCCATCGCGTCGGTGTCGGCGGCCTCGAGCAGCGTGCCGGCAAAGTCGGCACGCCACGGCTCGAAGGCCGGCACGAAGTCGCCGACCAGCGCCAGCACGTCGGGGCCCAGCGCGGCCAGTTCGCCGGCGACCCGACGATGGAGTTCGGCGGAGGCCTCACCGAGTTCCCTCATCGTCCCGGCCACGAAGACCAGTCGTCGATCGCCGCGCATCGACCGGACCATCTCGATCGCCGCCGAGAACGACTCGGGATTGGCGTTGTAGCCGTCGTTGAGGATGGTGAGCCCACCATGCTGGCTGAGTTCGCCACGACCCGCGGGGAGGGCGAATCGCTCCAGCGCACGCGCCGCGTCGGCGGGGTCGAGTCCCAGCTCGCGGACGATCGCCCAGGCAAACATCGCGTTGCCGGCCTGGTGGCGACCGCGAGCCGCGAGGGTGAAGCGCTGGCCATCGATGCTGATCCGCGGATGTCCGTCGGCCGCCATCTCGAGGTGATCCGGGACCACGTCGGCCCCGTCGAGCCCGGCCGTCATCACCCGCCGGGCACCGCGATGCCGTGCCCCTCGGCCAGCTCCGGCGGCCGGGTGCCGACGATCGCCAGGGGCACGTCGCGCGTGAGCGCCAGCTTCTCGCGCACCACGCCCTCGACCGACCCGAATCCCTCGAGGTGACCCGCACCGGCATTGGTCACGATGGCAATGTCGGGATCGATGATCTCGCGGTAGCGGGCGATCTCCCCGGGGAGGTTCGCCCCGGCTTCGAGCACCAGTGCCTCGGTGTCGGTCGGCGCCTCGAGGATGGTGAGCGGCACGCCGACGAGGTTGTTGTTATTGGCGCGGGTGCGGTGGATCGTCCAGCGCGTGGCCATCACCGCGGCCACCATCTCCTTGGTGGAGGTCTTGCCGTTCTGCCCGGTGATCGCGATCACCGGCCCCGCGATGGCATGCCGCCGGGCACGCGCCAGCTCGCCCCAGGCGCGCAGGGTGTCGTCGACCTCGTAGCAGCGGAGCCCGGCGACCGGTGGCGTGCCGCGGCGGACCACCGCCCCGACGGCCCCGGCATCGCGCGCCGTCTCGAGGAAGGCGTGCCCGTCGAAGCGCTCCCCCACCAGCGCCACGAAGAGGGCACCCGGGACCAGCGCGCGCGTGTCCGAGACGATCCCGGCGAAGCGCGTCGCGTCGCCACCGGGGAGTCCCAGCGCCTGCCGCACGAAGCGGTCGTCGGGCGGCCAGGTCACCGGCCCATCAGCCCCAGCACGATCGCCTTCTCGTCGAACGGCTCCTTGACGCTGCCAACATGCTGGTAGGTCTCGTGGCCCTTCCCCATGAGGATCACCGTGTCGCCCGGCCGGGCCTGCCCGAGTGCCGACGCAATCGCCACGTAGCGATCGAGTTCGCGCTGGTACGACGCCTTGGGCATCCGCTCGACGATGTCATCGATGATCCGGTCGGGATCCTCGCTGCGGGGGTTGTCGGAGGTCAGGATCGTGAGGTCGGCACCCTGGGCGGCGAGCTCGCCCATGATCGCCCGCTTGCCGCGGTCGCGATCCCCACCGCAGCCGAAGACGAGGAGGATCCGTCCGGGCGTGATCGCCCGCAGGGTGCGGAGCAGGCGTTCGACGGCATCGGGAGTGTGGGCATAGTCGCGCAGCACGTGGAACGGCGCATCGATGATCCGCTCCATCCGTCCCGGCACCTGCGGCGCCGACTCGAGCCGGGTGACCACCTCGTCGAGCGGCCGACCGAGTCCGAGCGCCAGCGCGGCAGCGGCGGCGGCGTTGGCCACATTGAAGTCGCCAGGCAGCGGCAGTCCCACCTCGGCGCGACCGAAGCGGCCATCGAGCACGAACCGGCTCCCGGCCGTCAGGTAGTGGACCTCGGACACGCGAAGCGTGGCGCCCTCGGTGAGGCCCCAGCTGATGGTACGCGGATCGGCGAGCAGGGGAGTCCACGCCGGATCGTCGGCGTTGCAGGAGAGCACCCCGTCGGGGCGCACCAGCGTGGCAAGCCGCAGCTTGGCCTCGAGATAGTCGTCCATCGTCGGGTGATAGTCGAGATGCTCGCGCGTCAGGTTGGTGAACACGCCGCCGGCGAACTCGATCGCGTCGAGGCGGTGCTGGTGCAGCGCGTGCGACGACGCCTCCATCGCGATCCAGTGCACCCCGCGATCGGCCATCCCCCGCAGGGTGCGCTGCAGATCGACCGGCCCCGGCGTGGTGAGCGACCCGGCGGTGGAGGGGACCCGCTCCCCCGCGCCGTCGTAGGCGCCCAGGGTGCCGATGCTGCCGGCGTCGTTGCCGGTGCCGAGCAGGTGGCGCACCAGGCCGGTGGTGGTGGTCTTGCCGTTGGTCCCGGTGACGCCGACGATCTGGAGCGCCTTGGCCGGATGGTGGTACCAGGCGGCGGCCAGCAATTCGGCCGCGCGACGGCTGTCCCGCACGACCACGACCGGGACCGTGGTGCTCACGTCGCGCTCCGCGACCACCGCCCCGGCTCCCGAGGCGACCGCCAGCGGGATGAAGTCGTGTCCGTCGGCCGTCACGCCCGGAAGCGCGATGAAGAGGGCACCGGGCGTGATCTCGCGGGAATCGACCGACAGGCCGCCGATCACCGGATCGCCATCGGGGGCGGTGATCAGCAGCCCGCTGGGCCGCAACAGGTCGACGAGAGCCTGGAGGTTCATGGCTGGGCCGTGGCGTAGACGGTGACGGTGGAGCCGCGGACGACGGAGTCGCCGGGCGCGGGATCAGTCCGGTCGATGCGACCGCGACCGTGGAGGGACACCTCCAGGCCGCGACGCTGCAACTGGTGGATTCCCTCGCGGAGCGTCCAGCCCCGCACGTCGGGGACGTCCATCATCGACCGCCGCTGCACGGTGTCACCCGCCATCGGGAAGGCCACCTGGCGCACCGGCGCATCGCGCGGCTCCGGTGCCGGCCGTCGCGGGGCGCGGGGTGCGGTGGTGCTGCCACCACCCATGTTGAGGGGCGAGTTGGGGAGCGCCAGGGCCTGCAGCAGGATCGTCCGCACCACGGGCGCGGCCACCAGGCCGCCATAGTAGTTGTGCCCGCCCGGCCGATTGATCGCCACGTAGACCACGTAGCGCGGATCGTCGCCGGGCACGATCCCCGCGAACGAGCCCCGGTAGGCGGTGGTGTAGCGACCGCTCGCATCGCGGAGCTTGGCGGTGCCGGTCTTGCCCAGCACCCGCCAACGCTGCAGCTGGGCGCCCTCGCCGGTGCCACCCGAGTCAGTGGCCAACTGCAGGTAGTCGAGCAGCTGTCGCGCGGTGGCGGAATCGATCGCCCGCCGCACGGTGTCGGCGACGTGGCGCCACAACACCCGGCCGGTCGGGACCTCGCGCACCTCGCGCAACAGGGTCGGCCGCAGCAGGAAGCCACCGTTGGCGATCGCGGCGTAGCCCATCGCCACCTGCAGCGCGGAGGCCGAGAACTCATAGCCCATCGCCCACGACGGTTGCGTGTAGCGCATGTTGGCACGGGTGAACGGCAACGGAAGGAAGCCCTGGGTCTCGCCCGGAAAGCCCGTGCCCGGCTGGGTGCCGAAGCCGAAGTCGCGCAGGGCGCGATACTGCGCGTTGGCATCGAGGTTCAGCGAGAACTTGCTCATCGCGATATTGCTGGAGACCTGGATCGCCCGGCCGAGACCGAGCCGTCCGGTCTCGCGATGGGTGTCGCGAATCGTCCGGGTCCGGTTGACGGCCACCTCCATCGTCCAGGCACCGTCCTCGCCGAGCACCGGCTCGGTGTCGGCGTGACTGCGCAGCAGCGCGGCGGCGGTGAAGATCTTGGCCGTCGAGCCCGGTTCGTCGGGCACCACCAGGGCACCCGCGCCGGGCACCGGCGTGTCGCTGCCCGGCGGAGTCCAGAGTGAGGCAAGAGCGAGGATCTCCCCGTGGTGGACGTCGAGCACCACCACGTCACCGCCCTCGGCCTGTTCGTCGAACACCGCCCGTTGCAGTGCGCTCTCGACGATGCCCTGCAGTCCGTTGTCGATGCTCAGCACCAGATCGTGCCCCGGCACCGCTGGCGTGACGATGCCGTCGGGAATCGGCACGACCTGACCGTGGCTGTCGAGCAGCACCCGTTCCTTGCCCGGGATGCCGGTCAGCATCGAGTCGAAGGCCGCCTCGATCCCCTCGAGGCCGCGATCGGTGTTGCGATCGGTCCGGCCGAGGAGCGGCAGGGCCAATTCGCCCATCGGATGCTCCCGACCAGTGAGCGGATCGAGGTGCACGCCACGAAGACTGCGGATCGGGTGCACCTGGGCGGCGTCGTAGGGGCCATCGAAATAGGGATGATCCCGGCGGAAGCGGCGCACCATCTCCGCCGCCGGGATGTCGAGCGCCTTGCCGATCAGTTGTCGGGCGGCGACCGTGTCGCGCAGCTCGTTGAGCGAGACGCTGACGTGAAAGGCCTCGTAGGTGGCGGCGAGCGTATTGCCATCGCGGTCGTAGAGCGAGCCGCGACGGGCAGCGATCGCGCGAGTGCGCACGTCGCGCGCCTCGGCACGCACACTCCAGAGGGCGTGTTGCTCCACCTGGACGGTGAAGGCGCGCACCACCACCACGGCCGCGCCCAGGCCGAGCACCACCTGCAGGAAGGCGAGACGAGTCGCGGGCTTCGCCATTCAGGGCCCCGGTACCACGATGGTCTCGATCTCGGTATCGGTCGGGATCCGCAGCCCGCGCGACTCCCCCAGCGGGGTGAGTGCCGAGGCCGAGCGCCGAGTCTCGATGTCGGAGGTGAGCTCGTCGCGTTGCCGCTCGACGACCTGCAGCGATTCCGCGACGGCGGCGAGCGCCTTCTGGACCCGGAAGGCGGCCCGGTTGCGCAGGGTGATCGCCCCGGCCACGGCCAGGAACACCGCGACCCAGGCCACCACCAGGTAGCGGCCCCTATCGAGCTGGATCGACACGACGGAAGAAGCGCAACCGGGCGCTCCTCGCGCGGGGATTGGCGGCGAGTTCCTCGTCGGATGGCACGATGGCCCGGCGGGGCAACGCCTCCCCGAGTGGCGCGCGGCCGCAGACACAACGCGGGAGCCCCGGGGGACAGATGCAACCGGTGGCCCACTCGCGCATCGCATGTTTGACGAGACGGTCCTCGCCCGAATGATAACTGATCACCGCCAGCGTGCCGCCGGGAACCAGGGCATCGCGGAAGGCGGGCAAGGCCCGCTCCAGTCCGCCCAGTTCGTCGTTGACGGCGATCCGGACCGCCTGGAAGATCCGGGCGAAGTCGCCCGGGCCGCTCCGGCGACCGAGCACCGCCCGGATGGCGTTGACCAGGTCGTCGCTGACGACAAAGCCCCGATTGCGCCGGCGGATCACCTCATCGGCCAGCCGGGGGGCCCGCCGCTCGTCGGCCCAGTCGCGGAAGGCCTGGACCAGCTCGTCGCGATCGGCGGTCTCCAGCCACTCGCCGGGCCGTCGGGGCGTCGGGGCCCATCCGCATGTCGAGCGGTGCCCCGGGCCGGAAGGTGAAGCCCCGATCGCTGTCGTCGAGCTGGCGGGAGGAGACCCCGAGGTCGAGCAGCACGAAATCGGGCGCGAAGCGGCGCACCGCCTCGAGCGCCTCGGTCCGAGGCGTAGGGCAACTGCAGGTAGCTGATCCGGTCGTCGCCCAGCCGGGCCCGGGCGATCGCCAGGGCATCGGGGTCGCGATCGATCCCCAGCACGGTCGCCCCGAGGGAGCGGAGCGCCTCGCTGTGGCCGCCGTGGCCCAGGGTGGCGTCGACCACCCGCCGGGCACCAGCGGCTCGGGCCCGTTCCACGATCGGCTCGAGGAGGACCGGCAGGTGGGAGGGTTGGGGGACGGTCGGCACGGGCATCACCGGGAAAGGAAACACCCCGTCCGGCGAACCGGACGGGGTGTCGAGGCACGGGGCTGACGGGGCTCGAACCCGCGACCTCCGCAGTGACAGTGCGGCACTCTAACCAAGCTGAGCTACAGCCCCTCGTGAACCAGCCCCCCAAAGTAGCGGAGGGAGCTGGCCGGGGGAAGAGGGCTCACTTGCAGACCGCAGCCTCGAACTGCTTCATGGCGCCGAGCTCGGTGTTCACCGGTCCGATGAAGCCATCGGTGAACTTCTTGATCTGCTCGTTGGTGCTCTGCGACGCCACCTCCAGCGCAGGCTTGGCGCGCTGCAGGATCGCCTGGTACTCGTGCACGTCGTCGCACGACTTGGTCTGCCGGACCGACTGCGAGAGCCGCTGGATCTCACCGGCGAGGTGGGCGGCGATGAAGTAGTTCGCGAAGACACGAAGCTGCTCGTTCGCCATCCCGCCATCGAGCGCCGCCTGCGACAACGAGTCGGCCCGGGCCGTGTTGCCGGCCTGGATCTCCGTCTGTGCCGCATTCACCAGCGTCTGGCCGAAGACGTTCTTGAGATCGTCGTCGGTGCTGGCCTGCACCATCGGCAGGAAGCTCGACCACATCGTCGATCTTCTTGGCCTGGGCGAGCAGGGTGATCGTCCGCTGGATCGGCTCCATGTTCTCCGGATCGAGCGCCACCAGCTTGCGCGCGGTCGCGATCGCCCCCTCGGCGTTGCCGGCCCAGCCGTAGGCGCGGTTGGCGTCGTCGAGCAGGGTGGCGCTGTCGGGGTACTTCTCGATCCCCTTGGCGGCCCACTTGGCGTAGCGGGTGGTGTCGTCGGCGAGCCGCGCGGCGTAGTTGATCTTGCTGTAGAACGCCGTGTCGGCCCGGCTCGAGTCGATCTGGAACATCCGCTCCAGCTCATCGACCGCGCAGCCGAACTTCGACTGGGCCAGGCAGGCGTTGCTCTTGAGGTCGTACCAGTCGGTGTTGCCCGGGTCGCGGGCGATGCCGGCATCGGCCACTTCCTCGGCGGCGCCGGGACGCCCGAAGGCCTGGAAGATCTTGTAGGCGTTCTCGCGCAGCGTCTGGTCGAGCGGGTCGACCTCGAGCATCGTCTGGTAGGTGCTGATCACCTTGGCCGAGTCGCCGAGGTGGAAGTAGATGCTGCCGATCTGGGCGTACGACTGGATCGACTGCGGATCACCCTTGACCGCGTTCATGTAGTGCTGCAGCGCCTCCTGGGAGGTGCTGTCCTTGGCCTGCGCCAGGGCACCGAGGCAGTACTCTGCCGGCCCGAAGTTGGCGACCTCCTTGATCGCCTTCTCAGCCGAGCTGATCGCCTTCTTCTGGTCGGTGGCGGCGTTGTCGAAGCAGTCCATCGCGTTGCCATAGGCCTTGAACGCCGGCTTGAGCTCATCGGCCACGTCTTCACCGAGATCATCGGGCTTCTGACCCGGCTCCTGGGTGACCGACACCAGATAGCCCGCCACGCCGCGCGAGGCGCCGGTGGCGATCAACCGGGCATTGAGCGTGAGCAGCCCGCCGTCGGCATGGGTCAGTGTCGGCATCACCATCATCGGCGAGCTCACCTGGATGGCCAGGGTCTTGGCGGCGGTGTAGTCGAGCAGCGCGTCGGCGGGATAGCCGAAATTGCTCAGCGCATCGTTCATCTGCTTGCGGGTGATGACCCGGTAGTCACGCCCGACGTTGCGCGTGATCCGCTGCCGGAGCCCGTCGCCGGCGGTGACCGCCGCGGCGGAATCCTGCGCTCGGGCCGTGCTGGGGGTCGCCACGAGCAGGTACGGCGCGTTGCGGTTCACCAACGGCTGGGCCCGGGACGGAATCTGGGCCGGGAGGTACCCGGTGGATCCCGCAAGCACGAGCACGGCGAGGGACGACAGACGTGACACCATCCAGCAGACCTCCCTGAAGTTCTTCCCTGGTTCATCCCTTATGACGCAACACGGGGCACTTCCCTGCACGCCGACGATGGGCGAAGAGGGACTCGAACCCCCGGCTTCCTGCGTGTAAGGCAGGCGCTCTGACCAGCTGAGCTATTCGCCCCAATCCCGCCGGATCAGGCGAGCAGCGCCAGCGGGAAGATCACCACGTAGCCGAGGACCAGCAGGACGGCCGCGAGGGAGGCCGACCCTGACGCCAAGACCCCATAGCCCGCCGCAATGGTCACCACCCCGGCCAGCAGCAACGCCAGGTTGCGGCGCGTGAACAGGTCGGCCGGGGCAGAACCGCTCGGGGAAGACTCAGGCATAGCAGTAGAGGCTAGCTATCCGGATCGGGGTGGTCAAGCTGGCGCCCCCCTTGATCGGAAGTTGTCATCGAAACGTCATCCATTGATACCAATTCGTCATCCGGCGGCAACGGCCACCCCACGTCGAGCGCCTGTCGCCGGGGAATGTCCCGCTGGCGGCGCAAGAGGACCAGGAAGACCAGCGCGAAGGCCAGCAGGGCCCACGCACCGCCGGTCACCAGCCAGACCCCGAGGTTGTAGCGGTGCCGGATGTCGAGGTACCAGCGCTCCCCGAAATCCAGCGGCTCGAGCCCGGTCGAGGCGAGGAGTGCGTCTCGAAATGAAACGCCTGTCGCCAGCCGGTCGAGCATCGGCGCCAGCGAGCCGCTGGGATGGCGCCGGGCGATGTCGCCCACCGCCGAGGCCGCCAGCGCGTAGGCCGCTCCGGCGTCGCCTGCCGACCCTCGCAGCGCCAGGTCGAGCTGCTCCAGCGACGGGACCTTGCCGAGGGCCACGGCGAGGTTGAGCTGCAGGGCATCGAGCCGGCCATGCTCGCCGGCGGCCAGGGCAGCGTAGCCCTCACTGAACCAGAGCGGCACCCGGACATGGATCCGGGTATAGAAGGCCAGATGCGCCAGTTCGTGGCGGAGCGTCTGCTCCGGGTCACCGGCATTGACCCGGATGACCACCAACCGGCGCCTCGGGACGGTGAGTCCGGCCCCCCAGCGTGGCACCCTGCCAGCCGACCAGCGGGCGAACCCGTCGGCATCGGCCACCAGCACCAGGGTCATCGGGGTGAGCTCGACCTCCCCCAGCCCGAGCCACTCCCGGGGGGTGCCGGCATAGTCGCCGAGGGTCGCCCCGAGTTTCTGCAGCTGCTCCGGGGCGATCACCAGCACCTGGCCCGAATCGGCCTCCGGCATTCCCCGCATGACAGGGGGCGCTTGCCCCCCGCCCTGCAGCGCGGCAAGGATCAGAAGCGCGGTGAGCGTGGCACCCCTCCCCCGGCCTCAGCGGCCGCCGCCAGCTCCGCCGCGCGGGCGGCGAAGGGCGAGTGGCGGATCGCGGTCCCACGCCGCCACGCGTCGCGGGCCTCGTCGGTCTGCCCGGCCAACCAGCGAGCCCGACCCAGCTCGGCCCAGCCCTCGGCGAGGTTGGGACCCAGGATGACCGCCCGCTCGAGCTCATCAATCGCATCGCGGGGCATCTCGCGCTCGAGGTAGGCGACCCCCAGCCAGTAGTGGGCGTAGAGCGTCGCCCGGGGATCTCCCCCGGCGCGAACCGCCCGGCTCAAGTGCTCGATCGCCTCGCCCGTGATCCCCTTGCGGAGGCAGATCGCCCCGACGGCGGTGCGGGCCAGGCCGTGGTCCGGTTCACGGACCAGCACCTTGAGACATCCCTGCAGCGCCTCGTCGCCGCGATCCTGGTGCATCAGCGCCCAACCGAGGAGTGCCTCCGCGGTGGAGTTGGTATCGTCGAGCCGCAACGCCTCGCGGAACTGGTGTTCGGCGCCGGCCCAGTCGCCGCTCGCGAGGGCGCTCCAGCCACGCTCCACGAACGATGTGGCACCGATGTGATCGTGTCGGCGGCTCGTTGCCGGTTTCGACGAGGGTGGCGGTGCCAGGGTCTTGAAGCGGTCAACCAGTTCTCGAATCGACTCCTTGAAGGCGACGAGCTCGTCGATGGCCGTTTCGGTGCGACGAAAGAGTGCGATGATCGCCGCCTTCACGACCGGCCGGTCCTCGAGGGCGATCGGACCATCGAGACGGGCAAGGAGGCGATCGTACTCCGCCATCAGGGTCGCAAGATCGGCATCGCGACTCACGACGGTGCCCCGGCGGCGGAGAGGTTGGCGCGCGCCAGTGCATGCTCCGGGTTGATGGCCAACGCCTCCTCCCAGTGGGTGCGCGCCGTGCCGAGGTCGCCGCGGCGGCAGGCGAGGTTGCCGAGCTTGAAGTAGAGGTCGTCGCCGAGCGCCGGTGCCAGCGTGGCGACGCGCGCGTAGGCCTCCTCGGCCTCCTCCCATCGCCCGGCACGATAGAGCAGGTCGCCGAGGTTCTTGGAGATCTGCGGGATCGTCGGGTCCTCGCCGAGGGCATGGCGGAGGTGTGCCTCGGCCTCGCCGATCTCACCGGTTCCTTCCAGCAACACACCGAGGGTGGTGCGGAGCACCGGGTGATCAGGATAGGCAGCGACCCCCTCGCGGGCGGTGGCCACGGCGTCGGTCCACGCCTCGCTCAGGGCCTGTGCCCAGGCGCATCCCCAGAACCAGCGGGCCGGTGCCTGGCGGCTCGCCGTACTTCTCGCCGGCGCGCGCGAAGCGCTCGAGCGCCATCGCCGACTCGTTGCGCTTGAGCGCCAGCATCGCCCACCCGGTCCAGAGCCTCGGGTCGTCGCGGTCGCTCTCCACCGCATCGGCCAGGAGCGCGTCGGCCTCGTCGAGGCGGCCCAGTGCCTCGAGTGCAAGCGCCCGGTTGTGCAGGAACGCCGGTCGGCGCCCACCGCGCTCGATCGCCTGGTCGAGCGCCTCCAGCGCCTCACTCCATCGCGACTGTCGCAGCGCAATGAGGCCGAGATGGAAGGGACCATCGGCGTCGTCGGGGGCCAACTCAGCTCACCCGGCGATACTCCCGTTCGGCCTCGGCGAGCATCCCGGTGCGGTAGAACGCGATGCCGAGATTGCGATGCTCGGCCAGGCGGGTGTGATCCTGCCGCTCGACCCGCGGTGCCGCGGTCGAGACGCGGCGGATGCGACCGGCACTGAGGAGACCGTAGAGCACCCGGCTCACCTCGAACTCGGTCAATCCGGTCGCGTCGACCAGTTCCCGCGCGGTGCGGCGACCGTCGAGCAGCGGCAGGATGGTGCGCTCCACCTCGACGAGGCCATCGTCGGCATCGTCCTCGCGCTCACCACCCTCGGCCGCAAAGACGGCGTCGAGCGTCGGGATCTTCTTGGCAATGACACCCCATTCGTCGACCCGGCGGGCACCCTCGAGCAGCAATCCCTCGGGGTTGAGCCGCACCGTCGCCTCGCCCTCCTCAGGTCGCTCACCGGCCTCGAATGAGAAGGTGCCGCTGGTCCAGGTGAAGAGCGTGTAGATCGTCTCTTCCACCTGGCGGCGCAGCTCCCGATCGAGCTCCTCGCGACTCAGCCGCCCCAGCCGCACCAGGACCGAGCCGAGGCGCTGCCCGGGCACCGCCCCCTGCATCGCGATCGCCTCGTCGAGCTCGGTCTGGGAGAGCCGACCGGCGGCCACCAGACGCTCACCGATCCGGTCGGTGCGAGTGACCATGCCGGCGAAGATGATCCAGCCATCGTCGAACCAGATCGAGGCGAAGTTGCGTTCACTGGCGACCGAGAGGCAGCCGCTGCGACGGCCCAGGAAGAGCAGCTGCACGACATCGGCCAGCGACGCCTCGCGGAGCGATCCCTTGATCGCCATCAGGCCCACTCATCCAGGACGCGCTCGGCCACATCGGGCCAGGTCTCGATCATCTTCTCGCGCGAGCGCAGCGCCCCGCTTCCCGGCGCGAGGAGCCCACTGCCGCGACGTGCCACCCGAGGCACCTCGGCGGGGTCGCCATCGAGCATGCGGCGCACCGTCGGCACCGAGAGCGGCACCGCACGCTCGTCGGCCGCGGCGCTGACACGCTGCACCAGCTGCTGCACCTCGCGGAGCGAGGCCGCCGGTCGTGAGGCGAGGAAGTCGACCAGGTCGGGATCCACCGCTGCCGATCCGAGCAACCGTTCGACCTCGCGGAGCTTGGCCTCCTTGTCGGGGAGCCCGAGCTCCAGCACGAGGCCACCGGCCAGCCGGGTTGCGAGTCGTGCCTCGAAGCCCTCGAGTTGCGATGGCGCCACCGATGCGGTGAACGCCATCTGGCGCCCCGACTCGAGCAGCAGGTTGTAGAGCAGGTAGAGCTCCTCCTGGCTGCGCTCCTTGCCGGCCAGCACACCGACATCGTCGAGCAGCAGCGCATCGACCCGCCGCAACCGCTCGCGCCAGCGGGTGACCGACCCGTCGCCGAGGGCGGCGACCAGGCCATCGACGAAGCCGCGGCCCTCGAGCACCGCGACGCGGGCCAGTCCCCCGGCCTGCAGGGCATGCCCGAAGGCGTGCAGCAGGTGTGTCTTCCCCGTCCCCGCATGGCCGACGATCACCAACGGGTTGTAGCGCTGGCCCGGCGAGGTGGCCGCGGTCCGGACCGCCTCGACGGCGGGACGTGCCGAGGCACCCGGGATGAACGACTCGAGGGTGAAGCGTGCCGACGGTCCCGGCAGTGGCGGGCCGGCCTCGCGCGCATCGGCGACGAGCCGCCGCGCCTCCGCGAGCCGATCGGGATCGTGCAACACCGCCTCGCCGAGCATCTCGGGAGCGACCTCCTCCAGTTCCTGCTGCAGGGTGCGCAGCTCGGCAACCTCGTGCTCGAACCGGGCGAGGACCGCCCCGGGGTCGTCGTCGAGATCGCCACTGAGGGCGGCCTCGAGTCGGCCGGTGCGGAAGCCCTCCCCGGACCAGCGCAGCGCCGCCTCGGTCAGCTGCTGGCGCCATCGATCGACCCGCTGTGCCACGCTCGATGTGAGATCGGAGAGAAACTCGTTGAACTCGTCGGCGATCGGTTCCGCTGCGACCAGTGCCTGACCGGTGGCCGCGGTCTCGGTCCGCGCCGTCCCGTGCCCCAGGGTGCCGAGCACCCGCCGGGCCTCGTCGATGGTGAGCGGGGTCTCCTGCACGGCCTGCTGGGCGATCAGTCGGTTGAGGGCACCGAGCAGCTCGCGCACGGTGGTGATCGGCATCTCCGCCACCGTGGCGAGGATGTCGGGCGGGAAAGTCGCCTGCCGCTCCTCGGCGCGGCGCCCGAGAATCGCCAGACGTGTCTCGTAGTCGGGCTCGGCGATGTCGATCACGAGGCCACCAGCAAAGCGGCGAATCAGCCGCTCGTCGAGCTGCTGGATCTCCTCGGGGGGCCGGTCGCCGGCGAGCACCATCTGGCGGTCGGCAGCCGCGAGCACGTCGATGAGCCGGAGCAGTTCGGACTGCAGTTCGCGTCGACCCGCCAGCAACTGGGCATCGTCGAGCAGCACGATGTCGGCTTCGGTGAAGCGCCGCCGGTAGGCGTCGGCCTGCCCCGCGGCGAGTGCCGCCTGATACGCCTCGACGAAGTCGTCGACGGTGACATACTCGATCCGCCGGGTGGCATCGAACTCCAGGGCCTCGTTGCCGATGGCCATCAGCAGGTGGGTCTTGCCGAGACCGGGACGGGCATAGATGAAGAGCGGATTGTAGGCCGCCCCCGGCGCCTCGGCCACGGCCTTGGCGGCCGTGGCGGCGAGCCGGTTGCCTGACCCGACGACGAACGATGCGAACAACGCGTGAGGATTCAGCATCGTCGGCTCACCCCACCGGTTCGCGAGACGACGACACCAGCCGCCGCATGACGAGGGTCACCAGCACGTGGAGCGCCTCGAGCACGTTGTCCCCATGCAGCGCGTTGATCGCGAACGACGGTGCCGCGCCCTCGTTGACCGCCGCATCGAGTGCCGCCGGGGCGAGCAGGAGCTCCTCGGGCAGGTCGCGCTTGGTGTAGCAGAGCACCCGCGGCAGGTCGCGGACCGCCCCCTCGCGATCGAGCAGCTGTTCCTGCAGGGCGCGCAGCTGGGTCAGGTTGTCGTCGAGCCGTGCCGCCTCGCTGTCGAGGACCAGCAGCAGGCCATCGGCATTGTCGAACAGGAGGCGACGGGTGCTGTCGTAGGCGCGCCGACCCGAGACGGCGTAGCAGTCGATCCGCACTCGCCAGCCGGCGATGGTCCCGAGGTCGAGCGGCAGCCAGTCGACCAGGGGGTCGGCGGCCCCACCATCGGTCGCCCGATCGCCCGGCCGTCGATCGGCAGGCACCCGCTGGCGCACCGCCCGCAGGAATGCGGTCTTGCCGGCACGGCGCGGCCCGACCACCAGCAACGTGGCCGTGAGTGCCCGGGCGTCGTGATCGAGTCGTGCCACGCTCAGCCGCTCCCGAAGAGTGCGCGCAGTGAGTTGTCGAGTTCGTGCTCGAAGCCCTCGGCGAGGAGCTCCGGTGTCGGGGTCGGCGCCGGAGCGGCATGGCGCACCCGGGCCACGAATCGATCGAAGAAGAGTCGCACCAGCCCAACCGACGACTCGCGCCCGAACACCACCAGCACCACCCACCGCCCCTGTGGGGTGTCGAAGCCGGCGAGCCACACCCCCTGGGCATCGCCCTGGTGCACCACCGCGCCGTAGTCGTCCTGCGCCGAGACCAGTCGCGCCAGTTCGCCGGTGGTGGCGAGAATGCCCGCGCCGAGTGCGGCCGCCGCCATCACGTCGAGGGATCGGGTGAACCCGTGCTGGGCGATCACCTGCCCGCTCGACGTCATCACCAGGGCGATGCGGGCGCTGCTTTCGCGCACGAGTTCGCCGAGCGGCTCGGCGAGCCACGGCTCGAGCACCCGCATCAGGCGAGTTCCGGGGCGAGGTCGCCGAGCAGCAGCCGCAGCCGTCCCAGCTCGGCATCGGGCTCGGTCACGGCCACCAACCAGAGGCCGTCGCTCCCCTGCGCCGCCAGCACGGTGCCGTGCTCCGCCGCCAAGGTGCAGAGCCGCACCGGCCCAGTCCCAAGTCCATCGAGCAGCTCGCCAGCCCGCCGGGCCACGGCCGCGGCGAGCGCCGCCACGTCGGCCGGCTCGATCCCCTCGACGGCGGCCTGCTGCACCACGAGTCCGTCGTCGCCTGCGACGACCACCGCGCCACGCACCCCGGCGACCCTCGTCACCTCGGTGAGCATCCGTTGCCAGCGCTCGGGTGTCACGACAGTTGCTCGATCCAGTCGCGCGCCGCGGCGGCGGCCCGCGACGCGCGGGCGAGCATCCGGCCGACCGGGGCGGTCGCCGGTCGGCGGAGCATCACGGTGCCATGCGGAGCGATCGGCATCAGGGCCACCCGGGTGTCACTACTCTCGACCAGGAGGTGCTGCCACTCGCCCAGCCGGAGCAACCGTGCGGCGCGCTCCGCCTCCCGACTCGCCGAGGCCACAGCGGCCGCCGCGCTGTCGGCCAGTCGGCCACCGTCGTCCTCCCCAACGCCACCGGCCAGCCGGAGCCCCTGCCGGTCGACCAGCAGCAGGCCGGCCGTGGGATCGTCGAAGTGCACCGTCTCTGGCGCCGGCGCAGGTTCGGTGACGCGGAGTCGGTCGAGTGCCATCAGGATCGAGGCATCGCGCGGGGCCGCGGCCGCGGCAGACTCGAGCCGTCGCTCGGCTTCGGCGAAGTCGCGGCGGCGGAAGGCGAGGAACGCCAGCCCCTTGAGCGCTCCGACATGGCCAGGAGCGCACTCGAGCGTCGCCAGCCACGCGCTGCGGGCACCATCATCGTCGCCCTGATCGGCCCGGACCCGACCCACGAGGTCGTGCGCCACCGCCAGGGTCGGGTGGCGAGCCACACCAGCCAGTGCCACGCTCAGCGCCGCGTCGAGCTGGCCGCGCTGCCGCAGACGCTCGCCGAGATCGAGGAAGGCGTGTTGCACGGTGGCGGCTGAACCGCCGGCGTCGATGCTAGTCATCGGAATCGCGCAGTGCCTCCATCATGGTGCGAGCGGCGAGAATCAGCATCGCGGCATCGTCGGCACGCTCCGGTGCGGCGCGTTGCCAGGTGCTCCAGGCCTCGATCGCGAGGTCGAACCGGCCCGCCCCGACCTCGGCCAGTCCCAGGGCACGCCATCCCTCGGCGTCGTCGGGATCCCTGCGCCACGCGCTCGCGAAGCCGCCGGACCGCCTCGTCGTGTGGCCCCTGACCGGGTGCCTCGATCGACGGCGGCTTGCTGCCGTGTCCCGCGGGCCGGAGCTGAAGTATAGCGGCTGCCTGCAGTGCCCGAATGCGATCGCCGACATCCTCGAGCGGCTCCTCGAGCAGCGCGGCGATCGCGCCGACATCGCGACTGCCATCGGCCGCATCGAGAATCCGCCAGTCGAGCGGGTCGAGCGCCACGCGGTCGCCCTCGGCCACCACGCTGGCTGCCTCGAACTCGGGAACCGCGTGCCAGTCGTCGAGGGCCTCGGCCAACGCCACCCGGCGGCTCTCGTCCTCCACCAGCGTCAGCACCAGCGCGTCGGCCGACCAGTCGAGCGGGCCGGGTGCGGTGCGGCCCTCGCTGAAGTCGAAGCGTCCCCGCGTCCAGTGCAGCATGGTGCCGAGGGCGCGCTGGGCCAGCCGCTGGCGCACGCCTTCCCGGGTCGCCGGGTCGACCGTCGATCCGTCGCGGTCGTCGGGGAGCACCAGGTGCCGGCGGACCAGCGCGCGCGACAAGGCGGCCTCGCCGGCATCGGGATCGAGGGCGACGACTCGCCCCTGATGGATCTGCATCGTGCGTGGCATCGCCGAGTCGGGCCCGCTGACCCGAAGGATGCCGCTGCGGCCACCGCGTTCGAGCAGCTGCAGCACTTCGATCAGGCCGATCTCGTCGAGGGGACCGTGCATACCGGCCTCAGTCGGATGCGAAGAGCGTGGCGAGACGACGGGCCGACTCGACCAGGCGCTCGGTGGTCTCGGCCAGCGGGCCCTCGGACTCGGCCTGCCGCACCAGGTCCCAGTCGTCGAGTGCCTCGGAGTACCGCCGCAGCTTGGCGAGCACCACCCCACGATGGAAGAGCGCCGCGGTCTGCCCCGGGCTGCGCAGCAGCACCTGTTCGAACACGGCCAGCGACTCGCCCAGATGTCCTCCCTCGAGCAGCGATCGACCCAGCGACAGCATCACGGTGTCGGGGATGCCGACCGGACCCGGCTCGGCAGCGGGCAGCTCCACCATCGGACCACCCGGCGTCGGTTCGAGCAACCACACCTGCGGCACGTACCAGGGCGACATCAACAGACCCCGTCGGGTGGCCGCGAGCGACTCGGCGTGATTCGCCAAGCAGCTCATGCACCAGGCCGAGCGTGAACTGGGCCCGGGCGAGGTCGGGATCGATCGCCAGCGCCTGTTCGAGCGACAGCCGCGCCATTGGGGAGTCCCGGTCGAGCAGCGCGGCATACCCGACCAGGTAGAGCAGCGGTGCCGAGGCGGTGACCATCACCTGATGCGCGGCGAGCAGCGCGCGCGCGGCGGCGAGGTCCTCGTGCTGCAGCAGGGTGAGGGCACGATTGTGGACCGCGGCGGCCGTCGGTGCGGCGAGGGCCTGTCGCCACGCCTCCTCGGCCGCCTGCTGCTCGTGTCGCTGCTCGTGGAGCACGGCGAGACCGTTCCAGGCGGCGGGGGCGAGGGTCGGATCGCCGGTGGCGGCCTGATAGCAGGCTTCGGCCACCGCCACCGCCGCCTGCCGGTGCGCTGCCACGGCAGCCGCCAGTGCGCTGCTGCGGGCCCCGGTGGGATCACGATCGGCGCCGCCGACGGCGAGCACGAGACCATCGGTCCGGCCAATGGCGAGTCGTTCCAGGGCACGCCACGCAGCGGGTGGGGCCCCGGGCAGTGCCGCCGCCCGGCGCGCCACGGCGAGTCCCTCGGCCGGATGGCCGACCCGGGCGGCGAACCACGCCAGGTTGGTGAGCGCGACCGGATCGCCCGGATCGATGCGACAGCCGAGCGCGGCGATCAGGGCGGCGTCCCGCGAACGTGGCGCCGCCATGTCAGTCGAGGCGAATCGCCTCGAGGATCGCCTGGATCGAGGCCTGGTCGGGCATCAGCAGGAACGCACCGGTGAGCGGGGCCTCGCTGCCATCGGCTCGGAAGGCAGTGTCGACGCAGAAGACCATGTCGCCGCCCTCCTCGCTGGGATCGACGGCCGACCCGATCGCCGTGCGAGTCGCCCCCATCGTCAGCGTGGGCACCGAGGGCAGCAGCATCATCCCCATGAAGTTGCTGAGCGCCGTGAGGTAGGCCGAGCAGACGATGTTGCCGACTTCCTTGAGCCCCGACTGCTCCATCTCGCCGAGGGCGCGGGGCGGCCCGGGCTCGCGCCGCAGGATCAGGTCACAGAGGCGCACCGCATCCTGTTCGCCGAAGACCAGCAGCGAACGACCGGTGAGGTCGCCGAGCATCCGCATGATCACCACGGCCACATGCTCGCCGAAACCGGCCAGCATCTCGGGCACCTCGGCGTACTGGATCCGCCGGACCTGCGGCACCGAGATCATGATCCGCCGGTCGGTGAGCTGCGACAGCGCGGTCGCGGCATGACCCGCACCGATGGTCGCCACCTCGCGGAGACCATCGCGGCGGAGCGTCTCGAGATCGTTGTCTGCCGTCATCACGAACTCCTCGTCATCAGTGTGCGTGCATGCGAACCGCGAACCGTGCCCCGCGACGCCCCCTCGCCCGTCGACTCCGCCGTGCCGAGCCACCCGGGTCGTCGATCGCCCGGCGCCTAGACCACGCTCGCCAGGTCGAGCATCAGCGCCGACCGGCCATCACCCAGCACGGTGGCGCCGGTGATCCACCGCGGCATCCCGGCCGGCCGGTCGATCGGCTGGATCACGGCGTCGACCTGACCGTGCACCTGGTCGGCGAGCAGGGCGATCCGCTGGCCACCCGCATCGAAGATCACCGCGGGCCGGCGCACCGGCGGCGCCGCCCCGCGATACAGCAGCAACCGTCGCAGGTCGACCACCGGCACCGACTCGCCACGGAGGTCGAGCATGGTGCGGCCGCCGTCGTCGGAGGCCGCCTCCGGCTCCCAGGCGACCAGTTCGGCCACGTGGCTGATCGGCATCACGTAGCGCTCCTCACCGACACCGGTCAGCAGGGCCCGGACGATGCCCAGTCGGGTCGGCAGCCGGATCGTGAAGACGGTCCCCTTCCCCGGCACCGTGGTCAATCCCAGCGCCGCCCCGACCGCGTGCAGCTTGGCGACCGCCGCGTCGAGACCGACACCGCGTCCCGACACCTCGGTCACGGCCGTGGCGGTGCTGAAGCCGGGACGCGAGAGCATCGCGAGCAGTCCCTCATCGCCGAGCTCGGCATCCTCGCCAAGAATGCCGAGCGCCCGCGCCCGCGCGACGACCGAGTCGCGGTCGATCCCCCGGCCGTCGTCGGCGAGCTCGACCACCACCGAGTCACGCTCCTGACGGGCCCGGATCGTGAGCCGACCCGCCGGACGCTTCCCCGTCGCCTGGCGGACTTCCGGCGCCTCGATTCCGTGGTCGACCGCGTTCCGCAGCAGGTGCAGCATCGGCTCGGGCAGCAGGCCGAGGATCGCCCGGTCCACCTCGAGCTCGTCGCCGGTCACCTCGACGGTGACCTCCTTGCCGAGCTGCCGGGCAAGGTCGCGCACGATCGGGGGCATGCGCTCCAGGGCCTCGGTGAGCGGAGCGAGCCGCACGTCGAGGATCCGGTCCTGCAGCGCGTCGAGACGGTGCGACATCGCCATCGCCGATCGCGCCATCGGTGAGAAACTGTCAGCCGCCGCGTATCGCTCCAGCTCCTGACGCGCCGTGACCAGCGCCCCGAGGTCGTTGAGCAGCGCATCGAGACGGGCGAGGTCGACGCGAACCACCTGCTCCTGGACCGGCACTGGCACCGGATGCTCCGCCGTCGGTTCCGGTGGTGGCAGTTCCTCGGCCTCCACCTGCCGGTCACAGGCCAGGGCGAGATCGTCGAGGACCTGCTCGAGACCCCGGAGCCAGGCGCGGTCGGCCTGCCGCTCGCCCCGCCGGACGTCGGCAAGGTCATCCTCGGCGGCGTGCACCGCGTCGACCAAGCCATCGTAGCCCAGCGAGGCCGCCATTCCCTTGATCGTGTGCAGCACCCGGAAGACCTCCTCGGCGGGTGCCGTCGCGGCGGGATCATCGTGCCACCCCGCGATGGTGCGTCGGCCACCAGCAAGCAGCGACCGCGACTCCGCGGCGAAGAGCGCGACGTAGCGGGCCCGTCGCGGCTCGTGCATCAGGTCAGCAGACGCCCCACCGCCTCGATCACCCGGGCCGGCTGGAACGGCTTGACGACGAAGTCCTTGGCCCCGGCCTGGATCGCCTCGACGACCAGTTGCTGTTGCCCCATGGCGCTGCACATCAGGATCTTCGCATCGGGATCGACCGCGATGATCGCCTTGACGGCATCGATGCCACCCATGTCGGGCATCACGATGTCCATGGTGACCAGGTCGGGCTTGAGCGCCTTGAAGCGCTCGACCGCCTGGAGTCCGCTCTCGGCCTCGCCAGCGATCTCGTAGCCGGCACCGCTGAGGATGTCGGCAATCATTGTCCGCATGAAGATCGCATCGTCACAGATCAGGATCCGCTGGGCCACGTCGCCCCTCCAGGAAGTCAGTTCACCCGAACACCGCGTCGGCCACGGCCTCGACATCGAGCGTTGCAAGCCCCGTGCGCGCCTCCGCCGCCAGCTCGATCACCGCATCGACCGCCACCGCGAACCGGCGGGTCGCGGTGGCGACGACCACCACATCACGCCCCTCGCCAGCCGCTCCGGGCAGGTCCAGGGCCCGGACCGGGTCGGCCACCGTCAGGAGCCTGCCCCGGTGGTTCACCAGACCCCGCACGGCGTCCGGGGCGGCCGGGATCCGGGCCACCGGGGCATCCCGGAGGACCTCGACGACGGCCTCCACCGGCACGAACCAGCGCACCCCCGCGACCCGAACGACCAGCCCGGTCACCCGATGCTGGGGGTCAGTCACGGCGATGAAAGCCGAGGGTGGCGAGGGCGGCCCCCCGCTCCGGCAGAGTGTCGGCTCCTGTTGCTCGTTGGAGCAGGGGCCAGAGATCGGCGGGCCATGGGGCGTGGAGCACCAGGGGAAGGTCGGTGACCGGGTGGCGGAATGCCAGCACCGCCGCGTGGAGCGCCTGACGGGGGGCGAGGGCCTCCAGCTGCCGGGCCGCCTGAAACTCGTGGCCCGAGACCCGACGGGCGCCGCCGCCGCCGTAGCTGGCGTCGCCCACCACGGGGTGGCCCACCGACTCGAGATGCACCCGGATCTGGTGGGTCCGACCGCTATGGAGTTCGAGCCGGACCAGGTCCATCGGCCCCAGCCGGGCGACGATGAAGACATCGGTGCGAGACGCCCGGCCGTCGCTGCGAATCGCCATCCGCTTGCGGTCGCCTGGATGCCGGGCAATCGGGGCCTCGATGACCCGATCGTCGTCGAAGTGGCCCCAACTCAGTGCCGCATAGCCCCCGCCGGATCCGCCGCGCGGCGAGCATCGCTCCAAGGCGGCGATGTGCGGCATCGGTCTTGGCGACCACCATCAGCCCGCTGGTGTCGCGGTCGAGGCGGTGGACAATCCCCGGGCGGCCCTCGGCGCCCCCGGCCAGGGTGGTCCCCCGGGCGACCAGGGCGTTGACCAGGGTGTCGTCCCAGTGCCCCGGCGCCGGGTGGACCACCAGCCCGGCGGGCTTGTCGATCACGGCGAGGAACTCGTCCTCGTAGACGACGTCGATGTCGATCGGATTGGGCCGCAGGGTGCGGGGTGGCTCGTCCTCGGGATAGCGGACGGTCACCTCGTCGCCCCGCTGGAGCAGTCGCGAGGCCCGCAACGGCTGGTCGCCGATCGTGACCAGACCGGCACCGATCAACCGGGCGGCATAGGTACGCGAGAGCTGGAGCTGGTCGGCGAGAAATCGGTCGAGTCGCTCGGTGACGTCGATCGCCACCGTGAAGGTCACCGCGGCGTCGGCTCCCGCCGACTCAGCCGGCCGCGTCGGCGCGTCGTCGGACATCCTCCCGCCAGAGCGAGAGGGCCAGCGCCACCGCACCGCAGGAGACGGCGATGTCGGCGACGTTGAAGGTGGGCCAGCGGAGCGAGCCGAGGCCGACGTCGATGAAGTCGACCACGCCGCGAGCGGAGAGGATCCGGTCGATCAGGTTGCCGGCCGCACCGCCGGCCACGAAGCCGACGGCAACCTGCCGCAGCCGGTCGGTCGGTGGCGTCTCGCGGCTCATCCGCCAGAGCAGCACCGACGGCGATCACGGCCACCACCATGAAGAACCAGCGCGACACGTCGCCGACATGGATGCCGAAGGCGGCGCCCTGGTTGTAGGCGAGGCGGAGCTGCACGGTGTCGCCAATCAGCTGCTTCGGCGCCGGGAGCAGGGCGCCCTCGGCCACCACCTTGGTGATCCGGTCGAGGACGACCGTGAAGATCACCAGCCACCAGAACGGCCGACGCTCAGCGCCGCTTGGCATCCTCTTCCTTCTCCTTGCAGGAGATGCAGAGCCGCGCATGCGGCAGGGCATCGAGCCGCTCGAAGTCGATCTCGGCACCACACTGGTGGCACTTGCCGAACTTCTCCGGGGCGTTGTACAGCCGCCGCAACGCCTCGTTGAGGTGCCAGAGGTAGCGGCCTTCCTTCGAGGCCATCAGGAACTGCTTCTCGCGCTCCATGGCATCGGTGCCCTGGTCGGCCATGTGATAGGAGTACGACGAGAGGTCGCCATCGGAAGACTGGAGCGTGGCGTTGAACGACTCGTCGTAGTAGCCGAGCTCCTTCATCACCCGGCCGCGCTCCTCCAGGAGTCGCCCCTCGAGATGCTTCAGTTTCGCCTTGGTCACGATCGGTCGTCCTGTGCTGGGCCGGAACCAGTCCGGCTGTTGCGCTGCCGCCGTACCGCGAGGCTGGCGGCCTGCCCGTCGATCGAGACCTGTTCGGTCCGGTCGGGGGCCTCGATCACTCCACCAACAACAAACTCCTGCGCCAGGGTCTCCCCGGCGATCCAGTCGCGATGCACCGCCGCCGCGTCGCGGAGTGCCTCGTCACCATCGACAGCCAGCGCGATTCGCGTCTCGACGTCGTAGCCGGCGTCCTTGCGCAGTCGCTGGACTCGCGAGACGATCTCGCGGGCCAGCCCCTCGCGCACCAGCACCGGCGTGAGCGTCGGGTCGAGCGCCACCACGAACGGACCGTCGCTCTCGACGGGCCAGTCGGTGACCACCTCGCGGGTGATCGTCACATCCTCGGGCTCGAGCCGCCACTCCCCCTCGACCGCCTCGCCAGCCTCCAGCCGGCGGAGCTGCTCGGGGTCGAGCTGGCCGACCCAGGCCGCCACCGCCTTCATCGCACTGCCGTAGCGCTTGCCAAGGGTGCGGAAGTTGGCCTTGCCACGGAGCCGCACCAGGTCGGCGTCCGACTCCACCACCTCGATCGCCTTGACGTTGGTCTCGGCGGCCAGCAAGGCGAGCAGCGCATCGAACCCCGCCCCGCGCACCGCCGCCGGCACCGCGACCCGCATCGTGGCCAGCGGCTGACGCACCCGGATCCCGGCCTCGGTCCGCGCCGCGCGACCCAGCGAGGCCAGCCGACGCACCGCATCCATGGCCAGATCGAGGTCCGGATCGAGCCGACCCCGGTCCCTCGGGAACGGGGCAAGATGCACCGATCGCCCCGTGAGCGCACGGTGGAGCCAATCGGCGGCGAACGGCGCCGCCGGGGCCACCAGCGTCGCCACGGTGGTGAGCGCCTCGTGGAGGGTCGCCACCGCCGCCGGCTCGGCCTCGCCGCCAACCGCCCAGAACCGCCCCCGGTTGAGCCGCACATACCAATTGCTGAGGTCGGCCACGACGAAGTCGACGATCGCCCGGACCCCGGTGGTGACGTCGTATCCCTCGAAGGCAGCCCGCACGGCGGCCACGGTGGCGTCGAGCCGCCCCAGGATCCAGCGATCCGCCAGGGGACGCTCGGCGAACGGGGGCGCCGGGGCGAGCGGGCCGGCATACAGCGCGAAGAAGTGGTAGCTGCTGCGGAGGGTCGTCAGGAAGCCACCAGCGACGTCGGCGATCTGCCCTTCGTCGAAGCGCTTGGGCTGCCACACCTGGCTCGAGAGCAGCAGGTAGAGTCGGGCCGCGTCGGCGCCGTGGCGGGCCAGCAGCTGCCACGGGTCGACGACATTCCCCTTCGACTTCGACATCTTCTGGCCGTCGGCATCGAGCACCAGCTCGTTGACGATCACGTGTCGGTACGGCGCCTCGTCGAACGCCGCGGTGCCGATCGCCAGCATCGAGTAGAACCAGCCCCGGGTCTGGTCGATGCCCTCGCAGATGTAGTCGGCCGGGAAGTGGGCCTGGAACTCGCTCTCGTGCTCGAACGGCCAGTGCCATTGGGCCCACGGCATCGATCCCGAGTCGAACCAGGTGTCGATCACCTCGGGCACCCGGCGATAGGTGCCGCCCCCGGGCGCCGGCCACGTCACGTTGTCGACCCACGGCTTGTGGATGCCAAGGTCGTCGGCCGGCACGTAGCCCGAGCACTCGCGAAGCTGCTCGAGCGAACCGATGACGATCAGGTCCTCGGGATCGCGATCGTTGACCCAGATCGGCAGCGGGGTGCCCCAGTACCGGTCGCGCGACAGGGCCCAGTCGACGTTGTTGGCGAGCCATTCCCCGAAGCGACCGCTGCCGACCTCGGCAGGATGCCAGTCGATGGCGGCGTTGAGCGCCAGCATCCGTTCCTTCACCGCCGACGTGCGCACGAACCACGAATCGCGGGCGTAGTAGATCAGCTTGCTGCCACAGCGCCAGCAATGCGGATAGGGGTGCTCCACCTGCTCGGTCTTGAGGTGCCGGCCGAGCTCCTTGAGTCGTCGGATCAGCAACTCATTGGTCGCTGGATCGGTGACCAGGCGACCCTCCAGCTCGGGCCAGGTGGTACCCGTGAAGGTGCCGTCGCCCGCCACCGGGCGGAGCATCGCCAGGCCGTGCGCCTTCCCCGCGGCATGGTCATCGGCGCCGAAGGCCGGCGCCATGTGGACCAGGCCCGAACCATCGGTCGCCGTCACGAAGTCGCCCGGCACGATCACCTGGGCGTCGCCCTCGTCGGGGAGCGGCACCACGTCGAACGGTCGACCGTAGCGGAGTCCGACCAGCTCGCGACCAGGCAGGCTGCGGCGCACCGTCACGGCCCCGCCGAGGATCGCCTCGGCAGCCTCGACCCGGCCAGCGGCCAGCACGAAGACCCGGTCGTCGCGTCCGGCGACCTCGACCTCGGCATACTCCAACTCGGGATGCACCGCCACCGCCACGTTGGCCGGCAGGGTCCACGGCGTGGTGGTCCAGATCACCAGCTCGCGGCCGGTGCCATCGGCGAGCGGGAAGGTGACGTAGACCGACTTGTCGCGGACGTCGCGATAGCCGAGCGCCAGCTCGTGCGACGACAGCACGGTGCCGCAGCGCGGGCAGTAGGGTAGCACCCGATGACCGCGGTAGAGCATGTCGCGCTGATGGAGTCGGGCCAGCAGCGCCCAGACCGACTCGACGTAGTCGCGGGTGCACGTCACATAGGCGTGATCGAAGTCGAGCCAGTAGCCGATCCGCTCCGACAGCTCGACCCACTCGTCACGATAGGTGAAGACCGACTCGAGACACTTGCGGGCGAACTCGGCCACACCATAGCGCTCGATGTCGGGCTTGCCGGTGAAGCCGAGCTGCTTCTCGACCTCGAGTTCGACTGGCAACCCGTGGGTGTCCCATCCCGCGATGCGGGTGACCCGCTTGCCGTCCATGGCATGGAAGCGGCAGATCAGGTCCTTGATCGTGCGGGCGAAGACATGATGGATGCCGGGCCGGCCGTTGGCGGTCGGCGGACCCTCGAAGAAGACGAAGCCGGGCTTGTCGGCGCCCTGCTCCTCGACGGCATGGAAGAGCCGCTCCGCGCGCCAGAGCGCAAGAAGCTCGCGCTCCAGCGCATCGGCGCCCGCGTCGGGCCAGGCAGGCCAGCGGGTGGTCGGGGGAGAGGTGGTCATCGCGATTGCGCCGGGGCTTGCCCTAGCGCGCCTCTCGCGCCCCGAAGAGCACGGTCCCGAGTCGCAGCATTGTCGCTCCCTCCTCCACCGCCAGCGGATAGTCGTCGGACATCCCCATCGACAGCTCCTCGAGCTGGTGCCCAGCCGCGCGGGCCTCGTCGCGCAAGGTGCGCAGTCGGCCAAAGGTCTGCCGCAGCTCCCGTTCATCGGCCCCGAAAGCCGCCATCGTCATAAGCCCGCGGAGTGCGACGCCGGGCAGCGCAGCCATGCCGTCGAGCAGCGCCGGCAATGCGTCGGGCTCCACCCCGCCCTTCTGCGGCTCGGCGGAGCAGTTGACCTGCACCAGCACCGCTTGCGGGGCCCCGGTCTCGGCCCGCTTGTCGATCTCCCGGGCCAGCTCGATCCGATCCACCGAGTGGATCAGGGCGAAGCGACCGATCACCTGGCGCACCTTGTTGCGCTGCAACGACCCGATCAGGTGCCATTCGACGGCCACATCGGCACAGGCGTCCTGCTTGGCCAGCGCCTCCTGCACCCGGTTCTCCCCCACCGCGCCGAGGCCTGCCCCGACGGCCGCGCGCACCGCCTCCGGACCGTGCGTCTTGGTGACCGCCACGACCCGCACCGGATGGTGCCAGCCGCCAGCGGCCTGACGGGCCGCGATCTCCCCGCGCACCCGCTCCAGACGGACGGAAAAGGCCGGTTCTGGCATAGCTGGGAAATATAACGATAGACGATAGACGATAGACGATAGACGATAGACGATAGACGATAGACATAGACGATGGGAGCTGGGGAGCCGACAGGATCGGGCGCCGCCCGCCCATCTCCGTCTATCGTCTATCGCTTGAAGGGCATCCCGACCTTCTGTTTCAACTCCGACACGAAGCCGCTGATCGAGGATTGTTCCGGTGCGAGATGGGCCGCGTCCTCGAGGTAGGGCAGCGCCGCGGCGGTGTCGGCGCGCTGGACGAGGGCGACACCGAGTCGGGCATAGGGGAGTGCCACGGTGCGGGCCATGGCGGCAACATTGGGTTCGAGATCGACCAGGCTGCGCTCGAGCAGCGACCCGAAGTGCCAGGTGCTGTCGATCAGGGCCCGGGTGATCGGCATGTCGAGTGGCGCCTCGCCTGGCGCCGGTGCGAGCGTGGTGCCATAGGCGGCGCTGTCCGGCGCCACCATCGGCAGCACCAGCGCCAGCCCTTGCTGGATCACCGGTGCGCCGTGGGTCGACTGCGCCGCGGTCACCGACCAGGCGATCGGACGGCGGCCGGCATTCTCGCGCACCACGGCGAGCACCGCGAAGTCCTTGCCGTAGAGCGGTGTCCCCTTGGGGATCGAGAGGCTGGCACCGTTGCGGAGGGGCATCTCGTAGTCGCGATCGGCGAGCTGCGGCACGTAGTTGTCGATCGTCGAGTCGTCGAGCGTGAGCAGCGGGCCCGACCACTCGGGCATGGCCATGTCGCGCCAGACGGCCGGCAAGCCGGTCCGGTCGTGGACCGGCAGCGGTCGGTCGCGCAACTGCCGCTGGTACCAATTCGTCTCTGCCAGCGCGAGGCAGATGATCGACACGTCGGGGCGGATTCCGTCGACCAGCTGTGCGTGCCAGAGCGGGAAGGTGTCGTTGTCGCCCCAGGTGAAGAGGATGCCGCCCGGCGGCACCGACTCGAGCAGCGCCCGGGCGAAGTCGCGCGCCAGCGTGGCGTCGGGGCCGTGGTGCCGTGACGCATCGCGGAAGTTGAGTCCGAACGGCACCAGGGCGATGGCGAAGATGGCCGGCGCCAGGCGTGGGTACCGTTTGCCGGCCGCCAACCGCCGGGCCAGCACCGCCAGACCCAGCGCCACCCAGGTTGCCCAGACCACGAACGACGCCACGAAGAAGTAGTCGCGCTCGCGCACCTCGTGATCGGCCAGTGTGGTCCAGCGGTTCCAGCCGATCGAGGGACCGGGCTTGAAGTTCATGTAGAGCACCAGGCCGAGCCCGGTGACCACGAAACCGCTGGCCAGGAACCAGAACCCCGCCCGGTCGCGGTGCCACGCGGCGCGTGCGCCCGTCAGGCCGAGGAAGAGCATCACGAAGGTGATCGCGAGTCGCGGCACGGAGGTGAAGGCACCGTCGCCGATGGTGCGGGCCCATTGCCAATCGAAGTACTGGGCGTAATTGGCGAGTTGATACCCGAAGATCGAGAGGGTGCGGCCCGGATTGTCGGGGCCGTGCATCACCGTCGGGTCATCGAGCGGGGTACGGATCGGGTACTGCGCCCGGCGAACCACCGCCAGCAGCGCATCCCATGTCGAGGGATCGGCCTCGTTGAGGTAGGGTCCCTGGCGGGCCCGGAAATAGAGGAACAGGTAGGGCGTGACACCGATCGCCACGATCACCAGCGCGCCCAGCACGAAGCGCCCACTGGCGGCGCTGCACCGCAAGGGCCGCCGCGGCGAGGACCAGTGCCCCGGTGAGCAGCGTCAGCGCGGTGCTGCCGAGACCCAAGCGCGATGAGCAGCAGCCAGGTGGCGCCCACCATCGCGATCCGTGCCTGCTCGCCGCGCCGCTGCACCGGCGCGGCGAGCGGCACCCGCCACGACTGCATCACCAGCAGCGCCACGACCGCCGGGCCGATCAGCAGTGCCAACAAGTGATTGCCGATCGAGATCGCGCCGAGGTAGAGCAGCACCAGCAGCAGGCGCTGGCCGCCGCGCTCCTCGCGCCGGGCACACCAGCGGACCGCGCACCACGCCGCCGCCGCGATCGTCACCATGGCGATCGAATAGACCTCGGCCTCGACGGCGTTCTGCCAGGTGGTGTAGCCGAACGACGTGAGCAGCGCCGCGGCGAAACCGGCGCCGTGCGCGGTCCAGCCGGGGGCCTCGGGATCACTGCGGCGTGCCAGCGCGTGGGCCACCAGATACCAGCACCCCGCCGCCACCGCACCGGCCACCGCGCTCAGCAGGTTGAGCCGCCAGGCGTAGTCGCCGAACGGCACGAGCATGCCCCACACATGGGCGATCATCACCCAGAGCGGCGTCCCGGGTGGATGGGGAATGCCGAGGGTCTTCGCCGCGGCGATGAGTTCCCCGGCGTCCCAGAAGGTCACGGTGGGGGCCAGCGACACCAGATAGCCGACCAGCACCAGCAGCGCGGCCACTGCGGCGTGACGATAGGGAGGGCGCTCGTGGATCACGGGAACATCGCCCCGGCCACCGCGAGGGCGTCACGCACGGCGGCGGGATCATGGACCCGGAAGAGTCGGGCCCCCCGTTCCGAGGCCAGCGCCGACGCGGCAGCGGTGGCCCGGTCGCGGTCATCGACATCGCGGTTGGTCGCCTGGCCGAGGAATCGCTTGCGCGACACGCCGACCAGCACCGGGGATCCCAACTGCACCAGGGCGTCGAGCTGTCGGAGCAGGGTCCAGTTCTGGTCCGGGGTCTTGCCGAAGCCGAAGCCGGGGTCGAGCGCGATCGCGGCGAGGTCGATTCCGGCCTCGCACGCGGCGGCGCGCGACGCGCCGAGTTCCCGGACCACCGCGCCGGTCACGTCGCCACCGTAGTCGGCATGATCGTAGCTCGCCAGCGTCCCGACGGGGCCGCGCGAGTGCGACAGCACCACGCCGGCACCAGCAGCGGCCACGATCGCGAGCAGCGCGGGATCATGTCGTCCGGCGGTGACGTCGTTGATGATCGTGGCCCCACAGCCAAGTGCGGCGGTGGCGCTGGCACCGTGGACGGTGTCCACCGAGAGCGGCAACTCGGGGTGGCGCCGCGCAATCGCCGCGATGACCGGCAGCACGCGTTCCCGCTCGTGCGTCGGGGTTGATCGGCACGGCACCGGGTCGGGTCGACTCGCCGCCGACATCGACCACCGTGGCACCGCCGGCACGGAGGGTGTCGACCAGGCGCAGCGCCTCGTCGGGCGAGACGACCCGCGACCCGGGCGAAAACGAGTCGGGGGTGACATTGACGACGCCGACCATCACCGGCTGGTCGAGTGCAATGACGCCACCGGCGTGACGCCAGCCGCTCGGCGGCTCGGGCGGCATCGCCATCCCGATCGCGATGGCGAGATCACGCACCGGTTCCGGTTGCACCCACGGCCTGCGCGAACGCCCCGAGCCTGGCACGGGGGCCGGCCAGCAGCAGCCAGTCGTCGCCGGTCACCAGTTCGAGCCCGAGCCGGGCGGCAAGCGGCACCATCGCCTCGATCGCGTCCGGGGCGAGATCGGTCACGTGGAAGGCGGCGACCTCGAGTCCACCGGCGGTGAGGGATGCGACATCGCCCTCCCATCCGTGGGACAGGAGGGCGTCGCGGACCGCGGAGACGCTGCGGACCGAGACCGGCAGCGCGATCACGCCCCGGCGGGCTCCGCTGGCGGCGCACCGAGCACCGGGCTCCGCAGTCCCGAGCCGCCGGACTGCGTCTTCCCACTGTCGATGGCCGGCGCGGCCGATGCCGGCGGGACCGAGCGCGGCGGCAGCGGCAGGTCGCGGACCAGCAGGTCGAGATCCTCGCGATCGATCGTCTCGCGCTCGAGCAGCGCCTCGGCGATCCGGTCGAGCAGCTCGCGGTTGTCGTTGAGCAGCCGAAGCGCGGTCGAGTAGGCATCGTCGAGCAGTCGCTTGACTTCGCCATCGACCATCTGGGCAGTCTGCTCGCGACACCTCGCGGCGCTGGCCGAACTCGCGACCGAGGAAGACCTCGTGCTCGCGCTCGCCGACCGCCATCAGGCCGATCACGTCGCTCATGCCGAACTTGGTCACCATCCGGCGGGCCAGCGCGGTGGCCCGCTCGATGTCGTTCCCGGCACCGGTGGTCACCGCGCCCTTGCCGAAGACGATCTCCTCGGCGGCGCGACCGCCGAAGAACATCGCCAGGCTCCCCACCAGCCAGTCACGCGTGTAGTTGTGCCGGTCGGTCTCGGGAAGCGAGGCGGTGAGGCCCAGCGCCCGTCCGCGCGGGATGATGGTGACCTTGTGCACCGGGTCGCTGCCCGGCGTCTTGACGGCCACGATCGCGTGTCCCGCCTCGTGGTAGGCCGTCAGGCGTCGCTCCTCCTCGGTGAGCACCAGCGAGCGCCGCTCGACCCCGAGCATGACCTTGTCCTTCGCCTCCTCGAAATCGGCCATCGCGACCGAGGGCTTGCCGGCGCGCGCCGCGAGCAGCGCCGCCTCGTTGACCAGGTTGGCGAGGTCGGCGCCCGGCCATCCCCGGGGTCCCGCGGGCGATCGTCTCGAGCTGCACGTCGCTCGCCAGCGGGATCTTGCGGGTGTGGACCCGGAGAATGCCCTCGCGCCCCTTCACATCGGGGGCATCGACCACGATCTGGCGGTCGAAGCGGCCCGGCCGGAGCAGCGCGGGATCGAGCACGTCGGGGCGGTTGGTCGCGGCGATCAGGATCACGCCGTCGTTCGACTCGAAGCCGTCCATCTCGACCAGCAACTGGTTGAGCGTCTGCTCGCGCTCGTCATGGCCGCCACCGAGTCCGGCGCCACGATGGCGTCCCACGGCATCGATCTCGTCGATGAAGATGATGCATGGCGCGTGGGCCTTGCCCTGTTCGAACAGGTCGCGGACCCGCGAGGCGCCGACGCCGACGAACATCTCCACGAAGTCGGACCCCGACATCGAGAAGAACGGCCGGCCCGCCTCGCCCGCGACCGCCTTGGCGAGCAGGGTCTTGCCGGTGCCCGGCGGGCCCACCAGCAGCGCGCCCTTCGGGCAGCCGGCCGCCGAGCCGGGTGAACTTCTGCGGATCCTTGAGGAACTCGATGACCTCCTGCAGCTCGACCTTCGCCTCGTCGGCACCGGCCACGTCGGCGAAGGTGATCTTGGGCGTGTCGCCGGTGAGCAGCTTGGCCTTCGACTTCCCGAACGCGAAGGCGCGGTTCCCGCCGGCCTGCATCTGCCGGAAGAGGAACCACCAGAGCCCGATGATCACGATCCACGGCAGGGCCATCGACCAGGAAGGCCGCGAAGCCGTTCTTCGACTCCTTGGCATCGATCGTGACGCCGGCGGCCTCGAGCCGCTCGACCACTTCCATCGAATTGGAGACCGGCAGCAGCGTGGTGAACACGGTGACCTGCTGGCCGTCGTGCGACACCGCGGTGCGGAACTCGCCACGCAACGACTTGCCGTCGATCACCTCGACGGCCTTGACGTTGCCACCCTCCAGCTGTCGCGAGAAGTCGGTGTAGGTGAACACGGCAGGACTGTGCTTGGGCATCAGCTGGAACAAGGCGATGACGATCACCGCCCCCAGCGCCCACAGCGCGAGGGTCTTGCTCAGGTTGCCCCAGCCGGAGCTGGGCGGGCGAGACGACGAATTGCGATCAGCCATCAATCAGGTCACCGATGAACGGGAGATGCCGGAAATCCTCCGCGTGATCGAGGCCGTAGCCCACGAGGAACGCGGGGGGTGCCGTGAAACCGGTCCACCGCGACTTCGGGGATCGGCTCCGCCAGCAGCTTCTTGTCGAGCAGCGCGCAGATGGCCAGCGAGGCCGGCTGCCGCTGCCTCAGCACCGTCAGGAGTCGCTGCATGGTGCGACCGCTGTCGATGATGTCCTCCACCAGCAAGATGTGCTTGCCCGCGAGCGGGGTCTCGGGGTCGTACAGCAACTGCACATTGCCGCTCGAGACCTTCTCACGGCCGTACGAGCTGGCCACGAGGAAGTCGACGTGCAAGGGCCGATCGATCTGCCGGACCAGGTCGCTCAGGAAGATGACGCTCCCCTTGAGCAGCCCGAGCACCAGCAACTCGCCGTCGGGATAGGCCGCCGTGATCTCGGCACCGAGCTGAGCCACCCGCCGCGCAATGGTCGCCTCATCGAGGACGATGCGCAGATCGTGGCCGCCGGCGCGGCGGCGCATCTCAGGCGAGATCACACTCGACATGCTGCGCGTCCCTTCCGGCCTCGGGCAGCCACCCTCCTGCTCGGCAGATGCCCGGCACCCATACGATGGTTGCGTCGGTGGCCTCGACCACCGGCCAGGCGCGGCGCCGACCCGCGGCCACCTGCGCCTCCCTCAACAGAACAACAATCCGACGGCTTCCCGTTCCCCCGAGGGGACGAATCCGGTCGCCGGGCCGCCACGATCGCACCAGATACTCGCCCCGTGGCAGCACCGTGGCGCCGCCCGCACGCGCCAGCCGTCCCGGCGCCGGGGCCAACCGGCTGTTGAACCGGAGCGGCCCGAACACCAGGTCGCCCTCGGCCGGCAACCACACCGGTGGCAATGGCGCACCCACCGGCCGACCCAGGATCAGCCGATCAAAGGCGATCTCCGCTTCGAGCCCCGGGGCAACCGCCACACGGCTGCCACTCCGGCCTCGGGCCACCAGCTGCTGCAACCGCGCCACCCGACGCCGCCCCAGCGGCACGCCGAGCCGCCGGCCGAGAGCCGCCAGGACGGCGTGCTGCAGCCCTGAACGATACCCCCGCAGGGTGGGTGCGGCAACGGAAAGCCGCCCCTCCTCGCCATGAAAATCCAGGCCGGCGAGATGTTCCACGACACCGTTCCAGCCCTGCCGGTCGCGACGGGCCTGCTCAGCCAGCCCCAGCAGCCGGGGTCGCAGATCAGGCAATCGCTCTTCCAGCAAGGGCAGGACCACCGATCGCAGCCACGAGCGCAGGTGCCTGGGGTCGATATTGGCGGGATCGTGCCACGACGACAGCCCGACCTCGTCGAGGTGCCGCCGGAGCAGCGCCTGTGGCAGCTCGAGCAACGGCCGAACCCACGGTCCGCGTCGGGGTGCCATCGCCGCCAGCCCGGCGGGACCGCTGCCCCGAAGGAACCGGAGCATCACCGTCTCGACCTGGTCATCGGCGTGGTGCGCCAGGGCGATCGCCCCTGCCTCACATGCCACCCGCATTGCCCGCAGCGCTGCGCGACGCGCCCGACGAGCCACCGTCTCGCTGCACGACGGCCCCAGGGTGAGGGTCTCGACCAGGCACTCGAGATGGTACTCGGCGGCGAGGGCGACCACCTGCCCCGCCACGCTCGCGCTCTCGTCGGCAATGCCGTGGTCAACGTGGCCAACCAGTAGCGGACGACCATGAATCGCCGCACCGCGCACGGCGAGGTCGAGCAGCGCCACCGAGTCGGGGCCACCGGAGACCGCCAGCAGCACCGGCCGCCCCGCCGGTGTCAGGTCGGCAAGCCGGCTGGCCACCTGGGCCACCAGGTCCGTGGTCATTCCTCGCCGGCGGAAGTGGTGACCGCCTCTTCGTCGGGCTCCATGTGGACCAGGACGTTCTCGACTGCCGGGATCGCGCGTCGAATGGCGCTCTTGACCATGCCACTGAGGATATGAGCATCGTGGAGCGAAAGACCCGGATCGGCGTGGACATGGAGATCCACGAGGAACCGGGTCCCGACCTTCCGCGCCAACAGCTTCTCGGTCCGCCGCACGCCGGCCACCGCCTCGGCGGCGAGGCGCACCTGACGCACCAGCGACTCGTCGGGGGCACCGTCCATCAACTCGTGCAGCGAGGGCCGCACGATGCGCCAGCCATTGACGGCGATGATCAGCGCCGCCACCAGCGCCGCCGCGTCGTCGGCCCAGGCCCAGTTGGGCCCCCCGGCCACGGCGGCCGCGATGCCGATGAACGCGGCCAGCGAGGAGAGGGCATCGCTGCGGTGGTGCCAGGCATCGGCCATCACCGCGGTCGAACCGAGCGACTCGCTCACCCGCAATACCCGACGGAAGAGAAACTCCTTGGTCGCGATCACCACCGCGAGGATGGCGAGCGTCCACCACTCGGGCGGGCTGCCCGGCTCGAGCACGCCACGGATGCCCTGCACCGTGATGCCGATCGCCGCGGCGAGCAGGAGCATGCCCACGGCCAGCGCCGCCAGTGGCTCGGCCTTGCCGTGACCATACGGATGGTCGTCGTCGGCTCCCTGGGACGAGATCTTGAGGCCGCCCCATACCACCGCCGATCCCACGATGTCGGCCAGCGACTCGACGGCGTCGGCCACCAGCGCGAAGGAGTGACCGAGGATCCCGGCCACTCCCTTGATCACCGCCAGGCCGACGTTGGCCAGCACCCCGAGTCGGGCGACCCGGAGCCCAGCCGCCAGCCGGCCGGTGCGATCACTCATGCGTGCGTTGCCGATCGGGCAGCCAGCGGTCGAAGAGGGCGAGGATCCGCGAGTACTCGTCGGTCCACGAGTCGGGCCGCACGAAGCCGTGGCTCTCGACCGGATAGACGGCCAGCTCCCAGTCGTGCTTGCCGAGCTCGATCAGCCGTTGGGTCAGCCGCACGATGTCCTGAAATTCGACGTTGGTGTCGACCATGCCGTGGGCCATCAGCAGCGGATCCGACAGCCCCTCGGCGAAGTAGATCGGCGACGACTGATGGTAGGCGGTCGAGTCGTTCTGCGGCTCATTGAGGATGCGCGCGGTGTACCCGTCGTTGTAGTGGGCCCAGTCGGTGACCGAGCGGAGCGCCGCGCCGGCGCCGAAGTAGTCGCCACGGGTGAAGAGCGCCATCAGGGTGAGGAAGCCGCCGTAGCTGCCACCGTAGGTGCCGATCCGTTCGGGCGGGATCCCCATCGTGGCGGTGAGCCACTTGCTGGCATCGACATAGTCCTCGAGGTCGCGTCCGCCCATGTGGCGGTAGATCGCGGTGCGCCAGTCGCGACCGTAGCCGTCGGAGCCGCGATAGTCGAGGTCGAGCACCACATAGCCCTTCTTCGCGAGCAGGTGGTTGAACTGGTACTCGCGGAAGTAGCTCGACCAGTAGTGGTGGACGTTGTGGAGGTAGCCGGCGCCGTGGATGAAGAGCACCGCGGCCCCATTGGGGACGGCGCCCATCTGTTCCGGTCGGTAGATGCGCGCCGGGACCCGGGCGCCGTCGCTCGCCGGGATGGTGATGATCTCCGGATCGATCCACGGGAAGGCCTCCCATGCCGCCGTTGGCGAATGGGTGAGACGGGCCATCTCCGCCCCGGGCCTGGCGGCCGCCAGGTAGAGCTCCGGCGGGTGATTCCCGGTCGAGAAGACGTCGGCCAGCCAGCGCCGATCGGGCGACGGCGTCACGTCGTGGCCGCCGCGCCGACTGGTGAGCTTCACCTTGTGCGAGCCGTCGAGCGCCATCGTCCAGTAGTGCCGCTCGTAGGGCGAGCCCTCGGTGGTGGTCATCTCGAACGTGCTGCGATCAGCCGAGAGCGAAACCGAGCGAACCTCCCACTGGCCGCTGGTGAGCTGGTGCTTCGTCCCGGCGCCATCGACCGTGTAGAGGTGGGCGTAGCCGGTCGACTCGTCGACCAGGTAGTTGCCGCGATCGCCGGGGAGCCAGCCGGCACAGAAGCCGCACGGTCCGCCGACCCAGGCCGAGTCGCGCACCTCGTCGATCACGGTCATTGTCGCGGCGCTGTCGGTGGCGACCCGCACCCAGACCCGACGGTTGTAGCCCTGGTCGTCGGCCTCGACCAGCGCCATCGTCCCGGCATCGTTCCAGCCACGGCTGGCGAGCGACCCGTACATGTCGCTGGAGTCACCCGGGATCGGATCGATCCACTGCACCGCCCCGGTGGCATAGGTCAGGAGTCCGACCCGCTGCTTTCCCTCGCCATCGCCCACCTTGCTGCGCCCGGTGATCTCCTCGGTGTACCCCGAGGCGGTCACGAACTCGGGCACCACGGTGTTCTTCGCCGCCGGCGAGGCCGGATGCATCGCGGTGAGCAGGGCGTGGCGCCCGTCGGGTGAGGGATCGAGCTGGCGCAGTCGCCAGTCGCGACCGAGCCAGACCGTCGGCAGTCCGGTCGAATCGCGGCGGGCCCGTTCCGCCGTGCGCACCGAGTCCTGGCGCACCTCGTCGCGGATCACCTTGAACAACTCACGCTGGTCGCGCTCCAGTGCCTTGCGCTGACCGGAGAGCTTGTGCGACGTGTCGGGCTCGGTTCCCGATCGGAGATCGGTCAGCTGCGCCACGAATCCGTCGTCGAGCGAGAGGGCGAAGAGATTGTTGCCCTCGCGAAAGAAGAGCTGCCTCTCGTCGGCCGAGAGTCCGGCCAGGCGTTCGCTGGCCTCGGTGCGCGTGAGGCGACGGAGCCGACCCGACGGCAGCGAGACCACCCAGAGGTCACCACCACTGCTCACATAGCGGCGCGACCCGTCGCGCGACAGGATGCCGTTGGCGAGCATTGGCGCCAACGAATCGGCCTCGGCCTCGCTCAGCCGCTCCGGCACGGCGCCGGCCCGGGCGCGCACTCGGTACGGCTTGAGCGACTCGCGCCAATCGGACCCCGGTGGCAGCCAGGAGAAGTAGAGCCACGCGCCGTCGGGCGACCACTGCACCTGCGACGGCTCACGCCCGACCGTTTCCTGACCGCGCATGATGGTGGGGATGTCGAGCGTGAAGGTGTCCTGGGCCACCGCCGGGAGCGGCAAGGCCAGGACGGCGATCAGGGCGACAAGCGGGCGCGGTGCCATCCGGGCTCCGAGGTGCGGGAATAGTGGAAACGGTCGTGCAGGCGGTCAGGGCGGCCCTGCCAGAACTCGATCTCGTCGGGCACCAGGCGATAGCCGCCCCAGTGCGGCGGCAGCGGGATGTCGTCGTCCGGATACCGCGCCCGTGCCTCGGCCACCCGGGCCTCGAGCGTGGCCCGATCGGCGATCTCCTGGCTCTGGACCGAGGCCCAGGCACCGATCCGCGACCCGACCGGCCGGCTGAGATAGTAGATCCGCGACGCGGCCTCGTCGAGGCGGGTCACCCGGCCGGTGATCCGGACCTGGCGCTCCAGCGGATGCCAGTAGAAGACCAGCGCGGCCGCCGGGTTGGCCTCGAGCTCCTGTCCCTTGCGCGACCGATAGTCGGTGAAGAAGACGAAGGCGTTGTCGTCGACGCCCTTGAGCAACACGATCCGGGCACTGGGCCGGCCGCGTGCGTCGGCGGTCGCCAGGGTCATCGCGTTGGGCTCGTCCACGCCGGCGGTCTTCGCATCGTCGAACCACCGCGCGAACTGCTCGAGTGGATCGGCAGCGAGATCGGCGGCATCGAGCTGGCCCTGGCGATAGTCGCGACGCAGGTCACCGAGTTCCATCAGTCGATCTCCCGCATGCGTGATTCCTCTCGCGTCACGGTGAAGCCCCGGGCCAGGTAGTTGGGTAGTGCCGCCGGCCCGTCGAGGGTGCAGGTGTTGAGCGTCACCCGCGCCGGCTTCAGCGACCAGGCCCGTTCGACCGCCCGGGACAGCAACCACCCACCGATCCCCTGCCCGATGTGGTCAGGCGTCAGCCCGAAATAGCGAATCTCCACCGTGTGCGCACGCGGCAGCAGCAGGAAGTAGCCGGCGATCGCGTCGCCATCCCACGCCACCCACAACTCCCCCTGCTCGGCGTCGAGCCACTCCTGCCACCCGTCGGCGTCGAGCTCGGTCCGGTCGGTCCAGTGCCACGGCCCGCCCACCAGGGCATAGCAGCGGCGTGCCAGTTCGCCTGCGTCGGCGCCGGTCTCGTGCCGCACGCGGATGCCGGCCACTTCCCGGTCGGCGGGACGGAACGCCTCGCGTGACGTCATCTCGAGGTGACGGATCGTCACCGTCACCTGGGGCGTCATGCGCCGGCGACCACGCCGCGGCAGGGGCCGAAGCCCAGCGTCGGACGGCCCTCGGCGACCGCGTGACCGATGAGCGCGACCTCGTCGCCGTCGTCGAGGAACTTCCGCACGCTACCGTCGGGGAGCGTGAGCGGCTCGGCGCCGCGCCAGGTGCGCTCCAGCAGGCAACCGCGACTCTCCGGCCTCGGGCCCCGAGATGGTGCCGGTGCCGAGAAGGTCGCCGGGCTGCAGCACGCAGCCGTTGGAGGCGTGATGGGTCACCAGTTGCGCCGGTGACCAGTACATCGAGCCGGCGAAGCCACCGCGTGACACCTGGAACCCGGGGTCGCCACGCTCCCGCATCGCGGCGGTCCGCAGCTCGACCTCGAGCGCCAGCGACCAGGTGAAGTCGTTCGGCACCCGGAGGTGCTCCAGCGGGGCGGGATCACCCTCGGGACGCGGCGGCATCGCCACGCGGTATGGGGCGAGGGCGTCGCTGGTCACGACCCAGGGCGAAATGGTGCTGGCGAAGTTCTTGGCGAGGAACGGCCCCAGCGGCTGGTACTCCCATGCCTGCACGTCGCGCGCGGACCAGTCGTTGAGGAGCACCGCACCGAAGATCCGCTCGGCGGCCCTGGCAGCCGGCACCGGCTCGCCGAATCGATTGGTGCCGCCGATCACCAGTCCGAGTTCGAGCTCGTAATCGAGCAGTCGCGTGGGCCCGAAGCCCGGCTCTGCCCCGTCGCTCGGACGGGTCTGCCCCCGCGGCCGCCGGATGACCGTGCCGCTCGGCACCAGCGTCGAGGCGCGACCGTGGTAGCCGATGGGGATCCACTTGTAGTTCGGCAGCAGCGGGTTGTCGGGGCGAAACATCGAGCCGACGTTGGTGGCGTGATACACCGACGCATAGAAGTCGGTGTAGTCGCCGCAGTGAAACGGCAGCTCGAGCTGGAGCGACGCCTGGGGCGCCAGAGCCGGCTCGAGCGCCTCCCGCCACGCCGGATCGCTCAGCGCGTCGCTCAGCGCCAGTCGCACCGCCCGCCAGACCGACGGCGTCTCGAGCAGGAACATGTTGAGGAACGGGGCCGCGAAATCGGTCACGGTGAGCGGCAGGTCGCCACCCCAGCCCCGCTCCTGCGCCTCGGCGAGGTTGAGGGCGTGATCGCCGATCGCCACCACCAGGCCTTCCTCGGTGGCGCCCCACGGCAGGTTCTGGATCGGGAAATCGGGATGCCCATCGGCACCGGGAACCCAGCAGCTGCGCGCCGGATCGTGACTGCGATCGAGATCGGTCATGCCTCCACCCCCGCTCCAAGCTCGTCGACCGGTTCGCGGAATGAACAGGAGCCGAAGCCGCGGAATCCCTCCAATCGCGTGGCCGCCAACTCGGCGAGCGAGACCTCCTCGTCGCGCCAGCGGATCGCGTCGGCCCCGCGCTCGAAGGCCTCCGGCCCGCTCCTCCTCGAGGATCGCCTGGGCGGTCTCGCCGTCGCCGCCGGCACGCAGCACCGCCGTGGCCATCAACAGGTTCACGAAGCCGAACATCGTGTGTCGCTCGGCGTCGGCGGCATAGCTGAGGCGGTAGCGGCCACGCCACGGGTGGTGCAGCCCCGCCGTCGCCTTGAACGGCAACCGGATCCGGGTCACCGCGATGAGGAACCGGGTCAGCTGAATTGCCGTCGGGAAGGCGTCGGCCGTGGTGCCGCCGGTGCGGATCTTCGCGAATGCGCCGGCCTGCTGGATCGCCTGCGCCAACTCCGCGTAGTTCGACTGATGGGGCACCTCGAGAAAGACCTCGCCGAGGGAGGCGAGCGCGGCTCCGGAGACACCCGCCTCGCCGGGCGAGCCGATCTTCGCCTCCACGGCCTCGATCGCCAGACCGAGATCGCCGATCCCAGCCGTGAATTCGTGGATCCGCTCCAGCTCGTGGGGGAGGTGGGCCCCGACCACGACCGACAACCCCCAACGATCACCGGAGGTCGGTGGGGTGGGCAGTGCCGCGACCGCCTCGGTCAGCTCGCCGAGCCGACTCGCTGCCACGACGAAGCGCCCCAGCATCCACCGATCGGGGCCGTGACGGTACTCGGCGTAGTTGGCGACGGCCTCCGCCATCCCGCACGAGGCGGGGGGAAAGAGTCCGGCATAATCGACAATGGCGGTGAACGCGGGCTGCATCGACGGCCTCCGACAGACAAGGCGGTGGGACGCCGCGCAATCTAACGGAAGACGCTCACCGCAGGCTCAACACCTGCGGTGCCAATCGGTTGGGTGGGTCAGCCGACCGCGACGGCGGCCAGGTCGGGCATCTTGCGGAGACGGGAGATGGCCTGGGCGCGAAGCTGGCAGACCCGCGACTCGGTGACACCGAGTTCCTCGGCGATCTGGCGCAGCGGCCGCTCCTCGAAATACGAACGCGAGAGGATCAGCCGTTCCCGCGGCGGCAGGTCGCCGAGCGCCGCCTGCAGCGCCCCCGCCCGCTCGGAGGCCTCGAGACCAGCCTGGATCGCCTGGTCTCCATCGTCGCCGATCCGGTCGGCGAGGGTCCGTCCCCCCGGCTCACCCTCGAGCGAGACCGATCCGACGACGGCGGTGCGCTGCCGGAGTCGGGCGACCGTCTCGTGGTCCACTCCCAGGTGCCCGGCGATCTCGACGCTCGACGGCGACCGACCCAGTTGCTGTTCGAGTTCGGCGACCGCCGAATCCATTCGGCGCACCTGGCTCCGATCGGCACGCGACAGCGGGTCGCGCGAGCGGAGCTCATCGAGGATCGCCCCACGGATGCGACGCATCGCGAAGGTCGAGAAGGCGAGGCCGCGTTCCGGGTCGAACCCTTCCATCGCCTGGAGCAATCCGAGCGATCCCGCCGAGATCAGTTCGTCGAGCGAGACCGCATCGCGAACCCGGGGCGCCACCTCGCGCGCGGCGTGGTGGGCGAGGCCGATGTAACGACCCAGCAGTTCGCGCCGGGCCTCAAGGTCGCCATGGCCCTTCCAGCGGCCCCACAGCGCGTCGGTTGTGGTCGAAGTGGTCTTCATGATCGTGTCCCGTCGGGGGACTGACCATCAACGCAAGAACGCGTCCAGTCCTGGATGGGCGAAATGTTGCGAACTCGCCACGCGGAGGACCCCGCCGCGACTGTCCCGACGATGCAGCAGGGAGATGGCGAACCGGGGTGTGGCGGCGACGAAACGGCGGCGCATCAGGCTGCCACGGGCCTCCACGCCAGCAATGGCAAGGCTTTCCGGGCCACGGCCGGTCGTCAGGCCCCGGGTCGCCTCAGGCCGGGGGCGGGGCCATCTCGATCCGGCGAGAGAGGCAGCGGCGACCGCGAGACCCCCCTGTCGCCACCGGGCGCTCCCCGTCCAGCGGGTGCCGGGAGGCGCCTCACGGTCGTCGGCCCCCCCGGTCGCCCCTGCGCTCTGCAACATCACGGACGGTCACGAGCGATCGCCCGGTAGTACTCCTCGACCAGCTGCCGGAAGCGCGGCGGCACCCGCGACGGGTCGCCCACCGCTGGGCGGCCACCTTCGCCGCCGCCGATCCTGAGCCAGAGATCGAACTCGGCCCGCTTGAGCGACTCCAGCGCCTGGGCCTGGAGCGTCGCCAGGTCGCGAGGATCGCCGGTGAGTTGGTCGCGCTGCAACCGCTCGAGATAGGCGATGCCCTGGTCGAGTTGGTCGGGCACGGCGACGCCCTGTTCACGCAGCGTCTCCCGCAATGCCTCGGCATCACGGAGCCGTACCTGCACCTCACCGCGGAGCTGACGGGCGTCGCCACCTCCAGTCGCCTGGCCGCCCGGTGCGCCACCGCCCCGTCCGCGACCGACCTGCTGTCCATCGCCCTGCCCCTGCCCTTGGCCTTGGCCCTGGCCCTGGCCCTGTCCCTGACCCTGCCCCTGACCTTGCCCCTGGGCTTGCCCCTGTTGGCCTTCGCCCTGGCCCTGCTCGCCCTGCTGGCCCTGCTGGCCCTGCTGACCCTGCTGGCCGTCACCACGATCACCCTCGCCGCCGGCAGCGCGGATCGAGTCGCGGGCTACCGCCGCCTGACTGCGATCGCGCAGCGACTCGAGGCCGCGCACCAATTCCCGGGCCTGTTCCATGGCGCGTTGCCGCTGCCGCTCAGGTGACGCACCGACGGCGCCGGCGGCCCCCGCAATGCGATCACGGATGTTCTCCAGGATCGCGGTGGTCTCGTCGTTGAATCGGCGGACCATCGGTTCCGCATAGCGATCGTCGCCGGCTATCCGGCTACCGAACTGGATGCGTTCGGGGACCTGGGTCTCGCGGAGCCGGTTGGCGGCGTCGCCGAGCTCGGCGGCGGCGCGGGGATCGGTGACGCGGGCATCGCGCGCGGCCCGATCGATGTCGCGCAACAGCGACTGGGCATCGCGCACCATCTGCTCGCCCTGTTGTTGCAGCCCCTGCACTGCCTGCTGTCGTCCGGAGTCGCCCACGGCGGGCACCGCACTCGCGTCGCGGCTGAATTCGGCCTGATCTCGAGCCAGTTCACCGGCGCGACCGGCGAGTTCCTCCGTGGCACGTCGTGTGGCCGATTCCTGACCCGAAGCCACGCCGCGAGCCGCCTGCTCGAGCGACTCCGCGGCGCGGCCACCCTGGCTGGTCTGCCCATTGGCGGCGCGGCGCAGCTCGTCGGCCGCCTGCCGTGCCATTTGTGCCGCACGCTCCAGCTCCGGGGTGCGCTGCTCACGAGCCAGGCGCTCGAGCCGCCGTGCCTCGGCTTCGGCCTCCTCGGCGAACCGCCGTGCCGCGGCCGCGCCACCCTGGCCCTGCCGGGCACCACCACTGGTTGCCGCGCCGCTGCCACCCGACTGGGCGCCCTGCTGGGCGAGCCGCTGCTGGAGCGCCTCGGCCATCCGCTGCTGCCGCTCGTTCTCCTGCTGCACCCGCTGGGCGAGGTCCCGAAGCCGCTGGCGCGCCTCGTCGACTTCCTGGGCCGCCTGACTCTGCTCCGCGCCCTGCCGCTGGACGGCCTCGTACTGGTTGCGGAGCTTGTCGGTCTCCAGTTCGAAGAGGTCGGCGAGGTCCTCCGGCGCGGCGCCTGCTCCGCCGCCGCCACCGCCGCCGCCACCACCGCCGTTGTTGATCTGCAACTCGACGTCGCGGTAGAGCGCCTCGCTGCGCTGGACCTGCTGAAGCGCCCGCTGCTGGATCGGCACCGCCTCGCCGAGCCGCGCGGCACGCAGCGCGGTGGCCGCGCTGTCCATCCGGGCGGCCGCGGAGTCGAGCGCCTCCTGGATCTCCAGGAAGGTCGAGTCGACGCTGGCGGCGTTGCGCTGGGCGAGCTGGCCACTGATGCGCCGGACGTTGTCGCGGAGCTCCTCCTGACCGACGGCGATGGTGGCGATGTCTTCCGAGACCCGGGTCGCCGGCGCACCGGCGCTGTCGCGCTGCACGTTGAACGCCGCCACCAGCAGCTCCCGCTGTTGCTGCGACAACTGCTGGGGGTTCTCGCCGGCACCGCCGCCACCCATTCCACCTCCGCCGCCCTGCTCCGACTGCCGGTAGTTGCGCGAGAACGGTCGGATCTCGACGAAGTAGAGATCGCTCTTCGCCTCGTTGCCGGCCCCGTCGGTGGCCACGGCGTAGTACGACACCAGGTCGCCGGGCTGAAGCCCCAGCTCCTCCAGATAGAGCGTGTGCACGCCGCGAGGCGTGAGGGTGCCGGGAGGGTAGCGATCGTCGACACTCACCGTCTGCTCGGCGCCACCGTTGACGCTGTAGCGGAGTGCGAGCGAGCGCACCCCGTAGTCGTCGTCGGCGCTGATCGCGAGGGCCACTTCCTCGACGTTGGTGGCTCGGGTGTCGCGCCCCGGATCGAGCACTCGCACCACCGGCGGGCGATCGGGGAGGGCATCGACCGACCAGCGCACCGTGCCGGGAATCTCGGTGCCGTCGGGCGCGGTGAGATCAATCGCATAGAAGCCGCTGCGGGTGACCCGGAAGTGCCCCACCGGCGCCGTCGAATCGAGCACCGTGAGGGGCATCCGGGTGCCGTCGTCGAACCGGAGCGTCGCCGCGCGCACCGGCATGGTGATCGCCGTGCGCACCTCGACCATGGTGCCGATCACCGCCGCCACGTCGCCGCCGGTCACGGTGCTGTCGGTCGGCAGCGCGGTGTAGTCGGGATAGTCGAGGGAGAGCGCCACGTCGTGGACGGCGGGCAGGTCGGTGACCGTGATCCGGTGCACCGGCGAGCTCACCTGGTCGGCCTCGACCCGGTAGACCGTGGTCGAGTCGAGATCGAAGAGCCGCTGGGTGAAGTGGCCGGCCGAATCGGGCTCCATCGGCAACGCGGTCCAGTCGCTGTCGCCGAGTCGCCGCAGGAAGAGCACCGCGTCGCCTGGGGTGAATCCGCTCGCGGTGGCGTGGATGTCGAGGGTCGAGCCGCGCGGCAGGGTCACGTCGCCCGGATCAACCGCCATGGTCCGGGCAGGGATCACCGCGCTGACCGGTTGCCACGGGGCCAGGAAACCGCCGACCAGGGTGCGCCAGCGGGCCGGCCCGAGTGCCAGCACCACCGCCGCGACCGCCACAACGCCAGCGAGGCGCAGGGCGGCGCGACGCACCCGTGGTCGCTCGATGGTGCGGCCGTGGTCCAGTTGCTCGAGGGCACCGGTCGCCTGGCGCGCCAGGCGACCCGCCAGCGCCGGCGATGGCCGCTCCCCGGCCGGCACCGCGATCGCCTGCACCGCACTCAGCAGCGCCTGCCCGAGCCCGGCGTCGCCCTCCTCGAGGTAGAGCGCCAAGCGCGCCTCGTCGACGCGGCGCAGCGCGGGACGCAGCAACCACCAACCGGTCGCGGCCAGCACGACCAGGTAGAAGACACCCACGCAGCACAGCCAGTCCGTTGGCGCTGACCCCTGCCGTGGCGGCCACGATCACCAGCACGACCAGGGCGCTCACCGCGACGCGTCGCCGTCGCGGCGACCCCCTCGAGCAGCACCCGTCGGCGCCACGCCGCCCGTGCCCGATCCATCGCCGAGTGGAGCGAGCTGTCGACGGCGGTCCACTGGCCGGTGTCCACCGGGATTCCGCTCATGGGGAGCCTCCTTCACCATCCGGGACCGGCACGCGCCGGACCGGCACCGCGCGCCAGCCCCGGGATGCCACCAATGTCTCGATCGCCAACACTGCCAACAGGGCCAGCAGCACCCAGCGCCACCCCGACTGGCGCGCCTCGCGCGCGGTCTGGGCCTCGGCGCTGGTCATCGCCTCTGCCGGTGGCACCTCGCCGACACCGAGCAGCAGCTCGTCGGCCGGCATCGGGGTCAGGTCGGCCTCGCTGGCCGGCGCATTGACCGCCACGACCGCCAGGGGCAAGCCGCCGGCGCGACCGTCGTACACCTCATGAAAGCCGCTTTCCCGCAGTGTGACCAGTCGCGCGTTGGTCACCGCCCTGGTGATGTCGCCATCCGGTCCGCGAACCACCGGGGTACGCACCGCCGCCGGCGCCGGCCACGGCTCACCGCTGGCAATCGAGAGTGCGGGCGCGCCGACGCCGGCCACCCAGCCGACCACACCGCGCAGGAAAGGGAGGAACGCAGGCTGGAGCGGAAAGTCGCCGCGACGCACGTCGAGCGGGATCGCGACCAGCATGGCACGACCGGCACCGACGGCCCCAGCCACCAGGGCGGGCGCGCCGTCGTCGTAGCGGAGCAGCACGGCGGCGGTCGGCCCCACCTCGACCACCGGGTGGCGACGGATGCGGACCGACGCGAAGCCATCGACGGCGGCCCCCTGGAACGCCGCGAGCGCCGGATGCGAGGTCTCCGCATCGCCGAGCATCGATCCGCGTTCGCGCTCGCTGCTGCCCCGGAGGGTGGCCGGGACCAGCGTCAGCTCCCGCCGCCTGGCAGCCATCCGATCACCGGGCACCAGCACGAGACCACCGCCGGCGCGGACCCAGTCGGCCAGCACGGTACCGAGCTCACCATCGGGCGGCGCCACGTCGAGAAGCAGCACCGCGGCGCTCCGCTCGATCGTGGCCCGATCGAGGCGGGTCACCCGTTGCAGCTCGAACGCCGGGTCAGTGCCGATCCCCAGCGCCTGCTGCACGTAGCGCAGCTCGTCGGGTCGGGCATCGCTCGACGCCACCAGCGTGATCCGGGTCGTCGTCTCCGACGGCACCACCGCGTACCAACTGTCATCGCCTGTCAGCCCATCGGCGTCGAGACGCACCACGACCCGGCTTTCCGCGAGGGCGAGCGTGGCGGTGTCGAAGGTGGCCCGGGCAACGCCATCGGGCGGCAACAGGACTGGCCGCTCCGACACGACCCGGCCATCGACCTCGAGCTCGGCCGTGGCGGTGCGCACTCCCGCCCCGCCATGACGATCGAACCGTGCTGCGATCACCGCCCGGCGGCCTGTGGTTGCCGCCACCGGCTCGATGTCGAGCGCCGTCACCGCGGTGTTGTCGGGGGAGTCGGCCACGAGGGTCACGGTGCGAACCGTGGTTCCTGCCGGCAGCGACGGTGCGCTGGTCGCCGCGAGTCCCGACCGCTGCAGGTCGGTGACCAGCACGATCTCTCCCGGAACCGCTTCGTGGGCGAGCAACTGCGATGCGGCACGAAGCCCGGCGCCGAATCGCGTGGCACCAGCCGGTGCTGGTGCGGTGGCGATCGCCGAGCGGGCCGCGGCGCGATCACCGGTTGGTGCCTGGAGGATCTCCGCATCGGCATCGAACGCGACCACCGCCACGCGTCGGCCGTTCGGCAACCCGTCGATCACCGCGCGCGCCGAGTCGGCCCAGTGCCCCGCCACGCCCGCGGCGGCCATGCTCGCCGAGCGGTCGAGCAGGAGCACCGTGAGTCCGGTGCTCCCTGCGCTATCGAGCGTGGTGTCGGCGCAGGAACGGGCGGGCGAAGGCAAACACCAACAGCGCCACGGCGAGGGCGCGGAGCAGCAGCAGGGGCCAATCGGTGATCCGGCGCTGACGCTCGGTCCGGATCGGCAACCGGGCCAGGAACATCAGCGACGGGAACGGCCGCGGCTTGCGCCGCTCGCGATGCCGGAGGTGCAGCACCAGCGGCACCACCAGCGCAGCCAGGCCGGCCAGGAACGCGGGAACCAGGAAGCCGATCGGCATCAGCGGGCCAGCTCCGGTCGGCGGCGGTGCTCGAGCCAGCTGCGGAGCGCCCGGTCGAGCGGCTCGTCGCCGTAGACCGCCACATAGTCCACACCGTCGGCGCCGCAGATCTTCTGCAGCGCCGCGCCGTGGGCCCGAAACGCCTCGCGATATGCCGGCCGGATCTCCTCGGGGCGAAGCGCGATCCGGGTCTCACTCTCCAGGTCGGCAAACGTCTCCGCCGAGTCGTAGGGGAAGTCGCGCTCGGCGGGATCGATCACGTGGAAGAGCATCACGTCGTGGCCACGCCCCCGCAGCGCGGCCAAACCATGCTGGATCGCACGCGGTTCGTCGTAGCAATCGGAGGCGATCACCACCATCCCCGCCCTCCCCTGCAACTCGGCGATCCGGTCGAGGCACTCTCCCAGCGGTCGCTTGCCGTCGGGACGAGCACGAGAGAGCGCCTGCAACACCAGCTGCAGATGGCGAGTCGACGGCGGCACGATCGCAGTGGCATCGCTCCCCAGCGGCAGGTAGCCGACCCGATCGCCCTGTCGCTGGGCCAGCCACGCGAGCGATGCCAGCAGCGCCCGGGCCCACCCGAACTTGGTGAGCGCAGCGGAACCGAAGTCCATCGACGCCGAGACGTCGAGCGCAATCCGCAGGTCGGCGTTGGTCTCCGCCTCGAAGGTCTTGAGGTAGAAGCGGTCGGTCCGGGCGTAGACCCGCCAGTCGATCCGGCGCAGGTCGTCGCCCGGCTGATAGGGGCGGTGCTCGGCGAAGTCGAGCGACAGCCCGGTGCGCGACGAGCGATGGGCCCCATGGAGGAAGCCATCGACGACCGTTCGAGCCAGCAGCTCGAGATCGCCGATCCCCGCCAGCAGGGCGGGATCGAGCATCGCGGTGGGCGCGACACCGGTCATCGCGTCAGAGCCCCGACTTCGGCGGGCGGACCCGCTCGAGAACCCGGCCGATCAGGTCGTCGGTGCTGATCCGCTCCGACTGGGCCTGGAAGGTCCGCAGCAGGCGATGGCGCATCACCGGACGCGCCAGGGCATGGACATCCTCGAAGGCCACGTGACTGCGGCCGTGGAGCAATGCCCGCGCCTTGCCGCCGAGAATCAGTGCCTGTGCCGCACGCACCGAGGCACCGTAGGCCAGGTAGCTGCGCACGAAGTCGGCGGCGTCGGGATCCGGCCGGGTGGCGCGGACCAGGTGCACCGCATGGCGCACCACCTCGTCGGCCACCGGCACCCGGCGCACCAGGCGCTGGAAGGCGAGGATCTCTTCCCGCGACACCACCGGCTGGATCTCCTCGGGCGGCGCCGCAGTGGTCGACTGGACCACCGCCACCTCGTCGTCCTCCGGGGAGTACTCGAGCAGGATCTCGAAGAGGAAGCGGTCGAGCTGCGCCTCGGGGAGCGGATAGGTCCCCTCCAGCTCGATCGGGTTCTGGGTCGCGAACACGAAGAACGGCGGCTCGAGTTCGTAGGTGCGGCCCTGGACCGTCACCCGACGTTCCTGCATCGCCTCCAGCAACGCCGACTGGGTCTTGGGCGGCGTGCGGTTGATCTCGTCGGCCAGCACCACGTTGGCGAAGATCGGCCCCGCCATGAACGCGAGCCGGCGCTGGCCGGTGGCCGGATCGTCCTGGATCACGTCGGTGCCGGTCACGTCCGACGGCATCAGGTCGGGAGTGAACTGGATCCGCGAGAACTTGAGGTCGAGCGCCTGGGCGATCGAGTGGATCAGCAGCGTCTTGGCCAGCCCCGGCACGCCGACCAGCAGGCAGTTGCCGCCGGCGAAGAGGGCCGTGAGCGCCAGGTCGATCACCTGCTCCTGCCCGACGATCACCTTCCGGAGCTCGGTGGTGATCCGGCCTCCGGCGTCGTGCAGGCGGTCGGCAAGCGCGGCGTCGTCGAGACGGTCGAGGTCGGACGGAGGAGAAACGGCGGTCACGATCGGTCCTTTCTGCTCAGCGGGTGAGGCCGTAGAGGATGTAGTTGATGCCCACCTTGAACGACTCGTTGGAGAGCGGCAACGGGAAGAGGCCCTCGTCGGCGAACTCCCAGTACTCGGCGATGTCGCCGTTGTAGCTGGCGATCACCATCAGCCGTGCGGTGGGATCGTTGCGCTCGAAGATGCCCCAGAACTGCGTCTGCATCCCGCCATACGGGTGGCGCACGCCCTCGAAGTCGGTGAAGTGGTAGAACGAGTCCCAGATCGGATGCGTGTGCGGCACCGGCAGCAGCGTCGCGTCGGGGAGCACCCGCTTCATCTGTTCCTCGAAGTTGACGATGTCGGTGTCGCGGAAGTCGTCGACGATCAGGAATCCGCCACGCTGGAGCCAGCGACGCAGCCCGGCGACCTCCGCCTCGGTCGGCACCCAGTGCCCCACTTCGACCAGGTAGGCGATGTTGTGCTCGAACAGGAGCGGGTCGTCGAAGCCGTAGACCGCGCTCGCCTTGGTGCGGGTCCGCACCGTGCTCAGTTCCTTGAGGATCTTGGTGAAGTTGGCCTCGGCCCGGGCATAGTCGTGCGACCACATCGGGTCGCGCCGGAAACCGGAACCCACGGCACTGTAGCGGATCCGCGAGAACTCGAACGATCCGTCGTAGGGGACGTTCACCTCGAGATAGACCTTGGGCGCGTCGCCCCCACGGAAGCCACCTCCCCCGAAGCCGCGCTGGGCGGAGGCGGGAGAGGCCATCGCGAGCAGGCCGGCCAGGAGCACCAGGAGCCGCGCGGGCAGCCGCGTCGGCAGCCGCGTCGCTTGCGGCGCAGCGGCGGAATCACCCCGAATTCTCGAGCTCATGGCCGCCCCCCCGCTCCGCGGGCCTCGAGAAAGAGCCCCTGCGCCCGCTCGTAGCTCGGTGCCTGCTCGAGCACCGCCAGCAATTCGCGGCGCGCCGCATCAGCGTCGCCATCGCGGAGCAGCGCCTCGGCAAGATCGGTGCGGGCCGCAATCGGATCGGCGGGTCGGAGTGCCACGATGGCACGCCTCGCGATCACCTCGTCGCGGTGGTTCCCCATGGCCCCACTGACCGTCGCCCGCTCGCGCCAGAGCGCCGCCTCGGCCGGGGCGATCCAGGTGGCTCGCACCAGGGCCAGCCGCGCCCGCGCCGAGTCGCCCTGCTCGAGCCGCCAGCGGGCCTCCAGCCGGTTGGCATCGAGCGCCGTCTCGTCGTGCCCGGTCACGAAGGCGATCTCGCGGAGCGCCGCGTCGCGCTGACCGGTCTGCCAGAGCGCCACCGCCAGCGGCAGCCGCGGCCCGCTTTGCTCGCCGAACTCGGGATAGCGGTCGCGGGCAGCCTGGAGCACCCGAATCGCCGCTGCGGTGTCGCCCGCGGCGAGCGCCTGCTGGGCCACACCGAGCTGAGTCCCGAAGACCGACGGATCGCCACCCGCGATCGCCTCGACCGGGGTGGCGAAGCGATCCTCAATCCACCGCTCGAATCCGGCCTGCACGGAGTCGACAGCAGTACCACTCACCTGTTGCAGCACCTCGTCGGTGGTGCCACCGGCGGCATAGCCCCGGAGCATGGCACGGATCCCCTCGATCCCGAAGCTGCGCTCGAGATACTCCATCACCAGCGACGCCTGGTAGTAGCTGATCCCGATCCGCTCGGGACGATCGGGACGCACGAAACCGTCGTTGAGGCGCTCGATCGGCAGCAGGTCGCCAGCGGCCAGCGCCTGGGCGAACATCAACGACGCGCCGGCGCCCCAGCCCTGGCGAGCACGACGCTCCTCGAGCACGGAGAGCCCCTCCGACACCCAGCGCGGCACCCTGAACCCCGACAGCCCGAGGGTGAAGGTGTGCGCCAGCTCGTGCCACGACGTGGAGCCGAGGTTGAACTCCCCGGGTGCCCTGGCCCCGGGGGCGTCGAGCACCAGCACCGGCCCGAACGACACCCCCAGTGCGCCGAGACCGGTGAGCCCGATCGTGCGCACCGAGAAGTCGGCATGCCGGTCGTAGAGCTCGACCCGGATCGGCGTCGGTGGCCGGTACTGGTACCGGCTCACCAGCGAGTCGTAGGCTTCTTCCAGCAGCGGCGGCATGATGGTCGTGAGCAGCGCCGAGTCGGCCGGTGCCATGACCAGGGTGAAGCGACCGACGGTTGCCGTCCGGAAGCCGGCCAACTCGTCGAGCAGGTCGAGGGTGTTCTTGTCCCAGAGGTGGAACGGGTCGATCGCGAAGGCGCGCTCCAGCGCCGCGCGCCCCTCGGCCATCCGGCCCGTGCGGAGGAGGTTGTTGCCGAGCGCCGTGAGTGCGGCGACCGACCCGGAATCGAGCGCCACCCCGCGCCCTGCCAGATCGACCGCCTCGGCATACCGACGATGCCGCGCTGCCGCCTCGGCCACTTCGGCCCAGAAGTCGGCCGGATGGGCATCGAGACGCTCGGCCGCCGCGATGCTGTGATGCCAGGTGGTCGAGTCGCCGGCCAACCACGCCAGCGCACCACGCATCGCCCAGCTCGCCACCAGCGACGAGTCGGCGGCCAGTGCCGCTTCGCTTGCCACCCGCGCCGAGTCGTACTGCTCGGCCTCGAGCCAGAGTCGCGCCATCAGGAGTTGGGCCGAGGTCGAGCGAGGATTCCCCTCGAGCGCCTCACGAGCCAATCCCATCGCGTCGCCCTGGTGATCGAACGCTGCCGCGCGGGCGAGTCCGACCAGCGCCCGGGGATCGCCGGGACGGAGGCGAAGCACCTCCTGATACCCGCTCCGGGCGTCGGGGGCGTTGTACCGCTCGAGCAGCAGGTCGGATGCCTTCAGTCGACCGTGGACCGCGGTGGAGTCGGCCGCGGTCGCAGCGTCGAAGGCGGCCAGCGCATCGCGCACCGCCTGGGGATCGCCGTTGCCGAGCAGCTCGAAGGCACGACCCGCCGCGAGATGATCGGGTGCCGTCCACGCTGGGGTGCGCGCCCGCCACTCGTCGGCGAGCTCGCGAGCCAGGGCATGCGCCGCGATGTCATCGCCGCGACGCGCCGCCAGTTCGGCGAGGCCGGCGGTGGCCGGGCGCCACCCGAGCCCGCGCGACTCACGGATCCGACGATAGACCGACTCCGCCTCGTCGAGCCGACCCTGCAGCACCAGCACGTCGCCGAGCGCGACGGCCGTGCTGTCGCCACCGGCGCGCGCCATTGCCTCCGCCTGCTCCAGCTTGCCACTGGCGATCAGGCTGTCGAGGTCGGGCGACGACTGCGCGGTGCACGGCGCGGCGAGCAACGCCAGCAGGAGAGGCCAGGCCGGGCGCACGATCATGGCTTCCCTCCCGACAGTGCGCGGATCCGGCGGGTGTGCTCGGCGATGTCGACCAGCAGCTTCTCCAGTGCATCGGTGTAGGCCGCAGCGCTCATCGACTCCTTGCGGCGGCGCAACGCCTCGACCTGTGTCTCCAATTGCTGTCGCTCGGCCAGGAGCGAGGCGACTCGTGGATCACTCACCGCCGGAGCGGAGCCGAAGGTGACCCGCCGGGCCAACGCGCCATCGGCGACGCCGTCCTTGCCCGGGTCGGCGCTGCCCTGCCCATCGCCGTTGTCGTCGAGCTGGGCGTGCTCGGTCTGCAGCCGCTTGTCCTTGGCGTAGGCCGCGGCCACCTCGCGTTGCGCATAGAGGAAGGCCTCCAGCACGCTCACCTTGCCGTCCTTGTCGGCATCGGCCTCGAGCGACGCCAGTCCGTGCGCGAAGCGCGAGGCAAAGAGCGACTCGTTGCGCTCACTCGCACTGCGGGTGGCAGTGATCACGATCCGGCCGGGACGCGAGAGGACCCGGAGAAAGTCGCCGCTGGCACTCGCCGCCACCACGGCGACCACCGTCCGGCCGGTCAGGAGATCGAGCCAATGGCCATAGTCGGCGGCGGTCGGATCGGGTCCCGGAAGCGAGAGCCGCGATTCGACCCCGCCACCGCTGCCGTGACCGATCAGGAAGATGGCGATCACGTCGCCCGGCGTGCTGTGCTGCACCAGGTGGTGGAACGCCGTGTCGAGTGCCGCCTTGGTGGCACGGCCGCTGATCCGGTCGGGATCGCGCGACGGATCCTCCGCCAACCAGGTCACCGCCGAATCGGGCACGCCCCACGGCCCGGAGGCCGCCTCCACCAGTGCCCCACCGGCGGTGGCGAAGCTCGCCGCGAACGACGGCTCGCCCGAGAGCCCGGTCACGACGAGCACATGGAGCCGTCCCTGGGCGGAGGCGGGGGCGGGGGCGGCAAGGAGAGTGATCAGCGCGCAAACCAGCAGGCGCGCTGCTGGCAGCAGCGCTTGGATGGTAGCGCGCCGCGAGCGACGCGTCAGCAGCCCGGTTGCGAGCAGGTTGCCGACCTCTGCTCATGCCAACCCCCTCCAGCGCCGCCAGCTCCAGTCGATGCCGAGCAGCAGCAGCAACAGCAGGAAGAAGAGCGGCGCATCCCAGAGATCGCTCGAGGCGCGTGCGGTCACCCCACTGTCCGTGAGCAGTAGCGCTTCCGGCAGGTCGTCGAGGTTGTCGAGCTGCCACGCCTGTCCGCCGGTGCGTTCGGCGATGCGCCCGAGCACCCGGTCGTCGCGTTCCACCGGCCCCGGATCGCCGAGATCACGGTCGGTGAGCACCAGGCCACTGGTATCGAGCGTGTCGGCGCCGAGCGTCGCGGTCACATCGACGCGATGGGCACCGACCGAGGTTGGCGTGAAGTGGCCGACGTACTCGCCGCTGGCACCGAGGTCGGGCAGGAGCGGCACCTCGAACGACGGCGCATCGGGCGGGATGACCCGCGCGGTGACGCGCGCGTCGTCACGTGGCGCGTAGGCCGAGTCGGCCACCCGTGCGCGGAGTTCCACCGGCTCCCCTGGCGCGGTGAGGCCCGGCGCGGCATCGAGCTCGACCTGATCGGGCACACCATCCACCGTCCAGCGGAGCAACCGGTCCCAGAACGCCGGCTGCGTCTCGTCGTCGACGGGGAGCTTGTTGGTCAGCTGCCAGCGCCAGGCGTCCTGGGGCAGGAACACCGCCGAGTGCCCGCGCCCGTAGCGCTGCACCGAGAGCACCGGAACGGTACCGCCGGTGTTCCGACCCTCGAGCAGCACGGTCGCGCCGGGGCGCAGGCGACCGGGAGCGTTGACGGTGGTGAGCGCCGGAAGCGAATCCCAGGAGGTGACATGGGCGCCGCCGAGCGCGAGTGCGGGATGCTCCCGCCCGGCATCGGTCGGTGCCAGCACAACCTCGGTGGCGACGTTGTCGTCCCGTCCGTTGACGCCGGGATCGAGTTCGATCGGCAGTACCTCGTCGACCGGGGTACCGGCATAGCCGCCCTCACCGAGCGCGTTTCGTCCGCCGAGGGCGAGCAGCCCGCCGCCGCGCGTGCCGACGAAGTCCTGCAGCATCCGGAGCTGGTCGCCGCTGAAGTAGGAGGCCTCGACGCTGCCCAGGATCACCGCACGGTAGCGGAACAGCTCCTCGGGCCGGGTCGGGAAGCCGTAGCGCAATTCCAGGGAGTCGTCGACACCGAGACGCAGGTGCTTGCCCCGGGCGGTGCGGATCAGCGACACCAGTTGCAGCGCCGAGTCGGGTGACACGGCCCGGCGCAGGAACGGCAACTCGGTCCGCGGCTCGCCCTCGACATAGAGGATCTTCTCCGGCCCGTTGCGCACGCGCAGGATCGCCGAGGCGTGGTTGTTGAGTGTGGTGACCTCGCCATCGATCGGCTCGACACTGACGCGGACCGGCACCGTGCCGGGCCCCACCGCCGGCACGCGGATCGGCACCACCATCAGCTCGCGCTCCTTGGGCACCAGCACCGTGTCGACCCGGACCAGTCGCCCGCCCGCCTCGACGGTGAGGATCGCCCGCCGGCCGGCCACGCCGCGCACCCGGAGCACCGCCTCGCCCGGTGCCTCGCCACCGAGCAGCACCTCGCGCGGCAGGCGAATCGCATCGACGCCGATGTCGCGGTCGAACCGCGGCGACCCGACGGCGACGGCGTGCACCGGCACGCCGCGGGCGGCGAGTCGCTGCAGCTCTGCGTCGAGGTCGCCGCTGCCGTTCTGGTTGCCGTCGCTCACCAGCACGATCCCGGCGAGCGGCACGTCGGCGAGTGCCTCGCGGGTGGAGGCGAGCGCGGTGGCGAGATCGGTCCGGGCCGCGCCGGCGGTGAGGGCGGCGGCACCGGGGATCGGGTCGGCATCGGCGCCCGCCCGGAAGACCCGGACGGCGAACCGGTCGGCAAGGTCGTGCATCAGGCCGGTCGAGTCACCGAAGGCGCGCTGGACTGCGGCGGTGCGCGTGCCGCCGTTCACATCCGCAACGGCCATGCTCCGCGAATCGTCGAGCACCACCGCCAGCACGTTACGCTGGGCGATCGCCCTGGAGAGGACCAGGGTCGGCCGGAGGAGCAGCAGGCCCACCAGCAGGAAGGCGGCGGTGCGGAGCCCGCCGAGGACCAGCTTGTCGGCCAGGCCGGTGTTCCGGAGCCGCCGGACCCCCAGCCACCCGACGGCGATGCCGGCCGCCACCAGCACCGCCAGCGGCAGGACGCCGATCACCGGGGCGAAGACCAGGTCACCGCGCGCGAGTTCCCCCCGGGGATGCTTGAGGAGGAAGCTGGCGAGGGCGTCGGCGAGACGGTCCACGAACGACTCCGGGACATGGCAGCAGGCAGGGCGGGCGGCGGCCGGGCGGCCACTACCGATCAGGACGAACGAGGCGACGGGAAGGTTACGGCTGGGCGCGCCCCGCTCCATGGATGATACGTCGGGCGGAAGCGGAGTGTTGGGGAGGACGGAGGACGGAGGACGGAGGACGGAGGATGGAGGATGGAGGACGGGAGTGGTCACCCCGTGCGCAGCGAGGGGGCGGCGTCAGCCCTCCGCCAGCGGACTCGTACCGGGATCGAACATTCCCGGCGCCGTCAGGACTTGGCCTGCTCCCCGGTGGAGGAAGTCGGTGACGCCACGATCTCCGTCGGTCCGTTGGCGTCGGGGCGGAGCGCACGCCGCTGCCGTCGCGACTCCAGCAGCAGCTTGCCACCGCCGTAGAGCCCCATCACCCCGAAGAGCGTGACCCCTGACAGCAGGTGTCTCCGACCATCGGTCGTCGGATGACTGAAGTCTCCCTTGACGAATGCGAGCAGCAGGATGAAGGCCATTGCGACCATCGACCAGATGAGGGTGTTTCGCGCGCGGGCCAGGCGTTCCTCCGGGTCCTGCTCCAGATATCCCCTCCTGCGGGCGACACTGGTCAGGCCCCACAGGGCTCCGGTCATGGCACCGATCATCGTCCACATCGTGAAGATTTCGAGTGTCACGCCGAGTGGCACCTGACGTCCGCCGATCAGCGTCAGCACGGCACCGACGATCGGCCCGATGATCAGTGCGCGTCGAAGCATTACCCGCCGCAATTCGGAACGCGGGGCCTCGGGCAAGGAGAGTGGCTGTCGGGGTATCACGGGGTAATGTCCCTATAGCTGTAGAAAATTGAAAATCGGGTGCATCCTTGTCGGTGAATTCCCTTCACCACGGGCTGTTGACGCAGCCCAAACCGACGAGGAGTACACCCGATGCTGGACGATACGACGATGGCGGTGCCGGCGCTAGTGATGCCGGAGGATGGGCTGCAGGTGCTGGTGCGGACGGCGGTCCGCGGGGCAATCGAGGCGGCCATCGAGGTCGAGCTGACGGCGGCCCTGGGCCGCGAGGCGTGGGAGCGGGCCGCGAGCGCGACCGGCTACCGGCACGGCACGGTCCCGCGGACGCTGGTGACCAGCGCGGGGCCGGTCACCCTCGCGGTGCCGCGCGGGCGGCTGCGGCAGGCCGATGGGAGCACGCAGGAATGGCAGACCACGGTCCTCGAGCGCTATGCGCGGCGCACCCCGGCGCTGGATGCGACGCTGGCGAGGCTCTACCTGAGCGGCGCGAGTACCCGGGACCTGCGGCGCGCGGTGGCGCCGCTGTTCGGGGAGCAGGCCCTCTCGAAGAGTGCGGTGTCGCGCGTGGTGACGCGCCTGCAGGCGGAATACCGGACGTGGCAGCAGCGCTCGCTGGCCGACGAGTCGATCGCGTACCTCTACCTCGATGGCCAGCGCCATCGGGTGCGCGCCGACGGCCGCTCGACGTGGTGCACGGTGTTGATGGCGCTCGGCGTGCGGACCACGGGGGAGAAGGTGGTGCTGGCGATGCGCGTCGTGGGCGACGAACAGACGGCGGCTTGGGCGCAGCTGCTGGAGGACCTGACGCATCGCGGCTTGGCGCGCCCGCAGCTGGTGCTGAGCGATGGAAGCAAGGGCGCGGCGGCGGCGCTCGAGCGGACGTGGTCGGGGATCGCGCACCAGCGCTGCCTGGTGCACAAGCTGCGCAATCTGATCGCCTGCGTGCCGCGGGCACTGCGCGGGGCGGTGGTGCGCGACTTCCAGACGATCACCACCGCGACGAGTCCGGCGGCGGTGCACGCCGCCCTGGCGAGCTTCCGACGGACCTGGGCGCTGAAGTGGAGTGCGGTGGTGGTCTCGTTGGACGAAGCCGGCGACACGCTGACGACGTTCACGGCGTTTCCCGCCGCCCAGTGGAAGTGCCTGCGCACGACGAACGCGATCGAGCGGATCTTCACGGAGTTCCGGCGGCGGACGAAGACGCAGGGCGTGCTCCCGACGCCGGAGGCGGTGCTGACGGTGTTGTGGGGGACGTTGGCGACGGGCGGGATCCGGCTGCGCAAGCTACACGGCTACCGGACGATCACGGACACCACGCTGCGTCAGGCAGCGTAACCGGGGCCACCGACGGAATCACCCGAACGAATTTCTACAGCTTGCGGGACACAACCTATCACGGTGGGAGCTCCGGCAGCGGGGGGAGTGCCCAGAGAACCTCGCAGGATAGCATCGATTCATCGGGGGGGAACAACGAAGCCCCGGGTCGCCATGGCGATCCGGGGCTGATAGCAGGGGCGGGACTCGAACCCGCGACCCCGGCATTATGAGAGAGGCGGCGGGCCCCCGATGGCCCGCCGCGACTGAATTCCGGGCTCTTCCCTACCCCACGGATTCGCAGGGTAATTCTCGGTGGCTGGTACAGAATCGGGTACAGGGCGGGTGGGAGGAGGACTGTGCCCACCCGGAGGCGCATGGCCGGGTCTCTGATGCTTCCCCGGCCATATGGGGGCGGACCGCAAGGTTTGGTGTGACGGGATCGGAGCCCGGTGGGGGAGGTTCTCCCCCACCACGTGTCTCAGCCGTTCGAGCTATTCCCGGAAAGCCGGACCGACGACAGTCTGCTCCAACCGATCGAGAAGGTAGCACCCAGAGTACTTCCGTTCGTCAGCATCGCAGGAGAGTTCACACAACGCTGCCTGCGACAATTCATTCACGTTTCTGGGCCGACCGAGGCTCGCCGTGTGCTCCGATCGCGGCTCCAATGACCGCCCCTAGCGCGGTTCCTCCGATCACAATTGGAACGGCTCCAGAATAGTTACCAGGATCGGTGCTCTCCACGTACAGCACTGTCGCGACCACACTAAGCACAAGTCCCGCTCCACCACCAATGAGGAGTCCTTTTGAAGTCGCGCTCAGGTGCCGACGGGTCGAGGTAACTACCGGTAGAGGGCGTTCGGCCTTGAGCACCTTCACAACAGGACTCGATAGTGCCCCTGGTGTCGGGCGCACGACCTGCTGCTGGGCACTCGCAGTACTTGAGACCAGAGTACCGATCAGGCCTATGGCCGTGCCCGTCTTCGCTGCAAGGTATGGGACTCTCATTTCAGAAACCTCACGTTAGGGCACGAAACCGAAGATTTGCAACTTGGAGCCGTGTGGCTCGCCACCCTTGTCCGGGTCAGGCTCGTACATCCATCCCTGGAACTTGCCACTCGTCGCCCACATACACTCACTGTGCCAGCCTGAACGAAACTGTGCTGACACGCAATCGACGAAACGATGATCCCACGAGCCAAGGTTGTGATTCGAATACACGGGAAAGCGCCATTGAGCACTAACATTCAGTGCGTCGCAATCGTCCGCGCCCAGAAATCCGCCGGCTTGGCAGCTACTGCGACTCACGTAATTCGCGTGCTTGAATTTCGCAGCCCACACGCGGGGATAGCCACCAGTCCGCCCGGGGTACTCCATTGCGGCGCTGGAATTTGGATCTCCAAGATCGGAACCGGCATAGCCCCAGTACGTGTGTTGGCTCAAATGGGCAGCCTTCAGCACCCAGTGTTGCGTAGAAGCGTTGTATTGCACGTACAGAACGATGACCTCACTGTCGCCGGGATGGGCGGTGAGCCCGCTCTCCGGATCTCCGAGGTCATAGTAGTAAGCCGGCAAGAATACCAGCATGATCATGCCTTGAAACGGACTCGACCCACTTACGTATCTCACCGCCCAATACCGCTCGCCGCCTACATCCTCCGCCGTTGGCCCATCCTGACGAGTCCAGGTGACGAGCTCTGGAGCGAACGCCTCAGCCAGTTTGAACTCGCAAAGGTCGCCGACCGAGTCAAAGTCATAGTCCGAACTTCCGCCGATGCACACATCATCGGTGAAATCGGTACCGAGCCACTCTCCGGGCTCCTCAGGACTCGGGTCCGGACCGGGACCGAGGCACCCGGCTTGGCACATCGGAGTGATCAGACTGGCTCGTGGAGGGTCGATCGACGAGCTCATGGTTGGGTCAGTACTGTCAGTCGCGCAGCCTGCGAGGATCAAGCTTAGGGCCAGTACGGCCGTGATCGACCTGAAGCTCATCGGTCACTCCTAGGAAGGGGGGGGAAGAATCTCTAAAGCAACCGAGCGTGAAGATGCCATCACCGCGGGCTCCTGGGCAAGTCCGCCTTCTGAAGGAATACCGACAGAGGTTCTCCCGATTCAGCGGTGTCACGAGACATGGGGGCTGGCCTACCGGCGCATCCACGCCCTCCGGCCCCACTCGCGGAGCCGAGTTGCCAAGTGCGGCTGGACACCTATCGATCCGAACGTGACCGTGATGCTCAAGGACGGCCGCGCATATTTCGGCGGTATCATGACATGCGGCTCGGTGTGGGAATGTCCCGCCTGCTCGCTCAAGATCAAAGCTGAGCGAGCGAGAGAACTACAGAGCTTCGTGGAGGACTACGGAGTCCAGCGGTGCATCATGGCGACCCTAACCGTCCGACACAGCTGGGGGATGGAGCCCAAGCCGCTTCGCCAGGGGCTAACCAAGGCCTGGCAGAAGCTGGTGGCTGGAGCTGGGTGGAAGGCAGCACTCGCCCGGTGGCAGATTCAGGGTTTCGTGAAGGCCATCGAAGTTACGCATGGCCCGAATGGGTTCCACCCTCACCTGCATGTGCTCTTCTTTGCCCAGCACTTGAGCGCCACTGAACTCACTGAGCTTCAAGCGTGGCTGAGCGACCGGTGGCTCCGCATAGTGCAGCCGCTGCTTGGACCTGACTCCGCCCCCGATAGCGACCACGGTGTCCGGGTCACTCAGGCGCGCGCTGGCAGCTATCTCGCCAAAATGGGGCTGGAAGTCGTCGGCGGGACGGCGAAGCTAAGTCCCTTCGGTTATAGGACGCCGTTCGAGCTCGCCGCTGATGGCTCGCTTCGTGGGAACAAGCAGGCTCTGAGACACTTCGTTGACTACTGTGACCGTAAGCTTACCCGTCAAGGATACAGGTCGTAGCTAGACTTTTCAGGCCGCCTCGGTTCTCGGCAGAAAGGTCCGCGGCGGCACTCGGCCGAGACTGCGATGCGGCCGCGCGGTGTTGTAGAGCTCCCGCCACTGCTCGGTCACCTGCCGGACCTCGGCCAGCGAGGTGAAGACCCAGGCATCGAGCACCTCGTGGCGGTAGGTCCGATTGAATCGCTCGATGAACGCATTCTGGTTCGGCTTCCCCGGCTGGATGTGGTGCAGCACGACCCCATGATCCGCACACCAGCGCGCCAGCGCCGCCGCGATGAATTCTGGCCCGTTGTCACAGCGCAGCATCCCGGGGGCGCCATGGACCGCGACCAGCTGCTCCAGCACCTGCACCACCCGCACGCTCGGCAGCGACGTGCCCACCTCGATCGCCAGCGATTCCCGGTTGCCCTCGTCGAGCACCGTCAGCAGCCGGTAGCACCGCCCGTCGTAGAGCGTGTCGCCCATGAAGTCGAGCGCCCAGGTCCGGTTGAGGATCGCCGGGGCCTCCAGCGGGAGCCGTGCCCGCGTCAGCACCCGCTTCTTGCCGCGGCGCGGCCGGTTCAGGCCCAAGGCGCAGTACACGCGATACACCCGCTTCCAGTTCCAGCCATGCCCCTGCGTCCGCAGCGTGTCGAAGCAGAGCCAGAAGCCCCACTTGTGCTGTGCCGCGACCAGGGCGGTCAGCGCATCGATCACCGGCGCATCGCGGGCCGAGCGATCCAGCCCGGGGCGATACCACGCCGTCCGCGAGCACCCGGCGATGCGACAGGCCCGGACCACCGACAGGCGGTGCTCCCGCACCAGCATCGCGGCGACGCCCCGCCGCGCGGACGGCCCTACAGGTTTCGGTTGAGCACGTCCTTGATCGCGGCGTTCTCGAGCGCCAGCTCGGCGTACATCCGCTTGAGCTTGGCGTTCTCCGCCTCCAGCTCCTTGAGCCGCCGGAGCTCGGAGACCGACGAGCCACCGTACCTGGCCTTCCAGTGGTAGTAGGTCTGCCGGCTGATCCCGTGCTTGCGCAGCAGCTCGGCGACCGGCAGGCCGCTCTCCCCGTCCTGGAGGACGGCGACGATCTGGGCCTCGGTGAACCGGGACTTCCTCACGACCCCTCCTTGGGGCGACGAGAAAGTCTAACTTACGCTGTATCCCCGAGGGGTAAGCTTACGGACGCCGACTCAATTCCGGCGACGCAGTGTTCAGACAACCGACAATCGCGCGATGGCTCTACTCGACGGAGGAATGGGGTCGAATCAACGATACACTTGGCCAGCCACGGCTGGTTGTGACTTCGAATCAGGCTCTTGCAAGAGAAGACTGACTGCCGGTAAAGCCTGGGCACTCCGGATCGTCATAAGCGTCCCCGAAGCCCAACGCCAAATCGCCAGATCGTGTTTGGTCGGTGATCGTATATCTCCTGGTGGGCCCCTGCGAGGAACGCCGTGATCCCGAGAGCTGGAGTGAGCCGAACCATGGCACCCGCCTCCCCACCGAATCCACGGCCATCGCCGCTAGTCCGGTCGTCGATCGGACCGGGCACACCCTCCCCGGGAATGAACGCCACATTCTGGACAGACGATGAGGTCCAATCCGCCGTTGCCCTCAGATAGGGGACAACGCGGTTGGCTGTTTCACCCAGGGCGACCTCAACCAGAGGGGCAAAGTTCTTCAGTACGCGGCGGCCACCCGGGAAACTCGCATTGCCGGTTCTCGCAATCCAACCACTTATCCCAATACCAACGCGAATCGAGGAACCGACGCAGGCCGACCAAGGGACAAGACCGCCAGTGATGAAAGGGCCCGAAGCTCCAAATGCGCTGACCATTCCCCCGCCAATGACGGCCTCGGGACGAGACTGGGCGCGGATCTCTCCACCGGAAGGTACCCAGGATAACAGAGCCAACAAACCGGATCGGCCAAGGGCTCGCACCCCGAAACGCGAGATCCTGCGATTCACTGTTCCTCCCCTCCCCCACCACATGTGGTGGCAGAAGGTTCCGTGCAAACCGGGATTGTCCAAGTATTCGTGATCACCGCATACCGGCCATAGGCGTCTCGTGCGCGAGTCTTGATCGCAAGCTCGTAGTTGCCGGCGGGTACGTAGATATTGCGCGTCGCACTCCCATAATCGTAAACGGTAGAATCATTCGGCGAATTGCTGAAGTATGTGACGAAGCGGACGGAATTCCCGCCAGCTCCATTCGCGGTCGTGGCGGTCATGCTGCAATTGCCTGCAACCTCAATCCCGCTAGTGGTACACCATGAGAGATTGGTGATCGATGGTTTCGGCGTTGCGGCCGCGTCGGCACGGATCAGGCCATTACCGTAGTACGGGTCAGGGCCTGAGGCACCCGCATCGATCGCGGTTTGGGCAATCCGCGTACTCATGCTAGAGACTCCCGAGAACCCGGCACTCTTGAGCAGCGCGAACAACCCAGCGACGTGCGGTACGGCCGATGATACCCCACCGATTGTGGCGGTGTCTCCTCCCACACCAACCGACAGAACAACTGCTGGCGCTGAGAAATCGACCTGATAGCTGTACTGGTACACATTCAAATAAGACTGATCAGGATTATGACCCGCCACCACGACTGCCTGAGGTGAGAGCGCTAGGATCGAGGGTCCATCTTCGGAGCCACACACGTCATTCTTCCCGTGGCTGACCACTACCGGCACACCGGCGGCGTAAAGGTCGTCAACCGCGTCGTTCCAGTCCCAGTTGACGTTTCCCTCACACGTTGCCAGGGAGACCGACACGACATCCATGCCATAGCTAAGTGCCCATCCGAGCGCATCAATCGCGAGATTGACTTCGCAACTGGTCGTCGAGCCAGAAATTTCACATATTCTGGCCGAGTAGATTTTGGCTCCAGGTGCGACTCCAACAGCGTACGCGGAGTTGTCGAGTGCTGCAATCACGCCTGCGACCCTCGTTCCATGTACCCCATCCACCCCGCAGTAGGTCGTGGACTCCTCGACAAAATCGTAGCCACCCCAAACCGTCAGGTCGGGGTGAGAGCAAGCAATCCCATCATCAACCACGAGCACCTTGATTCCGGTCCCTGTGATATTATGGGTGGAATTGACGTAGCGCGCGCCGATGCTATCGGCCCCCCAAGGAATTGCCTGGGATGTGGGACCCAGCCGGGTAGTGGAGTCGACGCTCAGCACGCGGAGCCACCGTACGGCCTTAATTCTCCGCACTACTTCTCTGCTGGCGCTCACACGGACCGGTCGCATCGCATGGGGTACTGAAACATATGCGGCACCGATCGTGAAAAGGGAGTCACGGAAATTCGCGGGCGCTCCTTCGAGCACCTGGATGCGCATGTATTGTCGTTCAGAGATAGGCGTCCTAGGCCCACGAAAAGGCGAAGCCACACGAGTACTGAGAAGAGTTGGCTCCGCGTGGTTATCGGGTTCACACGCGGCAAGGGCAAAGCATGAAGTGCATAGAAGCACGAGGCGGGAAGACCTCATCACACATCTCCTGCTGGGGGCAACCAGAGTTACAACGACTCCTCGGACGGAATGGGGTTGCGCCAGCAGCATTGACCTGACTCTAGTCAGAATCCACGCTACGCGACCTACAGTCGGAAACGCGGCCCACATTCCTATCAGGACAAGTCCTCGCTTCTAACCCTCGTCGGTGGACAATTTCTTCCGATACTACTACCTGGATCCACGCTACGCCATCAACTTCAGGCACGCAAGGCGAACAAACACCGGCCTAGGAAAACACCTAGGATTTCCCACTACCCCGCCGGCCCACTCAGGTCTATCCGCCCGAGATCGCTTCGAGCGACTCACGACGCGCGGATTGACCGACCATGACGCCAAGAAGGGACCATGCGGGCATCTCGGGGATCCCGTTCTCATTTGGCATGTTTCAGGACCCTTCCGCAGTTCCTTCCGCAGTTGGTCCCGACTTCCTGCCCTATCCGGCGCCCTCCGACAGGGCAGGTTGCCCGGTCCAGCCCCGATTTCACGGCTGTTGGCCCCTGTCGATGGGTTTCGGTTTCTCGGCTCCGGAGCAAGAGGTCGCGCGTTCGAATCGCGCCGGGCCCATGAACCAAGTCGAAGCCCCACTTCACCTTACGGTGGGTGGGGCTTTGCGCTCTCGGCCGCGCGCTTCCGGCCCCGCCGCGGCGGCACCAGCAGCCGCTCCTCCCGCAGCAGCCGCTCGATCCGCTTGTGATTCACCGCCCAGCCCTCGCGCCGAAGCAACCATGTGAGCCGCAGACTCCCCCAGCGCACCTTCTGGGCCGCCAGCTCGCGCAGGCGGGCCAGCAGCGCCACCGGCGGCTCCCGCCGCGACCGGTAGCGAATCGGCGCGCGGTGCAGCCTTAGGTGTCGACACGCCTGCCGCTCCGAGAGCGGGCGCCGCGTGCGGGCATCCGTGACGACCGCGCGCCGCTGCGGGGCCGTCACCAGTCTTTTCCCAGTGCGTCCTTGAGGACCTGGAGATTGAGCGCCTGGTCCGCCACCACACGCTTGAGGCGCCGATTCTCCTCCTCGAGCGCCTGCAGCCGGTGCAAGTCGGCTCGGTACACCCCGCCATACTTCCGCTTCCAGCGGTACAGGGTGTCGAGCGAGATGCCGTGGCGGCGAATCACGTCCTTCGCCGTCACGCTGCCGGTGTGCTCCTGGAGGATCGCGAGGATCTCGTCGGGGGTGTGCCGTCGCTTCGGTGCTGCCATGGGGTCCTCTGGCCTGCCGGCCGGGTGGGACCCTACGATTCTAGCTGGACCTCAAAGGCGGGGAAACGTCAAGGCGAATACGCAGACCATACGAGCAGGGGGAGTCCGACTAGGCACTTCCGCCCCGTGGCACTTTAAGCTGCACGCGTCAAATCGGGAAACTCGCGAATGGAGCAGAGCGACGGCGTGCCGCACAGCTTACGACCGAACCAGGAAATGCAGCGTAGCCAGGTTCCGAGGCTGTGCGCCAGATATTCCACGAGAACCTCGACTGCCTCGGCTGAGGCGCACCACGAGGTACTCGACCAGAGAATCTAGAGCGCCAGGGGAAGAGAGCACCGGTCCTCGAACGCGACCTTCTCTCTGGCACGTCAGCCTACCAATCACGTTGGATCTCGTACCCCTCAGGTCGTTCATGAACTGCCGTAAGCAGCGACCGGAGCGCAAGATCCGCGAGTTCGACAGACGAGAAGAAGCGCCGCTCCCCCTCCCGGCCTCGCCACCCGTGGGCCCCTGACAACACATCGAAGTCGAAGGCATCCTCGGAGACACTTCGCAATTTGGATGAGCCATAGTCACCCGCAGCGCCTCGAAAGACACGGATATGGAGCCCCGACCCATCCAGCACGTTCGCCCACTCCAACACCCACGTCAGCGTCAGGCTATATCCGGCGGAGAAGAGCACCAGGTAACGGGCCTCTGATTTGACAACGCGTATGGATTGGGTCGGGCTCTGCTGGCCGAGTACCTGGCACAGCCGCACTAACTCCTCGAACAACGCCTTGATTTCGACGCTTGCTGCTTCCACACCCTTCGGGCTATTCAGAAATGTCGCACGGGCGGTGGCCTGCTCCTCGGCGCGACGCAGCCGCTCCGCCAGGTCGAGCGCGTTCTCAACCTTCGGTGCCCCGCCTTGGGCCTCGATTCGTGACTCGATGACGCTAGCCGCGCAGAGGTGCCCGAATCGCCGCAACCCGTAGTAGATCTGCGTCTTCGGAACCCAAGATGGGAGTGCGACGCCTTCGGTCATGACTACAAAGAGCGTGAAGTCAAAGCCGTCGTCGAAGGCCCGGTTGCGAATTGCGGTTTGCTCCACTCTCGTCCAGGGCGTCTCCCCCCACCCTTCTCGGTACAGAACGACGACCACCCGAGCCTCCGCAGCAAACACGTTGCTGAACGACTCCATCCCATCCGTCCCCGCGAGCCTCCGCTGCTCTCGGGAGTAGATGAAGACCTTGAACCGGTCGGCCAGCGCATCAGCGAGCGTTTGCGCCGTCTCCTCATCTGCCTGCACGAACGAGAACGCAACGTCGTAATTGAATTCTCGATTCGCCATGCATCCGCCCTTCAATCGCCTGTGGATTCGTGGGAAAGCTCCGAAGAGTGCTACCCAAGCTATCGAGACCACCACGCCAAGGAAATCGCCCTCGGGGGCATCTGGTGTCCGTTTGGTGTCCGTTGATCCCCGGATCGGGGACGGAATCGGAGAACCGCTTCCCGGCAGAAGGGCGGGCTTTCCTAGAGGTGGTTTCAAAACCCGTCCCTGACCTTGGCAAATGGCCTTCCGACGGGACTCTCCCGGCTGTCGCGACGGGTTTTGAAACCACCTCTAGGAAACTCCGGCTCTTGGCCGGAATCGGTGACTCAACCGGGCCGCCTCCGGAGCAAGAGGTCGCGCGTTCGAATCGCGCCGGGCCCATGATGGTCTAACTGAAGGCCTCACTTCGCGTTGTGCGTCGTGAGGCCTTCGCGTCTGAGCGGACGAATCCGTCGGACTTCCGCAGTTGCCCGGGATCCCGTCTCCAATCACGCTCACCAGCTTGAACCATGAAGTCGGCCACGCAAGAGGTCCGACCGATGCCCCCACTCCACTATGCCATGCCACCATGTCCCCGTCCTTGACAGCAACTCGGTGATCCGCTACCTAATCGACAAGACTTGAGCGAGGCACCCTTTCCCCCATCTGGAGGCAATCGCCATGTTCCCTGCCGTGCGTTTGTTCCGCCACCTCGTGTTTTCCACCGGGCTCACCCTCTCAGTCGTAAGTTGTGCAACCGACCTTCCCTCGACCGAGGCAACCGCCGCAACCGAGGAAGTTCTCGCTCCATCGAACGACTTCGCTCAGTTGCGAAACAGCCCTTCGGAATTTGCCACGGTCTATTTCAGGACTCGAGCAGGCACGCCGGTCTCTCGTTCCCAACGACTCGCCAGACTCTCTGCCCTGCATCTCTACGATGGGCTCCCGGGTCTCCCTTCTGCTGCGACAGTCTCACGTCGAGACCTAGCCCGAGTGACGGCCCTACCTTGGCTAGAGATCCTAGAGGTCGACTCGGTCTCCTCCACGCCCGTGCTCTTACACAACATCACACCGCTTGCAGAACATCACATGTCGCGACTCTTCCAGGAGATCATCCCAGCCGGCGTCGCGTCGATTGGAGCTCCCCTGGTCCACGCACAAGGCAACAAGGGTGCCGGCGTCATTGTCGCCATCATAGATGATGGCGTCAACTGCACACATCCAGATCTTGCGGGACGCATTATTGGTGGTTTCGACCTGGTCAATTACAGCGCCAACTATTGTACTGGCGGAGCACATGGGACTCCGGTTGCTGGGATTGTTGCAGCAGAGGAGAACGGATCATATGTCTTGGGCGTTGCTCCACAAGCCCAGCTATTGATCATGAAGGTGTGCGACAACGGCGTTTGCCCAAGCTCCGCAATCTACGGGGCCTACCAGCTGTTGACAGCGACAACGGTACATATCGCCACAATGAGCATCGGCAATTGTGGCGGAAGCATCGCTGGAAACATCAAGTATGAAATGGACCGACTCCTTGACCAAGGCGTACTGCTTGTTGCTGCCGCCGGCAATGGAGCCAGCACTGGCCCACCGCTGAACTGCACTTCGTCCGACCCCGTGAGCGGTTTTGTTACCTGGGACTCGAGGATGATCGGCGTCGCAGCCCATAACGCCTCGACTGGACTCTTCAAGAGTGGCTTTCAGTATGGATCTGCGATTGATCTGTCGGGTCCGACGGATGTTGAAACCGATGGTGTCGGTGGTGGTCTTTACGGGTCGTTCGGAGGAACGAGCGCAGCGACCCCTCATGTGGCCGGCGCCTTGGGGTTGGTCCTCGCTTCCGGCATTCCCGCCAATCTTGCCGTTGCACGACTCCAGCAAACGGCTGTGAATCCCAACACCCCAGGTAGCCACGACAACTACTATGGCTGGGGCAGGGTTCGTGTTGATAGCGCCTTCGTGCCCGCGCCTCGTGTGAACAGCCTTTCCTGGTGCTTCGGGTCGGGAGCAATCACTGTCGCCGGCAACTGTGCGTTCACTGCAACGGCGGCCAATGGCATCAACCCTCCGTTTCTCTACCAGTTCGAAGTCACACGATCAGATCAACCAGGAACGACCACGTACTCATGGGGAAGCGCGACGCGCAACATCTTGGTGCCGTCCGGTGATTACACACTTTCGGTGAAGGTCTCGGTGTATGAGCCGTCCTACGGGCGGACTGGATACCCTCTCTATCAAGACATTCCGGTTTGCACGACGGGCGGAAGCGCTCTGATGGCCCCGGATGACCCCAGCACAAATGCGGTATCTGGATGTATTCCTGGAGGAGGGGACAATGAATAGCCGACTCCGTCATCCGGCCACTTCGAATGGAGTCGCGTTTCGCTTCCGACCCTGGGCAGCCATCTTGGGCATCGTCGGCGCGGCATGTAACTCTCCGACCGGGTATACATGCCTCGACGACGTGGAGATTCCGGGGATTGTCCTAGTCATTCAAGACTCGGCCACCGGTCTGCCGCTCGCACAGAGTGCCAAGGGCGCGGTGACAGAAAGTCAGTACACTGACTCTCTGGTGCCGTACCGGGCCGATGGAGCAATTCTGGTGAGCCGCGCGGCAGCATTCTCCCGCCCCGGCACCTACGATATCAGCGTGGAGCATCAGGGATACCTTCCGTGGCATCGAACGGCGGTTCTCGTGGAAGCCGGACCCTGTGGGCCAGTGACAAAGGAATTGACCACCAGGATGGTCCCAGAATAGCCCAGCGCCTCAGGCGCACACTTGATCGTTCTACCCCGTGATTCCGCCGTGTATCAACTCATATCACCCCACGAGCGCCCATGAGTGCCCACAAGCCCTGAATCATCCGATTCGCTCACATCGGCGCCCATGGGCGCTCACCAGCACTCGCGACGGGGCCTCCGGAGCAAGAGGTCGCGCGTTCGAATCGCGCCGGGCCCATGAGCCAACGCGAAGCCCCACTTCACCTTGCGGTGGGTGGGGCTCTTTACCGCGGTTTGTCGGCTGGAGTGAGCGGCCTTCCGCGATCGGACCGCAGCGTTCCTACTTCGACCGCCTCAGTGCCAAGACATTCGTACCCACCACGTGGACTAGGAAGACCACAATCCCAATATAGGCAAGGGGGAGAGCGAGCATCGGGAGCGAAAAGACGGCCGTCATCGCCCCAGACCCCAAGAGCACGACGGCGGCGATTGCCGAGACTCCTTCGAAGCGCCCGTATGGTTGCTTGCGACGATTCGAATCGCCGAAGGAGACGAGACGCCTCGACAAAACGAGGTACGCACAGCCCAGTAGCGCCAACGGCAAGAGAAGTTCACCCTGGGACATCTGACAACTCCTTGTACTCGTCACTGCGCAAAGCTGTAGGTTGAAGCGGCCTCGATTTGATGGACACCGCCATTGCCTCGATATTCGAGGCACGGAGGTGTTGCATGAAGAAGATACGCCGGTCCTTCTCGGACGAGTTTAAGGCGGAAGCGGTGCGGCAGGTCACGGAGTTAGGCCGGCCCATCGGCCAAGTGGCGCGGGAGTTGGCGCTCCGGCCCGAGCAGGTGCGTGGGTGGAAGAAGCTGCTGATCGCGCGGGGTGAGGCCACGGCGCCAGTTCGGGTCGAGACGGCCGAGGACGAAGTGCGGCGCCTGCGGCGCGAGCTCGCGGTGCTGCGCCAAGAGCACGAATTCCTGGGAAAAGCGGCGGCGTTCTTCGCGAGAGGGCCAGCACGAGGTACGCCGTGATCGCTCGCCATCGGGGCGAGTACCCGCTGACCCTCATGTGTCGTGTGCTCGGCGTGTCCGCCTCGGGCTTCCACGCGTGGCAGACGCGGACGCCGTCGGCGCGTGCCACCACGGATGCCGCCCTGCGCGTCCAGATCGCGGCGACGCACCAGCGCGCGCGGCAGGAGTACGGGGCCCGTGGCCACCAGCGCGAGCTGCGGGCGACAGGGCAGCGCATCTCGCGGCGCCGCACGCGCCGTCTGATGCAGGAAGCGCAGTGCGTCGCGCTGCAGGCGCGCCGCTGGCAGGTGACGACGCACGCCGATCCCGCGCTGCCGGTGGCCCCGAACCATCTCGCGCGGCAGTTCACGGTCGCGCGCCCCAATCGCGTGTGGGCCGCCGACTTGACGTACTGCTGGACGCAGGAAGGGTGGCTGTATCTCGCAGTGGTCCTGGATCTCTGCTCGCGGCGCGTGGTCGGCTGGGCCACGAGTCGATCGCCGGACGCGGAGGTCGCCCTGGCGGCGTGGCAGCGTGCCACGGCGCTTCGGCAGCCCGCGCCGGGCCTGCTCCACCACTCGGATCGCGGGAGCATTTACGCGTGTCGGGCGTACCAAGAGGCGCTGGCCCGGCGGCAGGCGCGGCCGAGCATGAGTCGGCGGGGTGACTGCTGGGATAACGCGGTGGTCGAGAGTTTCTTTGCGACGTTGAAGCGGGGGCTGGTGCATCGGCAGACGTGGGCCACGCGGAGTAGCCTGACGCGCGCGCTGGTCGACTACATCGATGGGTGGTACAATCCGGAGCGGCGGCAC
>CAWFPG010000005.1:0-839836 GCA_963817715.1 uncultured Gemmatimonadales bacterium
CAACCGCGACGCCCACCGGGAGGCCCGGGCCAAGCTCAAGGCGGTCATGGCCGACACCATGGACCTGGTCGACGTGCTCGACACCTTCAACCAGACCCGCTACGCCTCCGACCTGAGGCACACCCTCGGCTTGGAAGGCGTCCGCGACATCTACGGGCGAGGCACCGCCCGCCGAGGCGGAGGAAGGTGACGGCGTGACCGGCACCATCCCGCCGGCGCCGACGGCGAGTGATGCGGAGGAGGAGGCGGCGTAGGGGGCATCCTCGGATGTCACCCTGACCCCGAACAGCCTGCCCTGAGCGAAGTCGAAGGGAAGTGAAGGGGAAGGGGCGGAGGCCGGCCCCAAAGAAACCCGGGAGTCCGCCATGGGGCGGGCTCCCGGGTCGCTTGCGGTCGAGCCTCTGGCGAATCTGTCGTCGCAGTTTGAAGTTCCAAGCCGCGTAGTCAGATACCCATCCCCGCGCAGGTTCCCGGCCACTGTCTTGCCGTTCCGGGCCCCTGCCAGGCTGGAGGTCGCTGGTAAGCGGCAACAAGATGGAGATTGCGGTACAGATCACTTCTCCGCCTATCCGCTACCTTGGTGGGACACATGGGTCGCCGTATCATTCGCGCAGGAGGGACCGCGATGAAGTACAAGGTCGTGATGGAGAAGTCGGAGGAGGGGTACAGCGTGTCGGTGCCCGGTCTTCCGGGTTGCTGGTCGCAGGGTGTGAACGAGGCTGAGGCCATTGCCAATATCCGTGAGGCCATCAGCGAATACTTGTCCGTCCGCGATGAGCTCCTTCGGGGCGCGGACGTTCGCGAGGTCGAGGTCGTTTGAACCGTGCCGAGGGTTCCGGGCATCAATCACCTCGCGGCCATCCGTGCGCTTGAGAAGGCCGGCTTCCGTGTTGCCCGACAGGGAAAACACACCGTCATGACGGACGGGGCACGAATCCTGACCCTTCCACGCCACAACCCAATCAACGCCTTCACCATGGGTGGCATCATCAGGGATGCAGGACTGACCGTGAATGAATTCCGGCGGTTGCTTTAAGGCTTGCTCATCCGCGCCGAGCACGCCCAAGGCAGGTTCACGACTGGCCTCGGGCCCCTAACACCCACCACCCCCACACGTCTCCCTCTCCCCGGACCGGAGCCGTGCCATGCGTCGCCATGTCGCCCTTCCGCTGGCCCTGAGCCTCAGCCTTGGCTGTGTCGGCGAACACTCCGACCTCGTCCGACGACACCGACGTCACCCCCCATTTCCACTGGGCCACGTTGGCAGCGGCCCTAACACCTACAAGGGGCTGCCGCTCGCCCTCGTGAGCCGGCGGAACCAATGGTGACGCCGGTCGATGGCGTGATCGGTGTCGTCTGCATCGGGATGAGCAACGGCAACCAGGAATGCACCGAGTGGATCGAGCAGCTAGCCGGCGCGTGGGGCGCGGCGGTCAATCCGGCGGTCAAGGTCGTCAACTGCGCGGTCGGCGGACACGCGATCGAGAAGTGGATCGATCCGGCATTCGACGACGCGCTCTGGAATGCCTGCATCACCCAGCGCCTCCCCCAGGCCGGCGTGCGCCTCGACCAGGTCCGGGTCATCTGGCACAAGGCGGCGTCGCAGTTCGCCTCCGCGCCAGGTGGCGGCGCGCTGCCGCCTATCCGTCGGCCGAGAGCGACTACTACGACTTCGTCGGCTACCTCGACCAGTTCGCCGCTCGAGTCACCGACTTCTTCCCCGCGGTGCAGGCGGTGTACACCAGCTCCCGCAGCTATGGCGGCTTCAGCAGCAACCCCGCGCGCGGTGAACCGCTGAGCTACGAGGAAGGCCACGCGCTCAACAGCTGGCTCGCCAGTCACTCGTGTGTCGACGGCGTCTGGTACGGCTGGGGTGCCTATCTCTGGGCGCCGTCGTGCGACAGCGGGGTGGTGACCGACGGCAAGTGCTACCTGCGGAGTGACTACCAGTCCGACGGCGCACATCCGTCCGACACCGGGCGCCTCAAGATCGCCGGGGTGATCCACGAGCGATTCCTGGAGACGAGTTGGTATTGGCGGTAGGGGGCTACTGCGGATCGGCGTGAAGTGATGTTCTCTCCACCATGCCCACCCCCAAGCACGGCTTCCTCGCCGCCCTCGGTCCTTGACCGCATTCCCATATCGGGTATGATCATTCCCAATATGGGAAGCGCGCCCTCCGCCATCACCGATGTCCTCTTCTCGCCCGTCCAGGCGCGACTCCTCGGGCTGCTCTTCGCCCAGCCCGACCGGCGGTTCCAGAGCGCCGAGCTGATCCGACTCGCCGCTGGGGGCACCGGCGCCGCACACCGGCAGCTCAAGCGCCTCAGCGAATCGGGACTGCTGATCGAGTCCCGGGTCGGCAACCAGATCCACTATCAGGCGAATCGCTCATCACCGGTCTTCGCCGACCTCCACGGCCTGATCATCAAGACGATCGGACTCGTCGAGCCGCTCCGGACCGCGCTCGAGCCGCTCGTCGAAAAGATCCATGTCGCGTTCGTTTACGGATCGATTCCCAAGGGTGTCGCGCGAACGTCCAGCGACGTGGACCTGATGATCCTGTCCGATGCCCTGAGCTACCACGATGCGTTCGCCGCGCTGCAGCCTGTCGAGCAGCAGCTCGGTCGGCCCGTGAACCCGACGGTGGCCAGCATGGCCGATTGGCAGAAGAAGTCGACCGGCAAGGATTCGCTCTTCACGCGGCTGCTCCAGGAACCGAAGCGCTTTCGTGATCGGGAACGAGGATGACCTCCGCACAATTCGAGAACCTCGTTCGCACCGGTCAACTGAAGCGCGAGCCGCCCGTCGCCGATGAGGTCGTGTCGCTGGCTCGGAGTGGTCGAGCCCGCTTGCGCGATGCCGGCAACCTTGAGCTGTCGCCCGAGAGCAGGTTCGATCTTGCGTACAATGCGGCTCATGCCCTCTCCCTCGCCGCGCTGCGAGCCCGGGGCTATCGTGCAGGCAGCCGCTACATCGTATTCCAGGTGTTGACGCTCACCACCGGGGTGCCACTCCCCACGGTCCGGGTCCTTGCCAAGGCGCACGGACTCCGGAACCAGCTGGAGTACGACGGTGGTGAGGAAATCGACGAACGCCTGCTTCGCGACCTGATCGAAGCGGCGATAACTGTCGAGCGCGCGCTCGATGTGAGAGGCCGGTAGACCCCCATGCCCACCCCCAAGCACGTCTTCCTCGCCGCCCTCGACTGCCCCACCAAGGGGTGGCGCACCCAGCACGACGCCGCGGGCCAGCCCAGCCCCGGCGACCAGTGGCGCTTCCACGAGGGCCAGGAGGTCCAGCGGCTCGCCCGCAAGTGGCTCGGCCGCGGCCCCCTGCTTCGCCGCACCCCCCACGACAAGGCAATCGCTGAATCGGCGGCGGCCCTCGCCGACCCGGCCAGCACCCTCCTCTTCGAAGCCACCTTCGAGGCCGATGGCTGCGTCGCCCGTGCCGACGCGCTCCGGCGCCTGGGAGCGGGCTGGGAGCTGATCGAGATCAAGTCGGGCTCCCTCAAGGCCGACGGCAAGTTCGAGAAGGATTACATCCTCGACGCGGCGTTCAGCTGCGCGGTGCTCCAGGCCGCCGGGGTGCCGATCCACCGGGTCTCGCTCACCCTCGTCAACGCCGAATACACCGCGGGTGCCGGCGACGCTCTGATCACCACCGTCGACGTGACCCCTGAGGTGCTCGAACAAGCGGCCCTCTTCGGTGACAACCTCGCCGACATCGCCGACACCATGACTGGCGACCAGCCCACGCCGTCGCTCTGCTTCCCCTGCCGCAAGTGCGACCTCTACACCACCAGTTGCATCGACGTCGGGCTCAGCGACCCGCTCTTCGACATCCCACGGATCTCCGAGAAGAAGTTCGAGGAGTTCAAGCCCTACGGGCGGATCGCCAACCTGCCGCCCGACGCCAACCTGACACCCAACCAGGCCGCCATCGTCGACGTGCTCAAGTCAGGCACGCCGGCCGTGGACCAGGGCGAGCTCGGCCGGCTCGACGCGCTCCGCGAGCCGGTCTACTACCTCGACTTCGAGGCGATCGCCCCGGCGGTGCCGGTCTTCGACGGGACCCGCCCCTACCAGAAGCACCCGTTCCAGTACTCGCTCCACATCCGTACCGCCACGGGCGCGCTCGAGCATCGCCAGTATCTGGCCGATCCCACCACCGACTGGCGCCGGCACCTCGCCGAGCAGCTGCTCGACGACCTGGGCACCGCTGGCCGGATCGTCGTCTACTCCAACTACGAGGAGCAGGTGCTCAAGCAGGTGGCGGCGTGGTTCCCCGACCTGGAGCCGCGGATCAAGGCGGTGCTCGACCGACTCTTCGACCTCGAGAAGGTGGTCAAGAAGGGCTACATCCACCCCGGCTTCCGGGGCCGCACCTCGATCAAGAAGGTCCTGCCGGTGATGGCACCGGAGTTCTCCTACGACGACCTCGATGTGTCGGGTGGCGAGGACGCCGCGGCGGTCTTCGGCTTCATGTGGATCGGTGAGTACCCGGTGGAGGATCACGCCAGGCACCGCGACAACCTGCTCGAGTACTGCAAGCTCGACACGCTGGCGATGGTCCGGGTGCACGAGGGGCTGGAGGCCCTGAGAGCTCGTGGCTAAAGCCACGGCTCGGCTGATCTCGCTGAAGCGAGGTCCACCATCCACTCATAGACTGACCCTTGTGTCAATGGCCGAGGTCCCTTCAGGGACAACCTGCCCTGAGCGAAGTCGAAGGATCAGCCGAGCCGTCGCTTTAGCGACGAGCTCGTTCACCCGCGACCTCGAGTCCTCCGGTACCCACCCGCGACAAACCGATCCGCCAACCGATCCGCCCCCGATGACCTTGGGTCCTACCGCGGCACCCCGCCGCGTTGCCGGAAACCCATCGGATAGGTTATCGTGGAATGCCGACGGTGCTCCGGGTTGGTCCACTGAGGTTTCGGATTCATGGATCCCCCAGGGAGCACCCGCCGCCGCATGTACACATATCGCGCCGTGGCGCGGGCTGGATCACGGTCCGCATCCCGACCGACGCCGACTCGGTGCCCGTGATTCGCGACTACACCGGCCTCCGCCTCCGCGAGATCCGCTGGATCCTCGCTCTCGTGAGCGAGCACCGCGATGACTTTCTCACCGTCTGGGAGACGCTGCATGGCAACTCGAGCACTGAACCTGACGGATGAGGAGCTGCGTGCCCAGATGCACGCCGCTCGGCGACGGTACGCCGAAGACCGGCGCACCAAGCCCCACGCCAAGGCGACCCGCTTCAATCGCCGCACCCGCCAGATCGAGATCACCCTCCTCAACGACGCGATGGTCGGCATCCCGGTCGCGATGCTGCCGAGGCTCGAGCACGCCACCGACGCCGAGCTCAGCGATGTGGAGCCCAGCATGGGTGGCATCGGCATCCGCTTCGAGCAGATCGACGAGGACTACTCGGTGATGCCGCTCGTCGTGATGGCGCTGGGCAAGAAGGCGGTGCACCAGGCCGCGGCGTCGATCGCCGGCTCCACGCCCAGCCGCGCCAAGGCCCGTGCCGCCCGGCAGAACGGCAAGCTCGGCGGACGGCCGCGCAAGGGGTGACCGCCTGCGTGGCCACGTTCCCCCGCACCCCCCGCATCGCCCGGTCCCACCCCGCATCAAGCCGAGATCCACCCTGCGACGACCATCGCCTATGCTCTTGCAGGCATATACCCTGTGAGGCATATTTCATGGAGTCGCCACCCCGACCCTGGCGGGTCGAGTTCACCCCCGAGTTCCGCGAGTGGTGGTTGGGCCTCGACCCGTCCCATAAGGCGGTCGTTGGTCGATGGATCGAGCTCCTCGAGCGCAGGGGACCGAGTTTGGGATTTCCCCACTCGTCCGAGATCAGGGGTTCGACGATCGGTGGATTGCGGGAACTGCGGATCCAGCAAGCGGGCCGTCCATACCCGGTCCTCTATGCGTTTGATCCTCGTCGGGTGGCAGTACTCCTGGCAGGCGGTGACAAGGGGAGCGACCGTCGTTGGTACCGACGGACGATCCGACTGGCCGAGCTACCATTTGCGCGACACCTGGCGACGATCGGAGAAAACTGATGGCCAATGTCAGCTGGCAGCAGGTGAAGGATGAGATGGATCCCGACCTGCGGCGGGAGATCGAGGATGGTGCGGAAGCGCTCGATGCCCTGATCACCCTGCAGGAACTCGCCAAGGAGCGCGACCTCACCCAGGGAGAGTTGGCCGAGCGGCTTGCGGTCGCCCAGGGCAACATCTCACGCACCCTTCGCCGCGGGGACCTGCGCCTGAGCACACTTCGCGAACTGATCGAGGCGATGGGCGGCGAGCTCGAACTGGTGGCACGATTCCCCGATGCGGCATACGCCATTGCACCGGGGGAGAGGGAGTAGCCCACCTGCCCACCCCCAAGCACGTCTTCCTCGCCGCCTACTGAATGCACCCTCCCCCGACCGGCCAGTGCGGCTCGACGCCTCGATGCAGCTCATAGGCCGGGGCGTCATCGCTCAACTCCTTGCTCGACACGTCCCAGCTCAGCTGCAGCGTGAGGACGTCCCCGTCAACCCGGCCCTTGATCCGGCTTCTGAGCCCGATCATTCCGGGCGCCGAGGCCTGGGCAACGGCTCCGTCGGCCGAAAAGCTCCCGTCCGTGTCCACGATCACCGGACCCTGAAAGTCCGCCCGCAGGCAGGGTCCGGTGAGTCGGACCACGTTCGCCGTGGCGACGAGTTCCACTGCCTCGCCACCCCACTGATCGGTGAGGTAGTTGTCGGGGAGCGTCGGGGAGCCACAGGCGGCGAGAGATGCCAGCACGGCCGGCATCGAGGCATACCCGAGGAGTCTCATGCAAACCTCCGTGACATCAGGGGGAACCGGTCGAGCGGGGCAGTGTCGATATAGTGTGGGGACCCCGGTGGGGTCGCCAGGGTCACCGGGAAGGGAGCCCTGCTGTTTCCGAAGTCCCCACCTCCACGGCGGGTTCGGGACGGCGGCTTCCTCCTCGATCGCTGATGGCCGTTGCCGCGATGCGGATAAGATGTTATCCATCTGGCTAACACGTTATCCGGTGCCGGCCATGTCACTCCTTGCTGATCCACTCGATGATGCCCTGTCGTCCAGGGCCAAGGTCCGCCTCCTCCGCCTGCTGCTGAGCGAGCGCGAACCGATGTCGGCCCGCGAGGCCGCCAGGCGCGTCGGCATGGCCAAGCGATCCGCCGATCTTGGATTGCGTGATCTGGTCCTGACCGGCGTCGTGTCGAGACTCGGTGCCGGTCCGCAGCCCTCCTACGTGATCAACCCCCACAATGCCCTGGTCCGCCACGCGATCGCACCGCTGTTCCGGGGAGGTCCGGGTGCCACCGACGACACCGGGGGCGGAGAAGCAGGTGCGATCACCGAACTGTTCGAGACGCTCCGCGATGCGGCGGAGGTGCCCGATCCGAAGGTGATTCTCTGGGCGGCGTTGTTTGGCAGCACGGCTCGAGGAGAGGATGATTCCACGAGTGACATCGACCTCGCGATCGTCGTGACGTCGGATCCAGCAATGGAACCGATCCAGGAGCGGATGGCCGCCATGCTCCCAATCGTCCGGCGAAGGTTCGGCAGAGTGCTGTCGCCTGTCGTCATGACGCGCCGCCAGCTTCGGGAACTCGCACGAGCGGGTCATCCCCTGATTGAAGGGCTGCGTGAGGGACGATATGTGGCCGGTTCCATCAAGCGGTTCGAGGATCTACTTCGTGGCAAGGATTGATCGCACGCGCCGCGTGGGTCGAGAGCAGGCGTCAAGCTATCGGGATCAGGGGCGGGTGTTCCTTGCCGCGGCCGAAGCGCTCGAGGAGCGTTCGGAAGAGAACGAATCCTACGGCAGTGCGATTGCGCTGCTGGCCGTACACGCAGGCATTGCCCACGCCGACGCCCTGACGATCGGCTTTGCCAGCAAGAAGTCGGCAGGAGCGCATGATCGTCTTCCAGTCCTTCTCGTCGATGTCCTCGGCAATCGGGTGCCGGTCCGTCGACGACAGCAACTGATCAGGCTGGTCGGCGAGAAGGACTCCATTGCGTATCAGGGCAAGTACTATCCGTTGCTCGATGCCCGGAAGCGCCTCAAGGAGGCGCGGGAGTTCGCTGACTGGGCGGAGCAGATGCTGGAGGAGCGACCGTGACGATTGATCATCACTCCTGAGGATGCAGTATGCCCACCCCCAAGCACGTCTTCCTCGCCGCCCTCGACTGCCCCACCAAGGGGTGGCGCACCCAGCACGACGCCGCGGCCGCGAGCCCCCCATATGACGCCAATGTGACGCCCGCGGTGGAGATTTGGATTCAGGTTTGAACGCCTCCTGAACCCTCCCCCCGAGGGACCCGTGCGTCGCCTCCTCCCCCTGCTGCTCCTCGGCGCCTGCTGGCCGGGGCCGATCGAGTCGCCCGACGATCGGGCGGTCGCCCGTGCCACCGTCGAGGCCGCCATGTCCCGGCTCGACACAATGACCCTCAAGGCACCCTACCCGACCTACGCTCGACGCCATCGGGGTCGCCCACGATTCCATCACCTTCGGCCGACTCGTGTTTGGCGACAACTACGCGCAAGTGGTGGTCACTCGGGGGATCACCACCTGTTCGGCGCGGTTGTCGCTCGGCGAGGTGCGCTGCGAGGAGGGGCGGTAGGGGCGTGGCGAGCTCGCGGTTCAAAGCCGCGGCCCGGCGCTCGTCGCTGAAGCGACGGCTCGGCTGATGTCCCTGAAGGGACCTCGGCCATCGACACGGTGGCAGGCTTCTCGATAGTTGGGGGACGTCGCTTCAGCGACAGAGCCGAGCCGTGGCTTCAGCCACGACTCCTCACGACGCGTGGTGGCAACCCACTACTATTCGCGACCACCTTCCGGGAGCTTCCCCCTGCCTCGGTTCCTGCTGCTCCTCGCTGCCGTTGTCGCTCTCCCCGTCGCACTTGGCGCGCAGCAACTCGAGGTCGGGGCACGGATCCGGGTCTGGCCACCCTGCGCGAGCGACGGTTCGTGCAGTCCCGTTGTCGGTTCGCTCGGCAGCATCTCTCCTGACAGCATCGTGCTCGTTGGTGAAGATGGTGCCCGACATGCCCTGCCATTCTCCCCGGAATCGCGGATCCAGCTGAGCCATGGATTCCGCCGCCGCTGGCCGGAGGGACTCGCCGTTGGCCTGTTGGCAGGGATTGCCGCCGGCTTCGTGTGGCAGCGGCTCTGCATCGGCCCTGGTGACGGTCCCGACGACAGCCAGTGCAGCCTGAGTTACCTCGTCACGGTGCCCCCAGGCGTCCTCGCCGGCGGGATCGTCGGCGCGCACCTCAAGACCGAGTGGTGGCTCGCGGTGCCCCGGATCGCGAACGCGATGCAGCCAGTCCCTGGCGGGATGCAGCTGGGGTTCAGGGTGAGGTTCTGAGGGCGAGCTCGCGGCTCAAAGCCGCGGCTCGGCTGTCCCTCGACTACGCTCGGGACAGGTCGTCGCTGAAGCGACGTTCCCCATCAACCCATGAGCTGGCACTTGTGTCGATGGCCGAGGTCCCTTCAGGGACATCAGCCGAGCCGTCGCTTCAGCGACGAGCTCGGGGCTAGTTCCTCTCCACCCCGATCCCCCGGTTCGCCAGCCGCTCGAAGCGCGGGTTCTTGTCGAGCGGCCGGAACATCGGGTCGGTCTTGAGGTAGCCCGGCGTCACGTAATACTGCCGCCTCATCAGCTCCTCGAGCATGTCGAGCGCCTTTTCCTTCTCGCCGGCGGCGAGCAACACCCTCGTGTACTGCTGCAAATCGTAGTTGATGTTGTTGGTGTTGCTGCCTGTGGTGTCGGTGATCGCGTGCGCGGCCTCGCTCAGAGCCTCCGCCTTCTTGCCCACGTAGGCGAGCATCACGGCGTTGAGCATCCGCAACTGCGGGTCATTGGGCGAGGCGTCGATCTGCTCCCGGGCCACCTTGAGCGACGAGTCGGCGTAGGCGCGGGCCCGCACGGTATCGCCCTGCTGCATCGCGGCGATCGCCAGCGCCTGACCCCACCACGCCACGTCGTTGTCGAACGCCGCCGGCGTCATCCGGAAGAGCAGTTCGCGATCCTTGTCGCCCAGCACGAACGCCATCTCCTGGTAGCCGGCGAAGTAGCTCACCAGCTCGGTGGCCGGCACCCGCTTGAGCAGTTCCTGGATCACCTGCCGGGCGCCGGCGAGGTCGCCATTGGCGAGGTGCGCGTTGGAGATCCACTGCATCTGGTTGTAGGCGGTCGGCTCGAGCGCCACCAGCTCCTCGGCGGTGGCCTGTGCCTCGGCGTACTGGCCCAGGTAGACCTGGGCCCGGATCAGGTTGGTCAGGACCCCGGTGGAGCGGGGGTCGATCTGCCGCGCCTTGGAGAGCTTCTCGAACATCGACTTGTAGTCGCCCTCGTCGAGGTCGTCGCTGGCCGACGACTGGAGCGCCCAGACATTCTTGGGGTCGAGCTCGAGTGCCTTGGCGACCTCGCGGCGATACGCCTCGGGATCGCGGCCGACGTTGGTGTACCAATTGGCGGCCACCATGTGCGCGTTGGAGGTGTCCGGCGCCAGCTGCAGGATGCGGTCCATCGCCTCCCGGGCCCGGCGACCGACCGCGGGGTCGCGCGTGCCGTTGGCGTAGAGGGTGCCGAGCGACAGCGAGAGACGGGCCCATGCGGGGCCGAACATCGAGTCGAGCGCCACGGCCTGCTCGTAGAGCGCGGCCCGGGTGCGTGCCGCGCCGGGATTGTCGCCGGCGATCGCGTTGGCCTTGAGGTAGAGGTTGTACGCCTCGGCGTTCTGGGTCGGCCGGCCGGCGAGATCCTTGCTCTCGTTCTCGCCCATCACGGTGCCGAGGGCGCCGGCCACGCGAGTGGCGATCCGTCCCTGCACCGCAAAGGGATCGGAGAGATCGCCGTCGAAGGTGTCGCGCCAGGTGACCTTGCCGTCGGCACCGTTCACCAGCTCGGTGGTGACCTTGAACTCCTTGGCTCCACTGGCGTTGGTCGCCCAGCGCACCCTCCCCATCAGCACCTGGTCGACCCGCAGCTCCTTGGCGATCTCCATCGGGGTCTTGGGGCTGTCGCGGTACTGGTCGGCGCTGGCCGACGCGATCACGGTGAGCGAATCGATGCGGGAGAGCTTGTCGCGCAGTTCGTCGACGATGCCGTCGGCGAAGTAGGCGTCGTCGGCCGCGCCCTGGTTCTCGAACGGCAAGACGGCCACGCTCCGGACCGCGGCGCTGCCGCCCCCCTTGCCGGCGAACGCCTTCCAGCCGAGCGCGGCGATGATGAGGACCACCACCGCGGCCGCGGCGAGCATCCACGGTGAGGTCGATGGCTGCTGGTCGATGGTCGATGCACCAGTGACGATCGACGATCGACCATCGACCTCTGCGCTCGACCAGCGCCTCCGCCATGTCGTTGGCCGTGGCGTAGCGATCGGCGGGCGACTTGGCGAGGGCCCGCATCACCGCCGTATCCACTGCTGGCGTGATGGCGCTGCGCGTGCGGGTGAGCGGCCGCGGGTCCTCGGTGATGCTCCGGGTGATGATCGCCTGGGCCGTGGGCCCGGTGAATGGCGGTTCGCCGGCCATCATCTCGTAGAGCACGCAGCCGAGCGCGTAGATGTCGGTGCGGCCGTCGAGGTTGGTCTCGCCGCTGGCCTGCTCGGGACTCATGTAGGCCGGGGTGCCGATGGCGAGCCCGGTCTTGGTGAGCGCGCCGGCATCCTCGGTGGCCCGGGCGATGCCGAAGTCGGCCACCAGCGCGTGCCCCTCGTGGATCAGGATGTTGGCCGGCTTGATGTCGCGGTGGATGATCCCCCGCTTGTGGGCATAGGCCAGCGCCTCGGCCACCTCGCGGGCGAGGCGGATCGCCTCGTTGACCGGCAGCTGCCGCTCGCGCTTGAGGCGGGCCGGGAGCGACTCGCCCTCGACCACCGGCATCACGTAGTAGAGGATGCCGCCCTCGGAGCCCGAATCGTGCACCGGCAGGATGTTGGGGTGGCTGAGCCTCGCCGCGATCTCGACCTCGCGCAGGAACCGCTCGGCGCCGAGGGTCTCGGCCAGCTCGGGGCGCATCACCTTGACCGCCACCTTGCGGTGGTGCTTGAGGTCCTCGGCCAGGTACACCGTGGCCATGCCGCCCTCGCCCAGCACCCCCTCGATCCGGTAGCGCTCGGCCAGCGCCCGGCGGACCCGGTCGACCTCGATCGCCCCGGTGGGCATGGTGCGCTCGGGCACCCCCGGCTCGGTGGGCGTGGGCGTGCCGCACTTGAGGCAGAAGAGGGCCTCGTCGGGGAGCGGAGTCTGGCAGTTGGCGCAGGTGCGTGGCACGGTGGTCACGGGACTCCGAAGTTGTGGCGGGGACCCCTGAAGAAACGGCGGGATGGGGAAGGGCGCAAGCAGGTCATCCCGAGCGGAGCGCCGTAGGTGCCGAGTGGAGGGACCCCTCGCTCCCAATCGGGGCAAGAGGTCCTTCGACTGCGACCGCTTCGCGGCCTCCGCTCAGGATGACGGGGGAGTGCGCCGGCTTCGCTCAGGGCAGGCTGGTCGGGATGACCGTCCCTGGCGGGACGGTCAGTTCCTCTCCGCCCCGATCCCCCGGTTGGCGAGCCGCTCGAAGCGGGGATTGCCGGCCAGCGACGTGTAGCTCGGGTCAGTCCTGAGCCAGCTTGGCGTGACGAAGTACTGCCGACCGACGAGCTTTTCGAGCACGTCGATGGCCCGCTCCTTCTCGCCGGCGGCCGTGAGCGCACGCGCGTAGGTCTGGAGCACATAGCTGGTGTTGGCGTCCGACATCCCGACCGTGTCGCTCATCGCCCGTTCGCCCTCGCGGAGCGCCTCGGCCTTGCGCCCGGCGATCGCGAGGGCCAGGGCGTTGAGCACCCGCAGCTGGGCATCGCCCGGGACCTTGTCGATCTGTTCCTTCGCCACCTTGAGGGACGAATCGGCGTAGGCGCGTGCCCGCGCGAGGTCACCCTGCTGCCAGGCGGCAATGCCCAGCGCCTGGCCCCACCAGGCGCGGTCATTGTCGAACGAGGCAGGATTCATCCGGTAGAGGAGCTGGCGCTGCGCGTCGGTCAGGACGAAGCTCATCTCGAAGTAGCCGGCGAAATAGGCGACCAGTTCCGTCTCGGGGACCCCCTGGGCCAATTCGGCCACCGCCCGCTTGGCCCCCTCGAGGTCGTCATTGACGAGGTGCGCCCCCGCAATCCACTGCATCTGGCCGAAGTCGGTCGGGCCGAGGGCCTGCAGCTCATCGGCGGTGGCGAGCGCCTCCTTGTATCGGCCGGTGTAGATCTGGGCCCGGATCAGGGAGGAGAGGTTCGCCTTGTTGAGGGGATCGACCTCACGGGCCCGCGCCAGCTTGTCGGACATCGCCTGGAAGTTGCCGTCGTCGAGGTCGTAACCGGCCATGGTTCGGAGCGCCCAGCCGTTCTTCGGATCGAGCCGGAGCGCCGCCTCGGTCTCGCGCCGCGCCGCCGCCTGGTCGCGGGCGATGGTGCGGTAGTAGGTCGAGGCGACGAGGTGTACTGCGGCCGAGTCGGGGGCCAGCGCCATCGCCTTGTCGAGCGCCTCCTTGGCGCGGCGCGCCACCGCCGGGTCGCGGGTGCCGCCGACCCACGATGAGGTCAGGGCTCCCGCCAGGTAGCCCCAGGCGGCGGCGAAGTTGGAGTCGAGTGCCACCGCGCGTTCCATGTATCCGGCCTGTTCGCGCGCCGGCGCCGCCCCGTTGCCGGTGATCGCCTTCCCCTTGAGGAAGAGGTCGTACGCCTCGGCATTCTGGGTCGGCCGGCCGGCGAGGTTCTGCGTCTGGCTGTCGGCCAGCACCGCGCCGAGCGCCCCGGCCACCCGGGTGGCGATCTGGCCCTGCACCGCGAACGGGTCGGCGAGGTCGCCGTCGAACGAATCGCTCCAGGTCACCTTGCCGGTGGTGCCGTCGACCAGCTCGGTGGTGACCTTGAACTGCTTGGCACCACTGGCGTTGGTGGCCCAGCGGACCTTGCCCATCAGCACCTGCTCGACCCGCAGCTCCTTGGCGATGTCAGTAGGGCTCTTGGTGGAGCCCTTGTACTCGTCGGCGCTCGAGGAGGCGATCACGGTGAACTTGTCGAGGCGGGCGAGGCGATTGCGAAGCTCGTCGACGATGCCATCGGCAAAGTAGGCGTCGTCGGTCGGGCCGAGGTTCTCGAACGGCAGTACCGCCATGCTGCTGACCGCGTTGCCGCTGGCTCCGCTTCCGCCGCCGCCGAGCAGCTTCATGCTGAGCGCACCGACGGCGAGGACCACGACGGCACCGACGGCAAGCATCCATGGCTTAAGCGTCTTCGCTTGTCGCGCGTCGCCTGTCGCCTGTCGCGTAAACGCCCCGCTCCGCGTCACGTCTTCGGCATTCGCCAGCGCCGCGGCGAACTCGCCGGCATCGGCGTAGCGATCGCTCCGCTGCTTGGCGAGTGCCTTGAGCACCACGGTGTCGACCACCGGCGCCAGCGCGGTTCGCGTGCTGGTGAGCCGTCGGGGTTCCTCGGTGATGCTTCGGGCGATGATCGCCTGGGCGGTGCGGCCCGGTGAACGGCGGCTCGCCGGTGAGCATCTCGTAGAGCACGCAGCCCAGGGCGTAGATATCGGTGCGGCCGTCGAGATTGTGCTCGCCGCTCGACTGCTCGGGGCTCATGTAGGCCGGCGTGCCGATGGCAAGGCCGGTCTTGGTGAGCGCCGCGGCGTCGTCGGTGGCGCGCGCGATCCCGAAGTCGGAAACCAGCGCGTGGCCCTCGTTGATCAGGATGTTGGCCGGCTTGATGTCGCGGTGGATGATGCCCCGCTTGTGGGCATGTGCCAGCGCCTCGGCCACCTCGCGCGCGAGGCGGAGCGCCTCGGCGGCCGGCAGCTGCACCCTCGCGGGCGATCCGGGCCGGCAACGACTCGCCCTCCACCACCGGCATCACGTAGTAGAGGACGCCGTCGGTCGCCCCCGAGTCGAAGACCGGCAGGATGTTCTGGTGATTGAGCTTGGCGGCGATCTCGACCTCGCGCAGGAAGCGCTCGGCGCCGAGGGTCTGGGCCAGCTCGGGCCGCATCACCTTGACCGCCACCTGGCGGTGGTGCTTGAGGTCCTCGGCCAGGTAGACCGTGGCCATGCCGCCCTCGCCCAGCACCCGTTCGATCCGGTAGCGGCCCTCGAGCGCCTGGCGGACCTTGTGCACCTCGACCGCGCCGGTCGGCATGGTGCGCGGCCGGCACTCCCGGCTCGGTCGGGGTGGGCGTGCCGCACTTGAGGCAGAAGAGGGCCTCGTCGGGGAGCGGCGTCTGGCAGTTGGCGCAGATCCGGGGGGTGGCGCTCACGGGACTCCGGGGTTGTGTCGGGGACCCCGGAAGAAACGGCTGGAGGGGGGAGGGCGCAAGCAGGTCATCCCGACCGAGCACCGTAGGTGCGAGTGGAGGGACCCCTCGCTCCCAATCGGGGCAAGAGATCCTTCGACTCCGGCCGCTTCGCGGCCTCCGCTCAGGATGACGGGGGAGTGCGCCGACTCCGCTCAGGGCAGGCTCCGCCGCTCGGGCTGAAGCCCGAGGGCGGGGCTAGGGCACCCTCACACTCAGACAGCTCAGTCCGCCGTCCATCTTCCGGAACTCCGACATCTCGAGCGGCACGGTGGCGTAGCCGAAGCCGTGGAGCGTGGCTGCGAAGCGGGGATAGCCGGCGGCGATCAGCACCACGTCGTTCACCCGCACGCAATTGGCGGCGTAGCGCTCGGCGGCGTCGACCACGATCAGCTCATAGCCCGCAAAGGCGGGATGGTCCACCAGTTCCGGCACCACCGCCAGTCGGTTGTCGCCCAGGCAGGCGATGCCACTCTTGAGGTGGAGCAGGGTCTCGCTGTCGCGGATACTGACGGTGGTGGAGGTGTAGCCAATCGCGCCAAGCCAATGGGCAAGCTGCTCGGCCCCGTTGTCGTTGGTACGCTCGGAGAGGCCGATGAAGAAGTGCTCTCCCGCCTGGCAGATGTCGCCGCCGTCGAGCGAGCCGGGTGCGGTGATCTCGGCCGCATCGGCGAGCATCGACTCGAGTGCCTCGCGCATCGCCAGCACCTCACCGGCGCGGCACTCGGCACCCGGCCGGGTGAGGATCGCGCCGCGCGCCGTGACCACCGCGGTGTCCTCCACAAAGGTGGAGTCGGGGTGGTGGTTGTCGGCCGGCAACACGGTGACCGCCAGCCCGGCCGCCTCGAGCGCGGCGCAGTAGGCGGTGTGCTGCGTGCGGGCCAGCGCCAGGTCGGGTGGCCCGAGTCCGGCGGTGGTGAGGCCGTGGGCGTAGCTGTCGGCCGGCGGGCAGACGATGGCGCGGGTGAAGTGGTGAGTCATGGCAGAAGGTGTTGGAGAGATACGAGATACGAGATCACGAGATGCGAGATGCGAGATGCGAGATGCGAGGCCAGCCGTCATCCCGACTGGAGCAACCGCGAAGCGGTTGTGGAGTGGAGGGATCTCTCCACTCGCCCCTGCGGCCCCTTCGACTTCGCTCAGGGCATGGCTCGGTCGGGATGACCGCTCCTACCCCTCCCCCAACCTTACCCCCCGCAGCCTCAGGATGAGTCTATACGCCGGCCAGCTCACCGCCAGCAGCAGCACCGAGCGGAGCGAGTTGGCGCGGTCGCTCAGGAGCGATCCCACGATGAACGCCACCGAGCCGAGCAGCACCAGGCCGGTGGTCCAGGGGAAGCCCGGCACCCGGAACGGCCGCGGGGTGTCGGGTTCCTTGCGGCGCAGCACGAACACCGAGGCGAAGCCGAGCAGGTAGTTGGCGACGAAGAAGAACGCCGCGATCGCGAGCACCGTGTTGAAGGTCCCCGAGAGGATGAACGCGAGGGTGATCGCGATGGTGGCCCAGTGCGCCACGGTCGGGGTGCCCCCGGTATTCACGGTCGCGAAGCTCGGCGGCATGAGGCGGTCCTCGCTCATCGCGATCGGAATCCGGCTGGCCATCATCACGAGCGCGTTCACGGCACCAAGGATCGAGCCGAGGATCAGGAGGCGGAGGATCAGGTCGCCCTTGGGGCCGAACAGCACCGCCGCGACGGTGGCGGCGGGGAACGGGTCGCCGGCCAGGCGCTCGACGCCGAGCACCCGCAGCATGGCACCATTCAGGAGCAGGTAGATCGCCAGCACCGCGAGCACGCCGCCGATCATCGCGCGGGGGAGCGACCGACCGGCATCGACGGTCTCGTCGCCGAAGTAGATCGGTCCGGTCCAGCCGTCGTAGGTGTAGATCACCGACTGCAGTGCCACGATGAATGCCGCGAAGAATGCCGTCCCGCCGGGCAGGGCCACGGCGGATGTGACGGCCTGATCGGGCACCGCCATCAGCAGGGCCGTCACCGCGAGCAGCGTGAACGCCAGCGCCTTGAAGGCGCTCAGCGCCTGCTGGGCCAGATCGCCGCTCTTCACCCCCTTCCACTGCAGCAGGCCGAAGCCGAGCACGATGGTGCAGGCCACCACCCGCTGCTGCGCCGGCATGGCCGGCAGGAGCGGTGCGGCATACTCGGCGAAGACGATCGAGGCCAGCGCGATCGAGGCGGCGGTCGAGAGCCAGTCGCTCCAGCCGACCACAAAGCCGGGATACGGGCCGAGCGCGCGCGCAACGATCGGGTACTGGCCGCCCGAGCGGCGGATCATTGCCCCGGGCTCGGCGAGCGACATCGCACCGAGGAGGGCATAGCCCCCACCCAGGACCCACGCGAGCACGAAGAGGGCGGTGGAGGGGAGGGCACCCGCCACCTCGCCGGGGGTGCGGAGGATCCCGATGCCGATCACGTTGCCAATGAGGACCGCGACACCGAACGCGGGGCCGAGGACCTGGTGCAGCTTGCCGCGGGCGCTCCGGCTCGGGAGGCGTCACTCTCGTTCCGGGTCCTTCCATCGGCTCGCCTTGAGCAATTGCACCGTGGCCATCGCGATCGCGACGAACCACCACAGCAGCCAGTCGAGTCCGGTGCCACGCCAGCGCCCGATGAACCCCACGATGCACCACGACGTCAACGACACGGCGAGCTGGAGTACCCGGTGCGGTGGGTCCGGCTCCCTCTCGCCACCGGGGAGGATCATCAACACCACGACCCAGACGACCCCGATCCGAAGCGCGAAGGGGAGCCACCCCTCACCGCCGAAGAGCAGCCGGCCGGTCACATAGGTGCCGGCCACCACCACCGGGAAGGCGGCGAGCTCGTTGAGCGCCCGGCGCCGGAAGGAGATCCGATCGGTCACTGCACCCCGAGGTGCGCTGCCAGCCAGTCGGCCATGGTACCCAGCACCTGCGGTGTCACCTTGTTGTCGGTGAGGGTGCCATAGCCGCTCGGCAGGCCGCTCGGATCGGGAATGAACAGGTGATTGAGGCCCGGGAAGATGTGCATCGTCACATCGGGGTTGCCCGCGGCCTTGAATGCCTGCTCCAGTTCGGGCGCCTGGTTGGGGGTGACCTGGTGGTCATTGGCACCCTGCAGGATCAGGATCGGGACCCGGGTGACCTTGGCCACCGTGGCGAGCGGGTTGTAGTGCATGAAATACCGGAGCCACGCGTTGGACTTGGCCGAGGAATCGGTCCGCTCCCTCGCCACCCGGTAGACCGAGTCGCGCGACGACGGGGCGATGGTGGTGTCGAGGTCGATCGCCTGCTTCTGCTGGAAGGCGAGGATCTCGCGCCCGGTCTCCGACGGACCGGCCATCAACACCGCGCCCTTGAGCAGGGTGTCGGTTGCGGCCACGATCGGCGCGATCAGCCCGCCCTCGCTATGCCCCACCAGCGCGATCCGGTCGGGATCGATCTCGGGCTGCTGGCGGAGCCACGCCACCGCGGCGCGGATGTCGTTGGCATAGTCGGCGCTGGTGCCCGGCTCGCCGCCGGAGGCGCCGATCATCCGGTCGTCGAGCCGCAGCACCGCGATGCCGCGGCGCCCCAGCGTGTCGGCGATCTGGCGGAACGGTCGGTAGCCGCCGGCCACCGGGATGTACTCGTCGCGATCCTGCTGCCCGCTGCCGGTGATGGTGACCACCGCCGGCACCGGGCCCGTGGCGTTGTTGGGCAGCGTGAGTGTGCCGCCGAGAGTGAAGCCATCGGCCGGGACCGTCACCTCGCGCGCGGTGTAGGGCGCGCCGGCGGGCGCGGCGTAGTCGGGCTTGCCGAGCGCCAGTTTCGAGACCGCGGCGCCATCGACTCGGCTGATGTCCAGCCTGGCCGTTGGCATCGCCCCGCCGAGGATATGGCCGGCCGCGTCGACATGGAGGCGGTTCATCTGGCCGGCGACCGTGAGCAGCAGCGAGTCGGCCGAGAGCGGGCGCACGGCGACGGGGAGCGTCACCCCGCCGCCCAGTGCGAAGCCGGGGATGTCGGCCGAGTCGCCGTGAGCGCGGGCTCGCTCGGTGTAGAGCTCGGTCAGCGCATACGAGTTGTTGAGCAGCGGCAGTGTGCCGGGCTGGCTGGCAAAGCCGCGCGATCCACCGTTGTTCCGGATGATGACGCTATCGCCGCGCATGGTCACCCGAGCTTCCTGCAACGGCTTCGCGTCGGCATCGGCACCGGGGGCGTAGACCTCGATGTTCATCGAGTCGACCAAGCCGTCGGGCCCGAGACTGGCCATGTAGCGGAATTCGGGCTGCCCCTTGGCCGTGATCCGTCCCGCAACGGAGCGGTCGGTGCGGAGGAAGCGTTCGACCACCAGGGTGTCGTTGCCACTCCGGATCACGAAGCCGGCCGGCTCGGCCGGCGCCTGGGCGGCGAGGAGCGTGGGGAGAAGCAGGGCGGTGGCAAGGGATGAGATGCGCATGACTCAATCTACCCACCGCCGGCTCGCTTGCGAGCCGGACGATCCCGCTGCCGCCCACTCGCGAGCGAGCCGGCCACCAGCTCCCCCCCGCTGGCCCGCCCCGTCCCACAGCGCTACCGTACCATCATGCCGCCTCCCGACGCCACCGCCCTCCGCGAGCGCCTCGCCGCCGTGCTCGCCGGCCGCTTCGAGCTGGGCGACCTGCTCGGCGTGGGCGGCTTCGCGGCGGTCTACCGGGCCCGCGATCTGGTGCTCGAGCGCGACGTGGCGATCAAGGTGCTCGAGGTCCCCGACGACGCGGCGGCGCTCGAGCGCTCACTCGACGAGGCCAAGCTGGTCGCGACGATCGAGCATCCCAACATCGTGCCGCTGTACGAGGTGGGTCGCGAGCAGGGCCTCGTGTTCCTGGTGATGCGGTACTATCCCGACGGCTCGCTGGCGCGACTGCTCGAGACCAGGCACCAGCTCCCGCCGGCGGAGGTGGCCCGGCTCGGCGCCGAGGTCGCCGAGGCGCTCGACACGGCGCACCAGCGCGGGGTGGTCCACCTCGACATCAAGCCCGACAACATCCTGCTCGATGCCGGTCGCCGCGCCGCGGTGACCGACTTCGGCATCGCCCAGGCGATCGGCGACACCGGTCCCGACGGCTACGTCTCAGAGGGCACCCCGCACTACATGTCGCCCGAGCATGTCTCCGGCGACGCGCTCAGTGGCCGGAGCGACATCTACGCCCTCGGCGTGGTGCTCTACGAGGCGGCGACCGGCCGCACACCGGTCTCCGGTACCACGGCGCAGCAGGTGATGGCGAATCAGGTGCGCCAGGCAGTTCCGTCGATCAGCTCACTGGTGCCCGAGTTCCCGATCGCACTCAACGACGTGATCATGCGGGCGCTCGCCAAGGACCCGGCGCTCCGCTGGCAGTCGTCGAAGGAACTGGCCGCCGCGCTCCGTGACCTGATCGGCTCGGATCGGCTGCTGCCTCCCGCGGAACTGGCCAAGCGCGCCCGGCGCCGGTGGTACAAGCGGGGCGCGATCGGCTGCGTGCTGCTGGCGATCGGGCTCGGCATCGCGGGCTGGCTGGCGATCAAGGCGTTCCGGTTGATCAGCAGCGGGCCGCGCCCAGCGGTCGATGCCCTCGCGCCGAACATCCCCGGGCCGCTGCTCGATTCGGCCCGGATGCTCGGCCTGCTCCAGGAGGGGGACACCGCGCTCTACCTGTTCGTGCCGGCGGAGCACGACATGCGCGACGCGCTGGTGATCACCCAGGTCGGCATGGTGCACACGCTCGACGGGACGCGACGGGTGTGGCCGTTCACCGATCACGACGACGTCCAGCTCTCGCTCAACAACAAGGGCGGTTTCCTGATCATCACCGCCGCCGACAAGTCGCGGTCGGACACCGTGTACCGGACGCTCAAGGGTCGTGAGATGACGACGTTCCGTGAGGTGCTGACCCGGCTGGTACGGGAGCGGGGACAGTAGCCCCCAGGCCTCACGGTGCGGTCGTCGCCGGATGCTCCTCGAAGAACCCGATCAGGCGGGCATTGACCTGCTGGGCCTGCTCGATGTGCGCCACGTGGCCGGCCGAATCGATCGGGGCGAATTCGAGCTGGGGCATTGCCTGGCGCAACGCCGCCGAGTTCTCGAACGACACCGTCTGGTCCTGCTTCCCCCACACCAGCAGCACCGGCGTCTCGAGCTGCCCGACCGGACGGTAGATGTCGGAGAGGTTGGTGTGGTCGACGTTCCTGAGCGTCGACAGCAGCGCGCGACCGAATCCCTTGTAGCGCATCTGGGGTCGGTACTGGTCCGCCCAGGTGGGATAGCGCTCGGGGTGGAGAAAGTCGCTCATCTGGCCGTCGGCCAGCCCCGGCACCACGGTCACCTGCCAGAACCACGACCCGATGATCGGGAGGGTGAATTGGAAGGGCAGCTCGGCCGGTCCGGCGGCCGGATCGATCAGGGTGAGGGTGCGCACCCGATCCGGATGGGAGGCGGTGAAGTGGGCGGTGATCCAGCCGCCCCAGGAGAGCCCCACCAGGTCGACCGGGCCGGTCACGCCGAGGGAATCGAGCAGCTCTGCGATCTGGGTGTCGGTGAGCGTGCCATCGTAGGACACGTCGGGGCGATCGGAGTAGCCGCGACCGTAGGTGTCGAAGCGGATCACCCGATAGCCGGCGGCCGAGAGGCCGGCACTGGTCGAGTCCCAGATGTAGTAGGGCACCGAGAAGCCGTGCACCAGCACCACGGTGCGACCACTATCGGGGCCGGCGATGTCGTAGTGGGTGACCCCGGGCGAGAGGGCGATGAACTTGCCCGGCACGCCGGCGCGGGCCGTCTCGTCGAGCGTGGCCTTTTCGGGATTCCGGTAGACGCCGATGCCGAAGGCGCCGATCAGGATGCCGACGCAGAGGATGAACAGGAAGCGAACGCGACGACGCATGGGCGATTCCGGGAGGAAGTCCTGGGGAAGATATCGTGCGGCCACGGCTCAGGGTTGGGCGGACGCCTCTCGATCACAGACCACGATCGCGCGTTCGCGCGCCACGCGCGCTGCCGGGATCGACGCATCACCCGCCACCAGCTGCGCGAGTGCGTCGCGCTTCGCCGCACCGGTCACCAGCCAGACGACCCGTCGCGCGCGATCGAGCACCGGGTAGGTGAGCGTCATCCGGCGATGGCCCATGTACGACGCCGTCATGGCCACGTCGGTGGTGGCCTCGAGCACCGGGTCGCCCGGCACCAGTGACGCGGTGTGGCCATCGGCGCCGAGCCCGAGGTGGATCAGGTCGAGCCGCTCGGGCAGCTCGGCGGCGTACCGTGCCGCGGCAGCCGCGAGATCGTCGGCTTCCACCGGCATCGCGTGGAGCCGGGGCAGCGTCTCGAGGTGGTCGAAGAGGCACAGCTGGAGTTCGGTGAGGTTGCGGGCGAGATCGCCGGCGGGCGCCACCCGCTCGTCGACCTGGAAGAGCGCCACCCGATCCCAGTCGATGTCGGCTTCGGAGAGCAGCTGCAGCATGCGGGCCGGCGTGCGGCCGCCGCTCACGGCGAGGGTGAACTGTCCGCGGTCCTCGATCGCCTCCGCCGCGGCCGCGACGATCTCGGCCGCGACGCGTTGCGCGGCGGCCTCGCCATCGGGTTCGACGTCGACACGGAGCGGGTGCAGGGTGCCTCCTACGGCTTCTCGTGATGGCCACCGAAGGCGGCGCGCATCGCGGAGAGGAGCTTGTCGGCGTAGTCGGCCTCGCCGCGCGACGAGAACCGCTGGTAGAGCGCGGCACTCAGCACCGGCGCCGGGGCGGCCTCGTCGATTGCGGCCTTGAGCGTCCAGCGCCCTTCGCCCGAGTCGGAGACCCGGCCGGCGAAGTCGGCAAGGTCGGGCGATTCCAGCAACGCTCCGGCGGTGAGGTCGAGCAGCCACGAGGCGATCACGCTGCCGCGGCGCCACACCTCGGCGATGTCGGCCGAGGTCGAGATCGTACTGGTAGTGCTCCGGGTCGCGCAGCGGCGTGGTCTCGGCATCGCGGTCGTGATCGCTGCTGCCGACGTTGGCGTGCTTGAGGATGTTGAATCCCTCGGCATAGGCCGCCATCACGCCGTACTCGATGCCGTTGTGGACCATCTTCACGAAGTGGCCGGCTCCGGCCGGCCCGCAGCGGAGGTACCCGCGCTCGGCGGTGCCCGGCCTGGCCTCGCGGCCGGGCGTGCGCGGCGCCGAGTCCAGTGCCGGCGCCAGCGCGGCGAAGACCGGATCGAGTCGCTCGACCGGCTCCGGCTCGCCACCGATCATCTGGCAGTAGCCGCGCTCCAGGCCCCACACCCCGCCGCTGGTGCCGACATCGACATAGTGGATGCCGCGCGCACTGAGCTCCTTGTCACGGCGGATGTCGTCGATGTAGTACGAGTTGCCGCCGTCGATGATGATGTCGCCCTCGGCGAGCAGCGGCGCCAGGTCGGCGATCACACTGTCGACGATCGCGGCGGGGATCATCAGCCAGATGGCACGCGGTGCGTCGAGCGTGCGAACCAGTTCGTCGAGCGATGCGGCGCCGGTGGCGCCCTCCGCCACCATCGCGGCCACCGCCTCGCCGGAGCGGTCGTGCACCACGCAGCGGATGCCGCCGCGCTGGAGGCGGCGGACCATGTTGGCGCCCATGCGGCCGAGGCCGATCATGCCGAGCTGGGTCATCACTTGCTCCGTGAGTCGGGCGACTGCCACAGTCGGAAGCCACCGATGAACGCGTTGGTGTTGGCGCCGAGACGGACGCCGTCGGGGGGGTCGTCGAGCTTGCGGGCGTTGCCGCCACCGATCACCACCTCGTCGGGTTGCAGCGCCGCGCTCAGCAGCGACACCACGCGCCACACATGCTTGCGCCACTTCTTCTCGCCCATCCGATCGTAGCCGCGCTCGCCGAGGTAGTCCTCGTAGGTGCGATGCTTGCGATAGGGAAGGTGGGCCAGCTCCATCGGCAGCACCACGCCCTCGGTCACCATCGCCGAGCCGAGCCCGGTGCCGAGGCCGAGGAAGAGCATCGTGCCGCCCTGGTAGGAGCCCAGCGCCTGCATCGCGGCGTCGTTGATGACGCGGACCGGGCACTGGAACGCGCCGGCGAAGTCGAAGCCCACCCAGCCGTCGCCCAGGTGCCTCGGGTTGGTCGTGATCCGGTTCTGCTTCACCACCGCGGGAAAGCCGATCGCGATGCGATCCCACTCCCAATCGGTGGTGAGCGTGCGGACCGCCGCGACCATCTGTGTCGGTGTCATGTCGGGGCCCGAGTCGGCCTTGCGGTGCCTGGACTCTCCGGAGAGGAGCACCTTCACGTGGCTGCCGCCGACATCGATCGCGAGGACCTTCATTGCATGCCCTTGCCGGGCTCGTCCCAGCCACCCACGTCGCTGGCGAGCCGATCGGCTTCGCTCGGTCCCCAGCTGCCGGGTGCATAGGTGTGGACCGGGACCGCATCGCCGAGGATCGGGTCGACGATCGCCCAGGCGGCGTCGACCGCATCCTGCCGGGCGAAGAGGGTCTGGTCGCCGGCCATCGCGTCGCCGAGGAGCCGCTCGTAGGCGCTCATCTCGTCGCAGATCTCGCGATCGACGAGGGCGAGCTCGGTCGGTTCGCCGACGAGCGCCTCGCCGGGCCGCTTGATCAGCGCACCGAAGGCGATGGTGAGGTCGGGGGTGAGGCGCATGCGCAGGTAGTTGCCGGTGCCGGGGGCCATGGTGGTGAGTGGCGGTCGCTTGAGCTCGACCCGCACCTCGGTGGCGGTGGTCGCCAGCTTCTTGCCGGCGCGGATCAGGAACGGCACCCCGTCCCAGCGCCACGAGTCGACCGCCAGCCGCACGGCGGCGTAGGTCTCGACGCTGGAGTCGGCGGCCACCCCCTTCTCGTCGCGGTATCCCGCGAACTGGCCCCGCACCACGTGCTCGGGGTCGAGCGGCCGGATCTGCTTGAAGAGCTTCACCTGCTCGTCGCGGATCGCGTCGGTGTAGCTGGTGGCCGGGGGCTCCATCGCCACGAAACCGATCACCTGCATCAGGTGGTTCTGGATCACGTCGCGGATGGCGCCGGCCTCCTCGTAGAACGCGCCGCGTCCATTCACGCCGAACGACTCGGCCATGGTGACCTGCACGCTCTCCACGTAGTTGCGATTCCAGATCGGCTCGAGGAAGGTGTTGGCGAAGCGGAACACGAGCAGGTTCTGCACCGCCTCCTTGCCGAGATAGTGGTCGATCCGGAAGATCGCGTCCTCGTCGAAGACGGTGTGCACGATCCGGCTCAGCTCGCGCGCGCTGGCGAGGTCGCGGCCGAACGGCTTCTCGACGATCACCCTGGCGTTGCGGGCCGATCCCGAGGCGCCGAGGTGCTCGATCACCACCGAGAACATGCTGGGCGGGATTGCCAGGTAGTGGATCGGCGCGGTGGCGCCGTCGATCGCCTCGCGGAGCTTGTCGAAGGTGGCGCGGTCGCTGTAGTCGCCCGACACGTACTGGAGCAGGCTGGAGAGTTTCGCGAACGCCTGCTCGTCGACACCGCCGTGCTCGGTGAGCGAGGCGTGGGCGCGCTCACGGAGCCGGTCGATCGACCAGCCGGGGCGGGCCACGCCGATGATCGGCGCGTCGAGGTGGCCGCGACGGATCATTGCCTGGAGGGCCGGGAAGATCTTCTTGTAGGCGAGGTCGCCGGTGGCACCGAAGAAGACGAAGGCGTCGGAGCGGGGTGGTGCGGTCATGGCGTTCCTGCGGTGGTGGCCGGTGCCGGGACGACGGCGACGGTGTAGTCGGTCCCCTCCCAGCGATCGATCAACAACCAGTTGAAGGTAAGGACGACCACCCGTCCCGGCTGGAGCGCGGTGGTGTCGAGGTCGGCCACGTGTGGTCCGAGTCCGGTGTCGCGAGTGGGGGTGTCGTGCACGGTGGCCCAGTCGTCGTCGCTCCAGTGCACCAGCGCGGGGTGCTTGAGCTCGATCCGCAGCTGCTGGCCGGCCGGCATCCGGCGGCACTTCTGGTTGAAGCGCCAGATGTGGTGTGGCGAGCCCTGTCGCTCGACCTGGTAGCGCTGGACCGGTTGCGGCGGAGTGTCGGCGGTCTTCCCGTCGGCCAGTGAGCGGAGGAGCTTCACATATTCGGCGTGGGCCCAGACCAGGGGCATCGCCGAACCGGCGGGACGGCCGCGGAAGAGTTCACGGTCGGGGATGTCGTCGGCGTCCCAGACCTGCTCCGGCAGGAGACCACCGTCGTTGGCGAAGGCGGCGAACGCCGCCAGCAGCTGTTCGGCCACCTCGGGTCGTCCCGCCGCGAGTTCGTAGTGGGCCCGCTCGCCGGTGAGCAGCGGCCAGGGGCGACCGATCCCGGTGCCGTCGAACGGCGCGCCGTCGGCGTGCTCGCCGTAGCCGTCGCCGTTGTAGCGGTGCCACGCGGGTCCCTGGGGGAGCTCCACGCGCAGCAGGGCATCGATCGCCTTGACGGTGGCGACCATGCGTGGGTCGTCGGCGGCGCGAAGGCCGAAGCGCACCAGGGCCAGGGCGTCGGGGGACACGATCGCCGAGGCGCGCGAGGGCATCTCACCGGGCGGACGGTTCTTGATCGGCACGAACCCGTCGGCCGGCGAGCTGCCGTCGGCCTCCTCGGGCGGGGCGATCCGCACGTAGTAGCCGGGAATCCCCAGCTTCCGGGAGAGCTCGGTGTCGGTCGCGTAGGTCCAGTGCTCGATCATCGCGTTCCACGCATCGGCGGTTTCGCGCAGGTAGCTCGCGATCGCCGGTTCGTGGTGGTCGGCGAGTTCGGCGGCGACCAGCAGTGCGGCGATCTCCACCGCGAGGGTGAACGGCGAGTAGCCGGGGTCCTCCTCCCAGCGATCCTGGTCGGTGACCGGGCCGTTGGAGACCAGGAAGGCGGCGGCTCGGCGGACCATCGGCCAGAAGGCCTCGAGCTGCTGTTGATCGAGGGCGCCGCCGCGTCGGGCGAGATCGACCAGCAGGATCGGGAAGCCGGTCTCGTCCATCTGGATGCCACGCCAGTACGGCTCGCCGTCGAGCCACATGTTCTGGGGCCAGTGGCCGTCGGCCTCCTGGGTCACGGCGAGGTAGCGGAGCACGCGGCGGACATCGTGGTTGGCGCCCGCGGCGAGCAGGCCGCCGGCGCTCTCGACCAGGTCGCGAGGCCAGGCCAGGTGGTAGCCGCCCAGGTCGCCGTCGCCCCGGGCGAAGCCCCAGGGAATCGAGAGCGAGGCAATGATGCCGCCGGGAAAGCGGGCCGACTCGTGGGTGCGGAGCACCGCGGTCGACACCCGGAAGAGATCGCGACCGGCACCGGCGGCGGTGGGCGGCCTGGTGAGCTGCTGCTGCCACTCCTCCCAGCCGCGACGGTAATCGTCGGCGGCGCGATCGAAGCCGTCGCGGAGGCTCGCCGCGGCGCGATGTCCCGCCTCGGCGGCCGTCCGCCCGAAGCCGATCGCGATCACGCAATCGCCGGCGTCACCGTCGAGATCGATCTCGGCGGTGATCGCGACGTTGCCGTTCTCGGCGCGGTCGTAGCGTTGGGTCAACTCGCCATGATCGTGGAGCTGCTGCCAGCCATCGGAGGCGCCCACGAATCCGACCGAGCGCGCCAGCCATCCACCGGAGCAGGCCAGGGCGAGGGCGGTGCCGTCGCGCTGGGCGAAGAGCATCGGGTTGCCCTTGTAGTCGCCGAGCCAGGCCGTGTTGCCCCGGCCGGCGTTGCCGAGGTGCGGGGCGAGGATGGCGAACAGGCGGTAGTCGCGGCGACGTCCCTTGAGGGCGGTGAAGCGCACCCGCTGGAGGATCGCCTCGCGATGCGGATCGGCGACGATCTCCTTGTCGATCCGGTAGCGCCCGGCCGTGCAACGGTTGGTGAGTCGGAAGGCGGGGATGCCGTCGGCGAAGGCGGCCACCTCCTGCCTGGTGTGGCGCTTCTCCTCGGAGAAGAGGCCGTCGGGGCCGGTGACCACCAGCCCCATGTCGCGCGTGCACGCCTGGTCGACCCGGGGATAGTAGATCTCGTTGAGGATGCCGTGACTGATGGTGAACCAGACCCGGCCGCTCGTCCCGATCGCCGTTCCGACGCCGCTCTTGGCGCTCGAGGTCCAGCGCGGCTCGATGCCGGGCCAGCCGGGGGCGTATTGGGGGTCGGGGTCGCTCATCTCGTATAGATGTACACGGATCGGGGTGGGATGGGTTCCGGGGAGACGGAGGGTGACGGGCGTGACCCTCATCCCGAGCGGCGCTGCCCGATGGGCTGCGCCGTCGAGGGACCTGCTGGTGGGGTGATTGTCGACAAGCAGGTCCCCTTCGACTTCGCTCAGGATGAGGAATTCGCCCGTCGCTTGTCGCCCGTCGCTTGTCGCCTGTCGCGTGTCGCCTGTCGCTGTCCCCGGCCGTATGTTAGGAGCCATCCTCGTTTCTTCGGAGTCCTGCATGTCGCCGCGTCAGTTTCTTGCGCGCCTGTTGCCCGCCGCGCTCGTCGCCCTGCCGCTCACCGCGCAGGAGCCGCCCAGGATCTTCACCGAGCCCGACGTGAGCGCCACCCAGCTCTGCTTCACCTATGCCGGTGACATCTGGATGGTCGCGCGGGGCGGTGGCGACGCGCACCGGCTCACGAGCACGCCGGGACTCGAGAGCCGCTGTCGTTTCTCGGCCGATGGCCGTCGGGTGGCCTACACCGCGACCCGCGAGGGGAACACCGACGTCTATGTGGTCGGTGTCGATGGTGGGACGCCGACCCGACTCACCTGGCATCCGATGACCGATGCGAGCGTGGACTGGACGCCTGACGGCAAGGTGCTCTTCGCGTCGCTCCGTGACGGGATCCACCCGGCGGGGCTGCCGTTCCAGTTCTTCGTGCAGGGGGTCACCGACCCGGCGGCGACGCCGCTCCGGCTACCGGGCGGGCTCAACGCGTCGTTCTCGCCCGACGGGAGCCGACTGGCCTACACCGAGTTCCTGCCTGCCAACGCGGTCTGGAAGCGCTACCGTGGCGGCCGCACCCCGGCGATCTGGATCGCGACGCTGTCGAATGCGGCGATCGAGAAGGTCCCCCATGCCGGCTCGACCGACGACTACCCGATGTGGGTCGGCGACACCGTCTTCTTCCTGAGCGACCGCGACGGCCCGACCACGCTCTACAGCTACGACCTCGCGACCAGGGCGGTGACCCGGCGGATCACCAACACCGGACTCGAGATCAAGTACGCCAATGCCGGTCCCGGGGCGATCGCCTATGCCCAGTTCGGCTCGATCGGGCTCTACGACCTGGCCACCGGCCGCACCTCGACGGTCAACATTCACATCGATGGCGAGCTGACGGAGACACTGGCCGACTGGGCCAGGGTGGGCAGTCATCTCGGTTCGGCGTCGCTGTCCCCGACCGCCAAGCGGGTGGCCTTCGAGGCCCACGGCGAGATCGTCACGGTCCCGGCCGACAAGGGCGATCCGCGCAACCTCACGAACACCCCCGGTGTGATGGAGCGGACTCCGGTCTGGTCGCCCGACGGCCAGACGGTGGCGTACTTCACCGACGCCAGCGGGCAATACGACCTCGAGCTTCGCTCGCAGGACGGGATGGGCGAGCCGCGGCGGATCTCGCTGGGTGGCGGCGACAATTTCGACTACAACCCGACCTGGTCGCCGGATGGCAAGACTATCGCCTTCAGCAACTCACGCGGCGAGATGTGGGCGGTGGACATCGCCTCGGGGAACCTCACCCGGGTCGACGTCAATCCATTCGGCTCGTGGGGCGCGCAGGGACCGCAGGTGTCATGGTCGAGAGACTCGCGCTGGCTCGCCTATTCGCGCCAGATCAGCAACCGTTTGCCGGCGGTCTTCATCTTCGACCGCACCAACGGCTCGACCCACCAGGTCACCGACGGGATGAGCAGTGCGTCGGCCCCGGCGTTCGATGTCGGGGGCAAGTACCTCTACTTCGTCTCGAGCACTGACGCCGGGCCGGCGAGCGACTTCAGCATGACCACCTTCGACCACCCGGTCACGGCGAGTCTCTATGCGATCGTGCTGAGCGCGGACGATCCGAGCCCGATGGCACCGGAGAGCGATGAGGAACCCGCCAAGGCCGACAGCAGCAAGGCCAAGCCCGGCGCCGACTCGACGGTGACGATCAACTTCGACGGGATCGCCCGGCGAGCGGTGGCGCTCCCCGCCGAGGCCCGCAACTACGTCGCGACGGCGGCGGGCAAGGCTGGTGTGGTGATCCTCGCGGAACTGCCGCTCCGTCCCCAGGTCCAGCAGGGCGGGAACTCGGTCGCCACGCTCCACAAGTTCGACCTCAAGGAGCGCAAGACGAGCGAGCTGGTCGACGGCGTGTCGTCGTTCGATGTGTCGCGGGATGGCGGCAAGCTGCTCTACCAGAAGGGCAACAGCTGGGCGATCGCCGATCTCGCCAAGCCGATCACGCCGGGAGATGGCGCGCTCGCCACCGCCGCGATCCAGGTGAAGACCGATCCCCGCGCCGAGTGGACGCAGATGTACCACGAGGCGTTCCGGATGCAGCGGGCGTTCTTCTATGACCCGAACTACCACGGCCTCGATCTCGACGCAACCGAGCGGTACTACGAGCGCTTCCTCCCCGGATTGGGCAGTCGCAACGACCTCACGCTGCTCTTCCAGGAAGTGTTCGGCAACCTGACCGTCGGGCACCTGTATGTCAGCGGGCCTCCGGGTGGCGGTGATGACACGCCGGGGACCGGTGTGCTGGGTGCCGACTATCGCGCCAGCAACGGGCGCTGGCAGTTCGCGCGGATCTATGCCGGCGAGAACTGGAATCCCGGCGTCAAGGCCCCGCTCACGCAACCGGGGATCACCGTGCACGAGGGTGAGTATCTGCTGGCGGTCAACGGCGTGCCGCTCACCACCGCGACCAACGTGAATGCCGCGCTGGCCGGCACCGCGGGCAAGCAGGTCGTGATCCGGGTCGGTCCCACTGCCGACGGCAACGGGGCGCGCGACGTGACGGTGGTGCCGCTCGGCAACGACGGGATGCTTCGCCACCTGGCGTGGATCGACCGCAACCGCCGGATGGTCGACTCGCTCTCGGGCGGCAAGCTGGCGTATCTCTACATCCCCAACACGTCGACCGAGGGCTACGAGCGGTTCAATCGGTACTTCTTCGCCCAGCAGGACAAGCAGGGGGCGGTGGTCGACGAGCGCTACAACGGTGGCGGCAACATCGCCGACTACATGGTCTACTACCTGCTCAAGAATGCGCCGTTCAACTACATCACCCAGAAGTACGGCAAGGACGTGCCGATCCCCGCCGGGGCGATCTACGGCCCCAAGGCGATGCTGATCAACGAGTGGGCCGGCTCGGGCGGCGACGAGCTGCCGTGGCTCTTCCGGCGCTTCAAGGTCGGACCGCTGGTGGGCACCCGGACCTGGGGTGGGCTGGTCGGGATCGGCGGCTATCCCGACCTGATGGACGGCGGCACGATCACGGCGCCGCGGATCTCGCTCTGGAGCTACGAGGGGAAGTACGAGGTCGAGAACCAGGGCGTGGCGCCCGACATCGAGGTGCAGGAGGATCCGGCCGCCTGGCGCCAGGGACGTGACGTGCAGCTCGAGCGGGCGGTCCGGGTGGTGATGGACTCGCTGGCGCAGCATCCCTACGTGGCGCCGGCGCGGCCGCCGTTCCCGACGTGGGCCGAGGGACACACGCCGGGCGGCAACTGACGCGACGGGCGACAGGCGACAAGCGACAGGGGCGTCATCCCGACCGAGCGCCGAAGGCGCGAGTGGACGGACCCCTTGCTCGGGTGAGGGGTCCCTCGACCGCGGCCTCTGCTCGGGATGACCTGTTGCGCACCAATTCAATGAACGGGACCGACCACGATGCGACTACGCGACCTCTTGCTCACCTCCCTCCTCCTCCCCGTCGCCCTCGCGGCGCAGGCACTCCCCTCGGCTGGCGAGGCGTCGCGGCTGATCGACTCGCTGGCGCAGGACTTCGTGGCGCAGGGCAACTCGCCCAGCGTGGCGATCGGGGTGGTGCGGGGCGACGAGATCCTGGCGCTCCGGGCCTGGGGGATGGCCGACCTCGAGAACGAGGTCCCCGCCACGGCGGAATCGGTGTACGAGATCGGCTCGGTGACCAAGCAGTTCACCGCGTCGATCATCATGCAGCTGATGGAACACGACTCGCTGGCGCTCGAGGATCCGATCAGCAGGTACGTCGCCGGGCTGCCGGCGGCGTGGCAGCCGGTGACCATCCACCAGCTGCTCAACCACACCTCGGGGATCCCCAGCTACACCTCGCTCGGGCCGGCGTGGCAGAAGCGCTGGGGCGAGCAGATGCCGCCCGACACCATCATCGCGCTCACCTTCGACCAGCCGATGGACTTCGCCCCGGGCACCAAGTGGAACTACGACAACACCGGCTACATCCTGCTCGGCATGGTGATCGAGAAGGTGACGGGCCTGAAGTGGGGGGAGGCGGTCCAGCAGCGACTCGCGCGACCGTTGGGACTCACCGCCACGCGCGAGTGCCTCAACGAGCCGCTGATCCCGCACCGGGCCCACGGCTATGACAAGGACGACGAGCGCTGGCAGAACGCCAACTACCTGGCGATGACGCAGCCATACGCCGCCGGGGCGATGTGCTCGACGGTGATCGACCTCGCCAAGTGGAATCGGGCGCTGCACACCGGCAAGGTGGTGTCGGCGGAATCCTACCGGATGATGACAACGCCGATGGGTGCCGCCGACCTGAAGGCGCCGCACTACGGCTTCGCGCTGGTGCGCGACTCGCTCGGCGGACGGCTGCTCATCAGCCATGGTGGCGGGATCTTCGGCTTCATCACCGGCAACGCCTGGGTGCCGAGCGCCGGGCTGTCGCTCACGGTGCTGACCAACTCGGGATCGGCCAAGGCCGATGGCCTGCTCAAGCAACTGGGCCGCGCGGCGCTGGGACTGCCGCTGGAGCAGCCGGCGACGGCGATGGCGAAGCCGTTGCCGATCGCCGAGCGTGACGCCGTGGTCGGGACATACGCGCTGGAGCTGCCGGGCGGTGCGCGCGACTTCACCGTCGCGGTGGCCGGTGACCATCTCACCGGCCAGCTTGCCGGGCAGGGTGCCAACGCGATGCTCTACCTCGGCGACCACACCTTCGGGATGGCCTTCGACGACTCGATCCGGATCGTCTTCACCGTCGAGGGCGAGCGGGCGACGATGATGACGCTCAACCAGGGCGGGCAGAGCTTCGGCGGGAAGCGGAAGCCGTAGCGCAGCGGGGGAGGGGGAGCCGGGGCGATCCACGCGCCCGGTTGCCTTCCGCCGGACCTCCGGCTCCCGTAAGTTGAGGGCTCTCCCTCAATCCCCGGATCCTCGTGGACCTCCGCGCCCAGTTGCAGGACCATCTTGGCGATGCCTTTCGCATTGAGCGCGAGCTCGGTGGCGGCGGGATGTCGCGGGTCTTCGTCGCGACCGAGGTGCGGCTGTCGCGCCAGGTGGTGATCAAGGTGCTGAGTCCCGAGCTGGTCCAGGGGATCAACGCCGAGCGGTTCGAGCGCGAGATCCTGCTGGCGGCGTCGCTGCAGCAGGCGAACATCGTCGGGGTGCTCACCGCCGGCGAGGTGGGCGGGCTCCCCTACTTCACCATGCCGTTCGTCGACGGCGAGTCGCTCCGGAACCGGATCGGCCACGGGATGCCGATCGACGACGTGATCGCGATCCTGCGCGACGTGGCCAAGGCACTCGCCTACGCCCACCAGCGCGGCATCGTGCACCGCGACATCAAGCCCGACAACGTGCTGCTCTCGGGCGGCACCGCAGTGGTGACCGACTTCGGGATTGCGAAGGCGCTCAGTGCCTCCCGCACCGACGGCGGCCAGAACGCCACCCTCACCAGCGTGGGCACCTCGATCGGCACCCCGGCCTACATGGCCCCGGAACAGGTGGCTGGCGACCCCAACCTCGACCACCGGGTCGACCTCTATGCGCTCGGCTGCATGGCCTTCGAGCTGCTGACGGGCAAGTCGCCGTTCGCCGACTATCCCCCGCAGCGGATGCTGGCCGCGCACCTGAGCGAGGCGCCGAAGTCGGTCGAGACGCTCCGTCCCGACTGCCCGCCCGCCCTGGCGCTGCTGGTGGCGCGGCTGCTGGAGAAGGATCCGGCCGACCGGCTCGGCTCGGCGCAGGAGGTGGTGCAGGCGCTGGGCAGCGTGGCGACCACCTCGTCGGAGTCGGCGCGCCTCACCCCGCAGGGGCGGATGGTCCGCTCGCTGGCGCTCTGGGCGCTGAGCACGCTGGTGGTCTGGATCGTGGCCCGCGCGGCGGTGGTCGGGATCGGCCTGCCGAGCTGGACGGTGATGGGCGCCGTGGGTGTGATGCTGCTGGGGCTGCCGGTGCTGCTGGTGACCGGTTGGGCCAAGTGGATGGCCCGGAAGGCAGCGGCGGCGACGCCGACCCTCACGCCCGGGGGCGGGATGGCGCCACGGCCACCGTCGGGGACGATGGCCAACATCGCGATCAAGGCGAATCGGCACCTTTCCTTCCGTCGAGCGACGCGGGGCGGCATGATCGCGATGGGTGCCTTCGTGGTGCTGATCGCGGCGTTCATGATCACTCGGGCGATGGGCGTCGGGCCGGCGGCGTCGCTCTTCGCCGCCGGTTCGCTCAACGCCCAGGACAAGGTGCTGCTCGCGTCGTTCAGCGCGGCACCGGAAGACAGCGCGCTGGCGCCGATCGTCCAGGAGGCGGTGCGGGCGGCAATGTCGCAGAGCCGGGCGGTGCAGGTGCTCGAGCCCGGCGACGTGGCCGACGCGCTCACGCAGATGCGGCGTCCCACCACCACCCCGGTGGCGGGAGTGGTGGCCCAGGAGGTGGCGCAGCGAACCGGGGCCGCGGCGATCCTGCGGGGGCGGCTCGCCCGGGCGGGCAGTGGCTACGCGGTGTCGCTCGAGCTGGCGAGCGTCAAGGGTGGGGCGATCCTCACCTCGATGCAGGGGAGCGCGGGCGACGCCAGCGACCTGATCCCGGAGGTCGATGCCCTCACCCGCAAGCTGCGAAGCAAGATCGGCGAGTCGCTCCGCGACGTGGCCCGCACCGTGCCGCTCGAGCAAGCGACCACCAGCAACCTCGAGGCGCTGCGCCTGTACACCGAGGCGGTCCGCGCCAACGACATCGACCAGGACTATGACCGGGCCATCCGGACCGCGAGGGAAGCGGTGGCGCTCGATTCGACCTTCGCCCTGGCCTGGCGCAAGCTCGGCGTGGCGCTCTTCAACAACCGCGCATCGCAGTTGGCGCAGGACTCCGCGTTCGACCAAGCGGCCCGTTATGCCGGCAAGCTCCCGGAGCGCGAGCGGCTGATGGTGATGGGGGGGCTCTATGACTCCCACAGCACCCGCGCCAATCGGGACAGCTCCCTGATGGTCTACCGGGCGCTCTATCGGCTCGATTCCACCAGCACCGTCGCCACCAACCAGCTCGCACGGGCCTTCGGGAGCCGCGGTGACTCGGACAGCGCGCTGCGCTACATGCGCCGTCAGTACGCCCTCGAACCGGTACCGAGCAATCACTCCCGGATCTCCTTCGCGCTCCTCCTGGACGGAGATCTTCCTGCCGCCGCCGCGGTCCTCGACTCGGTCCGGCAGGAAGACAGTACTGGTGCCGCGAGCTACGCCATCGAGCGCAACCAGCTGCTGCTCGACTACGCACGCGGTGACTGGTCGTCGGCGCGGGCGGTGGCCGATTCTCTCACCGCCATGGAGATGTTTCGGGCCAAGCGCGACGGACTGAGTGGCGCGGCAGACCTCGAGCTCCTCGCCGGTCGCCTGTCGCGGTATGCGGCGCTGACGACCCGATCCGCGGCGCTCGATTCGTCCCGGGGCGTGGCCGGGTTCGACAGCGTCTACATCGCGGGGATGGAGGCGATCTACCGCGACCGACCGGCGGCCGCCGCGGCGCTGCTCGACCGCGTGCTCACGTCCAGGGAGTGGCGCGAGAGTCCGGCGGTCGATCGTCCCTGGCTCAATGTGGTGACCTTCTACGCGCTCGCGGGTCGCCCCGATCGCGCCCGGGCGGTGCTGGCCGACTACCGGACTGCCCTGCCGGGCGCCGAGCAGGTCGAACTGAATGCGAACCTGGTCGCGGCGGCGGAGGGGGAGATCATGCTCGCCGAGGGCAACACGGCGGCGGCCATCGCCAAGTTCCGGAGGACCCTCACCGCACGCGATGGCGGCCGCCCCCCCTGCGAGACCTGCGGCATGCTCGGTCTCGGCAAGGCGTTCGACAAGGCCGGCCAGGCTGATTCGGCGATCACCTGGTACCAGCGCTATCTCGCCGTCCCGGCCGCACGGCGTTTCTTCTTCTTCGTTGATGCCCAGAACCTTGCCCGGATCCGGAAGCGGCTGGGTGAGCTCTACGAGCAGAAGGGCGAGCGGCAGCAGGCGCTGGAGCAATACACCGCACTGGTGGATCAGTGGCGGGACGCCGATCCGGAACTCCAACCCACGGTGAGGACCATCAAGCAGCGGATCGCCGAGTTGCAGCGGAAGGAAGGGACCTAGGGTGGCCGACCTCCGCGCCCAGCTGCAGGACCATCTTGGCGATGCCTTCCGCATCGAGCGCGAGCTCGGTGGCGGCGGGATGTCGCGGGTCTTCGTCGCCACCGAGGTGCGGCTCTCGCGCCAGGTGGTGATCAAGGTGCTGAGTCCCGAGCTGGTGCAGGGGATCAACGCCGAGCGGTTCGAGCGCGAGATTCTGCTGGCGGCTTCGCTGCAGCAGGCCAACATCGTGCCGGTGCTGGCGGCGGGCGAGGTCGAGGGGCTGCCGTATTTCACGATGCCGTTCGTCGATGGCGAGTCGCTCCGCAACCGGATCGGTCGCGGGATGTCGATCGCCCAGGTCACGGCGATCGTCCGCGACGTGGCCAAGGCGCTCGCCTACGCCCACCAGCGCGGCATCGTGCACCGCGACATCAAGCCCGACAACGTGCTGCTCTCGGGCGGCACCGCGGTGGTGACCGACTTCGGGATTGCGAAGGCGCTCAGCGCCTCCCGCACCGACGGCGGCCAGAACGCCACGCTCACCAGCGTGGGGACCAGCATCGGCACCCCCGCCTACATGGCGCCGGAGCAGGTGGCCGGCGACCCCAACATCGATCACCGGGTCGACCTCTATGCGCTCGGCTGCATGGCGTTCGAGCTGCTGACTGGCAAGTCGCCCTTCGGTGACCATCCCCCGCAGCGGATGCTCGCCGCGCACCTGAGCGAGGCACCGAAGTCGGTGGAGACACTCCGTCCCGACTGCCCTCCTGCGCTGGCGCTGCTGGTGGCGCGCCTGCTGGAGAAGGATCCCGCCGACCGGCTCGCGTCGGCCGAGGAGGTGGTGCAGCTGCTCGATCAGGCGGCGACGACCTCGAGCCCGACCACGGCGCTCACTCCCAAGGGGCGCTTCGTCCGCGCGCTGGTGATCTACCTGCTGGCGCTCGGCGCGGTGCTGGATCCTCGCCAAGGCGGCGGTGGTGGGGATCGGGCTGCCGAGCTGGACGGTGACCGGAGCGGTGGGGGTGATGCTGCTGGGGTTGCCGGTGCTGCTGGTGACCGGCTGGGCCAAGTGGATGGCACGCAAGGCCGCGACCGCGACCCCGACGCTTACGCCTGGTGGCTCCAGCGTGCCGCGACCGCCGGCGGGGACGATGGCGACGATCGCGATCAAGGCCAATCGTCATCTCTCGTTCCGGCGCACGATGCGGGGCGGGATGATCGCGATGGGTGCCTTCGTGGTGCTGATCGCGGCGTTCATGGTCACCCGCGCGATGGGGATCGGCCCGGCGGCGAGTCTCTTCGCCACCGGCTCGCTCAGCGCCCAGGACAAGATCGTCCTGGCCGACTTCACCACCCAGGACTCGACCTACGTCCCGATCCTGGCCGAGGCGGTGCGCTCGGCGATGAGCCAGTCGAACGCCGTCAAGCTCGTGCCGGCGACCGACGTGGCGTCGACGCTGGTCGAGATGCGGCGCCCGGCCGAGACCAGCCCTGACCGATTCGCTCGCTCGCGAGGTGGCCCAGCGCCGGAGCGCCAAGGCGATCCTCGGCGGCAAGCTGGTGCCGGCGGGAACTGGCTTCCTGGTGTCGCTCGAGCTCCGCAAGGCCGACGACGGCGCCACGCTGGCGTCGTTCCAGGGGACCGCCGACGCGCCGACCGACCTGCTGACCGTGGTCGACGACCTCACCCGCAAGCTCCGGAGCAAGATCGGCGAGTCGCTCAAGAGCGTGGCCAACACGGTGCCACTGGAACGCGCGACCACCTCGTCGCTCGAGGCGCTCCGACTCTACAGCGAGGCAGCTCGGGCCAACGACATCGAGCAGGACTACGACAAGGGGATTCGTCTCAATCGGCAGGCACTGGCGCTCGACTCCACCTTCGCGCTGGCCTGGCGCAAGTTGGGGATCACCATCAGCAACGCCGGCGGCTCGACTGCCGCAGCCGACTCGGCGCTTGCGATGGCCGTCCGCTTTGCCAACAAGCTGCCGCCGTTCGAGCAGTTGCTGGTGCGAGCCACGTATCACGACATGAGCCAGACCGGCTGGGACCGTCCGACCGCGATCCGCGAATACCGCGAGGCGTATCGTCTCGACACGACCAACGCCGTGGTCACCAACAATCTTGGCGCTGAACTTCGACCAGGTGGGGCAGCAGGACTCGGCGCTGTACTACAACTCGGGTCCAGGCGCAGAGCCAACCCTGCAATCGTCTCGGCGATGAAGGTGGCGCTCGCCCTGCAGTCGGCGGGAGAGCCGGACGCGGCGGCGGCGCTGGCCGATTCGGTCCGCCGCACCCTCGGGGCGGACTCGGTCGCGCCGAACTTCGCCTATTTCGAGGCGGCACTGGCGATCGCCAATGGGAACCTGCGCCGGGCGGCCGAGCTGGAACGACGGGTGCGTGCCGCGCCGGGTGTGTCGGAGCGAGTCGCAGGCCTCGACGCTGGTGCTCGCACGGCGCTCACGGCCGGCCAGCCCTCCGAGGCAGCGGCGCTCGCGAGCCAGCTCGACTCACTGCTGGGCACCCTCGACTACGCCCAGGTGATTCCGGGGCTCGAGGTCGCCGCCGGGAAGATCATCTTCGAAGGGGATCCCGCAGGCGGCGTGGCGGCGCTGGACCGGATGGTGGCCAGCGATGCCTGGCGGCGAGCCGCCTCCGCCGACCGGCCGTGGTTCGAGGTCGTCGGTCTCTACGCCCGCGGGGGTGCACCGGACAAGGCGGCGGAGCTGCTGGACGCCTTCCGCCGCGAATGGCCCGAGGCCGCGAGCAGCGAGGCGATGGTCTCGAGAATCGCGATCGCCGAGGGAGAGATCGCGCTGGCCCGCGGCGAGGTCGATCGGGCGATCGGCCGGTTCCGGGTCGCAGTGGAACGGATCGCGCAGCAGCGCACCCTCTGCCCACCCTGCGCGCTGGAGGCGATGGCGAGGGCCTTCGACGCGGCCCATCAGGACGACTCGACCCGGGCGTATCTGGAACGCTACGAGGCGATTCCCTTGCTCTCCCGCAACCCGGTCTATCTGCATTTCGCGGTCGACCCGACTCGGCTCGCGGGAGTCCGCAAGCGGCTGGGTGAGCTCTACGACGCCGCGGGCGAGAAGCAGAAGGCGCTGGAGCAGTACACTGCCTTCGTGCAACAGTGGCAGGACGCCGAGCCGGCGCTGCAGCCGACCGTGGAGCAGGTGCGGCGACGGATCGCCGAGCTGACGGCGGCGGAGGGGGGCTAGGTCCCACAGGGAAAGGATTTCCCTCATCCCGAGCGGCGCGGCCCGGCGGGCCGCGCAGTCGAGGGACCTGCTTCTTCGGTCGCCCAGGAGAAGCAGGTCCTTCGACTTCGGGCCCCTTGGGGGCCCTTCCCTTCGACTATGCTCAGGGCAGGCTGCTCAGGATGAGGTCGCGGCCCCTCCACCCGGCCTTCCGCCCTCCGCCCGGGGCTCGTACTATTGGAAATCCCTCCTCAACCCACCGGCGCGAGGCCAGTCAAACCCTATCGGTGAGGTCCCAATGAGCACCGTACCGCTCGCGGAGCTGGAGCCGTCCGATCCGGACCACTGGGTGGTCGTCAACGAAGAAGTGACCGGGAGTCACACCCACGGCGCCGTGGACTTCGAAGACGACCACCTGGTGCTTCATGGCGAGTTCGAGACCGACGGCGCCAACTCCACCTCGGTCCGCTCCAAGTCCCTGCTGTCATCTCTCACATCATTGAACGGCATCGGCCTGATGGTCCGCGGCGACGGCCGTGAGTACCACTGCGACCTGCGCATCACGCCCAGCGACGGCGAGTCGGAGACCTGGACGGCGATCTTCGAGACCGTGCCGGGGCAGACGAGCGAGGTGCGGCTGCCGTTCGCGGCGTTCCGGCCAGTCACCAACGGCACCGGCCCGGCCACCTCGAGCTTCCCCGACGCGATCTCGTCGATCGGCTTCACCCTGGCCGACGGACACGAGGGGGAGTTCCGGCTGGAGGTGCTGGCGATCGTTGGATACTGAGCCGGTGGTGACTCCGGCCTGGTGAAAGGTGAAGGGTGAAGGGGCCCGTGCCTGGCAGTCCCGTTCACCCTTTAGCCTTCACGCTTCACCAGCTTCCCCCGCCGCCGCCGCCCCCACCCCCGCCAACGCTCCCGCCGCCGCCACTGCCGCTGCTCGACCCCGGTGAACTGCCCATCGTGCGGGTCGCCGCCGTCTGGAATGAGGTGAGGCTCTGGGAGAACCGGTTGACGTTGAAACCGGTCATCGCGTTGCCGACATACCAGCTCGGTGGTTCGGAGGCGAGCACCGGCCCGAACTGCTTGACCCAGATCTCGCTCACGTCGAGCGCCACGGCGTAGGGGAGCAGCGTCTCGAAGAGCTTGACGTCCTTGGTCGGCCCCTGGTGCATCTCCAGCTCGAGCTTCTCGGCGCGCTTGATGTACTCCTCGAGTCCCTTGAGCTCGGCCCAGCGCTTGCTCCCCTCGCGGGTCATCACCGGCATCGACTGCGCGAAGGCGAGGATGATGAGTCCCGAGAGTCCCGGCGCCGACGGCGAGGACCGGCTTGGCGAGCACCGCACCGATCGCCACCCCGGCCACCAGCACCAGCGCCCCCGATCAGCGCCCAGCGCTTGCGGACGCCGTCGGGACTCTTCTCGAAGAGGCCAAGCAGCACCACTTCGTCGTACATGGCGCGGTCGATCCCGGGGATGTGCTTGTAGAAGTCGTTGGTCAGGTCGCTCATCCGCCGCGACTGGCCACCCTCCAGCACCCCGTCGAGCACCTCGCGTTCGTAGCGGGCGAGGTCGTCGTAGCGGCTTGGCTCGTCCGCTCGATCTCCCAGTCGGTGCCCGAGAGCCCGAGCGGCACGGACGTCTTGCCGAGGAACGAGTGCTCGCCGACTGTGGCTGATCGAGGAGGCCCTCCGGCTCCACCTCACTTGAATGACCAGGTAGCCGCGGACGGCGAGGTCGAGCAGGGTGGCCACGATGTCGTCCATGTCGGCGCTCTGGTCGACAGCGTGCCGGCAATGCCGGGACGGACGTCCTTCAGGCTCGTGCCAGCGGGGAACGATGCTGCCAGCATCGGGCTCGCGGCCGCGACGCCACCAGGTGCGGAACATCAGGCCGAAGACCAGCAGCGGAAGCCCGGCCGGCCACCAGAATGCCCAGGGTGCGCGGGAGGTCTTCTCGGCGAGCCGATCTCGGGCGGGATGATCCCCTTGGGGAACGACGCGACCATGGTGAGGCCCTCGCCCGGATCGAGTCGGTCGACGGCGAAGTGGTACTCGCCCGGGGAGGGCATCGTCGCCGTGCAGCGTGCCTGGTCATTGGAATCGGACCAGCCGGCGTAGCACCACGCACCCCAGCCGGTGGTGTCGCTGCCCTCGCGCAGCGGGATCTGCACGGTCGCCGATGCGTGCAGGATAGGCACCGGCCAATTGGTGCCGGTCACCTGCCAATAGAGTTCGTCGTGATCGGCGAAGAAGCCGAGGCCGCGATCGAGTCGGTAGCGGATGATGTAGGTCTGTTTGCCGCTCACCAGCACGTCGGGATCACCGATCCGGATCCTGACCTGGTTGCCGCGCGAGACAGAGGTACCCAGCTCGTGGCCCTCGCCATCGGTCACGCCGAGCAGCTCGAGGTCGAACTTCTCGGTGCCGGCCGCGATCGGCACCTGGTCGCTCACCAGCTTGCGGTACTTGATCGGGATCTCGCGGTAGATGCCGTGCCGCTGGAGGGTGCCGAAATCGACCGCTATCCGTTCGGTCACGTCGATCTTGCGGTCGAGCCGCACGGTGTAGCTCGACTGGAAATCGGTGATCATCCAGCCGGTGTCCTGGGCGTGCGCGAAGGTGGGGACGAGAGTGAGGAGAACGGCCACGAGGAGGGGCAGGATTGGCCGCGTCGCGAGCGACGCGGCAGCAGGCGACGCGGCAGCAGGCGACGCGGCAGCAGGGGGTCGGCTCATTCGTTCTCCAGTTTCGAGCTCGGCACCATCCGGTCGCCGTCGCCGATCTCGAAGTAGGTCGCCTCGCGGAAGCCGAAGGCACCGGCCACCAGCACGGTCGGGAAGGTCTCCCGGAGGATGTTGAAGTCGCGAACCACGGCGTTGTAGTAGCGCCGGGCCGAAGCGATGTCGTCTTCGGTCTCGGTGAGCTGATCCTGGAACTTGAGGATCGTCTGGTTGGCCTTGAGGTCGGGGTAGCTCTCGACCAGGGCGAGCAGATGGCGCACGCTGCCGGTCAGCAGCTGCTCGGCGCGCGCGCGCGCGGCGACGTCACCCGGCGTTTCCGCGGCCGCCTGCGCCGAGGTGCGCGCATGGGTTACCTGCTTGAGGGTGTCGGCCTCGTAGTCCATGTAGCCCTTGACCACAGCCACGAGGTTGGGGATCAGCTCGGCGCGGCGCTTGAGCAGCGCGTCGACCGAGGCCCAGGCCGCCTTGATGGCGGCGCGCAGGGCCACCAGCCGGTTCCAGGTCCACGCGAGCCAGACCACGACCACCAGCAGGAGGGCCAGCAGGATGTAGGTGAGCATGAATGAATGGTAGCAACGGGGGGGACGAGATACGAGATACGAGATACGAGATACGAGGTGCGGGCCACCTGGTCAATCAGGGGATGGGGGCTGTGGCAGTCGGGCGTGCTGGTCCGTCGGTCCCGACCTATATTCGGACGCCTCGTATCTCGTATCTCGTATCTCGTACCTCGTATCTCGTACCTCGTACCTCGTATCTCGTATCTCGTATCTCGTATCTCGAGTTCTCCCATGGCCGACGCCTCTCCCTACCGCTCGCTCCCGTCCGAGACCCGGCTTCGGCTGGTGACCCACGAGCTCACCGCCGACCCCTCGGCGCGGCAGCTGTTCATCCAGGCGGTGGTCGAGAAGGGGGGCGGCTTCCGGCCGGAGACGCTCCGCAAGTGGCCGCCGGCCCAACTGGCACGCGAGGTGGTGCGCCGCAACCTGGAGACCTTCGGCGACGAGCTCCGGTTGCTGCAGTTGCTCTATGTGGAACTGGAGCCGGGACTGCAGGTTGCCTTTCTCGATGCCTGCGGCGTGCCGCACACCAACGGGTCGATCGATGATGACGCCGAGGAGCCGCTCGCCGACGAGGCCACGGTGCGGCAGGCTGCCGAGCGACTGCTGGCGGACCATGGCGACGCGGCCCGGCACTACCTCCGGACGATCGCCGCCTACAACTCCGAGGCATGGCCGGGACTGCGGGAACTGCTCCAGGTGCTCGGTTAGGACCGGAGGGGCCAAGTCGGGAAGGTGGGCGGCCGACTGCCGGCCGCCGATCTCGATTGCCCGATCCCGCGGCGAGGAGGGTAGGATTCCCTGGTAGTTGCAGTCCACCCACGACCCTCCGGAGATGGCATGGCCACCGCGAAGAAGTCGACCAGGAAGACCGCCAAGAAGGCGGCGAAGAAGACCACCACGGCCGCAGCGAAGTCCACCAAGCGGGCCAAGGCTGCCAGGAAGTCAGTGAAGCAGGCCAAGAAGACCGCCACGAAGGCCAGGAAGACGGCGACTTCTCGGGCCAAGGCGGCCGGTGCCTCGATCCGGAAGTCGGCCAAGTCGGCGTCGGCGAGCGCGTCGAAGCAGGTTGCCCGCGCCAGGAAGGCGATCAAGGGCGCCAAGATGAGCCGGGGTGCCAAGATCGCGACCGGCGCGGCCGCCGCTGCGGCCGTGGTGGCCGCCGGCGTGGCCGGGATCCGCAAGAAGAAGTAGATCCCGATCGCCGCGTCGGCTCGGGGGTGGGGTCTCGACTCGTGACCTCACCCCCGTCGGCGTGGATCGGGGTTCCGGTCCGGCCGATCGGCAGGTACGTTCGACCGGGCCTGCCGCTCACCCTTGCCGATTCCTCGTCACCACGACCTGCCGATGCCCACACCACTTCGCGCGATCGCCATCCTGGTGCTCTCCCTCAGCTCCTCCGTCGCCGCCCAGCGCCCGACGCCAGCGGGCGCCGGTTCGTCGTCGCCAGCCAAGGCCACCTCGGCTCCAGGTGCTGACGCGATCACGATCGTCGCCGACTCCGAGATCACCCGCCATGACCTCGAGGCAACAATCAAGGGCCAGGCGGTCAAGTACGACGTGATGCTGGGGACCCAGCCGGTGTGGGACCGGGACAACAAGCCGGTCGCGTCGATGTTCTACACCTACTATCGGCGTCAGGGGGCGGGCGATCCGTCGACCCGCCCGCTGGTGATCTCGTTCAACGGTGGCCCGGGGTCAGGGTCGCTCTGGATGCACATCGCCTACACCGGGCCGAAGATCCTCAAGATCGACGACGAGGGCTATCCGGTGCAGCCGTACGGGGTGCAGGACAACCCCAACTCGATCCTCGACGTGGCCGACATCGTCTACGTCGATCCGGTCAACACCGGGTTCTCGCGGATCATCGGCGACGCCAAGCGCGACCAGTTCTTCGGGGTGAACGAGGACATCCGCTATCTGGCCGACTGGCTCACCGCCTGGGTCACGCGTCACGACCGCTGGACGAGCCCCAAGTACCTGATCGGCGAATCGTACGGCACCACCCGGGTGGCCGGCCTGGTCGGTGCACTGCAGGGCTCGCACTGGATGTACTTCAACGGGGTGATGCTGGTCTCGCCGACCGATCTCGGCGTGCAGCGCGACGGCCCGGTGGGCGACGCGCTCAAGCTGCCCTATTACGCGGCCACGGCGTGGTACCACAAGGCGCTCGACCCGTCGCTCCAGGGGCGCACCCTCGACCAGCTCCTCCCCGAGGTCGAACAGTGGACGGTGAACACGCTGATCCCGGCGCTCACCCGCGGCGGCTCGCTCCCCGTGGCCCAGCGCGACCAGCTGGCGACCCAGTATGCCAAGTACTCCGGACTCGGCGTCGGCGCGGTGAAGCAGTACAACATGGCGGTGCCGACGTCGTTCTTCTGGAAGGAACTGCTGCGCGACCGGGGGCTCACGGTCGGTCGGCTCGATTCACGTTACCAGGGGATCGATCGTGAGGATGCGGGCACATCGCCCGACTTCGATCCCGCGCTCACTGCGTGGAATCATGCCTTCGCCCCGGCGATCAACTATTACCTGCGGCAGGAACTCGGCTGGAAGACCGACCTCGAGTACTGGCTCTTCGGACCGGTGAACCCGTGGAATCGGCAGGGCGAGCGCACCGGGCAGCAACTGCAGCAGGCGATGGCCGAGAACCCCTACCTGAACCTGATGGTGCAGTCGGGCTACTTCGACGGCGGGACACCGTACTTCGACGCCAAGTACACCATGTGGAACATCGATCCCACCGGGCGCTTCCAGGATCGGATGCGCTGGCACGGCTACCAGTCGGGTCACATGATGTACCTGCGCAAGCCCGACCTGGCCACGGCCAATCAGGACATCCGCGACTTCATCGCCCAGACGACGCCGAAGCCGGGACAGCCCGCGAAGCGATGAACGAGGGACGAGATACGAGATATGAGATACGAGATACGTGGGGTCGATCTGACGGCCTCATCCCGGTTCGGGCCACAAGCTCCGGTCGCCCGGGGTCACGACGCCACTCGTATCTCGTATCTCGTATCTCGTCCCTCGTATCTCGTATCTCGTATCTCCATCCACTTGGTGGCCACGATGCTCGATCGCCGATTCCTTGCCTTGATGCTGCTGGCCGCCTGTGGCTCGGGGGCCGATTCCCAGGCCGTGGACTCGACAGCCGACACCACCACCGCCCAGCCGGCGCTGACCACTCCGCATCCCGACACCCTGGTGGCCACGGCCGACCTGCGCTGCGCCAACGCGCTGGAACTCCGCGCCAATTACTATCGCGGCGCCAACCCGCGGGTGATGATCGCGACGCAGGACACCGGGTTGGCCTTGCCGCTACGGGAGTCGGCGTCGGGGGCGCGCTACGCCACCGACGATGATGCCGTCGTGTGGTGGAACAAGGGCGACTCGGTGCAGTTCACCTTCCGGGGCACGACCACCAGTTGCGGGCCGGCTGAGGGGATCGAGTTCTGAGCCGACGCGATGACCGACCGCACCAGGTTGGGAGGACCCGACACGCCACCGCGTGATCGCTGGCGCGCGTCGCGGCGTGCGCTGGCCGCACGCGACCCGCGCCTGGCTCGCCTCGTCACGCTGGCCGGGCCGATTCCCCGCACCATCCCGGATCCACGACCGATCGCACACCTCGCGGTGCGCACCGTCGTGTCGCAGTTGCTGAGCACGGCAGCGGCCCGGGCGATCAACGAGCGCCTGCTGGCCGCCCATGGTTCGGTGGAGGGGGTCCTGGTCTGGGCGATGAGCACGCCCGACGACGACCCGTCGTGTCACGGCCTGTCGCGCGCCAAGCGCAGGGCAATCGGGGCGCTGGGTCGCTACCTGGAATCGGAGGGCGATCCCCGAGAGCGCTGGGCTCGGCTGGAAGCCGACGCCCTCCTCGCGGAGATCATGGCGCTCCGGGGCTTCGGTCGCTGGAGCGCGGAGATGCTGGCGATCTTCGCCTTCGGGCATCCCAACATCTGGCCCGAGGGCGACGCCGGGGTCCAGCGGGTGATGCGGCGACTCTGCCCCCGGATGAAGCCACCGGGCCGTCGCCGGCTGGTGGCCGGCCACGAGACCTGCGCGGCCCTCTGCTGCTGGACGCTGATCGACCGGGGGCGGGAGGGGGAGCTTTGACGACAGAGACGATAGACGAGAGACGATAGACGATAGACGCCTGCAGCCCGGGCATGGCGACGGACGGGCCGCTGCCCATCGGGAGCCTGCCTTCGCAGACGTCTCTCGTCTATCGTCTATCGTCTCTCGTCTATCGTGTTATTTTTGCGACCAACCCAGACAGCGACCCTGCCATGCATACCCTGCCCGAATTCTCCTACATCGTATTGCTGCTCGGCTTCTTCGTGGCCGTGTTCGTGGTCTCGAACGTGGTCGCCCGGGCTGCCGGCTACCGAGAGTAGTCCCGGTCCTCAGGGGAGTCCGGTCAGGGTGTATCGGAAGATCCCGGAGCGGGTCTCGACATCGGTTGGTGTCACCGGGACGATCAGTCTCGGGTCGGTCAGCCCCAGATCCGAGGGCCCGAAGAAGCGCAACACCGATGTGGGGTTGAGCAACCAATAGCCGAGATCCCGGCTCTCCGACTCTTCCGGCGAGGGCCCACACTTGCAGCCAACCGCATCCAACTTCGGCAGCGGGTCGATCAGTGCCTTGTCGCTCCAGATGTCGCGAATGATCGGCGTGTAGTACACCCGGCCGTCCTCCAGCACGTTGTCCACGTCGAAATGGATGGTCCCGGTGGGATCGGCCAGTGGTGGCATCGTTTCCGCGATAGGTTCGCCCACGGGCGGCTTCTGCGGCGGCACCAGGGCCCAGCCGAACTGGAACGAGGCGCGCAGCGGTCGGCTGATCACGCCGGTACTCATCGCTCCCACCTGTCCCACACTGTTGCCGTTCTCGAGGACCTCGATGGGGTAGATCAGGTAGTTGGTGACCTCGATCCGGAACTTGTCGGTGTCGACCTGGAGCACGCGAACCAGCGCCTGTCCGATCACTCCATCGACGGTCGCGCTGATCGTCGACTCGCCGAGGGCAACGGAAGTGACGAGTCCGGTCTGGTCCACGGTGGCCGCGGGCGGGTTGAACGACGACCAGGTCACATCGCGATCCGATGCGTCGTAGCCGAATTCGTCGGTGACGCTCACCTGCAACTGGACGGTCTTGCCCGGGGCCATGATCACGGTGTCCGGCGACACGACGACCGCACCGATGTCGGCCTTGATGATCGCGATGGTAGTCGAGCCGGTGTGCCCGTCGATGGTGGCCGAAATGGTGACCGGATTGGCCGGCGCCACGCCGAGGACGAGACCGAAGGGGGTCACGACGGCGGCGTCGCCGTTGCTCGACATCCAGGTGACCGGGCGGTCGTTGACTGTTGCCCCGGTGGCATCGACGGCGCGGGCCACTGCCCGGACCGTGTCGCTCACCTTGAGCAGGCTCCGGCTGATGGTGACGATGACATTGGCGACCCCGCTCTGCACCACGGTGACCGCCACGGTGTCGGCTCGGCTACCGCTCCTGGCGATGATCCGGGCGCTGCCCTCCGCGGCTGCGGTGACCAGGCCGCCGGCGGTCACCGTGGCCACCGTCGTGTTGCTGCTCGACCAGACCAGCGGGGCCCCGACCACCGGTGCGCCCCCGCCGTCCTGGGCGGTGGCCGAGAGCTGCCTGGTGTCGGCCACGACGAGGGTGAGGGTGGCGTCGCCGTCGATGACGACGCTGGCCACGCCGCCGTTGTCGCTGGGGCCGGTGGCACCGCACGCGGCGGCGAACAGGGTGGCGAGGATCGTGACGGCGCGCCTCATCGTGCCGGGGCGCCCGGGCTGGCGACGTCGAGCGACTGGACATGCAGGTTGAGCCGGTGGTTGGCCCGGATCCCGACGATGCCGCCGACCGGGAAGCCGTTCCGGGGCCGTCGCAGGACGCGCTCACCGTTGATCAGGAAGGTGATGGCGTTGGGGGTGACGCGGATATTCAGGACGTTCTTGACGGAGGTGCTCGTGTCGGCGTCCTTCGGGAGGACGACGATCGCGGAGCTGGGTGTCCAGTCGGCCACGGTGCGGGTGCGGTTGCCGTCGCGGATCTTGACCAGGAACTTGCCGTCGGCGCGGAGCAGGAAGTAGGTGTAGCGCTGGGCGTCGTCGGTGAGGTGGTCACCACCGACGAAGACGCCGAATCCCTCGAGTCGCTGCGGATCGGTCGCGAAGAGATGCACCGTCATCAGTGCCTCGAAGGTCCCCGAGGCGACCTGGTCGCTGCGGTAAAGGATCCCGGAGAAGTTGCCGGTCGTGAGGTGCCACCCGGGGGTCATTGTCACGAAGGACAGCCCATCGGCCGCCTCGTGGCCGGGGTCGGCACGAAGCGCCCATCCTGCCGGCAGCTCGGGTGCCGGATCCTGGGCAGCGAGGGACGGGGCGGCGAGGGACGCCGCGACGACGAGCGGGGCGAACGACGGCATGCGGAGCATCGATGGCCTCAGTGGTGGGATCCGACCCGGAAGCTACACCCGTCGTGCTCTACGACGGCGGCTGCGGGCTCTGCGGCTGGTCCGTGCGGCTGGTGCTGCGCCACGACCGCCTGCGGCGGTTCCGGTTCGCCCCCCTCGAATCGCCGATCGCGACCCGACTCCTCGCCCAGCATGGGCTACCCGATGATCCCCGGAGCGTGGTGCTCCTTGAGGGTGGTCGAGCCGTCACCCGGAGCGATGCGGTGCTCGCCATCGTGCGACGGCTGGGTGGCGGGTGGCATCTTCTCCGGGTGGTTGCCCTGCTGCCTCGGCCGCTGCGCGACTGGTGCTACGACGGGCTGGCGCGGCGCCGTGGCCGGCTCAGTCGCTGGTTCGGGACCCGGCCGATCACGCCTGAGGAGCGACACGCCGACAACCGATTCCTCGCCTGAGCGAGATCTCATCCTTTCGCCTCTGCGGCCCGTATATTTGCCATGCTGACTGACTCCTCTCGACCCCACGGCTGGGTGGCGTGACCGACAAGCTCCTCGACCATCTCAAGGCGGCACTGGGTAGCTCCTACGTGATCGAGCGCGAACTGACCGGCGGCGGGATGAGCCGGGTGTTCGTGGCGCGGGAACACGCCCTGGGCCGCGAGGTGGTGATCAAGGTGCTGCCCCCGGAACTCGCGGCGGGGATGAATCGCGACCGATTCCGGCGCGAGGTCCAGCTTGCCGCCCAGATCTCGCATCCCTACATCGTGCCGCTGCTGCAGGCCGGCGAATCGGGTGAGTTGCTCTGGTTCACGATGCCATTCATCGCCGGGGAGTCGCTCAAGGCACGGCTCGAGCGTGAGGGACCACTGCCGGTGCGCGAGGTGGTCCGGCTGTTGCGCGACGTGGTCGAGGCGCTGGCCTACGCGCACTCGCGCGGGGTGATCCACCGCGACATCAAGCCGGCGAACATCCTGACCGACGGCAGCCACGCGCTGGTGACCGATTTCGGCGTGGCCAAGGCGCTGGGCGCCTCGCTCCCGCTGACCGGCGTGGCCGGGCACACGACCTCGGGGATGGCGATCGGCACACCGGCCTACATGGCTCCCGAGCAGCTCGCCGCCGATCCGTCGGCCGACCACCGGGTCGACATCTATGCCGTGGGACTGCTGGCCTACGAGCTGCTCACCGGGGCCTCGCCGTTCTCGAATCCGTCGCCGACCGCGACGATGGCGGCGCAGCTGACCAAGGCGCCCGAGCCGCTCAGTACCATGCGCCCCGGTGTGCCGTCGGCGTTCTCGTCGCTGGTCGATCGCTGTCTCGCCAAGAATCCGGAGGGGCGGCCCCAGACGGCGCAGGCAGTGCTGGCCGAGCTCGACCGGATCAGCGGCGCGCTTGCCGCCGATGATCACCGCGACACCACCGCCGCCGAGGCGGCGAGCGCGCGGCGCGCCTCGCTGGTGCCCCTGGCGCTGGGGGCGCTGGCAGTGGTGGTGCTGGTTGGCGCAGGGGTCTGGTGGTCCGGTCCCGGGCGCGGCGCGGCGCCGGCGGCGGCTCCCGAGACGGTGGCGATCCCGGTTGGCGGCAGCGACTCGATGGCAGGGATGGCTCTCGATGCCCCGCTGAAGCCCCTGACGCACGCCGACTCGCTGGCCATCGCCGCGGCGCTGCGCGACGAGCTCGAACGGATCGATCCCTCCGCCGCCAAGGCCCAGCCGCCGGTGAGCCGGGAACCCGCCGCCGGTGGTGCGATGACGCTCGCGCGGCAGCTGTCGATCGCCGACTCGCTGGTGCGCGAGAAGCTCTACGAGATCTCGACCAGGACCACCGCCGCACAGGCTCTCGCCGAGCGATCGATCGCCCGCGGAGGAGCGTCGGTCGGTCGACCCACCGTGCCCAATGGCCAGACCCGCACCGTGTTGGTGGTCCCCGCCCCGTCGCGGAATCATGATCCTGGCCTGATGGCGATCAGCGAATCGGTGAGTGCGGCGATCACCTCGCGACTCCGGCGCACTCGTGGCTGGGATGTGGTCGAGCCCCCGCAGGAGCCGCTCGCCGATGGTGCCCTCCCGGCCGAGGTGCTGGTCACCGTCGGCACGATGCCGGCGGGACACGACTCCGCCACCGTGCGGATCGCGGTGCGCAACACCGCCCCGGGATCGAGCTTCGGCTACAACGTGGTGGCGAGCCAGCCCTTCGCGGTGTCGGCGAATCCGGCCGGCTATGGCGGCACCGTGCGCGAGGCGCTCTCGATCCTCGAGACGCTCAGGCGGGTCGAGCGGGGCCAGGACTGGAACCTCGACCTCGGTCGGATCCGGGTCTTCTCACCCGAGGAACGGCGGCAGTTCGACTCACTCCGGAAGCTGCGAGTGCCGGACGTTCCCAGGCCGCCGGAGCCGTAGGAGGCGACAGGCGACAGGCGACAAGCGACAGGCGACAAGCGACACGCGACCCTGCCACGGATCAGGCGGCAGGGGTGGACTGCACCATGCAATCACGTGTCGCCTGTCGCCTGTCGCCTGTCGCTCCTGAAACAGTCACTCCGCCCTCCCGTAGGGTCGCTAACGTTTCACATTGGAATACATTGACGACTGATCCGATGCCCTCGCCGGAGTTTCTTGCGCTACAGGCTGCCGTGGCTGGGCGGTACTCGCTGGTGCGTGAGCTGGGGCGGGGTGGGATGGGGGTGGTCTTCCTGGCGCAGGAGGTGGCGCTCGACCGGCTGGTGGCGATCAAGCTGCTGCCACCGGTGCTGGCACGCGACGAGGCGTATCGGGAGCGCTTCCTGCGCGAAGCCCGGACCGCGGCGGGACTGGCCCATCCCCACATCGTGCCGATCCATGCGGTCGAGGCCGACGGCGAGCTGGTCTGGTTCGCAATGGAGTACGTGGCGGGTGAGTCGCTCGGTGAGCGGGTACGCCGCAGCGGTCCGCTGCCGCAGGCCGAGGCGCTGCGGGTGATCCAGCAGGTGGCGTGGGCGCTGGCGCATGCGCATGCCCGCGGAGTGATCCACCGCGACGTGAAGCCCGACAACGTGCTGCTCGAGGAAACCAGTGACCGGGTGCTGGTGACCGACTTCGGGATCGCCGGACGGGCCGACGCCGACACCTCGTCGCCGGGATTCGGGACGCCCCACTACCAGAGTCCCGAGCAAGCCACTGGCGCCCCACCCGATGCGCGGGCCGACATCTACGCGGTGGGGGTGACCGCCTGGGTGGCCCTCACTGGCCGCCGCCCGTTGGAGGGGGCCAGCGGGGCGGCGCTGCTGGCGGCGCAGGCCGGGAGCGAGACCCCCTCACTCGCCACCGCCCTCTCCCCTGCCCGGGGTGATGTGGTGGAATTGATCGATCGAGCCACCCGTCGCGATCCCTCCGAGCGCTGGGCCACGATGGAGGAGTTGGCGCAGTCGCTCGACGCGCTCCGAGCCAGGCAGCCGCAGCTGCCGGCACCGCTGCAGCGGTTCGCGCGCCACACGGTGGAATTCGGTCGCCAGCTTGGCCCGGTGCTGGGCCTGACCGCCGCCGCCGCGTTCGGTGCCGTGTTCATCGACGCCTTCCTCCAGACCTTCCTCGGTCTCGAGGACGTGATGTACATCATCGTCGGCGCGGTGAGCGGCGCCGTGTCGCTGGGGTTGCTCGTGGAGCACGTGCGCGAGATCCGGGCAGTGGCCCGCCACGGCTACGGTCGCCAGTCCACATTGCGCGCCATCGCTCAGGTAGAGGTCGACGAGGCCCGCCTTGCCGAACCGTTGTCCGGACCGGCCTGGTCACGGCGACCGCAGCCCCTGATCTCGCTCGGCCTGGCGCTGACGATCGGTGGACTGTACGCGGTGACCCACTTCGACAACACCCTCCCGGTGCTCGTCGGCCTGGTCGTCTCGCTGTTCACGCCGGCGTTGGTGGTGGCCCGGGTGGTTCGGCTCAAGGGGATGACCGGCTCCTGGTGGGCCCGGGTGCTCCGCTCGCGGGTGGGGGGCTGGCTCTGGAAGGCGGCGACGCTGGGTCAGGGCCGGATCCCGGAGGCCCCGATGGGCGGCGAACCGACGGCGCTCGCCGTGGGTGGCGCGGTGCAGGCCCTCTGGGCGGCGCTGCCGGCGGGCGAACAGAAGCTGCTCGCCGAGGTGCCCGATCTGGCCCAGCGACTGGAGGCGCGCGCCATGGCGCACGACGATCCGCACCGGACCGACGCCATGGTGGCCCTGGAGACGCTCCGGATGGACCTGCTGCGGCTGCGTGCCGGTCAGCTGGCGGCCGATGGGCTCACCGAGGACCTGGCGAAGCTGCGCGAGGTGGGATTCTACGTCGACGCGAAGGACGAGGTGTAGGGCGACAAGCGACAGGCGACACGTGATTGCAGGGTGCAGTCCACCCCTGCCGCCCGGTCCGTGGCAGTGTCGCGTGTCGCCTGTCGCTTGTCGCTTGTCGCCTATTGCCCCAGCACCAGCGCGAAGACCAGCGGCGCCACGATGCTGGCGTCGCTCTCGATGATGAACGAGGGAGTGTCCTCGGCGAGCTTGCCCCAGGTGATCTTCTCGTTGGGGACCGCGCCGGAGTAGGAGCCGTAGCTGGTGGTGCTGTCGGAGATCTGGCAGAAGTAGGCCCAGACGGGGATGTCCTCGCGCTGCAGGTCCTGGTGCAGCATCGGCACCACGCAGATCGGGAAGTCGCCGGCGATCCCGCCGCCGATCTGGAAGAAGCCGACGCCCTTGCCGTCGGAGTTGCCGGTGTACCAGTCGGCCAGCTGCATCATGTACTCGATGCCGGTGCGCACCGTGTGGACGTTCTTGACGTCGCCCGCGATGCAGTGCCCGGCGTACATGTTGCCGAGGGTCGAGTCCTCCCAGCCGGGCACGACGATCGGCAGGTTCCTCTCGCAGGCGGCGAGCATCCAGGAGTCCTTGGGGTCGATCTGGTAGTGCTGCTCCAGCTTGCCGCTTCGCAGCACCCGGTAGAGGAACTCGTGCGGGAAGTAGCGCTCGCCGGCCGTGTCGGCGGCGATCCACTCCTCGAGCACCGCCCCCTCGAGTCGCCGCATCGCCTCCATCTCGGGGATGCAGGTGTCGGTGACCCGATTCATGTGGCGGTCGAGCAGCGCCTGCTCGTCGGCCGGGGTCAGGTCGCGATAGTCGGGCACCCGCTCGTAGAAGTCGTGCGCCACCAGGTTGAAGAGGTCCTCCTCCAGATTGGCGCCGGTGCAGGTGATGATCTGCACCTTGTCCTGCCGGATCATCTCGGCGAGCGACAGCCCCAGCTCGGCGGTGCTCATCGCGCCGGCCAGGGTCACCATCATCTTGCCGCCGCCGTCGAGGTGGGCCCGGTAGCCGTCGGCCGCATCGATCAGCGTGGCGGCGTTGAAGTGGCGGAAGTGATGGCGGAGGAACGCGGAGACAGGTGCGGGCATCACAAATCCCGGAGAACGGAGAACGGAGAACGGAGAACGGAGAACGGAGAACGGAGAACGGAGGGTCGTGCCTCGCCTTCTCCCGTCGGCGGTCGGTAATTTACCCCCATGCCGCTCCCGTCACCGCTTGCCTGCTTCGCCACCACCGCGCCCGGTGTGGAGACCCTTCTCGCGGGAGAGCTGGAGGGGCTCGGCCTCGAGGTGGGCGAGCGCGAGCCTGGCGGGGCGGAGTTCACGGCCGACCACGCGGGACTGGCCGACGCCCTGCTGGGGCTGCGCACCGCCAATCGGGTCACGGTGCGGTTGGCCGCGTTCCGGGCCAGGAGCTTCGCCGAGCTGGAGCGCCATGCAGCCCGGATCGACTGGGGCGCGATGGTGCCGGCCGGATCGGCGGTGCACTTCCGGGTCACGTCGAAGAAGTCGCGACTCTACCATCACGACGGGATCGCCGAGCGTCTGGAGCGGAGCGTCGCGGCGGCGGTCAGCCCGGTAGAGATGGTGCGCGCGGCGGCCGAGGCGGAGTCGCGCGAGGACGACGTGACCCGACTCCCCGAGGTGCAACGGTTCGTGGTGCGCCTCTTCCGCGACGAGGTGACGATCTCGGCCGATGCCTCGGGTGCCCTGCTGCACCGCCGCGGCTGGCGACAGGAGGTGGCCAGGGCGCCGCTCCGGGAGACCCTCGCGGCGGCGATGTTGCTCGGGGCGGCGTGGCAGGACGACGAGCCACTCTTCGACCCGTTCGCGGGTTCGGGCACGGTGCCGATCGAGGCGGCGCTCCTGGCGCGGCGGATCGCGCCGGGACGGGGCCGCCGCTTCGCTGCCGAGCAGTGGCCGGCGATCGGGGCCGCCCCGATCCTGTTGGCCCGGACCCGCGCGAGCGAACGGGAACTTCCGCGGGCCGACGTCCGGATTGGTGGGGCAGACCGTGACCCCGGCGCGATGCTCGCCGCGATCGGCAACGCCGAGCGCGCCGGCGTGGTGCTCGACGTGTCGTTCACTCGGGCGACGATCAGCGAGCTGCCGCCCGACGACGGGCGGGGCCTGCTCTGCACCAATCCGCCCTACGGGGTGCGGGTCGGCGAGCGCACCGCGCTGCGCTCACTCTACGCGGCACTGGGGCACGCGGTGCAGGACCGGCGGCCTGGCTGGCGGTTGGCGATGCTGGTCAACGACCGGGTGCTGCAAGGGCAGGTGGGACTGCCGATGCGCGAGGTGCTGCGGACGACGAACGGCGGGTTGCCGGTGCGGCTGGTGGTGAGCGATAGACGATAGACGATAGACGATAGACGTGTCTGATCGCGGTATCTGGTGCCGCATTGAATGCATCCGGACCGAAGTCGAGTCGACTCGGGGCGAGCGTTCCCGCATGAAGACACACAAGGAGCTCGTCGCGTGGCAGGTGGCTCGCGAGCTTACCTTGGCGGTCCATTGCTGGTGCGATACGCACTGGACCCGCCCGCGCTCGGCGATTCTCGAGCAGCTCCGCAGGTCCGCGTTGTCCATTCGACTGAACCTCGTCGAAGGCTACGCGTTCGGCCGCAGCGCACGCTGCCGGAACCATTTCCGGATCGCATACGGATCGGCGGTGGAGACCACCGAGGTGTTGGAGTTTCTCTCGGAGCTTGGCGATCACACTGCCGAGCTGATTGCACTCTCCAAACGAGTCCAGGCCCTGACGTTGCGCCTGATGCAGAAGAGCTAACTTCGGCCGTCTATCGTCTATCGTCTATCGTCTATCGTCTATCGTCTATCGTCTATCGTCTATCGTTTCTCGTCTACCGCTCTCGTTGCCCCGCCGAGCCCGCTGCCGGTTGGCGCGGTCACGACAAGCGCCACGGCGGGGACCAGCAGCATCGCGGCGAGTCCGAGTCGCGGCGAGAGCGCCTCGCCACCGAGTGCCACGCCGAGGAAGACGGCGACCACTGGATTGACGTAGTTGCTGGTCGCGACCCGGGTTGCCTCGACGTGGGTGAGCAGCCACTGGTAGCAGGTGTACGTGAGCATCGAGCCGAAGAGGGTGAGATAGGCCCAGGCCAGTACCGACCGGGTGCTCACTGCCGCGGGGTCGAAGGTCGCCAGTTCGCCGCGTGCCAACCCGATTGCCAGCGCCAGGACGCCGCCGGCCAGCATCTGGGTGCCGCTCTGCATCACCACGTCGCGTGGCTGGGGCCAGTCGCGTCCGAAGGTGGAGCCGAACGCCCACGCGGTGATCGCGAAGAGGATCACCAGCAGCGGCAGCGGATGCGGGGTGGCGTGGAGGGTGGCGCTGGCGAGCACCGCGAGGCCGGCGGTGCCCAGTGCCATGCCGACCAGGCGCCGCGGGCCGATCGGGATGCCGAGACGGCGGCGATTGAACAGCGCGATGATCAGCGGCGTGGCGGCGGTGAAGAGGGCCACCATCCCCGAGTCGACCTGCCGCTCGACCCAGACGATCGGGGCGTTGCTGAGGACGATCAGGCAGGTGCCGACGCCCGCGGCGCCGAGCCATTCGCGGCCCTGTGCGAGGCGCTCTCCGCGGAGTCGGCCCCAGACCATCAACACCGCGCCGGCGACCATGAAGCGGGCGCCGGCGAGGAGGAAGGGGGGCAGGGTCTCCCCGGCGATCTTGATGCCGAGGTAGGTCGAGCCCCAGACCACATAGATGGTGAAGAACGCGAAGAGCGTCAGGGGCGCCACCCCGGTGGCGGGCCCGTGACACGATGGAGCAGGCAGGGCTCGTCGGGATACACCGCCGGAAACTGCCAGGCGCCATCCTCCCAGGCGATGAGGCCGCTCGAGGTGACCACCGCGTCGATGCCGCCGACATCGGTGACGCCGTAGATGTCGACGTTGCCGTCGTGGCGCGCGACCGGGCGGCCCCAGCCGTCGACGATCCAGGTCGCCGTGGTGTTGGGCGTGCCGTCGCGATGGTCATCGCGGAGCCACACCGAGAAGACGGCGTAGTTGTGGCCGTTGGGACCGCGCAGGCCCCAGAACTTGACCCGATCCCAGTTGGCGTCCTTGCTGTCGGTGTAGAAGTTCCACCAGAGCGAGGCCTGCTCGCGGTCGGTGGTCGGCTTCATGTTGACGACGTAGCGCTGCCAGGTCGAGTCGATCCATGCCTTGAAGTACGGGGCTGCACCGGCGCGGGCCAGCGGCGGCGGATCGCGATGGACCGGCAGGTCGTGGACACCGGGAATCACCAATCCGGCGGCCGAGGTCGGCGGCGCGCTCAGGGTGAAGAGCCAGCCGGGGTGGGCGATATCGTCACACGCCGCGCGCCACGACCGTGGCGGCAGGAAGCGCTGCCGCTGCATGATCCGCGCGTGACGCACCCGGCTCAGGTTGGCCCCATCGGGGAAGTAGTAGACGGTGACGCTGTCGCCCACGGTGCCGAGTGGCACCGAGCCGATGGAGTCGAATTGTGACGCCACCGGACGGCGCGGGCTGCGCGAGGGCCGTTGCTTGAGCTGGGCCCCGGCGATCGCGTTGGCCGCCACCTGCCCCGGCATCGGGTCGGTCACGACCCGGACCTGGGCGGGGAGCAGGGTCGGCAGCAGGGCCAGAGCCAGCAATGATCGAAGCATCAGAAGATGTCCTTCGGATCGGCGAGCCGATCACTCCAGATCCGGACCAGTCGCCAGGACAGTCCGGATCGCTCGAACGTGAAGATCCCCCCATCCTGCTCATCGTCGCCACGGGGCCAGACCCGCACGTCGACGCGCGATGGGCTGCGATAACGGAAGGCGGTCGCCGTGCCGGCCCGAATCGAGTCGGCGTCCTCGGGCCGGGGGGTCCGGGTCCCGAAACCAGTGACCAGCCGGGCGATGCCCTGCGGGGTGACGGTCATGTCCACCACCGAGTTCACCAGTGCCCCGGAGATCCCCGACGCGATCGGCGATTCGCTGCCCGATTTCCGGACCATGGCGGTCCGCAGGTCGTGCCGGAGATTGTCCCGTAGTATCGGGAAATCGATCGTGGCCTGCAGCTCGGCCTCCTGGCCGCTCACCAGGGCGCCGAGAAAGCGGTCCCAGGCGTGGTGCGGTGACCAGGCGTACCAGCCGCCGACGGCAATCAGGAGGAGGAGCAGGACCCAGCGGAGGCGGCGCATGGGGGGAAGATAGACGAGGACGGAACGGCGGAGAACGGAGGGTGGAGGGCCAAGGAGACGGAAATCGTTCTCCCTCCGCCCTCCGTCGTTCCGTCATCCGTCCTCCAGTATGCCCACCCGCGGCTGCCCATACCGCGCCTCACCCACCACCACCCGCAGGTTCGGGGCGATCTGGGCGTCGCAGGCCCGGTGGGAGTGGCCGGCAAGGACCAGCAGGTCGATCGCCGGGTGATCGACCGCGAAGCGTCGCAGCACCGCGCCGGTCGCGCCGCAGACCAGGAGCGGCAGCCAGTCGGGGCCGGCTTCGCGGCTGCCGGGTCGGAGCGCCTCCACGAAGGGTGGCACGTGGGTCGCCACGATCACCTGGCGGGGGGCGATGTCGGCGGCCCGATCCAGCAGGGTGGTGAGCCGGTCGGCGTCGGCATCGGCGAGGATCCGCTTGACCGCGAGCTTCGCGGTGCGGGACTGCTGGGCGGCGAGTTCGGCGATCAGTCGGTCGTCGTTGAGGACCAGCGGGGTGCGAAGCGGGTCGCCGTGGCGGCCGTCGGCCCAGCCGTCGACCCCGACCAGCACTACGTCCGTCTCCAGCTCCACCACACCGGCCGGCGGCAGCCAGCGGACGGCGGGACGGGTCTCGCCCAGGGCGATCACGGCGTCGCGGACCGTCCCGACCGAGGCACCGTAGTGATCATGATTGCCCAGGACGAACCAGATCGGGGCCCGGGCGGCATCGGCGAGACGTTGCAGGTCTGCAACGAGGCGGCCCGCATTGGAGACATCTCCGGTGACGATGACGGCGTCGGCGGCACTTTCACGCACTCTACGATGAAACCGCTCGATCGCCGCCGGGCTGGCGCGATCGAGGTGGCAGTCGGTGATCCAGGTCCGTGTCACCCCCCAAGGTAGTCCTGTCGGTGGTGGCGCCGTGACGGGTTTTGTACAACATTTAGCGTTGTAGTGTCTGGTCGGCCCGATCGGGTCCGGCAGGCGCAGGACAGACTCATCCATCCCCGTTGGAGGTAGCCTGATGAAGCTCCCGTTCGCTCGTACCCTTCTCGCCGGCGTCGCGGCCGTGGCCGGTCTCGCCATCGTGACCCCGTCGACCGCCAGCGCCCAGATCGGCTTTGTGGCGCAGGCCGACTATGGCTCCGACACCGACTTCGGCGTCGGCGGCGGCATCCGCTTCGATCTCGGCAAGCTGACCACCCAGAACGGCATCCGTGGCGAGGCAACGTTCGACTACTTCTTCCCGAGCTGCAGCGGCTGCGGTGGGAACGGCAGCCTCAAGTACTGGGAGATCAACGGCAACGGCATGCTCGACATCAAGTCGGTGCCGGGGCTCTACGTGGGAGCCGGTGCCCGGTACTACAACACGTCGTACAGCTACGACGCGGGCTACTGCGGCATCCTCGTCGACTGCAGCGCCGGCGACACCGGTGTCGGTCTCAACCTGATCGGCGGCTGGAACTTCGGTGGCAAGAACAGCCCGTTTGTCCAGGGCAAGTTCGAGCTGGGCAACGGCGACCAGTTCGTCGTGAGCGGCGGCATTCGGTTCTAGCCGCATGAAGTCCCGGCGGCGCGAGGCGGATCCTCGCGCGGCCACCACGGCGCCCCGGCGGACTTCTCCGCCGGGGCGTCGTATCTTTGGACCCAACCAGATCCGGGAGACCACGCACGATGCTCAGCAGCGTCAAGGATGCCTACGAGGCGATCTACACCGGCCGGTCCTATCAGCACGAGATGGGGTTGGTCGATTTCATGATCGACTCCCGGCTGGGCAAGCCGAAGGCGGGGAAGAAGTCGCCGCCCCGACGGGTGCTCGAGGTGGGGTGCGGTCCTGGCCTCCGCCTGGCGGTGTTGGGGCAGCTGGGCGGCAAGTACGAGGTGGAGGGGCTCGACCGCGATGCCCAGCTCCTCTCGCTGGCCCGACGGCGACTGCCGCAGGTGCCTCTCCACAAGGCCGACATGCGCGACTTCAATCTCGACGTCCGCTACGACGCCATCCTCTGCCTCTTCGGGATGATCGGCTACATGGCCGACGTGCCGATGATGACCCAGGCGCTCGATCGGATGCGGGAACACCTCGGGCCGCGCGGCGTGCTGCTGCTGGAACCCTGGCTCACCCCCGAACTGGCGCGCGACCGCTACCTGCGTACCGACACCGCCCAGCGCCCTGGCCTGGAGGTGATGCGGATGAACTTCACCCGGGTGGTCGGCAACAAGTCGCTGCTCACCGTGCACTACCTGATCGGTGACGACCACGGCGTGCGCCACGTGGAGGAGCTGCGCGAGCTGACCCTGTTCACCGACGACGAGTACCGGGTGGCGCTCAGGGATGCCGGCTTCGGCGACGTGCACCTCGAGGCCTACGGGCCACAGGGGCGGGGGCTGTACGTGGTGCAGGTGTGAGGCGGCGCCGCAGGCGCCGCCGAACATCCCGAGCGGAGCGAGGGATCCCTCCGCACTGAGGGGGAGCACGGCGCCGCAGGCGCCGCCGAACATCCCGAGCGGAGCGAGGGATCCCTCCGCACTGAGGGGGAGCACGGCGCCGCAGGCGCCGCCGAACATCCCGAGCTCGTGCAACGAGCGAGGGATCCCCTCGCTGCGCTCGGGGCAGGCTCCTCGACTCGCGCCGCCGGCGCTCGCTCGGGATGACGATCGCGCCGCGCGCGATCGTCAATTCAGCTCATCGAACCTCGGATTGACGATCGAATTGAAGAACGATCCGAAGGTGTAGCTCATCCCGATCTGGAGATTGGCCCGGTAGTTGGTGGCCAGCTCGCGGAGCCGGAGGAAGACCTCCTCGTCGCTGGCGTCGCCCTTGCGAAGCGTGATCTGGTCGCGGACCCGCGAGTATGAGCCTTCGACCTGCAACTGCAGTCCTCGTGCGACACGAACATCCAACCCGCCACGGACGCTGAGACGGTTGCGCGACCAGTCGTGCAGGTACGTGGAGGCCGTCCCGCTCACCTGCGTCGATCCCCATGGCTGGCGCACCTGGTAGGCGATCTTGAGCGCGTGGTCGAATCGGGTCTCGGCCAGTTTGTCGTAGATGGTCGTCTCGACGTAGTTGTAGTGCGTCAGGCCGAGTGAGTAGATCATGATCAGCTGCCGACGGGTCGCCTCGGCGTAGGGGAAGAGATCCCACTCGATCGCCGGGGCAAGGCGGGCCCGCAGGTCGAGGTTGTCGGGTTTGGAACCGCGCAGCGACCCCGTGGCACCGATCGACCAGTGGGGCCCGCGGGAGCGGACGGCCAGCGTCCAGAAGCTCCATTCGTCGCGCCTGGCGGTGAATGTGCTGCCATCCTCGAGGGTGAAGCTGGTCCGGTCGAGGTCGCCGCCCAGGTTGAATCGCAGCTTCCAGTTCTCGGTGGTGCGGTTGGCACGAAGCTTCCCACCGAACTGGTAGTTCTTCTGACTCGATTCGGTGTTTACCTCGCCATCGGCCCCCACCGTGAAGATCCAGTGATTCCAGGGATCAGTGGTGGCGGTCGGGATTGCCCCTGGCGCCGGCGCGGCGACCTCGAGGGCGAGATTGTCGGCCTGCCGGGCGGCGAGCAGGTAGGGGACCAGGCCGAGTCGGAGAACCCTGGCGAATTCGTGACGATAGGTCTCGTCGGTGGCATCGGGTGGGGTCTGGAAGGTGACCGTGTCGGTGCGACCGGCCAGCTCGTTGCGCCCGATGTACTCCAGGGTCACGGCCCGGCCGCCGGCGCCGTTGCGGAGTCCCGAGGCGATCACGTGCACATCGGCCGCCGTGCGGTCGGTCACCCAGTCGACCAGCGTGACCTCGGTCCGGAAGTACTCGCGGTCACAGCGGGTGTGGCAGTCGAGGAAGACGGCCAGGCGGCTTGTGGCCGGCTGCTGCGCCGCGAGGGTTCCGGTCAGGATGGCGAGAGATGCTGCCGCGATGGCCAGCCGACGTACCATGCTTCGCTCCAATGGGGAGTCGGTTTCCGGGATTGGTGGTGCGCTCGAGATTCACAGGGAACCTATCATGACCGACCTGTCACCCCGCTGACGGATCCCGACTACGATTGGGGGTGCTTGCGATTGACGGGGTCCTGCCACAGCTCCTTGCCGAGCTCGCGCGCCATCGCGCGCTGGTCCTGATCGCGCCGCCCGGTGCCGGGAAGACCACCCGGGTCCCGCCGGCGCTGCTCGAAGCTCCGTGGCTCGGCGCCGGCCAGCGAGTGCTGATGCTCGAGCCGCGACGGCTCGCGGCCCGGGCCGCGGCACGGCGGATCGCCGCCGAGCGCGGCGAAGCGGTGGGCGGTACGGTCGGGTTCCGGGTGCGGGGCGAATCGCGCACCAGCGCCGCCACCCGGATCGAGGTGGTCACCGAGGGGATCCTCATCCGGATGCTGCGGCAGGATCCCGCGCTCGAGGGCGTTGGCGCGGTGCTGTTCGACGAATTCCACGAACGCTCGCTGGCGGCCGACACCGGACTGGCACTGGTGCTCGGTGCCGCGATGGTGCTGCGCGATGATCTCCGCGTGCTGGTGATGTCGGCGACCCTCGACGGCGAGGCGGTGGCCGGGTTGCTGGGCGGCGCCCCGGTCATCCGGAGCGAGGCGCGGCAGCATCCGGTCGAGACCCGGTTCGCCCCTGTGCTGCCGCGGCGCACCCTGGAAGCGCACCTGGCGGCGATGGTGCGCGACGCGCTCGAGCACGACCATGGGTCGGTGCTGGTCTTCCTGCCCGGTGCTCGCGAGATCCACCGGGTGGCTGACCTGCTCGAGGGTCACCTGCCAGCGGATGTGGTGGTGCGCCCCCTCTTCGGTGCCCTCCCGCCCGCCGAACAGGATGCCGCGATTGCGCCGCCCCGACCGGGTGAGCGCAAGGTGGTTCTCGCCACCAACGTGGCCGAGACCTCGATCACGATCGACGGGGTGCGCGTGGTGGTCGACAGTGGGCTCGAACGGGTGCCGCGGTTCTCGCCGCGGACCGGGATGACCCGCCTCGAGACCGCCCGGATCACCCGCGCCTCGGCCGACCAGCGGCGCGGGCGGGCCGGTCGCACCGAGCCCGGTGTGGCGATCCGCTGCTGGAGTGCCGCCGACGATATCGGGCTGGTGCCGCGGCCGCGTGCCGAGATCCTCGACGCCGACCTGGCGCCGCTGGCGCTCGACCTGGCGGCGGCCGGCTTCGGCGATCCCGCCGAGTTGCCCTGGCTCGACCCCCCGCCGGCCGCGGCGTTCGCGGTGGGTCGCGAACTGCTAAAGCACCTGGGGGCCCTCGATGCCGAGGGGCGGCTCACGGCCCATGGCGAGGCGATGGCCGACTTCGGGGCCCATCCGCGGATGGCGCACCTGCTGCTCCGCGCCCGCGAGCTGGGTCGTGCCTCGGTGGCTCGCGCCGCGGCGCTCGCCGCACTGCTCGACGAGCGCGACATCCTGCGTGGTGAGGGTCGTGCGCCACCCAGCGATCTTCGCCTGCGTCTCGATGCGGTTGAGCGGGATCTTGATCACGGGATGCTGGCCGGCGCGTCGCTCGACCGCGGAGGCCTCGCCCGGGTCCGCGAGGCGGCCCGTGACTGGACCCGCCGTGTCGATGCACCGGGTGGTGCGGCAGGAGAAGCCGAGGAGGCCGGCGCGCTCCTGGCGATCGGCTGGCCCGACCGGGTGGCCAGGCGCCGCGAGGCGGCCGGACGGTTCCTGACCGTGGCGGGGCGCGGCGTGCGGCTCCACGGCGATGATCCGCTGGCGCAGGAAGAGTGGCTGGTGGTGCCGGCCCTCGACGATACCGGTGCCGAGGCGAGGGCGCTGCTGGCCGCACCGCTCGACGCGGATGCCGTGGCCCGACTGGTGGCCGACGGGGCCAGCAGCGACGAAGTGATCGGCTGGGACGAGCGCATCGACTCGGTGCGGGCCGTGCGCCGCGATCGGCTCGGCGCCATCGTGCTGGGCGAGCACCCGCTCCACGATGCCGATGCCGCGGCGGTCACCGCGGCGTTGCTCGACGGGATCCGTCGCCAGGGGCTCGCGCTGCTTCCCTGGACCGACGAACTGCAGCGCCTGCGACAGCGACTCGCGTTCCTCCATCATCACGATCCGTCATGGCCCGATGTCGGTGATGCGCATCTCCTTGCCACGCTCGAGCAATGGCTCGCACCGTTCGTCGTCGGGATCCGGCGTCCGGCCGACCTGGCCGCTGGCGCGCTGCGCGATGCACTGCTGTCGCCGGTCGATTGGGCACAGCGTGCCGATCTCGATCGCCTCGCCCCCGAACGGCTCTCGGTGCCGAGCGGGTCGCGGATCGCGATCGACTACGGCGACCCGGTCTCGCCGGTGCTGGCGGTGCGGCTGCAGGAGGTCTTCGGATTGCTGGTCTCGCCACGGATCATGGCCGACCGGGTGCCAGTGCTGATGCAGCTGCTCTCGCCGGCTCGGCGCCCGGTCCAGGTCACGGCCGATCTCGCCTCGTTCTGGCGCGAGGGCTACTTCGACGTGCGGCGTGACCTGCGGGGTCGCTACCCCAAGCATCACTGGCCCGAGGATCCGCTCACGGCGGAGGCGTTGCGGGGAGTGAAGCGGAGAACGGAGAGCTGAGAACGGAGAACCGAGAACGGAGATCTCCGCCTCAGCTCTCTGTTCTCCGTTCTCAGCTCTCCGTTCTCTGATCTCTGATCTCTGTCTAGAACCGGATCCCGATCGTGAGCGGGAGCAGCTGGGTGTTGTGGTTGTCGGTGAAGATGTTGATGTACTTCCCCTCCAGGAACAGCCCGCGACCGAAGTTGAGGCCGAGGCCGCCCTCGACGGCGAAATCGGTGTTGCTCGTGTCGCCGAAGTCGGGGTAGTTGTCGCCGCCGGTCACCTCGTTGCGGAAGAGGCCGGCTCCACCGAGGAGGTAGAGCTTGCCACCGGCGGAAAAGTCGAGGCGCGCCATGGCGCCATAGGCATTCAGGTTGGCGTTGGGATCCACGCCCAGGATGTTGTCATAGGCGAGGCGATGGAACTGTGCCTCGATCCCCCAGCCCACCTTGGATGTCGGGTTGCGCATCATCAGGGTGACCCCGCCGCCCCATCCCGTCTTCAGGACGTCGTTGGCATTGCCCATCGGAAGCGTCGCGCCGCCGTCGACGCCGACCACGAAGCTGGACTGGGCCACGGCGGGGGCGGTTGCCAGGCACGAGAGGAGGGCGACCGCGAGGACTGGCTTGCGCATGCGTACTCCTGGTGAATGTGTTCCGCCGACATCGGTCGGCGGAGCCCTCCCCCGTTGGCGGCGGGGGTGGCGTTGAGGGAGTACGAATGAGTGGCCGGGAATTGCACAACATGAGCAATGAGTCGTGAGTCCTGAGAAGTGAGGAACAGCGCCTTTCCCTCACCTCTCAGGACTCACGACTCACTGCTCATGGCGTGAACCGCTCGCTACCCGCCGGAGGTTGATACGGCATGTCCGGCTCGAAGGTGCGCCAGAGCAGCGCCGAGACATCGCGGATCAGCTGCCAGCCGGCATTGGTGGCGCTCCAGCTGGTGTCGGCCTGGTTCCGGGTGATCACCGAGAACACGTAGTCGCCATGTGGGGCGTTCACGAGCACGACCTCCGAGCGGGAGCGATCGACCGCGCCCTGCTTGGAGGCGACCTGCACCCACGGCGGCAGTTGCGAGAGGGCCTCGCCGTTCCAGTAGATCCGGGTCAGGTGGCGATACATTGCCTCGTCGGCGGCGGGGGAGACCAGATGGCCCTCGCGGATGCGGACCACCAGCTCCGCGATCTCGCGCGGGGTGGTCTGGCCCCAGCCATAGCGCTCCCAGTCGGGTCGACGGCCGGGGGTGCGTGAGTTCATCCTGGTCGAGTCGAAGCCGTGGGCGGAGAGCCAGTCGTTGATGGCCGCGCCACCGCCGACCAGCGCCTGGAGCCAGAGCGCGGCGGCGTTGTCGCTGGTGGTGATCATCCAGAGCGCGACCTGGGAGAGGGGCACCTGGGCGCTGTCCTGCAGCTTGCTGAAGAGGTCGCCCTCGTCGGAGTAGCGGAGCGAATCGGCCCAGGTCATCATGGTGTCGTAGGGGTAGCGGCCGTGGGCGATCTGGTCGAAGGTCACGGCCAGGATCGGCACCTTGATCATCGAGGCGGTCGGGAAGAGCTCATCGGGGCGGATCAGCGCACCGCGATGGTCGTCGAGGCGCCGCACGTAGATGCCCACGTCACCGTCGAAGGGGGCGGCGAGGGTCGCGAGCTGTCGCTCCAGGCCAGCGTCGCGGCGGACTCCGGGCCACTGGGCGGCGAGCGGCGTTGCGAGCAGGAACACGGCGGCGAGGAAGGTGCGCATGGAGTGTGTCCGGTGGGGTTGACCGGAAGCTAACGCCGGGATCCGCGGATCGGCTCGGTTGCCGAAACCCGATCTCATCGACGAACGTAGCGACCAACCATCCCCCGCACCCGCCCGTCACCCGGATGTTGCTGATGCCGCTCGCTCCGATCCTGATGCTCGCCGCGCTGCAGGGCCCCCAGGGCCCGGCGACCTACAATGGTCGCCAGGGTGAACTCGAGGTCGCCCCGCCACGGCTCGAGGCCCAGGCCACGGTCGATGGGGTGCTCGACGAGCCGGCGTGGCAGCAGGCGGCGATCCTGACCGGCTTCTCGCAGTTCACGCCGGTCGATGGCGTGGCCGCGGACGATTCGACCGAGGTGCTGGTCTGGTACTCGACCACGGCGCTGCACGTGGGGATCCGCGCCTACGACCGGAGCGGCAGCGTCCGGAGCACCCTCTCGCAGCGCGACCGGATCTTCTCCGACGACAACGTGCAGCTCTTCCTCTCGACCTTCAACGACGGGCGGCAGGCGACGTTCCTTGCGGTGAACCCGTTGGGGATCCAGGCCGACGGCGCGGTCAGCGAGCGCGGTGGTGGCGGCCACTGCAACGGCTTCAACTGCGCGGTGTCGACTCGTGAGGGTCCCGACCTGTCGCAGGACTTCGTGTGGCAGTCGAAGGGTCGACTCACCGACTGGGGCTACGAGGTGGAGCTCGAGGTGCCGCTCAAGAGCATCCGGTTCCAGTCGCACGATCCGCAGAGCTGGGGGATCAACGTGTTGCGGGTGGTGCACCGCAGCGGCCAGGAGCAGACCTGGACACCGGTGCGGCTGGGGCGGTCGAGCTTCCTGGCCCAGTCGGGAACACTGGTGGGGCTCCGCGGCCTCAAGACCGGCCGGGCGGTTGACGTGATCCCCGAGCTCACATCGCGGGTTGCCGGCGGGCCCGGCGGCAGCGGCTGGGACTATGCCGGTGGCGCGCCGGCGGTGGGCGGCAACGTGCGCTGGGGGATGACCCCCAACCTGACGCTCAACGCCACGGCCAATCCCGACTTCTCGCAGGTGGAGAGCGACGCGGGCCAGTTCTCCTTCGACCCGCGCCAGGCGCTCTTCTTTCCCGAGCGGCGGCCGTTCTTCCTCGACGGCATCGAACAGTTCCAGGTGCCGGGCAACCTGGTCTACACTCGGCGGATCGTGCAGCCGGTGATCGCCACCAAGCTCACCGGCAAGGCGCTCGGTACCCGGGTCGGGGTCCTGGCTGCGGTCGACGATCGCGGTGTGGCCCGGAGCGGCGAGCACCCGCTCTTCGGTGTGCTGCGGCTGCAGCGCGACATCGGGTCGGGATCGCAGGTGGGAATGGTCTACACCGAGCAGCACGACGGAGACGAGGCCAACCGGGTGGTGGGGGTCGACGGTCGGGTGGTGCTGGGCCGGATCCACTCGATCACCTATTCAGGTGCCCTGGCGAGCGACCGGGTCAACGGCACCACCACCACTGCCCCGATCTGGGCTCTGGCGTATCGCTACAACGGCCGCGGCTTCCGGGCCCGGTACAACATCAGCGGGATCCACGACGATTTCCGGACCCGGACCGGCTTCGTGAGCCGCCCGGGGATAGCCAACGCCGTGGTGGCGCACAGCTACACCTGGCTCCGTCCCGAGCACCTGGTGGAATCGGTGACCTTCGAGGTGCTGCTCAACGGCACCTGGCAGTATCAGAAGCTGATCCACGGCGGCGGCATCCAGGACCGCAAGATGCACTTCAACCTCAACACCCAGCTGCGCGGCGGTTGGGTGGCCGGCGCCTCGATCCTCGACGAGAGCTTCGGCTATGATGAGGCGCTCTATGCCCGCTACGGTGTGCTGCAGACCGACGGCACCGTGACACCGTTCACCGGCACCCGGCGGCTGCCCAACCGCGACTACCTGGTGCAGGTCAATTCGCCGACCCGGTCGTGGGGGTCGTTCAACGGGTTCCTGCTGTGGGGACGCGACGAGAACTTCGCCGAGTGGGCGTCGGGTGACATCGTCTGGATCAACGGCGGGGTGAGCCTCACGCCGACCGAGCAGTTCCGCGCCAACTTCTCGCTCAGCTACACCAAGGTGAACCGCCCGTCGGATGGTTCACGGGTGTCGCTGCAGACGGTGCCGCGGGCGCGGTTCGAGTATCAGTTGACGCGCTCGCTGCAGCTGCGGCTGATCTCCCAGTATGCCCTGGAGACCCGCGACTCGCTGCGCGACGACTCGCGCACCGGGCTGCCGCTGGTGATCCTCAACCCCGCGACCGGCAGCTACGAGCGCGCCGGACGGATTCGCAACGGCCAGCTCCGCAACGACATCCTGCTCACCTACCTGCCCAACCCCGGGACGGTGATCTACGTGGGCTACGGCGCCTCGCACATGGAGCGGCCCGAGCCGTTGCCCTCGGAGCCGCGCTTCCGGCGCACCAACGACGCCTTCTTCCTGAAGCTGTCGTACCTGTTCCGGATGACGGGGTGAACGGAGGGCAGAGAACGGAGAACGGAGAACGGAGAACGGAGAGCCGAAAATGGGGGAACCGCCAATCGGCCTCACTCTTCTCGTTCTCTGTTCTCCGCTCTCTGTTCTCCGTTCTCCGTTCTCCGTTCTCCGCTCTCCGCTCACGCCAGTCGCGCCTCGTCGTCGCGGGCGGCGGCGTCGACGAACGCCGCGAAGAGGCGGCCGACGGCCGGGGCGCCGGGGTCGAACATCTCGGGATGCCACTGCACGCCCACGGCAAACTGCCCCTCGAGCTCGACCGCCTCGATCAGCCCGTCGGGGGCCCACGCGGTCGCTGCCAGCCGCAGGCCGATCTCGCGGATCCCCTGGTGATGCATCGAGTTGACCGGAACGGCCACGCTGCCGATCGCGTCGCCGAGCCGGGTGTCACGGCCGATGTCGATGGGATGGGCCAGGTGGTCGCGCGACCAGCCGGCGGTCGGGAAGTAGTCGTGCTTGATCGAGTCGGGGCGTTCGACCGCGATATCCTGCCAGAGCGTGCCGCCGTGGACCACGTTGAGGATCTGGAGGCCGCGGCAGAGGCCGAGGAACGGCTTGGCGTCGCGCACCGCCCAGCGGGTCAGCACCATCTCGGTGGTGTCGCGCGCCGGGTCGAGCCGCCCCAGGTCCGGGTGGCGGCCGGCGCGATAGTAGGCCGGGTCGACGTCGATCCCGCCGGGAACGCAGAGGCCGTCGAGCCGCTCATAGATGTCGTGCAGGGTGGCCGGATCCTCGGCCAGGAGCGGCACCAGCACCGGGACCCCGCCCGCCTCCATCACGGCGTGGACATAGCGCTGGTTCATGACCCACGAGTTGGGGAGCCCCTCGGGGATTCCCTCGATGGCGTGCAGGGTCTGGGTGGTCACCCCGATCAGCGGGCGGCGACGCATCAGGTCACGCCCTCCGCGGTCTCGCGCACGATCAGGTCGACGACGTCCTTGAGGTCACCGGTCTCGCGCCACATGGCCAGCTGGCGGTCGGCGCTGGTCCCCTGCTCCAGGATCCGGAAGGCATACTCGACCTCGGTGCGGGTGCCGAGCTCGTCGAGCACGTCGCCAATGAACCACTCGATGAGTTCGCGGATCAGGTCCCGGGCCGGGAATTCCTCGCCCTTGCCGAAGTCGACCAGCTTGCCATCGAGGCCGTAGCGGATCGCCCGCCACTTGTTCTCCTCGATGAAGCCGACCGGGTAGCTGCGATAGGTGATGTTGTCGCGCCGGAGTTTCCAGAGCTTGAAGACGATCGCCTGGAAGATCGCCGCGATGCAGACCGCCTCGTCCACCCGGGTGCAGATGTCGCAGATCCTGAACTCGAGGGTCGGAAAGTTCCAGCTCGGCCGCACGTCCCACCAGATCTTGGAGGCGTCGGGGATCGAGTTGGTGCGCACGAAGGTGTTCACCAGCCACTCGAACTCGCCCCACGACGACATGGTGCGGGGGATGCCGGTCCGCGGGAAGTTGCGGAACACCACGCTCCGGTAGCTCTTGAGCCCCGAGTTGCGGCCGAACCAGAACGGTGACGACGTGGACAGGGCCAGCACGTGGGGCAGGAAGTAGCGGCAGCCGTTCATTGCGTCGATCAGGAAGTCGCGATCCTCGATGCCGATATGGACATGGGTGCCGAAGATCAGCAGTCGCTGGGCGAGGTCCTGCAGGTCCTCCTTGACCCCCACGTAGCGCTCCAGCGGGGTGATCTGCTGGTCCCACCACTTCGAGAAGGGGTGGGTGCCGGCCGCGGCGATCACCAGGCCCTTGCGGTCGGCCAGGTCCATCACCAGCCGCCGCAGGCGGACCAGCTCCTCGCGCGCCTCGGCCGGCGAGCGACAGACCCGGGTGCCGACCTCGACCATCGACTGATGCAACTCCGGCTTCACCTCGCCGAGGAGCATCGAGTCCTCCTGGAGGATCTCGGTGATGTAGCTGCGCAGTTCGCGGGTCTCGGGGTCGATGATCTGGTACTCCTCCTCGATCCCGATGGTGAGCGACGGTGCCTTCATGCGCGTGGCTCCACGACGAAAGTGGGCACCGTGGACCCGCCGCCCGCGGTGACGTTGACCAGGGTCTCGGTGGAGATCCGGGTGAGGAGGCCGTCCATCCAGGCATTGTGCCAGCAGAACGGCGCCGTGTCGACAATCCGGTCGCCGAAGACCAGCCGGCCCTCGTGGACCGCCGGGAACGATTCGGTGGGGAGCGCGATCCGGTGCTGCAGCACGGTCGGACGGGTGCATGCCTCGGCAAGGGCCTGCCGCCAGGCGGCGGCGTCGACCTCCCAGCCAAGGACGATGCCCTGGCCGCCGTAGTCATCGTTGGGCTTGAGGACCAGGGTCTCGCGATGCTCGGCGGCCCAGGGCAGCAGGTCGATGCGGCGGCCATTGACCTGCGTGTGGCGCTCCTCGACGATCCGGGTCCAGGGAACGAAGCGGCGAACCGCCTCGCGCTGCGCGGCGGGAAACCGGTCGGCGTGACGCTCGTCGGTGAGCACCGCCAGGGCGGCCTTCTTGTGGAGCGGCTTGCCCTGGGGCGGGTTCACCATCACCACGTCGCCGGCGAGCGCCGCCGTGAGCAGCGGGTGCTCGAGGCCGTGGCGGCCGACCAGCTCGTGGAGCAGCACCCGCTTGTAGACCAGATCGATCCTGGTGCCGTCGGCGTCGCAGAGGGCACCGTCATGATGCACCAGGGCCGCCGGGGTGGTGATGCGACAGGCGATGCCCAGCGCGGCGAGATATCGCTCGACGATCTCGAACTCGCCGATCGTGGGCACGTCGTCCCAGTCGACGATCGCGATGCTCGGTTCGCCCCGACCACCGCTCCGGTTCCAGGCGTCACGCAGCACACCCAGCAGGTGGGGCAGGACCGGGAGCGGGCGCACCACCCAGTGCTCGGCGAAACGGCGCATCATCGGCAGCGCCAGGAAGATCTCGGTCATCGCGTCGGCGTAGCCGGGGCCGGCCGGCGTCTCGGCGTTGATCTCGGTGAGCCGGGGAGCGCCGTCGTCGGGGTCGAGGAAGGCGTCGATCCGAGCCAGCGGCATCGGGCCGGTGCTCGCCGGCGGGAGCCGATCGAGCAGCTGGTGCTCCCAGTCGGCGAGGTGGAACGCGGCGAGGAAGTCGCGATCCTCGCGGGCCAGGGCGGCGGCACGCTGGCATGCCGCGAGCAGCGGGGCGCAGGCGGCCCGGAGCGCGTCGTAGCCGGCGGGGGTCAGGAACCGGGGCCTCAGCACGGTGGAGAGCGGTCGATCGCCGAACACCACCCCGCGCTCGCGCTGGCGCGCCTCGAGCCAGGCCGCCGACTCGCCGGCCTGCTCGTCGTCGAGCAGCTCGTGCCAGGCGGAGATCGGGTCGCGGCTCAGGTGCGGGTCCTCCGGCCGCCCATCAGCGCGGCGGCGCGCGGCTTGGGCGGCGGCCGGTCCTCGAGCGCCATCGCGATCGTCACGTCGGCCATCCGCTGCACGCCCCACTCGAACCACTTGGGACCCAGTGAGTTGATGTCGAAGTCGGGGGCCGGGTTCATGAAGTCGATCGCGTAGGCCACCCCGTCCCTCACCGCCCACTCGATCGAATTCATGTCGTAGCCCAGTGCGCGGACCAGGCGGCGCGAATGCTTGACGATCCGCCGCAGCATCGCCGGCGGGAGATAGTCCTCTTCCTCGTAGTAATGTCGCGAACGCGGGTCGTAGCGGATCGGCGCGATGTGCTGGCGACCGATGCAGAGGCAGCGCACGAACTCGTCCCAGGCGATGTACTCCTGGACGATCATCGTGAGCATCCCCGAGTGATCGTAGTGGTGAAGCAACTCCTCCAGCGAGTGGCAGACGTAGACGTCGCGCCAGCCGCCGCCATGGGCGTCCTTGAGGATGCAGGGGAGGCCGACATGACGGATCACGCCCTCCCAGTCGAGCGGATAGTCGAGGTTGCGGAGCGACTCGTCGTGCTTGATGCCGGGGGTGTATGTCTTGTTCGGCAGCAGCACCGTCTTCGGCGAGCGGACCCCGAGCGCCTCGGCGAGGGTCGCGCCGAAGAACTTGTCGTCGGCGGTCCACATCAGCGGCGAGTTGATCACCCGCACCCCGCGGACCTGGGCATGCTTGAGCCAGCTGCGGTAGAACGGCACCTCGTGGGAGATCCGATCGACTACCACGTCGTAGCGGAGGAGATCGTCGAGCGTCGGCGCGCCGAGCCGCACGAACTCGGCGCTGACACCGGCGTCGCGACGATGCACCTCGTCGATGAACGCCGGTGGCCACGACCACTCACGGCCGACGAGCAGGCCGATGGTGCGGTGACGGGAACCGGATGATGTCATGTCGTGCCTTGCCGTTTGGTCGATGGTCGATGGTCGATCGTCGATGGGGGCCGGCCGAGGTGGGCGCGCCCGGCGCCATCGACCATCGACCATCAGCCATCGACCTCCTCAGTCATGTCCGCCAACGTACAGCCGCAGCATGTCCTGCCACCACGGCCAGTCGTGCGCCCAGCCATCCCAGACCCGGAGTGCATTGCCGATGCCGCGGTGCCAGAGGGCAGCGGAGAGCGCAGCGTTCTGCTCGTGCAGCGGGTCGTCACGCCCCACGGCCAGGATCAGGTCGAGTCGACCCAGCTGCGCCAGTCGTTCGGGGTCGCGCTCGTGGAGCAGGAACTCCGCCGGGTTGTAGAAATAGATCATCTCGTCGGACCAGCCGCCGGTGAGCCGGCGGATGTCGACCAGGCCGCTCATGACCAGCGCACGCTGCACCAGGTCGGGGTAGCGCCCGGCGAAGCAGAGCGCATGGTAGCCACCGAACGACGCTCCCGCCGTGATCACGAACGGGTCAGGGTTCTGCTCGGCGGTGGCCGGCAGCACCTCGTCGTGCAGGAAGGCGTCGTAGCGGGCGTGCCACTCGGCCCGGGCCCGGGGATGCGCCGCGTCGTCGTACCAGGCCCGCTCGTCGATGCTCGGCACACAGATCACCTGAAGGTCGCCCGCCGCCAGCTGGTCACCCACCGCGTCACACATGCCGCGATCGTCCCACTCGCGATTCCAGCCCATCGACGTCGGGAACGCCAGGAGCCGCGCACCGGCATGGCCATGGACGAGAGTCTCCATCCGGCGGCCGAGGAGGGCGGGGCTCTCCCAGGCGAGGGTCGTGCGTTGCCAAGTCATGAGGGCGGGTGGGTGACCGGTGACGGGTGATACCGTGGGGTGACAGGGTGAAGGGTAAAGGGTGAACGGGATTTTGGTGAGCGTGACCCGGCTGACGTTGCAGTGTTGCAACGTTATGTAACGTGCAGCAAGTACCTACTTGCATTCACTGGTGCCTGTCGATAGACTGTCGCCCCATGTCGACCAAGGACGCACTGCTCGAGGTGACCGCCCGCCTCTTCGCCGAGCACGGTTGGCGGGGGACCACCACCCGTCGGATTGCCGAAGGAGCCGGCGTCAATGAGGTGACGCTGTTCCGGCACTTCAAGTCGAAGGAGGCGCTGCTCGGCGAGGCGATCCGGACCGTTGCCACCGAGGCGCAGCCCGATGGGCTTCCGCCGGAGCCTGGCGACATGCGGCAGGAGCTGGTGGCGTGGGCCATCTCGCAGCACGATCGGCTCCGCGCCAAGGGCTCGATGATCCGGACCTGCCTGGCGGAGTTCGAGGAGCATCCCGAACTGGCCCAGGTGGCCTGTGATGGATCGATCACGTCGATGACCGACGCGATCCGCTACTTCACGCTGGCCCGGGAGCGCGGGCTGATTGGCACGAACGGTTCGATCGAGGCGGCGACGGTGATGCTGATGAACGCGATCTTCATGGACGCGATCACCCGCGACGTGATCCCGGGCGGCTGTGGGCCGATCGAGGCGCGCGCGGTGATCGACGCCTTCGTCGACCTGACGCTGCGCGGGCTCGGTGCCGGGGAGGCGGCGTGATCGGGAATCGAGCTGTCGCGTCGCTGGGGTCGATTCGTGATCGGAGCAGGTCCGCGAGAGCTGCTGCCGCGTCGCTCGCGGCGCGGCCGGTGGTGGTCCGTGCCGGGGGCTGGATCGGCTTCGTGCTCTTGCTCTTTGTGCTGCCGACGTCGGCCGCGTCGCAAGCGACGCGGCAACAAGCGACGCGGCAGCAGACCCCACCCCCGCTGCGCCTCTCGATTGGCGACGCGCTCAGGCTGGCCGACTCGGCCTCGGAGGACGTGGGCATCGCCCGCGCCGGGGTGCGGGTGGCCGGTGGCCGCTACGACCAGGCCCGGAGCGCATGGCTGCCGCAGCTTTCCGGGTCGGCCAGCTACACCCGGACCCTCAAGTCGCAGTTCTCGGCACTGCAGGGCGACGGCAGCAGCAACGACACCACCCCGGCCCCACCGGCGCCGGAGAACTGCACCCGTTTCCGGCCGCATCCCGAGTTGTCCGCCGCGGCGCGGCTCGACTCGCTCGAGCGGGGGCTCGACTGCACCGCCAACAGCACCGGCAACATCGACTTCTCGAAGCTGCCGTTCGGCCAGGCCAATCAGTGGTCGTTCGGGCTCGACCTGCAGCAGACGTTGTTCGACCGGTCGGTGAGTGCCCGGGTCCGGGCCGCGGAAGCCGGCGAGAGCCAGGCCCGCGCGGCACTGGATGCGGCTCGCGCCCGGGCGCTGCTCGATGCGGCCCAGGCCTACTACGACGCCCAGCTCGCCGGGAGGCTGCTGGCGATCGCCGACAGCACCCTCTCCCAGGCCGAGCGGACCTGGCGCGACACCGAGCTGGCCTACCGGGTCGGCAATGCGGCGGAGTTCGACTTGCTGCGCGCCTCGGTGGCGCGCGACAACCAGCGACCGGTGGTGATCCAGCGGCGCACCCAGCGCGACATCGCGCTGCTCAAGCTGCGGCAGCTGCTCGACCTACCGATCGATCGGCGGTTGGAGCTGGTGACGCCGCTCGGCGACACGGCCGCGGTGGCGCTGCCGGCGTTCGCGGCCGACCTGGCGACCGGCCGCGACACGGCGATCTCGTCGCGGGTGGCGGTTCGCCAGGCCGGGGCGAGCCTCGATGCCGCGGTGGCACAGCGCGACGCGGCCGCCGGGGGTCGTTGGCCGTCGGTGGCGCTGTCGAGCGCCTACTCCAAGCTGGCGTACCCGTCCGACGTCTTCGGGCTGAAGAACTTCCTCAGCGATTGGAGCGTCTCGGTTCGCGTCAGCGTGCCGCTGTTCACCGGTGGCCGGTTGCGGGGACAGGTGCGCGAGGCTGCGGCGCTGGCCGAGCAGGCGGCGCTCCGACTCCGGCAGGTGCGCGAGGACGCCTCGCGCGAGACGATCGAGGTCCAGGACCAGCTCGACGGGGCGATTGCCTCGTGGGAGGCGTCGCGCGCCACGGCGGACCAGGCGGTGCGCGCCTACGAGATCGCCGAGATCCGGGTGCGGGAAGGCCTCTCGACATTGACCGACCTCGCCGACGTGCGGCTTGCACGCGAGCAAGCCGAGGCGAACCGGGCCCAGGCGGCCCGCGATCTCCAGGTGGCGCGACTCCGCGCGCTGCTGCTCCGTGACCTCCCGATCGGCGCCGGGGCGCCGGCGACGGGAGGCCGCTGATGACCAACGATCCGCATCGCGCCGGGGGCGCCGACTTCGTGACGACCGTGAGACCGATGGTTCCGACTTCGTGCATCGCTGGCGGCGTGCGCCGTTCTCGTCCTGGCTGGTTGTGCCGGCGGTGGTGATGCCGCGCCGGAGGAACCGGCGGCGCCACCGCCGGTGGATGTCGCCGCGACGACCGTGGCCACGGCCGACAGCGTCCTGATCCAGTCGGGCCCGGTGCTGTCGGGGATGCTGACGGCCGAGCGGAGCGCCCAGCTGCGTCCGCAGATCGGCGGCACGATCGTCGCCCTCCGGGTGCGCGAGGGCGACCGGGTCCGGGCCGGCCAGTCACTGGCGGTGATCGACACCACGGTGCTCGGGGAGCAGCACCGCTCGGCCCTGAGCGGACTGCGCAGCGCCGAACTGTCGGCCCGAACGGCGACGCGCGACGAGCGGACGCAGCGACACCCTCTTCCAGGCCGGGGCGATCGCCGAGCGCGACCGCGAGGCGGCCCATGACCGGGCGCCAGCAGGCCGAGGCGATGCTGCAGGATGCCCGGGCCCGGGTCGCCGCGATCGAGCAGCAGCTCGAGTTCGCCCAGGTGCGTGCCCCGTTCAGCGGGGTGATCAGCGACGTGCCGGTGAGCGTCGGCGACGCGGTGCAGCCGGGTGCCACGCCGATCGCGGTGCTGATCGACCCGACCGCGCTGGAGCTCGAGGCGTCGGTGCCGTCGGAGAACCTCGGCACGATCAAGTTGGGGGCCACGGTGGAGTTCACCGTGACGGCCCATGGCGGTCGAGGTCTTCCGCGGGACCGTGTCGCGAGTGAACCCGGCGTCGATCCGGCGACCGGGCAGGTGCGGCTCTACGTGCGACTGCCCAATCCGGAGGGGACCCTGGCGGTGGGACTCTTCGCCGAGGGACGGGTCGCGGTGCAATCGATTCGTGGCATCGCGGTACCGAGCGACGCGATCGATCGGATGGCGAGCGAACCGGTGGTCAAGCGGGTCCGCGGTGGCGTGGTGGAGAGCGTGCCGGTCACCATCGGCCTCCACGACGAGCTGGCCGAGCGGGTTCAGGTCACCAGCGGTCTCGTTGCCGGCGATACCGTCCTGGTCGGCGCCTCCCTCGGCACCCCGGTGGGTGCCACGGTGCGGTTCGCACCGCGCGATCGCTGAGCGGGGGAGCGGACCATGTGGATTTCCGATTTTGCGATCCGTCGCCCGATCATCACGATCACCGCCATGCTGGCGATCGTGGCGTTCGGGATCGCGGCGCTGATGGCGCTGCAGGTCGACGAGTTCCCCGACCTCGATCAACCGGTGGTGATGGTGCAGATCCCCTATCCGGGGGCCTCGCCCGACGTGGTCGAGCGCGAGATCGTCGAGCCGATCGAGGAGGCGATCTTCGGGCTCGAGAAGCTCGACCGCACCAAGACGATGTCGAACTCGGTCGACGGGTTGGCGCAGTTCACGATCACCTTCGACTTCAGCAAGCCGGTGGCCCAGGCGTCGCAGGACGTGCGTGATGCCATCTCCCAGATCCGCGGCGACCTGCCGCAGGAGATGGAGGAGCCGATCATCACCCGGTTCGACTACGGCGCCCAGCCGATCCTGTCGCTGGTGGTGTCGTCGGAGACGCTCGACGCCCAGGCGCTGACGACGATCGCCGACCCGCTGGTGGTGGGGGAGCTCCGCTCGGTCGCGGGCGTGGCCCAGGCCTCGGTGGTCGGTGGCAACTACCCCGAGATGCGGGTCGACCTCAAGCCGGCCGAGATGCAGGCGGCCGGGGTGGGGCTCGATGCCGTGGTCCGGGCCGTCGGCGCCCAGAACCTCGCCGCGCCGGTGGGGCGGATCAACAGCGTCCGTGAAGAGCGGACGATCCGGCTCAAGGGGCGGCTGGGCAGCGCCGAGGGTTTCCGCGACCTGGTGGTGGCCGAGCGCGGTGATCGACTGATCCGGCTGGGCGACATCGCCGACGTGCACGAGGGGTCCGAGGAGGTGCGCACCGCGGCGGCGTACAACGGCCAGAGCGCGGTAGGGATCGACGTCCTCAAGTCGAAGGGCTATTCGACCGACCAGGTGGTGAACCAACTCAAGGAGCGGGTGTCGGCGCTGCAGTCACGGCTCCCGGCCGGGACCCAGCTCTCGATTGTCCGCGACGCCGGGGAGCGGGTCACCGCGGCGGTGGACAACACCAAGAGCACCCTGTTCGAGGGCGCGCTGCTCACGATCCTGGTGGTGTTTCTCTTCCTCAACTCGTGGCGTTCGACGGTGATCACCGGCCTGGCGCTGCCGATCTCGGTGCTGGCCGGCTTCATCGGCGTCTGGGCGTTCGGCTTCACCCTCAACACGATGTCGCTGCTCGGCCTGTCGCTGGCAATCGGCATCCTGATCGACGACGCGATCGTGGTGCGGGAGAACATCGTCCGCCACGTGGAGATGGGGAAGGACCACTACACCGCGGCTCGCGAGGGGACCGCCGAGATCGGCCTCGCCGTGGCGGCGACGACCTTCTCGATCATCGCGGTCTTCGTGCCGATCGCCTTCATCACCGGACAATCGGGGCAGTGGCTGGCGCCGTTCGCGCTGTCGATCGCGGGTGCCGTGCTGGCCTCGCTGTTCGTGTCGTTCTCGCTCGACCCGATGCTGTCGGCCTACTGGCCCGATCCGCACCGCGACGATGCCAGGCGCCCCTGGATCAACCGGCAGCTCGACAAGTTCGACCGTTGGTTCCAGCGCTTCACCGAGGGCTACGCCCGGGTGGTGGCGTGGGCGCTCGACCACCGCTGGTCGATGGTGGTGCTGGCGCTGGCCAGCTTCTTCGGCGCGATCGGCCTGCAGCGGGTCGCCGGCGGTGCCGGATTCGTGCCGGTCTCCGACCGCGGCGAGGTCGAGGTGATCGTCGAGGCGCCACCCACGGCCAGTCTCCAGTTCACTGCCGAGCGGACCGAGGCGGTCGCGGCGATCGCGCGGCGGCACCCCGAGGTGCTCTACAGCTACAGCACGGTGGGCACGCCGCTGCCGATGCGGACGCCCGGCGTGGACCAGGGGCACATCTACCTCAAGCTCTCGTCGCGCCACGAGCGCGACATCTCGCAGGCCCGCCTCGGCGAGATCCTCCGCGACGAGTTCCAGCAGGTCGGCGGCGTGAACACCTCGGTCTTCACCGGCGGCTTCGGTGGTGCGTTCAAGGAGATCCAGCTCCAGCTCAAGGGCCCCGACGCCACGGTGCTCGCCCAACTGGGCGACTCGGCGCTGGCGCTGGCGAAGACGGTGCCGGGAGCGGTCGATGTGGGGCTCTCTTCGCGCGGCGCCCGGCAGGAGCTCAGCGTCGAGATCGATCGGGGCATGGCCGGGACCCTGGGACTCACGGTGGGGCAGGTGGGGCAGGCGATGCGGGTGGCATTCGCCGGCATCGATGCCGGCGACTGGGTCGATCCCAGCGGCAAGACCCGCGACGTGCGGGTGCGGCTGGTCGCCGACGCGCGCCAGCGGCCGACCGACCTGGCGCGGCTGCCGCTCACCGTGATCGGCAGCGACGGCCAGGTGCGCACGGTTCCGCTGGGTCAGGTGGCGCGGATCTCGACCGAGACCGCCCCGGCCCAGATCGACCACCTCGACCGCACCCGGGTGATCACCCTCGAGGCCAACACCTTCGGACGGCCGCTCAACGACATCACGACGGACCTGAAGGCCGCGCTGCAGCGGAGCCTCACCCTGCCGCCGGGCTACGAGATCACCGAGGGCGGCTGGAACCAGGAACAGAACGACACCTTCTCCAGCATCTTCCTGGCGCTGGGGATCGCGGTGCTGCTGATGTACCTGATCCTGGTGATCCAGTTCTCGTCGTTCCTCGACCCGATCGCGATCCTGGTGTCGCTGCCGCTGTCGCTGATCGGCGTGGTGATCGCGCTGATCATGACCGGCGACACCCTCAACATCATGTCGCTGATGGGCGTGATGCTGCTGATGGGCATCGTGACCAAGAACTCGATCCTGCTGATCGACTTCGCCAAGTGGGCCCGCGAGGATCGGGGGCTGACGCTCCGCGATGCGCTGGTCGAGGCGGGCCGGATCCGGCTCCGGCCGATCCTGATGACCACCTTCGCGCTGGTGGCCGGCATGCTGCCGGTGGCGCTGGGCCTCGGCGAGGGCGCCGACTTCAACGCCCCGCTCGGCCGCGCGGTGATCGGCGGGGTGATCACCTCGACGATCCTGACGCTGCTGGTGGTGCCGACCTTCTACGAGATCGTCGACGCCTTCCGGGAGGGGTTGACCCGACTGGCATCGCGGTTCATCGGCGGCGCCGAGGCGTGGCGGCCGAAGACCGGGGAGCATCCGGTGGCGGAGGGGTAGGGGTCGAGCGTCGGTGGCTCGATGCGCGCGTGCTGCCGGCTCGCTTGCGAGCCGGCCGTTGCCGGCGAATCCATCGAGATCAGCCAGCCCGCAAGCGGGCCGGCAGCGGGTTCGCCGCCGCGATCTCGCCGTTACCTGACCATCCCCACCAGTCGCCGCCATTCGGTCCGCATCCGCCGTCCCCAGCTCGCCTCGTTGTGCTCGCCGGCGGGATCCTCCACATAGCGGAAGTTGACGCCCTGGACCCAGCCGCGGTCGAGCAGCAGGTCGTGCATCCGCCGGGCGTCGAAGAGCTCCTCGTCGCCCTCGAGCTCACCGCTGTCGAGGTAGATCCGACCGACCGGCCCCGGGCGATGCGCCAGCCACCGAAAGAGCTCCCCGTCGGCGTACCAGAGGGCGGGCGAGAGCGACCATGCCGCGCCGAAGGTGGCGGCGCCGGCGAGCAGCGCCCAGAGCGCGAAGAGGCCGCCCATCGACGAGCCGCCGATGGCGGTGTGCTGCCGTTCGGGCATGGTCCGGAACCGGGCATCGATCCGGCGGCTTCACGGTCTCGATCAACCAGCGCAGGAATGCCGTGGCCTCGCCCGGTCCCCGGACCGGGTCGTCGAACGGCGAGTACTCGCGCAGCCGCTCGCGGCCGAGGTTGGGAATCCCGACCAGGATCAGCGGGTCGCGGCGACCCTTCGTCTCGAGCGTCTCCAGCAACCCCCAGTCGCCGGCGTACGAGGTCGTCGGGTCGAAGAGGTTCTGGCCGTCGAGCAGGTAGGCGACCGGGTAGCGCCGATCGCCCTCGTCGTAGCCGGGAGGGGTCGCGACCAGGATGTCGCGGGTGGCGTCGGCCGGGCCGGCGATGTCGGGGAGGATGTGGAGCACGGAGCAATCCTAATCAGCCGCGGCCGTCAGGCCGCGGGGATGCCGATCGATCCGCATCCCCGCGGCGAAGCAATCGAGGGATCCCTCGCGGTGGCAAGGGATCCCTCGACTCGCCCTGTCGGGCTCGCTCGGGATGACCGGCCCGATGGGCCGGTCAGAACGTCGCGGAGATGCCTCCCAGCACCCGCCGGCCGATCACCGAGCCGCCGTAGAGGTAGAAGCGCTTCTGGTCGAAGATGTTGGTGCCGACCGCGAAGATCCGGAAGTTGGGGGTGAGCTGGTAGCCGGCCGTGGCATTGACGGCCTGGCTGCTCGGCACGTTGCCGACGAAGACGCCGGCCGCCCAGTCGTATCCGGCGATCATCCGGAGCGACGCCGAGGCGTCGAAGCCGTTGGTGGCGCCGCGGTAGTTGAGGGTCACGCGTCCCCTTGGTCTTCGGGGTGTTGGGGACCAGCTGGTCGCCGGCCTGCTGGCTCTTCACCGTGAAGTGGAAGTACGAGAAGGTGCCGTCGAGGTGGAACTCGTTGGTGAGCTGCACGCCGAGTCCGACGTCGACGCCCTTCTGCTCGACCTTGCCCTCGTTGGTGTACGAGATCACGATCGCGCTGCTGCCGTCCTCGACCCGGCTGAGCCCCGCGGCCGCGAGGGTCTGGCCCGCCTGGGCCAGGCCGCTGACCACGGCGGCTTCGAGCGGGGCCCGATACTGCTCCGGCACCGCCGCCGGGGCGGTCCAGGCGCCGAAGGTCGGGTTCACCCCCGGCAGCAGGTCGGTGACGAAGTCCTTGATGTTGTTGAGGTAGGCATCGACCGTCACGTAGGCCTGGTCGGAAAGGGCGCCCTTCCAGCCGAGCTCCCAGCCGACCGTCTTCTCGACGTCGAGGTTGGCGTTGCCGCGGGCGTAGACCGGCACCGCAGCGGAGTTGGTGAAGAGCTCGCCCTGCGGCACGCCCTGCAGGGCCGGTCCGAGCGCCGACTGGCGCAGCCCACCCTCGAGCGCCGAGAAGTTGGCCGGTGCCGCGGCGTTCACCCGGAGGAAGAACTCCGAATAGTTGGGCGTCTGGAAGGCGCGGTTGACGGTGAAGCGGAACGAGTTGTTCTCGTTCGGCGACCAGACGATGCCGCCCTTGGGCGAGAACTGGCCGTCGAAGAGGTCGCCCTCGTCGTAGCGCGCGGCGCCGACCAGCCGCACCTGGTCGCTCAGGTGATACTCGAGCTGGCCATAGACGGAGTAGACCTTGTCGTGCCGGTCGTCGTCCTCGGGCCGCATCAGGGTGCCGCTGGTGTTGACGTTGTACTGGCGGAACGAGGTGCCGAGGATCAGCCGTCCGTCGCCGTCGAGGAAGTTGGTGTTGCCCTGGGCCTCGATGTGGAAGATGTCGGACTTCTCCAGCAGCGGGGCGCCCGAAGCGAGCGAGTACTGCGGGTCCTTCGACTCGCGCCGGTTCCAGTAGCCGAAGACGTTGAGGTGGTTGCTGTTGTAGGCCGCACGGGCGTAGGGCTTGAAGCCCTTGACCACCTGCACCCGGCCGATGCCGGTGACCAGGGTCTCGTTCTCGACCTGCGAGGCACCACCCTCGACCGTGAAGACGCCGCCGTTGTCGAGGTAGTAGTCGGCGCGGCCCGAACCGTAGAGCGCGGTGATCGGCTTGCGGTCACCGGTGGCGGCGCGCCCGGCGCCGAGCGTCTGGCCGTTGAGCGGCAGCGCCTCGGGGCTCGTCGCGCCGACGGTCACGCCTGCCGCCGCGTACTCGCGCGCCAGGTCCATGCCGTCGGCTGCGGTCCGCGACCTGGTCCAGGTGTCGCTCGACGAGTAGCCGCCGTTGAGGCGGACGCCGATCCGGTTGTCGGCAAAGACCCCGGCCCAGCGGCCGTCGGCCCGGTAGCTCGAGAGCTCACCGCCCGAGAGCGACAGCTTGGCGCCCGGCGATTCGCGTGGGCTGAGGGTGGTCATGTTGATCACGCCGGCGAAGGCATTGGCGCCGTAGAGCGCCGAGCCGGGGCCGCGGACCAGTTCCATGCTGCGCAGCTCGTCGAGCGACACCGGCAGCGTGTTCCATTCCTGCGAGCCGAGGAAGGCGATCGCGAGGTCACGACCATCGAGCAGGGTGAGCACTCGGCGATTGAGCGACGAGTTGAAGCCGCGCGCATTGATGTTGAAGTCGTTCATGCCGCTCTGTACCAGGTCCACACCCGGCGCCTGGGCGAGTGCCAGTGGCGCCTGACCGGTCGGGGCAGTGTTGTCGAGCACCCGGGGATCGATCGAGGTGATGGCCGCTGGCGCCTCGACGATCCGTTCGGGCTCGCGCGAGGCGGCCGAGACCTGGAGGTCGGCCAGCGAGATCGGCTGCGGCTCCATCGTCACGTCGAGGGTCATGTCGCCGCTCACGGTGACCTGACGGTCCACCGGCGCGTAGCCGAGCCATCGGAAGGTGATCACCTGGGCACCGACGGGCACCCTGGGGAGCACGTACTTGCCTCCAATGCCTGTGGCGGTGGCGAGGCCCGTCCCCCGCACCGTGATCTGGACGCCGGGGATCGCTTCCCCGTCGCCTCCCCGAATCACGGTGCCCCGGATGGTGGCGGTTGCCTGGGCGTGCACGACGCCGACCTGGGCAACGGTGAGGGCGAGCAGCACGATGGCGACGGACCGAACGAGCCGTGACAGCATGATGGTGGCCTCGGAGGAAGGAGGGCGGCCGTGAATCCGTCTGGGCCGATGTCCAGAAGATGGCAAGGAACTTCAGGTCGCGGAAGAGCCGGGGCCGCGTGAATCCCGACCGATTGTCTCCGAAAACCGCCTCACGATGGCGGCGACAGGCTCGATGGCGGTGATCGTCTCGACCGAGCGTCCCGCCTGCCAGTAGTCGCGTGAGCCGGTCTGATCGAGGGAGGCTCGCTTGAGCTGCCAGATCGAGCGGAGCGCCAGCGCGGTGCGTGTCAGGTGACGGGTCCGGCGCCAGCGCAGCAGCCGATCGGAGCAGCGGTCCGGCCCGGGTGCCGACGCGATCGACCCACGGGGTGCGGATCACCGAGACCGGGACGCCGGAGATCCGTTCGCTGAGGGCGATGTCGGCGGCCCGGGCCCGGACGATGGCTGCCTTGTAGGGTTCGCTCGCGGTGCACTCGGTGGTGGCGATGAAGCGGGTGCCGCACTGGACGGCGGCATAGCCGAGGTCGAGCATCGCCCGGAAGGTGGCGGCATCGCCAACCCCACCGGCCGCGACCACCGGCACCCCGAACGGGGCGAGCTCCTCGAGCAGTGCCTCGGGTGTGCGTGGTCCGGCGTGGCCGCCGGCCCGGTTGTTGACCGCGATCAGGCCGCTGGCGCCGGCGTCGATTCCCTTGGCCGCCCACTTCGTCTCGGTGGCGTCGTGGTAGACGATCCCACCGTGGGGACGGACCATCTCCACCACCCAGCGCGGGTTGCCGAGCGAGGTGATGAAGAAGCGGATGCCCTCCTCGAGTGCCACCGTGATCCACTCGGTCATCCGCTCGCGATAGCGACGCGACGATCCCTCGATCAGGGCGTTCATCCCGATCGGCCGGTCGGTGAGCGACCGGATGTGGCGCAGTCCGGCCCGGAACTCCCAGCCGTGGACGTAGGTGAGCGCGAGTGGCTGGACGATGCCGATCGCCCCGGTGGCGGAGATCGCAGCCACCAGCTCGGGGTTGGAGCACGGATACATCGGGCCACCGATCAGCGGCAGCGAAGCGCCGGTGTCGGCGAGGAACTGCGCGGTGCATGGTGAATCGTCAACGGTGAATGGGGAACGACCCAACTCAGTGCTCCTCGCGCGGCGCCAGACGCCAGGTCACGTCGGCATCGGCCACCAGCTCGCCGGCGGCATCGTGGATGTCGGCATGGGCCACCGCTTCGAGCGGCTCGGCGACCGACGGTGGTGCCGCGCTGCCGACGGCCGTGAGGCGACCGCGCGCCTTGTGGTGGTAGCGGATGGTGAGCGAGAGGACGATGCCGCGCGTGTCATCGCCCGCCGCCGTGAGCATCGCCAGGCCGCTGGCCACCTCGGCGAGATTGGCGAGGGCAATGGCGTGCACGCTGTCGAGGTGGTTGCGGACGCGGCGTCGGTCGCGGAGGGTGACCACCGCGCGACCCGGCGCCAGCTCCTGCACCACCGCACCGACCGACCCGGTGTAGGGCGCAGCACGACCGAGCAGCCACGAGAAGAGCCAGCGACCGGGGGCGGTGCTGCCGAGGCGGCGCCAGTGGGCGAGCAGGCGGGAGGGACTCAGCTCATCGCCGCCAGGATGGCGCCCATGGCGGCGAAGCGCACCGCGTGGTAGCCGCCGTTGATCATCAGCAACAGCGGGCCGGTGTTCTCGAACTGGTAGTTGGTCGCGATCGAGCCGGCGACCCACACGCCACCCGCCACGAGGCCGTAGAGGGCCCCGGTGCTCCAGTCGAGCCCGGTACCGAGGAAGATCGCCCCGGTGTAGGCGGTGACCAGCCCGATCAGGAAGGTGATGCCGTAGGTGCGCACCGGATTGAAGCCCTGGCGCAGCTGTTCCGTCGTGAAGTCGTGGGCGGCCATCCAGGCCTTGCCGAAGAGTGGCCCGTACCAGATGCCACCGATGACGAAGCTCGAGAGGGTGGCGAGAAAGACGGCAAGCAGGTTGACGTCGGGCATCGGACCGCTCCTGGGTGTGATGGGCAACGTGGTACGATGCCGCCGGAACAGGATCACGGCAAGGGAACGGGCTATCTTGGGCGCATTCCCTCATCCCACCGGGAGCCGCCAATGCGCCCGCTGCGCACCCCGTTCGCCCTCCTCCTCGCCTCCTCGCTGGCTGCCTGCGCCAGCCAGCCCCCCGCCACCCGCCCCACTCCGGTTGCGGCGCGGGACAGCGCCCCGTCGGCCGCCGCGCGCAACGGCGGATCGAAGAGTCCGGGCCCCAAGCCGTATGCCACCGTGATTCCCAAGGGGGCGACCGCCGACAGCGGCCTCTTCCTGGTGCATCGCGGCGACGGGAAGATTCTCTGGGAGATCCCCGATTCGCTGCTGGGACGCGACATGCTCTGGCTGACGCGCCTGGCGGCGGCCGCCCAGGACCTGTCGCCGTTCACCAGCGCCGGTTCGAACATCCACGAGTACCTGGTGCGGTTCGAGCGCGACGGCGACCGGATCCTGCTCCGCAGCGAGGGGACCCGCTACGTGGCTGACACCGCGCTGCCGATCGCCAGGTCGATCGCGGTCAACGCGTTCGCACCGATCCTCCGGGCCTTCCCGCTCGCGGCCTGGCGGCCCGACTCCTCGGCGCTGGTGATCGACGTGACGTCGTTCCTCGAGGACGACGTGACCTCGATCAGCGGGCTCTCGTCGGGATTCCGGACCCAGTTCAAGGTCCGCCGCCTCGACCCGCAGCGATCGTTCACCGAGAGCGTCAAGTCGTTCCCGCTCAACATCGAGGTCCGGCAGGTGCAGACCTTCGATGCCGCCGCGCCGCCGTCGCAGGCCTCGACCGGGACGATCTCCCTCACCACGGCACAGTCGCTGGTGCTGCTGCCGAGGGAGCCGATGCGGCCGCGCTACGCCGACGAGCGGGTGGGGTGGTTCTCGCTGCGCCAGATCGACTTCGGCTCCCACCAGCTCAAGGCGGCCCAGCGCGAGCTGATCCGGCGCTGGCGACTGGAACCGAAGGACCCCGCCGCCTACGCGCGCGGCGAACTGGTCGAGCCGGTCAAGCCGATCGTCTTCTACCTCGACCCGGGCACGCCGATGGAGTGGCGGCCGTTCATCAAGGCGGGCATCGAGGAATGGAACCAGGCCTTCGAGGCCGCGGGGTTCCGCAATGCGATCATCGCGAAGGACCCGCCGAGCAAGGAAGAGGATCCCGAGTTCGATCCCGACGACGTGCGCTACAACACGGTGCGCTACGTGGCGAACCTGACCCGCAACGCGATGGGGCCGAGTGTGTCGGATCCGCGCACCGGGGAGATCATCGAGAGCGACATCCTCTGGTACCACAATCACCTGCGGTCGTACCGCAACCGGTTGATGGTGGAGACCGGGGCCGCCAATCCCGAGGCGCGGTCGCTGATGCTCGACCCGGCCCTGATCGGCGAGACCGTCAAGCAGGTGATCGCGCATGAGATCGGTCACGCGCTGGGGCTGCCGCACAACATGATCGCGTCGTCGTCGTTCCCGGTCGACTCGCTCCGCAGCCCGTCGTTCACGAGTGCGTACGGCGTGGCGCCGTCGATCATGGACTACGCCCGCCAGAACTACATCGCCCAGCCGGGCGATGGGGTGACTCGCTTCATCCGCAAGATCGGCCCGTACGATCGCTACGCGATTCACTGGGGCTATCAGCTGATCCCGCAAGCGGCGACCCCGCAGGCGGAGAAGCCGGTGCTCGATCAGTGGATCATGCAGCACGCCGGCGACCCGATGTACCGCTTCTACGGCGGCGACGGCATCGACCCGCGCGCCCAGACCGAGGATCTCGGCGCCGATCCGGTGGCCGCCTCGACCTTCGGGATTGCCAACCTCAAGCGGGTGATCCCCAACCTGCCGACCTGGACCGCCACGCCGGGCGAGAGCTGGGACGACCTCGACGAGCTCTACGGCGAGCTGGTGTCGAGTTACGCTCGCTATGTGGGGCATGTGATCACCGAGGTCGGCGGGATCTACCACGACGCCAAGTCGACCGACCAGGCCGGGCCGGTGTATCGGCCGGTGCCGGCCGACCGACAGCGGCAGGCGGTGCAGTTCCTTGCCGCCCAGGTCTTCGCCACCCCCACGTGGCTGGTCCCCGACTCGCTGCTTCGGCGGGTCGAGGGTGAGGGTGCCCTGGCGCGGATCCGCGGGTTGCAGTCGAGCGTGCTGGCCCGGCTGCTCGATCCATCACGGATGCAGCGGATGGTCGAGACGGCGGTCTACGCCGACGGGGCGACCTATCAGCCGGGTGCCATGCTGGCCGACGTGCGGGCTGCCGTCTGGGGCGAACTGGCCGGCCGTGGCGGCGATCGACCCCTGGCGCCGCCAGTTGCAGCGCCTCCACCTCGAGCGGTTGATCACCCTGGCCACCGCCGAAGCTGCATCACCGCGCGGTCCCGATCCCGCGACCGCCGAGGCCCGGCCCCTGGCTCGGCAGGAACTGGTCACGCTGCAGGCCGCGATTCGCCGCCGGATCGCGCGCGGTGGTGACGCGACCACGCTGGCGCACCTGCGCGACGCGCAGGCGCGGATCGAGGAGGCGCTGGCGGTGAAATAGGCGACAGGCGACGGGCGACAAGCGACAAGTGATGTGCGGATCAGGGTCACCTTCGCGGCCCGTCGCCCGGGTCGCCCGTCGCCCGCTGTCGCCCGTCGCCCGTCGCCCGTCGCCTGTCGCCTGTCGCCTGTCGCCGTCAGCCCTGTGCCAGGATCCGCCGCGTCACCCGGCCCACCGTGAGGCCCTGCACGATGATCGAGAAGCAGACGATCACGTAGGTGATGGTGATCAGCGCGTCGCGCGGCGTGTCGCCGACCGGGAGGGAGAGCGCCAGCGCCACCGATATCGCGCCGCGCAGGCCGCTCCAGGTGAGGATCGCCGTGGCCCCCCGGGCCAGCGTCCGTCCGCTGGGCAGCAGCCACACCGGGATCACCACCGAGACCCAGCGGACCAGCAGCACCAGCGGAATCGCGATCGCCGCCGCAAAGAGCAGTGCCGGCGCGATGTCGAGGATCACCACCTCGAGGCCGATCAGCACGAACAGCGCGGCGTTGAGGAACTCGTCGACCAGCTCCCAGAACTGGTCGAGTCGGCTGCGGGTGGTCTCCGACATCGCCAGCCGGCGGCCCCGCGAGCCGATCAGGAGCCCGGCGACCACCATCGCCAGCGGCCCGGACACGTGGAGGGAGTGCGCCAGGGCATAGCCCCCGGTCACCAGCGCCAGGGTGAGGAGGATCTCGACCTGGTAGTTGTCGACTGCCCGGAGCATCCGGTAGACGATCCAGCCGAGGACCGCGCCATAGGCGAGGCCACCGAGCGCCTCGACGAGGAAGAGATGCCCGGCCGCCCGGAAGGTGAACTCGCCGCCGCTCACCAGGTCGAGCAGCAGCACGAAGAGCACCACGCCCACCCCGTCGTTGAAGAGCGATTCGCCGGCGATGGTGGTCTCGAGGTCGGGCGGCACCCCGGCGCGGCGGAGCACGGCCGCGACGGCGATCGGGTCGGTCGGCGCGATCAGCGCGCCGAAGAGGAACATCCACGGCAGCGGGATCTCCAGGCCCACCGTCGCGAAGAGCCAGCGTCCGACGACGGCGACCACCAGGGTCGAGAACACCGTGCCGAAGGTGGCCAGCGCCAGCACGATGCCGCGTTGGGCGAGCAGTCGCTTGACATCGACGTGCATCGCGCCGGCGAACAGCAGGGCGCCGAGCATCCCGTTGAGGACCGTCTCGTTGAAGTCGATGGCATTGACGAAGCGCGACAGCGGCTCGATCGGGAGCACGCCGGTCCGGCCGAGGATCACCATCAGGAGCGAGGACACCAGGGCCATCACCATCAACCCGATGGTCATCGGCAACCGGATGAAGCGGAAGTTGATCCAGGCGAACAGCGCCGCGAGGGTCGTGAGGGCGGCCAGCAGGTGGAAGACGGTCACCGGGGGTCGCTCCAGGCGGGTGAAGGGGGGAAGATACTTGCCGACCGCCGCGCAGGGGTGAGATTGCAGGATGCCCTTCCGCGTGCGGACCCTTCCGTTGCTGCTCCTGCCCGTGCTCCCGTTGCTGCCCTGCGCCACGGCCGTGGCGCAGGGCGACAGCGCTGCCGCGCCGGTCGCCGGCGACAGCACGACCATCGGTGCCCCGGTGGTGGTGGCCGGTGACACGCTCTTCACCCTGACGGCCCCACTGGGGCCGCTCTCGCCTGCCGAGCGGGCCACGGAGATCGCGGCCCGGCTGGAGCGGCTCGAGCGTGACCCCGCTGCCGCGGGCGACACGTTCACGATCGATCGCCGCGGCGACGAGCTGCTGGTGCGACTTGGTGGCCGGTCGGTGATGTCGGTGCTGCCAGCCGATGCGGTCGCCGCCGGTGTGCCGATCGAGACGCTCGCACTACGCTACCGGGCCGCGATCGCGGCCCAGTTCGCGGCGGGCAGCGGCGCCTTCCGGCTTCGGGCACTGCTCGAAGCGATCGGCTTCACGCTGCTGGCCACCCTGCTGGTGCTGGCGCTGGTGTGGCTCCTGAAGCGGCTCTGGCAACGGGTCGAGGGATGGGTCGATCGCCTGCGGGGGTCGCGCCACCTGTCGCTCCGCTTCCAGCGGCTCGAGCTCCTCTCCGCCGATCGCGTGGCCGATGCCGGGTTGTTCGTCGTGCGGTTGCTCCGGATCGTGGTGTGGGTGGTGCTGGGCTACTTCTACCTGGTCCTCGTGCTGTCGCTCTTCCCGTGGACCCGCGAGCTCTCCACCCAGATTCTCGGCTACGTGCTCGCGCCGCTCGGCGCGGTGGGTGTCAGCGTCCTCGCCTACCTCCCCAACCTCTTCTTCCTGGCGTTGATCATCCTGGTCACGCGCTGGGTGCTCCGGATGATCCGGTTCGTGTTCCGGGCGATCGCCAGCGGCACGATCACCATCAGCGGGTTCGAACGCGAGTGGGCGATCCCCACCTACAAGCTGGTGCGGGTGCTGGTGCTGGCGTTCTCCCTGGTGGTGATGTGGCCCTACCTGCCCGGCTCCGGAAGCGATGCCTTCAAGGGGGTGTCGATCTTCGTCGGGGTGCTCTTCTCGCTCGGGTCGACCGGGGCGGTGGCCAATCTCGTGGCCGGCACCCTGCTCACCTACACCCGCTCGTTCCGGATCGGCGACCGGGTGCGGATCGGCGAGACGCTGGGCGACGTGGTGGGTCGGACCCTGCTGGTGACCCGGGTGCGCACCCTCACCAACGTCGAGGTGACGATTCCCAACAGTCAGGTGATGAGTGGGCAGGTGCTCAACTACTCGAGCCTGGCCGAGGAACACGGTGTGGCACTGCAGGTGACGGTCACCATCGGCTACGGCGTGCCGTGGCGTCGGGTGCACGAGTTGCTGCTCGCGGCGGCGGGCGCCGCCGAGGGCATCGCCACCGAGCCGGAGCCGTTCGTGTTGCAGGTCGGACTCGACGACTCGTATCCGCGCTACGAACTCAATGCCTATACGCGTGATGCGGCACGGATGCGGTTCGCCCTGTCGGCGCTCCACGCCGCGATCCAGGACACCTTCGCCCGCGGCGGGGTGGAGATCACGTCGCCGGCGTACCTGGCGGTCCGCCAGGGCGATGGTTCAACCATTCCCGAGGGGCCGTCGTCGTGAACGATCTCTTCCAGCGGTTGTCGACGCTCGATCCCGCGATGCGCGACCGGCTGATCGACACCGCCACGATCATCGCGGCGCTCTGGGTGATCCGCTGGACGATCCTGCGCGTGGCCGTGCGGCGGATCGAGAAGCCCGAGCTGCGCTTCAAGATCCGCAAGGGCATCAGCTACGCGGTGGTCATCACCGGCGTGCTGCTGGTGGGCCGCACCTGGTCGGGCGGGATGAGCCAGCTCGGGGCGTTCCTTGGCCTGGTCACCGCCGGGCTGGCGATCGCCCTCAACCAGCCGCTCACCAATCTGGCCGGGTGGCTCTTCATCCTCTGGCGCCGGCCGTTCCGGATCGGTGACCGGGTGGAGGTGGGGAACCACGCCGGCGACGTGACCGACCTCCGGCTGTTCCAGTTCACGATCCTCGAGATCGGCAACTGGGTCGATGCCGACCAGTACACCGGCCGGGTGATCCACCTGCCGAACGCGCTGGTGTTCAACCAGGCCCAGGCCAACTTTCACACCTCGTTCCAGTTGATCTGGAACGAGCTGCCGGTGATGGTCACCTTCGAGAGCGACTGGCGCGGCGCCAAGACGATCCTCCAGGGCATCGTCGCGGAGCACACCCGAACGGCCGGCGACCTGGGCGACTGGATCGCGGTGACCCACTCCCCCGGGGCTGGGCCGCATGCGGCGGCGCGGCTCAACGGCACGGCCGGGGTGCTCACCAGCGTGGCCGACAGTGGTGTGGTGCTGACGCTGCGCTATCTCTGCCGACCGGACGAGCGGCGGGGCACCGCCGAGGTGATCTGGGAGGAGATCCTCACGGCGTTCGCTGCCCGGGACGACATCGACTTCGCCTACCCCACCACGCGCTACTACGACAACGTGAGCGAGGGGAAGCCGCAGGCGCGGGCGGAGCCGGGCTAGCTCACGGCCGCCTGGAGCTCAGGGCAATCGTCCCGAGGGCACCCACCACTCGCGCACCCGTGCCAGCAAACGGCCGGCCCGGACCGCCGGATCGGCCTCGGCCAGCGCCCGTGCCGAATCCAGGTCCGGGGCGCGGAGGATCGTCAGGCCGATGAGTCGGTCGTCCTCCCCCGGGCCGAAGCCCCCCGCCACGATCGCCTGGCCGTCACGCTGCAGCCGCAGCTGATACTGGATGTGGGCGGCGGTGAGCACCGAATCGGCGCGGTGCGAGGTCGGACGATGGTCGGGGTTGGCAACCAGAAACCAGGCGTAGTGGGTCGTCCACTCGGTGGGGACCGGCAACTCGGCCTCCTGGGCCGTACCCGCGGCGAACGGCAGCAGTCCGAGGATCAGGCCGAGCGGCAGTACGGATCGAGCGACAGGCATCAGGTGCTCCTTCCCCCGTGGGTGCAGTTGGAAATTCCGGCGTCCGGCAATTCGAGGGGCACGCGCCAGTGCTACCAGCGCGCCAGGTCCTTCCCCACCACGACCCGGCCGGTGTACCCGCCGCGCCGCACCCCGGCGAGGAGTTCCTCGTCGGTCGCGCCCATCCGGATCAGGTGGGTGAGGACCACCAGCTTGACCCCGGCGCGCCTGGCGATCCCGCCCACTTCGACATCGCTGGTGTGGAAGGCGTGCATGTAGGCGGGCCACTCCTCGCCGCCCGGCCGGTTCTCGGGGGCGAGGTGGGCCGACGAATAGACCTCGTGCACCAGCACATCGGCGCCGGCCGCCTGGCGCTCGACCTCCTCGCTCGGTCCGGTGTCGCCCGAGATCACGATCACCCGATCCGGTGTCTCCACCTTGTAGCCCATCGCGTCGGGGAAGTCGCCGTGCGGCACCCGGAACGCGGTGACCCGCACCCCGGCGCTGTCGTAGACCACACCGGGCGCGATCTCGTGCACCGCCACTCGCTCACCACCTCGCCGCTCCTGTTCGAGTCCCTCGGTGCGGACCCGGATGTCGATCGCCCATGCCGCGTAGAAGTGGTCGATCATCCGTGCCAGCCCCGGCGGGCCGTAGATCGGCATGGGACCGTGGCGCTGCATCACCCAGGAGGTGAGGATCAGGTCGGGGAGCCCGACGGTGTGGTCGCTGTGCAGGTGGGTGATGAACGCCGCCGTCGGGCCCCGCACGCCGAGGTGGGCGGCGGCCATCTGTTGCAAGACTGCGCGCCCGGCATCGAAGAGCAGCACCTGGTCGCCGGTCACCACCGCGGTGGCCGGTCCCGAGGCGGCGGGATCCGGCCGTGGCATCCCGGTGCCGAGCAGCACCACCCGGGTGGCCGGCGCCTGGGCGGTGAGCGACGCCACTGCCAGCAGCATCGCGCCGGTGAGAATCGTGGGTCGCATCAGGCCACCTCGTTGGCGGGAGCGGTCTCGCGCACCAGCCGCAGTCCGTGCGGGTCGAAGCCGGCCTCGAGTGTCGGCTTGATGATCGCGAAGTAGGGCGAGACGTCGAAGTCGCGCGGGGTGAAGAGCGAGTGATGGCGGATGTGGAGCACCTCGCGGGCCTCGTCGCGGCCGCCGTGCTCCTTCACCAGCAACCGGATGTCGGGCAGGATCGGGTAGCCGATGCCGTGGAACGCCTCGGCGATGAGCGACGAGCAGATCGCGCGGGTCGGGTCGCCGCTGCCGAAGGCGAGCAGCCGACGGCGCCAGCGCCGGGGCACCGGCGGGTGGGGCACCAGGTAGCGGGCCAGGTCCCAGATGTTCTTCATGTCGTAGCGCTGGCCCACCCGGGCCACCGCGTGCCGGATCACCCGGTCGATCTCGTCGGCGTCGAGGCCCACCGGCCGGCAGATCCGGGTGTGCTGCGTGGCGTAGCGCTCCAGCGGCACCAGGCGGATTCCCTCGCTGACATCGGCCTCGAGCAGGATCGGCGGCTCGCGTGCCCGGCTCGGCGTCGAGGACCGGTGGGGCGATGCACAGCGTCGCGTGGGACCAGCTCGACTGGGTGAGGTACTTGATCGCCGACGAGATGCGCGACGATCCCTCGACCAGCAGCACGTCGCCGGGGTGGAGGGTCCGGGCGAGCAACCCCGGGTAGGTGGTACCGACCCGGCGCTCGGCGGGACGCGGGGCGTTGAGCCACCGCGCCAGCCGTCGTCCGAGGCGGTCGAGGACGATCACGGCCGTTCGGTGAGGGGGCGGAGCCAGATGTTCCGATAGCGGACCGGTGCGCCATGGTCCTGCAGCACCAGCGGCTCACGGTCGGCGTGGGCGGTGTAGGGTTTCCGTTCCATGTGGGTGGTCGGGCCGAGGAGGGCGACGTTCCGCTGGACCAGCACACCGTTGTGGAGCACCGTCATCCGGGCCGGCTGGGTGAGCTTGCCCTTGGCATCGAAGTGCGGTCGCAGGAAGAGGATGTCGTAGCTCTGCCATTCCCCTGGCGGCAGCGAGGCGTTGACCTGGGGCGGGAACTCGCCGTAGATCGCCGCCGCCTGGCCGTCGGCATAGGTGCGGTTCTCCCATGAATCGAGCACCTGCAGCTCGTAGCGCCCCATCAGGAAGATCCCGCTGTTGCCGCGCTCCTGGCCGTCACCGACAGGCGGCGACGGCGTGCGCCACTCGACGTGGAGCTGCACGTCGCCGAACCGCCGGTCGGTCATGATGCTGCCGCTGCCCGGTACCACCTCCATCGCGTCGCCGATGATCCGCCAGGGCGCCGGCGAGATGGAATCGACGGTGGAGCGCCAGGCGTCGAGCGAGGAACCGTCGAAGAGGACGATGGCGTCGGCCGGCGGCGGGACCACGGCGGGCCCGCCGGGATGGACCACCGGCGGCCGCGGGCGCTCGAGCGAGTGCTGCGGCCACTCGCCGCCGGCAGGTGCGGTCTGGGCGGCGAGTGGCACGAGAGGGGTGACCAGAACCACGAACACGAGCAGGCGGGGGACCACTGGGACTCCTCGGACAGTCGATATATGCGGGGGACTGCCCCGAAGTGTACTACGGTGCCGTGCCGTCGCGGGTCGGCGCACCGGTCACGGCGCCGGATCCACTCGCCGTAGCCGGCGGCGTCCATCTCCTCGAGCGGGACGAACCGGAGCGAGGCCGAGTTCATGCAGAAGCGGATGCCCTCGGGGCCGGGACCGTCGGGAAAGAGGTGGCCGAGGTGGGCGTCGCTGCTGGCGCTGCGCACCTCGGTTCGCGTCATGAACAGGGAGTGATCGGTCCGGGTGGTGACCCCCTCGCCCCGGATCGGCCGGGTGAACGAGGGCCACCCGGAGCCGGAGTCGAACTTGTCACGCGACGAGAAGAGCGGCTCCCCGCTGATCACGTCCACATAGATCCCGGGCCGGTGCTCATCCCAGTAGGCGTTCTGGAACGGCGGTTCGGTGGCATCGCATTGGGTGACCTGGTACTGGAGCGGGGTGAGCCGCTCGCGGAGGTCACCGGTGGCGTCGTCGGTCATGATGCTCTCCCTCGGGGGACCGGAATACGCTCCGGACCGGCGACCGGTTCCCTAGTGGACCGCCAGCACCTCAACGGTGAAGACCAGGGTGGCGTTGCCAGGAATCTTGGGCGGCGATCCCATCGGACCATAGCCCAGCGACGGTGGGATGATCAGCATCCGCTTGCCACCGACGTGCATGCCGGGGATCCCCTCGTCCCAGCCGGGGATCAGGCCGCCGACCCCGATCTGGGCCGTGATCGGTGATCCGAGCGGGCTCTTCTCGAAGCGGCTGCCGTCGGGCAGCTGGCCGTCGTAGTAGGCGTCGATCGAGTCGCCCCTGGTGACCACCTGACCATCGCCGACCACCAGGTCGCGCCAGTAGAGACCGTCGGCGCTGTGCTCGAACTGGCTGATGTCGATCCCGAGGGTGTCGGCAAAGGTGGCCGTGGCGATGTCGGCAGGCGTGTTGGAGATCGGTTCGGCCGGCTTGTCGGTGCTGGCGGAGCCGCAGGCGGCGACGGCAAGGAGCAGGGCGGATGCGGTCAGTCGTCGGGTCATGGTCACGGTCGGGTTGAAGATGGTGGGTGACGAACGACGCAAGATAGCAACGGCGATCCTCCGGGCATCGCCCGGGCGATGCGAGCTTCCGCCCTCCGTCCTCCGTCCTCCGTCCTCCGTCCTCCAGAGTCACGCCGCCTTCTGATCACCATCGAGCTGCCGCAGGGCCAGCGTCTCCAGCGGCATGTCGACCCCTTCGGTCCGGAGTCGCTCGAACACCTGCTCGCGGAGCGCGGTGCGGCGGGCGATGTGCTCGCGCTCATTGCCGATCCAGGCGCGGAGCTCGAGCTGGAGGTTGTAGTCGTTGATCGCGGTGACGACGACTGCTGGTGCGGGGTCGGCAAGATAGATCGCGGGGTCGCGAACCAGCTCGAGCAGCATGCCGCGGACCCGATCCACGTCCTCGCCGGTGCCGATGGTGAACCCGATGTCGAGGCGCAGGTGGGGGAAGTTGGTGTACGAGGCCACGATGGTGTTGACGATGGTGGAGTTGGGGACCGCCAGCATCCGGCCGTCGACGGTCACGATCCGGGTGGATCGCAGGGTGATCCGCTGCACGGTGCCGTAGAAATCGCCGATCTCGACCAGGTCGCCGATCACGAATGGTCGGTCCCAGAAGACCATCACCCCCGAGATGATGTTGCCGAGGGAATCGCGAGCGGCGAAGCCGATGGTGATGCCTGCGATGCCGACCGAGGCGGCGAGCGCCGCGACGTTCACCCCGGCCACCGTGAGTGCCTGCACCAGGGCCACGGTGAAGACGCCGAATCGCAACAGCGCCAGGATGAAGGTCCGGTTGGTCTCGTCCACCCGGGTCCGGGCCAGGATCGCGCCGACCAGTAGGCGAATGCCCTGCCAGAGGGCGAGGAAGACGAGGATGGTGACGATGGCCAACAGGGCATCGGCGGCCAGGGTGGCGAACCGGCTGCCGAGCGCCTGCAGGTCGAGCAGGTCCCTGAGTCGCGAGACGATGCCCTGGATGAACTGTTCCATGCGGCCTCCGGGTCGGATGGCTGGTGGCTGGCGACGTGTTGAGGAAGCTGGGGGAGAGGACCCCGGTCAAGGGACCCCCTCAACCCTCGAGCCGATCGACGCGTAGATTGGATCGTTGCCTCCCTCCTCTCCCTCGGAGCGTTTTCGATGCACCTGTCCGTCCGCCTGGCGGGCGCGGCGGCGCTCGGCGCCCTTGTCGCGCCTCCCGCCACCGCCCAGCACCCGCCGGTTGCCCCGTCCACCTGGGCGATCACCGGTGCCCGGATCGAGCCCGTCAGCGGGCCGGCGATCGCCAAGGGCACCATCGTGATCCGTGATGGCCTGATCGCCGCCGTCGGCCCCAACGTGTCGACGCCGGCCGATGCCCGGGTGGTCGACGGCACCGGCCTCACCGTCTACCCCGGCTTCATCGACGCCGCCGGCACCCTCGGCATGCCGAGTCCGGGTGGCAACGGCAATGGCGGTGGCCAGGGCAACCAGGCCCAGTCGCGCCCCGACGCCGCCAACTCCAACTACGGCACGGGCATGCAAGCGGAGATCCGGGCCAGCGACCTGCTGGCGCCGACCGCCGGCAGCTTCACCGCGGCACACGGAGCGGGCTTTGCCGCGGCGCTTACCGCGCAGGGGAACGGCATCTTCCGTGGCGCGGCGGCGGTGATCGCGCTCCGCGACGGGGAACCGCGTGCGCTGGTGGTCCGCGAGCCGGTGGCGCAGTCGATCGGCTTCTCGCGCGGCGGTCGTGGGTTCGGCGGTGGCTATCCCGGCTCGCTGATGGGGGTCTTCGCCCAGTTCCGGCAGGAGCTGCTCGATGCCCAGCACTACCGCGACCTCAAGGCGGCCTACGCCCGTTCGCCGAAGGGACGGGAGCGCCCGGTCCAGGATCCGACGCTCGAGGCGCTGCAGCCGGTGATCGCCGGCAGTGAGCCGGTGGTGATGGAGGCCAACTCGGAGCGCGAGATCCGCCGGGCACTGGGCCTCGCCAGGGAGTTCGGGCTCTCGGCGATGATCAGTGGCGGCAGCGAGGCGTGGAAGGTGGCCGACGAACTCAAGGCCGCCAATGTGCCCGTGCTGCTGGAGATCAACTTTCCGCGGCGCAGTGCCAGCCGCGCCAATGCCTCACGGGGCCGCGGCGCGGCGGCCAACGACAGCACCCCTGAGCCGATGCGGGTCCTGCGCGACCGGGTCGACCAGCCCAAGGGGCCGGGCCGCCTCGCGGCGGCCGGGGTGCGCTTCGCGTTCGCGGCAGGTGGGGGGTTCCCCGAGTTCCTGGCGAACCTGCGCCGGGCGGTCGATGGCGGGCTCGCCAAGGAGCACGCGCTCCGTGCGGTCACCCTCGAGCCGGCCACCCTGTTCGGCGTCGCGGATCGCCTCGGCAGCATCGAGGTCGGCAAGATCGCCAACCTGACGGTGGTGCACGGCGACCTCTTCGACGCCGAGGGCAAGGTGTCGCAGGTGTTCGTCGATGGGCAGCCGTTCGAGAACAGCGAGCCGACCCAGACCCCTTCCCCGAGGAATCCATGAAGACGACCGCCTGCCTCGTGGCGCTGCTCGTGGTGGCGTCGGGGGCCTCGGCCCAGCGCGCGGCACCACCGACGGTGATCCGCCACGCGACAATCCTGACGGTGACCAACGGCACCCTGACCGACACCGATCTGCTGCTCCAGGGCGGCAAGATCGCCGCGATCGGCAAGAACCTCTCGGCACCCTCGGGTGCCACCGAGATCGACGCCAGCGGCAAGTACGTGATGCCGGGGATCATCGATCCGCACTCGCACATGATGTCCGACGCGACCAACGAGGGCACCCTCTCGGTGACCTCGATGGTGCGGATCGCCGACGTCCTCGACCCGACCGACCGGCACATCTACTTCGCGCTGGCCGGTGGAACGACCACCCTCAACGTCCTCCACGGTTCGGCCAACACGATCGGTGGCCAGAACGCCGTCGTGAAGCTCAAGTGGGGCCGCACCGCGAAGGAGATGCTCTTCCCCGGCGCCCCGCCGGGGATCAAGTTCGCGCTGGGCGAGAACGTGACGCGCAAGAACAGCGGCCGGGTGATCGTGATCGGCCAGCCGCAGGCGCCGCCACGCTACCCTGCCACGCGGATGGGCCAGGAGGAGATCATCCGCGACGCGTTCACCCGCGCCAAGGACTACCAGCGCACGTGGGCCGACTACCGGGCGCGGGTGGCCAAGGGCGAGAAGAACCTGGTGGCGCCGCGGCGCGACCTGGAGCTCGAGCCGCTGGTCGAGGTGCTCGAGGGCAAGCGACTGGTCCATGCCCACAGCTACCGCGCCGACGAGATGCTGATGCTGCTCGACCTGGCCGACACGCTCGGCTTCAAGGTGGCGACCCTGCAGCACGCCCTCGAGGCCTACAAGATCGCGCCGGAGATCGCGGCGCACGGCACCGGGATGTCGACCTTCGCCGACATGTGGGGCTACAAGATCGAGGCCTACGACGCGATCCCCTACAACGTGGCGATCACCATGCGCCACGGGGTCCTCTCGACGATCAACTCCGACGACGACGGCCGGGCGCGCCGACTCAACATCGACGCCGCCAAGTTGATCCGCTACGGCGGGCTGACCGACGACGAGGCGCTGGCCACGATCACCATCAATGGCGCGAAGCAACTCGGCATCGCCGACAAGGTCGGCTCGATCGAGGTCGGCAAGGATGCCGACGTGGTGATCTGGGACGGCCATCCGCTCTCGGTGTACTCGAGCCCCGAGACGACCTTCATCGACGGCGAGATCTTCTTCGACAAGCAGCGCGATCTCGAGCTGCGCAAGGCGCTTGTCGCCGAGCGCGCGGAACTCGAGGCCGCCGAGCCCAACAAGCTGCCGACGCCGGCCCGCGGTGCGGGGCGCGGCGGGCAGCGGCAGACCAACCCGCAGGAGGACCGCTGATGACCCGGCCCATGCACACGGCCGCCGTCGCGGCCCTGGTCGCCGTTGCGCTCCCGGCGACAGTCCTCTCGGCCCAGCTCGGGTCGTACAACCCCGAACCGGGTCCCCGGGAGACCGTGGCGATCGAGCATGCCCGGATCGTGCCCGTGAGCGGCCCGGTGATCGCCAACGGCACGGTGGTGATTGCCGACGGTCGGATCCAGGCCGTCGGTGCCGGTGTCGCCGTGCCCGCCGGTGCCCGGGTGATCGATGCCAGCGGCCTCTCGGTCTATCCCGGGATGATGGATGCCGGCACCGAGATGGGACTGTCGGAGATCTCGCAGGGCGCCGCCTCCACGGTCGATGACGCCGAGACCGGCAACTGGAACCCCAACGCCAGGGCGATCTGGGGGATCAATCCGCACAGCGCCCATATCGGCGTGACCAGGGTCGCGGGGATCACCCACGTGATCTCGCGGCCCACCGGCAGCATCGTCGCGGGCCAGGCGGCGCTGATCAATCTGGCCGGCTACACCGCGCCCGCGATGGCGGTGGTGCCCCAGATCGCGATGGTCATCCAGCTTCCCGGTCAGGGGGGTCGCGGCTTTGGCGGCGGCCGCTTCGGTGGCCAGCAGCCCGCCGGTCCCCCGGCCGGCGGCATGACCCCGCTCGATTCGCTCAACCAGCTGCTCGACGACGCCGAGGCCTACGGCACGGCGGTCGACGCGGCGGCGGCCGACCCGGCGCTCCCCCGGGTGACTCACGATGTGATCCTTGCGGCGCTGGTGCCCGCAGTGCGCGGTGAGATGCCGGTGATCTTCCCGGCCGAGACCGAGTCGAGCATCAAGGAGGCGGTCGAGTTCGCCGAGAAGCGGCATCTCAAGCCGATCATCCTCGGCGGCGCGCGACGCGTGGCGGATGACCGACTACCTCAAGGAGCACGACGTGCCGGTGGTCTTCCAGGGCGTGCTGACGCTGCCCAGCCGCGACGACGATCCCTACGATGCGCAGTACGCCGCGCCGGCCAAGCTCGCGGCGGCCGGAGTGCGCTTCGCGATCGCCTCGGGCGAGCCGAATCCCGACGTGCGGAACCTCCCCTACGACGCCGGGATGGCGGCGGCCTTCGGGCTCGACAAGGCGGCAGCACTCAGGGCGGTGACGCTGTCGCCGGCGGAGATCTTCGGGGTGGCCGACCGACTGGGCTCGATCGAGCCGGGGAAGATCGCCAACCTGGTCGTGACCGATGGCGACATTCTCGAGGCGCGCACCAGCACCCGGTACCTCTTCATCGACGGGCGCAACGTGCCGCTGGCCACCAAGCACACCGAGCTGTACGACACGTTCAAGGACCGTAGTGGGGAGCCGTGAGCTCGCGCGGCCGAGCCGGCGGTAGGACGATAGACGAGAGACCATAGACGATAGACGTCCGAAGCTCGAAGGCCGGCCTCCCGATGGGGAAGCCGGCCTTCGCTGCAACCACCTCTATCGTCTATCGTCTATCATCTATCGTCTCTCGTCTCAGCCGTTGAAGAACGCCGCGCAGCCGGCCTGCTGGGCCCGCACGGTGGCGAAGAATCCCGACGGCTGCAGGATCACCCCGGGGAGCAGGTCCTTGAGCGCCAGCTCGCGGGCGTCGGCGCGCGACATCCCCTCGGTGCGGTACTTCCCCACCACCATGTTGTTGAAGGCCAGGTCGCAGCCGAGCACGATCCCGCCCGAGGCGATGAAGCCGGGGATGGTGAAGGCCTCGGCGCCGGGTCGGGCATCGTCGGCCACGGGACCGACCGGATTGCGGGTGACCCACTTGCCGTCGGCGTCCTTGGTGTCGGTCTTCTCGCCCACGCCCTCCTTCTCCCAGAAGGCATGCGCCATCCCCATGGCGATCCCGTGGTGGCGGATCACCACCACGGTCGAGATCTGGTCGGGAAAGGTGCCGAATACCTGCGCATACTCCCGGCGCAGCAGCTCCGCGCGCCAGATGGCGCCGCCGTCGTCGACCGATGGGGCGTCGAAGACGACCTTGTGGGGCATCGTGATCCGGTCGATCCACGACATGTCGTAGTCGGTCGCCGCCAGCGGTGGCAACGAGGCATTGGTGGGGAACGGCGGCAGGATCGCCGGGAGCACGGCGCCGGCGCCGAGCATGCCGAAGAAGTCGCGTCGGGTGGTCATGAGCGGACTCGAGGAAAGAGAAACGGGACGGCACATCCCGAACTGATGCGCCGTCCCTGTCGGTCCGCGAAAGGTGCCGGCTGCGCCTACCCGTTGGCAACCGTGGCAACGACCGAGCAGCCGTTGTCCTGGGCGACGCTGACCGCGAAGATGCCCGACGGCTGCAGGGTGATTCCCGGCAGGATGTCGGCCTTGGCGGCCGCGTAGGCGTCGTCCTGGCTCATGCCGCGCGCGACATACTTCGGCACCACGAGGAACTGGAGCGCGAGGTTGCAGCAGAGGACTTGCCCACCCGACTGCTGGAACGGCTCCAGCATCGCGGGCCGCATCGGCGCCGGAAAGAGCGTGCTGGGGATGCGGATCGGGTTGTGGTCGATCGCCGAACCGTCGGCGTTCTTGAAGCCGAGACTCGGCACCGATGCCGGACTGGCGCCAGTAGTCGTCGTTCATCGCCAGGTGGATCGCGCGGTGGCGGAGCACCATGACCCGGCTGATGTCGGTCATCGGCACGCCGAAGACCTCGGCGTACTGGGCCCCGACGATGTTCGCCTGGACGATCGGGATGCCGCCCTGGGGTTCAGGAATGTCGATCACCTGCTTGTAGCGCCCGGTGAGACGCTTGGTCCAGCTCAGATCCCAGTCAGCCGAGGTGGTCGAGGTCAGGCCGGCAGAGCGGCGGGGCTGGGCGAGGAGGCTGGACGGAGCGGCGGCGCCCAGCAGGGCCGAGGCTCCGATCCAGCCGAGAAAATCGCGGCGAGGCGTGGTCATGAGGTCCTCCGTGGTTGGTGGGGTCGCCTCAACCATACTGCGCAAACGGGAATTGCGACACGACATCTCCCCTTGGACCCGGAGGGCCGGTCAGGGGACGGTGCCGGTCTGCCTCGAGCTGGCCTCCGGTCCCGAGCGGATCACGAAGCCCACCGGCTGGCCGATCCGCAGCCAGCTGACGGCCGGCCCGTCGGCCCGGGCGGGACGAGTGGTCAGGTCTGCCGGGTCGGCGTGGAGATACAAGCCGGTCACGTCGAGGGTATCGATCGCCTCGGCGGTCTGGAGGTCGCCCACCTCGCTGAGCCGCGGGCCGGTGCGGGCCACGGCGTCGTCGAAATTGATCGCCACGTCGGCGCGGAGCGGGGCCAATCCCGGGATCACCAGCATGCCACCACGGACCAACAAGTCGTAGGCACCACCGGTGTTGTAGGGGAGCTGCTCGTACCAGTCCTTGTCGGCCTGGGCGTAGTCGCCGGTGGCGATCACCTCGAGCGCGCCGAGGATCGCGGCGGCGTTGAGGGTCCGGAGTCGCTGCTTCTGGGGGTCGTCGGGAAGTCCGCCGCTCTCGATCAGCACGGTGCTGGTGCCCCAGGCCTGCATCTGGTCGCCGAAGGCGCGCGGGTTGAAGGTGTCGTCGTACTTGGCGATCCGTCCCGGGATCGCGTGGCCGAAGTCGTGGGCCAGGAACGCCGCGACCTGGCGTGCCCGGCTGCGCGACGGGTTCCAGGCCCTGGTTTGCTCGGCGGCCGGCGCCAGCAGGGCGATCGCCACCTGCTCGCCATCGCGGCCCACCCGGACCCGGGCGTTCTGGTCGTGGAGATTGAAACCGAAGTCGGGTTTGATCCGGTCGCGGACCGCCTTGAGGGCGCGCGCCTCGGGGGAGGCAAGCCGCCGCACGTCGCGGTTGATGTCGATCCCGGCGGCGTTCTGGCGCTGGAAGAGCTCGGCGCCGTCGGGGTTGAGCATCGGCAGGAAGGTGATCGTGAGTCGATCGGCCAGTCGCTGGCGCAGCGAGTTGTCGGGCGCCGAGGCGAGGAAGTTGAAGATGTCCGCCAGCGCCATCGTGGCCGTTGCCTCGTCGCCGTGCATCTGCGACCACAGCAGCACCGTGACGGGGCCATGGCCGAACGTCACCGTGCGCAGCGGCCGTCCCTGCATCGACGCGCCGACCTGCTCGAGGCGGAGGTCCGGCGAGGCGAGCGACGGCGCGATCGCCTCCCAGTACTGCTGCTGGGTGAAGCGTCGCTCGGTGATCGCACCAACCGTGTAGTGCTCGGCGATCGCCAGTCGGGCCGGCCAGGGGGTGGCCTGGGCGGCCATCGGCCGCGCCGCAAGCGACGCGGCAACGAGCAGGCCGAGGATCAACCGGGCCGCGCCGGTCCCGATCGACGTCGAGGGAAACGATGCGGCAGCGGGCCAGGGTCGCCGGGTCTCGGTCATCTCATGCACCCTTCGCGAAGAGCTGGGACGGATCCCGGAACGCCTTGAACTCCAGAGCGTTGCCGGCGGGATCGAGGAAGAACATCGTGGCCTGTTCACCGACCTGCCCGGCGAAGCGGATCCCCGGCTCGATCAGGAAGCTGATCGCCTCGCCACGGAGCCTGTCGGCGAGTCGATGCCAGGCCTCCCAATCGAGCACCACACCGAAGTGGCGCACCGGCACGGCGTGGCCGTCGACCGGGTTGGTCGCGGCGCGACCGACCTCCCCGGGCGAGAGGTGCGCCACGAGTTGGTGTCCCCAGAAATCGAAGTCGACCCACTGCGCCGAACTGCGACCCTCGCGACAGCCGAGCAGGTCGCCATAGAAGTGACGGGCGGCGGCGAGATCGTCAACCGGGAAGGCGAGATGGAATGGCATCATCGGCATTGTGGTCGTCGGTGAATTGTGAATGGTGAATGGTGAAGGGTGAATGGGGAAGGGTGAATGGGGAAGGGTGAAGGGGAGTGTTCGGTGTCCGGTCAGGTTGATCGAAGGGCTTCGTCGAGGGTGGATGCGACACCGGCGGGCCCGAGCGTGGCGAGCAGTCCGCTTCGCTCGAGGGCCTGCCGAGGCTGGGGCTGCAGCTCGGTGAGGATGACCCGGGTGCCGTGCTGCTCTGCCTGACCGACCACTCGGGCCAGGGCATGGATTCCCGTGGCATCCATCGCCGGCACGTGGCGTAGGCGGACCACCAGCACTCTGGGGAAGGGCGTGACAGTGCCGACCGTGTTGCTGAATTGTCCCGCGGCACCGAAGAAGAACGGTCCGTTGATCTCGTAGATCTCCACGCCGGGGGGAAGCACACGGGTCCCGACGCCCCCCATCTCCTCGCCGCTGTCGGTGAGCTCGCCGGTGATGACGGTCACGTTGGTGACCTCGGCCATCCGCTTCATGAACAGGAACGCCGCGAGCACCATCCCCACCTGGATCGCCACGGTGAGATCGACCAGCACCGTCAGCAGAAAGGTGACCAGCAACACGGCGACGTCGCTGCGCGGCGAGCTGAGGATGTCGCGGAAGGTTCGCCACTCGCTCATGTGCCACGCGACCACCACCAGGATGCTGGCCAGCGCCGCCATGGGGATCAGGGCCGCCCACTTGCCCACGAACAGGGTGATCAGCAGCAGGGTGAGGGCATGGACGATCCCGGCCACCGGGGTGCGGCCGCCGTTCTTGATGTTGGTCGCGGTCCGGGCGATCGCACCGGTGGCCGGGATGCCCCCGAAGAGCGGCGAGACGATGTTGGCGACACCCTGGGCCACCAACTCCATGTTCGACCGGTGTCGACCACCGATCATGCCATCGGCGACGACCGCGGAAAGGAGCGACTCGATCGCGGCGAGAGCCGCGATGGTGAAGGCCGGCCCGAGAAGGCTGCGGACCAGGTCAATCGAGACATGGGGAAAGTGGGGGGCAGGCAACCCGGCATGGATCGGCCCGAATCGCGAACCGATCGTCTCGACCGGCAGGTGCCACACGGTCACGACGGCCGTGGCCGCGAGCAGGGCCACGAACGGCCCGGGGATCCGGTGGCTCACCCTGGGCCAGAACCGCATGATCATCAGGCACCCGACCGCCACCGCAATCGCCCACGGATTCACCACGTCGAGGTGCCGGGCGTAGGCTTCCCACTTGGCGAGGAAATCGGCGGGGATGGTCTCGACGTGGAGGCCCAGCAGGTCCTTCACCTGACTGGAGAAGATGATCAGGGCGATCCCACTGGTGAAGCCGACGGTGACCGGGTAGGGGATGAACTTGATCGCGGCGCCGAGCCGGGCCAGCCCGAATCCGATCAGCATGACACCGGCCATCATCGTCGCCAGCAGCAGGCCATCGAGCCCGTGCTGCTGCACGATCCCGTAGACGATGACCACGAACGCGCCGGTCGGCCCACCGATCTGGACGCGCGAGCCGCCCAGCGCCGAGATGAGGAAACCGGCGATGACCGCGGTGTAGAGGCCCCGGTCCGGTGTCACCCCGCTGGCGATGGCAAAGGCGATCGCCAGGGGCAGGGCGACGATCCCGACGATCACGCCGGCGGTGGCGTCGGCCGCGAACTGGGTCCGGGTGTAGCCGCGAAGCGATGAGACCAGCTTGGGAACGAGCATGACGACCCGGGTGAAGGGTGAATGGTGAAGGGTGAAGGGGACAGGGGCCCGGGAAAAGGGGCGACTTGCCCAGACCCGTCCGGCGGGTATCCTCTCGATACCGCTTCCACCGTGTCCCACCCCACAGGAGCTGCCGATGCGCCGCCTGCTCTCCGCGCTGCTGCTTGCCTTTCCCCTCGCCGCCCAGAACGGCGTTTCGCCGGCCGGAGCCGAGCACCTGACACGCTACCTCGATGGCGTGGTGAGAGAGGGGAAGGCTGCCGGGATCGTCGCGCTGGTGCTGCGCGACGGCCAGGTGGTCTATCAGCATGCCAACGGCATGGCCGACCGGGAGGCGGGGCGCCCGATGGCGATGAACACCCAGTTCCGGATCGCCTCGCAGACCAAGGCGATCACCACGGTGGCCGCGATGACCCTGATCGAGGAAGGGCGGATGGGGCTCGGCGATCCGATTTCACGCTGGCTGCCGGCGTTTGCCCACACCACGGTGTCGGAGGCCTACGACTCCGCGGGTGTCACCCGCCACCGCACGGTCCCGGCCAAGCGGCAGATCACCATCCACGACCTGATGACGCACACCGCCGGGATGTCGTATGGCCGGGAATCCTGGCTCGACAGCAGCTACGCGCCGCGCGGACTGGGTCACGAGGCCGGCTACGGCTGGTATTTCATCCACAAGTCGATGGACATCTGCCAGGCAATCGCTCCGCTGGCCGACCTGCCGCTGGCAGCACAGCCGGGCGAGCGCTGGGTCTATGGCTATGCGCTCGACGTGCTGGGCTGCATCATCGAGAAGGAGTCGGGGATCTCACTGGCCGAGTTCATCCGCCAGCGAATCACCGATCCGCTGGGAATGCTCGACACCAGGTTCTGCCTCGACGGCGCGGAGGGCAAGCGGCTCGCCGCGGTCTATGCGCTGAACAACGGCACCCTGACCCGCGCCCCCGATGGCCCGCTCGGTCAAGGCGACTATGTGAACGGACCCTGCCAGGCGTTCGCCGGGGGCGCGGGCCTGATCTCCACCGCCGCCGACTACGCCCGGTTTCTCGAGATGCTGCGCGAGGGCGGCACCCTCGACGGGGTGCGGATCGTCTCGCCGGCCACCGTGCGGCTGATGACCCGCGATCACGTGGGCGCGCTCTATCGGGGCGACGCACTCGGCTTCGGACTGGCGTTCGAGATCCTGGAGCAGCCGGGACGGGTCGCCCGCTACGGCGAACCCGGCGCCTACAGCTGGGGTGGCGCCTATCACACCATGTACTGGGTTGACCCGACCGACCACCTGGTGGCGGTGATGATGACCCAACTGCTGCCCGCCAACGGCTCGCAGCTGCAGGACCGCTACAAGACGCTGGTGTATCAGATGCTGCAGTAGAAGTGAGAAGTGAGTCCTGAGTCCTGAGGGTCTCAGCCCGGACCTTTGCGCTCCGGCCGGCATGACCCTGAAGGCCGATCCGAGACGGCAAGGAAGGGCAGAGCCCTCAGGACTCAGGACTCACTTCTCACTGCCGGACCAGAGAATGCCACCCGGCGCCAGGTGGGCCATCTGGGGATCGTCCTGCACCAGTCCTGAACATCCCCGCTCTGGCATCCCCTCGCAGGGCTCGACAGCTTGAGAGGATGCCCCGGTCGTCCCGTTCCCCACTGCTCGCCTGGCCGCTGCTGGTCATGGCCCTTGGCCTCGGCTGCGTCGCCCTGGCGGTCCTCGAGGTGGGCCGCTCGGTCCGCACCAACCGCGAGGTCGCCGATCGCGCGAAGGTCGGTTACGCCCGGTTCGCGCTCTGGAGCTACCGCGAGCATCTCGCGGAGGTGCTGCGGGGCACCGCCCGTGAGGCGCTTGGTGCGGTCAACCACGGCGACGCGCTGCACGTGTCGCCCAACATCCCTCCCGCCGCCGCGCTGGGGCACTACCTCCCCTATTCGGCGCACTGCGACTGCCACCTCCCACGGTTCGGGCCGCTGCCGGTGGCGTTCTACGGTTTCACCATCGGTGCCGACACGATCGGGGTCGGACCCAACTTCTCCACCGACCCGCGGCATGGGTGGCTGGCCGATCCGGTCGAGGGGGCGCCGCTGCCCTCGCCGACGGTCTATCGCATGCCCACCGCCGAGGCGCAGTGGCTCTCGGGGCTGCTCACGCGCCAGGCCCGCGATGGCTTCTCGTCGTGGGGCTACCGCTACACTGTCTCGGCATGGAAGGGCGAGCCACGGTTCCTGGTCGCGACCCTGATGCCGACCGCCTGGGGTGACACGCTGGTCTACGCCGCAGAGTATGCCCACGACGCGGTCGACTCCCTGCTCGGCGCGGTCCTCGACGATCCCGCCCTGCTGCCGATGGGGGCCGAGAGCCGCACACCACCGCCTGGCTACAATCGGGAGGTGCTCTCGCTCGAGGTCGCCACTCCCGACGGGCATTCGCTGCTCAGCTGGGCGGTCCCCGCCACATGGCCCACGCCCCCCACTCGGCTCCCGGTGTCGTATGGCGGGCTCGTGATCCAGGCCGCGATCGTGCCGGCGATGCTCAATCGACTGGTGATCGGCGGGCTGCCGGCCGACCGCACGCCGATGCTGCTGGGTCTCCTCGCCCTCGCCGCTGGACTCACGGTGGTCGCCGCGGTGCAGCTGCGGCGCGAGGTCCGCTTTGCCCGCGCACGCGCGGACTTCGTGGCCAACGTCTCCCACGAGTTGCGCACCCCGCTGACGCAGATCCGGTTGATGCTCGACACCTTGCGCCTCCCTGCCCGGCAGGCGGCGCCGCCGCGTCCCGCCGATCTCGGGATGATCGATCGCGAGGTGCTGCGCTTGCAGCATCTCGTCGACCGAGTGCTTCGATTCCGACAGGAGGAAGTGACCAGACCGTCGGCCGCGCGCGTGCCGACGCCGGTCGCCGCCGAGGTGGCCACGGTGGTCGAGGAGTTCCGGCCGCTCGCCGCGGGTCGCGGCGTGATGATCGCCCTCGACCTCGCCAACGAGGCGACCGTGGCGCTCGAACCGGGTGCGCTGCGTCAAGTGCTCCTCAACCTGCTCGACAACGCCGTCAAGTACGGGCCGCGCGATGCCACCATCCGGGTCGGGGTCGAGACCGGTGACACGGAGCTCCGCCTCGTCGTTGACGACGAGGGACCCGGGGTAGCGATGGCAGAACGGGATCGGATCTTCGTGTCGTACGAACGGGGGGCGATCGCCCGGGAGCGCGCGGTGGGCGGCAGCGGTATCGGGCTCACGGTGGTGTGCACACTCGCTGAGCGCCACGGCGGCTCGGTGCGGGTCACCGATGCACCCGGCGGGGGTGCGCGATTTGTCGTGACGCTGCCGCTGGCGACCTGATGGCACGGATCCTGGTGGTCGAGGACCAGCCGGAGATCGGAACGCTGCTCGCCGAGGCGCTGCGCACCGAGGGATTCGAGGTGCATCTCGTGGCCGATGGGCGCGAGGCGGCGCCGCTGGCGCAGCGCTGGACACCGGATCTCGCCATTCTCGACCTGATGCTTCCGGGCCTCGATGGTTTCGAGGTGCTGCGGCAGCTTCGCGCTGACCATGACCACCTCCCGGTGATCATCCTCTCGGCTCGCGGCGAGGAGGCCGACAAGATCCGCGGCTTCCGGCTCGACGCCGATCAGTACGTGACCAAGCCGTTCTCGCTGGTGGAGTTGCTGGAACGGGTGCATGCCCTGTTGCGCCGCCGCCAGGGGCCCGAGAGCGCACCGGCCGACGACGTCGTCACCTTCGGTCGGGTGGTCGTGGATGTCCCGGCCCGCCAGGTGACCCGCGAGGGCGAACCGGTCGCGCTCTCGCCCAAGGCGTTCGATCTGTTGCTGGCGCTGGCGCGTCGCGACGGGGCGGTCGCCTCGAGGGCAGCGCTGCTCCGTGAGGTGTGGGGTTACCAGGCGATGGTGTTGTCACGCACCGTTGATTCGCATGTCGCCGAGTTGCGTCGCAAGCTCGAGGACGATGCCAGCACGCCGCGTCACATCCTGACGGTCTTCAAGGCGGGCTACCGCTTCCAGCGCTGAGGGCCGCGGTCCGCACAACTCCGACACATCGCCTGCACCACTGTATCACTCGCCTCGCCGCCGGCGTGCGGAGATTGCGTGCAGGCTTGCTCGCATGCTCTCCATCACGTTCTCCGCGAGGCGATCGATGCGCACCCGACTCCTGCCGTTCCTGCTCACTGCCACGCTGACGGTGACGCTCGCCGCGCAGCGGGCGGCAACCCCGATGGTCTCGGTTGACTGGCTGGCCGCCCACCAGCACGACCCCGACCTGGTGCTGCTGCATATCGGGCCCGACGAGGCCTACGCCACGGCTCACGTGCCGGGTGCTCGCCTCATCACGGAGGGGCTGCTGCAGGCGCCCCGCGGCACGTTGTCGCTGCAGATGCCCGATGCCGCCCAGCTGCGGCACGATTTCGCCACGCTGGGGATCACCGATCGCTCCACCGTGGTGGTGGTGTCGGACCAGGAATGGGTCACGCCCGCCACCCGGGTCTGGGTGACGCTCGAGTACGCCGGCCTCGGCGACCGGGCCCGAATTCTCGACGGTGGCCAACCGGCGTGGGTTGCTGCCGGGCACCCGGTCACCGCGGCGGTGCCGGCCCCCGGTGGTGGCACCGCCACGCCCCACCTCGTGGCATCGGTCCTCGCCGACCTCGGCGCGGTCCAGGATGCCCAGCGCGGCGGCGACACCCGGATCGTCGATGCGCGGGCCCCGGTCTTCTACGAGGGCCCCGGGCGTGGCGACCGTCCGGCAGGCCACATCCCCGGTGCGGTAAACATCCCCTTCACGACAATGGTCGGCGATCACGACCTCATGCTCAGTCGCGCCGAGCTCGAGCGGCGGTTCAGCGCCGCGGGGATCGTGCCTGGCGATTCGCTGATCGTCTACTGCCACATCGGTCAGCAGGCGACGCTTGTCTACACCGCTGCGACGATCCTCGGCCACCCGGTGCGACTCTACGACGGCTCGATGGATGAGTGGCAGCAGCGCAAGCTGCCGCTCGAGAACGCCACGCGGGGGCAGTGAGGTGACCGCCCGTGGTCGCGGCTACAGCGACCCGATCGTCACCGGTGTGTGCCTTGGCCTGTTGCTGTTCGCCACGATCCTGCTGGCGGGCCGCGGCCTGGGGGCCTCCGGGGCGTTCGCCTCCGCCGCCGCGGCGACGGTTCGGTCGGTGGCGCCGGCGACCTTGCGTGACCACAGCTATCTGGCCGAGAGGGTGCCGGCCAGCGATGCCGGACTGCTGGGTGAGTGGTTGGTGCTGGAGTTGCTGGCGGTGGGAGTCGGCGCCTGGTGGTCGGCACGCACCCACGGCCGCACCCGGGTGGTGGTTGATCGCGCCTACGGGGAACCACGATCGACCCGGCTGGTCCACGCCGCGCTCGGTGGCGCGCTGATGGGCGCCGGGGCTCGCCTGGCGCACGGCTGCACCAGTGGCCTCGCGCTCACCGGAGGGGCACTGCTGGCCACCGGGGCATGGCTCTTCATCCCGGTGGCCTTCGCCACGGCGTTTCTGGTGGCATGGCCGCTCCGTCGCCGGAAGGCGGGATCGTCATGATCGGCCCCCTGCTCGACCCACCGGTCTGGCTGGCACTGCCGGTCGGGCTCGGATTCGGGGTGTTGCTGGAGCGGAGTGGTCTCGCCTCGGCGCGCACCATTGCCGACCAGCTGGTGTTTCGCAACTTCACGGTGATGAAGGTGATGCTGAGTGCCATCGTCACCGCGATGCTCGGGGTGTTCTGGTCGGTGCGACTGGGTTGGCTCGACCTGGCGATGGTGGGGATTCCGACGACCGACCTGGTGCCCCAGCTGATCGGGGCCGTGGTCTTCGGTGCCGGTTTCGCGCTGGCTTCGCTTTGTCCCGGCACCGCCTGCGCCTCCGCCGGTACCGGCCGGGGCGATGGCCTCGCGGTCGTTGGCGGGCTCTTCGTGGGCACCCTCGGGATCACGCTCGCCTGGCCGAGGCTGGGGACGGTGGCCGAACGAGCCGCCCGCGAGGGGGCACTCCTCCCGCGCGACCTGGGAGTTCCCACCGGGGTGGTGGTGGCACTGATCACGGTGGCCGCGGTGGTCGGCCTGCCGCTCCTGGCCCACCTCGAGGGGGAACCTGCCAAGCCCCGGACACCGCGCCTCGCGTCAGTGGCCCTGGCACTGGGACTGCTGGCGGTGCCGGCCTCCCTCTCGTCGCGCGGCGCCGATGTCGACCGTTACGACGCAATCGCTCGCGAAGTCGCCGGTCGGGCCGATCATGTCGAGCCGCTCGACCTGGCCGAGTGGATTCGCGATCGGCGGCCGGGTCTCCGGGTGATCGACGTTCGCGACGACGTGGCGCCCGGGGACTACGTGATTCCCGGCAGTGAGTCGGTGCCGATGTCGGGGATTGCCCGGCTCCGGGTCGGGCGGGGGGACCACATTGTCCTGTACAGCGACGGGGGAGCCCATGCCGCGCAGGCATGGGTACTGCTCCGGGCCCAGGGGGTGATCAACGTGCAGGTGCTCCACGACGGACTGGCAGGATGGGACGACGAAGTGATGGCACCGGTGCCAGGGCGACCGGGGGATCCGGCCGACTCGGCGCGGTTCGCCCGTGCCCGGTCGCTGGCGGAGTATTTCGGGGGGCGGCCGCGCAGCACGAGCACGGAGTCCGGCGATCCGGCTCCGGCCCGGTCAAGGCGGCGGAATACATGCTGACCGACTTCGCCGCCAGCGACGACGCCTGGTACACCGCCTGGCGCCAACGTGAGTTGGCGCGGGTCGACCAGGCCGACCTCACCTACCTCGACTACACCGGAGCAGCCCTCGCCCCGGCCTCGTTGCTCCGCGCCGAGGCCGAGCGGCTGCTCGGCGGGGTGCTCGGCAATCCGCACTCGGAACATGCCCCATCGCGGGCGGCGGGCGCCGATCTCGACGCGGCCCGGCAGGCGATCCTCGGCTACCTGCGGGCCGACCCCGACGAGTACGTGGTGATCCTCACCCCCAACGCCTCCGCGGCGAGCCGACTGGTGGGCGAGGCGTGGCCCTGGGATGCGCAGGTGCCGCTCATCCTCAGCGACGACAACCACAACTCGGTGCTGGGATTGCGCGAGTTCGCGACGCGGGGCGGCAGTCGGCTGGACCGGATCGGACTCGATCACGAGCTGCGGCTCATCAACGCACCAGCGGCACTGGCCGATGCGGCTCGGCACGGACGGGGACTGTTCGCCTATCCCGCCCAATCGAACTTCTCGGGGGTGCGGCATCCGCTGGCCCTGGTGGACGAGGCACAGGGGCAGGGTCATGCGGTGTTGCTCGACGCGGCGGCACTGCTGCACAGCGGCCGTCTCGATCTCGGGGTGGTCCGGCCCGAGTTCGTGATCCTGTCGCTCTACAAGATCAGCGGTCACCCGTCGGGCGTTGGTGCCCTGGTGGCGCGACGCGACGCACTGGCCAGGCTGCGGCGACCCTGGTTCGCAGGCGGAACGGTCGAGTGGGTCGCGGTCGGCGAGTCGAGGCATCGACTGCGGTCCGGGGCGGAGGCGTTCGAGGACGGCACCCCCAACTTCCTCGCCAGCGGAGCGATTCCGCCGGCACTGGCGATGATCGAGCGCGATGGCGGTCCGCGCCTCGCGCGGCACCTGTCGGCGCTCACCGGGGCGCTGCTCGATGGGCTGGCCGCCCTGCGGCATGGCAACGGTGCGCCGATGGCGGTCACCTACGGCCCGCAGACGACCACCGACCGGGGTGCAACGGTCGCCGCCAACCTGCTGCGATCCGACGGCAGCGTGGTCCCCTTCTGGGAAGTCGAGGCGCGTACCGCGGCGGAGGGCGTGGCGGTGCGCGGCGGTTGCTTCTGCAATCCGGGCGACGGCCAGGCGGCCTTCGGGTGGCCGGCGGGGGCCGGCGTTGCGGCGATGGTGGGTCTGGGCGACCGCTTCACGATTCCCCTGCTCGCCGAGCAGATGACTCCGCATCCGGTCGGGGCGATCCGGTTGTCGATGGGCCTCGGCAGCGTGCAGGCCGACGTGACGCATGTCTTGGCGGTGCTGGAACGGTTGGCGGCCGAACGCGAAACGCCCCGCCTCGAGGAGAGACGGGGCGTCCGTGCAGCAACGCGGCGTGGTTAGAACGAGACGCCGGCGCCAGCCAGGATGAAGGACGTCGTGTAGCCGTTCTTCTTCGACGACATGTAGCGCCCGTCGATCCAGAAGTTCTGCCCGATCCCGACTCCGACGCCACCGCCATAGACCAGCGCGTTGGAGCTGTAGTCGCCGACCTTCGAATGCAGGTAGCCGACCGAACCCATGAGGTACGGCGTGGCCGAGCTGCCGGAGGTGAGGTTGTAGGTCGGGGTGACCATGCCCATCAGCAGCTTCGTCTTCTCGCCACCGTCGGCCTTGCTGGAATTCTGGCCGTACTCACCCTCGACCCAGAGGCCGAAGCGGCCGTCGGCGCTCGCGTACGGCTTGAAGCCGGCGGCAGCCATCCAACCGGTCTTGGCGGCATCCTTGAAGTTGCTCTGGGGAAGGTTGGCGTAGGCGCCAACAAAGAACGTGTTCTGGGCGTGAACCGGCGCGGCGAGGACAAGCGCCGCAACGAGAGTTGATGCTCCAATGACCAGACGTCGCATGGTACCTCCGCGATGTGGGCCGGGCGGCGGCGGATCCGCCCCCCGGGGGTGGTGGTGGACACGTGGTCACCACCTGAAGGATCCCAACGGGGATCCCTTGAGACCGTCGGTACCGACCGTGAGTCGCTCGGCAGTACCGCAATCCGATGTAATATCGAGGTATCCGGCCGAAAAGCCATACCCGTGCCGCCAACCGGCGTCGGCGGCAATCCGGGACGACTTGATCGGATTTCCGATCACACGACGCCCCACCCGGATCCCGGGCGGGGCGTCTCGCGTGCGGTGAGTGCTCGGGATCCGGCTAGAACGTCCAGCCTGCGCCGAACTGGAAGAAGGTTGTGTGGTCGAAGCCCTGATGGTAGGTCGCCAGGAGCCACGGCCCCTTGCCGGCCTTGCCGAAGCTGAGGCCGACGCCGCCGCCAGCAAATGCCTGACCGCCGTTCTCGGAGGAGCCGGTTGCCGGCTTGTACTGGTGATTGAGGTAGCCACCACCGGCCACGACGAACGGGGAGACCGAGGCGTCGGGGTTGCTGCCGAGGGCATAGCTCAGCCAGGCGCCACCCGACATGAGGTTGGTCTTGTCACCAGAGTTGTCGTCGTGCTTGTTCGAGCCGTACCCACCGACAAGCCAGAGCCCGAGCTTCCCATCGGTGCCCTGGTAGATGCGGTAGCCGGCCTCCGCCATCCAGCCGGTCTTGGCCCCAGTGCCGTCGCCGAAATCCTTGAAGTCGCCGGTCGGCACCGTGGCCGAGCCGGATACGAAGAACTGCGCGTGGGCGGGGGCCGCGAGCAGCAGGGCGGCAACGAGCGTTGATGCTCCAATGGCCAGACGTCGCATGATACCTCCGGGTGGAGTCGGGGATCGCCGCGAGCCGATCCCAAGTCGGTGACGCCGCTGGCGGAGCCACCAGGAGGCCCCCGGCGGGGACCTCACATCCAAACCCAGCCCCCCGGGGGTGGGGGCCAAGGAGTACCCTGCACACCTGCCCAATATTCAAGCCGGTACACCGAAATGCCATAGTGCCATGCTGTTGGCCATCGGCCCGACCCCGACCCACTGCCGGTTGTACCTTTCGAGCGTCCGCCAGGGGCATCCCGGCCCACCTCGGGGCCTGGGTTGAGAGGAACCCTTGGAACCTGACCCGGTTCAGACCGGCGGAGGGAGGCGGATCGCACTACTGGAGTCGCCCTATGGCCACGACCGCCCAACCTACCAGCTCCTTCGCCGACGCCTTTCCCTGCTCGGCGAAGGTGCTCGTTCCCGGCCGCCACGGCGTCCGGGTCCCGATGCGCGAAATCACGCTCTCGGACTCGCCCGACGGGACGCCCAACCCGCCGCTCCGGGTCTACGACACCAGCGGCCCCCAGGGGCACGACGTGCACGAGGGGCTGCCGCGGCTCAGGCAGGACTGGATCCTCGCGCGCGACGTGGCGGAGAGCGGCCGCGACCAGGCGCTGGGACTCGAGATGCCACCGGGGCTGGTGCGGCGGCCGCTCCGGGGGACCGGACCGGTCAGCCAGCTCGCCTTCGCCCGGCGTGGCGAGATCACCCCGGAGATGGAGTTTGTCGCCGTTCGCGAGGGGATGGATCCCGAGTTCGTGCGCAGCGAGGTGGCGCGCGGGCGCGGCGATCATCCCGGCCAACATCAACCATCCCGAACTGGAGCCGATGATCATCGGCCGCGGCTTCCACGTGAAGATCAACGCCAACATCGGCAACTCGGCGGTGACGCAGCGGGATCGAGGAGGAGGTCGAGAAGCTCCGCTGGGCGACGCTCTGGGGCGCCGACACGGTGATGGATCTCTCGACCGGCGACGACATCCACCAGACCCGGCAGTGGATCCTCCGCAACGCCCCGGTGCCGATCGGCACGGTGCCGATCTACCAGGCGCTGGAGAAGGTCGGCGGCATCGCCGAGGACCTCACCTGGGAGGTCTACCGCGACACCCTGATCGAGCAGGCGGAGCAGGGGGTCGACTACTTCACGGTCCACGCCGGGGTGCTGCTCCGCTATGTGCCGCTCACGGCGAAGCGGCTCACCGGGATCGTGTCGCGCGGCGGCAGCATCGTCGCCAAGTGGTGCCTGGCCCACCACCGGGAGTCGTTCCTCTACACGCACTTCCGCGAGATCTGCGAGATCATGGCGGCCTACGACGTGTCGTTCTCGCTGGGCGACGGGCTCAGGCCCGGCAGCATCGCCGACGCCAACGACGAGGCGCAGTTCGCCGAGCTCAAGACCCAGGGCGAACTGACCCGGATCGCCTGGGAGCACGACGTGCAGGTGATGAACGAGGGGCCGGGTCACGTGCCGATGCACCTGATCAAGGAGAACATGGAGAAGCAGCTCGAGTGGTGCGACGAGGCGCCGTTCTACACCCTCGGGCCGCTCACCACCGACGTGGCGCCCGGCTACGATCACATCACCAGCGCCATCGGCGCGGCGATGATCGGCTGGATGGGGACCGCGATGCTCTGCTATGTGACCCCCAAGGAACATCTCGGGCTGCCCAATCGCGACGACGTGAAGACCGGGGTGATCACCTACAAGATCGCCGCCCACGCCGCCGACCTGGCCAAGGGGCACCCGCGGGCCCAGGCGCGCGACGACGCCCTCAGCAAGGCCCGGTTCGAGTTCCGCTGGCGGGACCAGTTCCATCTGGCGCTCGATCCCCAGACCGCGCTGGCCTTCCACGACGAGACCCTGCCGGCCGAGGGGGCCAAGATCGCCCATTTCTGCAGCATGTGCGGCCCCAAGTTCTGCTCGATGCGGATCTCGCAGGACATCCGCGACCAGGCTGCCGCGCTGGAGCGCGAGCAGGGGCTGGCGGAGAAGGCCGCCGAGTTCCGGGCCAGCGGGGGGAGCTCTACCTGTAGCGCGACGGCGGTGTGGGAGGTAGGATGTCAACGTGCCTTCGACCACGCCCCCGATCCCAAGTCAGGTCTTCCTCTCCGTATCCAACGCCGGTGCGGCGATGTACCTGTTCGCCCTGGTGCTGGTCCTCGGCCTGCTGGTCAGGCTGCCGCAACAGGGCGCGAGCCGCGTCATGGTCAGGTTCTGGCTCGCGGCGTTCCTGATCGAGTTCGTGAGCAGGGGCGTGGACCTCTACACGGGGCTCGCGGCGTACAAGCTGGTTCCACCGCTGCACTACAGCATGGGCGTGGCGCCCTACGTGGAATACGTGCTCGAGGTCCTGCGCTGGCTGGTGATGGTCTACCTCGCGCTGGGTGCCGTTGCGGCCGCGGAGTGGCGGGTGCGTCCGCGGGTGCATCGTGGCCTGGTGCTGGCCTCGATCATCCTGCCGATCGTGTTCGGTGGCGTGGGTTGGCAGCTCAGCGCCGGCGTCGACTCGCTCGGGGTGGGTGCGGTGCTCATCCTCTCGGCATTGCTGGTGTCACGGGCTGCGCGGGGGACGCGCGAACGCGGCATGGTCTTCCTCGGGATTGCGATGCTGCTCTACGCAATTCCCCACCTCCTTCCCGACCTGCTCCTCTTGCTCGATCCGGCCATGCCGCGCCGCATGCGTCAGATCAAGAGCATGATCGAACCGTTTGCCCTGGCAGTGACGGTCCTGCTGCTCGGCGGTGCGACGATCCTCCTGGTGCTGCAGGACTCCGTGCTGCGCGTCGGTCGTCTCCGCGAGGATCACCTTCGCGAGGTCGGCGCGTCGGAAGCCAAGCTGCATGGGATCATCGAGGCGGCCGGTGAGGCGATCCTCACCTTCACCCCGGAGAAGTCGATCGAGCTCGCCAATGAGGCGGCGGCTCGGCTGTTCCGGGTTCCGGCGGCTGGGCTGATGGGCCGGCGCGTGGACGACCTGGTCACGCTCGATGCCGGCGACTGGGCGGAGGCGCTCGGACCGGTGACCACCGGCTCGGTGCCCCAGGTGACCCTGGCGGGCACCGGCCACCGCCCGGACGATGCGGCGTTCCCGCTCGAGTGCACGATCGGCGGACTCGTGGACGGCGGCTCGGGGTCCGGGGGTGGCGTCGCGATCCTCCGGGACATGAGCCAGCGACTCGCCGCCGAGGCGGAGCGGGAACGCTTTGAACGGCGGATCGCCGACTCGGAGAAGATGCTGGCGATCGGCCGGGTGGTCTCGGGCGTGGCCCACGAGCTCAACAACCCATTGGCGGTGGTGCTCGGCCAGAGCGAGCAGCTGGTGGCGAGCGACAGCGATGCCGAGCTGCGCGAGGGAATGCGCCTGATCAATGAGCAGGCCCATCGGGCCCGCCATATCGTGCGCGACCTGCTGGCGTTCGTGCGGCATCGCCAGGATCATCGCGAAGCGGTTGACCTCGGCGAGCTGGTCGAGCGGGTCGTGGCGGCGCAACGACGCGAGGCCGAGGCCAGCGGGGTCGAGCTCTCGATCAAGCCCGCCTCGGATGTCCCAGTGGCGATGGCCGATCGGCTGGCGGTGGAGCAGGTGCTGGTGAACCTGATCGACAACGCCATCGACGCGGTCGGCCAGGAAGGCCGCGTCACGGTCGGGTTTGGTGCTCATGCGGGGATCGTGGAACTGGTGGTGGAGGACAATGGTCCTGGGGTGCCCGAGGGCCTCGAGGTCCGGATCTTCGAGCCGTTCTTCACCACCAAGCCTGCTGGCGAAGGAACCGGCCTCGGTCTGTCGGTGTCGACCGGGTTGCTGGAGCAGCTCGGTGGCAGCCTGGGGCTCGAGAACAGGCCCCAGGACGGCGTGGGCGCGAGGTTCACGGTCCGGCTACCCGGGGCGGTCGACGACGCGCCGCCGGTGCCGGCGGCGCCCAGTGGTGAGTCGTCGGTGCCGACCCTCCCCTCCGGACGTCCCGGCACGGTACTGGTGATCGACGACGAGTCGTCGGTCCGGACCACCCTGGCGCGGATCTTCCGCCGCTGGGGTTGGGGGGTGGTCGAGGAGTCGAACGGCTCGAGCGCCCTCGCCCTGCTGGCCTCGAGGGATGTCTCCTTGCCGGATCTGGTCCTCTGCGACCTGCGGATGCCCGTCATGACCGGCGAGGCGTTCTACACGGCACTGGAGACGACCCGGCCGGAACTCCGCCGCCGGGTGGTCTTCGTGACCGGCGACGTGGTCGCGCCGGAGACTGCCCAGTTCCTCGCCACCGCCGGTCGTCCGGTGGTCGAGAAGCCCTTCACGATCGCCGAGATCAGTCAGATCGCGACCGAGGTCCTCGCCTCGGGCTGACCCCGCTCCTCCCGACATGGTTCTCCCCAGCTGCCCGAGTCGCTAGCCTCGGAACGGGCGTGGTCGGTTCACGCCCGGTTCGTTGGTCGTCACCGCGTCGCCTCCCGTGCCGCGGCACTCATTCCAGCCAGGGAGTAGAACATGTCCATCCTCCACCTGAAGTCCGTCCTCTATGCCACCGCCTTTCTCCTGGTCGGCGGAACCGTCGTCGCCGTTGGTCAGGGCGCGGTGACGCCCGAGGCGACGAAGTCCTGCCTCTACCAGAATGGCTCGTGCGTCTTCCCGGATGGCACGTACTGGTCCGGCTGCGACCAGGGCATCCCCACCGGGTGGATCAGTGGCGCGATTGCCGAGGGACTCTGCGAGGACCTGCACACCCAGAACTGATCCCGGCAGGGATCGCTCCACCATGTCCAGGGGATGCCTGATCCGGTATCCCCCGGACTTGCAGCGTCGAGTGGTGACGATCGCTGCGCCGCGCGATGTCGAGTGGAGATGTCGGATTTCTCGCTTCTCGGAGTGGCGCACTGCGGTCCCGAACCCGAGATTGAGATATCCACCCACTCATTCCGTCGTGTTCCCAACCGGAGTTGTAATGCGTCGTCTCGCATGGCTTGTCCTGCTCGTGGCCCCCACCCTTGCCGCCCAGGCGCCGGTCGATTCGGCGGTGCCCGATCTCCGCCGCCTCATGGCCGAGCCGCACAGCGAACTCGCGCCGGTGCTGGAGCGATGGAACCGTGACCGCAATGCCCTCGGGCGTCGCTACGCAGTCGACTACTCGGCAGTGCGCCGTGAGCGGTTCCGGCGCTTCGACCGCGCCTGGCTGGTCCGACTCGGCGGGCTGCCGTTCGATTCGCTGTCGCGGCCGGCCCAGGTCGACGCGATCCTCCTCCGCACCAAGCTCGAGCACGAGTTGCGGCTGCTCGATCGTGAGGCCACGCTCGCCAACGAGATGGCCCCGTTGCTGCCGTTCGCCGACACGCTCGATGCGATGCTCGAGGCGCGGCGCGAACTGATCCGGCCCGACCCGTCCGTCGCGGCGGGGCGGCTCGCCTGGATGGCCGATGCGATCGACAGTGCCCGCGCGCGGCTCGGACGTCCCGGTGCCGCCCCGCCCTCGCGGATCGTGGCCTATCGCGCGGCCGATGCCATCGCCTCGCTCACGCGCGACTATCAGGGGTGGGAACGCTTCTATCTCGGCTACGATCCGGCGATCACCTGGCGCATCCGCGAGCCGGCCAAGCGCTTCGGCGAGGCGCTCGACAGCTGGCGCACCACCCTGCGCGAGAAGGTGGTCGGGATCGTGAAGGGCCAGGACGAGCCGATCGTGGGCGACCCGATCGGCCGCGACGGACTGTTGGCCGACCTCGCCAATGAGATGATCCCCTACACCCCGGAGGAATTGCTGGCGCTCGCCGAGCGCGAGTTTGCCACGCTCGAGGGCGAGGCCCGACGGGCCTCGCGCGAGATGGGCTACGGCGACGACTGGAAGGCGGCCCTGGAGGCGGTGAAGCAGGACTATCCGCCGGTGGGTGACCAGGCGACCACCGTGCGCGACATGGCGCGCGAGGCGACCGCCTATGTGATGGACCACGATCTGGTGACCGTGCCGCCGCTGGCGCGCGAAGTGTGGCGGATGGAGATGCTCTCCGCCGAGGCACAGAAGACCAACCCGTTCTTCCTTGGCGGCGAGTCAATCCTCGTCTCCTCGCCCACCGAGGGACAGACCGAGGCCGAGAAGGCGATGGCGCTGCGCGCCAACAACCGCCACTTCTCGCGTGCCACCGTCTTCCACGAGTTGATCCCCGGCCACGAACTGCAGGGCTTCATGGCCGCCCGGCACAACACCCAGCGGGGGATCTTCTACACGCCCTTCTACGTGGAGGGCTGGTCGCTCTGGTGGGAGATCCACCTCTGGGATCTCGGCTTCACCAGCACCCCGGCCGATCGCATCGGAGCGCTCTTCTGGCGGATGCATCGCGCGGCACGGATCATCTTCTCGCTCAAGTTCCATCTCGGGGAGTGGACGCCCGAGCAGTGCATCGCGTTCCTCGTCGATCGGGTCGGCCATGAGCGCGCCAGCGCGACCGGCGAGGTGCGGCGGTCGTTCAACGGCTCGTACTCACCGCTGTACCAGGCCGGTTACCTGCTGGGTGGCATGCAGCTCCGGGCGCTGTACGGCGAACTCGTCACGGGAGGAAACATGACCGAGCGCACGTTCCACGATGCGGTGCTTCGCAGTGGCCCGATGCCGATCGAGATGGTTCGGGCCCTGCTGGAGCCCCAGGTCCCGCTCACCTTCGCGCACACCGCGAGCTGGCGCTTCGCCGATGAGTGATCAGGCACGAGTCAAGCGGATCCTGAGCTTCCGCCACGAAGTGACCACCCTCGCCGACGAGGGCGTGGTCTCGCGCGGTGACCCGACATTGGCCGCTGTCGCCCACCATCACGACGCGATCCTGGCAGCGCTGTCGGCCCGCGAGGAGATCGACCTCAGCCGGGAGGAAGCACGCCTCTCGGCCGGGATGCGGATCGCCACCCTGCTCGGCGCGATGGCACTGTCGATCGCCTGGGCGATGTTCGTCTCCACGGTCTGGAAGGATCTTGGCCGGACCCCCAAGCTGCTGCTGGTCTGGCTGCCGCCCATCGCCCTCGTGCCGGCGATCGCGTTGGCGGCCCGGCGCGATGTCTCGGGGTACGTGGCCAACATCATCGGGGTGGTGGCCAGCATTGCGGTGGCGATCGCCGGGCCGGCAACCGTGTCCCTCTACCAGAACCCCGGGGCCCGGTGGCCCTATCTGGTGGCCGGGGTCTTCGCGCTGGGCCTGGCCTATCGCTGGCGGCTCGTCCTGCCGCTGCTGATCGGCATTGCCGGGCTCGCTGGGTGGCTCTGGTCGCTGGAGGGGGTGCTCCGCGGCGTGGCGCTGGAGCAGTCATTCGATCACGCCGAGCCGATGGTGCTGATCGGCGCGGCAGCGATCGGCGTGTCGTTCGCCCGCTGGGCCGGCAGCACCGAGTTCCGGCAGGCGTGGCGGCTGCTCGGGCTGGCAGCCGTGGTGATCTCCTTGCTGGCCCTCGGCGTCGATCAGCAGGCCTCGGGGCTGGGGCTGGGCCCCGCCAGCGAGGGAATCTATCAGGTGGTGGGCCTGCTGGTGTTCGTGGCGATCACCTGGTGGGGCATCCGACACGACGAGGTGATCCTGGCCCGCGGTGGCGCCGTAGCGCTGGTGCTCTACCTGATCTTCCGGATGGCCGACTGGTTCTGGGACGTGATTCCCGACTGGTTGTTCTTCCTGCTGCTGGGAGCCCTCGCGTTCGGGGTCCTGCGGGTGATGCGGCAGGTGCGACTCCGGGGCCGCCGGCAGGTCGGAGGGTGAATGGTGAATGGTGAATGGTCAATGGTGAATGGTGAATAGTGAATGGGAATGGGAAGGCCCCGGTCGGCATGACTCGAGGAGCCCCCGGACCCTCTCCCCCATTCACCATTGACCATTCACCATTCACCCCTGCCATCCTGACAAGTCGGCTTGCCGACTCGGCAAGCCGGGTGCCCCAAGGTGCTGATTCTGGCAGGGTTTCGTTGGCATGCCTGATGCCCCTCCTCTGGTCAGCCGGTGGCGACAGTGCCGCCGGACCTGGACCGCAGCAGTCCACCGGAATGGTGGGAGGAGGAGGACACCATGGTACGCAATACCCTGATGCCGTTGGTTCGCAACGGACTGGGAATCGAGCCGGCGATCGACCGCTTCTTCGGTCGTTCACCCGACATGCCGATGTGGAGCGAAGGGACGGAGGTCCGCGAGCTCGAGGACCGCGCTGAGGTCTCGCTCGACGTGCCGGGCGTGAAGCCCGAGCAGGTGGCGGTGAGCGTCGAGAACCGCACCCTGATGGTCAAGGTGGAGCGCGAGGGACGGGGCGAGTTCACCCGGCAGTTCACGGTGGGCCCGACCTATGACCTGGGCCACATCGACGCCCACCTGGAACTTGGCGTGCTGACGCTGACGCTGCCCAAGGCGGCCGAGGCCCAGCCCCGCACGATCGAGGTGAAGGTCACCTAGCTCCGATCTCTCCGTTCCACGGCTGAAGCCGTGGCTCGGCACAAGCTCCGATGCGTGTCAGGCGATCTCCCGATCCATCGAGGTGCTCGTGCCGAGCCGCGGCTTCAGCCGCGGAACGGGGCAGCAATGCTAGCTTGAGTCATGCCGCTCTCACGACGTGACCTGCTCGCCGCGGCGGCCGCCGCGATTCCTGCCCGACATCTCCGCATGCCACTGTTCGCCGTCGGCCGTCCCGATCGGATGGCCTGGTGGCGCGAGGCGCGCTTCGGGCTCTTTCTCCACTGGGGGCTCTACTCGATCCTGGCCGGGACCTGGAAGGACGACGAGCGCTGGGCCGAGTGGATCCGCAACAACGCCCACATCCCGGTCGACGAGTACGACAGGCTGGTCGATCGCTGGCATCCCGATGCCTGGGATCCCGACCGATGGGCGGACCTCGCCTGGCGCACCGGGATGCGCTACGTGGTGCTGACCACCAAGCATCACGACGGCTTCGGACTCTGGCCCAGCAGGGCAGGATCGTTCAACGTGACGGCCACTCCGTCGCCGCGCGACATTGTGGGCGACCTCGCCACGGCGTTCCGGCGTCGCGGCTTCCGGGTCGGCTGGTACCACTCGATCATGGACTGGCATCATCCCGACTACCTGCCGCGGCGCGACTGGGAGAAGGAGAGCCGTCCGGCCGATGGTGCCGACTACGACCGCTATGTGGCCTATCTCCACGCCCAGGTGACCGAACTGCTCACCCGTTACCGGCCCGACGTGCTCTGGTTCGACGGACAGTGGGAGGCAACCTGGACCCACCAGCGCGGCGTGGCACTGCGGAAACTGATCGAACGCATCGCCCCCGATTGCCTTGTCAACGACCGGATCAATGGCGCCGGCACCCCCGAGGGTGGCCGGCTGGGCGACTTTGGCACGCCTGAACAGGAGATCCCCGAGACGGGGACACCCGGCCGCGACTGGGAGTCGTGCATCACCACCAACGACAACTGGGGCTACAAGCAGCAGGATCACCACTGGAAGTCGCCGCGCCGACTCGCCGAGATCCTGGTCGAGACGGTGTCCAAGGGTGGCAACCTGCTGCTCAACGTGGGGCCGATGGCCGACGGTCGTTTCCCGCCGGACGCGATCACGAATCTCGAGGGCCTCGGTGCCTGGATGGGCGTGCACGGCGCCATGGTGCGCGGCACCACCGCTTCGCGCTTCGGCGATGCCGAGCGGTTCCGCAGCACGACCCAGGGCGAGCAGGCGCATCTCTTTGTCCACGACTGGCGACCGGGACCGCTGGTGCTCGATGGACTGCGGACCATGCCGCGCGCCGCGCTGTTGCACCACGCCGACGGCACGACCACGCCGCTGGTGGTGGAGCGCTGGGCCGCTGGGCCGGCGGTGCTGCTCCCCGACGCGCCCGAGCCGTCGCTGTTGCCCTGCCTCACGCTCGACTTCGGCGGCGCCTGGAACACCGCGGGGTAAGGTTCCCGCCGCTGATGGCCCTTGTCGGATATCCGCTTCCCCTTGAGGATCCGATGCGACTCGCCGCACTCCTGCTGCTGCTCCCGTGTGCCGCAGCCAGCGCCCAGCAACCGCCGCTCCGAACCGCGAAGGTCATTGCCGAGTTCGGCGGTCCGGTCGACGATCCCGCCGCCGAACTGCTGCGAGTGACGGGTGTGGTGCGCCTCGACGATGGCCGGTTCGTGGTCGCCAACGGCAAGCCGCTCGAGGTGCGGCTCTACACGGCCGACGGCACTCTCGTGCGGCGGCTCGGCCGCGAGGGTGGCGGACCCGGCGAGTTCCGCTACAAGGCACGGGTCTTCCCCTGGCCGGGCGATTCGGTACTGACGCATTCGTCGGGCACCGATCGCTGGATGCTCTTCACGCTCGGTGGCCGGCTGGTGCGCGAGTGGCCGGCCGATGACGCCCATCGGGTGTTGACCGGGATCGGACTGCAGGGGGGTGCGGTGATGCCGCGCGAAATCGTCGGCTCGAGAGGCTGCCCCACCACGGTCCTGGAACGGCTCGCGCCGCGAAACGCGACCACGTTCAGTGAGGCGATGACCGATCAGGCCGGACGGCTCTGGATTCGTCCCGTGGGGCGTGCCGCCCCGTGGACCGTCCACGCTCCGGACGGTCGGCTGCTGGCGCGGGTCGCCCTGCCCGCCGGATTCCAACCGATGCAATTCGGTGGAGACCAGCTGATCGGCCTGCACCTCGACGACGATGGGTTTTCCTACGTGACGGCGGTGCTGACCGGATTGCCCGCGGCACCGGCGAGCCAGGATCCACCATGTAGTGCGGTGCCGCTGCCGATCGACCGGGTGCGGGCGGCGATGATCAAGACCGGGATGCGGAACGCCATGACCTTTGGTGAGTCCTACTACTCGGACCACAAGCGATACCCGGGGGCCAGCGGCGACTACCCCTCCTTCGTGAAGCCGGATGGCACCGAGTTCGTGGTGCTGGCCGGCGGCGCTGATGGGTACATCATCTCCATCGTGGACCGGGACACCGGTTGGCGCTGTGTGGTCTCGGTGGGCTCGATGCTCACCAGCCCACTGCCCGAAGGCACCCTGGTGTGCGGCTAGCGGGGGCCCGACTGGCCGAAACGCCTTGGCCCCTCTTATCGTCCGGGTGAACCCACCCAGCATTCGGAGGATGCATGCGTCGCCTGCTGTTGGTCGCCCTGCTCGCCCTGCCCGCCTCGCTGGTCGCTCAGTTTCCGAAGGCTGGCCACTACAAGGCCGTGGCCACCCCGGCCGGGCAGGATCAGGAGATTCCCCTGGACTTCACGGTCAGCATGGTCGGCGACTCGACGGCACTCGATCTGGCGCAGGGCGAGCAGCACGTCCCGCTCACCGATCAGGGGCTGGTCGACGGCGGCTTCTTCCTCACCTTCGGCACCACCCGCTGTCCCTTCGTGATGGTCGAGGATCGCTGGGAGGCGGTCTGCGCCAACGAGTGGAACGAACCCCAATTCGTGGTCACCTTCCCCAGGCAACCGGAGCCGCAGCCCAAGCCGTGATCCGATGGGCGTCGCCCGATGCCGGACGGCGCCCCCAACAGGAACCCCGCACCCCGAGGTGCCCGTGGGATCCTCCAGCCGACCACGCGTCCGTCGCGGCGAGGGCGACGTCGTCACCCTCCGCCTCGAACTCCCCGCGATCCGCCCCATCATCTGGCGTCGGCTCCAGGTCTCGACTCGCGCCTCACTGCTCGAACTGCACGCCGTGATCCAGCGTGCCCTCGGTCGGGATGAGGCGCCGATCCACGCCTTCGCCATCGACGGGGTGCGCTACACCGATCCGGGCGATGGCCTCGCCTGCTCCACCGAGACCGTGGCCCTCGGTTCGCTGCCGCTCCGGAGCGGGGTGCGGCTGCTGCACGAGGTGGAGACAGAGGGCGAACCCTGGCGGCATGTCCTCACCGTCGAGGCACTTTCACCGCGGATGGTCGGCCAGCGGCTGCCGCTCTGCCTCGCCGGCGAGGGTGCCGCTCCGCCCGAGGATGTCGAGGGACCGCGACGCTATCAGGAGCTGTTGGCCGCCCTCGGGCAGCCCTACGATCCTCGCGCGGCCGAGCTGCGACTCTGGCTGCCACACGACTTCGACCCCGGCTTCGTCGATCTCACCGCGGTCAACGCCCGGCTGGCGCGGCTGCCCAAGCACCGGCCGGCGGCCTAGCCGACGCGACGGCGCGAAGGGCGACAGGCGACAAGCGACCGGCAATGCCAAGCGGGATCCTTCGCTCGGGCGCCGTTGTCGTGGTACCTTCGCCTGTCGCCTGTCGCCTGTCGCCTGTCGCCTGTCGCCTGTCGCCTGTCGCCTGTCGCCTGTCGCCTGTCGCCTGTCGCCTGTCGCCTGTCGCCTGTCGCCTGTCGCCCCTATCACCGAGTCCGCCATGCGCCACTCCCTTTCGCTCACGTCCGTCTTCCTCGCTGCCTGCTCCTCGGCCGGTGCGCCGGCGGCCGATCTGGTGTTGCGTCACGCCACCGTCTACACCGCCGACAGCACCGCCCCGACCGCCGAGGCGGTGGCGGTCAAGGACGGGAAGATCGTGTATGTGGGAAGCGACGAGGGGGTGGCACCGTACCTCAAGGGCGCACAGGAGATCGACCTCGCTGGGCGTTTCCTCTACCCGGGCTTCGTTGATGCCCATGCCCACTTCCTGGGGATCGGGCAGCGCGAGCTGAACCTCAATCTCGAGGGGACCAGCACCAAGGACGCCTTCCTGGCGCGGGTCGACTCCGCGGTGCGGCTGGCCAAGCCGGGCGAGTGGGTGACCGGCCGCGGCTGGATCGAGACCTTCTGGGATCCACCGGTCTTCCCGACCCGTTACGACCTCGACCGGATCGCCCCCGACAACCCGGTGCTCCTCAATCGCGCCGACGGCCACGCCTCGATCGCCAATTCGGCGGCGCTCCGGATCGCGGGCGTCACCGGCGCCACTGCGGCACCCCCGGGCGGTGCGATCAACCTCGACGCCGACGGCGAACCGACCGGGATGCTGATCGACCGGGCGCAGGGCCTGGTGGGGCGGCATGTGCCCGACGTGAGCGAGGCACAGGACGAGCGCGCCATGGAGCTCGCCTCCCAGCGCTCGGTGCGGCTCGGCTGGACCCAGTTGCAGGACGCGCACGGGACGTGGGAGCAGGTGGCGATGATGCGCCGGCTCTACCAGGACGGCCGCATCCGGGTGCGACTCTACAAGACGATCACCGGCCCGGGAGCTGGTGCCGACTCGTTGATCGCCATGGGGCCACAAGCGCCGGAGTTCGACGGACTCTTCACGGTGCGCGACATCAAGATCGTGATGGACGGCGCACTCGGCTCGCGCGGGGCGGCGATGCTGGCGCCGTATTCGGACGATCCCAACACCATGGGGCTCATCACCACCGACACCGTGGCCGTGGCCGACATGTTGGTGCGGGCGCTTCGCGCCGGCGTGCAGGTGGAGACCCATGCGATCGGCGACCGGGCCAACCGGATCACCCTCGACATGTACGAGGCGGCGTTCAACGCAGTGCCGCCAGCCGAGCGGAAGATCGCCAACCCGCGCTGGCGGATCGAGCACGCCCAGATCGTCAATCCCGCCGACCTGCCGCGCTTCAAGGCGCTCGGCGTGATCCCGTCGATGCAGCCGTCGCACGCGATCGGCGACCTCTTCTTCGTGCCGGCGCGGATCGGGCTCGACCGGACACCCGGCGCCTATGCCTGGCGCACCTTCCTCGACATGGGGTTGCCGGTGCCCGGCGGCAGCGATGCGCCGGTCGAGAAGGGGGAACCGATGATCGAGTTCTACGCCGCGGTGGCGCGGAAGAGCCTCGACGGTCGCGACGGCCCGGGATGGCATCCCGAGGAACGGGTGACCCGCGACCAGGCGCTGCGGATGTTCACCGTCTATCCAGCCTACGCGGCGTTCGAGGACAACGTGGCGGGGACGATCGCCGTCGGCAAGCGGGGCGACTTCACGGTGCTCGATCACGACATCATGACGATCCCGGAAGCCGAGATCCTCAAGACGAAGAACGTGATGACGGTGATCGGCGGGGACGTGGTGTACGACGGTCGATGACGGAGGACGGAACGACGGAGGGAGCGAGGAGACACGCTCCATTCTCCCTCCGTCCTCCGTCCTCCGTCCTCCGTCGTTCCGTTCTCCTACTGCTCCAGCAGTCCCTCGTCCAGCGCCAGCTTGGTCAGTCCCGCCACGGTGCGGATGTCGACCTTGGCCATCATCGACTCGCGATGGGTCTCGACGGTGCGGGGCGAGATCCCCAGCCGCTTGGCAATCTCCTTGTTGGTGTCGCCGTGGGCGATCCGTTCGAGCACCTCGCGTTCGCGGGGTGTGAGCTGCTCCAGCGGCGAGGGCGTCGCGGCCTTGGCCTCGAGGCGCTCGAGCAGCTCGGCGGGGAAGACCTCCTCACCGGCGTGGATCGCCAGCACGGCGCGGCGCACCTCCGCGGGCGGTGAGTCCTTGAGCAGGTAGCCGCGCGCCCCGGCACGGCGCGCCTCGCGGAGGTACTGCAGCTCGTCGTGCATCGAGAGGATCAGCACCCGGGTGGCGACGTTGCGGCGAGCGAGATCGGCGGCCACCGCGAGCCCGGTGCGACCGGGCATCGCCACGTCGATCACCAGCACGTCGGGATGCTCGCGCTCGACCAGGGCCAGTGCCGCGTCGCCATCGCCGGCCTCGCCGACCACCAGCATCGCAGCGTCACCCTCGAGCACGCGACGGATCCCCTCTCGCACCACGGCGTGGTCGTCAACGACGGCCACGCGAATCGGCGAAGCCTGGGTCACGACCTCACTCCTCTCGTTGCCAGTACCGCTGTTCGTCAATGGTCAATGGTCGATGGTCGATGGTCGATGGTGAAAGGGAACCGTGTGGCCGCCCTGGAGTGGGGGCTCGATGCTCCGCGCCCCATTCACCAATCACCAATCACCATTCACTCCCCCACCGGGATGGTCACCCGCACCGTCACGCCATCCCGACTTTGCACGCTCACGTCGCCGCCCAGCGCGGCGATCCGTTCGCGCATGCCGACCAGGCCGAGACGGCCGTCCCGCTCGAAGGTGGCCAGGTCGGCGCCCGGGCGGAAGCCGCGGCCGTTGTCGCGGATGGTCAGGATCACGTGCTCGGTGTCGCGCCGCAGCGTGACTTGCACCTGGCTCGCCTCGGCGTGGCGCACGACGTTCGACAGCGATTCCTGCGCGGCCCGGAAGAGCGCCAGCTCGGCCTCGTCGCCGAGGCGGGGGAGCGATTCGTCGAGCTCGGCCCGCACCACGATCCCGGTGCGGCCCTGGAGGTCGTCGGCCAGCGCGCGGACCGCCGGGACCAGGCCGAGATCATCGAGCAGGGCGGGCCGCAGGTCGTTGATGACCCGGCGGATCCCCGCGATGCCATCATCGACCAGGGCCAGGAGTCGGTCGAGGGCGCCGCGTCCGTCCTCTCCAGTTCCCTCGCGGAGCATGCCGATCTCCAGCCGGACCGCCGAGAAGGTCTGGGCCGACTCGTCGTGAAGCTCGCGCGCCAGCCGGCGACGCTCTCCCTCGTCCTGGCGCACCCGGCGCTCCTGGAGCCGAGCCAACTCCTCGGTCCTGGCGGCCAGTCGGTTGGCGAGATCGGAGAGGACCATCAGGCCGAAACCGACCCCGACGGCCAGCTCGAAGACCACGTCGAGGAAGTATCCCCACGGCTCCCAGGCCCCCTTGGCGCGGAGGAAGGGATAGTCGAAGTGGTGGAGACCCCAGAGCAGGAAGGCGCCCGCCACGAACCGGGCCCCGCTCGAGCCGGTCCGCTGGGCGTGGCGCCAGAAGACCCAGGCGGTCCAGAGGGTGACCCCACCGATCAGTGCCACCATCGGGGCCGCCACCAGCATGAACTGATCGAGCCCGTTGACGGCGATCCAGCCCAGCAGCAGCGGGAAGGCGGCCAGCGACAGGTAGCGGGTGCGCCAGGGGAGGTCGCGCGAGAAGACCAGCGCCGCCCAGAGGATCGCCAGCGCCACCCAGCCGGTGACGACCTGGTGCCAGAAGAGCCAGACCAGGTTGCCGGTGGCCAGGAACGCGATGATCGCCCCCAGCCTGAGGACATAGAGTCCCCAGGCGGCGGCCCACCAGGCCAGCCATCGCTCGCGGATCCGGCGATGGAGGGTGAAGGCGAAGACGGCCAGGCCGGCAGTGATGAAGGCCTGGAAGACGGCGTCGGCCAACTCGGCGCCGGTGGCGAGGGGCAGCGCGTCCTGCATGGACCAAAAGTAGGAGGGTGGAGGGCGGAACGACGGAGGACGGAGGGAGAACGGAGCCAATCTCCTCTCTCCCTCCGTCCTCCGTCGTTCCGTCCTCCGCCCTCCCGGATTACATTCCTCGCCTCATCCGGGAGGCTGAGCGATGATCTACTATGTCGGGATGGTGCTGGCGGGTGTCGGCGCCGGAGTGCTGATCGGGGCGCTGACCTACGTGACGCTGATGTTGACGGGCGTGATCATGTCGATGCTCGCGTTCACCGCGGCACCGGTGCTCGACCGGGTGTTCAAGGAGCGTTAGGAGTTCGATTCTCGAGTGGTGTGCTGGCGGCACGCATCGCCCCCTCGAAGTTCACCTTCACGCCGGCGAGCATCTCCCGCAGCCCGCGGACCTTGAGTTGATGTCCCCCGCCGCGTCGCAGCAACATCCCCATATAGCCGAACGTATCCCCCAGGCTGGTGATGCCCAGGGTCGATGCTTGGGCCTTCAGCTCGTCGAGGAGCCGCTGCATGCTGCGCGTTTCCGTTGCGTCGACCCGATGGCTGGCGAGCTGCTCGATGCCGCGGTGGATCCGCTCGAGCTTGCGCGGCACCGTCTCGAGCCAGGCGAGCTGGGCCACCTGCTTCGCGCTGAGCTTCTCGGCCATGGGGCGTCTCCAGTTGCAGCGTGAAACCGCGGTGCCCGGGAATCGTACTTCGGATCATTCCATCGAGCGACCGGCCAGGCCGGTCGCTGAACCTCAAGATATGGCGGTTGCATGACGCTGTCCGACCTGTCGATCCGTCGGCCGGTGTTCGCGGCGATGCTCTCCCTGGCGCTGGTGCTCTTCGGCGTCCTCGGCTACCTGCGGCTGACGGTGCGCGAACTCCCCGACATCGACCCGCCGATCATCTCGGTCACGACCACCCTGCGGGGCGCCAACCCGCGGGTGATGGAATCGTCGGTCACCGACATCCTCGAGGAGCAGCTCAGCACCCTCGAGGGGCTGCGGACCCTCACGTCGTCGAGCGGCGAGCAATCGAGCACCATCACGCTCGAGTTCAACCTCGATCGCGACGTGGAGACCGCGGCCCAGGACGTCCGTGACAAGGTGAGCCGGGTCCGAGGGCGGCTGCCGCAGGATGTCGAGGAGCCGATCATCGCCAAGCAGGACGCCGATGCGCAGGCGTTCTTCTACCTGTCGCTCTCGGCGCCGAGCCGGAGCCTGCTCGACCTGAGCGACATCGCCGATCGGGTGGTCAAGCAGCGGCTGCAGACGATTCCGGGAGTGGGCAGCGCCCAGATCCTCGGGGCGCGGCGTTTCGCGATGCGGGTGTGGCTCGATCCCGACGGCCTCGCGGCCCGGGGCCTGACGGTGCAGGACATCACCCAGGCGATCCGCACCCGCAATGTCGAGGTGCCGGCCGGGCGGATCGAGTCGAGCCAGCGCGAGTTCACCGTGCGCTCGATGGGCCAGCTGTCCACCCCGGAGCAGTTCGGCGACATCGTCACGTCGAACGTCGGCGGCGTTCCGGTCAAGCTGCGCGACCTCGCCCGCGTCGAGCTCGGCGCGGAGAATGAGCGCAGCATGTTCCGGTTCGACGGCAACCCCTCGGTGGGGATCGGGGTGGTGCGCCAGTCGAAGGCGAACCAGCTCGACGTGGCCGACGGCGATCTATGCCGCCCTGCCGGGGATCCAGGCGCCGCTGCCGCCCGGGGTGACGCTCCAGCCGGCGTTCGACGGGTCGCGGTTCGTGCGCCGCTCGATCAACGAGGCCGAACGCACCCTGATCGAGGCCGCCATCCTGGTGGTGATCATCATCTTCGTCTTCCTGCGAAACTTCCGGGCGACGCTGATCCCGGCATTCGCGATCCCGACGTCGATCGTCGCGGTGTTCGCGATCATGTTCTGGCTGGGCTACACGATCAACAACTTCACCCTGTTGGCGCTCACCATTGCGATCGGCATCGTGGTCGACGACGCGATCATCGTGCTCGAGAACGCCTATCGGCACCAGGAGGAACTCGGGAAACCGCCCGAGGAGGCGGCGCGCGACGGGACCCGCGAGATCGGCTTCGCCGTGATCGCGACCACCGCGTCGCTGATCGCGGTGTTCGTGCCGCTGGCATTCCTGCAGGGCAACACCGGACGACTCTTCAGCGAGTTCGGCCTCGCGCTGGCCGGCGCGGTGTTCCTGAGCGGATTCGTGGCCCTGACCCTGACCCCGATGCTGTGTGCCAAGATCCTCCGGGTGCCCAAGAGCCACGGTCCGCTCTTCCGGATGTTCGAGACGGGGTTCAACCGGCTCGCGTCCGGCTACGCGGCGCTGCTGGGTCGGGCGCTGCGCCATCCCGTGCTGGTGCTGTTGGGTGCGGGCCTGCTGATGGCCGGGGCGGTCGGGGTGTTCGCCACCCTCAAGCGGGAGTTCATCCCGGCCGACGACCGTGGCATCCTGTTCGGCGCGGTGATCGCCCCCGAGGGTGCCACGCTCGACTACACCAATCACTACCAGGCGCAGGCCGAGGCGATCCTCCGGGCGGAGCCGGGGGTCCAGCACGTCTTCTCGGCGGTCGGCGGCTTCGGCGGGGGGTCGCCCAACACCGGGTTCATGGGCGCGCTGCTGGAGCCGATCGAGCAGCGGCCCGACAACGCCGAGACGATTCTCGGACGGCTGCGACCCAAGCTGGCGGGTATCTCGGGCGCCTTCATCTTCCTGCAGAATCCACCGGCGGTGGGTGGCCGGGGTTCGCCGGTGCAGTTCATCGTGCGGAACCCCGACTACGACTCGCTGCTGGTCGCCAACCAGCGCCTGCTCGCCGCCGCGCGGCAGGTGCCCGGGTTGGTCAACGTCGACACTGATCTCAAGGTGAACAAGCCGGAGCTCACGGTGTCGTACGATCGTGATCGCGCCGAGGATCTCGGGGTGCCGATCTCGGACGTGGCCGGGACGCTGCAGACCCTGCTGGGCGGTTCCCGGGCGGGCACCTTCACCCGCGACAACAAGCTCTACGATGTGCTGCTGCAGCTCGACCCGACCGACCGGGCCACGCCGCAGGACATGGACGACATCTTCGTGCGCGGTCGCGGTGGATCGCTGGTCCGCCTCGACGCCATCGCGAACGTGACCGAGACCACCGGGCCGCGTGCGATCTCGCACTATCAGCGGGTGCGCAACTTCACGCTGAGCGCCTCGGTCACCGGCGGCTTCACGCTGGGCCAGGCGATCGACACGCTGCGGACCATCGCGGCGGCCCAGCTGCCGGAGGGGACCTCGATCGCGCTCGGAGGCGAGTCGCGCGAGCTGAGCGAGTCGGGCAACGAACTGCTCTTCGCGTTCGGCCTCGCGATCCTGGTCGTGCTGATGGTGCTCGCGGCGCAGTTCGAATCGCTGGTGCACCCGTTCACGGTGCTGGCGGCCGTGCCGCTGGCCGTGATCGGCGCGATCTTCACCCTCAAGCTGATGGGTGCCACGATCAACCTCTACTCGCAGATCGGGATGATCCTCCTGGTGGGCCTGGTGACCAAGAACTCGATCCTGCTGGTGGAGTACGCCAACCAGCTCCGCGGTCGCGGCCAGCCGCTCCTCGATGCCATCCGGGAGGCCGGCCGGATCCGCTTGCGACCGATCCTGATGACCTCGGTGGCCACGATCATGGGGTCGCTGCCGATCGCGATCGGCCTCGGCGCCGGTTCGATCTCGCGCCGGCCGCTGGGCTACGCGATCGTCGGCGGCGTGGCGTTCTCGACCCTGCTGACGCTGTTCGTGGTGCCGGTGATCTGGCTGCTGCTCGAGCAGGTGCGAGTGCGGGTCGGGGTGGGCGCCGCAGTGCCGGCACCGGTCGCCGAAGCGGTGGAGGTGAACCGATGACCGGTGCCCTGCTGTTGGGCCTGCTGCTGCAGGCAACGCCGGCATCGGCGGCGAGCGCCGATACCCTGCCGGTGATCACCCTCGACCAGGCGCTGGTCGAGGCGACCCAGCTCGACCCGAACTACGTGGCGGCGGTGGGGCAGCTCGACAACGCCGAATGGGGCCGCCGCGCCGCGCTGCTGGTCTTCCTGACCCCCAACGTGACGGCGTCGGCCGGCTACTCCCAGTACTCGACCTCGCAGTTCAACCTCGGTATCGGCCGGCCGGCGAGTGCCAGCGGCAGTTTCTCGCTCGCCGCGAGCTATGACCTCTTCGCCGGCGGCCGCAGGCTGTTCGGGGCGCGACAGGCCTCGGCCGAGCTGGAATCGGCCCAGGCCGGAGAGCTCGGGTCGCGATTCCTGGCGGCGCTGGAGACGGAGCGGAGCTACTACGCCGTGCTGGGTGCCCGGGAGCTGCGCGACGTGGCCACCCAACGGTTGGCGCGGGCGCGCGAGCAGTTCGCGCTGGCGCGGGCCCGGGTGCAGGGCGGGGCCACCGTCCAGTCCGACTCGTTGCAGGTGCTGCTGGAGATGCAGCGGGCCGAGACCGAGCTGCTGAATCGCGAGGCGATCCTCACCGTGGCGCGGCTCGATCTGGGCCGCCGGGTGGGGCGCGGCGGCGCGGTCGACGCGGCACCGCTCGACGGGGCACCGCCGGGGCCGCTGCCCCTCACCCTCGAGGGCGCGGTGCAGCTCGCGGCGTCGCAGGGGCCGGCGTGGCGGCAGGCCCGGGCCAACGAGCGTGCCGCCGAAGCGGCGGTCAAGGTGCAGCAGGCGGCCTACCTGCCGACCGTGTCGCTGGTCGGGTCGTATTCGGCCTTCGACAACAAGTTCTTCCCGACCGCGACCACCCGGCGGGCGGTCGGCGTGAGCCTGTCGTGGTCGCTCTGGAACGGCGGCCAGCGCGAGTTCACCATCGCTCGGTTGCAGACCAGTCGCGACATCGCCCGCGCGGTGCGCGAGGATCTCGAGCGCCGGGCGCGCCACGACGTGACCGAGGCCTATACCGGCTACGACGTGGCCCGCCGGACGCTCACCATCACCACCAGTGCCGTGGCGGTGGCTGCCGAGGTGCTGCGGGTACAGCAGGCCCGCTATCAGGCTGGTGCCAGCACGGTACTGGAACTGCTCGACGCCCAGACCCAGCTGGTCCAGGCCCAGGCCGACCAGGTCCAGGCCCGCTACAACGTGCGCCTTTCGCGCGCCGGACTCGAGGCAATCCTCGGGCGCCGACTCGACACCGACTCCACTGTGAGCCAACCGTGATCCGTTGCCCAGCCGTTCTCGCGCTCCTCGCCCTTGTCGCCTGCAGCGGGTCGAAGGCCCCCGACGGTGCCGCCCCCGGTAGCGGCGCGCGGCCGCCCACCGCCGTCGACGTGGCGGCGGCCTTCCAGGACACCGTGGTCGACGCGATCGTCGCCACCGGTGGCATCGAGGCGCTGCAGCAGATCGCGCTGCGTCCCGAGGTGGATGGCCGGGTGGTCGGGTTGCTCTTTCGCGAGGGAGCCCGGGTCGACTCGGGAACCCCGCTCGTCAAGATCGACGATGCCGAACTGAAGGCGCAGGTGGCGCGCGCCCGGGCCGACCGTGACCTGGCCCGCCAGGCGTTGGAACGGACCCGGCAGCTGCTCGCCGATCGCGCGGCCGCGCCGGCCGACATGGAACGCGCCGAGGCGCAGGCCAGGGTGGCCCAGGCGTCGCTCGACCTGCTCGAGTTGCGACTCGAGCGCACCACGGTGCGGGCGCCGTTCACCGGCGTGATCGGTCAGCGTCGGGTGTCGATCGGCGACTACGTCACCTCGCAGACCCAACTGCTCGACCTCCAGACGGTGGCACCGGTGCGCGCGGTCTTCACCGTGCCCGAGCGCTACGCCCGGCAATTGCGGCAAGGGCAGCAGGTCGCCTTCCGGGTGGCGGCACTGCCCGGTCGCGACTTCTCCGGGCGGGTCGACTTCGTCGATCCCGCGGTCACCCTGCCGGGACGAACCATCACGGTGAAGGCGCTGGCCGCCAATCGTGACGGGGCACTCCAGCCGGGGATGTTCATCGAGGTGCGACTCGCCACGGAGACTCGTCCCGATGCGGTGGTGATCCCCGAGGAGGCGATCGCCCCCACCACTGGCGGGGCATTCGTCTGGGTGATCGTCGACGGCAAGGCGACCCGGCGCGACGTGGAGCTCGGGGTGCGGGCCCCCGGGTTCGTCGAGATTCGGCACGGCGTCGATGTCGGCGAGCCGGTGGTGGTGGGTGGCGTCGACCGACTCTTCGAGGGGGCCCCGGTCACCACCACGGTCGTCGAGCGTACCCCACAAGGGGCACTGGAGGGGTGACCCGCCGCCTGCTGTTGGTGCTCTGGCTCGCCACCGGCGGCCCGCTTGCGGCACAGTCCGCGGCGGGCCGCTGGTCGCTTCAGGTGCGGGGGGCGATCGGTGTCGATCGCGGCGACCTTCGGATCAGCGGCGACTCGGCCCGGCTGCTCCTGGCCTCGGCCGACTCGGCCTGGCAGGTGGTGGCGATCCGGATCGACGATGGCCGGATCGCCTTCGCTCCGCCCAGTGGGCAGCGATTCCAGGGCACGTTCAACGGCGAGTCGATGTCCGGGGTGGTCGAGGGACGCGACTCGCTTCCCGGCACCTGGGAGGCGAGGCGAATCCAGTCGGGGACCGAGCTGTGGCCGGTCCGTCCGCGAGTGATCGTCCGCCAGCTGGTGGTCGGCCGCGACGACTCGATGGCGGTGATCTCCGATGCGTGGCGCGACCGGACCCTGTCGCGGACCGCGCTCCTGGCCGAGCACGCTGCGCTGGCGAGCGCGGCAGGATTCCCGCCGGCGGGTCTCGACCAGATCGCTGAGCGGGCCGAGCCGATCGTGCTCGGCTTCGACCCCACCGGCCGGGCGGCGGCCAGGGCACTGCTGACGCGGATCGGCGCCTCACCGGCCGGCGACGCCGAGTTCGCGGGCCTCTTCCACGACTCGATGGGGCGCTGGCGCCTCGACATTCACGATGTGGCATGGCAGCTGGCGCGCCGCCAGCTCGGTGCGGCTCCGCTGGCGCGCGACTCGCTGGTGGCGGTCCTGCGCCGTCTGGGTGTCCTGACCGAGCCGGAGGCCGACTCGACCGTCGTGAGCAAGGCCATCTGGTTGCTCTGGGAGCGCTACCGCACCGAGCCGGGGCTCCTCGCCGCGCTGCTCGACCCGACCACCCCGCCGAGGCATCCGGGAGAGCGCGGGCTGCGGGCGCTGATGGTCGGCTACGACGCGGCACAGGCCTGGTGGCTCCGGGCGACCGACTGGCTGCTGACCCACCGCTGGATTGCGACCGACAGCGGACCGCGCTCGCCCCGCGACCTGGTGGCCCGATTCTGGGATCGCGATTCGCTGTCGCTTCCCGCGATCGAGCCGCACTACTTCGGGGGGGTGCAGGCGGTTCCCGTGATTGGCACCGCAGTGCTCGGCCGGCGGCTGCTGCGGCCCGACAACGCCATCGCCGCGGAGTACCTCGACCGTCCCGGGGGCCTCGGCGAGGCGATGAGTGCTTGGCGGGGGCAGGAGTTTGCCGAGCCGGTGCCGCTCCGGATCACGGTCGGTCCCCAGACGATGATGCTCGGTTCGCCGGCCGCGATCGCCCGGAGTCGGCTGGGTGGCTTCCTCGCCACCAAGGATGACATCCGGATCGAACCGGGGATCATGCCGGTCTATGCGGTCGGGACCGTGGTGCATGAATGGCAGCACCTGCTCTTCGAGGCCGCCCGCCTGGGTGGACCCGGCACGCCCGGGGTACGGGATGCCGACTGGGGTCTGCGCCTCGTCGAGGCCGACCCGTGGATGGCCGAGGGGGCGGCAGAGTGGGCCACCGAGCGGGTCCTGGCCCCGGCCCGGTCGATGACTCCGTTGTTCGCGCTGATCGAGGCCGAGAAGCGGCTGGCGATCGGGCGCGGGCTCCCCTACGACACCCACGTGCTCGGTTACCTTCTGGTGCGGGCGGCGAGGAATCGGGTCGAGAGCGACGCGGCACTGCGCCAGCTGCTGGTGGCGCGGCTGCACGATCCGGTCGGCCTTGCCGCCGCGATCGGCCTCGCCGGACCGGCGACGGTGCGGATCCCGCGACCGCAGACCCTGGTGGTGATTCCCGAGGTGACGTTCACGATCGACGGCGGCGTGGCCGACCACCCGGTGCGCCGGCTGATCGTTCCCGCCCTTCCCGTGGAGCCCTGATGCGATTGATCCCGCTCGCGCTGCTCGCCCTCGTGCCGGCAACGCTCGTTGCCCAGCAGACCGTCCCGGAACGGACCGGTGCGACGGTCACCTCATCGCACGCCGACGTGCTCGCCTTCCTCGACTCGCTCCAGGCCCGTGGTGCCGGCATCCGGGTCGGGATCATGGGGACCTCGCCCCAGGGCCGGGCGATTCCCTACGTGATCGCGGCCCGACCGATGGTCGACGGCCCGGTCGCCGCGCACCGCAGCGGCAAGCCGGTGCTCTACATCCAGGCCAACATCCACGCCGGCGAGGTCGAGGGAAAGGAGGCGATGCAGGAGGTGCTGCGCGAGCTGACCCTCGGCGACCTCCGGCCGCTACTCGACAGCGTGGTGCTGATCGCCGTGCCGATCTACAACGGCGACGGCAACGATGCCTTCGGGCCGGTCAGCCGCAATCGTCCGCGAACAGGACGGGCCCGCGATGGTGGGGCTCCGTCCCAACGGGCAGGGGTACGACCTCAATCGCGACTATGTGAAGCAGGAGGCGCCGGAGACCCGAGCCTCGCTGGCGCTGATCGCCGAGTGGGATCCGGACCTGTTCATGGACCTGCACACCACCGACGGCAGCTATCATGGCTACGCGCTGACCTTCTCACCGGGGCTCAACGCCAACCGGACCCCTGCCAATGCCTGGGTCCAGGACACGGTGCTCGAGGCGATCCGGGTCCGGATGCGGCAGCGCGATCACTTCGAGATCTATCCGTACGGCAACTTCATCGACCAGACACCCGACTCCCTGGTGAAGGGCGCGACGGGCTGGGTCACCTACGAATCGACGCCGCGCTTCGGCACCAACCTGATGGGGATGACCCGGCTCTCGATCCTGAGCGAGGCCTTCAGTCACGACCCGTTCGCGCGGCGGATCGCATCGACGAAGGCGTTCGTGATCGAGACGATCCGCTGGCTCGCCGAGCATCCAGGCGCGGTGCATGCGCACCTGGCGGCGACGATCGCCGCGCGCCCCGACTCGGTCGCGGTGCGGAGCGACTTCGCCCCGCCGCGGATGGACACCGTCATCGCCGAGATTACCCACTCGACCGGTCGCGGTGCGGGCGGTTTCGCCCCGCGCGAGCGGACCGGCGAGTTCCGGCGGATCTACATGCCGGTGACCGACCGGTTCATGGCGACCCGGCGCGAGGCGATCCCGGCGGCCTATCTCCTCGAGCCCCAGTGGAGCGACGTGGTGGCGTTGCTGGTCCGTCAGGGGATCCGGGTCGAGCGGCTCGACCGGCCCTGGATCGGGGCCACGGAGCGGTTCCGGATCGACTCGGTCACCGTGCAGCGGCCGTTCCAGGGGCACCGGATGGTCCGGGTCGACGGTGCGTGGGGCGCGCCCGGCCCGGATTCGCTGATGGTGGGCAGCTACCTTGTCCCGACGGACCAGCGCTACGGCATGCTGGCGGCGTTCCTGCTGGAGCCGGCCAGTGAGGACGGCTACACCACCTGGAACTACTTTGACCGTGCCCTCGGGCGCCGCGGTGTCCACCCGGTCCGCCGGGTCGGCGCCCTCCCCGACGTGCCGCGGACCGCGGTGCACTGACCTCCGGAGAACTACGGATGCTCAAGACAGGGTCCCGGGCGCCATCTTTCACCCTCCCCGACCACGATGGGCGGCCGGTGTCGCTCGAGGACTTCGCGGGGAAGACGGTGGTGCTCTACTTCTACCCGAAGGACAGCACGCCCGGCTGCACCGTCGAGGCCTGCGAGTTCCGCGACGCGTGGGACGACGTGCAGGCGGCCGGTGCCGTGGTGCTCGGCGTCTCGCCGGATGATCCGGCGAGCCATGCGAAGTTCCGTCGCAAGCAGCGGTTGCCGTTTGCCCTGCTGGCCGACACCGATCATGCCGTGGCGGAACGCTACGGCGCATGGGGCGAGAAGCAGATGTTCGGCCGGAAGTACATGGGACTCAAGCGGACGACGGTCATCATCGATGGCCGGGGCCTCGTCCACCAGGTGTTCGAACGCGTCAAGCCGAAGGGTCATGCGCGGCAGGTGCTCGAGGCGCTGCCGGGCTGAGGACCGCAACCAGGGAAAGGACCAGATCATTTCACGTCGCCTGCTGGCCGCGCTCGCCGCGGCCCTCGCTGCCTGCGCCACCCGCGCCGAGACCCCCGACCACGAGGCCGATGCCGCCACCGGCACGCCGGCCTCGACCACCTTCCACGACCCGATGCCGGGCGAGACGCATCTCGCCAACATCCGGCAACTGACCTTCGGCGGCAACAACGCCGAGGCGTACTTCAGTGCCGATGGCAGCCGGCTGATCTTCCAGCGACAGGACAGCGTCAGCAGCGGCTGCGACCAGGAGTACGTCATGAACATCGACGGCTCCGACGTGCGGCGGGTGTCGAACGGCAAGGGTCGCACCACCTGCGGCTACTTCATCCAGGGTGACCAGCGGATCATCTACGCCTCGACCCAGGCGAACGATCCGGCCTGCCCGCCGTCGGTGGACATGTCGAAGGGCTATGTCTGGCCCCTGGGCCACCTCGAGCTCTACACCGCGAATCCTGACGGCAGCGACACGCGTCAGGTGACGAACAACGGCGCCTACAACGCCGAGGCCACGGCGTCGCCCGACGGCCAGCGGGTGATCTTCACCTCGACCCGCGACGGCGACATCGAGCTCTACACGATGAAGGTGGACGGCAGCGACGTGAAGCGGATCACCAACCGGGTCGGCTACGACGGTGGGGCGTTCTTCTCGCCCGACGGGTCGAAGATCGTCTGGCGGGCCCAGTACCCGGTGACGGCAGCCGACACCGCCGACTACGAGGCGCTGCTGGCCGAGCGGCTGGTGCGTCCGTCACAGCTGGAGATCTGGATTGCCGATGCCGACGGCTCCAACCCGAAGCGACTCACCGACCTGGGTGCGGCGAGCTTCGCGCCATCGTTCACCCCGGACGGCAAGAAGCTCATCTTCTCGTCGAACTACGAGGGTGAGGGTGGCCGCACGTTCGAGCTCTACCTGATGAACATCGACGGCAGCGGGCTGGAGCGGATCACCCACTCGAACGACTTCAACTCGTTCCCGATGTTCTCGCCCGATGGCAGCAAGCTGGTGTGGGCGTCGAATCGTCACGGCAGCGAGCCGCGTGAGACCAACCTCTTCATCGCGGACTGGAAGGACTGACCATGACGGGACCGGGGGCTTCCCGGAGCCGCGGGCTGGCGCGCTGGTTCTTCGAATGGCTGAAGTCGATTGCCATCGCGCTGGTGGTGTGGATGTTCCTGCGGACCTTCCTGGTGGAGGCCTTCCGTATCCCGTCGGGGTCGATGGAGAACACGCTCCAGATCGGCGACTTCCTCTTCGTCAACAAGTTCCTCTACGGCGCCGAGGTGCCGTTGATCCACGCCCGGCTCCCGGCGGTGCGGGAGCCGGAGCGCGGCGACATCATCGTCTTCGACTCGGTCGAGGATCCCGACATGAAGATCGTCAAGCGGCTGATCGGCGTGCCGGGCGACACGCTGCAGATGCGCGACGGGATCCTCTATCGCAACGGCGATCGGGTCGTCGAGCCGTACGCCACGCCGATCGACCCGCGTCGCAGCGAGGATCCGATGATGCGGGCCCGGATGCGCGAATGGCAGGTGGAGCATTTCGCCGGCCCGATTCCCCGCCGCTACGTCCCCGACATCCACGACTGGGGGCCGGTGGTGGTGCCGACCGACTCACTGTTCGTGATGGGTGACAATCGCGACGGGTCGTACGATGGACGGTACTGGGGCTTCCTGCCGCGGCTCAACGTGCGGGGCACCCCGTTGCTGGTGTACTACTCCTACAACGAGGAGAGCATCAAGCCGCTGGCGTTCCTGACCCAGGTGCGCTGGCATCGGCTCTTCACCGTGCCGCGCTGATCCCCCGGGCGCCGAGCGCCAGCGCCGCCACCAGCCCGGCCCCGGCGATCGCGGCGCCGACCCGGAAGGCCAGCTCGGCCCCGCCCAGTCCCATCACCACCCCCGCCGCCACCGGCCCGATGATCCGGGCCGCCGACGAGACGCTCTGGGCCACGCCCAGGACGCGACCCTGGCGTTTCGACCCGGTGAGCCGCGAGACCAGCCCCAGCATCGCCGGACCGGCCAGGCCGTAGCCTGAGCCGAGGATGATCAACACCGGCCAGATCGAGACTCGCCCGGCCCCGGCGACCTCGGGAACCAGCCCGAGGCCAAGAGCCAGCAGGGCGGTACCGACCCAGGCGGTGCGGGCCTCGCCCAGTCGCGCGACGATCCGGCCCAGCAGGCCGCCCTGCACCAGCATGGTCACCAGGCCAACCATCGCGAACCAGTAGCCGATGGTGCTTCGGTCGGCGCCAGCCACCTGCTCGCCCCAGAGCGGGAAGACCACGTACATCACCGTGAAGGCGAGCGTCGCCAGGAACACCACGGCCAAGGGCAGGGCGATCCGGAACGGATCCGGGCGCGTCGGCGGTGGCGGTTCGGGGTGGTCGATCCTGGTCGACTCGGGGAGGATTCGCCAGGCGGCAACCAGGTTGGCTGCCGTGATCGCAGCGGCCAGCCAGCCGGCGGTGGCGGGGCCACGGGTCACCGCCAACCCGCCGAGCAGCGGGCCGACAATGAAGCCGGCACCGATCGAGGCCCCGATCATCCCCATCGCCTTGGCTCGGTCGGCCGGTGCCACCCGGTCGGCAAGGTAGGCCTGGGCCACGTTGACGGTGGCCCCCGAGGCGCCGTCGATGAGCCGCGAAATCAGCAGCAGCAGCCAGCTGCCGGCCAGGGCAAAGAGGCCGTAGGCGAAGGCACTGCCGGCCAGCCCGATCAGCAGCACGGGACGGCGGCCAATCCGGTCGCTGGTCCGGCCCCAGATCGGGGCCAGCACCAGCTGCACCGCCGAATAGGAGGCGACCAGCACACCAATCGCTGCGGGGGTGGCCCCCATCCGGGCGGCCTCGCCGGGCAGGATCGGCAGGATGATCCCGAAGCCGACGATATCGATGAAGACGGTGAACAGCACCACCATCGTGGTGGCGCGAGGCGAGACGTGGCGAGACGATGACATCGGGGGGAGGATCATCTCTTCCCCCGTGCCGGGTCAAGCGTCGGAGCGGTGCGCTCGGAGACTCAGCGGAGACCGGCTTGGACGGTGGAGGCCCGATCCACGTAGGCCACCAGTCGGCCACAATCGCCACATCCGAGCTGGATCCGACCTTGCTGGTCGGTCTCGGGGTCACGTGGCGGATGCCGTTCCACCGCCTCGCTGCCACAGGACGGGCAGCGGAGCAGCTTGCCTTCTCGATCGGCGCTGATGAGGCTCAAGGCCTCGTCCGGGCGAAACTCCTTGACGTGGCGACGGCCCATTGCGGGTCCTTTCCACGCTGCAGATCCCGGTGGGTCCGGGGTCGTTCCGCGTCCTTTCTAGGTACGGAGAAATCGGGGGACCGTCAAGAGCGGCGACTGTCGGATCTCTTGACGGCAGCCCCGCTCGGCCCCTACGTTGGCGCAACCTCGAGGGCCCGATGACTGAACTCGCCGCACCACAGATCTCGTCACTGATGGAGGCCCTCCCGGGCATCGCCGCCGTGCTGCGGAGTCCCGTGGCGAGCGCGATGGTCGATCTGGTCCGGGCCGGTGCCGGCCTGAGTGAGTACCGGATCGCCGACGCCGAGGAGCTGCTCCGCTTCGGGATCCGCCGCAACCTGCTTGACGAGCAGGAGGTGGAACGGGTCCTGGCCGAGGTCCGGGAAGCGCTCGGATCGAAGGGGGGGCAGAAGAGTGGCGGGAGCTCGGCCTCGACCAAGGCCAGCAAGCCCGCCGCCAAGCAGCCTGCGGCCAAGAAACCGGCTGCCAAGCAGCCCGCAGCCAAGAAGCCGGCTGCCAAGGCGAAGTCTGCTGCCAAGCCCAAGGTCAAGGCTGCCGCCAAGAAGCCGGCTGCCAAGGCCAAGGCTGCCGCCAAGCCCAAGGCCAAGGCTGCTGCGAAGGGGAAGGCCAAGGCGGCCGCGAAGGGGAAGGCCAAGGCGGCCAAGCCGAAGGCCAAGGCCAAGGCCAAGGCCGCCACGAAGAAGAAGACGGCCGGGAAGACCACCGCCCGCAAGAGTGCCCCACGCAAGAAGACGGCGTCGCGCCGGACCGCCCGGAAGCCGGCGGCCCGGAAGGCCACCAGCAAGCGGAGCCGGGGGTCGCGGAAGCGCTAGACCCGGAAGCCCTTCACCAGGCGGGTGAGACGATCGGCGGTGGCCACCAGGGTGGTCGCCGCCGTCGCGATTTCCTGGGTGGCGCCCGACTGGTCGATCGCCGAGTCGCTCACCAGTTGGGCGGCTCGGGCGTTGCCCTGGGCGGCCCGGGCCACGTCGGCGCCGGTGGCGGCCAGTCGGTCGGCCAGCTCGCGGTGGGCGGCGGCCTCCCGGGCCACCGTCCCGGCGGCTTGGCTCACCTCCTCGACCGCCCCGACGATCTCGGCCAGGGCCCGGGTGACTCCGGCAGCCACGTCCTCGACACCGGTGACCCGCTCGCGCCCCGAAGCCGCCGTGGTGGCGACCAGCCGGACCTGCTCGTCGAGCAGCGCCACCGTTCGGGCGATCCGCCTGGCGCCCTCGGCGCTGGTCTCGGCGAGCTGGCGGATCTCGCCGGCGACCACCGCGAAGCCCTCGCCGGCCCCGCCGGCCCGCGCCGCCTCGATCGCGGCGTTGAGCGCGAGCAGCTCGGTGCGGGCCGCCAATTCGCCGGTGAGGGTGACGAACTCCGACACCGAGGCGGCGGCGCGGTCGAGATGCTCGACCGCAGCCGTGGTCCGCTCGACCACCTGGTGCAGTTCGAGCAGGGTCGCCGATGCGGCGCCGAGCTGCCCCTGGTGGGTGGCCGCCGTACGACGAATCCCGTCGGCGACCGCGACCACCCGTTGCCCGGCAGCGGCCGAGCGCGCCGCCGCCGAGCGCAGGTCGCCGAGCAGGGCGTCGGCATCGCGCATGCTCATCGCCTGCTGCTCAGCGCTTTCCGACACCGCCGTGATCGAGCGCGATACCTGCGACGCGCTCTCACTCAGCTGCTCGGAACGGCCCGACAGATTCGACGCATGACCGGTCAGGGTGGCTGAGACATCGGCCACCGAGCCGACCACGCCACCCAGGCTCTCGGCCATTCGGGTCACCGCGGCGGCGAGCTGACCGAGTTCAGTGGGCATCGGGCCGAGATCGATCGGCCGGAGGTCGCCGCCGCCCACCCGCTCGGTGGCCTTGACCAGGCGGCGCAGCGGCAGGATGACGGCGCGGGCGGTCATCACCGCCGAGGCGACACCGATCACCAGGGCGATGGTGAAGAGCAACCAGACGATCGTTCGCTGTCGGGTGCTCTCGCGCGAAAGCGCGGCGGCGCGATCGGCCGCGGCACCCTGCTGCAGCGCCACGAGGGCACGGACCTCGCTGAGCAGCGAGTCGACCACCATCGCACGATCGCGTGCCGGGTCGGCGTTGTCCCGCTCGAGCTGCGTCACCAGCCCGGTGACGCGGCCGAGGGCGTCACGCTCCTGGTCGGTGAGTTCGAGCGACTTGGCGTACTCGGCCGTCGACTGGCGCAGCGTGGCGAAGACCGAGTCGAGCGCTGATGTGGCGCCGACGGTATCGGCGCCCGAGGCGTCGACCCGGTCCTGTTCGCGGATCACTCCCACCACGTCGCGGGTGATCGCCTGGGCCAGTCCGGTGCGCTCGCGAAGCGTGGCCAGTTCGACCTGGACCGCATCGTCGAGCGAGTTCATCGCGTTGACGCCCAGCATCGTCATCGCGAACACCAGCAGGAGCAGCAGCGCCGTTCCGTAGATGACCCGGCTGCGCAGTGAGGGCAGATCGGTCATCCCGCGATTGCCTCGGAGAGTGAGGGAATCAGCTGGCCTTGGTCACATTGGCGGCCTGCAGCCCCTTGGGCCCCTCCACGATCTCGAACTCCACCTCGTCGCCCTCGGCGAGCGACCGGAACCCGGTCGCCGCGATGGCGGAGAAATGCACGAACACGTCCTTGCCACCCTCCTGCGCGATGAAACCGAACCCCTTCGCGTCGTTGAACCACTTCACGGTACCCTTTGGCATTGCGGGCCTTCCTGGTACATGGAGGAGCCGAAAACCCGGCCGGGCCGGGGAGGAACGCCGTCCCGACAGCGAGTGGGACGGAAGCCGGGCACTGGCCGGTCCACAGCCGGACCGGGGTGCCACTGGTCAACGATGTGACCGGATCAAGGTCCCGGTCAAGCCAAGCCCCTAGCCGGGACTGCCGCCGAGGCCTATCATCCCCGCGTGTCCGTCCCGACCTCGCTCGCCATCCGGTCCTTTGCCGACCGGTCGGAGGCCCTTGCCCACTGCATCCGTCGGGCCGGGGAGGCCCCCCGGCTGCTCGCCTTCGACGACACGGTGGGCTGCCCCATCGAGACCCTCCTGGCGGCGCTGGAATGGACCCGGGTCGTGGGGATCCTGCCCGACGACGACCTGCTCCATGCCGGTCGGCTCACGACCGACACCGCCGCTGCGGTGGTCGAGCGTCGGGACGAGTCGGGCCCGCGCTGGATCTTCCTCGGGCCGCGACTCGAGGTGCCGGTCCTCGACCCCTATGAGGGCGAGGTCCTGCTGGATGAGCCGGGGGTCAGGGCGATCGCCTTCGCCGAGCGGGCCCACGCGCTGGCGCACTTCCTCCGCGCCACCCTGGGCGCCGGGGCGATGATCGCCCAGCTCGGCCGCCGGGCCCCGGAGATGCGCCACGTGCGGCGTTGGCTGGGCCCGATCGTCCATGAGCTTGATGGCCCTCGCCGCTGGGTGGCGGGCTGGTTCGCCGTCGCCTCCGGAGGCGCCCTCTTCGTCGGCGACGAGGAGGATGACACCAAGTACCGTTACATCGAAGTGGGGACCGAGCCGTGATCGTCGTGCCGCGCCGAATTGTCCTGGGAACGCTCTCGCTGCTGCTGGCCGCCGCCGTGCCGGCCGCCGCCCAGCATCCCGGCAGCAACGCCAAGGACTTGCCGCCCCTCATTCGTGAGCAGCTCTGGCCCACCCAGCATCTCTCCCGGCCGAAGCAGGAGCTGAAGCAGCGCACGCTGGTCGCGCGCGACACCCTGACCCGGATCGAGTCCGACGTGTCACTGATCCGGCGCCAGCGACTCGGCAGCCCAGCCGTGCTCGCCTCGACCGCCCGCAGCCTGGTGGCTGATTGCCAGCGGGGTGGCCGCACCGCCAAGTGGCTGGCGAGCTATGCCACCTCGCTTTCGACCAGCGACAACAAGTGGGGCGCCCCCGCGGTGCGAGACTATCGCGGCGGGATCGCCCAGCTCGAGCGGGGAATGGCCGCCTGCTCCACCGCCGTCACCCGTGAGCTGCAGGCGAAGGCCATCGACCCCGACCGGCTGATGACGATCGCCAAGGCGGCCCACGCCTCGGTGGCCGAGTATCGGCGCACCGAAGAGGGGCTGTTGAAGACCCTGGACATCAAGATCGACCCCCGCGAAAAGGCCAATCTCGACAGCCTCTGATCCCGCAACGAACGTGGGAAATGTGGATCAACATCTCCACATTCGGTGGAGAAGTCGCGGAAGTGACTGTCAGGGCACGATTTCCTCTCCACGCGTTGCCCACGTCGAAGTGAGCTAACCCGAAGAAAATCAGGCACTTGCGGGATTTGTCCCCAGGTCCGAGACTAGTAGGAGTTGATGGGGCGTTTCGCGCGTCTCATCCTCTCCGATCTGGCGCCTCGGAGAGCCGTGCGAGCGAGTGGTCCGCGAGCCGCTCCGACTCGTAGCGCCCGTTCCGCCACCATGCCCCCGAGCATCGGTGGCCGGAGCGCGAAGCGGTCGATCAGTCTGACTGATCGGCCGCTTTGTTTTTTCCGGCATCCTGGTCGCGGCCGAAGTCGGCGCCGTGACGAAAGAGCCAGCGGTTGTCGAGCTGCCAGACCCGACGTCGCGAGAGTCGTGACTCGTCGTCGGGAAAGAGCTCGGTCGACCCGTACGCCTCATTGAACGAGGCGGTCTTGGCGCTGGCATCGTCGGCGAAGTGGAGGATCTCCGCCTCAAGAGTGAGTGGCCGAACCGGCGAGCCGTATTCGAGTCGGCCGTGGTGTGAGAGGATCATGTGCTCGATCAGTTGCGCCTCGGCTTCGGTGCAGGGCGGCTCGGCTGCGGCCGCGAGCGCCTCGCGGAACATCATCGCCCCGATCACCACGTGGCCCGCGAGGCGCCCCCGGTCGGTGGTGTCGAAGACCCCGTCCTGCCAGGAGTAGCTCTCCAGCTTGCCGATGTCGTGCAGCAGTGCGCCGGTGAGGACCAGCTCCTCGTCGGCGCGGGCCACCCGCGCGATCCCGCGCGCGATGCTGACCACCTCGCAGGTGTGCTGCAGCAGGCCGCCGAGCACGGCGTGGTGCCCGATGCCCGGCGCCCCGGGGCATTGCTCGTAGCGCTCCCGGAATGGTTCGTCGGCGTAGAAGAGGTCGATCGCCGCGCGGAGTCGCGGGGCAGCGATCCGGGTGCGCACATCGTCGAGGAACTGCCAGTACTTGTCCACCGGTCCCACCGACGGTACCAGGTCGGTCAGTTCGACGGAGCCCTTGGGCAACGACCGCACCGAGGTGGCATCGAGCTGGAGTGCGTCGCGATACGAGGTGATGGTGCCGACGACCTGGGCGATCATGCCCTTGGCGATGCCCTGGATCGTCTCGTCGCGCCCGGCCCAGAACGGTGCCGAGTCGATCCGGCCGGTCCGGTTGCCGAACACCAGCACGGTGCGGGGATATTCGCCGCCGCGCTGGACCACGTCGAGCACCAGCAGCGGGTGGTGGACTTCGTCGCCCTCGTGCAGGGCAGGGATGTCGAGCATGCGGGCCTCCGGTCTGGGCGGAAAGTCTAACCATGCGCTGTCGGAAGCGAGATGCCGACCGCCGTGGGGGGGTGGTCAGCCCGCCCGCGCGGCGTTGGACTCACTGCGGTCGCCGCGCTACCTTCGCGACGTGCGACCCCTCCAGATCCGCCTGCTGGCGAGCGACCCGCGTCGCGACGACGTGCGGGCATTGACCGATGCCCTGCGCGCCGCCGGTCACCGGGTGCTCGAACAGGGTGACGACGCCGTGGCGGTCGACTTCGTGGTGGCCGAGGCCAGTGGCCAGCCGGTGCCCGAATCGCTCGAGGCGGCGGAGGCCCGCCACATCGCCGCGACGCTGCGCCACACCGGTGGCAATCGGCGTCAGGCGGCGTTGCTGCTCGGCATCGCCCGGTCCACCCTGCTGGCGAAGATCAGGAAATACGGGTTGTAGGCGAACGGAGAGCGGAGAACGGAGAGCGGAGAACCGAGGGAGGCAGGAAATCACCACGGTTCTCCGTTCTCCGCTCTCCGTTCTCCGGCTACCGCACCCTCCCCAGCCGCGACAGCACCACCGCCATCGTGATGGTGCCCCGGCGGAGGCGCAGGGTGCGATTGGCGGCACCGATCGCGATTCCGGCCGGGCCGAAGGCAATCGGCCTGGTGAGTCCGGTCAGGGTCACGCCGTGGCGGCTTGCGGCCGGACCGACCCAGGCGGGGGTCGAGTCGGTGAGCGCCGGGATCAGGAGCCGCTGCTGGCCGTCGTCGCGGAGCTCCACCTCGGTGCCGAGTCGCAGCGCCGCACCGCGGGCGGCATCGAGCGCGATCAGCAGGTCGGCACGAGCGGCACGCACCGCCGCGGCGTCGCGCAGCGCAGCCATCCGGGGGAGGCTGGTGGCCAGCAGGATCCCGATCACCACCAGGGTGAGCAGGAGATCGAGGAGCGTGGTACCGCGACGAGGCATACCACAGGATCACCTCCCCACGCCCTGACGGTGGCGCCGGATGTCGCATTGCCGATACTCTTTCCCGCAGGAGCGAGCCCCGTCCGCCGGGTTCGCGAGCCCTGCCACCCTCTTCCCGGGAGTCGTGATGGGAACCTGGATCCTGCTCGGCCTGATCGCGGTGATCGTCTTCTGGCTGGTTGGCGCATTCAACCGGCTGATCGCCCTCAAGGGACAGGTCGCCAACGGCTGGAAGCAGATCGATGTCCAGCTCAAGCGCCGTCATGACCTGATTCCCAACCTCGTCGAGACCGTCAAGGGCGCGATGGGGTTCGAGCGCGAGACGCTCGAGGCGGTGATCCAGGCCCGGACCCGCGCCGTCAGTGCCAAGGGGGTCAAGGACGTGGCCCAGGCGGAGAACATGCTGACCCAGGCGCTGGGTCGGCTCTTCGCCGTGGCCGAGGCGTATCCCGAGCTCAAGTCGATCGGCAACGTGAGCCAGCTGCAGGAGGAACTCTCGTCGACGGAGAACCGGATCGCCTTCGCCCGACAGCACTACAACGACGTGGCCACCACCTACAACGTGGCGCAGGCCCAGTTCCCGACCAACCTGGTGGCCGGGTTGGCGCGGGCGACACCGGCCGAGCTTTGGGAGATCGAGGAGCCGGGCGATCGCGACGTTCCCAAGGTGGATATCTCGCTGGGCTGATCGGGCCATGGCCGGGGGCCGCGATCTCTTCAGCCAGCAGGAGGCCAACCGGCGCAAGTCCGGCTGGCTGATGATCGGCTTTGTCTTCTTCTTTGCCTGGGTCGGTTTCGGCGGTGACATCGCGCTGATGATGCTCTCCGATGGCACCCGGCACCCGGTCCCGTGGTTCGGGATGGTGACCACGCTGCTTGCCACCGGGATGGCCTGGGCCGCCTGGCGCTGGGGCGACCGGCAGGTGCTCTGGTCGACCCGGGCCATGGAATTGATCAATCCGGCCACCCCGGCCCAGCAGCGGCTCTGGAACATCGTGGACGAGATGGCGATCGCCTCCGGCATGCCGCGTCCCCGGATCTGGATCGTCCCCGATGCCGACCCCAACGCCTTCGCCACCGGTCCCGATCCCGAGCATGCCTCGATCGCGGTGACCGAGGGACTGCTCGAGCAACTCGACCGCGACGAACTGCAGGCGGTGGTGGCTCACGAATTCGGCCACGTGGTGCGCTACGACACCCGACTGATGACGCTGGTCGCGGCGATGGTCGGGGCGATCGCGCTGATCTCCGACGGGATGGGCCGCTTTCTCTGGCAGGGTGGCCGGGTCGGCCGCGCTGCGGGGCGCTCGGTGGCGAGGACCGCGGGCCGCCGGGGTGCCGGGCGCGCGGGTCCCGCCGGGCTGGTCGTGCTGGTGCTCTGGCTGCTCACCCTGGTGGTCGCCCCGCTGGTCTCACGGCTGGTGGCGATGGCGGTATCGCGGCAGCGCGAGTACCTCGCCGACGCCACCGCTGCCCAGTTCACCCGCAATCCGGGTGCGCTGGCCCGTGCACTCGAGAAGCTCGACGGCGTCCGCACCCCGACCCTCGCGGTGGGGCGGGGCGCCGCGGCACTGTGCATCGTCGATCCCTCCGACCTCCGGTTCCAGCGCTGGAAGGGCACCTTCGGTGACCTGCTTGCCTCGCACCCACCGATCGAGGAGCGGGTCAGGCGGTTGCAGGTGATGGGAGGGAAGTCGTGAGTCCTGAGTCCTGAGACGTGGGGGGACAGAGTGGGGCCGGCACCTCATTGGGATGCCGGCCCGCGATGTTCTTCCACGTCTCAGGACTCAGGACTCACGACTCATTCATCATCATGCTCATCGAGGAACACCAGCGCCCGCCGCCGCTCGACCACCCGTGCGAGGGCGTCGTGGACCGCCGGATCGAGCACCGTGCCGATCAGGTCGCGCATGCGGCCGACCGCCTCATTCTGCTCCATCCGCTCCTGATAGGGGCGGGCGGTGGTGAGGGCGTCGTAGACCTCGGCGGCGCCGAGAATCCGGGCGCCGAGGGGGATCGCCTCGCCGGCGAGGCCGTCGGGGTACCCGGTGCCGTCGATCCGCTCGTGGTGCGAGCGGACAAAGGCGATCACGTCGCGCAGGTGGGTGAGGGGCGCCAGGATCTGGGCACCGATCACCACGTGCGTCTTGACGTGCTCGAACTCCTCCTCGGTGAGCGGCCCCTTCTTGTCGAGCACCGACTCACGGATCCCGATCTTGCCGATGTCGTGCAGCCGCCCCGCGGTGCGCACCGTCTCGACCTGCTCGTCGCTGAGTCCCATCTCGGCGGCGACCAGGGCAGAGAGGTCGGCGATCCGGGCCGAGTGGCCGCGGAGATACCGGTCCTTGGCCTCGAGGGCGTTGACCAGCGCCTCGAGGGTTGCCACCGAGATCCGCTCCAGGTTGCCCCGCTCGCGCCGCAATTCCGCACCTCGTCGGACGATCTCGTGCTTGAGCCACGATTGGGTCTGCTCCTGCTCGATCGCCTCGCGGCGGCGGGCGAGGGCCCGGGCGATGGCCCGCTCCAGGTCCGAGAGATCGACTGGCTTGACCAGATAGTCGAGGGCGCCCCGCTGCATGCAGAGCGCCGCGGCGTGGGCATCGTTGACCGCCGTCAGGACCAGGATCGCAACATGGGGCTCATGCTCGATCAGCCGGGGGACGAGGTCGAGTCCCGAGCCGTCCGGCAGGCGGACATCAAGGAGGACGCAGGTGATCTTGCGGCGCCGGATCTCGGCGAGCGCCTCGGCGGCCGTGGCAGCCGCGGCGACCTCGTGTCCGAGCGTCGAGACAAACCTGGTCAGGACGGCGCGCAGTTCGTCGTCGTCCTCGACCACCAGCGTGGTGACCACGGTCTCGGAAGCCGTGGCAGGATCGGGCTCTACGGTCATGGCCGTTCCGTGAAGGGCAAGGGCAAGGGGGACTGAGGCATGAATCAAGGTAAGCATCGACGGGCGAAACCGCCCTCGGCAGGGGCCGGAAACACTGGCGGCGCTCCGTCGTACAATGGAACGACGACCCCCCTTTCTGGGGAGGTTACCTTCATCTCCCACGACTTCATCCATCCAGAGGGATTCCGCATGTTCCGATCCTCCGTCACCACCGCCCTGATGCTGGCGTTCGGGGTGGGTGTCGTTGGGGCCCAGAGCTATCGCTCCGGCTCCGCCGATGCCTCACCAGCCCAGCTGCAGGCCTTCGGCGTCTCGATCGCCCTCCTCGGCGATCAGGCGTTCGTCGGCGAGCCGTCGTCCAGCAAGGCGCCCGGCGGGGTGGTGCACCTCTACCGCCGCACCGCCGCAGGCTGGCGCTCGGCAGGAAGCTCGCTCACCGTCGATGGCCTCGAGGCGGGAGCCGCCTTCGGCCTTTCGCTCGCCGCCGACGGCAACACCCTGCTGGTCGGGATGCGCAATGGCACCGATTCCCTGCGTGGCGGGGTTCGGGTCTTCACCCGGGGGAGCAACGGAAGCTGGACTGACGCCGGCGCGCTGGGGGATACTCCGGTCGCCGGTTCGCTCTTCGGGGCCGCGGTGGCGCTGTCAGGCGACTGGGCCCTGGTCGGCGCGCCCAATGAGCGGCCGGCCGGCGCGGTGCATGTGTTCCACCGCAGTGGTGGGAGCTGGATGGCGGCCGGCACCCTGCCGGCGGCCGACCTGGCGACCGGCGACCGGTTTGGCTCGGCGATCTCGCTGAGCGGCGACGAGGTGGCGGTGAGCGCCACGGGCCACGATGCCCAGAAGGGGATGGTCTATCTCTTCCGGCGGGGCGCCGACGGCAGCTGGACCCAGGAGGCCGCGGTGGCCGGTCGGCGGGTGCCGGCCAACGCCCAGCTCGGGATGGCGCTGCTGCTCCAGGGCGACCAGCTCTGGGCCGGGGCGCCCAACGCCAACGGCTTCACCGGCATGGTGGTCGGCTTCACGCGAGGCTCGCCTGACGCTGGCTGGGCCGAGGGCGCCACGCTGACCCCGTTCGAGGCGGGCCCGAATCGCTTCGGGCTCTCGCTGGCGATGGTCGGCAAGGAACTCTGGATCGGGGCGCCGTTCAGCGACGGGCGCGAGGGCCGGATCTACCGGGCCGCGATGACCGACGATGGGGCGCTCACGGGGATGACCAAGTTCGCCAGCGATTCGCTCACCAGCGGCTCCGGCTTCGGCAGCAACCTGGTGGTGAAGGGCGCCACGGCCATGGTCGGCATGCCGAGTGATGGCGGCGGCGCCGGGACGGTGATCTTCCTCGACCGCTCGGCCCAGGGCAACTGGGCGATGCGCTCCTACATCTTCCCCAAGCCCGACGAGTACGCGGCGGTGACCGGCGGCGAGGAGCGCTGTGGTTCCGACGGGACGGTGAGCGCCTTCGGGTGCAGCAACACGTCGCTGCTGTCGTTCCTGCCGATCTCGGCGATCGGCGGACACCGGGGCACGCACCTCAACGACAACTGGGGCTGGACCGACCCGACGACCGGGCGCGAGTACGCGCTGGTCGGCCGGACCGACGGCACCTCGTTCGTCGACGTGACCGACCCGACCGAGCCGCGGTACCTCGGCGACCTGCCGATGACCAAGGGAGCGAACCCGGCGGCCTGGCGCGACATCAAGGTCTACAAGAACCACGCCTTCATCGTCTCCGACGGCGCCGGCCCGCACGGGATGCAGGTGTTCGACCTGGCCCGGCTCCGCAACGTGAAGACGCCGCAGACGTTCACCGAGGACGCGCACTACGACAAGATCGGCAGCGCCCACAACATCGTGATGGACGACGAGACCGGCTACGCCTATGCGGTCGGCGTCAGCTCGGGCGGCGAGACCTGCGGCGGCGGGCTGCACATGATCGACATGCGGCAGCCGGAACACCCGACCTTCGCGGGCTGCTTCAGCGACCCGAAGACCGGGCGCGCCGGGACCGGCTACTCGCACGACGCCCAGTGCGTGGTCTACCACGGTCCCGACACCCAGTACCAGGGCCACGAGATCTGCATCGGCGCCAACGAGACCGCGATCTCGATCGCCGACGTGACCGACAAGCAGGCACCGGTGGCGATCTCGCGGGCCAGCTATCCCGACGTCGGCTACACCCACCAGGGCTGGCTGACCGACGACCACAAGTACTTCTACCTCGACGACGAGCTCGACGAGCAGGGTGGCAAGGGCCTCGCCGCCCAGGGCACCCGCACCCTGGTGTGGGACCTGTCCGACCTCGACGATCCGATCCTGGTGAAGGAGCATGTGGGCGTCGAGAAGTCGATCGACCACAACCTGTACATCAAGGGCAACCGGGTCTACCAGGCGAACTACACCTCGGGGCTCCGGATCCTCGACATCAGTGATCCGGTCAACCCGCGGGAGGTCGGCTACCTCGACACCTACCCGAAGGACAACAGCGTCGGGTTTGCCGGTGCCTGGAGCAACTATCCCTTCTTCAAGTCGGGCACGATCATCGTGACCGGGATCGGCGAAGGCCTCTTCCTGGTGCGCGACCGTACCCAGGCGGTGCCATGAGAATCCGAATCGGGCTGTGGGCCGCGGCGGCGGGTGCCGTCGCGGCCTGTGCCGGCGGGGGCGCCGCCCCCGCCGGCGCGCCGGCTCCAGCCACCGGCGCCAAGATCTACGCCACCTCGCAGGGCGGGGCGAAGGTCTCGGTGATCGACGAGGCGACCCTCACCATCGACACCGTGATCGACCTCACCACGATGGGCTTCTCCCCCAACGCCAAGCCGCACGACACCGCCGCCGAGCCCGACGGCTCCGCGTGGTACCTGACCCTGATCGGCGACGGCAAGGTGCTCAAGTTCGACCGCCAGAACCGGCTGGTCGGCCAGGTGTCGATGGAGACGCCGGGACTGATCGCGCTCGATGGCAACCACGACTCGCTCTTCGTGGGCCGCTCGATGACCGCGGTGAACCCGCCCAAGGCGATCGGGGTGATCACCCGCTCCACCTTCCAGCTGGTCGAGGAGCAGGAAGTGCTGGTGCCGCGGCCCCATCCGATCATCGCCACTCCCGACGGCAAGTGGGTCCACACCGCGTCGCTGGCCGAGAACACCATCGCGTCGGTCGAGACCAGCACCGGCCGGGTGACGCTGTCGCAGCTCGGCGGTGCCCCGCGTTCGATGGTCGAGTTCACCATCTCGCCCAATGGCCGCTGGATGGTCGTGGGCGGCGAGCTGTCCAACACGGCGCTGGTGTTCGACCTCAGCCAGCCGCCGCCGCTCAAGCCGGTGCGCGAGTTCGCCGTCGGCGGCAAGCCGTGGCATCCCTCGTTCGCGCCCGACGGGAAGCACGTCTACTTCCCGCTGCTGCTCGACAACGCGGTGGCCGAGGTCGATCCCTACGCCGGGATCGTGACGCGGCGCTTCACCGAAGGGTTCTCCCAGCCGCACGGCTCGGTGATCTCGCCCGATGGCCGCTACCTGTTCGTGTCGAATCGCAACACCAGCGGCGCCCCGATGCCGGGGATGAGTGGCCAGGCGATGCACGCCGACGACAGCGGCCACGGCGCGCCAGGCTGGCTGTCGGTGGTGGACCTGCGCTCGGGCAAGACGGTCAAGACCCTGCCACTCGCCGCCTCCCCGGCGGGGTTGAGCGCCTCCGGGGCGCGATGACCGCAGCCGCATCCCAACGGCGACACGGCGAGGGGCGAGGGGCGAGACGCGCCCTTCGCCCTTCGCTCCTCGCGTGGTCGCTGCTCACGATCGGTGCCATCGCGCCGATGCCCGTGGTCGCCCAGCAGTTTGTCCGTCAGGTGACGTCGATCCCGGTCGCCGACCGCGACGGCGCCGCCGTCCCCGCGCCATGGCTCGGCGGCTTCAACCTGCCGCGACCCCAGCTGGTCGATATCGACGGCGACGGCGACCTCGACCTCTTCGTGCAGGAGAACAAGGACGACATCAAGTTCTTCGAGCGCGTCGGCGACCAGTGGGTCTGGCGCACCGATCGCTGGCAGGACGTCAAGGTCGGCCAGTGGTACCGCTTTGCCGACCTCGACGGCGATGGCGACCAGGACCTGCTCGGTGAGCAGCCCAACGGCTACGTGCGGGCCTGGCGCAACGACGGCTCGGCCACCACGCCGCGCATGGTGCCGGTGCTCGACACGCTGCGCGACATCACCGGCGAGCCGATCTTCGCCGACCCGCAGAACATCCTCAACGTGGTCGACATCGACTGCAATGGCCGGCCGGATCTCTTCCTCGGCCGGGTGGCGGGCTACGTCGATCGCTACGAGCGCGAGGCCACCGACACCAACGGGATGCCGATCTTCCGCCTCCTCGCCGAGCGGTGGCAGAACATCGAGGTGCTGGGCCCGATTCCCGGCGACACCTCGGCGTTCCTGGGACGACCGTCGCGCCACGGCGCGAACACGATGGCCTTCGGCGACATCGACGGCGACGGCGATCTCGACCTGTTCTGGGGCGACTACTTCGAGTCCGGCCTGTTGCTGATCCGCAACCAGGGCAGCTGCCGCACCCCGTGGCTCCAGGGCGAGCACGAGCAGTTCCCGAAGGGCGGCAAGCGGCTCGTGACCACCGGCTACAACGCACCGGCCACCGGCGACGTCGACGGCGATGGTCGCCTCGATCTCGTGATGGGCGTGATCGGCGGTGCCTACCAACCCAACTACAGCGCGATCGACAACCTCTACCTGATCCTCCAACCGGCCCCCGACTCGTTCACGGTCGTGACCAAGCGGTTGATCGGGATGATCGACGTCGGGTCCGAGAGCCACCCGACGCTGGTCGACCTCGACGGTGACGGCGATCTCGACCTGCTGCTCGCCAACAAGATCGACCCCGCCAACGACACCAGCGCCACGATCACCCGCTTCGAGAATGTCGGCACCCCGACCGCACCGGCGTTTCGCCAGCGCGAGCAACTCGACGTGCTGGGCGAGTATCACTGGGCGCCGGCGGTGGCGGACCTCGATGGCGACGGGCTCGACGACCTGCTGCTCGGCACCTGGCGCGACCGACTCGAGTGGTGGCGCAACACCGGCACCCGCGCCGCGCCCGCCTGGACCCGGGTCGACACGGCGATCGTGACGATCACCCGCGGCAGCAACACGGTCCCGACCCTGGGCGACCTCGACGGCGACGGCGACCTCGACCTGCTGATCGGCGAGGCGTCGGGGCAGATCAATTTCTATCGCAACACCGGCAGCGCCACCGCGCCGCACTTCGAGCTGGTGTCCGACAACTTCGACGGCATCGATGTGGGCCGCCGCAGCGCGCCGCTGCTGACCGATCTCGATGGCGATGGGGTGCTGGAGCTCCTGATCGGCGCCGAGGACGGCACCGTGCAGCTCTGGCGCCGGGCCCCGGGCGAGGCGGTCCACTTCGTTCGCGACGAGGGGTTCAGCGTGCGGATCAGCGACCTGTACGCCACCCCGGCGGTGGGCGACCTCGACGGCGACGGCAAGCCCGACCTGCTGGTCGGCGGCTCGGGAGGCGGGGTCCAGTTGTTTCACAATGCGTCGCCCTGAATCTGCCTGAACCTCTGTCGGGATTCGCGCGTAGCAGTACCATTGGGCTTGCCGCATCACCCCCCCCAACGTCCATTCGCACCCCCAGATCCACTTCTCGAGGAGAGATCTCGTGACGCGTCATATCGTCAGTTCGCTGGCCGCGCTGGGCACCGTCGCCCTGTCGGTCGGCAGTCTTGCCGCGGCCGCCCCGGCGCCGGAACGGGCCTCGTTCGGCCGGGCGGTCGCCATCGCCGGCGACTACGCCTTCGTTGGTGAGCCCGGTGGCCGTGGCAGCAGCGAGGGGGTGGTCTGGGTCTTCCATCGCGGCCTGCCCGCGAACTGGACCCATACCCTCACGCTGTCGCTCGGCGAGGGCGCCGAGTCGGGTGGCTTCGGCTCGGCGCTGGCCGCCGACGGCAACACCCTGCTGATCGGCCACGTGCCGCTCAGGACCTTCCGTCGCCCCACCGATCCTCCCGCGCCCCCCGAGATGCCGGGGATGGTGCACATCTACACCCGCAGCGGCGACAGCTGGCGGCCCGCCGGGCTGCTGCCGGCGCCGAGCGCGGCCGGGGCCCGGTTCGGTAGCGCGATTGCGCTGTCGGGCGACCTCGCGCTGGTCGGGGCGCCGGGCGAGGGGAGTGGTGTGGTCCATGTCTTCACCCGCTCGGGTGATGCCTGGGCCGCCGCTGGCCAGCTGGTCGGCGAGGGGCTCAGCGACGGCGCCCAGTTCGGCGCCTCGCTGGCGATCGACGGCGACCGGGTGGCGGTCGGTGCCCCCGGTCAGGACGGCAAGGGTGCCGTCTACACCTTCGTCCGCCAGGGCGACGGCAGCTGGTCACTGGAGACGACCTCGGCGCTGGTCTCGCGCCGCGCCTCGGACAACGCCCAGCTTCGGCGCCACGCTGCTGCTGCAGGGGGATCGGCTTCTGGTCGGTGCGCCGGGGGCCAATTTCGTTCCCCAGCTCGCCAATCCGCCCGAGCAGCCCCAGGGCCGCCGTGGCGGCTTCCGCGGCGCCTTCGGCGGCACCGGCATGGTGGTCGGCTTCGAGCGCAACGATCGCAGCGGTGTCTGGGTCGAGCAGTCGATGCTGATGCCCTACGACTTCCCGGGCAATGCCGGCTTCGGCAGTGCGCTGGGCATGGTGGGCAACGAACTGTGGGTCGGCGCCCCGGCGTCGGGTGGCACCGGCGAGATCTACCGCGTGTCGATGCAGGACGGTGCGATGGCCGGGATGGGGAAGCTGATGGTCGACTCGCTCGACCGTCGCGGTGCCCAGACCGGCGCCACCTTCGCGGTGGCCGGCAACGCGGCGATCCTCGGCATGCCGGGCGACGTCGGTGGCCAGGGCACGGTGCTCTTCCTGCGCCGCGCACCCAGCGGCAGCTGGCAGACCACCGCCAGCGCGTTCCCGCCGGTCAAGGACCGCTACCAGATGGTCCGCGGCAAGGAAGTGGTCTGCAACAACGGCGAGGCCGCCGATTTCGACTGCGGCAACACCGGCCTGCTCGCCTTCCTGCCGATCTCGGCGGTGGGCGGTGACCGGGGCAGCACGATGAGCGACAACTGGGGGTGGACCGACCCGGAGACCGGCCGCGAGTACGCCCTGGCCGGCCGCAACGACGGCACCGCCTTCGTCGACGTCACCGATCCGGAGAACCCCCGCTACCTCGGCTCGCTGCCGCTGCACAAGGGCGCGCATCCCGCCGTGTGGCGCGACATCAAGACGTACAAGAACCACGCCTACATCGTGGCCGACGGTGCCGGTGACCATGGCATGCAGGTCTTCGACCTGACCCAGCTCCGCAACGTCAAGACGCCGAAGACGTTCGAGGAGACGACCTGGTACGGCAAGATCGGCAGCGCGCACGACATCGTGATCAACGAGCAGACCGGCTATGCCTACGCCGTGGGCGTCAGCTCGGGCGAAGAGGTCTGCGGCGGCGGGCTGCACATGATCGACATCCGCCAGCCCGAGCACCCGACCTTCGTCGGCTGCTACAGCGACGGCGTGACCGGTCGCCGCGGCACCGGCTACTCGCACGACGCGACCTGCGTGGTCTATCACGGCCCGGACACCCAGTATCAGGGCCACGAGATCTGTGTCGGCTCCAACGAGACCGCGATCTCGCTGGCCGACGTGACCGACAAGCAGAACGTCAAGCAGCTCTCGACGGCGACCTATCCCTTCGTGGCGTATGCTCACCAGGGCTGGTTCACCGCGGATCACAAGTACTTCTACCTCGACGACGAGAGCGACGAGATCGCTGCCCAGCGCGACACCACGGGCAAGGACCTCGCGGCCAAGGGCACCCGGACGATGATCTTCGACCTCACCGATCTCGACGATCCGGTGCTGGCGAAGCAGTACATCGGCCCGGTCAAGTCGTCGGACCACAACCTCTACATCAAGGGGAACAAGGCGTACCTGGCCAACTACGGCTCGGGGCTCCGGATCCTCGACATCTCCGATCCGCTCAATCCGCGGGAGGTGGCCTACCTCGACACCTACCCGGACGATGAGAACGAGCCGCACATGGTCGGCGCCTGGAGCAACTACCCGTTCTTCAAGAGCGGCACGGTGATCGTCACCAGCGTCACCGAGGGTCTCTTCCTCGTCAAGGACCGGAGCCAGGCGGTTCCGTGAGATCCGGACCATGGTCTCCAGGGGTGGTGGCACTCGCCACCACCCTGCTGCACCTCCCGGCCTGCGCGCTTGCGCAGGCCGGGTCGCAAGGGGCTCCCGTGCCGACCCGCTACACGGCACGGGTGGCCCCGTTCCCGGTCACCCTCGCCGACGGCACCGTGGCGCCGCAGCCGTTCCTGGGCGGCTTCGACGTGCCGCGGCCGCAATTGGTCGACATCGACGGCGACGGTGACCTCGATCTCTTCGTGCAGGAGCGTTCCGGCGAGGTCGGCTTCTACGAGTGGGAGGGCGGCCACTGGACCTGGCGCACCGACCACTACCAGGACCTCGACGTGGGGGAGTGGTTCCGGTTCGTCGATCTCGATGGCGACGGCGACATGGACCTGCTGGGGGAGTGGCCCTACAGCTACGTGCGGGCATGGCGCAACGACGGCAGCCGCACCGCGCCGCGGTTCACGGCGATCGCCGACTCGCTCCGGGCCGCCGACGGGACGGCGATCTTCGCCGACCGGCAGAACATCCTCAACCTGACCGACATCGACTGCAACGGCCGACTCGACCTCTTCCTCGGCCGGGTCACCGGCACCGTCGATCGCTTCGAGGCCGAGCCGGGACTCGACGCCGCCGGGCTGCCGCGGTTCCGGCTGGTGACCCCGGAGTGGGAGGGGATCCGGATCACCGGCCCGATCCCGGGGCAGCCGATGCCCAACGTGCCCGGCGGCTCGATGCACGGGGCCAACACGATGGCGTTCGGTGACATCGATGGCGATGGCGACCAGGACCTCTTCTGGGGCGACTTCTTCGAGGAGGGGGTGCTGCTGATCGCCAACACCGGCGGCTGCCCCAACTTCTCGCTGCGGAGCACGCCGACCCGCTTCCCGCTGGCCGACCCGCTGCTCACCACCGGCTACAACGCGCCGACCCTGGGCGACGTCGATAGCGATGGCCGCACCGACCTGGTCCTTGGCGTGATCGGCGGGGCGTTCGGGCCGAGTCGCTCGGGGGTGGAGAACCTCTACCTCGTGACCCAGCCGGCTCCCGACTCGTTCACGGTGGTGACCTCGCGGCTGATCCCGATGATCGACGTGGGGAGCGAAAGCGCCCCGGCACTGGCCGACCTCGACGGCGACGGCGACCTCGACCTGGTGGTCGGCTCGCGGATCGCGCCGGAGGATCCCTCGACCTCGAAGCTGATCTGGTTCGAGAACACCGGGACGGCCAGCGCCCCGGCGCTCCGCGAGCGGGGACCGCTGGCGGCCGGCGGTGACTTCCACCTCTCCCCGGCGATCGTCGATCTCGATGGCGACGGCCTGCTCGACCTGGTGCTCGGCACCTGGCGCGACGTGGTCCAGTGGTGGCGCAACACCGGCACCACGGCGGCACCGCGGTGGGCGCTCGCCGACAGCGCGCTGGTCACCATCACCCGCGGCAGCAACACCACGCCCACGCTCGCCGACCTCGACGGCGACGGCGATCTCGACATGCTGATCGGTGAGTCGAGCGGCCAGCTCAATCTCTATCGCAACACGGGAAGCCGCACGGCGCCTCGCTTCGAACTCGTCAGCGACACGTTCGGCGACATCGACGCGGGCCGTCGCAGCACGCCGCTGCTCCACGATCTCGACGGCGACGGCAAGGCCGACCTGCTGCTCGGCAACGAAGCGGGCGAGATCCGGCTGTGGCGCAACGTGAGCACCGGCTCGACGATCGACTTCGTCGTCGACAGCACCATCGTTGCGCGGGTGCCGGGCAACGCGGCGCCGGCCCTCGGCGACCTCGACGGCGATGGCGACCTCGACCTGGTGGTGGGGACCACCAGCGGTGGTCTCCGGTACTTCGAGGCGGTCGCCGGCCCGTGAATTCCCGGGGGTCCCCCCCAGGGGGCGTATCCCTCCCCGCCCCACCCTGCAACGGTCCCGTCGATCGAGGAATCAACCTCTCGACGGTCCCTGACGTATCCCAGCCAGAGTCCTCTGCGCGGGGCAACCGCCCCCCGACAGGATGATGGCCCTTTTTTGCCGGAGCGGACGTGATGCCTCGCCTGACCCCCCTACTTGCCCTGCTCGTCGGGCTGCCCCTGCTGGCGACGGCCCAGTCCGGGACCGTCCGCTATGACCAGTCGACCCGGCTGGACTTCAATCTTCCGCCCAACAGTCCGTTCGCCAGCCGGATGCCCAAGGCGAGGGTCAAGCCGATGCAGCTCACCTACTCGAGCGAGGCGACCCTCTTCGCCGCGGCACCGGCCGACGAGAACGCCGATCCCAGGGCTGCCGGTCGCGAGAGGCGCTTCTCGGGTGGCGACGGTGCGGTCACGATCCGGGAGATGGATGGCGGGATGATGATGGCCGGGCGGGCGTTCGGCTTCGGTGGTGGCGGGGCGCAGGACGCGGTCGCCGGCGCCTACACCGACCTCGCCGACGGCAGCTACATCGAGGTGCGCGAGTTCCTCGGCCGCACCTTCCGGATCCCGACCGAGCGCCCCTCCTTCCCGTGGAAGCTCACCGGGGAGCAGGCCACCTTCCTCGGGCATCATGTCTTCCAGGCGATTGCCCAGCAGGACAGCACCACCATCGAGGCGTGGTTCACGCCCGAGATTCCGGTCCCGGCGGGTCCGGCACAGTATGGCGGCCTGCCAGGCCTGATCCTGACGCTGGCCGTCGATTCGAACCGGATCACTTACACCGCCACCGCCATCGATACCTCGACCACGATCGACGCCATCAAGGCGCCGTCGGACGGCAGCAAGGTGACGAAGGCCGAGTACGACAAGATCGTCGAGGAAAAGATGGCCGAGATCGCCAAGCAGCGTCGCGGGCGGAGGAACTAGATGCCCGCGCGCGCACGCCTTCGCAGGGTCGGCGGCCCTCTGGCCATCGTGATGATGGCCCTGCTGGCCCACCCCGCCGTGGCCACGGCACAGCAGTTCAACGTCAAGGGGATCGTGGTCGACTCGACCCATGCCGCAGTACAGAATGCCATGGTCGTCGCCCTCACCCGGACCGACTCGGTGATCGCCGCGTTCTCGACCACCACGGGCAGCGGCCGGTACACGATCAACCGTCTCGCCCCCGGCGAGTACATCCTGCAGGTCACGGGGATCGGCTTCAAGCCGGTGCGGCGCGATTTCCGCATCGTCGACGCCGACGTCACGGCCGACACCGTGGTGATGCTGTCGGCGGGTGCCATCGAGCTCGGGGAGCTGGTGGTGAGCGCCGAGCACATCCCGATCGTCAACAAGCCGGACACGCTCGAGTACAACGCGGAGGCCTTCAAGACCCGGATCAACGCCACCGTCGAGGAGCTGCTCAAGCGGTTGCCCGGTCTGACGGTTGGCACCGACGGCTCCATCACCGCGCAGGGTCAGACTGTCCAGAAGGTGCTGGTGGATGGCAAGGAGTTCTTCGGCAACGACCCGAAGATGGCCACGCGCAACCTGCCGGCAGCCGCGGTCGACAAGGTGCAGGTGTTCGACAAGAAGTCGGATGCGGCCGAGTTCAGCGGCATCGACGACGGCCAGGAGCAGAAGACGGTCAACCTGGTGCTCAGGCCGGACGCCCGTGTCGGGTACTTCGGCCGCGCGGTGGCGGGCATCGGACCCTCGCCCCGGACCAAGGAGGCATTCGCCGGCCCGAAGGCCAACGATCCCCGCTACTCCGGCGCCCTCAACCTGAACCGGTTCTCGCCCTCGACCCAGCTCTCGGTGATCGGGAGCCGGAACAACGTGGCGCAGTCGGCCTTCTCCATGGCCCTGCCGGTCGCGATCGGCCGTGGCGGCGGCGGATTCGGCGGTGGCGGGAGCAGCGGCTTCAGCGAGACGATGGCGCTGGGCCTCAACGGCAGCCGGCAGTTCACCGACAACAGCTGGATCCGCAGCAGCTACTTCCTCAGCACCAGCGACCGCCGCCAGTCGTCGGTCACCGACGAGCAGCTGCTCCAGGGCGAGAGCGTCTCGGCCAACCGGAATGAGACCGCGACCAGTCTGTCGAACAACCTGTCGCACAAGCTCAACCTCAACGCGCAGCACGCCTTCAACACCTGGAACCAGCTCCGCTTCCGTGGCTCGTTCAGTGCCGGTCCCGACAAGTCGGACAACGTCTCCAACCAGGAAACCCTGACGCCGGCGGGCGACTTCCAGAATCGTGCCTCGTCGAGCGTCTCGACCGATGCCGACAACCTGGATGGCAATGGTCGCCTCACCTACTCACGGCGGTTCAACCAGGCCGGACGCACCATGGTGGCCGAGCTGTGGGGCGACCTGAGCAAGCCGAACCAGCTCACCAACCTGAACTCGAGCACCGACCTGACCGATGGCGCGGGCGGCATCATCACCCGTGAGGTGCTCCAGTCGCAGCGGCGAAAGAGCCGGACCTTCACCTCCGGTCAGCGCCTCGGGCTGACCAACCCGATTGGCCGGGGACTGGTGGTCGAGCTCTTCGGGCAGCACCGGGCGATCTCGGAGACCCAGCACTACGACGTGAACGACATCGTGGGTGGGACCCCGGTGCCCAATACCGACCTGAGCCAGGCGTTCGAGCGGACCTACTCCTATCTCAACAGCGGAACGCGCCTCAGCCGGAACACCGAAGCGCTGCGTTGGGTGGTGGGTCTCGAGGTCCAGCGGTCCGACCTCCAGGGCACCATCCTCAATCGCGACGAGTCGATCTCGAACGGCTTCACGAACCTGCTCCCCTCGGCGAACCTGCGCTACCAGTTCAATCAGGGCAGCAACATCACGGTCAACTATCGCACCTCGACCCGTGAGCCCTCACTCAACGAATTGCAGCCGTTCGTCGACAACACCGACCCGCTCCGCATCTATGCCGGCAATCCCGACCTGACGCCCCAGTACCAGCACTCGCTCAGGGCCGACTTCCGCCGATTCGACCAGTTCTCGTTCCGGAGCATCTACCTCTACGCGAACATGGGCTACAGCCGGAACCAGATCGTCCAGTCGCGCACCATCGATCCCCAGGGCCGCCAGACCGTGATGCCGATCAACCTCGGCGACGGCTGGAGCAGCAGGGTCGGCGGTAGCTATGGCACGCCGATCCGCGCCCTCGGACTCCAGGTCGATGTCGACTACAGCTACAATCGGTCCCGTGGCTCCGAACTGGTGAACCAGGTCGAGAACGTCAGCCACACCGCCAATCACAGCGTCGGGATCCGGCTCCAGAACCGCTCGAAGGAGGTCTTCGACCTGAACGCCGGGGCCGAGTGGAACTTCAATTCGGTCAGCTACTCGATCAACACCCGGCTCAACCAGGACTACGTGAACCGGAACTTCACCGGCAATGGCACCTGGTACATCGGCGAGACCTGGTCGGCCAACGCCTCAGCCGACTACATGGTCTACGATCAGAACCTCTTCGGCCCGCGCGACAACATCTTCATGCTTGGCGCGTCGCTGGGGCACCAGATGTTCAACAACCGGGCCGAGATCCGGATTGCCGCCACCGACCTGCTGAACGAGAACACCGGTGTCTCGATCTCCAGCACGAGCAGCTACATCCGGGAGCAACGCGCCGCGACCCTCGGTCGTCAGGTGATGGTGCAGTTCAGCTACCAGCTCGGGTCGAACCTCGCGCCTCCGGGCTCCGGTCGCGGCGGTCGCCGCCGCTAGCCCCGGTCAGGACGGCGAGGCGTGGGGACCTCGAGGCCGGCGCGAGCCCCTGAACCACGGGGGTTTCCGCCCGGTCCCCCTCTGGACTCCGTCCCCTGGTCATGCGATGTTGTTTGTCGCTCGGGAGGCTCCTGCCACGAGCGTTGGACTACACCACTGACTCGAGGGACACCGTATGGCGAAGGGCAAGAAGAAGGCGGCGAAGAAGGTCGCCAAGAAGTCGACCCGGAAGCCGGCCAAGAAGGCCGCGAAGAAGGTCGCCAAGAAGACGGCCCGGAAGCCGGCCAAGAAGGCCGCGAAGAAGGTCGCCAAGAAGCCGGCCAAGAAGGCCGCGAAGAAGGTCGCCAAGAAGCCGGCCAAGAAGGCCGCGAAGAAGGCCGCGAAGAAGGCCGCGAAGAAGCGGCCCGGAAGCCGGCCAAGAAGGCCGCGAAGAAGGTCGCCAAGAAGACGGCCCGGAAGCCGGCCAAGAAGGCCGCCCCGAAGAAGTCGGCCAAGAAGGCCGCCGTGCCGGCCGCCACGCTGGCTGCCTGACGCCACACGGCAGCACCGCAGCAACGAAGAAGGCTGGCCCCTCGGGGCCAGCCTTCTTTGCATCGGCTGCTCCTCTGGGTCGCCGATCAGACGAACTCGACCTCGATGCGCTCCGGGATGATCCCCGCCTCGGCGGCCCGGTCGAGCAGCAGCTGGACCGCCGCCCGACCCCGCTCGCCGTAGTCGACCGTCCACTGGTTCACGTACATCCCGACGAACTCGTCGGTGCGTGCGTCGCCGATGCCGCGATTGAAGCGGGCCGCGTGAGCCAGTGCCTCGGCGCGGTGGGCCAGCGAGTACTCGATGCTCGCCTTGAGGTCGCGCGAGACCTGGGCGATCACCTCGGCGCCGAGGTCGCGGCGCACCACGTTGCCGCCCAGCGGCAGCGGTAGGCCGGTCTCGCCGAGCCACCACTCGCCCATGTCGGCCCAGAGATGGAAGCCGTCGTCGGCGTAGGTGAGCTGTCCCTCGTGGATCACCAGCCCGAGGTCCACATCGCCCGCCTTGACGGCGCCCTCGATCGCATCGAACGCCATCACCACCGGCTCGAAGTCGGGCTGCCAGAGCCGGAGCGCCAGGTAGGCGGTGGTGAAGAGCCCGGGGATCGCAATCCGCTTCCCCCTGGCGGCGGCGCGGATTGCCGCCGAGTCCGCGACCCGGTCTCCCGGCGGCGGCGTGGTGGCGATCAGTCGGGGGCCATAGCCGTCGCCCATCGACGACCCGCTCGAGAGCAGCGCGTATTGATCGGCCAGGTAGGCGTAGGCGTGGATCGACACCGCCGAGATGTCGAGCTCGCCACGGCGGGCGCGCTGGTTGAGCGACTCGATGTCCTGCAGCTCGTGGGTGTAGCGCAGTTCGCCGGTGTCGATCTTGCCCTCGGCGAGGGCGTAGAACATGAAGGCATCGTCGGAGTCGGGCGAGTGGGCGACGGTGATCGTCCGGGGCATCAGTTGGCCATCCGGGCGGTCTGGCGGAACTGGCTCATGAGCTGCTCGTGGGCGGCATACTCGGGGAGGCCCATGGCCATCTGGGCATCGTACGCCTTGTCGAACGCCTCTCGGGCCGCCTTCGCCTCGGCCGGCTTGCTCTCGGCGTCGGCGATGGTCGCCTTGAGGTAGTAGCCGAAGAGGTGGTCGGGGGCCTCAGCGAGGATCGAGTCGGCCTGCGCCGTGGCGGCCGGGAAGTTTCCCGCCTCGGTCTGCAGCAGCCCGAAGTGGAAGCGGGCATCGATGTCCCTGTCGCCCGGGAAGCAGTTGCGCCCACGCACCCTCGACCATCGGGAAGAACTGCTGGAACTGGGCCTGGTCGTTGTTTTCGGCGGCGGCCTGGACCCGGTCGGCGAGTCGGGTGAAGCGCTCGCGCGGGGTCATCTGCGAGATGTCGGGCGGCACCCCCGCCGCCGTTGCGGTGCCAGCGGCACCGCTGACCGGCGGGGCAGGTGAGCGACTGGCCACCGCCCAGCACGACCGCGGCGATCGCCGCCATGCTGAGGGCACCGATGGCGATCCCGCCGGTGGTGATTCCCGGACGGGCGGCGGCTGGTGCCGATGCCGCCGGTGCGACGGCTGCCGTGGCGCCGCACTGGGCGCAGAAGCGAGCTCCTGGCTGGAGTGGCGCGCCGCACGAGGGACAGCCCGCGCCGGCCAATGGCTGGCCGCAGGAGGCACAGAATCGTCCGGTGCCGGCGGCGCCGCACGCTGGACAACGGATCGGGGTGGCACTGCTCACAGCGAAGTCTCCCTCACGATGCCGATGCGGTCACGGCCCGCTGCTCCGGAAGCCCTGGAGCATCGGGGCGTTCTGGAGGTACTCCGGGCGGCCCTTGGCCATCTCGGCATCGTAGTGCTGGTTGAACTGGCGGCGCGCGGCGCGGGCCGCGCTGCTGTCGGCCTGGAAGTCGGCCACGATGCCGCGGAGGTAGTAGCCGAGCAGGTTGTCGGGCGAATCGGCGAGGATGGTGTCGGCCAGCGCCAACGTCTGGGGGAACTGGCCGATCAGCAGGTGCAGCTCGGCCATCCGATAGTGGATGTCGGCGTCGCGGTCACTGTCGGGGAGGTTCTGGTAGGCGCCGGCAGCCATCGGCCAGAACTGGATCACGGTGGTGGTGTCGCCGGTCTGGGCGGCCGTCATGATCCTGTCGTCGAGCCGGGTGAACTGTTCCCGCGGGGTCATCTGCGAGATGTCGGGTGCCGGCCCGGTCGGCATCGCGGCGGTCTGGCCGGTAGCGGCAGCCGCCTCGTTACCCGAGTTGGCCATGTCGGGCGAGGCGGCACGGTTCCGGGCCCCGGCAGCGTAGACCACGCCCGCGATGGTGATGAACGACAGCAGTGCGGCGACGATCCACGGAGTGCGCGATTCGGCGGGCCGCCCGGCTGGGGCGCCGGCAGCGCCGAGCTCACGGCCACACTGGCCGCAGAAGCGGGCTCCTGGCGCTGCCTGCGCGCCACAGCCGGGACAGAACGAGGCCCCCAGCCGGGTGCCGCACGAGCCGCAGAAGTTGCCCGATGCGGCGGCGCCGCAGTTGGGACAGGGTGTGGCGGTGGTCTCTGACACGTCGTCTCCGGGATGACATCCGGCCCCTTGGGGCCACCTGCCGGGCAATATACGTGGCCCCGGCGGCTGGCGTCCGCCGCCCTCGCGAACTACCGTTGGAGGACACCCGAACGGATTCCGATGACCACTCCGCCACCGGACACGATTGATCTCTCCAGCGCCGCGCACATGGGCGACCTCGCCCGCGGCGGCACCACCTGGTCTGTGTACCTCGAGACCCGGCAGGACGGCCCCATCACGGCCGGCCGGGTCCATTTCGTGGCCGGCGAGGTGCGCCGCAGCTCGGCGTGGATCTTCCGCGAGTGGACTGCCCAGGATGTGCGGACCCGCTTCGCCGAGTTTTCGGCGCTCGAGCTCTGGCGACTGCTCGAATCGCTCTCCTAGGCCTTCGCTGGTGACCCGATCCCCCGCTGCCGCGTCGCTCGCGGCGCGGCTGAAGGCGACTCCGGCTCGAGCCCCGCTGCCGCGTCGCTCGCGGCGCGGCCGAAGGCGGCTCCGGCTCGACCCCCCGCTGCCGCGTCGCTCGCGGCGCGGCCGAAGGCGACTCCGGCTCGACCCCGCTGCCGCGTCGCTCGCGGCGCGGCCGAAGGTGGCTCCGGCTCGACCCCCCGCTGCCGCGTCGCTCGCGGCGCGGCCGAAGGTGGCTCCGGCTCGAACCCCCGCTGCCGCGTCGCTCGCGGCGCGGCCGAAGATGGCTCTGCCTCGAATGGTGGCCCGACCTCCCACTGCCGTCGTCGGGTTCCCCGCGCCCTGACGGGCGCGGCTGTGCTTCTCCTCCTCGCCGCCCCCCTCGCCGCCCAGGCGCCGACCATCGACTCGGTGGCGGTGGTGCGCCAGTCGGTCTTCGATGCCGACGAGGCGTCGTTCTGGCTGCTCCGGCTGGTCAACACGCTCCATGTGACCACCCGGCCGTGGGTGGTCCGCCGCGAGCTGCTGCTGGCGCCCGGCGACCGCTACGACTCGTCCCGGGTGGCCGAGTCGGCGCGCAACCTCCGCTCCCTCGGGGTCTTCCGCTCGGTCGAGATCGACACCGCGACGATCGACACGTCGCTGGTGATGACGGTCACGACCAGCGACGGCTGGAGCACCCGGCCGGACTTCCGCTTCCGGTCCACCGGGGGGAGCTCGACTACACCCTGGCGATGATCGAGGACAACCTGCTCGGCACCGCGACCCAGGCCTCGGTGCTCTATCGCAAGAACCCCGACCGCTCGACCACCACGCTGGGCTTTCGCCAGCGGCGACTGATCGGGGGCCGGATCGGGCTCGCCGCGCGCTACGACAACCGCAGCGACGGGGAGCGCACCTACGTTGTCCTCAACCGGCCGTTCTTCACGCTGGAGGATCGTCGCGGCTGGGCGCTGACCGAGGAGACCCGCTCGGAGCGGATCCTCCGCTTTGCCAACGGGTTCCAGGATCCGGTCGACTCCACCTTCCGCGTCTACCGGCTCGGGCGGGTCGACTATGCGACCGCGCTCCGGGCCGACAGTCGCGGCTACCTCCGCCTCGGTGTCGCGGCCCAGCTCCGGCACGACGAAGTGGCGCTCGATCGCCCCATCCCCGGGAGCGACTGCTGCACCACGGCAGCGATCGGGGGCTGGCTGGAACTGCGCCGGGCACGCTACCAGACGGTGACCGGCTATAACGCCCAGGGTCGCGCCGAGGATGTCGACCTGAGCAGTGTCGCCCGCCTCGGGGCCTGGGTCGCGCCGGCGGGCCTCGGCTATGGCCACACCGGCCTCGGCGGCGAAGTGCTGGCGCAGACCGGGGTGGCAATGTCGCGCGGCTTCCTGCGGGCCACCGGCTACGCCAATGGCCTCTTCTCCTCGGCCGGCCTCGACTCGGGGAGTGTGCAGCTCGGTGCCACCGCGGCGTGGCTCCCCTCGCTCAAGCACCTGGCGGTGCTCCATGCCGCGGTCGGTGCCCTCGAGCGCCCGATCCCGGGCAGCGAGTACGATCTGGGTCTCGGCGCCGGACCGCGTGGCTTCCGGCAGCACGCCTTCACCGGCGACCGGATGTTCTTCGTGACCGGTGAGTATCGCTACGCCCTGGCCACCGACTTCCTCAAGGTGGTCGATGTGGGGCTGGCAGCGTTCGGCGACGCCGGCGGGGCGTGGTATGGTGGCCAGCCGTCGCGGAGTGGCTGGGACGCGGGCATCGGACTCCGGCTGGGCGCCTCGCGGGCCCCGGATCTCGAGGCCAACCGGATCGACCTGGTCTATCGCTCCGGCAACTCGCGGGAACCCGCGGGCTGGGTGCTGGTCGTGGCCAAGGGATTTGCCTTCTCGGGCGCCCTGCGCGGCGACCGCTGAGGGTCTCGATGCCGGACCGGTCTATCTTGGGGCACCCGCCCCCGGGCATGAACCACGAGTGGACTGCGCAGTGACAGGGCCGTTTCGCCAGATCGCGATCACCATCCTCGCCGCCGGCTTCCTGGCCGGTTGCCACGCCGACGACCAGCCGCTCTCGCCCTCGGGCTTCGTCGGCGCCGAGGTCACCACTCCCACCGCCGTGCCCGACGTGGTGCTGACCGACACCGACGGCCAGCCCTGGCATCTCGCCGATTCGGCCCGCGGCAGGGTCTCGCTGGTCTTCTTCGGCTACACCAACTGCCCCGACATCTGCCCGGTGCACATGGCCAATCTCGCCGCGGTGCTCGACAAGATGCCCGACGCCGTGCAGCGTCAGGTGCAGGTGGTCTTCATCACGACCGACCCGGTGCGCGACACGCTGCCGCGCCTCAAGGCGTGGGTCAAGCAGTTCGATCGGAGCTTCATCGGCCTCACCGGTCCCGACTCGGTGATCAAGGCGGCGGAGCTGGGCTTCGGCGTGCCGCCGGCGGTGCCGGACAGCGCCGGCAGCGGTGGTGAGGGCTACCTGGTGGGACACGCTGCGCAGGTGATCGCGGTCACCGCCGACGGGATGGCCCGGGTGTGGTACCCTTCGGGCACCCGCCAGCGCGACTGGGCCCACGACCTGCCGCGGCTGGTCGACTTTGGCCGCTAAGCCGGTTCAGTGGTGGTGCTCGGCCACCGGTCAGCCGTGGACCTGGGACTGGCAGTGGTATCCGGGGATCCATCTCTTCCTGCTGCTGCTGGGTGGCGGCTGGTGGTGGCTCGGCCATCGCCACCGGTGGTCGCGCCGACCATGGGGCTGGTTCGCGCTCGCCTGGCTCGGCACCCTCGCCACCCTCGACTGGCCGCTCGGCAAGCTGGGCGCCGGCTACCTCGCCACCGCGCACACGCTGCAGTTCCTGCTGCTCACCCTGGTGGTCGGCCCGGCGCTGCTCAAGTCGGTGCCGGCCGACGGGTGGGACCGGCTGGCCCCCGAGGGCAGCCTGCGTCGCCGGCTGCTGGTCTTCCAGGCGCGAGCGCTGCCCGGACTGCTGCTCTACTGGGCGATCGTGGTGACCACCCACTTCCCGCGCATCGTCGATGGCGCCATGGAGTCGCAGCTCGGCTCGATGGTCATCGATCTCTCGTGGGTGCTGGCGGGCATGGTGCTCTGGTGGCCGATCCTCGGCCCGCCGCAGTTCCGGCGACTGGGGATGTTCGTGAAGATGGGCTACCTCTTCGGCTCGACCATCGTGCCGACGATCCCGGCGGTGATGATGATCTTCAGCACCTGGCCGCTCTACGAGATCTACGAACTGGCGCCCCGTGTCTGGGTATCGTTCAGCGCCAACCAGGACATCCAGCTCGCCGGGCTGATCATGAAGGTGATCGGCGACATCCCGCTGTGGCTCGCCACGGCCGTGGTGTTCTTCACCGAAAGCGCCAGGTCGGAACGAAATGCGGGGTCGGAGGTTATCGAGGGTGGGTGAATGGTGAATGGTGAATGGTGAATGGTGAATGGTGAAGGGTGAATGGTGGATGGTGAATGGGGTTGCGCTGTGTGCAGCGCAACGATCTTGGAGCAGGACCGATTGCATGAGTGGGAGCGGAAGTGACTGATGATGCGAAGGACGGCAAGCCGATCACCGTGGTGCTGACTTGTTCCGACGCCGAACCGACGAGGACACCGGGCCGGCTGACGGTCTTCACGCCGGGCCAGCGCGCGTTGCGCACGTTGATGATGCTGGGGATCACCCTCGGGGCCACGGCCCTGATCGCGATGATCCCGATCATCCACCTGATCGGGGTTCCGCTGGTGCTGGTGGTGGGGATCGGGGTCGCGATCCGGCAGGCGCGATCGGTGGCTCGCCTGGCGCCGATGCACGCCGCATGTCCCAAGTGTGGCGAGTCGAACTCGTTCGGTGGCGGGATCGGTTTCCGCACCGCGACCGGCCCGATCGAGCGCCGCTGCGAGGAGTGCCGCCGCGGTCAGACGCTGACGTTCGAGGACGCGACGGCAGCTAGGCCGACGCCTTCCGGCAGCCGTTGTAGCCGATCACGGTGTAGAGGGGGCACCAGGTCAGGAGGCCCGTCAGGAGTGGGACGAAGCCGAGCCACTTGAAGACGGTGCCGAGGGTGCCGGTGACGATGCCACCCCAGCCCAGCCCGAGCAGCACGATCCCCGCCACGATCCGGAACATCCGGTCGCCCTTGCCGATGTTGCAGCCCATCGCATCCTCCTCCGAGTAGGGTCCCGGTTCGCCGGGTCCACGGGTGAAACACCGATGTCGATGATGGCGGTTCCCGTGCGGCGGCGCTGTCAGGGGAAACCCTGACGGCGCTGCCGCGTCCTGATCGGGGTTGGTCCACCGACCGCCCATCCCTCGCGATCACCGGAGTCGCCATGCTGCTGCTCGCCGCCCTGCTCGCCGTCGCCCCGCCGAGCCTCCCAGCCGACACCGTCGATGCCGCCACCGCCCGGGCGCTCGATGCCGCCAACGCCGCCTTCTCGCGAGCCGTGGTGGCTGGCGATGCCGCAGTCGTCGTGGCGGCATATCACGACGACGCGGTGCTGCATCCCCCGGCTGGGGGTGTCCTGGTCGGGACCGATCGGGTCCGCGAGTTCTGGGGTGGCCTCGCCCCCGGGCGCAACGCCGGGCACCGGCTGGAGGCCAACTACCGCCGGGAGCTTGCTCCCGGTGTGGTCCTCGAGATCGGGCGGTGGCACTCCCAGGGGATGCGCGATGGTGTCCCCGGCGAATGGACCTCGGGCTGCTACACTGTCATCTGGCGGCGAGACGACGCCGGTGCCTGGCGGCTCCAGTACGACGGCTGGACCAATCCGATCGAGGCCGACTGGGCCTGCGTGCCTCGCTGAGCCTCAGGGGGCGGTGACTGCCGCCAGGCGGTTCTTCGCCAGGGCGTGATCCGGGTCGATCGCGAGCGTCTTGCGGTACTGCGCCGCAGCCTGGTCGGGCTGCCCGGTGAAGCGATAGGCCTCGCCCAGTTGATACTGGCTGGTGGCATCACCGGGATGATCTTCGGCGTTGAGGCGGAAGAGTGCCAGCGCCTCCGGCACCCGCTGACCGGAGAGGTAGCGGTATGCCGTGGCGATCGCGGCGGTGCTGGTCCCCTCGCCGGGTCGGGCGTTCCGATAGGCACGGTAGGCTGCTCGTCAGTCCCTCGACTCCCGGGGCTGCCGTCGCCAGGACATCGGTGAGGCCGATCAGCCGGATGCGCCGGATGATGGCGTGGGCTGCCCCGCCGCCCACACCGTTGCCCGAGATCAGCTCGTTGATCCAGAGCACGTCGCCAGCGGGTGAGATGGCGATGCCGTTGGGCTGGCTCAGCAGGGCCTCGGTGGCGGGGCCGTCGCGATGCCCCTGCGTGCCGGTTCCGGCCACCACCCGCGAGTGTCCGTCGCGCTCGAGCCGGAAGACCTGGTGGCCACGGAACTTGGTGACGTAGAAGCCGTCGCGTCCGAAAATGATGTGCCCGTTGCCGCCGCTTCCCGGGATGTCGGCGAAGACCTCGGCGCTCCCCTCGGGGGTGATCCGGATCACCTTGGTGTTGCCGAAGTTCACCACGTAGAAGTCGCCCTGATCGTCGCGGGTGATGCCGTTGGGGCAGGCGAAGAGGGGACCGTCAGCCAGGCGATGCACCGTGTGGTCGGTGTCGACCCGGGCGACGGCATTGGCGCTGCAGTCGACCACGTAGAGGGCATCGTGGTCGCCCATCGCGATTCCGACGGGACCGACCAGGCCGCTGTCGGCGTAGGTCGAGACCGAGCCGTCGCGGTCGACTCGCGAGATGAAGCCGCCATGGAAGCTCGACTGATAGAGTTCGCCCGCGGACCGATCGCATTCCCCGAGGCGCCGTAGAACCCGGTGGCGTAGAGTCGGGCCGAGCCGCCCGGCTCGAATCGCCACACCTCGTTTCGGAAGTTGGCCGAGTACACGTAGCCGAGCCGGTCGACCGCGATCCCGCCGACGGCACCAAAGCCGGGAAGCGAGTCGCCGTCGACCACCGTGGTGACGGTGTCCAGCGGGATCGTGACCTGGGCGGTGAGCGGCGGGTGGGTGGCGACGAGCAGGACGAACGGCAGCCAGCGCGGGGTCGGCATCGTGGGCTCCAGAAGAAGACGGGGTCGACGGACCATACGGGCGTCAGCGTCCGAGGGTGCATCGTGCCTGCTGGTCTTGCCCGTTCCTGACATCGCCATCTGCCCGGGTCGCCACGTCCGTCCATCGTCCATCGTCGATCGTCGATCGTCGATCGTCCATCGTCCATCGTCCATCGTCTATCGTCTATCGTCTCCCGTCACTACACTTGAATGACGCCTTCACGTGGAGTGCCTGTTGGACCCGCTGCGCCGCCTCGAACGCATCCCCGTCGAGATCCTCGATCCGCCCGACACGCTGGCCCGGGCGGTTGCCGAGCAGATTGCTCGCCTGATTCGCGAACGCGCCGCCGCGGGACAGCGGGCGGTGCTGGGACTCGCCACCGGGTCGACGCCCGTCGGCGTCTACCGCGAACTGGTTCAGATGCATCGCGAGGAGGGACTCTCCTTCGCCAACGTCGAGACCTTCAACCTCGACGAGTACTGGCCGATGGACCCCGGGTCGGTCCACTCGTACCACCGCTTCATGCACGAGCATCTCTTCGACCTGGTCGATCTCGACCCGGCCCGCTGTCACGTGCCACCGGGCGACATCCCGCGCGAGGCGGTGGCCGATGCCTGTGCCCGCTACGAGGGGATGATCCGCGAGGCTGGCGGGATCGACCTGCAGCTGCTCGGCATCGGCAAGACCGGTCACATCGGTTTCAACGAGCCGGGCTCGGGCGCCGAGTCGCGCACCCGGTTCGTCACACTCGACACGGTCACCCGCCGCGACGCCGCGGCCGACTTCTTCGGTGAGCAGAACGTGCCCCGCCACGCGGTGACGATGGGCGTGGCCACGATCCTCGAGGCGCGGGAGATCGTGCTGCTGGCCACCGGCGAGCACAAGGCGGGGATCCTGCGGCGGGCGGTGGAGGGCGACGTCGATCATGCCGTGGCGGCGACTTTCCTGCAGCGCCACCCGGCGGTCACCATCTATGCCGACCACGCGGCGGCCGCCGACCTGACCCGGGTGGCGACGCCATGGCTGCTCGATGAGGTGACCTGGACACCCGAACTCGAGATCAAGGCGGTGACCTGGCTCTCGCTCATCACCAGCAAGGCGATTCTCAAGCTCACCGAGCACGACTACACCGAGCATCACCTGGGCCCCCTGCTGGCACAGCACGGTGAGGCCGGTGTGGTCAACGGCAAGATCTTCAACGCGCTCGGCGCCAAGATCCGCGGGCGCAGCAAGCTGCCCAAGGGGAAGACGGTCATCTGCTTCTCGCCGCACCCCGATGACGACGTGATCTCGGCCGGGGGGATCCTCCGCAAGCTGCAGCTCAACGGCAATCGCATCGTGGTGGGCTACTGCACCAGCGGCAACATCGCCGTGTTCGACCACGACGTGCGCCGCTACGTGGAGGTGCTCGAGCGGCTCGCCGCCGACCAGCATCTGGCGCGGCGCAAGGTCGACTCGCTGACGGCTCGGGTCCGGCACTTTCTCGAGGAGAAGCATCCCGGCGACATCGACACCGAAGAGGTGCTCGACCTCAAGCGGATCATCCGCGAGGCCGAAGCGGTGAGCGGCATCGAGACACTGGGTATCCCGCGCGATGGGGCACACTTTCTCGACCTGCCGTTCTACCAGACCGGCAAGGTCAAGAAGGACCCGATCGGCCCGGCCGATGTGAAGATCGTGCGGGCATTGCTCGAAGAGGTACGCCCCGACCTGGTGCTGGTGGCCGGGGACCTCTCGGACCCGCACGGCACGCACCGGCTCTGCAAGGACGCCATCGATGCCGCGCTCGAGGAGGCCTACCCCGCCGGGGCCGCGCGACCCGAGGTGTGGCTCTACCGGGGTGCCTGGCAGGAGTGGCCGGTAACCGAGGCCACCTGGTTGGTGCCACTGGCCCAGGAGGAGCTGCGGCTCAAGATCCAGGCGATCTTCAAGCACCAGAGCCAGAAGGACTCGGCGCCGTTCCCCGGACAGGACGACCGCGAGTTCTGGCAGCGGGTCGAGGCGCGCAACAAGGAGACCGCCGCGCTGCTCGACCGGCTCGGGCTGGCGGAGTACTTCGCGATGGAGGCGTATGTCGTGTCGCCCTGAGGGCGACACGACATACGCCCCGCCCGTCCCCGATCCACGCTACCTTTGAGTCCTCCCCGCAAGCCGCTGACCTGATCTTCGAGGCGTGATGCCGCATCGGGCGCTCCGAATCCATCCCGACGACGATGTGCTGGTCGCGCTCGCCGACCACTCCGCCGGCGAGGCGATCGTGGCCGACGCCGAGCCCGTGACCCTGGTCACCCCGGTGCGGGCCAAGCACAAGGTGGCGCTCCGCGACCTCGCCGTCGGCGATCCGGTCGTGATGTACGGGATTCTCGTGGCCCGAGCGACGCAGCCGATCGCGCGCGGCGCGGCCCTCACCGTCGACAACGTTGTTCACGATGCCTCGCCGGTCGACCTGTCGGCGCCGGTCGGTCGCCCCTGGACGCCGCCCGACGTGACCCGTTTCACCGATCGCACCTTCGAGGGATTCCATCGGGCCGATGGACGGGTCGGCACCCGCAATCTCTGGCTGGTCCTGCCGCTGGTCTTCTGCGAGAATCGCAACGTGCAGGCGCTGCAGGCGGCCCTCGAACACGAGCTCGGCTACGCCCGGCCCGACCGACATCGCCTCGCGGTCCGGGAGTTGGTGCGCCGTCACCAGTCGGGCGAGGCGTTGGGCCGCGACGCCTGGGACGGCTCGGTCGAACCGATCGAGGCGCCCCGGCCGTTCCCCAACCTCGACGGCATCCGGTTCCTGACCCATGCCGGTGGGTGCGGTGGCACCCGGGAGGACAGCAGGGCACTCTGCGGCCTGCTGGCGGGATACCTGGTGCATCCCAACGTCGCCGGCGCCACGGTCCTGTCCCTGGGCTGCCAGCACGCGCAGGTCGAGTTGCTCCGCGAGGAGGTGGCCCGCCGTGACCCGGCCTTCGCCAAGCCGCTCCACATCTTCGAGCAGCAGCGGATGGGCACCGAGGACGCCCTGATGCGCGCCGCGCTCGAGGCGACCATCGCCGGCTGCGCCGATGCCGACCGGGCCGTCCGCGAGCCGGCACCACTGTCGGCGCTCTCGGTCGGGCTCGAGTGCGGCGGCTCCGATGGCTTCTCGGGGATCTCGGCCAATCCGGCGGTCGGCCAGGCCTCGGACCTGCTCGCGGCCCTCGGTGGGACCAGCATCCTTTCGGAATTCCCCGAGTTGCTCGGTGCCGAGCAGGACCTGATCGCACGGTGCAGCCGGCCCGAGCTGGGTCGCCGCTTCAGCGAACTGATGCGCGCGTACGATGCGCGCGCCAAGGCCGTCGATTCCGGCTTCGAGATGAACCCGTCGCCTGGCAACATCCGCGACGGATTGCTCACCGACGCGATGAAGTCGGCCGGTGCGGCCCGCAAGGGCGGCACGGCGCCGGTGACCGATGTGCTCGATTACCCCGAGCGGGCGACCGTGCCGGGACTGAATCTCCTCTGCACACCGGGCAACGACGTCGAGTCGACCACCGCGCTCGCCGCGGCTGGCGCCACCGCGATCCTCTTCACCACCGGCCTCGGCACCCCGACCGGCAACCCGGTGGCTCCGGTGCTGAAGCTGTCGACCAACACGCCACTTGCCGAGCGGATGCCCGACACCATCGACCTCGATTGTGGTCCGGTGCTGACGGGCGATGTGTCGCTCGCGGAGATGGGTGCGCGGATCGTCGAACTGGTGCTCGACACGGCGAGCGGCCGCCTGAGCGCCGCGGAATGCCTCGGACAATGGGATTTCATCCCCTGGAAGCGCGGAGTGTCGTTGTGAGCGAACCATTCATGCTCGACGGACGGGTCGCGGTGGTCACCGGCGCGGCGAGCGGCATCGGTCGGGCCATCGCGGCCGAGTTCGTCCGGGCCGGGGCCACGGTCCATTGCCTCGACGTCGATGCGAAGGCGGTGGTGGCCGCCGCCCTCGAGCTCGGCGCGCCGGCGATTCCCCACCACTGCGACGTGAGCGATGCCGCAGCCGTGGCTGCGACCTTCGAGGCGCTCGAGACCGAGTCGGCCGTCGACATCCTGGTCAACAACGCCGGCGTGGCCCACATCGGCACGGTCGAGACCACCGCGCCCGAGGACTTCGAGCGCCTCTTCCGGGTCAACGTGAGGGGCGTCTACCTCTGCACTCGTGCGGTGGTGGCCGGGATGGTGGCGCGCCGTCGCGGGGTGATCCTCAACATCGCCTCGGTGGCCGGTTCGGCCGGACTCGCCGATCGCTTCGGCTACTCGATGACCAAGGGCGCGGTGCTGTCGATGACCCTCTCGGTCGCGCGGGACTACGTGGAGCACGGGGTGCGCTGCAACAGCATCTCCCCGGGGCGGGTGCACACGCCGTTCGTCGACGGCTACCTCGCCCGGACCTACCCCGGGCGCGAGGCCGAGATGTTCGACCGCCTCGCCGCCACCCAGCCGATCGGCCGCATGGGGCGACCCGAGGAGATCGCCGCCCTGGCGCGGTATCTCGCCAGCGATGAGGCGGCATTCGTGACCGGCACCGACTACCCGATCGACGGCGGCTTCCTCCGCCTCCACGGCTGATCCGATGCGACTGATCCGCTTCGGTCCGCCGATCGGTGAACAGCCGGGCATCGTCGACGCCGACGGGAGCCGGCGCGATGCCAGTGCGTTCGGCGAGGACTGGAACGAGGCGTTCTTCGGGAGCAACGGCCCGGCGCGGCTGGCACGGTGGTTGGGCGAGCCGGGCCGCAAGCTGCCCGCGGTGGCGGAGGAGGTGCGCTGGGCCTCGTGCATCGCGCGACCGTCGAAGATCATCTGCGTCGGCCTCAATTACCGCGATCACGCCCGGGAGACCGGTGCGGCGATCCCCACCGAGCCGATCCTCTTCGCCAAGGCCACGTCGTCCCTGGCGGGGCCGTTCGACGACCTCTGGCTGCCGCCCGACTCGACCGCCACCGACTGGGAGGTCGAGCTCGCCGCGATCATCGGTGCGGCGGCCACCCTGGTCCCCGAGGAATCGGCGATGCGGCACGTGGCCGGCTACGCCCTCCACAACGACTACTCGGAACGCGACTTCCAGCTCCATCGTGGCGGCCAGTGGTTCAAGGGCAAGAGCTGGGACAGTTTCGCCCCGCTGGGTCCCTGGCTGGCCACGCCCGACGAGATCCCCGATCCGGCCGCGCTCGGGCTGCGGCTCTCGGTGAACGGGACGGCGATGCAGGAGAGCACCACTGCCGAGATGGTGTTCGGCGTGTCGCAATTGGTGAGCTACACCTCCCGGTTCATGACGCTGCTTCCGGGCGACGTGATCTCCACGGGCACTCCGGCCGGGGTCGGGCTCGGCCTCGACCCACCGCGCTACCTGGGCCACGGCGATATCGTGGAACTGTCGATCGACGGCCTCGGCACCGCACGACAGCGGGTCGTGGCCTGGGATCGGCGGGCACCTGCGTGACGCGAATCATCGACGCGCACCAGCACTATTGGCGCTTCGATCCGGTGCGCGACAGCTGGATCACCGAGGAAATGGCGGTGCTCCGCCGCGATTTCCTGCCGACCGACGCGGCGCCGCTGCTCGAGTCCGCGGGGATCGACGGCGTGGTGGCGGTGCAGGCCGACCAGTCGGAGGCGGAGACCGACTTCCTGCTTGGCCTCGCTGCCGCACACCCGTTCATCCTGGGTGTCGTTGGCTGGGTCGACCTCCGGGCCAGCGATCTCGCCGATCGCCTGGCGCGCTGGAAGGGCCAGCCGCTCCTCAAGGGGTTCCGCCACATCGCGCAGGCGGAGCCCGACGATTTCCTGGCGCGCGACGAGGTGGTGGCCGGTGTCACCGAGCTGGGCCGCTGGGGCTACAGTTTCGACCTGCTGGTCTATCCGCACCAACTCGACGCGGCCGAGCGGTTGGTCGCTCGGGTGCCGGGAGTGCGGTTCGTGCTCGACCACTGCGCCAAGCCGCCGATAGGCGGCGACGGGCTGGGGGCGTGGCAGGCGGGATTGGTCCGTCTCGCCAGTCATCCGCATGTCAGCTGCAAGCTCTCCGGGCTGGTCACCGAGGTGCGCACGGCCGAGTGGGATGCGACGGACATCGTGCCGATCCTCGACGCCGCCCTCGAGGCGTTCGGGCCCGATCGGCTGATGTTCGGCGGCGACTGGCCGGTCTGCCTCCTCCGGGCGAGCTACGGCGAGGTGGCCGACACCGTGCTGCGCTGGACCGAGGCGCTCGGCGTGGACGACCGCGACGCGATCCTCGGCGGCACCGCGCGGCGGGCCTACCGACTGGAGGGGTGAGGTGAATCTCGAACTCGATGGACGGGTGGTGCTGGTGACCGGTGGCGCCAAGGGGATCGGTGCCGCGATCGTGCGCGCCCTGGTCGAGGAGGGCGCCCGCCCGGTGGTGGTCGATCGCGACGGTGACGCAGCGCTGGCGCAGGCGGCCGACCTCGGGTTGCTGACACCGGTGATCGCGGATCTGTCGAGCGCCGAGGCCTGCCGCGAAGCGGTCGCCGAGGTGTTCGCCCGCGCCGAGCGACTCGACGCGGTGGTCAACAACGCCGGCGTGAACGACGGTGTCGGTCTCGCCGGGGGTGATCCCGAGCGGTTCCGCGCTTCGCTGCGGGCCAACCTGCACCACTACTACGACATCACCCACCATGCCCTGCCGCACCTGCGCGCCGCTGGTGGGGTGATCCTCAACATCGCCAGCAAGGTGGCGCTCACCGGCCAGGGCAACACCTCGGGCTACGCCGCGGCCAAGGGCGCCATCCTCGCCCTCACCCGCGAGTGGGCGGCCGAGCTGGCGACCGACGGGATCCGGGTCAACGCGATCGTGCCGGCCGAGGTGATGACGCCGCTCTACCGGCAGTGGCTCGACAGCTTCCCCGATCCGAAGGCGCGGGAAGCGGCGATCCTGGCCCGCATCCCGCTCGGCCACCGGATGACGCTGGCCGAGGAGATCGCGGCGATGGCCTGCTTCCTCGTGTCGCCTCGTGCCGGTCACGTGACCGGACAGCACATCCATGTCGACGGTGGCTATGTCCATCTCGATCGAGCCCTGACCTGATCATGCGGCCGTCGTCCGCCGCCCGGAGTGTCGATGGCCGCTAGTCGTGTGCCGCTCACCGAGCGCCGCTATCTCCTCCCCTTCATCCTGGTCACGTCGCTCTTCTTCCTCTGGGCGATCGGCGTCAATCTCAACGACATCCTGATCCCGCACCTGAAGAAGGCGCTCGACCTGAGCGACTTCCAGTCGTCGCTGATCCAGACCGCCTTCTTCGGCGGCTACTTCCTGATGGCACTTCCGGCTGGCTGGATCATGCGCCGGCTGGGCTACCGTCGTGGCATCCTGGTGGGCCTCTCGCTCTGTGCCCTCGGCACCCTCCTCTTCCAGCCGGCCGCCACGGCGCGGTGGTATCCCTTCTTCCTGATGGCGCTCTTCGTGATGGCATGCGGCCAGTGCGTCCTCGAGGTGGCGGCCAATCCATATGTGACGGTACTCGGCCCCTCCGGGAGTGCCGCCCGGCGGCTCAACACCGCCCAGGCATTCAACGCGCTTGGTGCGGTGATCACGCCGATCCTCGGGGCGCGCTTCATCCTGTCGGGTGTCGAGCACTCGGGAGCCGACCTGGCCGCGATGTCCCCAGCGGCGATCGCGACGTGGCGTGCCACCGAGGCGTCGGGCGTCAAGGCACCGTATCTGGTGATCACGGCGATCTTCCTGCTCGTCGGATTGATGATCGCGGTCACGAAGTTGCCGGAGGTGCGCGAACCCGGTGTGGGTGGCGGCGGAGGGCTCCGGGCGGCATGGCGTCACGCCCACTTGCGACGCGGGGTCCTGGCCCAGTTCTGCTACGTGGGTGCCCAGGTGGGGGTCGCTTCCTTCGTGATCCGGTTCGTGCAGCACGCGATGCCCGGCACCGGGGAGCGGGTGGCGGCGTCCTTCCTCAAGTGGCACCTGGTCGGCTTCCTGATCGGTCGGGTGGTGGGATCGGTGGTGATGACCCGGATCCCGGCTCCCCGCCTGCTGGCCGGCGTGGCGGGATTGGGGATCGCCGCCGGTGCGGTCGCCGCCACCGGCTCGGGCGCCGCCGCGGTCTGGATGATCGTCCTGCTCGGCCTGTTCCATTCGATCCAGTTCCCGACCATCTTCGCGCTCTCCATCGAGGGCCTCGGCGAGGACACCAAGTTCGGATCGTCGCTGATCGTGATGAGCATCGTCGGCGGCGCGATCATCCCGGCGCTGATGGGCGCGATCTCCGACGCCCGCGGGATCCAGGCCGCATTCTGGGTGCCGGTGCTCTGCTACGTGGTCGTGCTGCACTTCGCGGTGCGCGGCCATCACCACACCGTGGAGGCCACCTCATGATCCGCCGCTGGTGCCTGGCGCTCGACCTGCGCGACGATCCGGCCCTGATCGCGGAATACATTCGCCTGCACGAGCGGATCTGGCCGGAGATTGCCGCGAGCATCCGCGACGCCGGGATCGTCGGGATGGAGATCTGGCGGACGGCCAACCGGCTCGTGATGGTGATGGAGACCGACGGGCGTTTCGATCCGGCGGCGAAGGCGGCCGCCGACGCGGCCAACCCGAAGGTCGCCGAATGGGAGACGCTGATGTGGCGCTTCCAGCAGCCGCTGCCATGGGCCGATCCCGGCCAGAAATGGGTGCCAATGGAGCGGATCTTCGACCTCGCCGACCAGCAGTGAGCCGCTGATGCGCGTGGCGCTGGCGGTGCCCTGCTTCGTGGATCAGCTCCGGCCCCAGACGGCCCGGGCCGCGCTGGTGCTGCTGGAGCGACTGGGATGCGAGGTCTCCCTCGCCTTCGACGCGCCCTGCTGCGGCCAGCCGATGCACACCGCCGGGGCGCGCGAGGCCGCGATCGCGTCGGCGCGGGCGTGGAGCGCGAGTGCCGAGCGGTACGACCACGTGGTGATGCCCTCGGGAAGCTGCGTGCATCACGTGCGGCATCACCTCCCCGGCCTCGACACCGGCGAGGCCGGCGCGCAGGCGGCGCGGGTCACGATGGAGCTGTGCGAGTTCATCGCCGGACCCCTCGGCAGGCCGCGACTGGTGGGGCGCTTCCCGCATCGGGTCGCGGTGCACCTCGGCTGTCATGCCCAGCGCGGCCTGCGCCTCGGCGGCTCCAGTGAGCGGGGCGAACTGCAGGGCGGACCGATCCACGGCCTGCTGTCGTCGTTCGCGGGCATCGAGCTGGTGATCCCGGCGCGACCCGATGAGTGCTGCGGCTTCGGTGGCGTGTTCGCGATCGATGAGCCGGACGTGTCGGTCGCCATGGGCCGCGATCGGCTCGCCGGTTTCGCTGCGCAGGGTGCCGGGGTGCTCGTCAGCAGCGATCCATCGTGCCTGCTCCACCTCGAGGGGATCGCCCGGCATCAGGGCATGCCGCTGCGCTGCCTGAGCATCGCCGAGCTGCTGGAAGAGGCGACCCGGTGAGGGCCGGGCACCCGAGGGCCGCGGCCAGGTTCCTGCGCGACCCGGAGCGCGCCGCCTGGCACGACGAGGCGCTTTGGTACGTGCGCCAGGCACGGGATCGGGCCACCGGCTTCTCCGAGTGGCAGGAACTCCGCACCGCTGGGGCCGCGCTCAAGGCGCACGCGATGTCGCGGCTGGCGGAGCTGCTCGAGATGTTCGAGACCCGGGCCACGGCCAACGGCGTGACGGTCCACTGGGCCCGCGACGCGGCGGAACACAACCGGATCGTGCTCGACGTCCTCCGCGAGGCCGGCGCGGGGCGGGTTGCCAAGAGCAAGTCGATGCTGACCGAGGAGTGCGGGCTCAATGCGCATCTCGAGGCTGCCGGGATCGAGGTGATCGACACCGATCTCGGCGAGCGGATCGTGCAGCTCGCCGGCGAGGGACCGTCGCACATCGTGGCGCCGGCGATCCACTGGAAGAAGGAGGAGGTCGGAGCGCTCTTCCACCGCACCCTGGGCACGCCGGCCGGGGAGTCGTCGCCCGAGGCGCTCGCGGCGGCAGCGCGCGAGCACCTGCGCGACGTGCTCTGTCATGCCGACGCCGCGATCACCGGCGCGAACGCCCTGGTCGCCGAGACCGGCGGCGTGGTGGTCTGCACCAACGAGGGCAACGCCGATCTGGGGATGCACTCGGCGCCGCTCCACATCGCCTCGGTCGGGATCGAGAAGACCATCGCGACCCGCGACGACCTGGCCGTGCTGCTTCGGCTCCTGGCCCGCAGCGCCACCGGCCAGCCGATCACGGTCTACACCACCCACGTGACCGCGCCGCGACCCGGGGCGGCGATGCACGTGGTGCTGGTCGACAACGGCCGATCGGCCCGGCTGGCCGATGCCGCGATGCGCTCGGCGCTGCACTGCATCCGCTGCGGCGCCTGCCTCAACACCTGCCCGGTCTATCGCCGCAGCGGCGGCTACAGCTACGGCCACGTGATTCCCGGCCCGATCGGGGCGATCCTCGCTCCCGGCGTCGATCTCGCCAAGCATGCCTCGCTGCCGTTCGCGTCGAGCCTCTGCGGGTCGTGTGGCGACGTCTGCCCGGTGAAGATCGACATTCCCGGCCAACTGCTCATCTGGCGCGAGCGGGTCGTCGCTGCAGGGATCCAGCCACGGTGGCGCGTGGCCACGCTGCGCTGGCTGGGTCGAGTGCTTGCCGACCGGTCGCGGTTCGACCGGTTCGGTCGCCGGGTGCGACGCCTCACCCAACGGCTGCCGGGCTTTCTCACGGCAGGGCGGTGGAATCGCTGGACCCGGGCCGGTCGGGCGCTGCCGGTGATCCCGGAGGAGTCGTTCCGTGACTGGGCCCGTCGCAAGGGGCGGCTCGAATGAGCGCCCGCGACACGATCCTCGCGGCGATCCGGGCGGCCGGCGTGCCGCCGGCTCCGGCGATGGTGCCGCCGCCGTCACGACCGGCGACCGAGGCGCTGACCGCCGAGTTCCTTCGCGTGCTCGAGACGGTCGGTGGCCAGGGCCTGGTCCGCGCTGCCGACGAGCCGCTCGCCGCGGTGCTCACCGCGCTGGCCGACGACGATCGCGATCAGGTCGTGGTGGTGGCCGGTCGGCTCGCCGTGGCGGAGAACGGCGCCGTGCTGGTCGACGCGGCCGATCTCGAGGAGCGTGCCGACGTGGTACGGGCCGAGCACCTGGTGGTGGTGGTCCCGGCCGATGCGATCGTCGCGACGATGCACGAGGCGGTGCAGCAGCTGCCGCTCGACACCGGCTGCTGGTGGTTCCTCAGTGGTCCGTCGAAGACCGCCGACATCGAACGGGCGCTGGTGATCGGAGCACAGGGATCGCGGAGGCACACGGTGGTGCTCGACGGGGGGTGAGCCTGCCGGTGCCCGCCACGATCATTCCCGCTTCAGAGGAGAAGGCAATGCCCGTCGGCAACCGTGCCAGAGGCCGCCCCGCGATGCTGCACCTGCTCATGGTCGGTGTCGCCTTCCTTGCGGCCTGTGGCGACGGCAGTCGGGCTCTCGAGACCGATGGGCTGCAGCTTGCCATCGCCCCCGACGGGTCGGTGCGTGGCATGGTCGATCGGCGCACCGGCATCGATCATCTCGGCACCGCACCGTCGACACCGCTGCTGCGCCTTGGTGTCGACGACTCGATGCTGGTGCCGAGCTCGGCGGTGTGGCAGGCCGACGGCCGACAGGTCGCCCTGACCTACCCGGGTGGGCTCGGGGCCGTGGTCGGGGTCGACCAGCATGGCAGTCACCTCAGCTTCGAGCTCCTGTCGGTCTCCGATCCCGACACCGTGGCGGTGGCGGTGTGGGGGCCGTTCCCGACCGACCTGGCCGACACGATCGGCGAGACGGTCGGAGTGGTCCGGGGTGGCGGCTACGCGATCGGCCTGCAGGCGCTCAACATCAAGACCCTCGGTGGCTATCCGTGGAACGCCGACGACCACCTGCCACAACTCGACGCGTTCGAGCAGGATGATCCCGACGATCTCTCTGGCGGAAAGCGCGGGGTGCTCTATTCGGTGGAGGCCGCCCGGCCAACCCATGACGGCTCCTCGCTGCAGGCCTACTGTCGCAACCGCAGCCGACCGCGGGTGATCAGCAACATGGGACGGGCAAGGTTCGTGGCCCCGCCGTTCGATGATGGCGGACTCGTCGGTTGCAAGATCGCGCTGTTCGGGGTGCCCACGGCCGAGGCACTGGCAACGATCGGCCAGATTGAACTCGCCGAGCAACTGCCGCATCCGATGCTCGACGACGAGTGGGTCAAGACCAACCCCGCTGCGAGCGCCGCCTACATCATCCTGCCATTCACCGAGGCGACCTTCGACTCGGCGCTGGCGGTCACCAAGCGGGCCGGTCTCCGGTACCTCTATCATCCCGGGCCGTTCGCGACCTGGGGACACTTCCGGCTCGACAGCGCTGCCTTCCCGCACGGGATAGCCGGGCTGCGAGCGCTGTCCGACCGCGCCGCCGAGCAGGGGATCTGGATCGGGGTGCACACCCTCTCGAACTTCATCACCACCAACGATCCCTACGTCACGCCGATTCCCGATCCTCGTCTCGCGGTGGTGGGGCGGAGCGCCCTCACGGAAGCGGTGTCCCCGTCGGCGAAGGTGCTGCCGATCACCGACACGACATGGTTCACCGAGCAACCCGACAATCTCCACGCCGCGGTGATCGGTCAGGAGATCGTCCGCTACGGCGCCGTATCGGCGAGCCCGCCCTGGCGCCTGCTCGAGGTCGAACGCGGTGCCTACGGCACCCGCGCGAGCGCCCACGCGGCCGGCGACAGCGTGGGCAAGCTGCTCGATCACGGCTACAAGGTCTTCCTCGGCAACGCCGATCTCAGCCGCGAGATGGCGACCACGCTGGCGGACCTCTTCAACCGGGCCGGTCTCAGGCAGATCTCGTTCGACGGCCTGGAGGGCAACAGCTCGACCGGGCTCGGCAACTACGGCGAGGCGCTCTTCACCACCACCTGGTTCGACCACCTCAACGACACCATCAAGCGCCACTACATCGCCGACGCGAGCCGACCCGGACACTACTTCTGGCACATCTATACCAGGATGAACTGGGGCGAGCCGTGGTATGCCGGCTTCCGCGAGAGCCAGACCGAGTACCGGCTCAAGAACCAGGCCTACTTCCGGCGCAACTACATGCCGGGGATGCTGGGGTGGTTCAGCCTGACGCCGGGCACCAGCATCGAGGATGTCGACTGGATGCTGGCCCGCTCGGCGGGGTTCGATGCGGGCTATGCCTTCAACCTCTCCCTGGGCGTGCTCGCCGAGAACGGTCTCTCGGAACAGATCCTGGCCCATCTGGGCGAATGGGAGCGGGCGCGGTTCGGCGAGGCATTCACGGCGGAGCAGAAGCTCCGGATGCAGGACCCCAACCGGGAATTCCATCTCGAGCCGGCAGGGGAGGGGAGCTGGGATTTCTCCGAGGTGCATGTCACCCGGCTCTCGCATCAGTCACATGACCGGCAGCCCGGCGAGCCGAGCGCCACGTCGGTCACGCTGGAGAACCCGGGCCCCGAACAGCCGCTCACGATGCTGATCAGCGCCGCCGACGGCGCCGTGCGTCGGATTCGGGGCACCATCGATGGGGTGCGGCCGTTCGCCCTGGCCGGCACCCTCCGGCCGGGCGAGGTGCTGCGGATCGATGGTGGAGCCACGGCCGCGGTCTTCGATGCCCACTGGAAACTCCAGCGTCGCGTGGCCATCGATCCGGCGGCGTTTGTCCTCGCACCCGGGAGCCACATGCTGGAGATCGATGCCGACGTGGATGGCGGAGCGGACGCGGCGATGAAGGTGGAGTTGCGGCTCAGTGGGGTGGCTGAGCGGATCATGGCGCATCCGTGAGCGGTGGGGCTATCTCAACCCGCGCGCTGGATCTCGCTCCTCCCGGCGCTAGGTTGAGAGAGACCCCAATGCGACATCACTCCGTCCCCGCTGCGTTCTTCCTCCTCCTCGCGCTGACTTTCGCGTGCGGTGGGAGTGTCACCGGTCCCCGCAAGGCCGCCCAGCAGGCGCTTGATGCCGCGCGGTCGCGCTGGGCGGCCATTGGCCTCACCGACTACGACTTCGACTACCAGGCCTCGTGCTTCTGCGGCCCCGAGATGCTTCGCCCGGTGGTCGTGCAGGTGCGCGGCGGCACCATCACTGCGGTTCTCGACAAGGAAACCAACGCGCCGCGCACCCCGCTCTCGAACTGGTACACGATCCCGGGCCTCTTCGACCGGATCCAGGGCTGGATCGACCTGCCCGCCAACACGCTCGACGCCAGCTACGACCCGGTGACCGGCGTGCCCACGTCGGTCTCCGTCGATCCGATCCGCAACGCGATCGACGACGAGACGGCGTTCACGGCGGGGGGGCTGGTCGAGATCGGTTCATGAAGTAGGGCCGGGATCGCTGATGCTTCCCCTTCACCCTTCACCCTTCACCACACCCCCATGCCCCAACCAACGCTTCGCTCCGATCGCCTGATCCTCAGGCCGTTCATCGCCACCGATGCATCGAAGGTGCAGCGATACTGCGGTGAGAAGGCGATCGCTGACACCACGCTGAACATTCCGCATCCCTACGAGGACGGCATGGCCGAGGCGTGGATTGCCACCCACCAGCCGGCCTGGGAGGCCGGCGAGCTGGCCACCTTCGCGGTGACCACACTGGCGAGCGAGCTGGTCGCGGCGGTGGGGCTCCGTCTGGAGCCGCCACACCGCCGGGGCGAGCTGGGCTACTGGGTGGGGGTGCCGTATTGGGGCCAGGGCTACGCCACGGAGGCCGCCGCTGCGCTGGTCGCCTGGGGCTTCGACATCCTCGACCTGCAGCGGATCCATGCGGCGCACTTCAGCCGCAATCCGGCCTCGGGACGAGTGATGCAGAAGATCGGCATGACCTTCGAGGGAATCGCCCGCCAGCATGTGCTCAAGAATGATCGCTGGGAAGACATGGCGCGCTACGGCATGGTGCGTGGCGACCCGCGACCGGGAGTGTCCTGATGATGGTGCTCGCTCCGTTGCTGGCCATGCTCGTCGCTCCCGGTCCCGTGGCCCACGCGCCTGCGCCGCTGCGCGTCGGCACGCTCACGGTGGAGTCTCAGGTCAACCCGCTCGGCATCGACGTGGCCCGCCCGCGGCTGTCATGGCAACTCGCCTCGATCGAGCGCGGCGTGGTGCAGTCGGCCTACGAGGTGCAGGTGGCCATCAGCGAGGCCGAGCTGCGCCACGGACGTGACCTGGCCTGGACGAGTGGCCGGGTGCAGTCGGACCAGTCGCTGCTGGTGCCCTATGCTGGGCCGGTGCTGCGGTCCGCCACCCGCTACTGGTGGCGTGTCCGTGTCTGGGATGCCACGGGGCGTCCCAGCGCATGGAGTGAGCCGGCGTGGTGGGAGATGGGACTGCTCGAGCCGGGCGACTGGTCGGCCGAGTGGATCGAGCCGGGGATCATCGGCGACACGATGCCGGGGTTGCCGGCGCCGATGCTGCGCCGATCGTTCACGGTCGATGGCCGCGTCTCCCGGGCTCGGCTCTACATCACGTCGCACGGGCTCAACGAACCGTGGCTCAACGGCCGGCGGGTCGGCAACCGGCTCTTCACACCCGGGTGGACCAGCTACGGCAAGCGACTCCAGTACGAGAGCTACGACGTGACCGACATGCTCCATCCCGGTGCCAACGTGATCGGCGCGGTGCTTGGAGACGGCTGGTATCGCAGCCGGTTGGGTTGGGTGCACCACGACAACATCTACGGCAACCGTCTCGGGCTGCTGGCCCAGCTGGTGATCAGCTACGCCGACGGGCGAACGTCGGTGGTGGGCACTGATCCCCACTGGCGCACCACCTCAGGCCCGATCCTCGCCTCGACGATCTACGACGGCGAGCGCTACGACGCCCGCCTCGAGCGCGCCGGCTGGAGCGAGCCCGGCTTCGACGCCAGCGCCTGGATCGGTGTCATCGCCGCTGTCGACTCCACCGCGTCGCTGGTGGCTCCGGTGGGCCCGCCGGTGCGCGCGATCGAGGAGCGGATCCCGATCCGGATCTTCCGGACCCCGTCGGGGCTCACGGTGGCCGATATGGGGCAGAACATGGTGGGGTGGGTGCGGCTCCGGGTGCATGGCCCGCGAGGGACCGTCGTGACGCTCCGCCACGCCGAGGTGCTCGACAGCGCCGGCGAGTTCTACACCGCCAACCTGCGCGACGCCAAGGCGACGGTGCGCTACACCCTCAAGGGTGGCGGCGAGGAGGTCTTCGAGCCGCACTTCACCTTCATGGGATTCCGCTACGTGGCGATCGAGGGCTATCCGGGCACCGTCACCCCCGCGTCGGTCACCGGGGTCGTGATCCATTCCGACATGCCGCACACCGGCAGCTTCTCGTCGTCGGACTCGATGCTCAACCAGCTGCAGCACAACATCACCTGGGGACAGAAGGGCAACTTCCTCGATGTGCCGACCGACACCCCGGCGCGCGACGAGCGACTGGGGTGGACCGGCGATGCCCAGGCCTTCGCCAGCACCGCGGCGTTCAACTTCCAGGTCGATGGCTTCTTCGCCAAGTGGCTCGCCGACCTCGCCGCCGACCAGCGGTCCGATGGTAGCGTGCCCTGGGTGGTGCCGAACGTGGTCGGCCGCTTCAGTGCTCCCGGATGGGGCGACGTGTCGACGATCGCGCCGTGGCAGATGTATGTCGCCTACGGCGATTCGGGGATCCTCGCGCGGCAGTATCCGAGCATGCAGCGCTGGGTCGAGTTCATCCGCGGCCGTGCCGGCAGCGACCTGATCTGGAGCGAGGACCCGACCTTCGGCGATTGGCTGGCATTCAACAGCACCGCCGCCGACTACCCCGGCGCGACCACCGACAAGGATCTCCTCGGCACCGCGTTCTTCGCCCACTCGGCCGACCTGGTGTCGCGGGCCGCGGCGGTGCTCGGCCGCGATGCCGATGCGCGTGAGTACCGCCAGCTGTTCGAGCGGATCCGGGACGCGTTCGACCGCGAATACCTCACCGCGACCGGCCGGCTGGCCTCGAACACCCAGACCGCCTACGCCCTGACGCTGGCATTCGACCTGGCGCCCGACTCGCTTCGCGCCGACCTGGGACAGCGACTGGCCGATGATGTCGACCGCTTTGGCCACCTGACCACCGGGTTTCTCGGCACGCCGCATCTGCTCTTCGCCTTGAGTTCGACCGGGCACCTCGCCGAGGCGTACAAGCTGCTGCTGCGGCGGGAATATCCCTCGTGGCTCTACCCGATCACCCGGGGCGCCACCACGGTGTGGGAGCGGTGGGATGGGATCAAGCCGGATGGCTCGTTCGAGGACGTGTCGATGAACTCATTCAACCACTACGCCTACGGGGCGGTGGGCTCCTGGATGTACCGGGTGGCAGCGGGGCTCGACCTCGATCCCGCCGAGCCGGGCTACCGGCACGTGCTGGTGCAACCGCATCCTGGCGGTGGCCTGACCGATGCCCGAGCCGAGCTGGAGACCGGCTACGGAGCGGCGGCGTCGGGTTGGCGTCGCGACGGCGATCGGCTGGTGGTGACGGCGGTGGTGCCACCCAACACCCACGCCACCATCCGGCTGCCCGGCGCGCGGCTCGATCAGGTGACCGAGGGCACCACGCCCGTCGCCGCGGCCGCCGGAATCCGTGCCGCTCGGCAGGACGGTGACGACGTGGTGGTCGAGAGCGGGTCGGGGCGTTACCAATTCCGGTATCCTGGTTGAGTCCCGGCCGGTGTCCGAGTCGGGAGAGATCTTCATCCCTCGGAGGGCGACATGACGATTGATCGGTGGTGGCGATTGCTGCTCGCGCTGGCCGGACTCGCGATCATGGTTGGCGGCCCATTGCATCCAGGAGGAACGATGGTCGAGATGCTCCACGATCCCCAGTGGGTGCCCTCCCACCTGCTCCAGCTCGCCGGCTATCTGGCACTGACGCTGGCGCTGCTCGGGTTCTGGCGCGTTGCGGCCCACGATCCGGCGATGCGCCGGTGGAGCAGGTTGGCCGCGGTTGGCGCCTCCCTGCAGTCGGTCGAGATGGCGTTCCATCTTGCCGCCGTGGTCGATGCCGATCATCTGGCAGCCGGGGCAGCGACCCCGGTGCTCACCACGCATCTGGCGCTCGCCGTGATCGCCTACCCGCTCTTCGCCGCGACAATGATCGGCCTGATCTGGGTCGGTGCCCGGACCCGCGAACTTGGCCGGCCTATGATCGCCTGGTTCGGGATTCTCGGCGCCGTCGCACATGGCCTGGCCGCACCACTGGTCGCGGTGTTCCACATCGAACGCGCGAGAATGCTGTTCCCGGCCGTGCTGTTGCTCGCGGGCTGGGCCGTTGCCGCCGCGGCCTGGCGGCGCCCGGCCCTGCCCCTCGCATGATCACCCGCCTCGTCGCATCTTCGGGGGGCCGGGCAGGACGTGCCGCCCGCCAATCCGTACAACCATCCTTGTCGAGTGAGTCCCGATGAAGCGCCTTGTCATCCTGCTGCTGGTGGCGGTCGTCGCCGCGCCCCCGCTCACTGGCCAGACGCCGGACGAACTTGCCCGCTGGCAGGCCACCGCGGCCCGGGTGACGATCACCCGTGATGACTGGGGGATCGCCCACGTCCACGGTCCCACCGACGCCGATGCGGTGTTCGGGATGGTCTACGCCCAGGCCGAGGACGACTTCAACCGGGTCGAGCACAACTACCTGCTGTCGCTCGGCCGGCTCGCCGAGGCCGAGGGGGAGTCGGCGATCTGGACCGACCTCCGGCAGCGGCTGTTCATCGACGCCGACACGCTGCGGATGCTCTACGGGAAGAGTCCCGACTGGCTCAAGGCGCTGATGAACGGCTGGGCCGACGGGCTCAACTACTACCTGCACACCCATCCCGACGTGCACCCGAAGGTGATCACCCGGTTCGAGCCGTGGATGGCGCTGTCATTCACCGAGGGTTCGATCGGTGGCGACATCGAGCGGGTGAGCACCGGCGCGCTGCGCGCGTTCTACGACTCGAGTGCCGCGCCCCGGCGCCGGCCGGCCCGTCCTGGCGATGGGCCGCCGCCCGAGCCGGGTGGCTCCAACGGGTTCGCGATCGCGCCCGGGAACACCGCCAACGGGCACGCCCTGCTCTACATCAACCCGCACACCTCGTTCTACTTCCGCTCCGAACTGCAGATGACCAGCGACGAAGGGCTCGATGCCTACGGCGCCGTGACCTGGGGGCAGTTCTTCATCTACCAGGGCTGGAACCCCACCGCCGGATGGATGCACACCTCGAGCGGGGTCGACAACATCGACGAGTTCCTCGAGTCGGTCGACCGGCGTGCCAGCGGGGTGTACTACCATCACGACGGCCGGCTGTTGCCAATGGTGACCCGCGAGATCACGGTGCCCTATCGCCGCGCCAATGGGTCGCTGGCGTCGCGGACCTTCACCGCCTACTTCACCATCCACGGTCCCGTGGTGCGCACTGCCGACGACTCGACCTGGGTCACCACGGCGCTGATGAACAACCCGGTCCCGGCGCTGATCCAGTCGTACTCGCGCACCAAGGCGAAGAACCTCGCTGCGTTCCTCGACATCATGAAGCTGCACACCAACTCGTCGAACAACACCGTCTTTGCCGATGCCGAGGGCAACATCGCCTACCTCCACTCGAACTACATTCCGCGCCGCGACACCAGCTTCGACTGGACCCGGCCGGTCGACGGCAGCACGGCCGCCACCGACTATCAGGGGGTGCTCGCGGTGGGGGAGACCCCCAATGCCATCAACCCCGCGGTGGGCTGGGTCTACAACTCCAACAACTGGCCCTGGTCAGCGGCGGGCCCCGATTCGCCCAAGCGCGATGAGTTCCCCGTCTACGTGGAGCGTGGTCGCCACGAATCGATGCGGGGCGAGCACGCTCTCCGGGTGATCCCGGACCGGCACGACTTCACGATGACCTCGCTCACCGCTACGGCGTTCGACTCGTGGTTGCCGGCGTTCGCGATCATGGTGCCGGCGCTGGTGCGGGCCTGGGATGCGTTGCCCGCGGCCTCGCCGCTCCGGACCGAGCTGGCCGAGCCGATCGCTGCGCTGCGCACCTGGGACTTCCGCTGGGGGACCGAGTCGGTGCCGACGTCGCTGGCGGTCTTCTGGGGGACTGACATCGAGCGCCGGGTGGGCGGTGCCGCCCGGCGGGCCGGCATGCGGGTCGAGGACTATGTCGCGGAGCGGGCCGATGGTGGTGACCTGCTGGCGTCGCTGGCGGCGGCCCGAGATCGACTGGCGAGCGACTTCGGCGACTGGCACACGGCGTGGGGTTCGATCAACCGCTTCCAACGGCTCGACGATGCGATCGACTCGCATTTCGACGACGCGGCCCCCAGCATCCCGGTGCCGTTCACCTCGGCCATCTGGGGCTCGCTCGCCTCGTTCGGCGCTCGGCCGTACTCGAACACGAAGCAGTGGTACGGCACCAGCGGCAACTCGTTCATCGCGGTGGTCGAGTTCGGCGACAGCGTGCGGGCCCGCGCGGTCACGGCCGGCGGCGAGAGCGGCGACCCGGCCTCGCCCCATTTCAACGACGAGGCCGAGCGGTACGCCGCGGGGAACCTGCGGGAGGTGTACTTCTACCCCAACCAACTCGTTGGTCACACCGAGCGGGTGTACCACCCGGGCCAGTGAGCCCGGCCAGCCGGGCGGCGCGTGCCGCCCGGTGACCGCACCCGATCAGCTTCCTGGCGGGAAGCTCGCTTCCTTGTTGTAGTCGTAGACGGTGGTCTTCATGCTGGCGACCGTCTCGAGGAAGCCACGGTAGATCGGTCCGGCTCGCTTGGCCACCTCGGGGTTGGCCTCGAAGAGCTTGTTGAGGCTGTTCTTCCCGTAGTAGTTCTCGCGGGTGTCGAAGAAGGCGACCAACTGGACCCGATTGTCACCATAGCGGACGGTGTAGTGGTTCATCCCGTACGGATACTTGAGCTCCTTCAGGAGGCCCCTCATCTCCGCCCAGCGGGCGCGGAAGTCGGCGAATTTCCCCGGGGCAAGGGTCAGCTCCCATACGCTCACGCCACCCGGCTCATAGCTGGCGTCGTCCGGGAGATACGACAGGTCGGGATTGTACGCGGTGATCTCGGTGCGGCTCGCGCGGGCCTGGATGCCGGCAAAGGCCTCGCCAATCGCCGCTGCCTGCGCGGAATCGACCGCGCGGATCGCCGCGCGGATTCCAGTCCCGCTGCGGAAGAGTTCGTCGCGCGACTTGGGCCGGACGATCAAGACCGTGTTGTCGCTCCCGTACATCCACCAGCCGTACTCACCTGACGAGATGCCCATGGCCTTGGCCGTTTGGGCCTGCTTGACCCACGCGGGGTACCAGGCCGGCAGCGAGGCGGGCACCACCTCGATGGTGGTGACTTGAAAGACAGGATTCGGCTCCTGGTCCTGGTCCTGTGCCTGGGCAGCTGGGGCAAGGATGGCCAGGCCAGCAATGGCGCCCAACAGGGTCCAATTGCGCATGAGCAACTCCCGATTGTGGGGGAGTCAGGTTATACCGCCCGGTACCGGGAAAGGCCAGCATCGGTCCTTTCGCGCCAACCCGCCATATTTGGTCATGCCGCTCGCCGCTGATCAGGTCAGCTACCGGATCGATCGCCACGATCGTATCTCCGTGGTGGGTGATGACTGGATCAAGTTCGCGCTCGCCAATGGCGGCTCCGAGCTGCTCCCGCCGGAGATCCTCGGCAGCAGTCTCTGGGAGGAGTTGGCCGATGCCACGACCCGGCAGCTCTATCAGGCCATGGTGGCACGGATCCGGGCGGGCGCACCGCCGATCGGATTCCGGTTCCGGTGTGACTCCCCGGACCGGCGCCGGCTCATCTCCATGGACCTGCGGGCAGCCGACGACGGAGCGGTCGACTTCCAGTGCACGGTCGTCGAGGAGCAAGCTCGCGAGCCGGTGGGTCTGCTCGATCCGGCATCGGAGCGGAACGACGACACCATCGTGACGTGTGGCTGGTGCAAGCGGGTCCGGCTGCCAGACGAGCGTTGGGTGGAGGTCGAGGCGGCGGTCGATGCGCTGGCGTTGTTCGACACGCCGACCCTGCCCCAACTGAGTCATGGCATCTGTCCCTCATGCCTCGGCCAGCTCGAGGCCGTGATCGATGCCGCAGCAACCGGGGCACCGATCACCCTCGGTTCCATCTAGCCGATGGCCACGATGGCGGGCGAACGATGATGCACTCCATTGCCGACCCAGCGGTGCTGGCATCCCTCGTCGCGCGACTGCGTTCGCTGGAGCCGGACCAGCCACGCCGCTGGGGCACCCTGAGTGCTGGCGAGATGCTCTGCCATCTGGGTGACTCCCACGAGGCGGCCCTCGGCGTCCGGGTCCCCGTCGGCCGCGTCCCGGTGGAGCGCCACCGACCGCTGCTCAAGTGGTTCGGGCTCCGGGCCCCGTGGCGCTGGCCCAAGGGCATGCCGACCAGGCCGGGCATCGACCCGCACCGTCAGGGCACCCGGCCCGGCGAGTTCGAGGCCGATCGCACCCGGGTGATTGCCACGCTCCAGCGAATCGCCGCCGCCGACCGGGCCGAGCTGGGCGTGGCCCATGTGGTCTTCGGATTGATGACGCTCGACGACTGGCATCGCTGGGCAGCGCGCCACGTCGATCATCACCTGCGGCAGTTCGGCGCCTGAAAAGAGTTATACTCGCGACGCATTCCCCGTATCGCGGGGTAGTGGAGTCACCCCCCAACACAGGAGCGGAGAACGGTGCCGAAATACATCATTGAACGGGAGATCCCCGGGGCCTCGGGGATGTCAACCGACGACCTCAAGGGCATCTCCCAGACGTCGTGTGGCGTGCTCCACGAGATGGGTCCGGAGATTCAGTGGGTGCAGAGCTACGTGGCGGGAGACAAGATCTACTGCGTCTACATCGCCCCCGACGAGGCGGCCATCAGGGAACATGCCAAGCGAGGCGGCTTTCCGGCCAATCTGGTCACCGAGGTGGCCACGATCATCGATCCGACCACGGCCGAGTAGCCGGACCGGGGCCTGGCGAGTGGCATTCGCTGGTCCCGGCCCGTTGTACCCCTCGCCTGCCGCTACTAGAATCCGGCCCTCGGCGCCGTAGCCAAGTGGTAAGGCAGAGGTCTGCAAAACCTCCATTCGCCGGTTCGATTCCGGCCGGCGCCTTATACCCCGCCCTCGAGCGAAGCGCGAGCGGCGGGGTCTCCTTGCTCCCCCGCGCCTGACCTCTGGCCATTGGCCCTCGCGCGAAGCGCGAGCGGCGGGGTCTCCTTGCTCCCCCACGCCTGACGTCTGGCCGCTGGCCCGCTCATGCCGCGGCGCTCGTCCCACTCAGGCCGCCCGCTTCCATCCCAGTTGCGTGGCCGTCCTTGCCAGCGGGCCCGGGGCCCAGTCGAGCTCCACTCCGATCACTCGCGGATCGCTTCGGGTTGCCCAGTCGAGCCGATCGTGGGCGATGGGGAAACAGGCGTTGAGCTTCCCGCCGGTGAGATCGGGTGCGGTGGCCCGGACCGTGGCCAGGCCGAGGCGGGGCAGCTGCCGCAGCAGGTCGGTCAGGGGATGGCCCTCGTCGCCGGCAGCGGCGACCAGTGCCACCTGCTTGAGCCCCAGCACCTCGGCGCCCTGCCGGATCGCCACCACCGTCGCGGGCTCGAGGACCAGGTCGAGAGAATGCACGTCGCCCTCGCGGCCCCAGGCCTCGGGGACGCCAACCACCGCGAGGATCACTCCTGGCGGTGGGACCGGGCCATCGATGGGGTAGGGGACCGCCGCCACGGACCAGCGCCGGGTGAGGCTGGTGGCCAGGTGGGTGGCCCGCTCGAGCGATGCTGCCACCACCCACACCCGAGCTTCCTCGGTCGTCGTACCGGCGCCCAACGGGGCCGGAGACCACCCCGACCGATCACGAGGCGCTCGCACCACCCGGCCACCGCGCCCGCGCCGCAGGGTGATGATCCCCTCCGCCTCGAGCTCTCCCAGGGCGCGGCGGATGGTGTGATAGTTCAAGTCGACGGCCGCCGCGATGGTGCGGATCGGCGGGAGCTGGGTGCCGATCGGCAGACGTCCCTCGGCGATCTCCCAGCGGACGATTGCCGCCAGCTGATGATAGGCCGGAGTGGGATGGTCAGGGTCGAGCGACTCCGTCAGGCGGCTTAAGATATCTGTCATGTTTGGCTAGATATTGAATGATCTAGACTATTATATCAAGTGCTCTATTCAGGCCACTGTCAGTCTGCATCATTCTGGATGCCCATCCCCTATTCACCCTTCACCATTCACCATTCACCTTTACCACCATGCCCGACTACACCATCCCGGCCGGCGCCGACATTGGCCACGTGCACCTCAAGGTGGCCGACCTCGATCGGGCGCTGGCCTTCTACCACGATGTGCTCGGCTTCGAGGTGATGGCTCGGATGGGGAGCCAGGCGGCGTTCATCGCTGCCGGCGGCTACCACCATCACATCGGGCTCAATACCTGGGAGTCGCGCGGCGGCCCGCCCCCCGCCCGGGGCACCACCGGGCTGTACCACCTGGCGATCAGGTATCCGACCCGGGCCGACCTCGCCAGGGCGGTCCGCCGGGTGCTCGAGGCGGGGCTGCCGCTCGATGGTGCCGCCGACCACGCGGTCAGCGAGGCGGTCTATCTCCGCGATCCCGACGGCAATGGCATCGAGCTGTACGTGGACCGGTCCCGGGAGGAATGGCCGGTGCTCCCCGACGGGAGCTACGCGCTGGTGACCGAGCCGCTCGACCTGGAGGAATTGCTCGCGGAGAAGGCGTGACGCGTTTAGCGTTTCGCGTCCTCTCGTCTCTCGAGTCGCACCACCACCCCGTCGCCGCGCTCCTCCTCCAGCACCGGCTGCCATCCCGATCCGGCCAGCAGCTCCGGCAGCGGGGCCGGGTAGAACGGCAGCATCACCCGCAGCGTGGCGGTGGCGTCGGCGCCCGCGGTCCAGCGCAGGATCCAGAGCAGAGGCTCCGGCGGGGTCATCGGCCTGAGGTCGGTCACCCCGCTCGGCACGGGGTCGTGCTCGACGGGGGCGGCCTCGCGGGCCGGTGCGGGTGGCTGATCGGCCCGCCAGAACCAGCTCGACCAGTCCTGTTCACCGTATTGCCGGCTCCGCCAGACGAACCCCCGCTCGGCCATGAGCTGAAAGAGCGGGACTGGCTCGAATGGCGAGCGGACGTGGAGCACGCCGCCGGCCGGCAGGGCGACCGCGTGCTCGAGGAGCAGCTGCAGCGGTTCCTGACTGGTGGCCAGCAGCTCACGCACGTCGAGCTCGGTGACCAGCGCGGGGTCGAAGTCCTGCATCACGGTCTGACCATCGCTCCTCGGCTCCCCGGGGGCCGTGACGGAAGTCTCATCGTCCCTCACCCCGGGCCCACGACCGCAACCGGTCGGGCGACGCGAGCACCAGGCGGGAGCCCTTGCGGGTCCGCACCATGCCGGCCGTCCGGAGCTGCTTGAAGGCGCGCGACACCGACTCGCGCGCGGTGCCGATCTCGGTGGCGAGCTCGTCCTGGGTGCGCGGCAGCTCGAGCACCATGCCGTCGCCCTCGCGCACCCCGGTGCGCTCGGCGTAGTCGGCCAGAAGCATCGCCAGCCGCGCCGCGACGTCGCGGAAGGCGACCGTCTCGATCAGCTGTACCAGGTGGCGGAGGCGCCGTCCCAACGCGCGGACGATGGCGGCGGCCATGTCGGGGTCGTTGCGGAAGGCATGCTCGAACTCTGCTTGCGGCAGGAACATCAGTCGCGACGGTGCGGTGGTCACCGCGCTCGCGGGGTAGCTGCCGCCATCGACGATCGGCAGCTCGGCCACCGGGCGTCCCGGCCCCTCGACGGCGAGCGTCTGCTCGCGGCCGTCGGCGGAGGCGCGGTAGATCCGCACCCGGCCCTCGACCACCAGGTAGAGCCCGGCAGAGCGGTCGCCGGCGCGGAAGAGCACGAATCCCTCGCCGACGGTGCGCGGCACACAGCGCTGCGAGAGCGCGGTGAGGGTGTGCTCGTCGAGCTCGGCGAAAAGGGGCACGGCCCGGAGGAGGGCGACGAGGTCGGTCATGGCTCCCGAAACAACGGTGCCGGCGCGGCTGTGACAAGCGTCACGGCCCCGCATCGCGGTCCGGGTGATCCTGAGGGCAACTCTCTTGAGGATCGCCGATGTCCACCGAATCCGCTTCCCCGCGCCAGTCTACCGATCGCCCCGAGGTCTCCGGGCTCCGCGTCGATGCATCCGGCCGCCGTTTCGTCCTGACCTTCCGTCCCGGCCAGTCGCTTCCCGATCATCACAACCCGTCGCGGCTCGAGCTCAGGGTGCTCGAGGGCAGCGGCACGTTGCAGCTCCCCCAGTCGAAGCCGTTGGCGCTGGCACCCGACGCCAGGGTCCAGCTCGACGCCGAGCGGCCGCACTCGGTCACGGCGGGCGACGACGGGCTGGTGCTCGAGGTCCGCACCGTGGCCGCCAACTGCACCTGCTGCTGAGATGGAACGCTATGTCTCGGGGTTCCTGCGCTCGGCACTGGCCTGGCTAGTGACGGGCACCGCCTTCGGTGGCGCGATCGCGCTGCATCCGGCCTGGGTGGTCTATCGCCCGGCCCATGCCCACATGGTGTTGCTCGGCTTCGTCACGATGATGATCGCTGGGGTGGCGTATCACGTGATCCCGCGCTTCACCATGGCGGCGCTCCATTCGCCGGCGCTGGCCCGCTTCCACCTCGTGATCGCCAACCTCGGCCTGGCCGTGATGGTGGCAGGGTTCCTGTGCCGGGTCACCGTGCCACGGGTGGGGACGCCGTTGCTGGCCGCCGGCGGAATCGCCTCGGTGGTGGGGACCTGGTGCTTCGCGTGGAACCTGTGGCGGACGCTGGACCGGGCGGTGCCCACACCGTCACGGCTGCCGACGGCGCGGCCGCTTCCCACCGCACCGCGCTGAGCGATGTCACCGCTGACCCGTCGTTTTCTCGTCACCGCGGCGGCGTTCCTGCTGCTCGGCGTGGGGCTGGGGCTGGTGTTGCTGGTGCGACGGGAACTCGGTGGGCAGTGGCCCACCCGGGGGCTGATCGACGCCCACAGCCACCTGATCCTGGTTGGTACCGTGATGGAGCTGATCATCGGCGTGGCGTGGTGGCTCTTCCCGCGACCGGTGGGAGGCCGAGCGGCCGTGCCGGAGACCGCAGTGGCCATCGCCTGGTGGGCGCTGACCGTGGGCACCGCGGCACGGGCGCTCGGCGAGGCGGTCGCGGCCGGGATTCCCGGGGGTCGCTGGGCGGCAGTGATCATCGCGGGCGGGACGCTCCAGGTGGGTGGACTGCTCGCCGCGGTGCTCGCGCTCCGGCGCCGGATCCGGCCTGCCCGGACGCTGTGACAACCGTCACGGCGTCGCCACTGCCCCAACGCGAGACTGCAACCGTGCCCGCCAACGATGCGGTGGGGTACGGAGCCGACGGGGGGACCGTCGGCGCGGTGTTCCGCCCCGCGAGGGGCCTCAACGCACGAGGACGCCCATGACCCATCGCCTGACCCTTCCGCTACTCGCTGCCGCTTTCCTGATCGGATGTGGAGGGGGTGCCAAGCCCGGTGCCCTGGTGGCTGGCGATGCCGCGAGTCGGGTGTACGTGGCCCCCGGCTCATATGACGAGTTCTACGCCTTCATGTCGGGTGGCTTCAGCGGCAACCTGACGGTGTACGGACTCCCGTCTGGTCGGCTGCTGAAGACGATCCCGGTCTTCTCGCTCTTCCCGGAGAACGGCTGGGGCTTCACCGACGAGACCAAGCCGATGCTCGAGACGTCGTGGGGTTCGCTGCCCTGGGACGACGCCCACCATCCCGAGATCTCGCAGACCGACGGGTTGCCCGACGGTCGCTGGGTGTTCATCAACGCCAACAACACCCCGCGCGTCGCCCGGATCGACCTGACCCGGATGGAGACCGAGGAGATCGTCGAGATCCCCAACACCGCCGGTGGGCACGCCTCGCCGTTCATCACGCCGAATTCGGAGTACATCGTCTCGGCGACCCGCTTCTCGGTGCCGATCCCCAACGTCGATGTCCCGATCGGCGAATACGTGCAACACTTCAAGGGCGCCATCTCGTTCATCAAGGCGAATGAGCCGGGGAAGATGGCGGTGGCCTTCCAGCTGCTGATGCCCGGGTTCGACTATGACGTGGCCCATGGCGGCAAGGGACCGTCGGACGGATGGTTCTTCTTCAGCTCGTACAACACCGAGCAGGCGCACACCATGCTCGAGCTGAACGCCTCCCGCAACGACAAGGACTTCATCGCGGCGGTCAACTGGCACCAGGCCGAGCAGTGCGTGAAGGACGGCAAGGGGCGCACCATGCCGGCGAGCTACCGGCACAACGTGCTCGATCCGGTCACCCGGACCGCCAGCAGTGAGGTGATCCAGGGCGTCACGGTGCTCGATCCATCGGCGTGCCCGGGGATGGTCTACTTCCTGCCGACGCCGAAGTCGCCGCACGGCGTGGATGTCGACCCGACCGGCGAGTACATCGTGGCCGGCGGCAAGCTCGCCACCGTGATCCCGGTGCACTCGGCGACGAAGATGCTCAAGGCGATCAAGGACAAGGCCTTCGAGACGACGATCGACGGCATCCCGGTCCTCAAGTACGACGCCGTGATCGCCGGCGAGGTGGAGAAGCCGGGACTCGGCCCGCTCCACACCGAGTTCGACGGCAAGGGCAACGCCTACACCTCGATGTTCATCTCGTCCGAGGTGGTGAAGTGGAAGCTGGGCACCTGGGAGGTGCTCGACCGGATCCCGGTCTACTACTCGATCGGCCACCTGATGATTCCCGGTGGCGACTCCCGGAAGCCGTGGGGCAAGTACCTGGTGGCGCTCAACAAGATCACCAAGGACCGCTATCTCCCGACCGGGCCGGAGCTGGCGCAGTCCGCCCAGCTGATCGACATCAGCGGCGACAAGATGCAGTTGCTGCTCGATTTCCCGACCCAGGGCGAACCCCACTACGCCCAGGCGATCCCGGCCGAGATGATTCGGGACAAGCAGGTGCGCACCTACCCGATCGCCGACAACCGCAACCCGAACGTGGCCCGCTCGGGAAGCGAGACGGGGATCGAGCGCCAGGGCGGCACGGTGCACGTCAAGCTCATCGCGATGCGCAGCCGCTTCACCCCCGATGTGCTGGAGGGGATCGAGGTTGGCGACACGGTCAAGTTCCACGTGACCAACGTGGAGCAGGACTGGGATGTGGTCCACGGATTCGCGGTGATGGGGATGCGGACCAGCGAGCTGATCCTTGCCCCGGGCGAGACCCGAACCCTGACGTGGTTCCCGCAGCGGCCGGGGATCTATCCGTTCTACTGCACCGACTTCTGCAGCGCCCTGCACCAGGAGATGCAGGGGTACGTGCGGGTGAGCCCGCGCGGCAGCGGCGTGCCGCTCAAGGCCGAGGCCAACGACAGGCCGGTGCACACGGCCGCCGCGGCCGACCATCAGCCCCGTGCCATGGGAGGGAAGTGAGATGACGACCCGGGCGCGCCTCCTGCTCGTCGCGGCCGCCGTGGCCGTGCTGGGTGCCATCGTGCTTCCACTGTGGGAGGTGCGCCTGCTCGCCCCGCAATACCCGGAGGGACTCGGGCTCCGGATCCTGGCCCACACGGTGCGCGGGGTGCGCCCCGGCGACCTGCAGAGCATCAACGGCCTCAATCACTACATCGGGATGAAGGTGATCGCGCCGGACAGCATTCCCGAGTTGCGCTACATGCCGTGGATCCTGATCGGCATGGCGGTCGGGCTCGTGCTGATCGCGTGGCGCGGCGCCCGCCGGGCGCTGGTGGCCTGGATGGTGGCCTTCGTGCTGCTGGGTGGCGTGGGGCTGTGGGACTTCTGGCGCTGGGAGTACGACTACGGGCACAACCTCGATCGCGAGAACGCGATCATCGTGGTGCCGGGGATGACCTACCAGCCGCCGCTGGTCGGCAGCAAGCAGCTGCTCAACTTCACGGCCTCGGCGTGGCCCGGAGCGGGGACGGCACTGCTCGGTCTCGCCTTCGCCGCCGGTGCCCTGGTGCTGGCGACCGACCGGCGCCGGCTCCAGGTGGCGTGATCGTGCGCACCCGGCTGCTCGCGCTGGCATTGCTGGCCGGGTGCGCCCCGTCGGTGCCAGTGATCGCCGTCGATGTCGATCAGTGTCACTTCTGTCGGATGATCATCAGCGATGCCCGCCATGCGGCCGCGGCGATCGACGCCGGCGGTCGCACCGTGCGTTTCGACTCGATCGAGTGCCTGGCTGGCTGGGTGGCAGCGTCGGACCAGCCGCCGCGGCAGGTCTGGGTCACCGATGCCGGCGCGACCGCCCTGATCCCGGCAGGCGAGGCGGCGTTCCGGCGCGACCCGGCCGGATCCCCGATGGCCGGTGGCTGGATGGCCGAGCGGCGCGAGGCCGCCGCTCCCGGCGCCATCGACTGGGACTCGCTGCAGGCGGTGGTCGCGGCCGAGGGGATGCCCGCCCCGGGGCTGCCGGCCGGAGTCGCGCCGTGATCGTCTCGGGGCTGGCGGCGCTGCTCCTCCAGGCGACGCTGGTGGTCTCGCCGAGCGGTCCGTGGCACCGGGTGGGTGATGCCGTCGCGGCGGCGCACCCGGGCGACACCGTCCTGGTCCGGGCCGGCGAGTACGCCGAGCCGTCGATTCGCATCACCGTCCCGCTGGTGCTCCTCGGCGAGCCGGGAGCGGTGCTCGACGGCGAGGGAATGCACGGATCGTTGCTGGTCGTGGCCCGGGATGTGACCGTGCGCGGCCTCACCTTCCGGCACACCGGCAGCTCGTTCCTCGAGGACCGGGCGGCGCTGCGCCTCCAGGGTGCCAGCGACTGCGTCGTGGCCGACAATCGGTTCGATGACACGTATTTCGCGATCTACCTCGAGAAGACCGACGGATGCGTGGTGGTGGCGAACGTGATCACCGGCCGCCCCGGTCGCGAGGTGACGACCGGCAACGGTGTCCACAGCTGGGGTTCGGCCCACCTGGAGGTCCGCGGCAACACCATCACGGGGCACCGCGACGGGATCTACTTCGAGTTCACCCGGCACGCGACGGTGGTGGGCAACACCAGCCACCACAACCAGCGCTATGGCCTGCACTTCATGTTCTCCGACTCGTCGTCATACCTCGACAACACCTTCGACGCCAACGGCACCGGGGTGGCGGTGATGTACTCGCGCGACGTGACGCTGGCCGCCAACCGCTTCCGCGACAATCGCGGGCCGAGCGCCTACGGCTTGCTGCTCAAGGACATCGTCGACGTGCGACTCGAAGTGAACACGTTCGCGGGCAACACCATCGCGGTGGTGGCCGATGGGGCGGAGCGCGCCATGGTGCGCCACAACCGCTTCGACGACAACGGCAGCGCCATCCGGCTGCTGGGCAGCACCAGCGCGGCCACCTTCACCGGCAACAGCTTTGCCGGCAACGCCTTCGACGTGGTGGTCAACTCCCGCTCGAGTGGGGTGCGCTTCCTCGGCAACTGGTGGGAGGCCTATCGCGGCTGGGACCTCGACCACGACGGCCGCGGCGACGTGCCACACCACCCCGTGCGGCTGTTCTCGCTGCTGGTGGCGCGGTCCGAGCCGGCGCTGATGCTGCAACGGACCCTGTTCGTGCGGCTGCTCGACGCCGCCGAGCGGGCGATCCCGGTGCTCACCCCGGACCAGATCGTGGATCCGAGGCCGCTGATGCGGCCCGTCACGGGGGGCGGGAGATGATCGCGTTCGAGGCGGTCTCGAAGTGCTATGGGCGGCGCGAGGTGCTGCGCGCCCTCGAGGCCACCGTGCCGGCCGGCGCGGTGACGGCGCTGGTCGGCCCCAACAGCGCCGGCAAGACCACCCTGCTCAAGCTGCTGCTCGGCCTGGCGCGTCCCGATGGCGGCCGGATCGTCTTCGAGGGGACACCGGTCGGGCGCGATCCCGGCTACCGGGCGCGCATCGGCTACATGCCGCAGATCGTGCGCTATCCCGCCCACCAGAGTGGTCGTGACCTGCTGGCGATGCTCAGGGCGCTGCGCCGCGACGGCAGCACGCCGGATCTCTCGCTCGCCGAGGCGTTCGGGCTGGGTGAGCAGTTCGACCGGCCCCTGGGCGAGCTCTCGGGCGGCACCCGCCAGCGGGTCAACGCGGTGCTCGCGATGGCGTTCCGCCCGACGCTGCTGGTGCTCGACGAGCCGACCGCAGGACTCGATCCGGTCGGGGCACGGATCTTCAAGGACCGGTTGGCCGCCGAGCGGGATGCCGGCACCACGGTGCTGATCACCTCACATGTGCTGCCCGAGCTCGAGGAACTCGCCGATCGGGTGCTCTTCCTCTCCGACGGCCGGGCGGCGTGGCAGGGCGAGGCCGCCGCGCTCAAGCGGCAGACCGGGGCGGGGTCGCTGGAGCGGGCGATCACCCGGCTGCTCTCCGGGATGACCGCGTTGGAGGCCGCATGAACAGCGTGACGCGAACGCTGCGCCGTGCGGCCGGGCGTGGCCGCGGGATGGTCTCGCTCGCCCTGTTGATGGCAGCGACCGGCGAGCTGCTGCTGCGCTTCAGCGGCGGCGGGACCACCGCGCTGGTGTCACTGCTCGACGTGGTGCTGATCGTGACGCCCCTCGCCGGGCTGGTGCTCGGGACCATGCAGGTGCACCACGCGCGGGAGCTCACCGAGTTGCTCCTCGCCCAGCCGGTGACCCGGGACCGACTCTTCATCCGGCTCTGGGCCGCGGCTGCGCTGCCGCTGGTGGCGGCGCTGGTGGTCGGCCTGGTGGCGCCATTCGCGTGGCACGGGATGCTCGTCGGTCCCGCCGCCCGATTGCTGCCCGGCGTGGTCCTGGCAGCCGTGGCGCTGGCACTGGTGAGCAACGCGCTCGCCTTCGTGATCGCACTCAGGATCGACGACCGGGTGCGGGCCCTCGGGGTCGCACTCGCGGCCTGGTTGGTCGCCGCGGTGCTCTGGGATGGCCTCGTCCTGGTGGTGGCGATGCTCTTCGCCGATCGACCGGTCGAGACGCCGATGCTGATGCTGCTGGCGCTCAACCCGCTCGACATCGCCCGGGTGCTCCTGCTGCTCGGCTCCGACGCGGCGGCGATGCTGGGCTATACCGGTGCAGTGCTGAGTCGCGCGCTCGGCGCCAGTGCCGGGCGGGCGGTGCTGGCCGCCGTGCTCACCGCCTGGCTGCTGGTGCCGCTCTGGTTGGCGCGGCGAAGCTTCGAGCGCAAGGACTTCTGACGACAGACGATAGACGATAGACGATAGACGTCTGTTAGGCTGGCTCCCGACTCGGGGCACGCCCTGCGAGAGGAGGGAGCCGACGCAGACGTCTATCGTCTATCGTCTATCGTCTATCGATACTGCTTCATGCTCGATGGCGGCGCACCACTCAGTGCAGGGGCAGCGCCGGGTCGAGGAAGACCGTGTCCTCCGGCGGCCTGAGGTCGAGCGGGTAGGCGGTATGGTGCACGCGGCCGATCGGCCGCCCCTGATCGTCGAGGATCAGGAAGGTGTGCTCGTTGTCATCCAGTCGCAGGATCACCATCGTTGCCTCCTCGCCGCTCACTTGATTTGATGCCCCGTGGCGGCGGGGAGTTGCATCTCGACGCCGACAGAATCGCGTAAACACGTTTCGTGCTCGAAACGTCTCACCGGCGTGCAGACCCTGGAGACCACCATCAGCGACCGCCGAGCGGACGACGAACTGCGGCAACTGGCCCGGGACTCGGGTCGGGGCAGTGCCGGAGCCTTCACCGACCTCGCGGGACGCATTCTCGACCCGGTGCGGCGCTGGGCGACCCGGCTCACCGACGACCCGGACGAGGCCGACGATGTCGCCCAGCTGGTCCTGCTCCGGCTCCACGAGCGGATTGACCAGTTCGAGGGGCGCAGTCGCTTCACCACCTGGCTCTACCGGCTCACCCGCAACGTGGCGCTCGATCGCCGTCGCACCGCGCGGCGCCGGGCCGCGCTCGGCGAGACGCACCGGATCGAGCTGACCGGAGCCGTGGTCGAGCCGCCGTCGGCCCAGGCGCTCGACGCCGAGGCGCTGGCGGCGCTGGTGCGCCACCATCGGCGCGCGCTCACCCGCCGCGAGCGCGAGGTCTTCGAACGGGTCGACCTGGAAGGCATGCCGACCACCGAGGCAGCGGCGGCGCTGGGGATCGCGCCTTCGACCGTGCGGGTGCTGCTCGGCCGGGCTCGGCGCACCATCCGGCTGCGGATGCTCGAGGAGCATCCCGACCTGCTCAAGGAGTACTGGTCATGAACTGTCACGATGCACTCGCGTTGCTGCTCGCTGCCGACCCGGTCGAACTCGAGGGCACGGCGACCACACCGCTCGCCCGGCATCTGGTCGGCTGCGATCGCTGCCGCCGGGTGGCCGACCGATTGCTGGCCGACACGACCCAGCTCGCGGTGGCCGTGCGGGCCGATGATTCTCGCCGCACGGCGCATCGCCGCCGGCGCACCGGGGTGCTGGTGCTCGGCGCCCTCGCCACGGCCGCCGTGGCAGTGGTCCTCTTGCGGAGCGAGCCGGCGCCGCCGCCGGTGGTAACGGTTGCGCCGCCGGGGGTCGAGACCGCGGCGGTGCCGGCCGCCAGCCCCACGGCGCCGCCGACGGCCGAAGCCGCGGTCGCGCCGCCGCGTCGCATCGCCAGGGCTGGTCGGCCCGATCTCGGTCCGGCGGCCGCCCATCGTCTGGCGGCAAGCCACTCCCAGCCGGCGATCGTGATGCCCCGTCGTGCCCTCAGGACTGCCGCAGTGGCCGGCGCCGCCCGGTCGTACCAACCACCACCCGCACCGGTCGAGGCGCTGGCGAGCAACAGCCGCACCGTCGGTCGGGTGCGCGTGACAACCCCGAACGACGTGCAAGCCACGGTCTATCCGACCAGCAATCCGCGGATCACCGTGATCTGGATCAACTGATGCCGAACGAGGAGAACCTCATGATGCGAATCACTCACGTTGTTGCCATGGCGGCACTGGTTGTCGGGCCACCGGTGCTCGGGGCGCAGGCGACGTCGCCCCCGCTGCTGACACGGACCTACCTCCTGCACAACCTGAGGCCCGGCGACGCGGTGCAGCTGATCGGTCCCTATGTCGACGCGCAGGGTGGCGGGGTGTACGCGGCCAAGGGAGCCGCGAGCAAGGCGATCAGTGTGCGCGGGTCCGCCCGGAATCTCGCCTCGGTCGATTCCGTGCTGCGGGTCCTCGATGCACCGGCCGCCGCCGTGATGCTTCGCTTCGAGCTCATTGCTCCAGCCGATACGCCGAGCAGTGATCCGACCCTGCAGGATCTCCAGGTGGCACTGACCGGGGCGATGGGATTCCGTGGTGTGCGCCTCATTGCCCGTGGCGCGGTGGCGGTCGGTCCGTGGGCGGACTTCGCAGTGACGATGAGTGGCGACGGTGGGCGCTTCCTGGTGTCGGGTGACGTCACCCGGATCGCCACAGCAACCGAATCGACGATCGGACTGCGCGTGGGTCTCACCGCTGCGGATGCCATCCCCAACGACTCGACAGCCGCCACCACGAACATGATCCGCGCCATCATGCCCGGCAACAAGATTGTCCAGACCTCGATCACCATGCCGCTCGGCCGGACGGTCGTGCTCGGCAGCGGCACCCGCGACGTGAGCGGCAACACGGTGATCCTGGTGGTCGCGCCGACGCTGCTGCCGTAGGGGGCGCAGGACCCGCGGCGTCGCATCTGGGGTATCTTTCCCCCATGCGACGCCTCATCCTGTCCCTCCCGTTCGCGGTGGTCGCCTGCGGTGGCGGCCCGCCGCCCCCGCCGCCGAGCTACGCGGCGCGTCCTCCGGTCGACACGCTGGTCGCCCCGGTCACCCATGTGTCCGACATGTTCCGTCGCCCCGACGGCACCTGGGTCCTCCTCGGCGCCGCCGAGCTCCAGGTGATGGTCGCCGACTTCGACCGCGATACCATCGCTCCCTACCCGGGGATGACCAGCGAGGAGGTGCCCGGGGCGACCGTGCTGATCGGCGCCGGCGACACCACCTGGGTGGGCGACTTCGGGCTCCGGCGGGTGACGGCGTGGCTGCCCGACGGACAGCGGGTCGATGCGGTGCCGACTCCCGATGCACTGCGTGGGGCGTTCCCGCGGGCTCGTGACGCGGCGGGCCAGTGGTACTTCGAGGTGACCGCGCCACCGGGTCCCGACAGCCGCGGCGTGCGCGACAGCGGCGCGGTGGTCCGGGCCGATCCGCTGCTCACCCGCTTCGACACGGTGGTGCGCCTTGCCCCGCCCGACCTGGCCGAGGTCAACCAGGGCGGTCGGATGGTGCTGCAGCAGCGGGCCCTCGCGGGACGCGACCGGTGGGGGGTGCTCACCGATGGCACCGTCTGGCTGGCGCGCGTCAACACCAACGAGGTCTACTGGTATCCGCCCGGTGGCGGCGAGCCGGTCCACACCCGGCGGCTTCCCGACGCGATCCTGCCGGTCAACGAGACCGATCGGCAGCTCTACCTGCGACACTTCCCCGAAGCGCAGCGTCCCAGCCAGTCGATGCTGTCGTTTGCCCTCATCAAGCCACCATTCGAGCGCGCCTTTGCCGATAGCGCCGGACAGGTCTGGCTCTTCAAGAGTGCCCCGGCGCTCGACTCGGTGCGCACGTTCCAGGTGGCCGACACCGCCGGCTGGGCGCTCTCGGTCACGGTGCCCAGCTACGGCAGTGCGCTCGGCGTGGCCAGCGGCGAGATCGTGGTGGGCGAGGACTTCCCCGGAGGAGTGCGGCTGCTGCGGTACCGGATGCCGGATGAGGCAAGGCCGTAGCGGGTGAACGCTGAACGCTCAAGGCTCAACGCTCAACGCTGAAGGGTAGCTTCGGGACTGCAGCGTTGAGCCTTGAGCGTTCAGCGTTCAGCGTCCTGGACCCTGGGTTGACGTCCCCCGCCGCTTCTCGTACCAGCGCCGGGTGATCTCCCCGGCGAGGGTCGAGTTGCCGAGGCCGAATGCCAGGCCGAAGGCGAGAGCGAGGGCGCCGAGAATCAGGGAGAACGCCGAGACCACGATCTCCTGGGCCACGCCCACCTGCTCGAGTGCCATGAAGATGGCGATCAGCACCACGGCGCCCTTGGCGACGTTGGCCAGTGTCGGCACGCCCTCCACCGTCCCGGCCGAGGCGAGGATCAGGCCCCGCAGGAACTCACCGATCACCATTCCCAGGATCACCACCACGATCGCCGAGAGCAGGGTGGGGATGAACGAGATCATGATGCCGAACATCTCGTTGATGCTCTCGAGGCCGAGGGCGGCCGAGGCGAGCATCGTGACGATCAGCATGATCAGCCAGAAGAGCAGCTTGCCGACCGCGTGCACCGGATCAAGGTGGGCGCCGGTCCGGTCGACTGCCTCACGCAGGCCACCGGCCTCGGCCATCCGGTTGAAGTCCATCCGCCCCAGCCACTGATCGATCCAGCGCTCGAAGCGGCGCGCGACGATGTAGCCGGTGAAGAAGATCACCGCGGCGCCGAGGATGGCGGGGAGCACCGCCCAGAGTTGCAGGGCGCTGTCCTTGATGCGAGAGAGGATGTCGTTCACGGGACCACCTCGAGCACGAGTTTGCCGAATTGTCCGGCATCGGCAAGGCGCCGATACGCGGTGATCCCGTCGGCAAGCGGGAGGACAGCGTCGACCACTGGACGGAGCATGCCCTGGTCGCCCAGGGCGACGATCTCGTCGAACTCGCTCGAGGTACCCATCGTCGAGCCGAGCAGCGACCACTGGAACCAGAAGAGCCGTCGCAGGTCGAGATCGACCTGGGGACCGCCGGTCGCTCCGCAGCTGACCAGCCGTCCACCTGGACGGAGTGCCCGGAGCGAGGTGGGCCAGGTCGGGGCGCCGACCGAGTCGACCACCACATCGACCCCGCGGCCGAAGTGGTCCTTGACCGCCCGAGCGACGTTGTCTGATTCCCGATGGTTGATGCCGAGCTCGGCGCCGAGCTCGGCCGCGCGGGCCAGCTTGACCTCCGACGACGACGTGACCGCCACACGGGCACCGAGGTGTCGGGCGATCTGGAGCGCCTGGATCGCGACCCCGCCCCCGATGCCCCAGATCAGGGCCAGCTCGTCGGCCTCGAGCCGGGCCCGGGTGGTGAGCATCCGCCAGGCGGTGAGGGTGGTCAGGGTGAACGCCGCCGCCTCGTCCCAGCGCCAGTCGCCCCGGATCGGCCGCAGGTTCCGCTCGGGGAGGACCACCTCCTCGGCGGCGGTGCCGGAGCGATGCTCGCCGAGGAGCGAGAAGCGGCGGCAGAACACCTCCTGCCGGGCCCGGCACGCCTCGCACTCGCCGCAGCTCATCCCGGGGTTGATCACCACCCGGTCGCCCACCGCCACACCGGTCACCGCCGAGCCGATCTCGAGGACCACGCCGGCGCCGTCGGCGCCGACCACGTGTGGGAAAGCGGGGATCGGCACCTCCGGCAGGCCGTCGGCCACCCAGAGATCGAGGTGGTTGAGGGCGATGGCATGCATCCCGACCCGCACCGCATCGGGCTGCTCAAGCGGCGGCGAGGGGATGTCGAGCAGGGCGAGGTGCTCGGGGCCGCCGGTGGCGGTCAGGCAGAGGGCGCGCATGCGCGTGGGGACACCTTGCAGAAGCGTGGGCGTGACGCGACATATAATAGTGCCTCCACCCGCGCATCCGCGCGGATTGCGGCCCATCGCCGACCGCCCGGACGGCGAGCCGACACCTTTCCAGAACGCGCAGGAGCTGCCGATGCCCGAGGGTTCCCTGCTGGACTTCCGTGGTCCCCTGGCCAATACCAAGCCGGGTCGGCTGGCGAATCAGCCCCAATTCGACATCCCGGAGCCCGCGCCGGGGACCCTGCCAGCCCCCAAGCCGAAGCGCCGCCCGGTGCGGAAGCCTGCCGCGGCCCGCAAGCCGTCGGCCCGGGCCAAGCAGAAGGCCAGGGTTCGAGCCGCCGAGGCCGGACCCTCGGCCAAGCCGGCGCCGAAGGAGGCGGCCAAGAAGGCCGTAAAGAAGACGGCCAAGAAGGCCGTGAAGAAGGCGCCCAAGAAGGCCGCGAAGAAGGCGCCCAAGAAGGCCGCGAAGAAGGCGCCCAAGAAGGCCGCAAAGAAGGCGCCCAAGAAGCCTGCGAAGAAGGTGGCCAAGAAGGCCGCGAAGAAGGCGCCCAAGAAGACTGCGAAGAAGGTGGCCAAGAAGGCCGCGAAGAAGGCGCCCAAGAAACCTGCGAAGAAGGTGGCCAAGAAGGCCGCGAAGAAGGCGCCCAAGAAGACTGCGAAGAAGGTGGCCAAGAAGGCCGCGAAGAAGGCGCCCAAGAAGGCCACGAAGAAGGTCGCCAGGAAGGCCTCGAAGAAGGCGGCCAAGAAGGTGGCGAAGAAGTCGACCAGAAAGGCCGCCAAGAAGCGCAGGTGAGGTGCGCTCCGCCGATTCCCTCCACGACATCACCCGCCCACAGCGGATTGAGCGGGTGATGCTCACCTGACGCTGGGTGAGGCGTGAACACTTCACGCCTCGCCAGCGCTTCCCGACTAGTTTTTGCCGGATGGCATCTTTTCGCTGGTCACCCGACCGGATGGAGCAGCTGGAGCACGCGGTGCAGGTGCACCGGCGGGTGCTGCTGCGGCGGCGTGGCAACGAGTACGTGGTGGTGGCCAGCGGCCTCGCGACGGTGCGCGGTCGCGACGCGCTGGTCGGCTATCTCGCGATGACCGGTGAGGAGATGCACTTCCTGCTCGACGACATCGATCACTTCGAGGTACTCGACACCTGACTCCCTCATCCCTGCCGGCCGCGGTGCTCCATCTCGACGAGTCGTGCCTCGGCAACGGCAAGCCTGGCGACAACCCGGGCGGTGCCGGTGGCCTGGTCGAGATCCGGACGCCGCGCGGCGTCGAGCGGCGGGACTTCTGCCTGCACGCGCCGGCCACCACCAACAACCGGATGGCGCTGGCCAGCGCCATTGCCGGTCTGCAGCTGCTCGGGCAGAAGGGCCGTCGGCTGCGGCTGCTGGTGGTCTCGGACTCGGAGTACCTCGTCAAGGGCATCCGGGAGTGGGCCCCCGGGTGGCAGCGGCGCGGCTGGACCCGCAAGGCGGGCCCGATCGAGAACCTGCAGCTGTGGCAGGCACTCTGGCAGTCGCGTGACCTCCACGAGGTCCAGTTCACCTGGGTGCGTGGCCACGCCGGGCATCCCAAGAACGAATACGCCAACGACCTCGCGGTGGACGCGGCCCGTTCCCAGCGCACCAGCGATGGGGTCGTGGCCTCCGGCTTCCTCGACTGGCTCGCCGAGCGACAGGCGAAGGGGAAGTTCGCTGGCTATGATCCAGATGTCGCCTTCGACGCGCTGGCCGGTCGGCTCGCTGCGGGCGAACATTTCCCGATTGCGGAGGCCTCGTGACCGAGCTGGAACGATTCGCCGCCGTGGTGCTCGCCGCCTGGCAGGCGGAGAGTGGCCGGGCTGACGCCCCCCTGTCGGTCGGCGACCTGCTGGACCGCACCCTGCCCTACAAGCAGGCCCGCCGCCTGCTGGCCCTCGAGACCGCTGAGGACTACGAGGCGCTGGTGATGCGCCTGGTCGCCGAGGAGGCTGGACTGGTGGTGACCGACCCGGGGGAGGCCGCCGAGATGTCACGCACCACCCTGGCGAGCAAGGTGCCCGATCTGGAGATGCTGCGGCTACTCCGGAGTGCCAACATCACCTTCAGCGACGATGCGGTGAGTCGGCTCGAGGGCGTGCGCCCACTGCCCGGCGCCGCCACCGCGTTGCCGCCGGAGGCGAGCGACGAAAGCTCGGATCCCACGGCGGACGATCGGGATCGGGTGCTCCCGCTCCGGCGCACTCCGGAGCCAGCGCTCTCGACCGCGACGCCAACCTCCTCGCCACGCGAGGTCGGTCCGCCGCCCGAATTCCTCACCGGTGTCGCCTTTACCCCGCCAGGCGACGGCTGCTGGAGCTGCGGCGCGGCCCTTCCCGCCGGACGCACGGTCAACTTCTGCGTCGAGTGCGGTGCCGACCAGCGCCAGCCGCAGTGTGCCTCGTGCGGGACGACGGTGGAGCGGCAGTGGAAGCACTGCCCCGAGTGCGGGATGGTGCTGGCGAAGCAATGACCGACATCGTCTTCACCGCAGCGGTGCGCACCGGGTTCGGCACCTTTGGCGGGGCGCTGCGCGACCTCTCCGCGACCGATCTCGGGGTCGCCGCGGCGACTGCGGCCCTCGGCCGGGCCGGGCTGCCACTCTCCATGGTCGATCACGCGATCATCGGCAACGCGCTGCAGACCTCGGCCGATGCCATCTACCTGGCCCGCCACGTGGCACTCCGCAGCGGCCTGGCGGTCGAGACGCCGGCGGTCACGGTCAATCGGCTCTGCGGTTCCGGGTTCGAGGCGGTGATCCAGGGGGCCCATCGATTGCTGCTCGACGAGGCGACGGCCGTGCTTGCCGGCGGGACCGAATCGATGAGCCAGGCACCACACGTGATGCGCGGTGCTCGCTGGGGGATCCGGTACGGCCAGGCGCCGGTGCTGGAGGACTCGCTGTTCCAGGCTCTTCACGACTCGTATGGTGGTTGCGCGATGGCCAAGACCGCCGAGAACCTGGCCGCGCAGCAGGGGATCAGTCGCGAGGCGTGCGAGGCATACTCGGCCCGTTCGCAGCAGGCCGCCGCCGCGGCGTGGTCGTCGGGCGTGTACACCGACGAGGTGATCCCGGTCACGGTGCGCGATCGCAGGCGTCGTGGCGAGGTCGCCTTCGCGAGCGACGAGCACATCCGACCCGACACCACCGCCGAATCGCTGGCCCGGCTGCCGGCGATCGTGCACGAGGGGGGCACCGTCACGGCGGGGACCGCCTCGGGGATCAACGACGGCGCCGCGATGCTGGTGCTCACCACCCGCGCGCACGCCGTGGCCGAGGGTGCGCCGATCCTGGGCCGCCTGGTGAGCTGGGGCGTGGCGGGTGTGCCACCGGAGATCATGGGGATCGGGCCGGTGCCGGCCGCTCGCCAGGCGCTGGCCCGCGCCGGGATGACCCTCGACGATATCGACCTGATCGAGATCAACGAGGCCTTCGCCGCCCAGTACCTGGCGGTCGAGCAGGAACTGGGGCTCGACCGGGCCCGGACCAACATCCACGGTGGGGCGATCGCCATCGGTCACCCGCTCGCCGCGAGCGGCGCACGGATCACCGGCCACTTGTTGCACGCCCTGCGGGCCCGCGGCGGCGGGATCGGCCTCGGGGCCGCCTGCATCGGCGGCGGACAGGGCATCGCCGTGATCGTGGCGGTGGAGGGGGCGTGAACGACCTCCCCGCCCGGATCGACCGGGCCGCCTTCGAGCGAGTGCTGCAGCGCGCCACCGAGATTCAGTCGCACGGCCGCGACGTGGGCGACACGCTCACCGAGGAGGAGGTGCTGGCCTTGGGGCGCGAGGTCGGGATTCCCGAGATGCACCTGCGCCAGGCGCTGCTCGAGGAACAGACCCGGACGATCACTTCCGAGGCCGATGGCTGGCTCGACCGCGCCGTCGGCCCCGACACGGTGGTCGCCGAGCGCGTGGTGCAGGGCACCCGCGAGAGCATCGCCGCCGCGCTCGGCGGTTGGTTCGAGAAGCACGAGATTCTCACCATCCAGCGTGCAACCCCCGGCAAGGTGTCGTGGGAGCGCCTCAGCTCCATGGCCGGCGCGATGCGCCGAATCGGGGCCGCGTTCGACGCCCGCCGCGGCAGGCCGTTCCTCGACAAGGTGCAGCTGGTCACCGCCGTGCTCACGCCGCTCGAGGACGGCTATTGCCACGTGACCCTGGTGGCCTCGCTCCGCTCGACGCGCACCGGGTACCTCGCCGGCGGTGGTGTGATCGGACTCGTCGGCACCACGGGAGGCCTGATCGCCACGCTGATGGGCGCTCCGGAACTGGCTCTTCCCGCTTTCGCGTTGCCATCGCTCGGCGGTGGCTGGCTGATCGCCCGTGCCTTCCGGCCAATCGCCGAGCGGGCCCGACTCGGATTGTTGCGGGCGCTCGATCAACTCGAGCGGCAACCGGCGTTGCCGAAACCGGCCACACCGGTCCCCCCGAAGGGACGGGCGCTGGCCCGCGACCTGGGCGATGTGGTGCGCGAGATCACCCGTGAGGTCCGCAAGGCGATGGAGGAGAAGTGACCGAGACCCGGGTGGGCGTGGTCGGCGCGGGGCTGATGGGTCGTGGCATCGCCCAGGTCGCGGCGGTGGCGGGGCACGAAGTGCTGGTGCACGATGCCGCGCCGACGCAATGGGATGCGGCGCTGACGGCGATCGGCGCATCGCTGGAGCGGTTCGTGGCGAAGGGGACGCTCGACCCGGCGATGCGCGACGCGGCACTGGCGCGACTGCGTTTCGTGCCGGAGCTGTCGGCGTTCGCCGACCGCGAGGTGGTGATCGAGGCGATCATCGAGGATCTCGAGGCGAAGCGCGAGCTCTGGCAACGACTCGAGGCGACCTGCACGCCGTCGTGCCTCTTCGCCACCAACACCTCGTCGCTGGCGGTGGTCGATCAGGCTGCGGGGCTCGCACATCCCGGTCGGCTGGTGGGCCTGCACTTCTTCAACCCGGTCCCCCGGATGCAGCTGGTCGAGGTGGTCCGCTCGATCGAGACCAGCGAGGCCACCGTCGCCGCCGCGACCGCGTTCGTGACCGGACTCGGCAAGGTTCCCGTCACCACCCGCGACGAATCGGGGTTCCTCGTCAACCTCCTGCTGGTGCCGTACCTGCTCGACGCGGTGCGCGCCCTGGAGCGAGGCGTCGGCGACACCGCCGCGATCGACACCGCCATGACGCTCGGGGCCGGTCACCCGATGGGGCCGCTCACCCTGCTCGACTTCGTGGGACTCGACACCGTGGTACGGATCGCCGAGATCATGTTCGACCAGTATCGTGAGCCGCGCTACGCGCCGCCGCCGCTGCTCCGGCGGATGGTGAGTGCTGGCCGACTGGGTCGCAAGAACAAGCTGGGCTTCTACGACTGGCGCGGGGAACATCCGGTGCCGCTGGAGCTCGGGCTGTGAGGCGGCTCGCGGTGCTGGTCGCCGTGACCGTTGCCTGCTATCCCGCGACCACGCGTCCCGATATCGTGCCGGTGCCGGGCGCCGACCAGGTCGAACTGCAACTGACGGTGCCCCAGGCGACCCGGGCGCTCGCCGTGGCGCTCGACGGCGACTCGATCCCCATCTCGCGCACCGAACCCGACGATGGCTGGCTCGAGACGCCGTGGTTCGACATCGCCACCCTGCGCCCGACCAGTCGCCGGGCAGTGGGGCTCGGCGTGGTCAGGGTCCGCGCCTTCGTCGATCCGGGTCGGCCCAACCACAGCGTGATCCATGTGGAGACGGTCTACCGTCCGCTCCTCGATCCGTCGGACCTCGAGCGCGAACTGGAACAGCAGGTGCCGACCGGGCATCCGGTGGCGGCACGGGTCAAGGTGGTGCTCGACAGTCTGGCCAAGGAGTATGGAGGCGCGACGACCCCCTAGCCGCGGCCGTCAGGCCGCGGGGACGGCACCACCGCGGCTTGACGGCCGCGGCTAGGGCTCCCCCACGAACGCCGCCATGTAGCGTTCCAGCGTCACGTGGTCGAGCACCGCGTCCTTGCAGGGGCCTGCCGGCAGCGTCATGGTGAGGCCGAGCACCGGGATCTTGCCCGCGACATCGTGGAGACCGGTCACCATGTCGCGCTCACAGGCCACCGCCACCACGGCACGGGGTCGCCGTTCGCGGATCACCCGTCGTGCCAGCTGGCCCCGGGTGGCCACGAAGACCGGCACATGGTGCCGGCCGGCCAGGTCCAGCACCTGATCGAGTGTCGCACGCGACAGGCAGCGCGGCACCAGCAGCAGCAGCTCCCCCTCGGCGACGCGACGGATCCGAAGCAGGGCCAGCGCGTTGTAGACCTTCACCGCGGCGTTCTCGACCCAGTCGCGGCGGCCGAACCACGAGGCGACCCGCGACGTGAAGGCCATCACCCGCAGAAAGAGTCCCCGCTCGGCGAGCCACGCCGGCAACAGTGGCCGTTGCGCCAGATACGACCCACCGAGCAGCAGCCACCAACCGAGGCAGGCGAGGGTGCCGGCGACGAGAGCGCCCCAGGCCAGCCGTGGCAGCAGCGGGTGCAGCTCCCCCAGCCGGGGCGCCAGCAGGTAGAGCACGGCCACCACCAGCGCGACGGCGACGAGGAGCGACAGCGCGGCCCAGCGGAAGAAGAGCCAGGCTGGCGCGTCGAAATTGCCGGCGTTGGAAAGTGGCGTCCCATCCCACTCGTCCCACTCGTGGCCGAGTCGTCGGTCCACGTCGATGTGGATCAGTTCTGCGCGGCGGGTCGCCATGGCGGCGAAATCTCCGGCGGTGCAGGGTGGAGTCAACCCCTTGGCGTTGCTTCGGTCATATTGCGGGATGCCGCCGATCCATACCGACGCCATGACCCGCGCCCGCTACAGCCAGGGCGCCGGGATCTACCGGATCATCCCCGCCGCCGTGGCCCGGCCCGCCAACCGCGACGAACTCGGGGCGGCAATCGACTGGGCTCGCGCCCAGGGCCTGTCGGTCACTCCACGGGGTGCGGGGACCGCCATGGACGGCGGCAATGTCGGCGAAGGACTGGTGATCGACCTCACCGCGCTGGAGGTGGCGCCGCCGAGGCTCGATGCCGCCGCCAGATGCCTGGCCATCGATGCGGCGGTCCCGCTCGCGGCGGTCAACGCCATCGCCGCCGAGGCCGGCCTCCGGTTCGCTCCCGATCCCTCGAGTGCGGCGTGGGCCACAGTCGGCGGCATGATCGGCACCAACGCCGCCGGGGCACGGACCTTCAGCCGTGGGCCGGTCGCCCGATGGGTCGCCAATTGCGAACTGCTCACCGGCGACGGCCCGATCGTTGTCCGGCGCGGGGCCGCGGCGAGCGATCCGGCCCATCCGGTGTCCCGGCGACTGCACCGCGACGTGTTGCCGCTGCTCGAGCGCCACCGTGAGGCGATCCTGGCGCGGGCGCCGCGCACCACCAAGCAGACCGCCGGCTACGGCCTGGTCCGCTACCTGGAGAGTGGCGATCTCCTCGATCTCGTGATCGGAAGCGAGGGCACCCTGGGGGTCGTGACCCGGGCCACGTTGCGGCTCGAGCCGATCCCGCTGCACCGTGCCAGCCTGCGGATCGCGCTGACGGACCGCGCTGCGATCCCGGCCGTGGTGGCCGCCCTCGAACCGACGCGGCCGACGGCGGTCGAACTCTTCGACCGATCGTTCCTGCACCTGGTGGGTGAGGCTGCCGGCGTGGCGGAGTGTGCCGCGTTGCTGCTGGTCGATCTCGAGGATGACGACGCCACGCGGCTCACCCAGCGCCTCGACCGGGCCACTGCCGCCGTGACCCCGTTGGCGGGCGAGATCACGCGTGCCCGGGACCCGGACGCGATCGCATCGCTCTGGGCGCTCCGACACGCCGCCTCGCCAATCCTCGCCGGCCTCGACGACGGCCGACGCTCGCTGCAGGTGATCGAGGACGGTTGCGTGCCACTCGCTGCCCTGCCGACCTATCTCGACCGGGTGGAGGCCGCCTGCCGGGACGCCGCGATCGACGCAGTGATGTTCGGCCATGCCGGCGATGGGCACGTGCATGTCAACCTGTTGCCGGACCTCGGCCGTCCCGACTGGCTCGAGGCGGTGGGCGAGATTTACCGCGAGGTGACCGACGCCCTGGCGGTCCTCGGCGGCACGCCTGCGGGGGAGCACGGTGCGGGACGGCTGCGCGGGGCGCTGCTCGAGCGGTTCCTCGGTGCCGAGGCCGTGGCGATGATGGCCGCGGTGAAGCGGGCCTTTGATCCGGCAGGGCTGTTCAATCCGGGGGTCATCCTCGGGGCCGATCCCGAGCCGCTCCGGCGCCTCAAGGTGGGGGCCGGCCGTGCCGGGTTTCCGGCGGAGATCGAACAGATGCTCTGGCGGGTCGAGGCCGAACGACGGTGGGGAGAGTCAAGATGGTGAATGGTGAATGGGGAATGGGGAATGGTGGGTGGGGATGGGATGGGCGCGGCGGGATGGTTCGGCCGGGATCGCAGGCGCTGGTCCATCGATCCGCTTACCTTTGGGGCCGTTGACCGAAGCCTGGTCGCGTCCCACCCATTTCATCATTGACGATTCACCATTCACCGGCCTTGCCGATGCTCAAGCTGATACGCGAGCCTGCCGTCACCCTGATCGCCCGGCCCCAGTTCGTGGAGCCGGAGCACTTGCCGGTGGCCTGGCATGAACCGGGAACCGACGGTGAGCGGCTGGCCGAGTTCGCTGGTCGGCTCTGCTACATGAGCCAGCGCAATCCTGCGGGCCGGAGCACCGCCGAGTATCTCGGCAACATCCTGCGGCAGGGGCACGGGTCGGTCTTCGAGCATGCGACATACGTGCTGCTGATCGAGGGCGTCTCCCGCTCGTTGACCCACGAGCTGGTGCGGCACCGGGCCGGCTTCGGCTACTCGCAGCTGTCGCAGCGCTATGTCGACGAGAGTACCGCCGCGTTCGTGATGCCCCCGGCGATCCAGGGCGACGACGAGCTCGAGGCGGCGTGGGAGCGGCAGGTGACGGCGGCGCAGGAAGCCTACGTGGCGGCGGTCGAGGCCCTGATGACCCGCTTTGCCTGGGTGGAGGATCGGATCCACCGGCGCAAGATGGCCCGCGAGGCAGCGCGCTCGCTGCTCCCCAACGCCACCGAGACGAAGATCGTGGTGAGCGGCAATGTCCGAGCATGGCGGACGATGCTCGAGCTGCGGCTCGGGGAAGGCGCCGAGCGGGAGATCCGTCGGATGGCGGTCCGGGTGCTGGAGACCCTCCGGGGAGAGGCACCGCGGTTCTTCGCCGACTTCGAGCTCTATGATGCCGACGATGGGGCCAAGGCGGGCCGGGTCGTGTATCACAAGGTCTGACGGCCGGGCAACGATCTTGCGGTGTTGTCGATGAGCCGTTCGCCGGGGCTGCGGGTCGATCGATGCGTCTGCCAGCGGACCACCTTCGCCGAGCTCCTCCCCCGGGCCCGGGCGCTCGGGTGGACCCGCGCTGACCTCGGCCGCGCGACCGGCTGTGGTGACCAGTGTGGCCTGTGCCGGCCCTACCTTGACCGGATGCTGGAAGACGGAACGACCGTCTTCCACGAGTTGCTCGAGTCGCCGGAGGATGCGCCCTGAGCCAGCTCCCTGACAGCTTCGCTCCTTCCCCCGACGCCACCGGCGGCGGCGGCTCGGCCACGCCGGTGCCACTGTACCGCCGGCTGGTCAACACCGCCTCGCTGGTGTTCTACTGCCTGTTGACCGGCTGGTTCGCGGTCGCACTGCTGGCCAGCGGACGCTACGACGTGGGGCTTGCCACGGCGGCGCTCTCCTCCTTCCTGGCGCTGATCGCCATGAAGCGGGGCCGCTCGTTGGCGATGCGGCAGAAGGAGTCGTTGTCGCGGGCGCTGCAGGCCGCGTCGCGCCGCAATCGGGAGCTGGAGCGGTTGCGACAGCTGGCGGCCACCCTGCTGGCCGGGACCGATCTCGCCTCACTCAACAAGCAGGTGGCCGAGGCCGCCGCCGACCTGCTCGAGGCCGAGGGCGGCGCCATCATGCTGGTGGTCGAGGAGGGGCGCTTCGCCAGGATGGTGGCCGGCTCTGGGCCGCTCCAGCCGGCGGTCGGTGCCCTGGTGCCGATCGAGGAGTCGCTGGTCGGTCACGTGATCACCCACGACGAGCCGGTGCTGGTGGCCGACCTGGAGCGCGACCCGCGCAATCACCCCCACGAACAACTCACCGGGCGACTGACCTCGTCGGCGATGGTCCCGCTGCGCTCGGCGGGATTGGTGGTCGGTGCCGTCTGCGCCTTCAACCGTCGCGACGGACAGCCGTTCACCACTCACGACCAACAGTTGCTCCAGTCGCTCGGCGACCAGGTCGTGCTGGGGCTCGATCGCACCACGGTGCTCGAGGAACTGCGTCGCAACGAACGCATGCTGGCCGCCAAGAACCGCGAGTTGCAGCGGGCCACCCAGCTCAAGAGCGAGTTCCTGGCCAACATGTCACACGAGCTGCGGACTCCGCTCAATGCCATCATCGGATTCTCCGACCTGATGCTGACGGAAGGCCTGGGGCCGCTCGAGGAGCAGCAGAAGGAGTTCCTCGAGTCGATCCTCCGCAATGGTCGGCACCTGCTGGGCCTGATCAACTCGGTGCTCGATCTTTCCAAGATCGAGGCCGGGCGGATGGTGCTGCACGTGGACCGCTGTGACCTTCACGACGCGGTCACCGGGGCGATCACCGACACCGCCTCGCTGCGCACGGCCAAGGGTCAGGAGTGCATCGTCGAGCTCCCCGACGGCGAGGAACTGGAGATCCTGGCCGACGGCACCAGGGTGCGCCAGGTGTTGTTCAATCTCCTGTCGAACGCGTCGAAGTTCACCGGCGATGGTGGCCGGATCACCATCTCGGTGGTGCACACCAAGGCCCCGATGCCCGAGACGGTGAAGCCGCGTCCGGGTGAGGCGGCCAAGTTGTCGGCCCGCGAAGTGGTCTGGATCTCGGTGTCCGACAGCGGCGTGGGGATCAAGCCCGACGACATGACCAAGTTGTTCCAGGAGTTTTCCCAGGTCGACTCGTCGACCACCCGATCCGCCCAGGGCACCGGGCTGGGCCTCGCCCTCTGCAAGCGCTTCGTGGAGATGCACGGCGGCCAGATCGGTGTCGAGTCGATCTTCGGCAAGGGGAGCACCTTCTGGTTCCTGCTGCCGGTCGATGGTCCCCCGGCCGACGCCCCGGTTGAGCACCGCGGCGCGGCGGCGGCGTGAGCCGCTAGCCCCACGCCCCGGCGAGCTCGTGCCGTGCCGTCCACGCGGCAACCCGGGCAGAGAGCAGCCGGGCCGCCAGGCGGACCACCGCCTCGTCGGCCTCGCTGAACCAGCCTTCGACGTCGCTGCCGATCCAGAGCCAACCGACCATCTCGCCGCCCACCTCGAGCCGCGCCGCGCACAGCGCTCGCTGTCGCTCGGCGCCACGACGGTCGTGGGCCCCGGGCCACTCCAGCCCGACTGCGGCGAGGTCGCCGAGGTGATGCGTCTCGCGGGCCCCGAGGTGATGAACCAGGGCGTCGATCCGGTCGAGGTCGGCCGGGGTGAGCTGGACCCCGATGGAGGCCGGGAGCCCCTCGGTACCGAGCAGCGCCCAGCAGTCGGGGGCCGGGGCGACCGCAGCGATCTCGAGCCGGTCGTGGGGGAGCTGGATGCCCAGGGCGTCGGAGGCGAGCTGGGTGAGGTCGCTCCCGGTGCGAGCCCGGTCGTTGGCATCGAGCAGCGCCTCGGCGAGCCCGGCCACGACCTCTGCATGCTCCTCGCTCGCGGGCGCCGGGGTGATCCAGGGCTGCGCCGCCAGGCGGCGGCAGGTGGTCGCCAGCTGCGCTGCCACCCGGTGGAGGGTGCGCAGGTCGCCGAGCGAGTAGTCCTCGCCAGCGAAGCGCCCCACCGCCAGGATGCCGACATCCTGTACCTCGGAGCGGATCGGCACCGCCATCACCGACTGGTATCCGGCCGCCCGGAGCCGGTCCTCGAGCCGGAAGAGGCCCTCCTGACCGACCAGCGGCTCGGCCGCCGGAACGGTGAGCCCTTCGCCGGCCAGTCCCTGGGGACCGATCAGCAACGAGCCACCCCGACTGGGCAACAGCCAACAGGCCAGCAGGTCGAGCGGCAGCACCTGAGCGACTGCGTCGCGCAGCGCCTCATGCCACGTGACCAGCTCGGCCAGGGACGGGCGGCGGCCCGGCCAGGCCAGCGCGGGCACAAAGGCCTCGAGCGGAACCGGGTCGTCGGTTGACATGGTTTGCGTGCCCTGAATCTGCACCAGTCGTGCCATCGGGAGGGGACTTGCGGAGTTCAGGGGGATAGCGCACATTCCGGCACGAACCAATACCCTAGGGGGGTATATGAAGTCTCTGGTGCTCACCATCGACGGCATGTCGTGCAATCACTGCCTCAATGCGGTGAACAAGGCGCTCGATTCCCTCTCCGGGCTGACGGTCCGTGCCGTCCACATGGGCCGCGCCGAGGTCGATCTGGCCGACGGCGGCCCCGACAGCGATGCCGTGGTCGCGGCAATCGAGGAGGCGGGATACAACGTGAGCCACGTCGAGCTCGCGGCGTGAGCCTGCTGGATTGGCTGGTCGTGCTCGGCGGGGTGGTGCTGATTGCCCTGGTGATCTGGTGGTTCTTCATCGCCGGCGACGGCGGCACGGTGAGGCATGACCACCACAGCCACTGATGCGCCGGGGCACGGTTCCGCCGACCTGACCCTGGAGGTCCGCGGGATGACCTGCGCCGCGTGCCAGGCCCGGGTCCAGCGGACGCTGGAGCGGACACCGGGGGTGGAACGCGCCACCGTCAACCTGATGATGGCCAACGCCGCGGTGCGTTTCGATCCGGCGATGGTGAGTCCCGATGCCCTCGTGGAGCGGATCCGGGCCACCGGCTACGAGGCCGAGCTGCCGACACCGCACCAGGACGTGCTGGCGGAGCAGGAGGCCCACGACGCGGCCCAGTTCGACGAGTATCTGGTGCTGCGGCGCAAGGCGATCACCACGCTCGTTGCGGGCGCCGCCGCGATGGTGCTCTCGATGCCGCTGATGGGTCGCGCCATGACCGGTGGGGTGACGGTCGACCCGTTCATGCACTGGGCGATGACGGTGCTCACGCCGCCACTCCGCGCGGCGATGCCGTGGCTCTACGCAATTCCCGCGGCGGTGCTCACCTGGACCCTGCTGCTGCTCACCGCCGGGGTGATGCTCTGGGCGGGGCGCCACTTCTACGTCCGGGCATGGCAGGCCTTCCGGCACCACGGCGCCGACATGAACACCCTGATCGCGATGGGTACCGGCGCGGCGTTCGGCTGGTCGCTGCTCGCGACGGTGGCGCCGGGGCTCTTCACGTCGCGCGGGGTGGCGCCCGACGTCTACTTCGAGGCCGTGATCCTGATCACCGGCTTCATCCTGCTCGGCGACACCTTCGAGGCTCGCGCCACGCGGCGCACCTCGGCTGCGCTCCGGGCGCTGGCCGACCTGCAGCCGCCGACGGCACGAGTGGTCCGCGACGGCGCGGAACGCGACGTGCCGATCGCCGAGGTGCGTCGCGATGACCTGGTGGTGATCCGTCCCGGTGAGCGGGTCGCGGTCGACGGGACGGTCGACTCGGGGGAGAGCACCGTCGACGAATCGATGCTGACCGGTGAGGCGATGCCGGTGCATCGCAGCGTCGGCGACCGGGTGGTGGGGGGCACGATCAACGGCACCGGGGTGCTGCGGATCCGGGCGACGACGCTCGGCGCCGATTCGGTGCTGGCCCGGATCGTGGCACTGATGCGCGATGCCCAGTCGTCGCGCGCCCCGATCCAGGCGCTGGCCGACCGGATCAGCGCCATCTTCGTCCCGACAGTCATCTCGCTGGCGATCGTGACCTTCGTGGTGTGGTTCATCTCGGTCGACAGCGCGCCGGCGATGCGGGCATTCGCCGCGGCGGTCGCGGTGCTGATCGTCGCCTGTCCCTGCGCCATGGGGCTCGCGGTGCCGACGGCGGTGATGGTCGCGACGGGCAAGGGGGCCGAGTTCGGCGTCCTGATCAAGGGCGGCGAGGCGCTCGAACGGGCCGGCGATGTGGACACCGTGATCCTCGACAAGACCGGCACCGTGACCGAGGGAACCCCGACGGTGACCGACGTGGTGCTGGCCCCCGAGGCTGGCGTCGATGAGGCCACCCTGCTGCGCCTGGTCGCCGGGCTCGAGGCATCGAGCCAGCATCCGGTCGGCGCGGCAATCGTGGCCGCCGCCGCCGAGCGGGGCCTGACCCTGCCCGGCGTCGAATCGTTCGCCTCGGTGACCGGCAAGGGTGCCACCGGGGTGGTCGAGGGGCATGCCCTCGTGGTGGGCAACCGGGCGCTCCTCGCCGACTGGTCGATCGACACCCGACTCGCTGCCGTGGCGGACCGACTGGCCGATGCCGGTCGCACCCCGGTGCACGTGGTCATCGATGGGCAGGAGGCGGCGGTGATCGCCGTGGCCGACCCGATCCGCGCCACGTCGCGGCAGGCGATTGCCCGACTGCGGGCGATGGGACTCGACGTGGTCCTTCTCACCGGCGACCGCCGGGCGACCGCCGAGGCGATCGCCCGCGAGGCCGGCATCGAGCGGGTGGTGGCGGAGGTGCTTCCCGAGGCGAAGGTGGCGGAGGTGGCGCGTCTGGTCGAGGCCGGCAAGGTCGTGGCAATGGTGGGCGACGGGATCAACGACGCCCCCGCGCTGGCGCGCGCCGATGTCGGCATCGCGATGGGCGGCGGCACCGACGTGGCGATCGAGGCCGCCGACGTGGCGTTGCTGCGCGAGGACCTTCACGGTGTTCCCGACGCGATCGCCCTGTCGCGCCGCACCATGAGGACGATGCGCCAGAACCTCTTCTGGGCCTTCGCCTACAACGTGATCGCCATCCCGGTGGCCGCCGGGGTGCTCTATCCGTCGATCGGCCTGTTGCTGTCGCCGGTGATTGCCAGCGCCGCCATGGCCTTCTCGAGCGTGAGCGTGGTCAGCAACAGCCTGCGGCTGCGGGGATGGCAGCCGTGAACCCCGAGAACGGAGAGCGGAGAGCGGAGAACGGAGAACGGAGAGCGGAGATCCGGGAGACGGGCAGAATTTCCGTGCCCACTCTCCATTTTCCGTTCTCCGCTCTCTGTTCTCCGTTCTCCGTTCTCCGCTCTCCGCTCTCCGTTCTCCTTGAAAGGTCATCACCATGACCGATGACGCCGTCCGCCATGCTGCCCACGTACCGCCGGAGACCAAGGAGGCCCTGACGCGCCGCCTTCGGCGGATCGAGGGGCAGGTGCGCGGGTTGCAGCGGATGGTCGACGACGAGCGTTACTGCGCCGACATCCTGGTGCAGATCGCCTCGGTGCAGGAGGCGCTTCGGGGTGTGGGACGGGTGTTGCTGCAGAACCACCTGTCGCACTGCACCACCGACGCGATCCGCTCGGGCGATCCGGCCGAGGCCGAGCGGGTGGTGCAGGAACTGGTCGAACTCTGGGGGAAGTGAGGCGGGCTCAGGCGAGCCAATCGCCCAGGACCTCGAGCGCCAGCGTGATCACCTCGACGACGGTCATCACGATCGCTCCGGCCACGCTGGTGGCGCGACCATCCCGACTGGTCGCACTGGTGGTCATTGCTCGAGCAGCTGCCGGGCGATGACCATCCGCTGGATCTCGCTGGTCCCCTCGCCGATCGTGCACAGCTTCACGTCGCGATAGAACTTCTCGGCCGGGTACTCCTTGATGAAGCCGTAACCGCCGAAGATCTGGACGCCCTTCTCGGTGGCCCGGACGGCGACCTCCGACGCATACAGCTTGGCCATCGCCGACGCCGTGGTGGTCTTCACGCCAGTGTCCTTGAGGGTGGCGGCGCGGTAGCAGAGCAGCCGAGCCGCCTCGATCTCGGTCGCCATGTCGGCGAGCATGAACTGGATCGCCTGGAACTGGCCGATCGGCTTGCCGAACGCCTGCCGCTCGCCGGCATAGTGACGCGCCGCATCGTAGGCGCCCCGGGCGATTCCCAGCGCCAGCGCGGCGATCGAGATGCGGCCGCCATCGAGGACCTTCATCGCATCGATGAAGCCGTGGCCCACCTCGCCCAGGACGTTGGCATGCGGCACCCGGCAGTTCTCCAGCACCAGCTCGGCGGTGTCCGAGGTGCGCATGCCGAGCTTGTTCTCCTTCTTGCCGGCCCGGATGCCCGGGGTGTCCATCTCGATCGCGAAGGCGGTGACCCCGCGGCGACGATCCTCGCGATCGCTCACTGCGAGCACGACCGCGATCTGGGCGTGACTGGCATTGGTGATGAAGTTCTTGGTGCCGTTGAGCACCCAGTCGTCGCCGTCGCGCACTGCCGTGGTGCGGAGGCCGGCCGCGTCGCTCCCGGAGCCCGGCTCGGTCAGGGCCCAGCAGGCGAGCCATTCGCCGCTGGTGAGCCGCGGCATCCAGCGGCGACGCTGCTCCTCGCTGCCGGCCAGGTAGATGTGGCCACTGCCGAGGGAGTTGTGCGCCGCGACCCCGAGGGCGATGCCGGACTCCACCGCGGCGAGCTCCTCGATGATGTGGACGTAGTCGACGTATGACAGTCCCGCACCCCCGAGCTCCTCGGGGAAGATCGCCCCCAGCAGGCCGAGATCCCCGAGCTTCCGCATCACGTCGGCGGGGAAGTGCTGCGCCTCGTCCCAGTCCATCACGTGGGGCTGGATCTCGGTGGCGGCGAACTCCCGCACCATCTGGCGGATCTGGTCCTGTTCTTCGGTCAGGCGAAAGTCCATGGGGGCGACGTGCTCCTCGGTGTGGTCGGGTGGCGGACGCTCTGGCCGCCGGTCAGTCGTAGGCCGGGTCGTACATGCGGGCGGTGATCCAGTCGGTGAGGGAGCCCTCGGGTTCAGGCACCGTGGCGAGTCCCTCGTCCCAGGCAACCCGGGCCACCGCCGCGGCGATCCGCACCGACACCTTGCGGATCTCGGGGAGCGGCGGGTAGAGCGCCCCGATCGCCAGATCGTCGTCGGTCACGGTGTCGGCCAGCGCGCGGGCTGCGGCCAGGAACATCGTGTCGGTGACGCGCCGGGCCTGGGTCGCGACCACACCGAGTCCCAGCCCGGGGAAGACGTACACGTTGTTGGCCTGCCGCGGCGTCACGGTCCGGCCCCGCAGCGCCACCGGTGCCTGGGGACTGCCGCTGGCGAAGAGGGCGCGACCGTCGGTCCAGCGGTAGGCCTCCTCGGCGGTGCACTCGGCCTTCGAGGTCGGGTTGGAGAGCGCGAAGACAATCGGCCGCTCCTGGCGTTCCGCGAACCGCCGCAGGATCGATTCGGTGAAGGTCTTCGGCTGGGCCGCCACGCCGATCAGGGCCGTGGGGTCGAGGGCCTCGACCGCCTCCTCGAGGCTTCGCATCGGGGCGTGGTCGTGGGCGAACGGCTGCTTGTGGTTGGCCAGGTCGGCGCGTGAGGAGACCACCAGGCCCTTCGAGTCGACGAACCAGCAGCGCAGGCGTGCCTCGGCCTCGGAGAGCCCGTTGTTCATCATCGAGGCGACGATCAGCTCGCCGATGCCTGTGGCAGCCGAACCGGCACCGAAGAAGAGCAGCCGCTGCTCGGTGAGCGGCCGTCCGGTGGCCCGTGCGGCGGCGTGCAGCCCGGCGAGCGTCACGCCGGCGGTGCCCTGGATGTCGTCGTTGAACGAACGGATCCGACCGCGGTGGGTTCGCAGGATGCGGAAGGCGTTCTCGGTGGCGAAGTCCTCCCACTGCAGCAGCGCCTTGGGGAAGATCTCGTGGACCGCGTCGGCGAACTCGGCCACCAGTGCGTCGTATTCCTCGCCCCGCAACCGTGGCCGGACCAGGCCCGGGTAGTATGGCGCCTGTCGCAGCTCCACGTTCTCGGTCCCGACGTCGAGGGTCACCGGGAGACAGCGGGACGGGTCGATGCCGGCGCACGCCGCGTACAGCGCCAGCTTGCCGACCGGGATGCCCATGCCCTGGGCGCCAAGATCGCCGAGTCCGAGAATCCGTTCGCCGTCGGTCACCACCAGCACGTCGACGTCGCGGTTGGGCCAGTTGGCCAGCACCTCGCGCACCCGGCCGCGATCGTCGGCGGTCACGTAGAGGCCGCGATGGCGCCGGAAGATCTCGCCCCACTGCTGGCAGGCCTCGCCGACGGTGGGGGTGTAGATGATCGGCATCATGTCGCTGATGTGGTCGATCACCGTGCGATAGAAGAGGGTCTCGTTCCGGTCGAGCAACCCCATGAGGTAGATGTACTTGTCGATGTCCTCGCGCTTTCGCTCGAGGTGGGCCAGCGAGCGTCGCACCTGTTCCTCGAGGGTGACAACCCGCGGCGGCAGCAGGCCGCGCAATCCGAGCCGGTCGCGCTCGGCCTCCGTGAAGGCCATCTCACGGTTGAAGCGGGGATGCTGCAGGAGCTCGATACCGCGCAGTCCCGTTGGGGCGTCCATCATCTCTCCGGTCCGTTCATGGGCAAGCCCACCAAATCTAGCCGCCGACCGGTTCCGATGCCTGATGGCGGGACCGGGGTCAGGCGGGCGGCGGGCGCGGGTCCGCTCGGATCGAGGGCCTCGAGCTCGTGACGGGCGTGCTCGCCGCTGGCGGTGCCGGCAAAGCGCCGGGCGCACTCGGCGAGCTCGGTGCGGAGCGCGTCGGTGTCGCCGGCGGCGCGGTGGAGCGCGGCGAGACCGGTGCTGACGCGGAGCGCGATCGCCTCGGTGGGTCGTCGAGACCGCGCCTCGAGATAGTGCCGCTCGGCGCCGGCGAGGTCGCCGCTGTCGGCCAGGAGCGCGGCGAGCCGGATCCGGGCCTCCAGGTCGTCGGGATAGGCGACCAGCAGGGACCGGAATGAGTCGATCGCTTCACCGGTTCGACCGCTGATCACCAGCGCCTCCTGTTCGGAGTAGCCGCGCGCCGGGCGGTCGCCGCCCTGGGCCACGACCGACGCGATCATCCCGCGGGCGAAGCGCTCGAGCAACCATGACCCGCCGACGCCGATCGCCCACGCCAGCAGCGGTCCGGCAACCCAGACGAGCAGCAGGCGTTCGCCGCGATCGATCTTCCCGGCGCGGTGGAGCATCGCGGCGGCAATGTAGATGAACAGCCAGGCGGGAATCGCGAGCCTGATCCGGGAGCTCCGCTCGGCGCTGTCGGTGTCGCGCAGCCGACGCCGCGCCGGCTGGATCATTGCGCCGTGCCGCGCTCGCTCGGGTGGCCGGCCAGCCACTCGCCGGTCGATGCAGTCGCGACGCGGCCCATGTCGCGCACCACCGTGCGCAGCGCACCGAGGGTGATCACGCCCCCGACCAGGGCGATGATCGGCAGCACCATCACCGCCGAGGCGAGCCCGACCCGATCCGAGAGCGATCCGACCAGCGGGAAGGCGATCGCGTCGCCGGCGAGGTGGATGAAGAGCAGGTACGCCCCACTCACCGTGGCACCGATCCGGGCCGGCACCACGTCGAAGATCACCGCCATGAGCGGGCCGTTGTACCACGAGAGGAGGAAGAAGGCGAGCACGAAGAGCGGCACGAAGAGCTCGAGATCGCGCACCGTCATCAGCCAGATCGCCAGAGGACCGCCGAGCAGCAGCCCGATCGCGACGGTGATGACCCGGGCCCGGCTGGTGTAGCGGCCCAGCCAGTCGGCGAAGATCCCGCCGACCAGCACACCAGCGACCCCGGCGATCAGCCCCCACTTGCCCAGCAGCGCGGCACTGGCCCCCGCCGTGAGGCCGAAGGTGCGGGTCATGAAGGTGGGACCCCAGCCGACAATGCCGTTGAGGCCGAACGAGATCATCGCGCCGGAGAGGAAGATGTAGACCAGGGTCGGGGTGGCGAGCACCACCCGGCCGGCGCGCACCAGTTCGTCGACGGCGCCCTCCATCTGTCGGGTCCACGGGGTCTGGCTCCGCTTGCCGTGCCGCACCAGGCGGACCCAGCGCCAGATGTTGAGCGCCAGGCCGATGGCGACCAGGGTCGCGAAGACGGCCGCATCGAGGGCGCTGTCGGCGCCGTACGCGATGGTCGCGAGCGTCGCCGCCACGAGGCCGATCGCCGTGAACAGCAGCGCCTCGCTGAAGAGCCGCACGAAGGCCCGCAGCCCGATCTCGAAGTCGTGCAGCGCTTTGCGCACGGTGATCGGTCGCTCGGGCCGGGTCGGGTCGCGCAGCCGTCCCACCAGCACCGCGCAGAGGAATCCCGGCACGCCGACGGCCATGAACGCCACCCGCCAGCCGTAGATCCCCTCGAGCCAGCCGCCCAGCAGCAGGCCCAGCACCCCGCCGACCGGGATCCCCGCGGCGAGGATTCCCATCGCGATCGCCCGGTCCTTGCCGGGGAAATAGTCGGCGGTCATCGATGCCGACGCCGGGCCGTAGGCGGCCTCGCCGACACCGACCGCGGCGCGACAGACGAAGAGCTGGCCGAAGTTGCGGACCAGGCCGCCGAGGAAGGTGAACAGGCTCCAGACCGCCACCCCGCCGGCGATCACGCCCTTGCGGCTCTTGACGTCGGAGAGCACCCCGAACGGCAGCGCAGCCAGCGAGAAGACGAGGATGTAGGCCGAGCCGAGCCAGCCGAGCTGGGCATCGGTGAGCGACAGTTCGGTCTTGATCGGCTCGAAGAGCGCGAAGATGACGTTGCGGTCGAGGTAGTTGAGCAGGTTGATGGAGGCCAACAGGGCCAGCGCCAGCCACGCGCCGCGCCGGGTCGGCGCGGTGGGGGTGATCGGGGGTGCTCCGGCGGCTGGCATCGTCACGGGCGGCTCAGGGCTCCACGGAGGTGATGCGCATCCGGCGGCGGCAGTCGTTGATGATCCGGACCACCTGATAGGGGTCGTCGGTCACGGTCATCAGTTCCTTGTCGCCCGGGGAGATCATTCCGTCGGCGAGGAGCCGGTCGCGAATCCAGGTGGTCAAGCCACCCCAGTACTCGGTGCCGAAGAGCACCACCGGGAAGTCGGTGACCTTGTCCGTCTGGATCAGTGTCAGGGCCTCGAACAACTCGTCGAGCGTCCCGAACCCGCCGGGGAAGACCACGAAGCCCAGCGCGTACTTCACGAACATCGTCTTGCGGACGAAGAAGAACTTGAAGTCGAGTGACCGGGTCAGGTACGGATTGGTGTGCTGCTCGTGCGGCAACTCGATGTTGCAGCCGATCGAGAGGCCGCCGGCCTCGAAGGCCCCCTTGTTGGCCGCCTCCATGATTCCCGGCCCGCCACCGGTGATCACCGGCACGCCGCTCTTGGCAAAGAGCCCACCCACCTCCTCGGCGGCCTGGTACATCGGGCTGCCGGGCTTGGTCCGCGCGCTCCCGAAGACCGAGACGCCGCCGGCGACCGGCTGGAGATTCTCGAAGCCCCAGGTGAACTCGCCCATGATCCGCAGCACCCGCCACGAGTCGGAGTTGCGGCGATGGCGGATCGTCTCGGCGTCGACCGGTTCATTGAGGAGCTTCTCGTCCTCGGTCGGCTGCGGCGACCGGCCGCTCTCGGGGGTATCAGCCATGACAGAACGCCTCCATCATCGCCTGATGGTCTTCGGCGACATGGTAGAAGTGGGGAAGAGGACCGACGTGGCCGGGACCCGGCCCGCGTGCCTTCCACTCGTCGAGATGCCGCCGCGCCTGGCGGCGCGAGGCGTGCGGCCGCGCCCCCAGCGAGCACGAGTGCGGGTGGGTCGCGCGGGCGAAGACCGGGAGCTCGGCGCGCCTCTCGGCGAGCGGATGCGGCAGCGACGGTGGGTGGACGGTCATGGGTCCCCAATATAGGAGCGCGGTGGTTGGTGACGGGGGAGGGGTGAAGGGTGAAGGGTGAACGGTGAAGGGGGTCGCGGAGGTCAGCCACCGTGAGAGGGAGCTCGACCCAGTCGGGAGCCACCCCCTTCACCTATCACCGTTCACCCTTTACCCGAAGGTCGGTCCCGCCATTACGTTCCAGCCATGACCGATCTGGCACCGCTCGATCCCCGATACCGGGGACATTGGGGAGGGCTGGTGGCCCGCCTCGCCGGCCGGGCGCTGCTGTCGCCGCGGCTGGCCGTGGACTTGGTGCGGACCGGCTGGGCATTCCGGCGCCGAGGCTGGTGGCGCCAGCCGCCGTTCCTGCCGTTGCCCGACCGGCGCTACCTTCGCTGGCGGATGTACACCGCCTACGGTGACCAGGCCGCCGTGCCGCCGGCCGGCGACGTGGTGCGCTTCGCGCGCTGGCGCCGGGAGACGATGGGCCTGTGAGCGATCTGCCGCGGGTGGTCATCATCGGCGGTGGTTTCGCGGGGCTCTACCTGGCCAAGGGACTCAAGCGCGCCCCGGTCCAGGTCACCCTGGTCGACAAGTCGAACCACCATCTCTTCCAGCCGATGCTCTATCAGGTTGCGACAGCGGCGCTCAACCCGGCCGACATCGCCTCGCCGATCCGTGCCATCCTGCGCAAGCATCGCAACCTCGAGGTGATGCTCGACGGCGCCGAGCGGATCGATGTTGCAGCGCGCGAGGTCCATCTCGCCGATGGCCGCATCCTCCCCTACGACTACCTGGTCGTCGCGCCGGGGGTCCGCCACAGCTACTTCGGCCATCCCGAATGGGAGGACCGCGCCCCGGGACTGAAGTCGCTCGATGACGCACTCGAGATCCGTCGCCGGGTGCTGCTCGCGTTCGAGCACGCCGAGCTGGAACCCGACGCCAAGGTGCGGCAGCAGATGCTCACCTTCGTGGTGGTGGGCGGTGGTCCGACCGGCGTCGAGGTGGCCGGTGCGCTGGCCGAATTGCGTCGCTTCGCGCTGGCGCACGACTTCCGCCACATCGACACGCGCGATACGACCGTGATGCTGGTCGAAGCCGGCCCGCGAATCCTGCCGAGCTATCCGGAAAACCTTTCGCGGCGCGCCAAGGAGGACCTGCGCCGCCTCGGCGTCGACGTGCGCGAGAACACGATGGTGACCGATGTGGGCGAGGACGCGGTCGAGGCCGGCGGGTGGCGGATCCCGACCACGACGGTGATCTGGGCCGCAGGCAACCAGGCGTCGCCGCTGCTGGTGAGTCTCGGCGCCCCGCTCAACGCACAGGGCCAGGTGGTTGTCGAGGCCGATTGCACCATCCCCGGTCATGACGAGGTGTTCGTGCTCGGCGACGCGGCGTGGTATGAGCACAACGGCAAGCCGCCCTTGCCGGCGACCTGTCCGGGGGCGATCCAGATGGGCAAGTATGCGGCGCGGGCCATCCGCGACGCGATCGCTGGACGCGAGCGGCGGCCGTTCCACTATCACGACAAGGGACAACTGGCCGTGATCGGCCGGGGACACGCCGTCTGCGAGGTCCGCCAGCTGCGCTTCGCGGGCGTGGTGGCGTGGCTGCTCTGGGCCCTGATCCACATCGCCTACCTGATCGGCTTCCGCAATCGGGTGCTGGTGATGATCCAGTATGCCTATCTCTATGTCACCTTCGGCTACGGGGCCCGGCTGATCACCGGCGAGACCGGGGAGTACGCCGCGCGGGTGGCCCGATCGGCATGACCGGCCCCAGCATGGCGGAGGTGAAGGCGGAGGCGGCGCGGATCGGTTTCGTCGCCTGCGGCATCGCACCGCTCGACCCATCGCGTCGCGCCGATGCGCTCGATCGATGGCTGGCCGCGGGCTACGCTGGCACGATGGGCTACCTGCCGCGCCAGGCCCGCAAGCGCAAGGCGCCGGCCGCGATCACGCCGGGGGCGCGCACCGCGGTGGTGGTCCTGGAGAATTACGCCGCTGGACCCGACGAACAGCCCGACCCCGACGACGCGTTCCGGATCGCCAGCTACGCCCGCGGGATGGACTACCACCTCGTGACCCATGGTCGACTGCATCGCCTGAGCGAATGGCTCAAGGCCCGTGGCGCGGCCGTGGCGCACACCTGGGTCGACGACGGCCCGGTGCCGGAGCGCGAACTCGCGGAGCGCGCAGGACTCGGATGGATCGGCAAGAACACCATGTTGATCCATCCGAAGATCGGTTCCTTCACGCTGATCGGCACGGTGTTCACCGATCTCGAGTTCCCGACCGAACCCCCGGCCGCCCTCGACCTGTGCGGCAGCTGCACCCGCTGCCTCGACGCCTGCCCCACCGATGCCCTGGTCAGCGATCGGGTGCTCGACGCGCGCCGTTGCCTGTCGTATCTCACGATCGAGCACCGCGCCGATCCGTCGCCGGAGCTCGCGGCGGCGTTCGCGGGGTGGGCTTTCGGGTGCGACATCTGCAATGCGGTCTGTCCCTGGAACGTCAAGTTCGCCGTCCCGACGGCGGTCGAGGAGTTCCATGATCGTCGCGACCCCGATCGTCGCGATCCCTCGGTGTTCGAGCAGATGGACGAGACGGAATTCCGCCGTCGCTATGCCGACACTCCCCTGGCGCGACCCGGTCTCGACCGGATGCGCCGCAACGTCCGACTCGCCGTGGCGAGTCGGCCCGACCGTGATCCATGACACCTCACCTGCATTCCGTCGCTGTCTTCGTCACCGACCTCGAACGCGCCCGCGCCTTCTACGAGGAGACCCTCGGCCTGCCGCTGGTGGCCGCCGGGTCGTTCGGCTTCCAGTTCCTCGAGGCCCCGCCGCATCTCAGCGTCCACCCAGCCGAACATCCCTCGGCGCGGGCGATGGTCGGACGCGAGACCGGCTACACCTTCCGGGTCGACGACCTGCTCGAGTTCTGCTCGCGGCTCAGCGAACGCGGGGCGCGCTTCGTGACCGAGCCGACCCAGCAGGGGTTCGGGATCATGGCGCTCGTCGCCGACCCCGACGGCAACGTGCTGGCGCTCTGGGAGGACAACGTCTCGCCCCCGGAGGACGAGCCATGAGCCTGCCGCGTGAATTCCGCAGCGACAACGCCGCGCCGGCGCATCCCGCCGTGCTCGCGGCGCTGGCCCGCGCCAACGACGGTGCCGCCGGTGCCTACGGCGACGACCCGTGGACGGCACTGGCGCTCGATTGGTTCCGGGGCCAGTTCGGCGAGGACACCGAGACGTTCCTGGTCTGGAACGGCACCGGCGCCAACGTGACCGCGCTCCGCGCCCTGGCGCGGCCGTGGCAGGCGGTGCTCACCAGCGAGCACGCCCACATCAATGTCGACGAGTGCGGGGCGCCCGAAATGCTCGGCGGCTTCAAGTTGATCGACCTGCCAAGCCCCGACGCCAAGCTCACACCCGAGGAGGTCGAGGAGGCAGCGAGCCGAGGCGTGGGTGTCGAGCACCACGTCCAGCCGCGGGTGCTGTCGCTCACCCAGACCACCGAGTACGGCACCGCGTACACGCTCGCCGAACTCACCGAGCTCTGCGACACCGCCCACGACCTCGACCTGTTGGTGCACGTCGACGGCGCCAGGATCTGCAACGCGGCGGCAACGCTCCACCTGCCGCTGCGCGAGAGCACCCGCGACGCCGGGGTCGACATCCTCTCCTTCGGCCTCACCAAGAACGGCGCCGTGGGTGCCGAGGCCGTGGTGGTCCTCCGGCCCGGATTGACGGCCGAGTTCAAGTACATCCGCAAGCAGTCGACCCAACTGGCCAGCAAGATGCGCTACCTCGCCGCCCAGGTGGTGGCCCTGGCCGAGGAGGATCGCTGGCTGCGCAATGCGCAGCACGCCAACGCGATGGCGGCCCGGCTCGCCGAGGGGCTTCGGACGGTGCCCGGCATCGAGATCACCCAGGCGGTCGAGGCCAACGCGGTGTTCGCGCTGCTCCCCGAGGGGATGGCCGAGCGGCTGCAGCGCGACTTTCGCTTCTACACCTGGGACGAGGCGAGTGGCGAGGTCCGGCTGATGACCAGCTGGGCCACGGCGGCGGAGGACGTGGACGAACTGGTGGAAGCGGCGGGACGCTGAAGGCTCAAGGCTCGAGGCTCGCCACCACGCTAGCTTTCCGCCATGCTGCCGCGCCTCCGACTCACCCCGCCGGTATTCGCCTGCCTCGCGTTCTTCGCGGGGATCTCGATGCTGGTGGTGAGCGGGGTGACCCTCCCTTGGGACGACGCCGTGCTGCAGTGGGTCGGCACGATCCGTTCGCCCGGGCTCACCGACGGGATGCTGGTGGCAACGTTCCTGGGCAACGGCCTGGTGGAGGTGCCCATCGCGCTCGGCGTGGTGGCGCTGCTCTGGGTCCGCGCCGGGCGGCGCAGCGCCCTCGCGCTCCTGCTGGCCGGGGTGTCGGGCGAGCTGGTCTACGGCGCCGCCAAGGCGGCATTCCACCGGCCACGCCCCGACGTGATCGCCAAACTCTCCGGTGCGGGGTGGTACTCCTATCCGTCGGGTCACGCCATGATGGCGCCGATCCTCTGGTCGCTGATGCTGGTGCTGTTGGCGCGCACCTTCCCGGCACGGGGTCGCTGGCCGCTGGTGCTCCTCGCCCTGGTGATGCCGCTGGCGATCGCCGTGTCGCGGGTCTACCTCGGGGTGCACTACCCCAGCGACGTGCTCGGCGCGTTGGCGCTCGGGTTGGCGTGGCTGCTGCTCTGGCTCGGCTGGGCAGGCGATGGCCGGATGGTTCCGGTTCCCCCGGCGACCGGGAGTCGTTGAGGGATGCGGTTCGCCCTCCCGCATGCTCGCCGCCGATGGTTGCAACTCACGGTCTTCTCCATCGGCGTCGGGATTGCGGGGGGCGGGATCGCGGTGCTGCTCCTGTGGCTGATCAACGGGATGACCCACCTGTCCTTCAACGGGACGCTCTCGATCGCGCCGGTGGAGGGAGTGATCCATGCCTCCTGGCTCCGCATCGCGGTGGTGCCGCTGGTTGGCGCCCTGGCGGTCGGCATCATGGCGCGGTGGGGATCGGCGGCCATCCGAGGACACGGCATCCCCGAAGTGATGGAGCGGATCCTGGTGAACCAGAGCCGGATTCCCGCCCGGCTCACGATCCTCAAGCCGCTGTCGGCGGCAATCGCCATCGGGACCGGTGGGCCGTTCGGTGCCGAGGGGCCGATCATCGCCACCGGCGCCTCGGCGGGGTCGCTGATCGGCCAGTTCGTGAAGGTGACCGCCGACGAGCGCAAGACACTGCTCGCGGCGGGAGCGGCGGCCGGCATGGCGGCCACCTTCGACACGCCGGTCGCCTCGGTGCTCCTGGCGATCGAGCTGTTGCTGTTCGAGTATCGCGCCCGGTCGATCATCCCAGTGGCGCTGGCCGCCTCCGCCGCCACCGTGGTGCGGCTCTCGCTGCTCGGCGGCGGTCCGATGTTCCCGATGCCCCACGTGGGCGATCCCGCCGGACTCGCCCTGGTGAGCTACGGGGTGGTTGGCGGTGTGGTCGGTTTCGTGGCGGTCGGGATCACCCGCGCCCTCCACGAGCTCGAGGGGTTGTACGCCCGGCTGCCGCTGCACTGGATGTGGTGGCCGCTGATCGGTGCAGTGGTCGTCGGTGGGTTGGGGATCCTCGAGCCGCGGATCCTCGGGGTGGGCTACGCCAACATCGCCAACATCCTGGCCGGCCACCTGACCGCAACGGTGATCGTCACCATCGTCGGCCTCAAGCTGGTGGCGTGGCTGGTCTACTTGGCCAGTGGCACGTCGGGCGGCACCCTGGCGCCGCTGTTCACCTTCGGTAGCGGCATCGGTGCGCTGGTGGGCACCGCGTTCGCGGCGCTGCTGCCGGCCGCGCAGGTCGAGCCGACCGTGGCCGCGATGGTCGGCATGGCGGCGATGTTCGCGGGCGCGACCCGCGCACTGCTCACCTCGGTGGTCTTTGCCTTCGAGGCGACCCGGCAACCGCTCGGGCTGCTCCCGCTGCTGGCCGGATGCACCACCGCGGTGTTGATCTCCCGGCTCCTCAACCGGCAGACCATCATGACCGACAAGCTGGCGCAGCGCGGCATGATCGTCCCGGAAGACTATGCCGTCGATGAGCTCTCGATGATCCCGATCGGCCGGGCGATGTCGCGTGAAGTGGAGGCCTTTCCCACCGACACGACGGTCACCGCCGCGCGCGAGTACCTGGCCGGGGTGCCGGACATGCGCCACCAGGCGTTCCCGGTGGTGGGGCCGGATCGGGTGGTGGTGGGGGTCGTGACGCGTCACGACCTGGAGTCGGCGCCGCGCGAGGCCACGGTGCAGTCGATCGTGTCGCGCGAACCGATCGTGGTCACCCCGGACGAGACCCTGCGCGATGCCGCCGATCAGATGGTCCGCGCCGACGTGGGCCGGTTGCCGGTGGTCGACAACCCGTCGTCGGGGCGGTTGGTCGGGATCGTCACCCGCAGCGACCTGTTGCTGGCCCACACGGCCCGACTTCGCGCGGCCGAGCAGCGGCGTCGTGCCTTCCAACTGCGGGGTCTTCTCAAGGCCGGGCGGCGGATCCTATCCCAGTGACCTGCTTGGTGTGACCGGAGCCTTGGCGGATCGGGGGCGTGCCAGCGCCGCCTGCACCTCGTCCTCTGCCTCAAGCAGATAGTCGATCCGCGACGCCAACTCCCTGGCGGCGTCGAGGTCGGCGGTGAGCGACCCGGCGTCGCTCATCTGGGCGTGGATCCGGAGCAGGCCGAGCCGCAGCGTCTCGATCGCACCGACCGCGGCCTGGAGGCGGTCGCCCCACTCACCTTCCACGCCCCCCGCGAGCTGGGCCCGGGCGTGGGCCGCCTCGTGCTCGAGGCGCGCCACCACCAGCGGCAGGTCGTCGAGCTGGCGCTGCTGGCCGGCGCCCAGTGCCTGGTAGAGCGTCTCGGTGGCGCCGCCGAGGGCCGCCTCGGTCGGTCGCCAGCTGGCCCAGCCACTCTCCGCCTTCGGCAGGCCGAGGGCTGCCGCGCGGGCGAAGAGACGACCGAGCGGCCCGGACCAGAACCAGGTGCGCAGCCGTGCCCAGCGATCGACCGGCTTGATCCGGCGTCCCGGGATCAGCAGTCCCTTGAGCGCACCGGTAATGCCCATCAGGGTGGACACCGAGAAAAGCGCGGCCCACGGCGTGTTCCAGAAGAACGTGGCACCCCTGGTGCCGATCACCAGCGCGGCCACGGCCACCACGAAGGCGCCATAGGTGGCCACTCGTACCATCCTGGCGATCCAGTGGATCGGCCGGGCGGCATCGAAGCGCATCTCCTCCTCGCGCCGCGCCCGGGTCACCTCCGAGGCGTGACGCAGGTCCTCGAGCGTGGCGCCGGCCTCCAGTGCGCGGCGCGTCTCGACCAGCCGCCAGATGGCGTGCCCGACCCACGGCACCGGGATCGCCATCACGAAGAAGCTGAAGATGATCTTGGCGGTCAGGGGCCACTGCGCCGGTCCCGACGCCGCGGTGAAGACCATGATCGCCAGCCCGTAGAACAGCAGCGACCAGATCACGTAGAGCCCCTTCATCTCACGGCCGCGCTCGGCCCAGATCCTGACCGGCACCGGCAAGTCGGCAGTGAGCGGCAGCGGCGGTGCGAACGCCTCGGCCATCGTCTCGGCGCTCGGCCAGCGGAGGGTGGGATCCTTGAGCAGCGCGCGGTCGACCGCCGCCGACAACCGGGCCGGCAGCTCCGGTGCGTGGTCCACCAGCGACGGCGCCGGCGAAGTGAGATGCTGGTGCAGCAACGCGGTGGCGTCGCCGGCAAACGGCGGCTGCCCGATCAGGGCATGGAAGGCGACCGCCCCGAGGGCATAGAGGTCGCTTCGCGCGTCGCACGGCTCTCCAGCGGCCTGCTCGGGGCTCAGGTATTCGGGAGTGCCCTGCACCCGGCCGTCGCCCTCGTGGTCTGCGAGTCGGGCGATGCCGAAGTCGGCGACCAGTGCCCGGCCATCGCCATCGAGGAGGATGTTGTCGGGCTTGATGTCGCAGTGGACCACGCCCTGGGCGTGGGCGTAGGCGAGCGCCCACGCCACGTCGCGGAGCAGGGTGGCGGCCGGCCACGGCGCGAGGCGCCCCTCGCGACGGATCCGGTCGCCCAGCGTCTCGCCGGCCACGTACTGCATCGCGAAGAAGACGAAGGGCCCCAGTTCCTCGACGGCGTGGATCGGGACGATGTTCGGGTGCGCCAGTCCCGCCGCCATCCGTGCCTCGGAGAGGAAGCGCTCACGCATCGCGGCGCTGGTGGCCCGCTCTGGCGGGAGCAGCTTGAGGGCCACCGGGCGGTCGAGTCGCACGTCGCGGGCGAGATAGACGATCCCCATCCCGCCGCGGCCCAGCTCGCGCTCGAGCGAGTAACGCCCGGCCACGGCGGCCTGGAGCTCGAGGAAGAGGGTGTCGGATCGGGGTGGGCCATCGTGGCGATTTCCGCGCGGCGCCGGTCGCCGGCAGATGGAGGGTGAAGGAGGCTCCCGACGGCACGTCGTCGAGGGTGACGGTGCCGCCATGGCGTTCCACGATGAGGCGTACGATGGGGAGTCCCAGACCGTTTCCGGGTCGGCTTGCGATCGAGCCGCACGCCGCGCTCGAAGATCCGTCACGGGCTTCGCGCGGCACGCCCGGCCGCCATCGATCACCCGGGCCCACGCCTCGCGGTCGTGACCGGTCTCGACGTGATCGGACCGGTCGCCGTGCACCAGGGCATTGTGGAGCAGCGCCAGCAACGCCCGCTCGAGCAGGTCGGCGTCGCCCTGGACCGGCGCTTCGTCGAACTGCTCGAGCCGGATCGGCCGGCTGGCGGCCTCCGGCAGGCCGCCGCCGACGGATCGCGCGCTGGGCCACGTCGTCGAGATAGAGCGCCTGCTCGGCGGGCACAGGTCTCGTCTTCGCGCGCGAGCAGCATCAGGTCCGAGACCAGGCGCCCATCCGCTCGGCTTCGTTGGCCACCGCCTCGAGCGCGGCATGGCTGCGTGCCGGGGTGGCCGCCGCCGCCCGGCGTCGGCCTCGGCCAGGACGATGGCGATCGGCGTGCGCAGCTCTGGCGACATCGGCGAGGAAGCGCCGCTGCACCCGGAGCACCGGCTCCGCCAGCCGAGCGCCGAGCAGCGCCCGAGGACCAGCAGGATCGGGATGCCCACGCCGAGCACCACCGGAGCGTGTGCACCCGGGCCACATACTCGGCATCGCTCACCCCGACCACCATCTCGATTCCCTCGGGCAGCGGGAACCGCATCAGGCGCACCTCGTGGCCCGGCATCTGTTGCGCCGGGGGTGAGGCCGAGCCCGAGCGGCGAGACGTGGGTCAGGTCGGGTGCCATCGGGGCGCGCTGGGCGACGCCGATCCGGTGCCCGGTGGTGTCGAAGGCCGCCACCGATCGATCGACGGTGACCAGCTCCTTCATGATGTGCGCGACGGCCGCCTCGGCGGTCGGATATTCGCTGCGATCGAAGCGAAAGAGGTCGAGTGCCAGCTGGGAGTCTCGATCAGGCGGTGATCGTAGGCCTCCCGGTAGCCGCGCACCAGCACCAGGTAGAGCGCCCCGCAGCCGAGCAGCAGCAGCGCCGCGAACGAACCGCCGAAGGCGAGCATCAGCCGCGCCGGGTGGTGCCGAGCGTCATCGGGTTCCCGCGGGTCGAGCAGGTAGCCGGCACCCCGCACCGTGTGGAGCAGCGACAGTCGTCGGGTCCGTCGATCTTGCGCCGCAAGCGGGCGATGTAGACGTCGATGATGTTCGAGGCGGGATCGTAGTTGGCGTCCCAGACCTTCTCGCTGATCCGCTGGCGACCGAGCACTTCGCCGGCTGCGCGCCAGGAAGGCGAGCAGGGCGAACTCGGTGGTGGTGAGCGACACCTCGCGCTCGCCGCGCCAGACCGTCGGGTGGCGGGTCGAGGCGCAGTGTCCACCCGGATCTCGTCGGGGCGCCAGCTCGGGTCCGCCGGCGATCGCCCGGAGCCGTGCCTCGAGCTCGGCCAGGGCGAACGGCTTGACCAGATAGTCGTCGGCGCCGTGGTCGAGACCGGCGACCGTCGCCGACGCTGTCGCGGGCGGTCAGCACGATCACCGGGATGGTGCCCCCGGGCGCAGCTCGTCGAGCAGCACCAGGCCGTGCCGTCGGGCAGGCCGAGGTCGAGCAGCACGCTCGTAGGGCTCGAGCGCACAGCGGCGCGCGTCGGCAGGGTGGCGCCGTCACGCTGGCCATGGCCTCAGCCCGCGTGCATCGGCGCTGGGGCGCGTCTCCACAGCAGCATCGCATCCAAAGCTACGCCCGGCAAAGCGAGTTCACGTTCGATAGTTGTCGCATGTGACCTCTCCTGGCCTGCGACCAGCAGGACACGGTGCGGCTGGCGCACGGCCATGCTGCGCGGCCGAGTCGAGCTCGGGTGCGATCCAGGCTGCCGCGGCGCGCTGGGTGGCCGAGGCGACGCGAGGCGCTCGGCCGCCGGCCACCGCGTTTGGTGCTCGCCGAGAACCTCGGGCCGAGCGCAGGTGACCGGCCGGGCGGCTCGCCGGCGAGGGCCAGGCGATCCTGCCTGCCCTGGCCTCGGGGGGATCTCGGCCCGCGCGGAGGGGCGCCGCCGCCCGGCGGAGCGCGGCGGGCCGATGCGGAGGCGTGCTGCGGCATCGCAGATGGGACTCGAGCGAGGCCCTGTCGCGGCCTCCCGCCGGACGTGATGGGGGTGGCATGACACACCGCCGGGTGGCGGAGGGCGCGACGCCGCGTCGCGGGCCGCGCTCGCCCGGGTGGAGGCGACGTCGGCCCGGTCGCGCCACGCGCGGCAGCTCGCCGCATCGGCCGAGGCCAATACGGGGCTTGCCGCGCTGCTCGGCCTGCCGCCCGGGACACCTGTCGACGTCACCGTGCTCGCCTGTCCCGCGGTTCCCGGTCAGGAGCCGCGCGGCCTCACCCCGGATCTTGCCGCCATCGATGCCCGACTCGATGCCGCCGAGGCGGCGATGTCGGTGGCGCGAGCCGCGCGGGTGCCCGACCTGGTGCCCGAGATCGGGTTCCGGCGCAGCGCTGGCTTCAGCGCGCTGCTGCTCGGCTTCTCGCTTGAGCTGCCGTTGCTCAACGGTCGCGGTCCCGCGGTGACCGCTGCGGCGGCCGAGCGCGACGCGGTCGTGGCCGATCGGGCCGAGTTGCAACGCGCCGACCGAGGGGGAGATCGCCGGACACCGCCGGGCCCTCGCCCTCCTCGCCGCCGAGGCACCGCGCTACGACGCGCGCTGGCGCGATGACCTCGATGCGGTGGTGGTGGCCGAGACGGCGCGGCTGGACTGGGCGAGGGATCGCTCTACCGCCTGTTCGATGCGCGGCGCGCACGGCTCGCGGCACTCACCGAACACGAGGCGTGGCGCGAGAACGCCCGGCACCACCAGGTCCGCCTCGCGCGACTCGGCGTCGGGACGTTCGATGCCACGACGCTCTGCCTGCCGGAGGATGTGCGATGAACGTTCGGTGCTTCGCGGTCGTGTTGGCGCTCCTCGTCGCCTGCGGTGGGGATGCCCCGGTTGCCGAGCCGGAGCAGCCGCCGGTCGGCGTGGTCGATCTCGACCCGGTGCAACTGCGCGGGCTGGCACTGGTGATCGACACGGTCACACTGGAGCAGGTTGCCATCCCCCTCGACATCCCCGCCACCGTGGGCACACCCGACCCGGCGACGGCGCACCTGGGTTCGATCGTCGAGGGCCGGGTGGTCGCGTGCCGGTCCTGCCGGGCGACCATGTTCGCGCCGGAGCACCGGTGGTGATCATCCACTCCCACGAGCTGAGCGCCGCGCGGCGCGACCTGGCCGCGGCCGAGGCCGAGGTGAGCGCCGCCGGGGCCGCGCTGGACCGGTCGGCGAGCTGCTCGACGTTGGCGCCGTGTCGCTCGAGGAGGTGGAGCAACGCCGGGCCACCTTTGCCGCCGCCCGGGCGGAACAGAAGCGCGCCGAGGACCTCGTCAAGCATCTCCACCCCGACGGCGACGACGTCACGATCGTGGCGCCGACCGACGGCACGGTGATGGCGGTCCGCGTGAACCCCGGCGAGGCGGTGACGGTCGGGATGCCGCTGGTCGAGATCGGCGATGCCCGCTCGTTCTGGGTCACCGGCTGGGTGCCCGAGCGCGCGGTGCCTCAGGCGCGCCGGCGGGACGGCCCGGTGGCGCTCGCCGCGTTTCCCGGCGACACCTTCACCGCCAGGGTGGTGCGCACCGGTGGCGCGCTCGATCCGGTTCGCCGTGCCCTCGATGTCCGGGTGGCACTCGAGCATCCGCCGGCCGGCGTGGTGCCGGGGATGTACGCCACCATCCTGCTCTCGGCGGGCGATCGGGTCGAGCGGGCGGTGCTTCCGGCGGAGGCGGTGCAGCGCACCGCCCAGGGGGCCGGGGTCTTCCTGCGCGAGACCGCCAACCGATCGCTCAATGGCGGGTCGCCGGAGGTGATGCACGCGCGATGGGAGATCGGGAGGGTGGCCGGTCGAGGTGGCGGCGGCGCCTCCGGCTCATGCGGCGGCCATCTCGGTGGCGGCGTGCCCGATGATCATTGACGGGCTCATCGGGGCGAGCGTCCGTCACCGGGGCTTCGTCCTCGGCGGGGTCCTCACGCTGCTGGCCGGCGGAATCTGGGCGTGGTCCACGATCCCGTTCGAGCCCTTCCCCGACCTGACGGCCAACACCGTGAGCGTCATCACCGACGCGCCGGGGATGGCGCCTCAGGACGTCGAGCAGCTCGTGACGTTCCCCATCGAGCGCTCGCTGCTCGGCCTCCCGCGCACCGAGTGCGGTCCGGTCGACCACCAAGTTCGGCGTGTCGATCACCCAGGTCGTCTTCGAGGACCGCGTCGACCCCTACTTCGCGCGCCAGGTCGTCAATGAGCGGCTGAACAACGTCGTCGCCGACCTCCCCGACGGAGTCACGGTGACGCTGGGTCCGGTGTCCACCGCGATGGGCGAGGTCTTCCAGTACGTCCTCACGTCGTCGAGCGACGCCTGGGACGCGCAGTCGCGCTCAAGACGCTCCACGACTACACCATCGCGCCGCAGCTGCGCACGGTGCGCGGCGTGGCCGAGGTGAACTCGTGGGGCGGCTTCACCGAGCAGTATCACGTGTCGCTGGATCCCCGTCGCCTGACCGAGGCCGGCCTGACGCTCGGCGGACGTGGAGGCGGCCATCGCGGACAACAACCGCAACTTCGGCGGCACGGCTACACGGAGAGCCGCGGAGAGCGGTACGTCATCCGCGGCATGGGACGCATCGAGACGCCTCGACGACCTGAGGGCCGTGCAGGTCGCTACCGTCGACGGCATGCCGCTGCGGCTCGCCGACGTGGCGGACGTCGAGAGCGGCCCGCTGCCGCGTCAGGGCGCCGTGACGTACAACGGCGAGGGCGAGGTCGTGAGCGGCATGGTCATCATGCGGAAGGGCGAGAACGCGCAGGCAGGTCATCGACGCGGATCCGCGAGCGGGTCGCCGACGATCGAGGCGACGCTGCCCGCGGGCGTGGCGCTCGTGCCCTTCTACGAGCAGGCGCGACCTGGTCGACCGGACCACGCACACCATCAAGAAGAACCTCTTCCTGGGCGGCCTACTGGTCGTCGCGGTGCTGCTGTGGGCCTTCCTGCGGAACATCGCGGCGCAGTCCTCGTCGTCGCGCTCGGTCATCCCGCTGTCGATGCTCATGGGCGTTCATCGCCATGCGGCTCTTCGGTCTCAGCCAACCTCATGAGCCTGGGCGCGCTCGACTTCGGCCTCCTCGTGGATGCCTCGGTGGTCATGGTGGAGAACATCATGCGCCGCGCCGGCCACGGACCCGCAGGACCGCGACCAAGCGCATCCGTCGACGCGGCCGTCGAGGTCGGCCGCCCGGTCGTCTTCGGCATCGCGATCATCATCGCGGTGTACGTGCCGATCTTCGCGCTGCGAGGGCACCGAGGGAAAGATGTTCATCCCGATGGCGTTCACGGTGATGGCGGCCGTGATCGGATCGCTGGTGCTGGCGCTCACGTTCATCCCCGCCGTCCCCGGGTCTTCCTGCTCAACGCCGAACGGCAGTGGAGAGGCCCGAGCGCTTCCGGAGCGCGGTACGAGCGGCTACGACCGGGGCGCTCGGCGTGCGAGGCCGGTCGATCGGCTGCCGCGCTGGTGGCGATCGTCCTCGCGGTCGCTGGCGCTCGGGTGCCCGAGTCGCTCGGCACCGAGTTCATGCCACGGCTCGACGAGGGCAGCGGTGCTCGTCAAGACGCGAGCGCCTGCCATCGACGCGCGCTGGAGCGAGGGCGTGCGCTACTCGACCCAGATGGAGCTCGCCCTGCGCGCCTTTCCCGAGGTCGAGCACGGTGGTTTCCAAGCTCGGCCGTCCCGACCTCGCCACCGAGGCCATGGGGACCTACGAGTCGGACACGTACGTCATCCTGAAGGACCGCGACGGAGTGGCGACCCGGCGGCAAGGACGCGCTGATCGCGCTGCATGGACTCGCGCGCTGGCCGACGATCCCGGGCTCGACGATCGCCTTCACCCAGCCGATCCAGATGCGCCTCGACGAGGCCGAGAGCGGGATCACGACCGACGTGGGCGTGAAGGTGTACGGTGCCGACGTGCGATGCGCTCGCCGCGCTCGCCGAGCGGATCCGAACGGGCGCTCATCGCCGGTGCCCGGGGCCGCGGACGTGAAGGTCGACGGCGCCGCGCGGGTGAAGCAGCTGCGAGATCACGGTCCGACCGCGACCGCGCTCGCCACGCTACGGCCTCAGCGCCGAGCGAGGTCGGCACACGCGGTCGAGCTGGCGCTCGGGGCGGCACACGGCCACGGAGGTGGTCGACGGTCCGCGGCGGATCGCGATCACCGTGCGCATCCCGGGCAGCGACGGCGATGCGACGCCGACCGGTTCGGCGCAGCTGCCGATCGGCCTTCCCGGCGGCGCGGTGGTGCCGCTCGCCTCGGTGGCCGACGTGCGCGATGGTCGAGGCACCGCGAGGCGTATCGCGCACGAGGGCGGGAGCTTCGCATCGTGGTCGTCGGGGCCAACATCCGCGGGCGCGACGTGGGCAGCTTCGTGCACGAGGCCCAGGCCGGCGCTCGCCGCCGACGTGCCGCTGCCGACCGGCTACCGCACTGAATGGGGCGGTCAGTACCGCCACCAGCAGACGCGCCATGCGCGCGGCTCGCGATCCTCGTGCCGCTGGCCATCGTGCGTCGATCTACCTGCTGCTGCTTCACCGCGTTCGGCGCGTTCGCGCCAGGCCGTGCCTGATCCTGCTCGAACGTGCCGTTCGCGCTGGTCGGGCGGGGTGCGGCGCTCTGGCTGCGCGGGCTCAACCTCAGCACTCTCGGCGATCATCGGCTTCATCGCGCTGTTCGGCATCGCGGTGCTCAACGGCGTGGTGCTGGTGAGCGCACGTCAACGACGCTGCGTGCGAGGCGGTGCAGCCGCTGGCCAGGGCGGCGGTGCTCGGCGCGGCGCCGTCACGGCTCCGGCCGGTGCTCATGACCGCCGTGGTGGCGAGTCTCGGCTTCATGCCCATGGCGATCTCCGACCTCGGCCGGCGCCGAGCTCCAGCGCCCGCTGGCCACGGTGGTGATCGGCGGGCTGGTCACCGTCGACGATCCTCACGCTGGTGGTGCTGCCGACGCTCTTCCGTCAGGTGGAGGCGCGGCTGGGCGGGCGGGCGTAGCCCGGAGGGCGTCGAGCGGGTACCCCGGCTGAATCCTCCCGCTGCCGGATCCCCGATGCGAGTGGTTCGTCTCGTCGCGATTGTTGCTCGACGGAACTGGGCTGGCATGGCACGACGGCATGTTGGCGGCCTCGAGCCCGGCGCGGTGCGCGCCGAGGACCGCAAGCCGACCTGGAGCCGCTGAGGCTCAGCGACCGATGCTGACCGGTGCGCTGCCGAGGGTGAAGATCGTGCCGTCGTCGGAGAGCGGCACCGGCACGCCGTCGGCGCCGAGGGTGCGGAAGAGCTGCCATTGCTGTTGCTTGGCGGCACTCACGTGAGGGCCGTTGTACATGGCGGCCACCAGCAGCAGTCCGCTCGATTGGCCCAGGTAGCCCACCAGCGTGGAGGAGTTGCCGAGGGTGCCTGTCTTGGCGCGGACCACCCCGGCCTCGGAGATCCCGCGTGCCAGCGACTTGAGGGTGCCATGGCCGTTCGACGGCAACAGCAGCGGGAAATCGCGCCCGGCGGGCGTGAGTGGGAAGCGGGCCAGATAGGTGGCGAACACGATCGGGGCGACGCGGTCGTCGTCGGAGAGGCCGCTGCCATCGACGAGGTGGATCCCCTCGTTCAGTCCGGTGACCGTCCTGACATGTGCCATCAGGCGATCGGCCGGGTGATCGCTGCCACCACCCCAGAGCAGCATCAACTCGGCGCCGATGTTGACCGAGCGGGTGTTGATCTCGTGGGCCACCGAGTCGAACACCGGCGAGACGATCTCGGCGAGGACCCGGCGACCGGGCACCTTCTGCGCCTTGATCGCCGGGACCCGCTCCCAGGCGATCCCGGCCTGATCGAGTGCCTCGGCCCAGGTCGCTTCGACCACCGCCGTCGGGTCGTGGGCCACGAAGGTGTAGCGCCGGGCCCTGGCCCGAGTGCCGATCGTGCCAGTGACCACCCAGCCATCGCCGCTCCGCCCGAGCCGCAGCCGGTTGCGGGATCCACTCACCGTGCGCGCCTGGACCTTCACCAGACGGGCGACCCCATGCGGGGCGTCGGCCGAGAGCACCGGCGGCTGGCCGGCGCGCGATCCCGGCGAGACCGAGAAGGCGATCACGTTCTCGTTGAGGGTGACCGGGCCGACCGGCGGCGCGAAGTAGCGTCCCCGGTGACGAGGCGACCAGGCTGCCGGATAGGCAGCGGTGGCGCGCTCACCCTCCTCGGTCGTCAGCGACAGCGGACCGGTGAGCTTGCGGACCCCGATCGCGCGAAGCTGGTCCGCCAGCGATTGCAGCGTTGGGCCGGCCACGTCGGGCCGCTCGAGGGTCGGGTCGCCATTGAGCTCCAGCGACCAGGTCCCCTTCCAGGTGCCATCGGTCGGATCCACACCGCCGCTGCCGACCACCCGGGTCGGCCGCCGGGCATTGGCACCGACCATGGTCCGGGTGAAGCCCGTGGTCAGCAGCTTGACCGTCGAGGCCGGAACCAGCGGCTCACTGCCGTTGACCGACCAGATCACCTCACCCTGCTGGGTCGCGACCACCACCCCCCAGGTGCCCGGTGCGCTCCGCCGGGCCTTGGCGTACCAGCTCTCCATCTGGTCGGTGACCGGAGACTGGGCGGCCAGGGGCACGGCGAAAAGCGCCGCGAACGCGGCGCCGTGCAACAGGGAGTGGCGGATCCTACGGGTCATGGAGTGATCCTACGCAAGTTCCATGCAGGAAGTGTCGGCAGGGCGGGGCGGAGAACGGAGAGCCGAGAACGGAGAACGGAGAACGGAGAACGGAGTACGGAGAACGGAGAACCGAGATCGGAGAACCGAGAACGGAGAAGCGAGCACGGAAGGAGAACCACGCGGCCCCCGGCACGTCCTCAGTCCTCGGTTCTCCGTTCTCCGATCTCAGTCCTTCAGCAGCATCTTGGCGATCGTCTGTCGCTGCATGTTGCTGGTGCCCTCGTAGATGACCCCGATCTTGGCATCGCGATAGAACTTCTCGACCGGGTATTCGCGAGAGTAGCCGTAGCCGCCGAAGAGCTCCACCGCCTGGCCGGCGATCCGGTTGGCCGCCTCCGAGGCGAAGAGCTTGGCGATCGCCGCCTCGCGAGCGAACGGCAGCTTGGCGTCCTTCAGTCGGGCCGCGTTGTACACCAGCATCCTCGCCGCCTCGAGCTGGGTGTCCATCTCGGCCAGCTGGAACTGCACCCCCTGGAACTCGGCGATTGCCTTGCCGAACTGGCGCCGCTCCTTCACGTAGCGGAGCGTGGCATCGAGGGCCCCCTGCGCCACGCCGATCATCTGGGCCCCGATCCCGATCCGGCCTTCGTTGAGGGTCTCGATCGAGATCTTGTAGCCCTGGCCGACCGGGCCGAGGACGTTCGCCGATGGGACGCGGCAATTCTCGAGGATCAGCTCCACGGTGCTCGAGGCACGGATCCCGAGCTTCTTCTCGCGCTTGCCGACGTCGAAACCCTCGAAGTCGCGCTCGACGATGAATGCGGTGATTCCCTTGTAGCCCTTCTCGGGATCGACGTTGGCGAAGACGATGAAGACGCCCGCCTCGGCCCCCGAGGTGATCCAGAACTTCCGCCCGGTGAGCAGCCAGTCGTCGCCATCCTGCACGGCGCGCGTCTCGAGCGCGAAGGCGTCGGAGCCCGAGGCCGGCTCGGAGAGCGCGAACGCGCCGAGCAATGACTCGTTCATCCGCGGGAAGTAGCGATCCTTCTGGTCGTCGTTGCCCCAGCGGAGCAGGCAGTTGTTGACCAGGGTGTTGTGGACGTCGACGTAGATCGCCGTCGAGGCATCGACACGCGCCAGTTCCTCGATCGCAATGGTGGCCAGGAAGAAGCTGCCGCCGGCGCCGCCATACTGCTCGGGGACCTCGATTCCCATCAGTCCGAGGGCAAAGCACTGCTCGATCAACTCGGGGCGCATCACCGCGGCCTCGTCCATCGCCTGGACGTGGGGTGCCACCTCGGTCTCGGCGAACTCCCGCACGACCTGGCGGAAGAGCGCTTCCTCCTCGGAGAGGACCGAGAGGGGCAGCGCAACTGGGACGACAGGGGCAGTGCTGGTCATTGCAAGATCCGGTTCGGGTTGGTGTAGCAAAATAACCGGAGGGCGGAGGGCGGAGGGGAGAGAGGCGACCAGCTCCGCTCACCCTCTGTCCTCCGTCGTTCCGTCCTCCGCCCTCAGTCTGTCACCACCTCCAGCGCCACCGCCACCTTCCCCAGCGGCGCGGCGACCTGGACGCCGGCCACCCGGCCCCGGATCGCGGCAACCGTCTCGCGGGCGATGGCCACCCCCTCGGCGAGCGCCGCCTCGCGGCCGCGTTCGCTGGCGCGGCGCATCCGCTCGAGCACCGCATCGGGTACCGTGACGCCGGGAACCTCGTTGGCGAGGAACTCGGCGTTGCGCAGCGACACCAGGGGCCAGACGCCGACGATGATCGGCACCCCGAACGGGGCCAGCGCGGCCAGGCCATGATCGAGCTGGTCGGGGTCGAACACCGGCTGGGTCATCGCGAAGGTCGCCCCGGCCTCCGCCTTCCAGGCGAAGCGCCGCAGCTCGTGATCGAGGTCGGGCGCGGCCGGGTTGACGCCGACGCCGTGGACAAAGGCGGTCGGTGCCCCGAGCGGGTTGCCGCCGGGATCGAGGCCACGATTGAGCCGGGCGACGAGGTTGGTGAGACCGATCGCGTCGATGTCGAAGACCGCGGTGGCGTCGGGATAGGGTCCCATCTTGGGCGGATCGCCGGTCACAATCAGCAGGTTGCGGATTCCGGCGGCGCCGGCGCCGAGCAGGTCGCTGAGCATGCCCAGCAGGTTGCGGTCGCGGCAGGCGTAGTGCGGGATCGCCTCGAGGCCGGTCTCGCGCTCGATCAGCACCGCCGACAAGAGGGCCGACATCCGCGACTGGGCCCGCGGTCCGTCGGGGATGTTGACCGCATCGATGCCGGCAGCCTTGAGGGTCCGTGCCTGCGCCAGGAGCGGTGCCGGGTCGGCGCCGCGCGGTGGCACCAGCTCCACAGTGGTGATGAACTCACCGGCGGCAAGCCGAGCCCCGAGACGTGACCGGAGCGCCAGTGCCATCGGCTCGACTCCCTCCGGCTGGGCCGGGAGGCCGCCGGCATGGGCTGTCGGTTCCGACGGGGTCCTGGGCCGCACCGACTTCACGAAACGGCCGATCGCCGCGATATGCTCCGGCGTGGTGCCGCAGCAGCCGCCGACCAGGCGTGCGCCTGCCTCGACCATCCGGCGGGCATACTGGCCGACGTACTCCGGACTCGCCACATAGAGCTTGCGGTCGCCCACCTCGCGCGGCAGCCCGGCGTTGGGCTGACCCGACAGCGGCACCGAGACCACCTGGGCGAGGCGCTCGATGCCCTCGAGCACCGCCACCGGGCCGGTCGAACAGTTGAAGCCGACCGCGTCGACGCCAGCGGCCACCAGCGCAGGGCCGAAGGTCTCCGGCTCGGTGCCGAACGCGGTGCGCCCCTCGGTCCCGATCGTCATCTGGGCGATCACGGCGAGATCGGAACGGGCTCGCACCGCGCGCAGCGCCGCCTCGAGCTCATGGAGGTCGGAGAAGGTCTCCAGCACGAAACCGTCGACGCCGCCCTCGAGGAGGCCGTCGACCTGTCGGCCGAAGGCCGCCTCGGCCTCGTCGAGCCCCAGTTCACCGAATGGTTCCACCCGCACGCCGAGCGGACCGATGGCACCGATCACCACCACGTCGGGGCCGGCGGCCTCGCGCGCGACTCGCGCCGCTGCGGCGTTGAGCGCTTCGGTATCCTCGGCGAGACCGTAGGCCGCGAGCTTGAGCGGATTGGCCCCGAACGAGTTGGTCTCGATCGCCTCGGCTCCGGCGGCGACGTAGGCGGCATGCGCCGCACGCACCAGCTCGGGCCGGCTCCGTGCCAGTTCATCGAAGCAGGCGTTCGCTGGTGCGCCATGATGGTGCAGCAGCGTGCCCATCGCGCCATCGAGGACATGGGCACGGCCGTCGGTGAGGAGGTCGTGAAGCGATGGCATGGTCAGCTCCGGCGATAGCCGAGCACCGGCGACAGCCAGCGCTCCGCGGTGTCGAGATCCCAATCCTTGCGGGCGGCGTAGTCGGCGACCTGGTCTCGGTCGATGCGCCCGACCCCGAAGTAGCGTGCCTCGGGACGCCAGAGGTACCAGCCGCTCACCGACGAACCCGGCAGCATCGCACAACTCTCGGTGAGTGTCATTCCGGCATTCCGCTCCGCGTCGAGCAGCGTGAACAGCGTCCGCTTCTCGGTGTGATCGGGGCAGGCGGGGTAGCCCGGTGCGGGACGAATCCCCTGGTAGCGTTCGCGGATGAGGGCGGCGTTGTCCAGCGCCTCGTCGGGGGCGTAGCCCCAGAACTCGCGCCGCACCCGTTCGTGCAGTCGCTCGGCGAATGCTTCGGCGAGGCGGTCGGCCAGCGCGGCGAGCATGATGGCCCGGTAGTCGTCGTGGTTCGCCTTGGCCCTGGCCACCAACGCCTCGAGGCCATGGCCGGTGGTGACCGCGAAGGCACCGACCCAGTCGGTGATCCCGGTCTCGCGCGGGGCCACGAAGTCGGCCAGGGCCAGGGAGGCACGGCCGTCGCGGCGCGCTTGCTGCCTGAGCGTATGGATCGTCGCCAGCGCCTCGGTCCGATCCTCGTCCCGATAGAGCACGATGTCGTCGCCCGTGGCGTCGGCGGGCCAGAAACCGATCACGCCGCGCGGGTGGAGCAGCGCCCCACCCTCGAGCTCGTCGAGCAGGACCAAGGCGTCGCGATGGAGGTCGCGCGCGGCCGCGCCTTGGCGCGGGTCGTCGAGGATCGACGGATAGGCCCCCTTGAGCTCCCAGGTGCGGAAGAACGGCGTCCAGTCGATTCGCTCGCGCAGGTCGGCGAGCGGCCAGTCGTCGAAGGGGTGGACGCCGCTGGTCGCCGGGACGGGGCACCGGCACGGTCAGGTCGAGGGTGACACGCGCCGCGCGAGCGTCGGCGATGGGGATCAGCGTGCCCTCGTGCTCACCCTCGCGCTCGGCGCGGAGCGCGTCATACTCGGCGGTCACGTCGGCGAAGAATGCCTCGCGCCGCGCCGGATCGCGAAGCGCCGCCGCCACCGGGACCGCGCGCGATGCGTCGAGCACGTGCACCACGGGCGACGCGTAGCGCGGCGCGATCCGCAGCGCCGTGTGGGCCCGCGAGGTGGTGGCCCCGCCGATCAGCAGTGGAGTGGTGAAGCCCTCGCGCTCCAGTTCACCGGCCACGAACGCCATCTCGTCGAGCGACGGGGTGATCAGTCCCGAGAGGCCGATCAGGTCCACCTGCTCGCGTCGTGCCGTCTCGAGGATCGTTGCCGTCGGCACCATCACGCCGAGGTCGATCACGTCCCATTCGTTGCACTGCAGCACCACGGCCACGATGTTCTTGCCGATGTCGTGCACGTCGCCCTTCACGGTGGCGAGCAGGATCCGACCGCGCTTGGCGGCGGCGGTCCCGGCCCGGGCCGCCTCGAGGTAGGGCACCAGGTGCGCCACGGCGCGCTTCATCACCCGGGCACTCTTGACCACCTGCGGCAGGAACATCCTGCCACTGGCGAAGAGATCGCCGACGATGTCCATCCCGGCCATCAGCGGTCCCTCGATCACCGCCAGCGGCGTCTCGGCGGCGAGTCGCGCCTCCTCGGTGTCGGCCTCGATGTGCTCCACGATGCCGTGCACCAGCGCATGCGACAGTCGCTCGCTCACGGGCAGTTCGCGCCACGCGGTGTCGGCGCCGGGGGCCACGGTGCCGCGGGCCCGGTCGGCCAGTGCCAGCAGTCGCTCGGTGGCGTCGTCGCGCCGGTTCCAGAGCACGTCGACCACCGCCTCGCGAAGCTCGGGGTCGAGGTCGTCGACCAGCGGCATCGCGCCGGCGTTGACGATCCCCATGTCGAGTCCGGCGGCGATCGCCCGCTCCAGGAAGACCGCGTGCATCGCCTCGCGCACCCCGTCGTGGCCGCGGAAGGCGAACGACACGTTGCTGATGCCCCCGCTGGTGAGCGCACCGGGACAGCGCGGCTTCACGGCACGGACCGCCTCGACGAAGGCATTGCCATAGTCGCCGTGTTCGACGATCCCGGTGCCGACCGCGAAGACGTTGGGGTCGAGGATCACGTCGGTGGGATCGAACCCGGCGCGATCGACCAGCAGCCGGTACGCCCGCTCGAGGATCGCCACCTTGCGCTCGGCGGTCTCGGCCTGGCCCTGCTCGTCGAACGCCATCACCACCGCGGCGGCGCCGTAGCGACGGACCAGCGCGGCCTGTGCCAGGAACGCCGCCTCGCCCTCCTTGAGCGACAGCGAATTGACCACGCCCTTGCCCTGCAGGCAGCGGAGACCCGCCTCGAGCACGCTCCACTTGCTCGAGTCGATCATCACCGGCACGGTGGCGATCGTCGGTTCCGAGGCGATCAGGTTGAGGAAGGTGGTCATCGCCTGCTCGCCGTCGAGCAGGGCGTCGTCGAAGTTGACGTCGAGGATCTGGGCGCCGGCCTCCACCTGCTGGCGGGCGACCTCGAGCGCAGTCTCGTACTGCTGGTCCTGGATCAGCCGCGCGAAGCGGCGCGACCCGGTCACGTTGGTCCGTTCGCCGACGTTGACGAAGTTGCTCTCGGGCGAGATCACCACGCGCTCGAGTCCCGACAGCCTGGTCCGCGGTTCGAGGGTCGGGACCTGCCGCGGTGCGACACCATCGACCGCCGCGGCGATGGCCGCGATGTGATCCGGCGTGGTGCCGCAGCAGCCACCCACGATGTTGACGATTCCCTCGCGGGCCCAGGCGCCGAGATCGGCGGCCATCGTGTCGGGACCGAGGTCGTAGCCGCCGAGGGCGTTGGGGAGCCCGGCGTTGGGATGGGCCGAGACGAAGGTGTCGGCCGCGCGGGAGAGGTCCTGCACGTGCTGATGCAGCAGGTCGGGACCGAGGGCGCAGTTGAGCCCGATGCTGAGCGGCCGGGCGTGGCAGAGCGAGGTCCAGAAAGCGTCGGCGGTCTGGCCCGACAGGGTGCGGCCGCTCCGGTCGGTGATCGTCCCGGAGATCATCACCGGCACTCGGTAGCCGAGCGTCTCGAACAGTGTGTCGATCGCGAACAGTGCCGCCTTGGCGTTGAGCGTGTCGAACACTGTCTCGACCAGCAGCAGGTCGGCGCCACCCTCGAGCAGCGCCCGTCGCCGCCTCGTCGTAGGCCGTCACCAGCTCGGCGAAGGTGACGTTGCGGAAGCCGGGGTCATCGACCGACGGCGAGAGCGATGCGGTGCGCGAGGTCGGACCCAGCACGCCGGCCACGTAACGCGGGGCCGCTCGGTCGTCTCGGCCGCGTCGGCCGCGGCGCGGGCGATCCGGGCTGCCTCGCGATTGATGTCGCCCACCAGCGCCGCGGTGCCGTACTCGGCCTGCGCGATCCGGGTGGCGGTGAAGGTGCTGGTCTCGACGATGTCGGCCCCGGCGGCGAGGTAGGCGTCGTGCACGCCGCGCAGCACGTCGGGGCGCGTCAGCGCCAGGAGATCGTGGTTGCCGAAGAGATCCGACGGATGATCGGCCAGCCGCTCGCCGCGGTAGTCGGCCTCCACGAGACCGGCGCGTTGCAGCATCGTCCCCATCGCTCCGTCGAGGACGAGGATCCGCTCGGCAAGGAGGGTGGGGAGGCGGGCATGTCGTGCGGCGCGGGCCGCCATCGGGTCAGGCAGGACAGCTCCTTAGCGGTTTGTTTAGCGTGGCCGCAAGTCGCGGAAATCGCCACGGGACAGAAGCGAACAGCGAACAGCGAACAGCGAACGGCGAACAGCGAACGGCGGAGCTGGTGCCGAGCCGCGGCGCCTGTCCTGAGCGCAGCCGAAGGATCAGCCGCGGAACGGGGTGACGCAAGCCGCTAGGTAATCCCCCGCATCACGATCCACCGAAGCATGATCAGCACCAGCCATGCCACGACGGGCGAGAAGTCGAACATCCCCATTGGTGGCATCCGGCGGCGGATCGGCTCGACGAGCCAGTCGGTCATGGTGTAGGTGATGCGCAGCAGCTTGTTGTGCCGTCCCGCCCCCAGCCACGAGCCGATCACCCGGGCCAGCAGGGCGAAGATCAACACCGAGAAGGTGGTATCGATCAGGAAGGCGAGCAGCAGGCCGGGGCCGCCGCGGGTCGCGTATTGGGCGGTGAGCACCCAGGTGAACAGCACCTGCTCGACCTGGATCAGCACCAGCCCACCCACCACCACCAGGCCGAGGAGCCACCACGGGGCATGCTGCGGGATTGCCACCGGCGCCGAGGAGCCTGCGCTCGATCGGCCGGAGCAGCGGGTCGCTCCAGCCGCGGACGAAGCGGGCCCAGCCGCCGAAGGCGGCGATCTTCCCGTCGCGCACCAGCCAGTGCGTGAGGGCCAGGACCAGGCCGACCACGAACGCCACCGCCCACCAGGATCCTGGTGGCGGCAATGATCGTCACGAACAGGTCGGGCAGCATCAACGGCTCACTCCAGCGCGAACTCGCGCGCGAAGGCGACGTCGAACGCGAACGTCTTGGCGCGGCTTCGCGCCTCCATCAGGTCGGCAATGCGGCGCAGCCGGTCTGGGATCGCGAGCAGCTTCTCCTGCGCCTTGCGGCCCCACTCGTCGAGCTCGGTGAGCGCGTCGATCTTCCAGTGGGCCAGCTGGTCCTGGACGATCTTGAGATAGTCGCGGGGACCGTAGATGCCCGAGCGGCGAATCACCTCGGCGAAGTCCTTGAAGCCCGGGATGGTGATCCCCGGCATGTCGATCGCCGGCATCACGTGGGCCGCGCTCCTGAGCGCCTCGCTCGGGTCGCGCGTGAGGATCTCGGTGAAGATGCGGCGATAGAAGGAGAAGTGCCGCGCCTCCTCCATCGCGATCTTGCGGAGGATGCCGCCGAGCACCGGCTCGTACTCGCCGGTCACCCGCCCGGTGTTGGCATGGCTCACCTGGGTGGCCCGCTCCTGCAGCGTGGTGTAGACGAACACCCGGTAGGGATCCATGTCCCATTCGGGATGGAAGCCCGCCTTGATGTACTCGAACTTGAGCTCCTCGAGAGTGCGCTGGACCACGGCACCGGTATCGCGCATGTAGTCGCTCAGCACCGCGCCATGCCGATCCTCCTCGGCGGTCCACATGTTGTTCCAGGCGCGCCAGTGCGAATCGTCGCCGAGATGGGTCGCCAGCAGCCGGTGGAAATGCGGCAGTCCCTCCTCGGTGAGGGTGTTGAGCGCCAGCGCGGCGCGGCAGGCATCGGGGAAGCCCTTGACCCGGTCGATCAGGGTCTGGCGGTGCTCCTCCGGGTCGGTCCCGGCCTCGGGCGCCAGCAGGTCGGCGGGGAACCAGAGATCCCGCTTCTCCTCATGGTCGGCCATCAGCTCGAAGACGATCGGCTCGAGATCCTGGAGGACCTCGACCTTCTTCGCCATCCGCCGTTCGTCGTCAGTCATTCGAGTCGTGGGTCCTGGGTCCTGAGACGTGAGAGGACGGCCGGCCCGCCCTCTCGAAGGTATTACTCCTGTAATCTGGGCCGGTGGGGCTGCCGGTCAAAGTCGGGATGTGAGCGGTGAGTCCTGGGACGTGGGGGGGGATAGCGCACCGGCTCTCCCACGTCTCAGGACTCAGGACTCACTTCTCACTCACTTCGTCGAGCACTGGGTGCTCACCGGCGGCTTGGCATCGCAGGCGATTGCGTCGTTCATCCCACTGGTGACCGGACCACAGGCGGTGTTCTGCGCCGAGCGGGTCGCCTCGGCTTCGGTCTCGTGGGAGGCGGTGGCGCAGTTGCGCTTGCCGTTGTACTCCACGCAGACGTTGCACTCGACCTTCTGGGCCGAGAGCGTGGTCCAGGCGAGGAAGGCAAAGAATCCGACGATCAGGGCGAGCCAGCCAAGGGTCTTGGGTTTCATGACCTCGAATCTATAGTCGAGATACGAGATACGAGATACGAGATACGAGATACGCGATACGAGATACGGGTGGGGCCTTGCCTATGGGTCACGATCCTACGGCGGCCAGCGCCTCAGGGTCCCGCACCCGATAGAGGCCGCGCCCCGCCGAGCCCACCAGCCCGGCGCTTCGGAGTTGCCGCAGCTCGCGGACGACCACCTCGCGGACGGTGCCGAGTTCCTCTGCCAGTTCGACCTGCGTCATGCCGAGCGAGACGATCTGCCCCTCGCGTGCACCCGGGCGCTCGAGCAGGTGCCGGGCGAGCCGGGCGGCCACGCTGGAGCGACTCACCCCGTCGAGGCGGGTGATCACGCCATGGAGGCGGGTCGCGAGGCGCCGGAGGAAGAAGGCCGCCGCCTCGGGGTCGTCGGCCAGCAGCCGCCAGACCCGGTCTGCTGGCAGGAGGTGACAGACGGTGGGCTCCGAGGCGATCGCCGTCGCGGGGTAGGGTGTGCCGCCGAAGAGCGCTGTCTCGCCCAGCATGCCACCGGGCCCCTCATAGTGGAGCACGACCGGGCGCGAGCCGCCGCGCACGATCCTGAGGTGGCCACGCTCGACCAGATAGAGCCCGGCCGGCACTGATCCGGCCCGGAAGAGCGCCGCCCCCCGCCGCAGCCGCTTGGCCAGGCCGTCGTGCTCGAAGGCAGCGCGCACCTGCTCGGGGATCCGGCTCGGGTCTCGGGTCACGTTGGCTCCGGGAACTTCGGTTCCATCCTGCCGGGTGGGACTTGTCGTACAATGGTGGCAGGTTCGATGCGACGCGAGACGCGATCGCGATGTCCCCACCACTGGAGTGACCGATGCGCACCATCGTCCAACCGTGGCACTGCCTGGCCGGTGCCGTCCTGTTCGCCGCCCCGCTCGCCGCCCAGGACCACCAGCACCAGCCGGGGATGGTTCACCCCGGCACCGCCGAGGTGGCGCCCCCGATCCAGCCTGGCCAGGCGGCCTTCGGGGCGATCGCCGAGATCGTGGCCCGGCTTGACGCCGATCCCACCACCGACTGGTCGAAGGTCGACGTCGAGGCGCTCCGCCAGCACCTGATCGACATGGACAACGTGACCATGCGGAGCCGGATCACCACCGAGCCGGTGCCTGGCGGCTTCCGGGCCCAGGTCACTGGCGAGGGGCCGGTCGCCGCCTCGATCCGCCGGATGACCACCGCGCATGCCCGCCAGATGGTCGGCGAGGGGGCCTTCAACGCCGAAGTGACGGAGATCCCGGGCGGGGTCCGGATGACGGTGACCAGCAAGACCCCCGACGACGCCCGATCAGTGGCCCGGCTCCGCGGGCTCGGCGTGATCGGGGTGTTGGCGCTCGGAAGCCATCATCAGATGCACCACGAGATGATGGCGAAGGGGATGGGGCCGCACTGACGGTCGATCGTCGATGGTCAATGGTCGATGGAATGACCAAGGCCGGCCCCCGGATGGGGTGCCGGCCTCTTGCTTGAATCGACCATCGACCATCGACCATCGACCCTACTTCGGCAACCCCGCCGTCTCGGCGCCGGCCTTGCCGTCGTCGATCGGGTTCACCTGGGCGGCCCAGCCGTCCTTGAAGTGGACCACCAGCCGGTTGCCGAGCGAATCGACGCTGATCGAGTCGACCTGGGTGAACTTCTTGCCGTAGTCGGCGGCCGTCGCGGCGTCGTGCTGGCCGTATTCCCGCCCGATCGCCACGGCCATCGCCTGCTCGGGGCCATACTTGGCCCACTGGTCGGCGTTCATCAGGCCATCCTGCGACGAGACGTACGGCTTCATGTCGTACGAGGGGCAGGCGGCGAGGGTGGTGACCAGCAGCAGCGGAACGAGACGGCGCATCGGAGCGTTCTCCCGGCGGAGTTCGTGAGGCCCCAAGATAATGGCCCCGGCGCCGGCGGGCATCCTTGTCCGCCCCGGCCGGTCGGCCTACCCTTGGGTCCCTGCACCCCGTGTCCCCGTTTCCGGAAGCGCGCCCCATGAGCACCGTTGCCAACATCCCCGTCCCCCCCAACGAGCCGATCAAGAGTTACGCCCCGGGCACGCCCGAGCGGACCGAGTTGCAGGCCACCCTGGCCGACCTGGGGAGCACCCGGACGGAGATCCCGGCGGTCGTGAACGGGGAGCACCACGTCGGCCGGTCGCCCAGTGGGGTCTTCTCGCCGCAGCGCCACGAAGCCCGGCTGGCCGATCTGCACGATATCACCCCGGAGCTGCTCCAGACGGCGATCGACGGGGCGGTGGCCGCCCAGCGCGAGTGGGCCGAGTGGCGCTTCGAGGACCGCGCGGCGGTGTTCCTGCGCGCCGCCGAGCTGCTGGCGGGGCCGTGGCGGCAGCGGATGAACGCCGCCACGATGCTGGGGCAGGGGAAGACCCCGCACCAGGCCGAGATCGACTCGGCCTGCGAGCTGATCGACTTCCTGCGCTTCAACGTCCACTACGCCGAGCGGCTGATGCAGGAGCAGCCGCAGTCGAGCGACAACTCCTGGAACCGGCTCGACCACCGGCCGCTCGAGGGATTTCGTCTACGCCATCACGCCGTTCAACTTCACCGCCATCGGCGGCAACCTGCCGACCGCGCCGGCGCTGCTCGGCAACGTGGTGCTCTGGAAGCCCTCGCACACCGCCTCCCTCTCCAACTGGCTCTTCTACCAGCTGCTCGAGGAGGCCGGCCTGCCGCCCGGCGTGATCCAGTTCGTGCCCGGCAACTCGGTGCAGATCAGCGATGCCCTGCTGGCATCGCCCCACTTCGCCGGATTCCACTTCACCGGGTCCACCGCCGTGTTCCGCTCGCTCTGGCGCAAGGCGGCGGAGAATCTCGACCAGTACCGGGCCTATCCGCGGATCGTGGGCGAGACCGGCGGCAAGGACTTCATCCTGGCGCATCCGAGTGCCGACGTGGAGGCGCTGGTCACGGCGCTGCTGCGCGGCGCCTTCGAGTACCAGGGCCAGAAGTGCTCGGCGGCGTCGCGCTGCTACATCCCGAAGTCGCTCTGGCCGGCGGTCAGGGAGCGGATGACGGCGGAGATGGCGGCGATGAAGGTCGGCGACCCGGCCGACTTCAGCGTGTTCGTGGGCGCGGTGATCGACGAGAAGGCCTGGACCAAGCTCGACGCGGTGCTGGCCGAGGCGCGGAGCGACAGCGGGGTGGAGGTGGTCGCCGGCGGCAACACCGATCGCACCGAGGGGTGGTTCGTGTCGCCGACGCTGGTGCGGGTCGACGATCCCCGCCATCGGATGATGCGCGAGGAGTACTTCGGCCCGATCCTCACCGCGTTCGTCTACGACGACGCGCAGTGGTCGGAGACGCTCGAGCTGGTCGACAGCACCGCCGAGTACGCGCTCACCGGGGCGGTGTTCGCGCGCGACCGGGCCGCCGTCGTCGAGGCCGGCGTGGCGCTCCGCCACGCCGCAGGGAACTACTACGTCAACGACAAGTGCACCGGCGCAGTGGTGGGCCAGCAGCCCTTCGGTGGGGGCCGCGCCAGCGGCACCAACGACAAGGCGGGCAGCATCCTCAACCTGGTCCGCTGGGTCTCGCCGCGGACGATCAAGGAAGTGGGCAACCCGCCCACCGACTGGCGCTACCCCTACCTGGGCTAGGGCTGGCGGAACACGGCACCGGCCTTCATCACGAAGTCGGTGCCGGCCAGCGCGGTGATGTCGGCCAGCGGGTCGCCCGGCACCGCGATGATGTCGGCCGCATAGCCCGGCGCGATCCGGCCCAGCGTGGCGCCCTGACCGAGCAGGTCGGCCGCCACCACCGTGGCACTCCGGATCGCCTGCATCGGCGTCATCCCGTTCTTCACCAGGATCGGGAAGTCGCCGGTCATCGGCTCGCTCCAGGCATAGCCGCCGGCGTCGGTGCCGTAGGCGATCTTCACGCCGCGCGCCACGCCCTCGCGAACCGCGTTCGCCGCGGCATCGACCAGCTTGAGCCAGATGCCGCCGCGCCCCGGGGCCACATAGGCCACCACATAGAGGGTGGGGCACCACCAGGTGCCCTGGGCCACGGCGCGATCGAGCAGGTCGGGGGTGAAGCCCACGCCGTGCTCGATGGTGTCGAAATGGTGCCTCAGCGCCATGTCGATCCCGTCCCACGCCATCGCGTGACCCGCGATCCGCTTGCCGAGCCGGTGGGTCTCGGCGGCGAACGCCTCGAGCTCCTCGTCGGTCCAGTTCGGCCGCGAGCGGAGCCGGCCATCGTCGGCGAAGTAGTAGCCGCGGTCCACGTACACCTTGATCCAGTCGGCACCGTGGGCCACCTGTTCGCGCACCGCCTTGCGGATGTCGTCGACGCCGTCGACGAAGTTGACGCCGCCGGGGAGGTCGATCTCCCACGAGATAGCCGTTGGGCGGATACATCCCGGTGGGGGCGTTGGCGAGCGTGGCCACGAACATCCGCGGCCCCGGCACCACGCCGCGCTGGATCGCGCGCTTGAGGTCGACGTCGGCATAGCGAGCGCCCTCGGTGCCGACATCGCGGATGGTGGTGAAGCCCTGCTCGAGGGCGCGCCGGGCCGCGGCAGTTGCCCGAATGGCCCGGTAGGGGATCGATTCCTTGAGGAGCTGCTCGTCCCACTCGGCCGAGGTGATGTCGCCCTGGAGCAGCACGTGGGTGTGGGCGTCGATCAGTCCGGGCAGGACAGTCCGATTGCTGAGGTCGATCAGCTGTGCGTCCCGGCCGGCCATCTCGCGCCACGGGCCGACCGCGGTGATCCGGCCGTTCTCGATCAGGATCCCCTGGTCGGTGAGGGCCCGGTCGCTGGTCCCGTCGATCAGTCGGCCGGCGTGGATCAGGGTCGTCGTCGGGGTGGGGCGTTCGGGCGACTGGGCGGTGAGCGGAACGGCCGCAACGAGCGCGGCGGTGAGCCACGAGCGAACCATGGGAGGCCTCGGGTGATGAAGGGGAGTGCTCCAAGGCTGTGGCGAACCGGCGCCATCGGCAAGTGGTCGGGCATGCTTGCCGTGTTGCTGGCGATCCATCCGGTGCCGGTGATCGCCCAGGGAGCCGCGGCCTGGGTCGAGGCGACCCGCACCACGGTCACGGCCGCGGTCGCCGGGGGGAGTCATGAACGCACCATCACCCGCGAGGCCCACTACCGGAGCTCGCTCCGGGGCGACACGCTGGTGCTCCACGTCGAGGCGCTCGACCTCACCGAGGTGGCCGATGGGGAGACCCGGGCGTGGGACACCGACGGATTCGTGGGCGGGTTCTGGAAGCTGCTCCGCGACAGGCGACGGCAGCTGGCGGGTGGTCGAGCGACCATTCGTCCCGCCGGCACTCGCCATGGTGAGCGACCTGGCCCGGATCGGCGATGACTTCTTCCCACCGACACCGCCAGCCGTGGCGGCCGGCAGCACGGCCACGGCTGCCGATGCTCGCCGCTGGACCCGCGACCCCGATCTCGATGGGGCCCGACACTACCGCTGGTCGCTGCAGCGCACCAGCGACACCACCGAGGTGGTGGCCGACTCCACGGTGGTGCACCGGACCGAGCGGTTGCGCGAGGAGGGCGACGGCCGCTGGGACGCGGCGGGGCCGGTGGGCTGGACCCGCCGGCTCGAGGAGGAGACCGAGGGACGGTTTCTCGGGCGCACCGTCCGCGCCATGGCGATCACCACGGTCGCGGTGCGGCGAGAGACGATAGACGATAGTCGATAGACGATGGACGATGGACGATGGACGATGGACGTTGAACGGTCCGATTCCTCGTGGAGTGCCGGCCCGCTCGCGTGGAGCGCGGACTGCGATCGTCTAACGTCTATCGTCTATCGCCTTTCGTTTCAATGCGCCCCGCCGGCCCCCCGTCCCGACGCGTGGCCGGTGCGGAAGAGCAGCAACAGCGGCAGCGCCAGCACGAAGGTCGCGCCCATGGTGAGGAAGATCCGCTCGAACGCCAGCAGCGATGCCTGTTGCTCGAGTCGCAACCCGAGCAGCGCCTCGGCGCGGTGCATCGCCTCGGCCGCCGAACCGCCCAGGTGCCGCAGTCCCGCGGCGACCTGATCGAGCCAGGAGCGGACCTCCGGTCGAGTCGGATCGAGGTGTTCGCGCAGCCCCTCGCGCGCCTGCTCCCGGAAGTGGGTGACCAGCGTGGCCGCGATCGCGATGCCGAGCGAACCGCCGAGTTGGCGCGACAGGTTGAAGAGTCCGGTGCCGAGTGCCATCTGGCGCGGCTTCAGGGTGGCGACGGTCACCCCGGTGAGCGGCACGAAGACCAGCGCCAACCCCATCCCGCGCAGGATCATCGGCCACACCGTGTCGTGCATCCCGAGGGCCATGGTGAAGTGCGAGTGCAGGACCATCGACCAGAGGAAGAGCAGCACCCCGACCACGATCAGCGGCCGGGCGTCCATCCGATCCGAGAGCCGACCGGCGATCGGCATCATCAGGGCCGAGGCGAGCGCGCCCGGGAGGATCACCAGCCCGGTGTCCTCGGCGGAGTAGCCGAGCAGGTTCTGCAGGAACACCGGCAACACGAACACCGAGGCGTAGAGCGCGAAGCCGAGGATCGCCCCGAAGGCCACCCCCACGGCGAGCTGGCGGTCGCGGAGCACCCTGAGGTCGACCACCGGGTGGTCCGAGCGTGAGCTCGTGCCACACGAACGCCACGATGCCGACCAGCGCGAGCAGGCCCAGCACGAGGATCTCCCGCGAGGCGAACCAGTCGTGCGCCTCGCCCCGCTCGAGCATCACCTGCAGGGCGCCGATGCCGATCGCCAGCAGGGCCACCCCGGACCAGTCGATCCGCGAGCGGACTGTCCGCTCCTTCGGCTCCGGGACGTGCTGCCAGCAGAGCAGCGCCGCGAGGATGCCCAGCGGCACATTGACGTAGAAGATCCAGGGCCAGCTGAAGTTGTCGGTGATCCAGCCGCCGAGGGTGGGGCCCACGGTCGGTCCGACCATGACCCCCATCCCGAAGATCGCGCCGGCCATGCCGCGCTCCTCCGGCGGGAAGACGTCGAAGAGGATCGCCTGCGCGGTCGAGATCAGCGCACCACCGCCGATACCCTGCACCACCCGGGCGCCCACCAGTGTCTCGAGCGAGCCGGCATGGCCACAGAAGAACGACGCGACGGTGAACAGCACGATCGAACCGACGTAGTAGTGGCGCCGGCCGAAGATGTCGCCCAGGAACGACGTGAGCGGCAGGATGATCACGTTGGCCACGATGTAGCCGGTGCTCACCCAGGCGATCTGCTCCAGGGTGGCGCCGAGCTCGCCCATCATGTGGGGAATCGCGACGTTGACGATGCTGGTGTCGACCAGCTCCATCACCGACGCCAACACCACCGCGAAGGCGATCAGGTAGCGGGCACGGTAGACGGCGTCCTCGTCGCGCGGCTGCGCGACGGAGATCGCGGCGGCGGTCACGGCTGGGCGCCACCCGTGGTGATCGTCACCTCGACCGACATCCCGGGTCGAAGCGGGAAGTCGGGATCCAGCGGCCGGGCCACGGCGATCCGCACCGGGACGTTCTGCACCACCTTGGTGAAGTTGCCGGTGGCATTGTCGGGCGGCAGCAGCGCGAAGCGCGCTCCCGTGGCCGGGGCCAGCGATGCCACGGTGCCACGGAAGGTGTGGCCGCCGTAGGAGTCGACGGTGAACTCGACCGGGTCGCCGATGCGCACCTCGCCGAGCTCGGTCTCCTTCACGTTGGCGGTGATCCACACCTCGCTGTCGGGGACCACCATCAGGGCGGTCTGGCCCGGCTGGAGCAGCGCCCCGGGCTCGACGGCGCGGTGGCTCACGATGCCGTCCTGTGGCGCGGTGAGCACGGCCCAGTCGCGCTGGAGCCGGGCCAGCTGCAGGGCGCCGTGCGCCTCCGCGAGCTCGGAGGCGCCACGCGTCGAGTGCGGCCTTGGCGACCCGGATCTGGGCCTCGGCCGCCACCTGCTGGCGTCGGGCCGCCTCGAGTTCGGCGGCTGCCTCCGCATCGGCTGCCAGCGCGGCGTCGAGTTGCTGGGCCGGCACGATCTGCTTGGCGGCCAGTCCCTGGGTCCGCTCCAGGTCGGCCTTGGCCCGGGCAGCGTTCGCCTCGGCCCGGGTCACCGCGGCGTGCGCGGCGGCTGCGGCGGCCTCGGCCGCCGAAACGTGCGCGGCCAGGGCACCGGCGCCGCCGTGCGGACCAACCTCGGCGATCGCCCCGGCAAGTCCCGCCTCGGCCCGGTGCACCGCGGCGTCGAGGTCGCCGGTCTGGAGCACCACCAGCGTGTCGCCCCGAGCCACCCGTTCGTTGTCGTCGACCCGGACCTCGGCCACGTAGCCCTGGAGCCGCGAGGCGATGGGCACCAGGCGGCCGTCGACCTGGGCATTGTCGGTGGTCACGTGATGGCGGGCGTAGAGCCACTTGTTGCCACCGTAGGCGATGGCCAGCAGTGCCACGAGCAGCATGATCACGATCGTCCGGCGGTTCTGCATGGTCGTCACTGTTCCCCGGCGGCGGCCGGTGCGTTGGTCGGAGTGAGCAATCCCAGGGCGCCCGCCGCTGCGACGCGCGCAGCACCAAGCGACATCCGGGCCTGAATCAGGGCATCGCGCGCGGCGGTCACGCCGGCCTGCGCGGTGGTGGTCTCCACGCTGCCAGTCACGCCGGCGGTGAAGCGCTCCTCGGCCTCGCGCAGTTCCTCGGTGGCCAGCGCCAGCCGGTCGGTGGCGATGGCCACCTGTTCGGTGGCCGACGCGATGTCGAGCGTTGCGCGCCGGGCGTCGGCATCGACCGCCTCGCGCAGATCGGCGCGGCGGACTCGGGCGGCCTCGGCGCGGAGCCTGGCCTGGTCGGTCTCGCGCTGGCGACGGAAGCCGTCGAACGGCGACCACTGCAGCGCGACGCCGACGTTCCAGGTCGCGCTGAGCCCGTCGAACCGCTGGCCGCTCTCCTGCCAGTACCCGCCCGCCACCAGCGACGGCCACCAGGCGAAGCGGCTGGCGCCCACCTTCCGCTCGGCGACCTCGAGGCGCGCCGTCGCCGCCGCGAGGTCCCGACGCTGCGCCTCGGCGAGGGCGACGGCCGAGTCGGCGTCGGTCGGGACGTCGAAGGTCACCACCGGGTCGCCGCTGGTGGCGAGTGCCGTGCCGGGTGACAGGCGCATCGCGCGCGCCAGGTCGATCGCCGCGCGCTTCACCTCGTGGCGCGCCTCGCTGAGCTGGCCCCGTGTCACCGCGACTCGAGTGGCGGTGCGGGTCTGCTCGATCCGTGCCGCGGTGCCGGCCTCGACCTGCTGTCGCGCCACGTCGAACAGCTCGGCAGCCGTCACCGAATCGGCCTCGCGTGCCTTGACGGTCTCCTCGGCACGGGCCAGCCGCAGCCAGGCGAGACCGGCGGTCAGCTCGCCGACGTCGCCGGCATGGTCGGCGTCGGCCTCGGCGGCCACGACCGAGTCACGCGCGGTCGCGACCTCCTCGAACGCTCCCCGGTCGAACAGCACCTGGCTGACCGAGACCCGGGCACGGAGCACGGTGAACGGATCGGTGACGCCGGTGAAGTTGCGGAAGCCGAATTCGTCGGCGTTGAAGGTCTGTCGCTCGCCGCTCAGCCGGGTGCCGATGCTCGGGAGCACCGCGGCGCGGCGCAGGCCGACCTTGCCATTGGCGATCGCCGCATCGAGCCGGGCGAGCACCGCCTGGGTTGCGGCACGGCGACCGGCCCCGAGCGCCTCGTCGAGCGACACGGGGCGGGGCGCCTGCGCCGCCACTGGCAGCGCCGCGAGCAGTACCAGTCCGGCCAGCGGACGTCGCAACACGGACATCACGATTCCCCGCGGGTGACTCGGACCCCGTCGAGCAGGGCGTCCAGGGTGAGGTTGATCAGCGTATCGAGTGGCGGGGCGTCGGCGTCGAGGTCGGCGAAGAGCGCGCGCGACTGGCCCTGATGGATCAACAGCGAGGGAATCGCCCGCGGGATCACCTCCCGGGCCACCGACTGGAACTCGCCGTTGGCGATGCCCCGGTCGATGATGCTGGTGAGCAGTCGCCGGTTGCGGAGGATCACGTGCTCCCAGTAGAAGGCCCGGATCTCCGGGAACTGGGCCAGCTCGGCATGCACCAGCTTGGAGATCCGGACCATGTCCGGGCACTGGATCGCCTCGTGCATCCGGAGCACCACCCCGCGCAGCAGGTCGCTCGCCGGACCGTCGTGCCGGGAGAGCAGCGCCTCGCCCTCCTCGAGCAGGACCACGATCTTCCGCTCCACCATCGCGCGAAAGAGGTCGTCCTTCGAGGCGAAGTAGAGGTAGACGGTGCCCTTCGAGACCCCCGCTTGCCGGGCCACCTCCTCGAGCGAGGCGGCGCGAAAGCCGCGCTCCGCGAAGACCGCAAGGGCCGCGTCGATCAGCTCCTCGGGCCTGGCGTCGGGACGCCGGGTGCGGGTGGGTCTGGTGGGTCGGGCGGTGGGGCCGGGCATGACGTCTCCTTACTGACTAACCGGTCAGTAAGAAATCGATCGACCGCGACCTTGTCAACCAGGGCACCGGTGTCACGATGCGGGACGGGTCTTGCCCAGCCGACCGCGCTCCCCGACATTGCGATCAGACCCTCCGGGAGGCTCATGCCACATGACGGAGCCCTTTCGCAGCTCCGACGAATACGATGAGCAGGCCCACCAGCTGTACAACGAAGGTCGATACGATGAAGCCCTGACCCTCCTCCGCGAGGGACTCCTCCGACATCCCCAGTCCGTCGAACTCCACGTCGGCGTCGGCTATGCCCAGCTCGCCCGGGAGCAGTACGCCTGGGCCCGTCAGGCGTTCGAGTTTGCGCTGGTCCTCGATCCCGAACACGAGGATGCCCTGGCCGGTCTCGGCGAGGTCGCGCTGGTCCTCGGCCAGGTCGAGCAGGCGTTCGCCGCGTTCCAGAAGCTGGTCGATCTCGGATACGACGACGACCACGAGCTGATCCTCCAGGTCGGTCGGGCGCTCTTCCGCGAGGGCTACTTCGTCGAGGCGCAGCGCTACTTCGAACTGGGGCGCGTGCACCACGCCGAGTCGGCGGAGCTGGCGGCCTCGCTGGGCTACACCAGTCACCGGCTCGGGCTCGAGGCCGACGCCTTCTACTGGTTGCGCCGGGCGCTGTCGCTCGACGACAGCTACACCGAGGCGCGACTCTATCTCGCCAACATTCTCTACGACCGCAGCGAGAACGGGGCGGCGCTGCACCACTTCGCCCGGCTCCAGCCCGAGGATCACTTCGACGACCTCGGGGTCTGGCGCACCATCGAGCTGCTCAAGGTGGCCCGCGACATCGGCGACGACCATCCCGAGTTGCGGCCCTGGCTCGCCCGGCTGGCCGACCTCGGCGCCGAGGCGTCGCCCGAGGACCTGCTGCTGGCGGAGATCGAATCACTCCAGCCCGACGGCTCGCGGCTCGACCCCAATCAGCTCGAGTTGTTCGGCACCTTGATGCGCGACGTGCCGGAAATGCAGAAGCGCCCCACCGTCGAGCCGACACTGCACGTGATCGAGACCCTCGACGGCCTGGTGCTGCGCGGCAACTGGGACGACCTGCTGCTCCAGCTGCAGGCGGTCGAGGGCGCCTGGCCCGACGGCACCGTCGTCGAGTTCATGCAGGCGTTTGCGCTCCGCGGCCAGGCCGAGACCGGGGTGCAGATCCCGGTCACCAACGCCGAGGCGTTCCTCCGCGGCGCGGCCGAGGCTGGCGTGATCCGGATCCTCGAGTGATCCGCTTCGAGGGTGCCAGCAAGTCCTACGTCTCGCTGCTCCGTCGGCGGCGGGTCGATGCGCTGGTCGATTTCTCGTTGGAGCTGGTGCCGGGGGAGGTCGTCGGCATCGCCGGCCCCAACGGTGCCGGCAAGTCGACGCTGATCTCGCTGCTGCTCGGCTTCCTGCAGCCCACCACCGGTCGCATCGAGGTCGGCGGTCTCGCGCCGCGCCAGTATGTCGAGCGCCATGGCGTGGGGTATCTCACCGAGCTGGTGAACCTTCCGCCGAACCTGAAGGTCCCTGCGGTGCTCGACCGGCTCGCGATCCTCGCCGGGCTGCCGCGCGAGACGCGCGGTCCCGCCGTGCGTGAGGCGATGGACCGTCTCGGACTCGGTGAGCACGCCGCCAAGAAGGTCAAGCAGCTCTCCAAGGGGAATCTCCAGCGGGTCGGGCTCGGCCAGGCGCTGCTTGGCGACTTCGATCTCGTGGTCCTCGATGAGCCGACCCATGGCCTCGATCCGGTCTGGACCCAGCGCTTTCGCGACATCGTGACCGCCTTGCGCCGGCCCGGTCGGGTGATCCTCATCGCCTCGCACAATCTCGAGGAGCTCGAGCAACTCGCCGACCGGGTCGCGATCCTCGATCACGGTCGACTGGCGCGGGTGGTCGGCCACGGCACCGACGCGTCGGCGGCCGCGATCGCCTGGCGGCTGGTCTTCGAGGGGGAGCCCGAGGTGGTCACGGCTCTCGCCGCGGCGGTGCCGGTTGAAGGGCGCCCCGGCACCTGGCGGGTGCTCGCGAGTCGTGCCGAGATGAGCCGCGGCCTCGCCGAGCTGCTCGGCGGCGGCGCGGTGCTGGTCGAGTGCGTTCCCGAACAGGGACGGTTGGCGGCCGCCTTCCACGAGACGGTGCAGCGATGACCCGGAACCGCTCACCGCTGCGCTATCTCGGCGTCCATGCCTGGGACGTGGCCCGCGCCCCGCTGCTGCTCTTCGTGGTGGTGTCGGCAGGCCTCAGTTTCGTGATCTGGAAGATCTTCAGCACCCGCAACACGCCACCGATGGGCGACCTGCTCGGCGAACTGGTCAGTGGGACGCTGTTGATCGCGGTGCTGATCGCGGCGGGTAGCGTGGCGGGGACCGACATCAAGCAGGGCTACTACCGCGCGTATTTCAGCAAGCCGATCGCCCCGTGGTGGTACTACCTGCAGCGCTGGCTGGTCGGTGGCCTCGCGGTGCTGTCGATCCCGCTCTGGCTGGGCCTCTCGCTCGAGGTCGCCTTCCGTGCCGGCACCGGCCTCACCTGGACGATCTTCGCCGCGGTCGGCCTCGGCTACCTGCTGATCGGCGGGGCGGTCCTCTTCTTCTCGACGATCACCTCGCGCGATTGGCTGGTGGTGTTCCTGGTCTATTTCTTCCAGATGCGCCTCTACGATGCCAGCGTGGTGATGACCAAGTATGGCACCGAGGCGCCGCGGGCGATCAAGTGGCTCCTCGTGGTGCTGCCGCCGTTCCACCTGGTCGCGGCCAACAAGCCGCTCCCTGATACCAGCCAGATCATCCACGTGGTTGGCTACGGCGTCGGCCTGGTCGTGGCGGCGATGCTGATGCTCCGCTACCGACCGCTGGGCAGCGGGGGACGGGCGTAGGACGGAGGACGGAGGGAGAACGCTGGTGCATTCTCCCTCCGTCCTCCGTCGTTCCGGCCTCCGTCCTCCGTCCTCCATCCTCCATGTATGTTCCGGCATGCCGGCCCCGCGTCCCAGGTTCTCCGCTGCCGATGTCATGTCGCTGGTGCGGATCCCGCTCGCGATCGCCTTCGTCGTCTTTCCGGCCGTCGAGGTGCGCCTGACGCTGCTGCTGGTGGCGGGGGCGAGCGACCTCGGCGACGGCTGGGTGGCCCGGCGCTTCGGTGCGTCGCGGGTGGGCGCGGTGCTCGACCCGATCGCCGACAAGCTGTTCATGGCGGCGGCGTTCGGGGTGGTGCTTCTCTCGGGGGCGCTGGCGTGGTACGAGGTCGGGATGGTGCTGATCCGCGACATCGTCGCCTCGCTGGCCTTCTTCATCGCTGCGGGGGCTGGTCGCGCGACCGCGGTGCCGGCACGAGCCGGCGGCAAGGCCGTCACCCTGCTGCAACTCCTCACCCTGCTGGCGTTCCTGTTCGACGCGCCGCAGCTGCGGCCGCTCGCGTGGGCCACCGGTGCCGTGGCACTGTACGCCCTGTGGGACTACAACCGACTCTTCTTCAGGAAGCTCGACGCCCGATGACCGACGACCCCAAGCACCTGCGCCAAGCAGTGCTCGACTGGACCGGCGACTTGGCCTTCACCGGCGGCCATCCCGACGGCCCCTCCGTGACCATCGATGGCGACGGCGCCCAGGGGCCTTCGCCAGTCGTGATGCTGCTGCTCGCGGCTGGCGCCTGCGCCGGTGCCGATGTGGTCAGCATCCTCGAGAAGATGAAGGTCAAGCTGGCCCGCTGTCGGATCGAGCTGAGCGGTCGGCGCAATCCCGACCACCCCCGGCGCTACAACAAGCTGTGGCTCCGCTTCCGTCTGGCTGGCGAGGGACTCACCGAGACCAATGCCCAACGGGCGGTCGAGCTGAGCGTGACCAAGTACTGCTCGGTGCTGCTCACCCTCGACCCGGCGATGCCGGTCGAGACCGAGATCATCATCGAGGAGTGACCCCGGCCGCTCGTCGGGGGTCTGCAGAAGGCCCCCGCCGTTCGCCCTGCCTCCCCGCTGCCGCCGGAGCTTCCGGTGACCCGCTGCTGCTGGCCAGCCACCCTCCTGTTTCCCGTCGTGCTTGCGGGCTGCGGTCACGAGGCGGCGTTCACCACCCCGGCCCAGGGTGGCAAGACGCCCTACCAGCCTGCCGAGCCGACCCGGCTCACCTTCGATGCCGGTGCCGACCTCCATCCGCTGTGGACTGCCGACGGGCGGGCGCTGATGTACACCTTCGAGCGCCAGCGACCCGGGGCGGAGTTTCCCGATCGCTGCCTCGGCGCGCTGCCGCCCGATGGGGGCCAACGGGTCGGCGAGTGGTGCTGGCCCGGCTGGGACGAGCGGAGCCGCCGCGACGGGATCGAGGCCGGCACCTTCGACACCGAGGGCCAACTGGTCTTCGTGCACCACTACGGCTCCGGCAGCAAGCAGCCCAACCCGTTCCGCGGCGCGGTCTACCGGGCGCCACCCGACTCGCTGGTCGGGGCCGAGCGACTGCTGACGCTGCTGGCCCCCCCGCCGGGCGGGACCACGCGATACGACTACCTGCTCGGCCTGGTCCCCACCGGCCCCCACGAGATCACCGGCCTCGCCTCGGCGGTCAGCATCGCCGAGCGCTGCATCGGCTGTGCCTTCGACACCCTCTACAACGGCATCGACCTGGTGCGGCTTGCAACCGACCGCCCCGACGACGTGAGGGTGTTGGCGCGGATCGGCGGAGCCAGGCACCTCGCCTGGGACGCCAGCGTCGCTCGATTCTTCTTCTCGCGCGATGGTCGAGTGGAGACGGTCCCGCAGCGGGGCGGTGAGCCGCAACTCGTGTGGCAAGTGCCGCGTTCAACCGATCGCAGCGACCCCCGGGTCACCGGCGTGGCGGCCGGGGCCGGTCGCGTGGTGGTGAGCTATCGCTGGACCGAGGGCGGGGAGGTGCAGAGCGTGATCGCCGAGCTGGCCAGCGACGGCAATGCGGTCCCGATCGCCTCGGCGGTCGCCGGCCCGATCTGGGGCGAGCTGTCGCTGTCACCCGACGGTCGGCGCCTGGTCGTTGAGCGCCGGGCGGGGAGCGACCGGGATCTCTATCTGTTCGAGATGCCGTGACAGAGAACGGAGAGCAGAGAACGGAGAACGGAGAACAGAGAACAGAGAACAGAGAGCGGAGAGCAGAGAAGCCCAAGTGCCCGTCCTCCTCCGTTCTCCGTTCTCCGTTCTCCGTTCTCCGTCTACTTCTGCCAGCTGCCGTACATCGGATTCGGCAGTGCGAACCAGCGTTCGCCGAAGTGGCTCATTGCCTCGGCGTCGTCACGGCTCTGCTGGGCGAGGCCGGGGAAGTCCTGGATGTTGTCGCCGATCCAGGCGACCACGGTGAGCGGGCCACCGGCTCCCGGCGCGGTGCCGTTGGCGACCGCCCGGAAGCGGGGATTCTTGTCGCCGGTGTCGACCGGCTTGCAGAGCAGGATCCCGGGCCGCACCCCGATCGACTCGAGATTGATGCGGGTGTCGGCACAGAGCGAATCGGCTCGGTTGGTGACGATTGCCACCACGCCGCCGGCCTGCTGCACCGCGTGGATGTAGTCCACCGCACCGGGCACCGCCAGCGCGGCGCGTTCGCGCACCCAGGCAACCCACGCCGAGTCGCTGAAGCCCCGACCGGCCATCGCCGCGCGTCGCTCCTCCTCGGAGTTGTCGAGCACCGTCTCGTCGGCGTCGAGGATCACCGCCCAGTGACCCGCCGGCAGTGCCGCGGCGCGCGCCAGCGTCGCCGCCGTGGCGCTGCGGTACACCTCGAGGGTGATCGCCCGGTATTCCGCCGAGGTGCGCAACCACGTCAGTGCGGCGGGAAACGCCGGCGCGCTGGGGGCTGGCGTCACGGCCGGCGGCGGCGCGCCACACCCGGTCAGCGCACCGAGGAGGGTCAGGACAGCAAAAAAGCGGGAAGTGAGGCGTGATGGCCCCGCTTCTCGCTCTCTCGTCTTCACGCAGTCTCGCATCGCTGCCTCAGGCAGAGACGTCGGCCGTCTCCTGCTCTTCGCTTTCGGCTCCTGCTTCGGACTCGGTCTCGGCCTCGGCCTGCACCGTATCCACCGCTTCGGCGGCCGAGGTGTGCTTCACGACCGGCTGGCAGAAGCGCTCACCGAGGACCCGCACCTGGCCGAGGGCCTCGGTGGAGAGATCGGGGTAGCGGTCCGCGAGGTACTGCATGGTATCGTCCATCCACTCCTTCTGGTGCTCTGGAGCCGCTTCGAGCACGCCACAGCGGAGGATGTGGCTGAACAACTCGTCCCGCGCCTGATCGAGCACGGTTGGCATGTTCGAGGAGGTTCGGGGCGCCTTCTTCTTCGACATTGACCTTCCTGGTTGCTTGGGGCGGGGCCGCACCCCGCGTGAACTGCTTGCGACACCACAATATAGGGAGTCCGTTCACCCGAGGCCAATTCCGGGGTAGATTGCCCCCCGTTCGGCCCCGGGACCGGGGCCGCGAGCGCGGCGGTGGCAGATCCGCGCGCCCACCGAGTCGGCCCGGCATCCGGGCCCCGCGCTCGCCGGTGGGCGCCCGAGGGGTGGCATGTCGGGACAGCGATTCTTTCTGGTGGTACTGGGTGTGATCGCGGCGGCCGGAGTCGCCTGGCTCCTGTCGCGGACCGTCTTTGCCCCCACCCTGCCGGTGACGGCGGTACAGGGGACCCGGGACACCACCGGGTTTCAGGGGTACGTCATGGGGTCAGCCGATGCCCCGGTGGAGGTGGTCGAGTACGGCGACTACCAGTGCCCGGCCTGTGCCAACTGGGACCAGGTGCAGTTTCCCACCATCACGCGCCAGCTGATCAGCACCGGCAAGCTGCGGTTCCGCTACCGCGACTTTCCGCTCAGCATGCACTCGCACTCGCGGCTGGCGGCCCACGCCGCCGCCTGTGCCGACGATCAGGGGAAGTACTGGCCGATGCACGAGGCGCTCTTCCGCAGCCAGACCAGCTGGGCCTTCGACAGCGAGCGGGGGGCCTACGGCCAGTTCGGCGACATGATCGCCCAGCTGGGTGGCGACCGCGGTGCGTGGGAGAGCTGCATGGAGGCCGGCACCCACGCCGCCCGGATCGAAGCCTCCTATGAGGATGGAGTCTCGCTCGGCATCGGCACCACCCCGACGATGCTGCTCGACAACAAGCTCTATCCCGGCGGCTGGAGCTCCGACTCGCTGGCGAAGATCGTCAACGCCATGATCGCGGAGCGCGGCGCCACCCCGTGAGCACCCCCGACGGACCCGCCGACGGCCAGCCGGCGGAGGGCGACACCGCGGCGGCGGTCGACCCCGCCGGTCACAGCGGCCCGGCCAAGGCCACCACCGCGGCGCTGGCGTTCGCCGCGCTGGGCGTGGTCTATGGCGACATCGGCACCTCGCCGCTGTACGCCATCAAGGAGTGCTTCCGCGGTCCCCACCACGTGGAGCTGACGCACGACAACGTGCTCGGCGTGCTGTCGCTGATCTTCTGGTCGCTCAACTTCGTGGTGTCGTTCAAGTACATCGGCTTGGTGATGCGGGCCCACAATCGCGGCGAGGGCGGCATCCTCGCCCTGCTGGCGTTGGCGCGCCCCGGCGGCCGGCCCAAGGGGCGCGGCATCCTGCTGCTCTTCGGCCTCTTCGGCGCGGCGCTCCTCTACGGCGACGGAGTGATCACCCCGGCGATCTCGGTGCTCGGCGCGATCGACGGCCTCTCGGTGGCGACCCCGGTGCTGTCGCACATGGTGGTGCCGCTCGCGATCGTGATCATCTCGGCGCTCTTCATGGTCCAGCACAAGGGCACCGCCGGTGTCGGCAAGCTGTTCGGCCCGGTCACCACCTTCTGGTTCGTCTGCATCGCGGCACTGGGGATCCGCGGCATCCTCCTCGAACCGGCGGTGCTGGCCGCCATCAATCCCTGGCATGCGGTCGACTTCTTCCTGCGCGAGGGGCTGACCGGCTTCAAGATCCTCGCCGCGGTGGTGCTGGTGATCACCGGCGGCGAGGCGCTCTATGCCGACATGGGCCACTTCGGGCCGCGGCCGATCCGGTTCGCCTGGTTCCTGGTGGTGCTGCCGGCGCTGGTGCTCAACTACTTCGGCCAGGGCGCGCTGCTGCTCACCGATCCCGAGGCGGTGGCCAACCCCTTCTACAAGATGGTCCCCCAGTTCGCCCTCTACCCGATGATCGCGATTGCCACCGGTGCAGCGGTGGTCGCCTCGCAGGCGCTCATCTCGGGGGCCTACTCGCTCACCCAGCAGGCGATGCAGCTCGGCTTCGCGCCCCGGATGCGGCTGATCCACACCTCGCACACCGAGAAGGGCCAGATCTACATGCCGGGGGTCAACGTCGCGCTCTGGGCCGCCTGCGTGGCGCTGGTGCTGGCGTTCCGAAGCGCCGACGCACTGGCGGCCACCTATGGCGTGGCGGTCACCGGTACGATGCTCACCACCTCGGTGCTCTTCGCCTACGTCACGCGGGTCAAATGGCGCTGGCCGCTCTGGCGGGTGGTGGTGCTCACCTCGGTCTTCGTCGCGGTCGACATCGCGTTCCTCGGGGCCAACCTGCTCAAGATCCCCGATGGGGGCTGGTTCCCGCTGGTCGCGGCACTCGGCGTCTTCACCCTGATGGCGACCTGGAAGCGGGGCCGTCGCCAGGTCACGGCGATCCTCAAGGAGAGCTCGCTGCCGCTCGACCTCTTCATCCCCGACATCGCCCGCCGCAAGCCACACCGGGTCCCGGGGCTGGCGGTGTTCATGACCTCGATTCCCGACGTGGCGCCGTCGGTGCTGCTGCACCACATCAAGCACAACAAGGTGCTGCACGAGAAAGTGGTCCTGATGACGGTGGAGGCGGCCGAGTTTCCGACGGTGTCGGCGGCCGACCGGTTCACGGTCATGCCGCAGCGGCGAGGGGTTCTTCGAGGTGATCGCCCGCTACGGCTTCATGGAGACGCCCGACGTGCCCGCGGTGCTGAGCGCGATCGGCGACCAGCTGCGCGAGCCCGACGAGGAGAAGGCGCCCTCGATGCGGCTCAGCGACATCACCTTCTACCTCGGTCGCGAGACGCTGATCGTGGGTCCGCGCGGTCCCGGCGCGGCCAAGGCCGCCGGTGCGATGGCATCCTGGCGCGCCAAGCTCTTCGGGGTGATGACCCGCAACGCCCAGAGCGCCACCGCCTACTTCGGCCTGCCGCCCAACCGGGTGGTCGAGCTGGGGGCGCAGATCCAGGTGTAGGCGCCGGGCGAGGGCCGAAGCAATCCCCCCCCGTCCGGAGGGAGGGCCGGCTATTCCTTCCCCTCGTACTCCTCCTTGAGCCGCGCCACCACCTTGGGATCGGCCAGCGTGGTGGTGTCGCCCAGCGCCCGCCCCTCGGCGATGTCGCGCAGCAGCCGCCGCATGATCTTGCCACTGCGGGTCTTCGGCAGGTCGGCGGCGAAGAGGATGTCGTCGGGCTTGGCAATCGCGCCAATCTTGGTGCCCACGTGGTCGCGCAGCTCGTCGCGCATCGACGCCGAGGGCTGCGAAGCCCTCCCGGAGCGTCACGAACGCCGCGATCGCCTGGCCCTTGAGTCGTGGGCCTTGCCGACCACCGCCGACTCGGCCACCGCCGGGTGATCGACCAGCGCACTCTCGATTTCCATCGTGCCGATCCGGTGACCGGCCACGTTGAGCACGTCGTCGACCCGGCCGAGGATCCACCAGTAGCCCTCGTCATCGACCTTGGCGCCGTCGCCGGCGAAGTAGCGGCCCGGGAAGCGGCTCCAGTAGGTCTCCTGGTAGCGCTGCGTCGTCGCCGTAGATGGTGCGAAGCATGCCGGGCCACGGCGACGTGATGGTCAGGAAGCCGCCGCCGGGGCCCTCCACCGGTGTCCCCTCGCTGTCGACCAGCTCCACCTCGATCCCGGGAAAGGGGACCGTCGCCGAGCCCGGCTTGGTGGTCACCACCCCCGGGAGCGGCGTGATCATGATCCCGCCGGTCTCGGTCTGCCACCAGGTGTCGACGATCGGGCACGCCTCGCCGCCGATGTTGACGTGATACCACATCCACGCCTCGGGGTTGATCGGCTCACCCACGGTGCCGAGCAGCCGGAGCATCGAGAGGTCGTGCTTCGCGGGGTGCTGACGCGCCCCACTTCATGAAGGCGCGGATCGCGGTCGGCGCGGTGTAGAAGACCGTCACGCCGTAGCGCTCGCAGATCTCCCAGAAGCGGTCGCGCTCGGGCCAGTCGGGCGCCCCCTCGTACATCAGCACCGTGGCGCCGTTGGCCAGCGGTCCATAGACCACGTAGGAGTGGCCGGTCACCCAGCCCACGTCGGCGGTGCACCAGAACACGTCGCCGTCGCGCAGGTCGAAGACGTGCCGCGTCGTCGCCGCGGCCTGGGTGAGATAGCCGCCGGTGGTGTGGACGATGCCCTTCGGCTTCCCGGTGGTGCCCGACGTGTAGAGGATGAACAGCAGGTCCTCGGCGTCCATCGTCTCGGGTGTGGCGTTGCCGGGCTCCTCCTCGAGGAGCCGGTGCCACCAATGGTCGCGTCCCTCGGTCATCGGGCAATGGGTCGCGTCGATCGCGCCGCCGCCGCGGTGCACCACCATCACGTTGCGGATGCTGGGGCAACTCGCGCACCGCGTCGTCGGCGAAGCGCTTCAGCGGCACCACCGAGCCACGGCGATAGCCGCCGTCGGCGGTGATCAGGCAGACCGCCTCGGCGTCGTTGATCCGGTCGCGCAGCGACTCGGCCGAGAAGCCCGCCGAAGACCACCGAGTGGATCGCGCCGATCCGGGCGCAGGCGAGCATGGCGATCGCCGCCTCGGGGATCATCGGCAGGTAGATCGCCACTCGGTCGCCCTTGCTCACGCCGAGGCGGCGCATCGCGTTGGCGGCCCGACAGACCTCGCGGTGCAGGTCCCAGTAGGTCAGCACCCGGACGTCGCCGGGCTCGCCCTCCCAGATCAGCGCCGCCTGGTTGCGACGGGCCCCTCGCAGGTGCCGGTCGAGGCAGTTGACCGAGACGTTGAGCTGACCGCCCACGAACCACTTGGCGTGGGGAAGCTGCCAGTCGAGCACCTGGTCCCAGGGCCGGGCCCACTCCAGCCGTTTCGCCTCGCTCTTCCCAGAATCCCAGCCGGTCGGCCCGGGCCCGGTCATAGAGGTCCTGGGTGGCCACAGCGCGCTCGGCGAAGTCGGCGGGCGGCGGGAAGCGGCGATCCTCGGTCAGCAGGGTGGCGAACTGGTCGGCCATGAGGGGAAGTCTCCGGTGAGGCAGGGTCTGGTGAAGGGTAAAGCGTGATGGGTGAAGGGGAAGGCTGTGAGAACTCGAGCCCGGAACCAGCCGCGGCAGGGCAGTGCCCATTCACCCTTCACCCTTCACCATTCACCTGTCAAGAAACCATACACCACGCGTCGAGCGGCTTTCTGGCAGACCTCTTGCTCTCCAGGGGGGCGTACCTCGTTTCACTCGGAGAACACTGTCGTGACGGTGACCCAGTCGCCCCGCCCCCGGCGGGTACTCGATGCCCCGACGCTCCTCGGTCTCGCGACCAGGGGAGGGTTCCGCGAGGCAGCCAACAGCCTGCTCGACGAGATGTCGGCGGGCAATGGCGAGCTGGTCATCGATCTGGGGGCCACCCGGGAAGTCGACTCGTCCGGTCTCGGGGCCTTGGTGCTGATTCAGCGTCACGCCGCCGACCGGCGCCAGCAGGTCGTCCTCCGTGGCGTCGGCCCCGAGCTGGAGTACCTGCTGGTCCTCACCAAGCTTGACGATCTCTTCCAGTTCGAGGCGGCGGGACCGGCGAGATAGGAAATACGAGGTACGAGGCACGAGATACGAGCGAGTACGAGGGAAGCCCTACCTCGTATCTCGTATCTCGTATCTCCTATCTCGTTAGACCATATTCCGCCCCATCATGAATCCCGCGCGCCCCCCTGTCGTCGTCGCCTCCGGGCTGGTTCGTCGCTTCGGAGCGGTGACCGCACTCGGTGGGGTCGACCTGACGGCCGGGGCCGGCGAACTGGTGCTGTTGCTCGGACCCAACGGTGCCGGCAAGACCACCCTGCTCCGGGCCGTGGCGGGGCTGCTTCGGCCGCTCCGCGGCACGGTGCTGGTGGCCGGCAAGGACCTCCACCGCGACCCTGCGGCGCGCCGGGCGGTCGGCTTTCTCTCGCATCAGACCCTGCTGTACGAGGACCTCACCCCGCGCGAGAACCTGCGGTTCGCGGCGTCGTTGCACGGACTCGACGATGCAGAACGCCGCATCGAGGAGGCACTCGCCACGGCCGGTCTCGGCGCAACGTGCCGACGCGCTGGTGCGCGGTTTCTCGCGCGGGATGCTCCAGCGGCTCGCGCTGGCCCGGGCCACCCTCCACCGGCCGTCGGTGCTGCTGCTCGACGAGCCGTTCACCGGCCTCGACGGGGTGGCGGCCCGCGACCTCCGCGACCGGGTCGCCGGCCACCGCGACGCCGGCAACACGATCATCGCCGTGAGCCACGACCCGACCGACCTCTGGGAGATCGGCCACCCGGGTGGTGATGCTGGTGGCCGGTCGGATCGCCTTCGACGAGCCACGACCCGACGACCTCGGCGCCTTCCGCGACCGGATGCACGGACTGCTGGCCGCGTGAACCTGCTGCGAGCCGCCTGGGCGATCGCGGTCAAGGACCTGCGGATCGAGTCGCGCAACCGCACCGCGCTGCTCACCGCGGCGGCCTTCGCGATCCTGGTCCAGATGATCTTCGTCTTCGCCCGGGAGCCGGGCGGGGTGACCCTCACCGCGCTGGCACCGAGCGTCCTCTGGATCACCCTCTCGCTGGCCGGGCTGGTGGTGCTCAACCGTGCCTTCCTGCTCGAGCGTGAGCACGCCGCACTGGAGGGGATCCTGCTCGCTCCGATTCCCCGGGTGGCGCTCTTCTGGGGGAAGTGGCTGGCCAACGCCCTGCTGGTGACCGGGGTGTTCACGGTCGCGTTTCCGGTCTGGGTCCTCTTCTTCAACGTCGAGCCGCAGCCGGCGCTGCTGGCGGTCTATGCGCTGGGGCTGCTGGTGGCGCTCGGCTTCACCGCCGCGGGAACGCTGTTCGCGGCGATGACCGCCCGGACCCGCTACGCCGAGCTGCTGCTGCCGGTGCTGTTGTTGCCGTTCCTGATCCCGCCGGTCTTCGCCGGGGCGCAGGCCTCGGTGCGGTTGATGACCGGGCGGCCATTCGCCGAGCTGGTCGGATGGCTTAGGATTCTGACGATCTATGACCTCGTCTTCCTGGTGCTCGCCTCCTTCCTCTTCCCCATCGTGGTGGACGAATGACCCTCAACGCTGAGGCCGCCGGCCGGGCGATCCGCCGCGGCCGCGCGGTGACCATCGTGGCCCTCCTGCTACTGGCGGGGCTCTATGTGCTGGCGCTCCAGTTCACGCCCCCCGAGCGGTTCCAGGGGCTGGCGCAGAAGATCTTCTACATCCATCCCCCGGCAGCCTACGCGATGCAGCTCGCCTTCATCTGCGTCGGCATCGCCTCGATGCTCTATCTCTGGCTTCGCGACGCGCGACTCGACGCCTTCGCCGAGGCGTCGGCCGAGGTGGGGTTGGTGCTCGGGATGATCGTGGTGATTTCCGGGCCGATCTGGGCCAAGCCGGTCTGGGGCGCCTGGTGGACCTGGGACTCGCGGCTCACCTTCACGGTGATCGAGCTGCTGGTGTTCGCCGGCTACTTCTCGCTCCGCTCGGCGATCCGTGATCCGGCGGAACGGGCCAAGTTCGCGGCGGTGACCGGGATCATGGGGATGCTGCTGGTGCCGTTCAACCACCTCACGGTCTACCTCTTCAACACCACCCACCCGCAGCCCGTGGTGGTCGGCACCCACAAGCCCGAACTGCCGGGCGTGATGCTGCGCACCTTCCTGAGTGGCTTCGCGGTGTTCACGGTGATCTATGTCGGCTTCGTGATGCAGCGCTACGGCATCGGGGTGCGCCGGATGCTCGAGGAGGCCAACGATGCCTGACATGCCCCAGAACGGCGGCTACATGATCGCCGCCTACGTGGTCGTTGCCGTGGTGGTGCTGGGCTACACGCTCAACCTGTGGCGGCGAGGGCGGAAGAAGTGAGTCCTGAGTCCTGAGACGTGAGACACGCATCGGGGCCCGGTTCCGCGCATGGAACCGGGCCCCGGCACTTCCCCCCCCACGTCTCAGGACTCGGGACTCACTTCTTCCCGAATCAGCCACTGCCACACGAACGCCGCCACGATCGCCCCGGCAATCGGGCCGATCCACCACACCGACTGCGCGGTCATGTTGCCGCTCACCAACGCCGGGCCGAACGCGCGCGCCGGATTGAGCGCTGCACCGGTGAGCGGGCCACCCACCATCACGGTGAAGAAGAGGGTCAGCCCGATCCCGAAGCCGCCGATCTTCGGTGCCACCGGTGAAACGGCAGTGCCCATCACCGCGCTCATCAGGAAGAAGGTGAGCACTGCCTCGATCGCGACGCCCTGTCCGAAGCCGACCGAGGCGTGCAAGGAGGGTGTCCCCCAGAGCGCCAGGTCGCCGACGCTGGTGGGGAGCAGTTGGCGCAGCAGCACGACGGCGAGGATCCCACCGGCCAGCTGGGCGACGATATAGACGGCACCGTCGCGCGGCGCGAGCCGGCGGATCGCCATCAGGCCGAGAGTGAGCGCCGGGTTCAGCATGCCGCCGGAGATGGCCATCGTCATCGACACCGCCACCGAGAACACGATCGCGTGGGCGAGTGCGATTCCGAGCACCCCATAGCGGGCGCTGGGAAAGCTGTTCATCACCACCGCGCCGCAGCCGAAGAAGACCAGGGCAAGGGTGCCGAGCATCTCGGCGGTGGCGCGACGGGCGAGCGACGGCATGGAGGGGAGCTCCTGGCTGGACGTGACGAGGGACGGGGGACGGACGGCGCGGAATCTACTGTCGCGGCTGGCGCAGCAGCAGCGTCGCGTTGCAGCCGCCGAAGCCGAACGAGTTCTTGAGCACTGCCTGCGGTGTCCGGGACACCCCGGCGGGGGGCACGAAGCGGAGCGCCCCCTCGGTGACCGGCACGTCGCAGTTGAGCAGCCCCGGTATCCAGCCGCGATGCATGGCGAGGCAGGCGATCGCGGTCTCCATCGCGCCGCTGGCGCCGAGCGCGTGGCCATGCCATCCCTTGGTGCCGCTCACCAGCAGCCGGTCGGCGTGGTCGCCGAACACGGTGCGGATCGCGCTGGCCTCCGTCGCGTCGTTGAGTGTGGTCGAGGAGCCGTGGGCGTTGACCCATTCCACCTCGTCCGCCCTCATGCCCGCGTCGTCGAGCGCCAGCTGCATCGCCCGGACCACCTCGCGACCGTCGGGCCGTGGCTGGGTCATGTGGTGGGCGTCGTTGGTGAGGCCCGTGCCGGCGATCTCGGCCAGCACCGTGGCGCCGCGTGCCCGGGCGTGGCTGGCCGACTCGAGCACCAGCACCGCCGCGCCCTCGGCCATCACGAAACCGTCGCGACCGCGGTCGAAGGGCCGCGATGCGGTGGCGGGATCGTCGTTGCGGGTGCTCATCGCCCGGATCATCGCGAACGAGCCGTAGCACAGCGGGTAGAGCGGCGCCTCGCTGCCGCCGGCCAGCACCACGTCGGCGTCGCCCGCCATGATGGCCCGGGCACCCTGGCCGATCGCCAGCGTCCCGGAGGCGCAGCTCATCGCGTTGGTGGCGTTCACACCGGAGAAGCCGTGGGCGATCGCGATGTTGCAACTCACCGCGCCCCCGAACACCGTGAGCGCCAGCAGCGGATCGACCGCCCGCAGCCCTCCCGCCAGGTACTTGCTGTTCTCCTGTTCGGCGAAGCCGATGCCACCCAGCGCCGTGCCCATCATCACCCCGACCCGGTCCCCCGGCTCGGCGGCCAGCGTGAGCCCGGCGTCGGCGATCGCCTGGCTGGCGGCGACCAGCGCGAGCTGTGAGCAGCGGTCGGTGCGGCGGACGGTCCTGGCGTCGAGCAGGGCGACGGGATCGAAGTCGTCGATCTGGGCCGCCACATGGGAGCGGAACGGCGACGGGTCGAAGCGATCGATCGTGCGCACCGCCGAGCGAGTGGTGTGAAGCCGATCCCAGACCGCATCGGCGCCGATCCCGATCGGGGTGACCAGTCCGATGCCGGTGACCACCACGCGTGCCGTCATGCCGTGCCCTCCGCAGCCCGGGCGACACCAGCGAGCGTGCGCGAGGCAATGCCGTGAATGAAGATCGGACCGATCACCAGCGATGCGGCGAGTCCACCGATCAGCGGCCATCCTGGTCCGGACCACTCATGGACAATCGTCACAGTGGTGTGCCCGTCGTCCGCACGCTCCACCGTCCAGCGCACATCCATCCCGGTGGTGAGGCCACCGATGTGGCGGTAGCGGATCTCGTGCTGCGCCGGATCGACCCACATCCGCGATCGCCACCAGGTCGGCCATCGCAGGGGTCCGCCGAACGGGCGCCACGCCGCCATCTCGACCACGCCATCGCCGGAGCGGTCACCCTCGAGCCGGGTCACGAAGCGATAATGGGGCAGGATCGCCGGCCAGTCCTCCACCGCCACTGCATGCGGCCAGACCACATCGACCGGGGCGGCGATCCGGCAGCGATCCACGGTGCGCATCAGCCGGCACTCCGCCACGACACCACCACCCGGCCCAGCGCGAGATCCCGTCCCCGCACCGCCTGGCCACCCGCCCGTCGGGCCAGTCGCACCAGCGCCGCGGCATCGCGGCCGCGCCGCAGCGAGGTGATCCCGTCGTCGATGGTGGCCGTCGCGAACCGCAGCAGCCGACCGGCGACCCGGAAGCCCCAGCTCGCCACCAGCGAGGGCCGCAGATCGGCGACCACCACCCCGCGCCGTGCCACGGCGGTCGCCTCGGCGAGCATCGCGGTGGCCGTGTCGTCGTCGAAGTGATGGAGGAGTTGCGACACCAGGATGATGTCGGGAGACTCGTGCCGAGCCCCGTCCGGGTCGTGGTGTCTCGCCTTGCCGGGATACTGGTGCCGAGCCGCGGCTTCAGCCGCGGAACGGGGCGACCCCACCCGAAACGGCAACCGTGTCGCGCACGCCACCACCGTCGGCACCCCGGCGTCGCGGGCCATCACCGCTGCAGCGCGATGGCGCTCGATCCCGATCGGGCGGAGTGTCACGCGACGCCGGGCCGCCCAGCGCGCGGCCGCGAGCGGCAGATCGCCGGCACCGGTGCCGAGGTCGAGCAGGGTGAGGGTGGTGCCGCGATCGGCCGGCTCCAGCAACGAGGCGATCCCTGTGGTCACCGCGGCGGTGCCGCCGAGCCAGCGGTTGGCACGCGCGATGTCGCCCAGCATCCGCCGCACCACCGTGTCGTCGGCATCGGGATCATCCAGCACCTCGATGCCGATCGGCGAGACCGCCACGGCCGTCATGTCAGAGCCGTTCGGGATCGGCGTAGCCGCCGCGATAGTAGAGCAGTGGCCGGCCGTGCTCCGCCGCCGAGCCGCCGGTCACCCGGCCGATGAGCACCGTGTGGTCACCGGCCTCGAGCATGCTCCAGCGGGTGCACACCAGGTGCGCCAGGGTGCCGTCGAGCAGCAGCTCCTCGTCGGGGCCGCGACGCCAGCCGATGCCCTCGAAACGCTTGGTGTTGGTCGAGGCGAACCGGCGCGACAGGACTTCCTGATGCGACTCGAGGATGTTGACCGTCCAGCGCTCCGCCGCGGAGAGGACATCGAACGCCGAAGCGGCGTGATCGATCGCCACCGAGACCAGCGGCGGGTCGAGCGACACCGACGCGAACGAATTGACCGTCATGCCGGCCGGCTGGCCGTCGGCGTCGAAGGCGGTGACGATCGCGATCCCGGTGGCGAACCGACCACAGAGGTCGCGGAAGCGGAATTCATCCATGGCGAGGTCGCGACCGGCGACAGGCGATATGCGACGGGTGGGTGCACATCAGGTGATCACCTTGAGGAGGAAGCCCGGATTCAGGGCGCGCCGCGCCGGCAGCACGTGGCCGGTCACGCCGATCAGCGTCGAGGCCATGCCGCGCCGCTCGATCCGCCCCACGAACCGGTCGAAGAGCGCCGGCCGGAGCATGGCATACCCGATCAGGCGCTCGACGATCCACTTGCCGGCAAAGGCCCGCAGCCGAGCGCGGCGGTAGCCGGCGAGCGCCGCCGCATCGATTGGTGCCCGAGCATCGAGCGCCCGGTCGAGCACCGGTGCGGCGAGGCGGGCGCCGATCAGGGCGGCGCAGATGCCCTCGCCGGTGAACGGGTCGAAGAAGCCGGCCGCGTCGCCCAGCAGCAGCAGGCCGTCGGCAGTGCTCTGACGACAGCCGCTGTCGAATGGTCCGGTCACCAGCAGCGGCTCGTCGTGGCTGGCGGGCGCCAATCGCGCGGCAAGGGCCGGGTAGTGGGCCAGCGCCGCCGCGAGGAAGCCTGCCGGGTCGCCGCCGATCGCGGCGCCGCGGTGGGCCGGGATCACCAGCGCCACGTTGGTCACTCCATCGCCGAGCGGGTTGAGTCCCACATAGCCCTGGCGACTCACGTGCAGCTCCGCCCGATCACCCATTCCCGCCACGCCCCGCATCCGGGCCACGATCGCCAGCCGGCGCAACACGCCCTGTCGGTGCAGGCCGGCGATCCGGGCCACCCGCGACCGAAGGCCGTCGGCGCCGGCCACCACGCGCGCCCCGATGGTCCGCCGTCCCTCGGGGCCCTCGACGGTCGCCCGCATGGCACCGCGTGCGTCGCGATCGAGCCCGAGCACGCGGGTGCCCTCGATCACCGCCGCGCCGGCCTCGCGGGCCATCGCCACGAGGAGGGCGTCGAGCTCGCGCCGTGGCAGTGCCATCCCGCCGGTGCTCCCCAGTTCGGCGAAACGCCCCACCAGCGCGCTCCCGCCGGCCGCCGTCACGCTGGTGCCGCTGAGCGCCGCCCAGCGATCGGCCACCGTCCGCTGGTCGAAGCCGAGCGCGGCCAGCTCCCGGAGGGTGCCGGGCGAGCCGTATTCGGAACAGGCCTTGGTGCGGGGAAAGGTGCTGCGGTCGATCAGGACCACATCGCGGCCGGCACGGGCCAACCGGATGGCGAGGGCGCTCCCGGCGGGACCGCCCCCGACCACCAGCGTCTCACACCTGATCGGCATCGGGGCGTTCGCGGGCCAGCAACGCCTCGATCCGCGCGCGCAGCGTGTCGGGGCAGCAGCAGCGCTGCTGCAGCGTCCGGAGCCGTTCGCGGAAGGCCTGCTCGTAGCGGGCCACGGTGGCGCAGTGCCCGCAACGGTCGAGATGCACCTGCATCCGCTCGACCTCGTCGAGCGACAGCTCCCCCCGGACGAACGCATCGAGTTCGTCGAGGGCTCTGGTGCAATCGTACCCCTGCTCGGCCTGGCTCACTGCTGGGACTCCTTGGCCTTGATGACTCCGGTCTCCTCGGCATAACGCCGCAGGGTGCCCTGAAGGATCCTGCGGCCGCGGAAGAGCCGCGACTTGACCGTCCCGATCGGGATGTCGAGTGCCTCGGCCACCTCGGCATAGGGAAGTCCCTCGAGGTCGCTCAGCACCACCACGTCGCGGAACTCATCCGGGAGGGCATTGAGCGCCGCGGTGACCTCGTCGTCGACCAGCTCGGCAAAGAAGCGCCCCTCGGGGTCGGGATTGTGGTGGTCGGTGAATTCGGGGACTGCCTCGACGTCGACCTGCTGGGGGGCCCGCCGCACCTTGCGCCAGCCGTTGATGAACTGGTTCCGGAGGATGGTGACCAGCCAGGCCCGCGCGTTCGAGCCCGGTCGGAATGAATGCCAGCCCCGGAGCGCCTTGAGGATGGTGTCCTGCACCAGATCCTCGGCCGCCGCCGGGTCGCCGGTGAGGCGCAGCGCGACCCGGTACAGCAGGTCGAGATGGGGCAGGGCCTCGTCGTCGAACCGGGCCGGCGCAGGGGGGGCGGACATGCGTGGAAGGTAGCCGGGAGGGAGACGGAGGATGGAGGACGGAACGACGGAGGGCGGAAGGGCGGAGGCTGCGTCGTCCGGTGCCTGGGTGCTCGATTTGATGACCTCGACCTGCGGTTCCCCGCCGATCCTTCCGCATGGCTTCCTATCGCGATCTGCGCACCTGGCAATGGGCACATGCGCTCGCAGCCGACGTTCACCGGTGGTGCGACGATCACTGGCGCCCCGCGCGTGCCAGCCCGATCGATCAGCTACGCCGGGCCTCGCTGTCGGTCTCGCTGAACATCGCCGAGGGCTATGCCAGCGGACCGGGGGCACGGTGCAAGCACTTCCTGCGCATCGCACATGGATCAGCCGTGGAAACCGCCGTCGTCCTGGACTTCCTCGCCGTGCTCGGGGAGGACGTCGGGGAACTCGTACCTCGAGCAGAGAGCTCGGCTGCCCTCACATACAGGTTGTGGGCGGCGAGCCGACCCACCTCCGTGCGATAGACTCCACCCTCCACCCTCCGTCCTCCGCCCTCCGCCCTCCGTCCTCCGTTTAGATTCTCCCGACATCCATGTCTGCTCCCGTCCCCGCCATCCTTCCGCTCTCGCTGCTCGAGGCGGTCCAGAACATCGACACGCCTGCCGACGACGGGTTGGGCGCGCTCGAGCACGAGTTGGCCGCCAAGCGGTTGGGGCTCTCGCCCACCGTGGCTCGTCAGGTCGCCCGCTATCATGAGGTGGCCGATCGGGGCGGCGACGTCGAGCATGAGGAGGCGCTGGCGGTGTTCCGCCTGGTTGGTCGCCGTCCCGATGCCGAGTTGGTCTATGCCGATGCCGGCCGCCGCGCGGCCCGGTACGCGGCGCGGCGCCGGGGCAGTGGCTCCCGATTGTTCGGGGCGGCGGTGCCGGGGCGGTTGGGGCTCGGCGTCCGGCTCCGCACCGCGGGGTCGCTGTCGCGGCGCTGGCTGCTGGTCGACCTCCGCCCCGCCGATGACCTGGCGCGCGCCGAGTCGGAGGCGTCGCTGGCGCTGCTGGCCCGTGACGATGGCATCGGCTGTCGTTTCTATACCTCGGGGCTCGCCGAACTGCTTCGGTTGGTCGCTGGTGTGGAGGGTGCCATGCTCCACGAGGCCTGCCGCGGTCGCGGCGATCGCACCTGCATCTGGCGCGCGACGCGCGCCCAGGGATTCGAATGAACCCTCTCGACTCGCTCGATCGTGCCGCCCTCGCCGCCGGGCTCGACCGGCTCGGTGCCGATGGCTGGCTGCTGTTCGACTTCCATGGCCTCAACCCGGTTGCCTCGCGGCTGCTTCCCGGTGGGGCGATGGCCACCCGCCGGGTCTTCGTCTGGATTCCCCGCGAGGGCGAGATCACCGCGATCGTCCACCGGATCGAGATGCAGCCGTGGGGCGAGTTCGGCGGCCGCATCATCCAGTATGCCCGCCACGCCGAGCTCCTCGAGGCGCTCCGGGCCACGGTGGGTGGTCACGCCGCGGCGATGGAGATCTCGCCGCGTGACGCGGTGCCCTACCTGGATCGGATCCCCTGGGGCGTCGTCGACCTGCTCACCTCCCTCGACGTGACGGTGGTCCCCAGCGCCGAGTTGGTGACCCGCTTCGCCGCCACGTGGAGCGCCGAGGAGACCGCCGAGCATTGCCGGGCGGCCGAGCTGCTTCGCACCATCGCCCTCGACGCGCTGGCCAAGGCGGTGCATCGCACCGACGGGTCGCTCTCCGAGAGCGCCATGCAGCAGGAAGTCGTCACGGCGATGGAGCAGGCCGGGCTCTTCCTCACCACCCATCCGATCGTCGGCTTCGGGCCCAACGCCGCCAATCCCCACTACGAGCCGCATCCGGGAAGCGACCGGACGCTGGGTCCCGACGAGGTGGTGCTCCTCGACCTCTGGGCCGGGATGCGAGAGGGGGCGGTTTTCGCCGACCAGACCTGGATGGGATTCAGCGGTACCAGGGTGCCGGCCAGGGTTGAGGAGGTCTGGCGCACGGTGCGCGGCGCCCGCGACGCGGCGATCGCGCGGCTCCAGGCCCTGCAGGCCGCCGGCGAACCGGTCCGTGGCTTCGAGGGCGATCGCGCGGCGCGCGGGGTGATCGAGGCGGCGGGATACGGCGAATTCTTCGTCCACCGCACCGGGCACTCGATCGACCGCGACCTGCACGGGTCGGGTCCCCACCTCGACGACTACGAGACCCACGACGATCGAGAGATCCTGCCCGGGACCGGCTGCTCGGTCGAGCCGGGCATCTACCTCCCCGGCGAATTCGGGGTGCGGAGCGAGGTCAACCTCTACTGGGGCCCACAGGGGATTGTGGTGACCCCGACGGCGCCCCAGGTGGAGCTGGTGACCCCATGATGGGCACCGGCCTCAGGGGGGTCGGTGGCGATTGGTTGTGATATAAGATGTTGTGTGACAAGGCTTTGCGGTTATTGGTCCTGGCGGGGCGCCGGTGACTCCAGCCCTGACGTGACCACGGCGGCACTGGCCGGGTCATAGACGCAAAGCCCCGGAAGGGCAGCGAGGCACGACCGTGGTGGTATCCCGGGGGGAACGGCCGATCCCCAGAGGTTTCAGTGAGTTACACTCTCGCGATCGTCGGGCGGCGAGTCGTGACGATTGCTTGACACTTCTTCCGGTGGCGGGCATATTCGGTGGACTTGGCCCCCCGGCCGGGATTTCCGGACACTCAAGCGGCTGAAATTTGCGAACGATGGACCGGGTGCACGTGACGCCCGGTCGGCGGCCTTCCCCCAGAGGGCTGCGGGTGCGCGGTCGGGACCTCCAGGGCTCCGATTGTCGCTCATCGCACTGGTCACGTCGCCGCGATGGTTGCGGCGCTGCAGGACGGGGACGACGACGCCACTTACGGTGCCGCCGACCCGATCGAAGGAGCGGCAACATCCGTCACTCGCCTTCGGAGGATGGTTCCATGATTCAAAGCTGTGTAAGGACCCTCGCCCGCGTCACGCGCTCTGTCGCGTTCGCGGCGGTGGCACTCGGGTTCGGCGCCACGGCGCTGGCAGCCCAGTCCACCGGTAAGCTCGAGGGACGCATCTCGGACCAGGCTGGTCAGCCGGTTGCGAATGCGCAGGTGGTCATCATCGGCACGGCCTTCAAGGCCACCGCCAACCAGCAGGGGTACTACTTCATCAACGGCATCCCTGCCAGCGCGTATGACCTCCGCGTTTCGTACGTCGGCTACAAGCCCAAGGAGATCCAGGGCGTCCGCATCCTGTCCGGTCAGACCGTGACCCAGGACATCCAGTTGGAACAGACGGCGGTCGAGATCCAGGAGATCACCGTCGTGGCAGCCAACAACGCACTGGTGCCGCGGGACCAGGTGACGTCGAAGCAGCTGATCGACGGCGCCTATACCGACAAGCTGCCAGTCGACAACCTCAACAACGTCTTCGCGCTGCAGCCGGGCGTGATGGCCTCACCGGGCAACACGGTGCTCTCGGTGCGCGGCGGTCGCGCGGACGAGAACAACACCTATGTCGACGGTGTCCCGGTGCAGCCGGGCAACCGCGGCACCGGTGCCGGTCGGAGCGTGCCGTCACTCTCGGTGGCGACCAACGCCTTCGAGGACGCCTCGATCACCACCGGCGCGTCGTCGGCCGAGTTCGGCAACGCCCAGGGCGGCGTGATCGCGATCACGACCCGGACCGGCGGCCAGCGCTTCAGCGGCAACGTCGGCTTCGAGACCGATGAATTCTCGGGTCTCAAGCAGTCGGCCGGCTACAACCGGCTGCAGGCGTCGTTCGGCGGTCCGATCACCAACGACCTGACCTTCTTCGTCGGTGGCGACATCACCGGCAACCGGTTCGGCACCGGCGGCTTCAAGGGCTACGAGACGCCGAATTGGCGTGGGGTCGGGGTCGACACCACCTTCGCGATCGCCCGGAGCTCGAGTGCGACGGCCGACACGGTCTTCCTGCCGGTCCAGAAGTACGCGCTCTACCAGGGCGATTGCAGCGCGAGCTATGCCGCGGGTTCCTCGAACCCCGACATCGCCAACAACTACGGCTACCCCTGCCGCGGCAACCGCGGCTTCGGCGGCGGGTCGAATTCCGGCCTGCAGCTGACCAGCAAGCTGAACTACTCGTTCGGCCAGGGGTCGCGCATCTCGCTGTCGTACCTCGCCTCGCGCGGACTCAGCCGCGGTGATCGCGGCACCGACGCGACCGGCGCGACGAGCAACACCTCGCAGGTGACGACGCTGAACTGGAACCAGGTGCTCACCAAGAGCTCCGCGCGCGCGCTGGCGATCGACGCCTACGTGTCGTACCAGACCAACCGGTCGATCGGCTCCGTGCTGACCCCGGCGTCGGAAGAGTCGACCCGGGATCCGTTCCTGGGCTGGTACTTCGGTGGCTTCGACTACCAGTACGGCTTCAACGACTTCCCGGTCACCGATCAGCTGGTCAAGGACTACCGGCTCCAGACGCCGGACGCCCCGATCACGATCTATGACCGGTTCAACACCACCCAGTACAACGGCCAGACCGGCTACGGCGGCATGACCGGCAACCCGGGTGGCGTCGGTGGCTTCGGTGGCGCACCGGGCACGCTGAACACCGCCCAGGAGACGCGCTGGATCGGCAAGGCCAACATCGACTGGCAGGTGGACCGCTACAACCGACTCAAGTTCGGCGGCGAGTACACCAAGTCGGACATGAACACCTACAACATCGGCGCCTCCGGCCAGGGCTTCTCCGACATCTGGCTGGCCAAGCCGACCCGCTACAACCTCTTCGCCGAGGACCGGCTCGACCTTGGTGACGTGGTGCTGGTCGGTGGCATCCGGTACGACTACTTCGACGTCGGGGCGGACAAGTGGAAGGACTTCCCGCGCCTCTCGTCGTACCCCGGCTTCACGCCCGACTCGCTGTCGAGCCTGCTGACGCCGTACACGAGCCACAACTATGTCTCACCGCACATCCAGGTCGCCTTCCCGGTGACCGAGCGCACCAACTTCCGGCTCTCCTACGCCCAGCAGGTGCAGGCGCCGGACTACTCGGTGGTGCTCTACGGCTCGAACACCGACCTGGCGATCACCAACACCAACAACCGCTACGGCACCGACCTCGACTTCGGCAAGACGATCCTGTTCGAGTTCGGCGTGCGGCACGCCTTCAGCGACGACATGGTGCTGGACGTGACGGTGTACAACAAGGACAACCTGGCCAACGCGGCGGGCCGCCTGATCGGCACCTTCGATCCGCGGACCCAGAGCCGCGCCGACCTGCGCCAGGTCGTCAACCAGGACTTCGGCAACACCCGTGGTATCGACGTCCGGATCGACCGGCGCTTCGGCAACATCTTCAACGGCGTGCTGAGCTACAGCTTCCAGGACGCCCGGAACACCGGCTCGGACCCGTTCACCTACATCAACTTCGGGTCGCGGATCACGTCGGCGATCACGGGGAGCGCCGCACCGCCGCCGCAGGCGGCCCAGCCGGTCGGCTACTCGCGGCCGCACTCGCTGGCAGCCCAGTTCGCCTTCAACTTCCCGGCGGACTTCCAGCAGGGCACCTTCATCGGCACCGTGATGAAGCGCGTGGGCATCTTCGGCACCGCCCGGTACGCCTCGGGCACGCCGTACACCCGCTGCGATCCGACGCTGGATGACGACCTGGCCGTGCAGTCCGGCGGCACCTGCAACACGCTGGGCGGCGACTTCAACGCGGCGCGGTTGCCGTCGTTCAAGAACGTCGACCTGCGCGTGACCAAGGGCTTCCGCCTCGGGTCGTTCGACCTGACGGCCTACGCCGACGCGCGCAACGTGTTCAACATCAAGAACATCCTTCAGGTCTTCGCCCAGACCGGCACCACGGAGAGCCAGCGGTACCGGCAGAACCTGTGGTCCACCGACTCGACGAACTTCGCCAGTGCCGCCAAGGTCAACGGGATCTACGATGCCACCAGCGGAGCAATCACGCTGCCTGGCAGCGATTCCGAGTGTGGCGGCTGGATCACCACCGGCAAGGACCCGTCGCCGCCGACCTGCTACTTCTACCGCAAGGGGGAGCAGCGCTATGGCAACGGTGACGGCGTCTTCACCGTGGCCGAGCAGCATGCCGCGTCGGACGTCCAGCGGCTCGGGACGTTCGCCATCTCCCGGTTCGCCGGGGGCGGCCGGATCCTGCGGTTCGGCATGGAAGTGAACTTCTGATCGACCATTCGCCCGTAGCGGGCGGGGCCGGCTCCGGCCGGCCCCCCCGACACGGACGTCCGCATCCATCCTCGAGAGGTCGCACAATGCACTCACTGCGTGGTACGCGAGGCCTGATCGGCGGAATGCTGTTCGCGCTTGCCGCCGCCGTCGCGCTGCCCTCCACGGCGCACGCCGGCCCCGATCCCGCGGCCAAGCGTCCGACCACCGGCCGCTACCGGCTCTTTGCCGGCAACACCGGCGCGATCACCATCAACCGCGTCTACTACGGCCTGAACACCCGTGGCGAGGTGGGCGTCGACTCGTCCAACTCGTCGACGATCGGTGGTGGCTACTGGCCCAAGGGCACCGGCAACCAGTACATGTTCAATTCCGGCCTGCAGGTGGCCGGCATCATCCAGGGCGACAAGCCGACCAACCCATGGGGCGGCGACACCACCGGCGGCATGTTCTTCGACGCCTCCGGTCTTCGCCAGCACGGCACCTTCGTGACCGAGCTCTACAACGCGACGTCGCCGGTCGACCAGGCCAACTGGCCCCAGGCGGCCTACGTGCCGCAGGGCGATGCGTCGGAGGATGTCTTCGACCCGCTGCTCCGGGGCCGGATCTCCGCCTCGCAGGGCGACGTCTGGTTCATGTCCACCGAGACCGACCCGGGCCTCAACGCCGCCCGGCCGCACCCGCTCGGCATCGTCGCCGAGTACCGGGTGATGGGGTGGAACTACCCGACCGGTAACGAGGACCTGATCTACCTGGTGCTGACCTTCTACAACGTCTCCTCGCAGAACGAAGCCGACTACGCACAGTACCGGCCCGGACTGCGGGAGATCCTGATCGAGCAGGCCCACCAGTTCAAGGCGCTCAACGACGCCAACTTCGGCGTCTCGCTGCCGAACGAGGGCTACACCATCGACCCGTTCTACGCCGCGTTCGCGGCCGACCCCGACGTCACCACGTCGGCCGGCACGAACTTCTCGAGCGTGAACCTGCCGTTCGCGATGGGCTATGCCTATCACCCCGACTTCCCGCGGCAGGCCGGCTGGACCTTCTCGCCGGACATCTTCGGGGCGCCGTTCTTCGCCGGCGTCGGCTTCGTGGGCGTGAAGTACCTCAAGAGCGCCACCGGGCCGGGCGAGATCGCCCTCTTCTCGAACACCTGCAACGGCTGCGGCGCCTTCAACGACCCGAACTCGGCGGTGCGGCTCTACAAGTACCTGTCGGGCACGGTGACCCCGGCCGACGGCGTCAGCTGCAACCAGGGCGACGTCACGCAGTACCCACATCTGCTGGGTCAAGAACGACTCGCCCAGCGACATGCGCTTCCTCGAGTCGTCGAGCCCGGTCGCGCTCGGTGCCGGCCAGTCGGCCTCGATGGTGGTGAGCTACATCCACGCCGCGCCGGTCCAGATCAACGGCTATCCGGGCGGCCCCCGGGTCTACCCGGGCGACCCGACCCGGCTCAGCAACGCGACGCTGCTGGCCAACGGCGCCAACCAGATCGACTCGCTGATGGGCTTCGCCGGCTACGCCGACAACAACGCCGACGGTATCGTCCAGCAGAACGAGTTCACGGTCGTGAAGCGGTCGCTGCTCGACAAGGCGCTGCTGGCCCAGACGATCTTCGACAACAAGTTCCTGCTGCCGTTCGCGCCGGACGCGCCCGACTTCTTCCTGATCCCCGGCAACCAGCAGGTGACCGTGGTGTGGAAGCCGTCGGCGACCGAGTCCACGGGTGACCCCTACTTCCAGGTCGCCAAGGACGCCCAGGTGGTGCCCGAGGGTGGCGGCGCCCCGGTGGTCAACGCGCTGTACGACGCCAACTACCGCCAGTTCGACGTGGAGGGCTACCGGATCTACCGCGGCCGCTCCGACACGCCGACCGGCCTGAAGCTGATCGCCCAGTACGACTACAACGGCACCACCTTCAGCGACTACACCGGTCAGGTCGTCGACGATGCCCGCGGCGCGCGCTGCGCCCCGGAGCTCGGTGAGACCTCGAGCTGCAGCGGCAAGTTCGACGCGCCGACGCCGGGGACCCAGCTCAGCAAGCACATCGACTACGACCTGAGCGGCAACTTCGTCCAGATTCGTCTCGGCGACCGCACCCTGCTGGCCAGCGGGGACATCATCAACCTGACCACCGACACTGCGGTGACCGGCGAGGGCCGTGGCTTCCCGGCGCTGGCCAACACCGGCGTGCCGTTCGTCTACGTCGACAAGGACACCCGCAACGGCCTGCGGTACTTCTACGCCGTGACGGCCTTCGACGTGAACTCGATCAACTCGACCGGTGCCGGCAACACGGCGCTCGAGTCGGCGCGGATCACCAAGGCGGTGACCCCGCGGACCTCGGCCGGCAACTACGTCAACACGGCCACGATCCAGAGCGGCGTCTTCGGCCGCAACGGCCTGCTGACCGACGCCGCCGTGCCGACGATCGACCCGGCCACGGGCAAGTTCTCCAAGCGGTTCCCGCCCAGCAACGCGGTGACGCTGCAGCTGGCGGCCTTCGTCAAGGAACTGCTGACGGAGCCCGGGGAGATCTCGTTCTCGGTCGACTCGATCAAGCCGTACGACTATTCCGGCGCTTCGTCGGTGTCGAGCAACTACTACTACACCATCTCGACCCCGACCGGTGACAGCCACCTGACGGTGCCGATCACCCAGGACGCCACCTCGAGTTCGACCAGCACGGCTGGTTCGTTCCCGGCGCTGGCGGCCGACGCCTCGCTGGCCGCCAAGTACGGCGCGCCTCCGGGCGACTACGGCATTGGCGGGTCGTTCACCGTCAACTATCCGTCGGGGTACTACGTGACCGTCCGGGCCCGTGGCTGCGTCAACCACGCCGCTGGCTTCTCCTCGACGACCGCCTGCGGCTACAACGGCGAGCGGTGGTTCGAGGGCGACAACGAGACGGTCGACAATCCCAACAGCAGCAACATCGACTGGTACAACAACCAGAGCCTGGTGCGAACCGACTTCAACAACTCGGGCGCGGTGAGTGGCGTGACCACGATCTTCGAGGCCCGGGCCTACGACGACATGTCGTCGAACTACCGCGACGTCGAGGCGACGCTGATGCCGTTCGCCGGCGCCGCCGACTATCGCGTCTACTGGGGCGCGGGCGGCACCGTCGACTCGGTGATCGACCTCACCCACGACGTGGTGGTGCCGTTCGCGACGCAGCTCGGCCCGAGCTGGGGCATCCTCAACGCCTCGGCGACCCAGAACGGGGCCACGTACTTCGACCAGCGTGCCGAGCTGACAGCAACACCGATATCGGCTGCCTGGAGCCGATCAGGACGATGAACCCGGTGCGGATTGCCTGCAGCGGGACTGCGGCGCAGCTGTCGCAGACCGCGATCCCCGGGCCGATCGTCCTACGGCCAGCGGTCCGTTCAGCACCTCGTCGGTGCAGACCGCCGATCCGGCGGCCGGGCAGGGCTTCCTGTTCTACCTCAAGGGCCACGCCTTCATGTTCGAGCTGGCCGGTGGCGTGCCCGACGAGGGCACCGAGTGGACCATGCGCGACTACGTCGGCGCCATCAGCGGCGGCGACGGTGCCGCGGGCGACGGCGGCAAGTACGTCTTCACGACGCAGGAACAGCCGCGGCCGTTCGACGTGATCGGCGCCTCGGTCAAGTTCGCGTTCGACGTGCAGAACCAGTTGGTCGCCTCCGACCAGGACCAGCTCAGCAAGGTCCACACGGTCCCGGATCCGTATTACGTGACCAGCGCCTTCGAGGCGACGACCACCTCGAAGATCATCAAGTTCGTGAACCTGCCGGAGAACGCCACGATCCGGATCTACACGACCAGTGGCGTGCTGGTGCGGGTGCTCAAGCACTCGAGCAGCTCGTTCGGTGGCGAGGAAACCTGGGATGTCCGTAACCGGAACAACCAGTTCGTCGCCAGTGGAGTCTATTTCTATCACGTGACTGCGGAAAACGGTGAAACCACCATCGGCCGCATGACCATCATCAACTACGCCCAGTAGTCCACGCCGACGGGCCGGTGCGTCCCTCGGGGCGCGCCGGTCCACCTCAGGAGAACGACGCATGAATCGCAGCTTTACGCCTCGGCTCGTCCTGTCGGCCGCGCTCCTCGGCTTCCTGCCGGCGGCCGTGTCGGCGCAGCAGGATGTGGCCGACAACGTGGCCTACGGGACCACGACCGCAGAATATCTGCTTCTCGGGGCCAACGCGCGCGGCGCGGCTCTGGGTGGCTCCTACATCGCCGTGGCGACCGACGTGGGTGGGCTCAACGCCAACCCCGCGGCCACCGCACTGATGACCCGACCCGGCGCGCAGTTCTCGCAGTACGACTACGTCGCCAACACCAAGCTGAACTGGGGCGCCATGGCGTTCCCCTTCGGTGGTGGCGCCCGGGCCTTCGGGGTCCAGCTGGGAACCTTCGGGTTCAGCGACCAGCCGGTGTATACCGTCGAGGTGCCCGAAGGCACCGGCGAGGTGTACAACGTCTCGGAGACCTTCGCCGCGCTGACCTTTGCGCAGAACTTCTCGGACCGCTTCTCGGTCGGCTTCACGGCCAAGGGCGTGTTCGACCAGCTCGGCCAGGCCTCGGGTTCGGCCTTCGCGATCGACTTCGGCACGCACTTCCACTCGAACGTGAGTGGCAAGCCGATCCGGTTCGCGTTCACGCTGAGCAACCTGGGCACCAAGATGAACTACGATGGCGACGCCATCCGGACCACCGCCCAGCGCCAGCAGTTGCCGGGTGAGGATCCGATCACCCAGGAAAACCAGCCGGCGGTCTATCGGACCACCGGGTTCTCGCTGCCGACGGTCTTCCGGGTCGGTCTCGCCTATGATGTGGTGTCCCACGCCAACTCGCGCGTGAGCCTGATGGGTGAGTTCAACCAGGCCAACTCGAACAAGGCCGGCTTCGGCTTCGGTGCCGAACTGGCATCCGACAAGCTGGGCGGCTCGAACTTCGGGGTCTCGGTCCGTGGCTCCTGGACCTCGACGCCGGCCAACAGCTACAAGACCGACTTCTTCGGTGTCGGGGTCGACAAGACCTCGGACGAAAAGTCACAGGGCATCGCCCTCGGTGGCGGGCTCGCCTACCAGACGGCCACCTTCTCCATCGGCTTCGACTATGCGTGGAAGAAGATGGGCCTGCTGGGTGACACCAACTTCTTCACGGTGTCGCTGGGCTGGTGATCGGTGGCGCACCCGGGCGGCAGCTGCCGCCCGGGGCCGCCGGTCCCCGACCCGACGAACGACCAGAGAAAGACTGACCTGACGTCATGCTGCTGAAGTCCCTCGTGCTCGCCCTCGGCGCCTTGGCCGTGCCGCATTCCGCTCCGCCCCGGTTGGCGGTGCAGGCGGTGCGTTTCTACGCGCCCGGGCAGGACCAGCCGATCACCACCGTGCTGGCCTTCCTCCAGGTGCCCTACGTCCTGGCCGAGCCGGCCGGCGACCGGATCGCCTGGCAGACCGAGCTCGAGATCAAGGATGGTGAGGGCCGCCGGTTGTACGGCGAGAAGTGGTGGGCCGGTGCGCCGGCTTCGTTCCGGGTCCCTGAGGCCTATGGCATGGAGTCGCTGCGCTTTCCGCCGATGAAGCCGGGACGCTACACCGTGACGGTGACCGTGACCGACTCCGTGTCGGGGCGGACCGCCACCACGGAAACGGTGGTGCAGGGCTTCGACGAATCGCCACTGGTGTCCGATATGCTGCTCGCCCGGGAGATGCGGGTCACCGAACCGGGTGACACCCTGTCGCTGCCGGGCGAGGTGGCCCGGGGCAATCTCCGGTTCATCACCTCGCCGGACCTGACCCTCGACGGCCTCAAGCCCAATCTGGCCTTCATGCTCGAGGCGTACAGCGAGCCCGAGGTCACCGCGACGACCCGCCTGGAGATCCGCCAGCGGGCCGACGACAAGCTGGTCTATGCGCTGCCGCCGTTCGAGCAGACGATCCCGGCCGGTGGCGGCGTGATCCGCGGGCACTTCCCGCTCGAGGGACTGCCGGAGGGGGAGTATGTCCTGGCCGCGTCGATCGATCTCGGGGGCCGCAAGGCCGAACGGCAGGCGCCGTTCTCGGTCGGTTCGCTCGAGGCGGCAATGGCCAGGGACATCGCGATGCGCAACGCCCAGAAGGGGCTCGACGAGCAGTACTTCGCCAGCCTCTCCGAGGACCAGCTCGACGAGGCCGCCGACGTGCTGTCGGTCATCGCCAAGCCCTCGGAACTCGCGGTCTACAAGGCCGAGGGCGACGGGGCGCTCACGGTCAACGCCAAGCGGCAGTTCCTGGTCCAGTTCTGGGCGCCACGGGATCTCAACAAGGCGACCCCGATCAACGAGACCCGGATGCAGTTCTACGACGCCATCGAGTACGCCGACAACCAGTTCGGCGAGGGTGGTCGCAACTCCCGGCCCGGATGGAAGACCGACCGGGGCCGGATCTTCGTGAAGTACGGCCGACCCGACGAACGCAACCCGTTCCCGGCCGGCAACCGGGCCCCGGCATACGAGATCTGGCGCTACACCCAGGGCCGGGTACGATTCTTCATCTTCGCCGATGAGAACAACTTCGGGCATTACCGATTGATCAAGACCAACGCCCTCGAGGAGACCAGCTCTCCCAACTGGTGCGAGATCCTGACGCCGAGCGTGGTGCAACGGGATATCGAGCCGTTCCTCGGGATGAAGTTCGTGATCTCTTCGGGTATCGACAACGCTGATCCGACGACCGGACGCAGCGGTCAGATTCTCTGCAACTGACGCGGTGTCCCCGCGACACCTTTTCCACCTGGTGAGGAGCAGCTCTATGAACCGAACGATTCGTGGGATGGCGGGTCTGTTGGTGGCCTTCGGGGTCTCCGCCTGCGCGAGCGATTACAGCCTCCAATTCGAGACGCCACCCACCCAGATCCAGGCGTCGCCGACGGTGATGTTCATCACCAGCGGAGACGCCCCCAAGGAGCTCCTGCTCCGGCTGACGAACGACATCAACCAGTCGGTGCCGGCCTCCTTCACGGTGTCGAATGTGCCCGCCGGCCTCACGGTGGCACACGACGACAACTATCGGCCCGACTTCGTGAACTCCAGCGGCACCCTGGAGCAGCCGGCCCAGTTGGTGCAGCAGCGCTACTTCGTGAGCGCCGACGTGCCGACCGGTGGCATGTTCACCTTCACGGTCTCGTCGGGCTCGTTCTCGCAGGACATCACCGTTCGGGTGCTGCCGATCGACCTCGGCGCGGCGCTCAGCGCCACCGCCCCGGCGATCGGCGATCCGGTGACCATCACCGCGCCGGCGAACCTCTCGTTCAGCACGACGCCGGGCAAGGAGTCGACGGTGAACATCCCCGGCGGTGGTGATGCGGTGATCACCGACTTGAGCGCCAAGTCGATCACCTTCCTGCCGATCCCGGGTTCCTCCGGTGTCGCCTCGGTGAGCAACGTCACGCTCGACTACGCCCCGACGCTGTCGCCGATGACGCTCAAGACCACGTCGAGCATCGACGTGCCGGCGGTGACCAACATTCCGCTCGCCTACAGCAAGACGACGATCAGCGGCGCCGGAGATGCTCACTGTTTCTGCGACCGGCTTCGTCTTCGAGAGCAACGTCAAGTTCTCCTTCGGTGGTGAGGACGCCTGGGTGCTTCGGTGGCCAGCGACGGCTCCAGCGCCGCGATCGTGGTGCACGGTGGCCTCTCGGGCGTGACGGCCACGGTCTCGAACATGCACCTCTCGTTCCTGCCGTCGGTGTCGCTGGCAGACGTTCCCACGTCGGTCGGCGCTCACGAGCCGGTGCGGCTACGCCCGACCCGGGCACGGCAATCGCCGAGAGCCCGGCGGCAGCTCGCCGCAGTCTACCAGGTGCCGCGCCGTCGGCACCCGGTACGTTCATCGCGGACATGCCGGAACTACGACCGTGGTGACGGACGGCGCCGGTGACCCGAACTCGTGGTACCAGATTCACGGTGACGGGTGCCGGCGAGCGGCACTTCGCGGCCCGGTGGTTCAACGGCTGCCGACGTCGACTTCTTCGTGACCAACGACGCCATCACGACTCGTTCAGCTACAGTGCCGGTTCCTCCAACCCGGAGACATTCGACGCGGGCTCGAGGCGATGGCACGAGGCATGGTTCGTCGCGGCGACTCTATGCCGGCGCCATGCCGGCGGACCTGCTGATGGCGTCAGTAGTGACGGATCCGGCAAGACCATCAGAGCCTCGCGCACCCCCGCCGGAATTCCCGGCGGGGGTGCGGCTTGATCCACCAGGAGGAGGCTGAATCGTGCCGCATCAACCGACGAATCATCGTGGGTCGTGGCGGGCGCTGGTGTGATGCTGGAGTGCTGGCGACGTCCAGCACCGCTGGCCTGCGGCGCAGAACCTGCCGTCGCCGGGGACATGATCGGTCTTGCTCCGTCATGCGGTGATCCGGACGAGGCGATCGCGAACGCGGGCTTCGGCGAACACCTTCACCCTGTGACTCGACTGCGCCGCGCTGGTGTCTGGCCTGGGATGCCCGCGGTCACGCGGGGATGCGCGCAATCGGCCGAGCCCTGGCCCTGCCGAGCGTCCCGGGGGTGCCAACTTCGATGTGCAGCCGCTCCGGATGCTGCTCTCGACCGACAGCACCGCGATGCTGGTGTACGGAGTGGCGCACTGGTCGGACAACCGACGGCAACCCTGGCAAGTTCGGCCGTTACCTGATGGCCTGGCGCCGCCGGGCGAACGGGTGGAAGCTCGGCGCATTCGGTCTGATCGATCTCCCCGCCGCCGCTCCGCCGCCGGCCCGACTCGCTCGATGCCCGGGGGGCCGAGGCCACCGGGTCTCCGGTGGCGACCCCCGGGCGTTCCTGGGGGCGGACTTGGCGTTCGCTACCGCCGCCGGCGACAGCGCCGCCGGGGCATTCCGGTACTGGGCGGCGGACGATGCGGTGACCTTCGCGCCGAATCGGCGTCCTGTGGCGCGGGAAGGACGAGATGGCCGCCGCGGTTGCCCGATTGGGGTATAGCCACTGGCAGTGGCGGCCGGTCGCGGCCGGTGCCTCCGACGACGGCTCGCTGGGTTGGACCGTCGGCGAGGGGGAGATCGTCCTCCCGGGTGTCGGGGGTGAGCCAGATCGAGTGCGCGACTTGACCTACCTGACCCTCTGGCAGCGCCAGGGCGATGGCTCGATCCGCTTCATCGCCGACGGCACCAGCCCCATGCCGTAGGAGGCGTGGCGACGAGCTCGTGCGCGATTCTCTGCCCCACTCAGCATTGGGAGGGTGCACACTCGCCTCGGAGCGCATCGTCTCTTGGGGTGCATGCGGCATCGCCTCTTCCTTCACCTGACATGGACCACCCGCAATCGCGCTCCCATGATCGATGCCCGGGTCGCCCGGTTCCTCGAAGGGGCGCTTCGGACAATCGTTTCCCAGGAGCGCGCCAGGGTGATGGAGCTGGGGATGGTCTCGACCCATCTTCACCTGCTGCTCCGTGTCCATCCCTGCACCGTACTCACTCGCCTCGTCCAGCGAGCCAAGGGAGGCGCGGCGACCCTGGCCAACCGAGAGCTCGGCACTCGCCTCCGTTGGGCCAAGGGCTACAACGTCGAGTCGGTGAGCGTCCGCGCGCTCCGGGATGTGCAGATGTACGTGCGGAACCAGGCCAGCCATCATCCGGATCAGGCGATCCCGGGTTGGGGCACCCACGAGCAGTTCGAGGGGGACGAGCTCATGCGCTGAAGGCCAGCGGCTGCTCGGCCAAGGCGCCCGCTGAAGCGGGCCTTTCCTCCCAGGCTTGCAGTGCGCGGGCGACTCTCAGTCGCCGCCCTTGCCGAGCCGTCGCTCTTAGCGACGAGCTCGATCGCGTGAAGGCCAGCGGCTGGGATCACTTTGAGAAGGCCAGCGGCTGAGAGCGCTTTGAGAAGGCCAGCGGCTGAGATCCCTCGACTACGCTCGGGACGACGGCCCTGCTCGGCCAAGGCGCCCGCTGAAGCGGGCCTTTCCTCCCAGCTTGCAGTGCGGAGGGCGACTCTCAGTCGCCGCCGTTGCCGAGCTCGATGCGCTCGGACTCTAGCGACGAGCTCGATCGCGTGAAGGCCAGCGGCTGAGATCCCTCGACTACGCTCGGGACGACGGCCCTGCTCGGCCAAGGCGCCCCGTGAACGGGGCCGTGGGGCGGATCTGGACATGCGAGGGCGACTCTCAGTCGCCGCCGCTTGCCGAGCCGTCCCCTTCGACTGCGCTCAGGGCAGGGCTCTCAGCGACGAGCTCATGCGCGACGAGCTGGCTAGTTGGAGATCACCCGCATCGCACTCAGCGCCGCCGCCACGTCCTCATCCCCACGGAACTGCATCTGGAAGAGCCGCGAGTAGATCCCGCCCTGGCGCAGCAGCTCGGCGTGGCTCCCCTCCTCCACGATCCGGCCGCCGTCGAGCACCATCAGCCGGTCGGCCCGCTGCACCGTGCTGAGCCGGTGGGCGATGATCAGGGTGCTCCGTCCCACCAGCAGCCGCTCCAGCGCCGCCTCCACCAGTCGCTCGCTCTCGGTGTCGAGTGAGCTGGTCGCCTCGTCGAGCACCAGCACCGTCGGGTCCTTGAGCACCGCCCGCGCGATCGCGATCCGCTGCCGCTGGCCGCCCGAGAGCTTGATTCCCCGCTCACCCACCAGCGTGTCGTAGCCCTCCGGCAGCGCCACGATGAAGTCGTGGGCGTTGGCCACCTGGGCCGCTGCCTCGACGTCGGCCTCGCTGGCATCGGGCCGGGCATAGGCGATGTTGTCGCGCACGCTGCCGCTGAAGAGGGTCGGCTCCTGGGGGACCAGCCCCACCGCCTCGCGCAGCGCGCGAAGCCGCAGTCGCCGGATGTCGATGCCGTCGAGCAGGATCGCGCCGCTGCCCACATCCCAGAAGCGGGGCAGCAGGCTCGCCACGGTGGTCTTTCCCGCGCCGGAGGGGCCCACCAGCGCCACGACCTCGCCAGGGGCGATCCGGAAGGAGATCCCCGACAGGATCGGGGCCGCATCGGGGTCGTCGCTCCGGTAGCGGAAGGTGACGTCGCGGAACTCGACATCGCCCTGGAGCGGGGTGGGGAGCGGCTCGGGGTCGGCCGGGTCGGCCACCTCGGGTTCTCGCTCGAGCAGTTCGAAGACCCGCTCGGCGGCGCCCACCGCCTCCTGATAGGTGGTGAAGAAGCCGGCCAGCGCCCCGATCGACGCGGCGATGCTCACGGTATAGAGGAGAAACGAGACCAGCGAGCCGGCGGTGAGGTTGCCGGCCAGCACCTGGCGCCCCCCCATCCAGAGCACCGCCGTCACGCCGGCGAAGGTGGTGAAGGTGATCGCCCCGAAGAACACCGCCCGCACCCGCGCCCGCCCCAGCGCCGCGGTCACCACGTGGGCGATCCGGTCGCCGTAGTGGGCCCGTTCGCGGTCCTCCTGGGCAAATCCCTGCACCACCCGGATCTGCGACAGCGCCTCCTCGGCGTGGGCGGTTGCCTCGGCGAGGTCGTCCTGGACCCGGGTGGTGATCCGCTTGAGCCGCTTGCCGAAGAGCATCGCCGAGCCGACCACCAGCGGCACCACCGCCAGGGCGGTGAACATCAGCTTGGGTTGCAACCAGGTGAGGATGATCACGCCGCCGGTGAGCGCCATGCACTGGCGGGCGAAGTCGGCCAGCTGGTGGCTCAGGATCCCCTGCAGCAGCGAGATGTCGACGGTGAGCCGCGAGGTGAGCTCGCCGGTGCGCCGGTCGGCGAAGAAGCCCGGTGGCATCTCGAGCAGCTTGCCGAAGAGCTCGCGACGGATCCCTGCCACGGCGCGCTCACCGGTGGCCGCCAGCCAGTAGGTCTGGATGTAGTTGAGCACGGCGGTGGTGGCGAAGAGCGCCAGCAGGCCGAGGGCGATCTGGTCGAGCTGGTGGGCGTTGCCGTGCACGAACGCGGCATCGAGGAGGTACTTGACCACCAGCGGGAAGGCCAGCGCCAGGGTCGAGGAACAGACCAGGGTGATCCCGGCGATCACCAGCCCGCCGCGATAGGGGCGGACACGGGGCCAGAGCCGGAGGAGCGGCCGCGGGGAAGGCGGGCGCCTCCGGGGCGGGCTCAGTTCAGCGACCCTCGGGCAGTGCGGTGGCGACCGACGAGGCGGGCTGCTCGAGGGTCACCCGCACCGGTTGATCGGTGTGGCCCAGCGGCACCCAGCGATCGACCGCCATCGCGACAAAGAGCAGCGCCAGGTACGACAGCGAGAACTTGTAGAGCTTCCAGGTGGTCGGGGTGACCCCCTCCTGGCGGACGATCACCCAGCAGAGCTGCAGGAAGCGCAGCCCCAACAGCGCCGCGGCGATGCCGTAGAACCAGCCCGTGATCCCCACCACCGCCGGCATGATGGTGAGCGGGATCAGCATCATGGTGTAGAGCAGCATCTGGCGCTTCGTCTCGGCGACGCCATGAACGTTCGGCATCATCGGGATCCCGGCCTTGCCGTAGTCGCGGGTCTTGTTGAGCGCCAGCGCCCAGAAATGGGGCGGGGTCCAGTAGAAGACGATCGCGAAGAGGTAGATCGCCCCCAGATCGATCGAGCCGGTCATCGCCGCCCAGCCGACCAGCGGGGGGAAGGCACCGGCCGCGCCGCCGATCACGATGTTCTGCGGGCTCGACCGCTTGAGCCAGATGGTGTAGATCAGCACATAGAACAGCAGCCCGCCCAGCGCCAGCCAGGCCGCGAGCGGGTTGACCATCGTGTAGAAGATCGCGAAGGCCGCCGCGCCGAGCGAGATGCCGAAGAGCAGCGCGGCACCGGCGGGGACCCGCCCGCTGGGGACCGGCCGGGTCCGGGTCCGGGTCATCAGGTCGTCGATGTCCCGGTCGAACCACATGTTGATCGCGTTGGCACCGCCCGCCATCAGGTAGCCGCCGAGGGTGACCCAGCCCAGCAGCGCCAGCGAGGGGACCCCGGCCGGCGTGATGAACATCGGTGCCAGTGTGGTCACCAGCAGCAGCGAGATGATCCGAGGCTTGGTCAGCGTGACCAGGTCGGCGAGCAGGGCGGGGCGCGAAACGGCAGCCGTTTCGGCGCGTACGACGTCGGACATCGGGCGGGTAGCAACCTTTCCCACCATCTCGCCCCTAGGCGAGACGGCCGGTTCGTGGCAGTTTATGAGGCCGGAAAGTTACCCGGCGGAGCCGGGGGCGACAAGCGACAGGCGACCCGCGACAGGCGGGGAGCCGCGGTCGGATTGGTCGCCACCACCCCCGCCTGTCGCCCGTCGCCCGTCGCCCTTCGCCTGTCGCCTGTCGCTTGTCGCGCCTCTCCCGGAGCCCTCCGTGACGACTCCCACAGCCTTCCAGGAACGCCTCCCCCGCACCCTCGGGCTCGGCAGTGCGGTCGCGATCCTGGTCGGGATCACCATCGGCAGCGGGATCTTCCGGGTGCCGGCCACCATCGCCGCCGCGGTCGGGTCGCCGGTGGCGTTTCTCGGCGTCTGGGTGCTGGGTGGCCTGGTCACCCTCACCGGTGCGCTGGCGATCGCCGAGATGGCGGCGATGTTCCCCCGCAGCGGCGGCGTCCTCCCCTACCTGCACGAGAGTTGGGGGCCGTTCCCCGCCTTCCTCGCCGGCTGGGCCGAGCTCGCGGTGATCCGGGCCAGCGCGGTGGGCGGCATCTCGACGATCTTCGCCGAGTACCTGTCGTACTTCGTCCCGATGACGACGATGCAGGTCCGCTACGTGGCGGCCGCCACCATCTTGCTGATCGGCTTCCTCAACTGGATCGGGGTGAGCTACGCCGCGGTGCTGATGAATGTCACCACCATCCTCAAGTACGGTGCGCTGATCGGGCTCACCCTGTTCGCCTTCGGGGCGGGGCAGGGGGCGATGGTGAACCTGACCCACGCCAGTCCCGCTGCCGCCGTCGGCCTCTCGGCGATCTTCACCGCCCTGGTGCCGGTGATGTGGACCTACGATGGCTGGAGCAACCTCGCCGCGGTGGGTGGCGAGGTGAAGGAACCGGGACGCAACCTGCCGCGCGCCCTGCTGATCGGCACCGCGGCGATCGTGGTCATCTACCTGCTGATCAACGCCGCCTACCTCTACCTGGTCCCGGTGGGCGAGATGCCGGCCCAGCGACTGGTGGCGGCCACCGCGGCGGAGCGGATCCCGTTCTTCGGCGCCGCCGGCGCGGCGATCGTGGCCGGCATCGTGATGCTCTCCTGCTTCGGCTCCACCAACGGCTCGATCCTCACCGGGCCGCGGATCTGGTTCGCGATGGCCGACCGGGGGCTCTTCTTCCCGATCCTCGCGCGGGTGAGCCCCCGCTTCAAGACGCCGTCGGTCGCGATCTGGGCCGCCACCACGGTGAGCATCATCTACGTGCTGCAGAACGATTTCGCGACGCTGGCCGATCGGTTCATCCTCGGCTCGTGGCCGTTCTATGCGCTCGCGGTGGCCGGGGTCTATCGCCTCCGCCGCACCCGCCCCGACGCCGAGCGCCCCTATCGCACCCTGGGGTATCCCGTCACCCCGGCGATCTTCCTGCTGGCGTCGTTCCTGATGATGGGCAACGCCCTGGTCACCGACCCGGGTGGCACCGGCTTCACCTTCGGCGTGATCGCGACAGGGATCCCGGTGTACTTCGTGTGGACGTGGTGGCGGAGGCGGAACGACTGAGGACGGAGGACGGAGAACGGAGAACGGAGAACAGAGAACGGAGAACGGAGAACGGAGAACGGAGAACGGGACATCACTCCGTCTCGCGGAGAATCTCCACTCCCTCCCAGAGACCCTGACGAACCCATCCGCCTCGTCGGGCCGCCACGTCGAGTTCCCGCTCGACGGCGCGACTCAACGTGACCGTTTGAAGATCGCCGGCAGCGTTCCCACCAACCTGCACCAGCATTTCGAGGCCGCCCCGATGGACCTCGGTCCGGAGGAACGCGATGGTCGGCCAATCGAGCCGGAGCGAGGCCACCCGCTCCAGCACCCAGCTTCCGAGGGCGGATGGTCGGTCGGTTCCGACGGTGAACACCGGCACTCCTGGCGCGATGGTCCAGCGAATCAGGACACGGAAGTTTCGCATGACAGCCATACTGGCACGGATCGATCAACCGCAGCTCAACCCTGAACCAGCACCGTCAGCGGCAAGGGCTCTCCGTTCTCCGTTCTCCGTTCTCTCGTTCTCTGCTCTCCGTTCTCTGTTCTCCGCCGCGGCGGTCAGCTCCGCACCTTCGCCATCAGCCACGCCGCGACCAGCAGGAAGATCCCGTTCATCGACCATGCGGCGAACTCGGGCGACACGAGCTCCTTGCCGCCGACCGCCTTCATGATCTGGATCCCGGTCAGGTACACCAGCGTGGTGCCCATCGCGATCGCCAGGCCGAGGGCGGCACCGGCCCGGGGGTTGGTGACGGCCAGCGGGGCGCCGAACAGCGCCACCACCAGGCAGGCCACCGGCACGGCGTACTTGAGCGGCAGGTCGACCGCCAGCATCCCGGGCCGCACGCCGGTCGCCTCCAGTCGTCGCAGGTAGTTGCGCAGCTGGCCGGTGCGCATCTCCTCGGCCTTGGAATAGCTGTTGACCAGCGAGCCGGGGGGCTGGTTGAGAATCGGCGCCTGCATCGACTCGAACGCCAGTGACATCGTCACGCCGCCGCTGTCGGCCACCAGGTGCGAGGCGCCACCATAGAGGGTCCAGCGCGCCGTGCTGTCGCTCCAGCGGGCGCTGTCGGCGGTGATGGCCCAGCGCTCGCCGGCCGAGTCGACCGGCGACTCGAGCAGCACCACGCCGAGGTAGTCGCGGTTGCGTTGCAGCTCCCGGATCGCCCAGGTCCAGCCCGTCTCGCTCTCGAGCGCGAAGTCGAAGCGGGTGAGGTCGTGCGGGTCGGCCTTCTCGCGGTGGAGCTCGCGCTGCCGCTCACCGCTCACCGCGGCCACCTCCTGCAGCCCGTAGTTGACCGGGATGGCGATGGTGGCCATCACCAGCATCGGCGTGATCAACCGGTAGAACGACACCCCGCCGGCCTTGGCGGCGGTGAGTTCGCTATAGCGTCCCATCCCGTTGAGGGTGAACACCGTGGCGAAGAGGACACCGGCCGGGAAGAGCATCGCCAGCTGCCCGGGATAGAGCATCGCGAAGCCGAGCAGGTTCTGGCCCAGCGGCACGCCGCGGTCGCTCACCTTGCCGAAGAACTCCGACATGCGGATCAGCACTGCCACCGCCGGGATCCCGAACGCCGACAGGGTGAAGGTGATGAACCACTGCCGCAACACGTAGCGGTCGAGCGTGCCGAGCGCCTTCATCGTCCCCCCCGCGACCGGAAGAGGCTGCGCACCCACTCGACGATGCCGGCGGTCCGGGCCGTTCCCATCTCGCGGTTGGCCGAGGCGATCGCCAGCAGGCCGATGGCGGTGAAGAGGATCACCGGGCCGTACATCGCCAGCTCGGCGCTGACCACTCCATCGTCGGCCAGCGATTCACCGCCGATCAGCAACACGTAGAGGGCCAGGAAGGTGACCAGCGAGCCACCAATCACCAGGCCGATGCCGCTCTGGGGAAACTTGAGCGCCAGCGCCACCCCCAGCATCACGAAGCAGAACGACGCCAGCGGGATGGCGAACTTCTTGTGGTACTCGACGTCGTATTCGCGCACGGTCCGGAGCGCGTCCTGGGCCTGGAGCCGGGCGCTCGACACCTCGACCGACGAGGTCACCAGGCCGTCGGTGCGCCCGGGGATCACCACCGGGGGCTGGGTCAGGAAGGGCGGCGGGGTGGCCAGTGTCTCGGCCGGCTGCTGTCCCAGCGCTGCCGCGGCAGCCGAGTCGCCCAGGTTGCCGAACGGCAGTCCCGGGACCGACGGCGGGGCCCCGGAGTCGATCGCATGGCCGGCGCCGCCGCCCGAATCACCGCCCCCGGGTCGGGCGCTGTCCTGGTCGGTGGTGACCCCGAACGCCCCGACGGAGTCTTTCTTCGGAGCCCGGAGCAGGGAACGGGGCCCGAGCCGCGACCTGCCGGTCGGGGTCGAGTCGCCGCCCCGCTGGCCGGTCGAATCTCGACCGCGACGAGTGGTGTCCTGGGCCGCCTTGGTGCTGTCCTGGCGGGGTCGGGACCGGTTCCTGGGCCTCGAGTCGGGACGGCAGCATCACCCGCTCGAGGAAGTCCTGCACCGTGCGCCAGCGACCGCAGTGCGGGGGGAACTCGGGTCGGGCCTGGGCCGGGGGAGGGGGCAGCGGTCGGAGGCCGAGCAGGTGGCGCAGGTCGCGTCGCGTGAGGGTCTCGCGCTGCCGGGTGGCGTTGCCAAGCACCCACTCCCGCTGGCTGATTCCATCGAGCAGTTCGCAGCCGCTCAACTCACGGTCGCCCCGCTCGGCCTGACCCTGGCTGCGCTCGAACTCGCGCTGCACGTCGGCAATGGTCACCACGTTGACGTGAAAGGCGGTGCGTTCGACCCGGGTCGGTTCGCTCGAGGAGAAGTCGATCACCTCGCCGTCGTAGAGGGTCATCAGCAGATCGGTGCCATCGGGCGACTGCATCATCCGGCCGCTGTCGGCGTGGATCACCCGGCGGCCATCGTAGCGCCGCAGGTCCCAGATGGTGACCCCGCGGATGCCGCCGCCGGTCGCCGCGATTTCGCGGGCCCGCAGCACGTAGCCGGTCGGCTTCAGCTCATTGAGCTGGCCGGCGCGCAGGGTGAGTGTCGGCGTCTTGCGGTAGACGTCGGCCGTGAGAGTCCGGAAGCGTGTGTTGCTGATCGGCACGATCTGGTCGAACAGCAGGAAGTTGACGATCGTCACCCCGATCGCGGCCAGCAGCGCCGGGCGGACCATCCGCCACACGGAGACGCCGTTGGCATAGAGCGCCACCATCTCGAGATCGGCGGCGAGGGTACTGTAGGCGTAGAGCGTGGCCACCAGCACCGACATCGGGAGGGTCAGCGTGAGCAGTGCCGGCAACGCCAACACGATCGCCTCGATCATCACCCGGATATCGAGCCCCTTGCCGCCGAAGGTGTCGATCAGCTTCGGGAGCTGGTTGAGCAACAGCAGGCCGGTCAGCGCCAGGACCCCCCAGACAAATGGGGCCGCCAGCGAGCGCAGGATGTGGCGGGAGATGAGGCGCATCGGCCGAGGGGGTGTTCCGGTTGTGGCCCCCAGCCGGGGGGACCTAGGTTTGGCGTTCCTCCACTTAAGGTAATCGCCCGGTTTTGTCGCACGCGGCGTTTCGACCCGCCTCCCTCGCCCTGCTGCTCGCCCTGATCGCCGTCCCCGGCGTCCGGGCGGCGGCCCAGGCGCCGGCCGACTCCATCTGGCCGGGCACTGGGCTGCACCTGTCATTCCCGACTGGCCTGGTGCCGCTCCGGCTGCCCGGGGCGGCGCTCGCCCCCTCCAGGGGCCCGTTGGGGGCCATGGAGGTGCGCCAGCGCTTCGACAGCGGGCTGGCCATCCTGCTGGGGCAGCAGGCGGCGCTCCGGCGGCGGCAGCGGCTGCTGGCCCGGATGTATGGTGGCGACTCGCTGGCGATCGCGCTCCAGCTCCCGGCCGAGTACCAGCCGGTGCCCGATCGTGGGCTGCTGGGCTTCGCCGAGTCGCAGGTCGACCTGACGATCGACGGCCAGCTGGGCCTCGAGATCTCCTCCGAGCGCTTCAAGAACCTGCGCTGTACAGCCTACCAGCTGCAGGACCCGCTCTCGGGGTGCCGGCCCAAGTTCACCGCCCCCCGGATCGACAACACCCTGATCCTGTCGGCCAGCGGTATCATCGGCCAGCGGCTCCACATCGACATCGACCTCGACACCAAGCGCGACTACACCAACGCCAACACGATCCGGGTCTACTATCAGGGACTCCAGGACGAGAAGCTGCAGCGGGTCGACGTGGGCACGGTGCAGTTCCGGCCCCCATCGTCGCGGTTCCTGACCGCCGGGATCCCGATCAACAACTTCGGGGTGAGTGCCGCGATGGAGTTCGGCCCGCTCCAGATCGAGGGACTGGCTGCGACCCAGAAGGGGAGCGTGGTCGCCGAGCGGACCTACCGGGTCGGCGACAAGACCCAGGAGCCGCAGGACCGGCTGGTTCGCGACCTCGACTACGAGACCGGGCGGTTCTTCTGGGTGGTCGATCCCTCGACCCTGCCGGGGTATCCGCAGGTCGATCCGCTGGCGCTCGATGGGATCCAGCTCCCGCCGGGGGTGCGACCGGCAGAGGTCAGGGTCTATCGCTACCGGACCGCCACCGGCAACACCGGGGTGAACCCCAACCTGGGCGGCATCAGCGCCCTGGCCAGCAACGCCGAGGGGACCACCGCCCAGCAGGTGGGCCCGTTGCGCTGGGAGCTGCTCACCCAGGGCGAGCAGTACTGGCTCGATCCGTCGGGTCTCTGGTTCGTGCTGTCGGCCAAGCTCGACCCCAACGACTACCTGGCCGTGAGCTACGTCACCGAGGACGGCATCAGGGTGGGCACCTATCCGGCGGTCGATGATCCGCTCACGACCGACTCGCTGCGGCTGGTGGTCGAACCGAACCGAGGGCCCGACGCGGGCACCTTCCGTCACGCGCTGCGCAATGTCTACCGGGTGGCGGGCTCCGACCTCGAGCGCTCCTCGCTCAACGTGGCGGTGTTGCTCAACCGCGCCGAGCGACCCGAGAACGAGGTCGCGACCTGGCTGTCGCGCTTCGGGCTGGCGGTGCCGACCGACCAGGCGGTCTTCGACACCGACAACCGGCTCTTTCCGCGGGTCCGCGACCCCGGGGCGGGCGACGTGATCAAGGACCAGTTCGTCGTCTTCCCGAATCTCGAGCCGTTCGGGGATCCGGCCCTGGTGACCAACCCGGCGGCGCGCAACGATTCGCTCTACCGCACCCCCGAGTACCTGCTCCTCAGCCAGGGGCCACCGGCCAAGTTCCAGCTGCGCTACACCTATCTCGCCTCCGGTGGTGGCGACAAGTCGACCCTCGATCTCAACGCGCTGCAGATCCGCGATGGCACCGAGCAGATCTACCTCGACGGTCAGCGACTCACGCGCGGGGTCGACTACTCGATCGCCTACAACACCGGTCTGGTGACCTTCCTCGACCCCGAGTCGCTGTTCGGCTCCGGCGGCGCCACGGTCAAGGCGCGCTTCGAGGAGCGCGGCTTCTTCGCGGTGGCGCCGACCTCGATCTTCGGGCTCACCGCCCGCTATCGCCTCGGCGACGTGGGTGGCATCAACCTGGTGGGGCTCTACCAGTCGGAGGCGACCGCCTTCATCCGGCCACCGCTCGGCTTCGAGCCGACCGCGTCGCTGATCGGCGGCATCTCGACCGACCTCAAGTTCGACCTGCCGGGAGTGAGCCGCTTCCTGCAGGGGCTGGTCAAGGGGCCGATGACCGCCCGCTCCAGCCTCGACCTCGACGGCGAGATCGCCTTCTCGCGACCCGACCCCAACCGCTCCGGCGAGGCGTACCTCGAGGAGTTCGAGGACGACCAGGGCATCCCGATCTCGCTGCGCGAGAACGCCTGGCAGTACGGCTCGATGCCCGACTCCCCGTCGGGGGTGGAACAGTACGGCTTCGCCGCCGGCTTCGACTCGACCGACGCGGTCCAGCTCATCTGGCAGAACCTGGTCCCCGATGGCCGCGGCGGGGTGCGCGAGCTGCGGCCCACCGACATCGACACCAACATCGTGATTCGCGGCGGCAACTCGATCGGCACCGAGACGGTGATGTACCTCACCTTCCACGCCGACACCGCCGGCGGGATCGTGTCGTTCGACAACCGGTCGCACTGGTCGCTGCCGGAGCGTGACTTCCGGCCCCGCTGGCGCTCGATGGTGACGCCGCTGTCGCTCACCGGTCGCGACCTGTCGCGCAACGAGTACCTCGAGTTCTGGGTCTTCGAGGGCGCCGACCGACCGGTGCGCGACAACGACATGCGGTTGGTCGTCGATCTCGGATCGGTCAACGAGGATGCGCTGGCGATCGCCCCGGACAGCTTCACGGTCAACGGCATCGACACCACCTGGACCGGGCGGCAGTATGCGGGAGTGGGCCACCTCGACACCGAGCGGTCGCCGACCGGCACCTTCAACGCCTCGACTGACGACATCGGCATCCTCGGCGATCGGCCGGGGGTGATCACGCCACTCGGCGACCTCGACACGCTGCAGACCTGCAAGCGCCAGCTCAGCAACTCGGTCGAGATCTTCCCGTGGGGCGACCTCGGGGCCCGCTGCACCGCCGGCAACGGGGTGCTCGACACCGAGGATCTCGACGCCGACCTGCTGCTCAACGCCACCGGACCCGCCGACAACGTCTTCCGCTACGTGGTCGATCTCAACGATCCGAAGTACTTCGTGCGAAGCGGCGTGCAGGCGGTCGATCCCGCCGACTCGACCCGGGTCGGCGGCTGGCGGCTCTACCGGATCCCGTTGCGCGACGTCGATCGCACCATCGGCCAGCCCAACATCCGGCTGGTCAAGGACATGCGCTTCACCTTCATCACCCCGCCCGACAACGGCCAGCCGGACCCGGTGATCCGCTTCGCGCTGGCCCGGATGCGCCTGGTGGGGGCGCCATGGATCGCCCGGGCCGACGCGCCGATCGCCGGGCTCAACGGCTCGACGGCCCAACCCCGCGGCGCCGTCACCGTGACCTCGATCTCGACCGAGAACATCGAGGTCAACTACGAGTCGCCGCCGGGGCTGGGGTCGTCGCTCAACGACCTCAACGCCGGCAGCACCGGGCTGGGCACCCAGGTCAACGAGAAGTCGCTGCGGACCATCGTGCAGGACCTGCGACCCGGCGAACGTGCCGAGGCGTACAACCGCTTCGCGTCGGGCACCCAGAACCTCCTTGCCTATCGCGAGCTGCGGGTCTGGGTCCGCGGTCGGGGCGACGGCTGGGACGACGGCCGCCTGAGCGCCTTCGTCAAGGTCGGCACCGACGACGAGAACTTCTACTACTTCGAGGCCCCCGCCGGGACGATGAGCTGGCAGCCCGAGATGGTGATCGATCTCGATCGCTGGCGGCAGCTGCGGGCGGAGATCGAGACCCGCTTCCTCCGGGGCGACCCACCCAGCGGCGCCGCCGAGTGCGGTGGCGATCCCGAGGCGTGGGTCGCCTGCGACGGTGGTTACGTGGTGCATGTCAAGGATCCGGCGATCAAGCCGCCCAACCTCGCCGCGGTGCAGGAGGTGGCCACCGGCATTCGCTATACCGGCGACGGCGCCCCGATCGACCAGACCGAGTTGTGGACCGACGACATCCGCCTCGCCGTGCCGATCACCGACGTGGGAATCGCGACGGCGTTGTCGGCCCGGTTCCAGGCCGGCGAGGTGGGGTCGTTCACCCTCTCCTACGTGGGCGAGGACGGCAACTTCCGCCAGATCGGCCAGGCGCCGACCTATCGGACGACCCACAGCCTGACCGGCGGCACCACCCTCAATCTCCACAGGTTCTTCGGCTCGAGCCTCGGCCTCGTGATCCCGATGACGCTGTCGTTCAACCGGGTGAGCGTGTCCCCCGAACTGATCACCGGCAGTGACGTCCGCGGCTCATCGCTGGCCGGCCTCCGCAAGCCGAAGAGCTCGGTCACCTCGTTCGGGTTGACGGCGCGGCGCACCCTGCAGGACGGATCGTTCTGGGTCCGGACCTTCATCAATCCGGTCACCGTGAGCGGCAACCTCACCACGACGACGGCGATCACCGAGTACAGTGATGCCGACAACCGCTCGTGGAACCTCTCGATGTCGTGGGACAAGCAGCTCCGGGCCACGCCGATCCCGCTCGGGCTGGGCGGACTGGTCGACAAGCTGCCGGGTTGGCTGGCCGGGAGCGCGGCGGGGAAGGGGATTCGCGGTGGCGAGTTCCACCCGTTGCCGTCGCAGATCCGCTTCCAGAGTGCCCTCAATCGCAGCGCGGGAAGCGTGACGTCGTTCACCGTGCCGATCGAGCGGCTCGCCGACACGATCCTGACCCCGACCGACAACCTGACCCACCTCTGGCGCAACAATGCGTCGATGAGTTGGCGGCCGTTGGGGATGCTGGCGCTCGGGACGACGTGGCAGAGCACACGCGACCTGCGTCACTACGCCGATTCGACCACCCTGGGCCGGCTGGTGGGTCAGTCCCGCCAGAGCTTCCTGGGGCTTGACGCCGGCGTGGAGCGCGACCGCAACGTGACCTCGACGGTGGCGCTGACGCCGCAACTGTCGAGCTGGATCCGGCCCCGCGCCACGACCACCAGCAACTTCACGCTGTCGCGATCGCTCACCGCCCGGAACCCGGTCCGGGTCGATGGCGACACCGCCGGCGCCTACATCCTGCCGCAGACGCTCAACAACGCCCGGACCAACGAGCTCGGCTTCAGCCTCGAGCCGGCGGTGCTGGCCCAGCGGCTGTTCGGCGACACCTCGCACATTGCCCGGGCGTTGGCACGGGTGCGGCCGGTCGACGCGGCCTGGACCCGCACCTATCAGTCGACCTTCGACCTCGCGGCGTTCCAGCCGGGGACCGGCTACCAGCTGGGCCTCGGCAACTTCGAGAACTTCCTCCACCAGGAGGGGACCCAGGCGATCGGTGCCGCCGAGGTGCACACCGCCCGGGTGGGCGGCGCGCTCGACCTGTTCGGCTTCACCGCGGACCTGCGCTACTCCACCACCGACGCCGACCGCTACCAGCGCTCGGCTGGCGGTCGCTTCGTGGTGGCCCAGACCCGCCAGCACGACTGGCCCGATGCCACCCTGCGCTGGTCGCGGCCGTTTCGCGGAGGACCACTGACCCTGGTCATCCTCTCGACACGAATCCGTGGCCGCGAGCTCACCAACACCATCGCCGCTGCCGACACCAGCCAGCCACCGGCGCTCACGTCGTCGAAGAGCACCGGCTACCAGCCGAGCTTCGAGCTCTACCTCCGCAACGGCATCCACCTTCGCGGCGACGCCAACGTCGATCATGGCGACGGTGTCAACAACGGCAACCTGACCCAGCGCCGCTCCGATCGCTGGTCGGCCACCGTCGATTTCGCCATCAAGCTCCCGGGCCCGACGGAGGCGCGGCGGCGACCGCTCAGGACCTCGGTGCTCGCCTCGTCGTTCCACACCGACGAGTGCCTGCTGCAGGCCGGCAACGCCGAGTGCATCACGATCTCCGACATTCGCCGCACCGAGTACTCGCTGCGGCTCGACACCGACGTGGTCGGCGCGGTGACCGGCGGGATCTTCGTGCAGTACATATTGCAGGACTATCGCCACCTCGATCGTCGCACGTCGACGCTGAGCTTCAACCTCCAGATGCAGGTGCCGCTGAGCACCCTGGGAGGCATCTGATGTCGGGATCCCGGTCGTTCGCCCTCCTCCTCGCCACCCTGCTGCCGGTGGCGGGCTGCACCGCGGAGCACGCGCCGGTGGCTCATGAATTCGACGGGCCGACGGCCATGACACGGGTCGAGAGCCAGCTCGCCTTCGGCCCCCGGGTGCCGGGCACCGCGCCGCATCGCGCGATGGCGGCCTGGCTCGATTCGCTCGCCCGGGCCGGGGCGGATACCGTGGTCACCCAGACGTGGACCCACGTGACCGCCACCGGCGACTCGGTGCCGATGACCAACATCATCGCCCGCTTCAATCCCGCCGCGACCGAACGGGTCCTCTACCTGGCCCACTGGGACACCCGCCCCCGGGCCGATGCCCCCGGTTCGGCGCACCCCGACCAGCCGATCCCGGGCGCCAACGACGGCGCGTCCGGGGTGGCGGTGCTGCTCGGGGTGATGGATGCCCTCCGGGTCGATCGGCCCACCATCGGCGTCGACCTGGCCTTCATCGATGGCGAAGACTTCGGCGAGTTCACGCCGCCGCTTGCCGACGTGCTGATCGGGGCGCGCTACTACGCCGAGCATCTCCTGCCACCGGGCAAGCCCGACTTCGCCGTGCTCTGGGACATGGTGGGTGCCAAGGACCTCAAGATCGCCCAGGAACCGCAGAGCGCCGTGGCCGCCCCCGACGTGATGACCATGGTCTGGGCGGTCGCCGAGCGGCTCGGCTATGGCCATGTGTTCGTCAACGAGCCGGGGGCCACCATGACCGACGATCACATCCCGCTGATCGACGCCGGCATACGGGCGATCGACATCATCGGCTGGCCCTACCAGTACTGGCACACCATCGACGACACCGCCGACAAGCTGTCGGTCGAGTCGCTCGAGGCGGTCGGCAACACCGCGGTCGCCGTGATCCGCGAGGCCGACGGGGAGAAGTAGGAGAACAGAGAACAGAGAACGGAGAACAGAGAACGGAGAACGGAGAACGGAGGGCCAGCTCCTCGTTCCTCCGTTCTCTGTTCTCCGTTCTCCGTTCTCCGTTCTCCGTTCTCCGTTATTCGGTGCCGCCGGCCGCCTGACCGCCGTGTAGGCTGCCGGCATGTCTCCCCACGAGCGCCGCGCCCTGCTGCTGGTGCTGGGCCTGGGCACGGCCGGGCACCTGATACGCGCCACCCGAGCGGTGCCCGAAGGCAGCGACCGGCCAGTGGTGCTGCTCGATTCGGCCGGCGACGGCGATCCCCTGGCCCAGCGAGAGCGATCGATCACCCTGGGCCGACCACTCGGCGAGGCGGAGCGGATCGATGCCGACCGGGCCGGGGTGCGCGAGCTCGAGCGACTGCCCGGGGTGGGGCCGGCCCTGGCGCAGCGGATCGTGGCGGATCGCGAGAACCACGGGGCGTTCGGCGGCATTGCCGGCCTCGATCGGGTGCCGGGGGTGGGACCGGTGACCCTCGCCCGGTTGGCCCCACATCTCACATTCAGTGGTCGGCCGGCCGAAACTGGGAGCGGAGGCGGAGCGACCGGAATCTCGCTCAACCGGGCTGGCGTCGAGGAGCTTGACGCCCTGCCGGGGATCGGGCCGGTACGTGCCCGGGCCATCGTGGCATTTCGCGACAGCGCGGGGCCATTTCGCCACGTGGAGGATCTCCGGAGAGTCCCGGGAATCCCGTCATCAGTGGTCGACCGGCTGGTCGGCCGACTTCATCCCCCCTAGCAGGAATGCGGCTTTCGGGGGCCCTTGGCCGGGAGGCATCCCGCTTGCACCCAAGACGTCCCATGACTGCGCTCCAGCCCAATCCCTCGCTCTCCAACGGTGGCCCCACGGCCGACCGGATCGGTGACCTGCTGGTCGCCGAGGGGCTGATCACCGAGCCCCAGCTCAAGGCGGCCCTCGCCGAGCAGCGGGCCTCGGGAGCCCGGCTGGGCTACATCCTGGTCAAGCAGGGGGCGGTGCGCGAGCTGGAACTCACCAAGACGCTGGCCCGCCAGTTCCGGATGCCGGCGGTCGACCTGTCGAAGTTCGAGGTCGATGCCAAGATCCTGCCGCTGGTGCCGGCCGACCTGGCCCAGAAGCGGATGGTGCTGCCACTGCGCCGCGAGGGGCGCACGCTCACCATCGCGGTGGCCGATCCGGCCGACCAGGGGCTGCTCGAGGACCTCAAGTTCATCACCCGCTTCGACCTCTTCCCGGTCCTGGCGGGCGAGCACATGCTGCGCAGCCTGATCGAGAAGCACTACGAGTCGGGCGACGAACAGCTGCAGACGATCCTGCGGGAGATGGAGGGGGTCGGCGAGGACGTCGAGGTGGTCGAGGAGGACGACGACGAGCAGGCCCAGATGCAGGCCGCCGTCGACGACGCCCCGGTCGTCAAGCTGATCAACGGTCTCCTCACCGACGCGGTGAAGCGGGGCGCCTCCGACATCCACATCGAGCCGTTCGAGCACGAGCTCCGGATCCGCTACCGGATCGACGGCGTGCTGCAGGAGGTCATGAAGCCGCCGCTGAAGATGAAGGCGGCGCTCACCTCGCGCGTGAAGATCCTCGCCTCGCTCAACATCGCCGAGCGGCGGGTGCCGCAGGACGGGCGCCTCAAGCTCAAGATGGGATCGCGGGTGATCGACTTCCGCGTCTCGACGCTGCCGGTGCTCTTCGGCGAGAAGATCGTGATGCGGATCCTCGACAAGGGGAACCTCACCCTCGACCTCGCCAAGTTCGGATTCGAGCCGAAGGCCGAGCAGGACCTGCTGAAGGCGATCCTCAATCCCTACGGGATGGTGCTGGTGACCGGGCCGACCGGCTCGGGCAAGACCACCACCCTCTACTCGGCGCTGCAGCGGATCAACACGATCGACAGCAACATCATGACCGCCGAGGATCCGGTGGAGTACAACCTGCCGGGGATCAACCAGGTCCAGGTCCGCAGCGAGATCGGGCTGACCTTCGCCGCGGCGCTGCGGGCGTTCCTGCGGCAGGACCCCAACGTGATCATGATCGGCGAGATCCGCGATCTGGAGACCGGCGGGATCGCCATCAAGGCGGCGCTCACCGGCCACCTCGTGCTCTCGACCCTGCACACCAACGACGCCCCGAGCACCATCGTCCGGATGATCGACATGGGGATCGAGGGGTTCAACGTGGCCAGCGCGGTGAACCTCGTGGTGGCCCAGCGATTGGTGCGACGGGTCTGCACCGACTGCAAGGCCCCGGTGACCCACACCGACGAGGCCCTCAAGGTGCTCGGCGACGACCTCGAGCAGTATCGGGCGATCCAGTACTACCACGGCACCGGATGCGACGCCTGTGCCGGCACCGGCTACCGCGGCCGGGCGGGCCTCTACGAGGTGATGGCGATGTCGCCCTCACTGCGACGGATGGTCCTCACCGGCGCCTCCACGGCCGAGCTCCGCGATCAGGCGGTGGCCGAGGGGATGCTGACCCTGCGGATGGATGGTATCAAGAAGCTCGAGCGCGGCATCACGTCCCTCGAGGAAGTCGTCAAGGAGACCGCATCATGACGCTCAATCTGCGTGCCCTGCTCGAGGAAATGCTCGCCCGGGACGCCTCGGACCTGCACCTCTCGGCGGGCGAACGGCCCAAGCTCCGGATCGACGGCGAGATGGCCAACGCCTCGGTGGAACAGATCCTCTCGCCCAAGGACACGCTGACCCTGGCGTACTCGGTGCTCACCGAGACCCAGAAGAAGCGCTTCGAGCAGGAGGACGAGCTCGACTTCTCCTTCGGCATCCAGAACCTGGCCCGCTTCCGCGGCAATGTGTTCAAGCAGCGCGGCTGCGTGTCGATGGTGGTCCGGATGATTCCGTTCAACGTGCGGACCTTCGAGGAGCTCAAGCTGCCGGCGATCACGGCCAAGCTGGCGGAGAAGCCCCGCGGCCTGGTGCTGGTCACCGGGCCGACGGGCTCCGGCAAGTCGACCACCCTCGCCGCGATGATCGACAAGATCAACCGTGAGCGGAACGGGCACATCATCACGGTCGAGGACCCGATCGAGTTCATCCACAAGCACCAGAAGTGCATCGTCAACCAGCGCGAGGTCGGCACCGACACGCGCTCGTTCTCCTCGGCGCTCAAGTATGCCCTGCGCGAGGATCCCGACGTGATCCTGATCGGCGAGATGCGCGACCTGGAGACGATCTCCGCCGCGCTGACCATCGCCGAGACCGGCCACCTCGCCCTGGCCACGCTGCACACCAACTCGGCGCCCGAGGCGATCAACCGGATGATCGACGTCTTCCCGAGCAGCCAGCAGGCCCAGGTCCGGGCCCAGCTCGCCTTCGTGCTCGAGGGGATCATCACCCAGACGCTCCTGCCCCGCGCCTCCGGACGCGGCCGCGTGATGGTGGCCGAGATCCTGGTCGCCACCCCGGCCATCCGGGCGGTGATCCGCGACGACAAGGTGCACCAGATCTATTCGCTGATGCAGGCCGGCAAGAAGCACGGCATGCAGACCATGAACGATGCGCTCTACCAGCTCTACATGGGCCGGGAGATCGTCAAGGACGAGGCACTGCGCGTCTCGCCCAACCCGTCGGAGTTCCTGCGATCGATCGGCGAGACGCCGATCGAGGAGCAGGCGATCGCGGCAATGCGGTAGGTCGAGGGTCGATCGCTGATAGTCGATCGACCCTCGACCATCGACCCGGAAAACACCGATATCCACGGAGTCCGACGAATGCCCGTCTACGAGTACACCGCCAAGAACGCCTCCACCGGCCAGATCCTGAAGGGGAGCTACGACGCCCCCTCGCGGGACGAGCTGCTGGGCCACCTGCGCAAGAACCGCCTGGTGCTGGTCTCGCTGCGCGAGGCGTCCAAGGAGATCAAGATCACTCTGCCGGGGAGCGGTATCCGCACCCGCGACGTGGTGATCTTCACCCGACAGTTCGCCACGATGATCAACTCGGGCCTGCCGCTGGTGCAGTCGCTCAACATCCTGGCGCAACAGACCGAGAACGCCAAGCTCAAGGAGGTCACCAAGGCGGTGGTCTTCGACGTCGAGGCCGGCAACACCCTTGCCGACGCCTTCGCCAAGCACCCCTCGGCCTTCTCGCAGCTCTACGTGAACATGGTGGCCGCTGGCGAGGCCGGCGGCATCCTCGACACCATCCTGCTCCGGCTGGCGACCTTCCTCGAGAAGAACGACAAGCTGGTCCGCAAGGTGAAGAGCGCCATGATCTACCCGAGCGTGATCATGACGGTCGCGGCCGGCGCCATCGCGGTGCTGCTGATCTTCGTGATCCCGGTCTTCCAGAAGATGTTCGCCGACGCGGCGGTGGCCCTGCCGCTGCCGACCCGGTTCGTGATCGGGATGTCGCAGTTCCTCCAGTCGTTCTGGTGGGCCGTGGCCCTGGCGATCGGCCTGATCGGCCTCTCGATCAACCGCTACTACGCCACCCCGGGCGGCCGCCGCCGCATCGATGCGGTGCTGCTCGGGATGCCGGTCCTCGGCGACGTGATCCGCAAGTCGGCGGTGGCCCGCTTCACCCGCACCCTGGGCACCCTGATCTCGTCGGGCGTCTCGATCCTCGACGGCCTCGAGATCACCGCCAAGACCGCCGGCAACACCGTGATCCAGGATGCCATCATGTCGTCGCGGGCCTCGATCGCCGGCGGCGACACCATCGCCGGCCCGCTCGAGAAGTCGGGCGTCTTCCCGCCGATGGTGATCTCGATGATCGCCGTCGGCGAACAGACCGGTGGCCTCGACGAGATGCTCTCGAAGATCGCCGACTTCTACGACGACGAGGTCGACGTGGCGGTCTCCGGCCTGCTGTCGCTCCTCGAACCGGCGATGATCCTGATCCTCGGCGTGGTCGTGGGCGGCATGATCGTGGCCATGTACCTGCCGATCTTCAACATGATGCAGACGGTGCAGTAGCGGTCACGGGTCGACGAACGACACCGGCCGGGCTCCCGATGCGGGGCCCGGCCGGTGTCGTTCGTTCCGGCTGACCGTCAGAACTCCGGGCCGAACCGGCCCCGGAGCCGGTGGCGATGCGCCCGGCTCATCGCCACCACATGGCCACCGGTCATGGTGAGTCGACCATCGCCGTGACTGTTCGTGGCGATCTCGCGGATGCGGTGAATGTTGACGATCGCCGAGCGGTGCACCCGCTCGAAGACCTGCGGATCGAGCGCGGCCTCGAGGCGAGACAGTGCCACCCGGAGCACGTGTACCCCGCCGGTGGTGTGGAGTCGCACGTTGTTGCCTGACGCCTCGATCACGTCGATCTCGTCGGCGTCGAGCACCCGGTAGCGCCCCCCCGAGCGGACCGCGATCTGCCGCAGGGGATCCTGGCGACGTCCTCGATCGGTCCGGCGAGCGTGCTGGAGCGGCGGCATGGCGTGCGAGTCCTCCGGGAGTGATGGCCGCGGGCGATGACCCCTGCAATATGTCGATGGCGGACGCCGTCCCCCCACCGGTTCACCGGATCCCGCCGTACTCCCACCGATCAGCACCCTCCGACGACACACGGCCACCGTGCCCGCGGTCCGGTGTCACCGCGCGGAACCGTCGTGCGCACCATCGCGTGCGGCGGCGGGTGCCTCACCTGTTCGTCATCGATGACCACCGACTCGCACCCCGATGGGACGACCGGTCCCGTGGCCGTGTCGGCCCGTGGGCGGCGCGAGTCTCATTCCGTGGAGCGACCACACGCCCACCTCCTCTCGAAAGGATTCGCCGTATGCCGCAACACGTTGTCGGCACTCGTCTGCCTTCGGCCACCCGCCTCGCCTGGCTGATGGCCCTGCTGGTCCTCGCCACCGGAAGGGCGATGGCCCAGGGCCCCACCGGCAAGCTCGAGGGTCGCATCTCGGACCAGGCAGGCCAGCCGGTCGCGAATGCGCGGGTGATCATTCCGGGGACGGCCTTCAAGGCCACTGCCAACCAGCAGGGGTACTACTTCGTCAACGGCATCCCTGCCGGCACGTATGATCTCCGCGCCTCGTACGTCGGCTACAAGCCCCTGCAGATCCAGGGCATCCGCATCCTGTCCGGTCAGACCGTGACCCAGGACATCCAGATGGAGCAGACGGCGGTCGAGATCCAGGCGATCACCGTCGTCGCGGCCCAGAATGCGCTGGTGCCGCGGGACCAGGTGACGTCGAAGCAGTTGATCGACGGCGCCTACACCGACAAGCTCCCGGTCGACAACCTCAACAACGTCTTCGCGCTGCAGCCGGGCGTGATGGCCTCACCGGGCAACACGGTGCTCTCGGTGCGCGGCGGTCGCGCGGACGAGAATGCAACGTACGTGGACGGTGTGCCGGTGACCCCCGGCAACCGGAGTGCCCTCTCGCCCGGCGGCACCGGCTCGGGCCGTGGGGTGGCCGAGCTCTCGGTGGCGACCAACGCCTTCGAGGACGCCTCGATCACCACCGGCGCGTCGTCGGCCGAGTTCGGCAACGCCCAGGGCGGCGTGATCGCGATCACGACCCGGACCGGCGGCCAGCGCTTCAGCGGCAACGTCGGCTTCGAGACCGATGAATTCTCGGGGCTCAAGCAGTCGGCCGGCTACAACCGGATGCAGGCGTCGTTCGGCGGTCCGATCACCAACGACCTGACCTTCTTCGTGGGTGGCGATGTCACCGGCACCCGCTTCGGCACCGGTGGGTTCCGGGGCTGGGAGGTCCCGTTCTGGCGCGCCGTCGGGGTCGACACCGTCTTCGCAATTCCCGCGAGCCCGGGGCCCGCGGCCGATACACTCTTCCTGCCGGTCGAGAAGTACGCCCTCTACCAGGGCGAGTGCAGTGCGAGCTATGCCGCGGGTTCCTCGAATCCCGACATCGCCAACAACTACGGCTACCCCTGCCGCGGCAACCGGGGCATCGGCGGCGGCAGCGTGTCGAACGGCCAGCTCACCTCCAAGCTCAACTGGTCCTTCGGACAGGGCTCGCGCCTCGCACTCACGTATCTCGCGTCCCGGCAACTCTCCCGGGGGTCGCGGGGCATCGATGCGACCAATGGCACGACCAACACCTCGCAGGTCGCGACGCTGAACTGGAACCAGGTGCTCACCAAGAGCTCCGCGCGCGCGCTGGCGATCGACGCCTACGTGTCGTACCAGACCAACCGGTCGATCAACTCTGTGTTGACCCCGGCGTCGGAAGAGTCGACCCGGGATCCGTTCCTGGGCTGGTACTTCGGTGGCTTCGACTACCAGTACGGCTTCAACGACTTCCCGGTCACCGACCAGCTGGTCAAGGACTACCGGCTCCAGACGCCGGACGCCCCGATCACGATCTATGACCGGTTCAACACGACGCAGTACAACCCCCAGAACGGCTACACCGGGTCACCCGGCAATCCAGGCGTGGCTGGTGGTGGGGTCTGCACCGGATGCGGCTTCGGCGGGTCGCCGGGCACGTTGAACACGGCCCAGGAGACCCGCTGGATCGGCAAGGCCAACATCGACTGGCAGGTGGACCGCTACAACCGACTCAAGTTCGGCGGCGAGTACACCAGGTCGGACATGAGCACCTACAACACCCCATTCGTGAATGGGCTGGGCTTCTCCGATATCTGGCTGGCCAAGCCGATCCGCTACAACCTCTTCGCCGAGAACCGGCTCGATCTCGGCGACGTGGTGCTGGTCGGTGGCATCCGGTACGACTACTTCGATGTCGGGGCGGAGAAGTGGAAGGACTTCCCGCGCTTCTCGTCGTATCCCGGCTTCACGTCCGACTCGCTGTCGAGCCTGCTGACGCCGTACACCAGTCACAGCTACCTGTCGCCGCACATCCAGGTCGCCTTCCCGGTGACCGAGCGCACCAACTTCCGGCTCTCCTACGCCCAGCAGGTCCAGGCGCCGGACTACTCGGTGGTGCTCTACGGCTCGAACACCGACCTGGCGATCACCAACACCAACAACCGCTACGGCACCGACCTCGACTTCGGCAAGTCGATCCTGTTCGAGTTCGGCGTGCGGCACGCCTTCAGCGATGACATGGTGCTGGACGTGACGGTGTACAACAAGGACAACCTGGCCAACGCGGCGGGCCGCCTGATCAGCACGTTCGACCCGCGGACCCAGAGCCGCGCCGACCTGCGGCAGGTCGTCAACCAGGACTTCGGCAACACCCGTGGCATCGACGTCCGGATCGACCGGCGCTTCGGCAACATCTTCAACGGCGTGCTGAGCTACAGCTTCCAGGACGCCCGGAACACCGGCTCGGACCCGTTCACCTACATCAACTTCGGGTCGCGGATCACCTCGGCGATCACTGGGAATGCGGCACCGCCGCCGCAGGCGGCCCAGCCGGTCGGCTACTCGCGGCCGCACTCGCTGGCAGCCCAGTTCGCCTTCAACTTCCCGGCGGACTTCCAGCAGGGCACCTTCATCGGCGCCGTGATGAAGCGCGTGGGCATCTTCGGCACCGCCCGGTACGCCTCGGGCACGCCGTACACCCGCTGCGATCCGACGCTGGACGACGACCTGGCCGTGCAGTCGGGCCAGGTCTGCAACACCCTGGGCGGCGACTTCAATGCGGCGCGGTTGCCGTCGTTCAGGAACGTCGACCTGCGCGTGACCAAGGGCTTCCGCCTCGGGTCGTTCGACCTGACGGCCTACGCCGACGCGCGCAACGTGTTCAACATCGAGAACATCCTCCAGGTCTTCGCCCAGACCGGCACCACGGAGAACCAGCGGTACCGGCAGAGCCTGTGGTCCACCGACTCGGCGACCTTCGCCTCAACCGCTCAGACCAACGGGCTCTACGATGCCACCGACGGCTCGATCACGCTGCCCGGCAGCGATGCAGAGTGTGGTGGCTGGGTGACCGCTGGCAAGGACCCGTCGCCGCCGACCTGCTACTTCTACCGCAAGGGCGAGCAGCGCTATGGCAACGGCGATGCCGTCTACACCCTGGCCGAACAGCGCGCCGCGTCGGACACACGGCGGAGCGGCGTCTTCCACGTCTCCCGGTTCGCCGGGGGCGGCCGGATCCTGCGGTTCGGCATGGAAGTGAACTTCTAGGACTCCAACAGCCCCTGGCGATCCGGCCATCGCGTGACCGGGTCGCCAGGGGCAACCCGACAAGCCCATGCACTCGACAGCCTTTCCCCCGGCGGGCCTGCAGTTGCTGCGATCCCTCTGCCGCCACAACACCCCCGCGTGGATCGCAGCCCACCGCGAGGAATACGAGTCCTTCGTGCGGGGGCCGATGCTCGCCCTGGCCGAGCGGCTCAACGGTCGCCTGGTGCGATTTGCGCCCGAATATGTGACCCCGGCCCCGATCGCCGTGGTCCAGCCGCAGCGCGACACCCGATTCTCGCGCGACAAGGCGCCCTATCGGACCGATGCCGGACTGCGGTTCCGGCCACGGATCGATGGCCGATCGGTGGGGGCCGGCTTCTCGCTCCGGATCGCGCCGGAGGGGATCGGTGTCATGAGCGGGATCTTCGGCCCCACCACCGCGCAGCTCACCACCTTGCGTCGCTGGATCGCGCGACACCACCCCACCATGCGCGCCGTCCTGACCCACCGCGACCCGCGCCTGACCGGGAGCCTCCAGGGGAATGTCCATCCGGAGATGCCACCGGGGTTCGCGCCCGACCATCCGGCGGCGAACCTGCTGCGTCGCGGGCAGTTCTATCTGGTCCGTCCGTTGCCGGTCACCGCGCTGGGACGCCGGACGTTCGTCCGCGAGATCGGGGAGAGCTTCCGGGCGATGACACCGTTCGTGCGCTGCCTCAACCGCGCACTGCTGGGAGAGGAGCACTCCGTGCCATCGCGCCGGATGCCCCTTCCCTCGCGGGCGGGACAACGCGCTCGCGGTGGGTGGGCGACGACGTCGCGCGATTGTCGGTCTTGAGCATTCTTGCCCGGCGGGCCTATCGTTCCTCCCGATGTCCACGACCTCCTCCCGCCTTCGGGCCGAGCTCAAGCAGTCGAAGCCGTTTCCCTCGGCCGCCGCCGAGGCGGCCGTGGCAATCCTCAGGACCGCCGACCGGCTCCGCCAGCACTACGCCGCCGCCATCGAGCCCCACGGCGTCACCGCCCAGCAGTACAACGTGCTCCGGATCCTCCGCGGCAGCCATCCGGACCCGCTGCCGACCCTCGAGATCGGCCAGCGACTGATCGAGCATGATCCCGGGATCACCCGGCTGCTCGATCGGCTGGTGGAGAAGGGGCTGGTGAGCCGGGCCCGATGCCCGGTCGACCGCCGCCGGGTCCAGTGCCGGATCACCGACCGGGGACTCGAGCTGCTCACCACGATGGAGCCGGTGATCGCCCGGGCCGACCGGGAGGCGATCGGCAGTCTCGACGAAGCCGGCGCGGCCAGGCTGACGGCGCTGCTCGATCGGGTCCGGGAGGGAGCCGAGTAGGCTCGGGGAACCTTTGCGTTACCACAATGGTTGACTTGACAATGATCGTCTAAACAAGTATCATTGACTCGTCACCCCTTGTGGAGAGACCCGATGACCAGCATCACCCACAGCGCCAGCGCCCCCGCCACCCCCGCCGGTATCCAGGCCGTCCTCTCACGGCTCCTGACCACCGATGGTCGAACCGGCCCCCTGATCCTCCGGCTCACCCTCGCGGCGGTGCTCTTCCCCCACGGCGCCCAGAAGGTCCTCGGCTGGTTCGGCGGCTATGGCATCGACGGCACCCTCGGCTACATGGCCTCCCTCGGCATCCCGACCGCACTCGCCGTCGTGGCCATCGCCACCGAGTTCCTCGCACCGTTCGCCCTCCTCCTCGGGCTCGGCACCCGCTTCGCCGCGCTCGGCGTTGTCGGGATCATGGTCGGCGCGATCAGTACCGTGCATCTCGCCAATGGCTTCTTCATGAACTGGGCGGGAACGGCACCGGGCGAAGGATTCGAGTACCACCTGCTGGTGATCGGGATGGCGCTGGCGCTGCTGGTGAGCGGAGCAGGGCGCTGGAGCGTCGACCGGAAGCTGAGCGCGTAGGCGCAAGCAGAGGACGGAGCGACGGATGACGGAGGGCGGAGGGAAGATGAGGCTTGTCTCCCCTCTCCCCGTTCTCCGTCCTCCGTTCTCCGTTCTCCGTTCTCCGTTCTCCGTTCTCCGTCATCCCGACTCCCCGAGTCGGCTTCGGAACATCGCTCGCCCGCTCCACGTATGTTTCGATGCCCATACTCCTGACCCCTCGCACCGGACCTTGGCTCCATGCCTCGCTTGATGCTCTCCCTGCTCGTCCTCGCCGCGGCTCCCCTGGCGGCGCAACAGAACCTCCCACCGCTCCGGCCCCAGTCGCCGGTCGCCGACACCTCGGTCTTCGCGCCGCTCGCGCTTCCGTCGGCCAACGAGTACCGCACCGGCGGCGGTGCCCCGGGCCACGCCTACTGGCAGAACCGGGCCGACTACGACATCGCGGCGACGCTCGACACGGCGACCCGATCGCTCACCGGGCGCCTCACGCTCCGCTACACCAACAACTCGCCCGACACGCTGCCGTTCCTGTGGATGCAGACCGAGCAGAACGCCTTCCGGGCCAACTCGCTCAATGGCCTGATCTTCCCGCAGAATTCGCGCTTCGGGGCCCGGGGGTTCGATGGCGGTGACGTGATCGACCGACTGGAGCAGGTGATGGGGCGGGGCAACGCCGCCAAGCGCGTGGCCCTCTCCACTCGCGACGAGGGCACCGTGATGAAGGTCGACCTCGCCGAGCCGCTGGCGCCGGGACAGACCGCAACCCTCGATATCGCCTGGCACTTCCGGATCCCCGAGCACGGGGCCGACCGGATGGGCTACGACGGGGCGCTCTTCGAGCTGGCCCAGTGGTACCCCCGGATGTCGGTCTACGACGACGTGCAGGGGTGGAACACCGACCCCTACCTCGGGCAGGGCGAGTTCTATCTCGACTACGGCACCTACACGATGGCGATCACGGTGCCGGCGGGCTACATCGTGGCGGGGACCGGCGAGCTGACCAACGCCAGCGAGGTCCTGCCGGCGACCCAGGTTCGCCGGCTCGCGGCGGCGGCGAAGTCCGACACGGTGGTGCGGGTCATCACCGCCGACGAGCTGGCCGACGGCTCGGCCCGGCCGAAGCACACCGGGACCATGACGTGGAAGTTCCGCGCCGAGAACGTGCGTGACGCGGTGTGGGCGGGATCGCCCGATTATCAGTGGGACGCCACCAGCTGGAATGGCCACCTGGCGATGGCCTACTACCGGCCCAGTGCGGCCGTCAACTGGTACGACGCTGCCGACCAGTCGCGGATGTCGATCGAGGAGTACTCCGAGCGCTGGTTCCCGTATCCGTGGCCGCAGATCTCGGCGGTCGAGGGTCCGATCAGCGGGATGGAATATCCGATGGTCGCGATGGAGACCAAGAGCCGCAACGTGCAGTCGCTCTACAGCGTGGTGACCCACGAGATCGGCCACATGTGGTACCCGATGATCGTCGGCTCCAACGAGCGGCGTCACATGTGGCAGGACGAGGGCTTCAACACCTTCATCAACACCTTCTCCGAGGCACGCCGCTATCCGGATCAGGGCGACCAGATGGCCCGCGCGGCGCGCGAGCGCAACCTGGTCGAGCAGATCATGCGGGCGGGCTATGACAAGCCGATCGACATCAACCCCGACCGGATCACGCCCAACTTCCTCGGCGTCTCCGCCTACGTGAAGCCGAGCGTCGGCCTCCAGCTGCTTCGACAGGAGATCCTCGGGCCGGCGGCGTTCGACGATGCCTTCCGGGCCTACACCGCCCGCTGGGCGTACAAGCACCCGACGCCGACCGACTTCTACCGGACGATGGACGATGTCTCCGGACGGCGACTCGACTGGTTCTGGCGCGAGTGGTTCATCGAGAACGCTCGGTTCGACCAGGCGATCGACTCGGTGGCGATGCGGCCGATGGGCGACAGCACCCAGGTGATGGTCGTCTACGGCAACCGTGATCGCGGGGTGCTGCCGATCCGGGCCCGCTTCACCTTCGACGATGGCTCCACCCAGGAGATGCGCTACCCGGCGGAGGTATGGAGCACCAACTCCGTCAAGTATCCGCGGGTCTACACCTTCGTCGGCAAGAAGCTGGTGTCGATCGATCTCGATCCGGATCATCTCCTGATCGACATCGACCGCAGCAACAACGGCTGGAAGGCCACGCCGTAGCGGAGAACGGATGACGGAGGACGGAGGACGGAACGACGGAAGCGCTGTCAGGGCTGTTCCTCTCCGTTCTCCGTTCTCCGTTCTCCGTTCTCCGATTCCCATGCTCCTCCTCGCACTTCTCCTGCAGGCAGCGCCCGACTCCGCCGCGATGGCGGTGGCGATCCGGGCGCGCGTTGCCACCGACTCGACGCTCACCGCCGTGTATGCCGCGCGCGACTGGCGTCCCTACTGGTTTGATGGCCAAACGCCGACGCGGGCCGCAGGAGCCCTCGGGTCCGAGCTGGCTGATGCCTGGCGCCGTGGCCTCGATCCGTCGGACTATCCGGCCTGGCATGGTGGTGCCACGGCAGGAGCCACCGCCGGTGTGGCCAACAGGGCCAACGCCGAGGTGTGGCTGAGCCGCTCCGGCGCGCGGCTCGCGGACGATGTCGCGCGCGGGCGATGGCCTCCCTCGGCGGCGGACTCGGAAGTCCACGTCTTGCCCCGACCGGCGTTCGAAGTGGCGCCGATCCTCGACCGCCTGGCCGCCGGCGCCGATGTCGCAGTGGTCCTCGACTCGCTGGAGCCGCGTGATCCCGCCTTCCGCCGCCTCGAGGCCGCGATCGTCCCGCTCTCGCGGCTGATCGACGATGGGATCGGCTTCGATCCGGTATTGCTCCCGGCAGTGCTCCGTCCCGGTGAGCGCTCTGCGGCCGTGCCGTCACTGCGCCGGTTCCTCGGCGCAATCGGCGACCTCGAGCCGACCGCCGTCGCCCCATCTGACAGCCTCGGCTACCTGCCGGATCTTGTGCCGGCAGTGGTGCGATTCCAGGAACGCCACGGCTTGGTACCCGACAGCCTGATCGGTCCGGCCACCCGTGCCGCGCTGGCGGTGCCGCTGACGCAGCGCCTCGAGCAGGTGAGGCTCGCGCTGGAACGCTGGCGCTGGTTCGGCGATCCCGGGTCGCGGGCGGTGCTCGACGTCGATGTCGCCGCCGCACGGCTCGCCTATCGCGATTCGGTCACCGTGGCGCCGCGGTTCGAGGCCGCGGTGATCGTCGGCCGCCCCGACTGGGCCACGCCGATCCTCGAGGCGCCGATCGCGCGGATCGTGGTGCACCCGGGGTGGGTGGTGCCGACCAGCATTGCCCTGGGCGAGTTGCGTGAGGACTTCCGGCGCGACAGCACGCTCTTCGCGCGTGACGGCTACGAGCTGATCCGTCGCGGTGAGGTGGTGCCCCCCACCGACAGCAACCTCGCTGCCGTCGGCCACGGCGTGATCCTCCGGCAGCGGCCCGGTCCGCGCAACGCCCTTGGCCGCCTCAAGCTCGAGGTCGAGGGCACCACGGCGATTCACCTGCACGACACTCCGGATCGGCGGCTGTTCGGGGCCAGCGACCGGTTCCTCTCGCACGGCTGCGTGCGGGTGCAACGGATCCCCGCACTGGTGCGGCTCCTGCTCGACGGCGATCCCGCCTGGCCTCCCGCCAGGATCGACTCGGTGCTGGCCGACACCGCGACGGTGAAGATTCCGCTCAGGCGGCCGGTGCGCCTGCGGCTGATCTATGCCACCGCGGCAGTCGATGTCGACGGGCTGCTCCGATTCCGTCCCGATCGGTATCGGCGCGACCCACCGCTGGCGGCGGCGCTGTCGGGGCCCGAACACCGGTAGCCGGCCCCTCCGCCCTCCGTCCTCCGCCCTCCGCCCTCCGTTCTCCGCCCTCCGTCCTCCGCCCTCCGCCCTCCGTTCTCCGCCCTCCGCCCTCCGTTCTCCGTTCTCCGTTCTCCGTTCTCCGTTCTTCCCCCTAGATTCCCGGCCGATGTTCACTACCACCCCACCCTGGATCGCCGCGCTGGCCAGCGTGCTCTTCGTGAGCGCGGTGCCGCTGGCCGGGCTGCTGCTGGCACGGGGCCGGATGGCGGCGCTCCAGCGCCACATGATGCTGCTGGTGAGCTTCGCCGTCGGGGCACTGCTCGGTGGGGCGGTGATCCATCTCCTGCCCGAGGCCTTCGAGGAACTCGGTCCCGGGTCGTCGCTCACCGGTGGGTTGCTGGCAGGCTTCCTCGGCTTCTTCGTGCTGGAGAAGTTCCTCTGGCATCATCATCACCATCATCTCGATGGTGAAGAGGACCAGTACCACGCCATCCCGCCGCTGGCCGCGCTCAACCTCATCGGCGACGGGATCCACAACCTTCTCGACGGCGTGCTGATCGCCGGCGCCTGGTTGGCGTCGCCCGCGCTCGGTGTCGCGACCACGGTGGCGGTCTTCCTCCACGAGATTCCCCAGGAGATCGGCGACTTCGGCGTGCTGTTGCACGCGGGGTTGCCACTCCGGCGCGCGGTGTGGCTCAACTTCCTCTCGGGGTTGGGAGCGGTGGCGGGCGCGATCCTCGCCCTGCTGATCGGTGAGCGGGTGGCCGGCTTCAGCGCCGCGCTGGTGCCGGTGGCCGCCGGCACGTTTCTCTACATCGCGGCCTCCGACCTCATCCCCGAACTGCACCGCGAGCGACGGCCGTGGGCCGTGCTCGGGCAGGTGCTGATGGTGCTGCTCGGGGTGGCCGTGATGGCGGTCGGGAAGATGCTGCTGGGCTAGCCCAGCTTCTTCGCGCCCAGTGCCCGCACCAGGTCGGTCTGGGAAATGACGCCGACCAGGCTCTCGTCCTCACCGACGAAGACGCGGTGGACGTCGCGATAGAGCATCAGCTGTGCGGCTTCCTTCACGTCGGCATCGGGGGCGATCGTGACCGCCGGGGCGCTCATCACGTCGGACACCGTCCGCTCCTCCCACGCGCCTTCCTCCTCCTGCTCGGCCTGGGCCTCGAGGATGTCGGCGGTGGAGATCACCCCCTTGAGGTGACCGGTGTTGTCGAGCACGGCCAGTGCCGTCACGTGGGCATCGGCGAGTTCGATCACGGCCTCACGCAGCGGCTGGTTCCGGTTGATGGTTCGCACGTCGGTCTGCATCAGGTCGGCGACACGCATGGGAAGATCCTCCGTTGGGGGTGACGCGGTCAGGCCGTCACCGTATTGGCGGACTGCCACACGGCAAATCCGTCGTCGAGGTTCACCACGTCGGTGAACCCCATCGTCTGCAGCACCGAGGCGCCAATCGCCGAGCGGAGGCCGCTCTGGCAATGCACCGCCAGGGGCGTCTCGCGCGGCACGCCGGCGATCGATTCCCGGAGGCGGCCGAGCGGATGATGCTCGGCGCCCGGGATGTGACCCTGCGCCCACTCACTCGGTTCGCGAACATCGAGCACCCGCCGCCCGGCGGCGATGAGTGCATCGACCTTGCCGATGTGACTCCGGGCGAGCGTCTGCCAGTCGGGGCCACCGGCGGCGGCGTCGAGCAGGTCGGAGCCGAAGGCGCCGCGCACGGTGTCCAGGCCGATCGAGGCCAGGGCGCGCTGCGCCTCGAGGGCGTCGTCGGCATCGTCGGCGATCAGGGCGATCGGCTGGTCATAGGGGAGCAGCCAGCCAGCCCAGGTGGTGAAGGAACGGAGCAGCGGGATGTTGACCGTACCGCGCAGGTGGCCAGCTCCGTACTCCATTGCCGGTCGCACGTCGAGGACCACGCCCTCGTCGCGCGCCGCGACGAAATCGGTGGTCGGCAGCGCCGCCGGTGCGCCGCGGTGACCCAGCACCGGCGGGCCGTCGCGGTTGATTCGCTTCATCGTGCCGAAATAGGCCGGCGGGGTCGGTTGTCCCTCCAGCACCGCGGTCACGAACGCCGACTCGTCGTCGATCGCGAAGGCCCAGTTGGTGCGCCGCTCGTAGCCCAGCGTCGAGGTCGGCATCGCGCCGAGCGCCTTGCCGCAGGCGGAGCCAGCGCCGTGGCCGGGCCAGATCTGGAGATGATCGGGGAGCGACGCGAGCCGGCCCAGGGAGGCGAAGAGCTGCCGCGCCCCCGCCTCCATCGTGCCCGCCACGTGGGCCGCCTTCTCGAGCAGGTCCGGCCGACCCACGTCGCCCACGAAGACGAAGTCACCCGACACCATGGCAACCGGCTCCTCGCTGCGCGCCCCGTCGATCACCACGAAGGCGAGGTGCTCCGGCGTGTGTCCCGGCGTGTGCCAGACCTGCAACCGCACCGCGCCGAGGATGATCACGTCGCCATCGTGCAGCAGCGTGGCACCGTCGGCCGCGGCATAGCCGTACTGCCAATCCGCGCCACCCTCGGCGGAGAGCAGCGGGATCGCGCCGGTCGCCGCGGCCAGTTCACGACCACCCGAGACGAAGTCGGCATGGATGTGGGTCTCGGTGACCTTGGTGATCCGCATGCCCTCGCTGGCCGCTGCCTCGAGCAGCGGTGCGATGTCGCGGGGCGGATCGATCACGATGGCCTCACCGGTGCGCTGGCAGCCGATCAGGTAGGCGGCCTGCGCCAGGCGGTCATCGTAGAAGCGGCGAACGAGCATGAGCTGGATCCCTCTTCGTCAGGTGGTCAATTCGTCACAACTCCTTCATCAGCATGAAGGCGGCGACAACCAGCAGCAAGACAGCAAAACCCTTGCTCAGCGAGCGGGAACTGAAACGTGGTGCCAACCGGGTGCCGAGCACCATCCCGGCCAGCGCAGCCACGGTCACCAGCGCGGTGAGGCGCAGGTCGAGGTGGACCAGCCCCCACCAGCCGGCGCTCGCGGCGACCGTGTTGAGCGCGATCACCGCCAGTGAGGTTGCTGTTGCCTGGGGCATCGGCAATCCCAGCACCCCGACCAGGGCCGGCACGATCAGGAATCCCCCGCCGACGCCCACCAGTCCGGTGAGCGCCCCGACCGCAATCGCCGCCGGGATGAGTCGTGGCAGCGAGAGCGCCGTCGGACGGCGCGTCTCCTCGTCCGGGGTGGCGGCCCCCACCGGGCGTCTCGAGCGCCGCCACATCAGCAGGGCCGCCACCAGCATCACCGACGTGAAGAGCACCAGTCGGGGCCGGTCGGGGATCCCCGACCCGAGCCGGGCCGCGGCATACGACGACCCCATCGCCGCAGCGGCGAAGACCGCCGCCATGCCCAACCGCAGCTGGCCCGAGCGCCACCGGGCCAGTGCCCCGGCCGCCGAGGCCGTCCCGACCACCGGCAGCGACATCGGGACCGCCACCCCCGCCGGCAGGCCCAGGATGTGGACCAGCACCGGTACGGCGAGGATCGAACCGCCACCACCCAGCAGCCCGAGGGAGACCCCGACGGCCACGAAGCCGAGCAGGCCGAGGATCAGCATGGCGACCCGATATCGCCGGGGTCTCCGTCCACACGCACACGCAGTCGCATCGCTGACCGTCCCGCGTCGGGGTTGGTGACGCCCGGAGGGTCACCCCGGTGTGGGCGACTCTCCGCAATCTCCAAGATCCGCCCTCCCGCGGGGAGGGCAACTTCCCGACAGCGGCTCAGCCGTCTGCCAGGGCCCGGTCGAGCACCGCGGTGAGCCGGACACTGGCGCGCACCAGCTGGAGCTGGAGGGCGGGGAGGACCTCCAGCATGTAGCGGTCTCCGATCACCAGCGAGCTGGGGAGCATCGGATAGACCACGTCGCGCGCGATGTCGTGCGATTGCATCACCCAATCGACCACGCTTCCCGCGGTCATCGCCTCGAGTGGCTCCTGGGCCCGTATCCCGTTGCGGATCGCGGTCGCCAGCAGGGCATCGTCGTAGCCGAGCGCCTCGAGCAGCTGCGTGTCCCAGAGCCAGTGCAGGTTGGTCCGCCGACCGTGGAAGGTGACCTGGACGTCGTTGCCGCCGCGGTCGCCCCGGTCGCCGGCATGGAGCGGCTGATGCAGATCCTCCAGCAGGTGCACCACCCAGCGCAGTGCCTCGGTGCGCTCGGCCGTGGGGCGGCTGCGGTCGCTCAGGATCTCGAGCTGCGTGGTGTAGGCCGTGACCACGCAGCCATGGGGGCAGTAGCGATCGGGCCGATAGACCGAGTCGATCACCGGGATGTTGACGTAGTGCCAGGGCGATGTCTCGGGACGCTCCGGGCGGATGCTGTCGGCCCAGGTGCTGGCATCGGCGAGCGAGCCGCCGTCGAGCAGTCGCTTCACGGTGCGACGGGCCGCCGGCGACAGTCGCTCCTCCGCCACGATGGCGATCGCCCGGTGGCCGACCCGACCCCAGCGCCGGACGACCTGGGCCGGAATGGGGTCGGGGCGGCCAGGGCTGGCGTGGAGCGGGCTCGGGGTGGCGAGGACGGCCAGGAGGAAGGTGGCGCTCAGCATGGTCGGGCTCGAAGAGGGAGGGCATCAACCAGGGGAACAGCACAGATTGTAGCCGATCCGGGAAACCGTCGCTCGTGTGGCTGGCGCACCGTCGGCCGTCTCCCCGGCGACCCCGCTCTGGAGGCAACCCTGGCCGTTCGCCGCATCCTCACGACCCTGATCCTCGGTCTGCTCCTCCCGGGGGCCCTCGTCGCCCAGAACGGTGGCGACGGCCTGCCGCCCGATTCACTCCGGATCACCAACGCCGGCGTGGTCCGGGCCGACTCGGTGGTCGAGGCGGTGTTCCTCAGCCGTACCCGCTCGATCGACACCGTCGCCATCGGCGACTTTGCCAGCCACCTGCTGGCTCGCCTCGGGGTGCCGCCGTTCGACGACTCGCTCGCCTTCCGGGTCAGCGCCGATTCGACTCGGGTCCGCATCCGCGGCCGGCTGCGCGATTTCCCGCCCGAGTCGCGCCAGGAGCTGGGGCCGATCTTCTCGTTTGTCGACTCGCTTACCCCGTTCGTGGCCGAGATCAGCATGCCGCAGCACAACGGCGGGCTGATGCGTTTCCGGCTGCTGCGGGTCACGGTGTCGGGGTTCCCGATCCCGGACCTGCTGCTGCTGCCGGCGCTCCGGGAGTACGACCGTCGCTATCCGGTGCTGGCCAGTGGCGGGCGGGAGCTGCTGGTGGCGATGCCGACCGATGCCGAGGCGCGGCTGGTCGAGAATGGCATCGAGTTGCGGACGAAGTCCGGAGCGACGATAGACGATAGACGATAGACGATAGACGTCTGCACCCCTGGCATCACGCGCGAGGGCCGACTCCCCATCGAGAGCCGGCCCTCGCAGACGTCTATCGTCTATCGTCTATCGTCTACCGTTTGTCGTCTTGACCCGCCGCCAGTCGAGCCCCACCAGCACCATGTGCAGCGTGATCGTCACCGCCGACACGGCGCACCAGGGGCAGAACGAGTGGAGGACCAGGAACTCGTAGTACTTGAGTCGCAGCGTGAACAGGAAGGCCGGGACGATCAGCAGCGTCAGCACCAGGGTGATTCGGGGATCGTTGCGCCAGCGCGCGAAGGTCCCCAGCAACGAGGTGGTGAAGATCAGCGTGTAGCCCACGGTGCCGATCAGTGCCACGTCGACGCCGAGGAACCAGCCATAGGGCGAGAACTGGACCACCTCGCAGCCGTGGCCCGCGCCGCAGAGCAGGGTGCCCGCCAGCCCGATCTTCCAGAGATGGAGGTAGAGCGCCACGATCCCCGAAATGAGGGCGGTGACGGCGATCCAGTGGCGGGGCGTGAGGGAGTCGTCCTGGGACATGGCAGGATTCTAGTCAGGTAACTGGTGAATGGTGAATGGTGAATGGTGAATGGGGGGTCGCCCCGGCGGTCCCTGGGCACGGTGGTGGGACGGCGGGCACGCCCCGTCACCCTTCACCCTTCACCATTCATCCCCGTTACCTTGCTCCCGCCATGACTGCCGTCGACTCCGCCGCCATCGCCCGGGCCATCGCCAACCGGCGCACCTTCGCGATCATCTCGCACCCCGACGCCGGCAAGACCACCCTGACCGAGAAGCTGCTCCTCTACGGTGGGGCGATCCATCTCGCGGGCTCGGTCAAGGCGCGGCGCGCGGCGCGGCACGCCACCTCCGACTGGATGGCGATGGAGCGCGAGCGGGGCATCTCGGTCACCTCCAGCGTGATGCAGTTCGCCTTCCGGGGCTACCGGATCAACCTGCTCGACACCCCCGGCCACGCCGACTTCTCCGAGGACACCTACCGCACCCTGGTGGCGGCTGACAGCGCGGTGATGCTGCTCGACAACCGCCGCGGCGTGGAGGAGCGCACCCGGCAGCTGTTCGAGGTCTGCAAGCTCCGCCGGATGCCGATCTTCACCTTCGTCAACAAGTGCGATCGTCCCGGCGGCAACCCGCTCCAGCTGATCGGCGACGTCGAGGCCGACCTGGGTCTCGCGATCCATCCGGTGACCTGGCCGGTGCACACGTCGTCCGGCTTCGTGGGCGTGGCCGATCGGCGCCGCGGCGAGGTGCTGGTCTTCGATCGCAATGCCGATCACGGGGCGACCCTGGTCAAGTCACGCCGCCTGCCGCTCGCCGATTCGGCGCTCGACGAGCTCCTCGGCGCCGAGACCATGGCCACCCTCCGCGACGAGCTCGAGCTGCTCGATCATGCCGGCGCGCCGTGGGACGAGGCGGCGATTCGCGAGGGGACCCTCTCGCCGATGTACTTCGGCTCGGCCCTCACCAACTTCGGCGTGGCGCCGTTCTTCGAGGACTTCCTCGACCATGCGCCAGCGCCGCTGCCGCGCGAGGCCGAGGGACGCACCATCGACCCGACCGACGAGGACTTCACCGGCTTCGTGTTCAAGATCCAGGCGAACATGGATCCGCGGCACCGCGATCGGGTGGCGTTCGTGCGGATCTGCTCGGGGCATTTCGCGGCCGGGATGACGGTGAACCTGGCCCGGACCGCCAAGCCGCTCCGGCTGGCGCAGCCGCAGCAGTTCCTCGCCCAGGAGCGCACCGAGGTGGAGGAGGCGTGGCCCGGCGACGTGATCGGGGTGCTCGACCGCGGCACCCTTCGCGTGAGCGACTCGCTGTCGCTCAAGGGCGACGTGACCTTCAGCGGCATTCCGCGCTTCGCGCCGTCGTTCTTCTCGCGGGTGGTGCTGCGCGACCCGCTGCGTCGCAAGCAGCTCGACACCGGGCTCCGCCAGCTCGCCGAAGAGGGTGCGGTGCAGGTCTTCTACCAGGAGTCGGTGGCGGGGCCGGTCGCCATCGTCGGTGCGGTGGGCCAGTTGCAGTTCGACGTGTTGCTGGCCCGGCTCGAGGCCGAGTACAACGTGCGCGCCACCCTCGAGCCGCTGCCGTTCCGGCTGGCCCGCTGGGTTCGCGGGTCCGACGCCGCGATCGAGCGACTGGTCGAGGGGCGATCGCGGATGCGGCTCTACGATGCCAGGGGCGGCTCGATCCTGCTCTTCGAGGACGAATGGGCGCTCCGCCACGGATTGGAAGCCGGCGACGAACTGGAGTTCCTCGAGGTGGCGCCCTAGGAACGCGACAGGCGACAGGCGACGGGCGACGCGAGTCGCACCACTCCCCTCGCATTGTCTGGCCAGTCAGCTGCTGCAACTCACCACGATGTCGCGCGCCCAATCAGGCGGCGACGCGGCGAAGCGCTCCATCGCCGGGTGCTCGGCGAACGGATCATCGAGCACCCGCCGGATCTCGTCGACCAGCCCCACGTGGCGCGTCTCGGCGTTCTGGATCGCCTCCTGTGCCACCCAGTTGCGGAGCACGTACTTCGGGTTGACGGCGAGCATCGCTGCGTGACGCGCCGCGGTGCCGCGCGGTTCCCGGGCGAGTCGCTCGCGGTAGCGCGCCAGCCACCCGTCGAGGCCGCTGGTGCCCGCCAGTTCGTCGCGGAGTGCGGTGCCGCTCCCCTCATCCCCGGTGTCCCAGCGCGACAGCGCTCGGAAGGTCCTGGTGTAGTCGGCTCCCACCGCGCGCATCAATTCGAGCAACGCCGAGGCCAGGGCCACGTCGTCGGGTTCCTCGGTGTCGAGGCCGAGCTTGGCCCGCATTCGCCCGGCCACCTCGCGCTCGTACGTCGACCCGATATCCCTCGAGCGCGGTCATCGCCGCCGGTTCCTCGATCAGCGGGTGCAGCGCCTCGCCCAGGCGGGCACAGTTCCAGAGCCCCACCATCGGCTGCTGATCGAAGGCGTAGCGCCCCGCCCAATCGGAGTGGTTGCAGACCAGCGAGGGGTCGTAGGCGTCGAGCCAACCGTAGGGGCCGTAGTCGATCGTGAGGCCGGTGATCGAGAAGTTGTCGGTGTTCATCACCCCGTGGGCGAAGCCGACCGCGATCCAGGCCGCCATCAGTCGCGCGGTGCGCGCCACCACCTCGGTGTACCAGGCGGCGTAGCGTTCGGCGGCCGGGAGGACCAGCAACTCGGGATGGAAACGTTCGATCACGAAGTCGGCGAGTCGCTGGCGTTCGGCGGTCATCTGCCGCGACGCCAGGTACTCGAAGGTGCCGAAGCGCACGTGGGTCGGCGCCACCCGGGTGAGGATCGCGGCGCTCTCGGTTCGCTCTCGATACACCGGCAGGTCGCTTCCGACGATCGCCAGCGCGCGGGTGGTGGGGATGCCCAGTCCGTGCATGGCCGCCGAGGCGAGATACTCGCGGACCGTGGAGCGGAGCACGGCGCGGCCGTCGCCCATGCGCGACCACCGGGTGAGGCCGGCCCCCTTGAGCTGGATCTCTTGATGCGCGCCCGTGGCGGTGACCAACTCGCCGAGGATGATCGCCCGACCGTCGCCGAGCTCGGGAACCCAGCTGCCGAACTGGTGCCCGGCGTAGGCCGAGGCGACCGGGGTCATCCCCTCGAGGAGGCGGTTGCCGGCGAGGACGTCGAGGGTCGCCGGGTCACTCAGGTCGCCGGGCCAGTCGAGCTCAGTGGCCAGCGCCTCGTTCCACGCCACGGGATAGGGGTCGGGTACGGGGGTCGGCGCCACCCGCTGGTGGAACGCCTCAGGCAGGCTGGCGTAGGCGTTGTCCCAGGTGAGGGCGGCGATCGATGGCATGCTGGAAGCTATCGGGGCGGGGGGTGCCAGCCGAACACGCGTTCCACCGTTGAAACGTTCCGACTTGAAACCTAGGCGGAATCGGGTACGTTTGGTAAGAAGCACCGCGGTCGTCGACCGGGGGCATGGCATTGCGGTGGGGAGGCCACGATGACGCCGAGATACTGGATCAAGATCGTCCTGGGCATGCTGGGTGTGTTCGTGGTCGGGATGCTGGTGGCCGAGGCGATCCAGCAGGGCAAGACCAAGGTGCACCGGCTGGTCGAGAGCAACGCCGCGGTGACGCTGCCGATGTTCGGGGTGCCGTTCATGCTGGGCGACACCAAGCTCGGGGCCATGCAGAGCCTGCGGGTCGAGCGCGATGCCCCGCGCGTGGTGTCGGGCTTCCACCTCAAGGTGCGGCTCGACGACCCCTCGGCGCTCGACACCCTGGCCGTCTGCCAGATCTCGCTCGACGACTTCGATTCGATCGACGAGCATTCGCACTTCATCTGTGTTGCGCCCGCCGATTCGATTGCACAGGGGATGGAACGCTTCGGCACGATCACCTTCGAGCCGTCGGGGCAGGTGCACACCCTGCTGGCCCCCGCCGACGTGCGCCACGAGCTCCGGACGGCGATGGTCGACGATGCCGCCCAGGCCGATGGCTCCACCGCCGTGGCGATCGACTCGGCCGATGGCGGCAACGTCTCGGTCAAGATCAACGGCCAGCAGGTGATCGATATTCACGGCGATTCGGCCGGTGGCCACGTGATCATCAAGGACCCCTCGACCGGGAAGACGCTGGTCGAGGTGAAGGGTGGCCCCGGGAACTGACCGACCGGCCCTCGAAAAGTCGGGAACGCGTCCGGCGGCGCCGAAGGTCGGTCCACCGGACGCGTTCCCGGCTTTTCGACGGCTACCCTAGATTTGCCCCATGACCCTTCTCTCCGTCTCCGCCGCCGCGGTTCGCTTCGGCGGCGTTCCCGTGTTCGAGGATGTCTCGTTCGTGGTCGGGCGCGGTGAGCGCTGGGGAATCGTCGGTCGCAACGGCAGCGGCAAGACCACCCTGATCGATGTGCTCCGGGGTGCCCGGCAGCCTGACGATGGTCAGGTGGCCCGGGCCAGCGGGCTGCGGATTGCCCTGGTCGACCAGTATCGCGACTTCGGCGAGGCCGCCACCGTGTGGCAGGCGGCGGCCCGTGGCCTGGCCGACCTCTTCGCGCTCGAGCAGACGATCGCCCGGCACCTCGAGGAACTGGCGGCGACCAGCGGCGACGCCGCGCCGGCGCTGCTTGACCGCTATGCCCACGATCAGGAGCGCTTCGAGCGGGCCGGTGGTTATGGTGCCGAGGCGCGGGTCGATGCGGTGCTCGCCGGACTGGGATTCGATCCCGTCGCGGCGCGCGAGCAGTCGGTGACGGTGCTCTCCGGTGGTGAGCGGGGGCGACTGGCGCTGGCGGCGCAGCTCGCCACCCCGGCCGACCTGCTGATCCTCGACGAGCCGACCAATCACCTCGACCTCGCCACGTCGCGCTGGCTCGAGGGGTACCTCCGCGATCTCGACGAGACGGTGCTGCTGATCTCCCACGATCGTGCCTTCCTCCGGGCGGTTGCCGATCACGTGCTGCACCTCGAGGCCGGTACGGCACAGGTCTACGAGGGCGGCTGGGATGCGTTTCTTCGCCAGCACGCCGAGCGACGCGAAGCGCTGGGACGGGCGGTGCGCAAGCAGGAGGCGCGGATCGCGGTCGAGGAGGACTACATCCGACGCAACATCGCCGGCGGCAATTCGGCCCAGGCCAAGGGCCGTCGTCGTCGTCTCGCCCGGGTCGAGCGGCTGACCCCGCCACCGGGCGAGGATGATGTGATGGCGGTCGCCTTCGAATCCACCTCGCGCGGGGGCGACCAGGTGCTGGTGGTCGATGGCCTCGCGGTCGCCGTCGAGGGTCGCCGGTTGGTGGCCCCGTGGAGTGGGATCCTCCGGCGGGGCGAGGTGGTGGGATTGATCGGTGCCAACGGCGCCGGCAAGTCGACGCTGCTGCATACCCTGCTCGGCGAGCGTCCGCCGGCCGCCGGCACGGTGCGCCTGATGCCGGCCGTCGAGGTGGCGCACTATCGTCAGGACCTCGGTGGGGTCGCAGGCGACCGGGCGATCTACGACCTGATCGCCGACCGGCGACCGATGTGGACCCGGGGCCAGGTGCAGGGGCACCTGGGCCGCTTCAGCTTCAGCGGCGACGAGGTGTTGCGACGCGCCGATACCCTCTCGGGTGGTGAACGTGCCCGGGTCGCGCTGGCGCTGATCATGCTCGAGCGAACCAACATGCTGGTCTTCGACGAGCCGACCAATCACCTCGATGTCGAGTCGATCGAGGCGCTCGAGGATGCCCTGGCCGGCTACGATGGCACCGTGCTGCTGGTCTCGCACGACCGGGCGCTGCTCGAGGCCCTCACCACCCGGATCTGGGCGATCGAGGACGGCCGGTTGACCGACTATCCCGGCAACTTCGCCGAGTGGGAGATCGATCAGGCGGCCCGGCGGCGGCGTGCGCAGGCGGTCCGGGTCGCGGAATCGGCGCGTCGTCCCTCGCGAGTGAACACGGCCGAGCGCCGCCGCAACGTCGCCGCCAGCGATCGGCGTCGCCTGGAGCGCGCCGTGGCCGACGCGGAAGCGAAGGTCACCGCGTTCGAGGAGGAACTGGCCGGTCTCGAACAGCGGCTCGCCGACCCCGCGCTCTATGCCGACGGTGACGGAGCCGATCGGGCCCGCGAACTGGTCGCCGAGCGCGACCGGGTGCGCCAGGCGGTCGACGAGGCGCTGTCGGCCTGGGAGGCGGCGCAGGCCGCGCTGAGCGAGGGGTAGCAGGAAACCGGGTCGTCGACGTGGTCGTATCCTTTGATGTCCCCTCCCCGCAGTTTCGGAGCCCGCCATGCAGCCATCACCGCCCGACGTCGCGGTCAGCCGAGCGGAACTGCCGCCTCGCCGGCATCACGGGCTGGTGCGGCTGACCCACTGGCTCAACGCCGTCTTCCTGTCGGGGATGATCGCCAGCGGGTTGCAGATCTATACCGCCTTCCCCCACATCGGCTCCAAGGGCGCGGTGCTCGGGGTGCCGAATCCGTTCGATGGCGACCGGATCGGCCGGATTCCCGAGGCGGTGCGGCTGGGTGGCTGGCTGGCGGGTGGGTTGCGATGGCACTTCACCCTGGCGTGGCCGTTCGTGCTGACCGGCATCGCCTACCTCCTCTTCCTCGCCTTCTCGGGTGAGTGGCGCAAGCTGCTCTTCCGTCCCCGCGACGTGCCCGGGGCCTGGCAGATGACCCGCTACTACCTGCGGCTCCGCCCCGAGCATCCGGACCAGGGGAAGCACAACCCGCTGCAGAAGGCGGCCTACACCACGGCGATCGCGCTGGGGCTCGTCTCGATCCTCTCGGGCTTCGCGATCGCCAAGCCGGTGCAGTTGGCGTTCCTCACCACGCTGTTCGGCGGCTATGAGCTGGCGCGCTACTGGCACTTCGTGGCGGTGTGGGCCTTCACCGCGTTCACCATCACCCACGTGATCATGGTCTTCGTGGCCGACCCGGCATCGCTCCGGGCGATCATCAGCGGGCGCTATCGCGGGAGGTTCCCCAATGAGCCGTGACCAAGACGACCGGCGGGCTTTCCTCCGCCGGATGGCCCCGCTGCTGCCGGCCGTCCTCGCCGCCTGCGGTTGGGATGGTGGCGCCCGGCTGCAGCCGGTGTTCGACAAGGTGATTGGCCTCAACAACCGACTCGGCGAGGGGCTGCAGGCGATCCGGCAGGGGTCGGTGCCGCCGCACCAGGTCGTCAAGGGGACGATGCCGGCGTACTTCGTCTCGCGTCGGATGCCGGTGCTTGCCGACCCGGCCGCGTGGCGGCTGGAGGTGGCCGGCCTGGTGCGCCGGCCGGCGTCGTTCACGCTGGCGATGCTCGGCGCGATGCCCCACATCGGGTACACCGTCACCCACCACTGCGTCGAGGGGTGGACGGCGGTCAAGCCGTGGCGCGGGGTGCCATTCGCGACCATCGCCGCGATGGTCGAGCCGTTGCCGGCAGCGCGATTCGTCCGCTTCGACTCGTTCGACAGCGGCTACAGCAACGGCTGGGACATCGCCAGCGCGATGCATCCCCAGACGATCCTGGCCGATGGCCACGACGGCCAGCCGCTGGCGCCGGCACATGGGGCGCCACTCAGGCTCTATTCGCCGATCAAGCTCGGCTACAAGCTGACCAAGTACCTGACCCGGATCACCTTCACCGACACCAAGCCCGGTGGCTACTGGGAGGATCAGGGGTATCCGTGGTTCGCGGGGCTGTGACGACGACGGACGAGATACGTGATACGAGATACGAGATACGAGATAGGAGATACGAGAGCAGGTGGGCTGGCTCCCGGCATCTTCGGGCTCCACGACACGGGATGGCAGGCAGCAGCCTCTCGTATCTCCTATCTCGTATCTCGTATCTCGTATCTCATATCTCGTCCCCCCTCCCGTTGTCGCTGCTCCGGGAGCATATTCGTCCCGATTCGGGGGTGGCATCCGGGGCCGGCATCGGCTAGGATCCGCGCCTGCAATTCCCATTCGGCTGCTGCCGGCACCATGACAACACGCGAGGACACCGGGTGAGAGCGCTCTCACGACCGATGGCACCCTTTCCGACGACCGCTCGGGCTCACCGGCCCGGCGGTCGTTCGGCTTCGTGGCACATATCCGACCGCATCGCTCTGCTTTCCCCTTTCCGCGAGGTCACCGGATGACCGGGTCTGCCCACTCGGCCGGCGCCGCCGGGGTCGTGCTCGACGAGTTCAGCTACGACGACGCCATTGTCCGCAAGTTCCTGTTCGCGACCCTGATCTGGGGCACGATCGGGATGCTGGTGGGGCTGCTGATCGCGCTGCAGCTCGCCAACCCCGCCTTCAACCTGGGGTTGCCGATCACCTCGTTCGGGCGGCTGCGGCCGTTGCACACCAACGCGGTGATCTTCGCCTTTGCGGGCAACGCCTTCTTCACCGGCTGCTACTACTCGACCCAGCGATTGCTCAAGGCGCGGATGTTCTCCGACGCGCTGAGCAAGCTGCACTTCTGGGGGTGGCAGCTGATCATCCTGTTGGGCGCGATCACGTTGCCGCTCGGCTTCACGCAGGCCAAGGAATACGCCGAGCTGGAGTGGCCGATCGACATCCTGATCACCATCGTGTGGGTGATCTTCGCGGCCAATTTCATCGGCACCCTGATGCGGCGGCGGGAGCGTCACCTCTACGTGGCGATCTGGTTCTACATCGCCAGCATCGTGACGGTGGCGATCCTGCACATCTTCAACAACCTGGCGATACCGGCCGGTCCGCTGAAGAGCTACAGCATCTACGCCGGGGTGCAGGACGCCTTCATGCAGTGGTGGTATGGCCACAACGCCGTGGCCTTCTTCCTCACCACCCCGTTCCTGGGGCTGATGTACTACTTCATGCCCAAGGCGGCCGAGGGGCCGGTCTTCTCGTACCGATTGTCGATCCTCCACTTCTGGTCGCTGGTCTTCCTCTACATCTGGGCCGGGCCGCACCACCTGCACTACACCGCGCTTCCCGAGTGGGCCTCGACGCTGGGGATGATCTTCTCGGTGATGCTCTGGGCGCCGAGCTGGGGCGGCATGATCAACGGCCTGCTCACGCTGCGGGGCGGTTGGCAGAAGGTGGTCGACGACCCGATCCTCAAATTCTTCGTGGTGGGGATCACGGCCTACGGCATGTCGACCTTCGAGGGTCCGATGCTCTCGATCAAGAGCGTCAACGCCCTGGCCCACTACACCGACTGGATCATCGCCCACGTCCACACCGGCGCGCTGGGGTGGAACGGGTTCATGACCTTCGGCATGGTCTACTGGCTGCTGCCGCGGCTCTTCCAGGCGCCGCTGCACAGCAAGAAGCTGGCGAGCCTGCACTTCTGGATCGCCACCTTCGGGATCATCCTCTACGTGGTCGCGATCTACAGCGCCGGGGTGACCCAGGGCCTGATGTGGCGGGCGTTCGACGAGACCGGCCGGTTGACCTACCCGGACTTCGTCGAGACCGTCGCGCGGCTGATGCCGATGTACTGGACCCGCGCCGTGGGCGGCGGGCTCTACATCGTCGGGATGTTCCTGTTCGGCTACAACATCCTGATGACCTGGCGGAAGCGGCCGGCCCGCTACGATGTGCCGGTGGTCCGCGCCCCGGCGCTGGCGAAGCGCCACGCCGACCGCCAAGCCGGCGAAGCCCGCCGGCGAGGGCCTGCTCGGCGCCGTCGTGGCGATGCGCTATCACCGGGCGTGGGAGCGGATGCCGCTGGTGTTCACCATGCTGGTGACGGTGGCGGTGGTGGTCGCCTCGCTCTTCGAGGTGCTGCCGACGTTCCTGATCAAGTCGAACGTCCCGACGATCGCCTCGGTCAAGCCGTACACGCCGCTCGAGCTCTACGGTCGCGACATCTACATCCGCGAGGGATGCTTCAACTGTCACTCGCAGATGATCCGGCCGCTGCGCTACGAGACCGAGCGCTACGGCGAGTACTCCAAGCCGGGCGAGTCGGTGTACGACCACCCGTTCCTCTGGGGCTCGCGACGGATCGGGCCGGACCTGGCGCGCGAGGGGGGCAAGTATCCCAACCTCTGGCACGTGCGCCACTTCGCCAATCCGCGGGAGATCGCGGCGAGGTCGATCATGCCGGCCTATCCCCAGTTCGCGACGACCACGATCCCCTGGCCCAAGATTGCCAAGCGGGTCGACGTGATGGCGATGCTCGGGGTTCCCTACGGTGATGCCATCAACCACGCCGAGGAGATGGCCCGCACCCAGGCCCGCACGGTGGCGGCCGACATCGCCGCGTCCGGCGGTCCGGCCGGACTGGAGGACAAGGAGATCGTGGCGATCATCGCCTATCTCCAGCGGCTCGGCCGCGACATCAGCCAGGCCCAGGTGGCGGCTGCCCCGGCGCAACGGGAGCGCCACCCCGTGAAGCTGTCGGACATCATGAGCCATGCCGGCCTGTCGGGCTACGCGGTGATCGCGATGGTCCTCTTCCTGCTGGCATTTCTCGCCATCGTCTGGTGGATCTTCCGACCCGCCAACCGGGGCCGCTGGCGTCGCGACGCCCAGATCCCCCTCGACGATGTTCACCCGCAGCCGCCGCGCGACGCGGAGGACTGACCCGTGGCTGACCAGACCAAGGACCGGCTCATCGAGCACTCCTACGACGGCATCCAGGAGTACGACAATCCAATGCCTCGCTGGTGGGTGCTGACCTTCTGGGCCACCATCATCTTCGCGATCGTCTACGCCCTGAATGTCTTCGGTATCGGCGTGGGCGAGGGCCGGATCGCCGACTACGAGAAGGACATGGCGGCGTTCCGCGCGGCCCACCCGGCCCCGGCGTCCGACATCACGCCCGAGGCGCTGCTGGCCCTGGTGGGAAGCCCCGCCGAGGTGGCCGAGGGGAAGGCGGTGTTCGAGAAGAACTGCGCCCCGTGCCACCTGGCCGACGGCGGCGGGCTGATCGGCCCCAACCTGACCGACGATTACTGGATCCACGGCGGGACGATCGGTGACATCCACACGACCGTGGTCGGCGGCGTCCTCGACAAGGGGATGCCGGCCTGGGGCAAGCAGCTCCAGCCCGACGAGCTCAACGCGGTCACCGTCTACGTCTGGACCCTGCACGGCACCACGCCGGCCAAGGCGAAGGAACCGCAGGGAGACCTGGTGCCGCGATGACTGCTCCAACCGCCTCGGGGCGGGTGCTGCCGACCCTCAACGAGGACGGAACACGCAACTGGATCCGACCCCGCCTCTCCGAGGGACACTGGTGGCATCGGCGCCGGGTCGTGGCCTACGTGCTGATGCTGGTGTTCATCGGCCTGCCGTATCTCCGGATGCACGGCAAGCCGGCGATCCTGCTCGACGTGCCCAGGCGGCAGTTCACCATCCTCGGCACCACCTTCCTGCCGACCGACACGCTGCTGCTGATGCTCCTGCTCGCCAGCGTGATCATCGCCGTGTTCCTCTTCTCGGCGCTGTTCGGTCGGGTCTGGTGCGGCTGGGCATGTCCCCAGACGGTCTATCTCGAATTCCTCTACCGACCGATCGAGCGGCTGTTCGAGGGCGGCCGCAGCGGTTCGCTCAATCTCGACCGCGCCAACCGCCATTTCGCGCCGCGTCGGCTGCTCAAGTACGGTGTCTACCTGGTGCTGTCGCTGATCCTGGCCCACACCTTCCTGGCCTACTTCGTCGGCACCGACGCGCTGGCCCAGTGGGTCCGCCTCTCGCCGCGTGAGCATCCGGTGCCGTTCCTGGTGATGGCGGTGACCACCGCGCTGATCTTCACCGACTTCACCTGGTTCCGCGAGCAGACCTGCCTGATCGCCTGTCCCTACGGTCGCTGGCAGTCGGTGCTGCTCGATCGCCGCTCGCTGGTGGTGACCTACGACCATGTCCGCGGCGAACCGCGGATGATGCCCAAGGACCGCAGCGCCGGGGAGGGCGGGGATTGCATCGACTGCAAGGCCTGCATCACCACCTGCCCGACCGGGATCGACATTCGCAACGGGCTGCAGATGGAGTGCGTCCACTGCACCCAGTGCATCGATGCCTGCGACGCGATCATGGATCGGGTCGGCAAGCCGCGCGGCCTGATCCGCTACGCCACCCAGGACGCCCTGGCGGGCATGCCACGACGCTTCTTTCAGCCTCGCGCGGTGCTCTACCTGGTGGCCCTGACCGGATTCGTCGGGGCCTTCGCCCTGTCGCTCGGCACCCGACCCGATGCCGACGTGACCCTGCTGCGTGGTACCGGAGAGCCGTTCACCATCGAGTCGGACGGCCTGATCCTCAACCAGATCCGGATCCGGATCGCCAATCGCAGCCGTGCCAGCCACCGCTACACCCTCAGCTTCGATGGGGTCGGTGACAGCGCCCAGGTGATCGCTCCCGAAAACCCGCTCGAGGTCGGCGCGGGCGAGCTCCGCACCACCAGCGCGTTCATCCGGTTGCCGTCCGGGGCCTTTACCGGCGGCCGGCGCGACATCACTATCGAGATCACTGCCGGTGGCAGCTTCGAGCGCCGCTACCCCTTCAACCTGCTTGGCCCGGAACCGGGCGATGGAACCGAGGCCCCGTGACGCTGATCCCGAAGGACCGCATCTGGCCGACGATCATCGTCACCGTGCTGCTCGGCAATATCGCACTCGGCGTGGTCCTCTATCGGGTGGCCAACGCCGACAGCCACTTCGCTGTCGAGTCCGACTACTACCGCAAGGCGCTCGACTGGGACAGCACCCAGGCCCAGGCGGGGCGCAACGCAGCGCTCGGCTGGCAGGCGACCCCGGCGATGGGACCGCTCGCCGCCCCGGCGGCGACACCGCTGGTGCTCGATCTCGCCGCCGCCGACGGCACCCCGCTCGAGGGTGCCAGTGCGACCCTCGAGGCGCGACAGGTGGCCCACGCCACCGAGGTGATCACCGCGACTCTCGCTGGCGACGGTACGCCTGGGCAGCTCTCGGGGCCGCTGGCGCTCGACCGCGAGGGGCTCTGGGAGCTGCGCATCACCATCGAGCACGCCGGCCAGCGCTTCACCGACCAGCTGCGACTCGACGTCTCGCGCACCGCCCCGGCGGTGGTGGTCCGGGCCCGACCGGGCGATCCGATTCCCGCCCGGGTCGCGGCCGGCCTCGACGCCGGCGGCTAGTCGGCCGTGGGCGCCCTGGTCGGCACCGTGCTGGTGGCCTCCCTCCTGGGGAGCGTCCACTGCGCGGCGATGTGCGGCGCCTTTGCCTGCTTCGCCGCCGGTTCCGCACCCGGCACGACCGCGCGTCATCTCCCCTACCACCTTGGCCGACTGGTCAGCTACCTGCTCCTCGGCGTGATCGCCGGGACCGTCGGTACCGGGCTCAACCGTGCCGGCCGACTCGCCGGCCTCGGTGATGCCGCGGTGGTCGTGATGGCGCTGCTGCTGATCGGGTGGGGAGTGCACACCATGCTCGCCACGATCGGTCCGCGTCGTGCGCTGGTTCGGGTGCCGGCGTGGTGGCAGCGTCGCGTCGGTGCGCTGCTGGCCCACCTCGAGGGTGGCAGCGCAACAGTGCGTGGCACCGCCACCGGTCTGCTCACCGGCCTGCTGCCCTGCGGCTGGCTCTGGGCCTTCGTCGCGGTGGCCTCGGGCACCGCCGACCCGCTGCGTGGCGCCACGGTGATGGCGGTCTTCTGGCTCGGCTCGGTGCCGGCCCTGGTGCTGGCGGCTGCCGGCCTGGCCCGACTCACCGGTCGCTGGCAGCGACGGTTGCCACTGGTGAGCGCGGCGATGGTGGTGGTGCTGGGACTGGTCTCGCTGGCTGGACACCTCGATCTCATTCCGGTCGGCCATTGGCTCCATCGGGTGATGCCGTCGCCGGAACCGATCGCCGGGGCGATGTCGCATGGCTGACCCCGCCACCCTCGGCGAGGCTTGCGCCCACTGCGGTCTTGCCGTGCCGTTCGACCGGCGCGGCGATCCCGAGGGGGCTCGCTACTGCTGCGTCGGGTGCGAGACAGCCGCCGGAATTCTCCGCGCCGGCGGCCTGAGCCAGTACTACAGCCTCGGCGAGCTCCGCGAGCTGCCGGTCCGACCAACCGGGCGCGACTACGCCGAGTTCGACCACCCGGCGTTCGCCGACCTCTACGTCCGCCGTCGTGGCGACGGTCGGGCCGAGGTCGAGTTCTACCTCGAGGGGGTGCACTGCGCCTCCTGCGTCTGGTTGGTCGAGCGGATTCCGCTACTGGCCAGCGGGGTCGTGCGCACCGAGCTCGACTTGCCGCGATCGCGGGCGAAGGTGGAGTGGGATGTCGACCGGCTGCCGCTCTCGGCCGTCGCACGGCTCCTCGACCGGCTCGGCTATCCGCCCCACCCGTTCCACGGCGTGGTGCGCGAGGAGATGCGGCGCCGGGAGGATCGCGCGGCGCTGCTGCGGATCGGGGTCGCCGGGGCTCTGGCGGGCAACGTGATGCTGATGGCGTTCGCCCTCTACGCCGGGGAGTCGCAGGGGATGGCGAGCGACGCCCGCGAGCTGTTCCGCTGGGGGTCGTTCCTGCTCACGGTGCCGGCGCTTCTCTTCCCTGGTCGGGTCTTCCTGGCCGGGGCCTGGGCGGCGCTCCGGAGCCGCACGCTCCACATGGACGTGCCGATCGCGGTGGCCCTGGTCGCGGCCACCGTGCGCGGTGCGCTCAACACCATCACCGCGACGGGGCCGGTCTACTTCGACGGCGTGACGCTGCTGATCTTCCTGCTGCTGGTCGGTCGGTACCTGCAGCAGCGCGGCCAGCGCGCCGCGGCCGATGCCGCCGAGCTGCTGCACGCCCTCACCCCGCGGATGGCCCGGGTGGTGCGCGACGACGACTCCCTGCAGGAGCTGCCGGTCGAGGCGCTGCTCCCCGGGATGGAGGTCGCGGTCGCGGTTGGCGACACTTTCCCGGCCGACGGCACCGCGACCACCGGCCCGACCACGGTCAACATGGCACTGCTCAGCGGCGAGTCGGTGCCGGTCGAGGTGCGCGTCGGCGAGACCGTCTATGCCGGCACCGAGAACATCGCCGCGCCGGTGCGGATGCGCGTCGAGGCGGCCGGCAGCGCCTCGCGCCTGTCACACCTGCTGCGCGAGGTGGAGGAGGGCGCCCGCCGGCGAGCTCCGGTGGTGGCCCTCGCCAATCGGCTCTCCGGCATCTTCGTGGCGGCGGTGCTGGTGCTCGCGGTGCTCACCTTCGTTCTCTGGGTCGGTCGCGATTCGGCGGCGGCATGGGATCACGCCATCGCGCTCCTGGTGGTCACCTGTCCCTGCGCCCTGGCGTTGGCCACGCCGCTGGCGGTTTCGGTCGGAATCGGCCGCGCGGCGCGTACCGGCATCCTGATCAAGGGTGGTGATGCCCTCGAGCACCTGGCCCATCCGGGCATCCTGGTCCTCGACAAGACCGGCACGGTGACCGAGGGGCGCCACGCCCTGGTGGCCTGGCACGGCGATCCGGCGTGGCGCGCGGTGATCCTCGGGCTCGAGACGGGGTCGCGCCACCCGGTGGCCGAGGGCTTCCGGCGGGCCTGGCCGACGCTGTCGCCCGAGACGCCTGACCTGGTCCGGCATCAGGTCGGCGGCGGGATCGCCGGTCGCTGGCGGGGCCGGGAGGTGGGGGTCGGCTCGCCACGCTTCGTCGCGGCGCAGGGGGTCGAGGTCGAGGGGTGGCAGGCACGTCTCGGCGACCAGCCGCTCACGCCGGTGCTGCTTGCGGTCGACGGAGCCGTGGTCGCCACGGCCGGATTCGGTGACCCGGTGCGCGCCGAGGCGGGTGCGGCGCTCGCGGCGCTGCGCACTGCCGGTTGGCGCACCCGGTTGCTGTCGGGCGACACGCCCGCGGTGGTGGCGCACGTCGGTGCCGGACTCGGTTTCACCCCCGAGGAGGTCACTGGAGGCGCCACGCCGGAGCAGAAGCTCGCCGCGATCGAGCGCTGGCGAGCGGCCGAGCCGGGCATCGCGATCGTGATGGTGGGCGACGGCGTCAACGACGCGGCGGCGATTGCCGCGGCCGACGTCGGCGTCGGCGTGCACGGGGGTGCGGAGGCGAGCCTGGCCACTGCCGACGTGCACCTGACCGCTCCCGGTCTCGCCCCGCTGGTGCGCCTCACCGAAGGGGCGCGGCGCACCTTCGGCGTGATTCGCGGCAACATGCTCTGGGCGGTGGGCTACAACGCGGTGGGGGTCACCCTCGCGATGACCGGCCGGATCTCACCGCTCGTCGCGGCGATCCTGATGCCGGCCAGCTCGCTCACCGTGGTGCTCACCAGCTGGCTGCGCCGGAGCTTCGTGGCACCGCCCGCGCCGGCCCGGCCGACGGCCGCCATCGCGCCGACCACCCGGGTGGCGGCGTGAGCGTCCTCTTCATCGTGGTGCCGCTGGCGATGCTGATCGTCGCTGGCGCGATCGCGGCCTGGGTCTGGTCGGCACGCAGCGGCCAGTACGACGATCTCGACACGCCGGCGGTCAGGATGCTGCACGACGACGAGACGAGAGACGATAGCCGATAGACGATAGATGATGGTTTGTGCTGGCTCCGCTCGTGGAGATGGCATTCCGCTGAGTGGCTGGATCAACGATCGTCTATCGGCTATCGTCTCTCGTCTCGTCGTCTATCGGCCTTTCAGCTTCCGGATCATCCGCCGATCGCGCTTGCTGGGCTTCCCCTCGTCGAAGCGCAGCGTCGGGGCATCCTTGAGCTGCTGTGCGGTGCGCGCACGCGTGGTGCGCGACGTCTCGGTCTCGGTGAAGAGCAGGGCGGCCTGCGCCGCGGAACCGCGGCGCTCGGCGAGGCCGGTCACCACCATGGTCCAGGTGTACGGAGCCAGCTTCAGCGTGATGGTGTCGCCGACGCTGACCATCCTGGCCGGCTTGGCGGTGGCATCCCCCACCGCGACCTTGCCGCCGCCCACCGCGGCGGTTGCGGCGCTGCGGGTCTTGAAGAAGCGTGCCGCCCAGAGCCACTTGTCGATCCGCACGGCGGCGGGCACCTCGTGGCTCACAGTCGGCGTGCCGCGGGCGGGAAGCCCAGCGCCGTGTTGAGCCAGCGCACCATCGGCACCAGTGCGGTGAAGTTGCGCGCCAGGGTGGCGACCAGGCGGGGCGACGTCATCAGCGCATCGTCGAGCATGCGGTGCACCGTGAACGACTTGTAGCGGAGCCAGGGCACCGCGGGATGCTCCGGGTCGACGCCTCGTGGTGCCCGGACCAGCATCGCCTCCTCGGAGAGCCGGCCGAAGCGGCGCCGGAAGCTGCGCTGGCCCACGAGGGCGGCGAAGGCCTCGTGGTCGTCGAGGAGCCCCTCGCGGATCAGGTCGAGCGCCGGCTTGGCCGGCATCCACAGTCCCGCCGCCACCATCGAGGCCCCCGGTTCGAGGTGCACATACAGGCCCGCCCCGCCATGCGCCTCCTGACCCACACCCCGGCCGGCATCGCGGTGGTAGAGCCAGCACGACGCGTGGGTCTTGTAGGGCGACTTGTCGCGCGAGAAGCGGACGTCGCGATGGATTCGGAACATCGACCGGCGCGGGTCGCCGGTCAGCTCGGGGGCGATCGTGGCCAGCCGGACGTCGCATTCCTCGATCAGGTCGCGCATCGGCCCGCGGAGCAGGGTGTCGTATTCGGACCGATGCGCGGCGAACCACTCCCGCGTGTTGTGCCGCCGGAGCTGGCGCAGGAAGCGGAGTGCAGCCGGATCGAAGCCGGGAAAGGCGGATCGTGAGGGCATCGGCGCCATGCGGGTGGTGAGGATGGTCGTGTGTGGCGAGCCACGATGCGGAGCCGCGCCCCTCGCCCCTCGCCCGTCGCCCTGATCATATTAGGAGACACTTGCCGACCACCACCCCGACCTCCGAGCCCACGGCCCCGCCCACCGGCGAATTTCCGGTGGCCCCCGTGACGACCTCCGCGCCCGCGCGGGACCGCTTCGGGCTGCCCGGTCCCCGCACCCTGCTGGTGGGGATCCTGGTGATCCGGCTCGCCCTGGTCGGCACCTTGCTGGCCTACGCCCTGACCGGCATCCGCGAGCTGGCCCTCCAGCCATGGGTGGTGGGTGCGATTGGCTTCGCGGCAGTGAGCGCCTCGATCTGGCTGTTCTTCGAGACGCGCGGTGGGCGGGTGCCGAGCGCCACCACGTTGTTGCTCCAGGCCACGGTCGATGTGCTGGTGGTGACCGGACTGGTGGCCTTCATGGCCGGGGCGACCACCCCGCTGGCGGCGCTCTACGTGGCACTGGTCGCCGCCTACGCCCTGCTGCTGCCGGTCGGTCGCGGTCTGCTCGCGGTGGCCTTTGCGGTCGTCTGCTACGTGGTGGTGACGCTCCGATCGCCGGTGGAACCGGGGTTCGACTTCTGGACCCAGGTGGCGGTGATCGCCTTCGTGGGTGGGCTGATCGCGGTGCTCGGACACCGGCTCGCCAGCGCCGCGCACGAGCAGCACACCCTGGCGGCCGCGCTGCTGCAGGTCCGGCTCGAGGCCGACGAGATCCTCGCCACCATCCAGTCGGGCGTCATCACCATCGATGGCGAGGGACGGCTCGCCTATATCAATCCGCGCGCCCGGCGGATCCTTGGTGGCGAGGGCCTGGTCGCTGGCCAGCCGGTGCTCGAGGCGCTGCGGGCCCGCTCGCGCGACCTGCACGACGCGATCAGCCGCGGCATTCGCGACGGCGATCGCCTGTCGCGCGGTGAGGCGTCGGTGCGGCGGGCCGATGGTTCCCTCTTCCCGGTCGGCGTGAGCACCACCACCTTCCTGCGACCGGGCGGCGGTGCCCCGTCGGTCACGGCCATCTTCACCGACATCTCCGACCTCAAGCGGCTGCAGGAGTTCCGCCTCCGGGCCGAGCGGTTGGAGGCGGTTGCGGCGCTCTCGGCCTCGCTGGCGCACGAGATCCGCAATCCCCTCGCGGCGATCCGGAGCGCGGTCGAGCAGCTCGCCGGCAACATCAAGGACGATCCCGACGACCGGGTGCTGGCCGACCTGGTCATGCGGGAGAGCGAGCGGCTCAACCGACTGCTGAGCGAGTTCCTCGACTTCTCGCGGGTGCGCGCGTCGCACTTCGAGTCGCTCGACCTGCTCGAGGTGGTGCAGCAGGCCGGCCGCTTCGTGGCCGAGCATCCGGAGGCGCGCGGGGTCACCGTCGAGGTGACCGGCAGTCCGGTCGCGATCGAGGCCGATCCCGACCTGCTGCACCGGGTGGCCACCAACCTGATGCTCAACGCCGCCCAGGCGCTCGGGAATCGGGGCCGAATCGAGGCGAGCGTCGGGATGGCCCGCACCGGCGAGGCGCCGCCGGGGCCGTTCGAGCGGCGCGTCAAGCTGGTGGTGCACGACGATGGCCCGGGCATTCCCGACTCGGTTCGGGAGCGGCTCTTCGAGCCATTCGTCACCGGCCGTCCCGGCGGCACCGGCCTCGGACTCGCGATCGTGCAGCGCGCGGTCGCCTCGCATCGCGGCATCATCCTGGTGGACTCTGCGCCCCGGGAAGGCACCACCTTCACCATCTACCTGCCCGCCACCTGGGAACGGGAGAACACGTCATGAGTCAGCAGCAGCCCGTGGTGCTCGTCATCGACGACGAGAGCGGCATCCTCGATACCCTCCGCATCCTGCTCAAGAAGGAGGGGTTCGAGGTCGCCGTCGCCCAGGGCGGCAAGGCGGGGCTCGAGGCGATCCGGAGTGCGTCGCCCGACATCGTCGTCACCGACGTGCGGATGCCACAGGTGACCGGCCTCGACATCCTCCAGGCCGTCAAGGAACACGACCCGATGACCCCGGTCATCCTGATGACCGCCCAGGCCTCGCTGCAGAGCGCGATCCAGGCGGTCAACGCCGGCGCGTTCTACTACCTGCAGAAGCCGTTCGCCAACGACGAGCTGGTCGCGATCCTGCGCCGCGCCTGCGAGTTTCGCCAGATCCGGGTCGAGAACAAGCAGCTGAAGTCGGAGATTCGTCGCGCCGGCGGCGCGCCGCGCGCCTCGCTCACCCGGCCGATCGGCAAGTCGCGCCGCTTTGTCGAGATCCTCAGGTTGGCCGAGCTGGTGGCGCCGACCGACTCGACGGTGCTGATCGGTGGCGAGAGCGGCACCGGCAAGGAGGTGCTCGCCCGCTACCTGCACGACGCCTCCACCCGGGTCGATGGCCCCTTCCTGTCGATCAACTGCGGCGCACTCCCCGAGACGCTCCTCGAGAGCGAGCTGTTCGGCCACGTGAAGGGGTCGTTCACCGGTGCGGTCCGCGACAAGCAGGGCCTCTTTGCCGCTGCCCGCGGCGGGACCTTCTTCATGGACGAGGTGGGCGAGATGCCCGCGTCGCTCCAGGTCAAGCTGCTCCGCGTGCTGCAGCAGCGCGAGGTGATTCCGGTCGGGGCCACCGAGGCGATCCCCGTCGACGTGCGGATCATCGCCGCCACCAACCGCGACCTCGACGAGGAAGTGCGCCGCGGCAACTTCCGCTCCGACCTCTTCTACCGGCTCAACGTGATCGCCATCGATCTGCCGCCGCTGCGTGACCGGCGCGACGACCTGATCCTGCTGATCGACGCGTTCCTCCAGGGGATGGCGCCCGAGGGCGAGGACCCCAGGGCGTTGTCGTCGGAGGCGATGGATGCGGTGATGGTCTACGAGTGGCCCGGCAACGTGCGCGAGCTGCAGAACGCGCTCGAGCACGCGGTGGTGCTCTCGAGTGGATCGCTGATCGAGCCGCAGCACCTGCCCGACCGGATCACGCGGCAGAAGAAGGAGCCGCTGGTGGCCGACCGCAACCAGCCCAACCCGTCACTCGACCTGATCGAGCGGGCCTACATCATGTTCGTGCTGCAGGCCGAGGGCGGCAACAAGACCCGTGCCGCCGAGGTGCTGGGGATCGACCCGAGCACGCTCTACCGCAAGCTGTCCCGCTACGAAGGGACCGAGGCGAAGTAGGTGGCTCGCGCCGCGGGACTGCTCCTGCTCCTGCTCGGACTGCTGCCGGTTGCCAACTGGATCCCCGGCGGCCATGCCGCGCCGTGGTACGCCGACCGACTCGCGCTCTGGATCCCCGGCACCGCGATCCTGCTGGGGATCGCGGTGGTCGCCGCGATCGTGCTGCGGAGCCGGCCCGGAATCTGGCGCGAGGGCGCGTGGCAGCGCCTTGCCCTGCGCTGGCTGGCGGCCGACCGGCGCGGCGACGCACTGGTCGCGGTGGTGGCCGTCGTCGCCTACGCCGTCGTGGCGCAACGGGTGCTCTCCGCCCGGCCGCTGCTGATCGACGAGATCATCCAGCTCTGGCAGGCGCAGGTGCTCGCCGGGGGCCACCTCTGGCTGCCGGTGCCGACCCATCCCGAGTTCACCTCGGCGATGCATCTGGTCGACACCGGTCGCCGGCTCTACGGGCAGTTCCCCATCGGCGGGCCGTTCTTCCTCGCCCTCGGCGTGGTGCTGCACGCCGCGTGGTTGGTCGGGCCGGTGATGGCCGCGATCGGCGTGTTCCTCCTCGGTCGGCTGCTCCGGCGGGTGGAACCGCAACCGGGGGTCGCCCTCGCCGCGCTGTTGCTCTACGCCTTCGCGCCGTTCACGATGTTCCTCTCCGGCTCGATGATGAACCATGTGACGACGCTCACCTGGTTGCTCGCCGCGGCGCTCGCCACGGTGATCGCCACCGGCGATGAGCGGCCCCGACCGGGCGCGGCTGCGTGGGCGGGGATCGCGCTCGGGATTGCCGCCACCATCCGGCCGCTCGACGCCGCGGCGTTCGCGCTGCCGACCGCGGCCTGGTTGCTGTGGCGGTTGCGGCGCGGACGCGCCCAACTGGCGCCGCTGCTGGCCAGCGGGGTGGGGATCGCGGTGCCGATCGCGCTGCTGCTGCTCGTCAACGCGCTGTGGACCGGCAGCGCGTTCCGGTTCGGTTACATCGAGCTGTGGGGACACACCCACGCCCTCGGCTTTCACGAGGCGCCCTGGGGACCGCCCCACACGCCGGCGCGTGGCCTCGAGCTGATCAACCTCTACCTGCTGCGACTGCAGACCTACCTCTTCGAGACCCCGGCGCCGGCACTGCTCTTCGCCACCGCGGCGCTCTTCCTCGAGCGCCGGATCACGCCGTTCATGCGCTGGGCGCTGGCTGGCAGCGGCCTGCTGCTGCTCGTCTACTTCGCCTACTGGCACGACGGCTTCTATCTTGGGCCGCGGTTCGTGCTGCCGCTGGCGCCGTGGCTCGCATGGTGGACCGCGCGGCTGCCGCTCACCCTGCGCCAGCGTGCGGTGTCGGCACCGTTCGAGCGGGCCATGGTGACGGCCGGGGTGGCGGCGCTGGCCATCGGCGCCGCCGAACTGCTGCCGATCCGGGTGCGACAGTACGAGGGGGGGATGCTCACCTTGCGACGCGATCCCGCCGCCGTGGCCCGTGCCGCGGGTGTCGACAGTGCGGTGGTGCTGGTGCGCGAGAGCTGGGGTGCCCAGTTGCTGTCGCGGCTCTGGGCGCTGGGCGTGACCCGCCCCGAGTCGGAACGGGTCTACCGGAGCGTCGACGCCTGTGCCCTCGATCAGGCGATCGCCGGGGTGGAGGCCGACGGCGGCGGTGCCGACGAGTTGCTCGGTCGGCTGGCCCCGCTGCGCGCCGATTCGAGCCGCCTGGTCGCCCTCTCGTCGTCGCCCGACACCACCCTCAGCGCCATGCCCGGGGCCAGCTGGATTCCCCGCTGCATGCGCCGGATCGACGAGGACCGCGGCGGCTTCACCCTCTGGCCACCGGTCCTGCTGGTCCACGATGGCAACCGCTGGCTTCGCGACCTGCACGCGCGCGATTCCCTGGTGCTGCCGGTCGACCGACCGGTCTGGCTGCTGACGAAGGCGCCGGAGCCCGGTGCGCCGCTGCAATTGCGTCGGGTCGATGTCGACTCGATGCGACGCGAGTGGCAGGAGCCGTGAGCCGCCTCGGGCGATCCGTTGCCGGCCCCTAGCCAGGAGCCACTCGTGATGCCCAATGCAGCCTGAGCAGTTCGCCGCCCACGCCCGCGTCGAGGATCGCCACTGGTGGTTCACCGCCCGGCGCGAGATCCTGCTGCGCCTGCTCGCGGCGGTCGTCGAGCCGGGCGCCCCGGTGGCGGACATCGGCTGCGGCACCGGTGGCAACGCCGCCGCCGTGGCGGCAGCCGGCCATCCGGTGCTCGGGCTCGACACGTCGAGCGAGGCGATTGCGCACGCCAGGGTGCGGTTCCCCGCAGCCGACTTCAGGGTGAGTCACGATCCCCGCGAGGCGGCGCCGCACCTCGCCAACGGCGGGGCGGTGCTGCTCACCGACGTGCTGGAGCACGTGGCCGATGACCGAGCGTTGCTTTCGGCCGCCATCGGTGCCCTGCCGCCGGGTGGCCACCTGATCCTGACGGTGCCGGCCGATCCTTCCCTCTGGAGTGCCCACGACACGGCGTTCGGTCATCACCGGCGCTATGATCGGAAAGGGCTCGCGGCGCTGCTCGGCGAGCAACCGGTGACGGTCCGTCTCCTTTCGCCCTGCAACAGCCGGCTCCAGCCGCTGATTGCCCTGCGCCGCCGCTGGGGGCGGGCCACCACTTCGCCCGGGGGGGATCTCGACATGCCCGTCGGACCATTCAACCACCTGCTGCACCGGATCTTCGCGAGCGAGGCGGAACCGCTGGTCGCGGCGCTCGATCGCGGGGCGGCCCCATTCCGCCGCGGGGTGTCGCTGGTCGCGGTGGTGCGGCGCCGGTGAACCGCGCCATGCGATTGGTGCTGGTGATCCCCGCCTACAACGAGGCGGCGCGACTCGACGTCGCGGCGTTCCGGCGCTTCCTCACCGAGCACCCCGAGGTCGGCTGCTGCTTCGTCGACGACGGCAGCACCGACGACACCGGGGCGTTGCTCGCCCGGTTTGCCGCGGAGCAGCCGGGGCGGGTCGAGGTGGTGGCCCTGGCAGAGAATGTCGGCAAGGCGGAGGCGGTCCGCCACGGTCTCCGGCAGGCGGCGGCCACGGAGGCGGCGATGGTTGCCTTCGCCGATGCGGACCTGGCCTCACCGCTCGAGGAGGTGCTCGCGCTTGCCGACGAACTCGATCGCCATCCCGAGGCGTGGGCGGCGATCGGTTCACGGGTCAAGTTGCTCGGCCGCGACATCGAGCGCTCGGCGCTGCGCCACTATCTCGGTCGGATCTTCGCGACCGCCGCATCGCTCACCCTGTCGCTGCCGGTCTACGACACCCAGTGCGGCCTCAAGGCGTTCCGCAACCTGGCGCCGGTGGCCACTGCGTTCGACGAACCGTTCCGGAGTCGCTGGATCTTCGATGTCGAGCTGCTGGCCCGACTGGCCACGGTGCCCGGTCCGTCGCTGGCGGTGCGATTCCGGGAGGTGCCGTTGGAGCACTGGCATGCCCGTGCCGGCTCGCGCCTGCGGCTGCGCGACTTCCTGCGGGCACCGCTGGAGCTGCTGGCGATCCGGCGGCGGTATCCGCCGACGCGGGGTGGGGATGGGTGAGAGCACCAGGTCGCCGGATCCATCCGCTGGTTCCGCTGGCCGCGGCAACGCTCGGCGTCGCCGTGATCTGGTGGTCCCGCCTTCGCTTCTGGTTCCCGCTCGACGAAGGGACGCTGGGTCAGGCGGCCCGCCGGGTGCTCGAGGGACAGGTGCCGCATCGCGAGTTCCTGCACCCCTGGACCGGCGCCGACGCGCTGCTGCACGCGGGATTCCTGCGCGTCTTCGGTATGTCCCTCGCCGCGATCCGCGACGGTTTCGCCCTGGTGACCACGCTCTGGTACCTCGCCCTGTGGGGCTGGCTCTGGCGGCGGCGGGGCGCCGCGACGGCAACGGTGTTTGCGCTGGTGCTCGGCGCCTGGGGCGTGCCGATGTATGCCGGGGCGATGCCGTCGTGGTACGTGACCTTCTGCGTCGCCGCTGCGGTGGCGGTGCTCGCCGTCGGGTCCGGGCGCCCCTCGCCCGGTCGCATCGTCGTCGCCGGTGGCCTGCTCGGATTGGGGATCGCCTTCAAGGTCACCGCCCTCTTCGCCGTGGTCGGCGTGGCGCTCTGGCTGATCGCCCAGGGCGACGAACGGGAGCCCGCGAGCGCCTGGGGCATCATGCTGGTCGTGCTCGCCCTCGTCGCGGCGCCGCTGCTCATCGGCTCGTCCCTCTCGGCCCGACGCTTCCTGCACCTGCTGGTGCCCACGATCGCGATGACGGCGTGGGTGCTGGTGCGCGAGGTCCGGCGCGCCCGCGCGCGCGGCGTGACGTTCGACCCGCGTGCGATGGCGGGGCCGCTGCGACTCGCCGCGGGCATCGCCCTTGGCCTCGCGCCGATCGCGCTCTGGCTCGGGTTCGCGGGCGCCCTGCCCGGCTTCTTCCGCGAACTGCACGGCGTGGGCACCCTTCGAGCGGAGTTCGCCACGATGCCGTTGCCGGCAGTCTCCTCGCTCGGATACGGTGTGCTGGTGCTGGCAGCGGTCGGGGTCACGGTGTGGCGACCGGATGCCAGGCTGGGGTTCCTGCTGCTGCCGTGGTTGCTCGTCGTTGTCCTGGCCTGGTTGGACTATCGCTGGCACCGCGGCCTCTGGCTCGGCCTGCGAGGCGCGATACCGTTCGCGATGGTGATCATCGCCGTGGGCGCCTCGCGAGCCCGGACGGCGGTCGACCAGGGCTGGCTCCTCGTCGCGACGGTGTTCGGCTGGATGACGCTCACGCAGTTCCCGTTCGGCCCGCCGGTCTACTTCGTCTTCCTGGTGCCGATCGGATTGATCGCGATGGCCGACGCCGATCGCCTGGTTCCACGCCTGCGCCCGGTGCTCGGCGCGATCGCCGTGACTCTCGCCGCGTTCAGCTACCTCGAGGTGGTCCCGTCGTCTCCTCGGGCGCTCGGCTGGGCGCGCGAGCCTTCCGAGCGACTGGCGCGGGTGCCGGGGTCGCACGGTGGCCTGTTCGTGGTGGCGAGGGACTCGATTCGCTACGGCTGGCTGCTCCGGGTGCTCGCGGACAGCGTGCCACCGGGACCGATCTGGGCCGGTCCGGACATTCCGGAGGTCGCCTTTCTCTCGGGTCGCATCGACAGGAACCGGACCCCGATGCAGTTCCTCGAGGAGCCGCAGGCCACCCGGCTGCCATCTTTCGACGGACTCGCCGGGCTGGTGATCCAGCGCCGGCCGCTCTACTCCGTCCCGGTGGATTCCGCCATGCTGGCGGCGGCGCGAGAGACGTTTCCCCGTGCCGCGCTCGTTGGCAACTTCACGGTGCTCTGGCGCTGAGCGGATTCCCTGCGTTGGTCGTGTCCGGTGCGGCGTCACCAAGATCGAGCAGCTCGGTGGCGTGCTCGACGTAGCGATACGGGCGGCGTCCGAGCGTCCGCGCGATCGTGAGGTCACGCGCGGTGCCCTCGTCCCTGGCGAGCAGGACGCGCTGCGCCTCGTAGGGCGCCAGGTTGTTGACCAGCGGCCGATGGGGATTGTGGGCGTCCGCGTAGACCACGAACACAATGGCTCGGTCCGGCAGCGCGTCGGCCAGGCGGCACAGGGTCATCACCGGGAAGCTCCGCGCCTCGGCGATTCCCGGCGCGTCGGTCGCCTCGGTGAGCGTCAATGCGGCGAGCACTATGCCGAACCACGCCAGCCATCGCCTGGTGACCGCCCAGGGGCCAGGCGTGATCAGCCGCAGCCCACGGGCCAGGCCGAGCGCCAGGGCCAGGGCCATGACCGGCACCAATTCCAGGTAGTAGATGCTCCAAGCCGATGGATGATAGAAGCTCGCATAGAGCAGGAACTGGGTGAACAGCGATCCCGACAACCAGCCGGGGAGCAGGAGGAGTCCTGCCACCGCGAACGGAATCAACCAGCGGCGCCAACCGCTCCAGCTGTCGCGCACGAATGTGCTGATGCGGTCGACCAGGATCCCGGGCAGCGCGTCCACGGTGTGCTGGCGGCGGAGCATGGCGAGGTCCTGCGCGACCCTCGCCTGATCGCTCGGCGCCTGCAGCAGGGGCGGGGTCGTGTCCGGACCGAACCCCGGCAGGTCCCACGGCAGGTACTGCCTCGTATAGAGGGTGAGCGGAGTCTGATCCACCCGACCGAGCGTCTGCCAGCTCCACAGCGGCACGATGCCCAGCGGCAGCAAGACCATCACGGCGGGGAGCAGGATCGGTGCCCACGACCGGTTCCGCATGGCGCGAAGAATGAGCACGGCGCCCACTGGCACCACGAAGGCAACTGCCGTGAGCGGCCTGGTGATGGCCAACCAGCCGGTCACCGCCCCCAGTCCGAGCAGTCGGCTCGGTCGCGGCCGGCGCTCCAGCAACAGCCACCAGCCGAGGAGCATGAGGGCGCCCGACGTGTTTTCCGAGTACCAGGTACCCCGCCACTCGAGAGCTGCCGTGCAGGTGAGCCATGCGAGCCACGCGATGAATCCGACCTCGGCCGAGGCGAGCCGGCGACTGATCAGGAAGACCAGCATCCCCGAGAGTATCAGGCAGCCCAGCGGCATCAACCACGGAAAGCCCAGGACCACACCCGGTGCCAGGATCAGGGCGTGGCCCGGTGGGTATTTCGAGGCCACGGCCGGCTGGTCGAGCACGTACATCTGCGCCAGGACCGCCGGGAATTCCGGCGTCGTGTCACTCCACTGTCCGGTCGCGAACAGCGAGGCCTGCAGGCGATAGGAAGCTTCATCGCTGACCACCGTCGGGGGATCCGATCGCCAATCGACGGAGGCCATCGCCGTCACTCCGGTTGCGATGGCGATGGCGATCACCCCGGCCGGGCGGCGCAAGGCATGTCGCCACCACCGGAGGCGAGGCCCCCGGCGGGCCGCCAGCCCGGCGACCAGCAATCCGGCGGCGACCTCGAGCCATGGCGATGGCAGCGGCATCAGTCGGGTGGCCAGGCCCGTCGGGTGTGTCGCCGCGCCTGACGGCTCATGGAGTGCTGGCCTTCGCGGCGCTATCGCGGCTCGCCGCCCCGAACGTGGTCAACGACGAATCGATCGTGTCCATGAAGATCCCGTTGTAGCCCTTCGGGAACGTCACCGTGTGGGGTGGGGCGTCGACCCGGATCGCCGAGTCGGCGGTGTGGAGCCAGGCGCGAAAGATCGACGAGTAGTACTTGCTCCCGACGCCCTTCAGGGCCCAGTCATGCGCCTCACGGTAGTCTCCCTCCCACATCAGGCAGGTCACCAGCGTGGCCTGGGCCGGCACCACCGTCGGCTCGAGTTCCAGCACCTTCCGGTACGCCGGGATCGCCCCGGCGCAGTCGCCCTTCTTCCGCAGCCAATCGGCGAGTTGGAACCAGGGGCCCCACGCGCGGTCCCAGAGCTGGGTCGCGACCACATACTGGTGGATGGCACGGTCGCGGTACCCCACCTTCATCAGCAGCGTCCCCAGCGCCATCCGGGCCTTGTAGCTGTCGGGCACGTCGATCACCGTCTGACCCCACATCGTGTAGTTGTTGCGCCAGATCTTGTGGCGGGAACGGCTCCGCAGCACGCCGAGAACGGTGACCAGCGCAACCAGGGCGACCGACGCGTTGCGCAGCAGCACCCGACGGGCCGGGAACGCCGCGACCAGTTGGGTCAGGAACGCCCCCACCGCGAGCATCACCCCGACGCTGGGGAGGAAGAGGGTCCGCTCCGCCAGCGGGATCCCGGTCGGCACCAGCACGTTGCTGACCGGGAAGAGCGCGATGCCGCACCAGACGATCCCGAAGGAGATGACCGGGGCGCGGCGCCGCAGCCGCCAGGCAAGGATCCCGATCAGGATCAGGATGGTGAGGCCGATCGTCTGCTCGATCCCCCAGCTGGTGGCCGGCATGATCGTTCGGGGCGAGTAGTCGGCCGAGAGGGTCGCCGGCCAGAGCAGCAGCCGGAGCCACTCGGGGACCACGCTCAACATCGTCAGGGTGCGGCTGCCGATCGACATCCCCTCGAACGCCTCCGCCACGAACGATCCGGTGGCGTTCTCGAACGGGATTCGGGACCGCAGGGCCATGGTGACCACCACCGCCAGCGTCTGCCAGGTGAAGAGCGGGGTGAGCTTGCGCCACCGCTCCCGCCAGCGGACGTCGTCGAAGAGGATCACCTCGGTGGCGAAGAGCAGGACGGGGATCATCACCCCGCTCTCCTTGAAGTGGGCCGCCGCCAGGGTCATCAGGGCCAGGCCGGCATGGTCGAGCATCGACGGAAAGCCCCGTCGTCGTCGGTCGTAGTACCAGAGGACCGCCAGGGTGCTGAGCAGCCCCACCATCACCTCGGCCTGGCCCACGGCCATCGCCACCGCCTCGACGTGGACCGGGTGGGCGGCGAAGAGGAGGGCGGTCCCGACCGCCGCCCCGACCGGGAGCAGCCTGAGCGCCAGCGCCAGTACCGCGATCGAGGCGGCGGCGTAGAGGGCCACCTGCACGATCTTGAAGGAGAACGACGCGCCATGACCGGCCCACCACTCGCCCCCGATCAGCAGCGAGGTGAGGGGCCGGTAGAGGTCCCGGCGCAGCGGGGCCGGCCAGTAGGCCTCGTTGAGGTACTCGTCCCAGCGACTGGGGTCGCTCACCCGGGCATCGTCGACGATCATCGCCATGTCGTCCTGGGCGAAGTAGTTGAAGATGGTCGGGCCGCTGTCGATGGCGACGACCAGCGTCACCAGGAGGCCGAAGAGGATATGGCGGGTGGATTGGGTCACGAGGTGGCTGGCCTGGGGTGTGCTCGGGGTGGATGGGGGCGCCGGGCCACGGGGCCCGGTCGATCGGGGGCGTTGCAAACTACCGGGTCCCGCGGCCGCAACAGGGCCTGCTCTGCACCCCGTTGCGTCGATGCAAGATGTTGCATGGCAACCACTTGGGGAAGTCTCCCTCGATCTGGCATCCGATGTGCGACTCCTTTGGACCGGAGGGTGGTCGCGGCATACCGGCCAGTGGTGTTCGAGGCGCCGCCCCCAACGACACCAATCATCTCTTCAGGAGAACTGCCACATGCTGGTCAAGAACCGCAAGGGTTTCACCCTTATCGAGCTGCTGATCGTGGTTGTGATCATCGGCATCCTGGCGGCGATCGCGATCCCCAAGTTCGCAGCCACCAAGGACAAGGCGAAGCTGGCGTCGGTCAAGACCGACCTCCGCAACGTCATGACGGCGCAGGAGGCATACTTCTCTGACTATGCCACCTACACGAGTGCGCTGAGCTCCCAGATCTTCACCCCGTCGAGCGGCAACACCCTGACCGTCGCCGGGACCGCCCAGTCGTACACCGCGACCGTCACCAACAGCAGCATCACGACCGCTCCTGACCACTGCATCGTGGTCGTGGGGTCGGGCACCAGCACCGACGGCCAGTTCACCTGCAGCTGAGCCGGGGCTGATCTCCTGATCGGGGCGTGGGGCCCCGATCCGGATCGGACAACGGGGTCGGTCCTCACCTGAGAACCGGCCCCGTTGCCCACCAGCCACCGAGAAAGGCGATTCCAACGATGACGGCTCGTACGCGCCAGGGGTTCACCCTGATCGAACTACTGATCGTGGTGGTGATCATCGGCATCTTGGCCGCGATCGCAATCCCCAAGTTCGCCGCCACCAAGGACAAGGCCAAGCTGGCCTCGGTCCGCAGTGACCTGCGCAATATCATGACGGCGGAGGAGGCCTACTACATCGACTGGACCACCTACACCGCGACCCTGAGTACGGTGACCTTCAATCCCACTCAGGGGAATCAAGCGTCGATGGTCGGCACGTCGAGCTCATTCACCGCCACAGTCACCAACTCGAGCATCTCGGTGAACCCCAAGCAGTGTTCCGTGACCGTCGGGTCCGGTACCTCGACCGACGGGCAGATCACCTGCAGCTGAACGCATAGCCTCAGGGCAGGGATCATGGCGGGCCGTTCGCGCGATTGCGCGGGCGGCCCGCATCGTTTTGCCCCCCGTCACGGTCGCCGTGCTCGGCACCCTTCCCGGGTCCCTGTCTCGAGGTTCCCATGCTCCATTCATCGCGACGCGGCACATCGCTGCTCGAACTGCTGGTGGCGCTGACGCTGGTCGAACTGGCTGCCGGCGCCTGGCTCGCCAGTGCGCTGACCACTGCTCGCCTCGATCGTGCCTCCCGGATCCGGGCCGCAACCGATCTGGCCCGGCACGATTCGGTCGCGATCCGGGCCGCCGCCCCGGCATGTCGCGGCGCGGCAACCCCCGGCAGCGCCCGGGTGGTGCTCCCGGCGAGTCCGGGCCGACCGCCACTGGTCGTGCTGCTGCGGTGTGGTCGATGACCCGCCGCGGCACCACGCTACTCGAGCTGCTGCTGGTGCTGGTGTTCCTCGGCCTGCTGACGCCGCTGATGGTGCAGCTGGTGATCGGGGTGGCGCGGACGGCCGCCGACGCGATCGGTCGGGTCGGGGCCGAGCGCGATGCCACGGCGATCACCGGGCTGCTGGGACACGACCTGCGCTCGGCGGCGGCGGCCGACATCGCCTCCCCGGCCGCTGGGGTCCTCGAATATCCCCGGCCGATCGGCGAGGGGCTGGTCTGTGCAGTCGACGCCGGTCGCCCGGTCATCCGGCGCTCGGGATGGCTGGGTACCCGCTGGCCGGTGTCGGGGCGCGACGCACTGGTGGTGCTGGTGGTGGCCGATCCGGCGACCTGGCTGCGTCGCGAGCTGGTGGCGATCGGGGCCCATTCCTGTCCCGATGGCGCCGCCGGGCTGCTGCTCACCCCCGACATCGGCCTGTCGGCCGCGATGGTGGTGCGCGTGGTGGAGCCGGTCCGGCTCCGGGCCTATGCCAGCGCAGGTCGACGCTGGCTGGGGCTCGAACCGCTGGCTGGTGGGGCGTCGATCCAGCCGCTGGCCGGACCGCTGGTGGCCTCCGGTTGGTCGCTTCAGCTCGGTGCGGCTCTCCTGCAGCTCCGGTTCGCCGGGGCACGCCCGGTGACCGCCGCGCTGGCCCTCCCGCTGGAGTGAGCGGTGGCACTCCTCCCCGCCATGGCGCTGCTCCTGCTGGTCGAGTCGTTGGCGGCACTCTCGCTCGCTGCGACTACGGCCCGGCTCCGGCTCATCGGCGACCGTCGCCTTGCCACCGAGGCCAGCCTGGCGCTTGAGACCGCAATGGTCCGGGCACGATTGGGGGCCGATTCGCTGCTCGCGGCCTGGCCCCCGGCCACGGTGGCCCCGCTGGTGCCCCCCCCGGTTGCCGGCTGGCAGGTGACCGTGGTGGCCGAGCGGGAGGGTGCCTCGCCGGTGGTGCGGCTGCGGGTGGCGGTGCTTCGGCGCGGCGCAAACGGCCATCCGGCGGCCGCCAGGGCCGGCACCCTCCTCCTCGTCACCGGAACCGCCGATACTGCCATCGTGCTGGACAACCGGCCAAGGTTCTGAGCAGGCGGCTGGTGGCACGAGGAGTGCGACCCCAGATTGGGGTCCCCGGGGTACGGACCCCGGTTTCGCCCAGGGAACAATGGCCGTAAGTGTTCTCTGGACAACGGGTTGGTCGGCGGGACTTCGCTTGACTTCGGTGTCACTGCGGCAGTACCGTACCACAACCCCTCACCGCACAATCCGGGCTCTTATGGCGCTCTTCCCCCGCGCGCGCTCCACGGTGGGTCTCGACATCGGCAGCGGATACATCAAAGCCGTCGTGATCAATCACGGATCGGGTCATCCGGTTCTCGAGAAGATCGCACTGGCCCCCGTCGCCGACGATGCCATCGTCGAGGGCGAGGTGATGGACCCGCGACTCGTCGCTGATGCAGTCCGGGACCTCCTTGCTACCGCGCAAATCAAGACCAAGGACGTGGTGGTCGCCGTTGGCGGCCGCGATGTCATCATCAAGAAGATCCAGATGGATCGAATGAAGGAGGCCGACGCCCGGGATGTGATCCGGTGGGAGGCCGACCAGCACGTCCCATTCGATCCCGAGAACGTCGAACTGGACTTCCAGATCCTCGATCCCGAGGGCGACGGCCTGCAGATGCAGGTGCTGCTCGTCGCGGCGAAACGGGAGCTGGTGGAGTCCAAGCTGGCGCTCCTCGCCGAGATCGGGCTTGATGCCAAGGTCATCGACGTCGAGGCGTTCGCACTCCACAACGCCTTCGAGCAGAACTATCCCGAGGCGATGCGCGGAGTGGTGGCGCTGGCCAACATCGGCCACGAGACCACCGTCGTGAATCTTCTCGAGGACGGCGTGCCGGTGCTCACCCGCGACCTGCCGGTCGGCGTGCGCCGACTGCGGGAGGATCTCCAGCGCGAGAAGGGGATGCCCGCCGACGCCGCCGATCGCGTGGTGCGCGGCAGCGACCTCGACCCCGCCCTGGCGCCGCACGTCGCGGCCCGCGGCGAGGAGATGGCGCTCGGGATCGAGCGGGCCGCCGCGTTCCTGCAGACCGCGGCTCGTCCCTCGGCACAGCTCTCGCGGGTCTATCTCACCGGTGGCGGCTCGCGGGTGCCGGGACTCGCCGGCGTGCTCGGCGACCGTCTCAAGGTGCAGGTGGTTCCCGCCCATCCCATCGAGCGGCTCGATGTCGCCCCCGACGCCTTCGACGGCCTGTCGATGGACGAGGTCGCGCCACTGCTGATGCTTCCCGTGGGCCTCGCACTCCGGACGGCGGCATGAGGAGGATCGACCGATGATCACGATCAACCTCCGTCCCGGGGCCAAGCGTTCGGTCCAGCGAGGCGCCGCCTTCGCCGGACTCGGCGAGCGGCTCAAGGGACTGGGCAGCGGAGTCAAGGATCCGTGGCAGCTGGCGGTGATTATCGCCTGGGCCGTGGTGATCCTGGGACTCGGCTTCTTCTTCGTGCGCACCAGCACGCAGATGTCATCGCTCCGGCCCCAGCTCGACGAGGCCCGGACCGAGTACACTCGCTATCAGGGTTTCCTGCGCGAAAAGCACCGCGAGGAGCGGGCCCGCGACTCGATCCTGTCGCAGATCGGCACCATCAGCGCGGTGGACCGCGATCGCTTCATGTGGCCGCACATGCTGGCCGAGATCGGGTCGGCGCTCCCGGCGAACACCTGGCTGACCGAGGTGGCGAACATCACGGTGGTGTCCGGGGCGCCGCTGTCCGAGATGCCGCCGCCGTCGGTGCGGATCACCGGGCGGACCGCTGATCTCGGCAACTACACCACGTTCCTCCGGCGGCTCGAGGCGAGCCCCTGGCTGGTCAACGTGTTGCCGGTCGCGGCCAACCAGCTGATCGAAGGCAACCGTGCCCTGACCGAGTTCACGATTCAGGCGACCTTCTCGCAGGCCGACTCCTCCGTGGTGCGGATGGTGCCGGTGCTCGAGTCGGTCACGGAGCGCTGAGCCATGGCCGACACACCGAAGTCGACCCCGATCCTGTTGCTCCTGATCGCTGGCCTGGTGGGCTACGCCGGCTACACCGGCGACGTCCTGAGCATGCTGGGGGTCCCGGGCGCCCAGGAGCGCACCGCCGAGGTGGTCGCGACCCGCGACACCCTGGCCGAACTCCAGGCCAAGATCGACTCTGCCAAGCGCAGCCTGGCCACCGAGTCGGTCGAGGACGTGAAGCAGCGCACCGAGGCCTACAACGCCTCGCTCGGTGTGCTGCGGGCGCTGGTGCCGGAGCAGTCGGAGATCGCCAACCTGATCGACGACATCAACATTCGCGCGAAGGTGCGAGGCCTCCAGGTCATCGGCTTCACGCCGGAGACGCCGGTTGCGGGGCCCGAGCCGTTCGACACCCACACCAACGACTTCGCGGTCGTGGGACGCTTCAACCAGGTGGGCGCCTTCCTGACGGATGTCGCATCGCTTCGACGGATCATCGTCCCGACCGAGGTCTCGCTGACCCGGGCCGAGGCGTCGAGCGCCCGCTTCTTCGGCGACACCCTCTCGATGCTCGAGGCGAAGTTCAAGGTCCGCACCTATGTCAAGGCGCCGGCCCAGGAGGATTCGACCAATGGCACGTGAGGCGAGCCTCTTCCTGGCCGCGCTGCTGATCGGCTGTGGTGGTGGCGCCGATGCGGCGGCCACGCCCGACTCGGCAGCGACGACCGGTGCCGCCGCTGCGACCGACACGACCCCACCGGGGCCGGCGCCGATCGCCTTCGACACCGCCGCCGCGCGCGGCGAGCGACCGCTGATGCGCGAGACCTACGCATGGGATCCGGCACCACGGGATCCGTTCAAGCCGCTGTTCGTCGCGGACATGAGCGGACCGGAACTCCCCGACCTGGTGCTCACGTCGGTGATCGAGCAGCCGTCGGATCCGAGCAAGTCGATCGCGATCTTCCAGGATCGCGGCAGCAGTCGTCGCTTTACCGTGAGTCCGGGCCAGCGCATCGGCCGGCTCACCGTGGTGGAAATCTCGGCCGGTGCGGTGACGCTCCGGATGAATGACTACGGCACCATTCGCGACGAGACATACCATGTCCGTCAATTGGAGGGCGGCACGCCATGATCACCCGTTCATTCGCCTGGCTCCTGCCGGCAGCACTCATCGCTGCCCCGGCTGCGGTCAAGCCAGCACCCGACGCCACGGTCACGGCGGTGACCCTGTCGCAGGCCAGCGGCACTGCCCATCTCGCCATCGCGATTGACGGCCCGGTCAAGGTCCGCGATTTCACGCTGACCGATCCGGCCCGCGTGGTGATCGATCTCGATGGTGCCTCGCTCGCCCAGCTCGGCAACGCGTACGACGGCCTCCGCCGGGGCATGGTGCGCGACGTCCGGGTCCGCCAGTACGAGGTCAACGTCGTGCGGGTGGTCATCGAATTCGACCGCCTGCCGTCGTACCGCGTCGATGGTGGCACGCCGGGGATGGTCTCGATCGCCTACGCAGATGAGGCGTTCGAGCCCTGGAACCTCGGCCCGGCCCAGCCGGCTGCCGTGACCGCCGCCACCAAGCCGGCGGCGACCACGACGCGGCCCGCGGCGCTGCGGGCCAATGTCGGACCGGGTCACCCCGTCGTCGGAGATCACCGGCGCGACGCCGATCATGGGCGCGGCGTCCGGACAGGCCCATCAGAACGGCCCGCCGATCAACGTCGAGTTCAATCAGGCGTCATGGGCCGAGGTGGCCCGGGCCTTCGCCGTCTTCAGCGGCCGCGACATCGTGGTCGGCCCCGGCGTGCAGGGCAATGTCGACGCAACCATCACCGACCAGCCGTGGGAGTACGCCTTCCACGCCATCCTCTCGGCCCACGGCCTCTCGGTCGCCGAGCTGCCGGGCGGGATCCTGCGGATCGATTCGCCGGGTGAGCTGGCCAAGCTCGACTCGGTCGAGGTCCTCACCACCCAGGTGGTGCGCCTCAACTACGCCAGGGCGCCACAGCTGGCCCTCTCGATTGCGGGGCTGATCACGCCCAACCGCGGCAAGGTGGTCGCCGACTCGACGCTCAACGCGCTGATCATCACCGACACCCGGACCCGGCTGCCGTCGATCGTCGACTTCGTGACCGGGCTCGACATTCGCACCCCGACGGTCTCGATCGCCGCGAAGCTGGTCTTCGTCGATCGCACCGACCTGCAGCAGCTCGGGTTCAAGTACGACCTCGGCACCGGCCAGCAGTACTACAACAAGCTGGTCCAGCGGATCGACCCGCTCACCGGCCAGCCGTACAACCCGAACCAGAACATCGTGAACCTCGGTGGCAACGCGATGTCGGCGATCTCCAATGCCGACGCCGTGATCTCCGGGTCCGCGATCGACATCGCGTTCACCACGGCGATCGGCGGCTTCTCGCTGACCTCGTTCCTGAGCGCGCTTGAGCGGGTCGAGCTGACCGACGTCGAGGCCCGGCCGATCATCACCACGCTCGACAACCAGAGGGCCTACATCCTCAGCGGTGAGGAGACCCCGGTCCGGGTGATCGACGCCTCCTCGTTCGGCCAGGTCAACCAGGCGCCGAAGGCCAACGTGCAGTTCAAGGAGACCGGCATCAAGCTGACGGTCACCCCGAGCGTGACGGCCAATCGCGAGATCCGGATGGACGTCGAGGTCGAGCGGTCCTCGATCCAGCCGCTCGCCGCGGCCGACCTCGGCTTCACCATCCCGAAGCAGATCGCCTCGTCGCGGCTGCTGGTGCGCGACGGCGAGACCTTCTCGGTTGGTGGCCTGACCACCACCACGGTGACCAAGAATCGCGCGGGCATCCCGCTGCTCTCGTCGCTGCCCTTCGTCGGTAGCCTGTTCTCGTTCACCGAGAACCGCGAGAACCGCAAGGACCTGATCGTGATGGTCACCCCGCGGATCATCGACGATCCGATCGAATAGGGCCGCTGTGGTGAACGAGCGCGCCCGGCCATCGGCCGGGCGCGCTCGTTCGTGGCAGGTGGCCGTGCGCCGCGCCGCTTGCGGCGCGGTGATGGTGCCGCCCGCACGGGCATCCGGTCTGGCGGATCGCGCGCCGCGAGCAGCACGGCTGCACCGACCTCCGTGCCTCGTCCGGCTCCGACTCTCCCGCTACCTTCCTCTCCATGTCGAAGCTCCGCTTTCTCACCGCCGGCGAATCGCACGGCAAGGCCCTCGTCGCGATCGTCGAGGGAATGCCTGCCGGCGTGCCGCTCGACACCACGGCGATCGACCGCGACCTCGGCCGCCGGATGCAGGGCTACGGTCGCGGTGCCCGCATGAAGATCGAGCAGGACCGGGTCGAGTTGCTGGCCGGGATCCGGGCCGGCGAGACGCTCGGCTCGCCGATCGCGATGCTGATCCCCAACCGCGACTGGGCCAACTGGCAGGACGTGATGGCCGCCGAGGCGACGCCGGGCGAGGAGCGCCGGCGCCGGGTGGCGCGTCCCCGACCGGGACACGCCGACCTGGTCGGCGTCCTCAAGTACGACCGCCACGACGCCCGCGACATCCTCGAGCGTGCCTCGGCCCGCGAGACCACGGCCCGGGTGGCGTGCGGGGCCGTCGCACGGCGGCTGCTCGACGAGCTCGGTATCGTGGTCGGGTCGCACGTGGTGTCGCTGGGCGGGATTCATGCCCGCCCCGCTCTCGCGCAACGCGCGAGGGGCGGGGCCTCCTCGCCGTCCGAAGGCCTGACGCGTGGGGGGCAAGGTCAGGCGTCGCCAGCCGGACCCGCCGCCGCTCCGCGGGGCGGGGTTGAACGCCCGCTCCGACGCCTCCCCGTCCGCACCCTCGACCCCGATGCGGAGCGCGAGATGATCGCGCGGATCGACCAGGCCAAGAAGGACGGCGACACCCTCGGCGGCGAGGTCGAGGTGGTGGTGCACGGCCTCCCGGTCGGGCTCGGCAGCCACGTCCACTGGGATCGCAAGCTCGACGGCCGGTTGGCGGCGATGCTGATGTCGATTCCGGCAGTGAAGGGGGTCGAGGTGGGCCTCGGCTTCGAGGCGGCGCGACGCCCGGGCTCAGGCGTGCACGATCCGATCGTCGCCGATGCCGACAACGTCCGTGGCGCCGGCTTCACCCGGGAGGGCAACAACGCCGGCGGGCTCGAGGGCGGCATGACCACCGGCGAGCCGCTGGTGGTCCGGGTGGCCATGAAGCCGATCTCCACCCTGATGTCGCCCCTCCGGACGGTGCATCTCGACACCGGCGCCGTGGCGAATGCCCAGAGCGAGCGCTCCGACGTGACGGCGGTGCCGGCCATGGGGGTGATCGCCGAGGCGCTGGTGTCGCTGACCCTGGCCGACGCGATGCTGGAGAAGTTCGGCGGCGACTCGCTCGGCGAGGTGCGCCGCAACCTCGATGGCTATCTCGCGGCGCTCGCCGACCGACGGCACGGCGAATGGCCGACCCGGAGCCGGCCGGCTGAGCATGCCAAGGCCGGTCATCCTGATCGGCCTCTCGGGGGCCGGCAAGTCGACCGTGGCTCGCCTCGCCGCGGCCGAACTCGGTGCACCGTGGTGGGATCTCGACCAGGTGATCGCGTCGGAGGCCGGGGTGCCGATCGCCAGGCTCTTCGCCGAGCGCGGCGAGGAGGCATTCCGCGAACTGGAACGCCGGGCGATGGCCCGGATCCTCGCCGGCCCCCCGTCCGTGATCGCCGCCGGGGGGGGCTGGGCCGCCCAGCCGGGCAACCTCGACCGCGCCGAACCGGGTGCCTACACCTTATATCTGTCGCTCCCACCCGAGGTGGCCGCCCGTCGGCTGGGGGCGGCCAGCGACCGTCCCCTTCTTGCCGGCGATCCGCTGCCGAGACTGCGGGAACAGCTCGCCGCACGGGGGCCCTGGTACGACAGGGCCGGGATGGAAATCGATGCGTCGGCGGCCCCGGAGCAGGTTGCCACCGCCGTCATCAACGCCGCGCGCCGCCACGCCGGCTGGTAAGCCGTTGTCCGGTAACGCCTTGCGGAATTGGCGCTTGCTTGAACCTCGGTCGGGCTGGTATTAGTCAGGCGCGCCACTCGTGGCGCGTGCCGCCGCAAACAGGAGTCCCATGGTCACCAAGAAGCGCACGTCTCTCGGACCCAATGCCCTCGTGATCGTCGAGTCGCCCACCAAGGCGCGCACGATCCGCGGCTTCCTCCCCGACGGCTATACCGTCGCGGCCTCGATGGGGCACGTGCGTGACCTGCCGGACCGGGCGACGGAGATCCCGGCCAAGTACAAGGGCGAGGAGTGGGCCCGCACCGGCGTCAACATCGAGCACAACTTCGAGCCGCTCTACATCGTCCCGGGCGACAAGAAGCCGGTGGTGCGCGAACTCAAGGAACTGCTCCGCGATGCCGACGCGCTCTTCCTCGCGACCGACGAGGATCGCGAGGGCGAGAGCATCTCCTGGCACCTGCTCGAGGTGCTCAAGCCCAAGGTGCCGGTGCGCCGGATGGTGTTCCACGAGATCACCCGCGAGGCGATCCGCCAGGCACTCGACCACACCCGCGAGGTCGACCAGGACCTGGTCCGCGCCCAGGAGACCCGGCGCATCCTCGACCGGCTGGTGGGCTACACCCTCTCGCCGCTGCTCTGGAAGAAGGTCGCCTTCGGGCTCTCCGCGGGTCGGGTCCAGTCGGTGGCGACCCGCCTGATCGTTGACCGCGAGCGGGAGCGACTCGCCTTCCGGACGGGCAGCTACTGGGACCTCAACGCCACCCTGGCGCACGATGGCGCCGAGTTCGAGGCCGGGATGATCGCGCTGGGCGGCAAGCGGCTCGCCACCGGCAAGGACTTCGACGAGCACACCGGGAAGATCGCCGAGGGAAAGGACGTCCTGCTGCTCGGCGAGGCAGAGGCACGTGCGCTGGTCGACCGGCTGCAGGCCGCGCAGTGGACCGTGGCGTCGGTCGAATCGACGCCGCGGACGCTCCGGCCCTACGCGCCGTTCACCACCTCGACGATGCAGCAGGAGTCCAACCGCAAGCTGCGCTTCGGCGCCAAGCGGACCATGCAGGTGGCCCAGAAGCTCTACGAGAACGGTCACATCACCTACATGCGGACCGACTCGACCGCGCTCTCGGATCAGGCGGTCACGGCGGCGCGGGCGAGCGTGCGGCGGCTCTACGGCGACGACTACCTGCCGGCCCAGCCGCGGCGCTACGCCAAGAAGGTGGCCAACGCCCAGGAGGCGCACGAGGCGATCCGGCCGGCGGGCTCGACCTTCCGCACGCCCGACGAGACGGGGCTGAGCGGCGACGAATTCGCACTCTACGACCTGATCTGGAAGCGCACCGTCGCCTCGCAGATGAAGGACGCCCGGAAGACCCGCACCACGGTCGAGCTCGAGGCCGGCGACGCACGCTTCAAGGCCACCGGTCAGCGCACCGACTTCGCCGGGTTCCTGCGGGCCTACGTGGAGGGATCGGACGATCCGGATGCGGCGCTCGAGGATCGCGACCAGCCGCTGCCGCCGCTGGCGGTCGGCAACACGCCCGAGTGCCGGGCGCTCGAGCCGGTGGGCCACGAGACCAAGCCGCCGGCCCGCTACACCGAGGCATCGCTGGTCAAGACGCTCGAGGAGAACGGCGTCGGCCGTCCTTCGACCTACGCCAGCATCATCGGCACCATCCAGGATCGCGGCTACGTGGTGCGTCAGGGCCAGGCGCTGGTGCCGACCTTCACCGCGTTCGCGGTGACCGACCTCCTCAAGCAGCACTTCGGCGAACTGGTCGACGTCGAGTTCACCAAGCGGATGGAGGACTCGCTCGACGAGATCGCCGAGGGCGACCAGGATTCGCTCGAGTACCTGCGGCGCTTCTACCTCGGCGAGCGCGGCCTGCAGACACTGACCGAGCGTGGGCTGGAGCAGATCAAGCCCTCCGAGGCACGCCTGGTCGGCCTGGAGGGGATGGGTGCCGAGATCCGGATCGGTCGCTTTGGTCCGTATGCCGAGCGCACCGAGAACGGCGAGACGCTGCGGGCGTCGCTGCCCAAGGACGCCACCCCGGCCGATCTCGACCCCGAGCGGATCGATGCGCTGATCCGCCAGCGCGCGGAGGGACCGGAGTCGATCGGCACCCACCCCGAAACCGGCGACCCGATCTACCTGCTCGACGGCCAGTACGGTCCCTACCTGCAGCTGGGCGAGGGTGAGGGAAAGCAGAAGCCGAAGCGCGCCTCGCTCCCCAAGGGCGTCAAGCCGGACCAGGTGACCCTCGACCTCGCGGTGGGGTTGCTGTCGCTGCCGCGGTTGCTCGGCAGCCATCCCGACACCGGCAACGCCGTGAAGGCGGGATTGGGCCGCTTCGGTCCGTTCGTGGTCCACGCCAAGGGCGGCGCCGAGGGGAAGGACGATTTCCGCTCGATCAAGGCCGGCGACGACGTGCTCACGATCACCCTCGAACGGGCACTCGAGCTGCTGCGCGAGCCGAAGTTGGGCCGCGGCCGGCGGGCGGTCACGCCGCTGCGCGAACTGGGGGCGCATCCCGCCGACGGTGAGCCGGTGCGGGTCTTCGACGGCCGCTACGGACCCTACGTCAAGCACGGCGACCTCAACGCCTCGCTGCCCAAGGGCTCCGACCCGATGACCTTCACCCTCGACGCGGCGGTGCAGCTGATCAGCGAGAAGGGGAAGCCGCCCAAGGGAAAGCGCCGCGGTGCCTCGACGACGAAGAAGGCGGCCAAGAAGTCGACCAAGAAAGCGGCGAAGAAGTCGGCCAAGAAGTCGGCGAAGAAGTCGGCAAAGAAGTCGGCCAGCAAGGCCGCGCCGCCCCAGGTCGGCGGCGAGTCGACTCCCGAGGAATGATGGTCACCGTGGTGGGTGGCGGGCTCGCCGGCGCCGAAGCCGCGTGGGCCCTCGCCGAGCGTGGCCACGACGTGACGCTGATGGAGATGCGGCCGGTGGTGCGCACCCCGGCGCACCAGACCGATCGCATCGGCGAACTGGTCTGCAGCAATTCCTTCAAGTCGGTCGAGCTCCACAACGCCCATGGCCTCCTCAAGGCGGAGCTGCGCGACCTCGGTTCGATCCTGCTGCCCTTGGCCGACGAGGCGCGCGTGCCCGGTGGGACCGCCCTCGCGGTCGACCGCGAGGTGTTCGGGCAGCTGGTGCACGAGAAGGTCACCGGCCACCCACGGATCACGGTGGTGCGCGAGGAGGCGACCGCCCTGCCCGAGGTGGGGATCGTCGCCACCGGGCCGCTCACCTCGGATCGTCTCGCCGCGTCGCTCGCCGAATGGCTGGGCCAGGATGCCCTGGCGTTCTACGACGCGATCGCTCCGATCGTCGAGTGCCGAGTCGCTCGACGATGGACGCGCTCTTTGCCAAGTCGCGCTGGGACAAGGGCGACGGCGACGACTACCTCAACATCCCGCTCGACCACGACGGCTACGAGGCGTTCATCGACGCCCTGACCACGGCGGACCAGTTCACCGCGCACGAGTTCGACGAGGTCCCCTACTTCGAGGGGTGCCTGCCGGTGGAGGAGATGGCGCGCCGCGGTCGCGAGACGCTGCGCTTCGGCCCGATGAAGCCGATCGGTCTCGCCGATCCGCGCACCGGTCGTGACGCCCACGCGGTGGTGCAGCTGCGTCGCGAGGACCGGGCGGGACAGATGTGGAACCTGGTCGGGTTCCAGACCCGGCTCCGTATTGCCGAGCAGCGACGGGTATTCATGATGCTGCCGGGGCTGGGCGAAGCGGAGTTCCTGCGCTACGGCAGCATCCATCGCAACAGCTACGTCAACGCCCCCGCCTCGCTGGGGCCGGCGCTGCAGGACCGCAGCGGTGTGCCGCGCTTCCTCGCCGGCCAGCTCACCGGCGTGGAGGGCTACACCGAGTCGCTGGGCACCGGGCTGTTGGCGGGGATCAACCTCGACCGGGTGCTCCGAGGGCTGCCGGTGGCCGTGCCGCCGCCGACCACCATGCTCGGTGGGCTGCTCCGTTACCTGCGCGAGGCAGACCCGGCACACTTCCAGCCGATGAACGCCAACTTCGGGCTGCTGGAGCCGCTGGAGGGCAGGGTCAAGAAGGTCGAGCGCAAGCCGCGTCAGGCGGCGCGGGCGCGCGAGGAATTCGCGACATGGCTGGCGACGCTCTGACCCCGCCGCTGGTCCGCGACTTCCTGGTCCATCTCGACAAGGGCCGCGACCAGTCGCCCCACACCATCGCCGCGTACCGCCGCGACCTCGAGGCGTTCACCGATTTCCTGGACCGGCGCCACGGCGGCCGCACTTGGGACTTCGCCGATGTCGACCGTCTGGCGCTGCGCGCCTTCCTCGGCGAGCTCGAGCGTCGCGGCCTCGCCCGGCGCTCCGCGGCGCGCACCCTGTCGGCGATCCGCTCGTTCTATCGCTGGCTGCATGTGCACCACGATATCGACACCGTGGCGGTGCGCGCCGCCAGGATGCCGCGGCTCGAGAAGCGCCTGCCCGGCTACCTGCTTGCCGAGCAGGTGGTGCAGCTCTTCGCCCACGCCGAGGAGCTGGCGCAGGGCGACGATCCCGAGGCCGTGCGCGACCTCGCGATGCTGGAGCTCTTCTATTCGTCGGGACTGCGTCTCTCGGAGCTGCGTGGCCTCGACCTGCCGCGACTCGATCTGGTCGGCGACCAGGTCAAGGTGCTGGGCAAGGGGCGCAAGGAGCGGATCGTGCCGGTGGGGAGTCGCGCCACCCTGGCGCTCCGTCGCTGGCTCGCGCTGCGCGAGGCCTACGCCAGGCGGCCCAAGGCCGAACGCCAGGCGGTGTTCATCGGCCGCACCGGCCGGCGCCTCGCGGCGGTCACCATCCAGCGGCGGATGCACCGGCTCTACGACGCGATCGGCGCCGATGGGATGAGCACCCACTCGATGCGCCACACCTTCGCCACCCACCTGCTCGACGCCGGTGCCGACCTCCGCGCGGTGCAGGAGCTCCTCGGCCACGCCTCGTTGTCGACCACCCAGATCTACACCCACACCTCGGTCGAGCGTCTCAAGGAGGTCTACCGCAAGTCGCACCCGAGGGCGAAATAGACGTGAGGCCTGGGTCCTGAGACGTGGAGTGAATCCCCCACGCCTCAGGACTCACCCCTATTCGAATCGCCAGGCGGCGATCGCGTTGGTCCCCGTTCCCACCACGAACGAGTCGCTCACCGCTCGCCCGGCCGCGCGCAGGATCGCGCCGGGGCGCAGCGAGTCGCCCAGGGTGATCGGCCGGAGCAGCAGCCAGCCCGGCGGCGTGTCGGCGGTGGGCCACGTCTTGATTTCGGGGACAGCGATCTTCCGGTCATCCATCAGCGCGTAGTAGCGCACCGGCAGGATGGTGAATCCCTCGAAGGCGTAGACATTCACCGGCTGGCCGTTGCTGCTGGCAAGGCGCTCGGTGATCGAGCGCCAGGGAATTCGCCAGGTGGCTGGAGTGGCCACGCCCACCACGCCGAGCACGACCACCACCAGGAGCACCGTCCGCCATGGCCTGGGCGACGTGTGGGCGGCGAGCACCAGCAGGAGCAGCAGTGGCACCACCGCCACGGCGAGATAGCGGATCTCCCAGACGGCCACGCCGGCGAGCATCGTCGCCACCAGCGCGAGCGCCATCGGCCCGACCACGCTGCCGGTCAGGTGGCGCTGCTCGCGACGTCGCGCGCCGATCGCCAAGAGCAGCCATGCCGGGATGGCCAGGAGCCACCCGGCCCAGTCGGGACGGGCCGCGAGCAGCGCGCCTGGCATCGTGAGCACGCCGACCACCGTCGGCGTGGCCTGCCAGCCCACATTCTCGGCGAAGCCCCGATCGAGGGCTGCGGCGTGCAGCAGTGCCAGCACCCACGGCACCATCGAGAGCGCCGGCACCACCAGGGCAGTGGCCGCCGCGAGCCAGCGACGTCGCAGCGCCAGGGCGAGGGCGAGGATGCCGAGCACCGGCCAGGCGAAGAGGTGCGACCAGACGGCGGCGATCGCCGCCAGTCCGAGGATCACGGTGTGCCGAGTTGGCCGCTCGGGGGTGTCGTGGAGCAGGGCCGCGGCCGCGCCGAGCGCCACCGTTGTGGCGAGCACCACCAGCCCGTAGTCGCGCACGAAGGCGCCGAGGTCGAAGAGCAGCGGATTGGCGGCGACCAGCAGGAGCAGCCAGCAGCCGGCCTCGCGATCGAGTCCGGCCCGGCGGCCGGCCCACCACGCGGCACCGAGGATGCCGAGCCAGACCAGGAACGGCAGCATCCGCAGGCCGAGCGGGGTGGGGGGCACCAGCTGGAGCCAGCCCCAGAGCAGATAGTAGAACCCCGGCGGGTGGACCCGATCGGCCAGGGCGGTGGCCCAGACCCCGGCGGGGTCGCCCGAGGCGGCATAGAGGGAGTAGAGTTCGTCGAACCAGATATCATAACGCAGCAGCGTGGCGGCCCGGGCGATCACCAGGGCAGCCACGGCGCAACCCGCCGTCACGAGGAGCCACTGCCGATGGCCGCGACGTTTCATGGCACCACAATTCTAGCCGTGCGCAAGGATGGCCGCGTGGCCCTGGCCGGCGACGGCCAGGTCTCGATCGGTGAGACGGTCGTGAAAGCGAAGGCCACCAAGGTGCGGACCCTCAAGGGGGGCCGGATCCTGGCCGGCTTCGCCGGCTCGGTCGCCGACGCCCTGACCCTCTTCGAGCGCTTCGAGGAGAAGCTCGACCGCTATCCCGGCAACCTCACCCGCGCCGCGACCGAACTCGCCAAGGACTGGCGCAGCGATCGCTTCCTGCGCCGGCTCGAGGCGGTGCTGATCGTGGCCGACAAGGAGCACACCTTCCTCCTCTCGGGCAACGGTGAGCTGATCGAACCCGACGACGGCATCCTCGCCGTCGGCTCGGGGGGCGACTTCGCGCTCGCCGCGGCGCGGGCGCTGATCGGGGTCGACGGACTCACCGCCCGGCAGGTGGTCGAACAGAGCCTGCAGATCGCCGCCGAGATCTGCGTGTACACCAACAACAACCTGACGGTGCTGGAGCTGTGACGATAGACGATAGACGTGACATAGACGATGGACGATCAGAGCGCGGGGATGCGGGGCCTGGCCTACGGCTGGCGGGTGACACCGGGGTTCGGCCACCAGAACTGTCTATCGTCTATCGTCTATCTTTCTTCCCATGACCCAGCCACCGCCTTCCTCCGCCCCAGCCGAGCCGGCCACGCAGCCCTGGCTCGAGGAGCTGCCGCCGCGCCAGATCGTGGCGGAGCTCGACCGCTACATCGTGGGGCAGGCGGCGGCCAAGAAGGCGATCGCCATCGCGATCCGGAATCGCTGGCGGCGCGGTCAGGCGCCCGAGACGATCCGCGACGAGATCACCCCCAGCAACATCATCCTCATCGGTCCGACCGGGGTGGGGAAGACCGAGATTGCGCGGCGGCTCGCCCGGCTTGCCGGGGCGCCCTTCCTCAAGATCGAGGCGTCGAAGTTCACCGAGGTCGGCTACGTGGGCCGCGACGTCGAGTCGCTGGTGCGCGACCTGGTCGACGCCGGCATCTCGCTGGTACGGAGCGAGCGCGAGGATGAGGTCTGGCCCCAGGCCGAACAGCGCGCGACCGAGCGGTTGCTCGACCTGCTGCTGCCGCCGCTCGACGTGGGCGACGACGGCGCGCCGCTGCCGCCCGAGGATCCCGAGCTCGCCGCCCGGCGCGAGCGCTCGCGCGAGAAGCTCCGCAAGGAACTCATCGAGGGCGCCTACGACGACCGCGATGTCGAGCTCGAGATCACCCCGCTCAACTATCCCGATCCCGAGGCGTTCCGGCCGCCGGACGGGACCGAGGCGCCCGACTTCTCGTTCGGCGACTGGCTGCGCGACAACATGCCGAAGAAGTCGCGGCGCCGGATGGTGAAGGTGCCCGAGGCGCGCCGGATCATGGAAGACGAGGAACTGCGCCGGATGGTCGACATGGACGACGTGGTGGGCGAGGCGCTCGACCGGGTCGAGAACCACGGCATTGTCTTCCTCGACGAGATCGACAAGATCGCCGGCGAGCGAAATCCGTCGGGTCCCGATGTCTCGCGCGAGGGGGTGCAGCGCGACCTGCTGCCGATCGTCGAGGGCGCCACGGTGCAGACCCGCTACGGCTACGTCCGCACCGATCACATCCTCTTCGTGGCGGCGGGCGCCTTCCACATGGCCAAGCCGAGCGACCTGATCCCCGAGTTGCAGGGCCGCTTCCCCATCCGGGTCGAGCTGGAGCCGCTCACCGAGGCCGACTTCGTGCGGATCCTGACCGAGCCCGAGAACGCGCTCACCAAGCAGTACGCCGCGCTGGTCGGCGCCGAGAAGGTGACCCTGGAGTTCGCCGACGACGCGATCGCGGAGCTGGCGCGCACGGCACGCATGGCCAACGACCGGATGGAGAACATCGGCGCCCGCCGACTCCACACCGTGATGGCGGCGTTGCTCGAGGAGCTCCTCTTCGAGCTCCCCGATGGCCGCACCGGCACGGTCCGGATCGACGCCGCCGAGGTGCGCGACAAGCTGGCGCAGGTCATCAAGGACGACGACCTCCGCAAGTACATCCTCTAGCGCGGAGGACGGAGCCGGGTGACCCGACGCGCGTTCGCCCTGCCGCTCCTCGTCGCGCTCATTGCGGCGGCCGTGCTCCGCTTCGTCCCGGCGCGTCCCGCCCCGCCGCTCCGCGTTGCGGGCTCGCCATCGGCCCGGGTCGCCGACCGCCTCGACCACGACTTCGGGGCGCCGTTCGCCCACTCGGTCGTGCTGCTCATGACCCAGCTCCCGGTGGCGGCGGCCTCGGACAGCGGCCGCGCCCTGGTGCGGGCGATCGTGGCGCCGCTCTCGACGATCCCGGGTGTGCAGAGCGTGCTGTCCCCTGCCACCTCGCTCGACACCCTGCTGCTCGGCGATGATGGTCGCTCGGCGATCGCCATCGCCGGCCTCGCACCACGGGTGACGGCGGCTGAGCTCGAGGAGATCCGTGCCGGAGTCGCCTCGGTCGGCGGCGCGGTGCTGCACTGGACCGGCGAGCCGTTCCTGGCGACCGATGTGGCCGGGATCACCGCCCACGCGCTGCGGTGGGCCGAACGCGTCGCCGTGCCCATCACCGTGGTCGCCGCGATGATCGCCTTCGGTGGCGCGGGGACCGGCCTGGCGGCGGTGGGCTTGGCCGCCTTGTCGGTGCTCCTCGCACTCGCCGTCATCCGGCTCCTCGGCACCGCCGTTCCGCTCGGGGCGCTCGCCTCGCCCGTGGCGACGCTGATCGCCATGGCCCTGGCGCTCGACTATGCCATCTGGCGGCGTGGAGGCGGGCTCGGTCGACGCGACGTGGCCACGGCGGCGCTGGTGGCCGGGTGCGGTTTTGCCGCGCTGCTGCTCGCCCCCACCGCCGAGATCCGCGGTGCCGCTGCGGCGGGACTGGTGGCGGTCGCCAGCGCCGCCATCGTCTCGCGCTGGCACCCGCCTGCCACATCGGTCGCGAGGGACCGAGCGTCCCGGTTCGCCACCGCGGTCGTGACCCACCGATGGACCGCGCTGGTGGTTGCGCTGGTGCCACTCGCGCTGCTCGCCGCGATCGCGCTCCGTGCCCCGCTTGCGGCCGATCCGCTGGGCTGGCTTCCCGACAGCACCCCGTCGCTGGTGGCAGCGCGGGATCTCCGGGCGGTGGGGCGGGGCACCGCCGCGGTGCCACTGCTCGTGTTGGTCGACCTGGCACCCGACGCGCCGGTCTTCAGTGCGGCCGGATGGCAACGGCTCCGCGCCGTGGACTCGACGATCAGGGCGGTTCCCGGCGTGGCCGACACCAGGGGAGTCACCGGGATCGGCACCGGCGAGCGAACCGTGACGGGTCGCGTTGTGCCCGAGTCGGTGCTGGGGACCTTCGTCTCCACCCGACGTGATGCGGCACTGATCCGGGTTTTCGCCGAGCCCGACACCGACCTGGCCGCGGTGCGCGAGCTGGCCGGGCGCCTCGTGGCGCGATTCCGCGATGACCGCGCCGTCACGATCGGCGGCGCGGCGGTCATGCTCGGCGACTTCGAGGCAGCACTGGAGGCTGCCCTGCTGCCGTTCGTGCTGCTCGCATCGCTCGGCAGTTGGCTGGCGCTCGCGGTGATCTTCCGCGCTCCGGTGGTCGCGGCCAAGGCGGTGGTGCTCAACCTGCTCGTCGCCGCGGCAGCGGTCGGGGTGGTGACGCTGTCGCCCGCAGTGGCGGCGCGAGGACTCCCCGCCACCGTGCCGCTGGTTGCGCTCGGCGCGGCATTCGCCCTGTCGATCGACTACGAACTCCTCCTGCTGTTGCAGGTGCGCCGCGCCGGCGCGGGAGACCATGCCGCGATCGCACTCGGCGCGACCCGGGCGAGCGGACTCTTCCTGCGTGGTGGCGCACTGCTGGTGGTGGTCCTCGCCGGTTTCGCGGCGAGTGCCTTCGCCCCGCTCGCGCTGCTCGGTCAGGTGCTCATCGCGGCGGTCGCGCTCGACGTGCTGCTGGTGCGCCCCGTGGTGGCACCGGCGCTGCTGGCGGTGCTGGGCCGCTGGAACTGGTGGCCCGGAGCGATAGACGATAGACGATAGACGATAGACGATAGACGATGGTCGGTAGGCCGGGCAGCTTCTCCTCGCCTGTCGCCTCTCGCGCGTCATCCGTCGCCCGTCGCGCGTCGTTCGTCGCCTGTCGCCCGTCGCCTGTCGCCTGTCGCCTGTCGCCCGTCGCCCGTCGCCCGTCGCCCGTCGCCCTCAACGAGGGCTGGTGTCACAGCGGCTATCGCTGTACCGTGAAAAATCCCTGCGTCGGAGTCTCGATGTCCTTCCCGCCTCGCCTCCGTTCCATCCTGCTTCTCCTGCCGCTCGTCGCCTGCTCCACCTCGTCGAGTGGCGGGCCAGGCGGCGACAACACCGAGACGCTGGTCCTGGCTCTCTTCGAGGGCAGTGGCCAGACGGCGGTGGGACACACCGCCATCGCCATCGCACCAGCCGTGAAGGTCACGGTCAACGGCACGCCGAAGGCCGGGGTGGCGGTCACCTTCAGCGTCACCAAGGGCGGCGGCGTTGTCCTGGGGGCCAGTGCCACCACCGGGAGCGATGGGATCGCCCGCGCCTCCGCCTGGACCCTTGGTGAGCCCGGTGTGGAGCAGGAGTTGCGCGCCTCGGTGACCGGGGCGGAGGGCAGTCCGGTCACCTTCGCCGCCACGGCGACGACGGGCTCGGCGGCGTCTCTCGCGATGGTGACCGGCGACAACCAGACCCAGGCCGCCGGACAGGCCGCGCCGGTCAAGCCGGTGGTGGTCGTCCACGACGAAGGCGACAACCCGGTGGCCGGTGCCGCGGTGCAGTGGCAGGTGGCCGCGGGCAACGGCAGCGTGCTCGCGCCCGAGACCGCCACCGGGAGCGATGGCACGGCGACGGTAGGGAACTGGGTGTTCGGGCAGATGACCGGAGCACAGGAACTGGCGGTCTCGGCGTGCGGCAGTTGCGGCACTGTCACGTTCCACGGCACCGCCACACCCGGACCGGCATCGAGTTTCGAGAAGGTGGCCGGCGACTTCCAGGCAGCGATGGTGGCCTCGGCGGTGCCGATCGCCCCGTCGGTGTTGCTCAAGGATCTCTATGGCAACGTCATCCCCGGTGCGGCGGTGGCGTTCGCCGTGACGCAGGGCGGTGGGTCGGTGACTGCGGCTCGGCAACCACCGGCAACGATGGCATCGCCACGGTCGGCAGCTGGACCCTCGGCGCCACGCCGGGCCAGAACACGCTCACCGCCACCGCCGGTGCCCTTTCGGTCACCTTCACCGCCACCGGCTTCTCGGGCTTCGACCCCACACCGTTCGCCGGCACCTACAGCGGCAGCTGGACCAACACCACCTTCATGTCGACCGGGACGGGAACGGCCGTGGTCACCGTCGATGCAGCTCGGCGAAGACCGCCACCGTCACCGCCAGTGCCACCGGCAACGTGCTCGGCAGCGGTCCCGCATCACCGCCGACCCAGAACGGCAGCTACACCAACAGCGGAGCCCAGTTCAGCGGCACGGTCTCGCCGATGGGGACCATCAGCGCGAGCATCCAGCCCGACGGCACGATCACGGCCGTCGGCAGCAACGTGCCCAACGCATCGATCACCGGCTGGACCGCGACCGGGACCATCACCGAGCACACCCTCGACCTCTCGTTCACCGTGACCTTCACCGCCGGACCACCGGCGGTCGGCACGATCACGCTGACGAAGCCCTAGCGGATCCGCGCGCCGCCCTTCATCACGAACACCGGCCGCTCGGTGGCGGTAATGTCGTCGAGCGGGTTGCCCGGCACCGCCACCAGGTCGGCCAGCTTGCCGACCGCGATCTCGCCGCGGTCCGGCGTGCCGAGCAGCTCGGCGCCGTTGATGGTGCCGGCCTGGAGCGACGCGAGCGGCGTCATCCCCGCGTCGGTCATCGCCGAGAACTCGCGCGCATTCATGCCGTGGGGCATCACCGCGGCGTCGGTGCCCAGTGCGATCTTCACGCCCGCCTTGATCGCCTTCTCCAGCGACACCTCCGCCATCGGCAGCACCTCCTCGGCCTTGGCGCGGATCGGCGGCGGCAGCGCGTCCATGTCGATCAGCTTGCCCAGCGCGCGGGTCGGCACCAGCCAGGTGCCGTGCTCCTTCATCATCGCGATCGCCTCGTCGTCGAGAATCGAGCCGTGCTCGATCGACGTCACCCCGGCGCGGATCGCCGCCTTGATCCCCACCGTGCCGTGCGCGTGCGCCGCGACCCGCAGGCCATGGCGGTTGGCCTCCTGCACCACCGCGTCGAGCTCCGCCTGCGACATCTGCTGGGCACCGACCGATCCCTCGAACGACAGCACCCCGGCGGTCGCGCAGATCTTGATCACCCTGGCGCCGTACTTGATCTGGTCGCGCACTGCCTCGGTGAACTCGTCGGGACCGTTGGCGACGCCGGTGAGCGGCGACTGCACCGCGATGCCGGGCGCGAAGCCGGTCACGTCGCAGTGGCCGCCGGTGATGCCGATGGCGTGGCCGGCGGGAATGATGCGGGGACCGATGATGGTGCCCTTGTCGATGGCGTGCTCGAGCGAGACGTCGCTGAAGCCGCCGGCGCCGACGTTGCGGACGGTGGTGAAGCCGGCATACACCGTCTTGTAGGCGTTGGCGACGCCGAGGATCGCCTCGTCGGCCACGGTGCCCTTGACCGCGCCGAGGTCGAAGCCGGGGCCGATCTCGTAGGTGAGATGCACATGCGCGTCGATGAAGCCGGGGAGCAGCGTCGCATCGCCCAGGTCGATCCGCTCCGCGCCACTGGGCGCGTTGCCGCCGACCTGGGTGATCTTGCCGTCCTGCACCACCACCAGCCCGGGGCTCAGCATCCGGCCGGCGCGGACGTCGAGCATCCGGGCGGCGGTGATGGCGACGGGGTGGGACTGGGCGGAGAGCGACAGGCGACTGGCGACAGGCGACAGGAGGGTGAGGGCGCCTGCGAACAGCGCGGCGCGGCGGGGAATGGACACGACGGGTTTCCTTGTGCGAGGGATGAGCGAAGGTACCGGCGACCGGGCGGGGGTGCCAGCGAGGTCCGCGTTGGCTCTGGTGTCATACCATGGTTATACTACAGTATGAAAACTGCCATCTCTCTTCCTGACGACCTATTCGCGGCGGCTGATGCCCTGGCCGAGCGGCTGGGGCTCTCGCGCAGCCGGCTGGTAGCCACGGCGCTGGCCGAGTTCGTGGCCAAGCACGAGGATCGCAAGGTCACCGAGCGACTCGATGCGGTCTATGAGTCAGGGGTCACCGGTCTCGATCCGGCGCTACGAAGGGCGCAGCGTCGCACCCTCGACCGCGACGAATGGTGATCCGCCGCGGCAGCGTCTGGTGGGCCGAGCTGGGCGAGCCGCAAGGGTCGGCGCCGGGATGGCGTCGGCCGGTGCTGGTGGTGCAGGCCGACGCGTTCAACCGGAGCCGGATCGGCACCGTCGTCGTGGTGGTGCTCACCTCGAACCTCCGGCTGCTCGAGGCGCCCGGCAACGTGCTGCTCCCGGCGCGTGCGGCGGGGTTGCCGCGTGACTCGGTGGCGAACGTCTCGCAGATCATCACGCTTGATCGTGCCGATCTCGATGAGGAGGCCGGCCGTCTGGATCCGCGGTTGATGCGGCAGGTCGAGGCGGGGATGCGATTGGTGTTGGGGGCTGTAGGCCGGCAGGCGGTTCGGCGAACACACCGAACCGACGCTAGATTTCAGGCATGCCACCACGTCAGGTCACCCTCACGGTCGCGCCGCTCGGCGCACCCGATGATCGCTCCGATCTCGATCGGCTCGGCGCCGCGGGGCGCCTGGCGCTGGTGTGGCAGCTCACCCGTGAGTGCTGGGAGCTGAAGGGAGAACCGCTCGGTGAATCCCGACTTCCGCGACATGTTGTCCGCGTTGTCCGGGGAGGGCGCTGAGTACCTGCTGGTCGGGGCCCACGCCCTGGCGGTGCACGGCCACCCACGCGCCACTCGCGACATCGACATCTGGATCGGCACGGCGGGCGAGAACCCGGCGCGGGTCTGGCGTGCGCTCGAGCGGTTCGGCGCCCCGCTCGGCGATCTCGAGCCCGACGACCTGCGGCAGCCCGACCTGGTCTTTCAGGTCGGCGTGCCGCCGCGGCGGATCGACCTGCTCACCTCGCTCGATGGCGTCGAGTTCGCGGCGGCCTGGCATGCCCGGGTCGAGGTGGATCTGGACGGCCTCACGGTGCCGGTGATCTCCCGCGCCGACCTGATCGCCACCAAACTGGCCACCAGACGGCCACAGGACCTGGCCGACGTGGGCGTGCTTGCGGCAGATCCGTCGGCGTAGCGGTTGCCTCATGCTCGCCGTCGACACAACGTCAGGGATGAGGATCGCCCTGCTGACGGCGATGACCTTGCTCGCCACCCCGATCCTTGCCCGCGCCCAATTGCCGCGACTCACGCTGAAGCAGGAGTGGCGCGTATCGGCCGTGGAGGAGCGACCTGGTCCCGATCGGCCGCTGCCAGTGCACAGCTCGGCGTGAGCGAAGCGGGGTGTCATCGCAGTCGGGCAGTCCGAGGATCATCTTGATTCGATTCTATGATCGAACCGGAAGGCCGTTGGGTCGCTACGGTCGTGAGGGAGCGGGGCCCGGCGAGTTCACCAGGGTCTTCGCACTCGGCTGGATCGGAGACACGCTCTGGGTGCGCACGGGTCCGCTCGGTGCGGGGCAGAGCCTGGTGCTGATCGGGCCCGATCTCGACTTCGTCCGGCAGCGAGCGATTGCCCATCGCGCTGCAGGGAGCCGGTCTCCAAGGGTTCCCGCCCATCACCCAGGCGGTCCTCCCCGATGGCGACTTGCTGATGACGGTCCTCCCACGGGGCGTGATCCGCGTCGACGTGGACCGGGGCCCCCGACGGGGCGGTGGAAGCGGTGCTTCGGGTCGCGAGCGACGGGCGCTCCGGCGGGTCGTCGGCTGGCAGTGTCCGGCCATTGCCGCGTCCGTCGCCCCGACGGGCAACCCTTCCCGATCCCGTATTGCAAGGACCCGCCGATGGCGGTGGCACCCGACGGCAACGGCGCCGCGTTCGCGAACACGATCGAGGATGACGGAACCACGGTCCGCTATGGCATCGTGCGGGTGGACGCCGACGGCGACACCCTCTATGCCAGGGCGCTCTCCGTGGAGCCGGCGAAGATCCCCCGCGAGCGGATGGATCGCGAGGTCCAGCTGCTCACCGGCGGCCGAAAGGAACTCGTGAAGCTGGTCCACGACGCCGGGCTGCCGAAGCGGTTCGCCCCGGTGCTCGGCATGGTCATGGGAAGGGACGGCGCCCTCGCGATCGAACTCGGTACCCGGGCTTCCGGGCACGAATGGTTGCTGCTCGATCCCCGCGGTGCCGCGCTCGGCAGCTTCCTGGTCCCCGCCAACGTCCGGGTCCGCGCCATCACCCGCGACCGCGTCTGGGCCACGGTGGAGGATCGCGACGGACTGGAGGACATCGTGCAGTACCGGGTGAGCCCCTAAACTCGGTTCCTGCCGAGCCCTCACGCCGATGCCCGTAGCTGGGGCGCCTCAACTCGCAACGGTATTCATTCCCCACTAGATTCCTGCCATTCTGGCCGCCCCACTCCCCAGGATGGCACATGGCCCCCAAGCGCGACTTCCTCAAGATCCCCGACCTCTCCGCCCAGGAGACCCGTGAGCTGCTGGCGCTGGCCGGGGAGATGAAGGCCGGCCGCTATCGGGAGAAGCCGCTCGCCGCCAGGACGCTGGCGATGCTCTTCGCCAAGAGCTCCACCCGCACCCGGGTCTCCTTCGAGGTCGGCGCCCTGCAGCTCGGCGGCCATGCCCTCTTCCTCTCCTCCCGCGACATCCAGCTCGGCCGCGGCGAGCCGATCCGCGACACCGCCCGGGTCCTGTCGCGGATGGTCGACCTGATCATGATCCGCACCTTCGCGCAACACGACGTGGAGGAGCTGGCGCGCTACGCGACCATCCCGGTGATCAACGGTCTCACCGACCTCCGCCATCCCTGCCAGATCCTCGCCGACCTGCTCACCATCAATGAGGCGTTCGGCTCCGTTGATGGTCGGGTGGTGGCCTGGATCGGCGACGGCAACAACATGGCCAACTCGTGGATCGAGGCCGCCGGGCTGCTCGGCTTCGAGCTGCGGATCGCGTGTCCGGCGGGCTACTCACCCGACCGCGCGATCTACGAGGCCAACAAGACGAAGACGAAGATCGTCGTCACCGAGGACCCCGACGAGGCCGCGGCCGGCGCCCATGTGGTGACGACCGACGTCTGGGCGTCGATGGGGCAGGAGAGCGAACAGGAACTCCGTGCCAGGGCGTTCAAGGGTTACGCGGTCGATGCCGATCTGATGGCACGTGCCGCATCCGATGCGATCGTGCTCCACTGTCTCCCGGCGCACCGCGGCGAGGAGATCACCGAGGAGGTCCTCGAGGGGCCCCAGTCGCGGGTCTTCGACGAGGCCGAGAACCGGCTCCATGCCCAGAAAGCGCTGATGACCATGGTGATGCGATGACCGATACCACCGGCTACGAGGCGCTCGCCACCGCCGCCGGCGCGTGGACCACCACCTCGCTGGGCCAGTTCGAGGTGAGCGGCGCCGATGCGCACGCCTGGGTCAACCGGGTGACCACCGTCGACATCTCGGCGCTCCCCCCGGGACGTTTCGCCGACGCGCTGCTGCTCCGCGACGACGCGACCATCCTCGCCCGGGTCACGATCTACCGCTTCGCCGACCTGGTCGATGCTGCTGGTGCCGGGTCACGTCCGAAAGGTGGCCTGGGACTACATCGTCAAGCGCAAGCGCGGCACCGTGCGGCTTCGCGACATCTCCGACGACGTGGCGGTGGTCAGTGTGCGCGGCCCCGCCGCCGCCGGACGGCTGGCGACGCTGCTCGAGCCGATCCCCGAGGAGGCCAACGACCTGATCCGTGCCCGGCTCGCCGGGGTCGACGTGTTCGCGGCCCGGGCCGGTCGCCATGGGCCCGATGGCCTCGACCTCTACTGCCGCAGCCGCGATCTCGATTCGCTGCGGGGCGCGATCGGACGGCTGGCGATTCCGTTCGTCGACGACGCCACCTGGGAGTTGCTGCGGCTCGAGTGGGGCGTGGCACGGGTGGGGGTGGAAATCGGCGACGACGACACCCCGGTCGAGGCGGCGCTCGAGGAGCTGGTGGCCCAGGGCAAGGGCGCCCCGTTTCCCGGCGAGGTGGCGCTCGAGGCTCGGCGACGCAGTGGTCCGCTCAAGCGACTGGTTGGCTTCACCGTGGCGGGGCACGAGGCGCCGCCGGCGGGGTGCGAGGTGCAGCTCAACGGGCGAGCCGTGGACCGGGTGCGCTCGGTCGGGATCTCACCCAGGGCCGGGATCATCGGAATGACGGCGGTGCCGTCGGGCTCGGACCAGAGTGGCACGGCGCTGCGCATCGTCGCCCCCGACCGGCAGTGGGACGCCACGGTCGTGCATCCTCCGTTCGTGACGAGGGAGGGGTGAGGGTGCGATGGCCAGCGGCTGATCCCACGACTGCGCTCAGGACAGGAGCTGCTGCTCGGTCAGGGCGCCCGTTGAAGCGGGCCACCGGGGGCAAGATCCTCCGGTGGTGGGCGACTCTCAGTCGCCGCCCTTGCCGAGCCGTCGCTTCAGCGACGAGCCGGGCACGATGAACGTCGCCATCCTCACCATCTCCGACGCCTGTGCGGCGGGCGAGCGCGAGGATCGCTCGGGCGCGCTTGCCCAGGGATGGGTGGAGGAAGCGGGGCATACCCTCGCGGCGCGGGAGATCGTCGCCGACGAGACGCTGCAGATCGCGGCGACGCTCGCGCGCTGGTGCGACGACGCCGTCGCAGAATTGATCATCACCACCGGCGGCACGGGTTTGGGCCCACGCGACGTGACCCCCGAGGCGACCCGGGCGGTGATCGAGCGCGAGGCGCCGGGGATCGCCGAGGCGATCAGGGCGGCGAGCCTGGCGGCGGTGCCGACGGCGGCGCTGGGGCGGGGGATCGCCGGGGCACGAGGCCGGACCCTGATCGTCAACCTGCCCGGCTCGCCGGGCGGGGTGCGCGACGGCCTGGCGGTCCTCGCCCCGCTGGTGGAACATGCGATCCGGCTGCTGGCCGGGGAGACGGAGCACTAGTGTCAGCACAAGTCGTGATCACGCTGGCGGACCTCGAGACCGCGATCCCGCTCGACAAGGCGCTCGAGGCCGCCGGGATCCCGGTCGAGCTGGTCGCCTCGGCCGACGAGGGGCGCCTCGCCCTGCAGCGCGAGGAGCCGCTGGTGCTGGTGCTCACCGGGGCGGTGCACGAGCCGGTCTATCGCCACCTCGCCGAGCGGGCCCGCGACCAGGAGGTCGCGGTGCTCGCGCTCCTCGAGCCGACCGACACCGAGCGGGCCGAGCGCTCGGCCCGGCTCGGCGCCACCGAGGTGGTGAGCAAGCCGGTGCCGACCGATGAGTTGGTGGCAATCGTCGGGCGACTCCGCGAGCGGCGCGAGCTGCAGCGGCGCACCGGGATCATCGGTGACAGCGCGGCGATCCAGGAAGTGCTCATCAAGATCGAGCAGATGGCCCCGGTCTCGAGCACCGTGCTGGTCGAGGGCGAGTCGGGCAGCGGCAAGGAACTGGTCGCCAAGGCGATCCACGATCTCTCGCCCCGGCGCGGCAAGCCGTTCATCGCCGTCAACTGTTCCGCACTCCCCGAGACGTTGCTCGAGAGCGAGCTCTTCGGCCACGAGAAGGGCGCCTTCACCGGGGCCGCCGAGCGGCGGCTGGGGCGCTTCGAGCTGGCCGACACCGGCACCATCTTCCTCGACGAGATCGGCGAGATCCCCGCCAGCGTGCAGGTCAAGTTGTTGCGGGTGCTGGAGACGCGGTCGTTCTTCCGGCTCGGCGGCGCGGCGCCGATCAAGGTCAACGTGCGAGTGGTCGCGGCCACCAACCGATCACTCCGCGACCGGGTGATGCAGGGCGAGTTCCGCGACGACCTCTATTACCGGCTCAACGTGCTGCACATCTACCTGCCGCCGCTCCGGGAGCGGCGCCAGGACATCCCGCTGCTGGTGCGCCGCTTCGTGCGCGAACTCTCGGCGATGCACGAGCGGCCATTTCCCGGCATCAGTGCCGAGGCGATGGAGCGACTGGTCGACGCGCCGTGGCCCGGCAACGTGCGCCAGCTGCGCAACCTGATCGAGTCGATGGTGGTGCTGGCGCCGGGCAACGAGATCCGCGCCAGCGACATCCCGCCCGACGTGACCGAGGGGATGGGATCGCTGCTGCCGATGCGGATCGCGCAGCACGAGCGCGACGGCGGCATGGTGGGCAGCGCCGAGTTCGAGTTCATCCTGCGGTCGCTGATGGAACTCCGGGTCCAGGTCGAGGAGCTGCGGCACCGGCTGGAACGGGCCCCCGAATCGATGCAGGTGATCGAGGTGGGCGACGACGCCGAGGTCTCGATCCCGGTCTCCTCGATCCCGGCGATGGGGGTCGAGGAGGAGCCCGAGCCGGAGGTGGTGATCTGGCGGGAGGGGATGACGATGTCCGACGTGGAGCGGGCCACCATCGAGACGGTCCTCGACCAGCAGGGGGGGAACCGCCGCAAGGCGGCCCAGTTGCTCGGCATCGGGGAGCGGACCCTGTACCGGAAGCTGAAGGAGTACGACATCGGCTAAGTGACGGCCTGCCAAACCTTTGGGGCCGGTCACCTCTTGACTCTTCTCAAGGCGTTCCCCAACTTGCATCGGCGTGTATTGGTGCACGCCTGCCGCTCGGGGCTCCCAATTGCAGCTCACCGTTGATCCATCGCGTTGCGTCGCGTGCCTCGCGTGTGTCCGGGTGTGCCCCACGGACGCCATCGCGTTGCCGCCGGAGGCGCGGATCGTGGAGGTGGTGGAGGAGAACTGCATCCGCTGCGGCGAGTGCATTCCCGCCTGCCCCCACCAGGCGATCGCGGCCACGGGGGCGGTTGAACGTGCGGTGGCGATTGCCGAGGCGGGGACCGGGGCGCTGATCCTGTCGCCCGAGTCGGCGGCGTGGTTCCATCCTGCAACACCAGAACAACTGGTCAATGCCTGCTATGAGGCCGGATTCCGGCATGTCTCCCGGGGAATCGTGGGCGACGAGCTGGTAGCCCAGGAGTACCAACGGCAGTGGGAGGACCCCGACTGGGGCACCCTGATCCGGAGCACCGACCCGGTGGTGGTGGCGGCGATCTCGGCCCATCACCCGGAGCTGGTGCCCTACCTGGCGCCGGTGACCTATCCCTGCGTGGCAGAGGCGCGATTCCTGCGTCATTTGCTGGGGTCGAAGCTGCCGGTCGTCTATGTGGGGACCGGGGCACCGGGCCGGGTCGACGAGCTGGACGCGGTGATGACGTTCAGCGACCTGGAGCAGCTCTTTGCGCTGCGCGAGGTGCGACCGGAGCAGATGCCGGTGACCTTCTCCCGGCTGCCGGCGGAGACCCGGCGCCACGTGAGCGTGGCGGGGGGGCTGCCGCTGGAGATGGTGGTGAGTGGGTCGTCGCTGGGTCGCCGGATCCTGAGTGTCCGGGGGCTGGAGGGGCTCGAGGCGTTGGCGCGGGCGGTGGGTCACGACCGGATCGATCTCGGCTTCGTCGACATCACCTCGCATCACGGCTCGCTGGGGCACCCGACCGCGGGGCCGGCCGACGAGCTCTACCGGCGGCGGCGGTTGCTGGCCGCAGTACGAGCCGACCCGGAGCCGGGCACCGGTGGTGCCCGAGCCGGCGCCGGTCGAGGTGGGGGCGTCGTTCCCGTTCGGGGCGCGTCGCGAGCAGGCGGAGCCGCAGGCGGTGCGCGCGATCCTCGACGCGATCGGCACCGGGCCCAACGGCAAGGCGTGGGACTGCCGGGCGTGCGGCTATCCGACCTGTCACCGCTTCGCCCAGGCGGCGGCGCTGGGACGGGCTTCGCTCCGGCAGTGTGTGCCGTGGCTGTCGCGTCGGGCCGACGATGCGTCGCGCGATGCCAGCACCGACGCACTGACGGGACTCGCGAGCTATCGGTCGCTGCAGGAGCGGCTGAACCACGAGGTGGAGCGGAGCAAGCGCAGTGGCGAGTCGTTCGCGGTGCTGTTCGTCGACCTCGACCGGCTCAAGGAGCTCAACGACCGCTTCGGGCACGAACGTGGCAACACGGTGCTCCGGGGGGTGGCCGACGAGATCCGGCGGACGATCCGCACCACCGACCTCGCGGCACGCTACGGCGGCGACGAGTTCGTGGTGCTGCTGACCCGGACCGATCGGGCCGGTGCCCTCCGGGTCGCCGATGCGGTGCGGGAACGGGTCGAGCAGGCGGGCGACCGGATGGGGTTCAACCTGGGCCAGATCAGCGTGAGCATCGGCGTGGCGGAGTACGACCCATCCGCGCCGGGCGAGGGTCCGCTGCTGGAGCAGGCCGACCGAGCGCTGTACCTGGCCAAGGCAGCGGGACGGAACACGATTGCATGATGAGGTCGATGGTCGATGGCTGATGGTGGAAGGCTCAAGGCTCAAGGCTGAGGACTGAAGGGGGTCGGGTCGGACGATCGACCATCGACCATTGACGATCGACCATCGACAGACACGCGATATCAACGAACAGGACGTGCCGTGACCGCTTCACCGCAGCAGTTTCACGATCCCGACGGGGGCCGCAGTGGCGGCGCCCCGATCGACCCGGCGACCGACCCCTGGGGGGTCCGCCGGGCCGAGAACCTGCTGACATCGCTCGAAGGGGTGTTGTCGGCGCGGGTGGTGACGACGCCGCTGGGCGAGGTGAGCGAGATCCACATCCTGGCGACCAACGCACAGACGCCGAAGCAGGTGGTCCGCAACGTCGAGAGCGCGCTGCTGGCGCATCTGGGGTTGCGGATCGACCATCGCAAGATCAGCGTGGCGCACACCGCCGAGGTGGCGCCGCTCAAGACACTGGAACAGGCGGCGGTGCAGCACCGCGCCAACCAGCGTGCGGTGCTGTTCGAGGAGCTGGTGCTGGCGCCGACCGAGCGACAGCGGTGGGTGTCGGCCACGGTCACGCTGACCTGTGAGGGCAATGTCGAGCTGGCCTCGGAGGAGGGGCCCGACACGCCGCGCAACCGGGTCGAGGCCGCCGCGCGCGCGGCGGTACGGGTGGTCGAGCGCCTGCTCGAGCGCCACACCCTGGCGCTGGAGGGGACCCAGGTGGTCGACGCCTTCGACCGGACCTGGGTCATGGCGGGGGTGCAGGCGGTGGGTGGACGCAACTCGACGCTCCTCGTGGGTTCGGCCGAGGTGCGCGAGAGCGCCGAGCATGCCGCGGTCTTCGCGGTGCTCGACGCGACCAATCGATGGGTATCCGTCCGGCGGCAACGCTAGCCGCGGGGCAGTGCATGGCGGGGCGGGCAGGGGTCCGCGCCGCGTTCCACGAGTAACCGAAAGGAGTACGGGGGGAAACACCAGGGTCCGGCTGTGAGCGGAGCCGAGCGGTCCAAATAGCGAAGCGTCAGGTAGGCCATAGCGGGGTCTGCCCCTCTCGATGGATTGATGTACTGGAGAGGAGGTGACGCATATGCTGGAATGGCTGGCCGCTGCGGTGGACTTCATCGCGGGTCTCTTCCGCGCTGAGACTGTAAGCTGGGATCTAAAGCCGTCCTGAGCGGTTTCCCCCCATTCATATGCCCTTGAATCGCGCCGTTGTGGTATATGTCACCGGGATGACCCTCGCGGCAATTGTGCTGCTGGGGCTCCTTGCAGGCGATGCCTAGGCCACCGAGTCGACTATGGGCGCTGTTCTCTCTGGCGCTTCGTTGGACTCCTGCTTGAGATTTCCGGCACCCGGAACAAGTCGGGGTGGATGGCCGGCTCACTCGTCTTCGTGTTCCACCTCGCTATCGGTGCTAGTGCTCGGAGCGTTCTTCGGGGCGCACTCACCGCTGGCCTTCGTCAAGGCCTGATCTCGCAGGTCTACGCGCGAGATCCAGCCGTTAAAGGCAGCTGTTCAACGTTTCCGAGCGCATCGTCAGTGTCGGGTTGACCTTTACCGTCTACTACTTGGCTCGGCGGGCTAACCACCCACCGCCGATTCTTGAGAGTGGTGGCGCTGCCGAGTCCGTTCAACGCCGCGCTCGGTGAGGTGGCTGATGTTCCTCGCCGCTGCATTCGTCTATTTCGTGGTCAACTCGATCGCCGTGAATACTGCAGTCGCGCTTCTCGCAAGAAGCCAGTGTTCTCCACTTGGCGGACCAACACAGTCTGGGTGCTGGGCTACGACATTGCCGCGAGCTTGTTGGCGTTGGTCGTTGCATAGGTGTTCGTGCGTTTCGATCGCTCCGAGGGCTTCGGGCGGTTCGGCTTCATCGTGATCGTCCTGCCATTGGTCGCAGTCCGGCATTTCTACGGGAAGCTCAACGACTTCAGGACACTGCTATCGCGAGCTCGATCGCGACGTACGAACAGCTGGAGCTAAACGTTCGTGAGCAGCTTGCCATGATGGTCAAAGCCATCGAGGCACGTGACCCATATACGTCGGGTCATTCGCGACGGGTGTGCGGTTTGTCAAGGGCGATCGCGATCGACCTTGGACTTGACCCCGAGCAACTCGAAGACATCGAGAACGCAGCGCTATGCATGATGTCGGAAAGATTCATGAAGAGTTCGCCCCACTTCTCCAGAAGGAGGGGAAGCTCACCGAGCGAGGAGTGGGACATCATGAAGACCCACTCTGTCAAGAGCGCGGAACTCGTGTCCCTCTTCTCGAGGTTCCAGGGCTATGTGGTGTCATGTGTCCGCCATCACCATGAGCGATGGGATGGCCGTGGTTATCCGGATGAAGTCGCTGCGGACAGATATCCCGCTTGGGTGCGCGGATCATCACGATCGCTGACACCATTGACGCGATGACTACGAATCGACCCTACCGTAAGGCTTTGTCCCTCGAGATCGTGCTTGCTGAGCTGAATAAGGGTCGGGCGACTCAGTTGATCCCGAGTTGGTTGAACTTACAGTGAACTCCGTCACTGTTCGTCGGCTTATTGCTGATCCTTCGTCGATCCCCGAGTATCTCCCAGAGCCTCAGTATCCGGGCTCGTGCGGAGGCAATGCGGTCTGCTCGGGCCACTGCGAACAGGATGAGTGAGTTGCAAGGGCTCCGCCGCGTTGGTGACGGCCACTAGTACGTGCCCCAGTGTGTACGGTCCGCGTCTTTTGTTACCCCAAGCCTTGTGATCATATGCCGAACTGGTTGCGGAAGATTCCGTAACCTGACCGCTAGGTCGTGGCGAACTGCAAGCGATCTCCGCGTCCATCTCCCCCGAGATAGAGCTCAGCCGCAAGAATCTCAGCTTGGTCCTTCGCATCGAATCGATCGATGGTTTCCCTCAGCTTGGCGAGGTGGTCGCGTGCTATCGCTTCGTCCTCTGAACCCTTACTAATGAGGGCCAGCCACCTCGCTAGCGGCCCGACGAAACATTCATGCAAGACGGTGTTCTGCCCCTGACTCAGGGCGCTGGTTGCGGAACGACGAGCACGTGCCTTGTCGCCAACAATCGCATAGACGTCCGCCTTAATTAACAACCACGCTTGGGTCATCCAAGGTGGCCGCGGCCCCGTGAAGCGATCAGTCATCTCAGCGAGAACCCCGGTCGCTTCGACCGCTCTGTCTTGGAGGGCAAGCCCCGAGGCGAGTTCGTAGGTTGCTCCTAGTAACGGAATTCCCCATTCCGCGTCTGGCGCTACTGTGATAGCGCGGCGTGCCCACTTGACTTGATCGGAGTGGTCACCGAGACGACCGGCGACCATTGCGAGGCCGGATGCGGCATTTGCCTGGAAGATCGGATTGTCCAACCGCTGGGCTAGGGTGAAAGCCTTTTCGATCAATGGCTTGGCCGCCCCGTATTCACCAATCTGACAGCGAGTTATGCCAGCCGCGAGAAGAAGGCGGGTCGCGATGCTGCTTGCCGTTCCAGTCTTCTCAATTAATGCTACCCCCTCGTTGAGGGGTCCATTGCTGCAGCAGTACCATCAAGGAACGCACGTGACCATGCGGAAGCGAGTAACAGGTGGATGCGCTGGTACGGGTCTATGACCTCTTGTAGTGCTCCTTCAGATAGCTTGCCAAGCTCCAAGGCGGGGGCTTTCTCTCTGGTGGAGGACAGGAGTGCCACGAGTGCGCTCATAGCGGATGCGCGGAGCTCTGGGTCGTCCGCTTCTCGTGCGATTGCCAGCACACGGATAGTGTGGGTACCTATCTCTGTCGTTGTGCATGTGCCAAGCCACCGTCTATTCAGAACCCGCAACACCTCCCGCCAGCTCTCCTCGGCCTGGTCAAACGGCTCGCTCGACATCTCCAGCACCCGAAGTGAGTCGGCCCACCGCCCCAGCTCCTGCAACGCCTCGGCCAGCAGCAGGATTGCGGTGCGACGCGCCGCACCGGTGAGCGCCGGCAGCCCGGTCGAGAGGGCCAGGTCGGCCTCGTGCGGCGCACCGCGACGGATCGACTCGCGGCCGCCTGCCAGCAGGTAGGGCACCGCCTCCGCCAGCCGATCGCCGCGGACCAGGTGCCAAGCGACTTCCAGTCCCGGGATCGGCTCCTCGATCCCCGATCCCGCCAGCAATCGATCGGCCACCATCGAGTGCAGCATCCGCCGCAGCGGCGCCGCCATCGCCAGGTAGCAGTGGCCCCGCACCACCTCGTTGGCGAACTCGAGATGACTCCCGGCGTCGCGGAGCAGCCGCTGCCCGGTGAGCGACGCCATCGCGCGCATCGTTCGGGTCACCGGCAGGTCGACCAGGGTGTACATCGCCAGGTCGTTGAGCCGCTGGCCGAGGATCGCAGCGAGGTCGGCCACTGCCCTGGCCTCGCGATCGAGCGACCCGAGCATTCCCTCGACCAGCCGCTGGAAGGTGGCCGCGGCGGGCTGGGCGGCGTTCGCCGTCATCGCGCTCAACGCCAGCGCCAGCGAGGCGTCGCCCCGGCGCCGCCAGTCGCTCACCAGCAGTTCGAGGATCATCGGGTTGCCGCCGGCACCCGCCAGGATCGCGCGACGCACCGTCGGCCCCGGTTCGGCCGCCCCGGCCAGCATCGCATCGAGCAGCTCGGTCGCCTGCGCCTCGGGGAGCGGTGCCAGGTCGATCAGCCGGGCGGCGATCGCCCCCGCCTGCTCGGTGAAACGGGTCGCCGCGGCCGGCAACGCGCGCACCCCACTGGTGAGGGTCATCATCACCATCAACGGCAGTGCCTCGGTGCGTCGCAACAACAGGTGGATCACCGCCAGCGAGGTGGCATCGGCCAGGTGAAGGTCGTCGATCACCACCACCACCGGCTGTTCCTCGGCGAGGGCTGCGAGCAGCGCCATCACCGCCTCGGTGAACTGGATCCGGGCGCTCTCACCGGTCGCCCCCGACGGTTCGGGCAGCCCGGGCCACCGCTGTCGCACCTTGGCGACCAGCCGACCAAGCTCGGCGAGGTGCTCGGGTGCGGTGGTGCTGGCACCGGGCAGGTCGAGCAGCACCCCGACCAACGACCCGATCACCCCGAACGGCAGTTCGCGCTCGAGTTCGTAGCACTGGACCCGCGCCACGCTCGCCCCCTCCAGCGCCAGCGAGGTGGCGACCCGACCCACCAGCGTCGACTTGCCGACGCCGCTCTCCCCCCGCACCAGCACGTGACGCGGCTCGCCCAGCCGCGCCTGTTCCCACGCCTGGTAACAGTCGCGGAACTCGACATTCCGCCCCAGGAAGACCCGCTCCTGCCACTGCTCGGTGGGCACCGGGGCCAGCACCGCGAGATCGGGCCGCTCCAGCCCCCGACGCCGAAGCCGATCGGCCATCCGCTGCATCCCCGCCACCGGCGTGGCACCGAGCTCTTCGGCGAGGCGCTCCCGCCAGCGATCGTAGCGCCGCAACGCCCCGATCCGATCGCCGGCCATCGCCCGCGCCTCGACCAGCGCCCGCGTCGCCTCCTCGCTCAGCGGGTCGATCCGCAACAGCTGCTCGGCGGTCGCCTCGAGGCGCCGGGTGTCGCCCGAGCGACGCGACTGGTCGATTCGGCCGGCGAGATGGTCGTGCACCAGCGGCAGCAGCCGAGCCCGCTCGGTGTCGACCCAGTGCTGGAAATCGGGCGCCCGAGGAATCTCGAAGTCGTCGAGGAAGGCCCCGGCCACCAGGGTGTCGCCCTCGAGAGGGTCGCCAGCGGCGAGCAGCGCCACGTCGGTCACCACCCGACCCGGCAGGAGGCGGATCGTGTCGCGGGTGGTCTCGAAGGCGTCGGAGCCGAGCCGGCCTCGCAGCACCGAGAGGGCAGTGGCCAGCGAGTGACGCCCCTCTTCCAGCTCGACCAGGGGCCAGAGCAGGGTCGCCAGCCGGTCACGGCGATGGGTCACCGGCGGCTCGATGGCCAGAAAGACCAGCAGGCCGAGGTGCTTCCGGGTCCGGAATCGGACCGGGTCGCCATCGGGGCCGACCAGCTGGGGCGGGCCAAGTGAGGTGAGGCGGAACGGCAGCATGCAGATCCCTCCGGTTGGGGAGGCCGGGACAGGATGCAACGTCACCCTCAACTACTCCACAAATCCGGGCCCTGCCAACCCCCTGCAACCATCTGCCGGCCATCGGCATCTCTTGTGGTGAGGCCGGCAGAAGTTGCTGCTCCTCCGGCTTCTCTGCAGGACCATTCCCTCCCTTGCGACCTCCCGGTCCGCTGCCAGCACGGCGCGGGCCGCGGACGGTTGCAAATGCGCATCAATCCGCCAGCGACCCTGGGTGCCCTCACCGCCCGGCATGGCCGCGGTGGCGGGAACCGTGGCCCGGCCGACGGCGTCTCCTGTCAAAGGGAGGTTGCCATGCAGACACTGGTCACGGTGCACTGTCGCAAGGGCAGGAGCCTGCGCGAGGCGATCGAGGCCGACGGCCGCCGCGAGGCGACCCACGGTCTCAAGGTGGTCTGGGCGCACAAGCGGGGGCGCCACCCGGGCTGGCTCAAGCTGCGCAGCACGGTCACGGGGCGGCCGGGTGCCATCAACATCGAATGGGACGGCGACGCCAGCCTGCTGCTCTGCCGAGTGATCACCCGGGGTGGCAATCGTCCCCACCAGATCCTCGGCGACCTGATCGACTACCTGATGGCGCGCCACCGGCGCCGGATCCGCTTCGTCGTCGTCACGCCCGAGTCGAGCTGACGCGCAGGCCTCCCGCTGGCCGACGGGCTACGGCGTGGTCGTCGCCGCCGCGAACGCCTGCGGACCGCCCACCACCGGCAGCGTGATCGATGTGCCGGCCAGATCGACCTGCAGTTCGGTCCCCGGTGCGGGCCAGAGGGTGAAGTCGCGGTCGCTCGAGAAGATCATCAGCGCCAGTCGCTTGCCGGCCGGGATGACCTGGTCGTCGGGCTGCAGATCGAAGGTCATCTCGTAGAACTGTCCCGGCACCAGCGGCTCGCCGTGCTCCAGCGAGGCGTGGTTCTGCAGGTCGGCCCAGCCGCGGGTGACCAGCGAGAAATCGGGCTTGCGGCGCTCGGGCGTGGTGTAGGGCAGTTCGACCAGGTAGACCGACAGGTTGGCGGCCGGCTTGTTGACCGCCACCCGCACCGTCACCTTCGGCGCACCCGAGATGTGCAGCGGCTGGGTGAGTTCCGGCGTGGCATAGATCAGCCGGTGCTCGGAGCGCGGAGTCTGGGCCCACGCCACGCTGTTGGAGTCGACGTCGTCGACCAGTGACCCGATGGTTGGATCACTGGTCGCGGCCATGCTCAGGGTGCCAACGCCGTTGCCGTCGCCGGTCGGGTGCAGCGACACCGGGGCCGAGCCGGGCAGCGGATAGTCGGCGTAGGGGGTCGGCTCGTCGCGCGGCGCATCCTCGCGGACGATCCAGGCCTTGGGCTCGTTCTCGACGCCGTTCTTCACGTCGTAGAGATAGCGGGTGAACCAGCGGTTCATCATCGCCAGCGGCGGCGGGCCGCCGTGGCCGCCCTGGTGGAAGTACATCCGGACCGGCACGCCGCGCGCCTCCAGCGTCTCGAACACGTGCACGCTGTGGATCGGCATCACGTTCCAGTCGTTGAAGCCGTGGGCGATCAGGGTGGCGGCCTTGATCCCGTCGAGCTTGCCCCAGTAGTCGCGCTTCGCCCAGAAGTCGTTCCAGTCGCCGGTGGTGCGGTCGTGATGCGCCTTGAGGTCGCCGTCGCGGACGTGGGCGTTGCACCAGTCCTTGCGCGCCGGGTTGCCGCTATTGATGAAGTCGTAGAGGAAGTCCATGTCCTCGCCGAGCCAGCCGCCGGGATGCCGCACCAGGCCGTTGGAGCGGTAGTAGTGGTAGTAGGAGGTGTTGGGCGAGATCGGGATGATCGCCTCGAGGCCATCGACGCCGGTGGTCGCCGCAGCGAGCGGCAGGGTGCCATCGTACGACGTACCGGTCATCCCGACCTTGCCGGTCGTCCAGGTCGCCTTGACTTCCTCGTTGCCATCGATCGTGGTGTAGCCCTTGGCGCGACCGTTGAGCCAGTCGATCACCGCCTTGGGGGCCAGCTCCTCGTTGGGGCCACCCACGGTGGGACAACCCTGCGACAGGCCGGTGCCCGGCGACTCCGAGTGGACCACCGCGAAGCCGCGCGGCACCCAGGTACGGACCTGCGCGCGCGAGATCCACGGCGAGGTGGATCGGGTCTTGACCGGTGGCTGCGAGGTGCGGGGCGGCGCCGGCTGGTCGATCTCCTGATGCACGTCCCACATGAAGGCGCGATCGCCCGAGGTGCCGGCGAAGTAGGGGCTCGTCTCGTAGACCACCGGGACCTTGAGTCCCTGGGTCGCGGTCGGACCGGGGCGCGTCACGTCGACATGCATCCGGTCGGGCTTGCCGTCGCCGTCGCTGTCGAAGTTCGTCTCGACCCAGAGTTCCTGGTGGATCCAGGTGCTGGTGTCGGCGAAGGCCGGGACGACCTGGGCCTGGCCATCCTTGAAGACCGGTTCGGCGCGCTCGGCCTGCTGGGCGAGGAGTGCGGCGGGAAGGAGGGCGACGAGCGCCAGGGCCGGGCGGAGGAGTCGGGTGGGCATGGGGACCGGTGGCCGGTGACGGGGAATCGATGGTGGACTCAGGATGATAGTCTCGGTGAAGGGTGAAGGGTGAAGGTGAGGTGAAGGGGAAACCGCCCCTCTCCCCCCATTACCCTTTACCCTTCACGCTTCACCTCACCAGGCACCCGACCCAGCGAGGAGCACTCCCCATGGCCCGCGGCACCTTCGACGTCAAGGTCCTCCCGATCGAGCCCAACGACCCCGACGCGGGGATGGGGCGCTTCTCGATCGCCAAGGTCTTCCACGGCGACATCGAGGGTACCGGGAGCGGCGAGATGCTCTCCGGTGGTGACCCCGGCGGCAGCGGCGCCTATGTCGCGATCGAGCGGGTGAGCGGCACCCTCGAGGGTCGCGCGGGGAGCTTCATGCTGATGCACCGCGGCGTGATGCGCGACCGGGTGCCGACCCTCGAGATCGCGGTGGTGCCCGGGTCGGGGACCGGCGAGCTGGCGGGGATCGAGGGGACCTTTGACCTCACCATTGCCGGCGGCGTCCATTCGTGGGAGTTCGACTACACGGTGCCGTGATGGAGGGCGGAGGGCGGAGGGCGGAGGGCGGAGCGACGGCGGCGCTGTCACCCTGAGCGGAGCGAAGGGGCGGAGGCGCTGCGTTGCTGGTTGTGACCACAGACGATCCGTGTGGGTCACCTCTGTATCCGGTCCCCCTGCCCGGAGTTCTGCCCAGATGCGATTGTGTCCCACCGCACTGCTTGTCCTGACCCTCGCCGCCTGCGCCGATCCGGTGGCGCCGCCGGTGCCGGCGGAACTCACGGTGCTCCACGGACCCGGCGCGGTGTCGGTGCCGGGCCAGCGCTTCGACACCGTGGCGATCCGGCTCACCGCCGACGATGGCACCCCGATCGTCGGCTGGCCGGTGACGTGGAGCGGCGACGGGACGGTGGAGCCCTACGACTCGGTGACCGACGTGGTAGGGATCGCGCGCGCGCGGTGGACGCTGCCGCGGTACGACTTGGTATCTCCCGACTTTCATATTTCCGGACCGTCCGGGAACTATACGGCCCACGCCGAGGCGATCGGTTTCGGGGGTCACCAGTTCACGGTTGAGGCAAGGGCGTTCCGTGTCGATCGCGTCGATGCCGCGTTCCACTACGCGTGCGGGATCCGATCGGGGGACCTCTGGTGTTGGGGCCAGGTTCCGCTCCCGGTTGGGCTCGCGCCGCCGGTACGGGTGCCTGTCCCCGTGACGCTGCCCGCAGGCGTTGTGCCCGTGGACCTGCGAGTCACCGAGTCAGTGGCCTGCATACTCGACTCGGCGGGCACGCCGTGGTGTGCCACGAGCGATGCCCCCGGTCAGTTCCGTCAGGTGCCTGGCGCACCGGCGCTCACGAAGATCGATGGTGCCGCGAATGCACATGGCATCTCTGTTGAGGATACGTGGTTCTGCGGTCGGTCGAAGCAGCCCGGTCTGCCCTGGTGCTGGCGATACGACCCCGAAGGCACACCACGTGGCGCATTCATCGGTACTCGTCCGATGATCGAGGTGGTGGCAGGCAGCCTCTTTGGCTGTGGAATCGATACCCAACAGGTGACGTGGTGCTGGGGACGCAACGACCGAGGCCAGTTGGGAGACGGGAGCTCCACCGACCGGTCGGCTCCGGTGGCCGTCGCAGGCGGTCTGGCCTTCGAGCACCTGACGGCCAACAACCTCGGTGTCTGTGGCTCGACACTCGATCACCAGGTGTATTGCTGGGGATGGAGCTATTTCCCCGAGACGCACGTGCCGAGACTGGTGGCCGCACCGGCGATGGTCGGTCCCGACATCACCCTCGGTGGCACCGGAGAACTTTACAGCATTGTCAACGGCGATCTCCGCATATGGTTCAACGAGGAGGACCTGCCGCTCTTCGCCGAGGTCGGCAGGCTCTGGATCACGCAGGTCGCTGGGGATGGGCAAAGCTGTGTCCGGGCCCGGGATGGCGAGGTGTTCTGCTCGTGGATCTTGCTGCGAGGGGGCGGCGACACCAGCATCTTCACCGCCGACCTTGTCCCCGTCCCCGACCCGGCGTCGGTCACGCCGTGAGGTTCAGCGCGATCACGGTCCTGGCCGCCCTGCTCGCTGCCTGCACCGACCCCGTCGCGCCGCCGGTGCCGGCGGAGATCGCGGTGCTGCACGGACCCGGCGCGGTGTCGGTGCCGGGCCAGCGCTTCGACACCGTGGCGATCCGCCTCACGGCCGCCGATGGAACACCAGTGGCCGGGTGGTCGGTGGCGTGGAGCGGCGACGGAACCATTGAGCCCTACGACTCGGTGACCGACGCTGCCGGCATCGCGCGGGCGCAGTGGACGCTGCCGCGCTATGACAACCTGTCATTCGGGGCCGTCAACGGCCCGTCGGGCAGCTATGCTCTGCGCGCAGATGCCGTCGGGTTCGATGGCCGCCGGATGAACACCGATGCCCATGCCTTCACAGCCGACACCGTTGTTGCCTCACGGAACTTCGGCTGCGGTCTCCGGGGCGGTCGGCTCTGGTGCTGGGGGCCGTGGTCCGTCTTCGGTCGCGGTGCCCGCCAGCCGGTGGACGTTCCCCTGCCGGCGGTCCCGGCGGTCCTCGTGCCGGGCTATTCGGTGCTGTGCATGCTCGATACAACTGCCTCCGCATGGTGCCGATCAGCGGAGGTCGACGAGCCGTGGCACCGTATCACCAACGCCCCGCCGCTCCTCGACCTGACCACGATCGAACCGGCGTGGTCCGGCGGTACCGTGTGCGGGCGCGGGGATCCGGATCAGCGGATCTGGTGCTGGTCCCAACGTGGCTCTGCCACGGCCACCGTGACGGCGCTGTCCGATCGGCCCTTTGCAATGATTGATGGTGGCTACCACTTCGGTTGTGGCATCGATCTCGAAGGTGCCGCATGGTGCTGGGGCGACAACGGGTATGGCCAACTCGGCGTTGGCGACACGCGACCGCACGACGGCATGGTCCCCGTGAGTGGCGGCCACCGATTCGAGCGGATCAGTGCGGGGCTGGATCTGGCGTGCGGTTCGGATCTCGACCACCGGGTCTGGTGCTGGGGCCATACGGGGAGGGTGTCCGACTCGCCCGAGCCGATGCTGATCGACTTCCCGTGGGCCGTGGGGCCGGAGATCGCCGTGGGTGAGTCGTTCGACCTGTACGTGCTGCGGAACGGCCGGATCCATGCCTCGGCCTGGGGGGCAGAACTGACCTTCGTGGCTGAAGGACTCACGCCATACCGGGTGCGGACCATGCCGGCCGTCGGTCCGTGGTGCGTTCAGGCGATCAGTGCCGAGGTCTTTTGTTCGCTGGACCTGCTGGTCGGCGTCACCGACATCTCCTATCCCTTCCAGTTGGTCCCCGTCCCCGACCCGGCGTCCTCCCCCTAGTCAGCGCCGCCACGGCTCCAGCACCGAGAAGCGGGTGATGGCCGTGACCCCCTCCCGCTCGCCGGTCACCAGCTGTCGCTTGACCAGCCAACCCAGCGCATCCTGCACCCCACGCTTGGAGAGTCCGGTGGCGTCGGCCAGGTCGGCCAGCGCCACCCGCAGGGAGGGTTGCCGGGCTCCGTGTGTCATCCGCCAGAGATGCAGGTAGACCAGGAACGCCGCCGGCTTCCGGTCGTGGCCGACCAGGTCGGGCATCAGCACGTCGACGACGTAGGGGTCCAGCGGTATGGTGGCCATCACAGCTCCTGTGGCAATGCCTGCCATGGTAGCCATTGCAGGCGTTGTGCGCCAGACGGAGGTGCTGCATCGTTCGAGACGATAGACGATAGACGATAGACGATAGACGATAGACGATAGACGATAGACGGCGACCAACCGGGCCAGGCTGTCCTCCCGACTCAGGACTCACTCCTCAGGACCTTCCTCATGATCAAGGGCATCAAGTTCGCCAGCATCCCCGTGAGCGACCAGGACCGCGCGCTCGAGTTCTACACCACGAAGCTCGGTTGCCGGGTGATCACCGACGCCCCGTTCGACGGCACCCAGCGCTGGATCGAGCTCGGTTTTCCGCGAGCGGAGACCAAGCTGGTGCTGTTCACCATGAAGGGGCAGGAGGCGATGATCGGCGGGATGATGAACGTGACCTTCATGACCGACGATGTCTTCGCCACCGCCGCCGAGCTCAAGGCCAAGGGGGTCGAGTTCGTGCAGGATGCCGAGAAGGCCGACTGGGGCACCGCGGCGATCTTCAAGGATCCCGACGGCAACACCTTCGTCCTCTCGACGCCTTGAACGGCGTGCAACTCCCCGGTCCCGACACCACCGTCCTCCGCTCGCTCACGGTCGATGACGCCGGCACACTCCACGCCGCCATCGATCGCGATCGCGATGCCTTCGACCCGTGGCTCCGGTGGTCGGCCACCATCACCGATGCCGACGCCGCGGCACGCTTCATCACTGACGCCGCCGAGCGCGAGACCACCGGCCACGGCTTTCATCTGGGGCTGTGGGAGGCCGACCGGCTGCTGGGCGGTGTGGTCTGCTGGTCGAACGACCCGGTCCACCACGTGGCGGAGGTCGGCTACTGGCTGGTGCCGTCGGCGCGCGGCCGCGGCCTGGTGCACCGCGCCCTCCGGCCGGTGATCGACGCAATGTTCCGAAACGGCGTCAACCGGATCGAGTTCCAGTGCCGGGTGGAGAACCAGCCGTCGCGCGCCGTGGCCGAGCGGATCGGCGGGGTGCTGGAAGGGACGAGGCGCCAGTCACATTTCGTGAATGGCGCCTACCGGGATCACGTGGTGTACTCGGTGCTGCAAGCGTGAATGGTGAACGCGTGAATGGTGAACGGGAACCGGGCATCGGGGACTGGAGTCCCGTTCACCATTGACCCTTCACCCTTCACCCGTCCGTTCAGTTCGCCCGCAGCACGAACAGCCCTTCCTGTGCTGCTGGTCACCACCAGGATGCCGCTGGCGAAGTAGGGGTAGTTGCTCCATGAGCCGCCGAAGCCGGCCACGTTGGGGAGCTCCGGGGCGGTGTCGAAGAAACCCAGCTGGGTCGGATGCACCGGATCGGCCACGTTGAGCACCCGCACGCCGAACTGATAGTTCGAGGCGCTCATCCGGGTGCCGTAGACGTAGTTGTTGTGGTCGGTCGCGCTGGTGGGGCCGTGGTACTCGCCCACCAGCAGCGGATCGCCGAGGTCCGACACATCCCAGATCAGGGTGCGGGTGCCGCCACCAGCGGTGCCGCTCAGCTCGTCGAGCTCGTCGTTGGTCAGGAAGTAGCGCTGATCCTCGGTGAGCCAGCCCTGGTGGGTGTAGGCCACGCCCGGGTAGCTGGCGCTGGAGAGCGCCACGGGATTCGCCTTGTCGGTCACGTCGGCGATGCTGAGCGCGGTCTCGTTCGATCCCAGGCAGATCTCGTGGCCACTGTAGGTCGCGTCGGGTCCGTGGTAGATCACGCACTCGACGTCGTGGGTGTAGCCGGTGCTGGCGCGTCCGGTGGCCGGGTCGGCGAAGCAGCCGGCGAAGGTCGGGGTGGCCGGGGTGTGGATGTCGACCATGTGGAGGCCGCCACCGCAGGTGGTGCCGCCGGAGTTGGCGCCCACCAGGTAGGCGAAGCCCGACTGCTCGTCGATGGCGATGTTGTGCACGCTGGCCACCCCGGTGGTAGGTCGTGGTGGCGCTGAACACCCTGGGGAGCGTCACGTCGCGGAGCTGGTGCAGGTCGAAGACCTGCATCCCGTGCTGGCCGGCGCCGTCGGCCACGACGAAGGCGTGATCCTGGTAGACCTTGACGTCGCGCCAGTAGTTCTCGTGGGCGCCGCTGGTCATCGGCAGGTAGCCGAGGTAGCGCGGCATCGTGGGGGTGGAGAGATCGACGAAGGCGAGCCCGTCGGTCCGGCCGACCAGCGCATACTCCTTGCCGGTCGACGCGTCGGTCCAGCCCCAGAGATCGTTGAGCTCACTGGTGCTGTTGCCGATGCCGAGGCCGCCGAGCGGCAGGTAGGAGAGCAGGTCGATGTTGCTGCAGGGGAACGCCCCGGCGAAGCCGCTGGTGCAGGGCATCTCGCCTCCCACCACCGCCCCGCCGACCGGACCGGTGAGCTGCACGATGCCGTTGGCATTGCCCGAGAGCGTACCGCTGGTGGCCTGGAACTGGGCGGTCCCGACCCCGGCCGCGACCACTTTGCCGCTGGCATCGACCGGCAGCACCGCCGGATTGCTCGAACTCCAGCTGACCTGGGCGCCCGGGATGCTCCGCTGGTTGCGATCCCTGACCGCCGCACCGAGGGTGACGCTGCCGCCGAGGACCGTGAGCGTGGCCTGCGCGGGTGAGATGACCAGCGAGGCCGGCACCTGCTGCACCCGCACCTCGGCGAAGGCCTTCACGCCACCCGACGAGGCCACCACCGTGTCGGTGCCGTTGCCCATCGCCGTCACGACCCCGCTGGTGCTGACCAGGATGACCCCGGCGTGCTTGAACGACCAGGTGACCGGCGCCCCGCTGAGCGGCTGGCCCTGCTCATCCTTGACCGTGGCGCTGAGTTGGGCGCTGAGGCCGAGGGCATCGAAGTCGACGGTGCCGGGGGTGATCGCCACGGAACCGGTCCCGCCCTGGGTGATCGGGGTCGGATCGCCCTTCGATCCGCCGCAGGCGGCAAGGATGGCGACGACGGCAACGAGGCCGGACGAATGGCTGGAGAACATTCCTGCTCCGATTGATGCGGGGTGATACCGGGAAAGCTACATGGGAGAGACCCCCCGGGGCGGGTCCGGGTCACCGACGACTCGCGGTCGGTCCCCCTTGGGGCTATCTCTACGGGGATTCCTCCCCGGAGACACCCGATGCCTCGCATGACCCACGCCATACTGGCGCTGGCCGTGATCGCCGCGCCCCTCGCCGCCCAGGACCAGGACTACTTCGGTGCCGCAGTGGCCTTCCGGGGCCCCGAGTTGTTCGTCGTCAAGCGCGCCCCGGCGCGGGGGCCCGCCGGCGTCATGGTCTACACCCGCTCTGCCGATGGCTGGAGCCGCACCCAGGTGCTCCATGCCCCGGGCGCGGTGGAACGCGGCCTCGCGCTGTCGTCCTCGGTCGCCGTCGGCAATGGCCTGGTGCTGGTCGGCGGCGGCGATCCCTATGGCCATTGGGGTGCCCATGCCTGGGAGTCGGGCCCCGATGGCTGGGTCGATCATGTCGGCATCGCCCTCGCTCCCGAACCGGAGGGACCGCCCACCGTCTCGCTCTCGACGGTGATGCAGATCCTTCGGCCGCTGCCGCGGGCAGTGAGCGCCCGGGGCGAATTCGTGGTATCGGCTACGGCAACGAGGCGCGGCTCTTTCACAACGGCGGCCAGGTGTGGCACCCGATCCCGGTCGAGATGGCCAAGGGTCCAGGGGTGGGGACCGCGGTGGCGATGGGCGATTCGACGGTCTTCGTCGGGGCGCCGCTCGACGCCAACGGCACCGGTCAGGTGTCGGTCGTGGGCCGGGGTGAGGGCGGTGGGGCCGCGGTGATGGCCACGCTGGCGCCGGGCGACCTGCCGGCGCGGGCGGGGTTCGGCAGCGCGCTGGCGTACGACAGCGACCGGCTCGCGGTGGGCGCGCCCGGTGCCGGGATGGTGGTGATGTTCCGCTTCGATGGTGGCGAATGGACCGAGCAACAGCGGATCACCAGCGGAGACGCCGACTTCGGCGCGACCGTGGCGCTCCAGGGTGACAAGATGCTCGTGGGTGTGCCGGGCGCAGGGAAGGTGGTGCGCTACCACCTGCGCGACACTGGCTGGGAGGCGGCCGGCGAGCTGACCCCACCCGCCGGCGCCGACCACGCCTCGTTCGGCGCGGCACTCGCCATTGGCGATGATGCCGTGGCCATCGGGGCGCCCTCGTCGGTCGGCGGCCGGGGACGGGTGTGGGTCTTCTCGCGCAGTGGTGACGGCTTTGGCGCCCCGGTCGAACTCGCTCCCGATCCGGGGCCGTCCACGATGACCGCCGGCGAGGTGCGTTGCAGAGACGGCAGCGCCGATGGCTTCGACTGCGACAACGTCGATCTCGAGTCGTTCCTCAGCGTCGAGACGCTCGGCGGTGGCCCGACCGAGCATGTGAGCGACATCTGGGGCTGGACCGATCCAGAGACCGGGCACGAGTACGCCCTGATCGGCCGGACCGGCGGGCTGGTGTTTGTCGACATCACCGATGCCGGCGTCGCCGCGGGTGCTGGGCACGATGACCGCCAACCCCAGTGGTGCCCGCGACATCAAGACCTATCGCAATCACGTGTTCATGACCGGCGACGGCGCCGGCGATCATGGCCTGATGGTCTTCGACCTCACGCGCCTGCGCGGCCTGAGCGGTCCGCCGAGGGAGTTCACCGCCGACGCGGTGTACCATGGCATCGCCAGCGCCCACAACCTGGCGATGGACACCACCGCGGCGCTGGCGATCCCGGTGTCGGTCAGCTCCGGCGGCACCACCTGCGGCGGCGGGCTGCACTTCGTGGACGTGCACGATCCCGTGCAATCCGAAGTTCGCCGGCTGCTTCACCGACACCGAGGGCCTCATCTCGCCGGGACGCACCCACGACGTCCAGTGCACCCACTACCACGGCCCCGACGCGAAGTATCGCGACCACACCATCTGCTTCGCGTCGAACGAGACGGCGCTCCGGATGGTCGATGCCACCGACCCGGCCAACCCGGTGGCACTGGGGCGCGGCACCTATCCCGGCGCGGCCTACATCCACCAGGGCTGGCTCACCGAGGACCAGCGCTACTTCTATCTCGACGACGAGCTCGACGAACTGGTGGGGACCACCGAGCGGACCCGCACCATGATCTGGGACGTGTCGGACCTCGACGACCCGGTGATGATCGGCACCTACTTCGGGACCGATGGGGCGACCGATCACAACCTCTATGTGAAGGGGAACCGGATGTACCAGGCCAACTACCAGGCCGGCTTCCGGGTGATCGACATCAGCGACCCGCGGGCGCCCCGCGAGGTGGGCCACTTCGACACCACGCCCTACGGTCCAACGCCGCCGGCTTCTACGGCGCCTGGAGCGCCTGGCCGTTCTTCAAGAGCGGCACCGTGATCGTGAGCAGCATGCAAGAGGGACTCTTCATGCTGCGGCCCCGGCCGGCGGCGGTGCCCTGACCAGGGCGGCACCGCGGGTTCCGGAGTCGTTCCTGACCGAGCGGCTCCGGGCTGACCGCCTGGGCTCCGGGCACCTGGCGCCGATCCGGGTCTTTCATCAGGACCCGGCGATGATGGCGTTGATCGGCGGCTGTCGCGACGAGCGGTCGAGTATCACCTATCTGCAGGTCCACGAGGCGCACTGGGCGCGGCACGGCTTCGGCTTCTGGCTGCTTCGGGACCGTGAGACCGCTGCGGCGATCGGGCTGGGCGGATTGCGGGTGATGGTGCTCGACGGCCGCGACGAACTGGAGGTCGGGTACGGCTTCCTGCCGGCCCGGTGGGGCCTCGGCCTCGCCACCGAGGCGACGACGGCCTTCCTCGACCAGGCCGGGGCGCTCCATGGCTTCGACGGCATGGTTGCCACGGTCGCCCCCGGCAACGACGCCTCCGAGCGGGTGCTCGCCAAGCTGGGTTTCGCGTTCGAGCGCGAGGTGGTGCAGCGCGACTCGGTGTCGCGGCTGTTTCGCCGCAGCGGCTGAACGGTCTTCGGTGCGGCATCGGGATGCTCCGCCGCTGGCTACCCGACCGATGTCGCCCCGGCTCCCTGATCAACCATGGGTCGAAGAACCCTGCGACGGGCCATCCCGATGCCGCCGGTCTCCGCCAAGGGCGCCGGATTACCGATGGGCCGGTTCTCTGACATCTTCGTCTCTTGACGATATTCCTCATAACGACTATTGTTCCACCATGTCAGAACGCCTGCAGCGGGAACTCAAGCAATCGCGGCCCTTCGACTCGGTCGAGCAGGAGGTGCTGGTGGCGCTCCAGGTGGCCACCGCCCGATCGATGGAGCCGTTCGCCCGGCAGCTCCGCCAGGAGGCCGAGATCACCCCGGCCCAGTTCAACGTGCTGCGGATCCTGCGCGGGGCCGGCGAACCGGGGCTCTCCTGCGGCGAGATCGCCGGCCGGATGATCGATCGCGATCCCGACGTGACCCGGCTGCTCGACCGACTGGTGCGCCGTGGCCTCGTCGAGCGCGAGCGCGACGAGCGCGACCGCCGGGTGGTGCGGGTGCGACTCTCGCCCCAGGGTGGCAAGATGTTGGCGACGCTCGACGAGACGATGCAGACCCTCCCCACGCGGCTGGTCGGCGCACTCGGTGCCGATCGGTTGACGCAACTGCTGACACTGCTCGAGGACGTGATCGAGAGTGCGGCGAATCACGCCACGACAGACACGAAGGAGTCCTGATATGCGAAAGGGAACTGACCTCATCCTGGTGAGCGGTGCCACCGGCCGACAGGGCGGCGCCACCGCAGCGGCGCTGCTCGCCGCCGGCCACAAGGTGCGGGTGATGACGCGCCACCCCGAGAGCGAGGCCGCGAAGCGCTCGCCAAGGCCGGCGCCGAGGTGGTACAGGCCGACCTCAACGACGAGGCGATCACTCAAGACGGCGCTTGGCCGGCGCCTGGGGCGCCTTCGCGGTGCAGGACACCTGGACCGCCGGCGTGGAACTCGAGGAGGAGCAGGGGAAGCGCTTCGCGAAGCTGGCGAAGGACGCCGGGGTGCAGCACTATGTGTACGCCTCGGTGGCCGACGCCGACCGCAGACACCGGCGTCCCGCACTTCGACAACAAGTTCCGGGTGGAGCAGGTGGTGCGCGAGCTCGGCTTCCCGTCGTTCACGATCGTGCGACCGGTCTTCTTCATGGAGAATTTCCTGCAGGGCGACGGCCGGCAGGCGATCGAGGGCGGCACCCTGGCGCTCGGCATCAAGCCCGACACGGCGCTGCAGATGATCGCCTCGCGCGACATCGGCGAGTACACCCTGCGCGCCTTCGAGGACCACGAGCAGCTCGACGGCGTCGCGTTCGACATCGCCGGCGACGAGCTGACGATGCCCGAGGCTGGCCAAGGTCTTCGGCGCAGGCGCTGGGGCGCGAGGTCACGTTCCAGCAGATCCCGATCGAGCAGGTGCGCGGCTTCAGCGAGGACCTCGCGCTGATGCTGGAGTGGTTCGACCGCGTGGGGTACGACGTGGACATCGCGGCGACGGCCAAGCGGTTCGCGGTGAAGCCGACGACGCTCAAGGAATGGGTGGCGGGCGTCCTGTAGGGGCGCCGCTTCCCTCGATTTGGCTCGGGACAGGCGCGGCGCCCGATGCCGGCATTGGAGGGGCGCCGCTTCCCTCGACCTGGCTCGGGACAGGTGCGGCGCCCGATGCCGGCTCCGAAAATCAGCTGCCGCGTCGCTTGCGGCGCGGCTCTTTCGGCGCCCGGCTCGTCACCTTGCGCAACTCGCCATCTCGCCGCAAACTGGAAAGGTCCGCCCGGTTTCCCCCGAACTGGAGCTGCTCGTGCCCCCCCCCCCCGCGCCCGCCCCTCGCACAAGATGCCCGGCCTTCCTGAAGGGCTCCCTGACCCCGGATCGCCCGAGGTGGGAGCAATGGTCCGGCGGATTCAAGACGCGCTGCCGCTCTCGCCGACGCAGGCGGTCGTGGCCCTCGGCATCCGTTTCGGCCTGACCGAGGATCAGGTTGGTACCTGGCTCGAGCGCTCCGCGGCAACGATCCATACCCATGTCCGCAAGATCTACGAGAGGTTGCGGCCGCTCGGCCATGTCGGCCGGGCGGGGCTCGTGGTGGCGATCGAGCGGGCCCTGAACGGTGCCTCTCACGACGGGGAGACGGGTTTGGGTGGGGTCACCTGATCAGGGTATCACCTGAATCGGTGAATGGCGTGGTTCCGGATCGGCCCCGATGATAGAGGCGTGACCCGGGCGTTCGGAACGGGAACACCCCACCCGTGACAAGGAGTGCAACCATGCTCAACCAGCGCGTCATCCAGTTCGCCAGCCTGCTCGTGATCGGTGCCGGGGCGCTCGCGATGCCGTCGAAGGCCACGGCCCGGGCTCAGGCGTGCGAGGGACAGACCTTCTGTGTGGAGTCCTGCCCGGGAAACCTCACATTGTTTTGCCAGTCCATGGCAGGCTGCACCCCTGATCCGTACATCGCATCCTGCGGCTTCGAATGGAATGGGTGCGGCGTGGAGAACGCCATCGTCTATTGCTCAGGCGTCGTATAGGGAGAAAGCGTACGGAAGAGGACCGATGTTGATGTCGGCTGGGGTCGCGTCTATTTCGGTCAATCGGCGAACGTCCCCCACGCAGGCGTAGCATGGGTTGATGGACGACGGTTCGAGCAGGACTCGCGTTCCGTGTCCTGGGAGGCGGTCCGGTTGGGACAATGGCCTGCCTTCGAGGGCGCGGTCGAAACAACGGTGCCGTGGGCTTTCGATCGGGGGCAGAATGGAGAAACATGCGGAGCAAGCTCGACGTGATTAACGCGACAGCCACATTGGTCATGGCGTCCGCTGCCGTCGTCGTCGCCGCCATGCTCGTAGCGGAACGCGCATCGGGTGGATCCACCTCAACGCTCAGCGCCATCGATCATCCGCTGAGTGAGAAAGACTGGATCTTGGTTCGGTCTGGTGGTCATGCAGCTGGATCGCCAACCGCCCCAGCGCAGCTGGTCGTCTTCGAGGACTTCCAGTGCCCGGTGTGCGGCACCTTCGAGCGAAGTGTCCTCCCGAAGATCCGGGAGAAGTTCGGCGCGGACCTGGCGGTCACTTTCCGTCATTGGCCCTTGTCCTATCATGCCCATGCCATGCCGATGGCTATTGCAGCGGAGTGTGCCGCGCAGCAGGGCGCATTCTGGCCCTTTCATGACCGTGTCTTCGCCATGCAATCGGATCTCGGGCGATTCTCGATTGACTCTGTCGCCCGAGCCTCGGGCGTAGCGGATTCGGCCACCTTCGCCAGATGCAGGGCTTCCGGTGCGACTCAGGAGGTCGTCGATCGGGACGCGGAGCTGGCCCAGCAGATCAACGCACCCGGAACCCCCGCTCTGGTCTTGAACGGGGTGCTTCTGGGCTCCGGCAGCCAGGAGGTACCGCTGATCACTGCAATCTCGAAGGAGGTGGAGAAGCATTCCACCAGATAGCATCTCTCGCCTGATCGGTCGGCTCATGGTTGCCATGGTGCTGGTCATGGTCAATGTGCGTACGCCGATCCTCTCCCAGGATGTCATCGGTCAGGTGCGCGCGCACGAGGCCGTTGCGGAGCTTTGTGGTTCTGAGGTGGTCGCCGCGCCGGTGGGAGGCCTCCTGGAGATGGAATCCGTGCTGGCGGATTCCCTGCGTCGGCGAGCGGAGCCAGACTGGACAGCGGAGCCTGGCGTCTCGCATGCATCCGGATCGGGCTGGCAGAGGCCGGGGCCACCGGCCGCCCTTCCTACCTGATGCCGGATGGGTACCTCGTGGCGCCAGGGCGCCACCGAGCTGCTCCTCCCACTGGTTGCCGCACGACAGTACGGGCAACACGGCAGAGCTGGTCGCTGCGATCAACCATGATCCCGTCCTGGCGCTGCCGGCCGCCCGGCTCCTGCCGGTTTATGAACATGCGATCGATGTCCGGTCACTTCGGGCCGCTCACGGCACGTGTCTGCGTGGCGGCAGGCTGGCGTGCCGAGTCACCGGACGCCGTGCGGAAATGTGCTGTGGCCGCACTCGGGATGGGGTTCGATTCGACGTTCCACCTCCTTGCGGTGGCTGAGCTCCGTAGCACGGCCAACGACACGACGGGCGCGTGGCAGGCGTATGTCGTCGCGACCAGGGCTGCCGCGGATTCAGCATCGAAGGCATGGCTCACATGGCACCTGCGGTGGTTCCTGTCACCCGAGGAGCTTGCTGCATGGGACAGTCTACCCCTCGATCGGATTCCTCCGTTTGCGCGATCCGTCTTCGTGAAGCGGGACATCCGGGATGGCAGGGCCGCCGGCGCGACGCTCGTGGAGCACTTCGCGCGACTGGAGGTGGTCCGGGGCGATTTTGCCCTGCATGTCCTGCCGATTCATCGCCAGCGCCTGCTGGGCGGCGCTGCGATATCGGATGGACCGACGAACCAGAGCGTTGAGGTGGCGCGGTATGATGGGAACAGTGATGTTGCCGCCGACATCATGCGTGATTTCGCCCGGTGGCAGCTCGATTTTGACGATCGTGGTGCCGTCTGGATGCGGTTTGGTCGACCGACGGAGCGGACCTTTTACACCGTCGCCAAGAGTGGGGAAATATTCGGTATCTACATCAAGCGCGAAACATGGCGTTACGATCTCGACGGAGCCGAACTGCTGCTTTCCTTCGAGAGTGAACAGGGCGACGGTTCCGAGGACGCCACCCGCTTGGTCTCGGGCGTGGTCGGCGAGCATTTCTGCGGCATCGACGCCAGGCGATGCTTCCAGGGGACGCGCGCCTGGGCGGCTGCTCAGTACAACGGGTTCTTCGCGCCGCCACCGCAGGAGCGGGAAGGGATCGGTCTGGCGGAGATGGGGAGGACACAACGTGCCGACCGGGACCAGATCCGCGAAGCCACCACCAAGGACGACAACGCCGAGCGGTTCCCGGATCATCTCACGCTCAGCGCCCACCTCCACCGTGTCTGGGACCCGACAACCGGCCGGGAACTCGGCCTCGTGCCGTGGGCGGTTCGGGTTGCCGATCTCGAGGTCGAGAAGGTGCCGGGTGGCCGCGAAACCTCGCTGACACTCGCGCTCGAGGCGAGCGCTCCGAGCGCGGGTAGTTGGTGGGATTCCACCACTACGCGACATCTCCGAATGCCGGACCGACTCCCCGACGACGCCCAGGTGACAGGTGTCCTGGAGGCTACCCTACCCACCGACATCACGGCGTGGAGCCTGATCGCGCGCCAAGGCCACGAGCGGGGCGGGCGGGTCTTCAACCTCGACTCCTCGCCGCTCGAGCAGGGGCCACTGGTTCTCTCGGACCTGATTGTGGGCGCGAAGCGCCAGGGACTCGCGTGGAATGCTGGGGCACAGCCGGTGCCCCTCGCCCCACTCGGGATCGTCGATCACAAGGAACCTGTCTCTCTGTACTTCCAGATCCGCAGTGCGATTGCGCACGACACCGCAACGATCGCGATCACGGTGTCCCGCACCGACGGCGCCAACGACAGGGACCTGATTTCGGTCGCCTTTGCCTCCCGGCTCGGTCCAGGCCTCACGGAAGTCCAGCGGGAACTCGGGGCCCAGCGGCTCGATCCGGGCCGGTACCTGCTCCAAGTGCGGATCACCACATCGGATGGACTCCACGCCAAGCGCTCGACGCCGCTCTACCTGCGATAGGAGCGGCATGAGATCCGGAAGCGCCCTGGTGGTCGCCATGCTGGCCGCGGGGACCGGTGTCCACGCCCAGGGTGCCGCGGTCGACACCATCGCCAATCCCTCGATCCGCTCGGCATCCCGGGCCTTCGTGTTGGCCACACGGCCAACACTGATTCTCGGCGGGCTCAACGACGATCCCGAACGAGAGTTCCGTGCCCCAGGCAGCTACGTGTCAGCGGTTCGCCTCCACGATGGCCACCTGGCCGTCATCGACAGGGACCGAATCCTGTTCTTCGCCAGCAATGGTAGGTTGCTCCGGTCCGTTGGTCGATCAGGCAATGGGCCGGGCGAATACCGCTACCTGACCGCGATCTGTCGGCTTCGCGGCGACACCCTGGTCGTCTGGGACGATGGTGCGCGCCGACTCGGCGTTCTCACGGCTGACGACGGATTCGTGCGGCACATTTCGCTCGACGGCGCTTCTGCAGGTACATCGAGCTGCGGATCGGATGGCAGGATCCTGGTGCTCGGACTTGTTCAGGATCCCTCGTCTCCACGCGGCGTCGTCGGTTCGGGCCACTTGATCCACAGCGATGGCTCGCCGGTCGGTCAGCCGTTCCGGTACGATCCCGGCTCCATGGATGCCGCCGCTCGGACACCCTCGGTCGTCGCTGCCGATGATCGGACCTACGTCGGTGTGGCCGAGCGGTTCGAGATCCGCGAGATGCTATCCAATGGGTCCGTTCGCCTCATCCGGACCCCTGACACCCCGCCACCGCTGTCCGACCGGGACTACGACCGATTGCTGGCACGAATGGTACCCGACCAACCGCGTGCCAAGGAGATGCGCGCCCGGCTCAAGGAGCGGCGGACGGCTGCGCGATGGCCGGCCTATGGCAGGATGCTGGCCGACCCGACGGGGTGTCTCTGGGTGCAGCAGCGCGTGCCCGGTCTGGCCGATCGACCCCGGCCGGACCGGTGGTTCGCCTTCAACAAGGCCGGACGCCTGCTCGGATTTCTGGAGATTCCCGGTGCTTCGTCCGGATCAGGACGTACGGAGCTGATCCGGATCGAATCGGGAGAGGCGCAGTTGCGGGATCGGGATGAGGACGGCGCCGTGCGGCTGGCGTTCCGGAGAGTCCTGCCTCTCCAGGCAGGCATCCATTGCTGATTTCGCGTGTGCCAAGAGTGGGAGCAATGCTCCGGCGGATTCAAGACGCGCTGCCGCTCTCGCCGACGCAGGCGGTCGTGGCCCTCGGCATCCGTTTCGGCCTGACCGAGGATCAGGTTGGTACCTGGCTCGAGCGCTCCGCAGCAACGATCCATACCCATGTCCGCAAGATCTACGAGAGATTGCGGCCGCTCGGCCATGTCGGCCGGGCGGGGCTCGTGGTGGCGGTGGAGCGGGCGCTGAATGGGACAGCTGATGGAGGTGAACCGGCCATGGATGGGGTCACCTGATCAGGGGATCACCTGAATCGGGGATCTGGCGGTTGCCAATTCAAGGGGAAGTATTGAGAACACCTGTCGACCGACTTGGAAACAGTCGGATTGAGCTGACCGAGCCTTGGGGAAAACCCGTAGCGATTTGCCTTGAGGATGCCAAGATGGTCGGAGGCCTCCAAGCCATGCCCCGCAGTGACGTGCCACAGCACTCGCCTGGGCGGTCGGTCTGCCGGTCCACCCGGGTGCTGGGGATCTTGGCCATCCAGCTGGCCGCCGCTGCGATGGTGTGGCGTGGCGAGCTCCCCGCACAGGTGCGGGTCACGGTGCCGGACACGCCGACATGCTCGACCTGCGTCATTCTGATTGACCGGATGGTGAACCTGGCGCCGCCTGCTGATGGCATGCCTGGAGTCCCGAGCGATGTGACGGTCGATCAGAAGGGCCGGATCTATCTCGCATTCAGCCCGCCTCCGGAATTTATCCGGTTCACGCCGGAGGGGATGCCAGATCGGCAATGGCGCCAGGAAGGTGAGGGTCCGGGCGAATACCGGATGATCAGATATGTTGTCGCAACGAACGGCGACAGCCTGTTCGTTTTCGACCCGATGCTGCGGCGCGTCAGCGTCCTTGACCCGGCGGGTGGGTTTGTTCGCTCGTTCCGGGCCCCAGCGGGGATGGGAGCGCCCGTCGAGACTGCGGACGGACGACTCGTCATCAACGATGTCATCGGACAGCCGGACCGCGTCGGTTTTCCGTTTCACGAATTCACCAGGCAGGGGCTGCTCGGTCGCTCGTTCGGTAGTGAGCACGCGAATCTGCGTCCGACCGAGCATTGGCGTTTGCGCTACCTGACGTCGCCGGCGGCAGGAGGCAGATCGGACGAGTTCTGGGGTATCCGCGAGATCGGTTCCTATGAGATCGAGCTCTGGGGGGTAGGTGAGACACGGCCCCGGCGCATCCTCGCGCGCCAGGCAGCGTGGTATCCGCCCTACCCCGCCACTGGTGTCCTCCGTCCGAGCCTCGACACGCCACCACAACCTCGCGTGCTCGGATTCTGGCAGGATTCCTCATCGCTCTTGTGGGTCGTCCTTCGGGTGCCGGATCGACGCTGGAAGAGCGCCATTGCGTCCGGCAGAGTATCCGGCGAGTCCTCCGGAGCTCGGGGTGAGGGCAATGGCCTGACAATCGTGAGTCCGCAGCGCTATACCGATATCCGGATCGAAGTGATCGATCCGGTCAGGGGACAGCTCATCGCAGTGCACCAGTTCGATACATCGCTCTGGGGTGGTAGTGGGCACGGGATGCTGTTGGGCAAGGTCGCCGATTTCGACGATGACAATCCGAGCTGGTCAGTGGTGTGGCCGAAGCTGGTCGGTTACAGGCAACCTTCACGATGATTCCGGAGGCACACATGATCGTCCGCATGAATCCTCTCGCAGCGCTCTCGGTGCCCATCCTCCTCCTCTGGGGAGGTGTGTACTCCACCGACCCTGCTCGGCACTCCGAGGCGGTCCAGACGATCGTCTATCAACCCTACCAGCCCGAGTACTGCGCCGCGTGCACTGTCTGCACGTTCTCGGAAGGCAACGATGGGCACATCGTCTATGCCCTGTCCGGTGAGGGGTTCAATGCGACCCATGCTCACCAGTGCCTCAATTGGGCGCCGTCAGAAGGGGCATGCAGCATCCATGAAGGTTGTGCCGACTCGGGTGGTGGTGGCGTTGCCATTGCGCAGCCGACACGAGAGGAGCTGGATGCCGTCTTCGGAGATCCTGCTGCAAATGCGGCCGCCTTGATGGCGAGGTATCCTGACGCTGTCGTACTCAATACCGATCGGAGTTCGTTGCAGTTCGTGGGGTGCAGCAAGGGCTCGTTGGTTGGGAACCTAAGCCTCTTGCCCGATCAGCTCGATGCCGTTCGGAATCGTGTCGAGGCCCTGAGCGCAGAATAGCGAGGCATTCGGAGGCTCAGCGCGCGCCATGGATCACTCAGGTTGACGGGGTGACGTGTTCCCGTCAAGGCAACTCAATGATTCGCGTGTGACCCGTCGGTAGGACCTGCTCGGTCGTTCCTCACAGCAGGTATCCGGCACCGAGATCCTGGATCGACAGTCGCCGAGCTCGTTACGCCCACCCACCTCCCTCGATAAGCTCCGCCACCACATCCTCGGCGCTCCGGTCCGCCGCCTCGGCGGCGAAGTTGGTCATCACCCGGTGGCGCAGCACGTCGCGCGCGACGGTCTTGATGTCGTCGAGGTCGGCCTGCGGCCTGCCGTCCATTGCGGCGCGCGCCTTGGCGCCGAGCACCAGGTACTGGCTTGCGCGCGGCCCGGCACCCCATTCCACGTACTCGCGGATCAGTGCCGGCGCCTCGGCCTCGGCCGGCCGGGTCATCCGCGCCAGCAGCACCGCCGCCGCGATCAGCGACTCGCTCACCGGGATCCGCCGCACCAACGCCTGCATCGCGCTCAGCTGGTTGCCGTCGAGCACCGGGCGGACCTCGGCGTGTCGCGACCCGGTCGTGGCCGCGACGATCGCCTCCTCCTCGGCCCGGCTCGGGTAGCCGATCCGGAGCTCGAGCATGAAGCGGTCGAGCTGCGCCTCGGGGAGTGGATAGGTCCCCTCCTGCTCGATCGGGTTCTGGGTCGCCAGCACGAAGAACGGCGCCGGGAGCCGATAGGTCTGCCCCGCCACCGTCACCTGGTGCTCCTGCATCGCCTGGAGCAGCGCCGCCTGGGTCTTGGGCGGGGTCCGGTTGATCTCGTCGGCCAGCACCACCTGGGCGAAGATCGGCCCCTCGACGAACCGGAAGCTCCGCCGGCCGGTGGCCGGGTCCTCCTCGACCAGCTCGGTGCCGGTGATGTCGCCCGGCATCAGGTCGGGGGTGAACTGCACCCGGTTGAAGCTCAGGTTGAGCGCCTCGGCCACGGTCGAGACCATCAGCGTCTTGGCCAGGCCGGGGACCCCCACCAGCAGGGCATGGCCGCCCCCCAGGACGGCGGTCAGGATCCCGTCGACCGCCTGTCGCTGGCCCACCACCCGCTCGGCCACCTGGGCGCGAAGGGCGTCGGTGGCCTGTGCCAGGGTCCGGAGCTGGGCAACGTCGTCGGGGGCGTGGGTGGTGGTCATGGTGGTCCGAGGATGAGGACACGAAGGGTCATCCCGACCGAGCGCCAAAGGCGCGAGTGGAGGGATCCCTTGCCGGGCGAAGAGATCCCTCGACTCCGGCGGCCCTGCCGCCTCCGCTCGGGATGACTACAGCCGAAGTATACGCCCCTTCGGTACGGCGCGATTCCGGCCAGGTTTCCACCCCCTCCGATCGCTTGCGAAAGATTTCACAAGCCCGTACTTTCCGCCGCCGTGAAGGGGCAGCGGGACGACTCGATGCGCGACATGGGGGAGGGGTATTCCCTCCTGGCCGTCGGCATCACCTTCGCCCTGGTGCTGGCCGGGGCCGCCCTGGGCGGATTCTGGCTCGACACGCGGCTTGGCACGGTGCCGTTGTTCACGATTGTGGGGAGCTTCGCCGGGATGGGACTGGGCGGCTTCTGGATGTATGTCCGGGTCCGTGGCGAGACGACCGGGAGGGGCGACGGGAGCTGACCAGCGCCGCCGCCTGTGGCTCGGGGCGGCATGCACCGCGGCGATCACCGGCCTCGCCTGGCTCATCTGGGGGCCGGCGGCGGTGACCGCCGCGCTGGTGTTCGGGGTGCTGGCCACCGGGATCCAGCTGTTCGCGGCCCGGATCGCCCGGCGACTGGGTGTCCCGGCCACCCCCGACCGGCTGCGGGTCTATGCGATCGGCCTGGTGCTCAGGGTCGGTGGCGTGGCGGTGATGGGCATGGCGATGACGATTGATCGGGTCACCTTCCCGCCGGGACCGGTGGCCCTCGGGTACCTGGGGACCCTGCTTCCCCTGCTCTGGCTGGAGACGCGACTGGCGTGAAGACCGAGGACGGACCGTTCGATATCGCGGAGCTGATCTTCCATCACACGGGAGACGCTCACGAGCTGGACTTCACCTGGTTCACGATCCATCTGCCACGGTGGGAGCCGGTGCACCTGTTCGGGCTGACGATCGACATGTCGCCGACCCGGCACGTGGTGTTCCTGATGCTCGCCGCGGTGATCGTGTTCCTGATGATGTGGGCCACGGCGCGCGGGGTCGCGAAGGCCCGCGCCGAAAATCGGGCGCCGGGCGGCTTCGCCGGGATGATGGAGGCGATGGTCCTCTGGGTCCGGAGTGAGATGGCGATCAGCAACATCGGCGATGAGATGGGTCCGCGCTACGCGCCACTGGTGATGTCGCTCTTCTTCTTCATCCTGACCTGCAACCTGCTCGGCCTGCTGCCGTGGGGCGCCACCCCGACCGGCAACGTGGCGGTGACCGGGGCGCTGGCGGTGCTGGCGTTCGCGGTGATCGAGATCGGCGGGATGGTGAAGCTCGGCCCCAAGGGGTACATGCGGACGATCTTCCCGCACATCCCGGGGATGCATGGCGCGATGGGAACGGTGATGTCGATCGTGATGGGACCGATCGAGATCCTCTCCAAGCTGGTCAAGCCGATCGCGCTGGCGATCCGGTTGTTCGGCAACATGCTCGCCGGCCACTTCGTGATCCTGTCGCTGTTCGGGATCGTCTTCCTGTTCGGGCACCTCGGGGTCTTCAGCTACGGCATCGGCGTCACCACGGCGGCAGTCGTGCTGGGGGTGATGTGCCTGGAGATCTTCGTGGCGTTCCTGCAGGCGTACGTGTTCGCGCTGCTGACGGCGGTGTTCATCGGGTTGATGCAGCACGAGCATTAGGTCAATGGTCGATGGCTGATGGTCGATCGACCATCGACCATTGACCTTCACGCCGATCCTCGCGCATCCCGCGGATCGGCGACATGAGACGGTGACCGTCACCGTCCTGGCGACTGGGCCTCGGCCCGCTGGTTGCCACCGCCCGGTTCCCGTTCCGGAAGAGACGGGATCGCGGGGCGAGCGATGCGAACGACACCATTGATCTTCCACAGACGACGGATTGCACAATGATTGCTCTGAATCTGCTGATGCAGGCCGAGACCGTGGAACTGGCCAAGGCCGCCGGTGCGGGCTGGGGCTCCATGGGCGCCGGGATCGGGATGGGTCTCGCGCTGATCGGCGCCGGAATCGGCCTTGGCCGGATCGGTGGCCAGGTGGCCGAGGGGATCGCCCGCCAGCCGGAGGCCGAGGGGGCCATTCGTGGTGCCGGCCTGCTGTTCGCCGTGCTCCTCGAGGGCGCCACGATCATCGCCCTGGTGTTCGCCCTGCTGTTCAAGTTCATCTAAGCCGCAGGACACCTGGCCATGATGCTTCCGATGCTTCTCCTCGTGCAGGAGGCCGAACACGCCGCCGGTGGCGGGGTGATGTCCGAACTGCCACTGCCGTTCCAGCCGACGCTGGGATTGGCGATCTGGACCCTGATCGTCTTCGCGGTGCTGCTCTTCGTGCTCTCGAGGTATGTGTTCCCGATCATCGTGAAGATGACCGTGGAGCGCGAGCAGGCGATCAAGACCCAGCTCGAGGAGGCCAAGGCGATGCATGCCGACGCCACCAAGGTGCTGGACGAGCATCGGGAGCTGCTGGCCGGGGCACGCGGCGAGGCCCAGGCGATCATCGCCGAGGCTCGCCAGGCCGCCGAGCACGAGCGCGCGATGGCGGTCGAGAAGACCCGGGCCGAGCAGGAGGAACTGCTGGCGCGGGCGCGCAGCGAGATCGCCGCCGAGGGTGACCGCACCCGGGCCGAGCTGCGGCGTGAGGTGGTCGACCTGGCCATCGCCGCGGCGGGCAAGGTGATCGAGAAGGAGCTCGACGCCGGCAGCGACCGGCAGATCGTCGAGAGCTACCTCTCGGAGATCGGAAAGCGGGCATGAGAGCCGTCACGATCGCCCGCAACTACGCCGAGACGCTCTTCGAGCTGGCGAAGCAGGCGGAGGCGACGACGGCGTGGGGCGAGTTGATGGACGTGACCGCGGCGGCGCTCCAGACGCCGTCGATCGAGGCCGTGCTGATGTCGCCCCGCGTCGCCACCGAGCAGAAGATCGCGATCGTGAGCGAGGCACTGCACGACGCCCCGCGGCCGTTCGTGCTCTTCCTGGTTGCGGTGCTGCGTCGCGGTCGCCAGACGCTGCTCGGCATGATCGCCGACGAGTACGGCGAGCTGCTCGACGTGCAGCTCGGTCGGGTGCGCGCCGGCATCACCACGGCCCGCCCGGTCGACACGGCGCGTCGCGAAGAGATCATGGCCCGCCTCTCGAAGGCGCTCGACAAGGCCGTGATCGCCGGGTTCGTGGTCGACCCCGCCATCCTCGGCGGCACGGTGATCAAGATCGGGTCGCAGGTCTACGATGGCTCGGTCCGCAAGCGGCTGGGGAGACTGCGGCGGCAGCTGCTGCAGTAACGCCAGAGAGCCGAGAACGGAGAACGGAGAACGGAGGGTGCCCCGGGCTGCCCTCCGTTCTCCGTTCTCCGTTCTCCGTCCTCTGTTCTCCGTCCTCGGCTATCTTTCGGCGTGGCCGACATCACCGACTTCTCGGGCGACCGCCGGTCGCTGTTCCGCCGCGCCTTCGGCGACGCGCTCGGTCACGTGGCCAAGGCGACCGAGGATCGGGTGGTGCAGCAGCGCTACGTGCGGCCGCCGGGCGCGATCCCCGAGGTCGCCTTCCTGGCGGCGTGCACCCGGTGCACCGAGTGCGTGAAGGTCTGTCCCGCCGGGGCGATCCTCCAGGTGCCGAGTCGGGGCGGCTTCGCGACGGGCACCCCCTATCTCGAGCCGGGCCGGATCCCGTGTCGCGCCTGTCCCGACATCCCCTGTGCCGCGGCCTGCCCGACCGGCGCCTTGGTGGTGCCCGACGATGGCTGGGCCACCGAGCGGCTGGGCCGGATCGAGTTCCACCCCGAGCGCTGCGTTACCTTCTCGGGCAGGCCCTGCCGGGTCTGTGCCGATTCGTGCCCGGTGGGCGAGGACGCCCTGGTGATCGACGCCGCTGGCCACCCGGTGCTCAAGGCCGAGGGCTGCGTTGCCTGCGGCACGTGCGTGCGCGAGTGCATCACCATTCCCTCGTCGTTTTCCTTTCATCCGACGGAGCGCTGATGGCGGACGTCCCGTTCCGGGTCGACAAGCCCTGGGGGCATGAACTGATCTGGGCCCACACCGACCGCTACGTGGGCAAGGTGCTCCACGTCCGGGCCGGCCATGTCCTCTCGTGCCAGTACCACGAGCAGAAGGACGAGACGATGCACGTGCTGTCGGGCGCCGTGATCCTGCGGCTGTGGGAGACCCCCGACGCCGAGCCGACCGAGCGGGTGATGCACGCCGGCGAGTCGGTGCACGTGACGCCCGGCACCATCCACTCGATCGAGGCCGTCTCCGACACCGACGTGCTCGAGGCCTCCACTCCCGAACTCGACGACGTGGTCCGCCTCAAGGATCGCTACGGAAGGACCTGACCGATGCAGGTGATCATTCCCCTGGCCGGCAAGGGCACCCGCCTCCGGCCCCACACCCATCTCGTCCCCAAGCCGCTGCTCAAGGTCGCGGGCCGGCCGGTGATGGATTGGGTGATGGACCGGCTCGACGGCCTCGACGTCGAGGAGCTGATCTTCATCACCGGGCATCTCAAGGAGCAGGTGGAGGACTACGCCACCAGCCGCTACACGATCCCGTCGCGGTTCATCGAACAGACGGTGCAGGACGGCACCGCCGGGGCGGTCAACCTGGCCAGGCCGCACGTGCACGGTCCGGTGCTGATCGTCTTCGTCGACACGGTGTTCGAGGCCGACCTGACGATCGTGAATCGGACCGACGCCGACGGGGTGATCTGGGCCAAGGAGGTCGAGGACTACCAGCGCTTCGGGGTGGTGGTCACCGACGACCAGGGCTACATGACCCGGATCGTCGAGAAGCCGTCGGAGCCGATCTCCCGGCTCGCCAACATCGGCCTCTACTGGATCCGCGATGTCGACGCGCTCTGGGCCGGGATCGACGCGGCGCTCGCCGCGCCGGCCAACAAGGGCGAGTACTTCCTGACCAATGCGTTCCAGCACATGATCGACCATGGTCGGAAGATCCGCACCGCCGAGGTGAGCGGCTGGTACGACTGCGGCCAGTTGGGCGCCACCCTGGAGACCAACGAGATCCTGCTCGAGAATGGTGCCGCCCGGCGTCCGGCCGAGTTGCCCGAGGGCGTCCGGGTGGTCGATCCGGTGCTGATCGAGGATGGCTGCATCCTCGAACGGTGTACCGTGGGGCCCAACGTGACGCTCGAAGCTGGCAGCACCGTGCGCGACGCGACGGTGGCGCACACCATCGTGGGCAACGGATGCACCATCGAGCAGAGTGAGCTGGTGCACTCGATGCTCGGCGATCGGGTCACGGTCCGCGGTTTCCGCGGCACCGCCACCCTCGGCAGCGACGCCAGCGTGCAGGGTGAGTCGTGAGTTCCCTCGACGAGCTTCTCGGGTCGTACCTCGACCTCGCGCGACACCTCGATCCGCTCCGGCATCCCCACGAGGCTCCCGCCGAGGTGCACGGCCGACTGGGTCGCTACGACGCGCCGTGGCTCGAGGCGCAGGCGGCGGCGCTGAAGAGCATCGCCAACGCGGTGGAGGACCTCGGGCATGTCGAGGCGCTCGACGACGAGGTCGATCGCACCATGCTGATCAACACCATGCGCGGCGACCTGCTCTGGCTCGGCGAGGCGACCGGCGGTGCGTCGGCGGACCCCGGCATCGGGTTGCGTCACGCCAACGCGGCGCTCGACATGCTGCTGGGGGAGGACTTCGACGCGGTGCGTGCCGCCGCGCTGCGCGCCCGGGTGGCCGAACTGCCGGGCTTCCTCGCCGCGCTCCGCACCGAGGCGCGTCCGGCCGCGCCGTTCCAGGTGGTCGCGGCACAGCGTGCCCTCGAGGGGCTCGCCGAGCGGCTCGATGTGACCTCGGAACGGATCGAGGACGAAGCCCTCCTCGCCGCCGCCCTCCAGGCGGTGGCCGAACACCGCGACTGGCTGCTCGAGAAGCCTCGCGGCGACGCCACGATGCCGATCGGGCTCGGTCCCGACGCTGTCCTGGCCCGGCTCACCCTCCTCTCGGCCGAGCCGGTGGGACTCACCGGCACCAACCGCGTGCTCGAGTTGCGCCGCGCCGGGGTGGAGCGCTCCCTGGTGGCTGCCGCCGACGAGCTCGGCTACGCCACCGACTGGCGCCGTGCGGTCGATGCGCTCCCCGAGATCGCCGAGCTCGATCCCCTCGAGCGGCTCGATGCCTGGCACGACGAGTGGCAACGGATCGGCGCCGCGCTCGGCGAACTCGGGATCACCGCGGTCGCCACCTCGCCGCCACCGGCACCTGCGGTCACCGACCGCGCCACGCTCGCCGCGTGGGCGGTGCGCGCCCACGCCGCGGCGATCTTCGAGGCGGCACGGGCACTGCAAACCCGCGCGGTGCGCCGGCTGCTGGTCGCCCCGGGGATCCGCCACGGCTGGCAACGCACCGTGGCCGCGCTGCTGCGTGAAACGGCGGTGCTCGGCTCGCCGGAGCGTCGCCTCGCCTCGGCGGCGCTGGCGGTGCGCGATGCAGTTGCCGCCGAGGCCGATCTCGCCCTGCAGTCGCGACGCGCCGGCCCCGACGAGCTCGCCACCTGGGCCGAGGGCTCGGCGGCACTCGACGCCGACCAGGCCCGCGATCTGGTCGCCGAGGTGGCTGGCGCACCGCTCGAGGCGCTCGCCGCCGCGCTGGCGCACGAGGCGTGGCAGGGGTGGTTCGCCGAGGACGGCGGTGACCCCGCCGAGTTCCTGCGTCGAGCCCTCGATGGTGGAGGACTCGCCGTGGCGCTGGCCCGGTGGGCCATCGGCAGCTGAGCCGGAAGCCCCTTCCCGCCACCGTTCGCGGGCTGAGTTGGGTCTCCGGACTCAACGACGCCGCGAGCGAGATGGTCTATCCGCTGTTGCCGGCGTTCCTGGTGGGTACCTTGGGAGCGCCGGCTGTGGCGTTGGGGGCGCTCGACGGTGCGGCAGAACTCACCGCCGCGCTGCTCCGGGTCACCTCGGGCCGGCTCGCCGACCGGACCGGTCGCCGCGGACCGCTGGTCCTGATCGGCTACGTGGTTGCCGCGGTGGCACGACCGCTCATGGCCATCGCCCGAGTCGTGCCGATCGTGATCGGGCTCCGGATCGTCGATCGGGTCGGCAAGGGGCTCCGCTCACCGGCACGAGATGCCATGCTTGCCGAATCGGTCGACACCGCCGACCGGGGCAGGGCGTTCGGCTTCCACCGCGCCTTCGATCACGGTGGCGCCGTGGTCGGCTCGCTGCTGGCGTGGGCCTGCCTGAGCGGCGGCGTCGCGGTGACCCATGTGCTGGCGTTGAGTGCGATTCCCGGTGCGGTGATGCTGGTGGTGCTCGGTTGGACGCTGCGCCGCCGCGGCGTGGCGGTGCGCGAGGAGCAGCCAACCGCACACGCCACCGCCGGCTCGACCACCACCATTTACTGGTCGGCGGTGGTGATGCTGGCACTGCTGCTGGCGGTCCGGGTCCCCGAGACGCTGCTGTTGCTCCACCTGCAGCAGGGTGGCGTGTCGGTCGTGGCGGTGCCGCTCGTGTGGGCGGGGCTGCACGTGGTGCGCAGTGCCGCGGCGTATCCGGCCGGCCGGCTGGTCGACGCCGTCGGCGAGCGGACCGTGATCGCGCTGTCGGCGATCCTCGGCGCCATCGGGGCCACCGGCTTCGCGCTCGCCGGTTCGGTGGGATGGTTGGTGGCGGCGTTCATCGCGGTGGGGCTGGTGGCTGGTGTGGGCGAACCGGCCGAGCGGACGATGGTGGCGCGGCTGGCCCCCAAGGGGATCGGCCGGGCCTATGGCGAGGCGCAGGGGTTGATTGGCGTGAGTGCGCTGCTGGCCGGGCTGGGCTACGGACTGCTCTACGACCTGCGCGGCAGCACCGCCGCGCTACTCACCTGGGCGGCGCTGGCGGTGCTCGGCACCGTGGCGTGGCTGGTGGTCACCCGCCGCACCGCACTGGCAATGGGCGCTCAGGGATAGCTGACGGAGAGGAGCTCCATGACGCCACACGGGTTGTCGGGGCACTCTGTCTTGATCATCAGTCCGTCGGACTTTCGCAACCAGAGAATCTGGGGGTACTCGCCATAGTCCGAGAACTGCTTGACACGCCACGCCTCGAAGATCCCGGCGGGCGTTCGGACCTTGTCCGCCCCGTCAACCAGGTAGCTGAAGGAACGGAGGAAATTGAAGATGCGCAGCGGGTCCGTGTTGAGGTCGGTGAACGAGCCGCTCCAACCGTCGTGGAGCGGGGCGGCCATCAGTTGGACCGTCCGGTCGTAGGTCCCGAGCGTGAACGGCGGCACAGCCCTTGTCGGAACGATCACCGAGTCGAGGCCCTCCGGCAGCGCCGCCGCGAGCCGTGGAAAGGGAGTGCCATGGTATTCGACGTCGCGATAGAGCCACCGATCCCGGATCTCCATCTGGGAGATGATCGAGTAGCGAGGCTGTCGCAAGGTCTCGTATGTCCAACTCCTGACTGATCCGGTCCGTGCATCGAGCTCGGTGACATCAGCCGGATCGGACGACGGATTGATGCGCCAGCCTGCGGACTTGGCCGCGTGGTCCAGCGAGAAGCCCAGGGTCGAGTCGACCTTCGGAGGTCGCCTGCCGTCATAGCTCACGACTCGTCGATACCGCACCGTCATCGGCCGCAGCTTCTCGGGATGGAGCACCGCCGGCTTGGCCACCGGCACCGGCCAGAGCGGACCATCGATCAGCGGCCTCGAGCCCGACGGCCGGGCACCGAACTCGGCCACGGTCCGGCTCCACCACTGCCACGCGGCATGGAACGGTGTGACGGGGACGAACTGCACCATCGCGATCACCAGCACCGCGGCGGCCGAGACGATCAGCGCCATCGGTCCCGGACGGCGCGAGTGACCGCCACCGGGATCGGCCACCGGCAGGACCACGAGGCCGCCGGCGTCGCGGGTGTCGAGGATGCGCCCGAGGACCCCGCCGGGGGCTGGCGAGGGCTCGAGCCGGAGCGCCGCACGCACGGTACGGTGTCCCTGGACCACATCACGACAGCGCTGGCAGCCGGCCAGGTGCCGCGCGATGCGCTGACGGTCCCCGTCGGCGCGACCGCCATCGAGGAAGCCGAGCAGCCGTCGCTCGGAAGGATGACCGATCATCGTTCGTCCTCCAGCGCCAGGCGGAGCCGCTTCATCGCCCGGCAGTGTCGTGTCATCACCGCTCCCTCGCGAAGACCGAGGAACTCGGCGATCTCGCGATGGGACCATCCCTCCAGTTCGCGGAGCACCACCACCGTGCGGAGCCCCTCCGGCAGCGCGGCCAGCGCCTGCTCCACCAGCAGCCGGGCCGGCAGCGACTCGGCCTCGCTCCGTCGGGCCACCGGCTCGTGGTGACCGATGGCCACCTCCCGGCGCCGCTTGCGGCTCCGCAGCCGCTGCAGGGCCAGCCGGAGCGCCACCCGGCGAAGCCACGCCCGCAGGAGCCCCCGGTCCTCGTAGCGCCGGAGCGCCTCCGGCAGCCCCACGAAGAGATCGTGCAGCACGTCTTCGGCCTCGGTCTCGTCGCCGAGGAACCCCGTCAGGGTCTGCAACAGCCCGGCAGCATGGGCGTCGTAGACCTTGGCCAGCGCCACCGGGTCGCCACGGCGCAGGGCGTCGAGGTCGAGACGGTCCGCCGCTTCGGGGGAAAGGGGCTTGGGCGTCACGGGAGAGGAATGACCGGGCACCCGGGAAGCTTACCGATGGGGAGCGGAGCGGGGGGAAGGCTCTCTTGGCTAGTTAGACGGCTAACAAAAATGCAGAATATGATGGATCTGCATGAAATACCTGTCTTTCAGGTGAAAATCACTACAATAAGCCGGCTAACTAGAGTTGCCGGGGTCGCTCAACCCCTCCACATTGGCGCCTTCGCGGTCCCCCTCGACCACCGCCCGAAAGGACTCCCGCCGTGCCCGACGTCCCGCTCCCGGTTCCCTCGCGCCTCGAGGCGCTCTACGGTGCCGACACGTTTTCGCGGCAGGTGATGCAGAAGCGGTTGCCGAAGGAGGTCTACCGTTCGCTGTTGCGGACCATCGACCATGGCGAGCCGCTCGAGGCGCAGGTGGCCGATATCGTGGCGGCAACGATGAAGGACTGGGCGGTGGAACGGGGCGCGACCCACTTCACCCACTGGTTCCAGCCGCTCACCGGCGCCACCGCGGAGAAGCACGACTCGCTTGATCGCGCCCGACGGCACCGGCGGGGTGATCTACAACTTCAGTGGCACCGATCTCGTCCAGGGCGAGCCCGACGCATCGTCGTTCCCGTCGGGCGGGTTGCGGGCGACCTTCGAGGCGCGCGGCTACACGGCGTGGGATCCCACCTCGCCGGCGTTCCTGCTCCGCAGCGGCAACGCCGTCACCCTCTGCATCCCGACCGGCTTCGTGTCGTGGAACGGCGAGGCGCTCGACACCAAGATCCCGCTGCTCCGTTCGATGGAGGCGCTGTCGCGCCAGGCGCTCCGGATCCTCAAGCTCTTCGGCACCGATGCCGGCGTGACCCGGGTGCTCACCACGGTCGGACCCGAGCAGGAGTACTTCCTGGTCGACCGCGAGCTCTACTACCAGCGTCCCGACCTGGTGACCTGCGAGCGGACGCTGTTCGGGGCGCGTCCGCCCAAGGGGCAGCAGCTCGAGGATCACTACTTCGGTGCGATCCCGGCCCGGGTGCTGCGCTACATGAGCGAGGTCGAGGAGGAGCTCTACCGGGTGGGCGTGCCGCTCAAGACCCGGCACAACGAGGTGGCCCCGGGTCAGTACGAGATCGCCCCGCTGTTCGAGACGTCGCACATCGCCAGCGATCACCAGATGCTGCTGATGGAGACGCTGCGCCGGGTGGCCGACCGCCACGGCCTCAAGGCGCTGCTGCACGAGAAGCCGTTCGCCGGCGTCAACGGCAGCGGCAAGCACAACAACTGGTCGATGGCGACCGACACCGGCGTCAACCTGCTCGACCCGCAGGACGAGACCCACACCAACCTGCAGTTCCTGATCTTCCTCTGCGCGGTGATCCGGGCGGTCGATCTCCACGCCGACCTGATCCGGGCCAGCATCGCCTCGGCCGGCAACGACCACCGGCTCGGCGCCAACGAGGCGCCGCCGGCGATCATCTCGATCTTCCTCGGCGAGATGCTGACGGACATTCTCGAGCAGGTGGAGAAGGGGCTGCCCAAGCGGACCCTGCGCGGTGGCGTGCTCGATCTCGGTGCCCGCACCATGCCGCAGATCCCGCGGCACTCGGGCGATCGCAACCGGACCTCGCCCTTCGCGTTCACCGGCAACAAGTTCGAGTTCCGCGCGGTGGGCAGCACGCACTCGATCGCCTGGCCCAACACGGTGCTCAACACCATCGTGGCCGAGTCGCTCGACGAGATCGCCAGCGAGCTGGAGAAGGCAGCTGGTGCGTCGGCCACGCCGGCCAAGCTGCAGCAGGCGGCGATCGGCGTGTTGCGGCGGCTGGTCAAGGAGCACAAGCGGGTCTGCTTCAACGGCGACGGCTACTCCGACGCGTGGCACACGGAGGCCGAGAAGCGCGGCCTGCCGCATCTGCGCGACTCGGTCGAGGCGTTCCCGATCCTCAAGTCGAAGAAGACCGTCGACCTGTTCAAGAAGTACGGCGTGTTGTCGAAGGCCGAGGTCGAATCGCGCTATCACATCACGGTCGAGAAGTGGGTCAAGCAGCTTGCCATCGAGGCGGAGACCGCGGCCACGATCGCCCGGACGATGATCGTCCCGGCGGCGATCCGGCACCAGAAGCTGCTCGCGGAGGCGGTCACCGCCAGTGAGAGTGCCGGGATCGATTGCCCCGACACGGTGGAGGCGCTGGAGCGGTTCGTCGAGATGGTGGCCGAGGCCCGCCAGGCGCTGATCGTCCTCGAGGGGGAGCTGTCGCACGAGGGCAGTGATCCGCTCAAGCACGCCGCCCAGATCAAGAACAAGTTGATCCCGGCGATGATCCGGCTTCGCGCCGCGTGCGACAACCTCGAGCTCTACACTGCGGCCGATCTCTGGCCGCTGCCGACCTATCGGGCGTTGCTGTTCCTGCAGTAGTCCCCAGGTGGGGCTCACCCTCCGGCGGCCCCGCCCTCGCATTTTCCCCGGCCCGGCATCCACCTGGATGTCGGGTCGTTTTTCTCAAGTGGTTGTGTTGCAACAACTTGTGGGAGCGGTATGCATCCTGCCCCCTGTTCTGGCATGAGGCTCCAACTCCTCGCCACCGCTTCGCTCTTCCTCGCCGTGACCCCGGGCTCGCTCCGGGCCGACGCCCCTGTCTGCCTGCTCTTCGGGACCACAGTGCCCGTTGCCGGCCATGCCGGGTCGGCTGTCTTTGCCGGTACCGCCGGGAGCGTGCTCGATCGCTGCGGGACCATGCCCGGCACCCAGCCCTACCGGCTCAGCAATCGGCACCTCGTCCACGACGCGCTCTCGACCACCGGCAGTCAACAGGGCTTCGGCTTCTGGGTCGGGACTCCCGCCACCCTCTCGTTGCGCTTCTTCCTCGGCGGCGTCGAGCAGTTCGACACCGGCCGGTTCAAGGTGTCGCCGCATCGTGGAGGTTGGTGGCAGTGGAACGGCAGCTGGGACCGGCTCGAGATCACCGGGGCGCACCTGGTCACCTACCCGACCATCGATAACCTGATCGAGGAGCCGCCCCCGGGCGGTGGCGCCGAACCGGAACTCGATGGCCTCGTCAACCGATACAATCTCGAGAATCCGCAATTCGGTTCGGGTGGCGCGGATGATCTTTCGGTCGTGCCCGAACCGGCAACGCTGACCCTGCTGGGCACCGGGTTGGTGGGGCTGATGGGCGCCAGTCGGCGCCGCAAGCGGCGCGAGCAGCTCGACTAGCAGCAGCGGGTCGGGCCGCCCTCGTAGCGTTGCTTGAGATAGTCCTCGAAAAACTCCCGCTCGCTCTTGACCGGCTGGTCCGGGTGTGCCTCGCGACAGTGCGCGAGGTAGGCCTGATAGTCCGGCATGCCGGTGAGCCGACGGACCAGGTGGCCGAGTCGATCGACGAGGCCGCCCATCGCCTGTCGCCTGTCGCCCGTCGCCCGCTTCACGCGGAGGCCTCCGCCTCGGTCGGTGCAGTGCGCGGCTCCCCGCGCAGCCAGCCCCGTGCGCTGCTCAGCACCACCGCCCAGGTCACCAGCAGGAAGAGTCCGCAGAGGGTGGCGTTGATGTGGGCGTTGAGGATCAGCCGGCCGGTGGTGGCGGCGTCGGCGGTGCCGGCGAGCACCTGGGCCTTGAGCGACGCCGCCTGGCTCAGGAAGCCGATTCGCGGATCGGTGGCGAAGATCTTCTGCCACGACGCGGTAGTGGTGATCACCAGCAACCACGCCAGCGGCACCAGGGTCACCCAGGCATACCGGCGCTGGCCGCGGTGGACGATCAGGGTGGTACCGACCGACAGCGCCACCGCGGCGAGCAGCTGGTTGCTGATCCCGAACAGCGGCCAGAGGGCGTTGATGCCACCCATCGGGTCGGTCACCCCCTGGATCAGGAACCAGCCCCAGCCCGCCACGATCGCGGCCGACCCGGCGATCATCGCGGGATACCACGAGGTGCGGCCCAGTGGCTTGACCACGTGCCCGGCGAGTTCCTGGAACATGAACCGGCCGACCCGGGTGCCGGTGTCGACGGTGGTGAGGATGAACAGCGCCTCGAACATGATGGCGAAGTGGTACCAGAGCGCCGTGAGCGTCGGGCCGAAGGCACCCGAGAAGATCTGGGCCATGCCCACGGCCAGCGACGGGGCGCCGCCGGTCCGCGACAGCAGGGTGCTCTCGCCGACCCGCGCGGCGAGCGCCTCGAGTTGGCCCGGCTGGAGGGTGAAGCCCCAGCCGCGGATCGTCTCGATCGCCGCGTGCACGTTGCCGCCGAGCACCGGCAGCGGGGCGTTCATCGCGAAGTAGACGCCCGGGTCGAGCGCCGCCGCGGCGATCAGCGCCATCATCGCCACGAACGACTCGGTGAGCATGCCGCCGTAGCCGATCACCAGGGCATCGCTCTCGCGGTCGAGCATCTTCGGCGTGGTGCCGCTGGCGACCAGGGCGTGGAAGCCGCTGATCGCGCCGCAGGCGATGGTGATGAAGCAGAACGGGAAGAGCGCGCCGGCGAACACGGGCCCGCTGCCATCGGTGAAGCGGGTGACCGCCGGGAGGTGGATCACCGGCAGGGTCAGCAGGATCCCGGCGGCCAGCGCCAGCACGGTGCCGACCTTGAGGAAGGTCGAGAGGTAGTCGCGTGGGCAGAGCAGCATCCAGACCGGGATCACCGAGGCGACGAAGCCGTAGCCGATGATCGCCCAGGCGATGGTGATGCCATCGGCCGAGAAGAACGGTCCCCAGGTCGGCGATTCGGCCACCCAGCGGCCGGCCACCAGCGCCAGCATCAGCATCGCGATCCCGAACAGCGACGCCTCGATCGTCTTCCCCGGCCGCCAGACCTTCATCCAGAAACCCATCACCAGGGCGATCGGGATGGTGCAGACGATGGTGAAGACACCCCATGGCGAGTGCTCCAGCGCGCGCACCACCACCAGGGCGAGGACCGCCAGCAGGATCACCATGATCGCCAGGATCGCCACCATCGCGAGCATCCCGGTGAGCGGGCCGATCTCGTCGCGGGCCATCTGCCCCAGCGACTTGCCGTCGCGCCGCATCGAGCCGACCAGGATCACGAAGTCCTGTACGGCGCCGCCCAGGACCACCCCGAAGACGATCCAGAGGGTGCCCGGCAGGTAGCCGAACTGGGCCGCCAGCACCGGGCCGACCAGGGGGCCGGCGCCGGCGATCGCCGCGAAATGGTGGCCGAAGAGGACCCAGCGCGAGGTGGCCACGAAGTCGCGGCCGTTGGCGAGCCGATGGGCCGGGGTGACCCGGCGGTTGTCGAGCGCCAGGACGGTCCGGGCGATGAACCGGGCATAGAAGCGGTAGGCGACCAGGTAGGTCCCCACCGCTGCCAGCACCAGCCAGGCGGCATTGATCGTCTCACCGCGGTGGAGGGCGATGGCCCCCCAGCCGGCCGCACCAACCGCGGCAGCGAGGATCCAGGCGAGTCGACGCATGGGCTCAATGCTACGAGATACGAGATGCGAGATGCGAGATACGAGGTACGAGATACGAGATACGGGGGGTAGCCGGGATTCATCCCGATATCGCGTCCGACCCGACGAGAACGGTGTCTCAACCCCAGGGCCCTCGTACCTCGTATCTCGTACCTCGTATCTCGTATCTCGGTGGTTCCCGCTTGCCGCCACTCGCCGTGGCCCGTAGCTTCGCCAGATGCCCGAGAACCCTCCCGGCCGCCCATCACCCTGGGCCGCCGCGTCGTCGTCGTCGCCCTCCTCCGGCCCGGCAACCCTCGCCGAGCCCCAGCCGGAGCAGGTCGGTGAGGGATTCGAGGGAAAGGTGGCCGTCATCACCGGAGGGGCGACCGGGCTGGGCCGGGCGATGGTCCACGAGTTCGGCCGGCTCGGCTGCCGGGTGGCGTTCTGCTGGGTGCCGATGCCGGGCCGCGACATCGAGTCGATGGCCTTGCTCACCGAGGCCGCGCTGGGCCATGGCGGCGGCGAGGTCTTCGCCTGCCGGGCCGACGTCCGCCGCCGCGACCAGGTCGAGCGGTTCATCGCCCGGGTGGTCGAGCGCTGGGGGTCGGTGCATTTCCTGGTCAACAACGCCGGGATCGCTCACGACGGTGCACTCTGGCGGATGACCGAGGCGCACTGGCAGGATGTCCTCGACACCAACGTGACCGGCGCCTTCCACTGCATCGCCGCCGCGTCGCCACACTTCCGCGACCAGCGGTGGGGCAAGGTGGTCAACATCTCCGCCCATCAGGCGGGGCGCCCCGGCTTCGGGGTCGCCAACTACGCCGCCAGCAAGGCAGCCCTCCAGGGGCTCACCCGGGCCGCCGCGGTCGAGCTGGGGCCCAGCAACGTCAATGTCAACGCGGTGGCCCCGGGCTTCGTCCACTCCGAGCGACTCGACCTGCTGCCGCCCAACGTGATCGAGCGGGCCCGCAAGCGGGCGGTCCTCGGCCGGCTGGCGGAACCGGAGGACATCGCCAGCGTGGTGACCTTCCTCTGCTCCGAGCCCGCGCGGCACATCACCGGGCAGACACTCGTCGTGGACGGGGGCCTCTCGCTCGAATAGCTTTCGCCGCGTGAACCGTGCCATGTTGGTCCCGCTCCTCGCCGCCCTGGCGGCGCCCCTCCCGCTGGCCCCGCTTGTCGCGCAGGACCCTCCCGTGGTGTCCGGTCTGGCCCTCGGGCCGATGGCCGGCCAGCGGGTTCCGGTGCTGCCGGTCACGGTGCTCCTCGCCGAGGCCCCCGCCGACGAGATGGTCCCCGGCAGCCGTGAGGCGCGGCTCCGCTGGGCCGACTCGCTGGTCGGTGAGGTGCTGCTCGACCGGGGCCCCGAGGTGAACTGGGTGTTGGCACCCGAGCTGCGCCGGGTGGCGCGCCGCTCGCCGGGGGTGGTGACCGACCCCGACCGGATGGGTCAGGCGCTGTTGCGCGCCAACGTCAAGCAGATCCCCGACCCGCTGCGTTCCTACATGCGATCGCTGGCCGCGATGACCGACGCTCGACTGGTGCTGGTCCCCACCGTGGTCAAGCTCGACGCCGACAGCAGCGGGACCATTCGGGCCGAGACGCTGCTGGTGCTCGCCGACACGCGCAACGGTGCGATCCTCTGGCGGAGCCAGCCGACCGGCTTCGGTCGGACTGCCGCCGAGGCGCTCAAGGCGAGCATCATGCGCATCCTTCCCAATTACGACTGAGCAATCATGGCAATCGATGTCACGCTGATTCCCGGGGACGGCATCGGACCCGAGATCACCGCGGCGGCCGTGCGCGTGCTGGCGGCCACCGATCTTCCCTGGAACTTCGAGGAGCAGCTCGGTGGGATGGCGGCGGTCGACGCGACCGGTGACCCGCTGCCCGAGCCGACGTTGGCGAGCATTCGCCGCACCCGACTGGCGCTCAAGGGACCGCTCACCACGCCGGTGGGGGAGGGATTCCGGTCCGTCAACGTGGCGCTCCGCAAGGCGTTCTCGCCTCTACGCCAACGTGCGACCGGCCAAGACGATCATCCCCGGGCAGCGCTTCGACGACATCGACATCGTGATGGTGCGCGAAAACCTCGAGGGGCTCTACATCGGTGAGGAGCGCTGGGTCGAGGTGGCAGGCGATCCGCACGGCCGGGCCGAGTCGGTGGCGGTGATCACCCGCGGCGGGGCCGAGCGGGTGGTTCGCTACGCCTTCGAGTACGCGCTCGAGAATCGGCGCCGCAAGGTCACCCTGGTGCACAAGGCCAACATCCTCAAGCACACCTCGGGGCTCTTCCTCGAGGTGGGTCGCGAAGTGGCCAGGGAGTACGAGGGCCGCATCGAGTGCAACGACCTGATCGTCGACAACTGCGCCATGCAGCTGGTGATGCGGCCGGAGCAGTTCGACGTGATCGTGACAACCAACCTCTTCGGCGACATCCTCTCCGACGAGATCAGCGGCCTGGTCGGCGGGCTGGGGCTCGCCCCCGGCGGCAACATCGGCACCGATGCCGCGATCTTCGAGGCGGTGCACGGCTCGGCGCCCGACATCGCGGGGCAGGGGATCGCCAACCCGTCGTCGCTGATCCTCGCCGCGGCGATGATGTGCGACCACGTGGGCGAGCACGATGCGGCCGAGCGGATCCGCCGCGCCATCGTGGCCACGATCGTGGCCGACCATGTGCGGACCCGCGACATGGGCGGCACTGCGACCACCGAGGAATTCGGCGATGCCGTCGCCCACCGGGTGGCGTGAGGTCCCCTGCGTCGAGTGCGGCGAGTTCGTGGCCGGGATCGACTTCGGCGACCGCTGCCCCACCTGCCTGAAGCGCCGCCAGCGCCGGGCCGCGTTGCTGGCTCGCCGGGTGGCGCTGGTGGCGACCGCGCTGGCCGGGGCGTGGGTGGTGACCCACCTCCCGACGTCTCCCTTGGGCCGCTGGTATGCGGTGCTCGCCGTTCCGATCACCTACCTGCTGGTCCGCCTGATCGTGGTCCGGTTTGCCATGGAGGTCCTGCCATGAGCCGTCGTCTCGCTCCCTTCGCCGCGCTGGCGTTGCTGACCCTGCCGCTCACCGCGCAGTCGGCACCGTCGGTCACCCTCTTTGCCAACGGCCGCACCCTGGTGCGGCGTACCCTGCAGGTCGAATTGCCGAAGGGAAGCTCGACCCATACCCTGGTCCTCGGTCTGTTCGATCCGTCGACGCTCACCGCGCTCGACCAGGGCACGATGATCACTCGCATCGGCTACGACGGAGCCTCCGACGAGCAGGCGCTGCTGCGTCGCAACGTCGGCCGCGAGTTCAGCTTCCCGCAGGGCGCGGGCAAGGAACCGATCCGTGCCCGTCTGGTGGCGATGGATCCAGAGCGGTGGCAGTTGCTCGGCGGTGCCGGGGCGGAAGGGGTGGTCTTCTCGCGGCCGGGCCGGCTGGTGTGGCCGCCCGAACTGGTGCCACTGGCGCCGGTCGCCGACGTGGTCGTCACCTCCGACCGCACCCGTGACCGGCTGCGGGTGATGTACGAGACCCGAGGCGGCAACTGGAACGCGAGCTACCGGCTCTTCCTCGGCGCCAACGGCAAGCTCGAGGGAACCGCCACCATCGCCGCCGGCACGCTCGACCTGGCGGACGCCGACGTGCAACTGCTGGCCGGCGACATCGGCCAGCGTGCCGGCGGGGCGCCGATGCCGATGGCGGCGATGGCGCGCGACCAGGTGACGTCGAAAGCATTCGGAGAGCCGGGATCGCCATCGAGCGAGTCGATCGGCGAGGTCAAGCTCTACACCCTCCCCGGCAAGGTGACCTTCACCCCGGGCACGATGGTGTCGCTGCCGCTGTTCGACCCTGCCGCCGTGGCACCGCAACTCAAGCTCTCGGTCGGTGGCTCGCTGCCCTACTACGGCGGCTTCGGCCAGCAGCAGGACGAGCAGGAGGTGCCAGTGGAGGTGCGCTACCGGATCGAGCGGAAGCAGGGCACCGCGTTCGGCGACCTGCCACTCCCGGCCGGCGGCGTGAGCGTGTACGACACCGACAAGGCCGGCCGGGTGCAGCTGGTGGGGCAGGGCGGCATCGGCCACACCGCGCCGGGCGAGCGCTTCGAGGTCTCGACCGGCACGGCGTTCGACGTGACCGCGCGTCGCACCCAGACCGAGTTCACCACCACGCGCCAGGCCAATCCCTCGCGCACCATCGCCAACGTGGGCTACACCGTGACACTCACCAATGCCAAGGACAGCGCCGTCACCGTGGAGGTGCGTGAGGATCGCGGCGGCGAGTGGAGCGTGGTGTCGAGTTCGGTGGCACCGGTCAAGCGATCGTCGAGTCGGGTGGTCTTTCCGGTGACCATCCCCGCCAGGGGCGAGGCGACCCTCACCTATCGCCTCCGCGTGGTGTGGTGACCTGACCCGTGTCGCTCGACCCGATCCCGCAGCTCGAACTCGCGCTCGACACCGACCCCAGGGCCGCCCTTCCCGGGCGGCTCCGTCGGCTTGGCCTGGGCGACGGCGTGAAGGTGACGCTCACCCGCAACCGCACCGTGCTGGTGTCGTTCTCGCCCCGCACCGGCCTCCGACTCCACGCCGGCTATGCCTGGGCCAGCGACGAGGTGCTCCGGGCGATCGTCGTCTTCGTGCGTCCGCGCTCGAGCCGGGCCGAGCGGCTGGCGGCGCGGCAGCGATTCCTGGCGTTTCCGGTGGAGCGGCATGCCCCGATTCGTCGGGCCCGCACTCCGTCGCCGATCCCCGCCGAGCATCGGCCGATCCTCGATCGGCTGGAGCGGCTGCACCAGATCCTCAACGAGCGGCACTTCGGCGGCCGACTCTCCACCGTGGCGATCCGGCTCTCCGAGCGAATGGCCACCCGACTGGGCGAGTTCCACGCCGGCAGCGACGGGACACCGATCGCGATCACCCTGTCGCGGCGCCATCTCGACCGCGACGGCTGGGCCGCCGCCACCGAGACCCTCCTCCACGAGATGGTCCACCAATGGCAGTGCGAGAACGACCTGCCGCTCGACCACGGCTCGGCGTTCCGCCGCAAGGCGAAGGCGGTCGGCATCCCGCCCGGCGCCACCGTCCCGGCGGGCTACCGGCCGGCCGATCGCTACGAGGGGACGATCGCATAGGGGCGACAAGCGACCGGCGACCAGCGACAGGGAGGGCCCGGGTCGGTCGCTCCAACACCTTGCATCGCAAGGAGTTGCGGCAGTCCTGTCGCCTGTCGCCCGTCGCCCGTCGCTTGGTCCGTGTCGGATTGTCGCCTTGCCTTGTATAATCCGCACGACTTTCAACCCGGGACTGGGCTCGCATGGCAGGTTCGTCGGAATTCACCGGCGTCGACTTCTACGACATGGACTCGCTCCTCTCCGAGGAGGAGCGTGCGGTCCGCGACACGGTGAGGCAGTGGGTCACCGACTCCCTCATGCCGGTGATCGGCGCCTGCTATGAGGAGGCCCGCTTCCCCAGGGAGCTGATTCCCTCGATGGCGGAGCTGGGGCTGCTCGGTGCCAACCTCCCCGAGGAATACGGCTGTGCCGGGCTCAACAATGTCGCCTACGGCCTGATCATGCAGGAGCTCGAGCGGGGCGACAGCGGCATCCGCTCGTTTGCCTCGGTGCAGGGCGCCCTGGTGATGTACCCGATCCATGCCTTCGGGAGCGAGGAGCAGAAGAAGCACTGGCTGCCGAAGCTCGCCGCCGGCGAGGAGATCGGGTGCTTCGGCCTCACCGAGCCCGACTTCGGATCGAACCCCGGCGGGATGATCACCACCGCACGCGAGACCGCCGACGGCTGGGTGCTCAACGGCACCAAGATGTGGATCACCAACGGGTCGCAGGCCACCGTGGCGATCGTCTGGGCCAAGACCGGCGACATCTCGGATTCGAAGTCGGTGCGGGGCTTCATCGTGCCGACCGACACCCCGGGCTTTGCGGCCAAGGATCAGAAGGGCAAGCTCTCGCTCCGCGCCTCCGACACCAGCGAGTTGCACCTGCAGGACGTGCACCTGCCCAAGGACGCCATCCTGCCGAACTCGGGCGGGATGAAGTCGCCGCTCAAGTGTCTCACGCAGGCCCGCTACGGCATTGCCTGGGGCGGGGTCGGCGCCGCGATGGCGTGCTTCGACGAGGCGCGTCGCTACGCGGCGAACCGGGTGATGTTCGACCGGCCGATCGCGGCGACCCAGCTGCAACAGGTGCGCCTGGCCGAGATGCTCACCGAGATCACCAAGGGGCAGTTGCTGGTGCTCCAGCTCGGCCGACTCAAGGACCGCGGCACGATGACGCCGCAGCAGGTCTCGCTCGCCAAGCGGAACAACGTCAACATGGCGGCCGAGATCGCCCGCGAGGCGCGTCGACTGCTCGGCGCCAACGGGATCCTGCTCGAGTATCACTCCATGCGTCACCTGGCAAACCTCGAGAGCGTCTACACCTACGAGGGGACCCACGACATGCACTCGCTGATCCTGGGGCAGGAGATCACCGGGATCGCGGCATACTGAGGTCGATGGTCAATGGTCAATGGTCGATGGTCGTGATGACGCTGCGCACCGGCCCACGGTGAGTCCATCGACGATCGACCATCAGCCATCGACCATGAATCCAGAAGGAGTCTGACGAACGTGAAGATCGCCGTCTGCATCCGCCGAGTTCCCGACACCACCGCCAAGATCGCGATTGCCGCAAGCGGCACCGCGATCGATCCGGCGGGGGTGAAGTTCGTGCCGAACCCCTACGACGAATACGCCGTCGAGGCTGCCATCGCGCTCAAGGAGCAGGCTGGTGAGGGCGAGACCGTGGTTGTCGCCTTCGGTCCCGACAGCGTGCAGGAGACGCTCCGCACGGCGCTGGCGATGGGGGTCGATCGGGCGATCCATCTGCAGGGTGAAGCCTCTGCCGACGGGCTGGCCAACGCCCGGGTGCTGGCCGACGCGCTCAAGGATGGTGGCTTCGACCTGATCCTCTTCGGCAAGCTGGCGGTCGACGACTACGGCCAGCAGACCGGCCCGATGGTGGCGGAACTGCTGGAGCGTCCCTGCGCCACGGCGATCGCCGAGCTCAAGGTCGAGAGCGGCGCGGTCGAGGTGATGCGCGAGATCGAGGGCGGCACCGAGGCTGCCACCTGCGCGCTGCCGGCGGTGCTCACCTGCGACAAGGGGCTCAACAACCCCCGCCTGCCTTCGCTCAAGGGGATCATGGCCGCCAAGAAGAAGCCCCTCGAGGTGGTACCGACCTCCGCCGGCGACGCGCAGGTGACGGTGGTCGGCCTGGCGCTCCCGCCGGAGCGACCGGCCGGCCGTATCGTGGGGGAGGGCGCCGATGCGGTGCCCGCCCTCGTCGAAGCGCTCTCCAACGAAGCGAAGGTGCTCTGATGCCGCAGGTGCTCGCGATTCTCGAACAGCGCGACGGCGCGCTTCGCAAGGGCGCGGCCGAGCTCCTCGCCGCCGCCCGGCAGCTGGCCGACGCGGCCGGGGCCACGGTCGACGCGATCGTCTTCGGCAGCGACGCCGTGAGCGGACTCGACAGCCTCGGCGCCGCCGGTGCCGACCGGGTGCTCACGGCGAGCCATGCCGACTTTGCCCAGTACTGCCCCGACGGCATCGTGGCCACGGTCGCCTCGATCGCCGGCGACTATCGCGCCGTGCTCACCGCCGCCACCGCCACGGGCAAGGATCTCGCCCCGAGGATTGCGGCTCGGCTTGGCGCCCCGTGCGGGATGGACGTGACCGCCCTCGAGATGGCGGGCGACATGGTGCGCGTGGTGCGGCCGATCTACGCTGGCAAGGTGCTGCAGACCCTCGACCTCGGGGGGACCCCGGTCATCGCCGTGCGGCCCTCGGCCTATGCGGCCATCGAGGCCGGCAAGGCGGGCACCGCCGCCGAGGTGGCGGTGCCGTCGTTCACCCGACGGCTCACCGTGTCGGGCGTGCGCGCCCCCGAGCAGGCGACGGTCGACGTGGCCGAGGCGCGCGTGATCGTGTCGGGCGGCCGCGGTCTCGGTGATCCCAAGCACTTCGCGCTGCTCGAGGAGCTGGCCGCGGCGTTCAGCGGTGAGGCCGCGATCGGCGCGTCGCGGGCCGTGGTCGATGCCGGCTGGATCGGGCATTCGCACCAGGTCGGGCAGACCGGCAAGACGGTGGCGCCCGATCTCTATTTCGCCATCGGCATTTCCGGGGCGATCCAGCACCTCGCCGGGATGCGAACCGCTCGTACCATCGTCGCGATCAATCGCGACAAGGACGCCCCGATCTTCAAGGTGGCCGACTATGGCATCGTCGGTGACCTGTTCGAGGTGCTGCCGGTGCTGACCGAGGCGATCCGGAAGGCGAAGGGATGACCAGCCGCGGCCGTCAGGCCGCGGTGCTGTCCGTCGGTGTCGGGATCGCCGCGGCCTGACGGCCGCGGCTGGGCGTCCTTCCCGGGCTAGATTCCTCTCGTGACACGCAGCGACCGTCCCCTCGTCGTCGGCACCGGGATCGCCGGCCTCTGGACGGCATGGCGGCTCGCGTCCGAGGGGCGCGACGTGCTGCTGGTGACCAAGGCGACACTGCAGGATTCCAACACGGCCTGGGCCCAGGGCGGGATTGCCGTGGCGCTCGGCGCCTCCGACTCGCCGGCATTGCATGCTGCCGACACGATCGCCGCGAGCGACGGCCTCGCCGACCCGATCGCGGTCGACGTGCTGGTCAACGAGGGACCGGCGCGGGTGCGCGAGCTGCTCGAGATGGGGGCTCGCTTCGACCGGGCCCCCGACGGGACGCTCCGGTTCGGCCTCGAGGCGGCCCATTCGCGGCCCCGGATCATCCACGCCGAGGGCGACCGGACCGGGGCCGCGCTGGTCGAGGCGCTGTCGCGGGTGGTGCGGGGCGAACCGCGGATCACCCTGCTCGAGCGCACCCGGGTGCGGCGACTGGTGCGGCATCACGAGCGGGTGATCGGCGCCATAGTGCAGGACGAGGACGGTGAGCCGGCCGCGATCGCGGCGCCCGCCGTGGTGCTGGCGACCGGGGGCGTCGGTCAGCTCTTCGAGGTGACCACCAACCCTCCCGTGGCGACCGGCGACGGCTGGGCCCTGGCGCATGCCGCCGGCGCGGTGCTGGCCCATCTCGAGTTCCTGCAGTTCCATCCGACGGCCCTCCGGGTGCCGGGGGTGAACCCGGCGCCGTTGCTGACCGAGGCGCTGCGTGGGGCGGGGGCCTGGCTGGTCGACGCGACCGGGCATCGGTTCGTGCTCGACCACGACGAGCGGGGTGAGCTGGCGCCGCGCGACGTGGTGGCCCGGGCGGTGGCGATCCGGGCCTTCCGCCACGACGCCTGGCTCGACGCCCGGCACGTGCCCGACGTCGAGGCACGCTTCCCGGGCGTGAGCGACCTGGTTGCGGAACACGGACTGTCGCTGGCGCGCGACCTGTTGCCGGTCGCGCCGGCGATGCACTACGCGATGGGCGGCGTTCGCACCGACCTGACCGGTCGCACCAGCGTGCCGGGGCTCTGGGCGGCGGGGGAATGCGCCAACACCGGCGTGCACGGTGCCAACCGACTGGCCTCCAACTCGCTCCTTGAGGGGCTGGTCTTCGCCGACCGGGCAGGGCGGGAGATCGATCGCGAGGTGGCCGGCACCCCCCGACCCCCGGCGTCGCTGGCCCCGGTGCCGACCGATGTCGACGCTGGCGCGGACGATCGCCCCGAGGCGCTGGCGCTGCTGGCCCGAATGCGCTCGATTCTTACCCGGGAGGTGGGGGTGGTGCGCACCGAGCCCGGCCTGGCCGAGGCGGAGATCGCGCTGGCCGACCTGCTGGCGCGGGCCCCGACGGGGGCCTGGCACAGCGCCGACCAGCTCCGGGTGGCGGCCTTGATCGCCCGGGCGGCACGGGGCCGCCGTGAATCGCGTGGTGGGCATCGCCGCGCCGACTTTCCGAACCCGAGAAGGTGGAGTCAGGAGTGACGCACACGCTACCGGTCATCGAGGCCCAGCCCTATCCCGATGCGGCGATCGCCGGACTCCAGGAGGAGATTCGTCGCCTGGCCCGGGAGCAGGACGCGATCGTGCTGGCCCACAACTACCAGCGCCCCGAGGTGCAGGACGTGGCCGACTACGTCGGCGACTCGTTGGGGCTCTCTCGTCGCGCCGCCGCGGTCGACGAGGACGTGATCGTCTTCTGCGGCGTCCATTTCATGGCCGAGACCGCCAAGGTGCTGTCGCCCGCCAAGACCGTGCTGTTGCCGAATCTCGCGGCGGGATGCTCGCTGGCCGACACCATCACCCCCGAGGAGGTGCGCGGCTGGCGGCGGCAGTTCCCCGACCACGTGGCGGTGGGCTACGTCAACACCACCGCGGCGGTGAAGGCCGAACTCGACTACTGCTGCACCAGCGGCAATGTCCTCGACGTGATCGACGCGATCCCCGCCGACCGCGGCATCCTCTTCCTCCCCGACATGTTCCTCGGTGCCCACGTGCGCCGGATGCGCCCCGAGCGCGACGTCGAGGTCTGGATGGGCGAGTGCCACGTCCACGCCGGGATCGACATCGACAACCTCCAGGCGGCCAGGGCGGCGAATCCGCGCAGCGAGGTGCTGGTCCATCCGGAGTGCGGCTGCGCGTCGCGACTCCTCTACCGGATGGCCGACGGCGACCTGCCGCCCGAGGGAATCCACATCGCATCGACCGAGGGGATGATCAACCTGACCCGCGACCTCGACGCCGACACCTTCATCATCGCGACGGAGACGGGCATCATCCACCGGATGCGGCAGCTGGCGCCCGACAAGCGGTTCGTGCCGGCCGACCGTGCTGCCGAGTGTGCCTACATGAAGACGATCACGCTCACCGATGTGCGCGATGCATTGGCGAAGGGGCAGCACGAGATCGATGTACCAGCCGCGATTCGCGAGCGCGCCTCGCTGGCGATCGAACGGATGGTGTCGCTGGGTGACTGACCCCCGCGATCCGGCGGTGATCGCCGCCGATGCCGCGCGAGTGGCGGCGCTGGCCCTCGCCGAGGACGGTGCCAACGACGTGACCTCCGATGTGGCCGTGGCCAGGGACCAGATGGGCGCCGCCCGGATCGAGGCGCGCCAGGCACTGGTGCTCTCGGGGCGCCGCTATGCCGACGCGGTGGTGACGGCCTGCGGGCTCGAGCCGGTGACGTGGCGGGCCGAGGACGGCGACCGATGCCCGGCGGGCACCGTGGTGGCGAGCCTCACCGGTCCGCTCGCCGCAATCCTCCGCGCCGAACGACCGCTCCTCAACCTGCTGCAGCGCGCCGCGGGGATCGCCACCCTCACGCGGGCTGCCGTCGACCGCGTGGCCGGGACCGACGCCCGGGTGCTGCACACTCGCAAGACCACCCCCGGGCTGCGCACCTTCGAGATCCGTTCGGTGCTCGACGGTGGCGGCGCGCTGCACCGCCTCGACCTGGCCAGTGCCGTGATGGTGAAGGACAACCACTGGCAGGCGCTTCGCGCGGCGGGGCGTTCCCTCGCCGACGCGCTGGCCGCGGCTCGGCAGGCTGGCGTCACCGACCTTCAGGTGGAGGTAGAGTCACTGGCCCAGCTGGAGGAGGCATGTGGCGCCGGCGCGACCCGGCTCCTGATCGACAATCAGCCGCCGGCCACCGTGCGCGAGTGGGCCGAGCGGGCCCGCGCCCTTCGCACCGGGATCGAGATCGAGGCGACCGGTGGCGTCACCCTCGACACGATCGGTGCGTTCGCGGCAGCAGGCGTCGATTTCGTGAGCGCCGGCATGGTGACCCATTCGGTGCCGAGCGCCGACCTGGCGCTCGAGGTGAATGGTGAATGGTGAATGGGAAGGCGGTCCCGCTCGCCACCGGGGGGGCGCATGCCGCCCCTGCCTGCATTTCCCATTCACCATTCACCGTTCACCATTCACCCACCCTCCTTCACCGACTTCCGCGCCTGACTGAGATACGCCGGCTCCAGGTTCATCAGGTGTCCCAGCTTCCGCACCAGCCACGCCTCGTGGTCGTCGACCGTCCCGTCGGCGAGGATGATCCCCCACATCAGCTCGGCCAACAGCATCTTCTGGCCCAGGTCGTATCCCGCCAGCAACCGCTGGGTGTAGCGGAAGTGGTCGACCGAACGCTGCCGCTCGGTCTCGGCGGCGGTGAGCAATGCGGCAATCCCCGCCTCGTCGAGACCGAAGTGTCGCTGCAGCGACTGGTGCAGCCGGGTCCGTTCCACCTCCGAGAATTCGCCATCGATATGGGCCACCTCGAGCAGCAGCACGCACGCGGCCAGCTGGAGGTCGTCGACCACCGGTGCGTCGGGTGAGGGCTCGGCGTGATGGCGGGACGCGGCGCGATCGGTGAGCAGGCGGCGGATCGAATCGAACATGGCGGGTCTCGGAGAGCGGAGAACAGAGAGCGGAGGACGGAGGACGGAGGACGAATGAGTAGGGGGAAGGGTATACGGTTCGATCGGCAGCGGTACCCTCCCGGCGGGATCGCTCTCCGCTCTCCGCTCTCTGTTCTCTGTTCTCCGTTCTCTGTTCTCCGTTCTCTGTTCTCTGTTCTCCGCCCGCCCTGACCATATATTTGGGCCTCACCTCCCAGACCCTTGGAGACCAGCCGTGGGTGTTGTGCTTCCCGTCCGTCACCAGCCGTCCCTGCCGTCCTCGCTGATCCTGGCGGAACCGCCCAGTGCGGAGGCGATCGAGCTCGATGTGCTGGTGGTCGGCGCCGGCCCGGCCGGGCTGGCCTGTGCGATCAAGCTGGCGCGTGAGGCGCCCGACCTGACGATCGGGGTGCTGGAGAAGGCGGCCTCGCTGGGGGAGCACATCCTCTCCGGTGCGGTGATCAACCCGGTCGCGCTCGAGGCGCTCTTCCCCGACGTGCCACTCGACGAGATGCCCTTCCGCCAGCAGGTCGAGGCCGAGTCGGTCTACTTCATGACCGAGAAGTCGGCCCGGCGAATTCCCACCCCACCGACGATGCGCAACCACGGCAATCGGGTCGCCTCGCTCTGTGAACTGGTGCGCTGGATGGGCGAACAGGCCGAGGCGCTCGGCGTGAACATCTTCCCGGGCTTCCCGGCCGAGTCGCTGCTGGTCGATGGCGAGCGGGTAATCGGGGTGCGCACGGTGGCGAGTGGGCTCAATCGCGATGGCACGCCCGGCGACGGCTACCAGGAACCGACCGACCTCACCGCCCGAGTGGTGGTCCTCGCGGAGGGGACCCGTGGGCCGCTGGGACAGGCGTGGCGCGACTGGCGCGGTGTGGCCAGTGCCAATCCGCAGATCTTCGCCCTCGGCGTCAAGGAGGTCTGGGAGGTCGCCAAGCCGCTCGATCGGGTGATCCACACCCTCGGCTGGCCGCTGCCACGCGATGCCTTCGGCGGGTCGTGGTGCTATCCGATGGGCCCCAATCAGGTGTCGATCGGCCTGGTGGCCGGCCTCGACTCCCACGACGCCTCGCTCGACGTCCACGAGGCGATGCAGCGGATGAAGCTGCACCCGCTCTTCCGGGAGATCCTCGAGGGTGGCTCGATGCTCGAATGGGGCGCCAAGACGATCCCCGAGGGGGGCTGGTACGCGATCCCCGAGCGCCTGGTGGGCGACGGGCTGATGCTGATCGGCGACACGGCCGGATTCGTCGACGTGCCCTCGCTCAAGGGGGTCCACTATGCGATGGAGTCGGGAATGCTCGCCGCAGCGGCGCTGGTGACGACCCTCGACGATGGCGGGTCCGGTGATCAGGCTGCGTTGATGGTCTATGACGCCGCGGTGCGCTCCTCGCGGATCGCCCGCGACATGCACAAGACGCGCAACATGCGGCTGGCCTTCCGCGACGGCTTCGCCACCGGGGTGGTCAAGGCCGGATTGATGACGCTCACCGGGGGGGCCTTCCCGGGGGGGCGGATCGCCATGCCGCGCGACGCCGAGACGCCGCGTCGGGAAGGTGAGCCGGTGCCGTTCACGCCCGACAATGTCCTCACCTTCAGCAAGGTCGACGCCGTGTTCAAGTCGGGCAATGCAACCCGCGACGACATCCCGTCGCACCTGGTGGTCGGTCGCGACATTCCACGCGAGGTGGCGGAGTTCTACAGCCATGTCTGTCCCGCCGGCGTCTACGAGCTGGCCGACGACACCCTGCAGGTCAACGCCCCGAACTGCATCGACTGCAAGGCCACCGATGTGGTCGGTCCCCGCTGGATGCCGCGCGAGGGTGGCAGCGGTCCCCGATACCGGCTGATGTGACCGGATGAGCCCTTCGTCGTCCCGGCTCGGCCGGCTCTGGGAGTGGCTCGTCGCGCCACCCGATGAGATCCTGGCCGATGCCGCCCGCGACGGCGAGGCGCTGGTGGCCCGGGTGCGCACCTGGCTCACCATGCTCTTCCTGCTGGTGCCCGTGGTGTCGCTCGCCACCGACCCGAGCCTGCCGCAGTACTGGATCGGGCTCGGGGTGGCGGTCCTGGCGCTCTTCATCGCGATCGGCCTCGACAGCGCCGTGCGCGGGGGGCTCTACCGGCCCGGACTCTCGCTGTTCACCACCAGCGCCGACGTGACCCTCGTCTCGCTCGGGCTGCTGGCGTTCTGGCTGATCGGGCTGCCGATCGTCACCACCAACAGCCGGGTGCTCTTCGAGGTCTATTTCGTGGCGATCGGTGCCTCGTCGCTGCGCTATTCACCCAAGGTGTGCGCCATGGCGGGGGCCGTGGCGGTCGCACAGTACCTCGGCTTGTCGGCGCTCACCTACTGGGTGCATGGCCCCGGCTCGCTCGCGGCCGGCGAGGTCACCTATGGCAACTTCGACTGGACGATCCAGTTCGGTCGGGTGATCCTCCTGGTGGCGATGACGGTGATCGCCCTTGCCGTGGTCAACCGCACCACCAGGCTGCGGCGGTTGAGCACCTTCGACCGGCTCACCGGGCTCTTCAATCGCGCCTACGTGGAGGAGTATCTCGGTCACGAGCTGGCACGGGCGATCCGGGAGCAACGGCCATTCGTCGTGGCGATGCTCGACGTCGATCACTTCAAGGTCTTCAACGACAGCCATGGGCACGCTGCGGGTGATGCGGCGCTTCGCCAGCTGGCCGAGACGCTCCGCGGCGCGCTCCGGCGCAGCGACGTGGTGGCGCGCTTCGGGGGTGAGGAGTTGCTGATCGCGATGCCGGGCACCGCGCTGGAGGCGGCGCTGGAGAAGCTCGACGAGGTGCGGGTGCAGGTGGGACTCACGGCGATCCTGTTGCCGCGCGGGGGCACCGCGCGGATCACCGTGTCGATGGGCGTCGCCTCGCTCGACGAGGATGGGCCGGTGCTCGACCAGTTGCTCGACCACGCCGACGAGCGGCTCTATGCCGCCAAGTCCGCCGGGCGGAACCGGGTCTTCGGCCCGCGAGAGATGGCGCTCAGCGGCTCCCGACGATCTTGATGATCACCCGCTTGCGTCGCTGGCCGTCCCACTCCCCGTAGAAGACCCGCTGCCAGGGGCCGAGATCGAGCGCTCCCGCCGTGACCGGCACGATCACCTCGTGTCCCACCGTCAGCGACCGGAGGTGCGCCGCGGCATTGTCCTCGCCGGTCAGGTTGTGGCGATACCGTTCGGGATCCCAGGGCGCCACCTCCTCCTCCAGCCAGCGCAGGATGTCGTGCCAGAGCCCCGACTCGTGATCGTTGACGAACACCGAGGCGCTGATGTGCATCGCCGAGACCAGCGCGAAACCCTCGCGGATCGCGCTGGCCTCGAGTTGCGTTGCCACCTCGTCGGTGATGTCGATGATCTCCTGGCGCTTGGCGGTGTTGAACCAGAGGTAGTGGGTGTGGGCGTGCATGACCGACTCGGGTGAATGGTGAAGGATGCCGCGTCAGACCGTCAGCCGGCCCCCGGCCGCGAGTTCCGCCTCCTCCTTGCGCGCCTTGATCAGCGAGGCCACGACCGCGGCGGCGAGCGTCAGGACGATGACCACCAGGGAGGTGGGGGTGGGGATGTGGTACCAGCCCGAGATCAGCATCTTGAGTCCCACGAAGCTCAGGATCATCGCCACGCCCACCTGCAGGTAGGTGAACCGGTCGAGCATGCTGGCCAGCAGGAAGAAGAGCGCCCGGAGGCCCAGGATCGCGAACACGTTCGACGAGTAGACGATGAACGGATCCTTGGTGACCGCGAAGATCGCCGGGATCGAGTCGATCGCGAAGACCAGGTCGGTCCACTCGACAAAGATCAGCACCAGCAGCAACGGGGTGACGAGCGTCCGGGTCCGGGTCCGCAGGAGAAAGTGGTCGTCGTGGTAGCTGCGCGCGATCGGCAGAAATCGGCGCACCAGCCGGATCACCGGGTTCTTCTCCGGCTCGATCCGCGGCTCCCCCTCCGAGGCAAACATCCGGATCCCGGTGATCAGGAGGATCGCCCCGAAGAGGTAGATGATCCAGTGGAACCGGGCCAGCAGCAGGGCGCCGGCACCGATCATCAGGCCGCGCATCACCAGGGCACCGAGAATGCCCCAGTGGAGCACCTTGGTCTGGAGCGCCGCGGGGACGGCGAAGTACTGGAAGATCAGGATGAAGACGAAGAGGTTGTCGACCGAGAGCGACAGCTCGATCAGGTAACCGGTGACGAACTCGAGCGAATGGTGGGGGCTCTCGCGAAACCAGAGGAAGGCCGCGAAGCCCGTGGCCAGCGCAACGAGGCCGCCGCACCAGGCGGCGGCCTCGCGGGTGGTCAGCACGTGGGCCCGGCGATTGAGGACGCCGAGGTCCACCACCACCAGCAGCAGGATCAGCCCGGTGAACCCGAGCCAGACCGCGGGTGGGTGACCGACCACGTCCACCTAGCGGCCCGTCTCCGCATCCATCGCCAGCAACAGGCGGACCCGCTCCTCGGTAGGCGGGTGACTGCTGATCAGCCTGGCGAGCCCGCCGCGTCCAGCCAGGGGATTCTGGATCGCCAGCGCCGCGGCTCCGGGCGGCACGTTCATCGGGATCTGGCGGGCCATCGCCTCGATCCGGGTGAGCGCCTCGGCCAGCGGCCGGGCCCGCCCCACCAGCTCGGCGCCGGTGCGGTCGGCGGCGAACTCGCGTTGGCGCGAGATCGCGAACTGGAGGAGCATGGCGATGATTGGCGCGAGGATCACGAAGGCGATCGCACCGAAGCCGCCATCGTCGTCGTCGCCGCGGCCGAAGAAGAACAGTGCGTAGGGGAGGTACCCGATCATTCCGGCGATCCCGGCGGCAACCGTCGAGGTGAGCATGTCGTGGTTCTTGACGTGGCCAAGTTCGTGGGCCAGCACGCCGCGGAGCTCGTCGCGCGGCATCGCCTTGAGGATCCCCTCGGTCACCGCCACGATCGCCTTCGACGGCGAACGGCCGGTCGCGAAGGCGTTGGGCTGGTCCGACGGCACGATCGCCACCCGCGGCATCGGCAACCCGGCGCGCTGGCGGAGCTCGTCGATCATGTCGTGGAGCTCGGGCGCCTGCTCCCGGGTGACCAGCCGGGCACGATAGGCCCGCAGCACCATCCGGTCGGAGAACCAGAACGACACGATGGTCATGATCAGGCCGAACGAGGCACCGATCATCAGCCCCTGGGCGCCGCCGAGCAGCTGGCCGGCGGCGAGGCAGAGCGACAACAGCCCGGCCAGGAGCACGAACGTCTTGATGTTGTTGATCATCGGATACGCATCCTCCAAAACAGTTCAGGCGAGCCCCTCGTCGGAACCCCGGGGCTCTCCGGGGACTGCGACGAAGGTCTCGCCTGGAACGCCGGCCACTGGCCGGTCGCTTCGGAGGCACCGTGCGGGCTCGCGCCCACAGTCTTGACGATGCCCCCGGCCGCCTGTCTCGGCGGCTGGGCTACTCCCCTTCAGTGCGAGGAAAGATACCCGGAGGCGTGTGAAGGGTGAAGGGTGAAGGGGCTGCCGGGGCTGGATCCGCCCCTTCACCCTTCACCCTTCACCCGCAGCAGTGGCACCCTCGTCCCTGCGGCGACCTCTCCCTCGCCCGCCTCGACCACCACCAGCCCGTCGGCCCTCGCGATCGACGTGATCACCCACGACCCCTGGTTGCCGGTGAGTTGTGCGACCGGTGGACCACCCGCGGCGTCCGGCGTGAGGGCGACGCGGAGGTAGAGGTCGAGCGATGGGTGGCGATCGACCGGTTCGGCCAGTCGCGCCACGCCGGATGCCGGCACCGGAGTCGGATCGCCCATCATGGCCCGGATCGCCGGCTTGGCGAAGAGGTGAAAGGTGACGAAGGCACTCACCGGGTTGCCGGGGAGGGCCAGCCATGGTCGGCCGTCGGGGAGGATGGCCAGGGTGGTCGGTCCGCCGGGACGGAGCATGACGCGCCGGAACCGCAGCTCGGCGCCGAGGGCCGCCATCACCGCCGGGACATGGTCGCGTGGGCCGACGCTCACCGCGCCGGCGGAGAGGAGCAGGTCGACATCGTCGGCCGACCGGATTGCGGCGATCATGGCGTCGGGGTGATCGCGGACCAGGCCGAGCGGTACCGGGATTCCGCCAGCGGCAGTCACCAGGGCGGTGAGCATCGGGGTGTTGGCGTCGGCCAGTCGCTCGCCGCTGGCGATCGCCTCCGGGTGATCGAGGGTGGTCACCTCGTCGCCCGAGGCCATGATGCCGACCCGGGGTCGGCGGTAGACGAGCGGCGTGGCCACGCCGAGCGCCGCCAGGAGGGCCACCTGGCCGGCGCCGATCAGGGTGCCACGCTCGAGCACGACATCGCCGGCTGTCACGTCGCCGCCCATCGGGCGCACGTTGCGACCCGCGTCTCGATCGGAGACGATCTCGATGGCCGGTGCCGGGATGCGTGGATCCCGGCGCTCGGGTCCCGGATCTCTGGTGTCCTCCTGCCGGATCACCGAGTCGGCGCCCGGTGGGACCCGGCCGCCGGTGGCCACCCGCCACACGTTCCCCGGCGCCAGTGCGGGCGGCGGCGGATCACCGGCATGCGAGCCGCCGACGAGCGGCAACGTCACCGGGCGGTCATGGCTGGCGCCGCGCACGTCGTCGGCGTGCGTCGCGTAGCCATCCATCGACGCGGCGGTCCATGGTGGCAGCGGCGATGCGGCGGTGATCGATTCGGCGAGGATGTGGCCCTGGGCGCGTGCCAACGGCAGTCGCAGTGTCGGCTGCCGCCGGGCGGCGTCGAGGATCAGGGCCAGGCCGTCGGCGACGGCGACGGCAGGCATCGGCCGTCAGTAGCGGCGGCCGCGCCGCTTCTCGAGGACGATGTCGAAGGCCACCACGAAGCTCGGAAGCATCACCCACTTCGAACCGGTGGGTGGACTGAGGTTGCCGATCGTGGCGGGCCCGGTGACCTGCACCAGCTGGACCGCTGTCGCGCGCGCCTCGATCCGGAACTGGTAGCCGTTGTGCGGCGCGGTGGCGAAGCCGATGGAGAGTGCCCCGATCGGTTTCGCGGCCTTGCTGTTGTCCTCGACGTAGAGTGGCAGGGCGGTGTTGTCGTCCTGGCCGAAGAACGCGGTGACCGCGGTGGTGCTCCGCGGCACGAGCGCGAGACCGACGGTGCCGCGAAGGTACGGCTGCAGGTCGCCGCGGCTCGAGGGGCGCCAGACCGCGCCGCCCATCGCCGCGATCGCCGAGGCGGCCCGCTCGTGGCCATCGATCGCCGTGCAGGCGGCGCGATTGAAGAAGTCGCCGTGGTCGACCACCAGGTGACAACCGTCGGAGGTGCCGAGTCCGAGATAGGTCAGCTCCCCGGTCCAGCCGAAGGTCGGCTTCGGGAAGTAGGTGAGCTGGCCGGTGAGGGTGAAGTTCGAGCGCAGCCTGCGCACGATGGCGAACTCGTCGATCTGGCTGTTGTTGGAGTAGACCGGCTGGTCCGACACGGTCCACAGCGAGGCGCCGCCGATGTAGCCCAGGCCGATGCCGACGGTGAGGCGTGATTCGTCGTTGGTGGCCTGGGCGCCCAGCGAGGCGATGCCCAGCGCCAGGGCGGCAATGGCGATCCACGATCGGTGCAGCGGCATGCGCACGTCCTTCCTCGAGAAACCCCTGTTCAATCCGGGCCGAGGCACTCCGCTTCGAGCGAGTCGTCCTCGGCCACGGTCACCCGGTCCAGTGTCACGGCCGGCGGCAGGTGCGGTGCCACCGCACACCAGATCGCGGTAGCCAGCGCTTCGCATCCCGGCACGGCGCGACCGGCGGCGACCTCGGGGATCGTGGTGTTGAGGTCGCGGCCGTCGTGTACCCTGACGACCTCGCGGGCGAGGATTTCGTCAAGCGCAGCCAGGTCGACCACCGTCGCCGTCTCCGGGTCGAGCGGTCCCGCCACCGTCACGGTCACGCGATAGAGGTGGCCATGCCCCGCGGGATCCGCGGTCGAGCCGAATCGCTGCCGATTGGCCTCCGCCGACCACCCCGGCACGGCCATGTGGTGCCGGGCGTGGAATGTCAGCCGTCGCGTCAGCCGGCAGCGCATCGTGTCGCGATCAGAACGCGATCCCCAGGCCGACGACGAGCGCCGGTGCCAGTACATACTGGCCGGTGCGCCCCGTGGGATTCAGCGCGTTGGGGTTCTCCGCCGTGCCCGGGTCCGCCGACGGTTCCAGGGCATACGTCGGCGGATAGCCCAGCTTCCACGAATAGCCCTTCGCCTCGGCCTTGAGGTAGAATCGCCGGTTCACGATCAGGCGGCTACCCACCGTGGGCGAGAAGTAGAACTTCGTACCGAACTCATACCCGGCCGGATCGTCGAACGCGCTGCTCTTCACCATGCCGAGTCCGACGCCGACGTAGGGTGCCAGTCGGTGCCAGCTCTTGCCACCGGTCAGGTTCATCTGGATCATCGCCTCGACGCCGTAGAGCGTCTGGTCGACGCTGCCCAGGTCGCGGTTCGCCGGCGCCGCGTCGGGGTTGATGACGGTGCGCTTGGTGAGACTCGACCACAGGCCGAACCCGAGCGAGATGGTGTTGCGGGCCCGGAGCAGGACACGCCCGCCGAAGACCGGCCCGTCGCGCGGCCCCACGGGGATCGGACCGCCCGAGCCGAGAATCTTCCCGGCATACAGTTCCCAGGTGGTGCCCGGGTGGATGTCCCGATAGGGCGAATCGCCGGGGGCGTGGCCCACCTGGGCAGCGAGCGGCGAGATCGCTGCGAAGCACAGCACGAGGAAACCGAAGCGACGCACGGGATTCATCCGGGAAGGAGGGATCGGCCGGTCATTTCGCCCGGCTGTTCGAGGGCCAGCAACTGCAGGATGGTAGGGGCGACGTCGCAGAGCGCGCCGCGTGCACGCAGTGGCCCGATGCCGTCGCCGAGACCGATCAGCGGCACCAGGTTGGTGGTGTGCGCCGTGTGCGGCCCCCCGGTGCTCGGGTCGATCATCTGCTCGGCGTTGCCGTGGTCGGCGGTCACCAGCACCCGGCTCCCGCGTCGCTCGGCGGCGGCGAGGATCCGGCCGAGGCAGGCGTCGACTGTCTCGACGGCGCGCACCACGGCGGGGATCACCCCGGTGTGGCCCACCATGTCGGCGTTGGCGAAGTTGCAGAGGAAGAAATCGTGATCGCCGCGGTCAAGCGCCCGGATCAGGGTGTCGGCCACGCCGTCGGCGCTCATCTCGGGTTGCAGGTCGTAGGTTGCCACGTCGGGCGACGGGACCAGCTCGCGCTCCTCGCCGGCCCATGGCACCTCGTTGCCACCGTTGAAGAAGTAGGTCACGTGCGGGTACTTCTCCGTTTCCGCGGTACGGAACTGGGTGCGTGCATGGCGGCTCAACTCTTCGGCGAGGATTCGCGCCATCGAGAACGGCTCGAACACCTGTGGCAGCGGGAAGGTCTGGTCGTAGCGCGTCATCGTGGCCGCGACGGTCGTCGGGCGGTCCGCCACGTTGAAGCCGTCGAAGCCCTCGATCTCGAGTGCGGCGACGATCTGTCGCATCCGGTCGGAGCGGAAGTTGAAGAAGAAGATCGCGTCGCCATCGCGAATCGGCGCCACCGGTGCGCCGTCGCGGGTGACGACCAGCGGCTTGATGAACTCGTCGGTCTCGTCGCGCTGGTACGCCTCCTCGATGCCGCGCACCGGATCGGTCACCGCGGTGCCGGTGCCGTGGACCAGGAGGTCGTACGCCAACCGGGTGCGGTCCCAGCGGTGGTCGCGGTCCATCGCGAAGTAGCGCCCCACCAGCGACGCGATCACGGTGCGACCGCCGCCCACCTCGGCGATGTCGTGCTCGAGGGCCCGCACGAACCCGGCCGCCGATTTCGGGGCGGTGTCGCGTCCATCGAGAAAGCCGTGGATCGCGATCCGGGGCACGTCGAGGGCCGCGAACGCGGCGATCGTGGCACGCAGGTGACGGTCGATGGCGTGGACCCCGCCGCTGCCGATCAGCCCAGCGAGGTGGAGCGTCCCGCCGCTCCGGCGGACCCGCTCGGCGAGGTCGGTGAGGGTGGGGAGGTGGCCGAAATCACCCCGCCGGATGCTCTCGTCGATCCGGACCAGGTCCTGGGGGACCACCCGGCCGGCGCCGAGGTTGAGGTGGCCAACCTCGCTGTTGCCCATCTGGCCCTCGGGGAGGCCCACCGCCTCGCCGCTGGCGTCGAGCAGGGTCCCGGGAGGGCCCGGGACCAGCCGGTCCCAGACGGGGGTATCGGCCATGGCGATCGCATTTCCCTCGCGGTCGGCCCGCCATCCCCAGCCGTCCAGGACGATGAGGACGACCGGGGCGGCGCGTCCGCTCGCGTTTGACATGCTCCTCCGTGACGTCTACACTCTCGATTCGTGACTCGAACGCCGGAATCTAGCCCCCCGCGATCCCGCCTTCCAATCGGACTCGCGGGGTTCTGTGTCGTGGCGCTGGCCCTTGCCGCACCGCTGGCTGGGCAGGGCCCCGACCGGGTCGCGGCCACCGGCGACTTCGTCAAGGAGCCGGGCGGCACGGTGCTGGGGCAACTGGCCAAGGGCGCCGCGGTCACCTTCGGGGCCCAGCGCGACGGCTGGCGCGCGGTGACCCTCGAGGGGTGGGTCCTTGCGTCGGCGCTGCGCGACGACTCCCGCGAGGGCTTCGATGTGTCGGTCGCGCCCGGCGAAGGTGCCGAGGTGCGGGTCGCCCCGGAGGCGGGAGCCTCGGTCCGGGCCATCGCCCGGGTCGGTGCGCTCTTCCACCGGGTCGAACGCCGCCAGGGCTGGGTCCGGGTGCGCCGCGCGGCCTGGATGGCGATCCCGGCCCCTGGACCGGCACCGGCGGACTCGTCGGTCACTCCCGCGGCGGCAGCCCCGGATTCGAGTGTCACCACCCTGGTCGGTGGGAGCGACCTGAGTGCGAGGCCCGACGGCCCGCCGATCGGGCGGATCGAGGCGACCCGGCGGGTCGAGGTTCTCGAGCGGCGCGACGGCTGGAGCCGAATCCAGCTCGATGGGTGGGTTCGCGATGCCGCGGTGGGCGACACCCCGCCCCCCGACCGGATCTCGGCCGCCGAGATCCGGGCCGACCCCGAGCGCTATGTGGGCCAGACGGTCGAGTGGTCGCTGCAGGTCCTCGCGGTCGAGAAGGCCGACGAGCTTCGCCCCGAGTTGCCGCTGGGCCAGCCCTACGTGCTGGCTCGCGGTCCGCTCCCCGAAACCGGGTTCGTCTATCTGGTCGTACAGGGGGATCAGGTGGACGCCTTCCGCAATCTCGAGCCGCTGACCGAGGTGCGGGTGCGCGCCACGGTCCGGGCCGGCCGGACCAGGTTCCTGCCGACCCCGGTGCTCGACCTGGTGCGGCGACTCGACTGACCGAGGAGGAGCGATGCAGCAGCACCTCAAGGACCGGATTCTCAGGCATCTGGAGGAACTCCCCGACGACCGGGGCTATCAGGTGCTCGACTTCATCGAGTTCCTCGAGAGCAAGTACGCCGGTCGCTCGATGCCCGACAACATCTTCACGCGGCTCACCGAGAAGGTGGAGGACACCATGCGCGCCGGCCGGGTCCCGGTCGACGCCATTGCCGGCACCGTGACCTTCTTCGACGGCGCCTCCAAGGTGATGCGGGGACTCGCCTCCGCGGCGCAATCGGTGGTCGATGAGGCCGCCAAGGTGGCCAAGGGAAGCGGCGAGGGCGCCTCGGCGACCCCCGTGGCGCCGCCCGAGCCCCCGTCGGGCGAAGGTGGCGAGGGTGGGGCGGCGGGTTGATCGCATCGGGCTGCGGGGAGTAGGTTTGGGGATGTATCCACCGACCCGCCGACTCCTGTTCCGTGCGGATCCGGGATGAGCCGGATCCGAGACGACCACGGCCTGACGTTTGACGACGTCCTGCTGCTGCCCCGCCACTCGACCGTCCATCCCCGAAACGTCTCCACCGCGACGCGGTTCACCCGCGACATCCCGCTCAACATTCCGCTGATCTCCGCGGCGATGGACACCGTGACCGAGTCCGACATGGCCATCGCCATGGCACGGGCCGGCGGGATCGGGGTGATCCACAAGAACATGTCGGTCGACCGGCAGGCCGCCGAGGTCGACCGGGTCAAGCGCAGCGAGAGCGGGATGATCCTCAACCCGATCACGCTGGGGCCCGACCGTCCGGTGCGCGAGGCCCACGCCCTGATGCGGCGCTTCCGGATCTCGGGCGTGCCGATTGTCGACGGCAGCGGCCGGTTGATCGGGATCATCACCAACCGTGACCTCCAGTTCGAGACCGCGCTCGATCGGCCGATCGCCGAGGCGATGACCAAGGACCGACTGATCACGGCACCGGTGGGGACCACGCTCGATGAGGCCGAGGCGATCCTGGCCCGGCACCGGATCGAGAAGCTGCCGGTGGTCGATGCGGCGGGGCTCCTCAAGGGGCTGATCACCGTCAAGGACATCTTCAAGCGGCGCGAGCACCCGGATGCCAACAAGGATCAGCACGGTCGGCTGCGGGTTGCCGCAGCGGTCGGTGCTGGCTCCGAGGCCAAGGTGCGGGCGGCGGCGCTGGTCTCGGCCGGTGTCGATGTGGTGGTGATCGACTCGGCCCACGGTCACTCGATCGGTGTGCTCGACACGGTGGCCGCGATTCGCGAGGCGTTCCCCGATGTCCAGTTGGTGGCCGGCAATGTCGCCTCCGAGGCGGGGGCACGAGCCCTGGTCGAGCGGGGGGTCGACGCCGTGAAGGTCGGCATCGGCCCCGGCTCGATCTGCACCACCCGGGTCGTGACCGGGGTGGGCGTGCCGCAGGTCACCGCGATCATCGACGCCGTCCGCGGCGCCGGCGACGTGCCGGTGATCGCCGATGGCGGGGTCAAGTACAGCGGCGACGCGGTCAAGGCGCTCGCTGCCGGCGCCGAGAGCGTGATGATGGGCTCGATGCTGGCGGGGACCGAGGAGAGTCCCGGCGAGAGCATCCTGGCCGAGGGGCGGCGCTTCAAGCTGATCCGTGGCATGGGCTCGATGTCGGCGATGCAGGACGGCAGCGCCGACCGCTATTTCCAGGACGGTGAGATCAGCCCGACCAAGCTGGTGCCCGAAGGGATCGAGGGCCGGGTGCCCTACAAGGGGCCGGTGGCCGACGTCCTCTTCCAGATGACCGGCGGGCTCCGCAGCGGGATGGGGTACTGCGGCGTTGGCACCCTCGAGGCACTCCGCACCGAGACCGAGTTCATCCGCATCACGACCGCAGGCCTGCGCGAGTCGCATCCGCACGACGTGACGATCACCCGCGAAGCACCGAACTACAGCGTCTGACCCTCCGACGGCCGGTCCTTGCGAGGGCCGGCCGTTCCTGCCGTTTCGACCGACTCCCACCTTCACCAGGACGTGACATGACGCGCCGCTCCCGATTCGTGCGCCCGCTTGGCGCCGCCCTCGCGCTGCTGGTCGCCACCGCGACCCCGCTGCTGGCCCAGGCCGCCGACTCCACCGCCGTGGTGGGAGCCGGGATCATGGATGCCATCGATGGCGTCTTCGGGACGTTCATCGTGCAGCCGCTCGAGGCGGTGTTCTTCTGGGACGTGCTCTTCTGGGACCCGAATCACAACCTGCCGATCGTGGTGCTCTGGCTGATCTGCGGCGCGACCTTCCTGACGTTCCGGATGGGGTTCATCAACCTGCGGGGCTTCAAGCACGCGATCAACTGCGTCCGCGGCAAGTACAGCAACCCCAATGACGTGGGTGAGGTGTCGCACTTCCAGGCGCTCTCGGCGGCGCTCTCGGCCACGGTCGGGCTCGGCAACATCGCCGGTGTGGCGATCGCGGTGTCGATCGGCGGACCCGGGGCCACCTTCTGGATGATCCTGGCCGGCTTGCTGGGGATGTCGTCGAAGTTCACCGAGTGCACCCTGGGACAGAAATATCGTGAGGTCCGCTCCGACGGCCACGTGATGGGCGGTGCGATGTACTACCTCTCCAAGGGCCTCGGCGAGCTGGGGCTTGCCCGAACCGGACGGGTGCTGGCGGTCATCTTCGCGGTGCTCTGCATCGGCGGGTCGCTGGGTGGCGGCAACACCTTCCAGGTCAGTCAGTCGATGGGCGCGGTGCAGGAATCGATGCCGTTCCTGGTCGCCTATCCGTGGGTGTACGGGCTGGTGCTCTCGCTGCTCGTCGGGGTCGTGATCATCGGTGGCATCCGCCGGATCGCCGACGTGGCCGACAAGATCGTTCCCTCGATGGTGAGCATCTACGTGTTGGCGGCGCTCTGGATCCTGTTCCAGAACACCGACCAGATCCCCACCGCCTTCAGCGCGATCTTCAACGGGGCGTTCAGCAATTCAGCGCTCTACGGTGGCATCGTGGGCGTGCTGGTGCAGGGCTTCCGGCGGGCGGCGTTCTCCAACGAGGCCGGTGCGGGCTCGGCGGCGATCGCCCACTCGGCGGCGCGGACTCCTTACCCGGTCCGCGAGGGGATCGTGGCGCTGCTCGAGCCCTTCATCGACACCGTGGTGGTCTGCACCATGACGGCACTGGTGATCGTGATCACCGGGGCCTACAGCAACCCCGACAACGCGGGCCTGATCGCCGCCAACAACGGCGCGGCGCTCACCTCCCGCGCGTTCGGGCAGCACATCTCCTGGTTCCCCTACATCCTCGGGATCTGCGTGTTGCTGTTCGCCTTCTCGACGATGATCTCGTGGTCCTACTACGGTGAGCGGTGCTGGACCTACCTGGTCGGCGACGGCAAGAGCCGCATCTTCCAGTTCATCTTCGTGATCTTCACCTTCCTCGGCTCGGTCATCTCGGCGACGAACATCCTCAACTTCGGCGACCTGATGATCCTCGGGATGGCCTTCCCGAACCTCGCCGGGGTGCTGCTGCTGAGCGGCAAGGTCCGGCGCGATCTTGACGACTACTGGGCCAAGTACAAGGCCGACGGGTTTCCGGTCTACAAGTAGGGGCCGGGGGGTTCGGGGCCGGTACGAACGGGAGGGGGGCCAGCGGGCCCCCCTTTCGCATCAGGGCCTCCGGCTGCTAGCGTAGAAGTGCTGTTCCCGCGTCGGCTGCTGTTCCACCACCGATTTCCCGAGGGTATCCGTGGCTGATCCTTCCGCCCCACGCGAGCAGTGGGGCTCGCGTATCGGCTTGATTCTCGCCATGGCCGGCAACGCCGTTGGCCTTGGCAACTTCCTCCGGTTCCCCGTCCAGGCCACCGAGAACGGCGGCGGGACCTTCATGATCCCCTACTTCATCGCCTTCCTCCTGGTGGGGATCCCGTTGATGTGGATCGAGTGGGGGGTGGGGCGCTTCGGCGGCCAGCGGGGCCATGGCTCGGTCCCGGGGATGTTCCAGTCGATCTGGAAGCACCCGATCGCCAAGTACCTCGGCGTGCTGGGGCTCTTCATGCCCCTGATCGTGCTGATCTACTACTGCTACATCGAGTCGTGGACCCTGGCATGGACGGTCTTCTCGGCCACCGGCGCCACCCGCGGACTCGACCAGCCGGGGATGCAGGCATTCTTCAGCTCGTACGTCAACCTCGACAATGGCTCGGTGCACGGCTTCTGGACGCCCTTCGCCTTCTTCCTCGTCACCATCAGCATCAACTTCTGGGTGGTGAGCAAGGGGATCTCGGCGGGGATCGAGAAGCTGGCCAAGATCGGGATGCCGATCCTCTTCCTCTTTGCCGCGATCCTGGTGATCCGGGTCCTCACCCTCGGGGACCAGACGATCATGGTCAACGGGGTGGCGACGACCTCCTCGCCGCTGGCGGGCCTCAACTTCATGTACTCCCCCGACTGGTCGAAGCTGGCCCAGCCAAGCGTGTGGCTCGCGGCGACCGGCCAGATCTTCTTCACCCTCTCGGTGGGCATGGGCTCGCTGCAGGCCTACGCCTCCTACCTGACCAAGAAGGACGACATCGCCCTCTCGGGGATCGCGACGGCCTCGACCAACGAGGCCGCCGAGGTGGTCCTCGGCGGGTCGCTGGCGATCCCGGCGGTGGTGGCGTTCTTCGGGGTGTCCGGCGCGATGGCACTGGCCCAGCAGGGCGGCTTCAACCTCGGCTTCATCGCGATGCCGCTGGTCTTCAACCAGCTTCCCGGTGGCGCGCTGGTCTCGTCGGCGGCCGGAGTGATGTGGTTCGGACTGCTCTTCTTCGCCGGCATCACCTCGTCGGTCTCGATGGCCACGCCGGCGCTGTCGTTCGTCGAGGAGAACTTCGGCTGGAAGCGGAAGCAGACCGTCTGGGCCCTCGGCGCCATCGCCATCGCGCTCGGCTGCCTCCACATCGTCTACAACACGCGCGGCTTCCTCGACGAGTGGGACTACTGGGCTGGCACGTTCGGGTTGGTGGTGCTGGCGATTGTCGAGACGATCCTCTTCGTGTGGGTGCTCGGACCCGACCGGATGTGGAACGAACTCCACGAGGGTGCCTCGATCCGGATCCCGAAATTCTACAAGTACGTCATGACCTACGTGACGCCGGTCTTCCTGCTGGTGATGATGGCGTGGTGGACCGTGACGGACGCCATCCCCAAGGTGATGATGGAGGGCGAGACGCCGGAGCGCATGCTGGTGCGCTGGGCGTCACGCGGCGTGATGGTGGCGATCCTGCTGTTCCAGCTGTGGCTCATCCGCAAGGCCTGGGCGCGTCGCGCCGCGGCCGGACTGGAGAACTGACATGTCGCTGACTGCCGTGATCTTCATGGCCCTGACCTGGACCTGCGTCCTGGGCCTCGCCGGCTGGGCGTACCGAAAGCTCCTCTCGACCCCGCAGGAGGAGAAGCTGCCACCGCCGGGCTCGATCCTGTGAACCTGTTCCGCACCAAGCCACCCTCGACGTTCAACCCCGAGGAAGGGGAGGGCGGACTCACCAGGGCGCTCACCGCGACCAACCTCGTGCTGCTCGGGATCGGCGCCATCATCGGCGCCGGAATCTTCGTGCTCACGGGAACCGCCGCCGCCCAGTACGCCGGCCCCGCGATCGCCCTCTCCTTCGTGCTGGCGGGCGCCGGCTGTCTCTTCGCGGGACTCTGCTATGCGGAGTTCGCGTCGATGATCCCGGTGGCGGGCAGCGCCTACACCTATGGCTACGCCACGCTGGGCGAACTGGTCGCCTGGATCATCGGCTGGGATCTGGTCCTCGAGTATCTCTTCGGCGCCTCCACGGTGGCGGTGGGTTGGTCGGGCTACTTCACGGCGTTCCTGGCCGAGTTGGGTGTTCACCTGCCGCCTGCCCTCGCCGGTGCGCCGCTCGATGTGACCGGCGGCCACACCCTGGTCCGGAGCGTCCTCTGTGTCGACCCGGCCAGCGGGGGGATCGCGATCGATGCCGTCTCCCACGCCCCGGTGGCGGTGGCCGACTGCGCGGCCCAGGGCTTCACCATCACGCACGGGTTGATCAACCTGCCGGCGGTGGTGCTGGTGGTGCTGTTGACCACGTTGCTGGTGACCGGTATTCGCGAGTCGGCGCGCTTCAACAACGTGATCGTGTTCGTGAAGCTCGCGATCGTGTTGATGGTGATCGGCTTCGGGATCAAGTACATCGACACCGCCAACTGGGTGCCGTTCATTCCCAGGAACACCGGGACCTTCGGCGAATACGGATTCAGTGGCATCGTCCGCGGTGCCGGCGTGATCTTCTTCGCCTACATCGGGTTCGATGCCGTCTCGACGGCGGCCCAGGAGGCCAAGAATCCCCAGCGCGACCTGCCGATCGGCATCCTCGGGTCGCTGGCGGTGTGCACCCTGCTGTATATCGCGATGGCGTTGGTGATGACCGGCATCGCGCCGTACAGCGATCTGAACGTGCCGCACCCGGTGTTCGTGGCGATCGAGAAGGCCGGTCCCGGTCTTGCCTGGCTCGGCTACTTCGTCAACGTCGGGGCAATCGCCGGCCTCGCGTCGGTGGTCCTGGTGATGTTGATGGCCCAGCCACGGATCTTCTACTCGATGTCGCGTGACGGCCTGCTCCCGAAGCTGTTCGGCGCGGTCCACTCGAGGTTCAAGACGCCCTGGTTCTCGACCGTGCTGGCGGGCTCGGCCGCGGCGTTGATCGCCGGCCTCTTCCCGATCGGACTGCTCGGCGAGCTGGTCTCGATCGGCACCCTGCTGGCCTTCGTGATCGTCTGCGGCGGCATCATCGTGTTGCGCCGTGCCCAGCCCGACCTCGAGCGGCCGTTCCGGACGCCGCTGGTTCCGCTGGTGCCGATACTCGGGATCCTGATCTGCGGCTACCTGATGTCGGGACTGCCGCTGGACACCTGGCTGCGGCTGATCGTCTGGATGGTGATCGGGCTGGTGATCTACTTCGCCTACGGCCGTCACCACTCGCTGCTGGCCCGCGAGGATGACGCCCCGGGGGCCTGATTACCTTCCTCGCATGACGTCGTCCACCGAACCCACCACGTTGAGCGCCGCCGCCCGCGAGCTGGCGGCGCTCCTCGTTCCCGGCAAGCGGATCTGCCTGGTCACCCACGTCAATCCCGACGGCGATGGCCTCGGCAGCGAGGTGGCACTGGCCCGGCTGCTGGCCGCCACCGGCTGCGACGTGGTGATCACCAACCCCTCGCCGACGCCGGACCGCTTCCGCTTCCTGTTCAGCGACCTTCCCGACCTGGACCGCAGCGACAAGGCGGTCCGCGAGCTGCGCCGCGCCGACGTGGTCGTGGTGCTCGACATCGCCGAGCTGAGCCGGCTCGGCCACCTCGCGGCGACGGTTGCCGAACAGGGCGTGCCGGTGGCCTGCATCGATCACCACGTGGGGCCGGGGCACCTCCCCGACGGGCCGCGGCTGGTCGATTCCCGCGCCGCGGCGACCGGCGAGCTGGTGCACCTGCTCGCCGCCGAGCTCGGCTGGCCGCTCACCGCCCCGGTCGCCCGGGCCCTCTATGTCGCGGTGGTCACCGACACCGGCTCCTTCCGATTCTCCAACACCACCCCTCGGACCCTCCGGGTCGCCGCCGAGCTGCTCGAGGCTGGCGCCGATCCCGAGGAGGTCTATCGGGAGGTCTACGCCTCCGCGCCACCGGGTCGCCCGCGTCTCCTTGCCGAGGCACTCGAGACGCTGGTGATCGAAGAGGGGCCGGGGATGGCGTGGCTGACGGTGCCGCCCGGCGCCCTCGAGCGGCATGCGGTGGAGTCCGACGATCTCGACGGGGTGATCGAGCACGCCCGCGCGATTCGCGGTGTCCGGCTGGCGATCCTCTTCCGCCACGTGAGCGGGGGCCGGATCAAGGTGTCGTTCCGCTCGATCGGCACCGTCGACGTGGCGGCGCTGGCCCGCCGCTTCGGCGGCGGTGGCCACACCAAGGCGGCCGGCGCGGCGATTGCCGGCGGCATGGACGAGGTCCAGCGGGGGGTGCTCGCCGAGGCACGCCGCTACCTCGACGGTGTACCTTCCCCATCGTGACGACCGCAATCGACGGTGGGACCCGGAGTACCACAGTGAACGTGCTCGACCGCATCGAACAGAGTCTCGACGGCATCCGCCCCTACATCGCCTCGCACCGCGGCAGTGTGGAGATCATCGACTTCGATCCTGCCGATGGTCGCCTCGTGCTGCGCCTCGGCGGGACCTGCCAGGGATGCTCCGCAGCCACGGTCACCCTGCGTCAGGGGATCGAGGTCCGGCTCCGCGAGGCGGTGCCCGAGGTCCGGATCGTCGAGGCCGTGTGAGGATCATCCGATGAACACTCCCGACCATCGCGGCACAGTCGAGCAGGCACTCGACCAGGTCGTCAATCCCCGCACCGGCAAGGGCCTGGTCGCCTCGGGGATGATCGCCGACCTCACGGTCAGCGACGGCGTCCCCGCCTTCACGGTGCTGCTCCGTCGCGACGACCCCGCCACCCTGGTGCGTCAGGTGCGCCAGGCCTTGGCTGCCGCCGGCTACGACGCACCGAAGATCCGGGTGACCGACCCGGCCGGCCCGGCGCCGGCGAGTCATCCCCCGCCGCAGAGCAGCCAGGCCGGCGTGCCGCCGGCCCCGACCCCGATGGCGGTGCCGGGGATCGACCGGGTGATCGCGATCTCCTCGGGGAAGGGTGGCGTCGGCAAGTCGACCGTGTCGGTCAACATCGCCGTCGCGCTGGCCGCCAAGGGCCTGCGGGTGGGGCTGATCGACGCCGACTTCTACGGCCCCGACGTGCCGCGCATGATGGGGGTCTTCGAACGACCCGGGATCGACGCCGAGAAGCGCATCGTGCCGCTCGAGGCCCACGGGGTGAAGCTGATGTCGATCGGCTTCCTGGTCGACCGCGACGCGCCGGCGATCTGGCGGGGCCCGATCATCACCAAGGTGCTCCAGCAGTTCCTCCACGACGTCGCTTGGGGCGAACTCGACTACCTGATCGTCGACATGCCACCGGGCACCGGCGACGCCCAGCTCTCGCTGGTGCAGCAGGTGCTGGTGAGCGGGGCAGTGATCGTCACGACACCGCAGGAGGTCGCCGTCGGCGATGCGCTCCGCGGCGCGCGGATGTTCGATCGCGTCAACGTGCCGGTGCTCGGTGTGGTCGAGAACATGAGTGGCTTCATCGATCCGACCACCGGCATGCGACACGACCTCTTCGGGTCGGGCGGCGGCGAACGCCTCGCCAACGAACTCGAGGTGCCCCTGCTGGGCCAGGTGCCGCTGCAGGCCGGCCTCACCGACGCCGCCGACAAGGGCATCCCGATCCTGGTCGAGGCGCCATCGACAGGTGCAGCGGTGATCCTCGGCGAGATCGCCGAACGAATCGAGCAGCGGGCCAGCGAGGTGGGGGTGCGGCTGCCGACGTTCGAGTGACGATAGACGATGGACGATGGACGATGGATGATAGAATGGGCCGGCTCCTCCTGGGAGACCGGCCCTCTTGCATCGATCCGGCACACACGGCCGTCTATCGTCTATCGTCTATCGTCTATCGTTACTCGATCCACTCCACCTCGACGCCGGCCACGTTGGTGGTCAGTTCCAGGTCGACCTTCCGGGCCGCGTCGGTGTAGCCCGGGGTGCGCCAGCCGTTGCCGACTCGTTCGAGTCCGTCGGTGGGCAGCCGAGTCAGGAAGCGCTGGGCGGTGATCCGCAGTCCGGTTCCCTTCGGGAGACGCAGGGTCAGGGTGCCCATCGAGAGCTGGCCGATCACCCGGACATTGCGGCGCCAGCGGCCGCTGAAGTCGAGCACCGCTCGTCCGACGCCGCCCTCGACCCGCACCTCGGCGCAGCCCGCATTGGCCAGCTGCAGGGCGACCAGTTCGGCGGCGCCGACGCCGAAGTCGGCTTCACGGCACTCGCCGAGGGTCGGCCGCGAGAAGTCGATCGTGCCGCGGGTGGCGCCTGAGTGGACCGCCAGCTGGACCAGGGTGAGGCCACCAAGCTCGAGCACCGCCTCGGAGGCACCGAGGTTGGCGTCGAGGAACAGCGGCACCCCGGGGGCAAACTCGAACCGCGCCACCTGCTCGAGCTGGCCGCGCGAGGTGACCCTCAGCCCCCCCCCACCCATCGACTGGACCCCGAGGTGGAGAATGCCGGTCCGCTGGTCATAGCTGTGGATCGGGGTGTAGCGCTCGGCATCGTAGCGCAGTCGCACGTCGTAGAGGGTGCCGGAATCGCCGGCCCGGACCACCACCCGGCCGGCTCCGAAGTCGAGCGTGGTGCGCAGCGGGGGTTGGGCCCCACTGAGCGACCGGCTCGCGGTGTAGGAGCGCAGCGTCTGCCCGGTCAGCGGCGCGGCGATGCACGCCAGGGTGATGCAGAGCAGGCCGGCCCGGGTCGGGTGGGTCACGTCTTGCCCTTCGGGGGCCGCTTGACCGCCGGAACGCCGATCTGGGGCGTGGCCCAGAGGTACTCGTCGGTCATCATCGCCGGCGGCAGCAGGCGTCCGGTGAACTCCTCGCGGATCCCGCCGTGCGAGAGGAGAGCGGCGCCGAAGCCGGCGGTCCCGACGCACCAGCTCCCCAGGGCCGCAGCGAGGAAGGTGATGGTCCCCGCCACTGGCACCCAGCCGAAGGCGACCCAGGCGACCCAGGTGGCGGCCAGGGCGAGCAGGCCGGTGGTCAGGTAACGATACGAGTTGGGCGATGTCGCCAGTCCTCGCGCCATTCGACGTCGGGTGATCGTCTCACCCATTGCATGGGCGACGGCGAGCACCCCGCCCAGCACCGCGATGATGGCGAGCAGCACGTAGACCACCACCACGAAGGGGACCAGCAGCGCTCCCGCCACGGTGAGGAAGAGTCCCACCACCAGCATGCCGAAGGTCGGCAGCACCAGGATCTGTCCCAGCACGCCGGCCAGGAATGCCCGGCCGAACGAGTGGATCACGGTGTCGGAGACGATTTCCAGGTTGGGGCGGCCGAAGGTGACCATCCCGAAGCCGAGCACCAGCAGCGTGGCGAAGACGCCCAGCAGCCCGGCGGCGCGGCTGGCGATCACACTCGCCAGCGGGGTCGGCGGCACCGATGGGACCACCGCCTCGATCGACTGGATCGTGCCGGTGATGCCGCCATCCGGATCGCGCACTCGACCGCCGATCGCCAGGACGTCGCCGGTCACCCGGGCGCCGGGGTGCATGATGATGTCGCCGTCGAGGGTGACCAGGTTGCCGATCAGCTCGCCATGGATCTCGGCGTCGCCCTCGAGCACGACCACGTTGCCGGTGTGGTGCTCGGCGGAGCCGAGCGAGAAGTGACCGATCCGTGCGATCCCGCCGACCACCGTGAGCCGGGTCTCGCCGATCGGATCGCTGAGGGCGTTGCGCAACTCGAGCTCGAGTCGCTCGGGCGCGTTGAGTCGGGTGGGGTCGACGGTCGGTCCGCCCGGTCCCGCCTGCTCGACCGCCTGTGGCAGGGGAAGCATCGTGCTGCTGAGGAACGGCAGCAGGTCGCGCATCCGGTCGCCGAGGCTGCCGAGCCCGCCATGCGTTCCCCCCTCGGCCCGGAGCGGGACCGTGGCGAGGGGAAGGACGACGAGGAGCGCGAGAAGGGCGGCGGCGGGCTTACCAGGCCGCATCGGCAGCGGGCCTGGTGAGGAGGCGTCGCAGGCCGAGCAGCACCGTGGCATAGGCACCACCGGCAATCAGCAGGGCCGGCAGGGCCCGGGCCGGGGTGGCCAGGGTGTCCCGCACGGTGGCGAACCAGGGCTGCCCGATGGTCGTGGCCGTGATCGTCTGGATCGAGAGCCAGAGCGAGTTGCCGACATCGTTCAGCGCCGGGACGGCGAGTCCCAGCGCGGCATCGGGGTTGGCCGCCGCCCAGGCAAATCCGCCGACCAGTGCGCTGCCGGTGACGAGCCCGCCGATCAGCACCCGCCGGCGCGCTGCCCGCGACCGCTCGGTGTCGGGCGACGCGGTGACCGCGACCGGTGCCATGACCGGACGATCGAGCCGAGTGATCGTCCGCTCGATGAATCCGGGCGACGGTTCGAATCCACCGAGGTTGCCCAAGGCAGCGAGGAGTCGGGTATCGAGGGCCACCAGTGCTCGGCAATCGCCGCACGTCGCAAGATGTGACGCCGCACGCGACGCCGGTGTTCCGGCGTGCAGGGCGTCGAGTTCGTCAGCGGAGAGGTGGTCGGACAGGGCGGTCATCTTACAGGCCTCGTACGGTTCGGGACCGGGCGTGGTTTCATTCCTCGCGCGTGTCGGCGAGCAGGATCCGGAGCTCGTTCCGAGCCCGGTGGATGTAGGTCTTGACGGTGCCGAGCGGGAGATCGAGGATCTCGGCGATCTCCTCGTAGGGACGTCCCTCGATGTGGCGCAGGATGATGCAGTTGCGGTACTCGGGACGGAGCTGGCCAATCGCCGCCTCGATCTGGCTGCCGAGTTCTCGGTTGGCGACCTCCTCCAGGGGTGACTCGGCATCGTCGCCGATCTGGAGGGTGGTCGCCTCGATCGCATCGGGGGTCGCGGCGTGCGGCGAGCCGTCGAGGGAGAGTGTGTCGAGGGCACGCCGCCGCAGATGATCGATCGCCGCATTGTTGGCGATCTTGAAGATCCAGCTGGAGAACTTGTACTCGGGGCGGTAGCTGTCGATCGCGTTGAGGACCTTGATGAAGGTCTCCTGGGCCAGGTCCTCGGCCAGCTCGCGGTTGCGGACCATCCGGTAGACCAGCGAGAAGACCGGTCGCTGGTACCGGCGGATCAGCTCGCGGTACGCTGCCTCGCGGCCGATCACCGCATGGCGGACCACCTCCTGGTCCGTCAGCATCCGCCAGTCGACGGGGGTCAGCGCCGTCACCGCGTTGCCCCGGACTTCCTCGGGCCGGTAGCTTTGGGCGCGATGAATTCCACTGAGACCCGGCTACCGGTCGATGGCGGCGATGCGAAGCGCCAGTATGTGCGTGACGTGTTCCGCGACATCGCGCCGCGCTACGACCTGCTCAACCATCTGCTGAGCCTCAATGCGGATCGTCGCTGGCGGCGCCGGGCGGTCGACCGGCTCGGCTGGGAGGCCCGCCCGGACGGACAGTACCTCGACCTCTGCGCCGGCACCCTCGACCTCGCGGTCGAGCTGGCCAACCGGCCGGGGTTCACCGGGCAGGTGGTCGGCGCCGATTTCGTCCCGGCCATGCTCGCCGGCGGCCGCGGCAAGAGCCCACGAGTGCAGCCGACGGCGGCCGACGCGCTGGCGCTGCCGTTTCCGGCCGCGAGCTTCGACGGCGCCACCGTGGGGTTCGGGGTCCGGAATCTCATGGATCTCGATGCGGGGCTCCGTGAAGCGGCGCGCGTGCTCCGGCCTGGTGGACGACTGGTGGTGCTCGAACTCACGACGCCGAGCCGCCAGCCACTCAAGGGGCTCTACCTGACCTACTTCACCAGGGTCCTGCCATGGATCGGGCGTCTGGTGTCGAAACATAGGAGTGCCTACGACTGGCTTCCAGCGTCGGTACTCCATTTCCCCGAGCCGCTGGAGTTCGGGGCACGGATCCAGGAGGCCGGATTCACCTCGGTCGAGTGGTCCACCATGTGGGGCGGCATCGTCGCCCTCCACACCGCAACCCGGAGCCCGTCATGAGCCTGGACTCCCTGCCGGACTTCCTCGAGGCGATCGAGCGGGCCGGCGAGCTGGTGCGAATCGCCCGTCCGGTCCGCACCCATCTCGAGATCGCCGAGATCGCCGACCGGGTGATGAAGTCGCCCGACGGCGGCCCGGCACTGCTCTTCGAGCGCCCGGTCCAGGACGACGGCCGGGAGAGCGAGATCCCGGTGGTGATCAACCTCTTCGGCTCGCGGCGCCGGATGGCGCTGGCCCTGGGGGTCGAGCGGCTCGACGAGATCGGCGAGCGGATCGCCGACATGCTCGACCTCAAGGTACCGTCGGGGCTGCTGGGCAAGCTGGCGATGCTGCCGAGGCTGGCCGAGATGGCGAAGTTCCCGCCCCGCAGCGGTGGCGGTCGACCGGCCTGCCAGGAGGTCGTCTGGCGGGGCGAGGAGATCGACCTCGACCGGATCCCGTTCCTCCAGACGTGGCCCGGCGACGGCGGACGCTACATCACCCTGCCGATGGTGATCACCAGCGACCCGGGGCGCGGCACGCGCAACGTGGGGATGTACCGGGTGCAGGTGCAGGGCACGCGCGAGCTGGCGATGCACTGGCAGCGCCACAAGTCGGGCGCCGCCCACTGGCGGGCGATGGCCGAGCGCGGTGAGACGATGCCGGTGGCGATCGCGCTGGGTGGCGATCCCGCGTCGATCTACGCCGGTTCGGCACCGCTGCCGCCCGGCATCGACGAGTTTCTCTTCGCCGGCTTCCTGCGCCGTGCCCCGGTCCAGCTCGCGCCGGCGGTGAGTGTCGATCTCGAGGTCCCCGCCGACGCCGAGATCGTGATCGAGGGACAGATCGACCCGGCCGAGGCACTGGTGATGGAGGGACCGTTCGGCGACCACACCGGGTTCTACTCGCTGGCGGATCGCTATCCGCGGGTCCACGTGACCGCGGTGACGATGAAGCGGACCCCGCTCTACCCGGCGACCCTGGTGGGGCGGCCCCCGATGGAGGACTACTGGCTGGGGCACGCCACCGAACGGATCTTCCTGCCGCTGCTCAAGCTGACGGTCCCGGAGATCGTCGACTATCACATGCCGGCGGCGGGGATCTTCCACAACCTGGTGTTCGTGAGCATCGACAAGCAGTATCCGGGGCAGGCCTACAAGGTCATGCACGCCCTCTGGGGACAGGGACTGATGTCGCTCGCCAAGGTGTTGGTGATCGTCGACAAGGATGTCAACGTGCACGACCCCGACGAGGTGTGGTGGGTGGCGCTCAACCACATCGATCCGCAGCGCGACACCGAGTTCGTCCGCGGGCCGGCCGACGTGCTCGACCACGCCTCGCAGCATTTCTCGTTCGGCAGCAAGATGGGGATCGACGGTACCCGCAAGTGGCCCGAGGAGGGCTTCACCCGCGAGTGGCCCGACCGGATCGAGATGGACGAGGCGACGAAGCAGCGGGTGGACCAGATGTGGGGAGAGCTGGGGCTGTGAAGGGCGACGAGCGACAGGCGACGGGCAACAGGCGAACGGATCCCCCCGTCGCGAGTCGCGTGTCGCATGTCGCGTCGCGTGAGGGCCAGACCTTCGCCGGGAGCTCGGCCCTCGCGCGCTGGGCGTCGTTCGTCAAGCTTCCCCACACCCTCTTTGCGCTGCCGTTCGCGCTGCTCGGCCTGGTGGCGGCGAGCCGGGTCGCGCCGGTCACCCCCGGGACGGTGGTGTGGGTGGCGGTCGCGTTCACGGCGGCGCGTTTCGCCGCGATGGGGTTCAATCGCATCGTCGATCGGCAGTTCGATGCCCGGAACCCGAGGACCGCCGCGCGCGAGCTCCCCGCGGGCCGGATCGAGGTCGGCCAGGCCGCCCTCGCGGTGGCGATCGCCGGGGCCGTGTTCGTGGTGGCCAGCGGGATGCTCAACCGGCTTTGCCTCGTGCTGTCGCCGATCGCGCTGGCGTGGATCCTGGGCTACTCCTACGCCAAGCGGTTCACCGCCTGGCCGCACCTCTGGCTCGGGCTGTCGCTGGCGATCGCCCCGGTCGGCGGCTGGCTGGCGGTGACCGGGGCGTGGAGCGAACCCTGGTGGCTGCTCGTCGCGATCACCGTCGCGGTGCTGACATGGGTGGCGGGGTTCGACATCTTCTATGCGCTCCCCGACGAGGGGTTCGATCGCGACGCCGGATTGCGCAGCGCCGTGGTGCAGCTGGGCCAGCGCCGGGCGATCCTGGCGGCCAAGCTGTTGCACGGGGTCACCATTCCGGCGCTGGCGCTCTTCGGTTGGGGGGCCGGCTTCGGGCTGGTCTACTTCCTGGGGGTCGCTGCGGCGGCGGGTATCCTCGTCTTCGAGCACCGGTTGGTGCGACCCGGTGACCTCTCGCGACTCGATGCCGCGTTCTTCACGATGAACGGCGTGATGAGCGTGTCGGTGTTCGCGTTCGCCCTGATCGACGCGGTGCTCTAGCTGCTGCCTCGCTCGCGAGGCGGCCGATGCCGGACCGGAGATCGAACGTGCGCCGCGAGCGGCGCGCAGCGGAGGATACCCGATGGCTCATCCGATCGTCCTCGCCATCACCGGCGCATCCGGTGCGCCCTACGCGGTGCGTCTGCTCGACGTGCTGGCGCGCGCGCGCGTGCCAGTGGAATTGATCATCTCCTCGCACGGTTGGCGACTGCTCGAGACCGAGACCGGGCTGCACGACGATCGCGAACTGCAGGCGGCGACCGGCGGCGACTGGAGCAGCGTGACCGCCTATCCCGACGACGACCGCGGCGCCCGACCGGCCTCGGGGTCGCACCGGACCGCGGGCATGGTGATCTGTCCCTGCTCGATGGGCACTGTCTCGGCGATCGCCCAGGGCAGTTCGCGTTCCCTGGTCGAGCGAGCCGCCGACGTGACCCTCAAGGAACGCCGCCGGCTGATCCTCGTCCCGCGCGAGACGCCGCTCTCGTTGATCCACCTGCGCAACCTCACGGCCGTGACCGAGGCCGGGGCGGTGGTGATCCCGGCCGCACCCGGCTTCTATCACCGGCCATCGACCATCGACCAGCTGGTGGACTTCATCGTGCAGCGGATTGTTGACCAGCTCGGGCTCGACATTGCCATGGCGCCACGGTGGGAGGGCTGAGATGCGACTCGGCGTGATCGCCGACACCCACGGACTGCTTCGCCCCGAGGTGTTCGAGGTCTTCGCCGAGGTCGATCACATCCTCCATGCCGGCGACCTCGGGCCGCTCGACCTGCTCACCGAGCTCGAGGCCATCGCCCCGGTCACGGCGGTCTTCGGCAACACCGATGGCGGCGACGTGCGCGCGCGGCTGCCCAGGATCGCCGAGATTCGCCTCGACGGCTTCGACATCGCGGTCACCCACGGCGACCAGTTCGGCCGCGGGGTGCCCAACGAGAAGTTGCACGCCGCCTTCCCGGGTGCCGATATCATCGTCCACGGGCACACCCACCTGCCCAAGCTCGAGGTGGTCGATGTGGTGGTCACCGTGATGAATCCGGGCGGTGCGGGACCGCGCCGGTTCGACATCCCCGCCTCGGTCGGGATTCTCGAACTCGAGGCGGGAATCCCGCCCCGGGGGCGTCTGGTGCCCCTCACCGCGGCCGACGAGGAGTAGCACCGAACCACGCCGTACCGGGTGCATTGGCGGTGTGCTCCCGTCGACCGACCACCACACCTGCGGATCGAGCGCAGCACCTTCGGGCGTCGGCGCGCTCTCCTGTGATTCCCGTAGTAGAGGGGCTCAGGGTCGGTAACGATATCCCAATCGCAATGGAATGGCTCCTGCAATATTCTCAGGGCCGATGTCGAGCACCGCGGTTTCTGTTGCGGTGACGCGACGCCGATTGCCATTCCCTCTCGATCCCCTGGAGCTGCGAGATGACTCGCTCCCCCGTTGCACTCCTCATTGCCACGTTCTGCCTCGCCGTCCCTGCCCAGGCGCAGATCACGCCTCAAGGCACCTTCGGTTCGCTTCCCCAGGCCACCTTCGGGGGGTCAGGCATTCCGAACAATGCGGTCATGTTCAGCACCTACGACGGCGTGACCCTCGGGCTCACGGCGACCCAGCGCTACAGTGGCAATCCGGTGGTCACCAACGACGGGGCGGGGACCTACTTCGCGGCCGTGGGCGATGACGGCGGCGGACTCGCTCGCTGGAATTTCGACTGGTACTTCGGGGGCACCAACAGCGGCAACTACTTCTATCGCCTGCTCTACGACTTCGATCCCGCCGCCGGCAACGTGAACCACGGTGCGATCGAACCGGCGACCTTTGCTGGCTCCTTCCTGCCCTCACAGGATTCCGAGAACCTCGGTTTCGGCTTCCTGGGGACCACCGCGTCGGGTTTCATCACCGCGCCGAGCTACGGGCCATTCGATCCGACCGCCAACGGTAACTACACCTTCCAGCTCCAGCAGTGGGGTAACCAGCAGCTGGTCAACAGCGTGGCGATGCGGGTGGTGGTCGGCACCGGCGCCCCGAGCAACGTGGTCCCCGAGCCGGCCAGCATGACGTTGCTTGCCACCGGCCTGCTGGGGCTTGGCGCCGTCGGTCGGCGCCGCCGCCGGCACTCGGCCTGAGCTGCTGTCACACCCAGACGAGAACTTTCTTATTCCCCCAGTTCCGGAGTGTCACTGATGCGTCGCTTCCTGTTCACGTTGGTTGGTGCGTTCCTGGTCGTCCTGGCCCCAGCGGCCGCTTCGGCCCAGGGCTACGTGTCGACGGACTACTTCAGCTACAGCGGGACCATCTCGCGATACACGTCGTACGCCGATGCCCAGAACGGGCTCAACGCCGTCACCGGCTCGCCGTTCACGGTTCCTGCCCGCGATCTCTCGCTCTACTTCATTGATGGGAACGCGGCCGCCGGGGGCGCGACCTACGCGAACTCGGCGATCTTCCTCTCCGCCTGGTACCTGAATGGTGGCAACACCCCGTCGAACCAGAACACGGGGTTCATCCAGCAGTACGACATCGACGGCGGCTCGGTCACGTCGATGGACACGTGGTGGGACCCGACGCTGACGAACTTCACGTTCAACCTGACCGGCGGCAACGGTCAGCCGACGTGCACGGATCCTGGCGACTGCGGTCGGCTCTGGAATGCCGGCTCGTCGCTCGGGGCGGCATCGACCACGGGCGGCGTCTGGATCGACTACAGCCTGAACTTCACCGCCTTCGGACTCACCCCGGCCACCTGGAATGCCACCACCGGGGTGTACGAGTCCAACTCGAATCCGGGCAGCGCCACCGGGACGATCTGGGGAATCTTCCAGAACACGTCGACCACCGATCCGAGCTCGAACGACTTCTATGTCTTCCAGGCCCAGATCGATGCGGCCAATTCGGTCTACGGGCTGAACTCGGATTCCTACTTCGGCTCCGACCAGATTGTCGCCGACGTGGTGCCCGAACCGGCCAGCCTCACGCTGCTGGCGACCGGGTTGCTCGGGCTCGCGGGGGTCCGGCGCAAGCGGCGGGCGTAGCGATTCCAGCACTCCACACGACCAGGGGCGAACGGCAGGGATCATCCTGCCGTTCGCCCCGTGTCGTTGCCGGTGGTGACCCGATTACAAGCCGTCGGCCTTGGCCATGCTCTTCGGCGTGACCCCGGCACCAACCAGTTGGTCCTGGTCGTTGAACAGCCACCGGAACACCAGCGGCTCATCGGTGAAGCTGCTGAACTCCGCCTCGAACCAGAACTGTGGCTTGCCTTCACGGCGCGTCATCTTCTCCGCCAGGACCGTGAGCGGTACCCCCCCACGTTCAGCGATCTTGTCCATCATCTGCTGGATGCCATCGACATCTCCCATCCTGGCCCGGGCACCGGAGTCGGCGATCGCGGCGATCGAATCGGCGTGTCCCTCGAAGAACCAGCCGTTGACCTTCTTGCCCAGCTCCAGATAGTGGGCCTCTTCGGCGGCCGTGAATGGCTTGGCCGGGGTCGGGCTCTCGGCACTGTCCTGGGCGGACAGTGGGGCGATGGCAATCACAGCGGCACCGAGGGCCGCGAGCACACGGTTCTGCATCAGTCTCTCCCTTTGGGTGAACCCTGAGCCTGACGCGAGATGGCGACGATCTGTTTCATGGTGCAACCTTGAAACGTCTCGTCAGCCGTTGGGGGCGGGCTCGCCGAGGAAGGTCTCGACCGGCGTGGTCCGGCGCCAGGCGTCGGGGTGGGTCCGGAACCACGACATCACCAGCAGCCGCTGGTGGAGTCGCTCGGCATCGGCCCGACCGGGGGTCGGCTCCTCGCGGACCCACTCCTCGCGCACCACGGCCGCAAACGCCTCCCGCTCGATCGGGGTGACCGGGTCGGGATAGGTGGCCCGGACCTCGCCCCGGACGATGAGGTGGGCCCGGGCGTCGCCCCGGGCTCCGGGGTCGCGATAGACGAAGGAGAGTGCCTCGGTGGCGCTCCTGGCGCGGGCGATGGCGCCAATCAGCCACTCGAGAGCCTCGAACTTCTCCCGCCAGTAGAGGGCCCGCTCGTAGTCTCCCTCCTCGGCGCGGCGGGTCATCTCCTCCACGATCCGGTCGATCGGGGCCACCGAGCGCCCCTCGAGGAATGCGGCCGCGAGTTCGGCGCGTTCGCGATAGGCCCACTCCGAGATCCGGCCGGCACAGGGACCCAGACAGGTGCCGAAATCGAATCGGGGGCAGGCAGCGCGGCGCGGTTCGGCAAAGAGCTCGGCCTGCTCGACGTAGTGGACCGGCATGTCGGCCCGGCAGTCGCGCAGACCGAGCAGGTCGAGCAGCACCCGCGCGGCGGCGCGCTGTCGCGCCGGAGACGGGAGTGGACCGTAGATCCGTCCCCGGTGCCGCTCGGGTGTGGCGCTCACGAGCAGCCGCGGCGCCGGCTCGTCGGTCAGCACCATGAAGCCGTGCCGACGGTTGCGGTTCATCGCGACATTGAAGGTCGGCCGGTGCTCCCGGATCAGCCGCAGTTCGGCGAGCGCCGCGGCGAATTCGCTGGGGGCCGGGTCGAACCGGATGTCGCTGGTGGCGTGGAGGATCCGGGCCGCCTTGTCCTCGGGATAGGAGGCCCGGAAGTAGGAGAGCAATCGGGTGCGCAGCGACTTGGCCTTGCCGACATAGAGCACCCGACCGGCCGCATCGAGCATCCGGTAGGTCCCCGGTCGGTCGTCGGCCAGGCGGCGGACCCGGAAGCGCAGTGCCTCGAGGTCGGTGGCGGGGAGGGCGAGCGCGAGGGTGGTCACTGTTGGAAGATATGACGGAGAACGGAGGACGGAGAACAGAGAACGGAGGACGGAGAACAGAGAACGGAGGACCCAGGGCGGAGGGAGTAGCCCGGGCGTCCATCGTCCATCGTCCATCGTCTATCGTTGACACCGCCAGCAGAAGACCGTCTGCCGTTGATCGATCGCCTGGGTCGCCGCGAGGCGGGTGCCGCAGACCCGGCATGGCTCGCCCTCGCGTCCGTAGACCATCAGCTCGAGCTGGAAGTTGCCCGGCTGGCCGGTGGAGGTGACATAGTCGCGAAAGGTCGTCCCTTCGCTGGCGATCGCTGCGGCCAGGATCCGGCGCACGTGGCCGTGGAGCGCCTCGAGTCGTTCCTCGGGCACCCGGTTGGCCGGCGAGGAGGGATCGATTCCCGCCCCGAAGAGTGCTTCGTTGGCGTAGATGTTTCCCACCCCGACCACGAAGCGCTGGTCCATCAGCACCTTCTTGATCGCCGCGCGGGAACGGCCCAATCGGGCCGCGAAGTCTGCGGCGGTGAGCGCGGGGTCGAGCGGCTCCGGGCCGAGCCGGGTGGCGTAGTCCTGCCAGGCATCGGGGCTGAGCCAGCGGAGCGTCCCGATGCGTCGCACGTCGCGGTAGATCAGCACGCCGCCGTTGTCGAGTCGGCAGGTGAGGACATCATAGCGAGCCGCCTCGCCGCGGCGGGGCCGCTCCAGCACCTGGAGGCCCCCGCTCATCCCGGGCTGCACGGCGAGGACGCGGGTGTCGGTGGCAATGAGGGCGTGCTTCGCGCGACGCGTCACCGCCGTGATGCGGCGTCCCCGCAGGCCGCCCACCAGCGTGCGGCGACTGACGCCGTTGAGCAGGTTGTCGTGCGACAGGCGCGCGCCGGTGATCCGGCGACCAACCAGCCGGGCGTGCAGCGCGCGGACCATCGTCTCGACTTCGGGGAGTTCGGGCATTGGCCGGATGACGGAGAACGGAACGACGGAGGACGGAGGGACGCTTGGCTCGACGGAGTCAGGAGTGGTCGATGACCGGAATCTACCCTCCGTCGTTCCGTCCTCCGCCCTCCGCCCTCCCTTCCTCCCGCCACCCGATGTCGCCGCGAAACTGCTTCCCGGTGAAGAGGATTCGTTCGGCGGCGTCGCGGCTGGCGGCATGCGCCGCGCGGATGTCCGGACCGGTCGCCGTCACCGCCAGCACCCGGCCGCCGGCGGTGACCAGGTTGCCGTTCTGGATTGCGGTGCCGGCGTGATAGACGGTCACGTTGGCTGGCAGGTCGTCGGGGATGAAGATCGGGTCGCCGGTCCGTGCCTTGGCGGGATAGCCCTCACTCGCCAGCACGGTGGTGAGTGCGCATCCCGCGCGCATGGTGAGTTCGGGAAGCGCCTCGCCTCGCGCGGCGGCGTCGAGCAGTGCGGTGAGGCCGCCAGCCACCAGCGGCAGCACCACCTGCGCCTCCGGGTCGCCGAAGCGGCAATTGAACTCGACCACGTTGGGTGTGCCATCGGGATGGACCATCAACCCGGCGTAGAGAATGCCCCGGTAGGGGGCTCCCCGGCGGTCGAGTTCGCGCAGGGTCGGCAGGATCACGTCTCGCTCGACGCGCTCGAGCAAGGCCGGGGTGGCGATCGTCACCGGGGCATAGGCACCCATGCCGCCGGTGTTGGGGCCGCTGTCGCCCTCGCCGATCCGCTTGTGGTCCTGGGCGGCCGGCAGCAGCCGCACCTCGCGGCCGTTGGTGATCGCGAAGACCGAGAGTTCTTCGCCCTCGAGGAATCGCTCGATCACCACGGTGGCTCCGGCCGCGCCGAAACGCTGCTCACCGAGCATCTCCCGCAGCGCGTCGATCGCCTCGGTGCGGGTGGGGCAGACCACGGCACCCTTTCCGGCCGCCAGTCCCGACGCCTTGACCACCAACGGTTCGGGGTGGCTGGTCACGTGGGCCAGCGCCTCCTCGAGTTTGTCGAAGGTCTCGCTCGCCGCGGTGGGCACCCCGGCCGCCGCCATCACCTCCTTGGCGAACGCCTTCGACGCCTCGATCTGGGCTCCCGCCCTGCCGGGACCGAACACCACCCGCCCCTCGGCGCGGAGCCGGTCGGCGAGTCCCATGGCCAGGGGCACCTCGGGACCGACCACCACGAGGTCGATGGCCTGGGCGTCGGTCAGGTCAACGAGCCGGTCGATGTCGTCGGCGGCGATGTCGTGATTGGTGGCCAGCAGGGCGGTCCCCGGGTTGCCCGGGGCGGCGTGCAGTGCGTGCCCGGGGTCGTCGGCGGCGAGTGCCGCCACGAGGGCGTGCTCGCGGCCCCCACCACCGACGACCAGGATCCTCACGAAGGCGCGCCCGTGCCAGTCTTGCCGCGGGCCGAGTCGAACGCCTCGCGGGCGCCCTCGGCGGCCTTCTTGGCGGCATTCTTGAGGTGGGTCGCGACGTCCTTGATCTCGTCCTTGTAGTAGCTGCCCGCGTCGCGCAGGTCGTCGCTCCAGGGCCGCTTGGGCTCGTTGCTGTCGCGACGGGGGTACTCGCCCGCCACGATCCGGTCGTAGGCGCCGGTCCGCATCCAGAGCTGGATCTCCGCCGCCCGCACCACGTTCATCGGGTGGGTGAGCGCCAGCGTGTTGAGGATCTTCCACACCACCTGCAATCCCTCGTTGCTGGTGGCGTACTCGTTGGCCTGCTGTACGAACGGCTCGAGGTTCAGGTCGCCCGGCCGCACGTTCTGGGTGTTGCCGCCGCCAGCCATCTTCATGAAGAGCCGCATGGTGGCGGGCAGGTCCTGCGACCCCAGCAGCGAGGCGCGGTCGGCCGAGAGCTCCGACTTGCGATACCACTCGAGGAAGGCCAACCGCACCGGCAACAGCACGATCGACGCCAGCACCGGCAGCACGCCGAGCGAGATCAACAGCATGATCTGCGCGATGGTGCTGTAGAGCGCGTGGCCACTGATCACGTGTCCGAGTTCGTGCGCCAGCAGCACCCGCAGCTCGGCCTCGTCGAGCAGCTCCAGCGCCGAGGAGTGGATCACGATGAACGGATCATCGATGCCGTAGGCGCCGGCGTTGAACACCGGTGTCTGGGTCACATAGAGCTCGGGGATCTTCTCCCAGCCGAAGGTGGCGCAGTTCTCCACGTGGAGCGACCAGAGCAGCGGATACTGGGTCGGCCCGACCCGGACCGCATTGCCCTGGAAGAGGAGCCGGATGCCCTCCTCGCCGCCGAGGAACCCGAGGATCCGGCGGATCACCTCGTCGACCCCGGGGATGGCGCGGAGGGTCTGCAGCGCGGCGCGGTCGGCGGGATGCTCCCAGGCGACCGCGGCGATGCCGGGGAGGGCCACGCGGGGACGAGGGGCGGGAAGCGAGGTCATGAGCGTCTCGGAGTTGGGGACTGATACCCGTACGGCCGACGGGGTGCCGCTGTTTCATGCTGCATCGTCAACTCGCCAGTGCCCCGTCGAGGTCAGCCAGCAGGTCCTCGCAGTCCTCGATCCCGATCGAGAGGCGCACCAGCGTGTCGGTGAGCCCCATTCGCTGGCGCATCGCCTCGGGCACCGAGGCGTGGGTCATCGAGGCTGGGTGACCGATGAGCGATTCGACACCGCCGAGCGACTCGGCGAGGGCGAAGAGCCGGATCCGATCCACCATGCGATTGACCCGATCCATCGATCCCAGTTCCAGCGACACCATCCCCCCGAATCCCGACATCTGGCGCAACGCCAGCTCGTGCTGCGGGTGGTCGGGGAGGCCGGGGTAGTAGACCCGGGGAATGTCGCCCCGGTCGGCCAGCCAGGTGGCGATCCGGTTGGCACTCTCGCAGTGTTGCCGCATTCGGAGCGGCAGCGTCTTGAGCCCCCGCAGCACCAGCCAGGAATCGAATGGTCCCGGGATCGCGCCACCGGCGTTCTGGATGAAGCCGATCCGCTCGGCGAGACCATCGTCGCCGGTGACGAGTGCCCCACCCACCATGTCGGAATGGCCGTTGAGGTACTTGGTGGTCGAGTGCAGCACGATACTGGCGCCGTGCTCGAGCGGACGCTGCAGCACCGGGGTTGCAAAGGTGTTGTCCACCACGAACAGCAGCCCGCGCTCGCGGCAGGTGGCGCCGATCGCGGCAAGGTCGGCGAGGAACATCATCGGATTGGTCGGCGTCTCGACGTAGACCATTCTGGTGCTCGGCTCGATGGCGGCCTCGATCGCACCCGGCTCACGCAGGTCGACGAAGGAGAATCGCAGCCCGAGGCGGCCGAAGATCTGCTCCATCTGGCGGTGGGTCCCGCCGTAGAGGTTCTCGCCAGCCACGACGTGGTCGCCGCTGCTGAGCAGCTTGAGCACCGCGTCGAGGGCAGCCAGGCCGGAGCCGAAGGCGAAGCCGTGTCGCCCGCCCTCCAGGGCCGCCAGGGCACGTTCGAGCGCCTGCCGGGTGGGATTGCTGGTCCGGGCGTACTCATAGCCGTGGTGCGGCTGGCCGAGGCCGTCCTGGATGTAGGTCGAGGTCTGGTAGATCGGTGGCATGACCGCACCCGCCACCGGGTCGGGATCGGGACCGGCATGGACGGCGACGGTCCCGATGCGATGCTGGTCGGTGGGCGGATCGAGGCGTGTCATGGCGTCTTCACGGAGCGGGTGGAAGGGACGGAAGCATATGCCAGATCACGACTTCCAGCAAGCAGTGTCGGTTTGTCGCGACCGCTGGGGTCGGCTAGCTTGCAGCGCGTGCGGTCGGCGTCGATGCTCCTTGCGGGAGAGGTCCGATCGCTGGTGAAAATCCCGGTCGGTTGCCCGGTTCGACCGGGTGGCCTGCCAGTCCCTGCTCCTCGAGGCACGATGGCTGACACCCTGATGGTCTCGGTCTCCGGCATGCGCGGTCATGTCGGCACCGACCTCACGCCCGAACTCGTCGCACGACACGCGGCCGCACTCGGCGCGTGGGCGATCGAACACGGAGCCACCGCCGTGGTCCTCGGTCGCGATGCCCGCACGTCGGGCGAGATGTTCGCGATGGCCGCTGCCGCGGGATTCGCCTCGGTCGGCGCCGACGTGATCGACCTCGGCATCGTCCCGACCCCCACGGTGCAGCTCGCCGTGGAGCACCACCATGCCGGCGCCGGGCTGATCATCACCGCCAGCCACAATCCGATCGAGTGGAACGCCCTCAAGTTTGTTGGTCCCGATGGGATCTTCCTCGACGCCGAGTCGGGGGCGGCGGTGCGCCATCTCGCGGAGACGGGGCCGGCCCGGAGCGGCTGGGACCGGATCGGGGCGATCAGTCGTGATCCCGACGCGATCGCCCGGCATCTCGACGCCCTGCTGGCGCTCGACCTGCTGGCGGTCGAGCGGATCCGGGCGGCGGCGCTGCCGGTGGCGCTCGATACCGTGCGGGGTGCCGGGGGGCCGACGATGAAGGTCGCTCCTCGAGCGGCTCGGTGCCCGGATGCACGGCATCCACCTCGAGGCCGACGGTCGGTTCCCCCGCGAGCCGGAGCCGATTCCGGCCAACCTCGGCGACCTCGGCGAGCTGGTGCGGGCCAACGGTGCCGCGGTCGGCCTGGCGGTCGACCCCGATGCCGACCGGCTGGCGCTGGTCGATGAGCGGGGTGAGCCGATCGGGGAGGACTACACCCTGGCCCTGGCGGTCCGGGCGGTCCTCGCGACCCGTGGTGCCTCGGCGCCGCAGGCGACGGTGGTGGCCAACCTCTCGACCTCCCTGGTGGTCGAGGACGCCGCCCGGGCCTACGGGGCCCGCCTGGTCCGCGCTCCGGTCGGGGAGGCCAACGTGGCCCGGACGATCATCGCCGAGGGGGCGGTGGTGGGCGGCGAGGGCAACGGCGGCGTGATGCTGCCGGCGCTCCACGTCGGTCGCGATGCCCCGCTCGCCGCGGCCCTCATATTGCAACATCTGGTCGAGACCGGGGAGCCGCTGTCGGCGCTGGTGGCCGGAGCCCCCCGCTACACGATCGTCAAGGCCAAGGCGCCCCGAGGGGCTGACCTGGCGGCCAAGTACGAAGCGCTGAGGCAGCAGTTCCCCGAGGCCGAGGCGGATGACCGCGACGGGCTGCGGCTCGGTTGGTCCGACCGTTGGCTCCATGTCCGTCCCTCGGGGACCGAACCGATCGTCCGGCTGATCGCCGAGGCGCCGACCACGGCCGAGGCCGAGGCGCTGGTCGCGGCGGCCCGGTCGGCCTGACCGTACTCAGGCAGCGCAAAGGAGCAGCATCGCATGTGTGGCATCGTGGGTTATGTGGGACCGCAGGAGGCCGCGCCGATCCTGATGGAGGGACTGCGGCGGATGGAGTACCGCGGCTATGACTCCGCCGGCATCGCCGTGATCAACGGCGACGGCCTCACGCTGCGCAAGGCCGCTGGGAAGCTGGGGGTGCTCGCCCAGGAGCTCGATGGCAGCATGCCCCACGGGCGGCTGGGCATCGGCCACACCCGCTGGGCCACCCACGGCGCGCCCACCACGCCCAACGCCCATCCGCACGTCGACCAGTCGGGTCGCATTGCGCTGATCCACAACGGCATCATCGAGAACGCCTCCGACCTGCGCAAGGCACTCATCGGCCGGGGGCACGAGTTCACCTCCGACACCGACACCGAGGTCCTGGCGCACCTGATCGGCGAGTTCTACGAGGGCAACCTCGAGGAGGCCGTCGCCGCCGCGCTGCGCGACGTCGACGGTGCCTACGGCATCGCCGTCATCTCGGCCGACGAGCCCGACGTGCTGGTGGCCGCGCGCAACGGCTCGCCGATCATCCTCGGCATCGGCGACGGCGAGTTCCTCGTCGCCTCCGACCAGTCGGCGATCGTCGAGCACACCCGGCAGGTGATCTACCTCGACAACGGCGAGATGGCGGTGCTCACCCCGAAGGGGTACCGGGTCCGCACCCTCACGTCGCGCCGGGTCGACAAGCCGATCAACCAGATCGAGTGGGACCTGGAGACGATCGAGCGCGGCGGCTTCGAGCACTTCATGCTCAAGGAGATCTTCGAGCAGCCCGACAGCATCGAGAACACGATGCGCGGCCACCTGCTCGAGGAGAGCGGCAACGTGCGGGTGTTCGGCCTCAAGCTCGACGACAGCCGAGGCCAAGCAGATCAAGCGGATCATCATCACCGCCTGCGGCACCTCGTGGCACTCGGCACTGATCGGCAAGTACATGCTGGAGGAGCTGGCGCGGATCCCGGTCGAGGTCGAGTACGCCTCGGAGTTCCGCTACCGCAACCCGATCGTCGACGCCGACACGCTGGTCATCGCGATCTCGCAGTCGGGCGAGACCGCCGACACCCTGGCGGCCCTGCTCGAGGCGAAGCAGCGCGGCGCCCGGAGCCTCGGGCTGGTCAACGTGGTCGGCTCGACGATCGCCCGCGAGGTCGACGGCGGGCTCTACCTCCGCTGTGGTCCGGAGATCGGGGTGGCGAGCACCAAGGCGTTCACCTCGCAGGTGGTGGCGCTGGCGATGGTCACCTTGCGCTTCGCACGACTCAAGCAGATGTCGCTGCTCGAGGGACGTCGCTGGGTCCAGGCGCTGCAGGCGCTCCCGGGACAGGTGAAGCAGATCCTCGAGCGGGCCGACGAGGTCAAGGTGCTCGCCGACGAGTTTGCCGATGCCACCAACGCGCTCTACCTCGGTCGCGGGGTCAACTTCCCCACGGCGCTCGAAGGCGCGCTCAAGCTCAAGGAGATCTCCTACGTCCACGCCGAGGGGTATCCCGCGGCGGAGATGAAGCACGGGCCGATCGCGCTGATCGACGAGAACATGCCGGTGGTGGTCGTGGCGCCGCGCGACGCGGTCTACGGCAAGATCGTCTCGAACGTGCAGGAGGTCCGCGCCCGCGGCGGCCGGATCATCGCGATCACCAATCCCGGCGACGAGGAGATCTCGGCGCTCGCCGAGTCGACCTTCGTGGTACCCGAGACGCTCGACCTGCTCTCGCCGGTGCTGACGATCATCCCGCTGCAGCTCTTCTCGTACTACGTGGCGCTGCGCCGTGGGTGCAACGTGGACCAGCCGCGGAACCTGGCGAAGAGCGTGACGGTGGAATGAGGGGTGAGTCCTGAGTCCTGCAGAAGTCGAGGAACAACCGTCCCCCTACGTCTCAGGACTGCAGGACTCACTTCTCGAGCGCCGCTCGTGCCGCCGCCATCACCTTGGCATAGCGCGCGTTGCTCCCCGCATCATCGATGTCGCTGCTGGTGTTGACCACGCCGAGCACGCCGACGTGCCGGTCGGGGTCGAGCCAGAAGAACGAGCGGAAGTTGGCCTGGGTGCCGGTGTGGCCCACCAGCCGATGGCCGCCCTCGTGTCGCAGGAAGAACGACAGTCCCATCTCTTCCTCGTCGTCGACCCGCACCACCGGCTGCCACATCTCCTCGAAGACCGACCGCGGCAGCAGCGCGTCGTAGCGCGCCTGGGTCACCGAGTCGGCCGACCCGGCCACGAAGGAGAGCCAGCGCACCAGGTCGGTGACCGGCGCATTCCAGCCGCCGTTGGGCATGGTGATGCCGGGGTCGAAGTCGAAGCCGCGGCTCTTTACGCCGGAGTCGGTCACGGCGTAGTTGAATGAGCGGTGCGCGCGGAGGTAGAACGGCGTCCGTCCGAAGTAGCTCGCGCGCATGCCAAGCGGCTCGAGGAACAACTTGAAGACCAGGCCCTGCCACGGCGTGCCCTCGATCTTCTCCAGTGCCCGGGCGATGTAGACAAAGCCCGGGTTCGAGTAGCTGTAGCGACTCCCGGGTGCGAAGTGGAGCCGCTGATAGGGCATCATCGCGACCAGCTGGTTCCATTCGGTCGGCTCGAACGGCTGCCAGGGCTCACTGCCGCCCCAGGGCCAGGTCGGGTTCTGCAATCCCGACGAGTGCGACAGGAGCATCCGGAAGGTGACCGAGTCGATGCTGCCGTAGGGGTCATGGATCCGACGGAACTCGGGGATGACCGCCGTGACCGGAAGGTCGAGCGGTGGTGAGGCCACCGGTTCGCCGGAGACATCCCCTGTACCGATGAGGAACCAGCGGTTCACGTTCATGAACGCCGCCGCGGTCAGCGTCTTGGTGATCGAGCCCCAGTGCCAGATCGTCTCACGGTCGGCAGGCACCCCATCGGCGCGATCCTGGAATCCCATGTAGTGCTCAGCGGTGATCCGGCCGTCGGCGAAGTAGACCAGCGACGCGCCGACGATCGAGTCGCTCCGCACGTACTGGTCGAAGGCGGCAGTGGCGTCGCTCCAGCCCGGCGGGGCCTGGGCGGCGAGCGGCGAGGCGAGCAGGGCGAGCAGCAGGGCAGGACGGGGCAGACGCACGGCGGATCCTCACGGGCGGGGTTCGCCTTACGATAGCCGTTCAGGGCCGCCAGCGGATCCCGAGCGCCATCGCGCCGCGCCACGCCCCGTGCGCCTGATAGCCCTCGGGGAGTTCGTCGGCGCGGAAGAGGCCCCCCTCCCGCGAACCCTCCAGCCGGAGCACGCCATCGATCCCTCCGGTCAATGGCAGCGCCCCATCGAGCGCAAGCAGCCCGCGCCAGCGCCAGCGGTCGGGCTCGTCGAGCTGGCTGAAGCTCCACCGCACCCGGGCCCCGCCGGCCACGAGATGGAGCCGTGGGCCGCCGGATCGGCCGGCCACGGCCCGGCCCACTTCGAGTGCCACCTCGGTGGCGCTGAACGCACCGGGCGTGATCACGCCCCCGTCCTTCCCGGCGAGGATCAGGTCGGGGGCCTCGTGACTCGCCGCCAGCGCCACGCGCCAGTGGCCGCGATCGATCCCCACCGCCACGGTGTAGTCGAGCGCGGTGCCCGGCCGGAAGGCGGGGTCGTCGGCCGCACCGCTGCCGTCGGCCTGGGCGCCATGCGTGACGACACCGGCCCGGGTCGTGAACTGCAACTGGGCCACGGCCGGGGCGGGGAGGAGGAGCAGGAGAAACAGGGGCCAGGATCGCATCGACGACTCCAGGGTCAAGGGTTCATCGAAGGGTGGCGTCTCACCCTCAACCACGGCTCAACGGGGCCGTGGTATTTTCCCGCCGGGAAAGGAGTGAAACCAATGCGCGTGGTGCTGCAACGGGTGCGTGAGGCCAGGGTGACGATCGATGGCCGGACCGCCGGCGAGATCGACCGCGGCTACATGCTGCTGGTCGGCTTCCGCCACGGCGATACCGCGGTGGAAGTGGCCTGGATGGCCGACAAGGTGGTGGGCCTCCGCCTGTTCGGCGACGCGGACGGCAAGATGAACCTCGACCTCGCCACGGTCGGTGGTGCGCTGCTCGTGGTTTCGCAGTTTACCCTCTACGGCGATGCTGCCAAGGGCCGCCGGCCATCGTTCATCGACGCGGCACGGCCCGAGGAGGCGATCCCGTTGTACGAGGGCTTTCTTGCCGCGTTGCGCGAGCGCGGGGTCACGGTGGCCAGTGGCGAGTTCGGCGCCGACATGCAGGTCGCCCTGGTCAACGACGGTCCCGTCACCCTGCTGCTGGAGCGCGAACCGGCATGACGGGGCCGATGCTGGTCCTCGCCTCGTCCTCACCCCGACGCCGGCACCTGCTCGAGATGCTCGGTATCCCGATCCTGGTCCATCCCGCCGACGTGCAGGAGATCCCGTTACCGCGCGAGGCCCCGGAGGCCTACGCCCGCCGGCTGGCGCGCGACAAGGCCCGCGCGGTGCCCGGTCACCTGGTCCTCGGCGCCGACACGATCGTGGTGCTCGACGGTGAGATCCTCGAGAAGCCGGCCGACGCGGACCATGCCGTGGCGATGCTGTCGCGGCTGCAGGGGCGAACCCACGAGGTGATCACTGCGGTCTGCCTGGTGGCCGACGGCACCGAGCAGGTGCTCGCCGACCGGACCGCCGTGACGATGCGCCGCGCCGACGAGTCGCTGCTCCGAGCCTATGTGGCCACCGGCGAGCCGATGGACAAGGCCGGCAGCTACGGCATCCAGGGTCCCGGCGCCGCGCTGATCGAGCGGGTCGAGGGCGACTTCTTCAGCGTGATGGGACTGCCGATCCGGTTGGTGCTGCAGCTGCTGGCCGAGGCGGGGCATGAATACCGGTTCGGAAGTGAGTCACTGAGTCCTGAGAGGTGAGGAACTGCCTTCCCCCCACGTCTCAGGACTCACGACTCACTTCTCTCTCGCCAACGCCAGCGCCTTGAGCGGCGCCCCCGCCTTCGCCTCGGTCTCCCGCCACTCCATCTCCGGCACCGAGTCGGCCACGATCCCGGCACCGGCCTGCACCGAGGCCTCGCCGTCGACGAAGGCGATGGTCCGGATCGCGATCGCCGTGTCGAGGGTCGTCGCGCCATAGCCCACGTAGCCCACGGCGCCGGCATAGGGGCCGCGCCGGGTCGGCTCGAGCGAGTCGATGATCTCCATCGCCCGCACCTTCGGCGCGCCGCTCACCGTGCCGGCAGGGAACGCCGCCGCCAGCGCGTCGAGCGCATCGAGTTCGGGACGCAGCGTGCCGTGCACCTCGCTCACCATGTGCATCACGTGCGAGTAGCGCTCGATCACCATCTGCGCCGCGACCGTGCACGCTGCCCCAGGTCGCCGACCCGGCCGACATCGTTGCGGCCGAGGTCGAGCAGCATCAGGTGCTCGGCGCGTTCCTTGGGGTCGGCGAGCAGGTCCGTCTCGAAGCGGGCATCCTCCTCGGGGGTGGCCCCGCGCGGCCGGGTGCCCGCGATCGGCCTGACGATGACGGTCCCGCCCTCGACCCGGACCAGCACCTCCGGTGAGGCACCCGCCAGGGTGAGATCGCCGAGGCGCAGGTAGAAGCAGTACGGCGCCGGGTTGAGGGCTCGCAGCCAGCGATAGGTGGTGAACGGATCGAACGTCCCGGCCACATCGATCCGGCGCGAGAGCACGATCTGGAAGGCATCCCCCGCGGCGATGTACTCCTGGCAGCGGGCCACGTCTCGCCGGAAGGCGTCGTCGGGATAGGGCGAGGTCCTCGCCGGCTCGCGCACGACTCGGCCGGCGCCTCGAGCGGCTCGAGGCCAGCGGGCAGCCGCAGTCGATCGAGCCATTCCCCGGCGCGCTGTTCCGCCGCGCTGATGCGCCGCGCCAGGGTCGCGTCGTCGAGCGACGGTTCGACCGCGACGTTGGCGATCACGATCGCCCGGTGGTAGAGGTGGTCGAGCACCAGCAGGGTATCGACCACCATCGCCACCGCATCGGGGAGGTCGTGGTCGGCCGGTGGCGCCTCGGGCAACGACTCGAGGGTCCGCACCACGTCGTAGCCCCAGAATCCCACCGCCCCGCCGGTGAAGCGGGGCAGGCCGGGGAGGGTCGGGGCGGTGGTCGAGCGCATCAGTCGCGAGAGATGCTCGAGTGGCGCCAGGTCGTCGGCCTCGGTCGCCCACTCGCCGTCGTCGGTCCGGCGCTCCACCAGCTCGACCGCGATAGCGATAGACCGCTGCCGGTTCGGTGGCGAGAAAGGTGTAGCGGGCCCAGCGCTCGCCGCCCTCGAGCGATTCCAGCAGGAAGCCGTAGTCGCCACGGTGCAGCTTCGCGAACGCCGCCACCGCGGTCTCGGCATCGAGGACCACTTCGCGGACCAGCGGCACGCGGGTATGCCCCGCCGCTGCGGCATCGCGGCAGCGGGCGACCGGATCGCGCGCTCACCGCGGCGCTGCCACCAGGTAGGTGCCCTGGCCGTCGAGCGGGGCCCGCAGCATGTCGTTGGCCGGGTGGCTGAAGGCGAGAAAGCGCAGCCGATCGCCATCGAGGACCCGACCGATCCCCAGCCAGCGCGCGTAGTCGCGCGCGTCGCGATAACGACTGGTGTCCAGCGTCGAGGGCGCCTGGAAATGGATGGCGTAGCTGAAGGTGATGGTGCCACCGGTCGGCAGGCGCGGCGAGGCCGTGAGCACCAGCCCATAGCGACCCGGCGACGGCTGCACGCGTCACGGAGATCGAGTCGGTGGCGCCGCTGTCGGGCGGGATGGCGACGATGGCGAAGATGGCGTTGTCGGGCCGGGCGTGCCGGAGCAGGATGGTGCGTCCCATCGCCGCGGAGAAGCGCAACGCCGTGTCCGAAGGGCTGACCCCGGCCTGCTCGAGGACCAGCACCTGGCTGAGGGGCTGTGGCGGCAGCGCCCGCACCTCGGCCACCGGATCGGGGCCGATGCCGGGCGCGATGCGCGGTCCACCGCAGGCGGCGACCATCACGCCGGCCAGGAGGGCGGCTCCTATCTTCCAGCGATGCCCGTTGCACCGCTCCGTCGCCTCGCGCTGGTGACCCTGCTGCTCGCCGCCCCGCTCGGGGCGCAGCGCTGGCAGTCGGGCCGGAGCCTCCGGCTGGTCAGCCGCGCCACGGCGGCGCGCGCCACCCGGGACCACGACACGCTGCTGGTCGGCTGGCGTGCCATGGCTCACGGCATGGTGCGGTTCGCGGCGGAGGTCGAACACGGGGGCACGTCCATCGAGCGGGTGATCAGGGCCGACGAGTTGCGGGTCGAAGTGTACGGCGAAGCACCGAACCGGAGCAAGCAGCGCATCGTCGCCTGGCGCGACACCGTCTTCCAGCCCACCCCGATCATCTATCATCGCGATCACCTCGGCATCGTCGCCAACGACTTCGGGGCTCGCATCCGGCTCGGCAACGGCGACGAGGTGCGCGACGTGGTCCAGCCACTCAGCGATGCCGGACTCGACGCCTACCAGTTCCGCCTCGGCGACACCGTCCGGATCGGTTCGGCGGACCGGATCCTCGACGTGGTCGCCGTCGATGTCCGTCCGGTCGATCCCGCGGCACCCGGGGTCATCGGCCGGATGTATCTCGACGTCGACCGCGCGGCGCTGGTGCGGTTCCGTTTCACGTTCACTGCCGCGTCGTATCGCGACCCGACCGTCGCGTCGATCACGGTCGAACTGGAGAATGCCCTTTCCGAGCGTCGCTGGTGGCTGCCGCGGCGCCAGGCGATCGTGATTCGCCGTGCCGAGCCGCTGCTCGCCCTGCCGATCACGACGGTGCTCCGCGCCGACTGGATCATCGACGACTACCGACTCGGCGTCCGCCATCCCGCCGGGCAGTTCGATGGCCCCGCCATCGCGGGGCTGCGCCACCCGGTCGACACGGCATGGGCGGTTCCCCTCGCGATCCGTCTGGCGGAGCTCCCCGCCACCAGCGACGACATCGAGGCACTCCGGGCCGTCGCGGCGGAACTCGCTCCGGCCGCCCGGCTCGATGGGTTGCCGGCCTTCCGGTTCCTCGGCAGCGACGGATTGAGTGCCTTCCTCCACGCCAATCGCGTCGAGGGGGTGGCGCTGGGGGCCGGGGTGCGACTGCGCCTCGGCGAACGCGACCGGGTCGACCTTTCCGGTTCGGTGGCCACGACCGATGGGCGAATGCACGGCATGGCTTCGTGGCGCCTGGGTGACGCACGCCGTGCCCTCAACCTCGTCGCCGAGGATCGGATCGTCGATGTCGCCGACGGCGCCTTCGGCAGTCGGATCGCCAACTCCCTGACGACCCTGATCGGCAACGACGACGCCGGCGACTGGCTGCGGCTCCGGCGGCTCGCGATCGGCCTGGTCGGGGGTGGTGGGAGCGCAACGCGGTGGACGACGTCGCTCGCCCGCGAGGAGGCCGATGCCGTGGTGACCGGCTTCCGGATGCACGCCGGGACATCGCGTCCCAATCCCGACCTCGGAGCCGGGGCGGCGACCGTGGCCCGATTCGAGGTCGGTCGGACCACACCGGGCGGCGAGGGGTGGTCGCTCCACACCGAATTGGGGAGCGGTGCCACCGCCACCTGGCTGAGGGGGGAGCTGACCGTCGCCGGCACCCTTGCCGGATTCTCGTGGCGGCTCCATGCGGGAGGCGGTTCAGGGGAACTGCCGGCCTACCGCTCGTTCGTGGCTGGTGGCCGTGGCTCGCTGGTGGGCGTCCCCAACCGCGCGCTGGGGGGCCGCCGTCTCGCCCGGGTCGAGGTCGCCCTGCCCCTCGCGGTGGCGATCCCGGCCCCGCTCGGTCCCCGGCTGGCCCGCACGGTGCTGGCGTCCCGGATCACCCCCTACCTCGCCGCCGCGGTGGCTGGCGGGGCAATCGGCGGGGTGCCCTGGCGAGCGACCGGGGTGGTGGAACCGGTGTTCGGGGTCCGCCTCGACCTGTGGGGGCCACTGCTCCGACTGGATGCGGGCTGGGCGCCGCGGCGGGGCCGGGTGGGCCTCTCGGTCGACGCCCACCCCGACTGGTGGCCGCTGCTGTGAGCGGGTGGTGGCCTGAACCGTGCGAGGCTGTCTACCTTGAAGATGGACCCTGCTCCTCGCGCCCCTGACCCCGGAGCCCCGCTGCCGTGACCTCCTTCAGCGACGAATGGCTGCTCGCCGTGCTGTCTCCGCTCGTGCCCGATGGCACGATCGGGCGGTTGCGCGAGGCCGACAGCTCGGAGATGTCACTCTGGGAGCGGGTGCTGGCCGATCACCTGGTCGGTGAGGCCGAACTGCTCGCCGCGATGTCGGCCCGTTGCCGGCTGCCGATCGCGGACCTCTCCACCGCCAATACCGTGGCTCGCGACGCCCTCCCCGAGGGGCTGGCGCGGCGCTACGGGGTGGTGCCGATCCGGGTGACCGATGCACTGCTCGAGGTCGCCACCGCCAACCCGTTCGACGTCGGCGCCGAGCAGTCGCTCGCCTTCGCCACGGGCCGCGAGGTCCGGATGGCCCTCGCCTCGCCGCCCAAGATCCAGGAGAAGCTCGACGAGCTCTATGGCGCCCAGGTCGGCGACGGTGTGGCCAAGGCGATCGAGGGGATGCAGGAGTTCGAGGTCGAGTCGATCGAGGAGAGGGAACAGGATGGCGAGGACGAGGAGCTGGCGGCCCAGGAGGCCAGCTCGAGGCCGATCATCAAGCTGGTCAACGTGCTGCTCGCCGACGGCATCACCGCCAGGGCCAGCGACATCCACATCGAGTCGGGTGAGACGTCGATCGTGGTTCGCTACCGGATCGACGGCGTGTTGCGACAGGCGATGACGATCCCGCGCAAGGCGGGCGTGCCGCTGATCTCCCGCATCAAGATCATGTCGGGGCTCGACATCGCCGACCGGCTGCGCCCCCAGGACGGTCGCGCCCGGGTGGCGATCAACGGTGCCCCGGTGGACCTCCGGATCTCGACCCTGCCCGCGACCCACGGCGAAAAGGTCGTGATCCGGATCCTCAACACCAAGCAGACGACGCTCACCCTCGACGCGCTCGGGCTCTACGCCGAGGAGCAGGCGACGATCCGCGAGCTGCTCGGCAACAAGGAGGGGGTGATCCTCTGCACCGGGCCGACCGGGTCGGGCAAGACCACCACCCTCTACGCCTGCATCCGCGAGATCCAGGGCGAGGGAATCAACATCGTGACGGTGGAGGATCCGGTCGAGTACCGGATGGGCAAGAACATCGTCCAGGTGCAGGTCCACGAGAAGCAGGGCCTCACCTTCGCCACCGCGTTGCGTTCGATCCTTCGGCAGGACCCCGACGTGGTGCTGATCGGCGAGATTCGCGACATCGAGACGGCCCAGATCGCGGTGCAGGCCTCGCTGACCGGCCACTTGGTGCTCTCGACGCTGCACACCAACGACGCGCCCAACACCGTCACTCGCCTGGTCGATATGGGGATGGAGGCGTTCAAGATCGGCGCCGCCCTGCGTGGCGTGATCGCCCAACGACTGATGCGTCGCCTCTGCCCCCACTGCCGCATCCCCCAGGACCAGAACGCCCTGCCACCGCGGATCCGGCCCTACATCCCGAGCGGGGTCCAACTGTGGGACAGCGCCGGGTGCAGCTACTGCACCCAGACCGGCTATCGGGGGCGCTTCTCGGTGATGGAGCTGCTGGTCATCACGCCGGAGATCGAGCGGCTGGTCGGGGCCGGAGCCACCGCCGACCGGATCACCGTCGCGGCACGCGAGGCGGGGATGCTGACGCTCTTCGAGAGCGGCATGCGCCATGTGCTCGACGGCCACTCCTCGATCGAGGAACTGCTGCGCGTGGCCGACATCCCGGTGACCCCGAGTCAGGTCGGTTCCGGTGCGACCGCCGTCCGGGGTGGCACCACGGGGAGCAGCGGCGGCGGAGTGACCGCGCTGCCGCCACCACCGCCGGAGCAGTTGCTGGAGGACCTCGAGCTGGTCGGGGACACTCCCCCCGAGGGGACGTCGGTCGAGGGGCCCAAGGCGACCATCCTGCTGGTCGAGGACGAGGACACCCTGCGCCGGGTGATGAAGGACCTGCTCGAGCAGGAGGGCTACCGGATCTGCGAGGCGCGCGACGGTGCCGAGGCTCTCGAGCAGGTCGATCGCTTCGCCCCCGACGTGGTGCTGCTCGACCTCAACCTGCCCAACGTGGACGGCTACACCGTGCTGGCCCAGCTCCGCTCGCGGCCGGCTACCATGCACCTCCCGGTGCTGGTCCTCTCCGCCCGCAGTGACGAGGACAACGAGGTGCGGGTGCTGCGCCTCGGCGCGACCGATTTCCTCACCAAGCCGTTCCGCCCGCGGGCGCTCACGGCGCGGCTCGAGGCCACGCTGCAGCGTCGCCAGTCCTGATCATTTCGCGGTGACCCACATCGCCGTCTCGCTGGTCGACGTGCTGGTTCTCCGGGGCCGGGGCGCGTCGCTCGAGGCGCTGGTGCTGCGTCGGGCGGCCGGCGGGCGGAATCCCGGCAGCTGGGAGGCAGTGCACGGGGCGATCGAGTCGGGTGAGCAGCCGGTCGACGCGGCGCGCCGCGAACTGCGCGAAGAGACCGGCCTCGAGGCCGAGCGGCTCTACAACCTGTCGCGGGTGGAGATGTTCTACCGGCACGATCGCGACGAGGTGGCGCTGATCCCGGTGTTCGTGGCGCTGGTGGCCCCCGACGCCGAGCCGCGCACCAGCAGCGAGCACGATGCCGCGGAGTGGCTCTCGCCCGAGGTCGCCATCGACCGCGTGACCTGGCCGCGACTGGGGCGCAGCCTGGCCGACGCCGCGGCGCTCCTCGGTGGCGGCGACGCCGGCCCGGCCGAGGACGTGCTCCGGATCGACTGAACCGCTCCTCCCCCGTGCCTCTGCTCGGTGGTCCCGACTCGATCCGGGGTAGCTATTCGGACACATATCAAGTATTTTTGATACGTTCTTCTGGTCGGTTCCGCTCGCGTGCGAGGTGTCCCGTGCTGCTTCAGGTCTTCGATCCGGCGATGTGCTGCGACACCGGCGTCTGTGGTGTCGAGGTCGATCCCGAACTGAGCCGGGTGGCCGCCGGATTGACCAGGCTGCGCTCCCGGGGAGTGCGGGTGGAGCGTCACAACCTGGGTCATGAGCCAGGGGCCTTCGCCGCCAGTGCGGTGGTCCGGGAGGCACTGCAGCGCGAGGGCGTCGGGGTGCTGCCGATGCTGCTGCTCGATGGGCGCGAGATCAGCCGCGGTCGGTATCCGTCGGATGCCGAACTGCAGGCCCTGACGGAAGGAGCGGCCGATGTCGCTGCTCACTGAGTTCGGATCGACGCTGCCGAGGTTCACCTTCTTCACCGGCAAGGGTGGCGTGGGCAAGACCTCGACCGCCTGCGTCGTCGCGGTCCAGCTCGCCGACGCCGGACATCGCGTGCTCCTGGTGAGCACCGATCCCGCCTCCAACCTTGGTCAGGTGCTCGACCACCCGGTCGGGACCACGGCCGGTCCCACCGGGATCGACCGCCTCGACGCACTCAATGTCGACCCCGACGCGGCAGCCGCGGCCTATCGCGAGCAGGTGATCGGCCCGATTCGTTCGGAACTTCCCGATGATGCGGTGCAACAGATCACCGAGCAGCTGTCCGGGGCCTGCACGGTGGAGGTCGCGGCGTTCGACGAATTCGCGAACCTGCTGATCGATGCCGAGCGCATCGCGGACTACGACCACGTGCTGTTCGACACCGCGCCGACCGGCCACACGCTGCGCCTGTTGCAGTTGCCCGCGGCATGGAGTGACTACCTCGACGACAACGCGCGCGGGGCCTCGTGCTTGGGACCGCTCGGTGGCCAGGTCGCCAAGCGCGATCGCTACGCTGCGGCCACGGCAGTGCTGCGCGACGCAGCGCAGACGCTCGTGGTGCTGGTGGCCCGGGCGGACGCCGGGGCCCTCGATGAGGCCGAACGGACCCGTGTCGAGCTCGGCGCGCTCGGACTGACGTCGGTGCGGCTGGTCGTGAATGGTGTGTTCACGGCCGCTCGAGGTGATGATCCGATCGCGGCCGCACTCGAGGCACGATCGCGGGCGGCGCTCGACGCGATGCCCGCAGGACTGATCGCGCTGCCGCGGACCGAGCTGCCGCTCCGGCCGTTCAACCTGGTGGGTCCCGTGGCACTCCGCGCCCACCTGACGGGGTCGGTGCCGCCGGTGGCCTGGGCGCCGGCGAGCGTCGAGGAATACCCCGGGCTCGATGCCCTGGTCACCGATCTCGCCGACCGCGAGACGGGGTTGGTGATGGTGATGGGCAAGGGGGGGGTGGGCAAGACCACCGTGGCGGCGGCGCTCGCCGTGGCGCTGGCGGCCCGCGGCCGGTCGGTGCACCTGACCACGACCGATCCTGCGGCGCACCTCTCCCGGACGCTCGCCGCCACCGTTGCCGGTCTGCGGGTGACCCGGATCGACCCTGCCGTGGAGAGCGCCGCCTACCGCGACAAGATCCTGGCGCGAAGCGCGCGAACGCTCGACGCCGACGGCCTGGCCCTGCTGGCCGAGGATCTGCTCAGTCCGTGCACCGAGGAGGTCGCGGTGTTCCATGCCTTCTCGAAGGTGGTCAACGCCGCCCGACACGAGGTGGTGATCGTGGACACCGCGCCCACCGGCCACACCCTGCTCCTGCTCGATGCCGCCGGATCGTATCATCGCGAGATCCTGCGCGACGCGGGCGGAGCGGCCGGGCAGCTGATCACCCCGCTGATGCGGCTCCAGGATCCGGCTTACACCCGGCTGCTGCTGGTCACCCTGCCCGAGGCCACCCCGGTCGCCGAGGCCGCAGCGCTGCAGCAGGACCTCGCCCGTGCGGGGATTCGTCCCTGGGCCTGGGTGGTGAATCAGAGTCTCGCCGCGACCCACACCAGCGATCCGCTGCTCCTGGCTCGTGCCGCCGCGGAGCGTCCCTATCTCGAGCGGGTCCGCCACGAGCTGAGCGACCGGATCGCCGTGGTACCCCTGCAGGTCACCGACCCGGTGGGTCCCGAGGCGTTGCTGGCGCTGCTCGGGCCGGTTCCCGCACCAGCCGGGTGAGCCGGCGCTAGAAGTCGTTCCGGTAGCTGAGGAACTTGTCCATGCCGTCGCGCTCGACGATGCTGCCGAACAGCTGTCGGGTGAGGGTCGTGTCGGGGGTGTGGTACTGCACGCGGCAGGGCCCCCACATCGTCATCTCGCCCCGGAACAACTGCACGGTGTCCTGCGGGCACGCCAGCGAGTCGAGCACCAAGGGCACGCCGCCGTAGCGGCCCAGCAGCTCCTTGATGCCGTTGTTGCTGGGCGCCGAGAGCTGGAGCCAGAAGATCGCCGGGTCGAGCTCGTAGGGCTTGATCCGGTAGATGTGATCCGGGAAGACCAGCCAGCCGAACTCCGCCCTGCTGATCACCATGTCGCGGATCGCCTGCGAGTCGCGGGTGCTCACCGCCTGCAGGAACCGCAGCACCAGTGCTTCCCGGTCGGGCGATCCGCCGGCGAGGGAGTCAACCCGGGGCAGCGAGTCGCGGAAGCGCGCCAGCAGCGTCTCCATCGGCAGGATCGAGTCGACCGTGCCGACCGGGGTCCGGTCGGCAGCGGCGGTGTGCCCGGTGTCGTCGCCACCGCAAGCGGCGATGGTGGCAACCAGGAAGGTGGTCAGGAACAGCATGCGTCGCATGAACGGCGATCCGGTAGTGAGTGAGGGAAGGCAGAGAACGGAGAGCGGAGAACGGAGGTACGCTTTCCGTTCTCCGTTCTCCGTTCTCTGCTCTCCGCAATCAGTTGTCGCTGTACTCCGTCCACCCCGCGGTCCAGTCGGTCCCGCCCGGCGCGAAGGCACCGATGTAGGTGGTCCTGTCGAGCGAGGCCCCGCGAGTGGCAAGGTCACCGGTCCAGGCGGTGAAGCCGCCGGTGGCGAGCGGTGAGCCGGCGGCCGGTCTGAAGTCGAGGTCGCTCATCGACGACGGATCGGCGCTGAACTTGGTGAACATCTGGGCGGCCGTCGTCCCGCCCGAGAAGGTCACGTCGCTCGCCGGGCCGGTGTAGCTCTGCTCGCCCGACTTGAACCCGGCCGGCGAGTCGCCCACATAGATCCCCTTGAGCGAGAAGACCCCATCGGTGAAGCGCTGCACGGTGGTCGGATCGCGGTAGACGATCCCGGCCGTGGACCGGGCGATGGCGATGTTGACGTAGTGTCCGCCGGTGCCGCGGCGCAGCATCATGCCGTAGTTGCCGTTGGCGGGCAGCACGCCGGGACCCGCCATCACGATGGTGCCGTTGGCGATGACCGGGATGGTCAGCGGCGTGGAGTTCTCGCCGTTGTCGCAGCCGCTGCCATGGCAGCCGTCGTTCTCGATCCCCTGCGGGTCCGAGGCGACGTTGCCGGCGGTCGGCCGCAGCTGCACCACCTTCGACTGGTAGATCAGGAAGTACTGGACGAGGCCCTGGTAGCCCTCGGCCATGTCGAGGCCGTCGTCCTGCTTCTCGGTGATCACGGCGTACTTCACGTTCACGGCTCCGCCCCAGAACTCGATGCCGTCGTCGAGGCCGTTGTGGGCCTGGACGTGGTCGATCTGGGTCTGCGAGCCGACGGCGGCGAGGGTGAAGGAGTTGAGCTCCGCGTCGGGTGCCGGCCCGAAGCCGGCGTACTCGACCCGCACGTAGTGCAGCTCACCGCTCGAATCGAAGTTGTTGTCGCCGCCCGAGTAGGCGATCAACGGGTTGTCGGCGCTGGTGCCGGTGCCCTCGATGTCGACGGTGCCCGACCGGTTGATGATGCCGTTGCCGATGATGATCAGCCCGCCCCAGTCGCCCGCGAGGCGGGTGCCGACCGGCTGGGCCGAGGTGAAGACGATCGGCGCGTTGGCGGTGCCCATGGCGCGGATCCGGGCGCCTCGGAGCACGAAGAGTGACGAGCCGAGGGCGTCGTAGTCGCCGATGATCCTGGTGCCCGCCTGGATCGTCAGCGTGGCGCCGTTGGCGACCTTCCGGAAGCCGACCAGGCGGTAGACCTTGTCGGCGGTCCAGGTGGTGTTGGTCGTGATGTCGGTGGTGATCATCACCTCGTTGGAGCTCTGCTCCTCATCGGTCGTCGCCGAGGCCGCCGCCGAGTACTCCGACGTGCCGGCGCTCCGCACGGCGGCGAGACGGTAGCTGTACGCCGTGTTCGCCTGCAGGCCGCTGTCATCGTACGACGTCGTGCTCGCGGCGGGCCGGCCGATCTCGCTGAACGCGCCGCCGCCGGTCGAGCGCTGCAGGATGAATTGCGTCGCGGCGGTCGAGGGGGCGGTCCACGTGACGGTGATGGTGGTGGTGCCGGTGGCCGTCGCGGTCAGCCCGGTCGGCGCCGGGTTGCTCGGCGTCGGGGTGGTGGTGCGTGTCACTGCTGCATGCCCCGCCCAACGCGACCAATCCCAACATCGCGACCCGCGAGAGCGTCCGAAGACCGAAGCGCATCATGTGTCCCCTGTGAGGTGGAAGAAGCGAAGTCCGTGCACGGCAGAACGCCGACACTCGCGCGCAAAGCAACCCGCGGAGTGTCGGCGTTCGGCGACGGGGCAGTCACGGTCCCGTCACGGGCACCGTGGCGGCCTCACTGGGTCCAGCTGAAGCCCACGGCAACGACCCGACCGGAGCGGTATGCCTCGCGGGTCACGCCGCCCTGGGTCACCTGGTGGCGGGCGTCGAGCAGGTTCCGGGCGTCGATCCGCGTGGCCAGCGATCCCGCGATCGGCAGCCGGAGCGACAGGTCGAGCACGTTGCGGGGCTGCTCGATCACGTCGGGCAGCGGCAGCTGGCCGGCCTCGACGATCCGCTCGCCGACCCGGTTGAAGAGCGCCGTGGCCGAGGCGCCGCTGCTCGGGTGGGTCCAGGTGAGGCCGGCGTTGATCACGTAGGGTGCCTGGCCGACCATCTTGCGCTTGCGCGTTGGTGAACGAACCGGCTGCCGGGTCGAGCTTGATCTCGCTCTTCATGAGCGTCGCATTGGCAAAGAGGGTGAACGTCCTGAGTGGCCCGGCCAGCAGGTCGAGCCGCTTGCGCGCCTCCAGCTCGACGCCGGTGTTGTTGGCGCCCCGGGCATTGACGTAGGTGATGATGTTGGTCCCCGAGGTGCCCTGGTAGACGCGCTCGATCGGGTGATTGAAGGTCTTGGCGAACAGCGCCACGCTCAGGATCTCCCCCGAGCGCGGGTACCACTCCCAGCGCAGGTCGTAGTTCTGGATCAGCGCTCGCTGCAGGTCGGCGTTGCCCTTGACGTTGTCGCCGCCCAGCACCTCGCGGTAGAGGATTGGTGACAGCTCGCGATACTCGGGCCGCGACAGCGTCTGGGTCCCCGAGAGGCGGATGTTCATGTCCTCCCGGGCGCGCCAGGTGAGCGCCAGCGACGGCAGCACGTCGGTGAAGGTCGGAGTGGCCATCGAGGCCTCCCCGACGGTCGAGAGGGATCGGACCTCGATGCGATCATGCTCGAGTCGGGCGCCACCGATCAGGTCGAACGACTGCCCCAGCGGGGTGATCAGCATCGCGTAGCCCGCGGTGAGCCGCTCGGTGGCGCCATACGAGCCACCGGCGGCCAACGGCACGATCCGGAAGTAGTTGTCGTCGCCACTGGAATACGTCCCGCCGAAGATCGCCTCGGGCGGCAGCTCGCCGGCATTGCCCGGCAACGGCCGGGTGAGCGAGATCGAGTAGACGTCGTTGGTGGCGTCGCGCCTGGCGCTGCGGTAGAGACCGCCCACCCGGATCCGCTGGTTGCTGGCCAGCGAGCCGAGGGTCCAGGTCAGGTCGGCATGGGCCTCGCGCGAGTCCTCGGTGAGGTTGCCGAAGGTCCGTACCGCCGCCTCGTTGGAGAAGCCGAACCAGGTCGGCGTGCCCGTCTCCAGCGAGTAGACGAACTCCGAGCGGTCGGGTTCCCGGCGCCGAACCCCGGAAAGGGTGCCGCCCCAGTCGATCCCCAGCCGACCACCGCCCACTTCGTGGTGCACCGACAGTTGCGACGAGTAGATGTTCCGCTCCACGTAGCGGGTCCGCTCCACCAGCAGCGGGATGTTGTAGTTCTCCGAGGTGCCGGTCTCGCGGCGCCCCTCGTTGTCCATTGTCCGGTTGTAGGTGTTGTTGAGTGCCACGCTGGTGTGCAGTCCCAGGGTGGTGCTCACGTTGGCGATTCCGCCCCACAGCACACTGTTGCGCCCGGTCGAGCCCCGGAACCGCTCCTGCTCCTCGGCCTGGCCGCTGCTCACGGTCCGGGCCAGCGCCCGCACCTCGTCGGCCCGGACCTCGGTGCTGTTGCTGTACGTCCCCGACATCGCGTAGCGGAGGGTGGTGCCACCGAGGGGCATGTTGCCACCGAGCGAGAGCCCGAGCGAGCCGTTGGGTGCCCCCGACTGGGCGCCGGGCGTCCACACGTCGCGGAGCGCGTTGACCAGGGTGTTGGTCTGGGCTGGCGTCAGCACCCTGGAGAAGTCGACCCCGTCGAATGCCGCCGGCAGTCTGCGGTTTCCGGCCCCGAGGGCCAGCCAATCCGACGCGGCCGCCGGTGCGAAACGGGCGTCCTTGAAGGTCACCGCGTCGTTGTAGCCGCCGCTCACCGACATGCCGACGAAGCGTTTCCCGGGGAAGTCCTTCGTGGTGATGTTCACCAGGGCCCCGGAGAAGTCACCGGACTGGTCGGGGGTGAAGGTCTTCGAGGTGGTGATGGCTGCCAGCAGGGAGGAGGGGAAGAGGTCGAGCGGCACGACCTTCCTTTCCGGCTCCGGCGACGGGATCCGGGCGCCGTTGAGCGACGCCTGGGTGTAGCGATCGCCCAGGCCGCGGACGGACACATACTTGCCGTCCTGGACCGTTGCCCCGCTCACCCGCTGGACCGCGGCGGCGGCATCGCCGTCGGGGCTCCTGGCGATCTGCTCGGCCGAGATGCTGTTGACGATGGCCACCGAGTTGCGCTCAGCATCGAGCGCCGAATTGACCGAGCCCCGCTCGCTGGCGGCGGTCACGGTGATCGCCTGGATCTCGACGGCTGCGGCCGCCATCGTGACGTCCTGCTCGGTCACCCCGCCGCCCGTCAGCACGATGCCCGTGACGGTCTTGGGCGCATAGCCGATCATCCGGACCCGGAGCGACACCGTGTCGACCGGCACCGCCCGGAATTCGTAGCGTCCGTCGACTGTCGTGACGGTCCGGAGGGCCGATCCCGCAATCGCCACCTCGGCACCACCGATCGGCACACCGGCCTCGGCGTCGATCACCTTGCCGACCAGCCGGCCGGTGCGCTGGGCGCCGGCCACAGCTGGCAGGACAAGGAAGAGGGCGGCCAGCAGCACCAGCCGGAGAGTCTTCGTCATCGCGACCACCAGTCCATGGGGATTGGCGGGCGCCGCGCGCCCACCGCGCGGCATCCCGTCGAGCCGCGGGGAGGATCGCTGTGGTGGGTGACGGATCGGTCACGACAACTGCAACGGGCTGGTCACGAAAACTACGGGCCGCCGATCCGGCGGCCCTGAGGTGTCACGGCGGGGTCACGCCCCCGGTGGGTCGGGGACCCGGGCGTGGCGCAGTCCCTCCGTGGGAGCCGACGACTTGACCCGGACACTCTTGGCGGGGATGCCGACGTTGACGTGGTAGGCGCGCACATCCTTGGTCGCCACCGCCGCCGCGCCGACCATCCCGTGGCGGCCGACCCGCACGCCGGCGAGTACGGTGGCGTGGTAGGTCACCCGCACGTCGTCTTCCAGCACGGTGGGCAGCACGGTGACTTCCTGCTGGTTCTCGATGCTGTGGGTGTGGCTGTAGACATTGGCGTAGTCGGAGATCGAGACCCGGTTGCCGAGCGTGATCCCGCCGCGGTCGTCGAGCAGCACGTGCCGGTGCACGACCACGTCGTCGCCGATCTCCAGGTTGTAGCCGTAGGAGAACTCGACGTGCTGGAAGCACTTGAAATTGGCCCCGACCCGCGCGAAGACGTGGGGGGCCAGCACGCGCCGGAACTCGACGCCCAGCGCCACGTGCTGCCCGCCGATCGGCAGCCGGTCGAATGAGTACCAGAGCCAGAGCAGGGGCTTGACCCGGGCGAAGCGCTCCGCGTCGACGTCGGCGTAGTACTCGGGCTCGAGGGTGATGTTGCGCGGGTCGAGCGCCAGCAGGGCCAGCCGCGACGCCGCCGGCAATGTCGCATCGTCGGCCCGCTCGGCCCAGTTCCCCTGGCCCGGGTAGGCCAGCTGGAACAGCGTCTCGCGCACCACCGTGGCCCACTCGGCCCCGGGGGTTCGGAGGGCCCCATCGAGATCGGCGAGCCACTCGTCGCTGAGCGTTCGCATCGCCTCGGGACGCTCGACGCGCCTGAGCGGCCAGATCGGCATCTCAGCGTCCTCCGCTGCCGTTGGGGTCGGGGAGTCCTGCCTTGGCCCGGATCCGGGCCCGCTCCCGGTCGAACCGATTGAGTCGCCGATCCCAGTCGTTGCTCGAGGCGTCGAGATAGTCGACGCTGAACGGCTCGGTGACCGGAATCGGTTGGTCGAAGATGAACAGCCCCGTGGCCTGGTCGCGCGTGTCGAGCTGCTGGCTCGAGAATGCCGCCGAGAGCGGCAGCACGGCCACCGGCTGGAACTGCTGGTTGCGCACCGCGAGGGTCAGCAGCTGGGGATCGAAGCGACTGTTTGGGGCCAGGCCATAGAACGACACCAGCGCCAGCCCCGGCCGGCGAATCCCCTGGCGCGCCAGGATCGAGTCGATCGCCCCGGCCTGTCGGGTGAGCACCACCTGGAGCGCCTGGTAGGCGTCGGCCGACAGCAGTCGGGTGACCCGCTCGTCGAGCGGGGTGAACCGGAGCTCCAGCGAGCCACTCCTGAGCGAGATCGTGATCGCGTCCTGACGAAGCTGGCCATGGCCGGGCGGGACCAGCGATCCCTGATCACTGCCGACCGACGACGTCGGCTGCTGGGCCGGGGCCGGGGCCGGGTTGCTGGCACAGGCGGCGGTGGCCGTGGCGACGACCAGCAAGCGGATCAGGGTCACGTGGGGACCTCCGTGGCGGCGGCGAGGATTGCCTCGCCGAGATCGCCGATCCCCGCACCCGTCGAGGCGGAAACCGGCTGCAGGTGGTCGGCGGGCAGGCCGAGTTCGCAGGCTCGCTGCTCGACGGCGGCGGCCCGGGCCTGCTGGGTGAGCTTGTCGGCCTTGGTCAGCACCGTCAGGACCGGCACCTCGGTCCGGGCCAGTAGCTGCTGGAACGTGAGGTCGTCGGCCGAGGGCGAGTGGCGGATGTCGAGCAGCCAGACCACCCCGCTGAGGGTCGCCCGGTCACGCAGCAGTCGCTCCAGCAGGCCGCGATAGGCGGCCCGCTCGGCCTTGCCGGCCTTGGCATAGCCATAGCCGGGCAGGTCGAGCAGGTAGAAGGGCGGCAGCCGGAACACGTTGAGCAGCTGGGTCTTGCCCGGCGTCGACGAGACCCGGGCGAGGTCGCGCCGGCCGGTCAGCGCGTTGAGCAGCGACGACTTGCCGACGTTCGACCGCCCGATGAACACGAACTCGGGCAATGGCGGGAGCAGGGGATGGAGCGGATCGGGAAAGGAGCCGAGGAACTCGGCCTCGAGGCGCGCCAGCGGCGAGGGCGCGGCCACCCGGGGTCAGGCCTCCTTCTTCTGCCGCGGCCGTTCGGTGACGATCAGGGGCATCGACCCCTCGGCAATCGTCTCCGGGGTCACGATCACCTCGCGCACGTCGGGGCGCGTCGGCAGGTCGAACATGATGTCGGTCATCACGCCCTCGAGGATCGCCCGCAGCCCCCGGGCGCCGGTCTGGCGGGTGATCGCCTTCTTCGCCGCGGCGCGCAGGGCGCCGGGGTCGAAGGTGAGCCCCACCCCCTCGATCTCGAAGAGTCGCTGGTACTGCTTGGTGAGCGCGTTGCGGGGCTCGACCAGGATCCTGACCAGGGCGTCCTCGTCGAGCGTCTCCAGCGGCACCAGCACCGGCAAGCGGCCGACCAGCTCGGGGATCATGCCGAAGTGGAGCAGGTCGTCGGGCTCCGCCTTGTCGTAGGGCCGGTCCCGCGAGGTGGTCGCCTCGACGGCGGCCTCGCCCGCGAAACCGATCCGCTGCCGGCCCAGTCGCGCGTCGACGATCTTGTCGAGTCCGTCGAACGCCCCGCCGCAGATGAACAGGATGTCGCGGGTGTTGATCTGGATGTACTCCTGCTGCGGGTGCTTGCGCCCGCCCTGCGGCGGCACCGAGGCGACGGTGCCCTCGAGGATCTTGAGCAGCGCCTGCTGCACGCCCTCGCCCGACACGTCGCGGGTGATGCTGGGGTTTTCCGACTTGCGGGCGATCTTGTCGATCTCGTCGATGTAGACGATGCCGCGCTCGCACTCGGAGACGTTGAAGTCGCCGGCCTGGAGCAGGCGCACCAGGATGTTCTCGACATCCTCGCCCACGTAGCCGGCCTCGGTGAGGGTCGTCGCGTCGGCGATGGTGAACGGGACATCGAGGATCCGCGCCAGCGTCTGCGCCAGCAGCGTCTTGCCGGTGCCGGTGGGGCCGAGCAGCAGGATGTTCGACTTCTCCAGCTCGACATCGCCGTCGCGCGGCCCGGCGTTGATCCGCTTGTAGTGGTTGTAGACCGCCACTGCCAGCGAGCGCTTGGCGCGCTCCTGGCCCACCACGTACTCGTCGAGTGTGTCCTTGATCTCCTGCGGGGTGGGGACGGCGCGCCGGGTCTCACCCGCCTCGCGCTCCTCATCCTCGGCGAGAATCTCGTTGCAGAGGGTGATGCACTCGTTGCAGATGTACACCGACGGGCCCGAAATGAACTTCCGGACCGAATCCTTGCTCTTGCCGCAGAAGGAGCAGCGCAGGTGCTTGTCGTTGGACATCGCGTTCCCGCCTCGGGCCGGCTGGGGGACTCTGGAAGAAGCTGTCCCACGAAACCGGGGTGGTCAAGCGTCAGCTGCCGTCGTCGGCTGCCTGGCGCGGGGTGAAGATCGTGTCGATCAGGCCGTACTCCTTCGCCTCCTCGGCCGACATGAACCGGTCACGATCCATGTCGCGTTCGATCTGGGTGAGCGGCTGCCCGGTGTGCTTGGCGTACAGCTCGTTCATCTTGCCGCGCAGATAGAGGATCTCGCGGGCCTGGATCTCGATATCGGCCGCGGTGCCCTGGGCGCCGCCCGACGGCTGGTGAATCATGATCCGCGAATGGGGCAGTGCCGCCCGCTTGCCGGGCGTGCCGGCCGCCAGCAGGAACGAGCCCATCGATGCCGCCATGCCCATGCAGATCGTGTTGATCGGCGCCCGCAGGTGCTGCATCGTGTCGTAGATCGCCATCCCGCTCGACACGATCCCGCCCGGCGAGTTGAGGTAGAGATAGATGTCCTTTTCCGGGTTGTCGGCCTCGAGGAAGAGCAGCTGCGCGATGATGATGTTCGCGACGTTGTCGTCGATCCCCGCACCGAGGAAGACGATCCGGTCCATCAGCAGGCGCGAGAAGATGTCGTACGTCCGCTCGCCGCGCGAGGAACGCTCGATGATGTACGGTGGATAGATCGAGGCGTGGGTCACGCCGCGCCCTCCGAAACAGTGGACTGGTCGAGGAGCCAGGCAAACGCCTTCTCCTCCGTGATCTGGTGTTCCAGCTCGCCGAGTCGCTTGGCCTGCTCCAGCTGGCCGTAGAGCGCCCCGGGTTCGATCCCCCGGGCCGCTGCCAACTCGGCAATCCGGGCGTCGAGCTCTTCCTCGGTGGCACGCAGGTTCTGGGCCGCGACCACCGAATCGAGAATCAGTTCCCGCCGGACCTGGGCCTCGGCCACCGGGCGGAAGGAGGTGGTGAAGGCCTCCGCCTGCTCGGCCGGCACCTTGTACCCCTCGGCGTAGGCCGTCAGCAGGCGGCGCACCAGCGAGGGCGGCGCCGGGACCGCATTGGCCTCCGCCACCGCCTGGATCAGCTGGTCGCGGACCGCGGCGTCGGCGCTCCGGACCGCATCGGCCTCCAGATCCTCCCGGACCGCCACGCGGAGGGCCTCGAGGTCGGCGAAGTCGCCCACTTCGTGGGCCAGGGCGTCGTCGAGCTCCGGGAGCTCCTTGGCCTTGACCTCGTGGAGGGTGATCCGCACCGAGCGGACCTCGCCGCGGCGCGCCTCGTCCGGATGATCCTCGGGCAGCCGCACGTCGGCATCGACCGTCTCGCCGGGCAGCAGCGTCATGATCTTCTCCTCGAGGTCCGGGATCGCCTGGCCCTCACCGAGTACCAGCGAGTGGGGCGCCGCCTCACCGACCGGTTCCCCGTTCTCCAGGGTGGCCACTGTCACGGAGACGAGCTGTCCCTCGGCCGGCCGCACGCCCTCGGCCAGCGGCGTCCAGTTGGAACGCTGCTCCCGGAGTCGCTCGAGCTGCTCGGCCACCTGCTCGTCGGCGACCGGCGCGACGGTCCGGGTCAGGGTGAAGCCCTCGGTGGTGGTCAGCTCGATGCTGGGTCGGACCTCGACCATCAGCTCGAAGGTCAGCGGTTGGCCGTCCTCGAACGAGACGTTGCGGACCTGGGGATCGGCGATCGGCTTGAGTTCGGTGTCCTTGAGGATCTGCTCCCAACTGGCGCGGAGCGCATCCTCGAGCACCGCCTGGCGGATCTCGGCACTGAAGCGGCGGCGCACCACCGGCATGGGGGCATGGCCCTTCCGGAAGCCGGGCAGCCGGGCCTGCGAGGCGTACTGCTTCACCGCGCGGCGTTCCGAGGCCGCCAGCCGGTCGACCGGCACGGTCACCTGCAGCGATCGGGAGGCGGCGTCTTCGGCGGTCGTTTCATAGGAGATATCGGTCATAGCCCTGAAAGGTACCCGCCGCCTCGGCCGAGGGTCAAATGGGCCGCAGGCTTGACCTTGGTGGCCCCCACAGGGTCACTTGGGCCATGGCAACAATCCTGGTGGTCGATGACGATGCGGACATCCGGCGGGTGCTCAGGCGGCTGCTGGAGCGGGCCGGTCACCAAGTGACCGAGGCCGAGTCGGCCGCGAGTGCCCTGGAATCGGTTCTGGGTTCGGATGCTCCGGACGCGGTCGTGAGCGACGTGGTGATGCCAGGTCGGAGTGGCCTGGCCTTCTACACCGACCTCATCGAGCGGGCGCCCCACCTCCGCAACCGGGTTGTCTTCCTCACCGGCGCTGCCCACGATCGGGTGGTCCACGATCGGATCGAGGAGCTGGGGGTGCCGCTGCTGGCCAAGCTTGGCGACCTGCAGCTTGTGGTTGATGCGGTCAGGATTGCGTTGTTCAAGAAGTGAGTCCTGAGTCCTGAGACGTGGGGGGCTGTTCCTCGCCTCTCAGGACCCAGGACTCACTTCTGCTATTGCTGCTGCGCCGTCGGCGCCGCCTTCGCATCGACCTGCGGCGTATAGCTCTCGGGACTCGGCAGTACCGCCGCCACTGCCCGAACCGTGGTCCGCGCGGCCCAGGTCGCCACCGGTGCCCCTCCGGCCGCCAGAAGAAGCGCCGTGTCGGCGACGACCAGTCGCTTGGTCCAGCGATTGACCAGGCCGCGGTCCTTGCGCAGGATCACCATCGCGGCGAACACCCCGTTGACCACCAGGAAGATGGCCAGCGCGAGGCGGGTGATGGTTCCACCGGCCGCGTCGAGGAACACCAGGAACGATTCCATTGGTGCCTCTGGAATAGAGGAGATGTGTTGTCGGGTATGTTTCAACGATGCAACGTCGGAATGGGGTTGGCAAGGGGCTCCGGCGCTTCGTTCCAAGGGGAGACTTGCCGGGCGTCTCTGCATCCGGGCCCCGGGCTGGTCACCTCGCACCTACCTTTCGATCGTTCGGCACCGCTCGTTCCCGTTGGAGTCCCCCCATGTACCGGAGCCTACCCATGCGCGTTCTCGCCCTCGGAGTATTGATCGTCTGCGGCCTTGGGCCGATCGCGGCCCAGGGGGCGAACCCGGCCTCGGCGGTCAAGCGCACCGATGTCGAGCACATGCTGCGGACGCTGGCCGACGATTCGATGGAGGGCCGCGCGACGGCGACCCCCGGTGCGGCGCGCGCCGGACGGTTCATTGCCGCCGAGATGCAGCGGATCGGGTTGAAGCCGATCGGTGACGATGGCTTCTACCAGCGTGTCCCGATGGGGATGATGGCCTCGACCCGCCCGATGCGCGTGCCGACCGGCTGCGTGGCGGGGAACTTCTCGGTGCCCGGCGACTCGGTGGTCACCACGGTCTGGCGCTGCGCCGGGTCGGACGGGGCCCCGGACGGCTTTCGGTTGCCACCGCCGCCGCCGATGCGTCTCACGATGCTGACCTCGTTCGCCGCCCGCGACTCTCTCCCCGCAGCGGCGCGCCGCTTGGGTCGCAACGTGATCGGGATGATTCCCGGCAGCGATCCGACGCTCAAGGACCAGGTGATCCTGGTGCTGTCGCACTACGACCACCTCGGGATTCACGGGCCCGGCGTCGATGGCGACTCGATCTACAACGGCGCCGATGACGACGCGTCGGGGACGGTGGCGGTGCTGGAGATCGCCCGGGCGTTGATGGCCGGTCCCAGGCCCAAGCGCACCGTCGTCTTCGCCACCATGACCGGCGAGGAGATGGGCATGCTCGGCACCCGCTACTTCATCGCCAACCCCGCGGTGCCGCTCGACCGGGTGGTGGCCGGCTTCGAGATCGAGATGATCGGCCGGCCCGATTCGCTGGCCGGCGGCCCGGGCAAGGCGTGGCTCACCGGCTACGAGCGTTCCACCATGGGCGACATGCTCAAGGAATACGGCATCCCGATCGTGCCCGACCCGCGGCCCGACCAGAACTTCTTCCGCCGGAGCGACAACTTCGCCTTTGCCCGGATGGGGATCGTGGCGCACACGATGTCGACCTTCAACCTGCACGGCGACTATCACCGGCCGTCGGACGAGGTCGACAAGGTCGACTTCGCCCACATGACGGCGGTGATCCAGGCCGCGGCGCGAGGCGGTGGGCCACCTGGCCAACGGGCCGACGCCGGCGTGGCACGAGGGCGGCAGGCCGTAGGCGCGACAGGCGACAGGCGACAGGCGAGGGGAAGGGCTCCCATCCCGACCTCGTCCCGCGCGCAGTGAGGGACCGCCGCGAGGCGACACCGCGAGGGGCGAGGCCAACCCGGGGGTGCTTCGTCCGACGACTTGAAAGCGCCCTTCGCGCGTCACGCCATCAAGTGGTTGGCTGCCCTGGATCTCTTTTCAGGGACCCACGCCCCCGTTCAATGCATACCAGTGCGCACTCCTAGAACTGGCGCTAATGGATTTGCTGACACAACCAGACAACATCTGTCAGATGGGAGCGCAGCGATTCTCGGGGCAGATGAACGGCGATCAGATGAATAAGGGGGCAAGGTTTCTGGAGACGAATGACCCCAACCTCTGGGGGGGCTCGTGGCAGTTGACTGACGGAAGCTGGGCCAACTGGACCGGCTTGACACAGAAAGCCTTCGACAACGGGATGTATGAATTCAAGAAAGACGATCATACACGAGAATGTGGGCCATCAGATATTTGGCTATACTCGTGACGCCGACCAGGAAGCACTCGCGGAGATGCAGGGCGATATTTGTGCGGGAGGTGCCTAATGAGCCGTACTGAGCATACTCGTCACGGTCAGCCATCGCCATTGTGGGTCGCCGCCGCGTTGGCCTGCACCTGCCTGCCGGCCGCCACGCTCCGCTCCCAAGGGTCGCAAATGTCACGAGAATCGGCCGAATCCGCGTACGCGGCATCGGTCGGCAAGGTAATCTCGACAGCGAAGGGACTCTTCCCGGCTGACAGTGCCCGAATGATGGTGCTCCAACTGGACTCCCGCGTGGATCTGCCAGTCGAGTCACGTAAGCACCTGGAGTCCACGGTTCACGGCGCGCCGATCACGGTCCAAATGCGTGGGCGTGGCGACATCGGTTGTGGCCCCGATGTGCCGGTGGCGGATGTTGAAAAGGATGCGAGACTCGTCGTGAAGGTGGACTTGAACGACGCCGGTGGCGATCGAGTGTTCGTTGACGTGTGCGCCACCGTCCGAGACCCACTTTCTGGTCGTGGGGTGAAACACAAGGCCTTCTTCGTCGTCTTGCGGCGGGGTGAATCTGGCTCCTATGAGATCGCTTCTCCGGTGATGCTATTCTACGAGAACTAGCAACCACGTGGAGTTCCCAGCTTCTAGTGGAGACTCTTCCTCGAGCGCCGGTGCGTGGCCTCGAATTCCTCGGGACTGAGCCCGCCGAGGTGGCTGTGGTGTCGCACTGAATTGTAGAAGCCGTCGATGTACTCTGCCACGTCGGCCAGCGCGATCGCCCGGTCTCGATAGATCTGCTTCTTGATCCGCTCCTTCTTCAAGCTGCTGAAGAAGGACTCCGCCACGGCATTGTCCCAGCAGTTGCCCTTGCGGCTCATGCTGGGCTCGAGGCGATTGGTCTGACAGAACCGACGCCAGGCATCGCTTCCGTACTGGGTGCCCTGATCGGAATGAATCAGTGTTCCGCGGGGCCGGCGGGTGCGCACCGCCATGAAGACTGCCTCCAGCACCAGCTCGCGTGCGATCGTGGGCTTCGCGGCCCAGCCGACGATGCGGCGCGAGAAGAGGTCCATCACGACGGCCAGATAGAGCCAGCCCTGCCAGGTGCGGATGTACGTGATGTCCGTTACCCACGCCCGATCGGGCCGGGTGGCGGTGTACTGGCGCTGCAGGAGGTTGGGAATCAGGACGGCCGGCTTCCCGATCGTCCACTTGCGAGTTCGATAGCCGTGGAGGGGGGCGTGGGTCTCTGAAAAGAGGTCCACGAAGCCTAACATTTTGACGGCGTGACGATCGATGGGAACCTCTTGTGGAGGATGGGACCCAGCGAAGAGGCCGGTTCACGGAGGAACAGACCCTCCAGGCGGCTGCTCTCCGGGTTGTGCTTTCCAGACAGGCCCGAGATGGTGCGTGATGCAAGGTGGGCGAGAGCCCCAAGAGGCATCACAAGAGGCACCGGCCATCTCCATCCACCGGTGCCCTGCGATCAGCGATCATCCTAACCCCTTGCCCCCCAACACCATGCGAACGCCGGGAGTCGAACCCGGACCCCTTGCGGGACAGGATCCTAAGTCAGAGCTGGCAGGGTGCCGCTACTCGCCACAAGCTGCCAGTACTGACCGGGGGACGGATCGGGAATGCCAAGAGTGGCCATCCATGGCCGGAGACGTGCAGTGTTGAGGCAAGAGGCAGAGAATGCTACCAGGGGAATTCCTAGTCACCTTCTCCAACGAACAAGTCGCGGGCCAATCTGGCTATAGTGTCTATTGAGGATGCCTTCGGCGTGGACGCGTTGCCCGGTGGCCGGTCGGTCGCTTCAGATCGCACGTCTCGACGGCTCATTTGACGTTCCGTTGAGCGTCCGTAGCCAAGTTGGTGGCGGTTCACTGATTTGGGGGTCGCCACCTAGCGGCGACTAGGCCTTTTCCTAGGCCGGTGTTTCTTCGCCTTGCGCTCTGAGGGAAACGATGGCTCAAATTGGTCATCGTTGTAACGACGCGAGGCCGATAGTAATCGGGACACCCTGACGTCACCCTTCCCAGGCCAGGTGGGGTCTGCCACCCGACGGGAAACGTAGTTTGCAGTGCTTTTCTGCATCCGACATACCCTCACATTCCGCGGGAGAGATAATGAAGCACTCACTCGGTTTGCTCGCCTTCATCGGCCTGGCAGGATGTGCTTCAGATTCAACTCCCGTTGCGGCGACGGCTGATATGGCTTCTGTTCCCCTCCCCACCGTGGCCGGTTCTCGGACTGGGGCCAGTGTTCCAATTCCTGAGCGTGTGTACCTACGTGCAACGGTCCGACACCGCGCGCCTCTGGGATATCGGGACACTCTGCTGGCGCACGGTGCGTCGTTTGTTTCGCGGTTCAACGGCAGGCGCCCGCTTCTTGTAAGTGCGAGTCGCGATGTACTCCGCGGTTTGCGCGCACTCCCCTGGCTCGAGATTGCGGCAGTCGATTCTGGTCCACCGCCGCGTCTAACTTCTCAATTGTTGCCATGGGGAGTTGATTCGGTCGGAGCAGACGAGAACCGATCTAACTACGGCTATACTGGGGCGGGGATCAAGATCGCAGTGCTCGATGATGGAATGGCCGGTTGTGTCCCGCAAGCTGTAGAAATTCGTTCGGGTGATTCCGTCGGTGGCCCCGGTTACGCTGCCTGACGCAGCGTGGTGTCCGTGATCGTCCGGTAGCCGTGTAGCTTGCGCAGCCGGATCCCGCCCGTCGCCAACGTCCCCCACAACACCGTCAGCACCGCCTCCGGCGTCGGGAGCACGCCTGCGTCTTCGTCCGCCGCCGGAACTCCGTGAAGATCCGCTCGATCGCGTTCGTCGTGCGCAGGCACTTCCACTGGGCGGCGGGAAACGCGTGAACGTCGTCAGCGTGTCGCCGGCTTCGTCGAACGAGACGACCACCGCACTCCACTTCAGCGCCCAGGTCCGTCGGAAGCTCGCCAGGGCGGCGTGCACCGCCGCCGGACTCGTCGCGGTGGTGATCGTCTGGAAGTCGCGCACCACCGCCCCGCGCAGCGCCCGCGGCACGCAGGCGATCAGATTGCGCAGCTTGTGCACCAGGCAGCGCTGGTGCGCGATCCCCGACCACGTCCGCTCGAGCGCCGCCGCCGCGCCCTTGCTTCCATCGCTCAGCACCAGCTGCGGGCGCGCCAAGCCGCGATGCGTCAGGTCCTCCAGCAGCTGCGCCCAAGCCGCCGTCTGTTCGTCGCCCACGACGCGCATCGCCAGCACCACCTTCTCCCCCGTGGTCCGCACGCCGAGCGCCATCAAGACCGTGCACCACGTCGAGCGGCCGTCGGCGCGCACCCGATGGCGCTGGCCATCGAGGTAGAGGTACGCGATCGACTCGTCGGCCAGCGAGCGCTGCTGCCACGTCCGGTATTCCGCCTGCAGGCGCGTCACCACGCGCGACACCGCACTCTTCGAGAGGGCCTGCTCCCCGAACAGCGGCGCCACCGCGCGCCGCAGGTCCCGGGTACTCGCGCCGCTCAGGTAGAGCCTCGCCAGCGTCGCATCCAGCGCCGGGGTGCGCCGCGCATAGCGCTCGAGGACCGTGGTCTGCCATTCCTGCGTGCTCCCATCGGCCTGCCGCAGCCGCCCGCGCGGCACCGCGAGGGTGACCGGCCCCGCGCTGGTCACCAGCGTCCGCGGGACCGTGCCGTGCCGGTAGCCGGTCGCGCTCGCGGCCCGCTCCCACGCCTCGCGGCCCAGGGCCGCCGTCAGCTCGACCTCGATGGCCGCCTCGATTGCCCCGCGGACCGCCGTCCGCACCAGCACCTGCAGCCCATCCTCCGGCATCACTAGCGCCGGCACCGCCATCGTCGTATCGTCCAGCATCGGGTGTACTCCTCGTCGGTTTGGGCTGCGTCAACAGCCCGTGGTGAAGGGAATTCACCGACAAGGATGCACCCGATTTTCAATTTTCTACAGCTATAGGGACATTACCGAATGGCCTGCTCCCATTCAGATTTAACTGTGTGGGGCGGATACGATTTCGTTGCGAACTCCTCCACCTACTGTGGGACTGACGGTTCGCACGGGACAAAGGCCGCAGGCGTTATTGCCGCACTAGACAACAGAAGCGATGTAGTTGGAGTCGCGCCAGGAGCGAAGATCTACTCGCTCCGAGTCTGTGACACAGAGGGCTACTGCGACAAGAACGAAATCGTTGACGCGTTGAACTGGTCCGGGCTCTATGGGATGCAAGTTGTGAGTTTGAGTATCGCCGGCTGCGGGAATCAAACGGTCAATGATTTCGATTCCGTTGTGGATGAGTTGTGGAATGACGGTGTGCCCGTGGTGGTTGCCCATGGATCGAATCAGCAGTGCGACCCCGACGACATCGAATCAGAGTATTCCTGGTCACTCCACACCATCTCGGTTGCGGGACACGAGCAGAACGGGAGCTATTTGGACGTATTCCAGTACGGTCCTCACGTCGACTTCTCTGCCCCAGCAGGTGTAACATCCCTGAATGTCGCCGGCGGTCTGACGTCTTTCTGTTGTGTCTCGTCCGCAGTACCACATGTGGCTGGTGCTTTCGCGTTGCTGATCGAGGCGGGTTTTGATGGTGTTGCTGACATGAAACAACGGTTGGCAGAAACTGCGTTAGATGCTGGTACTGCAGGCAAGGATGACTACTATGGCTATGGTCTGCTCCGCATCGCAAACGCCGCAGTGCCAGCGCCGACAATCTCCAACTTGTCATGGTGCACGGAAGGTGGTATTGAGACGGCGGGGGATTGCTCGATGACCGCCACCACGAGCAACGGTGCCGGAACCGTCTCCGTCCGATTTGTTGCCTATTTCAGCAACTCTCCATCCGATTCGACCGTCTACGATTGGGGATCGGCCACACGGAACATCTATGTGCCAGCTGGAGACTACACGCTTGCAATCAAGACCCGGGCGCGAGATGCGCATAACCGATTGAGTCCAATCGTCAATACGTGGGAGATACCGGTGTGTACCGGTCAGTCGCTGACCGCGAACTGCGGCGGCGGAGAGGAGAACTGATGGAAGACGCTCCTTGCCGTGCAACTCGTCGTACGAGAGACGCTCACCACATGGTGGTCGGGCCGAGGAGAGGGCTCACCTGGCTTGTACTTGCGATGATCTCCCTGCTGTGCCATGCCGCCGTTCTGGAGGCCCAGGCGCTACGCCTCGGACTTGATGTCGGGCAGATCAGAGCCTATGACGCAAATGGGCCGTTTGGTGCGCTCTCGCTCTCGACCGGTGACGATACGCGCCTACATCTCGGTGTCGACGCTTCAATTGGGCGAACGCTTCTGGCGGGATCAAGCTTTGTGCACCGCACGATCGTTTCCGTCGGACCGATTCTCGGGGTGTCTTTGCCGATCGTCCGATCGCAGCTATCCCTTGTGGTTGATGGAACCGGCCAGTTGACTCGCCTTTCGGTCGAGTACCACCCCACCATTCCCGAGGGTGAGCCGCGCCCTGCGGATCGACAGATCGGAGGACGCACGGGAGTGTCATATGGTGGTTCGATCGGACTGAACATTGCCGTGAGCCAGCGTTTCGGGCTCTTGATTCAATTCGGTATCCTCCACCATTCCATCTACGAGAATCGGACTGGGAACATGCGCCGGGTGACGCTCGGTGCCCGGCTTGGATTGGATTGAGTGGAAGCGGGAGGACCGGCCGAGGCGCCCATGATTGGATCCCGAGAAGGCAGGCCAATACCTCACAACGGCCCGACGGAAGACCGAGGTGATCACTCCACAGTCGGAGGCGCTGGTCCCCGTTCCAGTTTCGTCATGGGGCCCCATGACTTGCCGAGGCCTTGTGAAGGGGAGGCCTGCCCTCGCAACTGAAGTGTAGCCCAGCAAGCCCCGGGCATCAGCTCGATCGGCTCAAGAGGCATCGCGAGAGGCAACGACGATACCCACCCGTCGTTGCCCTTGGATCACCTTCCTAGCTAACTCCTTGCCCCTCAACAACATGCGAACGCCGGGAGTCGAACCCGGACCCCTTGCGGGACAGGATCCTAAGTCCTGCGCGTCTGCCAGTTCCGCCACGCTCGCGTGCCCTCCAAGGTACGGCCGCCATCCGGCCGGAACCAGATCGCCGCAAGGTCTTGCCCCCGGCACTAGCTTCAAGCTGCGATCGGCCAGCCGGCCGACGATCACGGATCACCCAGTGAGGCCTGTCCGATGTTGCGTCCCGACCTTCGTACCCTCGCCCTTGGCGCCCTGCTCGTCGCGACCACCGCCTGTGGCGACTCCCGACTCAGCCACCTGGCCACCGGCATCGATCGCGACAGCGTGGCGGTGGTGATGGGAGAGCGACACGCCTCACCGCTCCGAGAGCTACCTCCTCGATGGCAAGTTCTGGGAGATCTTCTACTACGCCAAGTCCGGCGTGGCCCAGGACGACTCGGTGGCCTGGCGCAAGCTGTCGCCCGTGGTCTTGGCCGATGGCAAGGTGGCTGGCTGGGGCTGGGACTACTGGGGCAAGGAGGCCGAGCGCCTCAATGTGCCGGTGCCTGGCGCAGAGTAGCGCCATCCCACGGGGCACAACAACAACGCCCGCCGTCCGGTCAGGACGGCGGGCGTCGTGCATCCCGACGGGAAGGCCTACTTCTTGTCTTCCAGCCTGACTCGCTCGATGCGCGACTGGCCATCGTTGGAGCCACCGATCACCGTCAGGGTGACGATGCCGTTCCGCCCGCCGTTGGCCAGCGCCGACTTGAAGTCGGCCACCGTCTTCACCGGCTTGCCCTCGATGGCCACGATCACGTCGGGATTCCGGCAGGAGTTGGCCGGGCAGAGGTGATCCGTCGCCGGTGAATGCTCGGCAACCTCGCGAACCAGCAGCCCGTGCACCGTGCCCGAGACCTGCACTTCTTCGGCGAGGCTCGGGGTGAGCGGCTCCACCGCGATGCCGAGGCGGTTCTGCGTTGCCGCCGGTGCCTCATCGGGTTCGGCCGGGGCCGGTGCCGCCGTGTCTGCGCTCTCGGTCTCGCCGTTGCCGCCGGCGAGTCGCACCGTGAACTCCTTGGTGCCGCCGGGGCGGGCCACCGTCACGTGGACCTGTTCACCCGGCGTCCGGAAGCCGACCAGCTGCTGCAGCTGGGCCACGTACTTCACCGGCTTGCCGTCGATCGCGACGATCACGTCGCCCTGCTTCAGGCCGGCCTTCTCCGCCGGCGAGGGAGCGTTGGGGGGGAAGTTGTCGATCTTGACCCCGGCGATCGAGCTCAGCCCGAGGTATTCGGCGTCCTCGGCGGTCGCGGTGCGGACAAAGATCCCCATCTGGGTGCGCTGCACCTTGCCGGTCGCGATGATCTGGTTCATCACCGCGCGGGCCAGGTCGATCGGCACCGCGAAGGCGTAGCCGGCATAGAAGCCGGTGTAGGAGGCGATGGCCGAGTTGATGCCGATCACCTCGCCCTTGACGTTGACGAGCGGGCCACCCGAGTTGCCGCGGTTGATCGCGGCATCGGTCTGGATGAAGTCCTGGATCTGGGTCCGCTGGTTGTTGTCGCCCAGCTGCAGCTGGCCGCGGCCCTTGGCGGAGATGATCCCCTGGGTGACCGAGAAGGTGAGCTCCTCGCCGAGCGGGTTGCCGATCGCCAGCACCCACTCACCGACCCGTGAGTCGGCCGACGAGCCGAGCGCCGCCGGGGTGAGGCCCTTGGCGTCGATCTTCAGCACGCCGACGTCGGTGTCCTTGTCGCTGCCGACGATCGTGGCCGGGAAGCTGCGACCGTCGAGCAGCCGGACCGTCACGTCGCTGGCGCCCTCGATCACGTGGTTGTTGGTCAGGATGTAGCCGTCGCTCGACACGATGAAGCCGGAACCGCTCGACTGCTCGATGCCGCGCTGGGGGGTGTTCGGCTGCTGGAAGAACGGCTCCAGGCCGGGGGGCAGCTGGGGGTGGTTCTGCGCCACCGAGCTGACCGGCCGGTCGGATTCGATATAGACGACCGAGGGACGGACCGCCTCGGCGACGGCGGAGAACGCCTCGCTCAGCTCGGCCAGGGGACGAGCCGCGGGGATCCGCGGGGCATCGACCGTGACGATCGGGGTGGTGTGGCCGCCCTGTCCAGGGCCCTGCGCCAGCGAGGCGCGCGGCAGGTCGAGCAGGCCGGCAAAGAAGAGTCCGAGTACGAATGCCAGCGCCACGAGGGCGCCGAACTTGAGCCAATTGCGGGAGTGGTGCGACATCTGCGGGTTCTGCTCCATGGTAGTGCGGGGTCCAACGGCGGCTCGCCGGCCCCGGTCGGGCGTGGGGCGGTCGCCTCTGCATTATACCCGGATGCGTAGCCCGGCCGGGGGGTCGCGACAGGCGACAGGCGACGGGCGACAAGCGGTGCCGGGTCAGTATTTGTGCGGAGGGGCAGGGCGAGTCATCCCGTTGGCCCCGCCCCCCCACCTGTCGCCTGTTGCCCCGTCGCCTCACCCCTCCTTGGGGGCGTCCTCCACGATCTCGTAGTCGGCCTCGACCGCCTCGTCGGCCTTGGATCTCGGCCTCGGCGCCGGCCTCGCCACCCGGGGGCGCCTCGGTGGTCGCCACCCGATGCGTTCTGGTAGAGAGACGCGCCAGCCGCCGAGTAGGCCACGTTCAGCTCCTCGAGGGCGGTCGCGATCGCTGCCGTCTCGCCGGTGCGAAGCGCCTCCTTGCCGGTCTCGATCGCCTTGTCGAGCCGCTCCTTGTCGTCGGCCTGGAGCCGGTCGACCCACTCCTTGGAGTCCTTCTCGACCTTGTAGATCAGCCCGTCGAGCTGGTTGCGGCTCTCGATCTGGGCCCGACGGTCCTCGTCGTCCTTGGCGTTGGCCTCGGCCTGCTTGACCATCGCGTTGATGTCGGCGTCCGACAGCCCGCTCGACGCCTCGATCCGGATCTTCTGCTCCTTGCCGCTGGCCTTGTCCTTGGCCGACACGTGCAGGATGCCGTTGGCGTCGATGTCGAAGGTCACCTCGACCTGCGGCATGCCGCGCGGGGCGGGCGGGATCCCGGTGAGCTGGAACTTGCCGATGGTCCGGTTGTCGCCGGCCATCTGTCGCTCGCCCTGCAGCACGTGGATCTCGACCGTGGTCTGGTTGTCCTCGGCGGTGCTGAACGTCTCCGACTTCTTGGTCGGGATCGTCGTGTTCCGCGGGATGAGCACGGTGGTGACCCCACCCAGCGTCTCGATGCCGAGCGAGAGCGGCGTCACGTCGAGCAGCAGCACGTCCTTGACCTCGCCGCCCAGCACGCCACCCTGGATCGCCGCACCGATCGCCACCACTTCGTCGGGGTTGACCGAGCGGTTGGGTTCCTTGCCGAAGAATCCCTTGACGATCTCCTGGATCTTCGGGATCCGGGTCGAGCCACCGACCAGGATCACCTCGTCGATCTCGCCCGGCTTGAGACCGGCATCCTCGAGCGCCTTCTGCATCGGCGGGAGGGTGCGCTGGATCAGGTCGTCGCAGAGCTGCTCGAACTTGGCGCGGGTGAGCGTCAGGTTGAGGTGCTTCGGGCCCGACTGGTCCGCCGTGATGAACGGCAGGTTGATGTCGGTCTGGGTGGTGCTCGACAGCTCCATCTTGGCCTTCTCGGCGGCTTCCTTGAGCCGCTGGAGCGCCATCGCGTCCTTGGAGAGGTCGATCCCCTGGTCCTTCTTGAACTCGGCCACCAGCCAGTCGATCAGTCGCTGGTCGAAGTCGTCGCCACCGAGGTGGGTGTCGCCGTTGGTCGACTTGACCTCGAAGACCCCCTCGGCGAGCTCGAGCACCGAGATGTCGTAGGTGCCGCCACCGAGGTCGAAGACCGCGATCTTCTCGTCCTTCTTCTTCTCGAGTCCGTAGGCCAGTGCCGCCGCCGTCGGCTCATTGATGATCCGCAGCACCTCGAGGCCGGCGATCTTGCCGGCGTCCTTGGTGGCCTGCCGCTGGGCGTCGTTGAAGTAGGCCGGGACGGTGATCACCGCCTTCTCGACCGAATGACCGAGGTAGTCCTCGGCGGTCTGCTTCATCTTCTGGAGGATCATCGCCGAGATCTCGGGCGGCGTGTACTTCTTGCCGGCGATCTCCACCGAGGCGAGGCCGTTCTGTCCCGACTCGACCTTGTAGGGAACCCGGCTCGACTCCTCGGGGATCTCGTTCATCCGCCGACCCATGAACCGCTTGATCGAGAAGACGGTCTGCTTGGGATTGGTGACGGCCTGGCGCTTGGCCACCTGACCGACCAGCCGCTCGCCGTCCTTGGTGAAGGCCACCACCGATGGGGTTGTCCGGCCACCTTCTGCGTTGGGGATCACGACCGGGTCGCCACCCTCCATCACGGCCACAACCGAGTTCGTGGTGCCGAGGTCGATCCCGATGATCTTCGATGCCATTGCGCTTCCTCTCATCCGTTCCGTGCCTCAACCGACCGCCGCCGGAGTGGCGGGGCCGCAGTGCGTCGGGGAGAGGAAGGAGCAACGGCCGTACCGGGAAATCCTGCCAGAATGGCGGATGACGGACCCCTCCACCCTCCGCTCTCCGTTCTCCGTTCTCCGTTCTCGTTTACGTTGACTGTGACCCCTCCAAGGAGCGTCGGTGCAGGACCTGCTCAACTCGATCAGCAAGGACCAGCTCCTCGCCGTGGCGGCGACGGTGCTGCCGAAGGTGGCGGCCGCCGTGCTCGTCTTCCTGGCCTTCTACATCCTGCTCCGGGTCCTCCAGCCGACCCTCCGGGCGGTCCTCCGCCGGGCCGAGTTCGCCCCGGCGCTGATCCACCTGCTGGTCGACGGGGTGGTGCGGGGGACGGTGCTGATCCTCGGTCTGGTGATGGCGGCGTCGCAGCTGGGCATCAACGTCGCTGCCGCCCTGGCTGGCCTCGGGGTGCTGGGGATCGCGGTCGGCTTCGCCGCCCAGGAGACGATCGCCAACATGATCGCCGGCTTCCTGATCTTCTGGGATCGGCCGTTCAAGGTCGGCGACTGGGTGACCACCCAGGACAAGTACGGCGAGGTTCGCGAGATCACCCTGCGGACCACCCGGATCCGCACCCTCGACAACACCTTCGTGGTGATTCCCAACAAGCAGGTGATCGGCGAGTTGCTGGTGAATCACTCGATGTACGGCGAGACCCGGGTGAAGGTCCCCGTCGGCATCGCCTACAAGGAATCGATCAGCCAGGCCCGCGAGGTGATCCTCGACGCGGTGCGCGGCCTCGAGGGAGTGCTCAGCGAACCGGGACCATCGGTGGTCGCCGAAGAGCTGGGTGACTCCAGCGTGAACCTCGTGGTGCGGGTCTGGATCGACCACGCCGAGGATGAGATGCCGATGCGGAACCAGGTGCTCGAGGCCACCAAGGTGGCGCTCGACCGCGCCGGGATCGAGATTCCGTTCCCGCACCTGCAGTTGTTCGTCGACGACGTGAAGGAGCCTGTCTGGGAGCGCCTCGGCCGTTAGGGCGGTCCCGGACGCCCGCCACCCAACCCAAGGACGATCCGTGTCACCTCGCCTCGTCGCCTGCTGCCTCGCCGCGCTGCTGCTGCCGCCGACCGCCGTGTCGGGGCAGGGCACCCTGCGCACCCGCTGGGCCGCCGACGTCACGCCCGGGCACGTCCTCCCCGAGTATCCGCGGCCCCAGATGGTGCGCGCCAACTGGATCTTGCTCAACGGCAGCTGGGACTACGCCATCACGGCACGGGACGCCGAGCAGCCGACCCGCTGGGACGGCAAGATCCTGGTGCCGTTCCCGGTCGAGTCGCAGTTGAGTGGCGTGCAGCGGGCGGTCGGTCCCTCGGAGCGGCTCTGGTACCGCACGACCTTCGGGCGCGCCGGTGCCGTTCGCCGGCGGTGGCCGGCTGCTGCTCCACTTCGGCGCGGTCGACTGGCAGGCCACGGTCTGGCTCAACGGGCAGGAGGTCGGTCGCCACCAGGGCGGCTACGACCCGTTCACGATCGACCTGACCGACGCGCTCCGCCCCGGCGTCCAGGAGCTCGTGGTCTCGGTCTGGGATCCTTCGGACAGTGGCGACCAGCCGCGCGGCAAGCAGGTACTCGCGCCCAAGGGAATCTGGTACACGGCGGTCACCGGGATCTGGCAGACGGTCTGGCTCGAGCGCGTGCCCGCTGCGCACATCAGCGGCGTCGTGACCGTCCCCGACATCGACCTCGGCACGCTGCGGGTCGACGTGGCGGTCGACGGCGCCGCGCCCGGCGCCACCGTCACGGCGCGTGCGTCGAGCGGTGGGCAGGCGGTCGCCACCCGGACCGCACCGGTCGGCTCGACGCTGGTGCTCGACATCCCGCGGTCGCACCTCTGGTCGCCCGACGATCCGTACCTCTACGACCTGACGGTTTCGCTGTCGAGCGGCGACAGCGTGCGGTCGTACTTCGGGATGCGGAAGATCGCCGTGGCCACCGCACCCGACGGAGCCCGCCGCCTCTTCCTCAACAACCGGCCGCTGTTCGAGTACGGCATGCTCGATCAGGGGTGGTGGCCCGACGGCCTCTACACCGCGCCGACTGACGCGGCGATGGTCCACGACATCGTGACCATGAAGCGGCTCGGCTTCAACATGATCCGCAAGCACGTGAAGGTGGAGCCGGCCCGCTGGTACCGGCTGGCCGACAGCATCGGGATGCTGGTGTGGCAGGACATGCCGAGCGGCGACAACACGACGCCCGAGTCGCGGGCCGACTTCGCCGTGGAGCTGTCGCGGACGATCGACGCGCTCCGCAACCATCCCTCGATCGTGATGTGGGTGCCGTTCAACGAGGGATGGGGCCAGCACGACACCGAGGCGACCACCGCGCGGGTCCGGGCACAGGACCCGTCGCGGCTGATCGACCACGCCACCGGGTGGACCGACCACCACGTGGGCGACGTGACGGACATCCATGCCTACCCGGGACCCGCGACGCCGGCCCCGGAGCCGGAGCGCGCCGCCGTGCTGGGCGAGTTCGGCGGACTCGGGCTGCCGTTGGCTGGGCACACCTGGATCGACCGCAACAACTGGGGCTATCGCACCTTCGAGGACACCCTGGCGCTCCGCGCCGGCTACGCCGACCTGCTGCACCAGTTGCGCTGGGCGGAGGCCGACGGTCTCGCCGCCGCGGTCTACACGCAGACCTCCGACGTGGAGGTCGAGGTCAACGGCCTGATGACCTACGACCGGGCGATCACCAAGCTGGTGCCCGAGCGGGCGGCGGCGCTGGCGGCGGCGCTCCACCGGCCGCCGCCCCGGATCCGCGAGGTGGTGTCGACGTCGCAGCGCTTCGGGCAGGGATGGCAGTACACCACCTCGGCCCCGACCGAGGGATGGCAGTCGCCGGCGTTCGACGACCGCGGCTGGGACCAGGGGATCGGCGGCTTCGGGACGAAGGGCACGCCGGGCGCGGTCATCCGCACGCCGTGGACCACCTCCGACATCTGGCTGCGCCGGACGTTCAGCTTCGACGGCCAGACGGGCGACGCGCTGGCCTGGCGGATCCACCACGATGAGGACGCCGAGATCTGGCTCAACGGGGTGCCGGTGCTGCAGGTGCCGGGCTACACCGGCGGCTACCGCCACATCATCTTCGATGCCGCGGCGCGGGCCGCGCTCAAGCCGGGACGCAACGTCCTCGCCGTCCATGTCCACCAGACACGAGGCGGCCAGTATATCGATGTCGGAATCGACGAGGTGCTCGACCCATGACCAGCCATCGCTTCGACCGGCTCTGCGCCGGCGGAATCCTGCTCCTTGCCGCGGCCTGCGGTCGCAGCGCCACCCCGAAGGACGCCATGAGTGCTGCCTCGCCCGCCGCGGTCACCACCGATCCGTTCGGGGTGACACCCCGTGGCGATTCGGTGACTCGCTACACCCTGACCAACGACGCCGGGATGACGGTGCGGCTGATCACGTTCGGCGCCACCATCACCTCGCTGGAGGTCCCCGATTCCTCCGGCACGCTCGGCGACGTGGTGCTCGGCTTCGACTCGCTGCCGGGCTACGAGACCGAGTCGCCCTACTTCGGGGCGATCGTCGGTCGCTACGGCAACCGGATCGCCAGGGGGCACTTCACCCTCGACGATTCGACCTACACCCTGGCGATCAACAACCCGCCCAATTCGCTGCATGGCGGCACGGTGGGCTTCGACAAGCGGATCTGGTCGGCGGAACCGATCGAGACCGACTCGACGGTCGGGGTACGCTTCGCGCTGGTGAGTCCCGACGGCGAGGAGGGCTACCCCGGGACGCTGCGGGCCGAGGTGAGCTATGCGTTGCGCCGCGATCGCAACGAGCTGGCGATCAGCTACCGCGCCACCACCGACAAGGCCACGCCGGTCAACCTCACCAACCACGCCTACTTCAACCTGCACGGCGACGGCCGGGGCACGATCCTCGACCAGGAGCTGCAGCTGTTCGCCGACAGCATGACACCGGTCGACTCGACCCTGATCCCGACCGGGGCGATCACCCCGGTGGCCGGCACGCCGTTCGACTTCCGCGCGCCCGTGGCGATCGGGGCGCGAATCGGCGACGACGACGCGCAGCTCGGCTTCGGTGGCGGCTACGATCACAATTTCGTCGTGAATCGGGAGGGTCCCGGCCTGGTGCCGGTGGCCCACGTGCACGACCCGGTGAGCGGCCGGACGCTCGACATCCTGAGCACCGAACCCGGAGTGCAGTTCTACAGCGGCAACTTCCTCGACGGCACGGTCACCGGGAAGGGTGGGGTGGCGTACCCGCATCGCGGCGCCTTCTGCCTCGAGACGCAGCATTACCCCGACTCACCGAACCACGCCAACTTCCCGTCGACAATCCTGCAGCCGGGCGACACGCTGCGGTCGGAGACGGTGTGGCGGTTTGGACTGAAGGAGTGAGGCTTGAGTCCTGAGACGTGGGGGGAGTCGGTGATGGCCAGCTCCCCTCCACGCCTCAGGACTCAGGACTCACGTCTCATCCAGTCTCGGGAACTCCGCGATCCTCAGATTCGTGCAGCCGAACGGAATCAGCTCGACCTCCTCGACCGGCTGATCGGTCGGTGGCCGTGACGGATCGGCGCGGGCTGCATCGACCAGCGAGATCTCCCCTGCCCAGCCGCGCACCATCTTCCATCCCGGGATCTTCCTGGCGCGCGCCGTGGCGCGCATCCCGGCGCCCTCGGGCGAGAACGGCCGCTCGCCGACCGGCCGTTCCTCGAAACGGAGGGAATCCTCGGGGCGGCTGGGATCGATCACCAGGCCGTAGTTCCACGGCGTGGTGGCCCGCACCTCCCAGTCGGCATGGGGCAGTTCGCGGTGCGGCTTGTCCTCGTGGATCCGGACCCACTCCTCGCCGATCCGGAGGCCATAGAGGAGCGGGCCGCGCTCGATCGCGACTGCGCCGTTGTAGCGGACGGTGGCGCGGGGGTGCATCGGCAGTCGCACCGTGAGGGTGGTCTCCCCGTGCCAATCGCGTTCGATGCGGTGCATCGTCCCGGGGGTGGCGCGTCGCGGCGACTCGCCCGCCACCTGCACCGTGGCGCCGTCGGCCCACCGGGGGATCCGGAGCGCGAGCGGAAAGCGCCCGTCGCGCGCCGTCCGCACCGTGACCGTCGCCGACTCGCGGAAGGGATAGTCGGTGTCGACGGTGACGGTGGTCGGCACACCCCGCGGCGTGGCGGTCACGGTGCAGGGTGCCCAGCCGATGGCGGCGAGGCCATCGTCGGCGGTCTGCATCCAGAGGTGCGCCACGAACTTGGGCCACCCCTGGTGCATGTTCGACGTGCAGCAGCCGTAGGTCGGCTCCAGCCCGAAGAGGTTGGCCTCCTGGCCATTGCTCGACCAGTTGTGATCCGGGTTCACGGTGCAATGGACCTGGTTGACCTGCTGGTCGTACTGGTGCGACCAGCCGTCGGGCGCGATCGTCGCGGGCAGCGCGTTGTAGGCGAGCCGCTCCAGCCGGTCGGCGAACGCCTCGTCGCCGAAGGTGGCGGTGAGGTGCTCCAGCGAATACATGTACTCGACCACCGAACAGAGCTCGCTCCCCTGCAGTGGATTGCGACCGGAGAGGGTCTCGTCGCACGAGAACATGCCGGTGGCCTGGCCGTGATAACGGTCGAGCAACTCCACCATCCTCGGCGCGAAGGCGCGATCACGCGGGCGGCCGTCGAGCTGCCAGTTGAGCGCCGCCGCCTTGGTGGCCATCGCCATGTTGACGCCATGCTTGGTCCATTGCCAGAGTCCGCGCCGCGGCGTCGGGGTGCGGACCTCGTCGAGCGCCATCAGCGCCTCGTAGTCGATGCCCTGTTCCCGGAGCCTGCGGGCGAGGTCGAGCAGCCACGACTGGCCGGTGAGGCGATGGGCGTAGAGCGCCGGGATCACGCCCTCGAACCAGCGGAACCGGCCCCAGTCGTAGAGCGGGGTCCGCTCGAGTCCCGCGTGCAGCGCCCGCATGCTGCGCATCGATGCCTCGAGCACCCGGGCGTCGCCGGTGGCCTCGTGGTACTGCGCCAGCACCTTGTTGACCAGCAGGATGCTCCAGAGGTCGTAGCGATTGGTCACGGCGTCCTGCGGGTAGATCGCGAACCAGCCGTCACCGCGCTGGTGGTCCACGATGTAGTCGACATGCGACGTGATCCGCTGCTTGAGGGTCGCGTCGTCGAGCAGCCAGGCCAGCGGGATCGCGCCGTCGAGCCAGTAGGGTGCCCGCTCCCATCCCTCCGCCGAGCCGCCGAACCACTGGCTGTCGGCCACGTCGGGCCAGAAGGTGTCGAGGTGGCCACTGAGGCCGTCGGCCATGATCCGGAGCTGCCGTGCGGTCCAACCGCTGGGGCGCACCGCGCCGAGTGGCAGCGGGGTGAAGGCCATCCCGCCGGCGAGGCCCGGCGTCGGCGCGGGGGCGGGCCGTGGGGCGGGCACGGCCGAGGCCACGCGGGGCAGGGAAGAGGCCGCGGCGCCGACGGCGACCCGGGCCAGGAACTGGCGACGATCGAGGGCGGACATGGTGCGCTCCGGTGGGATGCGTTGGAGGGCTGCTGGAGTGAAGATAGCGATCGCGCCCGGGCCCCGGTCCTGCACGCGATCCGGATCAGTCGCTATTGTCCGTTGCCGATGGAATGGACCATCGCCAACCCGACAGGATTTGTCGCAATGACAGCCGATGTTCCCGCATCGTCAGGACGCCAGCCGATGAGTGGTGATCTCATCCGAACCGCCGGACAGCAGTCACGTCGCCGCTCGTGGGCCGAGCCGTGGAAGATCAAGATGGTCGAGCCGCTCCGGATGACCGACCGCGCCGAACGGGAGCGGGCCCTCACCGACGCCGGCTTCAACACCTTCCTGCTTCGCTCGGACGACGTGTACATCGACCTGCTCACCGACAGCGGCACCGGCGCGATGAGCGACCGGCAGTGGGCCGGCATGATGCTCGGCGACGAGGCGTACGCCGGCAGCCGGAACTTCTACCACCTCGAGGCGGCGGTGCGCGACGCCTACGGCTACCGGCACATGATCCCGACCCACCAGGGGCGTGGCGCCGAGCACCTCATCTCCCGGGTGGCGATCCGTCCGGGGCAGCGGGTGCCCGGCAACATGTACTTCACCACCACCAGGCTGCATCAGGAACTCGCCGGCGGGGTGTTCGTCGACGTGATCATCGACGAGGCCCACGACCCCGAGAACCTGCACCCGTTCAAGGGCAACATCGACCTCGACAAGCTGGAGGCGCTGATCCTGGACGGAGGGGCGGACAACATCGCCTACGTCAGCCTCGCCGGGACGGTGAACATGGCCGGCGGCCAGCCGGTGAGCATGGCCAATGCGCGGGCGGTCCGGGAACTCTGCGACCGGCACGGGATCCGGGTCTTCCTCGACGCGACCCGCATGGTGGAGAACGCCTTCTTCATCCAGGAGCGAGAGCCGGGCTATGCGAACACGCCGATCGCGACCATTCTCAAGGAGTTCTGCGCGCTGACCGACGGTGCCTGGATGAGCGCCAAGAAGGACAATCTGGTCAACATCGGCGGGTGGCTGGCGGTCAACGACGACGAGCTGTTCGAGGAGCTGCGCAACCTGGTGGTCGTGTTCGAGGGGCTGCACACCTACGGCGGGCTCGCCGGCCGCGACATGGAGGCGATGGCGATCGGGATCACCGAGTCGGTGCAGGACGACCACGTGCGCTCCCGGATCGGGCAGGTGCGCTACCTCGGCGACCTGATGGTGGCATGGGGCATCCCGATCGTCCTGCCGATCGGCGGCCACGCCATCTTCCTCGATGCCCGGCGCTTCTATCCTCACCTGCCGCAGGACCAGTTCCCGGCCCAGACACTGGCCGCCGAGCTGTACCTCGACTCGGGGATCCGGTCGATGGAACGCGGGATCGCCAGCGCCGGACGCAACGCGGAAACCGGTGAGCACAACTATCCCCGGCTCGAACTCACCCGCCTGACGATCCCGCGGCGCGTGTACACCCAGGCGCACATGGACGTGACCGCGGAGTCGATCCAGGCGGTCTTCCAGGCTCGCGAGAGTGCCCGTGGGCTCCGGATGGTCCACGAACCGAAGTACCTTCGCTTCTTCCAGTCGCGCTTCGAGCGGGTGTAGCCGACCAACGCGCGAGGCGGGAGCGCCGGGAAACCTGACCCCGACACTCCCGCCCCGGTGCGCATCGCCGATGCTCAGCGGCGGGTCGGTTGGGGTCGGCTCGGTGTCACGCCCGGGCGGCCACCGCTGCCACCGTCGGTACGGTGCACCACGATCCCCGCCACGCTTGGCGGCGACGTGGCGATCATCACTCGGGCCCCGGCATCCCGGCTTGGCGCGAAGGTGCCGTCGAGCCGCACGTCGAACCGCGCCAGGTCGCAGGTGAAGCGCGGATCGCGTTGGGCGTTTGGGCAGCTGCCCGCGAGCGAACTCAGGGTCGTGGCCACGGAACCCTCCACCGCGGTGAAGCGCGCGTCGCGTGCGATGTCCGCCCACGTACCGGTCGCGCGGCCGGCGTCGGTCGCCTCAGCGAACGCGCCGAAGCTGGCCGCGTCCGATCGCGACACGGTGCGGAGCGCCGCGGTCACCCGCGGTGCACCGGTCCACGCCACGAAGTTGCGCCGCAGCAGCTCGGCGCCGTCGGCGCGCCGCTCGACGACACCGATCACCACCGCCCGGTAGCGGTACTGCCGGTTGTCGATCACGACGGCGATTTCGGTCGGGACCGCCCCGAGTCGAATGGCCAGGGCGCCGTCGGCATAGGCGCTTGCGCCGGGCGCGTCGCCGACCAGCGCGGCCTGGGTCGAGAGCTCGTCGAGCGCCAGCGCCGAGGGTTCGTCGCCGGCGATGTCGGCGGCGGTGCCGGCGGGCGTCGAGGTCGGCAGGTCGCCGCACGCGGCGAGGAGGGTCGCGCAGAGCACGGCCAGGAGTCGGGGGGTGAAGGGTCGGTTGTCCATGATGCACTCCGAGGGTTGGGCCACTGCGCCGGCCTCAGGGGGAGGGCCGGTCGGGGTGGCGTGCCCCTCCAAGACACGCCGGACTGTCCCGGTACCCCTACAGGCGAGGACCGGGCGAGCGCTGTGGCGACGGCGACGGGTGTTAGTCTTGACTCGTCTGCCTCCCCGGCCCCTTCGACTCCGGAGTCTCCCGCGATGCACCCCACCCGGCTTTCCACTATCGGCCTGTTGGCGGCCTGCATGGCCCTCTCGCGGCCAGCACTGGGTCAGGACAGGTACGTCGAGGAGACCGACGCACTCGTGCGAGAGAAGCTCGAGGCATGGCAGGATCTCAAGCTCGGCCTGCTGATGCACTGGGGCACCTACAGCCAGTGGGGCATCGTCGAATCGTGGTCGCTCTGCTCGGAGGATGTGCCCTGGTGCCGGCGCAAGCTCGATGACTACGGCGAGTACAAGCAGGCCTACGCCGCCCTCCAGACGACCTTCAACCCGACCGGCTTCGACCCGGCCCGCTGGGCCCGAGCCGCCCGCGAGGCCGGCATGCGCTATGTGGTGTTCACCACCAAGCACCACGACGGCTTCAGCATGTTCGACACCCGGCTCACCGACTACCGGATCACGTCGCCCCGTACACCCTTCAGCACCGATCCGCGGGCCGACGTCACCAAGGGCATCTTCGATGCCTTCCGGGCTGAGGGGTTCATGGTCGGGGCGTATTTCTCGAAGCCCGACTGGCACTCCGAGGACTACTGGTGGCCGTACTTCGCCACCCCCGATCGCAATCCCAACTACGACATCGCGAAGTATCCCGAACGGTGGCAGCGGTTCGTCGACTTCACCCACGGCCAGATCAAGGAGCTGATGAGCCGGTACGGCCGGGTCGACATCCTCTGGCTCGATGGGGGATGGGTGCAGCCGATGACTGCCGAGCAGATCGAGGCGCAGCGCCGCCGGCCCGACAACAGTCAGCTCCGGATCCAGAGCCAGGACATCGACATGCCACGGCTGGTGAAGGAGGCACGGGCGCTGCAGCCGGGGCTGATTGTGGTCGACCGGGCGGTGCCGGGGCCGTACCAGAACTACCTCACCCCCGAGGCACGGGTCCCCGACAAGGCGTGGCTGGTGCCCTGGGAAGTGCCGATGCCGATGGCCAACAGCTGGTCCTACGTCCCCAACGATCGGTACAAGCCGACCAGGGTGCTGGTCCGGATGCTGGTCGATGTGGTCGCCAAGGGCGGCAACCTGCTGCTCAACATCGGACCGGGGCCCGATGGTCGCTGGCACGACGCGGCGTATGACCGGCTGGCTGGTCTCGGACGATGGATGGCCGTCAATGGCGAGGCGATCTACGGCACCCGGCCGCTGGCGCCCTACGTGACTGGGAAGTACCGGTTCACGCGGGCCAAGGACGGCACCGCGTATGCCTTCTATCTCCCGGATGAAGACGAGACGCGACTGCCCGATTCGCTCGCGGTTCCCGGAGTGCATCCGGCACCGGGTGCCGTCGTGTCGATCGTGGGGCGAGATCAGCGGCTCGAGTGGCGTGACCGCGCGGATGGATTCATGGTCCGCATCCCCGCGGCGATGCGGGGCGATCCTCCCGCCGAAAACGCCTGGTCGCTACGGATCTCGGCGCTTCGCGATCGGCGCTGATGCCGAGCGGGATCACCTGTCGCGAAGGTCGCCGAGGACCTCGCGCAATTGCCGCAAGGCACGGCTCATCAGCGTCTCCACGGTCTTGATGGAGATGCCGAGCGTCTCGGCGATCGCGGCGTAGGTGAGCTGCTGCTCACGGCTCAGGAGGAAGACCTCTCGGGTCCGCGGTGGCAGCGCGTCAAGCGCGACGAGGATCCGGCGCTGCAGGTCCTCCTCCTCGAGTCGCACGGGTGCGTCGGGGAGGGTGGCGAGGTCGAGGCGGCCGTCGGGATCGACCCCGTCGCCATGTCGGCGCCGCAGCTGGTTGAGGGCCCGATTGCGCACCGCCCGGTGCAGGTAGCCAGCCAGCGCGTCAGCGTCGGGGAGTCGTTCACGGCCACGCCACAGCGCCACGAAGACCTCCTGCACGGCGTCCTCGGCGCGGTCGCGGTCGCCCAGCAACCGATGGGCATGATCGGCCAGCCGCGGGTACCAGTCGCGGAAGAGCCGCTCGAAGGCGATCTCGTCGCCGCCGGCGATCGCGTCGAGCAGGGCCCGGTTCTGGTGGGTGTCGGTCACGGCGATCCTGTCGTGGGTCTGGGCATATTAGGGTCCGGACGCCATCCTGTCAGGGTATCGGCCGATCCTGAGTGTCTGTTGGATGCCTCCTCACGAGTCGGGTACCAATGAACGACGACCAGCTGCCAGACGACCTGCTCGCGAGAGTCCTCGCCGGCGAGGCCACTGCCGAGGAGACGGCGGCGGCCGAGTCGTGGGCCGCACGGTCGCCGCGGCATCGCGCCGAGCTCGATCGACTGCGGCTGGCGTGGCGCACGCGCGGTGGCCCGACCTGGGATGTCGACTCCGCGTGGCGACGGTTCGGCCTGCAGCTCGGGGAGCGTGAGGCGCCCGCTCCGGTGGTCGCGCTCCGGCCCCGCGGTCGGGCAACGCGGATCGCCTGGCGGATCGCGGCGGCGGTCGTCGTGCTGCTCGGGGCGGTGTTCGCCTGGCGAGCGATCGGTGGTGATCGGGCGATCGCCTATGCGACCGGTCCCGGTGAGCGTCGGGCGCTCACCCTCGACGACGGGACCGAGGTGGTCCTGGCACCCCGATCCTCACTGGCGGTGGCGCGAGGCTTCGGCAAGCCGTTGCGGGTGCTGCACCTCGAGGGTGAGGCGTGGTTCACCGTCGCACACGATGCCGATCATCCCTTCAGCGTGATCACCGGAGGCCACGTGGTGCGCGACATCGGCACGGTGTTCACGGTGCGCAGTCGCCACCCCGACTCGGTGACAGTGGTCGTGGTCGATGGTGCCGTGGCGGTGCGCGGGGCCGATTCGAGCACCGAGATGCGGCTCGCCGCCGGCGACGTGGCGGCGTTCGGCGACGGTGCCCCGATGGTCCGGCATGCCCAGCCCGCCGACGCCCTTGCCGGATGGCACGACGGAACGCTCCAGTTCACCGGCGTGCCGGCGGCGCGGGTGGCTGCGCGGCTCGGCGAGTGGTTCGGCGTGTCGATCCTGATCACCGACTCGACCGCGGCGAAGCGGCCGATCTCGGTCACCTTCGCCGGACGGTCGCTCGACGATGCGATCGACGTGCTCTCGCTGCTGCTCGGCGCGTCGGTGGAGCGGCACGACTCGCTGGTCATGCTGCGCTGACGATGTCGGCGCGCCCGGCGCTGCTGGTCTTGGCGACCCTGGTGGTCGCCCCGCGACTCGCAGCGCAGTCCCCGGCCGATCCCCTGGCACGCCGCGTCACGCTCACGGTACGCGCCGCACCGCTGGTGGAGGCGCTGCTGCGACTGCGGCACGACGGCGCTCCGCTGGCCTGGCGTGGCGACCAGCTGCCGAGCGACCGCCGGGTGACGCTGGTCGCCCGCGCGGTGCCGCTGGGGCAGGTGCTGGACACCCTGATGCAGGGGACCGGGCTGGTGCCCCGCGTCACGCCCGGTGGAACCGTGGTGCTGGTGCCGGACACGGCGCACCACGCGGCTGCGTCCGCCACGCTGCAGGCCAGCGGGATCCAGGCGCTCGATCAACTGGTGGTGACCGGGTCGCCGGTCCGCCCCCTGCCGGTTCGCGAACAGCCGTCTGGCGTCACGGTGGTCACGGCAGGGGATCTCGCCCTCTCGCCACACCGGCGCCTGGGCGATGCACTGCGCGCCTATCTCCCCGGCCTGATCCTGTGGGATCGCGGTGGCCCCGGCCCGCCGCCATCCCCAGGCGGTGTGCGCGGTGTCGCGTCGTTCACCGCGCGAGCACCCAAGCTCTACGTCGATGGGATCGAGGTGGCCTCGCCGGAACTCTTCACGCTTCTCGACGGTCGCGGCATCGCCAGAGTGGAGATGATCCACGGTCCGGCGGGAGCCGCCCTCTACGGGCCCGATGCGCTCAACGGGGTGATCCAGATCGAGACCCGGAAGGGCGATCCCGGTTCGGCGCGATTGGCCCCGTCGACCAGCGTGTTGGCCGGGGTGCTCAATCGGGAGCGAGACGGCGCCTCGCTCTGGCGCGAGGGGGCCGCCGGGCTCGAGGTCGATGCTCCCCGGGCAAGCGTGTTGCTGCTCGGCTCCGCATCGCGGATCGCCACCGACATGGCGCCGGCCGATGCCTGGCGGGTGCAGGGCGGTGGCCGAATCGTGTTCGGCTCGCTGCAGGTCGAGGGCTCGGCCCGGGCCGCCCGGCACGAGGCACCGATCGAGCGCACGCTGCCGATCGGCGATGCCCAGTCGGTGCGGGGGCTACAGCCGCTCGAGGAGCGGGGGGCCGGGGTCCGGCTGCGGCAGGCCATCGGTGCGCGCTTTGCCCAGTCGCTCACGGCGGGTGTGCATCGCATCGCCGGCTCGCGTGAACCATTCCGTTCACCGATCCTGCCGCCCCGCCTGCCGCTCGGCGCCACCAACGAACGCGCGATTCGCACCAGCGTGCGGTGGTCAGGGATGCTCTCCCTCGATCCGGTCGCCCTGAGTGTCGGCGCCGAGGCGAGTCACCGGCGCCTCGATCGTTCGGCGCGGCAGGCCGATGGCTCGGCGGACCTCTCGGCGCTCTACCAGGAGGCGCTCGATGCCCGCGGCGCGTTCGGGCAGGTTCGCTGGCATCTCGGTGGGCTCACGCTGAGCGGCGGAGCGCGCACCGACCGGATCAGCTCGGTCGGCGCGGCGGCGGCGACACCGTGGGCAGCGACGGCCGGCGCCGCGTGGACGGTGCCGATCGGGCTCACCACGCTCCGACTTCACGCGTCCTGGGGCCGCGCGATCCGGCCGCCGGAATCCGGCATGAGTCGATCGCTGGCCGTGGGCACCGTGCACCAGGAGGCCAACCCTTCGCTGCGCGCCGAGCGGCAGTCGGGGGTCGAGGCCGGGGCCGAGCTGCACTTCGCTTCCGGCAACTGGATCCGGGTGACCTGGTACGATCAGCGAGCCAGCGACCTGATCCAGCAGGTCGACCTGCGGCGTCCCGTCGGTGCGCTGCGCTTCTACCAGTTCCAGAATGTCGGCGCGATCACCAACCGTGGCGTGGAGCTCGACGGTGGGGCGACGCTCGGCCGATTCGCGGTGGCGACGCGGCTGCAGGTCGTCTCGTCGCGCGTGGCTGCCCTCTCGCCCACGTACAGCGGGGAGTTCCAGGTGGGCGATCGGCCGCTCGAAGTGCCCGAGTCGGCCGGATCGGTGGCGCTGCGCTATCGGGTCGGATCGGCGCGGTTCGAGGGCGGTGCGACCTGGTTGGGGCCGTGGACCGGGTACGACTGGCGGCTGGTGTACCGGGTGGAGAGCGGCCAGGCGCCGCTGCGCGACCGGGCCCGCGACTACTGGTTGCACTACGACGGCGTGCTGCGCCCCTTCGTCGGTGCGACGCTGCCGCTCGGCGGTGCCTTGACGCTATGGATCCGTGGAGAGTGGCCGGCCGGACACGCGGTGGTACTGCGTGACAACCTCTCCCCGCCACTCGGCCGGACCCTGCTGGTCGGCTTCGACCTGGGTCGCTAGTCCTTCGAGGCTGGTGCCAGCCCCAGCACGTCGGTGCCCTGCTCGAAGATCACGTCGACCGGAATCCCGGCGCCCGCCAACCGGTCGAGGTCGCCCTGCAGCTGCGGTCCGATGCTGCCGTACCGCTTCATGAACGCCACCACACCGTCATAGTTGCCGTTCCCCTGCAGTCGCAGGATGGTGGCGGAGAGCGAGTCGGTGGCGACCTTCATCCGGTCGAAATCGACCCGGTAGGTTCCGGTCGCCGAGTCACGCGTGAAGGCGCCGAGGTCCTTGAAGAAGTTGAAGCGGGCCACATTGGCGCGGCCGTGGGCACTCGAGGCGCCGAAGCGGATCGAGCGGAAGATGCTGGCGATGAAGGTCACGTCGTTGGTGCGGGTGTCGTGCTCGCCCAGCTCGCCCTCATCGGCGAGACGGTGGACCATGTAGAGCCCCAGCACGTCGGCCTTCCCCTCCTCGAGCGATCCGGCCTGGTCCTTGAGCGCCTCGCGCACGGTGCCGCGACCGTTGATCGTGTTCTTGACGCCGAGGCCGTGGGCCACCTCGTGGAACATGGTGTTCTCGAAGAACGCGTCGAAGGAGAGGAACTGGCGCTGGTCCTCGGCGATCAACCGGTCGGCGATCGGCATCAGGATCTTGTCGAACTTGGCGCGGACCGCATTCTTGAGCTGCAGCCGCCGGGTGCCCTTCTCGAGCTGCACCTGCTCGTCGTTGGGCAGGTTGATGGCGATCGTCTTCGAGCCGGCGTTGGCCTGGCCGGCGTAATAGACCACGTCGTAGGCATTGAGGTCGCTGTCGGTGCCGGGCGTCTCGCGCTTGTAGGCTGCCTCGATCGGCAGGCCGCGCTGCAGGCCCGGCAGCAGCGCGGCGTAGCGGCTCAGCCGGTTGCTCCAGTCGCGGTCCTTGATCAGCACGTACGCTTCGTGGGCCGCCTTGTAGCCGAACAACTGGTCATCGTAGGTCTCGATCGGGCCGATCACGATGTCGATGCCGTTGTTCTTCATGTCGAGCCAGGCGAGGTCGCTGGGCTGGTAGTTGTCGTCCTTGAGGGCCGTGGCGCGAAGCTGGAGATAGTGCTTCAGTCCCGGGTCATCGGCATACGCCGCGGCCTCGCGCAACCGCAGCGCGGCGCGGTCGATGAACGGTGTGAAGGCGGTGTGGTAGGCCACCGGGGTGAGCGTCCCGCTGCCGTTCCAGCGCACCAGGGTATAGAGGCTGCGGAGCGACGCCCCGCTGTCGGGCCGGAGCGCCGCGAGCGAGTCGAACAGTGCCCGGCTCATCTCGGGCGGGTAGAAGTTGGCGCCCAGCGGCATCGTCCCGACCTCCGCCACGAATGGCTTGTTGCCATCGAGACGATCCCAGGGGCCGTAGTTGATCTCGGCGTAGCGCCGCAGGGCCGAGTCGGGGATCGTGCCGAGCACGCTGTCCTTCGGGCCCGCGACCTCGTACCAGTAGATGTCGTCCATCGCCTTCGCGGCGTCGATCAGCAGCGGCAGCATCTTCCGCTCGTTGTCGCTGAGCGAGCTGAGGTCGGGGTCGAGCCGGACGGTGGTGTACTGGGCCAGCAGCGAATCGGCGTTGGGCCCCCCGGAATGAGAGGCGGTGTCGCCGGTGGCGCAGGCGGCGAGGACGAGGGCGGCGGCGGCGAACGGGAGGACGCGTGGCATCGGGGAACTCCAGGCAAAGCGGGGGAAGCCGGGCCAGCACCGCAGGATATCCCGGACTCCCTCGTCACGCCAGCGGCATGCTCACTCCTGCAGGTCGAACCAGGCGGCGGCGAAGCGGAGGAAGTCGCGTTCGGACACGATGCCGACCAGCCGATCCTGATCCACGACCGGCAAGCAGCCGATATCTGCCCGTCGCAGCAGGTCGATCGCCTCGGCACAGGATGCATGGGGACCGATGGTGCAGACCGACTCGAGCATCAGTTGCCGGACCGGCACCGTGCTCGCCGCCCCGGCTTGCGCGGCATGGGCGATCAGGTCGCGGCGAGCGAGCAGGCCGACCAGCCGTCCCGCATTGTCCTCGACCGGCACGTGGCGAATATGCTTCCACCGCATGACCGCGGCCGCCACGTCGATCAGGTCCTCGGCATGCACCGTGAACAGGTCGGTGACCATGATGTCGGCGACCCGTGCCACCGTCGGGGAGGTGACCCCGACTTCCTCCGGCCCGGGTGGCGACCAGGTGTGCACCGGCTCGCCGCGATGTTGGCGCGCCATGAGGAGCCGGGTGAGGGCCTGCGTGCGGGCCTGGGGATTGCGAATGCTCCCGAGGGCCTCGTGGGCGGCCCGGAGCCAGCGGGCACCGGTCCGTCCGCTCGCCGCACGCTCACCGATGACCCGCAGGTAGCGGTCGATCTCCGCATCGGTCAGCCCGAGACCCACCAGGCCGCGGTTGGCCACCGGGAGCAGTTCCTGGAGCACCAGGGTCCGGACCGGTACGGTGGTCCCGTCGGTCCAGTGGAGCGCGACGTCCATCCCGTAGCGGGCGGCCCGCACGAAATTCGCCCGCGCATCGCCGTGGCGGAATCGCCGTCGTGGATCCTCGCCACTGGCGAGCATGCCGTGCACCAGCCCGGTGAAGAAGGCGATGTTGGCGACCTCGTCGAGGACCGTGGGGCCCGCGGGCAGCGGCCGGTGCTCCAGGCGGAGGTGGGGGATGCCGTCGACGACCCCGTAGCACGGTCGGTTCCAGCGATAGAGCGACCCGTTGTGGACCGTCAGGGCTCCGAGGGGTGGCACGTCACCGCGATCGAGCATCGCCAGGGAGCTCTCGCCCGGCTCGCAGAGGACCATCGGGCGGTGGCGAGCCACCTGGTCACGGTAGATCTCGAGCACCGAGTTGCCGACCCAGTCGTCGCCGAAGTCGACCCGCCGCCAGGTGTCGCGGCGACGATGACCCGGTGACCGTATGTCGAGCCCCTGCTCGAATGCCGGGATCCGGGTCTCCTCCCAGAGCCGATGCTGGAGCAGCAGTGGTGAATTGCCGGCCATCGCCAGGATCGGGGCGGCGACCATCTGGGCGATGTTGTAGGCGCGCGCCAGTTCCTCCTCGTCGAGTTGCAGGTGGACCTGCAACGACGTGGTGCAGGCCTCGAGCATGACCGAGTCGAGTTCCACCTGCAGGTTGTCGCGACCCTGGATCAGCGTCCGGAGACGGCCGCCGGCGAGGCGGGTGATCATCGCGTTGAGGGCGAGGTACCGCGGTTCCGGGGTGAGGTTGGCCGGGGTAAGGTCGGCCTGGTCGATCGACGGCAGGATGCCGCAGAGGCAGACATCGGCGTCGAGGGTCGCAGCGACGTGTCGCACCCGCGAGATCGCCTCGGTGAGGTCGTCCTCCAGGGCCTGGAGAGCGCCGGGGCCGAGGACGCGGGCCGGCTGGTTGTACTCGAGGTTGAAGCGTCCGATCTCGCTCGTGAACGCGGTGTCATCGAGCGCGGCCAGCACCGCTTCGGCCACCGGTGCCGGGCGGCCCTGCCGGTCGACCAGGAACATCTCCTGCTCCACGCCGATCCGATGGACACCGTGCTCGATCCGCCCCTCGGCGCACATCCGCTCGAGCGCGCGGAGGTCGTCGAGCAGCGCCTGACTGAACCGCCGAATGGCGGCCGGATCATCTGCCGGGATGACGTGGTGCTCACCCATGGGTTGTCAGCTCGCGATCCCGGCTGTCCCCTGCGATGACAGCCGTGTCAGGCGGTGTCCGGTGGCGGCTTCTGCTTGGCCTGCCCCACGATGATGGTGATGTTGTCGCTGCCGCCACCGTCGAGAGCGTCCTGCAACAGCGCCTCGCAGCACGCCTGCGACGAGGTGATGTTGCGGAGCCGGTCGGCGATCCGCTCGTCGTCGACATGCTTGGTGAGCCCATCGCTGCAGAGCAGGTGGACGTTCTCCCACTCCGAGGCGATGCGGGTGACCACTGGCGCGGTCTGCTGGCCGCCGATGGCACTGGAGAGGACGTTGGCGAAGGGCGAGCGATGCTGCGCGCTGCGCGCCAGCACCCCCTGGTCGACCAGGTCCTGCGCCATCGTCTGGTCGCGGCTCACCTGGGTGAGGGTGTCCTGTCGGTAGAGGTAGTAGCGCGAGTCGCCCACCTGCAACAGGTAGAACCACGGCCACACCCCGATCCAGAGCGTCAGCGTGGTGGCCATCCCGGCGAAACTCTCGTCGGCTGCGGCGCGCTCGAGCACCCGTGCATGGCTGCGGGTCGCCGCCTGCTGCAGCAGGTCGATGAACTTCTCCTCGGTGGCGTCGCCCTCGTACCAGGTCAGGGTGCTCTGGGTGACATACTGGGTCACCTCCTCGAGCGCGATCCGCGAGGCCTCCTCGCCGTGGGATCGCCCACCGACGCCGTCGGCCACCATCGCGAGGAAGGCGATGCGCTCATCGCCGTGGACCAGGTCGGCCGGCTTGGCGAGCGAGGTCAGGTGGACCTCGAGCCGCCGATGGAGCGAGGCGACCAGGAAGTGATCCTGGTTGTCCTTGCGAACCTTGCCCGGGTGGGTGAGGCCCCACACGTCGATCTCGTCGTCACGCGGCTTGCGAGGCGGTGCGTTCATGAGACCGTGGTGGCTAGAGGGACGGACGGGACGACGGCGGGCCGACCTCTCGAATATGCAGCCCGACGGGCGTTGTGGTAACCCCCGCCGGTGCGGATACCTTTCGGTCCATGACCCATCGTGTCGTGCTGCTGATCCTGGCGCTGCTCCTCGCATGGCCGGGATTGGCCAGCGCTCAGGCGACGCCGCGCCGATATGTCGCCCCGTTTCTCGTCGGCCCGCCGACGATCGACGGGGCTCCCGACGAGGCCGCGTGGGCCGCGGCCCCGTGGAGCGACCTGTTCGTGGACATCGAGGGCAACCGCCGCCCCATGCCGACCTGGCGGACCCGGATGCGGATCGCCTGGGACTCCACTGCGCTCTACATCGCCGCCGAGCTCGAGGAACCCGATCTCTGGGCCACGCTCCGCGACCACGACGCGGTGATCTTCCACGACAACGACTTCGAGTGGTTCCTCGATCCGGATGGCGACACCGAGCGCTACTTCGAGTTCGAGATCAACGCGCTCGGCACCAACTGGGACCTCTTCCTCGACAAGCCGTATCGCCACGGCGGGCGTCCCGACAACGGGTGGGAGATTCCGGGTCTGCGTGCCGTGGTCCGCCGCGACGGCACGCTCAACGACCCGACCGACCGCGACCACGGCTGGACGGTCGAGATGGCGATCCCCTGGGGAGCCTTCCGCACGGGCGGGATGCCGCTGCCGCCGGCGAGCGGCGACGCCTGGCGCATCAACTTCTCCCGGGTCGAGTGGGATCTCCGGCCGGGAACCGACGCGGACGCCTCGGGTTACGTTGTGGTGACCGACTCCGCCGGCCGTCGACTCCCCGAACACAACTGGGTCTGGTCACCGCAGGGCGAGGTCAACATGCACATTCCCGAGCGCTGGGGCACGGTGGTCTTTGTCGGCCGGCCCTGATCCGGCTGGTGCCCCGGCGCGCCCATTTCAGGGGGTCATCGTGTCGCGTGGTGCCGTGTCCGCTCTCCTGCCGTTCCTGCTGCTCTCGCTGGCCTGCACCGGGGCATCTCGCGCCCCGGTCACGGGCCAGGAGAACGCGATTCTCGGCGTGCCCCCCGAGGTGCCGCCAGCAATCCATCGCGACCATCCCACGAAGGTGATCGTCCATCTCGAGGTGAAGGAGCTGGTCAAGCGACTCGCCGATGGAGTCGAGTACCGGTTCTGGACCTTCGGTGGCCAGGTGCCCGGGCGCTTCATCCGGGTGCGGCAAGGCGACCTCGTCGAGTTCCACCTCGACAACCCGCCGGACAGCAAGATGCCGCACAACATCGACCTGCATGCCGTCAACGGGCCCGGCGGTGGCGCGACCTCGTCGCTCACGGTGCCCGGGCACACGTCGACCTTCTCCTTCACCGCGCTCAACCCCGGCCTGTACGTGTACCACTGTGCCACGGCACCGGTCGGGATGCACATCGCCAACGGGATGTACGGCATGATCCTGGTCGAGCCACCGGGCGGGCTGCCGCCGGTCGACCACGAGTACTACGTGATGCAGGGTGAGGTCTACACCGCCGGCAACTACGGCGATCCCGGCCTGCAACAGTTCGACATGGCCAAGGCGATCGACGAGCGTCCGCCCTATGTGGTCTTCAATGGGGAGGTCGGGTCGCTCACCGGTGACCGTGCGCTCACGGCGAAGGTTGGCGAGACGGTGCGGCTCTTCGTCGGCAACGGTGGCCCCAACCTCGCCTCGTCGTTCCACGTGATCGGCGAGATCATGGACACGGTTCACCAGGAGGCGGGCACCGCCACCAGCCACAACGTCCAGACGACCATGATTCCCCCGGGCGGCGCGGCCATCGCCGAATTCACCGTCAATACCCCGGGCACCTACCTGCTGGTCGACCACGCGATCTTCCGCGCCTTCAACAAGGGAGCACTGGGCCAGCTGGTGGTGACGGGGCCCGGCGACAGCACGATCTTCTCCGGTCGCACCTACGAGGGAGTCTATCGACCCGAGGGGAGCGCGGTGCAGACGATGCCGAGCGGGAACGACTCGGCGCCACAGGCGCGAACGGTGGCCCAGCAGGTCGAGTTCGGACGCCGGATCTTCGAGAGCACCTGCGCCGCCTGTCACCAGCCCGATGGGCAGGGGCTCGCGGGCGCGTTCCCGCCGCTCGCCGGTTCCGACTTCCTCAACGCCGATCGCGACCGGGCGATCGCCACGGTGCTTCACGGGCGCAGTGGTCCGATCACCGTCAACGGCGGGCAGTTCGACAACGTGATGCCGGCCCTCGGGCTGAGCGACGATCAGGTCGCCAACGTGCTGACGTACGTCTACAGTCAGTGGGGCAACAACGGCACGGTGATCGATCCGGCCACCGTCGCTGCGGTCCGCGCGAGGGCACAGTGACCACGCGCCGCGACTTCCTCCATGCCACCGGTGCCGGCCTGCTGGCCTCGCGCCTGCGCCTGCCGACGCTGGGTTCCGGTGCGCCGTTCTCGCTCTGGACCTGGGTCCACGGCGGTGGCGATCTCGACCTCGTCGCCTGGCGTCAGCGCTACGACCGGCTTCGCGACGCCGGCTTCACCGGCGTGGTGGTGGGCGGCGGCGACCCGGCGATGCACGCCGAGGCGGCCCACGGTGCCGGCCTGGTGCTGCACCGCTGGACCTGGGCGATGAACCGGAGCGGCGACGCGAAGGTCAAGGCGGAGCACCCGGAGTGGTTCGCGGTGAGTCGTGAGGGGAAGAGCTCGCTCACCTCACCGCCGTATGTGGGCTACTACCAGTGGCTCTGTCCCACCCGGCCGGCGGTGCGCGCCTACCTCGCTGGGCAGGTCGACGGGATCGCCGCGACGCCGGGAATCGACGCGGTGCACCTCGACTACATCCGGCTCCCCGACGTGATCCTGCCGCGCAACCTGTGGGAGAAGTACGGCCTGGTGCAGGATCACGAGATGGCGCCGTACGACTTCTGCTACTGCGAGGCGTGTCGGGCACGCTTCGAGGCGGAGTCCGGACGCGACCCACTGGCGCTCGCCGACCCGGCAGCCGACGAGGAGTGGCGCCACTATCGCTGGCGCATCATCACCGAGGTCGTCACCGTCCTGGCCCGCGCTGCCCATGCCCGGGGCAAGGCGATCTCCGCGGCGGTCTTCCCGACCCCGACGATTGCGCGCCGGCTGGTGCGGCAGGCGTGGGATCGTTGGCCGCTCGACGTGGTCTTCCCGATGCTCTACCACAGCTTCTATCGCGAGGACATCGCCTGGATCGGCCGCGGGGTGCGGGAAGGGGTCGCGGCCGTGCCGGCCGACGTGCCGCTGGTGGCCGGGCTCTATCTCCCAGACCTGCCCCCCGACCAGCTGGCACTCGCGATCCGCACCGCGCGCGACGCCGGCGCGGCGGGGGCGTGCCTCTTCGAGATGGGCGGCATCAGCGATGAACGCCTGGCCGCGCTGAAGGGATGACGGAGAACGGAGAACGGAGAACGGAGAACGGAGAGCCAACGAAACCCCTCTCTTCTCTGTTCTCCGTTCTCCGTTCTCCGCCCTCCACCCTCCGTCCTCAGTCCTGTGGCTGCTCCACCTTCGGTTGCTGGAGTCGGCTGAGGATGTTCACCCCGGTGGCATTCTCGATCTGCTCGGTGAGCTGGATGATCGCCGACGGGAGCTGCCCCGCCGCCTTGCCGACCCCGGTGCCCTGACCGGCCGAGTCGATCACGGTGACCTTGTCGATCGTCATGTCGCCCACCGAGCGGCTGATGTCGCGGATGATGTCGGGCAGCATGTTGAGGATGAAAATCCGCTCCGCCTCGCTGCCGGCACCCTGATAGAGCTTGATGGTCTGTTCCAGCACCATCAGCCGGGCCCGGCCATCCTCGGCGATCGTGGCGGCGGCGCCCTTGGCCCGCTGCTCGGCCGCGTCGCGATCGGCATTGGCGGGCAGCAGCACGTCGGCCTCGAGCCGCCGCTGCTCCAGCCCGATGCGCTCCTGCTGCAGCGCCTGTTCGGCGACCACGCGAGCCTTCTCGCCCGACACCTTCGCCTCCGCCTCGCGAGCGAGCGCCTCGGCCTCGAGCACGGCCTTGCGGACCCGGAGCAGGTTGTTCTCCTCGGTGATCTTGAGGTCGGCCTGGATCGCGGCCACCTGGGCGGCCTGACGGGCCGAGGCCTCGGTCTGCTCCGCCTCGGAGGAGCGGGTGGCCTCGGCCACCCGGGCGAGCTTGAGGATCTCGGCGGTCTTCTGGCGGCCGATCGAGTCGAGGTAGTTCACCTCGTCGGTCACGTTCTGGATCTTGAGCGTGTCGAGCTCGAGGCCGAGCTTCTTGAGATCCTCGTCGGCCTCCTCGATCAGGCGGTTGGCGAACTTGAGCCGGTCCTCGTTGACCTCCTCGGGGGTGAGCGTGGCGAGCACGCCGCGGAGGTTGCCCTCGAGGGTGTCCTTGGCGATCTGCATCACCTCCCCGAAGGGCTTGTTGAGCAGTCGCTCGACCGCGTTGTCGCTGATCGGATCGCGTCCGCTGATCTTCACGTTGGCGATCCCCTGCACGAAGAGCGGAATGCCGCCCTTGGAGTAGGCGTTCTGGACGCCCACCTCGATCGGGATCGTGGTCAGGTCGAGCCGCGACACCCGCTCGATGATCGGGATCCGCATCGTGCGCCCGCCGTGCAGCACCCGGTAGCCCACCTCATGCCCATCGCTGGTGCGCCGCTTTCGGCCGGTGACGACGACCATCTCGTTGGGCAGGCAGATCACGATCAGGGAGCGGATCACCCAGGTGATGCCCAGGATGACGCCGAGGGCGACTGCGCCGAGCACGGTGGGGGTCGTGATGTCCATGAGTGCCTCAGGAAGCTGAAGGGGGTAGGTCGAGCGAAGCGGTGGGGATCACCTCGGCCACGCCGTTGTCGGTGCGCCGAATCAGCACCTCGGTGCCCGGAGCGAGCGCCTCCGTCACGCCCGGCTCGAGCCGGGCGGTGAGATACGTCTGGCGGCCCGCGATCACGATCGTGACCCGTCCGCGCGACCCCGGGACGATTGGCAGGGTCACCGTGCCGATCGAGCCCTCGAGGTCGCGATCGCTCAGGGCCTCGATGCCGCTGTCGGTGCGCCGGAGCCAGGTGAAGACCGCGTGGCTGAGCATCCACGCGCCGGCACCCATCGCCGATGCGAGCAGCAGGGTGTCGGCGTCCGACCCGCGGGTCCAGGTGAGCAGCGCGCCGGTGGTGCCGAAGGCCGCCAGCAGGAAGGTGAGGTTGCGGGGGCGGAAGAGCCCGAGCACCACGTCGCCGACCGCGCCGGCCGGCGAGAGGTCGCCGTCGAAATCGACGTCGGCATCGATATCGACATCCACGTCCGGTGCATCGACGTCGCTGTCGCCGCCGCCGAGGATGGAGAAGAGCAGCAACCCGACGCCGACGACCATCGCAAACAGGTAGATCCCGAGCATGCGCACCGCCGTGACGAGGAAATCGGGACGCGTCGGGGAAATCTACCGCGCGTCGACGAATCCCGCCGGACGGCGAGCCATCCGGCTGTGGTAGCGGGTGCGAATCAGCGCCAGGTCCGCCGCCTCGTCGTCGCCCGGGATCAGCGGGTCGGTGATGCGCAGCTGGCGCACCGACCAGTCGATCACGATCGGGATGATCGGCACCCCGGCGCCGTGGGCGATGTGCCAGAAGCCGGTGTGCCATGCGGGCACCGGCCGTCGGGTCCCCTCCGGGGCGATGCCGAGCCACCACTGCGGCCGCTCCGCGAAGCGGGAGATCGCGTGCCGGACACGGTCGGCGTGGACACGGCGATCCACCGGCTCGCCGCCCATCCAGCGCAGGATCGGCGCGGCGGGGAAGAAGAACAACGTGTGCTTGGCGAGCCAGGTGATGCGGAGCCCCGTGGCGAACATCGCCAGCATGCAGATGGGGAAGTCCCAGTTCGACGTGTGCGGTGCGCCGATGAGAATCGCCTTCGGCACCACCGGGAGCTCGCCGGTCACCCGCCAGCCGGCGAGCGCCAGCAGGCGTGTGGTGACGGCGCGGCTCCTCGGCGAGCCGCGTCGTGGCGGCCCGGGACGGTCGCGGTCGGCCGGGGCCGTGGCGAGCGGCGCGATGGAGTCGGTCAGGTGATGCTCCGAGGCTGGAGAGATCCGGCGATCGCGGCGGAGATCGCCCCTGCTAGTACCTGGCGTCGACCGCCTTGCGGATCTCGTCGAGGGTCTTGCCGCCCTTGTGGAGCCGGACCACCAGGCGGCCCTGCCCCTGGCAGATCGGGCACCAGAGGGACATCGCCTCGCTCCCCTCGTAGCAGGAGAGGAGCGAGTACTTGTCCGGTTCGTCGGCACAGCCGCAGTGACAGCGGATGCCATCGACGACCTGGGGGATGGCGCGGATGTCGTCGAAGAGCGGCACCAGGTCCTTGTCGTCGAGCTGGTCGGCGGTGAGGACCTTGGCGGCGGTGTAGCCCTTGCGCGGCTCGGGGTGCGGGCCGTGGCCGCGCTGCATCATGTGCCGAGCCCTGGCCCCGACCGGGCTCGGCAGCAGCAGCATGGTTGCACCGGCGGCCACGAAGGCAAGGAACTGACGTCGGTCGGTGGCGCTGGCGACCATCGATCGCTCGGGGGTCATGGGGTGGGGGCAATCGTGCGTGAGTCCTCCCGGACGCTAGGTGGCCTCCCACGCGATCGCAAGGAACCCGCCCCCGCCTCCGGATTGCCCAGCTTGTCGGTGAGCCCTACCTTCTGGAACCTTCCCGGCATCCATCCTCCCTCCGCCGACGGGAATTCCAGGCGCGATGAGTGACTCGCGGGACCGCCTCACCGAAGCGCTGTCCGACCGCTACACCCTCGAGCGCGAGGTTGGAGCCGGGGGCATGGCCACGGTGTACCTTGCCCGTGACATCAAGCACGACCGTGCTGTCGCACTCAAGGTGCTCCGTCCGGAGCTCTCCTCGGCGATGGGCACCGAGCGCTTCCCGCGCGAGATCCGGCTGGTGGCGTCGTTCAATCACCCGCACATCCTCTCGCTCTACGACTCGGGCGAGTCGGACGGCTTCCTCTACTACGTGATGCCGTTTGTCGAAGGCGAGACCCTCGCCGATCGCCTCAAGCGCGAGCACCAGCTGCCGATCACCGACACCGTCCGGATCCTGGGCGAGGTGACCGACGCGCTGGCCTACGCGCACGAGCGCGGCGTGGTGCATCGCGACATCAAGCCGGCCAACGTGCTGCTGTCGGGGCGTCATGCGGTGGTGGCCGACTTCGGCGTGGCCAAGGCGCTCTCCGCGTCGGCCGGCGACCAGCTCACCACGGTGGGGATCGCGGTCGGCACACCGCAGTACATGGCCCCCGAGCAGGCGATGGGCGAGGCCGACATCGACGCCCGGGTCGACATCTATGCGGTGGGCTGCCTCGCCTACGAGATGCTGACCGGCGAGCCGCCGTTCGCCGGCCGCACCGCCCAGGGCACCCTCTCGGCCCACGTGATGGAGACGCCGGCCGATCCGCGCGAGAAGCGCCCCCAGGTCCCACCGGCGCTCGCCGAGCTGGTGCTCAAGTGCCTCGCCAAGCAGCCGGCGGACCGGTGGCAATCTGCGGCCGAGCTGCGCAACCAGCTCGAGGCACTGCTGACCACGCCGAGCGGTGGCCTCACGCCCACCGCAACGCGTCCCTATCAGGCGGTCACGGCAGCGCCGGCCGGGATCGGCCGCCGTCGCTGGCTGGCGATCGCCATCGGCGCGGTGGTGGTCCTGGGCGCCGGGGCGGGCGTCGGGATGGCGCTCAAGGGTGGCACCGCGAAGATCGAGCGGATCGGCGTGCTGCCGATCGATGACATCTCGGGCAAGGACCCGCTCTTCGCGGCCGCGATGCAGGACGCGCTCACCAACGCCATCGCCCAGCTCGGCGTGGGCGTGGCGTCGCGGAGCGAGATGGCGAGCTATGCCGGCAGCGGCAAGAGCACTCGCGAGATCGCCAGCGAGCGCAACCTTGACGCAGTGATCGAGGCCAACCTCTTCCGCGCCGGCAACGTGATGCGGATCACCGTGCAGTTCAGCGATCCGGTCACCACCCGCAGCATGTGGGCGGAGACCTACAACCCCGACGTGAGCGACGTGCTCGCCGCCCAGGGGGCGGTCGTCGACTCGATCAAGAGCGGAATTGCTGCGGCACTCCGCGCGCAGGCATCCTCCGGAGGAAGCGAATGACCCGATGGCTGGTGATGGCTCTCATCCTCGCTGTCGGCGGCTGTGCCGCGCCGGCCGCTCCCGATCACGCACCGGTCGCCCGGCTCTCGGACGAAGGCGCGCGTGACCAGATGCTCAGCGTCTCGCCCGACGGCCAGCGGGTCGCGTTCTGGCGTCCCGGCGACAACGGCTTCGACCTCTGGGTCGCCGACGCCGACATGGGCAACGCCCGCAGGCTCGGCGTCTCATCGCTGATCGGCAACCAGGCCGCCGCGGTGTGGTCCGAGGACGGCAGCCGGCTCGCCGCCTCCACCTCGGCGGTGGGTGTCTCCGATGTGGCCGTCGTCGATCTGGCGACCGATTCGGTCAGGGTCGTGGTTGCATCGCCGGCCTTCAAGATCCCGATCCAATTCCATCCCGACGGTGACCGCCTGATCTACGCCAGCTACGGCAGCGGTGGCACCGTCAAGTCCTTCCAGGTCTCCATCGGGACCGGGGCGATCAGCGCGCTGATCCCCGGCCTCGACGACCCGACCATCGGCTACATCTCGCCTGACGGGGCCAACGTTGCGTACACCGATTTCGGCGGCGGGACCGGCTCGAGTGTCGGCATCGCCGCGGTCGACGGCGGTGAGCGTCGCCGGGTGACCAGCGAGGGGTACGAGGCGATACCCTCCCTCGTCGGCTCGCCGTGGTCGCCCGACGGCAAGTCGTTCCTCTACCTCTCCACGCGGACCGGGAAGTCCGATATCTGGGTCGCGGCGACCGATGGCGCCTCCCGCCAGCTGACCACCGACATCAGCGCCGACTGGGCGCCGAGCTGGTCGCCGGGCGGGAAGTGGGTGGCGTTCCTGTCGGAGCGCGGCCGGCAGACCGACATCTGGGTCATGCCCGCCAACGGGGGACCGGCGACCCGGGTGACCGACGATCTGTTGCAGGAGGACCAGCCGCGCTGGCTCGATGACACGACCATCGTCTACAGCTCGATGCGTTCGCCTGCCGTGTACATGCGCCGGGCTGTTGCCGACACCGTCGAGACGCGGATCCTTGCCGACTCGATCGACCCCGGTGCGTTCTGGGAGTCACCCGACCGGCAGTGGCTTGCCTTCCGCATCGACCATCCCGGTGGCGGCAACGACCTGGCGATCATCCACCCCGATGGCACGGGGCTTCGTGTGCTGTCGCGCGATGCCCAGCATGCTGGCGTTACCTGGGATCCCTCCAGCAGCCGGCTTGCGTGGATGTCCGATCTGGGCGGCAGCCCCGACGTCTACATGGCGGATACCGCTGGGGATGGCCAGATGACGCGGGTCGATGACTGGCCAGGTTATGAGGCGCCGGCGTACTTCACCGTCGACGGATCCGGGTTGGTGATCTCGAGCGATCGCGACTCGCGCCTCGGCGACCTCTGGCGCATCCCGCTCGGCGCCGGTGACACCACCAGACTGACGCGGTTCGGCTCGGTGAACGCGGCGCTCGGCGTTCGCGTCGGCGGTCGCGACCTGCCGGTGCTCCAGATGCCCGATTCGGCAACCGGAGAACTGGTGCTCTATGCCCTCGAGCCCGGCAACCGGCTCCGGCCGATCCGCCGGGGCAACGGGACCTTCCCGATCCAGCCCATCAATCACCTGCTGGCGTCCGCGGTCCCCACGGGCGACAACGGCAGCGGGGTGGTGATCTACGGGATCGACGGCACGGTCGTCCGGCGGCTCGACCAGGCCGCCGGCCCCCGCGCCTTCTCGCCAGACGACAGCCGGCTCCTCTTCTCCATGAAGTCGGCCGGCGAGGTCGATCTCGCCATGATCGACGTCGCCTCGGGCGAGATCACCCGGCTCACCAATACCCCCGACGACGAAACCCACGCCATGTTCACCGCTGGCGGCGATTCGATCGTGTTCCGGCGGGTGCGGATCACCAGCGAGATGATGCGGGCCGATCTGGCGGGGCTGCTCAAGCCGCAGCCGTAGCAGCGACATCGCGAAGCGCGAAGGGCGAGGGGCGGTTGCTTTCCGCTCCTCGCCCTTCGCGCTTCGCGATGTCGCCGTCAGCTCGCGGCGGTCACTTCGAATTCCTTGACCATCCCCTTCATCGCGTGCGGCACGCCATCGGCCGAATCGGGCACGAAGCAGAGCAGGGCGTAGTGTCCCGGCTCGAGATTCACCGTGAACCAGTTACTGGCCCGCGGCGAGATCACGCCATTGCCGCCCATCGGCACGGCCGGCGGCGGTCCCTCGCTGCCCGGCCCGGCGGCCGCGAGGAGCTGCTCCACGCTGGTGCCCTCGTTGAGCCTGACCAGGGACACCTCGTGGGCCTGCTGGCCGTCGTTGACGACCTTGAAGGTGTGGGTGCCTGCCGTGACCGCCGGCATGTCGAAGGCGAAATCCGACAGGTGGATCTCGGTGTCGGCCTCCGGGGCGGCAGCGGTGTTGCGTTCACCAGCCACCGTCACCTGCTTGACCATCCCCCTCGCGACGTGGGGCATCGAGTCGCCAGGACTCGTGACGAAGCAGAGCATCGCGTAGCTGCCCGGTTCGAGATCCTGGGTGGAGGTCTCCCGCATGCCGGGGGCGATCACTCCGGCACCGCCGACCCAGTGGATCCAGGCGGGATCGTCGTTCGGATTGGCCTGCATCGCCGCCATCAGTGAATCGAGCGTCTTCCCCTCGTCGAACCGCGCCAGCAGCAGTTGGTGCATGTTGGCGCCGTTGTTCACGAAGGTCAGCTGTGTCATCCCCGGCACGATTGAATCCGGACCGGTGAAGACATCGTCGGTGGCGGTGTATGTCACCTCCTGGGGCCCCGCCGGGGTGGCCGGTTGGTCGGCGGACTGGGCACAGGCGGCAACGATGAGCGGCAGGACAAGGGCGTGGCAAAGGCGCATGGGGTCCTCGGCGATGGGTCCGGGGGCGCCAGAGGATACGGGCCGGATCGCCGCTCTGCCACCCCCCGTTCCGATTGCCGCCGCTCGTCATGGGCCATAGCTTCGCTCATCCCCGTTCATCCCGAACCGGAGGTCCCGATGCGCCTGCCGTTCGCGATTGCTGCCCTGGCCCTGCTCACTGCCTGCAAGGCCGAGGAAGCGGCGCCCCCCCCACCGCCGCCCGCACCGCCCAGCTATGCTGACTTCGCCGGTCACTGGCAGATGACCAGCAACCTCGAGGGAATTGCCGACTCGGTCGGCTCGGAGCTGATCAGCAACGCCGCCGGCACCGACTGGAACATGAAGCTCGCCGGTCGCCCCCTGATCCCGATGCGAGTGGGGATGCGGGCCGACTCGCTGATCCTGATCTCGGCGAAGTACCGCAGCATCCTGCGCGACCGGGCCGAGGTCCAGATCCGGGCCGCCTCGGTGCTCACCGCCGATGGGATCCGGGGCAAGCTGGTCGCGACCTACGACTGGCCCGACTCGCAGCAGGTGGTGACCGGGTCGACACATGGCATCAAGGTCCCGGAGTAGTGACGGGAGCCCGGACGTTTCATCTTCGAAACGTGCCACAATGAAACCGGTGCCCGTGCGGTCGCGTCTGTTCGGGAGAATCCATCATCAACCGGGCGGAGGATCGCCATGCGGCGGCTTGCCTCGCTGGTCTTCGGTACAGGACTCATCGGCGCACTCATCAGCTGTGGTAGTGCCAACGCCGCCGACGATGGCGCCACCCGGCCGTATCGGGTCGCCGCCGTCGATCGAGGCGACATCCGGGTCTTCGTCGAGGAGACCGGGCTGGTCGAGCCGGAGCGGCAGATCGTGGTCAAGTCGCCGATTTCCGGCGTGGTCGAGCGGCTGCTGGTTCGCGAGGGGGCCCGGGTCGCTCCCGGCCAACTCCTCGCCCGGATCGTGCCCGACATCGCCCAGGCCAACTCGTTCGCGCGGCTCCGCGCCGACATCATGGGCGCCGAGATCAATCGCGACCGGACCAAGCGGGAGTACGACCGTGCCGCCGAGCTGCTGCCGACCGGCGGGATCACCCAGGAAGAGGTCGACCAGAAACAGGCATCGTGGCGCCAGGCGGAGACCCAGTATCAGTCGGTCACCGAGCAGCTGCGCCAGGTACAGCTGAGCGGGGTCACCGCTGGTGACAGCGCCCAGTGGGCGCGAATCACCGCGCCCACTGCAGGAGTGATCATCGTGCGCGGGGTGGAGGAGGGTGAGACCGTCGTCGGCGGCACCAGCACCTTCGGCGGCGGCACCGAGCTGTTCACGATTGCCGACTTGTCGTCGCTCCGGGTCAAGGCGGCGATCAACGAGGTCGACATCGGCAAGGTGGCGCGGGGCGACTCAGTCTCGCTCACGGTCGACGCCTTCCCCGGCGACACGGTGCTCGGCATCGTGCGACTGGTGCCGCCGGCGGCGCGGCAGCAGGATCGGGTCCGGGTCTTCGACGTCGAGGTGGCCGTCCGTGGCGACACCGGCGTGCTGCGCCCGGGGATGACCGCCAACGTCCGGATCAACGGTCCCACCAGGCACGACGTGGTTCGCCTCCCCGTCGAGTCGGTCTTCCTCTCCGAAGGTCAGCCGATCGTGTACAAGCTCGTCAACGGCAAGCCGGAGAGCACGCCGGTCGAACTCGGCCTGGGCGATCTGTCATGGGTCGAAGTGCTGCGCGGCGTGGCGCCGGGCGACTCGGTGGCCCTCGAGGATCCGGTGGCCGCCGCCGAGCGGGCAGCTCGTGTGAGTTCCTGATGCCGGCGCTGATCGAGGCGCGCGGCCTCACCAAGACCTACCGGCTGGGGCGGGTGGATGTGCAGGCGCTGCGGGGCGTGGATGTGGACGTGGCCGCCGGCGAGTTCGTGGCCATCGTCGGCCCCTCCGGCTCCGGCAAGAGCACCCTGATGCACCTGCTCGGCTGCCTCGACAGCGCCACCTCCGGGCGCTACGTGCTCGATGGCGAGGACGTGAGCGCGCTCACTGGCAAGCGACTGGCCCAGGTGCGCAACCACAAGGTCGGCTTCGTCTTCCAGACCTTCAACCTGATGCCGCGGCTCTCGATCGAGGAGAACGTGGCGCTGCCGCTCAAGTATCGCGGCGGGATCCGGCGTCGCGAGCGCCTGCGTCGGGCGATCGCCGGTCTCGAGGCGCTGGGACTCGGTCACCGGACCGGGCACAAGCCCGACGAACTCTCCGGTGGTGAGCGCCAGCGGGTGGCGATCGCGCGGGCGCTGATCGGCGAGCCGGCGATCCTGATGGCCGACGAGCCGACCGGCAACCTCGACTCGAAGGCCGGCGGCGAGGTGATGCGCACCTTCGAGACGCTCCACGCCGGTGGCCACACGGTGATCATGGTGACCCACGACCCGCTGGTCGCGGAGCGCGCCGGTCGGCTGATCCAGATCGCCGACGGCCAGGTCGTGTCGTGAACCTGTTCGAGTCGCTGCTCACCGGCCTCGACGAGGCCCGCCGTCACATCGGGCAGACGGTCCTGGCGCTGCTCGGCATCGTGCTGGGCACCGCCAGCATCGTCACCGTGCTGGCGCTCTTCGGCGGCCAGGCCGCGCTGACCCAGCAGTACCTCGACGAGGTCGGTGGGACCGGCACGGTGATCGTCGGCGACACGCCCCAGGCGCTCGACCCGACCGCGCGGGCCCTGGCGAGCAAGCGGCTCACCTACGACGACGCCCGCTTCCTGCGCGACCGAGCCACCACCCTCGAGGCGATCGCGCCAGGGTGGGAGCTCGACCTGCCCTACCGCGCCAACGGCCGCGACTTCGTGGGACAGGTGAGCGGCACCCTGCCCGACTACGCCCGGATCAACGACATCCGGCCACTGGTCGGTCGCTATCTCTCCGATCTCGACGTGGAACGGCGGGCGCGGGTGATGGTGATGGGGTGGAAGTTCGCCGACTCGCTCTTCGACAATGCCGCCTCGGCGCTCGGCGAGCTCGTGAACATTGGTGGCAAGGCGTTCACCGTGGTCGGCGTGCTCGAGCGCGAGGAGTTCCGCTTCGCCGCGTGGAGCGACAACGCACTGGAGTATCGCAACGAACGGGCATACATCCCGATCTCGACCGCCTTCAGCCAGTTCGCCAACAACCGTCACCTCAGCTTCATGACGCTCAAGGCGAAGCCCGGCATGGTGCCGCAGGCGGTCGACGAGGTGCGCTCGCTGCTCTACGCCCGTCACGGGGTGGAGGACTTCGACATCCGGCCATCGGGGTCGTTCGGCGGTGGCGGGAGCTCCGCCCAGTTCATGCTGCTGTTCAACTACATCTTCCTCGTGGTCGGCACGGTGTCGCTCTTCACCGGCGGGATCGTGATCGCCAACATCCTGCTGGCCTCGGTCGTGGAGCGCATCCGCGACTTCGGCACCCGGATGGCGCTCGGCGCCACCGCGAGCGGGATCTTCGTGCACGTGCTCGCCGAGGCGATGGTGGTCACCGTGCTGGGTGGAGTGTTCGGGCTGGCGATCGGGACGGCGCTCACCGGCACGGTGGGGCACTTCATGAAGCTGCCCGCGGTCGTGACACCGACCATCGCGGTGCTGGCGGTCGGCACTGCGGTGGTGGTGGGCCTGCTGGCCGGGCTCTATCCGGCGCTCCGGGCCGGTCGCCTCTCACCGGTCGAGGCCCTCCGCTATGGCTGAGACCCAGGGCCGCCTCGCCGCGACGGCCGAGCTGTTCGGCGATGCCGTGCGCGAGATCATCGCGCACCCGCTGCGCTCCCTCCTGACCCTCTCGGGGATCGTCTTCGGCGCCGCGTCGCTGGTGTCGATGACCTCGATCGCCGTCGGCATGAAGGAGATGGCCTACCGCGACCTGGCATCGATCGGCTTTCCCCGATCGGTCGCCGTGCAGGACCGTGGTCCCCGGGGCGATGCCCGCCGCGCGGTGGACCTGCGCCACCCCGGGCTCCGGATCGCCGACGCGGAGGCGCTCAAGGCGATCCCCGGAGTCGAATCGGTGATGCCCAACATCCGGGGCACCAACATGGTGGTGATCGGCCCCGCGGGTCGCCGCGCGCTCCAGGTCGAGGGGATCGACGCCGGGTATCTCACCTTCCGCAACAACCGGATCGTGGCGGGACGGGAGATCGGGGTGCTCGACGTCGAGAACGTGTCGCGGGTCACCGTCCTCGGCGACGCGGTGGTTGCCGATCTCTTCGGTGCCGCGTCACCGATCGGGCAGGTCATCACCATCAACGGGGTGCGGTTCACCGTGATCGGTGTGGTGGCACAGCAGGTCTACGAGATGGCGCCGATCGACAACTCCTGGATCACCCGCCGGATGTACGTGCCGTGGACCTATGCCCAGCGCTACTACCGCGCGCCGTCGCGCATCGATCAGGCGCTCGTCACCGCCCTCCCGGGCGAGGATCTCGGCACGGTCATCCGCCGGGTCGACGTGCTGATGCGCCAGCGACACCAGGGCACCGAGGACTTCCGGCTCCAGAACGAGGCCGCCGAGGTGCTCTCGAACCTGGCAATGGCCGACTCGATCCTCGGCGGCTGGAACGGGGTGATGTACGCCATCTCGATCATCACCATCCTGGTGGGCGGGATCGGGCTCTTCTCCGTGCTGCTGATCTCGGTGCGGGAGCGCGTGCGCGAAATCGGCATCCTCAAGGCACTCGGGGCCAACGAGAGCGACATCCAGCGACTCTTCCTGGCCGAGTCGCTTACCCTGGCGTTCGTCGGGGCGGTCGTCGGCGTCGGGGCCGGCCTGGGCCTGATCGTCCTGACCACCTGGATCGGCGCCCAGTTCGGGAAGCACTTCGTGATCCCCCTGCACTGGCCGGGGGCGGTGTTTGCGATAGGGTTCGCCCTGGCGGTGGGGGTGCTCTTCGGCTGGTACCCGGCGCGGCGCGCCTCGCGACTCGACCCGGTGGAGGCGATCGGCGGCTGAAGCCATCGCCGACGTTGCTTGACGCATCAGGCACTCCCGCGCCGGCCGAAAACCCTGTCGCAAACCTCCCCGATCGGGTAGCGTGCGACCGTATCCCCTCCACAGTCCTGATCCCGTGAGGTCCCATGCTGCTCGCTGCAGCGGTGTCGATCCTGTCCACCGTTGGGCCACTCCCCAACGTCGCCTTCAACGACAACCGGCTCCCGGCCGGCCGCCTCGAGGCCGGAGTGCTCCATCTCGAACTCGACATCGTGCAGGGCGAGTGGCGCCCCAACGGGATGGAACACGCTGGCGCCACGGTGCTGAGCTTCGCGCTGCGCGGTCAGGGGCCGAGCACGCCGGGGCCGCTCATCCGGGTCCGCGAGGGCACCGTGGTGCGGGCATCGGTGCGCAACACCACCGACGAGCCGATCGCCGTGCACGGCCTGGCGAACCGTCGCGGGATGGCGATCCTCGATTCCCTGGTGGTGGCTCCCGGTGCCGAGGAGACCGCGTCGTTCACCGCCGATCGTGAGGGCACCTTCTTCTACTGGGGCGCCAGGCCCGGCACCGCGCTCGACGACCGGCTCTTCGACGACGCCCTGCTCAATGGTGCGTTGGTCGTCGACCCGGCTACCGGTCCCGTCGCCGCCGACCGGATCCTGCTGATCGACGTCTACACCGACCGGGTCCCGGGCGACAGCGGCCTCGAGGAGGCGGGGGAGATCCTCTCGATCAACGGCCGGCCGTGGCCGCACACCGAGCGGATGGAGGCCACGGTGGACGACTCGATCCGCTGGCGGCTGATCAACGCGTCGTACAAGGACCACCCGATGCACCTGCACGGCTTCTACTTCCGGGTCGATGCCGCGGGCGACTGGCAGGACGACACCCTCTTCGACCCGCGTGCCCGCCGCATGGCGGTGACCGAGAACATGCACCCGGGCACCACCCGCCGGATCGTCTGGTCACCAAATCGGCCCGGTGGCTGGCTGTTCCACTGCCATCTCTCGTTCCATGCGGCGATGAATGCTCCGCTGGGCGCCGAGTGGCCCGGAGGCCAGGCCTACGCCATGAAGGCCTACTTCGCGCCGAATCTGGCCGACGCCGCCCACCATGTGGAGGATCACATGGGCGGCCTGATGCTGGTGACTCGGGTGAAGCCGAAGGGGCCGATCCCGGCGCGGGTACCGGCCGAGCGGACGATCCGGCTCGACGTGATCGCCACGGCGGACAGCATCCCGATGATGCGCACCTACGGCTACCGCATCGACGACGGCACGAAGGACGCGAAGCCAGGGGAGGCGCCGCTCCTGCTGCTCAAGACCAACCAGCCGACCGATATCGTGGTCCGGAACATGACGCCCGATGCGACCAGCATCCACTGGCACGGCATCGAGATCGAGGGGTATTCCGACGGCGTGGTGGGCGTCGGTGGCTATGCCCACATGCCGATCCCGCCGATCATGCCCGGCGACTCGTTCGTGGCCCGGGTGACGGTGCCGCGGAGTGGGTCGTTCATGTACCACACCCATGTGTCCGACATCAACCAGCAGGGGAAGGGGCTCGCCGGGCCGATCGTGGTGGTCGATGATCCGGCCACGTACGACGCCGTCCATGAGCGGGTCTTCCTTGTCCATTCCTGGCTGGATGTGGTGAAGGGGCAGCTCGGGGTGGAGGTGAACAACGACATGAAGGACTCGGCGCCGGACACCGTCCAGGCCGGGGAGACCTATCGGCTCCGGTTCATGAACATCACGCTGGAGAAGACCGGCTTGCGGTTCCGCTTCGCGAGCGACAAGGCTCCGGCGGTCTGGACCGACGTGGCCAAGGACGGTTTCGAGCTCCCGGTCTGGCAGGAGGTCACCGGCAGCGACCAGCGACCGGTCTCGATCGGCGAGACGCGCGACGTGACGTGGGAGCCACTCCCGGGCAGTTCGGGGTGGCTCGAGCTGCGCGGTGGTGGTGGCGGGCTGGTCTGGCGGCAGCGGATTGAGGTGGTGGACTGACGAGATACGAGATACGAGATACGAGGTACGAGAGATGGTAGAATCGCATCTCCTCCCTCGTATCTCGTATCTCGTATCTCGCACCTCGTATATTAGATCCCTTCCCAACTCGGAGTCCTGCGCCCCATGCTCGTCCTCGCCCTGCTCGCCCTGGCCCAGCCCCAGCCTGCGGACACCGTCCGCTACGAGATTGCCTTCCCGAACGCGGTTCACCACGAGGCCGAGGTCACGGTGACCTTCCCGGCGATCGGGCAGGACACCGTCGCGGTGTGGATGAGCCGCTCGAGCCCAGGCCGCTATGCGATGCACGAGTTCGCCAAGAATGTCTACTCCACCAGCGCGACCGATGTCGACGGCCGACCGTTGGAGATCGTGCGGCGCGACCCGTATCGCTGGCTGGTGGTCTCGAGCGGCAAGGCGGTGCGCTTCCACTACACACTGTTCGCCGATCGGGCCGGTGGCACCTATGCCGGGATCGATCGGACCCACGCCCACCTCAACATGCCGGCCACCTTTGCCTGGGCGGCGGGCTACGACGCCGAGCCGATCGCGATCCGGTTCACCATGCCGGCGGGCAGCCACTGGACAGCGGCGACCCAGCTGTTGGCGACCCGCGATCCGCTGCGCTACGCCGCGCCGGACCTGCAGTACTTCATGGACTCACCCACCGAGCTCTCGGCGCACGCCACCCGCACCTGGACGGTGGCCGGTCCCGGCGGCCGGGTCGACACGATCGGTATCGCGATGCACCACACCGGCACCGACGCCGAACTCGATGCCTACACCGCGATGGCCAAGAAGGTGGTGGCCGAGGAGATCGGGGTGTTCGGCGAGACGGCCCAGTACGACAATGGCCGCTACACCTTCATCGCCGACTACGTGCCCTGGGGTTCGGGCGACGGGATGGAGCACCGCAACTCGACCTTCATCTCGAGCACCAGCTCGCTGGCGCGCAACATGCTCGGGCTGATCGGGACACTGAGCCACGAGTTCTTCCACTCGTGGAACATGGAGCGGATCCGCTCGGCGATGATCGAGCCGTTCGACTTCTCGACCAGTGATCCCTCCGATGCCCTCTGGTTCGGCGAGGGCTTCACCCAGTACTATGGCCAGCTGGTGCTGGCGCGGGCCGGGCTGGTCGACGCGAATCGTTACATCCGGACGGCAGGGGCGATCGCCAACGCCGTGACCAACACGACCGCACGGCGCTACGGCTCACCGATGGAGATGTCGCTCCGCTCGCCGTTCGTCGATGCCGCCACGTCGATCGACCCGACCAACTACGGCAACATCTTCCTGTCGTACTACACCTGGGGCGCCGGGGTGGCGCTGGGGCTCGATCTCTCGATCCGCGGTCGGTACCCCGGCAAGACCCTCGATGGCTTCATGCGACTGATGTGGCAGCGATTCGGTGCCGGCCAGCACTACACCGTGACCCATCCCTACACGGTCGACGACATCGAGCGGACGCTGGGCGACTATACCGGTGACCCGGCGTTCGCCCACGACTATTTCGTCCGCTACGTGCGCGGCCGCGAGGCACCCGACTACGCCACCCTGCTGGCGCAGGCGGGGATCGCGCTGCGGCAGGCCGATCCGGACGCGGCCTGGTCCGGGCTGCGGCTGGGTCGCGACGACGCCGTGGTGCCGTTCGGCACCAGCGTCGGCACGCCGGCCTATGAGGCCGGCATCGATCGTGGCGACCAGATCCGGATGGTCGATGGCAAGCCGGTCGCCAACCAGGCGGAGCTTGCTGCGATCGAGGCCTCCCACAAGCCGGGCGATGCGGTGCCGGTGGTCTTCGACCAGCGCGGCGAGCAGCGGAGCACCACGATGCGCTTCGCGACCAGCCCGCGTCTTGAAGCGGTGCCGATGGAGGCTGACGGCGGCACCATCACCGATGCCCAGCGGCAGTTCCGGGCCGACTGGCTGGGGGCAAAGGCGGGGCGCTGAGCTGGTGATGACGGAGGGCAGAGGACGGAGGACGGAGGGGGCGAGTGTGCCCCCTCCGTCCTCGGTCGTTCCGCCCTCCGTCCTCAGTGGTGGGACCTCCCGGGCGCGGCAGTATTATTAGCCTGCCATGTTCCCCTACCGCGACGAGAACCCATCCCTTCTCACCCCGGTCGTCACGATCGGGGTGATCGTGTTGAATGTGCTGGTGTGGGTGCTGGTACAGGGGATGGGGACCGACCCCCAACTGGCCCGCTCCGTCTGTGAACTGGGGCTGGTGCCCGGCAGCCTGATGCACCAGCTCCCGGAGGGCTATGCCATTCCGGTCGGCCGCCAGCTCGCCTGCGTGGTCGGGACCGACTCGGGGTGGACGACCATGGTCACCTCCATGTTCCTCCACGGCGGGTGGCTCCACCTGCTCGGCAACATGTGGTTCCTGTGGGTGTTCGGGAACAACGTCGAGGACGCCATGGGGCACACCCGTTTCGCGGCGTTCTACCTCCTCTGCGGACTGGCGGCCGCCGCCGCGCAGGTGATCGTCGATCCGGGCTCGCCGGTGCCGATGGTCGGAGCGAGCGGGGCGATCAGCGGGGTGATGGGCGCCTACGCGATTCTCTACCCGACCGTGCGCATCCGCACCCTGGTGGTGCTGGTGATCCTCTTCTTCCGCCTCACGGTGCCGGCCTGGGTGATGCTGGGGTACTGGTTCTTCCTGCAGATGCTCGGCGCCGGGGTCGGCCAGATGGGCGGCGTGGCCTTCTGGGCTCATGTGGGTGGCTTCCTGGCGGGCGCCGTGCTCATCTTCATGTTCAAGGACCCGGCGCTGCTCGAGCGCCGGGAGCAACTGCTGGCGGCCCGCGCCTGGGCCGGTCAGGGGACAATCGCATGACGCGACCCAATGCCGCTCGCGGCAGCCGTCCCGGCCCCGGGGTGACCTATGTGCCGCAGGTGGAGCTGCCGCCGCCGGGACGCCTGCCGCGCAACCCGGGTGGCCCGCTCGACCTCGACCTGGTGGCCGCGATCCGGGTCAACCGCAGCGCGGTGGAGCGTCGCGCCGCCACGATCCCCACCCGGCGCAGCGTCAAGAAGGCGTGGCAGGCCGGCTGGCTGCTTCGTGCGGTCACGCTGATCGACCTCACCACCCTGTCGGGCGACGACACCGCCGGTCGGGTCCGCCGCCTCTGTGCCAAGGCGCGCCGCCCTGTCCGCCTCGACCTGCTCGAGTCGCTCGGCGTGGCCGACCTGCCGATCCACGTGGCGGCCGTGTGCGTCTATCACGCATTCGTCGAGACAGCAGTGCATGCGCTCGAGGGGAGCGGTATCCCGGTGGCCGCGGTCTCGACCGGTTTCCCGGCCGGCCTCTCACCGTTCGAGACGCGCCTCGCCGAGATCGGTGCGTCGGTCGCGGCGGGGGCCGAGGAGATCGACATCGTCATCACCCGGGGGCACGTGCTCACCGGCAACTGGCAGGCGCTCTACGACGAGGTGCGCGCCTTCCGTGAGGCGTGCGGCCAGGCGCACCTCAAGGTGATCCTCGGCACCGGCGACCTGGGCACGCTCACCGAGGTGGCTCGAGCGTCGATGGTGGCGATGATGGCCGGCGCCGACTTCATCAAGACCAGCACCGGCAAGGAGCCGGTCAACGCCACGCTGCCGGTGGGGATCGTGATGGCCCGTGCCATCCGCGCCTGGCACCAGCACACCGGCCACCTGGTGGGACTCAAGCCCGCTGGCGGGATCCGGACGGCCAAGGATTCGATGGCCTGGTTGGCGATGATGAAGGAGGAGTTGGGTGACCGCTGGACCCACCCGGATCTGTTCCGCTTCGGGGCGAGTTCGCTGCTGACCGATATCGAGCGCCAGCTCGAGCACCACGTGACGGGGAGATACTCCGCCGCGCACCGGCATCCGATGGGGTAGGGCGACATGCGACAGGCGACAGGAGACAGGTGGTGGGATCGGGAGGTCGGTGATGCCGCGCCGCGTGTCGCGTGTCGCCTGTCGCCTGTCGCCCCTCGCACGCATCCCCCCGACCGTCAGGGATCTTCGCCATGACCGACGTCCGTTCCGCCTTCGAATCACTGCCCTGGGGTCCCGCCCCCGAGTCTGCCGCGCCGGCGCGCGAGTGGCTCGACAGTCACGGTCGCCGCTTCGGGTGCTACATGGGTGGTGGCTGGTCCGAGCCCGGCGAGACCTTCACGGTGGGCGACCCCGCCACCGGCACCGAGCTGGCGCTGGTGACCCAGGCGAGCGATGAGGCCGTCGATGCGGCGGTGTCCGCGGCGCGCCAGGCGCTGGGCCCGTGGCAGGCGCTCGGCCCCCACGGCCGCTCGCGCTGGCTCTACGCCATCGCCCGCGGCGTCCAGCGTCGCTCCCGGCTCTTCGCGGTGCTCGAGTCGCTCGACAACGGCAAGCCGATCCGCGAGTCGCGCGACATCGACATCCCGCTGGTGGCGCGGCACTTCTCGCATCACGCCGGCTGGGCCCAGCTGCTCGAGACGCGAGTTCCCGGGAATGGAGGCGGTCGGCGTGGCGGGCCAGATCATCCCGTGGAACTTCCCGCTGCTGATGCTGTCCTGGAAGATCGCGCCGGCACTGGCAGCCGGGAACACGGTGGTGCTCAAGCCGGCGGAGTACACTCCGCTCACCGCGCTCTGTTTCGCCGACATGCTGCACGAGCTCGGGCTGCCGCCGGGGGTGGTCAACATCATCACCGGCGACGGCCGCACCGGTCAGGCGATGGTGAACCACCCCGACATCGACAAGATCGCCTTCACCGGCTCGACCGAAGTGGGCCGTGCGATCCGCACCGCCACGGCGGGGTCGGGGAAGAAGCTGACGCTCGAGCTGGGCGGCAAGTCGCCGTTCGTGGTGTTCGACGACGCCGACCTCGACAGCGTGGTCGAGGGAGTGGTCGACGCGATCTGGTTCAACCAGGGGCAGGTCTGCTGCGCCGGTTCGCGGATCCTGGTGGCCGAGAGTGTTGCCGAGGCACTGGTGGGGAAGCTGCGGGCCCGGATGGAGAAGCTCCGGGTCGGCTCACCGCTCGACAAGGCGGTCGACATCGGCGCCATCGTCGCCCCGGTGCAACTCGAGCGGATCGCCGCGCTGGTGGAGCAGGGGAAGACCGAGGGGGCCACCTGCTGGCAGCCGTCGTGGAGCGTCCCCACGGAGGGACTCTTCTACCCGCCGACGCTGTTCACCGACGTGAGTCCCGCTGCGGTGATCGCCCAGGAGGAGATCTTCGGGCCGGTGGTGGTGCTGATGACCTTCCGCACGCCCGACGAGGCCGTGGAGCTCGCCAACAACACTCGCTACGGGCTGGCCGCGAGCGTCTGGAGCGAGAACCTCAACACCGCTCTCGACGTGGCGCCGCGGATCAAGGCGGGTACGGTGTGGGTCAACTGCACCAACATGTTCGATGCGGCGAGCGGCTTCGGCGGGTACCGCGAGAGCGGCTACGGACGCGAGGGCGGGCGGGAGGGGATCTGGGAGTACCTGACCGACCGCCAGGCGGTCGGTCATCCCGAGCGAGCGCCGGAGGCGCAAGTCGAGGGATCCCCGGCCGCGCCGCGAGACGACGCGGGTGACTTCGGGGTGGGGGCGGGATCGGCCGCGCCGCGAGACGACGCGGCAGCACGGCTCCCCGCCGTCGATCGAACTCCGAAACTTTATATCGGCGGCAAGCAGGCGCGACCCGACTCGGGGTACGCACTCCCGGTGGTCACCCTCGAAGGCGCAGCTCTCCGGCGAGGTCGGGCGCGGCAACCGCAAGGACATCCGCAACGCGGTCGAGGCGGCCCACAAGGCGCAGCCCAGGTGGCAGCAGGCGACGGCGCACAATCGGTCACAGGTGCTGCACTTCCTCGGCGAGAACCTCGCCGCCCGCGAGGTGGAGTTCGCCGAGCGGCTCCGGGTGCTCACCGGTGAGGACGGCCGGGCGCAGGTGGGCTCGGCGATCGAGCGGTGCTTCACCTGGGCGGCCTGGGCCGACAAGTACGACGGCGCGGTACACCACACCCCGCTTCGCAACGTGACGCTGGCCATGCCCGAGGCGATCGGGGTGATCGGGATCGCGGCACCCGACGAGGCGCCGTTGCTGGCGTTCGTGTCGCTGGTGCTCCCGGCCATCGCGATGGGCAACGCCGTGGTGGCGATCCCCTCGCCGCGCTGGCCGCTGCTCGCCACCGACCTCTACCAGGTGCTCGACACCTCGGATCTGCCCGGTGGCGTGGTCAACATCGTGACCGGGTTGCGCAACGAGTTGCTCCCCACACTGGCGGCGCACGACGATGTCGACGCGATCTGGGTCCACGCCACTCGCGATGACGTGGCCGAGGCCGAGCGGCTCTCGGCCGGCAACATGAAGCGCACCTGGGGCGACTGGCACGAGCGCGACTGGCTGGACCCGGAGGCCGGGGCCGGCAAGGCCTTCCTCCGCCACGCCACCCAGGTCAAGAACATCTGGGTGCCGTACGGGGCGTAATACGAGATACGAGATACGCGTTACGAGAGAGGCGGTCCGATTGGTTCGGAGCTCCTCGTATCTCGTATCTCGTATCTCGTTCTTGTGCAACAACTTCCCACTCGTTCGTCCCCATCAATGAAGGCGGGACACCGGACCCCGAGATTCAGGGGTTCGGGATTCCCCGTCGACGGGTTCCCGACCCCACGGTTGGTCGTGACCCGCACTTGTGGATTTCACGCGGGAGGTTTCTTGAACCGCGACATGCTTGAAGGACAGTGGACCGAGTTGAAGGGGAAGGTGCGCGAGCGCTGGGGCAAGCTCACCGACGATGATCTCGACCGGATCGCCGGCAAGCGCGACCAGTTGATCGGCACCATCCAGCAGAAGTACGGTGAGGCGCGCGAGAAGGCCGAGAAGCAGGTCAGTGACTTCGAGGCGAAGCTGGAGCACAAGCACGCCAGCGCCGCAGGCAGCACCACGCACTGACTGACGTGGCGCGCGCTGTCGCTCCGCACCATGTGACATGACGGCGCCGTCGCGCCATGACCCGCCGGGACGCAAAGGATCGCGTCCCGGCGGGTTTGTCGTGCCCCCTAGAGCTCCGCCCGGTGCATGATCACCTCGACCTTCTCCAGGGTGATCAACCCTCCGCCGATCCGCTCGTCGAGCTTCGGCAGTACCGACTCGATCCGGTCGGTGGCGTCGACCACCTCCACCACGATCGGCAGGTCCACCGAGAGCCTGAGCACACTGGCGGTGTGCACCGTGCTGTTGGCGCCGAAGCCGGCCACCGCACGGAGCACCGTGGCGCCGGCAATGCCTTCCTCGCGGAGCAGGTGGAGCAGCGCCTCGTAGAGCGGCTTCCCCTCCCACTTGTCGCTCTCGCCGATGAAGATCCGCATCAGCGTCTGCTGGCCGCGAATGGTGCGCATGGGCATGGCGTGATCCCCTTCCACTAGAGCAGCCGGCCGGCGAGCGCCGACCCGGCGATGACCGCGGCGAAGCAGCCCACCACCGTGACCACCAGGTAGAGCCCGGTGCGGATCAGCTGGCCGCTGGAGCCGAGCTGCACCGCCTCGTAGGCGAAGGTGCTCATGGTGGTGAAGGCGCCGCAGAAGCCGATGGTGATCCCGGCCCGGAGCTCCGGCGACCACTGCAGCGTGGCCGTGCCGTAGCGCATCGCGAAGCCGATCAGCAGCGACCCCAGCAGGTTGACGACAAGGGTGCCGCGCGGGAAGCCGCCGTCGCTCGGCGGGAGCCAGCCGCTCACCGCCCAGCGCGACAGGGTGCCAAGTGCGCCGCCGATGATGACGAAGAGGAGGGTCACCGGAAGGCGACGGGCGACAGGCGACAAGCGACAGGCGATGTCATGGCAAGTCCTACGGTAGGGGCGCTGCTCTCCGCTGGCAAGAGCGCCTGTCGCTTGTCGCCTGTCGCCTGTCGCGTCACAATCCCGCCGCCACAACCACCTCGCGGTCGAGTCCCCGCTCCAGCACGTCCTTCTTGCGATCCGCTCCCCACACCTCGAGCGACAGGTCGGCGCCCTTGACGCGCGGATAGGCACGGATCACGCAGCGATTGTCGAACAGGGTCACGGTGAGCCGGTCGACCACCGCGGTGTGCCCCCGGTCGAGGCCATCGGCCACCCGGAGCAACCCGCTCACCCGCCGGACCACCTGCTGGTCGTCGCGGTCCAGCGCCGCGAACTCGGCATGCTTGCGACTCGGTCCGCGCTTGCGGTGATACCGCGAGATGAGCGCCACCAGGGCTCGGTCGCGCGGCGCCAGCCCCAGCCGCTCGGCATTCATGATCAGCTGGTACGAGTGCTGGTGGTGCTTGCGATAGGAGACCAGTTGCCCCACGTCGTGGAGCAGTGCCGCTGCCTCGAGGTACCAGCGCTCGCCGGGGCCGCACCCCAGCTCGTCGCCCAGGGCATCGAAGAGCCGCAGCGCCAGTTCGCGCACCTGCTCCACATGGCGCCGGTCGCCGCGGCAGCGATCGACAAACTCCCTGAGTGGCCGGAGCGGATCACTGGGCCGTTGGGCACTGGTCTCGCTGCCGACCATCTCGAGCAGCAGTCCCTCGCGCAGGCCGAACGCGCTCACCGTGAGCTGACGGGCATCGACCAGCGCCAGCAACTCGGTGGTGACGCCGATCCCGGCGAGGATGATGTCGGCGCGCTGGGGGTTGAGGCCCGGCACCCTGGCGCGCTGGGCGGTCGTCATGGTGCTGAGCCACTCGAGCAGCGCCTCGGCCTCGCCGGTGCCCACGGTGGTGCCGTGGATCGGGTCGGTGGGGTCACCGCGCCGGGCGGCGGCCATCCGGGCCAGGTTGGTGAACGAGCCGCCCGAGCCGATCAGCGTGGCCTGGCGCCAGTCGCGCCACGGCAGCGCCCGCTTGAGCTCGGCACGGGCCGCCTTGCGGAGTGCAGCCACCTCCTTGCGGGTGTCACGGCGACCCAGGAGCCACCGCTCGGTGAGTCGCACCGCGCCCAGCGGCAGCGATTCGGCCGCCTCGACCAGGCCATCGACCGCGGCGATCAGCTCGAGTGAACCGCCGCCGATGTCGGCCACCAGGGCGCGGGTGTCCGCCAGCTGGAAGTGCTCGGCCACCGAGCGCCAGGAGAGGCGCGCCTCACGGTCGGAATCGATGATGGTGAGTGGCAGCCCCAGCTCGCGACGGATCCGCTGGGCAAATGCCGGCCCGTTGCTGGCGTCGCGCATCGCCGAGGTGGCCACGGCGCTGAGGCGACCGACGCCGCGGCGGCGGGCCACGTCGACCATCCGGCGGAGGGCGGCGTGGGCCGCCTCCATGGCGTCGCTGTCCAGCGCGCCGGTGCGAGCGAGGCCGCGCGCCAGTCGCGGCTGCTCCTTCACCTCGTCGATCACTTCCAGTCCGGTGGCGGGATCCCACTCGGCCACCAGCAGCCGGATCGAGTTGGAACCGACATCGATCGCCCCGAGGCGCTCCCGGGTCGGGGCGGCGTCGCTCACCGTGCCGACTCGCCCCGATCCTCGGCGTGGTGCTTGATCGACTTCCCCTCCACCAGGAACACCACGTCCTCGGCGATGTTGGTGGCCAGGTCGGCCACCCGCTCGAGATTGCGGGAGACGAGGAACAGCTCCATCCCGCTGCCGATGTTGTGGGGATCCTCCATCATGTGGGTGAGGAGGATCCGGAAGGTCGAGCGATGCAGCGCGTCGACCTTGTCGTCGCGGCGGCAGATCTCACGGCCCGCGTCGGCGTCGCCGCGGATGAACGCCTCGAGCGCGTCGGAGAGCATCGCCCGGGTGAGCCGTGCCATCTCGACGATCTCGGGTTCCGGCGTGATCGGTCGACTCTCGGCGAGCCGCTCGGCCGACTGGGCGATGTTGACCGCATGGTCGCCGACCCGCTCCAGGTCGTTGGCGATCTTGAGTGCCGAAGTGAGCATCCGGAGATCGCGGGCCATCGGCTGCTGGAGCGCCAGCAGCGAGATGCACTGCTCCTCGATCTCGACCTCCATCGCGTCGACGGCGTGGTCGTTGGCGATCACCTGGTGGGCCTTCTCGACGCTGCGCTCGAGCAGCGCCTCGACCGCCAGGCCGAGCGCCGCCTCCGCCTCGCCCGACATCGTCAGGAGGCGGACCTTGACGTTGCTCAGCTCCTCATGAAAGTGCCGATGCGTCTCGCCGTTCATCCGAACCTCCCCGTGATGTAGGCTTCGGTCCGCTCGTGTCGCGGACTGGTGAAGATCTGGTCGGTGTCGCCGAACTCCACCAGGCGCCCCGCATCGAAGAAACCGGTCAGGTCGGCCACCCGGGCTGCCTGCTGCATGTTATGGGTGACGATCACGATCGTGTAGTCCCGCTTGAGTTCGACAATCAGTTCCTCGATCCGCTGGGTGGCGATCGGGTCGAGCGCCGAGCAGGGCTCGTCCATCAGGAGGACCGATGGCTCGTTGGCCAGCGCCCGGGCGATGCAGAGCCGCTGCTGCTGTCCGCCGGAGAGCCCGGTGGCCAGCTGGTCGAGCCGATCCTTGACCTCGTCCCAGAGCGCCGCCCGACGGAGGCAGCGTTCCACCAGGTCCGGCAGGTCGCGCCGGGGCACCAGGGCGTTGAGTGCCGGGCCATAGGCCACGTTGGCGAAGACCGACTTGGGGAACGGATTGGGTCGCTGGAAGACCATGCCGACCCGCTGGCGGTGGGCCACCAGGTCGATCCCCGGGTCATAGACGTTTGCTCCCTCGACCAGCAACTCGCCAGTGGCCCGCGACCCGATCACCAGGTCGTTCATCCGATTGACGCTGCGGAGGAAGGTGCTCTTGCCGCAGCCCGAGGGGCCGATGATCGCCGTCACCGCCCGGCGCGGGAAGGCGAGGGTGATGTCGTGCAGCGCCTGGGTCCGACCGTACCAGAAGGCGAAGTCGCGCGCCTCGATCGCCGGCATGTCGCCGTCGGCTTCCGGTGTGCGCGGCGCCAGGGACGGTCGACCGTCGGGTGGCGCGTTCACCCGAACCGCCCGGTGATGTAGGCCTCGGTCCGCTCCTCGCGGGGGGCGGTGAAGATCTGTCGGGTGGGGCCGTGCTCGATCATCTCGCCCAGGTAGAAGAAGGCGGTCGTGTCGGAGACCCGGGCCGCCTGCTGCATGTTGTGGGTCACGATGATGATCGTGAAGTCGCGCTTCAACTCGAAGACCAGCTCCTCGATCCGCTGGGTACCCTGGGGGTCGAGCGAGGCGGTCGGCTCGTCGAGCAGGATCACCTCCGGCTCCGGGGCGATGGTGCGGGCCAGGCAGAGCCGCTGCTGCTGTCCGCCGGAGAGTGCGACCGCGCTGGTCTTGAGCCGGTCCTTGACCTCGTCCCACAGCGCCGCCCGCCGGAGCGAACGCTCCACGATCTCGGCGATCGCCGCCTTGCCGCGGCGCGGGCCGATCACGAGGCCGGCGGCGACGTTGTCGAAGATCGACATGGTGGGGAAGGGAGTCGGCTTCTGGAAGACCATCCCCACCCGGCGTCGCAGCTGGATCGGACTCACCCCGTTGGCGTAGACATCCTGGCCATCGAGCAGCACCCGGCCCACGATCCAGCCGCCCGGTGACAGCTCGTGCATCCGGTTGATGCTGCGCAGGAAGGTGCTCTTGCCGCACCCCGACGGCCCGATCAGGGCGTGCACCCGGTTGGCCGGGAAGCCGATCGTCACGTTCTTGACGGCGGTGAACTTGCCGTACATCGCGCTCAGCTTCTCGGTCCGGATCCGGTCCACCGCCGGCGCGTCAGTCACGTCGACCGAACCGCTGGCGGGTGGCGATGCGGGCCGCGATGCTGAGCAGCAGCACCACGAGGATCAGCACCAGCGCGGAGGTCCATGCCAGCTGGTGCCACTCGGGATAGGGGCCGGTGGCGTAGGTGTAGACCACCAGCGGCAGCGCCGCCATCGGCCGGTCGACGTTGAACGACAGGTACTGGCTGCCGAGCACCGTGAACAGCAGCGGCGCCGTCTCGCCGGCGATCCGGGCCACCGCGAGGAGCGAGCCGGTCACGATGCCCGGCAGCGCGGTGCGCAGCACGATCACCAAAGCGGTGCGCCAGCGCGAGTAGCCCAGGGCCAGCGCCGCCTCGCGGAGCGACACCGGCACCAGCTTGAGCAGCTCCTCGGTGGTCCGCATCACCATCGGCAGCATCAGCACCGCCAGTGCCACCGCGCCGGCGGTGGCCGAGTAGTGCTTCTGGGTGCGGACGATCACCGTCCAGGCGAAGACCCCGACCACGATCGACGGGGTGCCGTTGAGCACGTCGGCCACGAACCGGGTCACGCTCGCCAGCCGGGTCCCCTTGAACTCGCTGCAGTAGAAGCCGGCCGCGATCCCCATCGGCACGCCGATCAGCGAGGCCATCCCGACGATGATCAGCGTCCCGACGATGGCGTGCAGCACCCCGCCGCCGGTCTGGCCGATCGGCGCCGGGGTGTTGGTGAAGAATGAGAGCGAGAGCGACCCGGCGCCACGGATCAGCAGTGAGCCGAGGATCAGGATCAGCGGCAGCACCGCGACCAGCACCGCCACGACCATCAGTCCCACCATGAACCGGGAGACGAAGCGGCGCCGGGCCCGACGGTTCACCGGCCGCCCCCGCGCCGGGCGGTGCGCCAGATCAGCAGGCGAGCTCCGGCATTGACCAGCACCGTGATCCCGAACAGTGCCAGCGCCACATAGGTGAGCGCGGCATAGTGGAGCACCGTGCTCGCCTCGGAGAACTCGTTGGCAATCGCGGCGGCCATCGAGTAGCCCGGCGCGAAGAGCGAGGCCGAGATGTCGTGGCTGTTGCCGATCAGCATCGTGACGGCCATCGTCTCGCCCAGCGCCCGGCCCAGCCCGAGGATCACTGCGCCGATGATCCCCGACCTGGCATAGGGCACGATCGCCGAGGTGACCGCTTCCCAGCGGGTGGCGCCCAGCGCCAGCGCCGCCTCGCGTTGGCCGCCGGGCACTGCCAGCAGCACCTCGCGCGACACCGACATGATGTACGGCATGATCATGATGGTGAGGATCAGCGAGGCCGACAGGACCGAAGGGCCGTAGATCGGGCCCGCGAAGATCGGCAGGAAGCCGAGCAGCGACTGGAGCCAGGGGAAGACGGTCGACTGCAGGACGGGGATCAGCACGAAGATCCCCCAGAGGCCGTAGACCACGCTGGGGATCGCCGCCAGCAGTTCGATCACCATCGCCACCGGACGGCGGATCGCCCCCGGGGCGAACTCGGTGAGGTAGATCGCCACCCCGAGCGACAGCGGCACCGCCAGGAGCAGGGCCAGGAACGAGGTGAGCAGGGTGCCGTAGATCAGCGGCCAGGCACCGAACTTGTCGGCCACCGGATCCCAGACGGTCGAGGTGAGGAAGCCGAGGCCGAAGGCGTCGATCGCCGGCTTGGCACCGCGAATCAGCTCGTAGAGGAGACCGCCGAGCAGCGCCGGGATCGCCAGTGCCGAGAGGATGAGCACCCACTTGAAGACCACGTCGCCGCGGGAGCCGCCACTGAGGGTGGGGCTCTGGGCCGTCGCGCGCGCGGCGGGATCGTGGGGGGCGGTCGAAGCCATGGAAGCCCCGAGGTTACCGGGGCTCCGTGGCGGATCGGTCACGGATGTGTAACGACGGTGTAACGGAGAACGGAGAACGGAGAACGGAGAACGGAGAACGGAGAACGGAGGACCCCGCCTTGATTGGGCACGAGGTCCCTCGCTTCGCTCGGGACGAAGGGATTGGCCCCTCTGTTCTCCGCTCTCCGTTCTCTGTTCTCCGTTCTCTGTTCTCCGTTCTCTGTTCTCCGTTATTCCAGCACCTTCCCGTTGGCCTTGAGGCCGGCGATCCGTTGCTTGACCAGCGCGATCACCGGGTCGGGGAGCGGGGCGTACTGCAGGTCGGCCGCCATCTTGCCCGCCTCCGGGGTCACCATCCAGGTGAGGAACTGCTTCATGCCCCGAGCCTTCGCCTCATCGGCCATGTCGGGCCGGATCAGCAGCCAGGTGAACGACGAGATCGGGTAGGCGCCGCTGCCGGGGGCGTTGGTGATCGAGACCCGGAAGTCGGTGTTGGCGGGGAAGTCGACGCCGGCTGCGGCGGCCGAGACCGACGTGAGCGACGGCATGATGAACTCGCCGGCGGCGATTGCGGACCTCGGCGGCCGGCAGGTCGTTGCTGTGGGCGTAGATCAGCTCCACGTAGCCGAGGGTCCCCTCGACCTGCTTGACCTGCTGGGTCACGCCCTCGTTGCCCTTGCCGCCGAGCCCGACCGGCCAGTTGACCGACTTGCCGGTGCCGACCGAGTCGCGCCAGGTGTCGGAGACCTTGGCGAGGTAGTCGGTGAAGATGTACGAGGTGCCGGAACCGTCGGAACGGTGGACCACCAGCAGGTCCTTGTCGGGCAGCGCGACGCCCGGGTTGAGGGCCACCAGTCGGGGATCGTTCCACTTGGTGATCCGACCCAGGAAGATGTCGGCGATGGTGGTGCCGTCGAGCTTGCAGCGAGTCGACGCCCGGCAGGTTCCAGGTGATCACCACGGCGCCGAGGACGGTCGGGATGTGGAGCACCTGCGCCGTTGACGGCGGCGATCTCCGTGTCGTTCATCGGGCCGTCGCTGGCGCCGAAGTCGACGGTGCCCTCGGTGTACTGCTTCACCCCGGCACCCGAACCGACCGACTGGTAGTTGATCTGGTTGCCGGTGGCGCGGTAGAAGGCGTCGAACCACTGGCTGTAGACCGGATTCGGGAAGGTCGCTCCGGCCCCGGTGAGCGCCACGGTCTGGTCGGCACCCCCGCCGCCGCCGCCACAGGCGACGGCCGCGAGTGCGGCGAACGAGACGACGGCGGACCGGGCGAGTCCGGCAGTGCGTGCAACGGCGGACATGCGATGCTCCTCGGGAGTCATGGTGATCAGAACTTGAATTCGGTGTGGAAGAAGATCGAGCGCCGCGAGGCGTCGTAGGCATTGCTCGGCGAGCCATGCGTGAGCGAGGCCAGGTCGGCGTCGAGCAGCAGGCGCACGTTGGGGTTCACCCGGTACGACATGCCGGCGATCACCCGGGTCTGCTCGCCGGTGGCGAGCGACGGGCCGTCGGGCGAGATGTCGGTGTCGGGATCCCAGCGATCGACCCGGCCGATCAGCGCCAGCGGCGATTCGGGGAGGTTGTACACCGCGAAGCCGCTCAGCACCCGGCCCTTGGTCTCCGGCGAGGCCGCAGCGGTGGAATCCTTGGTCACCGCGTACTCGGCGCCCACGCGTGATCGCCCGGCTCTGGTACGACAGCAGGCCCGAGGAAGCGCTGCCGGGTGCCGCCGCCGTTGCTCTTGCCGACCTGGGCGAAGCCGGTGAGCCGCAGGCCGCCGGTCTTGCCGCTCGCATCGGTCCCGGCCAGTCGCACCGACACCCGGGCCGCGACGTCCTTGTGCTGGTCGCCGGGCGCCTTGCTGTAGCCCTCGCCGTTGTAGATGCCGGCGGTCATGTTCACCGCATTGTCCTTCCAGTTGCCATCGACACTCAGCCCCACGTCGGACGAGGTGAGGTACCCGGTCCGGTCCATCGCGATCGGCCCCTGCATCCGGTAGCCCCAGAGGCTCTCCTCGAAGTCGATGTACGGCGTCTGGATCTGGCCGAACTTGACGGTCATCGGCGAGTCCTCGGGCCGCCACGCCACATAGGCGTACTTGAGCCGCAGCGAGAGCTGGTTGCCGTTGGCCTTGCGGCCGTCGACGTCGGTCGTGATCCGGGTCGTGAAGCCGTCGCCCAGCTTGCCGGCGATCGTCACGTAGGTCCGGTCGACGTCAAAGTTGTTCGCATGCGCCGGCGGTGTCAGGGTGGAGTCGGTACCGAGCTGGTAACGGTAGTGGAGATAGCCGACTCCGCTCACGGAGACGGAGGAACCATCCTGGGCCGCCAGGGGGGCGGCAAGACCAACCAGGGCCATCGCCATCACGGCGAGGCTGCGAGACGACATCGACCAGCGCATTGCGTGCTCCACCCGCCCCGAGTGAGGATCGCGAACAGCGCGGGCAACCGTGTGGCGGGAGTTCCGGTGACCGGCGCGTGACGCGATCAATACCTCGCTGACACGATCACGCCACCGTGACGGTCGTGTCACGGCATCGTAACGGAGCCGGGGAATGCGGGTTGCCGTGTCGCGAACGGCCCGGTCAGGGCCGGTCAGCGGTCCGGGAACCAGCAGGCAATCGTGGTCCCCTCGCGCGGGGTGCTCTCGGCGCGGACCCGGCCACCGTGCGCCTCCATCATGTGCCGGACGATCGAGAGCCCCAGGCCGGTGCCGCCCTCCTCGCGAGAGCGTGAGGGGTCGACCCGGTAGAACCGCTCGAAGATCCGTGGCAGGTGCTCGGGCGTGATCCCCTGGCCGTTGTCGTGGACCGCCAGTTCGACGCCGCCAGCGCGGCGGTGCGCCGTGATGCCGATCTGGCCACCGCGCTCGACGTAGCGCAACGCGTTGTCGAGCAGGTTGCCGAGGATCTGCGCACCGCATCGGGGTCGGCCTGGATCGTGGCGGCGTCGGTGTCGAGATCGGCCTCGAAGGTGACGCCCCTGCCGGCGGCCCGGTCGGCGAACATCGACCATGCCTCGGTGACCGCCACATCGACCACCACCGTCTGGAGGCGCGGCGTCCAGCGGCCCGACTCGATCCGGCTCAGGTCGAGGAGGTCGTCGACCAGCACCTGCATCCGGTGGGAGTTGGTGAGGATCGTCTTGAGGAAGCGGGCCTCGGACGCCGGGTCGACACCACCCCCGGCGAGGGTCTCGGCATAGCCCGAGATCGAGGTGAGCGGCGTCTTGAGCTCGTGTGAGACGTTGGCGACGAAGTCGCGCCGGATCGCCTCGAGCCGACGCACCTCGGTCAGGTCGCGGAGGATCAGCACCACGCCCTGGCCCTCGACCGGGCGCGCGTTGATCACGATGGTGCGACCGTCGAGATCGACCTCGCGATCCTGCACCTGCTGCCCCTCGAGCACCTCGCCCACCGCCTCGCGGGCAGCCTTGACCCGGAACAGGGTGCGGACCTCGGGGAGCGGGTCGTCGGCCTCGTACCCCAGGAGTCGCCGGGCGGCGGGGTTGGCGACCACGACGCGACCCCGGGTGTCGGTGGCGATGATGCCCTCGCCCATCGCGTCGACGATCGCGGTACTGGCCGCCTTCTCCCGTTGCACGTCGTCGAAGCGGTCGGCGAGTTCGCGATGCATCTGGCGGATCGCCTGCACCAGCGCGTCGACCTCGGGGATCCCCGATCGGGGGAAGCGAGGTGCCGCGCCGGCGGCGATCGCCCTGGCAGCACCGGACAGGCCGACCAGTGGCGAGGCGACCGAGCGGCCGGCGATCGTGGCCAGCACCAGGGCGACCACCAGGGCCAACAGCGCGGCGCCGATCATCGAGCGGCGAGCCCGGGCGACTGCCTGATCCACCCCGTCGGTGGGGGCCGCGACCATGATCGCGCCCGGGCCACCACGGACCTCGACTCGGAGCACCTCGGGACCCAGCAGCGAGTCGCTCGCCGCCCGAGAGACACCACTGGAGTCGCGCACCACGATGCGGTGCCCGTTCTGGGCACTCATCCGTGTCACGACCGCCTGCCAGCGACCGGGGTCGTCGGGCAACAGCTCGGCCACCAGCCGGGCCTCGCGCTCGAGTCCGGTCCGGACGTCGTGCTCGAGCGACGACCGCAGCGTCCGCTCCGCGCCCAGGATGAGCACGAGGAGGGTGAGGACGACGACCGTGAATGTCCCGAGAACGAGCCGTCCGGCAAAGCTCACGTCTTGTGCATGCCCCTGTCGTTGGCCCGGAAGCGGTAACCGAATCCGCGCACCGTCTCGATCATGTCACCCAGTTCGCCGAGTTTGGTGCGCAGCCGCTGCACGTGCATGTCCACGGTGCGGGTCTGGATGTCCGGCTGGGCGTCCCAGACGGTGTCCAGCAGCTGGGGCCGGGTCTGCACCCGACCGCGACGCTCGACCAGCGTGACAAGGAGCTTGTACTCGGTGGCGGTCAGGTTCAACTCCGCGCCGTCGAGCGAGACCCGGTGGGCGGCTCGATCGATGGCCAGTCCCGAGGCCACCAGGGTCGATCCGGCCGCCACCGCGGGGGCGGCCAGCCGCCGGAGCAGCGCCTGGATCCGGAGCCCGAGCTCGGCCGGGGAGAATGGCTTGGTGAGATAGTCGTCGGCTCCCAGCGAGAGCCCCTTGATCCGGTCGGGCTCGTCGCGGCGGGCGGTGAGCAGGATCACCCCGACGTCTCGCGTCTCGTCGCGCTTGCGAAGCTCGGCCAGCACGTCGAAGCCCGACACCCCGGGGAGCATCAGGTCGAGGACCACCACGTCGGGCCGCTCCTCGCGGGCCGCCTTGAGCGCTTCCGGACCGCTGTTCGCGGTGGACACCCGGTATCCCGCCTTGGCCAGATGATAGGCCACCAGGGCGGTGATATCGGGTTCGTCGTCGACCACGAGGATGCGATGGCTCATGTCGGGCTCCGAGAGCGTGACGACTCGGCCAGCGCGACGCGCTGGCTGGTGTGGCTGCGGCTCCGCTCCATGGCGCGGCGCCGTTCCCGCCTGAGGTGCCCATCGTCACGCACGGCGTCACGTGCCGCCCCGAGCCGCAGTTTCACGGGCGATGGTGCCATATTCGGCTGGACCAATAGGCCCCTTGCCGCCGGGCCGCAAGCGGCATGACGTTGCTGGGGCACACCTTGTGACCGGATATTTACGACGTGCCTGGAAATCCCATCCCCGTCTTCGTCAACGGTGCCCCTCTCCATGTGGCGCCGGGGACCACCCTCGGCCGGCTCCTCGCCGACCACGATCCCGACCTGCTGGCGGCGCTCCTCGAGGGCGCCGGGCAGGCCACCGATGGCCGCGGCATCGCGGTCGATCCCGACCTCCCCGTTCACGCAGGTGCCATTTATCGTGTCTTCCGATCTTCCCGTCGCCCCGAGTCCGGCGATGCGTGATCGCCTGGTGGCGATGCCCAAGGCGGAGTTGCATGTGCACCTCGACGGGTCGCTCCGGCCTGCGACGATGCTCGAGCTGGCCCGCGACGCCGGGGTCGAGCTCCCCGCCCGCGATGCCGAATCGCTCGCGCGCTACATGCTGGTCGACGACGCGCGCGACCTCGAGGAGTACCTCGCCCGGTTCGAGCACACCATCGCCGTGCTGCAGACGCCCGAGGCGATCGAGCGGGTGGCTCGCGAGATGGTCCACGACGCCGAGGCCGACGGGGTCCGCTACCTCGAGGTGCGCTACTGCCCGACCCTCAGCTGCCGGCAGGGGCTCTCGCTCGACGAGGTGGTCGCCGCCGAATGGCGCGGGTTGGTGCGGGGAATGGAGGAGACCGGGGTCATCGCCCGGATCATCAACTGTTCGCTGCGCCACTTCGATCCCGACCAGTCGGTCGAGATCGCCGAGCACTCGGTGCGGATGCGTCACAACGGAGTGGTGGGCTTCGACCTCGCCGGCGGTGAGGCAGGTCGGCCACCCGAACGCCACCGCGAGGCGTTCGACATTGCCGCCCGCGGTGGTCTCGGCATCACCGTGCACGCCGGTGAGGCGGCAGGCTGGGAGAGCATCTCCGAGGCGATCCACGCCTGCCACGCCAACCGGATCGGCCACGGCACCCGGTTGGTCGAGAACCAGGAGCTGCTGGAGTATGTCCGCGACCGGCGCATCCTGATCGAGGTCAACATCACCAGCAACGTGCAGACCCACGCCGTCCCCGACGCCGCGGCCCATCCGGTCCGGCGGCTCGTCGACGAGGGGGTCGCGGTCACCCTCTGCACCGACTCGTGGCTGATGAGTGGCGTCCGGTCCAGCGACGAGTACCTTCTGGCACACGATGCCCTGGGCTTCACCACGCCCGAGCTCGAGACGATGGCGCTCGCCGGCTTCGAGCATGCCTTCGCGCCCTGGCCGATCCGCCAGGATCTCCTCGCCCAAGCCCGGGCCGACCTCGAGAGCCTCACGTGACCCTGCCCCTCCTGCTGCAGGCCCAGACCGCCGCCGAGCGCTTCGAACAGATCAAGGCCGGTCTCGACATTCCACTCGGTTCCCGGCTCATCGGTGTGCTTGGCATCGCGGTGATGATCGGCATCGCCGTGCTGATCTCCTACGACCGCCGCAAGATCAACTGGCGGCTGGTGGCGTCGGGCGTGGCGCTGCAGGTGGTCTTCGGCCTGCTGGTGCTCAAGACCGGCGCCGGCCGTGCGGTGTTCGAGACGCTCGGGGGCTGGGTCACGGCGTTGCTCGGCTTCCAGGAGCAGGGCGCCCGGTTCGTGTTCGGCAACCTGGTGCAGAACACCGTTCCGGTGGGGATGCCCAATGCGACCGGCGGCGTCGACGCGGCGGCGGGCATGGTGGCGAGCACCGGGTCGTTCTTCGCCTTCAACGTGCTGCCCACGATCATCTTCTTCTCCGCCCTGATGTCGGTGCTCTACTACCTCGGCATCATGCAGCTGGTGGTGAAGACGCTGGCGTGGGGGATGCAGAAGACGCTCGGCACCTCGGGCGCCGAGACGCTGTCGGCGTCGGGCAACATCTTCCTCGGCCAGACCGAGGCGCCGCTCCTCATCAAGCCGTTCGTCGGCACGATGACGAAGTCCGAGTTGATGACGGTGATGGTCGGCGGCTTCGCGACCGTGGCCGGTGGCGTGCTCGCTGCCTACGTGGGGATGCTGTCGGGCATGCTGCCGGGAATCGCGAGCCACCTGATCGCGGCCAGCGTGATGAACGCCCCGGCCGGTCTCTACCTCTCCAAGATCCTGATGCCGGAGCGCGAGATTCCGGTCACCGCCGGCGGGTTGCCGGTCGAGATGGAGGCGGAGGGCGCCGCCGCGCCGCGCCGCGGCATCCTCGGCCGGTTCTTCCGGCGGGGGAACACCGGCGAATCGGGGGTGATCGAGGCGGCGGCCAACGGTGCCGGGCAGGGTGTGCAACTGGCGATCAACGTCGGCGCGATGCTGATGGCGTTCGTGGCCCTGGTGGCGATGCTCAATGCCGGCCTCGGCTGGGCCGGTCACCTCGCCGGGATCGACGGCCTCTCGCTCCAGTCGCTGCTCGGCTTCCTGCTCCGGCCGCTGGCCTGGACGATGGGGGTGCCCTGGCACGACACCGCCTATGTGGGCGGCCTGATCGGCCTCAAGACCTCGCTCAACGAGTTCGTCGCCTATGCCCAGTTCGCCAGTGACCTCGGTGCCGGCCACGCCCTCGATCCGCGCTCGGCGCTGATCTACCACCTACGCCCTGCTCGGCTTCGCCAACTTCTCGTCGATCGCGATCCAGATCGGCGGCATCGGCGGGCTCGCCCCGGAGCGCCGCAGCGAGATCGCCTCGCTGGGACTCCGGGCGATGATCGCCGGCAACCTCGCCGCGTTCATCTCGGCCTCGCTCGCGGGGATGCTGGCATGATCCGGGTCTCGGGCGACGACGCCACCGTGGCCGTCGCGGCCGAGGCGGTACGTGCCGCTCTCGGTGGCATCGAGCCCCAGCTGGCAGTGATGCTCGGTTCCGGACTCGGCGGCCTCGCCGATCGAGTGGAGCGTCCGGTGCGGATCGACTACGCGCAGATTCCCGGTTTCCACATCCCCCAGGTCGAGGGCCATCGCGGCGAACTGGTGGCCGGTACCCTTGCCGGCGTGCCGGTGATCCTGCAGAGCGGCCGCTTCCACATGTACGAGGGCCACTCGGCGGCCGACGCCGCGCTGCCGGTGCGGGTCTTCGCCACGCTGGGTGTCACGACCCTGATCGTGACCAACGCCGCAGGCGGGATCCGGCGCGAGTTCGCCCCGGGCACCCTGATGCTGATCCACGACCACCTCAACCTCACCGGCCGCTCGCCGCTCGAGGGACCGGTGCTCGACGGCGAGGTGCGCTTTCCCGACATGTCGGTCGCCTACGACCTCGAACTGCGGCGCCTGGCGCAGCGCGTGGGTGAGGAACTCGGCTTCACCCCCGAGGAAGGGGTCTACGCCGGTCTCCTCGGCCCCAGCTACGAGACGCCGGCCGAGATCCGGATGCTGGAGCGGCTCGGTGCCGATGCGGTGGGGATGAGCACCGTGCCCGAGGTGATCGCCGCCCGGGCCCGCGGGATGCGAGTGCTGGGGATCTCGCTGGTCACCAACCCGGCGGCGGGAATCCTTGCCCGCGCCGCTCGATCACGCCGAGGTGATGGCGACGGCGAAGGAAGCGGGGGGACGGTTGGGCGATCTGGTGGCGGGGGTGATCGCGGAGATCGGGGAATGACCAGCTGCCGCCTCGCTCGCGAGGCGGCCGATCCGGCCCGTGACGGGACGTCGGAGATGGGGGAATGAACCAGCTGCCGCCTCGCTCGCAAGGCGGCCGATCCGGCCCGTGACGGGCATCGGCCGCGCCGCAAGCGACGCGGCAGCCGGCTCCTAGCCCGGTGGCCTGACGCCGTGGTCCACCGGCCCATGGCCAGCACCGAGTCCCGGCGCGTTGCTGATCGCGAGCTGGAGGTAGCCGATCGCGTCGCGCACCGCAGCGTCGAGGTCGCGACCGTGGGCAAGGCCGGCGGTGATCGCCGCCGAGAGGGTGCAGCCGGTGCCGTGGGTGGCCGTGGTCCCGATTCGTCGGCGGGTGAAGCGCTCGACCCGATCCCGGGTCACCAGCACGTCGACCAGGATGTCGCTCTCCAGATGCCCGCCCTTGACGAGCGCGGCGGTGGCGCCGAGGTCGAGCAGCGCCTGGCCGGCGGCGACCATGGCGTCGGGCGACCGGACCGGGAGGCCGGTGAGCAGTTCGGCCTCGTCGAGGTTGGGTGTCACGCACTCGGCCTGGGGCAGCAACCGGTCGCGCACCGCGATGACGCCGTTGGCATCGAGCAGCCGGTCGCCCGATGAGGCGACCATCACCGGATCGAGGACGTAGTGCTCCCAGCCGTGGGTCGCCACGTGGGTGGCCACCAATTCCACGATGTCCTGGTTGGCGAGCATCCCGGTCTTGTAGGCCGCGGGTGGCAGATCCGCGCCGAGCGCGTCGAGTTGCGCGGTGATGATGTCGGGGGGGATCAGGTGGACCGCGTCGACCCCGAGGGTATTTTGCGCGGTCACCGCCACGATGGCGGAGGTGCCGAAGCAACCGAACGCCTGGAACGTCTTGAGATCGGCCTGGATCCCGGCACCACCGCCGGAGTCCGAGCCAGCGATGGTGAGCGCGATCGGTCGCGTTCCGTCGGCCACCCGAACCCCTTTCGGCCATGAGCCTGGTATCCACTCTTCGCGACCTGCACCGGCGCAAGGCACGCGAGCGCCGCGGTCTCGCCCTCGCCGAGGGCGTGCGGCTGGTCGAAGAAATGCTGGCAGCGGGGGTGCCGTGCAAGGGCGCGGTGGTGGGACCGACACTCGAGACGACGCCGCGAGGTCGCGACCTGCTGGCCACGATGACCGCCCGGGAGATCGCCCTCGAGCACGTCGAGGATCGGGTGCTCGCCGATCTCGCTGGCACCGATCATCCGCAGGGCGTGGTCGCGGCCTACCAGCCGCGCCACTGGTCGCTCGACGAGCTGCGGCCCGCGGTGGGCGCCCCGCTGGTGGTGCTCGATGCGGTGCAGGATCCCGGCAATGTGGGGACCATCGCCCGGACCGCCCTGGCCTTCGGCGCCGCCGGACTGGTGGCGCTCCCCGGCACGGTGGATCTCACCAATCCCAAGGTGGTGCGCGGTGCGGCGGGGGCGCTGTTCCGACTGCCGAACCTGTCGCTGGGTGTGGCGCCACTGCTCGACTGGCTCCATCGCCACGGGATTGCCCTCTGGGCCACCACGATGGACGGTGACCCGCTCGAAGGGGACGCCCCCGGGACGCCGGTGGCGCTGCTGCTCGGCAACGAGGGGGCGGGGATCGCACCGCCGAACTGCTCGACGGCGGCGAGCCGCCGAGTCGACGATCCCGATCCGCGCCGAGGCCGAGTCGCTCAACGTCGCGGTGGCCGCGGGCATCCTGCTGCATCACCTGGGGGCGGCGTGAACGCGCTCGACTTCGATGCTGGTGGCCGAGCCGGCCTTCTTCGTGGTGACTCGCGACGATCGTCGGCCTGCTGATGGGGTCGTTCCTCAACGTCTGCATCGCGCGCTGGCCCGCCGAGCAGTCGGTGGTGAAGCCGCGGTCGCGCTGTCCCAGGTGCGAGACCCTGATCGCGTGGTACGACAACATCCCGGTGGTGAGCTGGCTGCTGCTGCGGGCGCGGTGCCGCAACTGCGAGCAGCCGATCTCCTGGCAGTATCCCGCGATCGAGCTGGTCACGGGCGCGATCTGGGGTTGGGCCGCGTGGCAGTACGGGCCAGTGATCGAGATGCCGCGCGCCGCGTTCTTCTTCACCATCCTGCTCGGCATCGCGATGACCGATGCGCGCGAGTACATCATCCCCGACGAATTCTCCGTGGGTGGCACGGTGCTGGGGATCATGTTCGCCCTGATGGGCGGGATGCTGCCGTGGCCCCAGGCGCTGCTCGGCGCCGGGGTGGGCTACGCGCTCCTCTGGCTGATCGCCGTGATCGGCAGCAAGGCGTTCGGCGAGGAGGCGATGGGCGGCGGCGACATCAAGATGATGGCGATGATCGGCGCCTTCCTCGGCTGGCAGGGCGTGCTGCTGACCCTCTTCCTCGGCGCCTTCCTCGGCACGCTGATCTTCCTGCCGATCAAGCTGCTGGGGAAGGACAAGCTGGTGCCGTTCGGGATCTTCCTGGCGATCGGTGCCGCGGCCACGTGGCTGGCTGGGCCGGCGCTGATCGACTGGTACCGGGTGGCGATGCTGGGGGGGTAGAGCGAGAGCCGAGAGCGGAGAGCCGAGAGCGGAGAGTCGATGCCGCGTCGCTTGCGGCGCGGCCGGTGCCTGGGTGGGGCCGGACCGATCCGGAACGGACCGTCTCCCGGCTAGCTTTCCCTCATGCCGAACCGCACCGTGTGGGCCCTCGCCGTCCTGACCCTCCTGACTGCCGCCTGCCGGGGCGAGCCGCCGCGCAGGCCGGTGCCGCTTGAGCAGCACCAGCTCGACTCGATGGTCACGGCCCTGATGCCGGCGGTGTCGAAGGCGGCCGGCCTGGAGTTCAAGTCGACCCCCAAGGCGGCGGTCCGGACCAAGGACCAGGTCCGCACCTACCTCCTCGCCAAGCTCGCCGAGGAGCTGCCACCGGACCAGCTCGAGGGGATGGTCGCCGCGTACCGCCTGCTGGGACTGATCCCCGACACGCTCGACGTGAGCAAGCTCTTCGTCGATCTCTACACCGAGCAGGTGGCCGGCTTCTACGAGCCCGACTCCAGCACCCTCTTCGCGGTCGAGGGTGCCGACGACCTGATGCTCCGCGGGACCCTCGCGCATGAGCTGGTGCACGCGCTCCAGGATCAGTACCTGCCGCTCGACTCGATCATGACCGACCGCACCGATGCCGACCGGTTGGCGGCCGCCCAGGCGATGCTCGAGGGTCAGGCGACACTCGACATGATCCTGGTGCTCGCTCCCGGTCAGGACTTCCTGGGCGACGACGCGATCTGGAGCACCTTGCGCGACCAGCTTGCCACACCGCAGGCTGGCCTCGACGTGTTCAACAACGCCCCCCTGGTGATCCGCAGCGGACTGATCTTCCCGTATCTCGAGGGTGCCACCTTCGTGCGGTGGTTCACCAACCAGCACCCCGGGCAGGAACCCTACGATTCCCTGATGCCGGTGTCGACCGAACAGATCCTCCATCCCGATCGCTACCAGCGGGGCGACGAACCGATCGCCCTGCGCTTTGTCGGCGACAGCACAGGGGTGATGCACGAGGACACCTTCGGCGAGTACGAGATGCTGGTGCTCCGGAGTGCACTGGCCGGGATCGACGCCGTCGCGACCGAGGTGCCGCTCGGCTGGGGCGGCGACCGGATGCGGGTCTATCGCAGCGACGACGGCCCGGCGCTGGTCTGGTACTCGGTGTGGGACGATGCCGCCTCGGCCGACAACTTCCAGACGCGGATCGCCGCACGACTCACCCGGCTCCATCGCGACGGCTACCGCACCGTCGTCGACAGTGTGCCGGTGGGCGAGCGGCCGGGGGTGCGCATCGTGATCGCGCCCGATGGGTGGAGCGGGTGGGATGCGTTGCCGGCGGTGACGGCAACGGGAGGAGGACGGAACGACGGAGGGTGAGCGGAGACGGGAGTTCCTCCCTCCGTCATCCGTCGTTCCGCCCTCCGTCCTCCGCTTTCCTCCCTCCGTCCTCCGTCCTCCAGCAGCTTCCCGTACGTCAGCCCTGCCACCACGTCGTAGCCGGCGTGCATCGCCATGGCGAGCACTTGCGCGGTCCCGGACGGCGGCATAGTCTGGGAATCATGCTGATCTGATCTCAGCTGCCCTCCACCCCTTGAGAGGAGCACCCCCATGTTGCCCCCCCCCCATCCGTGTAGTTGCCCTCGGCCTGATCTCCCTGATGCTCTTCGGCTGTGCTGATCCGGACGGGTCGCCGCTGCCGACCGAGTCCTTCCCGCCGCCCGCACCAGACAACGACCGTCCGTCGTTCGGGGCCCTGCTTGCCCCTGGATGCACCACGCCGAGCGGCACGGCCTATCTCTTCAAGTGCTGGACGAATCAGGGCGTGATCAACGTCGCGACGATCGACACCAGCTCGGTGATCAAGGGCGCCATCCAGGATGGTGTCGGCAAGTGGAATGGGTTACTCAATTTGGCGCCGACCAGCTATCGCCGTTCCTTCGGGTGGAATGATACCGTTACTGCCACGGCTGATGTCGTCTTCCATGTGATGGGGACCTCGACGGTTGGCCCCTACTGCGGTCGGGAATTCGGTGGGTCCTCGGTGATCCTGTACCCGTTGACCGACGAGCACTGTCCCAGTGGTGGGAGCTGGTACGGCGACGTCGCCACGGTGGTGGCACACGAACTCTCGACGGTGTTGGGATGGCGCGACGATATCGAAACCCATGGCGTGGCGGGGATCTCCGATCAGTGGTGCGTCTCGACTTGGCGCTCCCTCACTCCTGGGCCGCTCAGCACTACAGCCTGCTACCACGACGTCGATGGTGTGCTCAAGCTGTACCGCAACGGCAGCGTGAACCTCGGGACGTGGAACGACTACTTCGGCACCAAGATCCTGGCCTCCTCCGATGCCGCCCTCTCGGCATCGACCGTGCAGGTCGGCCAGAGTGTGAACATCACCGCCCAGTATCTTCGTGCCGGTCCACACGCCCAGTATTCGGCACAGGTGGCATACGGCCCCGGCGCATACCAGGCGATCCCCTCCCCGTCGGGCAAGGTCCATCAGTCCGGGAATACCATTGTGGCCGATGACACGGGCACGGTGACCATTCAGCTCAGGCCAGGCGGCCCTCCCAGCGGTTACGCCCTCTGGGAGCCGCTGCAGTCCGAAGGGGTCTCGTACTCTCTGACCATCACCTCGCCGCCACCGCCGCCGCCGTTCCGGGTGGACCAGATCACCCCCGATACCGGAGCGATCACGGTGCCCGGCTGGCAGACGTTCACTGCCCACGTCGTCTCCGCACCCGGAACGCCGTTCACGACGCGTTGGATAATCGTGGACAGCAGGACCCCGACCGTGGCCGACACTGTCTGGAACTACTCCAGCCCAACCACGAGTGTCCAGATTGCCGCGGGCGCTTCGTATACCCTGACCCTGCGCGCACGTCCGTACTGGAGTGAAACGATCGGGTTCGAGTTCACTCAGGACATCCCGGTCTGCACCGGAGGTGGAGTGGCGGTGATGCTGGGTGCGGGCATCACGCCTCCAACGACTGACGCAGTGGGTGGTTGCTCGAGCGGGGGCGGCGGGAACAACTGATGCGCCGGATAAGAAAGGTGATCACCGGCTTCTGGGTCGGGGTGCTGGTGGCGTGCGGTGCCACCGGGCCCTCGCCACCGGTGCCGGCGTTCGAGGGGACGATCTTCGTCGACCGATGGTCCAACGGCACCGATCCGGTCGAGCAGCCGGTCGGCATCGACGGACTGAACCGGGAGTTCCAGGTTCCGTTCGATCTGTCGCCGTACTATCCGGACGACCCACCGAGTAACTATCCCACACTGATCAACGACTTCGACGTCAGCCGCGACGGGAAGTATCTCTATGTGGCAGTGTATTACAAGGTCGTCCGGTTCGCTCTGCCGCTTGGGGGGCAGTTGCAAGAACTGATCAGCCCCGGCCCCGTCTCCACGGTGCGGGTCTCGCCGAACGGTCACCGGGTCGCATTTCAGCGGGCGGTGGACGGCGACACCTGGGTCATGAATGCGGACGGCACCGATCCGCGACAGATCCTCCCCCCCGTGGGCGGCACCGAAGGACTCGGTGCTCCCGTCTGGGTCGGCAGCGACCGGCTGTTGGTGCCGATCGTGAAGCCGGCGCTACCCGTCTCGGAATCGATGGTGATGGACATCCGTGCGCCCGACTGGACGGCCACCGAGTACCTGCCGTTGCACAACCGGATCCGTGGCATCTGCTGTGGCCGCGGCCCGCTCCTCGCCCCGCCGGACGGAAGCCGGCTCTTCGTCTCCTCGTACAATATTGCTGATGAACTGATCCTTACCGAGTACCCGATTGGCAGTGCCGACGGCATCCAGCGGCTCAGGTTCTCGGTCAATTCCGGTGGCCATTACGTGATCTCGCCGGATGGACGGACCGTGGTCGCGTTCGGCCCGTCGTACGACATGGTCTTGTTCGATCTGGCAACCGGAGCGCAACTCGGCGTGGTGCCCGGGAAGCCGGGCCGGACCGAGGCGCCTATGGCGTGGACCGCGGCCGAGTATCCCGAGGCGGTTGGCGGGCCATAGTGTGTGCATCGTGATCGCGCCGGACGGGTGGCGCGGGTGGGACCACCTGCCGAGCGTCATGGCGATGCAACCGTAGGGGCACCAGGATGCCTGTCACCCTGAGCGAAGCGAGGGGACGGAGGGCGGGTCAGGCTCCGCCCCCTCGCTTCGCTCAGGGTGACAGGCGCTCCCCCTTCGTCGTTCCGTCGTTCCGCACTCCGTCCTCCAGCAGCTTCCCGTACGTCAGCCCCGCCACGATGTCGTACGCCGCGTGCATCGCCATGGCCAGCGCCAGCCCGTCGGCCCAGCGGACGAACAGCGCCATCCCCATCGCGATCGCGCCGATCGCCGCAGCGCTCTCCCAGCCCTGGAGTGAGTGCGCCACGCCGAAGACCACCGACGAGACCACCGCCGCTGCGACCCAGCTGCCGGTGAGCCACCACAGCAGTCCCAACACCACGCCGCGCCAGACGACTTCCTCGCTGATGCCCGCTGCGATCGACACGCCGATCCACCAGCGTCGCTCGAGCTCGCTGCCGGGGGCGAAGAGTGCCAGGCGCGGGTCGTTCTCGCGGACCTTTCGCTCCCAGACCGGCCGGAGGGCGAAGGTCACCGCGGCGGTGAGGGCCACGGCCACCGCCACCGCGAACGGATCGAGTCGACCGATCCGGATCGGCAGCTTTTCCTGCCAGGCGGTGAGCAGCGCCAGCGCGAGGAAGGCCACTTGCTGCCAGACCACGTTGCGGAGGTAGGTGAGGCGCGGCAGCTCGGTGATCGCCTGCAGTCGCGCCCGCGAGCGATAGGCGCCCCACGGCACCAGCACCAGGAAGACCAGCAGGAAGACGAAGCCGGCGGGGCCGGGGACGGTCATCCCAGGAACTGGTTGAGGCCGAACGCGATCGCGCCGACCAGCGCGCCGAGCACGTAGCCGAGCTTGACGATCAGGTCGAGCTCCTTCTGGGTCACCCGGCGGACGATCTCCTCCATCTTCGCCGTCGAGAAGCCGAGCACCTTCTCCTCGACCATCCCCTGGATCGAGAGGCGGGCCACCAGTTGCGGCACCTGGCCCTCGACCCACGCCCAGGCCCGGTCGTGGGCTGTGCGCCGAACCTGCGCGGTCGCCTCGGCGCCGAGCCACGACGACGGCCGACCGATCGGCTTCGCCAGCAGCGCCTTGCCGCTGGAATGCACCGCCCGGGCCACCGCCTCGCGGCCGGTGTCACTGGCGAGCGCGCGATGGAGCAGTTCGGGCGCCTTGTCGCGGATGGCGCCCTTGGCGCCGCGGAGGATCGAGCCGCGCAAGCCCTCGCTCCTGAGCGCGGTGAGCAGCCAGCCGCTCACCGTTGATTCCAGCTCGGCCACGCGCTCCGATCCGAGCGCCGCCATCCGCTCGGCGAGCGGCCGCTCGAGCACGCCGTGGATCCCCTTGTTGATCGCCGCCTGCACCCGCGAGCGGATGGTGGTCGAGCGGACCGCATCGACCAGCCGATCGACCCCGGTCTTCTCCAGCGCGGTGAGGACGCGATCCATGGTGCGATCGTTGACGACGATCTTCGCGATCACCCGTTCGTGGATCATCATCTGTCGCATGGCGCGGTCGAACGTCTCGCGGAGCGCCGCGGCGATCGTCTCGCGCAGGGTGCCGTCGGAGAGGAGCGTACCGAGCTGCTCCACCGCACCCGGGATCGCGTCGGTGATCCCCTGCTCGACCACCGGCACCAATCCCGCCGGGATCCGGTCGCCGAGCGGGGCGGTGTCCTCGGCCATCTTCTCGAGCTGGTGGTGCACGATCCGATGGACCCCGTCGTGCACCTCGGGCGATTGGGCCACTCCGGTGAGCCAGCGATCGACGGCGGCGCCGTCGTCGCCCTCGAGCCGATCGGCCCACTTGGCGGCGACATCGCGGAACGGCTCGGAGCCGACGTAGTCGGCCAGCGAGCCGGCCAGGCGGACGCCGAGGTCGCCCATCGCTCGTTCGACGGCCTCGCGTGCCTCGGGGTCGAGCCGGTCGCCGAGGGGACCGTGCTCGCTCTCCAGCAGGTCGTCGAGGATCCGGTCGAGTGCCTCGTCGAACGCGGCGCGGACCTCCGGGGCGCGGAGCCGTTCGATCAAGTCGTCGGAAGTGAGCAGCCGCTGGCCCACCACCTTGCCGATCGCCGTGGCGAGTCGCGCCTTGTTCTTGGGGATCGCGCCCTGGATCCGGAACGGGCCGCGGCCCCGCTCCTCATGCGGATGGAAGAGCATCCAGACGGCGATGGCGTTGGTGAGGCCGCCGGAGATGGCCCCGACGCCGATGGTGATGATCGCCGCGAGCCAGGGAGAGGAGGGGTCCATAGAGGCAGGAATCTACGGGGACGGCGGCGGGATGGTTTCACCGTGAAACGAGGTCGATGGTCGATGGTCGATGGCTCGCTTGCTCCTGTGCGCGGGGAGCAGCCTCGCCGTGGAGCGCTTGATCGACCATCGACCATCAGCCATCGACCCCAGGCAGTAGCCCCGCCCCCACTTGGGCGCTATGTTTCTGGGCTATGTTCGACGAGCTGTCTTCCAAGCTTTCCGACACCCTGCGCCGGCTCTCGGGCCGGGGGGTGCTCTCGGAAGACGCTGTCCGGGAAGGACTTCGGGAGATCCGCCGGATCCTCCTCGAGGCCGACGTCTCGTTCGACCTGACCCGCCAGTTCCTCGAGCGGGTGCAGGCGAAGGCGGTTGGCCAGGAGGTCCTCAAGTCGGTTCGTCCCGGCCAGCAGCTGGTGAAGATCGTCTACGACGAGCTGGTGGTGTTGCTGGGCGAGAGGCAGGCACCGCTGGCGTTCGCGTCGGTGCCCCCGACGGTGATCCTGATCGTGGGGCTGCAGGGTAGCGGCAAGACGACCACCGCGGCGAAGCTGGCGCGGCGGCTCAAGGCCGAGCAGAAGGCGCCGTTCCTCGTGGCGGCCGATGTGTATCGTCCCGCGGCGGTGGACCAGCTCCGCACGCTGTCGGAGCAGGTGGATGTGGGCTTTCACGGCGAGCCGGGCGAGACCGACGTGGTCGGCATCGTGCGGCGCGGGGTGGAGGCAGCGGGGAAGGCCCGGGCGCGGACGGTGATCGTCGATACCGCCGGCCGGTTGCAGATCGACGCCGAGTTGATGGACGAGCTCAAGCGGCTCAAGGCGGAGATCAAGCCGCACGAGATCCTGCTGGTGGCCGATGGCATGACCGGCCAGGACGCGGTGCGGATCGCGCAAGGGTTCCACGAGGCGCTGGAGATCAGCGGCGTGGTGCTCACCAAGATGGACGGCGATGCCCGCGGTGGCGCGGCGCTGTCGATCTACGGCGTGACCCACGCGCCGATCAAGTTCGTGGGCGTGGGTGAGCGGCTCGAGGCGCTGGAGCCGTTCCATCCCGACCGGATGGCGGGGCGGATCCTCCAGCAGGGCGACATCCTCTCGCTGGTGGAGAAGGCCCAGGGCGCGGTCGACGAGCAGGAAGCCGAGCGGCTGGCGCGCAAGGCGGGGACCAAGAAGGGGCTCGACCTCGACGACTTCCTCGCGGCGATGCGGCAGATGCAGAAGCTGGGGCCGCTCAAGAACGTGCTGGGGATGCTCCCCGGGGTGAGCCCGGCGATGCTCAAGAACGCCAACGTCGACGACAATCGACTGCGGCACGTCGAGGCGATCGTGCTCTCGATGACCAGGCAGGAACGGAAGGACCCGTCGCTGATGAACGGGTCGCGCAGGGCCCGGGTCTCCCGCGGGTCGGGACGGCCGGTACAGGAAGTGAACCAGCTGCTCAACCAGTTCGAGCAGATGCGCAAGATGATGAAGAAGGGCGGCGGAAAGCGGGGGATGGGTCTCCCGATGGGCGGCATGCCCTTTCCCCCCGCTGAACCGCTCCAGGAGAGCTCATGGCCGTACGGATTCGCCTGCGCCGCGAAGGGCGCAAGAAGCTGCCGATGTACCGCATCGTGATCGCCGACAAGGACGCCCCGCGCGACGGGCGCTTCATCGAGACGATCGGGACCTATCGGCCCAAGGAGACAGGCCGACAACGTCACGCTCGACGTCGAGAAGGCGCGTGAGTGGCTGGCCAAGGGCGCCACGCCCACCGACACGGTGGCCGGGTTGCTCAAGAAGGCCGGCGTCTAACTCGCGATGACCGATGCCGCGGCCCGGATCGTCGTCGGCCGGGTCCGCAAGCCACACGGGCTCAAGGGTGAGCTGTCGATCTTCCCGCTCACCGACACACCCGAGGTGGTGTTCGTGCCCGGCCGCGCGCTCGAGCTGCTGAATCTCGGCGGTGAGCGGGTGGGCGAGGTCACCGTCGAGTCGGCGCGCGGCTATCACCGCGAGTGGCTGGTGCGGCTGGCCGATCACGACCACCGCGATGCGGTGGAGCTCTACCGGCAGCACTTCCTCGCGGTCGACCGCGAGGTGCTGCCGCCGCTCGAGGACGGCGAGGTGTACCAGCAGGAGCTGGTCGGCTTCGCGGTTCGCGACGAGGCGGGCGAGGCACTGGGGATCGTCTCGGCGGTGTACGACCTGCCGGCCGGGGTGACGATCGAGGTGCAGGGACCGAAGCGGGAATTCCTGCTGCCGTTCCGCACCGAGTACGTGAGCGAGACCGATCGGGAGGGCCGCCGACTGGTGGTGCGGGTCCCCGACGGCCTGCTCGACTGAGGCGGCGATGCTCGAGGTGAACGTCGTCACGCTCTTCCCGGAGGTGATCGCCCCGTACCTGGCGGCGAGCATCCCGGCGCGTGCGGCGGCGGCGGGGAAGGTGCGTTACCGGCTGGTCCAGTTGCGCGACTTCGCGACCGACCGGCACCAGACGGTGGACGACGCCCCCTTCGGCGGCGGTGCGGGGATGGTGCTCAAGGCCGGAGCCGTTGCTCGCGGCAGTGGAGTCGCTGGGCGAGCGGACCGGGCCGGTGGTGGTGATGTCGGCGCGTGGCCGGCGGTTCGGCCACGACGATGCGGTGCGATGGTCGCTGGCCAGCCAGCTCACCGTCGTGTGCGGCCACTACAAGGACATCGATCAGCGGGTGATCGATATCCTGGGGGCCGAGGAGGTTTCGATCGGCGATTTCGTGCTCTCGGGGGGAGAGCCAGCGGCGCTCTGCGTGATCGACGCGGTGGTGCGGCTCCTCCCCGGGGCGATCGGCGATCACGAGTCGGCCAGTTCCGACTCGCACTATGAGGGGCTGCTCGCCCCGCCGAGCTACACCCGACCCGCGGCGGTTCGCGGGCACGAGGTGCCGGCGGTCCTCCTCTCGGGCAATCACGCGGCCATCGCCGCGTGGCGGCAGCAGGAGGCGGAGCGGCTCACGAAGGAACGTCGGCCCGATCTGTGGGCGGCGTTCGAGGCAACGGAGCGCCACGATGGGGGCGCGAAGTCCTGACGCAGCACTCGCGCGGAAGCGCGGAGAGGAGGATCCGATGGGCATGGAACTGCTGGACCAGGTGACACGCGAGGGGCTGCGCGACGACATCCCGGCGTTCGACGCGGGCGACACGGTCAAGGTGATGGTGCGGGTGCGCGAGGGCGACAAGACCCGCCTGCAGGCCTTCGAGGGCGTGGTGATCGCCCGGCGCGGCGCCGGGATCAGCCAGACCTTCACGGTGCGCAAGGTGTCGGCCGGCATCGGCGTCGAGCGGGTCTTCCCGCTGCACTCGCCCGTCTGGGCCACCATCGACGTGGTGCGTCGCGGTCGGGTCCGCCGCGCCAAGCTGTACTACCTCCGGAAGCTCTCCGGCAAGGCCGCCACGGATCCGCGAGCGGCGCGATCGCTAGTGGTCGATGGTCGATGGTCGATGGCTGATGGTCGATGGGGGCTCCGGTGCTGCACCGGGGCCCCTTGTCGTTGCCGGGACCTCCGTCCACCGACCATCGACCATCGGCCATCGACCACAAGCCATTGACGATCGACCCTCGACCACCGACCATTGACCGATCCTTCACATCGGGCCCGCTTGCAATGACCCGCCGCTTCCCGTTTGCCGGCCTGCTCGGCCTCGGCTTCGTGACCGACTTCCTCGACACCCTCGGGGTCGGCTCGTTCGCGACCACGACCGCCGTGCTCAAGCTCGGCCGGATCGTCGACGACGCCGAACTCCCCGGCACCCTCAACGTCGGTCATGCCATCCCCACCATGCTCGAGGCGGGACTCTTCCTCTCGATCATCAAGGTCGACTGGCTCACCATGGTGCTGATGGTCGTCGCCGCTGGAGCCGGGGCGTGGTTCGGCGCCGGTCGGGTGTCGCACTGGCCCCGCCAGGCAATCCAGCGCGGCATGGCGATCGCGCTGCTGGTGACTGCGGCGTTCATCGTGCTCCGACAGGTGAACATCTTCCCCTCGGGCGGCGAGGCGATCGGCCTCCGTGGTGTCGCCCTGATCGCCGCCGTGATCGCCAGCGGCATCATCGGGGCGATCATCTCGCTCGGGATCGGCAACTACGCCCCGACGATGGCGATCACCTACCTGCTCGGGATGTCGCCTCGGGCGGTGTTTCCGATCATGGCCACGTCGGCCTCGCTGATGCTGCCATTGGCGGCGTGGCGCTTCTATCGGTCGGGGCGCTTCTCGCGCCGCACCGCGCTGGGGATCGCGATCGGTGGCGTGCCCGGGGTGCTGGTGGCGGCGTTCATCGTGAAGTCGCTCGACGTGACGCTGCTGCTCTGGGTGGTGGTCGCGCGTGCTGCTCTACACCGCCGCGACGCTCTACCGCGCTTCCCGCACCGACGAAGGGACCGCCGCATGAAGATCTGCGCCATTCGCGCCTATCAGGTCGACCTGCCACTCCACGAGGGCAGCTACAAGTGGTCGGGCGGCAATGCCGTGTCGGTGTTCGACTCCACCGTGGTGTGTGTCGAGACCGACAGCGGGCTCACCGGCTGGGGCGAGATCTGCCCGCTCGGGCCCGCCTACCTGCCCGCCTACGCCGCCGGCGCCCGCACCGGCATCGGCGAGCTGGCGCCGCAACTGCTCGGCGCCGACCCGCTGGCGCTCGACGTGCTGAATCGGCGGATGGACGCGGCGATGCGGGGGCATCCCTACGTCAAGTCGGCGATCGACATTGCCTGCTGGGACCTGCTGGGGCAGGCGACCGGGATGCCGGTCGCCACGCTGCTTGGCGGTCACGTGGGCGACGACTTCGTGCTCTACCGCGCGATCTCGCAGGAGGCGCCCGAGGCGATGGCGGCACGGATCGCCGAGTACCGCGCCCAGGGGTATCGGCGCTTCCAGCTGAAGGTGGGTGGTGATCCCGACACCGACATCGCCAGGATCCACGCCGCCGCGGCGATGCTCGAGCCGGGCGACAAGCTCGTTGCCGACGCCAACACCGGCTGGACCCAGCATGAGGCGATGCGCGTGACGCACGCGGTGCGCGACGTCGATGTGTACATCGAGCAGCCGTGCATGAGCTACGAGGAGTGCCTGGTGGTGCGTCGTCACACCAACCGGCCGTTCGTGCTCGACGAGGTGATCGACGGCATCACCATGGTCACACGGGCGATCGCCGACCAGGCGATGGACGTGATCAACCTCAAGATCTCCAAGGTCGGCGGCCTCACCCGGGCGCGCCAGATTCGCGATCTCTGCGTGTCGAGCGGCATCGCGATGACGATCGAGGACACCTGGGGCGGCGACATCACCACCGCCGCGATCGCCCATCTGGCGCACAGCACCCCCGAGCAGCTGCTCTTCACCGCCACCGACTTCAATTCCTACGTGACGGTGTCGTTCGCCGACGGGGCACCGCAACGCCAGCACGGCCGCCTCGCCGCATCGCGCGAGCCGGGGCTCGGCGTGCGACCAAAGATGGACGTGCTGGGGGAGCCGGTGCTGGAGGTGCACTGAGGTGCCGCCGCGCTGCGTGCAGCGCGTCAGTCACGCCCTTCCCGGATATTCCTCCGCCCGAGGAACCACTCCGCGCGCACCTGGTCGGCCGTGCCGACCAAAGAGCGCGCTTCGGGTCCCCGGGCGGTGACGCCGCTGGCGCCGGGCCACCCGCGCCGTCATCTTCAAGGATCACTCGTATCTCGTATCTCGTATCTCCTACCTCGTATCTCGGACCTCGATGTCCGCACCACTCCTCGCCCACGAACGCCACGCCTGGTCGCGCGATTGCCTCCTCATCGGCATCGACGAGGTTGGGCGGGGCCCGCTGGCGGGCCCCGTGGTGGCGGCCGCGGTGGTCTTCCCCGCCAACCATCGCGCCATCGAAGGTGTGCAGGACTCCAAGCTGGTGAAGCAGCGGGCCCGCCGGGCGGAACTGGTCGAGGTGATCACCGCCGAGGCGATGGCTTGGGGACTCGGTGCCGCCAGCGTGGCCGAGATCGCCCGACTCAATATTCGTCGGGCGACCGCGCTGGCGATGCGTCGCGCGTTGCTGCGCTGCCGCCGCCAGCTCGGCGCGGTCGAGGCCGTCGTCTATCTCGACGGCCTGCCAGTACCGGAACTCGGCGAGACTCACGAGGCGGTGGTCAAGGGCGACCAGCATTGCCACGCGATCGCAGCGGCGTCGTTGCTCGCCAAGGTGACTCGCGACACCCTGATGGCCCGCCTCGCCGCACGGCGACCCGGCTACGGTTGGGAGTCGAACGCCGGCTACGGCTCGGCGGGACACATCGCCGCGCTCCGCGAGCGCGGACTCACACCGCACCACCGAGTCCAGTTCTGCCAGACGGCGCTGGGGCAGGGGGTGCTGGAGCTCGGGTGACCTCTCGTCGGCGATCCACCGGGATCGCGCGGCGTCGCGGACGCGACCGAGGCGTTGTCCCGATTCAGGGCCGCTCAGTCGCTCGTGAGCGCAGGGCCTGCCGCAACCAGGTGGCGACCAGCACGAGCGCCAGGATCCGGATCACGGTGCCACCGACGGGCGGCAGCCCATAGGCCGTGGCGATGCCCGGCGCACCGAACCAGTAGTAGCATCCCACCGCTGCAGCACCGAGGATCGGCAGCATCACCGTCGGTCGCACTCGGAGCAGCGCCACCAGCGTGAAGGTGACGACGAGACTGGCCGCCATCCATCCGGCCACCGTCAGGTAAATCGCGCCGGCATGGGCAGGGGTGGTGTTGGTGGTGACGAAGTAGCCGATCACCAGGCCGGGGAAGCTCGCCGCGAAGATGCCGAATGGATTCAGCAGCCAGCGCGGGCCGTCGGCGAGGCGGATGCTCTGTCGGGCGCTCCGACCTCCCGCCAGGTCGATGCACCCCGAGGCCGTGCAATGATTGCAGTCAGGGCACCGGGCCGAACCGATCCCGACCAGCGGCGACTGTCCGTAGAGCTTCTCGACCGGCAGCACCGGGCAGACCGCGTTGCAGAAGCCCCCCCGTCGCGAGGCAAGCAGCCCGAGGCCCAGTGCGAGCAGCGACACCACGGTGATGGTGGTGGCCAGGATGATCCCGTTGGTGTTGAACAGGAACCGGCGGGCCGGGACCATCACCACCAGCAGCGTGATCCCGACGCCCCACAGTGCCACCAGCCTCCGGGTGGTGAACGAGCCACCACGACCCCGCCGGCCGGTCGCCTCGTTGAGGGTGGCCAGCGGGCAGACGTTGCGCCAGAGCATCGGATTGATCAGGAAGACCGCCGGCAGCAGCGGGATGACCATGTCCCACAGGATGTGCAGCGACAGGGTGGGCCACTCCACCAGTCCGCCGAGGAGGACCAGGGTGAGCAGCACCCCGAGCCCCCGTGCCACGGTCCAGAGGGGGTTGCGGTCGACAAGGGGTGGGCGGATCGTCGTCATCGAGATGCCCTGCCTTTCCGTGACGCGGTTGGCGGTCACCTCCTCAAGAGTGTCCCCCGGACTGGTGGAGAACAAGCGCCGCCCCGGCGTGGCGGCCCTCCCGACAAGCGCCGGTGACCGCCCGCCGTTCGAGGTTATTTTCAGGGATGCTCACTCTCCTCATGCTCGCCGCCCAGGCGCAGGCCGCTGTGCCCACCCGGGCGATGCCCGATGACCCGACCCACCGTGGCGCCATGACGCCGATGGTCAACCACGACACCATCCCGCGCTGGACGCCGCAACGGGTCTACGACACCGATCACAAGCGCTGGGTCGGCTTCGAGGATCTCGCCGGCGAGGCCGCCAAGGCCGACGTGGTCTTCCTGGGCGAGCAGCACGACGACCCCGGCACCCACGCGATGGAACGCGCCCTGGTCGAGGCGATCGGCCGGCGCCGTCCGGTGATCCTGTCGATGGAGATGTTCGAGCGCGACGTGCAGCCGGTGGTCGATGCATATCTGGCCGGTCGGCTGCCCGAGGATTCCCTCATGGCGGAGGCGCGGCCGTGGCCGCGGTACGTGACCGACTACCGCCCGGCGGTGGTCTGGGCCAAGGCGCACGGCTGGCCGGTGATCGCCGCCAACGTGCCGCGGTCGGTGGCCAGTGCCGTGGCGCGCCAGGGGCTCACGGCGATCGACTCGCTCGGTGAGCATCGCGGCTGGGCCGCCGCCGAGTTCAGCTGCAAGCACGACGACTATTTCGACAAGTTCCGCGAGACGATGGCGGCCCACGTGCCGGGAGAGGACCAGGCTGCCAAGGACGCCGCGATGGAGCGCTACTACCAGGCCCAGTGCGTCAAGGACGAGACGATGGCGGAGTCGATCGTGGCGGCGCGGCGCACCGCCGGTCCGACCCCGATCGTGGTGCACCTCAATGGCGCCTTCCACTCCGACTACACCCTCGGCACCGCCATGCGGGTTGAACGCCGGATGCCCGACGCCAAGGTGGTGGTGATCTCGGCGATTCCGGTGGCGAACCTCGACGGGATCAAGCCGTCGAAGGACGACCGCAAGAAGGGCGACTGGCTGCTGTACACGCTGGCGCCGGAGAAGGCCGAGGCACCGTAGCCCCGCCGCCTCACTCCTTCAGCCATTCGAGCACCTCGTCGAGCCACCCGTCCCTCGCCGTCTCGGCGACCCGGAGCCCCGGCTGCACCTTGCGAAGCGCCGTGGCGTTGAGCCCCCGGGCGCGCTCGTCGCCGGTGGGGAGCGCGTTCATCACCACGCCGAGGTAGCGCGCTCCCGAGAAGTCGAGCATCCCGAGGGTGAGCAGTGTCTGGTTGACGGTGCCGAGCCTGTCGGCGGCGACCACCAGGACCGGTGCGGCGTGCTTGCGCGCCACGTCGAGCAGGTTGCGATGCCAGGTGAGCGGCGAGAAGAGCCCGCCGGCGCCCTCCACCAGCGTGATGCTGGCACTGCTCACCACCGCCATCATCTCCGCCTCGATCACGTTGAGATCGAGCGCTCGCTGCTCGAGGTCGGCCGCCTCCGCCGGGGCCACGGCGGTCCGGTAGCGCCGCAGGGCCGCACGGGGCTCGTCCTGGCCCGCCGAGCGCGCGAGGCGGACGCCGTCCTCCTCGGGCGACAGCTCCACGGCGGTGCCGGTCTCCACCAGCTTGACCGTGCGGACGTTGACGCTGCGATCGCGCAATGCCTCGGCGATTCGGCAGCCGACCCAGGTCTTGCCGACCTCGGTGTCGGTGCCGGTGATGACGACGATCTTTCCCAATGGTCTCCTCGATCCTGCCGGCGGGGAACTGGAACAGCGGCTCGAGCTCGTCCGGCCCGATGGTGAGCTGGGGCATCACGACGCACTGGTGATGATCGTGGGGTCCTCCATCGGCCCCGGGCTGGGTGGCCGGGTCAAGGCGTCGTACCGCATCAGCGTGGTGGAGGTTCCGTCGCGAGTCGGCGCGCGTCGCAGAATGTTCCAGTTCGACGGTACCACACGGCACGCCATCCGGGAGCGCTTGAGCGGGGCGGAGTGGACCGCCGGATGGCCACCGCCCGGGCCGGAGCTATAATTGTCGCGGGGGTGTAGCTCAGCTGGTAGAGCAACCGGCTTTTAACCGGCAGGTCGTGGGTTCGAGCCCCATCGCCCCCATCAGACCCGCGGGTCGAGGCAGCGACCCGATCGACCATCGACCATCGACCATCGGCCTCGCCATGCCAGCCACCATCTGGATCAACGGCACCTTCCACGACCGCGACGCCGCACGGATCTCGGTCTACGACCACGGGCTCCTCTACGGCGACGGGGTGTTCGAGGGGATGCGGACCTACGGCGGCAAGGTCTTTCGGATGCGGGCCCACCTCGAGCGGCTCTTCGATTCCGCCAAGGCGATCGCGCTCACGGTGCCGCGGCCGATCGAGGAGATCGAGGCGGTCACCGAGGAACTCGTCGCGCGCGCCGGCTTCGACGAGGCCTACCTCCGCCATGTCGTCACCCGCGGTGAAGGCGACCTCGGCATCGATGCGCGCAAGTGCCACGATCCGTCGCTGATCATCATCTGCGACGAGTTGAAGATGTTCCCGCGCGAGAAGCTCGAGGCGGGCCTGCGGGTGGTCACCGCAGGCACGCCGACGCCGCATCGCGAAGCGGTGTCGCCGCGGGTCAAGTCGCTCAACTACCTGGCGCACGTGATGGCGAAGTACGAGGGAGGCACGGCCGGAGCCGATGAAGTGTTGATGCTCGACAGCGCTGGGTTCGTCGCCGAGGCGTCGGGGCAGAACATCTTCGTGGTGACCGACGGTGTACTTCGCACCCCGCCGCCGAGCGCGGGGATTCTCAAGGGGATCACTCGCGACGTGGTGATCGAGCTGGCTGGGGAGCTGGGGATCGCGGTGCGCGAGGAGTTCCTCAACCGCTACGACATCTACACCGCCGACGAGGTCTTCCTGACCGGGACCGCGACCGAGCTGGTGCCGGTCCGCGAGGTCGATGCCCGGGAGATCGGCTCCGGGGGGATGGGCCCGATCACCCGCCGGCTGCTGGAGGCGTTCGGCAGCCTGGTGCGCAGCGGGGGATGACGGAGCGCGGAGGGCGGAACGACGGGGGGCGGAGAACGGAGGGCCAGCTCCTCCGTTCTCCGCCCCCCGTCGTTCCGTCCTCCGTCCGCCTCTTCACTTGCCAGTTGAGCCGTCCGACCCTAACTATTGATGGTTGGCCCGGTTGGGGCCACCGTGCTCCCCTGGTGCGGTCTTTGTCCATCCTGCAGCCTCCCGAAAGCGCATGGCTTGGCGAACCCTGGCGTTCGATGACCGCGAATGGGCCGTTTCGGTCGCCGTCGAACGGCGGCCCGGCACCGACGACTGGACCCTGGTGGCGGCGTTCCGCTCGCGGACGCCCGACCCCCGGCGAGTCTGGGTACCCCTCCAGTTCAGCTCTCCCTCCAAGGCCGCGCTCTTCGCGCGCGCCGACTCGCTGAGCCAGGACGACCTGGCCTCGGCACTGCGGCAGCGTCTCACGCGGTGACGCGACCCCGGCCCACCGGCACGCATCTTTCTGCCGGGGCCGGCCGTACAGGGAGGGGTGCTCCCTGCCGATCCTCGCGGTATCGTCTCTTGACTGGAGTCCCCGGATGACCCGAGCAGCGCTCGCGGCCCTGCTGCTGGTCGTCGCCGGATGTGGCCACGTGCGGGTCGAATCGGCGCCCGCGCCGTCCGACGCGCGGCCCACGGCGTCCGCTGGCGGCGCCCAGGGGCGCGCCGGCCGGCGTCCCCGGACCGTCGCCGACTCGGCGGCCGATGCCAGGGCGCTCGACTCGCTGGCCCGGCTCTCCGCCGCCGACTCGATGCCCGAGCTCAACCTCGACGATGAGCCGATGTGGGACCTCGACGTCACCTCCTACGCCGACCAGCCGAGGGTGCGCTACTACCTCGACTACTTCACCGGCAAGGGACGCGACGCCTTCCAGGGCTGGCTCGACCGGATGCCGCGCTACGAGGGATTCGCGCGCTCACGGATGCAGGAGGCGGGGCTGCCGGGCGACCTGGTCTACATCGCCCTGATCGAGACGGGGTGGTCGGTCTACGCCGTCGGCGCGGCGGGCGAGACCGGGATGTGGCAGTTCATGCCGGCCACCGGCCGGGCCTACGGCCTGCGGATCGATCCCGTGGGTCGACGAGCGGCGCGACCCGATCAAGTCGACCGATGCCGCGGCACGCCACCTCAAGGATCTCACCGATCGCTTCGGCTCGCACTTCCTCGCGGCGGCCGCCTACAACGGCGGTGCGGGCCGGGTGGGGCGCGGCCTGCTGCGGATCGCGGCGCTGCAGCAGGGCGCCGGCGACGAGGCGACCGATCCCGCCAGCGATGAGATGTTCTTCGAGCTGGCCGACGCCCGGCTGCTCAAGCCGGTGACCAAGGACTATGTCCCCAAGCTGCTCGCCGCGGCGCTGGTGGCCAAGGATCCCGAGCGCTACGGCTTCGAGGTGCCCGATTCGGTCGAGCCGTTCCCGCTCGACAGCGTGATGGTGCAGGGCGGCACCGGACTCGACCTGATCGCCAAGCTGGCCGACACGACTCTCGACGCGATCCGCGGACTCAACCCCCACATCCTGCGGGGCATCACCCCGCCGGGCGATCCCTACCCGGTGCGGCTGCCGGCGGGCAGCGCCGCCCGGGTCGCCGAGGCCTATGCCAAGGTGCCGCCGCGAGAGCGACCGGCGGTGCTCACCCACGTGGTGCGCCGCGGCGAGACGGTGTCGGGGATCGCCAAGCGCTACGGCGTGTCGACGTCGATGCTGATGTCGGCCAACCGGGTGGCACGGGCTCGCTCGCTGCAGGTCGGCACCACGCTCTACATCCCGGTTGCCGGCAGCTCACTGCCCGAATCGCTGGTCCGTGAGCCGGAGCCCACTCGTCGAGGCCCGCTCACTCACATCGTGCGGCGGGGCGAGACGCTCTCCGGCCTCGCGGCACGCTACAACGTGACCCAGGCCTCGATCCGCGCCGCCAACCGGATTCCGGCCAGCGGAATGATTCGCGCCGGCCAGAAGCTGCGGATCAGCGCCGGCGCCCCGGCGCGCAGCGCGCGCAGTTATGTGGTGCAGCCGGGGGATACCGTCGGCGAGATCGCCGAGCGCTACAACGTGAGCCAGGCGGCGCTGGTGCGCGAGAACAAGCTCGGCCGTCGGATGATGATCCGGGTGGGGCAGCGGCTGCGGATTCCAGGTTAGGGACGAGAGTACGAGATACGAGATACGAGATACGAGATACGACGAAGGCCGGCCACTCTCAAAGTGGCCGGCCTTCGCAATGAATCCTCATATCACGTATCACGTATCTCGTCCTACGTCCCCTTCCGGATCCCGCCGAGCACCGCGTTGCTGTAGCGGCCGCGGACGCGGATCCCTTCCTGCATCTGGGCGCTCACCAGGGTTGGCCCCTTGTTGTAGGCCTCGAGCGCGAGCGGCAGGTCGTTGTCGTACCGCTTGAGCAGGTCCTTCAGGTACGCGAAGCCGATGCGCAGGTTCACGTCGGGGTTCATCAGGTCGGTCGCGGTGATCGTCGGCTCGTAGGAGCGTGCCGTGGGCAGCATGAGCTGCGTCAGACCGACCGCGGCGGCATAGCTCGTCGCCGAGTTGGTGAAGCCACTCTCGATCTTGACGAGCTGGAAGCCGAGGGCCGGGGGAATCCCGGCGTCGGTGGCATGGTCGTAGATCCGCGACGCGAGGTCGGCCGGAATCTTGTATCGCCCCGAGAACTCGAGAATCCGGTGCGCGCGATCGAGTTCGCCCTGCGTGTCGGCGAGCTGGTCCTGCGCGACCGCGAGGGCCGAGGCGGAGTCAATTGGTGCGGCTACCGGCTGCTCGGCGGTGAACTCGAGGTTCCCCGACAACAGCGAGGCCACGGCGGCGAGCCCTGCGAGGGCCAGCGCCGCCGTGCCCAGCACGGCTCCCTTCACCAACAGTCGCTTGATCATTCCTTCTCCTTCAAAGGGTCCATCTGGTCCGGGGCGCGCCAGTCACCGCGCGTGCCACCGGACTTCTCGAGGACGCGGATCCCCGTGATCCGCGCTCCTCGATCCGCCGACTTCACCATGTCGTACACGGTGCAGCAGGCGATACTCACGGCCACGAGGGCCTCCATCTCCACCCCGGTGCGCGCTTCGGCGCGCGTCGTGGCGGTCACATGCACGCCGGGCCAGTCCGCGACCGGCTCAACGGTCACCTCCACCTGGTCGAGCGGCACCGGGTGGCAGAGCGGCACCAGGTCGCCGGTCCGCTTGGCGGCCATCACGCCGGCCAGCTCGGCCACCGTGATCACGTCGCCCTTGGCGCTCGATGCGTCCCGCACCCGCGCGAACGCCTCGGCCGACATCCTGACCTCGCCCTCGGCCACCGCCCGGCGCGCCGAGATCGGCTTGCCGCTGGTGTCGACCATCCGGGCTCGTCCTGCCGCGTCGACATGCGACAGCGTCACGCCGCCTCCAACTCCGCCAGCTCCTCGGCCAGCGCCGCGAGCGCCAGCTGGGGATTGACGTTCCCCTGGGCCCGCTCGCGGGTGACCAGCACCCGCTCGATCGCCTCCGCGGCCCGGGCGGCCTGACGCCGCCCTGCCGGTCGCCCAGCGGCCTCGCGGGCCCGCTCGGCGAATCGCTCGGCCAGGGCATCGAGCAGGAGGGTGAAATCGCCCCTCGCGCCCGACAGCCCCTGCCGCATAGCCAACGCCGCCCGGTCGGCAGCCGTTCCCTCAACCGCCTCGAGCACCGCGGCGGCGGCCTTGGCTGCCGCACTGCGACCGGCATCGGCCCCGGCCAGCAGCCGTCCGATCGAGCCGCGTGCCGCTGCGATTGCCGACGCGTCGGCGTCGAGATTCGCGGCGGTCGCAAACGCCCGCACGTCGGCCTCCTCGAGCCGGCCCATTCTGAGCGGGACCGCTCGCGAGCGGATCGTCGGCAGCACCAGCCCTGGTTCGGCGGTGGTGAGGACGAACAACGCCCGCGCGGGCGGCTCCTCCAGCAGCTTCAGCAGCGCATTCGCTGCCTCCGGGCTCGACTCCTGTGGCACGAGGCGCTCGGCCCGTCCCACGATGAAGATGCGCCAGCCGCCCTCGGCGGCGGTCAGCGTCGCCCGCCGCTGCAGCAGCCTCGCCGACGCGATGCCATGACTCGCCATCCCGTCGGCGACGCCCCACCGGCCGCTGGTGCGCCGCTCGGCCATCACCGCTTCGAGCGACTCGGCCACCTCTTCGACCTGCTTGTCCGGCTCACCCGCCTTGGGGCGGGGCACCGGCACCAACCAGTGGACGTCGGGATGCGCCAGCTCCAGCACCCGCCGACAACCCACGCACGTGCCGCAGGGCTCTTCCCCCGGCGCCTCGCAGAGCAGCCGCTGGGCGAGCCAGAGTCCGAGCCGCTGCTTGCCGACCCCACTCGGTCCGGTGATCAGGAGCACTTGCGGGAGCCGATCGGTCGCGATCGCGGTCGACAGACGGTGCCGAAGCTCCTGGTGCCCGTAGAGCGGGGTCAAAGGCATGGCGCAAGGTAGCGAGCGGACGGCCAAATGGAAGTGACGAAATGGCGTAAATACGCAAACTGTAACGGTTTACGGCGCATTACCATGCCGATAAATCCGCCGGAACGGCGGACATGAGCACTCAGGTGGAATAGTGAGCACTCACAGCTACAATGCCTGATGTGAGCGTGCGCTCACGTAGAATCGCAAGTGATGATGCTGCAAGGTGATCTCTGCTTGGCCCAATCCGGCCGATCCGGCTGGTGCGTACTGCCGATCTGTCACAACGGCATTCACCCTTTCCCCCAGATCTGGTCCGGGGGCCGGCTGGCGTCTCCCGGGAAACGGCGTTACTCTCGCTGATTGGGGCGGGAATCACGGTGCTTGCCGCTGTGGCCTGCGGCCGCTAGCTTGCCGCCTCGCGCGCAGCTCGTGTGGGCGCGATCGAGTACGGTCCCGAGTAGCTCAGTCGGTAGAGCAGCTGACTGTTAATCAGCGGGTCGGGGGTTCGAGTCCCTCCTCGGGAGTGCAGCAGGACCAATGACTTGGGGCGATCCACGGTGGGTCGCCCTGTGTCGTTTCGGGCCTTCTCTTGGCGCCGGGCCGCTTGCCCGATACTGTGTAGCCATGCTCCGACATCATCGCGCGGTATCCATCGCGGCCCTGGCCCTTGCCGGCGCCTGCGGACCCTTCGAGCCCGACCCGACCGGTCCGACCGGGCCGGGCGGTGACACTGGCACCACTCCACCCGCGGCGCTGGCCGTGCCGGCTCGGATCGGCTCGACCCAGCCGGAGGAAACGCGAGGCGTTGCCTTCACGGGCGACGGCGTGGTCGTGGCGAGCTGGTTCACTGGTCGTCTCGACTTCGACCAGAGCGACGCCGTGAACGCCAGGACGAGCTTCGGCGCGCAGGATATCGGTGTCGCCAAGTACTCGCTCTCCGGCGCGTTCCAGTGGGCGCTGCAGATCGGTGGTGCCGGCGCCGAGGTGCCCTATGCGGTGGCGTCGACCCCCGACGGCGGCGTGGTGGTGGTCGGCTACGGCTCGACCGGCAGCAGCTGTGGTGGCACGGTGATGGCGGGCCGCGGCGGCCGCGACGTGCTGATTGCCAAGGTGAGCGCCAGTGGTGCCTGTCAGTGGGCCCACTTGGTCGGCGGCAGCGACGACGACGAGGCGCGCGCGGTGGCGGTCGACGCCGACGGCTCGATCGTGGTGGCCGGACTCTTCCGTGGCACCGCCGACTTCGATCCAACCGGTGGTGCGGCGGTGCTGGTCTCCCGTGGTGGGACCGACGCTTTCGTGGCGCGCTACACCACCGACGGCGCCCTGGTCGGCGTGTCGCAGGGCGGAGGCCCCGAGGACGACCTCTACGCGGCGGTGATGGTGCAGGACGGTGGCGACGTGACGGTGGTGGGCGAGATCCGCGGGACCACCACCTTCGGCTCCTCGGTCTCTCCGCTGGTGCTGGTCTCGGTGGGTGGAGCGGACGCGGTCATCGCTCGCTACACCGGACTGCTGGGGCTGCGCTGGGCAGAGCGGGCGGGCGGCCCCGGCGAGGACCGCGCCACTGCGCTCACCAGCGATCCCAATGGCAATATCCTGGTGGCCGGAACCTACGAGAGCGTGGCCGACCTCGACCCGGGCCCCGGCGCGGCGTTGCTCCAGAGTCAGGGTGCCGCCGATGTCTTCCTGGCCCGCTACGAGCCAATTGGCGGCGCCTACGACGGTCTTGTCCGCTCGATCGGCGGACTCGGCAGCGAGGGCGTCACCGGGCTGGCCCGCCACATCTCGGGTCGGATCGTGATGACCGGATTCTTCCAGCAGACGGTCGATTTCGACCCCGGGACCGGCGCCAAGCTGGTCACCGCTCGGGGGACCGGCGGTGCCGGCGATGCCTTCGTCTACGCCTTCTCCTCAGCCGGGGCCTACGCCTGGGTGGTGCCGATCGGCGGCGTGGTCGGCGGCGACGGCCTCCAGTCGATCGCCTACGGGCTGGCCCTCGACGATCAGGCCACCGTCTGGGCGGTGGGCCGCTTCTATGGCCGAGCCGATTTCGACCCCTCCGACGAGGCCACCGAGCTGATGGCGCTGGGTTCGTCCGACGGCTGGCTCTCCCGTTATGGCGTCGAGGGCGGCGCCCTGGTCCCATCGGATCTGGGGCAGTAACGGGGCGACCCTTCCCTTCAGGGCGATTCCGGGGCATTTTTAATGGCTTGGGTCCGGGACCTCCCCGGCCACCCCAATCCAATCGGCAGGCAGGAGCAGGCGGCAGATGGCGAAGACGAGTTCGATCATCCGCAACCAGAAGCGGATCAAGCTGGCGGCCAAGTGGAACGAGGAGCGCAAGCGCCTCAAGGCGATCATTCGTGACCAGCAGGCCGGCCCGGTCGACAAGGAGCAGGCCACGCGCAAGCTCCAGGCGATCCCCCGCAATGCCTCGCCCACCCGGATCCGCAACCGCTGCCAGATGACCGGCCGGTCCCGCGGCTTCGTGCGTCGTTTCGGCCTGTCGCGGATCGCGTTCCGCGAGATGGCACTCCAGGGGCACATCCCTGGCGTGCGCAAGGCCTCCTGGTAAGCCCGAGGAGACGAGACCATGGCCAAGAAGGGTCGCGTGCAGGTCAAGCTCCGGAGCACCGAGAGCGCCTACATGTATGTCACCACCAAGAATCCCAAGAAGCACCCGCAGCGCATGGAGCTCCGGAAGTATGATCCGATGCTCAAGCGCCACGTGAGCTTCAAGGAAGAGAAGTAGACCCCGAAACCTTCCGCCGGCACGGTCACGAGGTCGTCGACTGGATCGCCGACTACTGGCGTGACCTCGAGCACCAGCGGGTCGTTCCCGAGACCCGGCCCGGTGCCATTCGTGCTGCGCTTCCCGCCACGGCTCCCGAAGTTGGGGAGCCGTTTGCGCATATCCTCGAGGACTTCGAGCGGCTGATCATCCCCGGGATGACCCACTGGGGCCATCCGGGATGGTTCGGCTACTTCCCCGCCAACGCCTCGCCGCCCTCCGTGCTGGGGGAGATGCTGGCCGCCGGCCTCGGGGCCCAGTGCATGAGCTGGGTCACCTCGCCCGCGGCCACCGAACTGGAACAGGTGGTGATGACCTGGCTCCGCGAGCTGCTGGGGCTGCCGGAGCAGTTCACCGGGGTGATCCAGGACACCGCCTCGAGCGCGACCCTGGTGGCGTTCATCACGGCGCGCGAGCGGCTTGGGCCCGATGCAGCCCGGATGACGGCCTACTGGTCCGCCGAAGCGCACTCGTCGGTGTGCCAAGGCCGCCAGGCTGGCTGGGATCCCCGAGGAGCGCTGTCGGGTGATCGGCGTCGATGGCGACTACGCGATGCGCCCCGAGCTGCTGGCGGCGGCCCTGGCCGACGACCGCGAGCAGGGACTGGTTCCGGGGATCATCTGCGCGACGATGGGGACGACCTCGTCGACCGCCTGCGATCCGCTCCGGCCGATCGGGACCCTGGCCGGCGCCGCCGGCGCCTGGTATCACGTCGACGCTGCCTATGGCGGCACCGCGGCGATCCTGCCGGAGATCCGGCCGTTGCTCGATGGCGTCGAGCTGGCCGACTCGTATGTGACCAATCCGCACAAGTGGATGATGACCTCGTTCGACTGCAGCGCGCATTTCGTGAAGGATGCCGCGCTGCTGCAGCAGGTGTTCAGCACCCACCCCGAATATCTCCGCACCGCCCACGACCCGGAGGTGGTGAACTTCCGCGACTGGGGAATCCCGCTGGGGCGGCGCTTCCGGGCGCTCAAGCTCTGGTTCGTGCTCCGGAGCTACGGCGCCGAGGGGTTGCGCACGATCTATCGCCGGCACCTGACGATGGCCCGGCAGTTCGCCTCATGGGTCGTCGACGCCCCCGACTGGGAACTGTTGGCACCGGCGCCGCTGGGGCTGGTCTGCTGTCGCCACGTGCCGCCGGCGCTCCGCGACGACGCGGCGGCACTCGACCGACACAACGCCGAGCTGCTGGCGCGAGTCAATGCCCGCGGCGCGTCGTTCCTCACCCACACCACCCTGGGTGGCCGCTACACGATCCGGGTGGCGATCGGGGCGTTGCGGACCGAGGAGCGGCATGTGGAGGCGTTGTGGGAGGCGATGAACGATAGACGATAGGCGGTCCTCCAGCCGCGGCCGTCAGGCCGCGGGGATTTATCCGCCACACACACCCAATGGCACGGCACCGCGATCCCCGCGGCCTGACGGCCGCGGCTGGGTTGTCACCTGTCCGCCAGCACCTCGCGCAGATACTGCCCGGTGATGCTCTCCGGATTCGCTGCCACCTGTTCCGGCGTTCCCATCGCCACGATCCTGCCGCCGGCGTCGCCCGCCTCGGGCCCGAGATCGATCACCCAGTCGGCCCGCTTGATCACGTCGAGGTGGTGCTCGATCACCACCACGGTGTGGCCGGCATCGACCAGGCGATCGAGCACACCGATCAGGGTGCGCACGTCGTCGAGATGCAGACCGGTGGTCGGTTCGTCGAGCAGGTAGAGCTTGCGACCGCCCTTCTTCTGGGCGGTGATCAGTTCGCGGGCGATCTTGAGGCGCTGCGCCTCGCCGCCCGACAGCGTCGTGGCCGGCTGGCCGAGACGCAGGTAGCCGAGCCCCACCTGTTGCAGCTGCCAGAGCGCGGCGCCCAGCCTTGGCTGGTGGCGGAAGCGGCGGATCGCCTCGTCGATGCTCCAGCCGAGGACGTCGGCGATCGAGTGTCCCTGGATCTTCACCTCGAGCACGTCGCGCTTGTAGCGGCTGCCGCGGCAGACGTCGCAGGGCACATAGACGTCGGCGAGGAAGACCATCTCGACCTGCACATGGCCGGCGCCCTCGCACGCCTCGCAGCGTCCCCCGCAACATTGAAGGAGAAGGTGCCGGGGGTGTACTTGCGCTGCTGTGCCAGCGGTTGGCTGGCGAACAGTTCGCGGATCTCGTCGAACGCCTTGATGTAGGTGACCGGATTGGAGCGCGGTGTCCGGCCGATCGGCGTCTGGTCGACCACCGCCACGGCCTTGAGCGACTGCCATCCCTCGAGCGCGGTGACCGCGCCGACCACCTCGCCGAGGTGGGCCTTGGCGCTGTCCTCGCCGTGGAGCCGCCGTTCGAGGTGGCGGAGCAGGACGTCGTGGACCAGGGTGCTCTTGCCCGATCCCGACACGCCGGTGACGGCGGTGAGGGTGCCGAGCGGGATGTCGGCGTCGACGCCGCGGAGGTTGTGCAGTGTCGCGCCACGGATGGTGATCCGCGGCCCAGTGACCGGCCGCCGCCGACTCGGCACCCCGATCCGCTTGCGACCGGTGAGGTAGCGTGCGGTCAGGGTGTCGCGCGCATCGGCCACGAGGCCGGCATGGACCAGCTCGCCACCCTGCTCGCCGGCGCCGGGTCCCAGCTCGATCATCCAGTCGGCGCCCTCGATCACCGCCGGGTCGTGCTCGACGACCACCAGGGTGTTGCCCAGGTCGCGCAGGCGGCGGAGCAGGCCGAGCAGTCGATCGGTGTCGCGGGGGTGGAGACCGATCGACGGCTCGTCGAGCACGTAGAGGGCATCCACCAGCCGGGAGCCGAGGGCGTTGGCGAGGGCAATGCGCTGTGCCTCACCGCCCGAGAGGGTGCGGGTCTGCCGGTCGATGGTGAGGTAGCCGAGGCCGACGTCGCGGAGGTAGGTGATGCGGCCCTCGAGCTGCTCGATCACCAGCGCCGCGACCCGCTGCGCGGTGGGGCCCAGTTCGAGTCCCGCAAGCCAGTCGGCGAGGTCGTCGACGGTGCGGCTGGCGGCGTCGGCGATCGAGGCCCCGGCGAGCTTCACCGCCAGCACCTCGGGGCGCAGGCGTGCGCCGCCGCAGTCGGGGCAGGTATGGGCCAGTTGGTACTGTCGGAGGAAGACGCGGATGTACTGCTTGTAGCGCTTCTTCTCGAGTCGCTCGAGAAACGGGAAGATGCCGAGATACTTGCCGACCTTGCCGCGCAGCAGCGTCTCCTGCACCTCCGGGGCCAGGGTGTGCCAGGGTGCGGTGGGGTCGCCCCCCAGGTCGCGGGTGGTCTGGGCCACCAGGCGCCGCTGGGTCTCGTAGCGCGGCTTGGTCCACGGGTCGATCGCGCCACCCTTGACCGAGCGCTCGGGGTCGGGGACCACCAGTGAGAGGTCGTACTCGAGCACCGCGCCGAAGCCGTTGCAGGTCGGGCAGGCGCCGCGCGGATTGTTGAACGAGAAGAGCCCCGGCGTGATGATCGGGGCCGGCGTGTCGCAGGCACTGCACGCCGGGAACTCGGTGAAGCGGCGCCGGCCCGCCTCGCCGATTGCCACGGCGATCCCCTCGCCCTCCTGGAAGGCGGTGGCCACCGCCTCCGCCAGCCGACCGGCGCTGGCCGGCTCGGCCACCAGCCGGTCGACGATCACCAGGATCTCGTCGGTGTCGTCGAGGGCCAGGTCGTCGGGCAACTCGTCGAGCCGGTGCACCGTGCCGGCCACCTCGATGCGCACAAACCCGAGGGCACGGAGGTTCTCGATCACCACCGCGCGCGAGCTGCGCGAGACCAGCGGAAGCGGGAAGGTGACCTGCACCCGACCGCCGTCGGCGAGCAGTGCATCGGCGACGCTCTGGGGTGTGTCGCGCACCACCGGGGCGCCGCAGGCGACACACGACGGTTCACCGGCCCGTGCCCAGAGCAGTCGCAGGTGGTCGTACACCTCGGTGGCGGTGCCGACCGTCGAGCGCGACGACATCGCCGGGGCGCGCTGCTCGATTGCGACCGCCGGGGCGATGCCCTCGAGGCGATCGACCGCGGGCTTCGGCATCCGCTCGAGGAACTGCTTGGCGTAGCTCGACAGCGACTCGATGTAGCGACGCTGGCCCTCGGCGTAGAGGGTGTCGAACGCCAGCGAACTCTTGCCACTCCCCGACGGACCGGTAACGACGACCAGGTGCCGACGCGGAATGTCGACCGTGATCCCCTTGAGGTTGTGCTGGCGGGCGTTGACCACGCGGATGACGGGATGATGCACCGGTGAAACGTAAGCGAGTCGTGAAGCCAGAGGCCTGAGTCCTGAGTCGTGAGACGTGGGGGGAAGCGGCTTCCACCCCGTCGAAGACGCCTCCGGGATGGTGTCGGGCGGTCGGCGGCACGCGCCCCCCACGTCTCAGGACTCAGGACTCACTTCTCAGTCCAGCGTTTGGACAGTACCTTATCCGTCCAATGTCCCACCTCCTCACGCCGGGCACTGTCCGGCGCGGCTTCGAAGTCTTCATCGGTATCTCCCTGGTTGGCATCCTTGCCGTGCTGATCTACGGCAACAACCTGGGTGGTTTCGTCGATTCGTTGTCGCAGATTCACTGGGCCTGGCTGGCGCTGGGGCTGGTGCTCGCCTCGATGGACTGGATCGGCGGTGGCCTGCGGCTCTGGGTGCTGGGTCGCGAGGTGCACGATTCACCGTCGCTGCCGGGGATGATCATTGCCGGCGGGATGGGAGCATGGGGCGCCTACATGACGCCGATGCAGGCGGGCTCGTCGCCGGTGCAGATCTACGCGATGAAGCGCACCGGTTTCCCGGTCGCCAAGGCGCTGACGACGGTGCTGATGTCGTTCATCGCGACGGTGGTCTTCTTCGCAATCGCCGGCCCGTTGGCGCTGGTGTTCGGGGCCGGCCGGGCGCTGGGACAGAAGGGGTCGGTGCTGGGGCTCTCGCTGCTCGATCTCTTCAAGGGATCGATGGCGATCTTCGCCGGACTCGCGGTGGTGCTGCTGGTGGTGATGATCGCGCCACGGATCGTGTCACGCGGCGTGCACCGCATCGCCGACGTGTTGTCGCGCCGCAGCACCAGGGTCGCGGCCCGGCTCGAGACGCTCCGCGAGGGGATCGACACCGCCCACGAGTCGATGCAGGCGTTCAACACGCCGCGGGGTTGGCTGGCCCTCTTCTGGGCGACCATCATTTCGGGGCCGAGTCATGCCAACAAGCTGCTCGCCGGCTACGTGGCACTCCGGGCCGTGGGCATCCAGGCCCACTTCGTCGATGTCCTCCTGGTCCAGACCCTGATCACGTTCCTGTTGTACTTTGCTCCCACGCCGGGGGCCTCCGGAGTCGCGGAGGTCCTCAGCGCGGCGGTGATGAGTGTCTATGTCCCGCGGGAGATGATCCCGCTCTATACCTTGATCTGGCGTTGCATCCTCACCTGGTTCACGCTCGCGGCGGGCTTCTATGTCTTCTCCCGCTGGGTCCGTCAGGGCCTCATGGCGATCGAGATGGGCCAGGCCCTGGAACCGGACGGCTAGGGGGTTTCCTTGCCCTGTCCGCCCGACGGCGGATAGCTTTCTCGACCCCGAGCCATGGTGTTCTCTTACCGGAGGCCGACCTGACCCTCGAATCGCCGGTGTCCGATCTGCCGCCCGACACGCTGTCCGGCCTTGCCGGGCCGTTGATGGCGGTGCTGATCCCCCGGGGCGGGACCGCTCCCGGTGAGCGGCATACCCTCCGGCGGGCCGCGGTGACCCTTGGGCGTGGGGAGGACAACGACGTGGTGTTGGCGGACCCTTCGGTGAGTGAGCACCACGCCGCGCTGCGGCTGGCGGGTGGGGTGTGGCTCCTCCACGACCTGGACACGGTCAACGGCTCCTGGGTCGACGGTCAGCCGGTCCATGGCAAGCTGCCACTCGCCTCGGGTTCCACGATCCGGCTCGGCGCGGCGGAGTTCGTCTTCTCGCCCCACGACCGCTGGGAGGATTCGCCGGCGGCCCCGACGCGGGGCGCGGCCGACGTACCGGGCCCCGGCTTCGCGTTGGACATCCCCGACCGGGAGGGCTTCCCTCCGGCGCTCTGGGCGGGGCTGCTCATCGTGACGCTGGCCATCGTTGGCGTCCTCCTCCTCCGGGCCGGCTGATGCGTTTCTCCTGTGCTGCCCGGACCGACGTCGGCGTGGTGCGTTCCGGCAACGAGGACGCCTACCTGATGGCCGCCGAGCGTGGCTTCTTCGTGGTTGCCGACGGGATGGGGGGGCACGCCGCTGGCGAGGTGGCCAGCGAGATGGCCACCCGGCTGGTCGCCGAGGGGTTCACCCCGACGCGAGGGATGAGCGACGACGAGCTGATGGCCCAGATGGTCTCGTCGATCCGCGCCGCCAACGGGGCGATCTTCGAGCGGACGCTGCAGGAACACGACAAGCGGGGGATGGGCACCACGGTCACCGTGCTGGCCCTGTTGCCGCGCCGCTACCTGATCGGCCACGTCGGCGACTCCCGGGCCTACGTGCTGCGGGGCGAGACGCTGACCCAGCTCACCAAGGACCACAGCTACGTCCAGGAACAGGTCGACGCTGGGCGACTCACCCCCGAGGAGGCCAGGGTCCACCCCTACGCCAACGTCATCACCCGGTGCGTCGGGTCGAGCGGCGACGTGGTGCCCGACCTCTACATCGGGACCCTCGAGGCCGGCGACGTGGTGCTGCTCGCCTCCGATGGCCTGACCGGGATGCTCGAGGACGACGATCTCAAGGAGATCATCGAGCACCACGACAGCCCGCTTGAGGCCCGGGTCGACCGGCTGGTCGAGGAGGCCAACCGGCGCGGCGGGCTCGACAACATCACGGTGGTGCTGGTCAAGATCGAGGAGGTGTCGGCACCCACCGGCGAGGTGCCGGCACAACGATAGACGATGTACGAGATACGAGGGACGAGATACGAGATACGAGGGACAATCGAGGGCTGGCATCGCATCGCGGTGGCCAGCCCTCAAGTTCAAATCGACTCTCGTACATCGTATCTCGTACATCGTATCTCGTATCTCGTCTATCGTAGCAGCGCCGGGATCTCTTCGAGCACCATCGGCTTCCGGGTGAAGATCCGGAATCGGCGGGCGCTGCGGTAGAGCTCCTCGGCGATCTGGGGCAGGCCCAGTTGGCCGCGGCGGCCCTGGTCGGTGAGCCGCTCGACCTCGCCGCCACGGGTGAGCAGCGGTAGGTCGACGCCGAGCATTGCGCTCCGGGCCGGATAGTCGATCAGCACGTCGCCCGCTGCCAGTCCCAACTCCGCCGCCAACCGATTCTCGGCCTCCTCGACCCGTTCCGGATCCTCCCAGAGCCAGCTCGGCATGTCGTCGGGGACCTCACTGGCCGGCAGGTCGAGGGCCCGCTTGAAGAGTCGTCGCTCGCGCAGGGCGCGGGCGAGCCCCGTCAGGTCACGACTCTCCAGCAGGGTGGCGAGCGAGTCGTCGGTCGCTTCGGCGAGGGCCGCGGCGTCGATGTGTCCGGCGGCCACGGTGGCGCGCACGGCGCGCTTGAACATGCAGGTGGCGCTCCGCACCGCGTGGTGCCAGTAGACGTTGCGGTACATCTGGTACTTGGCGAAGAGCAGCGATTCCAGCGCGCTCACGCCCTTCTCGTGGACCCCGATCTCGCGACCGCCATCGTCGCGCTCGATCAGCGTCAGCGAGGCGAGCAGCCGGTCCACGTCGAGCATGCCGTAGGGCACGCCGCAGTTGCGGGCGTCGCGCGAGAGGTAGTCGATCTTGTCGAGGTCGATCGATCCCGAGACGAGTCCGCCGAGCGGCGACGCGGAGGTGCCGCGGATCAGCGCCCCGATCCGCTCGACCAGCATCCCGCCGCCGAGGTCGAGCAGCACGCGGCCCAGCGGCCCGCCGGCCAGGCGGGCGACGCCGAGCGATTCGTGATGCGGAAATCCCGCCTCCTCCAGGGCATGGGAGAAGGGATAGTGGCCGATGTCGTGGAGCAGGGCAGCGAGCCGCACCGCCAGGCGCTCGGTGTCGTCGATGCCGTCGAGGTCGCCGCGCTCGTCGAGGATGGTCAGCGCGCGCCGGGCGAGATGATAGGCGCCCAGTGCGTGCTCGAAGCGTGAGTGGGTGGCGCCGGGGTAGACCAGGAAGGCGTGGCCGAGCTGGCGCACGTAGCGGAGCCGCTGCACCGCCGCCGTGTCGAGGCAGGCGATCGCCGCCGGCTCGAGTCGGATGTTGTCCCAGAGTGGGTCGCGGATGACGTCGAAGTGGGTGGAAGCCGTCATCGCGAGGCTCGCAGGGCCGAAGCGATCCTCCGACCCTCCCGCGGAGGCCGCCGCTCGTGGTCTCCGTGGCGGAGGCGGGGGATCGCTTCACCGCCGGTGGCGGCTCGCGATGACGGCGTCACGCCCGCTCCGGCTCCAGGCTCCACTGCTCGGGGCTGCGCCACAGCGACGACAGGATCAGCTCCCGCATCCAGAGGAATTCCTGCGGCAGTCGGTCGTAGAGCTTCTCGAACAGCTCGCGATGCGACAGCAGCTCGGCCTTCCAGGCTTCGCGATCGACCGTCTGCAGCTCGAGGAAGGTGTCGCGCGGGAAGTCGAGGCCGTCCCAGCGGAGGTCGTCGTAGCGCGGCATCCAGCCGATCGGCGACTCGATCGCCGCACCGCGGCCGCGCACCCGGTTCACGATCCACTCCAGCACCCGCATGTTCTCGCTGAAGCCGGGCCAGATGAACTTGCCGTCGGCGTTCTTGCGGAACCAGTTGACGCAGAAGATCCGCGGCGGTTCGGCGAGGCCGCGACCCATCTGGAGCCAGTGGTTGAAGTAGTCGCCCATGTGGTAGCCGCAGAACGGCAGCATCGCGAACGGGTCGCGGCGGACCTTCCCGACCGCGCCGCCGGCGGCGGCGGTGGTCTCGGAGCCGATGGTGGCGCCGAGGTAGGTGCCGAAGTTCCAGTTGAAGGCCTGGGTCACCAGCGGCACGGTGGTGGCGCGACGGCCGCCGAAGATGAAGGCCGAGATCGGCACCCCGTCGGCGTTCTCCCAGTCGGGGTCGATCGACGGGCACTGCGACGCCGGGGCGGTGAAGCGGGCGTTGGGATGCGCTGCCGGCGTCTTCGACTCGGGGGTCCACGGGTTGCCGCGCCAGTCGGTGAGCTTCGCCGGCGGCTCCTTGGTCATTCCCTCCCACCAGACGTCGCCGTCCTCGGTGAGCGCCACGTTGGTGAAGATGGAGTTCGCCTCCATCGTCCGCATCGCGTTGGGATTGGTGCTCGTACGACGTGCCGGGTGCCACGCCGAAGTAGCCCGCCTCGGGGTTGATGGCATAGAGCCGGCCGTCGGCGCCGGGACGGATCCAGGCGATATCGTCGCCGACGGTGGTGACCTTCCATCCCTCGTAGGCCGCCGGCGGGATCAGCATCGCGAAGTTGGTCTTGCCGCAGGCGCTCGGGAAGCCGGCGGCCACATAGGTCCGCTCGCCCTTGGGGTCCTCGACCCCGAGGATCAGCGTGTGCTCGGCCATCCAGCCCTGGTCGCGACCCATCACCGAGGCGATTCGGAGCGCGAAGCACTTCTTGCCGAGCAGCGCGTTGCCGCCGTAGCCCGAGCCGTACGACCAGATCTCGCGGTCCTCGGGGAAGTGCACGATGTACTTCTGCTCGGCGTTGCAGGGCCAGCGTACGTCGGCCTGGCCGGGCTCGAGCGGCATCCCCACCGAGTGGACACAGGGCACGAACTCGCCGTCGCCCAGCGCGTCGAGCACCTGGCGGCCCATCCGGGTCATGATCCGCATGTTGGCGACCACGTAGGGCGAGTCGGAGAGTTCGACGCCGATGTGCGACAGCGGCGAGCCGACCGGCCCCATCGAGAACGGCACCACATACATGGTGCGGCCCTTCATGCAGCCGGCGAAGAGCTCCTGCAGTGAGGCGCGCATCTCCTTCGGCTCGACCCAGTTGTTGGTCGGACCGGCGTCCTGCTTGCGGTGGCTGCAGATGAAGGTGCGGTCCTCGACCCGGGCCACGTCGGCGGGATCGGACCAGGCCAGGTAGGAATTGGGGCGCTTCTCGGCATTCAGCCGCACGAGGGTGCCGCTGTCGACCATCTGCTGGCAGAGAGCGTCGTACTCGGCCTGGGAGCCGTCGCACCAGTGGACTGCGTCGGGGGTGGTGAGCTCGGCCATCCGCGTCACCCAGGCGATCAGCTGCTTGTTGGTGACCCACGAGGGGGCGTTGATCTCCGGGGCGGTCCGACTCGCTGACATGCAGGCTCCATCGCAGGGTTCAGGTCGCGGCCGGTATTCGGCGGCGAAGAGACCGGGAAGATGGGCCGGTCGGGCGGTCTGGGCAAACCCGGGGACCCGCTCTCTCAGGGCGTCGGCAACACGCCGTCGAGGCGGTAGGGGATGCCCTGGAACAGCACCAGCACGGCGTTGCCGGTGGGTGGCAGGAGTGGCGTGCCGGGAGGCGATGCAGCGACGGTCCGGACCATGGCGACCTCGCCGTCGGAGCGGTCGATGCGCCACACCTCCCACGCCTCCGGTTCGGGCGAGCCATCGCCACTGATCGCCCAGCAGGTGGCACGATCGCAGCGCGACGCCATCACGACTCGCTCGGGGCCGCCGGGAATGATGGCGAGCGATTGCCGGGCCCCGCCGCTGAAGGGCAGCAGGGCCAGGTGATGGCCGGACTGGAGCAGCACCTGACCATCGGCGGTGACCGACCAGCGATCGACGCCGACGAGATCGTCGATCCGCTCGACGACGGTCGTGTCCGTCCCGATGGTCCCGGCAAAGAGTCCCAGTCGCGCGATCGGCTCCATCGGCTTGACGAGCAGGTGGCCGCCCTCGCCCACGAAACGGTGCTCACCGGCCCACTGGATGGCGAAGAACCAGTTGAGGGTGCCGTCCGGCACCACCGCATGGCCACCGATCTCGTCGAAGAGGTCGAGCAGCTTGCGGCGATTCCCGGGATCGAACGGATCGAGCAGGTAGAGTGCGGCGTGCCAGAAGACCGGATAATCCAGCCGCTGGATGTCGTGGCCGATCGGACCGGTTTCCTCCTGCACCAGGAGCCCGCCGGGGCGATACGCCGCGGTGGTGATGTTGTTGAGCGAGTCGAACTGCGAGGGGCGATCGTCGGAGTAGTCCCAGACCCCGCTGCCGCCCGTGGCCGGCAGGAAGCCGAGAAACGACTCGCTCGTGTCGCGCCGGGTGCGCGTCGGCGGCGGGGCCGCGCCATGGCCCGAACGCCGGATCAGTAGCCCGCTCCCGTCGGCTGACAGGTTGAGCACACTCACCGGATCGGGGAAGAGTTGCGTGGGCGGGCCCGGTTGCCAGGGCCCGGTCCAGCGCTCGAGATCGGCCCCGGTCGGCGGTGGGGTGTGCCCGCAGCCGACGAGGAGTGCCGCGACGAGGGCCGGGTGGAGTCGCATCACTCCCTCCAGGGGAGAGGGACGGGCCGCCTGCTCAGGGACGCACGGGCACCAGGGTGACCGGCAGGTGCGCCGCAGCCTCGGCCGTGGCCCTGTCCCGTTCGGAGAAACTGTTCCGGGTCGGGTTGATGGACATCAGGTCATCGGGGTTCGTCGAATGCTCGAAGATGCCCACCGCGTGACCGAGCTCGTGGAGGACCGTCAGTTCGTAGCAGGTGGTGAGGTTCGGGTCGTTCGGCAGTCGTGCCCAGACGTAGATCTCGAATGGCAGCTGCACGGTGCCGGCTGCCGCGTCAGCGACAAAGTCGGTCTCGCCGATGCACTGATCGGCCATCGACTCGAGTGCCATGCCCACCGCGGCCTTCCCGGTCGGTCGCTCGTTCTGCACGACGATGTCGGCGCGGGCCGGATCACCGGTGAGCTCGGCGCGGAACTCGCCATAGAGATAGAGTGCCTCCCACATGTCGATCGCCCGGTCGAGCATCGGGCGCAGTGGGTCGCCGTCGGCGATGTAGATCCGCACCGGCAACGCGCTGCGAGGCCAGTGGAATGCCAGCGGCACCACGGTGCCATTGTCGTCCGCGAACTTGCGGTACTCGTACGGATCGACCCGCGGCGGCGAGATGATGTCGGTGCACGCCGTGAGCGTGAGGAGGCCGACGGTGATCCGGGTGAGGCGGCGCATCAGAACCCCCGCTCGACGGCGATGGTGAGGCCCAGCCGGTGCACCGTCTGGCTGCGGCTGTAGCTGTACGACTGCAACTGGTCGCTGTTGAAGCCGTGATAGTCGTAGCGGGCCCCGAGCACCAGCCCGAGTGCCGGGGTGAGCGGCCGGGTCCACGTCGCCCCGGCGCCGAGCATCCAGCGCGACGGCCCGCCGCGGGCGAAGAGCCCGATCTCCTGCCCAGGCATGTAGCGGAGCTTGCCGGCTGCCGCCTCCCAGCGGAAGGCACCTGCGATGGGGCCGTCGGCCATCAGCGCGATCTCTAGCGTCGCCAGGCGGCCCAGGTCGTCGCTGGTGCCGTTGTCGTCGACCGTCCAGATGCCGCGGACGTAGCGTCCCTCGAGACCGAACCGGTAGCCGCTCGGCAGCCGCCACCCGACCAGCACCAGTCCGGTCGGGGCGACCGACTGCTTGGTCGTGATCGGGGTGGCGATGAAGTCCTTGACGAAGGCGCTGCTGCCGGTGACACCGACCCCGGCGCGGACGAACGCCTGGCCGCCGGCGGGAACGACCGGAAGCAGCAGGGCGAGGAGCAGGGAGGCGTGGCGCATGGGGCGAAGCTGCCGTGGTTGCGGGTGGACGGTCAATTGTCGGCGAACGAGCGCAGCAGCGCCAGCATCCGTCGGTCGTTGGTCACCTGGTCGTCGCCCTTCGGCGTCTCGAGCAACTTGGGGATCGCCGCGAAGCGCGGGTCGGTCATGATCCGCTGAAACGGCGCCTCGCCGAGACTCCCCTCCCCGATCAGCTGGTGACGATCGCGGTGGGAGTCGAACGGCGTCTTGCTGTCGTTGAGGTGCATGCAGCGCAGCAGGTCGAGTCCCAGCACCCGATCCCAGACCTCCCAGACCCCATCGAAGTCACCCACGAGGTCGTAGCCGGCACTGTAGAGATGGCAGGTGTCGGCGCAGAAGGCGACCCGGTGCCTCACGTCGTCGGCCACCCGCTCCCGGATCTCGGCCAGTTCCTCGAAGCTGCGCCCCAACACCGTGCCGGTTCCTGCCGTCGTCTCCAGCAGGAGCATCACCTCGCCGGGCACCGCCCGGAGCCCCTCGCTGATCGCAGTGGCGTTGCGCTCGAGGCCGGCGTCGTGGTCGTCGATGAAGTTCCCGGGGTGGGAGACAATCCCGTCGAGGCCGAGCGTGGCAGAACGCTGCAGTTCACCTTGAAACGCTGTTATCGATTTCTGGCGCAATGCCGGGTCCGGTGAGGCGAGGTTGATCAGGTACGAATCATGCGAAACGATGGCGGCAACCGGATGCTCGGCCCGGGCCTCGCGGAATTTCGCCGCGATCTCCGGGGTGATCTCGGGTTCGCGCCACATGTTGGGTGTCTTGGTGAAGATCTGGAGGGCCGTGGCACCGATCGCCGCCCCGCGGGCGGGGGCAGTGGCCGGTCCGCCCTGAATGGAGACGTGGGCCCCTAGCTGCTCGGCGGCGGCCCTCCCCTGCGGTTTCCTGGTTGCTCGAGGCTTCGTGGCTGACTTTCCTCGCATCGACTCCCCTGAGGTGATGGCTGGCCGACCCGGGCATCCGAGCCGTGGCCAGCGACCGCTGGTTGTCCTGGTCGGCGACCCGGCCCAGCGTCCCGACCATCTCGAGCGCGACCTGCTCCGGGCCGGTTTCCTGATGGCCGAGGCCGACAGTCCAGCGGCGATCCCGGGCAGGCCCGCGATGGTGCTGGTCTGCTGCTCGGCCCTCGCTCCCGACTGTGGCGAGCTGGTGGCCGCCCTCACCTCGGCCCGCGACAGCGGAGCCCAGGTGGTGGCCCTCATCGCCGGTGGGGTGCCCGACGACCTGGTCCGTGCGGCGGAGACCGGCGCCGACGAGGCGATCCTGCTCCCGGCGGAGTCGGCGATGCTGATCCCGCGGCTCTGGGCCAGGGTGGTCTCGCCCCGGGTGGTCGCGCACGGCCCAGCCAGCAACGATCTCCGCCTCTTCGAGATTCTGCAACAGGTCGCCACTGAACTCCACCGCGACGACATGCTCCATGCCCTGGTGCGGGGGATCTCCCGGAGTCTCGAGGTCCGCTCGGTCTCCTGCCTGCTGCACCACGAAGATGCCACCACCGGCCGCCTGGTGGCGGCCAGCGACTCCCCCAAGGTGCGCGACGCCGACACGCTGCTCGAGCGGTGGCCCGAGGCGGTCACGGCGGCCAACCATGGCGAGACCTTCTACCTCCGCAACGTCGGGATCGACCCGCGATTCGAGGTGGAGCCGGGCCGCCCCCCGCTGGCCGGCCCGCCAGCCGACCTCGACGCCGTGGCGGCGATCCCGCTCCTGGCGATGGGGCGCCCTGTCGGGACGGTGGTGCTGCGCACCCGACGGGGCGAGACCCCGCTCTCGCCCGGTCAGGTGGCCTTCGCCGAGCTGGCCGTTTCGGCGACCGGGCGGCTGCTCGAGACCGACGATCGCCGGGGCGCGATCGCCCGCCGCCAGGCCAGCGTGGCCCACGTCGACCCGCTGACCGGCTGCGGCACCCTCGACGCGCTCGACCAGCGGATCCGCGAGGAGTTCGAGCGGGCACGTCGCTACGAGATGACCTTCGCCCTGGCGCTGCTCGATGTCGATGCGATGCGCTTCATCAACGACCGACTCGGTCGCGACGGCGGCCATCGTGTGCTGGCCGACCTCGGCCGGCTGCTGCAGCGCGAGCTGCGCGGTCCCGACTTCGTGGCCCGCTACGGTGGCGAGGAGTTCGTGCTGCTGCTCCCCGAGACCGACGAAGAGGGGGCCCGCGACATGGTCCGCCGGATCCGATCGCAGATGGAGTTCGCTGGCCTCGGCGAGGCCCAGCTCGGGATCCGCTGCCGGCTCACCGCCGGCGTGGTCACCTATCCCCATCCGGGGGTGCACAAGCCGGAGGACCTCTTCGCCCTTGTCGAGGCCGCACTGCTCGATGGCAAGGGGCAGGACGTCGATCGGATCGGCAGCTCGGCGGCGTAGGCGGAGAACAGAGAACGGAGAACGGAGAACAGAGAACGGGGATCGGAGGGAGTGGACTCGCACGTCCTCCGCTCTCCGTTCTCTGTTCTCCGTTCTCCGTTCTCCGTCAGTTCCCCCGTCGCTGCAGCCAGACCAGCGGATCGAGGGTGATCTGGTTGTCGCCCCGGATCTCGAAATAGAGATGGGGTCCCTGGTCGGAGCCGAGCCCCCCCACCGTACCGATCACCTGACCCTTGGCGATCGTGTCACCCTTGTTGACCTCGGTGGTCGAGAGCTGGGAGTAGACCGCGAAGAGGCCGCTGGTGTGCTCCACGATCAGGGTGAGGCCGTAGGTGCCGAGGCGCTCCTTGAGGAGCACCTTGCCGGCATCGACGGCGTGCACCGCGGACCCCGCGGGGGCACCGATCGCGATCCCGTTGTGCCGGATGGTGCCGCCGTTGGGGAGCTGCTCGGTGCCGAACTGGTAGAGGATCCGGCCCTCGACCGGCCAGTCGAGCTTGCCGATGTCGGCGGTGCTCACGCCGCGGTCGCCGCGTCCGGCGGCGACGTTGGTGTTGCGCCGGGCCCGTTCCAGCGCGGCGAGGATGTCGTTGAGCCGTGCTTCGTCGCGCTCCAGGGTGGTCAGCTTGGTCTTGGTCTGCTGGCTGTTGCGCTGCAGGGTGCGCAGGGTGCTCTGTTGCTCCTGCATCAGGTCGCCGTAGCGCTGCAGCTCCGACTCGCGCTCCTGGCGGCGACGATCGAGCTGGTTCTGGATGCCCAGGAGCTGGTTGCGCTGGCGGCGGACCCGCTCGGTGAGTCGTTCGACCTCGGTGACCAGGGTGCGGTCCTGGCGTGAGGTGAGATAGAGGTACTTGTAGCGGGTCAGCAGGTCGCCGAACGATTCCGCAGTGAGCAACACCTGGAACGTGTAGAGCGGCCCTCGCTTGTAGATGTCGGCGAGCCGGCGGCGCAGCACGGCCTTGCGCTCGGCCAGGTTGTCCTCGGCGAGTGCGACCTCGGAGGCCGAGCCCTCGAGTTGCGAGCCGAGTCCCCGGATCTGGCGCTCGATCTCGGTGACCAGTTCGTTGGTGTTGTTGCGCTGCCGCTGCAGGTTGCGAAGCTGGGCATTGACGTCGGTCACCCGACCCTGGAGTCGCTGCTGCTGCTCAAGGAGCTGTTGGCGCTCGCGACGGATCTGCTGGAGCCGCTCCCGCGAGCGCTGGAGCTCGGGGTTGTCCTGGGCGTGGAGTGGCGGCGCGACCGCGAGGAGGAGGAGCGCGAAGGCGAGCAGGCGGGAGAGCGCGAAGGCGAATCCGGAACGCTGCCGGCTCGCTTGCGAGCCGGCCGATCTCAGCTTTCGATCGGCATCGGCCGTGCCGCGAGCGACGCGGCAGCTTCGCGCGCTCGTCGTCCCGCCGTCTCGCACGGCTAGACCTTCCTCAGGTGCCGGCCGACGCTCACCAGCGACCCGCCGAGGCCGATCACGATCCCGAAGGCGAGGAACGCGAGCGCCTGGGGGACGGAGAAGAAGGTGAGGCCCACGCCGAGGCCGAGTCCCTGGGCCCGGAAGCCGAGGAAGACGGCGTAGCAGAGCGCCCAGGCGAGGAGGCCGCCGAGGAAGCCCTTGAGGGCGCCCTCGAGCAGGAAGGGGCCGCGGATGAACCAGTCGGTGGCGCCGACCAGCCGCATGATGGTGATCTCGCGGGCACGCTGGAGCACGGTGATGCGGATGGTGATCCCGATGATCACCACCGAGACCAGCGCGAAGGCGAGCCCGATCGAGAGACCGACCAGGCCGGCGACGGTCCGCAGCCGGTCGAGCTGCTCGACCCACTCCTGGCCGTAGCGGACGTCGTCGACAAACGGGAAGCCCCGGAGTCGCTCGGCGAGGTCCTTGATGTGCGCGGCATCGCGGAAGCCAGGCTTGAGCCGCAACTCGATCGAGGGCGGCAGGGGATTGACCTCGAGATCCTCGTACGCGTCGCGAAACTCGACCAGTTCGCGGCGCGCCCGCGCCAGGGCCGAGTCCTCCGACACATAGCCGACGCTCTGCACCTCGGGGAAGGCGCCGATGTCCTCCATGGCGACCGCGAGCGACTGGCTCGGCGTGCCGCGGAGGACGAAGGCCACCACCTCGACGCGTTCCTCGAGCCCGCCGATGGCGCCGCGAAGGTTGAGCAGCACCAGGCCGAAGAGGCCGGTCACGAAGAGCGCAAAGGCGATGGTGGTGACCGACAGGATCGACAGCGTGCGGGTGCGCCGGAAGGCGAGCAGGGCCTCGCGCCAGAGCAGCTTCACAGCGCCTCCCCGAGGTCGGCGGTCGAGTCGAAGACCAGCCGGCCGTCGCGCAGCTCGAGGATCCGGTGCCCCGCATGGCGGACCAGGTCGAGGTCGTGGGTGGCCATCAGCACCACCGTGCCGGCCTCGTTGATCTCGCGCAGCAACTGGAAGACGCCGCGGGTGGCGCGCTCGTCGAGGTTGCCGGTCGGCTCGTCGGCCAGCAGCACCGGCGGGTCGTTGACCAGTGCCCGGGCGATCGCGACACGCTGCTGCTCGCCACCGGAGAGTTCGCGCGGAAAGGCGTCGGCCTTGGGCAGCAGGCCAACCTGGTCGAGCACCCGCTTCACCCGGGCCGGAATCACGTCGGCACGCGCGTTGGTGACCTCGAGGGCGAAGGCGATGTTCTCCGCGGCGGTGCGGTCCTCGAGCAACCGGAAGTCCTGGAAGACGATCCCCAGCCGGCGGCGGAGGCGCGGCACCTCGTCGCGCCGGAGTCGGGTGATCGCGAAGCCGGAGACCCGCACGTCGCCGGAGGTCGGCTGTTCCTCGGCGTACATCAGCTTGAGCACGGTCGACTTGCCGGCGCCGGAATGGCCGGTGAGGAAGACGAACTCGCCGCGTCCCACGTGGAAGGTGAGCGCATCGAGGGCGGCGGCCGTCCCCGACGGGTACTGCTTGGTGACCTTGGTAAAGCGGATCATGACGCCGGCTCCGTCACAGTGCCTGTTCCAGGTCGGCGATCAGGTCGGCCGCATCCTCGCAGCCGCAGGAGAGCCGCATGAAGCCGTCGGGGATACCCATCGCGGCGCGCTCCTCGGGGGACAGCGTCTTGTGCGAGGTGAGTCGCGGTTCGCTGATCAGCGACTCGACCCCGGCCAGCGAGGGGGCGTGCATCACCACCCGAAGCCGGCTGCAAAAGCGCTGGGCCGCGGCCCCGCTGCGCAGCTGGAGGCCGAGCATGCCACCAAAGCCATCAAGCACGGTGCGGGCGATCTCGTGATCGGGGTGCGACGCGAGCCCCGGCCAGTGCACCGCCGTGAACTCGCTGCGGCCGGTGGCCCACTCGGCGATCGCGGCGGCGTTGGTGGTCGCGCGCTCGACCCGGAGTGCCAGCGTCTTCATGCCGCGCTCCACCAGCCAGGCCGCGTGCGGGTCGATCGACGGGCCCCAATTGCGCAGCAGTCGGGTCACCTCGTCGATCACCGAGGCGCTTCCCGCCACCGCGCCGGCGATCACGTCAGTGTGACCGGCGAGGTACTTCGTCGCGCTGGTGATCACCACGTCGGCGCCGTGCTCGAGCGGCCGCAAGTTGATCGGCGAGGCGAAGGTCGCATCGACCAGCAGCGCCAACCCGCGGTCGGCGCTCACCTTGGCAATTGCCGGCAGGTCGAGCACCCGGGCCAGCGGATTGGTCACCGCCTCGACGAAGATTGCCCGGGTCGTCTTCCGGATCGCCTTGCGCCAGTCGCGGGGCTGGTCGGGATCGACGTAGCTCACCGCGATGCCGTGGCGACCGAACTCCTGGTCGAAGAGCGCGCGGGTGCCGCCGTAGATCCAGCGTGAGGCGAGCAGGTGGTCGCCCGGCCTGAGCACCGCGAGATGGGCCAGCGCCGTGGCGGCCATGCCGCTGGCGAGGAAGATCGACCGCTCGGCGCCCTCCAGCGCCGCGTAGCGCCGAGCCACCTCGATCTGGTTGGGGTTGTTGCCGTAGCGGGTGTAGCGCACCTCCTCGGTGCTGCCAGGCGGATTGCGGAAGGTGGTGCTCTGGTAGATCGGGGTGACCGCCGGATCGCCCGGTTCACCGCTGCGGGGCGGACCGTGGATGGCCAGGGTCGAGGGGCCGGGACGCCGGGTCACGCGAGGACTCCGAGCTCGTAGGTTGCGTCGGGGTTGGCGAGGATGCAGCGCGAGGCGGCGAGGCCGTCAAGCGCCCGGCGGGTGCGCAGCTCGGGCCAGCTGAGGCGCTCGGCGATGGGGCCGGTCGTGGCGCGGCGCACCACTTCGAGGATCGCGAAGGCCGCGCGCCAGTCGTCGGGGACCTCGCCGAGGAGTCGCGGCCGGTCGGTCTGGTCGTCGATCGCCACCACGGCGAGGCCGTGCCGGCTCAGCGCATGGTCGATCGCCTCGGCCTGATCCTCCCGCACCCCCGAGAGGATCACCCGGGTCACCGGCAGCTCATGCAGCGCGGCGACGAGCTTGGCGACCACTTCGTCGGCACAGGAGAAGTCGACCAGGCCGATTCGCGAGAAGTCGAGCAGCGCCTCGGTGCGGTCGTGGCGTCGGAGGGTGGAGACCAGCCGGTGGCGCACGGCGGCACCAGTCGGCCTGGTGACGAGGTCGCGATACGCCGCCGTGGTCGCCTCGCGCAGCACCGCGTCGAGCGGAATCACCCCGTTCATCCGTTGGTCTCCTTGCCCGGGATCACGATCGTCACCTGCGAGCCGGGGAACCAAGCCAGCCCCTCGGTCATCGGGGGCTCGTCGTCCCACGACGGGACGATCGCCACCCGCGCCGTCCCGCTGCGAATGCTGATCTTCCCCTGCCAGCGTGCAAGGTAGCGCTTGGTGCCCGCCAGGCCCTGCCCGCGTCCCGGATCGCGGAAGCGCGAGATGCCGTGAATCAGCGCCGTCTCGATCGCCAGGCCGTCGCTCCAGCGGTCGCCGAACCGGCGCGCCTGGGTTGCCTCGAGTGAGCGGCGGAAGCCGATCCCGGCGTCGCTCACCGCGATCACCGCCACCTTGCGACCCAGCCGCCGCCGGAAGTTGTAGACATGGACCGCGACCCAGCCGCCGGTCCCCGCGTGCTCGACGATGTTCTGGCAGGTCTCCGAGAGCGACTGGCCAAAGCCGCCGACGACCGCGGCCTCGAGGCCGAGCTCGTCGCGCAGGATCCGGGTGGAGCGCTCGGTCACCTTGCCGACGACCTCGTGCACGTCCTTCGCCTCCCGGACCGGGGTGATCGGCAGCAGCACGTCGCTCTGCTCCTCGGCCCGACGGCGCGGCACCTTGCCGTGCAGCTCGAAGTACGGTTCGGCGTGCGCCAGGAAGCCGACCTTGGCCCAATACGATGCCACGTCGCTGGCAGGCAGGGCCAGCCGGGGCTGCGGCGCGCCTTCCTCCTGCAGCGCCTGTCCGAGGGTGAGCAGCGCAACGAACCCCGCCGGCGACGCCCACTCGGTCGCGTGGGCATCGATCAGCAACCGGTCGGGCGGCCACTCGGGGAGGGCGGCCGCGAGCTGGTCCACCGAGCGGTGGTCGAGATGACTGGGTACGGTCACGACCTGCATCACGCCTCCACCAGACGGCCACGAAGGTGATGGGCGAGTCCGGTCGCCCCCCGGAAGGTGGCATTGCGGGCCGCTGCGCGCGATGCCCCGGCCAGGGCCACCTCGAGCCGGTCACCGGCGAGCAACCGCGCAAAGCAGGTTGCCCCGAACACATCGCCGCATCCCGTGGGGTCGATCGCCTCCACCGCCACCGCCTCGACGCGCTCGGTGCGGATGGTGGCACCGGTGGCCGCCGTGCGGGCCGCCAGGGTGGTGAACCCCGGTCGGGCCACGTAGGCGGCGCCCTGGGCTCCGAGGGTGACCACCAGCAGCGAGACACCGGCGGCGAGTGCCTCGACCGCCACCGCCATCGGGTCGGGGCCGAGCTGGCGCATCTCGTCCTCGTTGAGCTGGATGGCATCGAAGCAGCTGAACCACGTTGCTGCCCCCGCCAGTGGCTGCAGCCGCCGAATCCCGTCGGGCTCGGTGCCGAGCAGCAGCGAGTGGAAATCGCCGAAGATCGGGCCGGCGAAGCCGTGCCGCAGCGCCTCGGCGGTACCCATGGGCAGTTCGAAGCCGCTGATGAAGTTGCAGTAGATCGCATCGAGGTCGCCGACCAGCGGACCCAGCTCGGGCCAGGTCCATGCCGGGACTCCGCCCGACATCCGTTCGCAGCGTCGCTCGGTCGATTCGTAGCGGAGCACCACCCGGTTGTTGGCCACCGGCACCTCGACGCAGCGGCCACCGGGGACGAGGCGGGTCAGGGTGCCCAGCAGGGTCGCGGCGCGCGGGGCGAGGTCGCGACCGACCTTGATGAGCGGCACCACCTCCCAGTCGTCGGGCAGCGAGGCGTCGAGCGCGGCCAGCGCATAGGCGATCCCTCCCCACTCCTCGACCGGCGGGGCGAGGGGGTCACGTCCGTGGATTTCATCCCAGACGAGCGAGCCGATGACGCCGACGCGGGGCATCAGGTGGTCCCGTCCTCCCGAGCGTCGAGGAACGCCTTGGCGGCACCGTAGACGCCCGCCATCCCGTGCAGGGTGCCGGGCACGATCCGGCAGGCCTCGACCGCCGGACGGAAGGCGCGGCGAGCGACCTCGCGCCTGAGCGGCTCGAAGAGCAGGTCGCCGGCCTGGGTCACGCCGCCGGCGACGACCACGAGGTCGGGGTTGAAGATGTTGAGCAGGTTGGCGACACCGGCGCCGAGGTAATGGGCGGTGTCGCGCACCACGTCGCGGGCGACCTGGTCGCCGTCCTGGGCGCCGGCGAAGACCGTCTGCGCCGTGATGGCGTCGATGCTGCCGCCGGCCAGTGCGATCAGGTTGCTGTCGAGGCCGGTGCGGATCTCCTCGATGGCCCGCATCGCGATCGCGGGACCGGACGCATAGGCCTCGAGGCAACCATAGTTGCCGCAGGGGCAGCGGCGGCCGTCCATGTCGATCGTCATGTGGCCGATCTCGCCGGCACAGTCGGAGGCGCCATGGTGGAGCCGGCCGTTGAGGACCAGGCCTCCGCCGATCCCGGTGCCAATCGTGATCCCGATCGCGTGGCGGGCTCCGCGGGCCGATCCGACCCAGCACTCCCCGAGGACGGCGCAGTTGGCGTCGTTGTCGAGCACCGCCGGAAGTCCCAGTGCCTCGGCGAGGCGATCGCGCAGCGGCACGTCGACCCAGCCGAGGTTGGGAGTGAGGAGCACCACGCCGCGGGCAGTGTCGAGCGGGCCGGGGGCGCCGATGCCGATGCCGTGCACATGGGCGTCGGGTTCCAGCTCGCCGATCCGGGCGAGCGTCTCCCGAGCCATGGCGGCGATGCTGGTGATCACCGTGTCGGTGCCGCGGGCGGCGTCGGTGGGGCGGGTGTGCTCGCCCATGACGCGGCTGCCATCGACGGCCACCGCGCCGACAACGAGGTTGGTGCCACCGATATCGATACCGAGTACGTAGTCCAGGGTGTCCTCGCTCAGGTCGAAAGCAGCGGGGTGAGGGCCGCGCGCACGCGGTCGAGGTCGAGATCCACCATGCAGCGATGGTGGCCCAGCGGACAGCGCGCCGGTCCGTGAGGTGAGCAGGGTCGACAGGCGAGGTCGCCCAGCTCGACGATCACATCCCTGGCGCCCTGGGGGCCGAAGCCGAAGGCCGGCACCGTGGGGCCGAAGAGCGCCACCGTTGGAACGCCCACCGCCTGGGCCAGGTGCAGTGGCAACGAGTCGTTGCTGACCAGCGCCACCGCCCGGGCCAGCACCGCCGCCGAGGCGCGGATCGGCAGCACGCCAGCGGCGCTGGCCCCGCCATGGCGTGCCGCAGCGACCACCCCCTCGGCCAGGGCCCGGTCCTCGGGACCGCCGAGCACCACCACCGGCAGGTCGAGGGTGCCGGCCAGCTCGGGATACTTGTCCCAGCGCTTGGTACCCCAGATCGAGCCGGGCGCCAGGGCCACAAACCGACCCCCGATGCCGACCGTCTCGAGCCAGGCGGCGGCCGTGGCGTGGTCGGTCGCGGTGAGCCCGAGGGTCGGCCGTCGCGGGCCGTCCTCCCCGACCAGCGCCAGCAGCCGGGCGGTCTCGTGCGCCTCGCGGGGCCGCGGCACCCGGCGGGTATAGCACCAGCGCGCCGGGGCGTCGGCGAAGCCGATGCGCTCCGGGATGCCGGCCAGCAGCGCCACCAGTCCCGACCGCCACGACCTGTGGGGAAGATAGGCCCGGGCGTAGCCCGCGGCACGCAGCTCGGCGGCAAGGCGGCGGATGCCGCCCAGGCCCCGCGCTGCGCCGCGCTTGTCGTGGCGGAGCACCCGCCGCACCGCCGGATGGGTCTCCAGCAGCTGGACGGCCCCGGGCGTGGTCACCACGTCGACCGGGCCGTGGCGCTCGGCGAGCGCCTCGAGCAGCGGCGTGGTGAGGACCACGTCGCCGAGAAAGGCGGTCTGGATGACGAGGGTCGGTGGTCGATGGTCGATGGTCAATGCTCACTCCGGCCCGGCGGGTGCGGCGGCACGGCCGGATGCAGCAGCTCTCCGCCAGATGGTCGCGCCATCGACGATCGACAATCGACCATCGACCCTGTGCTAGTCCACCTGCAGCACGGCCAGGAACGCCTCCTGCGGGATCTCCACCGAGCCGACCTGCTTCATGCGCTTCTTCCCCTCCTTCTGCTTCTCGAGGAGCTTGCGCTTGCGGGTGATGTCGCCGCCATAGCACTTGGCGAGGACGTCCTTGCGCATCGGCGGGATCGACTCGCGGGCGATCACCTTGGCGCCGATGGTGGCCTGGATCGCCACCGCGAAGAGCTGCCGCGGGATCAGCTCCTTCAGCTTCTCGGCGATCTTGCGGCCCCACTCGTACGCCTTGTCGCGGTGGATGATCACGCTGAAGGCATCGATCGGGTCGCCGTTGATCAGCATGTCGAGCTTGACCAGCGGCGACGGGCGGAAGCCGGCCATCTCGTAGTCGAGCGAGGCATAGCCACGCGAGATCGACTTGAGCTTGTCGTAGAAGTCGAGGACGATCTCGCCGAGCGGGAAGTCGAAGTTGAACTCGACCCGGGCGGTGTCGATGTAGGTCATCCCGTGATAGACGCCGCGGCGTTCCTGGCCCAGCTTCATGATCCCGCCGATGTACTCGGCCGGCGCCATGATCCGCGCCTTCACGTAGGGCTCCTCGATCCGGGCGATGCTCGCCGGGTCGGGGAGGTCGCTGGGGTTCTCGACGTCGACCATCGTCCCATCGGTGAGGTAGACGTCGTACTCCACCGTCGGCACCGTGGTGATCAGGTCGAGCCCGAACTCGCGCTCGAGCCGTTCCTGGACGATCTCGAGGTGGAGCAGCCCCAGGAAGCCGCAGCGGAAGCCGAAGCCCAGCGCGGTCGACGACTCGGGCTGGTACTGCAGCGAGGCGTCGTTGAGCACCAGCTTCTCGAGCGCGTCGCGAAGGTCCTCGTACTGATTGACGTCGGTGGGATAGACGCCGGCGAAGACCATCGACTTCACCTCGCGGTACCCCGGCAGCAGCTCGGTGGCCTGCCGCGCCGCGTCGAACACCGTGTCGCCCACCCGGGCGTCGCGCACGTCGCGCAGCGACGCCACGAAGTAGCCGACCTCGCCGGCCTCCAGCTCGCCGGTGGGTCGCTGGCCCAGCGCGAGGTAGCCGACCTCGTCGACGCGGTACACGTCGTCGGGGTGTGAGCCGAAGGCGACCTCCATCCCGGCCCGGAGCCGGCCGTCGACCACCCGGATGCTGGGGATCGCCCCGCGGTAGCGGTCGTAGTACGAATCGAAGATCAGGGCACGGAGGGGTGCCTCGGGCGACCCCGAGGGCGGCGGCACCCGGGCGACGATCCGTTCGAGCAGCTCGGGGACCCCGGTGCCGTCCTTGGCCGAGACCGCGAGGATCTCCTCGCGCCGGGCACCGATCAGCTCGATGATCTCCTCCGCCCGCCGCTCGGGCTCGGCGCCGGGGAGGTCGATCTTGTTGAGCACCGGGATGATCTCGAGCCCGGCGTCGAGGGCCAGGAAGAGGTTGGAGAGCGTCTGCGCCTGGATCCCCTGCGAGGCGTCGACCACGAGGATCGCCCCCTCACAGGCATTGAGCGAACGCGAGACCTCGTAGGTGAAGTCGACGTGTCCGGGGGTGTCGATCAGGTTCAGCTCGTAGTCGTTGCCGTCGGCGGCCCGGTAGGCCATCCGTACCGCATTGAGCTTGATGGTGATGCCGCGTTCCCGCTCCAGGTCCATCTGGTCGGTGACCTGCGACCGCATCTCGCGCTTGGAGACCGTCCCGGTCAGTTCGATCAGGCGGTCGGCCAGGGTCGACTTGCCGTGGTCGATGTGCGCGACGATGCAGAAATTGCGGATGGCGTTCTGGCGCATAGGGGCGGAAATATACCGGAGCGGAGGGTGGAGGACGGCACGACGGAAAACGGAGGGCGGTCCCGCCACCCTCCCCCCCGTTCTCGGTCGTGCCGCCCTCCGCCCTCCGGCATGGTAGCTTTTCCCCCATGCGGCGCCCCTTGCTCTCTCCCGCCACCGGCATGCTCCTGGTCGTGCTCTTCTGGGGCGGCAACTTCACCGCCACCAAGCTGGCCTTCGCGGAGATCCCCCCGCTCGCCTTCACCGCCCTCCGGTTCGCGGTGGCGTCGCTGGTCCTCTGGCTGATCGTGCGGCGGGTCGAGGGACCCCGGCCGCTGCCGGCCGGCGCCCTCAAGCGGTTGGTGATCCTCGGTCTGGTCGGCAATACCGGCTACCAGCTCTGCTTCGTCGAGGGGCTGGCCCGGACCTCGGCGACCAAGAGCGCGATGATCCTCGCCATCCTCCCGGTGGCCGTGACGGTCGCCGCCGCGGCACTGCGGATCGAGACCGTCACCACCCGGCAACGGCTGGCGGTGCTGGTCGCGACGGTCGGGGTGGCGCTGGTGCTGCTCGCCCGGGGCGGCTCGATCGGCGGCCCGGTGGGGCTCGGCGACCTGCTGCTGTTCGTCGGCGTGCTCGCCTGGACCGGCTACACCCTGATGCTCCGCCGCTGGGCACTGCCGATCTCGTCGCTGCGCCTCACGGCCTGGACGATGTACACCGGCACGCCGTTGTTGCTGGTGATCGGCCTGCCCGAGCTGCTGGGGACCGATTGGCGGGCGGTGACGGTGGCCGGCTGGGGCGGCGTGGGCTACGCGGCGCTGCTGTCGCTGGTGGCCGCCTACATCCTCTGGAACCGAGGGGTCGCCATGCTCGGCGCCTCGCGCGCCGCGGTCTACAACACCCTGGTCCCGTTCGTCGCGACGGTGATCGCGTTCATCGGACTGGGTGAGCGGCCCGGACCGCTCCACCTGATCGGGGGCCTGCTGATCGTGAGTGGCGTGCTGCTGGCCCGACAGGCCCCGGCGCCGGAAGGGTAGGGGCGACAGGCGACAGGCGACGGGCGACAGGCGACAGGCGACAGGCGGTGGATGGAGGCTAGCTTCCGGTCGCTTGTCGCTTGTCGCCCGTCGCCCGTCGCCCGTCGCTTGTCGCTTGTCGCTTGTCGCCTGTCGCCCTCGAGGATCCCGTGCCCGACTCCCTCCAGGATTTCAATGCCTTCCGCTCCCGGATGAACGATCTCATCCTCGGCGCCGGCAACCTGACCATCAACCGCTTCTTCGCGCTGGACCACCGTGCCTACGAGCCTGGCGCGCTCGGCAAGCAGCAGAAGGAGATGCTGGGGCTGGTGGCGTCGCTGGTGCTGCGCTGCGACGACTGCATCACCTATCACATCGAGCAGTGCCATGCAGCGGGCGTCAGCCGCGAGGAATTCCTCGAGGTCTTCTCGGTGGGACTGGTGGTGGGCGGCAGCATCGTGATCCCGCACCTCCGGCGGGCGATGGCGCGGCTGGAGGAGCTGGAACGATAGACGATAGACGATAGACGATAGACGATAGCCGACCGTCGGTCGCCCGCAACGCGCAGGGGCCGGATCTCCAAGGTGGAGCCGGCCCCTGCGTTCGTCTATCGTCTATCGTCTATCGTCTATCGTTCACTCCCCACGATCTCCTTGTAGCTCTCGGGGTTCCACTGCGGTCGCTGGACCGTGTTGGCGATCTCGGCGCCGAGGTAGAACGCCACCTTCGCCACCCGCGACAGCTTGTCCGTGTTGATCAGTCCCACCTCGTCGTCGCTGCGGTGGTACTGGTCGTGGACCCCGTTGAAGAAGAAGAGGATCGGCACGCCCTTGCGGGCGAAGTTGAAGTGGTCGGAGCGGAAATAGAAGCGCTGCTCGGGCCAGATGTCGTCGGCGGTGGTGAGGTGCAGCTCCGGGTGCCGGGCGTTGACGCGTGCCAGCGTGGTGCCCATGTCGGAGTGCTCCTTGCCGATGACCACGATCGAGTCCGGCGCGTTGCGGCCGATCATGTCCATGTTGATGTCGGCCACGATCAGGCTCTCGGGCACCGTCGGGATGCTCGGAGAACCACTGCGAGCCGAGCAGCCCCTTCTCCTCGCCCGACACATTGAGGATCAGGATCGAGCGCTTGGGCTTGACCTTGAGGCGGCTGTAGGCCTCGGCGACCATCACCACGCCGGTGCTGCCGGAGCCGTCATCGTCGGCGCCGTTGCAGATGCTGTCGACCGGCATCCCGTCCTTGGCGGGTGCGGCGCGGCAGCCACCCACCCCGTCGCCGATCGTGCCGATGTGGTCCATGTGGGCCGAATAGACCACGTACTCGTTCTTGAGCACGGGGTCGGAGCCCGGGATCATCGCCACCACGTTGGGGGCGGTGGTGCGCTCGAGTTCGTGTTCGCTCACATGCAGCATGAGGGAGACCGTCTCCGGGACCTCCTGGATGACGGGAGCCGGGGACTGCCGCATCTGATCCCAGTCGGGACGGTTCGCCGCCTGCGGGTCGTTGGCGAAGAATTCGTCGTGGATCCAGATCTCGGGTGCGGCGGTTGACGGCAGGTCGAGCTGGAAGCGTCCACCGGAGGAGAGCTGCTGCTGGATACGCTTGAAGGCCTCCGGCCGGTCGTTGCGCAGCATGACCAGCCCCGCCGGCCCGCCGGCCCGGATCGCGTTGCGCCAGCTGTTCCAGTCGCGCGCCCGAGCCGAGTCGTAGACCATGAACGCGATCTTGCCGTGCAGATCGACGCCCTGGATCGCCTCGGGGGTGAGCGCGCCACCGAAGATCACCAGCCCCCCGGTCGCGTCACCGCGTCCCGCGCTCCGGACCAGACCCCAGTCGGTGAGCGGATATCGGGTGTAGGTGCCGTTTTCGTCGGACTGGAGCCACGATTGCGTCAGGTCGACCGACTTCTTCACCAACGGGTAGCGCTGGAACCAGCCGCCGTTCTCCCCGGCCGGCTGGAGGCCCCACCGCTGGTAGAGCGACGCGAAATAGGCCGCGGTCTTGTCGAGCCCTGCCGACGGGGTGTTGCGGCCCCCCATCGAGTCGTCGGCGATCACCGAGAGCCGCTCCAGCACCGAGGCCGGGGTGATCGACGATGCCGCGCGGCTGAGCTCGGCCTCATAGGGGGCCGCCCCTGGAATCGGCTGCGGCGGAGCGTGGCTGCAGCCCGTCAGGACTGGAACCAGCAGGGCGGCCAGGGCCGTACGGTACGCAATGCGAGACATCTCGGTCTCCCGTGGAGAGGATGGGACACCGGCACGGGGTGCGCCGTCGGCGCTGTCGCGGTGCCGGCCGCTGAGCTCAGGGAATATGTCACGATACGAAACGGATCGAGCCCGGTTTCGCGGTTTGCCGCCTTCGCGGGGGTCCGGTAGCTTGCTTGCCCCATGTCGCCTGCCGTGAACCGTCGTGCCGGGGCCTCCCGGAGTCGCCTGGACCTCCTCAGTCCCGGGGATGTGGCGCGTCTGGGTGGGCTCGAGGTGACCACCGAATCGATCGTCGACGGTTTCCTTGCCGGGTTGCATCGCTCACCGCGCCGCGGCTTCTCGGTCGAGTTCGCGGAGCATCGGCAGTACCAGCCCGGTGATGACCCCCGCTACATCGACTGGAAGTTGCTGGGCCGCACCGATCGGCTCCACGTGAAGCAGTTCGAGGAGGAGACCAACCTCCGCGCCATGCTGGTCGTCGACGCCAGCGCGTCGATGGGCTGGCGCGGCGATGAGGAGCGACTCACCAAGCTCGATTACGCCGCCCGGCTCGCCGGGGCGCTGGCGCTGGTGCTGCTCCGCCAGCACGACGCGGCGGGGCTGGTGACCTTCGACGAGCAGGTCCGCAGCGTCACCCCGCCCCGGCTCCGAGCCGGCCACTGGCGGATGCTGGCGGGCACCCTCGCCGCGCTGGCGCCGGGGCACCGCACCGCAGCCGAGCCGGCGCTCCACCAGGTGGTCGGGGCGCTGCGCCGACGCGGCATGGTGGTGTTCATCTCCGACCTCCTGCTCGACCGGGCAGTCACCCTCAAGGCGCTCAAGTTCCTGCGGCACCGTGGCCACGACGTGTTGGTGCTGCACATCGCCGATCCGGCCGAGCTGGAGCTGGGCAGCGGCGACGAGACCAGGTTCCGCGATCCGGAGACCGGCGAGACGGTGACGCTGGCGCCGAGTGAATGGGCCAGCGCCTACCGATCCACGGTGCAGGGGGTGGTGCGCGACTGGGGGATGGCCTGTCGCGGGTCGGGGATCCACTACACCCTGCTCACCACCGACCTGCCATTCGGCGAGGCACTGGGTCGGGCCCTGGCGGCACGATGACCTTCGCCACACCATGGGCTCTGCTGGGGCTGCTTGCGGCCGCGGTGCCGATCATCCTCCATCTGGTGCAGCGTCGGGAACCGCCCGAACGCGCCTTTCCGGCGGTACGCTATCTCGAGGATGCCACCCGCGACCACCGGCGACGCTTGCGGCTGCGCCATTGGTTGCTGTTGCTGCTGCGAACCCTGCTGATCGTGGCGTTGGTCCTCGCCGCGGCCGGACCGCTGGCGCGCCGGGCGGTGCCGCTGGGGGAGCACGCGCCGACCGCCCTGGTGCTGGTGCTCGACAACTCGGCGAGCAGTGCCGCGGTGGTCGATGGTGAGCCGGTGGTCGATGGGCTGCGACGTGCCGCACGCGAGATCCTCGCTCATGCCACGCCCGCCGATCGCCTCTGGCTGGTGCTGGCCGATGGGGTGGCCCGTCGCGGCACCGCACCGGAGCTGCTCAAGCGACTCGATCAGGCGACGGCCGGCGGTGGTCGCCTCGACCTGGCGACGGCGATCCGGCAGGGACGCGACCTGGTCGAGGCCAGCGGCCGCCGTGGCGAGGTGGTGCTGCTCACCGATGCCCAGCGGAGCGCGATCGGTCCGGTCGACGGCGAGGGGCCAGTCGTGGTCCTGCGCCCCGACGGCGCTGCGCCGCCCAACCGCACCGTGGCCCGGCTCGACCCCGGGGCACAGCCATGGGGCCCTGAGGGGGGGCGCCTCGAGCTGGCCGTGGCGGCCGACGACACGAGCGCGGTGCCGGTCAGCCTCGGATTCGCCGGCCAAGGCACCCGCGACCTGTTGGTGACCCCCGGGGTGCCGGTGACCGAGCGGATCGCCGGTTCCGCGCCCGGGTGGCACCGCCTCGACGTGGTGCTGCCCCCCGATGAATTGCGACTCGACGACGCCGCCGCGGTGGCCGTTCGTGTCGCCCCGCCGGCGACCGTCACCTGGGATCCGGGTGATCGCTTCCTCGACGCCGCGCTGGCGGTGCTGGCTGACGCCGGCCGGATCCGTCGCGGCGGCGGACTGCGAATCGGCGCCCTCGGTCCTGGTGCCTCGATTGTGGTGCCGCCCGAGGACCCCGCGCTCCTCGGTGCGCTCAATCGCCAGTTGGCGGCCCGAGGATCGGCCTGGCGCTATGGCGATCTCGTCGTCGCACCGGCCGTGACCGACAGCGCCGCGCTCCTCCCCGAGCGGGTCCGGATCAGCCGACGGGTGGGATTGGTCGCCAGCGGTCCGGGGGCCGACACCCTGCTCACCGCTGATGGCGAGGTGTGGGCCGGCCGGTCCGGCGACCTGGTGCTGCTCGGCTCCCGGTTCGAGCCGGCCTGGACGGCGCTGCCGATCCGGGCGGCCTTCGTGCCGTTGCTCGACGCGCTGGCGACCCGCACGGTGCGGGGGGAACCGCTGCTGCCAATGGCCACCGTGGGCCGGCCACTCCAGCTCCCCACCCGGGCTACTGCGATCGATGATGGTCGGGGGCCGGTGGATGTGGAGGGCGGGGCACCGTGGGTCCCACCGGCCCCGGGGGTCTTCTGGCTGCTCGATGGCCGCGACACGTTGGGTGCGGTGCGCTCGGTGATCGATCCTCGCGAGTCGGAACTGGCCCGGGCCAGCGACGCCGAGATCGAGGCCGCCTGGCCTGGAGCCACGGTCGCGTCGCTCAACGACGGTGCGATGTGGGCGTTCTCGGCGGGCGGGCGTGGCGACCTCCGGCCGCTGCTGCTGGTTTTCGCGCTCGGCTGCCTGGTGGGAGAATCGCTGTTGGCCGGCCGACGCGGACCGGCAGGCTGATATATTGCGGCGTCGCGAATGGCGAGCGGCGGAGGATGGGCAACGGTGTCGGCAGCGACTGCCGAACAGCGCCCGTTGTTCGCGGGTCGCTGTTCGCCATTCGCCTTTGCACCTGCTGGAGAGTGATGCAGTGACGCTGGGCAGGACCCGCCAATCCATGATCACCGTTCCGGTCACCGACCGAGCGTGACGCTGACGACCATCCCGTCGCCGTCGCGCGCCGTCGTCCCCGTTCTCGATGCCTTCGAGCGGTGCGCCGGTATTCGCGAGATCGCCGGCCGGATTCCCGGCCGCGGCGAGACCCTCAACCTCGTCGGTCTGCCAGGGTCGAGTGGCGCGGTGCTCGCCGCATGGCTGACGGAACGAGTCGGCGCCGGCCGCCTCGTGGTGGTGCTGGCCACCACGCCCGGCGACGCGGAGCGCTGGCTGTCCGACCTGCAGCAGCTGGTCGGCGAGGGTGTCGCGCTCTATCCCCAGCGCGAGGGGCTCGCCGAGGAGGAGCCGCACTACGAGATCGCCGGCGAGCGGATCGAGACCCTCGAGGCGCTGATGCGCGGCGACCTCCGCGTGCTGGTCACCACCGCGCGCGCCAGTGCCGAGCGGACCGCGGTGCCGGAGGCATTGGAGTCACTTCGGCTCCGGATCGCAGCGGGTCAGGACCAGCCGCTCGGGGCCGTCGTCACGGCGCTGGAGGAGATGGGCTATCGGCGGACCGCCCAGGTCACCGAGGTTGCGGAGTTCTCGGTTCGCGGCGGGATCGTCGACATCTACGGTTTCGGGATGCCGGCGCCGGTGCGGATCGAGTGGTGGGGCGACGAGGTCTCGTCCCTCAGGCACTTCGACCTCACCACGCAGCGCAGCGGCGACGACGTCGGCGATGTCACGGTGTTGCCGATCGCCAGCACGCGTGTGGCCCGCGCGCTCAGCGGCGGCGGGCCGACGACGCGTCGCTCCCTGCTCGACCTGCTCCCGGGCGACACGATCATCGTCGAGGAAGCGATCGGCCCCGACGCCGAGGAGGTCGAGCGGGCCTGGCGGGAGGCGGAGCACCACCGCGACATCGCCCGCCGGCTCGGTGAGGACGCCCCCCCGCGCGAGGATCTCTTCCTGGCACCCGAGGCGTGGCGAGCGAAGTTGGCCGCCCTCGGTCGGTTGGTGCTTCGCGCCGAGCGGGCCGATGTGCAGGTGGGCTTCTTCCCCCCGGAGAAGGTGAATCGCGATCTGGGAGCGCTGCGGGCGCTGCTGGGGCACGGCACCCCGACCCTGATTCTCTGCGACAACGAAGGACAGCGCGAGCGGCTCGACGAGCTGCTCGAGGTGAACGGCTTCCGGCCCGCCGGCACCACGTTGGTGGTGGGGTCACTCGACGGCGGCTTCGTGATGCCGACCCTCCGGGTGCTCACCGACCACGAGATCTTCCGTCGGGCACGCCGGCTGCGGCGCAGCCGGCGCTACCGGCAGGCCGCGCCGTCGGCGGTGACCGGCACGCTCACCGAGGGCGACTACGTGGTGCACCTCGAGCACGGCATCGGGGTCTATCGCGGCATCCAGAGCATCACCGTCGAGGGCGGCACGATCGAGGTGGCGATCCTCGAGTACGAGGGGGGCGACCGACTCAACGTGCCGCTCTACCGACTCGACCAGATGGAGCGCTATCGCGCCGCTGGCGACGACGGCGAGCGGCCGCCACCCCGGATCCACCGGCTCGGCGGCGCGGCCTGGAAGAAAGTCCGCGACAAGACACGCGCGGCGATCCAGGCAATGGCGGCCGAGTTGCTCGATCTCTACGCCCGGCGAAAGGTCAGTGCCGGCTACGCCTTCCCGCCCGACGGCCGCTGGCAGCGGGAGCTGGAATCGTCGTTCCTCTACGAGGACACCCGCGACCAGCGCTCGGCGACCGACGACATCAAGGCCGGCATGGAGCGTCCCCAGCCGATGGACCGGTTGCTGGTGGGCGACGTGGGCTACGGCAAGACCGAGGTCGCGGTGCGGGCCGCGTTCAAGGCGGTGCAGGGTGGCAAGCAGGTGGCGGTGCTGGTGCCGACCACGATCCTGGCCGAGCAGCACTTCCGTACCTTCGCCGACCGGCTGGCCGACTACCCGGTCACTGTAGAAGCGCTGTCGCGCTTCCGCACCGCGCGGGAGCAGAAGGAGACGGTGCGTCGGCTCGCCACCGGCGAGCTCGACATCGTGATCGGCACCCATCGCCTGCTCAGCAAGGACATCGAGTTCAAGGATCTCGGGCTGCTGATCGTCGACGAGGAGCACCGCTTCGGGGTGCGCCACAAGGAGCGACTCAAGCAGCTCCGGCTCCAGGTCGACGTGCTCACCCTCACGGCCACGCCGATCCCGCGCACGCTGCACCTCTCGCTCGCGGGCCTGCGCGACATGACGGTGATCGAGACGCCTCCCCGCGACCGGTCGCCGATCCTCACCTTCGTCGAGCCGTGGGACGACGCCCTCCTCGAGGAGGCGATCGCCCGTGAGCTCGACCGCGGCGGTCAGGTCTTCTTCGTCCACAACCGGATCGAGACGATCGAGACGATCGCGGCACGGGTGCGGTCGCTGGCCCCGCAGGCCCGAGTGGCGGTGGGGCACGGCCAGATGGCGGCCGACGACCTCGAGGACGTGATGCAGGCGTTCGTGGTCGGCGACCTCGACATCCTGGTCTCGACGATGATTGTCGAGTCGGGGCTCGACGTCCCCAATGCCAACACGATGATCGTCCACGACGCGCACCGCTTCGGGTTGGCGCAGCTCTACCAGCTGCGGGGCCGGGTCGGCCGCAGCCATCGGCGGGCGTCGTGCTACCTCCTGGTACCCGACACGATCGACGATGCGGCGGAGGAACGATTGAAGGTCCTCGAGCATCATACCGACCTGGGGGCCGGCTACCGGATCGCGCTGCGCGACCTGGAGCTCCGGGGGGCCGGCAACCTGCTGGGCGCCGAGCAGTCGGGCCATGCCCAGGCGGTCGGCTTCGACCTCTACCTTCGCTGGTTGGAGGAGACGGTCTCCGCGCTCCGGAACCAGGCCGGTGCTGTGGAAGCCCCGGCCCCGCCGGACGTCCACTTCGACGTGGCCACCCGCTTCCCGGACGCCTACGTGGCCGACGATGGCACCAAGCTGGAGCTCTACCGGCGACTGGCGCGGGCGTCGGCTCCGGGCGACATTGATGAGCTGCGGGCGGAACTCAGGGAGCGCTTCGGGCCGCCCCCGGTCGAGGCCGATGCGCTGCTCGACATGGGGCGGTTGCGCGTGCTGGGGGCCCAGCTGGGCCTGCAGCACGTGCTGGTCCGGGGCAACGAGGCCCGGTTGTCGTTCCGCCAGGGGGCCACGCCGAGGATGGCGGGGCTCACCCGGGCGCTCGACGACGTCCAGCTGGCCGCCGAGGTCCGCCGGACGGTGCCGCTCTCGCTCCGCCTGGTGCGGCTCGGGGGCGAGCCGCTGATACCCGCGCTGGTTCGCGCCCTGCGGCAGGTGGCCGCGTGAGGCGCCGCACGTCCTTCACCGAATCGAGGAGTCTGATGCGCCGTTCGTTGCTGCTGGTCGGGTCGCTTGCCTTCACCCTGGGCGCTTGCGGCGGTGATGCCTTCACCGCCCATCCCGACATCGCCGCGGAGGCGGCCGGGCAGAAGCTGCCGGCCAAGCGCGTGGCCGAGATCCTGACCAGCGTGAAGGGCGTCAAGGTGTCGCCTGAGGCGGCCCAGTTCGTGGCCTCGCTCTGGGTCGACTACACCCTCTTCTCCCAGGCGGTGGCCGACGGCTCGCTCGCATCCGACTCGACCACGATCGCCGACGCGATGTGGACCGATGTGGCCGAGATCACGGCGGGCCACTTCTTCGACTCGCTGATTGCCCGGCGCGCCCAGGTCACGCCCGAGAAGGTCGACAGTGCCTACAAGGCCGGCGACATCCGGGTGCTGCAGCACGTGCTGATCACCGTCGATCCCTCGGCGACCCAGGCGGAACGGCACACCGCCGAGCTGAAGGCCCAGCGGATTCACGATCGGGCCGTGGCCGGCGCCGACTTCGGCAAGCTGGCCCTGGACAATTCCGGCGACGTCTCGACCAAGGTCGACAGCGGCTTCCTGCCGCCGTCGCCCAAGGGCGCCTTTGTCCCGGCGTTCGACTCGGCCGCCTGGCTCCTGGAGCCCGGTCAGGTGAGCGACGTGGTGGTCACCAGCTATGGCTTCCACGTGATTCGCCGTGCCAGCGAGGCCCAGGCCAAGGCGCGGATCGAGACCTGGCTGCCCAAGCCGCTGGTGAGTGCGATGGAGGCGGGCTACTTCGCCGAGCTCGACTCGGTGAAGGACGTGCAGCTGGCCAAGGACGCGGCCGAGCACGCCAAGGAGGTCCTGGCCGATCTCACCAAGGCGGGGGGGAGCACTCGCACGCTGATCACCTATGATGGCGGCAAGATCACCGAGGCCGACTTCGCGAAGTGGGTTCGTGCGATGACCGCAGACCCGGTGCAGGGTCCCCAGGCGCTCGAGCAGATGCGGCAGCTCCCCGATTCGGTGGTCGAGACCGCGCTCAAGCAGGTGGCCCAGCGCTACCTCTTCCTCCAGCAGGCCAAGGACGAGGGCATCGGCATCACGCCCGACGATTGGCAGCAGGTCAAGGCCAGCTTCGAGGCCTCGGTCGACACGCTCAAGCAGCAGATCGGGCTGGGGCCCGACGTGATCGATCCGAACGCCCCCGAGGCCGACCGGCGCAATGCGGCGGCGATGCGGGTCGACCAGTTCTTCGACCGGATGACGCAGGGACAGTCGCGGATGCGGCTGCTGCCGGGGATGCTCACCTGGTCGTTGCGCGAGCACACCAAGGCCGGCGTGAACCCGGCCGGGGTCCAGCAGGCGGTGTCGCTGGCGGAGGCACAGCTGGCCGCCCGTGACTCCAGTGCCCAGGGTCCCGACTCGGCCGCGGCGGGCGCGATGCCGTCGCCGATCAAGCCCGCGCCGGGCGGACCGCCGGTGCCGGGCGGCGACAGCCAGTGATCCAGCGGCGACGTCGCGCGCCGTGGCTGGCGGCGGTGCTCCTCGCGAGCACCGTCGCCGGGCCGCTGCAGGCGCAGGGGCCCGAAGCGCCGGTGGACCGGCTCGTCGCGGTCGTCGGCAGCACGGCGATCACCTACACCCAGCTGCAGGAGGAGTTCTACTCCCGGTACACCGCGAGTGGGCGGCAACCCCCCACGGACACGGCCGAGGTGCTCCGGCAGATGCGTCCCCTCCTCGACACGTTGATTGACGAAGAACTGATCTATCAGCAGGCGCTCCGCGACACGACGATACAGATCACGCCGCTCGAGGTGAGCGACGCCGTCGACGCCACCATGCGGCAGACCCGACGGCAGTTCCCCACCGAGCAGGCCTTCCTCGATGAGTTGCGGCGGGCAGGTTTTCTCGGCATCGACGATTACCGTCGCTGGATGATCGAGAAGCAGGGACGCGAGTTGCTGAAGAACCGCTACGAGGCGAAGCTCCGCGACGACGGCACCCTGGCGCCGCTCGCCCCGACCGAGCGCGAGGTGCGGGCCTACTACGACAGCCACCTTGACCAGATCCCGGTCCGTCCGCCGACGATCTGGATCAAGCAGATCGTGGTGCGGCCCCTGCCGGACTCGGCCGAGAAGACTGCGGCATACCGGCTGGCCGACTCGCTGGCCAAGGCGATCCGCGCGGGTGCCGATTTCGGGGCGATCGCCCGTCGCTACTCGGCCGATGCCGTGAGCGCCGAGCAGGGTGGCGACCTGGGCTGGAACCGGCCTGGAAAGTTCGTGCGGGAGTTCGACCGGGTGGCGTTCTCACTCGCGCCGGGCACCGTCTCCAACCCGGTCGAGACCGTCTACGGCTATCACATCATCCAGGTCGAGCGGGTGCGGCCCACCGAGATCAAGCTGCGCCACATCCTCATCGCACCGACGATCGACTCCTCCGGGGTGGCTGCCGCCGATTCACTGGCGCACCGGATCCGTGACCAGGTGCTGGCCGGTGCCTCGTTCGATTCGCTGCAAGCGGTGTACAGCGATCCCGCCGAGGAGCGGGAGGCCCGCGGCATCGTGATCGACTCGCTGCCGAGCTACTACCAGCAGGCGGTGGCGGGGGTCGATTCGGGACAGGTGTCGGGGGTCTTCGCCCTCACGGTGCCCGGCTCGCCGGTGCCGCCCAAGTATGGCGTCGTGAAGGTGCTGCAACGGGTGCCCGCCGGGCCGTATCCCTTCGATGAGATCCGCGAGAACATCCGCACCGCACTGGGCCAGTCGATGGGGCAGCAGAAGTACCTGGCCGAGTTGCGCAAGAAGTCCTACATCGACATTCGAGACCTGTGAGCCACCGGGTCCGGCTCGGTGTCACCCTTGGGGACCCGCGCGGAATCGGACCCGAGATCACGGCGGCGGTGCTGGCCGCCGGCATCGACGCCGAGATCACGGTGATCGGTGCGCGCGAGCAGATCGCCGATCTTCCCGCCGCGCGGCATGAGGCGGTGGGGGCATGGCGAGACCCCGAGCCGGTGGCGCGGCCCCGCGCGGTCGATGCCGGCCTGGTCGCCGGCCGGGCGATCGAGCGCGCGGCCCAACTCGCCCTGGCCGGCGAGGTTGATGCGATCGTGACTGCGCCGGTCGAGAAGCACGCCCTGCATCTGGCAGGCTTTCCCTATCCCGGGCACACCGAGTGGCTGGCGCACCTGGCCGGCGGGGTCGACGTGGCGATGATGCTCGCCAGCGACCGGCTCCGCGTGGTGCTGGTGACCACCCACATGCCGCTCCGCGACGTGCCGCTGGTGCTCACCACCGACAAGGTGGTGCGCGCCGGCGAGGTGACCGCGCGGGCGCTCCGGGAGTGGTTCGGGATACCCGAGCCGCGGCTGGCGCTCTGCGCCCTCAACCCGCATGCCGGCGAGCAGGGGCTCTTCGGCGACGAGGAGGCGCGGATCCTGGCGCCGGCGGCGGAGCGGCTGGGGGCGGCGGGGCCACTGCCGGCCGACACCGTCTTCGTGCGGGCGATGCGGGGTGAATTCGATGCGGTGCTGGCACCCTACCACGACGTGGGGATGACCGCGATCAAGGTCGCCTCGTTCGGCCACGGGGTGAATGTGACCCTCGGGCTGCCGTTCATCCGCACCTCGCCCGACCACGGCACCGCCATCGACATCGCTGGCACGGGACGTGCCGACCCGTCCAGTATGCAGGCCGCCGTTGCCCTGGCCCTCGACCTCGCCCGCCGGAGCCGCCCGTCATGAGCCTTCGCGTCTCGGTCCTGATCCCGGTCTACAACGAAGCGCGTACCCTCCGCTCGCTGGTGGAGCAGGTGCGCGCGGTGCCGATGGACAAGGAATTGGTCTGTGTCAACGATGGCTCCAGCGACGGCAGTGCCGAGATCCTCGACACGCTGCTCGCCGAGGGGCTCGTCGACGTGGTGCATCACCAGCCGCGCAACTTCGGCAAGGGTGCCGCGATCCGCGAGGCAATCGCCCGGGCGACCGGCGACGTGGTGGTGGTCCAGGATGCCGACCTCGAGTACGACCCCAGCGAGATCCCGACGCTGCTCGGCCCGATCGAGGAGGGTGATGCCGATGCGGTGTTCGGGTCGCGTTTTCTGGGCGGGCCGCACCGGGTGCTCTACTTCTGGCACTCGGTCGGCAACGCGCTCCTCACGGTGCTGTCGAACATGCTCACCGACCTGAACCTCACCGACATGGAGACCTGCTACAAGGTCATCCGCGCCCCGCTCGCCAAGAAGCTGATCCTGACCACCAACCGGTTCGGCTTCGAGCCCGAGGTGACCGCCCGGCTCGCCCAGGCGCGGGCCCGCATCTGGGAGCTGCCGATTTCCTACAGCGGTCGGACCTACGAGGAGGGGAAGAAGATCGGCTGGAAGGACGGTGTCGCGGCGTTCATGCACATCGTGCGGTTCAATGTCTTCCCGCCGAAGAATCCCCGGGTGCGGCGTCGACACCGGTCACCGTTCGACACGCCACCGGCGAATCGTGATGCCTGACGGGAGGGGGTGAACGGGGCCGATCGGCTGTCGGTCACGCCTCGTCCTTCACCTCCAGCCGCACCGTGTCGACGCGCCGCCCGTCCATGGCGACAATCTCGAACTCGTGCCTGCCGAGGGTCACCCGATCGCCCACGCGGGGCAGGTGGCCGAGTTGGCCGAACAGCAACCCGCCCAGGGTGGTGTAGTCGCCGTCGTCGAGCGAGGCGCTGAAGCGGTTGTTGAAGTCGCTGATCGGCATCGCACCATCGAGGGTGACCGAGCCGTCGATGCCGGCGGGCGACGGGTGCAGCTCCGGATCGTACTCGTCGTAGATCTCGCCGACGATCTCCTCCAGCAGGTCCTCCATCGTCACCAGGCCGGCGGTGCCGCCGTACTCGTCGAGCACCAGCGCCATGTGGGTCTTGAGCCGCTTCATGTCGGTCAGCACGTCCTCCACCTCGCGGGTGCTGGGGACGAAGACCGGCTGCCGCATGATCCGGGCGATCGGGGTGCCGGGACTCTCGCGCAGGGCGCGGAGGATGTCCTTGGCGTGGACCACGCCGACGACCTCATCGAGCGAGCCGGTGTAGACCGGATAGCGGGACCGACCGGCCGCCGCGACCTCGTCGGCGGCCGCCTCGACCGTGGCGTCGGCGGCGATCGCGGTGATCTCGGTCCGCGGGGTCATCACCTCCTCGGCGCGCTTCTCACTGAACTCGAAGACCCCCTCGAGCATCCGGGCGTCCTGGCTCCCCAGCGAGCCCCCCTCGCCGGACTGCTCGACCAGCATCCGGATCTCCTCGGCCGAGTGGAGTCGTTCGTGGTCCTGGGGCGCCCGGATGCCGATCAGCCGCAGCAGGGCATTGGCGGTGCCGTTGAGGATCGCGATCGGGAGGTGCATCACCCAGGCGAAGCCGATCAGCGGGATGATGATCCAGGCGGCGATCCGCTCGGGATAGAGCAGCGCCAGGGCCTTGGGCACCAGCTCGCCGAGAATGATGTGGAGTGTCGTGATCAGGGTGAACGCCACCGCGACCGCCGCGGTGTGGCCAGCGAGCACGGTGAGGATCCCCGGGGCATCGGTGAAGAGGGCCTCGAAGAGGTGGGCCAGCGCCGGCTCGCCGATCCAGCCCAGGCCGAGCGAGGCCAGGGTGATGCCGAGCTGGGTGGCGGAGATGTAGCGGTCGAGGTGTTGGACCGCCTCGAGGGCCAGCCTAGCTTTGCGGTCTCCGGTCTGGGCGTACTCCTCCAGCCGGGTCCGCCGGGCGCCCACCAGGGCGAACTCGGCGGAGACGAAGTAGGCGTTGGCCAGCACCAGCGCCAGGACGGCGATGATGCCCGCGGCAGTCGGCGTGGGCGCTAACGGGGGTTCCATGATCCCCGAAGGGTAACGGCCCCCCATCCGGGGGGCGAGGGAGTCGCGGGTGACGAAGAAGCTGGCCCTGGTCCTGGCCCTGACGGCGGTGTTCCTGCTGGTGGAGATCGTGGGCGGTCTCCTGAGCGGGTCGCTGGCGCTGCTGGCCGATGCCGGACACATGGCCACCGATGTTGCCGCGCTGACCCTGGCGATGATCGGAGCCCAGATCGCCCAGCGCCGGGCCGCGCCGGCCCACAAGTTCGGCAACCTCCGCTGGGAGGTGCTGGCCGCGCTGATCAACGGGCTGATTCTCGCCGCGGTGGCGGTGGGGATCTCGATCGAGGCGCTCGACCGCCTTCGCCAGCCGCAGCCGATCAATGCGCTGCTCTTCGGGGGGGTGGCCGTCGCCGGATTGGTGGTCAACGTGGTCGCCCTGCGGCTGCTCCACGGCCACCACCACGACGACCTCAATGTCCGCGGCGCCTACCTCCATATCATGGGCGACGTGCTGGGCTCGCTCGGCGCGATCGCCGCTGCGGTGGTGATCGAGTTCACCGGCTGGCTCCCGGCCGACCCGATCATCTCGGCGCTGATCTCGCTGCTGATCCTCGGCTCGGCGTGGCGGCTGATTCGCGACTCGGGCCGGATCCTGCTCGACCAGGTGCCCCCCGACGTCGAGGTGCCGGCCGTTGAGGGCCGGATGCTGGCGGTCGAGGGGGTCGATCGGGTCCACGACGTCCATGTCTGGACCGTCACCTCAGGCCTGGTGGCGATGAGCGCCCACGCGGTGGTGCCCGATCTCGAGGCCCATCCCGCCACCCTCAGGCGGTTGGGCGACGAGATGGCGGCGTTCGGGTTTGGTCACGTCACGATCCAGCTCGAGACCGGTGGCCCCTGTCAGGGGGAGGAGTGCGGCGATCACACCCCGGTGCGCTGATCGGGGGCCGCTACGGGTTGCCGCTCACCGCCCGGAAGTGGCCCGTGACGGGGAACGTCTCGGCGTCCGGATCGACCTGGGTCGGGATCGACGTCATGTCGAATTTCAGTCGACCCTCGATGAAGGTGCTGCCGACCGTGATGGAGTCGACCCCGATGGTGGCTGTCGGGATGGTGTAGGTGATTGCGTGCACCACGTCGACCGTCCCCTCCGCGCGCCGCGATGACGACGCCGTCCCACCCACCACGGCCGCGTGCTGCGTTCCGTCGGACCCGGTTTGTATCGCCCCGATGCGGAGCGTCAGGGTACCCACCGGCCGGCCGGTGAGAGGAGCCGCGCCGAGATAGATCAAGCCAGCGTTCGGTTCCCAGCTGGTGCTCACGCCGCCTGTTCCATCCAGGATCCGCATCTCGCTCGAGAGACTGTCCCCGATGGAGATGAGGTAATTGCCTCCTTCGCCGGGGGTTGGGTCGGGGTTGTTGGGGTTGCTCGGGTTGCCGGGGCTGGTCGGGCCGGCGCTGCATCCGAGGGAGAGCAGCAGGGCCGTGGCGGACAACAGGAAGGCAGGACGCATCGTGGGACCACCTCGTTGGGGTTCGCCCTCCTCAACGCAGGACCCCCCGCCAGCCCGCCAACAGGGCGGGAGCACCCCCGGTGCCTTGCGGCACGTGGGGGTGTCCCATATATATGGCGCCCTTGAGCCGTTGTGGCTCGGTGAAAGGCTGTATCAGGTGCAGATCCGCAACATCGCCATCATTGCGCACGTCGACCATGGCAAGACGACGCTGGTGGACCAGATGCTCCGGCAGGCCGGGGCGTTCCGGGCCAACCAGCAGGTCGAGGAGCGCGTGATGGATTCCAACCCGCTCGAGAAGGAGCGGGGCATCACGATCCTGGCCAAGAACACCGCCGTTCAGTGGCACGGTACCAAGATCAACATCGTCGACACCCCCGGCCATGCCGATTTCGGTGGTGAGGTGGAGCGGATCCTCAGGATGGTCGACGGGGTGCTGATCCTGGTCGATGCCGCCGAGGGGCCGATGCCGCAGACCCGGTTCGTGACTCGCAAGGCGCTGGCGCTGGGGCTCCAGCCGATCGTGGCGATCAACAAGATCGACCGGGCCGACGCCGAGCCGATGCGGGTGCACGATGAGGTGCTGTCGCTCTTCCTCGACCTCGAGGCCACCGAGCAGCAGCTCGACTGCCCGTTTCTCTACACCTCCTCGCGGGCCGGCACCGCCACCGTCGAGCTCGACCAGCCTGGCGATTCGCTCGCACCGCTGTTCGACACGATCCTGGCCACGGTGCCGGAGCCGACCGGCGACCCCACCCACCCGTTCCAGATGCTGATCTCGACCCTCGACTTCTCGACCTTCCTCGGCCGGATCGCCATCGGTCGGGTCGAGCAGGGCCGGATCGCGGTGGGCGACCACGTGGCGCTGTTGCCGCTCGGCGAGCCGGGAATGATGGGCGACGAACCCGGGGTACAGCAGGGCCGGGTCACCAGGCTCTACACCTTCGATGGTCTGGCCCGGGTCGAGGTCAAGGAGGCCGGAGCAGGCGACATCGTCGCGCTGGCCGGCTTCGACGGGATCGAGATCGGCAAGACCTTCACCGCGATCGACCATCTCGAACGGCTGGCCGGGATCGCGGTGGAGGAGCCGACGATCTCGGTCGACTTCATCGTCAACTCGAGCCCGTTCGCCGGGCGCGAGGGGAAGTATGTGACCTCGCGGCAGCTCCGCGACCGGCTCTTCAAGGAGCTGGAGCGGAACGTCGCCCTCCGGGTCGAGCCGACCCCGTCGCCCGACACCCACGCCGTGAGCGGGCGGGGCGAACTCCACCTCGGCATCCTGATGGAGACGATGCGCCGCGAGGGCTACGAGTTCCAGGTGAGCCGACCCCGGGTGATCCTCAAGGAGGGGCCCTCGGGCGAGCGGTTGGAGCCCTACGAGGAACTGATCGTCGACGTTCCCGAGGAGCACATGGGCGTCGTGATGGAGAAGCTGGGACCGCGCCGCACGGAAATGATCGAGATGCGAAACCCGGGGCAGGGGATGGTCCGTCTGACCTTCAAGATCCCGTCGCGTGGGCTCTTCGGGTACCGGTCGGAGTTCCTGACCGACACCCGGGGCACCGGGATCATCCACCACCGCTTCCTGGAGTACGGGCCCTGGGCAGGGCCGCTGACCGGGCGCAAGCGGGGGGTGCTGGTCGCGGACCGGGAGGCCTCGGTGGTCGCCTATGCCCTCGGCAACCTGCAGGAGCGGGCCCAGCTGTTCGTGGCCCCGGGCGAACATGTGTACGAGGGGATGATCGTCGGCGAGAATTCGCGGCCGGGCGACATGGACGTGAACGTGGGCAAGGAGAAGAAGCTCACCAACATGCGCACCACGGCCACCGACGACAACGTCCTCCTCGAGCCGCCTCGGGAGATCACCCTCGAGTATGCCATGGAGTACATCGAGGAGGACGAGCTCATCGAGGTGACACCGGAGCACATCCGGCTCAGGAAGCGGCTGTTGCAGGCAAACGATCGCAAGCGGGCTCAGCGGGCGGCCAACCGGGTGGCCGACACCCCATGACCATCACTTACCCGGGAAACCTTTCGGAGGTCACCATGTCGGCGTGGGAGGCGTCCCTCGAGGCGGCGCTGGACGAGGAGGAGTTCGTCATGAAGCGGCGGTTCGATGAGGATGGGAACGAGGATTTCGACTTTGATGACGACGCGGACGACGATGACGACGAGGACGACGACGAGTTCGACGACGATGACGACGATGACGAGGACGAGGACGAAGACTACGACGACTTCTCATTCGGCGATGACGACGACGACAGCTGATTCCCGCGGTTGATCCCCCCTCGCCAATGCCTCCGCCCCGGCCGCTCCCGCGGTCGGGGCGGAGTCGTGCCCGGCTCAGCGGTCGAGCAGGACCGCGATCGGGTGCAGGCGCTCCACCCTGGCGAAGATCACCTGGAGCATCACGGTGAGCGGCACCGCCAGGAGGGCGCCAGCACCGCCCCAGACCCAGCCCCAGTAGAGCAGGCTCAGGAACACCGCCACCGGATTGAGCGGCAGGTGACGACCCATCAGGTGCGGGGTCACCAGGTTGCCCTCGATGGTGTTGATCGCCACGCAACCGCCCACCACCAGCAGGACGCCGGTGGTACTGGTGAGCGTCACCAGCGCGACGGCCCCGATCAGCAGCACGGTGAGCAGGGCACCGGCGTAGGGGATGTAGTTGAGCAGGTACGCCACCACGCCCCAGAGCAGCGGGTTGGGCAGTCCCGCGATCGCCACCAGCGCTCCGGTGGCCACCCCAACGCCCGCGCTCGTGAGGGTGTTGATGAGCATGTACCGCGACATCTGCAGCTCGAGCTCGGCCAGGACCGCTTCCATGTTCGCGACACCGGCGCGGTGCTCGATCAGCGACGCGATCTTCCTCCGGAAAACCGGTAGCGTCGCGAGGAGGAAAAAGGTCAGGAACACGACGGTACCGGCCGTGGCGACCACACTGGTGGTGCTGATGCTGAGGCGCTGCAGCAGGCCCGGCGTCTTCAGTTGCACCGTCGGGGGATCGCCCGGCCCGCCGGTTCCCGTGGCGCGGTCCACCTTGCGCGCGGTCTCCTGGATCGGCCGGATCATCCGCTCGAGCTTGGTCTTCACCCGGGCCAGGGAGGCCGGCGCGCGCTCGACCCACGTCACGGCCGGGCCGGCAAGCACCACGACGCCGGTGATCACGCCACCAAGCATCCCGAAGACCACCAAGGCGGCCGCCAGTTGGGTGGACACGCCGAGACGGTGCAGTGCTTGCACTGGCCGATCGAGCAGCAGGGTCAGCAGCCCGGCAATGGCGATCGGCAGCAGCAGGGTGGCCCCGAGGCGGAGTGCCGCCGTGAGGAGAATCAGGAAGATCCCGATCTGGAGCATGGTGGTGACTGGCGGACCGGGGATCCGGGGCGTGTCAGGGGCGGTCATGACGCCAGGACATGGATGGGAAGCGGCACCGCGCGACAGGGGCTGCGGGGAAGCATGGGGGCGTCGTCGCGGCTCGCGGTCGTCAGATCGTGAAGTTGAGGCCCGCGGCGAGCTGGCCGGTCGAGCCGTTGTTGGCCGTGAAACGGAACTCGCCGAACGGGTGCACCCGGCCGCGGAGCGACTCCGCACCGATGAAGGCATTCACGCCCATGTCGGTGCGTGAGTCTCCGTTGCCGCGCCGCGCCACATTGAGGCCCGTCCCCAGATAGAGCCAGTCGCCGGAGTGGGTCCCGATGCGATACTTGAGGTCGACGTTGAGGTTCGAGGCCGACCCATGATCCACCAGGAAGATGTCGAACGAGGGGTAGAACTCCAGGTGGTGTGCGATCGGGGCGCTGAACTGGGCGCCGAGCCCGACATCCTTCAGGTCGAACTGATAGGACACACGCGGGCCGAGGTGCATCTTGCTGGTCTGCGCCTGGACGGCACCGGTGCCGACGATCGTGGCCGACAGCGCGAGCATGGTGAGCGGGTGGAACAAGCGGAACCGCATGGACTCTCCTGGGACGGGGATCGGGGGATCCCCGAAGGCTAGTCCGCGCGCCAGGTCTTCACCATCGCTCGTCAGGGGGAGTGGTGGAGCTCGATCGTTAGGATGGTTTCGAGTGACACCGTGTCCGGTCCGCTATTTCGCGCGCCGTCGATGACGGAACGCGGCCACCTCGAGACGGCTCCGCAGGGCCAGTTTCTCGAGGACGTTGTGGACGTGGCTCTTGACGGTGTGCACCGCAATCTCGAGCCGGGTCGCGATCTCCTTGTTGCTGAGCCCCTCGCCGAGCAGGTCGACCACCTCGACCTCGCGCGGAGTCAGCTGCACCGACTCGAGGAGCTGCTCGGGGTCGCCGGCCGGCAGGTTGGCCACGATCTGGGTGAAGAGCGAGTTCGCCAGTGCCTCGGGCAGCACTTCGGTGCCCGCCGCCACGGCTCGGATGGTCGCGAAGAATTCGTCGAACGACGCGTTCTTCATGATGAAGCCGGACGCCCCTGCCCGCACGAAGTTGGCGACATCCTCCTGGCTCGCGAGCAAACCCATGACGATCACCCGAGCCGATGGCACGTCACGATGAATCGTTGCCGTCAAGGCAAGGGTGTCGTGGTCCTCCAGCCCGAGGTCCACCAGGACGACCTCGGGACTTGCCTCACGCACCTTGGCCAGCGCCTCGGTCGCGTCGGCCGAGGCCGTCAGCACCTTGAAGCCGGGTTGGCTGCGGATCATCAGCGTGATGCCCTCGCGCAGCAGCCGGTTGTCGTCGATCACGACCAGGGAGATCGTCGCCGGGGTGGCCTTGGAGGCGCTCTTGCGAGGCCTGGCCGTGGTCCGTCGTGCGGCCTTCTTCATGTGTCGCGCTCCTCGCCCGTCCCCATGCGGTGCTGCCTGATCCACGCGTTGAGCGGCGTCGGCCCGCGCCACATCGACGGGGTGGGAAGGGCCGTTGGCGGCGGGCTGCCCCAGGGCAGGGAACGGCTTCTCCCGGTGGTGGACATCGGGCGTCTCACGAATTCCCGCCCGGCGATCAGAGGGCTCGGCGGCCGCGGATCACCCGCAGGATCACCACCACCAAGGCGATCACGAGGAGCACGTGCACCACGCCGCCCATCGTGTAGCCGGTCATCATGCCCATCGCCCACAGGATCAGGAGGATGACGATCAGGGTTTCGAGCATTGGGAATCTCCGATGATGGGGCTGGTGGCATGCCGCGTCCGTGTCGTGGTGGTGCCGATCTCTGCCGTGTCGGGCCACGTGCACGAAGGACAGGCCGGGGGTCCGGCCCGTCACGCGAGGCCAGATGGAGGAAAGGTGCCCGGCCAGATGCAGGTGGACAATCGCTCCAACGACGGATCTTCCAGCGAGTTGTTCGAGACCGGCCGACGCCGGAGGATCGCACTGGATCGCGCCCGGCGCCCTCGCTCAAGGGGACTAATTCTCCTTCCTCCCTAGGAGCGATTGGTGCGCAAGGATCCCCAGGGTAGCGTTCGGGACGCGGGGCCGCACTCGGTCCCGCGACCGTCCTTCCGAGGAGTACCCTGTGTCCAAGCACATCCCGATCACCCTGGTCGCGGCACTCGCCACGATAGCCCTCAGCACTCCCCTCGTCGCGCAGGCGCGCAGCACGGTGACCCCGTCGAGTCTCGATGCGGCGGTCACGGCCCAGGCCCCCGGAAGTCGAGCCGCCCTGACGGCAGCGCTCGCGACGGACCGGAGCCTTGCGGCCGCCGGCCGGCTCGGGTTGACGGCCGACGACATCGCCACCCGGGTGGCCACCCTCGACGATGCCACGGTGCAGCAGCTGACCGATCGCCTCCTGGTCGGCGGCGCCAATGTCGTGATCAGCACCACCGCGATCATCATCGTGCTGTTGATCCTGATCCTGCTGACCACCTGATGACGTGAGGGCGGCGAGGCTGCCAACGGCGATCACCGTATGATCGCGGTCGTTGCGTGGGTTCTGCTGGCAGTCCCGATGCCCGCCACCCGGCCAGCAGGGCCGGTGGTGCTCCAGGTCCCGTTCGTCCAGCAGTCGGAACTGCTCTGCGGCGGTGCCGCCATCGCGATGCTCGAGCGATGGTGGGGCCGCCGTGGTGTGGATGCCGAGGCGTTCGCTCCGCTGGTCCGCCCGGCCCTGGGGGGAATCACCACGGGCGACCTGGTCGCGGCCACTCGCGCGCGTGGCTGGCTCACCAGCGAGGTCCGGGGCACCATCGACCTGGTGCGACAGGCCCTGCGCGACTCGGTCCCCGTCGTCGCACTCATCGCCGTGTCGCCGACTCGATATCACTACGTGGTGATCGTGGGCTGGAGCGATGATCGCGTGGTGTTCCACGATCCGGCGGTGGGCCCGTTCGTCAACCGATCCACGGTGGCCTTCCTCCGGCAGTGGAGCGCCACCGATCAATGGGCCCTGCTGGTGCGACCCTCGCCGGTCACCGAGTCGCCCATCGCGGCCATGTCGGTGCAGGCACCACCACCTACCGACTCGCTACCCTGCCGTCCCTGGCTCGACCAGGCCGCTGCGGCCGCCAGCGATCATCACCTCGCCGCCGCCGACCGCGCACTCGCGCTCGCGCGGGTCAGCTGCCCCACCGAGGCGCTGGTCGACCGGGAGCTGGCCGGGATCCGATTTCGGCAGGGCCGCCAGGCCGAGGCCGGTCTCCTCGTGAGCGATTACCTGCGGCGGGCACCTGGCGATTCGCTCGCCTGGCAACTGCTGGCCAGCAGCCGCTATCTCGAGGGGCGACGTGGCGAGGCGCTCGACGCATGGAACGTGATCGGGCGGCCGTTGGTGGACCTGGTGCACATCGACGGCAGTCATCACGTCCGCTTCGGGGTCCTGACCGGCGCACTCGGTCTCCCGGTCGGTACGGTGCTCACTCGGGAACGGCTGGCGCTGGCGAACCGACGGATTGACGACGTTCCTGCACTGTCCCGCACCAGGGTGACGTATGTGGCCGTCCCGGGTGGCCTGGTCGAGGTTCGTGCCGCAGTGGTCGAACATCCGGTGGTCGCCCCGCTTCCCATGCTGCTGCTCACGACCGCAGTGCGCGCCTTCACGCGCCAGGACGTCGCCGTTCCGGTCGCCTCGCCCTTCGGGGCGGGCGAGCGATGGGTTGCTCAGTGGCGGTGGGAGGCCGCCGACCCTCGCCGGGCTGTGCGGTTGGACATCCCGGCCCGAGTCGTGATCCCGGGCGTGGTCAACGTCGGCGGCAGCTGGGAGGGGTTCCACGTCGGCAACGGTGACCAGGCGGTGTCCGCGTCGAGGGAGGAGCGACGGACGACGACACTCGGTTTCACCGGCTGGGCCACGGCACATGCCGAGGCGCTGGTCGGCCTCCGTCTGGAAGCGTGGACCCGGGGTGACCGCGCCCTCGCCGTGACGCTCGGCACCGCCCGACACTGGCTCGATGATCGCGCCGTGGTGGCCGTGGTTGGTGAACAGGCGCTCCCGCTTGGCCGGGGGACCGGCTATGCGCGGATCAGCGTCAGCCTGGCGTGGCGTTCCCCGGTCGCTGCCCATCGGTTGGATTGGTCGGGTCGCCTCGGTGGCGACTGGGCAAGTGTCAGGACCCCGCTCGGGCTCCGGCCGATGGCAGGCGGCGACCCCGCCCGGCGAATTCCGTTGCGCGCCCACCCCTTGATCCGGAGTGACCTGTTGGTGGCTCGGCAGGCCGGTCGTGGGGTGATCCATGGAGGCTTCGCCGTCGACCGGCACATCGCCGATGTCGATCGCCTCACCCTGGCAGTCGGGCTCTTCCTGGATGGTGCCCAGGTGATGCTCCCGGCCGACGGATCGTCGCGCTCAACCCGATTCCTCGATGCCGGGATCGGTGTCCGGGTCGGCGCGATCGGGAACACCGGCATGGCCCTGCGTCTCGACCTGGCCCGTGGGCTCCTCGAGGATCGGCGTTGGGCGCTGAGTGCGGGGCTGCAGCAGCCGTGGCCGCCACGGCTGCGCCCGCTTCCGTGAGCGCGGTGGTGATGGTGACTCGACGCGTCAGGGCTTCTTGGCCGCCGGCGGTGGGGGCAGTGCCAGGAGCCGGCGTCGGAAGGCGCGGAATTCCGGGGTGTCGGTGGCCAGGCCGCGCAGCTGACTCGCCGGGTGCGCAGCGATCAGCGCCTCGGTGGTGGTGATCCGATCCTCCTCGAGCGGATGGGTGGCGAAGAACGCGTCCACGGCGCTGGGGTTGCGCTGCCGCTCGCTCAGCAGGATGCGGAACATCGCCGGGATGCCGGCCGGGCTGATGCCCGCCTTGATCGTGGTGGCCACGGCCTCGGCATCGGCCTCCTGTTCATCGCTCCGGCTGAATTTCGCGAACAGGGCGCTGCCGCCGAGGTTGATGGCCGTCTGGCCGGTGCCACTGTCGCAGATCTTGGTGAGCGTGCAGAGTGCCATCACGCCGGCGTCCGCACCCCGGGCCTGCTGCATCTGCTGGACCGTGTGTCGCAGCGTGACATGGCCGATCTCGTGCCCGAGGACGCCGGCGAGTTGGCTCATGTTCGTGGCCTGCTCGATCAGCCCGCGGTTGACATACACCCAACCGCCCGGCACCGCAAAGGCATTGACCTCCCGGCTGTCGACCACGGCAAAGTGCCAGGTGAGCCCTCGCGTGTCGGTGACCCGGGCCAGGCGGTTGCCGAGCGTGGTGATGTAGCGCACGGTCGCGCGATCCGAGAGCAGCGGCAGTTGTTGCGCGATCTGGGTGGAATAGTCCACACCCATCTGCTGCTCCTGCTGCTGCGAGATGGCGCACGAGGTGCCCAGCAGCACGAATCCGGCGAGCCACTGGCGCCGCCCGAGTCCCGCGTGACGGAATCGCATGGGTTCTGTCATCCTTTCATGCCGGTGCCGTTCGGGGGAATGTCCCCGGGCAGCATGGTGGTCATCGCCGATGGCGACACGACCGTGCCGCAAGATCGGTTCGTCCACCCTACACCGCCATCACCCGTTCGGCCTAGATCCGATTCCCATCCTTCGATCAATGGCCCCGCGACGGTTGGCGCATAGACTTCCCATCGGGTCAATCAGTTCGCATCCAGGCCCGTCACCGCAAGGGAGAAGCTTGTGCCGAAATCACTGCAGGCGGTACCAATCATGTTCCTGATCCTGGCAGGCTGTGCCACCCACAGCCAGACCGGTGCCGTGATCGGCACGGGCGGCGGAGCGGTGGTTGGCGGCGTCGTCGGCCGGATGACCGGCTCCACGGCGCGGGGCGCCATCATCGGAGCCGTGGTCGGTGGGGCCGCCGGGGCGATCATCGGCGACCGCATGGACCGGCAGGCGAAGGAACTCGAGCAGAACATCAAGGGTGCCACGGTGACGCGGGTGGGCGAGGGCATCGCCGTGACCTTCGCCTCGGGACTGCTCTTCGACTTCGATTCCGACGTGCTGCGGTCCGAAGCACAGGCCAACCTGCGTGAATTGGCGTCGAGCCTCGAGAAGTACGGCGATTCCGACCTCCTGATTCTCGGGCACACCGACGCGGTGGGATCGACCGCCTACAACCAGGGTCTCTCGGAGCGACGCGCCAACGCCGTCTACAACTACCTCGCGACCCAGGGCGTGACTCGGGCGCGCATGGGAACGCGCGGACTCGGCGAGACCGATCCGATCGCCGACAACGATACCGAAGCCGGTCGACAGGCCAATCGCCGGGTCGAGGTGTCGATCTTTGCCAGCGAGGCGGCCCGTGCCGCCGCCGTCAAGGCCGCCGGTGAGTGAGGACGTCCGAGTAGTGTCAACACGAACCGGGGAGAGTGGCGCATGGACTTCGTGACTTTGATCATCGTCGGCCTCGTGGCCGGCCTGTTGGCCAGTCTGGTGATGGGCGGCATCGGGTACGGCATCCTCGGTGATATCGTGGTCGGCATCATCGGCGCATTCCTCGGCGGCTGGCTCTTCACCGTGCTCGCGATCCGGATGCCCATCGGGGGCATCGCCGGCACGATCCTCGTCGCCTTCGTGGGGGCCGTGGTGTTGCTGCTGGTGCTGCGGGTGCTCGGCCGAGCTCGCGGGGCATCGCGAGCATGACGTCGCACCGGCGCCCCCTGACGACCGTGGAGGGAAGGACCCCGCGGGAGAACGGCCTCGTGATGCCGACCCGCGAGGTGTCCCCGACCGCGCCCCGGTGCAACGACCTGGCCCGCGCCATGCTGGCATCGATTGGTGACGCGGTCATCATGTCGGATCTCGATGGAGCGGTCACCTATCTCAATCCGGCCGCGGAGCGGATCACCGGTTGGCCATTGCGGGAGGCCCGGGGGCGGCAGCTCGCCGTCGTCATGCCGCTCATCGCCGAGGCCACCCGTCAACCGATTCCCGACCGGGTTGCGCGCTGCCTGGCCGAGCGACGCGCGATCGACCTGGAGGACGGGGTCCTCCTCCTTCGTCGCGACGGCACGGAGCTGCCGGTCGGCGACTCGACGGCCCCGGTGCTCGGCCCGGACGGGATCGTGGAGGGCGTGATCATGGTGGTCCAGGACGAAAGCGAGCAGCGCCGTGTGGGTCACCAGCTCTCGTACGAGGCCACCCACGATGCCCTCACCGGGTTGTTCAACCGGCGCGGCTTCGAGCGACGGCTCGTCCGGGTGGTGGCAGACCTCGAGGGGAGCACCGTCCGCCACGTGCTGCTCTATCTTGACCTCGACGGGTTCAAGCTGGTGAACGACACGTGGGGTCACCAGGCCGGCGACGACCTGTTGCGGGATCTTGGCCGTCGGCTGGATGCGCTGACGCGAAGTGGCGACTCCGTCGCGCGAATCGGGGGCGACGAGTTCGCCATCCTGCTGGAGAACTGTCCGCCGGCCGAGGGTCGACGCATCGCCGACGCGGTCCGCCTCGAAGTCTCTGGGTGCGGCGTTGCGGTCCGGGAAGGGCGTCCGACCCTCGGCGTGAGCATCGGGGTCGTGGACCTGGTGTCTGGATGTGATGACGTGGACACGATCCTGCACAAGGTCGATTCCGCCTGCTACCGGGCCAAGCGCGGCGGCGGCAATCGCATTCGCCGTCCGGATCGACGCCCGTCGGGCGGAACGGAAGGCGCCGGGGTTGGAGCTACCGCATCAGCTGGCTGAATGCGTACACGAAGAGGGACGCACCGACGAGCACGGCGGCTCCCGTGCCGATCCTGCGTCTCGTGGCGATCGCCATCAGCCAGTCGCTACCCGAGCGGCGACCATACTCCGGCCGGTGGCGATCCGACGGGGCCCGACGCCACCCACCTTCCCGTTTCACTTTCGCTTGGCCACGCCGGTGATCAGCAGCAGCGCGCCGGCGGCCATGACCACCCCACCGATCCAGGGCGGGATCGCCCGGTGCTCGGTGGCGGTGACCTTGAAATCGCCCACCCGCACCATCTCGGACCTCGACGTGAAGCTGCCCCCGATGAAGAGCAGGAAGGCGCCCACACCAAGGACCACGAGTCCGGCAATGCTGCGTGAGTTCATGGCAACGCTCGGCGGTGACGTGGGGTCCGGTTCTGGTCGTGTAGCTGGCGGGCAGACATTTCAGCTCCGTGGTGTGGGCGCGGGCCACAGGCAGCACCGCCGAGGGAAGAGTATCCGTGCCACGACCGATTCTGCATCCATCCACTGAGCCATCGTGGAGCGCCACCCAAGGGTGGACACCACTGAATCAGGCACCGGGGATCGCATCGATGACAAGGTCGGAGCGTCGCAGGGACGACAGGTAGCGCGCCGGTCCCTCGCCCGGGGGCGGCTGCGGCCTGGCGGGCGAACGCGGGCCGCCACGGCGGGACAGCATGGCCACCTCCAGCCGACTGTCCGCCGACAGTTTCGCGAGGATGCGGTGCACGTGGCTCTTGACGGTGTGTGCCGAGATGCGCAGCCGGGTGGCGATCGTCTTGTTGGCCAGTCCCTGCACCACGAGGTCGCAGACATCCTGCTCACGCCTGGTGAGTCGGGGCCGACGGACCCGGCGTGCCGGTTCCGGTGGTGTACGCCAGCTGATGAGTTGGGCGAAGAGCGCGGCGGTCAACTCCGGGGGCAGCACCCGCTCCCCTCGTGCCACCGCACGGACGGTGTCGAGGAAGGTCGGGAGGGTGGCCTGCCCCATCACGAATCCCGACACGCCGGCCCGGATGAAGCTCGAGACATCGGTCACCCCGGCGACGAGGCCCATCAGCATCGTCCGGGAGCCCGGGACGTCGCCGTGAAGTGCGCCGGTGAGCGTGAGCGCGTCGCCCTCAGTGCCACGGAGGTTCACCAGCACCACGTTCGGCTGCCGCGCCCGGATCAGTCGCAGGGCATCATCGGCGCCGGCGGCTGCCGCCAGCACGACGAACCCCGGTTGGCCACGAATCAGGCTCAACACACCTTCGCGAGCCAGGGCGTCGTCGTCGATGAGCACCATCGAGATCCGCTCGGTCATCGGGAGGCTGGGGTCCGTGCCGTGTGGCAGCCGGGCATGCGTGGTGATGTCCATGCCGGGCGTGAGCACAGGACGACCGATCGGCAGCCGCGTGAGAGGCTGTCTCGGTCGGGCAGGGCACCTTGCGGTGACTGAGGTTGATTGTGCACGCCGCAATCTGCGGAGTGCGGGGGGCAGGGACAATCGGTCATTGGGACTAGCACGCACCGCCTCGAACAGGCAACCGGACCGGTTGCCTGTCACGGCTCGCGTGGCGGTGCCTCCAGGGTGCCGTGACTGAAGGCGGCGACCTCGAGGCGGCTCCGGAGGGCCAGTTTCTCGAGGATGTTGTGCACGTGGCTCTTGACGGTGTGGATCGCGATGTGGAGCCGGGAGGCGATGGCCTTGTTGCTCAAACCCTCACCGATGAGGTGGACCACCTCGCGCTCCCGGCTGGTGAGGCGCACCGAGTCCCCGGATTGGGCGGGGTGCTGGCCGATGGCGTTCCGGGCGATCTGGGAGAACAAGGAATTGGTCAGTTCGGCCGGCAGGATCTCCCCGCCCGCGGCGACCGCCCGGACGGTCGCAAAGAACTCGGTGAAGGTGGCGTTCTTCATCACGAAGCCCGAGGCGCCCGCCTTCACGTAGTCGGCGATGTCATCCTGCAGCGGGACCATGCCCATCATGATGACCCGAGCCGAGGGAACCTCGGTGCGGATGGTCGTGGACAGGCTGAGGCTGTCGTGATCAGGCAAGCCAAGGTCGATCAGGACCACATCGGGCCTGGCGTCGCGCACCTTGCGTAGGGCCTCGTCCGCATCCGCAGATGCGGCCAGGACGGTGAACCCGGGCTCCGCCCGTACCCGGTTCGTGATGCCCTCGCGCAACAGACGGTTGTCCTCGATCAGGACAAGGGCGATCGTCTCGGGCGGCGGGGACGCATCGGGCCTGGATGAGGGCGCCGGGGATCGTGCCGTCGTCTTCTTCCGTGTTCCCACATCGGCCTCGATTCGTGGATCCCGCCGGCTCCGTATCCCGACAAACCGTTGATTGGCGCGGCGCGGGTCTCGGATACACATCGGCACAGGTCGGGGGCGGCATCGTCATGCCCCCCCGGCCCGCAAGTCCATGCTGCCCCGTGTGTCCATGGAGGATATTGGGCCGTACGGGTGTCAGCAACCGTGGGGCACCGACGTACCTTACCGGATGACCGAGATCCCTCCCCGATCGGCACCGACCGATCCGGATGCCGGTGACGCCGCGCTCCGTGCCCGTCTCACGGCACTGTTCGACGAGGGATGGTCGCTCTGCGAGCGGTTTGCCGGTGCCGCCGGGGACCGTCCCTTTCACCCCTTCGTGGCGGCCGACTACGACGTGGTTTGTGCGGCACTCTGGCCCCGTCGCCGCGAGGGGCTGCGTTTCCTGGAGTGGGGATCGGCCAACGGGGTGATCACCGTGATGGCCGACCTGCTCGGCTTCGAGGCGTGCGGCATCGAGCTCGACGAGAGCCTGGTGGAGACGGCCCGGGCGCTGGCGCGCCAATTCGATTCCCGGGCCCGCTTCGTGGCGGGGAGTTTCCTGCCGACCGGCTACCGCTGGCGTCCCCGCGATGGCGACGCCCGGACCGGCACGCTCGGCACCGGGCGCTCCGGGTATCTGGAACTGGGGCGCGCCCTCGACGAGTTCGATGTGGTCTTCGGCTACCCGTGGGATGGCGAGGCGCCGATGATGCACGACGTGATGCGCAGCTACGGCCGTGACGATGCCGTGCTGCTGCTCCACAGCGCCAGCGACGGCATCCGGGCGTGGCGCGGCGGGCGCGAGGTCACCGACGCGCGTTGGTGACCCGCGGGCCGCCCCACCCATCACATCACCAGGTCGAGGCCTTGCCGAGGTCCACCGTCCGGCTCGTGGAGGAGGTGCCGGAGGTCATCTTCACCACAAGCTGCTGTTTCGATCGCGACCCCTTCCGCACCTGGAAGGTCCAGGTGCGCTTCGCGGCGCAGCGACCCGATGCGGTGTAGCGCCGGTCCATCTTGCCGCCGGTCGGGATGCGCTCGTTCTGGATCTTGAGCTGGACGATGGAGAACAGCTTCGCCACGACCGCATGGTTTCGGACCGTGCTGTCGTACAGATCGACGAACACATCGAAGCTGTAGTTGTTGGTGGCGCGAATGGCGAAGGTGCAGCTCTCCGCGCTCATGGTGCCGGCGGTGGCGGCGGCAGACGGGGTCGCAGTCCCCAGCAGCGCGACTGCCGCGGTCAGGGTGAGGATGAACACACCGACGCGGGTCCGGGGTGATGCACGCATGCCAGGTTCCTTTCATGGACTGACGAGGGAAGTGCGTGTCGGGCTCAGAGCCCGTCGCCGTGGATTTCGCTCTTGAAGAACAGCGGACTCGTCGCGGTGTCCGAGCCGCTGGCGCCGGCAGGGACGACCAGGATCACCGTGACGATCGGGTGACTCGGTCTGGGTTCGCCGAAGGTGAGCTTTCCCGACTCGATGTCGCGGGAGACCTGCGCCACCGGAACGGCCGACCCCTTGGTGCTCCACTTGCACGGCCAGGCTGACCAGAGGACACCACTCGGTGGCAGGTACCGTCCCGAGATCGCCGTGCGTCCGGGCGCCGTGACGGTGAAGCTCCGGGACTGCCAGTGGCCGACGATCTTGCCGGCCGAGATGCGAAGCACCACGACCACCAGCGACGGGTCGCCGCGCCCGGTCGTGGTCAGCACCAGGCCGTCGTGCCGCAGTTGGTCGGCGGTGAGCCCCGTGGTGGTGGTCATCGCCTCCGACGAGTTGGCAGTGAGCGCAAGGGCGAAGGTGGTGGTCGCCGACCGGGTCTGTGCCGTGGCGGGCGCGGCGGCCAGCGCAAGTGCCGTGGCGGTGAGCGTGGCGAGTCGAGCCGAGGCTCGAGAGCGCAACTGATCCATGGTGTCCTCCCTCACAGTGGGGTGCGAGCGCGCCATCGGTGCGGCGGACCGGCTGCAGCGGGCGACTGTCAACCTCAACGACTTGTCACCCGCATGTCCGCCAGTCGGATGTGGCCCGTCGGCCTCGGGCTCCGGCACTCGCCACCCGAAGACCCGCCGGGGTTGGCGGAGCGGTGGCGAGAAGATCGTTCAGGAGGGCAACGTCACCCTTCAACCGAACGGACACGCCATGCATCTCCGCCCGTGCGCCGGCGCACTCGCGTTGCTCTCGTCGCTCTGCGGGGCCAATCTCGCGGGGCAGTCGGGGGGGATCTCCTACACCGTCCAGACCACCATCGGCGGTGGCACCGCGGTGATGCAGGTACGCCAGGATTCGATGCTTGGGGTGGCCGGTGGTGAGAGCGAAGCGCTGATCACTGGAGTGGCCGTCGGCGGTGCCGTGCTGCGGTGGGAGGACGATCTCGGGTTGCTTGTCCCGCTGGTGGACGTTCCCGAGGCTGTCGGCACCGGACTGATGTTCCCTTCGCCCTTCGGTGGCCTTGGCCGGGTCGACTCGGCGCGGGTGACCGAGTCCCTGAAGCCGGGCGAACGGCAGTTGGCCGGACACCGGGCTGTGCGGACCATGATCCGGGTCGATCTCTGGTGGCACCACATCGGCGACGATGGCGTCGCCACGCCGGTGCATTCGACCGGTGACGCCGAGTGGTGGTCCGCGCCGGATCTCCCCTATTCGGCCCTGGCCGTTGCCGGGACCACCTTGGGGCAGATGGCTGCCCTGCCGCTCGCCGGGCAGCACCTCGACCTCGCCCAGGCGCTGTATCATCGAATCGAGCCAACCCTCCGTGGCCGGGGATTGCTGCTCCGTGCCTCCGTGATCGACTCACTCCAGGTCGATCCCGATGCGCCGCTTGGTGGACTCGATGAAGCGCGCGAAGTCAGGGTGGATTCGTTGGCCGCGATCCCCGCGTTCGATGCCCGGGTGTGGCTCGACCGCCCGCGAACCACGCGGGCATTCTTCACGGCACTCAGGTATGTCCAGCTCATGGCGCTTGAAGAGTGCGCCGAGGCACTTGGCACGGCCGGCGGATCGGCGACGTGGAACGGGTGGGGTGAGACCCCGGTCACCGTCGCACACGCCGTCACGGCCGATGGTGATCGCACGGTGGTCGTCGGCAGCCGCTCGGAGCGGGCACTCCACTGCATCCATCTTGTGGTCCCGGGCGCGGCACTTTCGGTGGGTCCCCATCCAGTCGAGTCGCTCGGGAGCGAGACCGGACCCAACGGACTGGCAATCGATGCCGATGCGGACGGGGTTCGCGTGCTCGTCCTCGGACGTGGAACGCTGCACATCGGCGCACTCGACCGCGACGGCATGGCGGGAAGTCTCGACGGCGCCGGGTCGGTCGCGGTGCTGCGACGGCAGGGCCCGACCAGCCTGATGGCCACCGATTCGGTGCGACTGCAGTTCACCGCGGTGCCGTTGCCTGACGAGCCGTGAGTCAGCCGGTGCAGGTGATGGTACCGTCACGGCACCGGTGGAGGATGGCGGCCCGATGGCGGAATGTCCGCGCAGCGGGTAGAATGGCCGGAGCAGGTCGCTTGCGACTGTTCCCGCCACCGGTCCGGCCATGTCCACCGATCCAGAGACAATCACGGCACTGCTTGCCCAATGGAGCGACGGTGACGATGAGGCGTTCCCGCGGCTCGTGGCGCTCGCCTACGACGATCTCCGTGCCATCGCCCACCGGCGATTGCTCGCGGCGTCGGTGGATGGGCTCGCCACCACCGCCCTGGTGCATGAGGCCTATCTCAAGCTGGTCGGGCACGCCGGGGGCGAATGGCAGAGTCGTGCCCATTTCTATGCGTTCGCGTCGCGGGCCATGCGCCACATCCTGGTGGACCAGGCCCGGCGCAGCAATCGGCTGCGACACGGTGGTGGCGCGGTTCGGGTCTCCTTGCATGACGGGGCGGTCGCCGTCCCCGAGGCCCCCGATGACGTGCTCGGCATCGATGAGGCGGTGACCCGATTGGCCGAGCACCATCCGCGGATGGCCCAGATCGTGGAACTCCGGTTCTTCGGTGGGCTCGCCGTGCCTGAAGTGGCCGAGACGCTGCAGACGTCGGTGCGCACGGTCGAGCGCGAGTGGACTCGTGCCAAGGCGTATCTGCTGGAGGATCTGCGTGGTGACGAGTCCCGATGACCGGCCGCTCTGGCGACGCTGGGCCGATGCCGATCGCCTGCTGAGCCTCGCGCTCGACCAGCCGGCGGCAGCACGGGTCGAGTGGGTCGAGCGCGCCGCGGCGGGCGATCCGGAACTTCGCGCCCTGGTGTTGCGCCTGCTGGATCGCAGCGGGGCCGGCGATGCGCAACTGATGGAACCGGCCGTCTCGATGGTGCGTGAGATGTTCGGCACGCAGCAGCGGGTGGACGACCTGCCACCGGGCACCGCCGTCGATCGTTACCGCATCGTGGAACGGCTCGGTCGTGGCGGCATGGCCACGGTCTATCGCGCGGAGCGATCGGACGGCACCTATGAGCAACAAGTGGCCCTCAAGGTGCTGCGACGCGGCCTGGACACCGCCGACCTGATCCGGCGCTTCCTCGTCGAGCGGCAGATCCTCTCCTCGCTCACCCACCCCAACATTGCCCGGCTCCTTGATGGGGGCTCGACGCCGGATGGCCGACCGTACCTGGTGATGGAACTGGTCACTGGCCAGCCGATCACGGTCTGGGCCGATGCGCGGCGGCTCGACGTGTCTGCACGGCTCGCGCTTTTCCTCGGCGTGGCCGACGCGGTGCACGACGCGCACCAACAGCTCGTGGTGCATCGCGATCTCAAACCCTCGAACATCCTGGTGGACGACCTCGGGCGAGCGAAGCTGCTCGACTTCGGCATCGCCAAGCTGCTCGACGGCGACGGTGACCAGACCGATGTCGGGGTGCAACCGCTGACGCCGAACTATGCCAGTCCGGAACAGGTCGAAGGCGGTCGGATCACCACCGCCACGGACGTCTACCAGCTGGGCCTGTTGCTCCGGGAATTGCTCACCGGGATACGACCGGTGTTGCGCGACCGTCGCGATGGGGTGAGCCCGATGCGCCCGAGTGCCGCGGCCCTGGTGACCCGTGACGGCACCCCGTCAGCTGCGATGCGTGCTGCCGAGCGCGGTACCACGCCGGAGCGGCTGTGCCGCCGACTCACCGGCGACCTCGACCTGATCGTCGCCAAGGCACTTCGCCCCGAACCGGAGGCACGCTACGCGTCGGCCGACGAGCTCGCCGCCGACATCCGGCGTCACCTGCGGGGCCTGCCGATCACCGCCCACCCCGAATCGGCCCGCTACCTGGCGCGCAAGTTCGTGGCCCGGCACCGCTGGCTGGTTCCCGCCACCGTGGTCTTTGGCGCTGGCGCCGCGCTCTACGTGGGCACGCTGGTGGATAACAACCGGCGGTTGGAGCGGGAACGCGACGCCGCGACGGCGGCGTCGCACCTGGCATTGGCGACCCGGGGTTTTCTCGTCGACATGTTCCGCAGCCCCGATCCCTTCGCCCCGGCCGATCCGGAACGAGGTCGCCAGATCACGGTGGTCGAGGCTCTCGCGATCGGCAGGGACCGTCTGCGGGATGAGTTCGACGATCAGCCGGAGTTGCACGCGGCGTTGCTGTCGACGATCGGGGAGGTGTTGTCCAAGCTCGACCAGACCGATGCCGCTTACGAGGTCCTGAACGAGGCGCTCGCCATCCGGATGCGTCTCGGCGACACCACGTCGGTCGATTTTTCCGACAATCTTGGCGATGTCGGCTACCTGCTGATCGGTTCGGAGCTCAACGACTCCGCCCTGGCGCTGCTTGAGCGGCACGTCGCGGTCGAGCGCAGCCGGGATCCGCCCGATGGCGAACAGCTGGGCAGGGCGCTTCTGGGGCTGGCCATGGCCGAGGCCAGCCGCAACCCGATCAGCGCGGCCGACCTCACCGAGGAGGCCGTTGCCCAGCTGCGGACGGCGGAGAGTGATCGCCTGGGCGAGGCGTTGCGCCAGGCGGCGGACCGGTTTCGCGATGGCAATCGCCTCGAGGAATCGGAACAGTTCGCACGCGAGGCGCTGACCCTCAGCCTCGCCCGGGAAGGACCGGAGGCGCTGCACACCGCGATGGCCGAGCATACCCTGGCCGAGACGCTCGGTCTTCGTGGTCGGATCGCGGAGGCGAGAAGCTTGATGCATTCGGCCCTCGTGGTCTTCGATCGGCAGCTGGGCAGCGACCACGCCTTCACCATGGCCGTGCGCAACAATCTCGCGATTCTCGACATCAATGCGGGGGCATTTCGTGACGCCGAGGCCAGCTATCGCGAACTGCTGGGTGGCCAGCGAGCCCGATTCGGGGAACGGAGTGCAGCGACCGCCGGCACCTACCAGAACCTTGCCGTGGCCGTGGCTGGCCAGGGTCGCTATGCCGAAGCCGACAGTCTCGCGCGACTGGCCGGGGGGATCTACCGCAGTGTCCTGCCCGCCGGTTCCATTGTCGTCGCCTTCCCGATGCTCACCCGCGCCGAGATTCTCCTGGCCGGCGATGATGCCCAAGGGGCCGCTCGTGCCGCGAGCGGGGCTGCCGCCCTGCTTCGCGGACGAGTGCCCACCGATCACCCCGCCGCGATCATGGCCGACTGCCGGCTCGGTCGGGCCAGTGCCAGGCTGGGTGACACGGCAAGGGCGATGATCCTGCTCGACTCCGCGGTCAGCCGACTGCGGACGGCCGAGGGTGTCCGCGAGGCGCAGCAGGCCGAATGCCGGGACGCGCTGGCCGGCCTGCGCGAAGGCCACTGATCCGTGGTCAGGCGATGTCGTGCCGACGGATCAGGTCGGACCATGGCGGATGCCGGCCTTGGACGACGTTGAGTCAGGGAGCCCAGCTTCCTGATGGTCATGTCAGCCAAGGAGTCCACGATGTTCCTCACCAGGCGCTCACCACTGGCCCTCGGGGGCACCCTGCTGCTCCTCGCCGCCATCGGGATGCCCGGTCGAGCGGAAGGCCAGATCCTCAAGAAGCTCAAGAAGGCGGCCAAGAACGCCGCCGAGTCCGAAATGGTGAACCAGGTCGATCGATTGGTCCGGGACAAGGTCCGCTGCGTCTTCGATGATCTCGAGTGCATCAAGAACGCCGAGGCCTCGGGGAAGGGTGCGGTGCTCACCGACGACACCGGCGACCTGTTGCTCGACGGTGAGGGGCAGCCGGTTTCCGATCCGGCTCAGGGGGCCGAACTGGCCGCCAGGGAGCAGCGCACCGTGCGTCCCGGCGAGGGCGCCTGGGCCAATTACGATTTCCAGCCGGGCGATTCCGTGCTGGTGTTCGACGACTTCACGCGGGACAGCGTGGGCGACTTTCCGCGCCGGTTCGAGTTGGTCGAGGGCAACTTCGAGGTCGTCGACTGGAACGGCGCGCGGTATCTCCGGGCGACCTCGTATGGCGTGGTGGCCATTCCCCTGCCCACGACACTACCCGATCGATTCACGCTCGAGTTCACCACGAGCATCCAGCACGGCAATGGCTTCGTCCGGGTCACCACGGGTCGGGCCTACTGGGGGCCGGCCCGCACCTATCATGGCACGGCGATTTCCGTCGGGCGAGGCCGGGCGGGTTTCCTCCCCGTGGCGAGCACCGGTCCGCAGGTGCTCACCAAGTTCGCCGCCGATCTGGTGACCGAGGCATTGGCACCGATCCGTGTGATGGCCGATGGTGACCACATGAAGATGTATCTCGGCGAGCAGCGGGTGGGGAACGCACCGAACACCATCTTTCCCCGTAGCGACACGCTGTTCATTGCCGTGGGCACGGCCAATGAGCAGTCGCCGATCCTCATCGGGCCAATTCGGGTCGCCGCCGGCGGGCGCGACCTGTACGATCGCCTGGCACAGGATGGCCGTGCCGCGACCCAGGGGATCCTCTTCGCGACGAACAGCGCACGGATCCGCCCCGAATCGACGCCGACCCTGGCGGAGATCGCCACGATGCTGCGCAAGCACCCCCAGCTCCGGCTCTCGATCGAGGGGCACACTGATAGCCAGGGCACCGCCGACTTCAATCAGGGACTCTCGGAACGGCGTGCCGCGGCGGTGGTCGAGTACCTCACCGAGCAGATGGGGATCGAGCCTGCCCGGCTCGAATCGGCCGGCTTCGGCGAGTCGCGGCCGACCGCACCCAACGACACGCCGGAAGGAATGCAGCAGAACCGGCGGGTGGAACTGGTGCGACTCGACAGCTGAGGCGCAGCCTGGCAGGGAAACGTGCCCGGAGCCGTTCGGCTTCGGGCACCTCTCCTGTCAAACCGGACTGGGGGTCAGAAGTGCTTGAAGATCGACAGCCGCAGCGCGGCGCTCTGGTCGCTGGTGGTGAGCGGCACCGCCACCCCGATGCCCACCAGCAGGTGGTCGCCGCCCAACGGGGCGAACTTGATCCCTGCCGCCGCCGAGGTGGCGTTGCTGCCGGCCTCGGGCCCACTCAGGCCGGCGCTGCCGTTGAGCTCCAGCAGGCCCTGCACCCGCGGCGACACGTGGTAGAGCGCCGAGAAGTCGTAGCCGAAGTCGGTGCCGACCTCCTCACCCGCGCGCTGCTTGGTGGGGATCCCGAACCGTCCCCATGATACCAGCTCGAGCCGACCGACCATGACGCCGATGTTGAGGAACGGCTCGAGATCCCAGATGTGATCCGACCCGGTGCCGGCCGTCGCGTTGCCGGTCGGGAAGCCGACCGAGAGGCCGTAGCCCAGCAGCACGCCGCGCTCCTCGAAGGCGTAGTTGGCGAACTTGAGCGTCGCCTCGAAGTTGCCCAGTCCCGAGGTGGAGGAACCGCCGTCGGGGTTGAGGAAGCCGTAGGGCAGGCCGACCTCGAGACTGAAGGCCCGGGTGAAGGCGTACTCGCCCTCGAGGCCGATCTCCGATTCCTTCCCGTCGCTGGCCCAGCTGTGGTCGGCGTCGATGCGGACCTTGGTGTCCGGCGACACCGACTCAGTGAAGATCGGATGGGAGAAGTGCAGCCCCTCCCCATGCCGACGCATCATGCTGGTCGCCGAGGGAGCATCGAGGCTGAAGGCGGCGACAGGCCGTCGGGCAGTCTCTGCTGCCGAGGTTGCCGCAGTCGATGGTCCATCGGTTGAACGGGTGATCCCCGACCACGGCGAGGCGATGGGGGCGAGGTCGGCTGTCGTCTGCGCCGTGCCGCTCCGCGGCAGGATGGCGAGGGCGACAATGAGAGCACCCGAGGCGCACAGCCCCGGTGGTGGTCCGGTGTGGCATGGATGATCCTCCAGCAGTCAGGGGCAACGAGCCGGGGCCCGCTGCCGATGGTTGGTGCACGGTAGTGTCCTGCGGATCGTGTCAGGCGATCGCAGGAGGTGCGCGCACCGGCGGGAGGGTGGTGGGTACGAGGAGGGTCGGGGCCCGGCGGGCCACGCGCAGGTTGGGCACCCGTTGCGCGGGTGCCTCCAGCGCACGGACGATCGCCACGAGGTCCGGCATGCGGACGAAATCGGCGCGGCAGGGGCAGGTGCAGGCGCAGCAGGGGTGTCCCGGCATGCGGGACGACGAGTGGTCGCTCGGGGCGTGGGTGCTGTGGTCCGCTGCGGCCATCCCGTCCGGCATCTGCCGGGCGCATGGCGTGCTCGCCATGGCAGCCTGGCCGGCCAACAGGGCCAGGATGGCAACGAGGTGCGCGATGGGATGGCGCCGAGCGAGCATCGGATCCGCGGAAACGGGGAGTGAATCGCTCGGATTCTAACACGGTGCCCGGGGCACACGAAACGGTCCCCCTGCCGTCATGACGACAGGGGCGAATCCGACTCGTGACGCTCGCGAGGCGTTACGGGTGCGGCAGGTCCGGCGCCGCCGTGGCGCTGTCGCCGCCGAGCGGGCACTCCACGCAGGTGCGCACCTCGGGATGACCACAGACAGGGCAGACGTAGAGGTCTGCCACCACCAGGGCCGCCTCGCGCAGCCGTTCGGCCAGCTGCTCGGCGCGGCGCCGCGTGAGCGTCAGCGGGGCGCAGGCATCAGCGATCTCGGACAGCGTGGTGCGGACGCGGTTGACGCGCCATTCGCGATAGGTGCCAGGTCCGACCATTGTGGTCATGTCACCTCCCGATTGTGGTGGTCCTGACTCCTTGATACTCGGGGTCTCACCGCGTGAGCGCAAGGGAGGGAAACGGGAGCATGTCGGTCGGAAACCCGCATGGCACAAGGGTTTCAAGGGGACCGGGGTGTTCGGGATTCAGCGCCATCCGGGTCGGGTCCTCCGGTGCGTCCAGGGTCGTCCTGTCCGTCGTCGGCGGCTATCTCCGCAACTCCTCGAGGGCGACCGTCGTGAACGGATTGCGTCCGGCGCGGAGCTCCTCCACCCACCGGCGCTGCTTCACGGTAGCCGCTTCGCCGAGACCGACGATGGCTGGATCGTTGAGGTACGCCTCGTAGTCGGTGGCGGCGCCAGCCAGGTCGCCGGTGAGCGCGCGGGCGAGGCCGCGCGAGTCGTGGAACCTGGCGACATCCTCGGGAGCGCCGTTCGCCACGGCACGATTGCACGCCGGCATCGCCCGCTCGGCGAAGCCGTTGAGCGCCCCCTGCCAGCAGAGCGCGTTCCAGCGGCGCGCATCGCCCGGTTCCTGCAGGGCGCCCACCAGGGTCGCCTCGGCGAGCTTGCTGAAGCGTGCCCCAAGCACCGTGTCGCCGCTGGCCCCGGCCTCGCGCGCCCAGAAGCCGAGTCGCGAGATTCTGTCGACCACGTCGGGCGACAGGGCGATCTCGCGCGCCACGTAGCGGGCCATTGTCGTCGGCCGATCCTCCATCAGGGTGAGGCGCGCGAGCGCCGAATACCCCTCGCGCAGGTCGAGCGCGTCCGCGCCCAGTCGGCGCTGCAATGAATCCTCCACTGCTGATGGGGTGGTCGCAGTGGCCTCCAGCAGCATCGCGAGCACCATCAGCGCCTCGAAGCGCTGCCCATGTGCCCGGGGCCCGATCCGGGAATCGCGCATTGCCGCCAGCGCGATCGGGACCGCCGTGTCCAGCGTCGCCCGGGTCCGGTCCCACTGCTTGGCGAGCCCCTCGACGTGGCCCCTCGCGACCCGATAACCGTTGGCCTGCGTCGGGTCGTCCGGGAAGATGGCGTCGAAGCGATCCACGAGCTGGCCCCAGGTGGCAATGGCCTTCTCGTGCTCGCCGGCGTCCTGATAGGCCATGGCGAGGTTCCACATGCCCTGCTCGTAGGTCGGTGCCGTGGAGGAATCCCGACCCTCCCCCAGGTGCGCGAGCAGCGTTTCGTAGATCGCCACCGCGCGCTTGGCCTGTCCGGCCGCGGAGTAGGACAGCGCGAGATTGTTCGCCAGGGCATCCTTCACCGTCGGTGTCCAGAATGGGCTCGCGACCACCGTGTCCGCCAGCAGGGATTCGAGCGTGGCGATCGCCTCGTCGTGACGGGCGGCGTTGATCAGCAGGCGACTCCTCAGGTCCCGGAGGCTCAGGACATACTGGTTGCCGGGGGCCACCTGTCGGGTCAGGGCATTTCTGGCGGAGTCGAGTTGGGCGAGGGCGCTGTCGGTCGCGCCACTCGCCTGCCGGGCCCACGCCACGCCGGAGAGGGCATTGAGCCATGCCATGGTGTCGCTGGCGAAGTTCGCCTCCCTGATCCGGAGGGCTCGCTCCCTGAGCGTCCGGACCTCCGTGCCCGCGCTCCGGTAGCCACCGAGGGCATTGCGCGAGATCGCGTCTGCCAACCGGGCGAGGTAACCGGCGAGCGTGGGATCGTCGGGGTTGAGGACACTGTCGGCCAGCGCGACCGCCCGTCGATCCAGTCGCTCCGTGGCATCGAAGAACCCGAGGCCCCCGTAGGCGTCGCCGAGGGTCGCCAGCACGCGGGCCTTGACCACCGGCTGCCCGTCGAGTTGCTGCTCCACCTGGGTGACGCCACGGTCGAGCAGGTCGCGGGCGGTGAGGTTGCCGCCCGACTGGAGTGTCGGCTCGGCCGAGTGGAAGAGGTCGACGAGGAAGTCGGAGACCGCCGTCGAGGTGCGGGCCTCGCGTTCGGCGCTCGCGAGGGCCGTCGTGGCGCGACGTTCCGCCCGGTTGGCGCGCACGAGGCCGATCGCGGTGGTGATGCTCCCGCCGACCAGTGCCAGGAGCGCCAGCACCGCGGCCACCACGGATCCGCGGTTGCGTCGTACGAACCGCTCGAACTTGTAGCGGGCGCTGGGCGGACGGGCCGCGACCGGCTCATGGCGCAGGTGGCGCTGGAGGTCCTCGCCGAACGCCAGGGCCGTCGCGTAGCGACGCTCGCGTTCCGGTGCGAGGGCTCGCATCGCGACCCAGTCGAGGTCGCCCGCAAGTTCGCGCCGAAGCTGGCCGAGATTGGTGCGGCGGCGCGTGGCGACCTCGACGGCGGCCCCGGCAAGGGTGTCGAGTCGCGCGCTCGGTGTCGGTGGATTGGTCTCCCGCATCACCAGCCGGGCAATGAACGGCAGGAAGCCGAGTTCCTGCGGATCGAGCGGCAGGCGGCCGACCAGCAATTCGTAGAGGATCACGCCCAGGGCATAGACATCGGCCCGGGTGTCGATGTCCACCCCATCGCTGTCGGCCTGCTCCGGGGCCATGTAGGCGGGCGTGCCGATGATCTGGCCGTGCTGGGTGAGCAGCGACTGCTCGCCGAGTCGCAGGTCGATCGCCTTGGCGATGCCGAAGTCGATCACCTTCGGTCGCGGGGCCCCGGCCTGTTCGGTCACGAGGATGTTGGTCGGCTTGAGGTCGCGATGGATCACGCCCTTCTGGTGGGCGTGCTGGATCGCATCGCAGACCTCGATGAACAAGCGCAGGCGATCGGCAGTCGACACCTGGTGGGTGTCGCAGTACTCGGTGATCGGGAGGCCCTCGATGTACTCCATCACGAAGTACGGGGACCCGTCGCTGGCGGTGCCGGCGTCGTAGACCTTCGCGATGGCGGGGTGCTCCATCACCGCCAGGGCCTGGCGCTCGGCGGCGAACCGTTGTGCGATCTCGCCCGACGCGTCCCCGGCGTCACGAATCAGCTTGAGCGCCACCCGGCGGCGCACCGGTTCGGACTGCTCGGCGGCGTACACCACCCCCATCCCGCCCTCGCCGAGCACGGCGGTGATGCGATAGGGGCCGATCATCGCCGGCGCGGCCTCATGGGGCGGTTGGGTAGGCATGCGGGTTCCTCGATTGGAGGGCTTAGTATCCCGCCCGTAGAGGATCACGGCAAGTCGAGTCTGGCGTGATCCCGCCGATCCTGGGTGGTTCTTCCGGTCGCGAGTCAGGGAGAGTCACCATCACACCATCAGAGCCCGGCTGCAGGTGTGGCGCTAGCGGCCCGCGGACGACCTGCGCCGCGCCCGTGCCAGGATGTCGAGCCGTCCGGCGACGACCGGATCCCCGAGGAGCGCCTCCAGCGGTGCCGCCAGCGGACGCTGCCAGTCGGGATGCGCCGACGACCTGGTGCCCGGCAGGTTCACGCCGCGAGGCTCGAGCCAGAGATCCTCGAGCCAGGGGATGACCAGCGGTGACGCCGAGCGACCCAGCCAGTCGAGCAGCGCCTCCAGATAGGCCGCCGGGTCGTCGGCGGACACCCCGAGATGCTCGGCGAGCCGCCGGATCCCCCAGCGCCGTTCGTCACGCACGTCCTGCTCCCGATCAGCGGCGAGGAGCCCGTGTCGCAGCCGTTCGGCGATGTCGGTCGCCTGGAGCCACCCCGCAAAGGTCGGGGTGTCGTGGCTGCCGATCAGCGCGACGTCGCGTTCACCCGGAGGCGCCAGGTCCCGTCCGGTCGTCACCGCCTCGAACTCGGCCAGGTACATCCCCCAGATCCGGTGGCGCGGCAGGGCCGCATCGATCTCGTCGGGGACGGTGCCGAGATTCTCGCCGACAACTTCGCACCGATGGCGCACCGACTCGAGCGTCAGGATGGCGAACAGTTCCTCGGTGGGATACGAGACGTACGTGCCCTGGTCGAGGTCCAGGCCGCGCGGGATCCAGTAGAGGCGACTGAGCGCCATCACGTGGTCCACCCGAAGCACGCCGGCGAGTGCCATCTGGTGCCCGATCGACGCGGCGAGGTAGCGGTGGCCATCCTCCCGGGATGCCGTCGGGAGCACGGGCCGGAAGCCCCAGTCCTGGCCGCTCGGGAATCCGAGATCGGGCGGCGCCCCGACCGACATCTCCTCGGCGAAGAGCCGCTGGCGCGACCAGGGGTCGTAGCCATCGGGGTCGACGCCGACGGCGAGGTCGAGGCCGAGCCGGATCTCCGCCGCCTCGAGCCGCGCGCGCAGCTCGGCCAGTTGGCGCCGGGCGAGCAGCTGGGCCATCAGGTGCAGCTGCTCCTCGTCGGGATCAACCTGGTCGTCGCTGAGGGTGCCCGCGCGGGCCGGCGCGGGCCAGGCCCGCCAGTCGCGGCCGAGGCGGGCCTGCGCGCCGCGGAACCGGGCGTAGCGCCGCAATTCGTCGTCGAGGTCCGCGTCGTCGGGACGAGGTCGGCCGGCGAGAGCCTCTCGCACCTCGTCTGCCGCGCGCACCACGTCGAGGCGATCCACCGGCCCGACCGGTCGATGCTCGCCGCGCCAGGTCGAGGATCAGCTCCGACCAGAACAGCCGGCTCACCGGGGAATAGGGACTCGGCTCGGCGGGCGCGACATTGAAGGTCGGGAGGAGGGGCAACACGGTCACGAGGTCACCGCCCCGATCGCGGATCCGCCGGCAGAGCCACTCGAGGTCGGCGAGGTCGCCGACCGCCCGACTGCGTGAGGTGCGCAGGGCGGCAAGCTGGGCACCGACTCCCCAGCGGGCCGCGTTGCCCTCGCGACGATATGCCTCCAGCGGCGCGGCGATGATCCGGCACGTCGCGGTGCGGTCGCCGGCGCGCAGCGTGAGGTCGTGATAGCCGAGCGGCAGGGCGGGGAGGTGCACGGTGCCGCCATCGACCTGCACGCGGAGATGGGCGCCACCTTCGAGGATCAGTTCGGCGCCATCGAGCCGGTCACCGTGGGTGCGGATCGGTGGCGACACGCCCTCCCAGGCGACCCGGACCGGTTCCGCGAGGCGGGCCGGCCCGAGCGAATCCATCGCCTGCAGGCACCCGGCGGCCTCGGCCGCCGACGCGATCGGGGCGCCAAGCGCGGCGCAGATGCGGACCAGCGTCTCCGCCTCCACGGCGACCGCCCGACCGAGTCCGTCGGTGTAGGCGACGTGCACGCCGAGTCGCCGGGCAAGGGTGTGCAGGGGATCGGGGAGCATCCCGGAGGATGGCACCGCAGGGCGTCGGGGGCCAGAGGCGGGACGCTTGCGCCGGCCCCCGGGGCGGCGTACTAGTGATGGCACTCGGGCGTCCGCGCCGGATGCCCCAGCTCTCTTTCCGCACCTTCCCAACCGCCCGCCCGGAGCGTCGCGCGTGTCGCAGATCCATCTCGGTTCGGTCGACTATGCGATCCTGATCGTCTACTTCGCGTTCGTGCTCGGCATCGGGATCGTGCTGCGTCGCTCCGTCAGGAGCAGCGAGGACTTCTTCCTGTCGGGCCGCGCCATCCCCGCCTGGATCGCCGGTCTCGCCTTCCTCTCCGCCAACCTGGGCGCCCAGGAGGTGATCGGGATGGCGGCGTCGGGTGCCAAGTACGGCATGATGACCAGCCACTTCTACTGGGTCGGCGCGATCCCCGCGATGGTCTTCGTGGGGATCTTCATGATGCCGTTCTACTACGGCTCCAAGGCGCGCTCGGTGCCCGAGTACCTCAAGCTGCGGTTCGACGAGAAGACCCGGGGACTCAACGCGATGACCTTCGCGGTGATGACCATCTTCTCGTCCGGGATCTCGATGTTCGCGCTGGCCAAGCTGCTCGAGCTGGTGCTGGGGTGGAACTTCAACGCCAGCGTGCTGCTCTCGGCGGTGATCGTGCTCGTGTACATCTTCCTTGGCGGGCTCACCTCGGCGATCTACAACGAGGTGCTGCAGTTCTTCCTGATCGTGATGGGCTTCCTGCCCCTGGTGCTGCTGGGCCTCAAGGATGTCGGTGGCTGGAGTGGGCTGACCACCAAGCTGCAGACGGTGGCGACTGGAGCCGGCTATGCCCCGGGCGCCTGGGCCGATTCATGGCGTCACCTCGGTCACGCCGCCGACAACCCGATGGGCGTCGAGTGGTTCGGGATGATGATGGGGCTCGGCTTCGTGCTCTCGTTCGGGTACTGGTGCACCGACTTCCTGGTCGTGCAGCGGGCCATGGCGGCCGACTCGATGACGGCCGCCCGGCGCACGCCGCTGCTCGCCGCGGTGCCGAAGATGCTGTTCCCCTTCCTGGTGATCGTGCCCGGGATGATCGTGATGGCGCTCCAGGTCACCCGCGGCGGGATCCTGCCGATGGGTGCCGACGGCAACCCCGACTACAACCTCGCGATGCCGGCGATGCTGGCCCACTACCTCCCGACCGGCCTGCTGGGGCTCGGCCTCACCGCCCTGATGGCCTCCTTCATGTCGGGGATGGCCGGCAACGTCACCGCGTTCAACACCGTCTGGACCTACGACATCTACCAGTCGTACCTGCGGCCCGGCCGGTCGGATCGCCACTACCTGCGGATGGGCCACGCCGCGACGGTCTTCGGGATCGCGGCGAGCGTGGCCGCGGCCTACGCCACCACGCGGTTCAACAACATCATGGACATGCTGCAGCTGGTGTTCGCGTTCGTCAACGCACCGCTGTTCGCCACCTTCCTGCTGGGGATGTTCTGGCGGCGCACCACTGGCCACGGCGCCTTCTTCGGCCTGCTGACCGGGACCGCGGCCGCAGCGATCCACCACGGCCTGGTGTTGCCGGCCGGATCGACGCCGGGGCTGAAGGGCGGCTTCCTCGGCGCCGTGCTGCACACCTACCCGAGCGAGATGGCCCAGAACTTCTGGACCGCGATCGTGGCCTGGACGGCCTGCTTCGTGGCGACCATCGTGATCTCGATGGCCACGCGCCGCACCAAGTCCGACGAGGAGCTGCACGGCCTTGTCTATGCGCTCACGCCGCGGATCACCAACCACGACCTGGTGTGGTACAAGCGGCCCGCCACCCTGGCGGTCGTCGTGCTCGGACTGACCCTTGTCCTCAACATCCTCTTCTGGTGATCCGGCGATGAACCTCGACCTGCGGCTGCCGATCGGACTGATGTTCACCACCTTCGGGGTCCTGCTGACGATCTTCGGCCTGGTCTCCGGCCGGGCGATCTACGATCGCTCCCTGGGGATCAACGTGAACCTCTGGTGGGGACTGGTCCAGCTGGGCTTCGGCCTGTTGATGCTCTGGCTGGCGCGCCGAGCCCGTCGCGCCGGTTGACCCGGACCAGTGCCGGCCCGCTCGGCTTTGCGGATCCGGGGCGGCGCTATGTTGCGGAGATTCAGGCCATCGGACTGAAGCCGTCTCGACAGGGGAGCAGAGCAGACGATGCAGCGACTGATGCGGCGGATCCGCGGCGCGCTCGGGATGGCGATCGCGTGGGGCATCACCTGGGCAGTCGGCGCGGCGGGGTTCCTCGCCGTCCTCGCCCTGGTGCTCCGGCCCATCGCCTTCTGGCCAGGGCTCCGCGGCATCACCCTTCTCGGCGGGATCTCGGGGATGATCTCCGGCTTCGTCTTCGCCCTGGCGCTTGGTGTGTTCCACCGCAACCGCACCCTGGCCGACCTGCGGGTGTCGCGCATGGCGCTCTGGGGGGCGGCGGCGGGGATCGTCGTGCCCCTCGTGTTGCTGACCATGACCCTCCTTGGTGGCCCGAACATGACGGCCACCTCCCTGTTCACCAGTCTCGGCGTGCTCGGGTTGACGGGTGCCGTGACCGGCGCGGGGATGGTGCGCCTCGCCCAGGCGGGCGATCCGGAGCTCTCCGCCGGGCGCTCACAGCGTCGACTCCCACGCGATGACTGACCGAGACTCGACCGCCTGGCCCAACGGGATGCCCGCCGTCGGCCAGCAGGCGCGACTCAGCCGCGAGATCACCGCGGGCGACATCGAGCTGTTCACCGCCATCAGCGGCGACAGGAACCCGATCCATTATGACGCCGACGTGGCGGCTGCCACCCGCTTCGGCGGCATCGTGGTGCAGGGCGGCGTGACCAGCGCGATCCTCAACGCCGTCGTCGCCGAGCAGTTGCCCGGACCCGGCACGGTCTTCCTCGAGGTCCATTGGCGCTTCCTGGCACCGGTGCGCCCCGGCGACACGATCACCGGCGAGGTGACCGTGACGTCGGTCCGCGAGGACAAGCCGGTCACCACGCTCGACACCCGAGTGGTGCGCGACGATGGCACGGTGGTGCTCGACGGCACGGCGGTGTGCTACACGATGGTGGTCGATAGACGAGATACGAGATAGGAGATACGAGATACGAGATACGAGGTACGAGGTACGAGGTACGAGATACGAGATACGAGGGACGCAGGGCGATGGGTTGCGGCTCTTAACATCCGGTGCCGGGGACGTCCTCCTCCAACCGGGTCCCCAGTCGATACCCCCTGGTGCCGATAGCGAGGGCCTTTCCCCCGACCCCGAGCGATTCCATGCGATGCCGTCCCCCGTTCCGTCGGTCCGGTTGGTGTGTCCTTGGCATGGTCGCCTGCGGTGGAGGCCCCGCTGCCCCCACCGATCCCGGTGGCTCCCTGCCATCGCTGGCCTGCACCATCTTCCCGGCCGACAATCCCTGGAACGCCGACGTGTCCGGCTACCCGGTCCACCCGGAGTCGGCAGCGTTCATCGCCCGGCTGGGGCTCACGTGGCGGTTGTCCTTCGTGCCCAACTTGCCGGTGAACGTGGTGAACACCGTCCGTGACCACGTCCCGTTCGTGACGATCACCTACACCAGGAGCGCCGGCGACCCGGGTCCCATGCCGATTCCGGCCGACGCGCGCTACCACGTCAAGGACCCATCGAAATTGGTGCTCGACGACAACCACCTCGTGCTGGTCGACGAAGGCGGTTGCAGGCTCTACGAGCTCTGGAGCGTGGCGGGCCCGAACGCCGACGGGAGCTGGACGGTGGGCTCCGGGGCGATCTTCGATCTCACGTCCAACCGGCTCCGCCCGGATCACTCGCCTGCCTCGGCCGCCTCCGGACTGCCGGTGTTCGCTGGCATCGCCCGAGCCGACGAGATGCGGGCGGGCGCGATCCACCATGCGCTCTCGATCCCCGTCACCCTCACCCAGGAGGGATTCATCCATCCCGCCACCCAGTGGCAGTCGGACCAGATCTATCGCACCAAGTTGCCGCTGGCCTGCGGGCAGCCATCGTTCGACTTCCCGGAGCTCTGCGCCAGGTGCTGGCCGGGACATTCGTGTACGAGGATCCCCACAACATCCCGATGGGACTCCGGCTCCGGCTCAAGGCGAGTTTCGACCTGGGCGGATACACCGGTCAGGCCCGGGTACTGCTCGAGGCGGCGAAGCACTACGGCCTATTGGTGAGTGACGGCAGCGGGACCAGCGGGCTGCTCCGTGGCGAGAAGGTGGCCGACCCGGCCTCCTGGGACTGGGATCCGACGATCAGCGCGACCCTCGCCGGAGTGCCAGCCACGGCGTTCGAGGTGGTCGGCACTGGGCCGATCCTGCACTAATCGGCGGCGTGCGCGTGCCCAGGCTGCCCTCACCCCAGGGCCTCCCGCAGGGGGTGCGCGATGCCGGCCTCCCCGGGTTGGAGGGTGTTGCCCGTGCGTGGCCCGGCGTCCGGTCGTACTCGAACGTCATCGCTCACTGCGACGGCGCGGGCTCACGACGCCAGGCGGACCGCGGTGACGCTGATGTGCCGCGCCCCCTCGGGATGGAGCTCGCTCCGGAAGAGCACGATGGTGTCGAGCGACCACGAGTCGGCCGGCGTGGGGACGGTGGCGAGCGTCGTACCGAGGCGGGTGCGATCGCGCCGGCTGGTCTCGCGTCGCACCCGGCCGATGGTCACGTGGGGCGTGAAGCGCCCGGTGTCGGGGTTGATCCCGATCCTCGCCAGGGCGTCATCGAGGCGTCGCCTGAGGAGGAGAAGGCGATCGACCTGGCCGCCGGGAGTGGCGGCGACGACACGCGGCTGCCGCCGGTCGGGGAAGCCGGAGATTGCCCCCAGGGCCAGTGCCACTGGTGGGAACGCGTCGGTCGCGTCCTGCATCGCGGTGGCGATCCGGCCCTCGAGGTCGGCCGCCGTGGCCCCGAGGAATCGCACGGTCAGGTGCATTCGCGCGACCGGCTCCCATCGCATGGCGTGGCCGTGTGCCTGCTGGAGCTCACGCTGGATCGCCCCCAGGCGCTGCGACAGCTCGAGGGGAAGGGGAGCGGCGATGAAAAGGCGCTGGGTCTCGGGCATGCTGGTAGCTTTGAAGCTACCATGCAGCCACGCGAGATCTGGTCGGGCGGGCAGACCGGCGTCGACCGCGCCGGGTGGGACGCGGCGCGCGCCGTCGGCATTCCCATCAACGGCTGGGTGCCCCGGGGCCGGCTGGCCGAGGACGGGCAGGTGCCGGCCGGCTACGGCAAGCTGATGCAGACTACGACAGCTGACTATCTGGAGCGCACCACCGCCAACGTGCGCGACAGCGACGCGACGCTGATCCTCTTTCGGGGCGAACTCACCGGCGGTACGGCATTCACACACGACGAGGCGATCCGGCTCGGCAAACCGGTGCTGGCGGTCGATCTCGCCTCGCACGATCCAGACGTCCTGGTCGGGCAGATTCGGGAGTGGCTCGCAGCGCTGGAAGCTCAGCGGCTCAATGTTGCCGGTCCCCGAGAGAGCAAGTGTCCGGGAATCCACGACGAGGCGGCCGGTGTGCTCCGCATTGTGCTGGAGGAGGCAATCGCTTGACACGCTCGCCTGCCTCGCGATAGGATCCGGCAGCGCGAGAGGCACCTCGCCAGACAATGGTCGGCCCCCGGAACCAAGTGCCACGGCACCGGGAGACGCCACCAAGGAAATCCCCTTTCCTTGGAGGCACGATGCCCGCGCTTCGCGTGATCATGCCCGTTCTGCTTGCCCTCCCCATCTTCGGTACCAGCCTCGCCCACCATGCCGCCAGTGACGGGACGGCGATCATTCGTCGTCACGACGTGCCCGATTCGCTCTATCTCCAGCTCGGTGCACGCTATCACTCGCTCGTCCACGTCAATCTCCCCGTGCCCGGCCATGCGTCCGACTGCGAGGCGACCCTGATCGCCCCGCAATGGGTGGTGACCGCGGCCCATGTGGCGGTCGAGGTCCGCCCCGGGCATCGCGTCACGGTCGGCGGTCGGGAGGTGGTTGTCGATTCGGTGTACATCCATCCGGACTGGGACGGCGGATCCGACGACATCGCCATGCTGCATCTCGCCGAGCCGGTCACCGATGTGCCCCTGGCACGGCTCTATCGCGGGGACGACGAGCTCCACGCGGTGGCAGTGCTGGTCGGCTCCGGCGACTTCGGGACCGGACGCAGCGGTCCGGTCGGGAACGACCATCAGGTGCGTGGCGCCACCAATCGAATCGACGAGGTCAGCGAGCACTGGATCAAGATGCGGTTCGATCGCCCTGGGGATCCCGAGGTCACGCCACTCGAGGGGGTGAGTGGCCCGGGTGACAGTGGCGGGCCCGCCTATCTGGACGAGGCGTCGGGCGAGATCGTCGTGGGGATCTCCTCGGGGCAGAGCACCCGGGCGAGCGGTGGTCACGAGGGACGCTACGGGGTGACCGAGTACTACACCCGGGTGTCGCGCTACATCGCGTGGGTCGAGGGGATCACCGGGCCGCTACCGCGCTGAGTCCGCCGTCGGGTGGTCGTCGGATTGTCCCGGGTGGTGACAAGGCCAGGGGCGAGGAGCGAACCGGTCAGTTCGCCCCTCGCCCCTCGCTTCCTACGATGTCACTATCTCGGCGAACTCGCCGTGTTGCGGTCACCGATCTCGCAGTCCGGCCACGGCTGCTCGGTGCCGCTGCGGTCACGGGGCATCGTCACCTCGCGCGGCAGCAGCTGGGCATCCTGGTCGGCCATGTAGACCAGCATCGCAACCAGGGTCGCGTTGTTCTGCAGATCCTCGGCGATGATCTTGTCGTAGGTGTCACGGTTGGTGTGCCAGGTGGTGGAGCCGTAGTCCCACGACACCCCGCCCAGCCCATAGACCGGTGCCTTGCCGCACTGGAACGAGCTTGAGTCGGTGCCGCCGCGGCCGGGTCCGTTCGACGGGTCGCCCACGTGGATCCGGCCGGTCATGCTCGCCGGCAACTCGCGGAGGTAGCGCACCAGCGCCGCCGTGCCCTGCAGGAACGGACCCGGCGAGGCGCTGACAACCCGGCCGGTGCCGTTGTCCTGGTTGAAACCGGCATGGACATGGCTCACGATCTCGGGATGGTCGGCCACGAACGCCTCGGAGCCGTTGAGTCCCTGCTCCTCGCCGCCCCAGTGGCCCACGATGATGGTGCGGTGGGGGTGGGGATAGACCTGCTTGAGCAGCCGCATCGCCTCCATCATGGTGATCGTGCCGGTGCCGTTGTCGGTGGCACCGGTGCCGCCGTCCCACGAATCGTAGTGCGCCGAGAGGACGATGTATTCGTCGGCCTTGTCGCTGCCGGGAATCATCCCGATCACGTTGTGGACCGGCTGCTCGCCGAGGTTCTGCGCCTGGCTGGAGAGGCGCACCACCGGGTGCATGCCGTTCTCCGCGAGCCGGTAGAGCAGCGAGTAGTCCTCGCAACTCACGTCGATCGTCGGCACCCTTGCCTTGGGCGAGCCGAAGATCTTGTCGATGCCGGGGTAGCGGGACCAGGTGTTGGTGAGCAGGCCCGCAACCCCCACCTGCTGCGGCCAGACCCGTGGTCCGCCGCCGAGCTCCGCGCGCGCACGGACATCGGCCGACCACGCCTTCCGGAGCGAATCAATGCGGACGACGGTCGTGGATTCGCCATACTCCTGCACCTGGGCGGGATAGCGGCAGGTCGGCTGGGGCGCGGAGGCAAGGACGAACTTCCCCCGGGCGTTGGCTGCCCAGCTGTTCCAGTCACCGCTGGTGGCCGGCAGCAGGATCGCCTCGGCCTGGACCCAGTCGCCGTTGTTGGGCGTGGGCGGGCTCCATGCCAGCGCATACGACTCGAGGGTCTTGAGCCGCGGCGAGACCATATCCAGATGTGTGGCACCGCGAACCCACTTGACCCAGGTGCCGTAGGCCTCCTGCTTGGCGGAGATCCCCCACTTGGCATACTCCTGCACCAGCCAGCGCTGGCCGGCGTCGAAGCGGTCGGAGTTGGTGAGCCGCGGGCCGATCGAATCCATCAGCACCTGGGCCAGCTCCATCGCGCGACCGTGCTCCATCCCGGCGGTGTAGAGCGCCTGGATCACGGGGTCGGTGGGCGGGGTGGTGCGGACATAATCGGTGCTGTCGACCGCGCTGCCGCGGCGTCCCTGGGCGGCGAGCGCCGGGACGGCGAAGGCGAGGAGGGCGACCAGTCGGGTGGCCTGACGGACGATCCTGTGGCGCATCGGGTGCTCCAGGTCGGATTCGGCGGGGTCGGGGAGGGCTGTCATGGCTACGGGCCCGGCGAAGGGAAGGTTGCCGGGGAATCTGGGCCATGGCGGCCGGATCGCAACCCGGGATTGCCCGGCTGGATGGGGATATTTTCAGTTGTCCCCGTGGGGAGGCAACGTTAGGTTGTGGCCCTGTCCGGGCCAGTAGCTCAGGTGGTTAGAGCGCACGCCTGATAAGCGTGAGGTCGGAGGTTCAACTCCTCCCTGGCCCATCGAGAAGCGCCCCATCGATCCCCGGTCGATGGGGCGCTCGGCGTTGGGACTTGCGCCCCACCGGCTTCCTGCCGAACCTGAGGGCCGTTCCCTCAACCGTCCGGAGCCAGTCGATGCCCTGCCCGCCGCGTCCCCGGACGCTCGTTGCCGTGTTGCTGCCACTCGCCGTGATCGCGCTCCCGATCCCCCGAGCCACCCTCGCCGCCCAGATCCGCGCCAGCGAGGAAGGCACCGTCTCGCAGACCGTCGACGGGACCACCCTGTCGATCCGGTACTCCCGACCCCGGCTCCGGAGTCGCGCACCGTCGGCGATCTTCGGCACCGAGGTGAAGTGGGGCGAGGTGTGGACTCCTGGGGCCAATCGCGCCACGACGCTCAAGGTCGACAAGGACGTGACCATCAACGGCACCGCCGTGCCGGCCGGCGCCTACTCGGTCTGGATGGTGGTCGAGGACACCGACCACTGGAACACCGTGCTGCTCCCTGACACGATGGTCTTTCACACGGAGCACCCGGAGGTGACCCCGGAGATGCTCCAGTTCCCCTCCTCGGTCACGACGATCGACGGTGCTCCAGTCCGGGACCTGAGCTGGACCATCAGCGGGATCTCATCGGGCGGCATGGTCGTGTCGATGGCCTGGGTCGATCGCCGTGTCGCGCTCGACGTGAAGGTGCCGCCGTCGATGCCGCCGGAGATCAGTGCCGATCGCGCCGCACCGTATCTCGGTCACTACACGATGACGTGGAAGCAGGGCCCGCCGCCGCCGGGATGGGTTTCCACGGCCGAGATCACCCATGCCGATTCGCTGATGACGCTCCACTGGCCGATCTGGTTCTGGCCCGAGGTGTCCAACGAACTGCTGATCCCGGTGCTCGACGACTGGTTCACGTTCGGGATCGTCATGGACGGTGAGCTCTTCGACGTGATCCGCGAGTTCACCTTCGAGTTCACCGTGGAGAACGGCCGCGCCACCGGGTTCGACGTGCGGCTTCCCGACGACAGCATTCTCTTCTCGGGGACCCGCAACTAGGTAACGGCGCGCGGCCGCCGGGGCACGCAACCGGTCAGTGCAGCCCGATCTTGCGCACCATCGCCGCGAACCGGTCGTCCGACCGTAGCGGGGCGTACGCCGGATCGAGGTGCAGGTAGATCAGGCCCGCCGAGTGGGCATCGAAGGCCTCCTGCAGGCAGGCGAACGCCTTGTCCACCTCGCCGAGGGCGGCAAACCCCATCGCCAGCACCTCGGCCCGGAAGTAGTCGGTCTTGGCCTGCTGCTCGAGCCGGTCCATGATCGCCCGGGCCTCCTCGTGTTCCCCGAGGGCCACCAGCGGTCGGACGATCATCGCATCGTAGGAGCGGACCGCCGTGGCCAGCGACTGGCCCTGACGGAAGGCCTTGAGCGACGCCTCGGTGCGTCCCAGGGCAAGCTCGGCCGCGCCGATGTCGAGATAGGCCTGGAAATAGGATGGCTCGATCTCGAGGGTCTTCCGGCTCTGCTCGATCGCGGCCTCGTAGCGCTCGGCGTAGAGCAGGAAACGGCCCAGCCAGCGGCTGAAGTGCGCCGAGAGGGGGTCGAGCACCAGCGCCTTGCGCATCTCCTCGATCGCCTCGACCAACCGCCCGACCGCCGGCAAGGTGCTGCCGAAGACGAAGTGCGCCTCGGCGTAGTTCGGGTTGAGCTGCACTGCCTCGGCCAGCGCCTCCGAGGCTCGAGCGAACTCCCATTCGTACCAGCAGAGCACCTTGCCGAGCGAGGTGTGGGCCTCGCCCAGCGTGGGTTCGAGTTGGATCGCCCGGACGGCGGCCGACTTGCCGCGCGGGTAGGCGTCTTCCGGGGCGACCCAGTCGTCGGCGAGGTTGCACCAGCAGTCGGCGATGCCCGAATACGCCCTGGCGTAGCCGGGATCGGCATCGAGGGCCTGCTCGAACAGTGAGAGCGCCTTGTGCAGGTCGTGCTCGGCGAGGCGGTTCACGAAGAAGCGCCCCTTCAGGTAGAAGGTGTACGCCTCGATGTTCTCGGTCGTGGGCTTGACGAGCTGCTCGGCGGGCTCGCCCATCAGCCGCACCTTGAGCGCGTCGACGATCGCCCGGGAGAGCTCATCCTGGACGGCGAAGACGTCCTCGAGCTGCCGGTCGTAGGTTTCCGACCAGAGCTGGTAGCCATTGGCCACGTTCACCAGCTGGGCGCTGATCCGGATCCGGTTGCCGATCTTGCGAACGCTCCCCTCCACCACCGACGACACCCCGAGCCTCGCCCCGACCTCCTGGATGTCGACCGCCTTGTTCTTGAAGGCGAACGAGGAGGTCCGCGATGCGACCTGCAGCTCGGGGATCTTGGCGAGGGCGTTGATGATCTCCTCGGTCATCCCGTCGCTGAAATATTCATTTTCGGGATCGGCGCTCATGTTGGCGAGCGGCAGCACGACGACCGATTTCTCCCTCGCCGTGGTCGCGACCGACGCCGAGCCGGTGGGCGTCTGGCCCTCGCGCTGGATCTGCGCGAGCGCATCGGCAAAGTCGGCCGCCGACGGGAACCGGTCGATCGGGGTCCTCGCCAGCGCCCTGGTCACCACCGCGTCGAGCTGCTCGGGCACGTCGCGCATCGCGCGCACATGGGGCACAGGTGCGATGAACCGCTTGGTGATGATCGCCTGCGCGTTGGGTCCGGTGAACGGCTGCTCGCCGGTGAGCATCTCGTAGAGCACGCACCCCAGGCTGTAGAGGTCGCTGCGGCCGTCGACGGCCGAGTCGGCCGAGGCCTGCTCCGGGCTCATGTAGGCCGGTGTGCCCACCGCGAAGCCGGTCTGGGTGACCAGGCCGCCGGCGGCACTCATCGCCTTCCCGATCCCGAAATCGGCCACCAGGGCCGATCCGTCCTGCATCAGGATGTTGGCCGGCTTCACGTCGCGATGGAGGACGCCCTGGCGATGGGCATAGTCGAGGGCGGAGGCGACCTCACGGGTGATCCGGAGCGCTTCGTCGAGCGGCAGCATCTTCACGTCGGCCAGGCGGTCGCGCAGCGACTGCCCCTCCATGTTCGGCATCACATAGAAGAGCAACCCCTCGGTCTTGCCCGAGTCGAACAGCGGCAGGATGTGGGGATGAGTCAGACGGGCGGCGAGCTTGATCTCGCGCAGGAAGCGGTCGGGGCCGATCTCGTGGCACAGCTCCGGGCGCAGCACCTTGAGCGCCACAAGCCGGTCGTGGCGCACATCCTTCGCCAGGAAGACGATCGCCATGCCGCCCTCACCCAGCGGCCGCTCGATGACGTAGCGCCCGGCGAGACCCGTATCGAGACGCTGCTGGAGATCGTTCATTGTCCCAAATCTGCCCTCGAATAGGGGGGAGTGCCAGTTTGTGAGGCGGTGGATTGTTGCCGAGGAGCCGGCGCCATCGGCTGGCAGGGCAGGCGGGGTGGAGTAGATTCAGGTTCTCTCGGGCCACTTGATGTGGGCGAGTGGAAGTGCCACTCTCCCTTGGCCCGGGGACTCCCCAGCAAAGCGAGCCTCTCGTGTCCTCGGGCACCAAGCCTCCTGCCGCTCTCTCCACGGTCGCGCGCACCCTCCACTGGTGTGCCGCGGCCCTCGTCGTCACGGCCTGTGCCAGCCCTGCCACCGAGGCGGATCGACTCCCCACCGGCGCCCGGCTCGATCCCGCCGGCCCGTCGGTCGAGCTCGGCTCGATGCCGGTGGCGATGGTCGCCGCCCCGGGGGGCGACCGGGTGGTGGTGGTGCTGAGTGGCTACCGTGAGCAGGGGCTGCAGGTGGTCGACCGGCACGGCGGCGGAGTGGTGCAGACGCTGGTGCAGCCGGCGGCGTTCCTCGGCGCGGTGTTCGCGCCCGATGGCCAGCACCTCTACGCCTCGGGCGGCGTGCGCGACCTCGTCTATGTCTATACCTGGGCTGCGGACACCGCGGCGTTGGTCGACTCGATCGCGATCGGGACGGAGGGCGAGCGGCGCGGCAGCCGGTACCCTGCCGGACTCACTGTCTCGCCCGACGGCAGCCAGCTCTATGTGGCGGAAAACCTCAGCGACTCGCTGGCGGTGGTCGACCTGGCCAGCGGGAAGGTGGTCCAGCGGCTGCCAGCTGGGCTCTACCCCTACGGTGTGGTGGCCGGTGACAGCAGTGTCTACCTGTCGCCCTGGGCGGGCCAGGCGGTGCGGCGCTACGTCCGCCGCGGCGACATGCTCGTTGCGGCAGGTGAGATCCCGGTGGCCCGCCACCCGTCGGCGCTGCTGCTCAGTTCCGACGGGTCGCGCCTCTACGCCGCGTCGGCCAGCGCCGATGTGATCAGCGTGATCGACACCCGGGCGGGATCGGTCGTCGCCACGCTGCACGACGCAGCACCGGCCGGGCCGGCAGAGGGCAGCACGCCCAACGGGTTGGCGCTCTCGAGCGATGGCACACGGTTGTTCGTGGCCGAGGCCGACAACAATGCCGTGGCGATCTTCGACCTCGCCAGCAACGCGCTCGAGGGTCGGATCCCGGTCGAGTGGTATCCGACCGCGGTACTGGCGTTCGGCGACACGGTGCTGAGCCTCAACGGCAAGGGCCGCGGCACCGCCCCCAATCCCGCCGGCCCCGGCCCGGGCCGTCCGCGATCCGATCCTCGCGACTACACCCTGGGCCAGACGACCGGCAGCATCACCACGGTGTCGCTGGCGGGTGCCGATCTCGCGGCGCTGAGCACCAGGGTGGCAGTCGCCAACGGGTGGAACACGCGCCCGGCGGCCGCCGCCACCTTTCCGCCGTTCACGCACGTGATCTACATCATCAAGGAGAACCGGACCTACGACCAGGTGCTCGGTGACCTTCCCGACGGCGATGGCGACTCGACCCTCACCTACTTCCCGCGATCGGTGGCGCCCAACCACCATGCCCTCGCCGAGCGGTTCGGGATCTTCGACCGCTTCTTCGTGAATGCCGAGGTGAGCGCCGACGGCCACAACTGGAGCACCGCGGCGTGGGGGCCCGACTATGTGGAGAAGACCGTCCCCAGCAACTACTCCGGCCGGGGCCGCGGCTACGACTACGAGGGGGAGAATCGCGGCGTCGACGTCGATGATGAGGACGACGTCGACTCACCGTCGACCGGCTACCTCTGGGATGCGGCGGTGCGCGCCGGGATCTCGCTCCGCAACTATGGCGAATACACCGTGCGCGACACTGCCGGCCGTTGGGTGGCCACCAAGGACGCCCTGGCGCTCCACACCGACCCCGACGCGCCGGGGTGGGATCTCGACGTGCCCGATCAGGCGCGGGCCGACGCCTGGCTGGCGGAGTTCCGTGGGTTCGTTGCCGCCGACACGATGCCGGCGCTCACCATCCTGCGGCTCCCCAACGACCACACCGCCGGAGCGAGTGCCGGGGCGCCGACCCCGCGGGCCTACATGGCCGACAACGATCTCGCGCTCGGCCGGGTGATCGAGGCGCTGTCGCACTCGCCGTTCTGGACCAACACCGTGGTCTTCGTGCTGGAGGACGACGCCCAGAACGGCCCTGATCACGTCGACTCCCACCGCTCACCGCTGCTGGTGGTGTCGGCCTACAACCGCGGCGGGGTGATCTCGCGCTTCGCCAACACCACCGACGTGCTGGCCACCATCGGCGCGATCCTCCATCTCGAGCCGCTCTCGCAGTTCGACTACTACGGTCGGCCATTGGCGGACATCTTCGCGACGAGCGCCGACACCGCGCCGTACACCGCCCTCACCCCCGATGTCCCGCTCGATGAGACCAACCCGAAGCGGACGGCGCTGGCGACGCTGTCGCGACGGCTCGACTTCTCGGCTGAGGATCGTGCCGACGACGCGTTGTTCAATCGGGTGCTGTGGCAGGCGATCAAGGGCGAGACGCCGTATCCCGGCAGCCGCCGGATCCCGGTGCTCGAGGTGCAGCGGGCGCGGTGAACGAGAGACGATAGACGGTAGACGGTAGACGTGAACGTATCGAAGGTCGGCACCCGCGCATCGGAGCCGACCTTCGATCGTCTACCGTCTCTCGTTCATCGTCCTACTCCGGCTGGCGCTCCGAGGCGGCCGGGAACGGAATGCCCGACGGCGGGCCGATCTTGTCGACCGTGTAGGCATCGGCCCAGAAGTCGGGCGGGCCCTCGCTGTCCTCGACCTTGTGACGCACCGGCTTGAGGGCGCGCTTCAGGTAGGCGGCGATGTCCCAGAGATCCTGGTCAGCCATGTAGCGGAACGCCGGCCACGGCATCGGCGGGGCCAGGTACTTCGGCTCGGCCGGGAAGTTTCCCTTGCCCGGCGTGGTGCCGGTGATGGTGACGTCAGGGGTCTCGCCCGGACGCAGGCCGTAGCGCAAGGCGTTGAAGATCTGGCGCTCGGTGAAGCGGCCCAACCCGGTGAGGTTGTCCGGGGTGAGGTTGCGGGGCCGGGTGGTGAAGGGGCCGATCTTGAACCAGAACGTCGAGTCGGGTGCGCCAGCCAGCCATCCTGGTGACGCCGGCGTGGCGCCACCGTGGCAGCCGTTGCAGTCATGATCGATCACCAGCAGCCGACCGTGCATCGGGTCGGCCCGGCGGGCCAGTTCATTTCCGGAGGTGGGGCGGTCGGGCCCCGAACCGGCCGCGGCGATGAGTCCGACGGCAAGAAGGGGAGTGCAACAGAGCCACAGCAGCTTCGACTTCGGCAGCAGACACACCATGCGACGCTCCGTTCAGCGGACCTCGAGCACGCCCATCATGCCGTGGTCCTCGTGGTCAAGAATGTGGCAGTGGAACATCCACCTGCCCGGGAAATCGTCGTACCGGATGATGAAGCGCACCTCCTCGTGCTTGGGCACGTTCACCGTGTCCTTCCAGCACCGGAACGGCTCCGGCTCGCCGTTGCGGCTGATCACCTGGAACTGGAATCCATGGAGGTGGAACGGGTGGTCCATGCCGACCAGGTTCTCGACATGCCAGATCTCGGTCGCGCCCAGTGGGGCGGTGATGTCGACGCGATTGGGGTCCATCTTCCGGCCGTTGATCAATCCCTGTGACATCGAGACGGTTCGCGTGGCAGTGGCGTCCGCCACGCGGAGCGGGGGGACCACTCGCAGCCGTGCCGGAATCGCCGGCGGTGCCATGGGTGGCTCCTTGCTGTAGGTCAGGGTGGCCAGGTCGCACGGCTGGTTCCAGTCGGCCGGCCGCATCTGGGGGATGTAGCGATCGTACGGCATCGAGCGGAGCACCGCCCGGGTACCGGGATCGGCCGTGGCGCGCACCAGCACCTCGGCTCGCTCGGCCGGTGCCAGGAGGATCTCGGGCACCTCGACCGGCACCTCGAAGAGCCCACCGTCGCTGCCGACGTGGAGCAGAGTGTGTCCCTCGAGCGCGAGTCGATAGAACCGGGCGGCTGATGCGTTGACCAGGCGCCAGCGCTGCACCTCGCCCGCGCGGATCGTGAACTCCGGCGCGAGCTTGCCGTTCACGAAATGCAGTGGTCCCTCGCGGCCGTTCTCGGAGTCCCGGCGGCCGGCAAGCGAGTCGGGGTCGGGGATGTCGATCTGGCCCTCGGCGTCGAGCCGGTTGTCCCAGAACACCAGCAGCCGCTCGGGCAGGTGGGCGATCGGGTCGTCGTCGGCCCTGATGATCAGGGCGCCGTGCAGGCCGTGGGCGACCTGGTAGCCGGTCCGGTGCGGCGGGTGCGGATGGTACCAGTAGGTGCCGGCCGAGCCCTTCGGCACGTCGAACTCGTAGACGAAGTCGGTGCCCGCGGCGACCGGGTTGAGCGGCGACCCATCCATCGGGTTCGGCAGGTGCAGCCCGTGCCAATGGATGGTGCTGATCTCGTCCAGCCGGTTCTGCAGCACCAGCCGCGCGCGATCGCCTTCGCGGAGCTCCACCACCGGACCGGGGCAGTCGCCGTCCCAGGTGAACATGTTGCACGACGACGATCCCGCCAGCGAACGGTGCTGGCGCCGCGCGGTCAGTGTCATGTCGACCCGCCGGGGCGGGCGCAGCAGCGGTGAGGGGTGGGAAAGCAGGGAGAGCCGGTGCCCCGCGATCAGGGCGCCGGTCGATGCAACGAAGGTGCGGCGATCCATGTGTCAGGACTCCTGGGAGGCACCCTCACGGTGCAACCTGAATCCCGATTCGTCAATACCCCTTTCGTGGTCGCCGAATCAGTTGATTGGTCAGCTATCGCACGCTGGCCGGTGCTCCGCCGCCTGATAGATCTGCTCGGGATCGCCGCCGTAGAGCATCACGAAGCCGGTGCCGGCCGGGCCGCCGTAGGAGCGGACCCAGGCGCCGGCCAACCCCCACGAGTCGAGTCCCAGCACGGCGGTCACCCGCGACGGCGCCACCCCCCAGCCGGTCATCCAGTGGCCCCGGAGTCCCCAGTGCTCGCCCGCCGCGGTGGTCGTCACCCGTCGCCGGTCGAAGATCGCCTTGTCGTGCGGCACGCCGAGCAGGGCGGTGGGTGCGTCCCAGCGAAGGCCGTCGAGACCGACCGGCTTGCCGGTCGAATCGAACGGCCAGACCAGTGGCGGCATCGTGGTCCACACCACCTTGCCGCCGGCATCGAGGAAACGACGCAGCGGCGACTTGGCCCACGGCAGTGAGGCGACGTCGTCGGGCAACTGAAAGGTGGCCATCACGATGGTGATGTCACGGGCGTCGGGCGCGCTGTCGGCGAGCCAGCGTCCGAGTGCCTTCGGCGCGAGACGCTGGTAGCCCCGGGACGCCAACCGCTCGGCGAGGGCCACGTGCGACGGCACTTCGTCGGCCACCACGAGGCGAGTCGGTGCGTCCGCACCGGTACAGAGGGCGTAGATCCCGCCGTCGAGCGACCCCACCACGAGGAGTCGACCGGCGGGCACGGGCGACGAGAAGATCCCTCCGGCAGTCTCGAAGGTCCAGCGGATGGCACCGGTCAGACGATCGATGCCGTGGACATGTCCCTGCGCGTCGCCCACCACGATCAGGTCGCCGCTCACGGCGGGCGACGACCACACCAGGCCGTGGAGCATCACCCGCCATCGCTCGGCCCCGGTCATCGCGTCGAGCGCCTGGAAGAACTGCGCGTCGGAACTGCCGACGTAGACCAGCGAGTCATCGACCGCCGGCGAGCCGATCACCCACGAGATCTTGTGATCGACTCGCCACGCCAGCGAGCCGTCGTTGGCATGGATGGCATAGAGGAAGCCATCGCGCGCACCGACGAACACCAGGCCATCGCGGACCGCCGGTGAGCCCTGGATGGTGCGACGGTCGAAGCCGTAGTCGGCCGATGCCAGTCCCGCACCCTCGGTCCGGAAGGCCCAGTGTCGCTCCCCGGAGGTGAGGTCGAGCGCATAGAGGTTTCCGTCGGTGGAGCCGACATAGACCACGCCATCGGCCACTGCTGGTGAGCTCCAGATCGGACCGCCGGTGGCGGTCTGCCAACGGAGCTCACCAGTCGTCCTGTCGCTGGCGCGCACCACGCCGTCGGCGCCGGCCCACAGCACCAGGCCACCGCTCACCGCGGGCGATGGCGTGTAGCGATCGCCGCTCTCGTGTCCCCACGGCATCGGGAGGGCGGCATCACCGCTGGCGGACCAGCGGAGTGTCCCGTCGTCGGCATCGAGGGCGTGCAGTCGACCATCGCGCGTGGTCACATAGACCATGCCGTCGCCGAGCGCCGGGGTGGCCACGATCGGCGCTCCCAGCTGGGTCTCCCAGTCGCGGTCGCCGGTGACGAGGTCCAAAGCGCGCAGCAGGCCATCGCTTGCCCCGATCCACACCGTGTCGTTCCGGATCGTGGCCGAGCCGTCCACCCCGCCGTCGGTTTCCACTCGCCACTGGGCACCGACCAGTTCGGGACCCAGGGTGGCGGGGTAGGTGCCGAGATGCCGGGGGCCGCCGCGGAACATCGCGACGTCGCCGGGGGCGTCCGCGGCCGGCGGGGAGGTGCAGGCGATGAGTAGCAGCGTGCCGGTGGCGAGCGAGCGGGGTGACAACATGCCGATTCCTCGAAGCGTGGGGTGATGCCGTCCACGCCGACGATACCACGTCGCTGCGACAGATCCAGCGCGCCAGGGCCCAACTTACGGGACCCGAACAGCCGCCCCACGATGCTTGACGAGGCTCGTACCGGGGCGGGGGAACGGGCCCCGGCACACCCGTGGTCGCCGGGACCTGCGTATCATCCCTCCGTGCCTCACATCATTCGTCCGCTGCCGATTCGGCGGTGACCCCCACTGCACGACCTTGGTGGGGGGTGGCCCAGGGCTGGTGCTCCTCGCTACCCTCGCCCTGCTGCTGGGTCTGTTCTGGAAGCCGACCCTGAGCCCGCAGCTGCTGGCTGGCTGAGCGGCGGGCTCAGGTGGTCGGCGGGATGCCGCCGGTGCGCGCCTCCCACCACAGCAGCACGATCCCGACCGCCGCCCAGGTGAGTTCGCGCACCCGGCCGAGCACCACGGCGAGGCCCGCGAAGTCGTTGGGGAGGCCGGCCGACTGCGACAGGGCGTAGATCGTCCCCTCGCGCGAGCCGAGCTCCCAGGGGAAGAAGAAGAAGAGATTCATGCCCAGCGACAGGAATCCCCAGAAGGTCACCGCGGTCATGAAGGTGAGCGGGACCCCGAGCGCCGCGGCGATCAGCATCAGCTCCAGCGCGTTGACCCAGCGCCCGGCATAGTCGACCACGATCGCCGCCGCGAGTCGCCTCGGCCGGTCGTGCCAGACCTGGACGATCTCGGCGTCGACCGCGGCGAAGGTCTCGTGACGCGAGGCCAGCCAGTGCGACAGGCGCCGCAGCCGCAACTTCGCGAGCAGGGCGGCGAGGCGGACGACCACGCCGTCGCGGTGTCCCGACAGCACGATGCCGAGTGCCGCGGCCAGCACCACCGACACCACCAGCAGCGACAGTCTGAGTGGCGGGGCGGGGTCGAGTCGGGTGACGGTGAGGATGATCGCCGTGATCCAGATCATGATCGACGCGACGGCGTGCACCAGCACGAAGAGGAGCACCGAGCCGGTCGCCCGCGCCACGCCGAGCCGCGGCGACAGTGCCGCGATGCGATACGGCTCGCCACCGGCATTGACGACCGGCGTGATGAAGTTCATGGCGAAGCCGATCAACGAGATCCGGAGCACTGCCGGGTATCCGGGTCGCGCGTCGCCGGGCCGCATGGTGAGCCACCAGCTGAGCGAGAACATCGCGTAGACGACCAGCTGCAGCAGCAGGATCGGCACGATCACCCATCCGCCGCGACGCAAGCCATCGAGCACCGTCGCCGGCCCGATCTGGACCAGCATCACCACCACCATCGCACTGCCCAGCAGCGCGAGGATGACGCGCCACCAGCGCTTCATCGCGGCAGGGTGCGGATCGGCCACGCCCGCACCACGGCCCACGCGGCCACGGTGGCGAGCAGCAGCCCGGCCGCGGCGTCGAGGACGTAGTGCACCCGGAAGTAGACCACGGCGAGGAGGATGCCCAGGGCGATCGGCAGCAGCATCGATCCGAGACGCCGACAGCCGGTCATCCCGAGCAGCACCGCGGCGGCCGAGGCGGCCACGTGGCTCGACGGGAAGGCCGACCCCCAGGAATCACCCCGGTCGTTGAGCGAACGCACCAGGCGCACCGGCAGGTCGCTCTGCGGCTGGCTCACCGGCCAGCCCCACTGGTAGGCCGGGCCGGCCACCGGGAAGAGCAGGAACGCCAGGTAGCAGGTGAAGAAGACCAACGTGATCCCGAAGATCGCCCGCTTGGCGTGATCGACCTTGCCCTGACGCCAGAGGACCAGCGGGGCGGAGATCACCATCGGGAAGAAGGCGAGGTACGACAGGGCCAGCGCCCAGTTGACGACCTGTGGACCATCGTGGCCGCCCCAGCGCTCCAGCAGCCCCGGCCCCATGAGGCGACCCTCCCAGTGGAGCACCACGGGATCGAACGAGAGGCCCAGGGATTCCCGCGGGCCATTGACCAGTCCGATCGAGGCGTAGACCGCCAGCAGCACCACCAGGGGGTACCACTCGGCCAGCACGGAAGGACGCGGGGCGGCCTGCTGGCGCGCCTCGGCAGCGAGGCACACCAGCACCAGGAGGAGGCCGTGGGCCACCAGGAGCCAGCTGAGGGTCATGGGGATCGGCCGGCCATCGGACTGCCACCAGTGGGTGATCATCACCGTGGCAGAGCAGGCGGTATAGCCGAGGGTCAGCACGTCGAGCGGCGAGAGCCTCCCGACCAGGCCATGTGCCCAGGATAGGGCACGTGGGTTTACCGACCGAACATCAACGGCCACGACGGGCTCCTCGTCCAGTGAGAACAGCGGGGCAGGGGCCCGGCGCTTTCGGGCGAGAAATATCGAAGGTTGACGTCGATCGCACCAGCGCGGGGCAGGGGATCAGGACTTGAGGACCTCGAGCAGGGCGCTGCGGAGTGAGGTCCACAGATGCTGGATCAGCGTCTCTGAGGGGCTCCAGCCATGGAGGATGGTGCCGTCGGCCGGAGGGGAGCCACCGGTGTCGAGATTGTCTTCCCGGATCACGAAGGTGTTGGCCACCGCCCCGGCGATCGCACGGCGGACACCCCCCAGCAGGCCGGAACGGCCGACGCCCGGGAGCGACACCGAGAGGTCGTGGTACCTCGGCCGGGCGGTCCCGCTCGAGAGCCCCGCGCGGGTGTCGGCCTCGAAGGTGACGTAGTCGATGCGGCCCTCCTTGAAGGTGGCATCGCCCACCGCAACCAGGAGCGGATTGAGGCCAGCAGCGGGCATGGCGCCGAGGCGCCCCTGCCAGTGCAGATCGAGACCGCGGCTCGCCGGAGGCAGGCTCACCTGGACCTGGAGCGGGGCCATGTCGTTGAGCCGGGCCGTCGCGAGGAATCGGATCGGCGGGGCGCCCCGCGGGGGGCGGGTGGCGAAATTGGCCAGGCTGCCGGTGAGCCCGGTGAAGTGGATGGTGCCGATGATCCCGGTCTCCGCATTCCGCTCGCGATAGGTGATCTCGCCCTTGACGGCAATCGTGTCGATGCGGACCAGGAGCGGGGCGTCCCGCAGCCACGCCTGCGGGGTGCGATGGCGTGGCGGGTTCGGCGCGACCGGCATCCGCTTGTCGCTGAGCAGGTCGAGGCGCAATCCGTCGAGTTGCATCGCAGCGATGCGCCACCACCCGTGGTCCATCAGGGCGCGTGCGTCGAGTCCCTCGAGTCGGAGTGCCTGCAGCGAGGCAGTGATCCGGTCCGTGCGCCAGCGGCGGCGACGGGCGAAGTCACCATCGGTTCCCTCGGGTGCATAGCGCAGTCCGCGCACCAGGGCGTGCCCGGCGGCGAGGTCGAGGACGAGGGTGTCGAGGTGGGCACGATAATCCTGCCATTGATGCGTCACGTCGGATGCGACCAGCCGCAGCGGCCCCACCTGGGAGCGCGCCTCCCCGCCGTCAACCGATTGACCGGCGCGAAGCCCGGTGAGCCGAACCATTGCCGCCGTCGTCTGCGCCGTGCCACCCGTGCGAGCCTGGTGCACGATCCGGGTACCGGTCGCGCTGAAGGTGTCGACTCGCACCGAACGGTCCAGTGCGTCGATCGCGCCGGCCATCGTCCAGCCATCCGGTCCGTTCCCCCCGGCTGGACCAGCCCTGGCACTCGTCGGGCGCGTCGTGATCGCCAGTCCGGTGCTCTGCACCGTCTGCACGCGCACGTCCCCGCGAGTCAGGAAGGCCCGCCAGTCGATCCCGGTCATGTCGAGTGAGTCGACCGCGAGCTGATCCAGTCCGAGGGAATCGGCGTGGGGTCCGGCGGCCGGTTTCCAGGCGAGACCACGCAGGCGGAGGTTGCCAGCCACCAGGTCGCCCTCGAGCAGGTCGAGAGCGAGATGGTCGGTGCCCTCGCGGTTCCCCCGGAATGCCTCGAGGTGAACGGTCACGTTGCGCGACAGGAGGGGCCGATACCGCGCGGTGCTGTCGGCCGGGTCGTAGCTGACGGAGTCGAGGCTCACCAGCAGCTGGTCGAGCACGAGATCGGTGCGCCGGACCGGATCGGCGATGTGCAGGGCGAGTCGCACGCTCGGGAACCGCACCGAGTCGATCAGGAACAGCGGCACCGTCGACGGCAACCCGAGCGTGTCGCGCAGCGAGAGCAGTTGGCCCTCCGGCCCGGGACCGCCACTATGGCGTTCCGGCACGGTCACCTCGACCAGGGCGCTGTCGCAGCCGACGGTGCCGACGTGCAGCCCCTCGCCGGCGGCGAGGCGCGCAAGGTCGATCTCCTCCAGTGCGCACGATCGCAACTGCAGGGTCACGATCGGCAACGGCTGGTTTCGCGTCGTGTTGATTGCCTCGTCGGTGCGAAGCGTGATCGTGTCGATCGTGATGCGATGTCGGTCGGCGTCGACATGCAGTGTCGACAGGTTCACCCGGTAGACGCTGTCGCTGAGGCGCAACACCTCGCCGGCCGCCCAGCGCCGGACCGCAGGGTCGACGATCCGGACCGTGCCACCGCCGATCAGCCACCGCGACGACCAGAGCAGCGCCAGTGCTGCGACCAGTGCGATCGCGGCCGCGATCCCGACGGCACGACGGGATGGCTTCATGCCCACGCTTCAATCGCGCACAACGGAGCCATCGATGGTCGGTGCAGGGAGACCTCCAGGTCGGATCGCCGGGTCGCGGCTCGCCATCCCCATGCCGATGGCGCCTCGATCACTCCCCGAACGATACCCGGCCGGGCACCCTTCACGTCGTGGTGGGATCGCTCGTCGCGCCGAGATCGATCCGAGGATGGAGACCGCTGAATTGGCCGCATCGAGTTGTCGCGCCCCAGCGTGGGGCGAGAGCCACAGATGGCCAGGCGGGATCGGCCCAGGACGGAACTGGTTTTTCAACCTGTTGCCATGCAAGGACTTGCGGCGTTGGGGGGAAGCCGGCCCGGTCGGCCCGACGCTTGCATTTGTCGTCAGCAGGTTCACCGAGGCCCCGGTGCGACGGGGCGACGAGCATCGACAGGAGCGGCTGTGGAACGGCTCACGACGAACGCTGACGCGACGGCGGCACAAGGACACCGGGACAAGATGGGTGCAGTCTCCCGGATTGCCGGTGGCCTGTCGCGCGACGTCGGCGACCTGGTCGAGTCGGCCGCAGCCACCATCCGCGACGTCCTGGTCACCATCGGCCCGAATCGGGAGGCACACGAGCCGCTTGCCGATGCGGCGGCGGCGCTGCAGCGGGCGGTGCTCATCGCCCGGCAGCTCGAGGTGCTCGCCCGCCCGGTCGCCGCGCATCCGGTGCCGCAGCTGCTGAGTCGCACCGTCGATGACCTGCTGCCCCTCGCCACGCGACTGGCGGGTCCGTCGGTCGCGGTCTCCGCCGATGCCCTCGACCCCGCGGCGTGGATTGCCGCCGACTCGGGACAGGTCGAGCAAGTGCTCTTCCACCTGGTCGTCAACGCCCGCGATGCGATGCCCCACGGTGGGACGCTCACCCTGCGGGTCGAGTGTCGACGGGTGGCCGCGCCACTCCGCCACCGGTTCGGGACGATCGAGCCCGGCGACTGGGTGACCCTCGAGGTGCGCGACACCGGATGCGGGATGACCGAGCCGGTGCTGACTCGGCTCTTCGAACCGTTCTTCACCACCAAGGATCCCGGGCAGGGCTCGGGGCTCGGGCTGGCGACCGTCTATGGCATCGCCCGGCAGCTCGAGGGCCACGTGATGGTCGACTCACGGCCTCATGCCGGCAGCGCGGTCACCCTGTGGCTGCCGGCGCTGGCGCCGCTCGCCGGTGAACGGCCCGAGCCGGTGTTCGAGGGCACCGGGGTGCTGCTGGTCGAGGATGACGAGTGGGTCCGGGCGGTGACCGCGCGGGCACTCCGCCACGCGGGGTATGGCGTGCTGGAGGCGGGCGACGGCGGCGCGGCCCTCGAGCTGCTCCGCGATGTCGCTGGCCAGAAGATCCGGGTGGTGCTCACCGATATCGTCATGCCGGGCATGTCGGGCGACGATCTGGCGCGCCGGGTCGCCTCCGAGCGTCCCGATGTGCGGGTGGTGCTGATGACCGGAAGGGCCCGCGAGATGCTCGACGAGGGCGCGCTGGCCGGCCTCTCGGTGTTGCACAAGCCGTTCTCCCGTCACCAGTTGCTCGCCGCCATCGGCGGCTGACTCCCCGCCGCCCCGGCGCGCCTCCCGCCGCCGAGTCGACCTGCCGTCTCGCCGGGTTGCGGCTTGCCGTGCACCCGGCCGACGTGGATATTGGCGCGCGGCCCGGACGGGTCGCGCCACCGAGTCCACTGCCGTGAGAGAGCGATGAAAGCCAGCGACATCCGCAAGGGTACCGTGATCTACTACGAGGGGAAGCCGCACCTCGTGATGGACTTCACCCACCGCACCCCCGGCAACCTGCGGGCGTTCGTGCAGGTGCGGCTCCGCAACCTCACGACCGGGACCTCGCTCGACCATCGCTTCAGCGCCACCGAGACCATCGACGAGGCGCGGCTCGACACCCGCGCGATGCAGGTGCTCTACGCCGACGGCAATGGTGTGCACGTCATGGACGCCAATACCTATGAGCAGTTCAGCTTCGACGCCGAACTGGTCGGCGACGACGCCGCCTGGATGCTGCCCGAGATGGGGTTCGACGCGGTGTGGCTCGAGGGGAAGCCGATCTCCTTCACGCTGCCGAGTTCGGTGGAGCTCGAGGTGATCGAGACCGCCCCGGCGATGAAGACTGCCACCAAGAGCTCCAGCAGCAAGCCGGCGGTGCTCAGCAACGGCGTCACGATCCAGGTGCCCGAGTTCGTCGAGACCGGCGAGCGGCTCCGGGTCAATCCTCGCGACCGCGCCTACATCGAGCGCGTCAAGTGAGCTGATGCGGGCCACGGCGCTCCTCGTCCTCGCCGGCCTGCTCGCGGGTCGCGCGCCGGCCGCAGCGCAGGCAGCTGTGGTCGCCGACGCCCCGCTGGCCTTCGGCATCGCGTGGGGTCGGGGCACGCCGCAGGGCGACTTCGCCGACGTGGTGGACGCCCCCCAGGGGTTCGTGGCGTGGCTCTCGCTCCCGGTCACGCGTCGCTCGCGCCTCGGGATTCGGGGCGAGTTCTCGATCCTGACCCTGCCCGAGCAGACGCGCAGCGTGCCCTACGTCACGCCCGGCGCCACCATCGCCCTCGATGTGGTGCTGCGCGGCACCCTTGCCTTCACCGGGGCCGGGCCGCGACTCGCCCTGGGGCTCGGTCCGCTGCAACTCGGCGTGGCGGGGATGGTCGGCGTGGTCCGGGGGATCAACGACCTCACGGCGCAGGCATCGGTGGGCGATCGCTCGCTGAGCGACGCCGTGTCGCTGAGCGACTTCACCGTGGGGGTGAAGGGGGTGCTCGACGCCTACCTGCCGCTGTACCGCGGCGCGCGTGGGACCTCGATCGGTCTCGCGGGTGGCGTCTCCTGGTTCACCGGCGGGCCGGTGGAATTCGCCCGGCGCAGTTCGCTGGCGATCGACGAGCAGGCGCTCCTCAGGGTGGACCGCCAGGTCGCCCATCCGACGATGCTGGTCGTCCGCGCCGGCGTGGGCGCCGCCTTCTAGCGTTCAACGCGACGACGCGCGGTCGGGTGATCCCCGACCGCGCGCCGCGGCTGTCGCCGATGTCATTCCTCCTCTGGCGGCTCGGTCTCGTCGGTGGAACGGGACGGTGGTTCCTCGAGGAAATCGGCCACCCGCTGGCGCAGGCGCTGGAACTCCTCCCGGGCTCGTTCCTCCACCCCGTCGAGGTTGGTCCGCGCCTCGGCCACGAAGGTCTCCAACTCCTCGCGGGCCTCGTCGAGCGCCCGCTCGATCCGCTCCCGGACCGGGTCGCAGCCCTCCGCCGCCTGTGGTTCCTCCGGGGCCGTGTCGGGCTCCGGGGTGCCATCGGGTTCGCTGGTCTCGTCGGTCATCGGTTCCTCCGGTTGGGGGGCCTCACGGGCCGCCATATGAGATATAGTCACGGGGATCGACGGCCGGCCTCAACGTTTCAGGGCTGGGCGACATCCCATCTGGTGTCCACCACGTCCCCGCTGTCGCTGTCGCCCTCTCACCGGCACGAGGTTCCGATCGATATCACCGTCCGGCGGGCCCAGCAGGGTGACCCCGATGCCTTCGGGATCCTCTACGACGCCCACGCCAGCCGGGTGTACGCCATCTGTCTTCGGATGGCGCGTGATCCGGGTCGGGCAACCGAGTTGGTGCAGGATGTCTTCGTCCGGGTGTGGTCGCGGCTGGGGAGCTTTCGTGGCGAGAGTGGCTTCGCCACCTGGCTGCATCGGCTGGCCGTGAACGTGGTCCTGCAACAGGGCCGCGCCGACCAGCGGCGACGCGACCGGGTGATGGCGGAAGCCGATCTCGGATCGGTCACCCCGCCGGTCGCCGGCCGGTGGTCGGACCCAGGCACGCGTCTCGATCTGGAGGCGGCGCTCGCGGTCCTGCCGGAGGACCTTCGTCAGGTGTTCGTCCTCCACGACGTGGAGGGATATCAACACGACGAGATCGCCACGCTGCTCGAATGCCCGGTGGGCACGTCGCGGAGCCACCTCTTCCGTGCGCGGCGAATTCTCAGGGAGCGGTTGTCATGACCGACTGCACCACGCTCGATCGTCAACTCGACGACTATCTCGCCGGTCGCCTCGCTGAGGAGGACGCGGTTGCTCTCGAGTCGCACGCCGGCGGTTGCGACCGGTGCGCGGCCCTGCTTGAGCCGTTGACCCGGCTCGACGTGACCCTGCCGCTCGAACTCACGCCGCCACCGGAACTGCGTTCGGCGGTCCTGGCAGTGGTCGCGCCCCGGTCGCGTCGGTTCCGCTGGCTGATTCCGCCGGCGATCGCCGCCGCGTTGCTGCTCGCCTTCGCGATCGCCACGCCGACCCCCAAGTCGGCGCTGGCCCCGCCGGAGCCGGATCGCTCCGCACAACTGGCGGCCCGGCGGGCCGATCGCGAGTTCCGGCAATTGGCCGTCGCGCGTCGGGAGGTCGAGGCCGCGCTGGCCAGCAGCCCCGCAAGTGGAGAATTGCGCGATGCGCTCGCTCGGCTTGATGCCCAACGCCGGGCCCTCGAGAACCTCGTCCGGGAGTTCGACTCATGACCTGCCGTTTCCCCCTGCTGGTGCTGGTCGTTGCCGCCCTGCCGCTCGCCGCCCAGCAGCGGCAGGTGCGCGGGAGGCACACCGTCCCCGATCCGGCGATCCGTCTCTGGGTGCCGGCCGGCCTGATCGAGGTGGAGGCATGGGATCGCGATTCGATCGAGGTTCGCGTCACCCCGAGGCCGGGTACCCGCCTGATTGGCGGTGGCGCGGCGAGCGCGGTCAAGTATGCCCTCGAGCGCACCACGCCCAGCGACACGGTGCTGCCGTCGGCCCAGATGCGAGTCTTCGTGCCCCGCAAGGCGAAGCTGTGGATCAAGTCGACGGTGGCGTCGGTCTTCGTCCGCGGTGCGCGCGGGCAGCTCGACGTCCTGCAGGTCAGCGGCGACACCCATGTCGATGACGCCAGGGGGGTGGTGACGCTCGAGTCGATCGACGGGGAGATCCGTGTGAACGGTGTCGAGGGGACCCTCCGGGTCCGGGGCGGGGCAGGCGATGTGGCACTCGGTAACCTTGCCGGCACGGTGGAGGCGACGCTGGTGAGCGGCGGCGTGACCCTCGCTGCGGGTGCCGGGAGGGGCCAGGTTGCCCCGCCACTCTCCGGTCGAATCGAGACGGTCGGCGGGCGCATCTGGCTCACGGGCGAACTTGGCCCGCTGAGCCGACTCGAACTGTCGACCCACGACGGTCCCATCACGCTGATGTTGATGGGGGAGCGGCCGCCGAAGATCGAGAACCATGTCGCCGATGCCGATCTTCGGCTCGGTACCGCCGGCCCCGGCCCGAACGCGGCGACCATCATCCTCCGCAGCTTCAAGGGAAGGGTCAACGCCCAGCTCATGCGCGGCATCCAATGAGACAGAACTCACCCTGGAGGTTGCCATGATGCTCAAGTCGCTGACCGTGTTCGCCACGATGCCCCTGCTGCTGTTCGGCCCGCCCCGGATCGCCGTCACCACCACCGGCCTCCCGGTCGGTGTCGTGGCGCTGCTCGAGGTCGACTATCACGTGCCCGAGGCCGACGCCCGGGTCTACGCCACCGCCTATCGCAACGTCGGTGACCGTCGGGAGGAACGCGAGGTGCGCCTCACCCGGATCGACGCCGAGCACTACCGGCTCGAGCGCACCTGGGGCAGCTGGCCCGCGGCGGTGGTGGTCGGGGTGGAGCAGGGCGAGAACGGCAAGCACGGCGCGGCTGAGGCGCTGGTGCTGGTGGACGCGACTGGCAAGGCGGTCCGGGCCGATATCGCCAAGTCGAAGCCGATCTTCGGCAACCCGATGCCGCGCCGCGTGAACGACAACGAGATCGAGGAGGGGTTCAAGCAGGTCGGCTCGCGATAGCTGGTGAAGGGCAAAGGGTGAAGGGGTTCCGGATGGCGGATCCCCTTCACCCTTTGCCCTTCACCATTTAGCGTTGGGCATGACGATGCCAGGACGAGGGCTGGGGATCGGTGGGGGCGGACGACGGGCCACCGGCGAGGGAGGCGGGCGCAGTGGCGGTCCCGTGATCTCCGACGACAAGAAGCGCAAGATCTCGGCCGAGGTGGCCTGGCGCGAGGCACGCGAACTGGTGTGGAAGCACCGTTCGCGTCTCGCACTTGGCTTCGCGCTGATGCTGGTGAACCGCGCCGCAGGCCTGGTGCTGCCCGGCTCCTCGAAGATGCTGCTCGACGACATCCTCCCGAGCGGCAATACCGGCAAGCTGATGCTGCTGGCCGCTGCGGTGGGCGGTGCGACCCTGATCCAGGCAAGCAGTTCCTTTGCCCTGTCCCAGATCCTCGGCGTGGCCGCCCAGCGGGCGATCACCGAGATGCGTCGCGCGGTCCAGTCGCACCTGGTCCGGCTGCCGATCCGCACCTTCGACGCCACCCAGACCGGCATACTCGTGTCGCGGGTGATGAGCGACGCCGAGGGCATCCGCAACCTGGTCGGCAGCGGGCTGGTGCAGATGGTCGGCGGTGCCTTCACCGCTGCCGTCGGCCTCGGTGTCCTCTTCTGGATCAACTGGAAGCTCACCTCGATCACCGTGGTGCTCCTCGGCGTGTTCGGGGTGGGGATGGGGTTCGCCTTCAAGAAGCTCAGGCCGATCTTCCGCGAGCGCGGCAAGATCAACGCGGAAGTGACCGGCCGGCTGGTGGAGAGCATCTCGGGGATCCGGGTGGTCAAGGCCTACACCGCCGAGCGGCGCGAGCGGCTGGAGTTCTCGCGCGGCGTGCACCGGCTGCTCCGCAACGTCGCCTCGTCGATGACCGGCGTTTCGGCCACCGGGGCGCTCTCGACCGTGGTGGTGGGGGCGATTGGCACCATCCTGATCATCGTCGGCGGCCGCGACCTGATGGCCGGCCGGATGACCAACGGCGACTTCCTGCAGTACATCCTCTTCACCGGGATCGTGGCGGCGCCGCTGGTCCAGATCGCGTCGATCAGCACCCAGATCACCGAGGCGTTCGCCGGGCTCGACCGGATCCGCGAGCTGCGCGAGGTGACCGCCGAGGATGTCGACGACGACGAACGCGACGCGGTGGGTGACATCCGCGGTGACGTCCGCTTCGAGCATGTCGACTTCAGCTACGAGCCCGGCAAGCCGGTGCTCCACGACATCTCCTTCGACGCCCCTGCGGGAACGACCACCGCACTGGTCGGCTCGAGTGGCTCAGGGAAGAGCACCCTGGTGTCGCTGGTGATGGCGTTCAACCATCCCGACAGCGGCCGGATCCTGATCGACGGTCGCGATCTCGGTGGGCTGCGGCTGCGCGACTACCGCAGCAAGCTGGGGATCGTGTTGCAGGACAACTTCCTCTTCGACGGGACGATCCTCGAGAACATCCGCTTCGCCCGACCCGACGCGACCGACGCCGAGGTGCGCGAGGCGGCCCGGGTCGCCCACTGCGACGAGTTCACGCTGCGCTTCACCGATGGCTACGAGACCATCGTGGGCGAGCGGGGGGTGCGGCTCTCGGGCGGACAGCGACAGCGGGTGGCGATCGCCCGGGCGATCCTGGCCGACCCGGCGATCCTGATCCTCGACGAGGCGACCAGTTCGCTCGATTCCGAGAGCGAATCGCTGATCCAGGAGGGGCTGGCGCGGCTTCGCGCCGGGCGGACCACCTTCGTGATCGCGCACCGCCTGTCGACGATCACCGCGGCCGACCAGATCCTGGTGCTGGAGGATGGCCGCATCGCGGAGCGCGGTCGGCATGAGGAACTGGTGGAGATCGCGGGAGGCCGCTATCAGGCGCTCTACGAGCGCCAGTACCGCCAGGCACTCGACCGCTACGTCAATCCGGGAGAGGAACTCGCCGGCGCGGCCCACGTGCGCGGGCCGCGGGGTTGACGGGCAAGGGACCTCGGCGGATACTGGAGATGCGCACCAAAGGCGCTCCCTCGATTCCCCTTGATCCGAGGTCCCCCATGCCCTTCCTGTCGGTCGTCCCGTCGTCCCGTCGTCCCGTCGTCCCGTCGTCCGTCACCCGTCACTCGCCACCCCGTCTGGTTCTGGATCGGCCTCCTGACGGCGGTCACTTCCGGCTGCGGGCCGGTTGCGGATCAGGTATCAAGCGCTGATCACTCGGGTGTCGACAATCTCGCCCCCCAGGCGCTCCTGGAGATGCCTCCTGTGCCCCCGGTCTGCACAGCAGCTACCGGTTACGATTTCTTCAAGGGCTGCTGGTCCGCTGGGCACACCATCACCATTCATGTTCCGTCGAGCTTCGCGGGTCCCGCCACGCGTGGTATCGCCGAATGGAACAAGTTCCTCCAGGAGGACGCGAGTGCCCCTCGATTCGCGGTCAGCACGAGCTCCGGGGACGTTGAACTGACGGTCGATGGTTCAGGTGGGACGAACGAGTGGTGCGGGGAGTTCGACGGTGACTCGCTCGGTTGGATCGAGATTCACGGAGTGAGTACCTGCGACAATGGTGCCAGCCTGGGAACTCAGCGCGCAGCATTCTTGCAGGAATCGGCCGGGATTCTCGGTTGGTACGACGGTCTGGAGAATACCCCTGACGCTTTCGAGCCGGGGATGACGACCAACTGCGCGCTCTACCTCGGCAAGGTCGCTCCAAAGGTGATCAATGATCAGGTCTGCGTGCACGAAGCCGAGGGGGTGATCCTGGCCTATCGCAATCTGGAGAACACAGTCAGCGATCCGCTCGACTTCTGGCGCGATTCGGTGTACATGCACGCGAAGATCCAGGGGGCCACCGACTCGATCTTCGTCGGCGACACGATCACGATCGTGGCGGACACCTTCTACTCAGGCGGCTTCGGCGGCGGGGGTGCCCCTGCGCTGGTGGCACCCGGTGGCCACATTCCGATCGCCAAGCCGACCAACGGGCAGGTCAGCTACAGTTCGAACAACGACGGCGTGTTGCACCGGCTGACCGGCGGGACGTTCGTCGCCCAGGCGGTCGGATCGGCCTATCTGCGGGCGAGGCCTTCCACCTCGCCATCGACCAGGACCCGGTGGTATCTGCCATTCAAGGAACGCGGCGATTCAATCGAACGGCAGGTCTTCGCGGCGCCATCACCCCCCTCGGAACCGTACGTGGTTACCTCGGACGAGACGCCGATCTGGAACGCCGGGTATCATGAGTTCACCGCGCACATCGGGACCCCCGGTGCGATGGTGTATTGGACGGTCGACGACAGTCGAACCCTTTCAATCAATCCCGACACCTCCTTCACGACGGTCGGCCAGGTGGCAGGCCTCTCTGTGGCCGCTGGTTCCTACACGCTCCGGTTCGGCGTATCGTTGAATCCAGGGGGCGGCTATGGATATCAGGACATCCCCGTCTGCACCTCGGGTGGCGGTGAGGCGCTGCGGATGTGGGATGGCGGAGGGGCAACGACGGATGCGGTCGAGAATTGCCCGCCGCCAGGGCAATGATCGTGAAGTGGCGCACGCTGTTCGCGGGGCTTCCAGTGCTTGCGGCGTGCGCCACCGGACCGAGCATGGACCCACCCGCCGACGAACCCGGCGGGTGGATCTACTTGAGCCCGTCGCTGACCCTGTACGCGGCACCGGCTCGAGTCGACGTCCGCACCGGTGCCATCGAGACGCTGGCGTTCCCGCCGCCGTTTGACCCCGCGCCGAATTACTTCTTCCACGAAGGGCTTGTCTCGCCCGTGGATGGCGACCTGACAGGGGACGCCAAGGTCGACGGTCTCTTCTATCCGACCTTCGTTCGAGACAGCCGGACCGGCGCGGTGACGGTCTATCGCGATGCCGAGGGCGGACCAACCGCCCTGGCCCTCGACAACGGCCACGAATGGGCTCCTGATGGCAGCCTGATCGCGTTCAGTCGTCATCAGGCTCAGGGATGCTGCAAGGCGTTCCTGCTGCTCGACCCATCAACCGGTGTGCAGGACACACTGGAGACGTTTGCGGGGCAAGTACCGAGTGATTACACCTGGTTCGGGCCGGACACCCTGCTGTGGCTCGGTGCAGCGGGATATCGCACTTACGCGCTGGCGACCGGCGACACCGCCGCGTGGAATCTTGTACCCTACTACCCGTTCAAGATGCCGACGATCTCCTCGAATCGGCAATGGATCGCACACTGGATGACGGCGGATAGCGTTGCCAACGGAAATTCCGCGGGGCGCTTCAACCATCTCAAGCTGTTTGACCGCCAGCGAAGCGCCGACACGACCCTGCTGATATCGTCAGATTCCGGTGACGGAGCATTGCTATCCGAGGCCTTCGATCCGGACAGCCGATACCTAGCCTACTGCGCCGGCCAGACGAGCATCCGGATCCTGCGGCTCGCGACAGGCAAGATGATCAAGGAGCTCGCGGTGCCATTCTGCTGGTCCCTGAACTGGAGCTGGGGACCGGAGGGGCGGTCGCCTGACCTGGGGGGATAGGTACCAGTGCGCCCAGGCGCTCGACCGCTACGTCAATCCGGGGGAGGAACTCGCGGGGGCGGCCCACGTGCGCGGGCCGCGGAGTTGACGGCGGACGCGGGTCGACGGTAACTCCAGCGAGGACACTGCCTTGGTGTCCCCTCGATTCCCCTGAGCCGAGGTTGCCGTGTCCTGTTCCCTGATACGCCGGCCTGCGCAGCTTTCCGGGCTGCCCCTGGCACTCCTCGGACTGCTTCTGTCCGGGTGCACCACCGGACCGAGCATGAACCCACCCGCAGCCGAACCCGGCGGGTGGATCTACTTCAGCCCGGCAGAAGCGCTCTATACGCCGCCGGCCCGCATCGATGTCCGGACCGGTGCCATCGAACCGCTGGCGTTCCCGCCGCCGTTCGCCGCCGAGCCGAACTACCAATTCCACGAGGGACTGGTGTCGCCGCTCGACGGCTCCCTCACGGGGGACGCCAAGGTCGGCGGGCTCTTTTACCCGACCTTCGTGCGCGATGGCCGGACCGGTGCGGTGACGATCTACCAGGACGTGGACAGTGGACCCACCGCCCTGGCCCTCGACAACGGCCACGAGTGGGCTCCCGACGGCAGCCTGATCTCGTTCAGTCGGCACCAGGCACAGGGGTGCTGCCCGGTGTTCGTGCTGCTCGACCCGGCAACCGGAGTGCAGGACACGCTCGAGGCGTTTGCCGGACAGGTGCCAGCCGACCACATCTCCTACACCTGGTTTGGGTCGGATACCCTGCTCTTGCCAAAGGGGACAGGGTACCGAACCTATTCACTGGCGACCGGCGACACCGCCGCGTGGGATCTTGTGCCGTACTACCCGTTCAAGATGCCGACGATCTCCGCGAATCGGCAATGGATCGCACACTGGGGCAATCTGGATAGTGTCGTGGCTGGTGAGGGAAGCGTCAGATTCTACCGATTGCAGCTATTCAATCGTGATACGCACGAAGACACCGTCCTGGTCACCGATCGTTCGGTTGACGGTACCACCCCCCTTTCGGAGAGCTTCGATCCCACAAGCCGTTACCTGGCGTACTGCGCCGGTCGTGGGACCATCCGGATTCTCCGAGTAGGGACCGGGCAGGTGGCCGGGGATCTGGCCGTACGGTACTGCTTGGCCCTGAACTGGAGCTGGGGACCGGAGGGCCGGCCACCGGACCTGGGTGGCTAGCGAGCGCCAGTACCGCCAGGCGCTCGACCGCTATGTCAATCCGGGAGAGGAACTCGCCGGCGCGGCCCACGTGCGAGGACCGCGTCCCGTCGAGGGCTGATCAGCAGCCACCGACCTCGCGGAGCAGCTGGGCGATCGCCTGGCGACGCTTGAGGTGCTCCTTGAGCCCGCCCGCCGCAACCAGCTCCTGCCGGTCATCGTCGAACAGGGGTGGATCACCGTCGGCCTGACGATCCGCCGCGCGGCGGATCCGGTCCTCTTCCTCGAACATCGCGTCGCCAAACATCGGGACCTTCTTTCGCGTGGCGCGTCGATACGTCACGCGTCGGGGTGACACGTGGGCCCACGGGACCGGTGAGGATTCCGGCTGCGATGCCCTCGTCGTACCATCATCAGTTCATACTCCGTGCCAAGCGGGATTCCCGACCGGCATGGGCAACCTCGGCTGCGGAGAATGCGGCCAGATCACGACAGGGCAACGACTTGGCAAAGAAGTCCGGCCCGGGGCTGGTGTCCGGATTCTGGACAGGGTGTCCGGAGGGGTGGGGAGATCTGCGAGGGCGCGGCTCCGGCTAGAGCCGGTCGAGCGCGTCCGCTCCGATGGTGGGGGCCCAGCGCAACAGCTCGTAGTTGGCCAGACCGGCCTGCCAGAAGGGGTCGTCATCGCGGATCCGGTCCAGTGCAGCGGGATCCTCGTCGGGGATCCGGACCAGCAGCGCCCCGCCCGAGCGGGGGTCGAACGGCCCCGAGGCGAGCACGATCCCGGCATCGCGCAGTCGGGCGAGGTATTCTCTGTGGGCAGGGGTGACCGCAGCCACCTCCTCGATCGGGCGGCGGTAGCGGATCACGACCAGGGCGTAGCTCATCGGGCCGCCTCGGCCACGGCCCGCTTGATCCGGCCGAGGATCGCGGTGAGTCCCTGGGTGCGGAGCATCCCGAGTGCCTCGCCGAGACCGAGATGCTCGAGCAGGTCGTTGGGTACCTCGGCGATCTCGGCCGGGGTCCTCCCGGTCATCCGCGAACGGAGCAGCGCCACGTAGCCGCGTACCGTTGGCGACTCCCGTGGCACCTCGGCGTGGAACATCACGTGACCCTGGTCCACACCGAGCCACAGGAAGACCGGCGTCTGGCACTCTGTCACCCGGTGCAGGTCACGATCGGTCGCGGCTTGCAGTTCGGCCGGTGGCTCCGGCAACTTCGAGGCATAGTCGAGCAGGGTGTCGAGCCGCAGCGAACGGTCGGCGGCACGAAAGCGACGGATCACGGAATCAAAGATCATGGCTCCCCGAGGTGTCTGATGCCCCATGCGCAATCTAGCGGTCACCCGCTGATCTCAGCCGATCGCCTCAGCACCATGCTGGGCACTCCCGGCGTGGTGATCCTCGACGTCTCGTGGTACCTGCCGTCGGCGGGTCGCGATCCCGACGCCGAGTACCGTTCGGCGCACATTCCCGGCGCGATCCGGTTGCCACTCGACGAGCTCTGCGACCCGACCAGCGAGTTGCCGCACACGCTGCCGGCCCCCGAGCGCTTTGCCGCCGTGTGCGAGAGTCACGGGATCGGCCCGCGCCACTACCTGGTCGCCTACGATGCCAGCGGGGTGAACCTGAGTGCCGCGCGAGCGTGGTGGACCTTCCGGGTCTTCGGCCACACTGCGGTGAGCGTGCTCAACGGCGGTATCCGCGCCTGGGCCAGCGCCACCCGCCCGATTCAGGTCGGGATGCAGCGCCGGCCGGGTACCGGTTATCCGGTGCCCACGATCAATCCGGCGCTGGTGGTGGACCAGGCCGAAGTGGACCGGATCGCCTCCGGTGGTGAGGATGCCCAGCTGGTTGACTGCCGCAGCAGCGATCGCTTCGAGGGCAAGGTCGACGAGCCGCGACCCGGACTCCGCCGCGGCAACATTGCCGGGAGCAGCAACATCCCCTACGACCAGTTCACCGATCCCGGCACCGGGTTGATGCGCACGGTGCCGGAATTGAAGGCGATGTTCGCCGAGCGAGGACTCGACCTCACGCGGCGTATCGTTGCCAGCTGTGGGTCGGGCACCAGCGCCTGCGTGCTGGCGCTGGCGGTGGAGATGATCCGCGCCGCCGCGCCCGCGACGGTGGGCCCGCCGGTGGCGATCTACGACGGGAGTTGGGCGGAATACGGGAAGGTGGGATAGCCACCCGCCGCCGCGCCGACTCGCGGCGCGGCCGATCTCGCCGCCTCATCGAAAGTCGCGCCAAGAAATCCCCGCCGTGCGTCGACTCGACCCGCAATTCCGATCCATCGACCACCATCGTTTCCCGATGCCCCACGGTCCAGGTCGCCGCCTTCCGGGGTTCGATTATTCCCGACCCGGTGCGTACTTCATCACGATCGTGGTGGAAGGCCGTCGTGGCGTCCTCGCTCGACTCGATGACAATGCCAGCGATCCGACCGCCGCGGGCCGATGCGTTCTGCATGCCTGGCAAACCGTCGTGTCGCGCCGGCCCTGGATCACCGAACGCGCGATCGTGGTGATGCCCGATCACCTGCACGCACTCGTGAGTTGGTCGCAGGTTCCATTGGGCCGCGACGCATCGCTCGGCCGGCTGGTGGCACAGTTCAAGTCCGAATCGCTCCGCGAGCTTCGAGCGAAAGGGCTGATTCGCAGCTGGGACTGCTTCTGGCAGGGAGGATTCTGGGACGTGGTGATCCGGAATGAGACCCAGCTACGCCGAGTCGAGCGATACATCATCGAAAACCCGCTGCGGGCAGGGAGAGTGCATCGGCTTCGGTGAACGCCGCCATCGGCCGCGCCGCAAGCGACGCGGCAGCGATTCGAGCGAGGCGGGACGGATTCCGGGTGGTGGCGCCATCGGCCGCGCCGCAAGCGACGCGGCAGCGATTCGAGCGAGGCGGGACGGATTCGGGGTGGTGGCGCCATCGGCCGCGCCGCAAGCGACGCGGCAGCGGGGTCAGATCCCGCACCTCGCCGCCGCGCGCTTCGCCGCGGGCCACGTCGGCGCCAGCCGTAGCGCCATCCGCGCATCGTCGCGGCTCTCGCGACACGGACCCCGACGCGCGAGGGCGATCCGGATCGGGTAGCTCCACGGGTCGATCAACGCCGCCCGCTCGAGCCGGGCGCGACTGCTGCCGTCGCCGGCCACCAGGTAGGCGCCCGTCTGCATCGCGGAACGCAGCAGCCCGACTCCCACCAGCAGCGCCAGGACGGTAGCCCATCGTGAGGGGGGGCGTAACGATTCGGCTGAGGCGGGCATCGGCCGCGCCGCGAGCGGCGCGGCAGCGGTTTCCGTCGGACTCCCGTCGGCGTGCTGCATGAGCGCCCCCACCGCGAGGGCCCCGAAGAGGGCGGGCACGGCGAGCAGCAGCACCGCGTCGAACAACCCCGCGATGCCGAGCGCGGCGACCGTCCCCATCAGCGCCGCACCCGCGGTGGCGCGCTCGCCGCCGGCCAGCACGCCACGCCAGCCGCGCCACGCGATTGCCACGCCCAGCAAGAGTGCCAGCACCACGGCGGGGATGCCACGCTCGGTGAGCAGCGCCACCCAGTCGCTGCTCGGCCACGGATTGAGCGGCACCACGTCGTTCGAGGCGAACGACGGATCGCTCCGGGGTGCCACGTCGCCGTAGTGGAGCGGCCAGTTGCCGGGGGCGACGCCGAGCACCGGGTGGCGGAGCGCCAACTCGAGCGAATGCTGGTACTGCAGCAACCGGCCGCGGCCCGAGCCCTCGCGATAGTTGGTCAGGTTGCCGAGTGTGTCGGTGTAGGGGGAGTCGGAGCGCCACTCGAGCGAGTTCGGGACGGCGAGCGCGACGACCACGCCGGCGAGCAGCAGGCCGGCGACCCAGCCGACCCGTCGGGCGGTGACCGGCACGCCGGCACGGCGGCGTGCCAGCAGCAGCGCCAACGCCAGCACACCGAGCCCACCACCGGCGGCGAGCCAGCCGGCGCGGGAGCGGGTCAGCACCAGCGCCGCGGCGCTGGCCGCGACGGGGATCGCCGCGGTGATTGCCACCAGTCGTCGTCGCGCCGCGAGGACCAGCATCACCAGCAATGGCAGCCCGGCAGCGGCGAGATGTGCCAGGAAGTTGCGGTTGCCGAAGGTGCCGCCGGGTGCCCGCAGTTCGGCGAAGAACGGATGCTCCATTCCCCAGGCCTGCGCCAGGCCGCTCGCCGCCCCCGCGCCCACCGCCACCACGATCCAGCCGAGCAGGATCGGGGTGGCACCGACGGCGGCCACGTGCCGGGCAGTGATCAGGGCGACCAGCGCCGTGATCGTGAGGGTCGTGGCACGGAGAGCCAGCCAGGGATTGGTGGCGAACAGCGCACTCGCGACCGTCCACCCCACCAGCCCGACTGCCGCCATGCGCACGGCGCGACTGGTGCCGCGCGGCGGCCACGGCCGCGACAACAGCACCGCGAGGAACACCGCCAGATGGATCACGGTTTCCTTTGGGAACTGGTGGCGGTCGAGGTCGCTCGGTGCCGTGGGCAGCGCGATCAGCACCGCCACCACCAAGCCGAGGCCGAGCAGGTGGGCGGCGGCACGGGCCGGCCAGCGGCCCGCGGCAACGCGATCGAGACTTGCGAGGGAGGGTGCAGTCGTCACGAGGGGGAAGATAGGGCCCGGTGGCACCCCTGATAGATTGTCGGGTGTGATCACAGGCCACGCGGAGGAACGGGCATGACCGACGACTTCCGGGACGACCAAGCCGGGGAGCCCGCAGAGGGCCGCCCTGGGGCGGTGCTGGCCACCACCGATGAACCGGTGCCGCTCGACGTGCGCGAGATCCCCGACGAGCGGGTTCCCGAGGGGATGACCTGCCTCGGCACCTACCTCGACGGCACCCTCGTGGCCCGCTGCGCCGTTCCGCCCGGTGCGGTCGACTACTTCTCGCGTCACGGTGTGTTCAGCTCGCCCCGTCAGCTGGTCCTGGCCGCCCGCGAGGAGGATCCGGGGCTCCGCTGCGAGCTCTACGCCATCGTCCCGATGCCGGAACAGGACCTCGAGGATGAGGACGAGGATGCGGAGCCCTGGGCCGACTCGGTGCCAAGTTCCAACTACGAGCGGGCGGTGGCCGAGGCCGAGGACGAGACCGACGAGGAGGGTGCCCCGATGGCAGCGGTGCTTCTGGGCCAGATCGTGCGGTTCCAGAAGGACCGCAAGCATCCCGAGTCGCTGCCGCTGGAGACGGTCGATGTGCTGGCCCGGATCGTCTCCGGCCGGGTGGTCGAGGTGGTCGACAAGGTGATCGAGGACCTGCTCGGCGATTGAAGGCGCGGCACACCCCGACGACCCCTCGATTCGGGTGATCGAGTCCGACGAAGACGTTCTCCTCTACCAGACCGGTCGCATTCCAGGGGCCCGCAACGTGGCCTGAGCGTGATTGCCAACTTCACCCAGTCATGGGGATCCGATGAGCTACGAGTTCTACAAGGTGCTGCACATCTTCGGCATCGTGATGCTGTTCACTGCCCTCGGCGGCACCGTGCTCTACGCCCTCAATGGTGGCACGAAAGCCGCGAACCAGGCGCGGGGCCTGATCGGCGCCCTGCACGGCACCGCGCTGCTGCTGATTCTGTTCGCCGGGTTCGGGATGTTCGCCAAGCAGAGCCTGGCGATGGGCGGCTGGCTCTGGGGCAAGATCGCGATCTGGCTGATCCTCGGATCGGTGGGGATCGTGGCGTGGCGCCAGCCCCAACGCGGCAAGATGCTGCTGGTCGTGATTCCCGTGCTCGGCCTGCTGGCCGCGTGGTTGGCGATCTACAAGCCGTTCTGACGTTAGACGATGGACGATGGACGGCCCACGAGTGGGCCGCGTCCATCGTCTATCGCTGAAGGAACTCCGCCACCGCTGTGATCACCGCCGGATCCCGGAGCAGCTGACGATGGCCGAGTCCGGTCGTGCCGTGGAAGGTGGCGGTCGGCCAGCGCGCGGCGATCTCCCGACCCTCGGCGATCGCCACATCACCGTCGTCGAGATCGTGAATCACCAGCCCCGGCATGGTGAGCGTCGCGGCGGCAGCCGGGATGTCGATCTCGTCCCAGGAAAGTGACAGCCGGTGCTCGAGGTTGCGGCGCATCCGGACATAGACCGGTTCCGGCAGGTCGACCATGGCACGGAACCGGTCCGCCCAGACGACCAGATCAGCCGGCGCCGCGAGGGTGACCACCCGACCGGTCTCCAGTCCCCGCGACAGGGCGAAGATCGTGGCCGCCCCGCCGAGCGAGTGGCCCACGGTGGCGCTGAGCGGCCCGACGCTGTCGGCGACCGCGCGCAGGGTCCAGGCAAACTCCGGCATCGAGGCGCGCCATCCGGTGGACCGGCCATGTCCCGGCGCGTCGAAGGCGACCACCGCCATGTCGCGGCGGAGCAGCTCCTCGGCCAGCGGGGCGAAGCGACCGGCATGGCTCCACCACCCGTGGGTGAGCAGCACCGTCGGCGCGGTGTCGGCTCCCCAGCGGTACCCCGCGATCCGCTGGCCCAGCGCTGGGACGGTGAACCGGCGGGCTCGCCCGAGGAAGGCTGCCTCCTCGGGGCGCGGTGCCGCCCGGACCGTCTTGCAGAAGAGGGCCTCGGCCAGCTTGGCGGCGGCCGGGGTCGAGATCCCGCCCAGGGCCCGCAGCGCCAGGCGCGCCGCGCCGAGGCCCCGTTCGGCGGCCAACAACCGGCGGGGGGCGTTGTCGATCGGTGACATCGGGTCGCTCATTGCCGGAAAGATACCGGGCCCCGCTGTCCTCGCCGCGCTCGTCGGCTATAATTCCCGGATGCCAACCACTCCGAAGTTCCAGCAGCTCGCCGCGCCCACCGAGGGCGACACGATCACCATCCGCGACGGCGTCCTCGACGTGCCCGACGTCCCCGTCATCCCCTTTATCGAGGGCGACGGCACCGGTCCCGACATCTGGCGCGCCACCCAGCACGTGCTCGACGGCGCGGTCCGCACCGCCTACGGCACCAAGCGGCGCCTGGCATGGTTCGAGGTCTTCGCCGGCGAGAAGGCCAAGGAGCGGTTCGACTCCTGGCTGCCGGAGGACACGCTCACCGCGATCGGCCACTACCTGGTGTCGATCAAGGGACCGCTCACCACGCCGGTCGGTGGCGGCTTCCGCTCGCTCAACGTGTCGCTGCGGCAGCAGCTCGACCTCTATGCCTGCGTGCGACCGGTCCGCTGGTTCACCGGGGTGCCCTCGCCGGTCAAGGACCCCGGCGCGGTCGACATGGTGATCTACCGCGAGAACACCGAGGACATCTACGCCGGGATCGAGTACGAGGCGCGCACCGACGAGTGTCGCAAGCTCGTGCGCTTCCTGATCGACGAGATGGGGGTCACCAGTATCCGCTTCCCCGAGTCGTCGGCGATCGGCATCAAGCCAGTCTCCGAGGAGGGATCGAAGCGGCTGATTCGCGCGGCGATCAACTTCGCCCGTGCCCAGGGCAAGAAGAGCGTCACCCTGGTGCACAAGGGCAACATCATGAAGTTCACCGAGGGCGGCTTCCGCGACTGGGGCTACGAGCTGGCCCGCGAGGAGTTCGGGGCAACCGACTACGAGGGTGGGCCGTGGCAGGTGCTGCCCGACGGGCTGATCATCAAGGACATGATCGCCGACGCGATGCTGCAGCAGGTGCTGACCCGGCCGCGCGAGTACGACGTGATCGCCACCCTCAACCTCAACGGCGACTATCTCTCCGATGCACTCGCCGCACAGGTGGGTGGTATCGGCATCGCTCCCGGGGCGAACATCAACTATGTGACCGGTCATGCCATCTTCGAGGCGACCCACGGCACGGCGCCGAAGTACGCCAACAAGGACATGGTCAATCCCGGCTCGTTGATTCTCTCCGGCGAGATGATGCTGCGCCACCTCGGGTGGAACGAGGCGGCCGACCTCATCGTTCGCGGGCTCGAGCGCACGATCGCCCAGAAGCGGGTCACCTACGACTTCGAGCGGTTGATGGAGGGCGCCACCAAGCTCTCCACCAGCGCCTTCGGCGAGGCGGTCGTCGAGAACATGACTCCCTGAGTTCGATGGGCAGCCAGGACAGTGCGACCGGCGGTCCGATGCGGCCGGCCGACGATCCGGGCTGGTCCGCCTACGCAGAGGCGATCCTGCTGGTGCATGGGCCGTCGCCCGCCGAGGTCGATCTCATGCGCCCGCTGGGCGCGAAGGAGCATGCCGTGTTCCATGCCGCCGGGCTCCCCGGCTGCTTCGGCCTGGTGACTGCGGAGAACCCGCGGGGCCGCGACGTCTCTCCCGAAGAGAATGCCGCCCGTCGGGCGCGGTTCGACGCCGAGCTCGCTGCCCGCGGCGAGCGACCGGTGCGGGTCGACGGCCTGTCGCGCGACCGGCGCCGGGCCGAGATCGGCGTGGCGCTGGCCTGGCCGATGGAGGCGGTGCTCGAGCTGGCGCGGCGCTGGGACCAGTCGGCGATCTACTGGTTCGATGGCGGCACGATGTGGGTGATCGGTGCGCTGACCGTCGCCGAACCGTGGCGACTGGAGCCGGCGTGAAGGATCGGATGGGGTCGCCGCTCCCCGACGACCTGACCGCGGTGCTGCGCGAGTTCGCCACCGCGCTCACCAAGGCCACCATGTATCCCGCCGGTCACAAGTTCGCCCGCGAGACGGCGGCGCGATTCACCGAACAGCTGGCCGTGGTGCTCGAGACCCGCGGGTCGGTGACCCTGGGCTTCACCCCGCGCACCATCCTCCTCGACGGTGCCCCGATCGAGCCGCTCCCCGCCGCGTTCCGGGAATTCGGCCAGAAGCTTCACCGCCGCAACATCGGCACCATCCATATGGTCCCCGGGGTCGGCAGCGACGAGGTGAGTGCGATGCTGACCGCACTCGCTGCGCAGGACGCCGAGACGACCGTGGGGCGCGAGGGACTGCGCCTCGATCACCTTCGGGTCGAACCACTCACCTACGACGTGCTCGCCTTTGGTGATGCCGGCATCGAGGAGGACCTCGAGGAGGTCTTCTGGGCCCGGCTGGTCGAGGCGGCCTTCGGCCACCGCCTGGCCGACGGGGCGCCGGTGCCGACCCCGGCCGAGCTGGCCGAGGCGATGAATGAGCGGGCCGTCTCGAGCCACGAGGGTGCCGGGCGTGTCTACGAGGCGTTGTCGGCATTCTCGACGGCACTCCACGCTCGCGGGGACCGCAACGTCGGGTCGGCTCGCCGCCGCTTCATCGAGGTACTCTCGGCGCTGTCGCGCCCTGCCACGACCCGAGTCATGGCGGCGGCGCCGAGTCGGGTGTCGCGTCGGCGGTTCATGCGCGAGACGCTGGAACAGGTGCCACCGGTGCTGCTGCTGCAACTGCTCGAGTCGGTGGCCGAGGCCGACGAGGTGCCGATCTCCAAGCACCTGGGCTGGCTCCTCGCCAAGCTCTCGAGTGGCGAGAGCACCCATCGCGCTGCCGCCGAGGGCACCTTCGCCACCGAGGTGATGGGGCTGATCGAGCAGTGGGATGGGGTGGTCGAGAAGTACGATCCCGACGGCGACGTGCGGCTGGTGATCGAACCGGCACGGTTGCTGGCGCTCGGCCTCCAGCTCCAGGTGGCGAGTGAGCCGGTGCTCGACGCGGCGCGGGTGATGGCGGCCGGCGGTCGTCTCGCCGAGGTCCTCCAGATGCTCGACCACGGCGGCAACGACCGGCCGACCGCCGAGGCGATCAGCTCGGCGCTGATCGACCCGGAGCTGCTCGTCCGCCTGCTCGGTGAACCGTCGCCCGACTGGGCGTTGGTGGAACGGGTCTCGCTGCACGCCGGCATCGCAGCGGTCGATCCGCTCCTCGATGCGCTCGACACCGCCCACAGTCGTGCGGTACGCCGTCGGCTGATCGACCTGATCGGCCGGTTGGGGCCCGAGATCGAGCCGCGGTTGGTGAGTCGCCTCGAGGGGGCCGAGTGGCACCTGGCCCGCAACATCCTCTCGATCCTGGCCAACTTCGAGCATGTCGAACGGCTCGACGAGGTCACGCCTCTGCTCCGGCACGCCGACAACCGGGTCCGCTTCGAGGCGATCAAGGTGTTGTTGCGCGACGAACAGGCCCGTGACCGCACCATCACCGAGGCGCTGGAGAGCGGCGACCCGGCAATGGCCCGGATCGCCCTCGCCGCGATCGGCAGCGAGTGCCCGCCGCAGCTGGTTGCGCCGATCCTCGGGCTCTTCGCGCTCGACGACGAGGAACTGATCCTCAGCGCGATCCGGTTGATCGCCGACTCGCCCAATCCGCTGATCGTGCCGCCGCTCCTCGCCCTGGTTCGCGAGAAGAGTGGCTTCCTCAAGCGCTGGCGCCTGCGCCCGGCAACGCCCGACATGCTGGCGGCACTCGAGGTGCTGATTCGTCGTTGGCCGGGGCACCGACAGGTGCTGGTGGCGATGCAGCTGGCCCAGCGGTCTCACGATCACCGGGTTCGCGCCATCATGGCGGGACAGCGATGAGCGCCGCCCTCCGCTTCCTGCACCAGTTGGCCCAGGCACTGTCGACCATGGGCCTCTACGCCACCGGGCATCCCGCCACCGTGCGCGCCCGCGATGCGGTCTGGGATGCGCTCCAGGTGCTGCTCAAGGAAAGCGACGAGCCGAACTTCTACTTCCTCGGCGGTGCCCCCGTGTTCGACGGTCGTCCGCTGCACGAGATGGCCGAGTGGCCCTGGCGCACCCGCTTTGCATCGGCGGGGATCCGGCGCATCACCCTGACCGAGGAAGCCACCCCGGCGTCGCTGGCCGAGTTCCTCGCCGCCGTGCACCAACGGATCGCGGCCAGTGGCGGGGCGGACGAGTACCCCGAGGAAGTGACCCTGCCGGGCATCCGCTTCGGCCGGGTGTCGGTGATCGACCAGTTCGCCGCTGGCGGTGACGAGGAGAGCGAAGAGGACGACAGCGAAGACACCCCGGCCGACTCGCGCGAGTTCGCGCTCGACCTGAGCGACGAGCTGGAGGCGGTCGACTTCATCCACGCCGAGGCGGCGCGCGGCGTGCTCGCCCGGGCCGAGGCCGACGCGGTGGTGCGGATCCTCGGCGCCTACCTCGACATGCACGAGCTGCCCCAGGCGTCGCTTCCCCGGGATCATCTCGGCTATGCCGCGTTCCACGCCGTCAACAGCGCGCTGCTGGCGATGGCGGTCGGCAGCACGGCCGGGATCGAGGCGGCGGGACGCCATCGGCTCGGCGTGGCGATCCTGTTGCACAACATCGGGATGGCGACCCTGCCGCAGGAGCTGATCCTGACCGAGGAGTATTCACCCGAGGACCGCTCGCGGATGGAGCAGCACACCATTGATGGGGCCCGGATGCTGGCACAGCAGGGCGGCGCGGCGATGGAGCTCGCCGCGGTGGTGGCCCACGAGCACCACCTGCAGCCCGACGGCGGCGGCTATCCGATCCGCCGCTTCCGGCCGTCGCCGCACTGGGCATCGCGACTCGCCGCCGCGTGCGGGGCCTATGTCGCGTTGCGCGCGCCACGGCCGTTCCGGCCGGCGTGGGCGCCGGCCAAGGCGGTGGCCTATCTCGAGGAGGGCGCCGGGACGGTGTTCGATGCCGAGGCGGCCAAGGCCGTGGCGGGTCTCGTGCGGCTGGCGCCGGAGTGAGAGAGACGGAAAACAGAGAACTGAGAACGGAGAACGGAGAACAGAGACTCCCCGTTCTCAGCCCTCCGTTCTCGCTCCGTTCTCCGTTCTCCGTTCTCCGTTCTCTGTCCCAGCATCGTCGCCACGAACACCACCCACGCCAGCCAAAGCACGTCGGCACTCAGCAGGTGGATGAGCTGGAGTGCCACCGGCACCAGCAGCAGCAGCGAGATCCCACCGATCGCCCACTGAACTCCCACCATCGTTGCCAACCAGCGCCCCTCGCGGCGACCTCGTCCGTCGACCCCACGCCAGCGAGGCATCAGCATCCCCAGGGTCCAGGCGAATGAGCCGGCCAGGATCGCGAGCGTCGGGTGGAGCACCCGGAGCCGAAGCAGCAGGTGCGAGGTGGGATCGAGATCCTGCGCGAGCCCCTCGCGCAGGGTGCGCGCTGGGAAGAGTGTGTCGCCCAGCGAGGCGACCGCACCGGTCAGTCCCACCACCAGCAGCGCCAGCGTGCCGGCCAGCAGCCACCAGCCGCGGGGGCCGATCGCGCCAAGCCGGATGCCCGGGCGGCCGCCGGCATACCAGGCGGTGAGGGCCAGGGCGGCCAGGAGCAACTGGGTGTTGACCAGGTGGAGACCGAGCACCGCCGCGCGGGCCAGCGAATCGTTGCGGTCGACCAGGCCGAACTTGACCAGCCCGGCGCCGAGCAGCGCCTCGATCACGATCAGCAGCAGCGAGACCCACGCAGCACGGCGGACCCGGTGGCCGGCCGGGAAGGTGCGCCGGGCGGCCACCACCATCCCGACGACCAGCAGCAACGCCATGCCGCTGGTCGCCCGGTGGGCGAACTCGGTGAGCATCTTGATGTCGGGGGCCAGCGGCAGCACCTGACCATCGCAGAGCGGCCAGTGGTTGCCGCAGCCGGCACCGCTGCCGCTGGCACGGACCCAGGCACCCCAGAGGATGACCGCGAGATTGACCGCCACGGTGATCCAGCCCCAGCGAGCCAGCCGTGGCGCGGCGTCGGGAAGGTCGCGTTCCATGGCCCAAAGGTATCCTGTCACCTTCCGCACCTGCTGTCCCTCGGCCTAGCTTCGGGAGTGACCAAGACCGCCTCCCGGTCCTTCGCGATCCCGCCCGGTGGCCGGATCGCGATCGCCGCGCTGTTGTTCTCCACCGGTGGGGCCGCGATCAAGTTTGCGGCCCTGACCGGCTGGCAGATCGCCTCGTTCCGCTCCGGCGTCGCGGCGATCGTGCTGGCCATCGCCTTGCCGGGGGTGCGACGCGGGATCACCTGGCGCTCGGCGCTGGTGGCGGTGGCCTACGCCTTCACCCTGGTGTCGTTCGTGCTGGCGAATCGCTTGACGACCAGCGCCAACACCATCTATCTGCAGGGGACGGCGCCGTTCTTCATGGCGCTCCTGGCGCCGCTGCTGCTCAGGGAGCCGCTGCGTCGCCGCGACCTGCCGGTGCTCCTGGCGGTGCTGGTCGGGCTGGTGCTGGTGCTCACCGGGAGCGACGTGCCGAGTCGCACCGCACCCGATCCTGGCCGCGGCAACCTGATTGCGCTGGGGAGCGGCCTGGGCTACGCACTGCTGCTCTGCGGGCTCCGCTGGCTGGGGCGCGACGAGAACCGGCACGAGGCGGTCGCGGCGGTGGTGCTCGGCAACGTGGTGGGGTGCGTGGCCACGCTGCCGATGGCGCTGCCGGCGGTCGGGGTCCAGGCTGTCGACTGGCTGGTGATCGGCTATCTTGGCGCATTCCAGATCGGTCTCGCCTACCTCTTGATCACCAGCGGGCTGGCCCGGGTGCCGGCACTCGAAGCCTCATTGCTGTTGCTGATCGAGACCGCCCTCAATCCGTGCTGGACCTGGCTGCTCCTCGGCGAGGTCCCCTCGGCGGCGGCGATCGTGGGCGGCGGGATCATCATCGTGGCCACGGCCGTGCAGGCAATCACGGCGGCACGTCGGCCGTTGCAGTTGGAGGCGACATGACCGCACTGGTCGAGACGGTACGGGTGATCGATGGACAGGCGCCATTCTGGGCCCTCCATCTCGAGCGGCTGCGTCGCTCGGCGACCGCGCTCTCGATCCCCTTGCCGCGGCTCGAACCCCCCACCGGCGATGAGCGGGTGGTACGCTACGAGATCGACGAGGCCAACGGACTCACGGTCTCCGAGCGCGAGATCGAGCTGGCCCAGCCGCTCGACCTGGCCACCTCGCCGGCACCCCACCGCGGCTATCGTCACAAGGTGGCCGATCGGGCCTGGCTCGAGGCGGCCCGCACCTCGGTGGTACCGCTGGGTGCCGACGATGCCCTGCTGCTCGACGACGAGAATCGGGTGGTGGAGGCGACGATCTGGGCGATTGGCTGGTGGGATGGTGAGCAGCTCTTCTTCCCGCCGCTTGCCCTGGGTGGCCTCCCCAGTGTGGCTCGGGCCCGAATGGCCGAGACGGTCCGTGGCGGGATCCACGAGGCGGTGCTCCGGCGCGAGGAACTGGCCTGGCGCTCGCTGGTGGCCTGCAATGCGGCACGGGGGGTGGCGCTGGTGAGCTCGCTCGACGGCGAGCCGGTGCCAGGCAATCTCCGCACCACGGCGATTGCGGCGCGCTTCTGGAAGCGGAAGCCGGGTTGACCCGGCCCCGACTGGCGGGCATTTTTGGTGGTTCGAAGCGTGGTGCTTGTAGCTCAATTGGTTAGAGCGCCGCACTGTGGCTGCGGAGGCTGCGGGTTCAATTCCCGTCAGGCACCCTGTGGCATCACGCACGAAGGTCCGTAGCTCAATTGGTAGAGCACCGGTCTCCAAAACCGGGGGTTGCAGGTTCGATTCCTGCCGGGCCTGTGGAAGTGGCGACGGGCGACAGGCGACAGGCGAGCCCACGCCCGTCGCCTGTCGCCTGTCGCCATGGCGGGGGCAGGATTGAATGGGGGCCCCCGCTGGTTATATTGGCCCCCGCAGCAGGACCGTGGCGCTATCGTCTAGAGGCCTAGGACACAGCCCTCTCAAGGCTGGAACACGGGTTCGAATCCCGTTAGCGCTATGCTGGCCCCGGCGGGCCCTCGGCCCCATCGTCTATCGGCTAGGACGCGACCCTTTCAAGGTCGAGAGACGGGTTCGATTCCCGTTGGGGCTACTTGCTGGACGCGGCAGGGCAGGGCGGCAGGACAACGCCTCGATAGCTCAATTGGTAGAGCAACTGACTCTTAATCAGCAGGTTCTAGGTTCGAGTCCTAGTCGGGGCACTTGTGGTAACAACGACAGCGGGGCGACCATCGGTCGCCCCGCTGTCGTGTGCTGGAGGACCGGACACTCTTGGCACAGGAGCGTCAGGCCTCCCGCAATCTTCCCTCGAACGAGCCGGCGCAACCGGTGCGCTCAGCTGCTGCCGCTCTCGCCGGGTGCCTGCCGAGCCGCACGCTCGAGCCGCTCCAGCAGTGCGTTCTCCGACTCGGAGAGCGGTTGGTCGAGTCCGAACGAGCGAACCGCCTTGCCGAGCGCCTTGAGTTGCCGGGCGTAGCGGCGGCAGTGGCGGCACATCAGTTGGTGCAGCCGCACTGCCATTCGGGTGCGCCAGCCGGCCGTGGTCACGGCGTCGGTCGCCACCAATTCGGTCACTTCACGACACGACAGCATCGTCACTCCCCGTGATCGCCCGTGCCTCGAGGCACTCGCGCAGTCGGTTGCGCGCCCGGAAGAGGAGCACGCCAAGGTTGTTGGCCGTGACCTCGAGAATCTTACAGATCTCGGCGACGCTGAACCCCTCGACCTCCCGCAGCGTGAAGGCCAGCCGCTGGCGATCGGGGACGCCCTCGAGGCAGTCACCGATCGCGACCCGGACCTCGGCCTGGAGCAGGGTGCCATCGGGCCCGGCCGGCGGGCGGCTCCAGCGGCCATCCGGGGCGAACCGCGATTCGACCACCGCGTCGATCGGATCTTCCGCTGTGGTCCGGCGTAGCCGGCGGCGATGCTCCTGGATCTTGTGCACCAGGATGCCGTGAATCCAGGCCGCCGCGTGCGCCCGCCCGTCGAAGTCGGCCGCCCGCTCGATGAAGACCAGCACCGCGTCCTGGACGGCGTCCTCGGCCAGCGACGGATCGAGGCCGGCCGCGCGGGCGGCCCGGAGCAGCCCCGGAAGGGCCTCGCGCACCACCGCCCCGAGCACGTCAGGGTCCCGGCGTCGAATCGCGGCGGTTCGGTCGGCTGCCTCGCCCAAGCGCGGTCCCCGGATGCGGGTGTAATCGGTTGGCCCCTGCCCGCAATACCCATCACGTGGCCGACGGTGGGGGATCAGGGAGTGTAACGCTGCTCGTCGCGGATTCGATCCCGACCGTTGGGATCGGGATCGCGTGCACCCGTTGGCCCATCGCCGGATCGCCGTGCAGTCGTCACCCTCGTGCAAGGAGTCGCATCATGCCGTCCAATCTTCCCAAGGCCGTCGCCGCTGGCATCGCTGGCACCCTCGCCATGACCGCTGTCGGCGTGTTCGTCGGTGAGGGAGCGCCCGCGGTGAGCTTTGCCACGGCCTGAGCGGACGGGGCGGTCTCTCAACGGGAGCGGATCGCGATGCGTAGGATGAGCGACCCCCTGACCATCCCTGCTCCGGAGTCGTCCCGTGTCTCGCGCACACGCAGCCGCCCTGTTGGGCGCCCTGGTGATTCCTGCCGCGCTCATCGCCCAGAATCCCGACGCCACCGTCGCCCAACAGATGAGCGGTACGTGGGTCCTCGACCAGGAGCGCAGTGAACCGCCACCGGCGCAGGCCAGCACCGCGGCCGAACCGCGGCGTCCCGACCCGGGTGCTGCCGTTGGCGCTGCGCCGTCCGGTGGCGGTGGCGGACGCCGCCGCGGGGGTGGTGGCGGATCGAGCGGCGCCAGTGGCAGCCAGCCCCAGGGGCTCGGTGCCCGTCGCGGTGGCACCGCGAGTGCGCGCAATCCGTTCGTCCGCAGCCTGATGACCCAGCTGGTGGTGCCCGGGGAGATGACCTTCCTGGCCAGCGACAGTCAGGTCGCGATCACCGTGGCCGACGTCTCGGTGACCTGGACCCCCGACGGGAAGAAGCACCAGGAAGCGCAGATGGATGGTACCCTGCTGCAGAACTCCGCCCGCTGGAAGGGCGACAAGCTCGAACTGATCGACGGGGTCGAGGGCGCCGCGGAGCTCAAGCGCGAGATCAAGCTGATCGACGACGGGCAGGCGCTCGAGGTGAAGCTGCAGCTCGGCGGACCGAGCTTCCCGCGGAAGCTGAGTCGCAAGGTGGTGTACGTGAGGAAATAGGTCGATGGTCGATGGTCGATGGTCGATGGTTGGTCTCGATTGACCATCGACCATCAGCCATCGACCGGTCTTGCCGCACCCCGGCTCTTCGCATATTGTATACAACTCCATGGCCACCCTCGCCCGCCGCACCCTCACCGACGCTGCCGCCGATGCGTTGCGTGAGCGGATCCTCCACGGCCGCCTCGTCGCCGGGGCGCCGCTGCGCCAGGAGGCGCTCGCCGCCGAGTTGGGGGTGAGTCGCATTCCGCTCAGGGAGGCGCTGCAACGCCTCGAGGCCGAGGGGCTGGTGACCCTCAAGCCGCACCATGGCGCGGTGGTGGCGGAGTTGCCGCTCGACGACGTGGCCGAGCTGTTCGAGCTCCGTGCCCTGCTCGAGGGCGACCTGATCCGCCGTGCGGTGCCCAGCACGACCGCCGCCGATCTCGTCGCCGCCCGCGCCCGGGCCGAGGAGTTCCGCGCAGCGCTCACCCGATCCCGGGTGGCCGAGCTCGGTGCGGCCAACCTCGCCTTTCACCTGGCCCTCTACCGGCCGGCCGACCGTCCCCGTACCCTCGAGGTGGTCCGCCGACTCCACGCCCAGTGCGATCGAATGCTGCGGATGCAGCTCACCCTCACCGACGGCGGGGGGCGGGCGGTGCAGGAGCATCGCGCCATCGTCGCCGCGGTGCGGCAACGCGATGCCACCCGGGCTGCCCGGCTGGTGCGCGATCACATCATCGGTGCCGGTCGCCGCCTCGCGGCGGCGCTTCACACCGCTTCACACCACGGAGAGACTTCATGACCACCGCGCTCCGCCACCGCATCGCCGGCAATCCCCGGTCCGGCGATGGCGCCCGTTTCATTGATCGCCGCAACCCCTCGAACCGCGACGACCTGATCGCCCGGGTGCCGGTGGCCGATGCCGCGGTGGTTGCGGCCGCGGTCGATGCCGCCACCGGCGCGCTCGTCGCCTGGCGGCGGCTGCCCGGCCCCGCGCGTTCCCAGCTACTGCATCAATGGGGCGAGGCGATCGCGGCCCGTGCCGAGGAATTCACGGACCTGATCGTTCGCGAGGCGGGCAAGCCAATCGCCGAGGCGAAGGGCGAGGTGCATCGCGCCGTGGTCATCTGTCGCTACTACGCTGGCGAGGCGGTGCGCGAGATCGGCGAGGTTATCCCTGCCGGCGCCGCCGACGCGACCCAGTTCACCCTGCGCGACCCGGTTGGCGTGGTCGGGCTGATCACCCCGTGGAACTTTCCCGTGGCGATCCCGCTCTGGAAGGCAGCGCCGGCGCTGGCGTTCGGCAACACCGTGGTTCTCAAGCCCTCCGAGCACGCCTCGGCGGTCGCCGACCTGCTGGCCGAGACGGCGGTGGCGGCGGGCCTCCCGGTGGGCATCTTCAATGTCGTCTATGGTGATGGCGAGGCCGGCGCCGCCCTGGTCGACGACCCGGGTGTGCGGGCCGTGTCGTTCACCGGGTCGGCGGTCGTGGGCGCCCGGGTCCAGGCGTCGTGTGCCGCCCGGAACATCCGCTGCCAGGCCGAGATGGGTGGCAAGAATGTGGTCATCGTGGCCGACGACGGCGACCTCGATCGCGCCGCGCTGCTCACCGCCGCCGGTGCCTTCCGCTACGCCGGCCAGAAGTGCACCGCCACGTCGCGGGTGATCGTCGACCGCACGGTGGCCGACGACTTCCTGGCCCGGCTCGAGCGCGCCAGTGCTGCCTTGGCGCTCGGTCCGGTCACCGACGAGAACTGTGCCATCGGCCCGCTGGTCACCTCGGAGGCTCGCGACCGGGTGACTGCTGCGCTGGCCGCCGCGCCGGCCGAGGTGGCGTTCGAGGGAATCCTCCCCGACGGTCCGGACTGGGTCGGTGGCAACTGGATCGCGCCGCGCGCCCTGCGGGTCCCCGACACGAGTCATGCCCTGGCACGCGATGAGCTTTTCGCCCCGGTGTTGGCTGTGCTCGAGGCCGACGACCTCGATCAGGCGATCACGATGGCGAACGATACCCGCTACGGCCTGTCTGCCTCGCTCTTCACGCGCGACCTCGGTCGGGCGTTTCACTACATTCGCGAGGTCGAAGTGGGATTGGCGCGGGTGAACGGCGACACGACCGGAGTGGATCCGCACGCACCGTTCGGCGGCATGAAGGGGAGCAGCTCGGGGAGCCGCGAGCAGGGTCGCGCCGCGCGCGAGTTCTACACCGAGACCCGCACCATCCAGATTCACGCATGAGAGGAGACGCGATGACGCGCAGCATGTGGCAGGGAGTGCTCCCCGCGATCACCACGCCGTTCGACGCCGACGAGGGGGTCGACCATGCCTTCCTCGCCGGTCACGCCCGCCGACTGGTGGCCGCGGGCTGCAAGGGGATCGTCGCGCTCGGCTCGCTCGGTGAGGGGGCAACGCTGCGCTTCGACGAGAAGGTCGAGGTGCTGGGGACCCTGGTGGCCGCGGTGGGCGATCGGGTGCCGGTGGTGGCGGGCATCGCGTCGCTCTCGACCGACGAGGCCGTCGAGTTGGCGCGCGCGGCCGATGGTGCCGGCTGCCGCGGGCTCATGGTGCTGCCGCCCTACGTGTACCAGGGCGATTGGCACGAGACCCGGGCCCACGTGACCGCGATCCTCACCGCCACGCCGCTGTCGTGCATGCTCTACAACAACCCGATCGCCTACGGGACCGATTTCCTGCCCGAGCAGGTGCGCGAGCTGGCGGATCACGACAACCTCCATGCGGTGAAGGAGTCGAGCGGTGATGTCCGCCGGGTCACCGCGCTGCGGTCGATCCTCGGCGACCGGCTCACCCTGTGCGTCGGTCTCGACGACGCGGTGGTCGAGGGCGTGGCCGCCGGCGCGACCGGCTGGGTGGCCGGGCTCGTCAACGCGCTGCCGGAGGAATCGGTCCTCCTCTTCGAGCACGCGAGGGAAGGTCGTCACGCCGAGGCGCGTGAGCTCTACGACTGGTTCCTGCCGCTGCTCCGGATGGACACCGTGCCGAAGTTCGTGCAGCTGATCAAGCTGGTGCAGCAGGAGGTGGGACTCGGCAGCGAGCAGGTTCGTCCGCCGCGGCTGCGAATCGAAGGGGCCGAGCGCGAGATGGCCCTGGCCATCATCCGTGAACGGCTCGCCTCGCGCCGGACGGTCACCCGGTGAGCGTGCCCGGCCCGATCGAGGTGATCGACTCGCACACCGAGGGCGAGCCGACCCGCGTCGTCCTCTCGGGCTGGCCCGAACCGACCGGCGTCTCGGTGGCCGAGCGACGCGAGACGCTCCGCCGTGGCTTCGATCCGCTCCGTCGCGCCACCATTCTCGAACCGCGCGGACACGACGCCGTGGTGGGCGCGCTGCTGGTCCCGCCCGATCGTCCCGAGGCGGCGAGCGGGGTGATCTTCTTCAACGACGTGTCGTGGCTGGGGATGTGCGGTCACGGCCTGATCGGCGTGGTGCGCACGCTGGCCCACCTCGGCCGGATCAGCACCGGGCATGTGGAGCTCGACTCGCCGGTTGGTCCGGTGTCGGCCGACCTGGCCGACGATGGCACGGTGACGATCCGCAATGTCCCGGCGCGAGTGGCCTGCACCGACGTGACGGTCGAGGTACCCGGGATCGGCCCGGTGACCGGCGACGTGGCATGGGGAGGCAACTGGTTCTTCCTCACCGCGCTGACCGACCCGCCGCTCGAATTGGCCCGCCGCGCCGAATTGCTGCGGCTCACCACGGCGATCCGCGAGGCGCTCGCGACGGCCGGTGTCGCGGGGGATGATGGTGCGGTGATCGACCACATCGAACTGTTCGGTCCCCCGAGTGGACCCGACGCCGACGCGCGCAACTTCGTGCTCTGTCCCGGTTCGGCCTACGATCGTTCGCCCTGCGGCACCGGCACCTCGGCCAAGATGGCGGCGCTGCACCACCGCGGTCGCCTCGCGATCGGTGAACCCTGGCACCAGGAGAGCATCATCGGTTCGCGCTTCACCGGCTGGCTCGAGGCCGATGCCGACCAGCTGCTGCCGCACATCCGTGGTCGGGCCTGGATCACCGCGCACGCCACCCTCCACTTCGAGGGCGACGACCCGTTCGCCCACGGGCTCGGATGAGTCGCCCCGACGTGGCGGTGATCGGTGCCGGGGTGGTCGGCGCGGCGATCGCCGACACCCTGGTGCGCGCCGGCTGCCGGGTGCTGGTGATCGAGGAGGCGTTTGCCGGGGCGGGGAGCACCGGCGCCGCGATGGGTCACCTGGTGGTGATGGACGACTCGCTGGCCCAGTTGCGCCTCAGCCACCTGTCGCGGCTGCGCTGGCGGGAGCTGCTGGCCGAACTCCCCGCGACCGCGGAGGCCGACCCCGCCGGCACGCTCTGGCTGGCGGCCACGCCGGCGGAGCTCGAGGCCGCTGCCGCCAAGGTGCAGCGCTATCGGCAGGAGGGCATCCGCGCCGAACTGCTCGATAGGGTGGCACTGCGCGAGGCCGAGCCGTCGCTCCGCGAGGGACTCGCGGGGGCGCTCCGGGTACCCGACGACATGATCTGCTATCCTCCCGTCGTCGCGCGCGCGCTGCTGGAGCGCGCCGTGGCCGGTGGGGCGGTGCTCCACCAGCCACGCCACGTGACGGGCATCACCGACGGCACGATCCACTTTGTCGACGGCACCACCATCGGCGCCGGGGCGATCGTCGTGGCGGCCGGGGCGCACTCCGGTGAGTTGGTCCCCGGCCTGCCGGTCGTGCCGCGCCGCGGGCACCTCTGCATCACCGACCGGATCGCGATTCCCGTGCGCCACCAGCTGGTGGAACTCGGCTACCTCGACACGGCCCACGCGATGGGCGGGGCGTCGGTGGCATTCAATGTCCAGCCACGCCGCACAGGACAGCTGCTGCTCGGCTCGTCGCGCGAGCTGGTCGGCTTCGAGACCAGCATCAACCGGGTGCTGGTGGCGAAGATGCTGCAGCGCACGGCGTCGTTCATCCCGGCACTGTCGCGGGCGTCGATCTCCCGCACCTGGATCGGTTTCCGGCCCGCAACGCCCGATGCGCTGCCGCTGATCGGTCGCTGGCCGGCGCTCGATCGTGTCTGGGTGGCCACCGGCCATGAGGGGCTCGGCATCACCATGGCACCGGGGACCGCCGAGGTGATCGCCGCCGGGATTCTTGGTACCCCGATGCCACTCGATCCGGAACCGTATCGCCCTGATCGGCCGATGCCATCGCACGAGGTCGCCGCATGAGCGATGTCACGGTCATCATCAATGGCGTGCCGCGTCTGGTGCCCGACGACGTGACGGTGGCGGTGGCGCTGCTGCGGCACGGTCCAGTCGCGTTCCGGCGTTCGGTCGGCGGCATGCCGCGCGCCCCACTCTGCGCCATGGGCACCTGTTTCGAGTGCCGGATCACCATCGACGGCACGCCGGGCGTGCGAGCCTGCCTGGAGCCGGTCCACGAGGGCCAAGTGGTGGAGACCGACCAGTGAGCCACCGACGCCGACTCGACCTCGTGGTCGTGGGCGGTGGGCCGGCGGGGCTCGCCGCGGCCGACGTCGCCGCCGGGCAGGGTCGGCAGGTGCTGCTGCTCGACCAGGGGAGCCGAACCGGTGGCCAGATCTGGCGCCATCGTGAGGGCGACCCCCTGCCTCGTGTCGCCCGCGAACTCCTCGCCGCGGCCACGCCTCCCCGGGTCGCGGTGGCCAATCGTGCCACCGTGATCGACGCCGCGAATCCCAACGAGTTGATCGTGTCATTCCATGGCCGCATCGCGGTGGTCGAGACCGACGCCGTGGTGCTGGCGCTCGGCGCGACCGAGCTGCTGCTGCCGTTCCCGGGTTGGACCCTGCCGGGCGTGGTCGGTGTCGGCGGCCTGCAGGCACTCGTCAAGGCCGGGCTCTCGCTCACCGGGGCACGGGTGGCCCTGCTCGGCTCGGGGCCGTTGCTGCTGCCGGTTGCCGCGAGTGTGCGCCGTGCCGGCGCCGAACTGGTGGTGCTCGGCGAGCAGGCGCCTGCCGAGCGGTTGCGCCACTTCGCGCTTGCGGCGCTCCGCAATCCGCGACGGCTACGCCAGGCCGTGGCGCTCCGTGCCGCGACCCTGGGCGTGCGCTATCGCGCCGACAGCTGGGCAATGCGGGCCGATGGCGACGGCAGGCTCGAGCGGGTCACCTGGGTGAGCGGCGGGGTGGAGCACCGGGCGCGGTGCGACTGGCTGGCGACCAGTGGCGGGTTGGTGCCTCGCACCGACCTGGCCGCGCTGCTCGGTTGCGCCATCGACCACGGAGCGGTGGCGGTCGACGAACGGCAGGCGACTACGCGGGCCGGAGTCTGGGCCGCCGGGGAGTGCTGTGGCGTGGGCGGCGACGAGGCCGCGCGGGTGGAGGGTGCGATCGCCGGTCTCGCCGCCGCGGGTATACCCGACATCCCGGCAGGGCTGCTGCGCGAGCGCGAGGCCGGTCGCCGATTCGCCCGGCTGATGCGTGAGGCGTTTGCGCCGCGAGTCGAACTCCGCGATCGCATCGATGACGAGACGATTGTCTGTCGGTGCGAGGATGTGCGTTGGGGTGCCCTCGTGCCAGCGTGGGGGCAGCGCCAGGCCAAGCTGCAGGGAAGGATCGGGATGGGAAGTTGTCAGGGTGTGGTCTGTGGTGCGGCCTGCACGGCGCTGCTCGGATGGCAACCCAACACGGTGCGGCCGCCGCTCGATGCGCCCGCGCTCGAACCCTACGCCGCGGCGCTCGCTCGTCTCACTCCACGGGACGGCGCAACGCCCGCGCCGCCTCCGCCGCCAGGTGCCTGAGTTCCTCCGCCTCGCCGCTGCCAAGCGCGGTGATCAGCTCCGCATCGAGTTCCGACCAGCAACGACGCACCAGCATCTCCAGCATCCGTGAGCGCGCCGTCGGGTGGATCCGGGCCACCCGACCATCGTCGGGGTCGGGGCGCCGCTCGAGCAGGCCGCTCCGCTCGAGTCGGTGCACCATCCGGGTGACCGTCGGCGGCTCGACCGCCAGTCGGCGCGCCAGTTCGGCCTGTCGCAATCCCGGCGATTCCCAGATGGCCATCAGGAGCACATCCTGGCCGGGATGGAGGCCATGCTGGGCGAGGAGCCCAGCGTGGCGGGCCCGGAACGCCCGGCTGAACGCCAGCACGGTCTCGGCCAGGGTGGGATCGCTGTCGGGCGGCATCGGTCTCACCCCTCGCCGGGCAGCGCCGTCGCAACCAGCACCGCCGTCACCCCGATGATCATCAGGCCGAGCAGCAGCTCGATCGCGACGGCGCGGCGCAGGCTCCGCTCCGCCGGCGGCGCCCCGGCGAGCAGTCGCGGCGTGACCACCTTCCAGTTGAACCAGCCAAGCCCGGCGACCCCCACAAGGAGCACCAGCTTGATCAGCAGCAGGCGGCCCCAGGCGCTGGTCCACAGGTCGTTCAGGGTGGGGGTGTAGGTCCACACGGCCACCGCACCGCTCACGACCAGGAGCGCCGCTCCCACCTGTCCGAAGCGGGAGAATCGCTGGATCACCGCTGCGAGCACCGGTCGCGCCTCGTCGCCGGTGAGCGAGGGAATCACCGCGATGCCGAGAATCGCGAGGGTGCCGAGCCAGAGCCCGGCGGCCAGCAGGTGGGTCACGTCGACCACCCGTCCCAGCCAGGCTGGTGCCCAGAGATCCTCCACGCCATGCCCCATCCCCGACTGCGCCACAAGCAGCACCACCGTGAGGCTTGCCACCGCCCAGCGGAGCCGGAGCGCCGAGCGGCGCAGCAGCCAGCTGGTGCCGAGCAGCATGAAGGCCACTGCTGTCTGGAGGATCCAGCTGTTGCCCCACGATCCGGTGGTCAGCACCGCCTTGGCGAGCTCCGGGTCGACCGGCATCCCCGGGTCGTTGAAGGCCAGCACCTGCAGGGCACCGTGCACCAGCGAGAGCATCAGCAGGAACCAGGCGAGCAATCCCGGCAGCCGGGTGAGCCAGCCGTTGATCGTCGCCTCGGCACGGGGCAGCGTCGCCACTCCGGCGCGCTCGACGATGCGACCTGCCGCGACGGTGCCGACCAGGGCGAGCAACGAGAGCAGGATCAGGCCGCGGACCGCGGGATAGGCGAGCGGCAGGATGACCTCAGCCGTTACAGTGAGCGCAGGTTCCGTGCAGCACCATATCGTGCCGCTCGAGGGTGAAACCGTCGGGGAGGCCCCCCGCCACCGCGCCGACGGTGCAGGGCACATCGTACACCTGCTCGCAGCAACGACAGCGGAAGTGATGATGGTGGTTCATCCCTGCCAACTCGTATCGCGCCGGTTCACCGGGGAGGTTCACCGGGGCGAGCCAGCCCTCGTCGAGCAGCGCGCGGATGTTGCGATAGACCGTCGCGACTCCGATGCTGCCGACCTCCCGTCGGGCGTCGGTGAACGCCTCCGCAGGCGAGAGCGGACGGCTGGCGCGCTGGAACGCGCGTCGGATGGCGCCCCGCTGTCGTGTGTTCCTTTCCATGACACCTCTCCATCAGGGGTGGGAGATGTGGACGTGACAATAGTATGCTTTCGTTGGCTCAAACCCCAGCCATGGAGACCTGATGTCCCGATCGACCCGGGCGGCGCTGCTCGCCCTGATCGGCCTGCCGGCCGCCATTGTGGCCCAATCGCCGGGCCCGTCGCCCGACGTGCGGCTCGTGGTCCACCTCGCGGTGGACCAGTTCCGGCCCGATTACCTGTCGCGTTGGGCGGGTGAGTTCCACGGCGGACTGGGGCGGTTGCTCCGCGGCGGGGTGAGCTACCTCCACGCCGAGCAGGACCATGCGGTGACCGAGACCGCTCCGGGCCATGCCTCGATGCTGTCGGGACGCTGGCCCGATCGCACGGGCATCGTCTCCAACGCCCTCGGCGTCAGCGATCCCGAATCGCCGCTGGTGGGCGGTGGTGGTCCGGGCGCCTCGCCGCACCGCTTCGTCGGCACCACGCTCTACGACTGGATGCGCGCCGCCGATCCCGGCACCCGGGTCCTCTCGGTCTCCCGCAAGGATCGCGGCGCAATCCTCCCGATCGGTCGGGCCAGGGCCCCGGTCTACTGGTACGCGGGTGGCCGGTTCACCACCTCGGCGTGGTACGCCGACACGCTGCCGACCTGGCTGCAGGTCTGGAACGCCGCCGATCCTGTCGCGGCGCTGGCTGGCACCGATTGGGTGCCACTTCCGGGCTCCGAGTATCCCGAGCAGGATGACCGCCCCTTCGAGACCGGGGGGCGGAAGGTCACCTTCCCGCATCCGATCCCGGCCGACCACGATCGTGCCGCCGCCGCGCTCACCGAGTTCCCGGTCATGGATTCACTCACCCTCGACGTCGCCTGGCACGGGGTGCGGGCGATGGGACTGGGCCGTCGCGGCGCGGGACACCCTGACCTGCTGGCGATTTCGCTGTCGACCACCGATGCGGTGGGCCACGCCTGGGGACCGGGCTCCCGGGAGATGCACGACCAGGTGATGCGGCTCGATCGCTATCTCGGTGCCTTCCTCGATTCACTGGCGACCGTGGTGGGACCCGGGCAGCTGATCGTGACCCTCACCGCCGATCACGGCGTGCAGGAGTTTCCCGAGGCAGGGGTGGGTGGTCGCACCTCGATCGGGACGGAGGCCCGGGCACTCGACCGCTGGGCCCGCGAACGCTGGGGGCTCGATCTTGGCGTGTCGGTGGAGAGTGGCTTGCTGCTCGCCGACACCGACGCCCTCCGTGCCCGTGGGGTCGACGTGACCCGACTCGCCGACTCGATCGCCGAGCGGATCCGTGGCCGGCCCGGCATCCGGGCCGTCTACACCCCGGCCACGCTGGCGGTCTCGGCCGACGCCGAGGCGATGCGTTGGCGCCACCAGATCGGACCGCACACGGGCTGGCTGGTGGGCGTCGCGCTGCAGCCCCAGTGGGAGTGGGCCACCGGCAAGAGCTCGACCTCCCACGGCACCACCAATCTGCTCGACCGGCGTGTGCCGATTATCGTGATGGGGCCCGGCATCGCTCCACGCCGGGTCGATCGGGTGGTCGGTGTGGTCGACATCGCCCCCACCGTCGCCGCGCTGTTGGGTATCTCCCCCACCGAACCACTCGACGGCACGCCCCTGGGCGAGGCCGTCCCCGTCCCGAGGTGAGTTTCATGCGTCGTCTCCCACTCTTGTTTCTCGCTCTTCTCGTCCCGACCGTCGCGCACGCGCAGGAGGATGCGGCACTCCGCCACGCCCGCGAGCTGCTGGCCGACCGGCCGATCATCGACGGCCACAACGACCTGCCGTGGGAGATCCGAAAGAACCCGATCTCGAAAATGGATGTCTCGAAGTATCCGCTGCGCACCCGCGCGCCGGGGCAGACCGACTTCGCGCGCCTCAAGGAGGGCGGGGTCGGTGGCCAGTTCTGGTCGGTCTACATCCCGGGTGAGTTCCCCGATTCGGGCTACGCCCGCATGCAACTCGAGCAGATCGACATCGCCCGGCGGATGATCGCGATGTATCCGGACCAATTGCAGCTGGCGCTCTCGGCCGACGATGTGGTCAAGGCGCGCAGGGCCGGCAAGGTCGCGTCGCTGCTCGGGATGGAGGGCGGGCACGCGATCGAGAATTCGTTGGGTGCCCTCCGGATGTACTACGCCCTCGGGGCGCGCTACATGACGCTGACGCACAACGTCACCCTCGACTGGGCCGATGCCGCGCTCGACAGCGCGACGCACGGCGGCCTGACCGACTTCGGCCGTCAGGTGGTCCACGAGATGAATCGGCTGGGGATGATCGTCGACCTGAGCCACGTCTCGCCCGGCACGATGTCCGACGCGCTCGATGCGACCGAGGCACCGGTGATGTTCTCGCACTCGTCGGCCCGCGCGATCACCGACGTGCCCCGCAACGTGCCCGACTCGATCCTGCGCCGGCTGCGGAGCAACGGCGGCGTGGTGATGGTGACCTTCGTCGGCAGCTTCATCAACAACGCGATGAAGGACTGGGGCGATCAGGCCGATTCGGTCGGCAAGGCGATCCAGGCCGGGCCGGGCGACGCCGCGAGCCACCGCGCGGCCTTCTTTGCGTGGCGGAAGGCGCATCCCCAACCGCACGCCAGCGTGGCCGACGTCGCCGATCATGTCGAGCACATCCGTGATGTCGCTGGGGTCGATCACGTCGGGCTCGGTGGCGACTACGATGGCACCAGCGGACTCCCCGATGGCATGGAGGATGTCTCGGGCTACCCGGTGCTGTTCGCCGAGCTGATTCGCCGCGGCTGGAGCGACGCCGACCTCCGCAAGCTGGCCGGCGAGAACATCCTCAGGGTGCTGCGGGAGGTCGAGCAGGTCCGCGACCGTCTCGTTTCCTGACGAAGACGATCCCGAACGTCAGGATCGCGGTGGCGATCCCGAACCACTGGATGGCGTAGGAGAGATGGGGCCCCTCGCCGAGCGCGGGGGGCTCCACGCTGTCGAGTCGGCCGGGGCCGCTCAGGCCGCCCTCGAGGAAGAGGAAGACCGTGAAAGCCTCGGGGCGATGCTCGAGCGCCACGGTCGAGTCGAGCCGCTGCCAGGTGCTGTCGCCGGCGGCGAGCGGCTGGCCCCGGTTGCCGGTCACCGGGATCTTGGCGAGAACCCCGTGGATGGTGACCGTGCCGGATGCTGGCGGAGGGATCGGACCGGGGCGGACCGCATCGGGGGCAGTGGCGAAGCCGCGCAGCACCCAGAGCGTGGTCCCGCTGCCCTCGACCTCGAACGGGGTCGCCACGTAGACGCCTGGCGCATCGCGGAAGGCCCGATTGCGAAGCAGCAGCTCCCCGGAGGGATCAAAATGGCCGATGGCCACGGCGCGGCGGCCGGCCAGGCCGGTCTCGCTCGGGGTTGCCATGCCGAGATCGACCGGGGGGAGGTCACGGGCGGCGAGTTCCACGGCATTCCGGGCCCGGCGCTCGGACAGCCGATGCAGTTGCCAGATGCCAAGCCGGACGGCCACCGCGGCCAGGACCACCACGAGGATGAGCAGGGCGGCATGGCGCACTCGGGACATCAGTGACCCTCCCACAGGACATTCGGTGTGCTGCCGGGAGGCGGCACATCTGGTCAACTCGTTGCCAGTGTGGAAGATAGGACATTGGTACGTCCCCTGCTCTGGAACAGGGCAGGCGGATGCCCCGTCTGAAGGTCCGTTCGCACCAGCGGTACCACAGGAGACCAACCCGATGCGTCGAATTCTCTCCGTCAGTGTCCTCAGCCTTCTTGCCGTCGGGCTTACCAGTCCGCTCGCCGCCCAGCGCCGCGACCGGGGCCTCGTGGAGCTCGCCGCACCGTCGTTGCGTGGTGGCTTCTACGTCGCCGGCGGCCTCGGAGCCGGCCGCGAGTCGTACAAGTTCTCCGACGAGAGCTCCTACTCCGACGCGCTCACCAAGCCGACCCTGCTGCTGCGACTCGGTGGCACTCCCGATTCCTACGTCCGGGTCGGTGGCGAGGTCTTCGGATGGCGCGCCAAGGGGAGCGATGGCGACGAGACGTTCACCACCGTCATGGGCACGGTGCAGTTCTATCCGCTTCGCGATGGCGGGCTCTTCCTCAAGGCCGGTGGTGGCTGGGCCGAGAGCGCGATCGACTTCTTCAACGGGGCCCGGACCAGCGAAACCGGCTTCGGCTGGTCGGTGGGGGCGGGCTACGAGCTGCAGCTCTCCCGCAACCTCGCGATCGGGCCGTCGGTCGAGCTGTTCCAGGGTTCGTTCACCCGTCGCGACGAACCAACACTCAACGAGCGGGTGCTCAATATTGGCGGCCAGATCACCTTCCAGACCGGCGGCCGTCGGCGTTGACCCCCCGGGGTGCGGCCACTATTATCACCCCCGCCGCGCCCTGGTGGTGAAACTGGTAGACACGCTATCTTGAGGGGGTAGTGCCGAAAGGCGTCGCGGTTCGAATCCGCGCCAGGGCATGCGCAGGCCCCGCCAATCGCCACTGTAGCTCAGGGGTAGAGCACTCGATTCGTAATCGAGCGGTCGTCGGTTCAAATCCGACCAGTGGCTCTGCCCGAGCCGAGGCGCCCGGTCCCGTGAGGGGGCCGGGCGCTTTCGTCGTCCGGGTGCACGTGCATCACCCCTCACCCTTCACTCTTCACCACCCGCTCCAGGAACTCTGCGGCGCTCAGCAGTTCGTCGCGGATGATGGTGTGACCGGTGCCGGGGTAGGCATGGCTCTCGAGCGTGGCACCGGCATCGCTCAGGGCTTGCCAGCCGGCCTCCGCTGCGGCAAAGGGAATCGCGGGGTCATCGGTGCCGTGGCCCCACCAGATCGGCGTGCCGGCTACCGTGTCCGGCGTCGCCTGCACGTCGGGATGGTCGGCCAGGAAACCGGAAAAAACCAGCACAGCGCTTGCCCGACCGGGGTGACGCAGCGCCCAGGCGAGACTCGAGGTGCCGCCCTGGGAGAAGCCGCCGAGCAGGAGCGGCGCGTCGGGCTTGCCGAGCAGGCCTGGCAGCGCGTCGAGGAAGGTGTCGAGCCGGGCCTGGGCTTCGCGAAACGTCTCGGGTTCCGGCGTGGTTCCGGACAGGAAGCGATACCAGGCCCAACCCGAGCCGTAGCCCCACGGCTCGGCGGGAAACGGCGCACGAGGGGTCACCACCGAAGCGTGATCGGCGATCATCCGTCCCACCGGACCGAGATCGCCCTCGTCGGCCCCCCGGCCGTGCAGGAGCACCAGGATTGGCGCATCGTCGTCGCCGCGCTGGACGGCGTAGTCGAGCAGGTTGGCCATCATTCCTCGCTAGGTGGTGACGTCGGACTGCAGTTGCCAGCGCCGGGCCGGGCGGGGTACCTTCTTGCCCCTGAAGGAAACGGGACGTGGCGCAGTCCGGTAGCGCACTACCTTGGGGTGGTAGGGGTCGCGGGTTCAAATCCCGCCGTCCCGATGATGACAGCGGCCCCGCCGATCACCTGATCGGCGGGGCCGCTGTGCTGCGTGCCGGTCAACCGCCGCGCTTGGTGAGTTCCTTCCTTGCGTCGTCGTTGCCGAGTCGCGCTGCCTTGCGGAGCAGCGTCATCCCGGTCGCCTCGTCCTTCGCGACGCCTCGCCCATCGAGCAGCGCGTGCGCGGCTTCCCACGCACCGACGGCCGAGCCGGCGTCGGCGGCCTTCCGGTACCAGCCGACCGCCGCGGCTTCGTCCTTCGGCAGGCCGCGCCCGCGCCGTGCCCAGTCGCCCAACTTGAGCATCGCCGTGACGGAGCCCTTGTCGGCGGCACGACGATACCAGAGGGCGGCCTCGTCGTAGTCCCGGTCGATGCCGGCTCCGTTCTCGAGGCGATAGGCGAGCGTCAGGATCGCCTGTTCGTGACCCATCGCCGCGGCGTCGCGCAGCGCCGAGATCGAGGCCTGTCCGTCGCGCGGGGTACCACGGCCGATGTCATAGAGTCGCGAGAGCTGGAACCGCGACTCGGCGTCGTTGGGTGCCGCCTTGCGGTACCACGTGAACGCCTTGGCCGGATCCTCCGGGACCCCGGTGCCGTGATCGTACATTGCGGCCAGCGTGCGCATCGCGATCGGGTCGCCCCCATCGGCAGCGGCCGCACAAGTGGTCGCGGCAGCCGACCAGTTGCCGGCGGTCGCCAGCGCGGCACAGGTCGGCTGCTCGGACTTGGCCGGCGGTGGCGCTGCGGCGGTGGCGGCCCGGGTCGGCGGTGGTGGAGGCGGGGGAGGAATGCTCCGTGTCGTGGTGCGTGTCGGGGTCGGCTCGGTGGACGGCGGTGTCGTCGCCTGGTCGGGCGCCCCGGCGTCGGTGCTCGGCGCCGCCACTGCCAGAGGATCGACCGCCGAGCTCGGCTGGAAGTCCTGCAGGCCACTCCCCGACGGGAGTGCCAACCGGATCACGACCGCGATCAGGATGACCGTCACCGCCACGCCGATGATCACCGCCCGCCGCGACCGGACCAGCGCCTTCAGGTCGAGGCGCGGCACCTTGAGCGGCGGCAGCTTGGCTCCCTCGAGGCGTGCCGCGACTGCACCGAGGGCGGCCTTGGCCCGAGCCGCCGCGGGGGGCCGCTTCGCGATGCTGGCCCGCGCCGGCTCCGGGGCGTCGAGTGCCGCGGCGAACGCGAGCATGTCGTCGTATCGGTCGCTCGGCTCCTTCTGCATTGCCTTGGCGATCACCGCGGCAAGACCCGGCGGGGCATCGGGGACCTTCTCGAGCAGTGGCGTGGCTTCGGCCACCAGCTGCTTGTAGAGCACCGCCCGGGTCGAGTCGCCCTCGAACGGCAGCGAACCGCTCAGCATCCGGTAGCCGACCACTGCCAGGGAGTACTGGTCGGTGCGCGCATCGATCGACTTGTCGCCACACGCCTGCTCGGGGCTCATGTACTGTGGCGTGCCCACGATGATGCCGGTCGAGGTGAGCGCCGGGGCGACGCCCTCCTCGGTCACCGGTGTGTCCAACTCGCCGCCCACGGCCTTGGCGATGCCGAAATCCATCAACAGGGCGCGCGACTCGCGGCCCTCGAGCATGATGTTCTCGGGCTTGATGTCGCGGTGGATCACCCCGGCATCGTGGGCCGCCGCCAGGCCGCTGGCGGCCTCGCGCAGGATGCGTCGCACCTCGCCGGGCGACATGGGCCCGCTCGCCTCCATTCGTGCCCGCAGGGATTCGCCCTCGATGTACGGCATCACGATGAAGGCCACGCCCTTGCCCTCGCCCACGTCGTAGATCGGGACAATGTGAGGATGCCGGAGGGCGGCGATCACCTCGGCCTCGCGGCGGAACCGCTCCAGCATCCCCGGGGTAAGCCCAAGGTCGGGACGGAGGACCTTCACCGCGATGCTGCGCTTGAGGCGCAGGTCGGTCGCCTTGTAGACCTCGGCGAAGCCGCCGGCACCGATCCGCTCGCCCAGTTCGTGGCCGGGCCCGAGCAGCCGCTGCACCCGTTGCCGGAGGTCGGCGGCGGTGACGTCGCTCTTGGACACTGCGACCCGCTCACCGGTCAGCATGTCGAACCCGGGCGGCGTGGCCGAGCCACAGACGTAGCAATACGCCGCCACGCCCGGAAGGGGCGTGTGGCAGGTGGGGCAATTCCGGGTGGCGGGACTCATTGGGGATCGCTAGGCACGGTCCATAGATAATCGTATCGCGTCAGGATGCGGGGCAAGGTCGCCGGTCGCTGATCGGGCCCCACGGCGCTGCCGATACTCACCAGACTCCTACCGAAACGAGGGATGACAGATGCGCACGACAGGGCCTGCGATGGTGCTTCTCCTCCTGGCCGCATGTGGCGGCGACAGTACCGGCAGCACCCCCCCACCCGCTCCGGGGCCGATCCTGATCCGGGGTGGCGACATGGGGGACCTGTACGAGAACTTCTCGATCACCCGCGACGGTGAACCGCTCACCGATGCCACTGTCTCGGTCAACGGCACCACGATCCCCACCTCTGCCACCGGCCACTACAACTACCAGCTGCCCGCGGCGCTCCAGGCGGGCGAGGAGCTGGTGCTTCGGGTCGAGGCGGGCGGTGACGTGGTGGAGGGCCGCGCCACCATCATCACCGCACCGGTGTTCACTGCGCCGACCCAGAATGCGTCGGTCACGGCCGGGCAGCCGATCGCGGTGGCCTGGACGGCGACGGACGATCCCGACTGGTATCGGGTGGCACTCGGATTCGTGGCCAATGGCAGCGGCGGCGATGTGCGCGATTCCCTGGGTGTCGCCGCCCGACAGGCGACCATCGCCACCAGCGGCATTCCTGCCGGCTCGACCGAGTGGCATCTCGATCTCTACGGCTACCTGCGGGGGCACTTCACCGGTCCTGCCGATCCCGATTCGGATATGCGGGTCCGGATTGCGGCTGGACGGATCAACCTGCAGGTCGCTCCCTAGCCGACCTCCTGTGCACCAGCCGCGGCAGCGCTCACGAAGGCCGTTGCCGCCGAGCGATGGCGCGGAAAGGCTTCGAGGTAGGCGGCCAGCCAGTTGTCGCGAAATTGCGCAGCGTCCGCCCTGCGGGCCAACGCCCAGACGCTGCCGCCGAAGCCGGCGCCGAATGCCGAGGCGGCGATGGCGCCCAGCCCGCGAGCCCGATGCGCCAGGAAGTCGGTCTCGGCGATCTGGTTGCCGAGCACCGTGCTGGCGAGGTGATGCGAGCGGTCGACCAGGGTGCCGACCGTGTCGGCATCGCCCCGTACCACGGCCGTCACGACCCCGGGGATGATCACCAGACATTCCTCGTGGAACTGGGCCAGGCGTCGCCGCAGTGCCTCGGCGTCGGGATGGTCGCCAACCAGTGCCGAGAGCTTCTCCGCCGCCCCTGGATCGCCGGTGAGGATGTCGAGCAACGAGGGATGGGCCGTGCCCTCGGCGCGGTTCCAGCGCTCGATCAGGGTGGCGGTCTCGGCAGAGAGGTGGTTGTAGCGCGCCTTGACCGCGCCCGCCTTGGCCGCCGTCACGCCGCTCGAGGCGATCACGAAGGTCCAGTCGTCCGGCAGCACGGTCCGGCTCTCCGGTGCGACCGGGAGAAAGCGGTAGCCGGCGAGCGTGTTCGCTTCGCAGCGCAGGATGGCGGTGTGGTCCTCGCTGCCGCCCTGCGTGCCGACCCCGAAATCGCCAGGGAAGGGGCCGAAGGCGCGGCCGTTCTCGACGGCGCCAAGGTAGCCGGCCAGGTCGTCGGGCGACTCGAGGGCGTCGTGCCAGGCCGGGTGGTCGCTGAGCGTGTTGAAGGCCATCAGCGGCAGGAAGGTCGCGATCACCAGGGCGCTCGAGGAGGAGAGCCCCGACGCCGACGGCAGCGATGAACAGAGCACCGCGTCCATGCCGGTACCCGCGCCGGGGAAGTCGCGCGCCAGTCGACGCAGCACACTGATCGGGTAGTCCATCCACCGGCCCGGTGCCGGCTCGAGGTCCGCGGCGATGCGGCCCTGCCACCCCTGCTGGGATCGGGCATCGACCAGGTGCACGCTGGCATCCCGGCGTGGACGGGCCACGATATGGAAACCGCGTTCGACAGCGGCGAGCAGCGAGCGACCGCCGGCGTAGTCGGTGTGCTTGCCCAGCACCTCGATGCGACCGGGCACCCACCACTCGCGGGCAGCGGCCCGGTCGCCGAATCGGGCCGCGAAGCCGCGCCTGGCACGGGTCAACGAGTCGGGTGGGCTCATGGCTGGACCCGGCGCTGGCCGAGCAGGTCGGCGACCCGCGCCACGTCGCCCCGCGACGAGAGGTCAAGCACCCCCGCGTGGCTCTCGATCGCCCGGAGGCGCATTCCCTGCTCCACGGCGAGCACCACCGCCTCGGGCAGCTCGTGCTCGCCGCGCGACGACAACGGCACGGCGCGACACACCGCGAAGATCTCCTGATTGAAGCGCCAGAGGTTCATGCTCACCCAGGCGTCGGTGGCGGCGCTGGCGAACTGCGCCGCGTCGGGCTTCTCGACCAGGTCGGCCAGCATGCCGTCGTCGTCGACATTCACCAGGGCGAAGGCGCGCACCCGGTCCGGCGGAATGTTGCTGTTCGCGAGGAGGGCGTCGCGAGCGAAGACCACCAGTCCGGGACCGTCGAGCGCGACGAGGGCCTCGATCGCCGTGACCGGGTAGAGATTGTCGGCGTTGAGGACCAGGAACGGTGCGTCGCCAACCGCGGCCTCGGCCGCCAGGAGCGCGTCGGCGGTTCCCCGCGGCTCGGCCTGCACCACGTACTCGACCGCGACGCGGGTCGGTGGGTGATCGCGATGATGATCGGCGATGACCGCGTGATCCGGAGCCACTACGAGGATCACCCGGGCGACGCCGCCATCGGCCAGCGACGCGATGACATGATCGAGAAACGGACGCCCGACGCTGTCGGGGATCATCGCCTTGAGTCCGGCCGCCGCGGCACGTGCCTGGCCGGGGGCGAGACTCGCCCCGGGATCCTCGCGTCGCATCCGGGTGCCGAGGCCCCGGGCGAGGATCACCGCGGTGGTGGCACGATCCTCTCCGATCACGCTCATCCGTCACCGGTGACCGGCGCCGCGGACCACAGTCGCGGCACCAGTCGGATCAGCCACACCGTCGAGACCACGGCGACAACGGTCCAGAACAGGGCGGTGGCGGTGTGGCCGTAGAGCCACGAGCCGGTGCCGAACAGCGTCCCGTAGACCGCCAGGCAGCCGAGAGTCCAGGCGAGGAACTGCTGTGGCAGTGAATCTGGCGACGCCGGCAGGTTCGCCTCGCGGCGGATGTCGGCCCAGCCGGGACCCGCCGGACGGATCTTGCGGTAGAACGCCACCAGGACCTCGCGGGGCTCGGCGGGAGTCACCAGGGCGGTCACGACCCACGCCAGGGATGTGACGGCGACTGTCGTCAGCAGTGCGGTGGTCGACGGGATGGCGACGCCCTGCTTCTGGGCCACGAAGATGCCGATCGCGACCATGAAGGAGACCACCATCGCCACGATCTCGCACCAGGCATTGATGCGCCACCAGAACCAGCGCAGCAGGTAGAGGAGGCCGGTGCCGGCCCCGATCGAGAGCAGCAGCTGGAACGCCTGCTGGGCGCTGTCGAGCACGAAGGTGAGCGACGCCGCGAACGCCATCAACACCACGGTGATCATCCTGCCCATCATCACGTAGTGCGCCTCGTCGCGACCGGGACGGATGAAGCGCCGCCAGAAATCGTGCACCAGGTAGGAGGCGCCCCAGTTGAGGTGGGTGACGAGGGTCGAGACATAGGCCGCCAGCATCCCGGCGATCATGATCCCGAGGAAGCCATGGGGCAGGAACTTGAGCATCGCGGGGTAGGCCATGTCGTGGCCCACGAGGCCGGGATCGACGTTGGGGAAGGCGGTACGGATCGACTGGAGATCCGGGAAGACCAGCAGCGAGGCGAGCGCCACCAGGATCCAGGGCCACGACCGCAGCGCGTAGTGGGTCGCGTTGAAGAGCAGGGTGCCGCCCAGCGCGTCGCGCTCGGAGCGGGCCGCGAGCATCCGCTGCGCCACGTAGCTGCCGCCGCCGGGCTCGGCGCCGGGATACCAGACCGACCACCATTGCACCGTCAGCGGGATGATGAAGATCGACAGCGCCAGGCCCCAGTTGCCGAAGTCCGGCACCAGCGCGAGGGTCTCATGCGGCAGCCGGTCGACCAAACCCGCGAGGCCGCCGACCTCCGGTTGTGCGAGGGAGAAGTACGCCACGGCGATCGCGCCCGTCATCGCGATGCCGAACTGGATCAGGTCAACGTACATCACGCCCCAGAGTCCACCGGTCGCTGCGAAGACGACGTTGAGCACCGCGCAGATGATCAGCGTCTTGCCCATCGGCCAGCCGAGCACCACGTTGGCGATCTTCGCCGCGGCCAGGTTGACCGAGGCCATGATGAAGCAGTTGAAGAAGAGCCCCAGGTAGATCGCCCGGAACCCCCGCACGAGCGATGCAGCCCGACCCCCGTAGCGCAGCTCGTAGAACTCGAGGTCGGTGAGCACACCCGAGCGGCGCCAGAGGCGGGCGAAGAAGAAGACCGTGGCCATGCCGGTGAGCAGGAATGCCCACCACTGCCAGTTGTTTGCCACACCGCCGGTGCGCACCAGGTCGGTGACCAGGTTCGGGGTGTCGGTGCTGAAGGTGGTGGCCACCATCGACACGCCGATCAGCCACCACGGCGCCGAGCGGCCCGACGTGAAGAACTCGGCGGTGCTGCTGCCGGCCCGGCGCGCCATCAGCACGGCCGGCACGAAACAGACCGCGATGGAGACGACGACGATGGTCCAGTCGAGGGTGGTCGGGTTCACCGGCTGCCCCCGCGCTGCCACTCGCCACGCGTGAAGTCGGGGAACCGCACCGGCGCGCTCGAGAGCGCCAGCGACGCTGCGCTGAGCGGGCCCGGGGCGCTCCACGCCGTGGCGTCGTACACGTCGAAGTCGGGCGGCAGGCCCTCGCGCATCGTCTCGATCAGGCGCCAGCCCATCACGTAGTCCATGCCGCCGTGGCCGCCCTTGGCCCGGGCGATCTCGCCCACGCGAGTCCAGAGCGGGTGGGTGTAGCGGGCCTTGAGCTCATCGCCCAGCGGCTGCCATGCCTCGCCTCCCTCCTGGCCCTCGAGGAAGATCCGCGGTGGGTAGTCCTCGAACAGGCCCTTGGTGCCGCGCACCGCGTTGAGGCGTGAGTAGGGCGTCGGCAGGGTGACGCAGTGCTGCAGCAGGATCGTCTTGCCCTGCACGGTCTTGATGAGCGAGGTGTTGAGGTCGCCCTCGACGTAGTGCTCCTGCCACTTGGGCGAGTCCCTGGGCACGTGGGCCTCACGCCACTCGGTAAGGCCCCGCTCCGGCGTCGACATCGAGACGAGATAGTCGAATCGGTCGCGGCGGTGGATGTCGAGGTACCAGGCGACCGGGCCGAGACCATGGGTGGGGTAGAAGTTGCCCTGGCGCTCGGTGTGCGGGACGCGACGCCAGAGCCCCTCGCCCTCGTCGGCAAAGAGCAGCGATCGCAGGTCGTGCAGGTAGGCTCCCTCGGCGTAGAGCAGTTCGCCGAAGCGACCGGCCTTGACCATGGTGTCGATCAGCATCTCGTTGAAGCCGTAGCAGCAGTTCTCCATCATCAGGCAGTGCCGCCGGGTTGTTTCCGACGTGTGCACCAGCTCCCAGGCGTCCTCCAGGGTGACCATCGCGGGCACCTCGGTTGCCGCGTGCTTGCCGGCGCGCATCGCGGCCAGGCAGACCGGCACATGCCAATCCCACGGCGTGGCGGTGTAGACGAGGTCGATGTCGTCGCGGGTGACCAGGTGCTCGAAGTCGCGCTCGCCGTTGGTGTAGAGCACCGGCGCCGGCTGGCCGGCATCGGTCACCAGCTTCGCCGCCCGCTGGGCATGCTCCGGCACGATGTCGGCGAGCGCCGTGATCCGCACCCCGTCGACAGCCAACCACTCGCGCAGCATCGAGGTGCCCCGGCCACCGGTGCCGACGATCGCCAGGCGCACCGTGTCGTGCCGCTCGAAGGGCACCCCCATCATCGTGGTGGCGTCGCGACTGCGCGGTGGTGGCTCGAGCCCGGGGAGCCGGGCCGGCGTGATCGCAAGGCCGGCGCCCACGGCACCGGCGGCCTTGAGCAGGTCACGGCGGGAGATCGGCGAGTCGGGGCGACGTGGCGGCATCTGGGCCTGGTCCTGGCAGGAGGAGTGGGCGGGGCTGCGGGGGGTCTGGCGACCGGGGAGGCGCTGGTCGCGCTGACGCCGGACGCTACGCCCGGCCTCGTCGCGCCACAAGTGGCGACCTATCTTTGCCGGGTGACCGCCACCCCCCGCACCCCCCGCTCGCTCGGCTTCGCCGCCGCCATCGCCACGGTGGTGGCCAACATCATCGGTACCGGGGTGTTCACCACCCTCGGGTTGCAGGTGCAGCAGACCACCGATGGCTTCGCCCTGCTGGCACTGTGGGGGATCGGTGGCCTGATCGCCATGGCGGGGGCGCTGTCGTACGGCGAACTCGCCGCCACGATCCGCGGCTCGGGCGGCGAGTATCGCTTCCTGGGCCGGATCTACAACCAGTCCCTCGGCTCGGTCGCCGGCTGGGTCTCGATCGCTGTCGGCTTCGCCGCCCCGGTGGCCCTCGCCGCGATGGCGCTCGGCAGGTACGCCGGGCCGTTGCTCGGCATCCCCGCGCGGCCGCTCGGCATCGCGGTGATCATCGCGGTCACCGGGGTCCACCTCCTCGCCCCGGAGACCGGTGGCCGGGTCCAGGTGGCAGTGACCACGCTCAAGGTCCTGCTGATCGTCGCATTCATCGGCGTGGGGCTGGTGAGCGGTCCCACCACCTCGCTCTCCTTCGCACCGACGGCCACCTCCTTCGACCAGATCGCCAGCGCCCCGTTCGCGATCTCGCTGATCATCGTCTCCTACGCCTACTCGGGCTTCAATGCCGCGGCCTACTTCCAGGCCGAGGTGCGCGAGGCCGAGCGGACCGTGCCGCGGGCACTGGTGCTCGGCACCCTGCTGGTGACCGTGCTCTATGTCGCGCTCAACTGGATGTTCCTGCGCACCACCCCGATCGCCTCGCTCTTCGGTCAACTCGAGGTCGGGGCCATCGCCGCCGAGCGGATCTTCGGTCCCGACGGCGGCCGGTTGATGAGTGGCCTGATCGCCCTGCTGCTGGTGTCGACCATCAGCGCGATGACCCTCGCCGGGCCGCGAGTGATCGAGGTGATGGCCGAGGACCTCCCGCCACTGCGCCCGCTGGCGGAACGGACCGCCACCGGGGCGCCGAGTCGCGCCGTGCTGCTGCAGGGGGCGCTCGCCCTCGCGTTCGTCCTCACCGAGTCGTTCGAGGGCGTCCTCACCTACGCCGGCTTCACGCTGACGCTCTTCGCCCTGCTCGCCGTGGTGGGGGTGATCGTGCTGCGACGCCGCGAGCCGGACCTGCCGCGGCCGTGGCGCACGTGGGGCTACCCGTGGACGCCGCTCTTCTTCACGGCCTTCTCGCTCTGGACGGTGATCGTGGTGATTCGCGATCGCCCGATGGAGGCGGTGGGCGGCGCGGTGACGCTCGGCGTGGGGGCGCTGCTGACGTGGCTGGTGGGGGAACGGGAGGGCTAGCAAGACAAAAGAGAGAGGCCGGGTCGCCTCTCTCTTCTCGCTCTCTCTGCTCTCGTGCTAGCTGCCGCTGCTCTGGAAGACCGGCGACAGCACCGGGGTCGGCAGCTCGGTGAGCTCTTGCTCGCTGGCAAAGAGTCGCCGGACGCCCTTCCACCAGGTGCGCGCCTTGGTGCCGGTGGGGACGTTCGAGACAATCACCCCGAGCCTGCGGTTGGCGGCGTGGACAAACTTGCCGTTGCCGATGTAGACCCCGACATGGTTGACGGTCTTGCCGCGACCGAAGAACAGCAGGTCGCCGGGAAGGAGCTGCTCCGGGTCCTTCGGGATCTCGAGGCCGGTCCGCGATTGCTCGCGCGACGTGCGCGGGAGCTCGACGTCGAAGTTGGCCATCAGCCACTGCACCAGGCCGCTGCAGTCGAAGGCCTTGCCCGGCAGCGATGCCCCCCAGCGATAGCGCGCCCCGACCTGCGAGCGCGCGAGCGTCACCAGGGAATCACGTCCCTGGTCGCCGAGAAACATCCGCGAAATGGTGGTGAACGGCTTCTCCCCGCGGGAGAAGGCCGACTGGGCCGACAGCGGTGCGACGAGACACCCGGCGGCGAGGGCGAGGGCAAACAACTGGCTCCAGCGGCAACCTTGACGCGTCACGACAACTCGGCAGCTACGGTGGGCTCTCCAGCGGACGGGGGAACGTACCGGGCCGAGCGCATCAGGTCCAGCCCGGAGCCGGGCCGATCCCCGATGTTGCATAATGCGACGTCGCCTGAGCTGTCGATGGTCGATCGTCGTCGATGGTCGATGGTCAATAGTGATCGGTGAATGGGGAGGGGCAGGGGATTGTCGCGTCCGAATCCCCATTCACCATTCACCATTCACCCGCTGTTCAGAAGATCCGCTTGCCGAAGCCCGAGGCGACCAGCCCCACCGCCAGCTCGGCGGTGTGGTTGAAGCGGTCGAGGACCGGGTTCACCTCGACCAGGTCCATCGCCACGATCCGGCCGGTGTCGTGGAGGGTCTCCAGCGCCAGGTGGGCCTCCCGATAGGTCGCCCCGCCGCGCACCGGGGTGCCCACACCCGGGGCCTCCTGGGGGTCGACGAAGTCGAGATCGAGCGACACGTGCAGGCCGGTGGTGCCGTCGCTCACCCGGGCGATCGCCTCCTGGAGCACCGCTCGCATCCCGCGTTCGTCGATCTCGCGCATCGTGTAGATCCGCACGCCCCAGTCGCGAGCATGCTCCCGTTCGGCGTGATCGAGGTCGCGAGCGCCGATGATCGCGACGTGCTCGGGGAGGATCGCCGGGTTGAGCGCACCGAGCCCGGTCATCGCCGGATCGCCCCGACCGAGGAGGTGGGCCACCGGCATGCCGTGCACGTTGCCGGACTCCGAACTCTCGGGCACGTGCAGGTCGGCGTGCGCGTCGAGCCAGAGCAGTCCCAGGCGGCCACCATCGGCGGCGACCGCCGTGGCGACGCCCGCCACCGAGCCCGCGGCGATCGAGTGGTCGCCGCCGAGAACCAGCGGCACGGCGCCGCGCTCGACGATCGAGGCGGTCCGCGCCGCCACGTCGCGGCACACGGTGGCGATCGTCTCGAGGAAGTCGATCCCGCGCCCCACGCCAAGCGTCTCGCGGGTCGGTACCGGCACGTCGCCGGTGTCGGTCACGGTGTGCCCCAAGGCCTCGAGGCGGGCGGAGAGGCGGGCCAGGCGCACGGCGGAGGGACCCATCTCGACGCCGCGTCGCGAGGCGCCGAGGTCCATCGGGACGCCGAGGATGTTGATCTGGCTCATCAGTGCACCGCCTCGCCGGGCACCAGCTCGAGCAGCCGATCGCGGAAGCTCGGATCGAGTGCCTGCCGGAAGTCGGCGAAGGTTCCCGTCAGCGCCGGGAAGGTGGCGTAGTGCTGCGGCACGATCCACCGCGGCTCGACGAGCTCGACCGCCTTGGCGGCCTGCCGGGCGCCCATGGTGTAGAAGTCGCCGATCGGCAGCATCAGGATGTCGGGATCGTAGAGCTCCGCGATCAGGGCCATGTCGCTGAAGACCCCGGTGTCGCCAGTGTTGTAGATCACCGGTCCGCCGGGGAGCTCGACCACGAAGCCGCAGGGATTGCCGAGCTCGCGGGGGCGCCCATCGGGGTTGTCGCGCGACGACGAATGCTGGGCGTGCACCAGGGTGGCGCGGAGGCCGTGCGACTCGGCGGCGCCGCCGACGTTGAAGCCGACCAGTTGCTCGGCGTCGAGACCGTCGGCCGACAGGTCGGCGGCGACCTCGACGGTGGTGAGCACCGTCGCCCCGGTCGCCCCCGCGAGTTCGACCACCCCGCTCACGTGATCGGAGTGGCCATGGGTCACCAGGATCACCTTCGCGTCGGCCGCCAGTTCGACGGCGTTGCGCGGTGCCTTCGGATTGGCGAGCCAGGGATCGAAGAGGAACGGTGGTGCCTCGCCGTCGGGCGCGAGATGAAAGGCGGCGTGCCCGAGCCAGGTGATGGCGACGCCGAGTCGTGACATGAGAGACCTCCGGTGGCGGCATTGTGCCGCATTGGCGTTCCGTGGATTCGACAGTAGGATATCAGCGATACGACCCCAGTCCATCCCCGGATGGTCCCTGTGATCCGATCGATGCCGCATGGAGCTGCCCCGATGACCCGTCGATTCCCGATCATTCTTGTTGTGTTGCTGCTGGTGTCGGTGGGCGTGGCGCGTGGCCAGGAGGGCTATCGCGATCCCCCGGCGCCGATCGCGGCGATGCTCGACGCGCGCCCGATCCCCGCGATCTCCCTCTCCCCGCGCCGTGACTGGTTCGTGCTCATGGATCGGCCGGGGTTGCCGCCGATCGCCGAGGTGGCCGAACCCCACCTCAAGTTGGCCGGGAGCCGGATCAATCCGCACACCAACGGCCCGGCCTCGACAGGCGGGTACGATGGATTCACGCTGCAGCGGGTGCAGGGTGGTGACCAGCGCCCACTGACGGTTCCCTCCGGAGGGCGGCTCTCGGCGCCGAGCTGGGCCCCCGACGGTGGCCATTTCGCCTTCACCCGGACTGGCGAGGCCGGGATCGCGCTGTTCCTGGGTGATACCGCTGGGACGGTCCGCCAGCTCCTCGGACCGGTACTCAACGGCACCACCCGGTCGCCGTGCCAGTGGCTCGATGGCGGCAGCGAACTGTTGTGTGCCATGATCCCCACCGATCGCGGCCCGGCGCCGGCCCCGCCGGTGGCACCCGACGGGCCGGTCACCCAGGAGAGTCGTGGTCGCGCGACGCCGGAGCGGACCTATCAGGATCTGCTCACCTCGCCATACGACGAGGCGCTCTTCGCCCACTACTTCACGCGACAGTGGGTGATCGTGACGCTCGATGGCCGGACCGTTCCGGTCGGCCCGGCGGGCCTGACGGTGTCGCTCGATCCGTCGCCCGATGGCCGGTTCTTCATCGCCGAGACGCTGCAGCGTCCGTTCTCCTATCAGGTCCCGTGGAGTCGATTCCCGTCGCACACCGCGATCTGGGATCGCGCGGGCCGCGAGCAGCGGGTGGTGCGCAACGTGGCCCAGGTCGAGAGCCAGTCGATCGCCCGCGGCGCCACCGAAGCCGGGCCACGCAGCTGGCGCTGGCGCGCCGATGCACCTGCCACGCTGCTCTGGGTCGAGGCGCTCGACGGTGGGGATCCCACGGTCGACATGCCGCACCGCGACCGGATCGTTCGACTCGACGCGCCGTTCATCGGCGAGCCGCAGCTCTGGTTCGAGACGGCGGGTCGCGTCGGCAGGATCTGGTGGGGTCGCGACGACCTCGCCCTGGTGAACGAGAGCTGGTCGCCCGACCGGCGGTCCCGCACCTGGATGGTGAATCCGGCCGATCCCGCGTCCGGGGCGCGGCTCCTCTGGGACCGGGCGTCGGACGATCGCTACGGCGATCCCGGCTCCCCGCTGATGCGGACCGACTCCGCGGGTCGTACCATGCTGCAGTTCTCGCGCGACGGCCGCGCGATCTGGTTGAGCGGTGCCGGCGCCTCCCCCGAGGGCGACCGGCCGTTCCTCGACCGGCTCGATCTGCGCACCCTCAGGACCACACGGCTCTGGCAATCGACCGCGCCGTACTACGAGACGCTCGTCGCGGCGCTCGATGCCGACCGCGGCGCGTTCATCACCCGCCGCGAGTCGAAGACCGAGCCGCCCAACTACTGGCGGCGCGAGGTGCTCCGCCGCATCGCCCCGGTGCAGCTCACCCGGATCGCCGACCCCGCGCCGACCTTCGCGGAGGTGCGTTCGGAATTCCTCACCTACACCAGGGGCGATGGCGTCACCCTCTCGGGGACGATGTACCTGCCGGCCGGGTACGACCGGCAGCGCGACGGCCCGCTGCCGTTCCTCTTCTGGGTGTATCCATCGGAATTCCAGTCGGCCGACGCCGCCTCCCAGGTGCGTGGGTCACCCTACCGCTTCACCCGGCCCGCCGGGGCGTCACACCTTTTTTTGCTCACTCAGGGATACGGCATCCTCGACAACCCGTCCTTCCCGATCATCGGCGAGGGCGAGACCGCCAACGACGCCTATGTCGAGCAGCTGATCGCCTCCGCCGAGGCAGCGATCGACACGTTGGTGGCGATGGGCGTGGCCGACCGTGACCGGATCGCCGTGGGGGGACACAGCTATGGCGCGTTCACCACGGCCAATCTGCTGGCCCACACCCGGCTCTTTCACGCCGGCGTGGCGCGGAGTGGAGCATACAATCGCTCGCTCACTCCGTTCGGCTTCCAGAACGAGCGGCGCAGCTACTGGGAGGCTGAGCCGGTCTATCGGCGGATGTCGCCGTTCACCTATGCCGACTCGATCCGCGACCCGATCCTCTTCATTCATGGCATGGACGACAACAACTCGGGGACCTTCCCGATCCAGTCAGAGCGGATGTACGCGGCGGTGAAGGGGCACGGCGGCACGGCGCGGCTGGTGATGCTCCCCGGCGAGGCCCACGGCTACTCGGCCCGGGAATCGGTGGGGCAGACCCTCGCCGAGATGGTCGAATGGCTCGACCGCTACCTCAAGGTGCCGCGGACCACGACGCCGTAGGATTGCCGCAGGCTTCGCCTCCCTGGCCGCCCAGCGCGGCCCGCCTGCAGTCCCCTCCCGACGCCCGGGGGCGGGACTGCAGACACTTGTGGAATTGACCCATACAATTTGACGAATTGTGGCGATGGTAATAGCCGTTCACGAGTGACACTTCACGGAGGAGTGTCCCTGCGCGAAAGGTAGGTACCTCGTGTTTGGTCATTGTCGCCGCGATCGGCTGGTCCTCGCGGCTTGTTCAGCACTCTCCCTCGTCGGCTGCGGTGGCTCAACGCCAGCCGACAACACCGGCGGGGCCGGCGACATCCAGGCCACCGCCAGCCTGCAGTTCCTCCCGCCCCAGAAGACCGTTGCCCTCGGTACCCAGGTCACCTGGGATTTCGGGGCCGTGGCCCACACGGTGGTTTTCGACGAGGTGACCGGCCATCCGGCCAACATCACCTCGGCGACTGCCAATACCACAGTCGCCCGCAGCTTCGGTACGCTCGGCACCTTCCCCTACCACTGCACCATCCATCCCGGCATGACGGGGACGGTGCAGGTGGTGTCCAGCGGCGCGGGGATGCCCGCGCCGCCTCCGCCGCCCCCGCCGGGGCCTGTCCCTGGATATCCGTGACCGAGACGTCGGTGCCGTCCGCTTCCTCCATCCGCTGAGCTGCCATGCCGCCCCTCCCGAACCCGGTGACCCGCTGGAATCCGAGACTCGATGGCTCAGGACCGCGGTATATCGCGCTGGTCGACGCCATCGCCGAGGGTGTGGCCAACGGGGCATTGCACCGTGGCGAGCGCCTGCCGACCCAGCGCAGGCTCGCCACGATGTTGCAGCTCAACCTGGCCACGGTGACCCGGGCGATCGCCGAGGCGGAGCGCCGCGGGCTGGTGCGAGCCCAGCAGGGCCGGGGGACGTTCATCAGCGACGATCCTCGTGCGTTGCAGCCGGCGGTGATCGACCTGACACTCAACCTGCCGCCGGAGCCCTCCGGGTCGCCGTTGCCGCGGCTGCTGCAGGAAACCACCGCCTCGCTGCTTCGCGGAGGTGGGGCCGAGCAACTGCTGCGCTATCCCGAACTCGGGGGCGGTGCCGCCGACCGTGCTGCGGGGGCGCGATGGCTGGCGCGGCGCGGCCTCGAGGTGGACGCTGACCACGTGGTGCTCGCCGACGGTGCCGACCATGCCATCCTGCTCACCCTGATGGCGCTTGGGCGCGCGCAGGGGAGGGTCCTCGTCGAGGCGCTCAGCTATCCCGGCGTGCGGACGATGGCGGGGATGCTCGGCCTGCCGGTCCAGTCGGTCTCCAGCGACGCCGACGGGATGCGCCCCGATGCCCTTGAGCGAGAGGCACATCGTGGACCGGCCCTCGTGGTGCTCACCCCGACGCTGCACAACCCGACGACACACACCATGACCCGACAGCGGCGCGACGCACTGGCCCGGGTGGTGCGTCGCACGACCTGCTGCTGCTCGAGGACGACGTCTACGGATACCACCCGGCAGAGGCGCCGTCGCCGTTCGCATTGCTGGTGCCGGACCGCACCGCCTACGTCACCTCGTTTTCGAAGTCGTTCGCCGCGGGGTTGCGAATCGGCTACCTGGGCTCGGTGGATCGGTCGCTGGCCGAGCGGCTCGGGGCCGCCGCGCGCGCCACCACCTCGACGCCGGCCGGGTTGGCCGCGGCGGTGGCCAGTCGCTGGATCGATGGTGGCGAAGCCGAGGCGGCGCTCGTGGCGGCCCGGCAGGAAATCGCGGAGCGAGATGCGTTGTGTCGCCGATTGTTGCCCGATGGCGTGCGTGGGCACGGCACCACCTGCCCGCACCGCTGGCTGGAACTCCCGCCCGGGTGGAGTCGCCACGAGTTCGTGGAACGCGCCACCCAACATGGCGTGGCTGTCCGCGCCAGCGACCCCTTCGCGGTGGACATCGAGCCGCCCGAAGCGGTGCGGTTCTCGATCAGTGCCCCACGCGATCTCGCGACCTTCCAATGTGCCCTGCTCACCCTGGCCCGCACCCTCCGTGAGCCCCACGGATTCCGTCGTGCCGTGGTCTGAGCCAACCGTCTACCCGGAGCGCCACCATGCCCGCTACCCGATCCCGCCTGATGCGTCCGATGCTCGCTGCACTTCTCGCCGCGGCCTGCGGTGGTGACGGTGGGGGCAGCATCAACACGCCGCCCCCACCCCCGCCGCCTCCGCCGCCGCCACCACCGGCGCTGGTGCTCGAGAAAGGCAACCCGAGCGGCGACAACCAGACCGCGCTCGCCGGCCAGCAGGTGAGTGCGCCGCTCCGTGTTCGCGCCTTTCGCGGCACCGCGGTGGCTCCCGGGGAGGCCGTGAGTTGGTCGACCTCGTCGGGACAGGTCGTAGGCAACGGTCCGACCGGAGCCGACGGCATTGCCAGCGCCATCTGGACGCTCGGCGCAGGAGCGGGGAACAAGACGGCCACGGCGACCTCCGGTAGTGCCTCGGTGCAATTCAGCGCCACCGCGACAACCCCGCCGCAGGGCACCTTCGTCATCGCCCTCGGTGCGCCGTCGGGTAACGCGCAGACCGCCCCGCTCGGCACGCTCCTCCCCGATCCGCTGCGAGTGCTGGTGACCCAGAACGGCCATCCCGCCAGCGGCGCACTGGTGATCTGGGCGACGACGGCCACCAACGGCTTCTTCGATCCGCCGCAGTCGGTCACCGGATCCGACGGCACGGCAAGCGCGATGTGGAACCTCGGCACCACGGCGGGTACCCAGAATGCCTCTGCCACGGTGGGTCAGGCCGGCGGGCCCAATGTGGCATTCACGGCGACGGCCACGGCGACCGGCGGTGGCGGCACCGTCGAGATTCACCTCACGACCTCGGGTGGAGCGCGCTTCGTCCCCGCCAATGTGGTGGTTGCCCCGGGAACCACCGTCCGCTGGATCTGGGACGACGGACCGCACACCGTCACCGCCTCGACAGCCGGTTCATTCCCCGGTAACCCGGCGGCCGACAACCCGCCGAAGAGCTACGAGTACACCTTCAACCAGGCTGGCACCTTCGCCTATTACTGCACGGTGCACGGCACGCGGACCTCGGGGATGCGCGGCACGGTTGTGGTGCAGTGAGACAGCACGTCCTGCTCGGGTGTCTCGCGCTGGTGCTGCCAGTCCACTTGGTCGCGGCGCAGGACGATTGTTACCCAGCCACCGATTCCCACGAGGCGCAGGCATTCGCGATCCTGTCGGTGCCGCTGGCGTTCACCCGCGCAGGGGGGAGCACGGAATCGTCCGGCTGGGCGCTGGGGATCGAGGCGGCCTCCCTCCCCGAGGTGCCCCGGGACCTGGCCACGCCGACCAGCTGCCGTCCCGGCAAGGGGCCGGAGGACACCAACCCGATCGCAGGGGTGGTGCGATTGCGGGTGGCGGTTCAGGCGCATGGTTGGCAGCTCGAGGGAGGATGGACTCCGCCGGTGACCGTGCATCAGGTCCGGGCCAACCTGGTGGGTCTCGGCGTGGGGCGGTTGGTGCGGCTCTCCGACAGCTGGCTCCTGCTCCCCCGGATCCATGCACTCCTCGGCGCACTCGACGCCCCGGTCATCTGCAACGCCGCCGCCATCGATGACCCGGCCAGTGAGTGCTTCGGCGGCACCCGCTCCGACGACCACTGGCGTCCGGGAGTCTTCGGGGTCGAGGTGGCAATAGCGCGGACCGGTCACGCGATGGTGCCCCATGTGGGGCTCGGTTATTCGCTACTCCGCCCCCGGTTCCAGGTACATTTCACCAATGCGATTGGCGAGACCGATCGCCGGCGCGTCATCGTGGACCTGGAACGAGTGGCGCTCTTCGCTGGTGTCACCGCGAGCACCGGTGGATGGCACCTCACCGCTGAGGGCTACGCCACCATTGGCGATCGGCTGACCGGTCGGTTGGTCGTGCGCCGGGGCGGATGAACGGCGACCGGTGCGGGAGAGGGCCGGGGCTCGATCACCGGTCGCCACAATCCGATGCGCGCCGGGAGGCGCATGATCTCCATGACGTTTCGCTGCCTCTGCCTGCTCATGATTCCTGTCCTCCCGCTGGCCGCCCAGGCGGTACCCTCGCTGCCCTCGGTGTCCGGGGAGCTGGCGTTCGACGGCAGCGCCACCCTGGGCGACTTCACCGGGATGACCTCGATGCTCGCCGGGCGTCTCGACGGCGCTGGGTCGCTGGCCGGGGTTCACGGCTGGGTGGAGGCGTCGGCCCGCTCGCTTCACACCGGCAATGCCAAGCGCGATCGGGACATGCTCAAGGCCCTCGAGGTCGAGCGCTACCCGACGATGCGATTCGAACTCGATGCGGTCGCCGCCGGCGATACCGACGGTGACTCGATCCCGGTCACCCTCCGGGGCCGCTTCACCATCCACGGAGTGACCAAGAGTCAGGCGGTCCGCGGCTGGGCCTGGCTCAGCCCCCGGCGTGCCCGCTTCCGGGGTCGAGTGCCGATGAACGTGAAGGACTACAACGTAGGTGGGCTCACCAAGGTCCTCGGCCTGCTGCGGATGGACCCGGACATCGTGGTGCGGATCGATGTGACGTTCGCGCGATAGACGAGATACGAGATACGAGGTACGAGATAGGAGATACGAGGGGGGAGATCGGACGGGCTGTCACGGTAGTGACGTGCCAGCCTCCGAACCCGTTCGGAACGGCGAGCCCGAATCCAACGTCCCTCGTATCTCGTCCCTCGTACCTCGTATCTCGTATCTCGTATCTCGTATCTCGTTATCGCCCATACAGCACATTGAACACGAACCGATAGGTGCCCTCCGGCTGGCCGCGGAACATCACTTCCGGGCCGAAGAGGTAGAGCTGACCCTTGCCGACATCGGCACGGGCCATCGCGACGCCGTCCTGCAGGTAGCCCTGTCCGTAGGCCCAGCCGGAGCGAAGCGGGGTGGCGCTGCTGAACCAGGCGATCGGGGTGATGCCGCGGCTGGTGGCATCGGGCGGCAGCCGGAAGACCGGTGAGTTGTCGAACATCACGATCGCGCTGGTGTCGGCGCCGGCCGCGGCGGGCAGCTGGTTGTCGACGGTAACGGCCAGGAGCGACCCCGGCACGTAATACTTCTCGCGCGACAGTGGTCGATCGCTGCCATCGGGGAGCCGCTCGACGAGATGGTTCTCGAGTGGCAGGCCGAGGTGTCGCGCCAGCACGGTCGACGACCCGATGGTGATGATACGCCCGCCGCCCTCCACGAAGGCCTTGAGCTGGGGCACCGTGGTCGCCACGGTGATCCGGCCCAGTTGGTCGCGGTACTCGGCCGGGATGTCGGTCGGTTCACGGCCCCCGAACCCGCGTCCGGTGCGATCGGCCGACGGGATCATGCCATCAACGAAGATCAGCACGTCGAACTCGCGGCTCAGGTCGCCCTGGTCGAGTCGGGCGGGGAAGACCCGCGTGAACGGCTGTTCGTACTGCTCGAGGATCCACCGGGTCCATCCCGCCGACATCGAGCCGCCATAGACGTCGACCAGCCCGACGCGCAGCGGCTGGATCGCGGTGCCGGTGGTCGTGCCGGCGGCCCGGGTCGGCAGCGCCCGTTCGCGCGCCAACCGCGCGAGGACGTCGCGACTGGTCGTGCCGCGCAGCACGAAGTCGCCGTTGTCGAGCCGTTCGACCCTGCCGCCTGCCGCGATCGCCCGATTGACGGCCCGGAAGGCGTCGGTCGATCGGGGCGACACGATCCAGGCGCCGGCCTGGGCGTCGAACGGTGCGGGATCGGGTGCCACCTCCAGCCCGCCGACCGACGTGGCCGGCATGGTGAAGTCGTCGAGGATCCGGTCGAACCGGAACCCCATCTGCATCGCCAGGGTCCAGCCCGCGATGTCATAGGGCGGCACCGGCGGGCCGCCGGGATATCGCAGGTCGGTGGGGTGATCCTGCGGCTCGAACATGTCGAGCACGTGAGGCCGGAACGCCTGGTCACCGCGGACGACGAACGATCCGGCCGGATAGCTGGTGCCGGCGATCTCGGTCGGGGCGGTGGTCTTCTCGATCTCGATGCCGCTCACCCGGAGCGCGTCGAGGAAATCGAGCGCGTTGCCCATCTCGGCCTGACCAGCAGGGATCACGAAGCCGCGCGGATCGCGCCGTGTGGGATCGTGGAGCACGGCCAGGGCAGCCTCGGGGTTGCCGCCACCCTGGCGCCGGAAGCCGCCGCCCTGCGGCGGCTCCGCCGGGGCATCCTTCGCCGCCGCGGTCATCGCGGCCTCGGCGTCGGCGATCAGGGCGGGCGTGTCGGTCCAGGTGTCGGTCGAGCCGCGCGCGATCGAGTTGTGCCCCATCTTCCAGATGTTGAGCAGCACGTTCTCGCGGTAGCGCGACGCGAGGTCGAGGATCGCGCGGTTGGCGGTCATCGAGTAGTCGACCGACTGGCGGAAATGCCACGGACCGGCGCTGATCGGGTACGGCTGGCTGCGGTTGGGCACCAGGCTGCGAGAGCCGCAGCGGGATCGACGTGGGGCTCGGCGAGCCGATCGTCTCCGTGAGGATGCCGATCATGTTGTGGAAGTACGCCGTGGTGCGCACCCCGCCGTTCCACCAGGTCGAGTAGCTCGAGGCGTTCTGCGACACGACGCCCGGCTTCCCCTCGAAGGCGAAGCGGCGCTGCATCGCCATCGCCACCCAGTCGAGCGAGGTGATCAGGTCGGGGTCGAAGGTGAAGTTGAGTGGATCGCGGAACGGCGGTGCGAACATCACCGCGCCGGCGGGGCCGGTCTGGTGATGGTTGTACATGATCTGGGGATACCACTCGGTGAACATCACCCGGCTCATGTTGCGCGACTCGGCCTGGGCGTTGCGGAACATGTCGCGATTGTTGTCGTGGCCCACGTACTTCTGGTAGAGTCGCGGCAGGCCGGCGAGGGAACGGGTCGCCGTGTCGGCGTGGCGCATGTACCACGACGACACCAGCTCCATGCCGTCGGGGTTGGCGTGCACGGCCAGGATGATCACGTCGTCGAGGATCCGACGGGTCTCGGGGTCGTCACGCGAGACGAACTGCCAGACCAGTTCCATCAGCTGGGTCGCGCCGAGCACCTCGGTGGCGTGCAGCCCGCCGTCGATCCAGATGACCGCCTTCCCCTCGGCGGCGAGGGCCGCGGCCGTGGCCGAGTCGACCCGCCCCCGCGCCAGCGTCTCGCTGATCTCACGGTAGCGTCCCAGCCTGGCGATGTTGGCCGGCGAGCTGAGGATGGCCATCAGCTGGGGCCGCCCCTCGGCGGTGAGGCCCATCGTGTCGAGGACCATCCGCGGCGACTCGGCCGCCAGCTGCTGCCACCAGTGCTCGAGCTGATCGTAGGTGGCCAACTGGTAGTCGTCGCCGATCCCGAAGCCGAGCGCCTCCTCGGGTGTGGTCAGGTGCTGCTGGGCGGCGAGCGGGGTGGCGACGAGCAGGATTGCGAGCAGGCGGCGAAGCATGCGGGCACTCCGGAAGTGGAAGGATGGTGACTGACTCGTGGTCGAGGGTCGATGGGGGACGGCCGTCAGGGAGCACCAACGTTGCCTCCCCGATCATCGACCATCAGCCATCGACGACGTGTCGCGCGGCACCGAGTCCGGCCAGTCGACCCGTCACCCACGCCCAACTGAAATTGTACCCCCCGATCGGACCGAATGCATCGAGGAGTTCACCGGCGATGAAGACTCCCGAGAGCATACGGCTCGCCATCGTGCCCGGTTGAACCTCGTCGAGCGCGATACCACCACCGGTCACCTCGGCTTTGCGGTAGCCCTCGTCGGAGGTCCATGGCAGGGCGAAGTCGGCCAGCACCTCGATCAGGCGCTCGCGGGCCGCACGCGGCAGCTGGGCGAGTTGCATTGCGGCGTCGACCTCCGCCTCGCGGAGCAGCCGCTCGGCGAGGCGCTGCGGCAGTTCGCGACGCAGCACGGTGCCGACATGGCTCGCCGAGGGTGCCAATCGCTCGAGCCACGCGCTGGCGTCGAGACCGCCCCAGGCCACACGCAGCACGGCGTGTGGCTCGCGGGCAAGTCGGCTCCGCACCGCCACGTGTGACACGTCGAGCAGGGCGGGACCGGAGAAGCCCCGGTGGGTGAAGAGGAAGCCGCCGGATGCCTCACGCCGCTCGAGCGACGACTCGGCCCGGATATCGACCGTGAGCGAGACTCCGGCCAGGTCGGCGAACGACGGGGGGTCGAGCGTCAGCGGTGTGAGGGCCGGATAGGTGGGGTGCACGGTGTGGCCAAGGGCGGCGAGGGTCCGTTGGCCGAAGCCGTCGGAGCCGGTCTGGGGTACCGAGAGCCCGCCCGTGGCGACCACCACCGCGGCGGCGACGATCGGTTCGCCGTTGCGCACCGTGAGGCGCCAGCGGTTGCCCTCGGGCTGGAGGCCGGTGACCTCGCACCCACCGCGGAAGGTCACCCCGCGCTCCTTGGCGAGGCGTCGCAGCGCGTCGCGGACCGCCCGAGACCGGTTGGCGACCGGAAAGAGCTTGCCGGTCGCCGGTTCGACCACCAGCGGCAGTCCCGCCTCGTGCTCGAAGAAGTGGCGCATCGCCGGTAGCGGCCACCCAGCGAGGATCCGGCGCACCAGGTGGGGTGGCGCGTTGCTGACGAAGCGCCGTGGATCGAGGGCCGCGGGGAGCACGTTGCAGCGACCGCCCCCGCTGATCAGGATCTTGCGGCCGCCGTCGGCGGTCCGTTCCAGCAGCAGCACCCGCCGGCCCGGGCCGGCGGCGTGGGTCGCCGCCACCAGGCCGGCGGCACCGGCACCCAGTACCACGATCTGTGGGTGGTCGCTCATCGCGGCAAGCTAGCGGCGGTCCGGTGGCGCGAGCCACGGGTCGGTTGGGGCCCGTCCCGGGCTATCCTTCGATCAGGATCACCCTTTCGACCCGAACCCCTGGTGCCGATGACAACCCCTGCCGCCACCACGACTCCATCGCCCGCACCGCTCAGGCCGTCGCCGCCGGTGGACGTCGCCGCGCTCAGGGCGCTGCTCGATGGCCACGAACACGGGATCCGCGACTTCGTGCGTCGTCGCCTGGCCGGTCCCGAGTTCGCCTACCGACCCGGATTGTCGACCGACGACTATCGCGAACAGGTGCGCCGCTGGCTTGGCCTGCTCGCCGCCGACGGACTCGGCAAGCTGCCGATCTCGACGGTGCTCGGCGGGCGTGGTGATCCCAGCGGCTTCATGGCGGCCTTCGAGACACTCTCGTATCACGATCTCTCGCTGACCATCAAGTTCGGGGTGCAGTTCGGCCTCTTCCAGGGCAGCGTGCAGCTGCTGGGCACCGGCTGGCACCACGAGACCTTTCTCCCCGTCATCTCGAGCGGCGAGTTGCTGGGTGGCTTCGCGATGAGCGAGCGAGGCAGCGGCTCCAACGTGCGCGATCTCGAGACCACCGCGACCTTCGATCCGGCCACCGACGAGTTCGTGATCGACACGCCGCATCCGGGTGCCCACAAGGAGTGGATCGGCAACGCCGCGAAGCACGGCCGGATGATGACGGTCTTTGCCCAGTTGGTGACCGGGGGACGCAGCCGCGGCGTGCACGCCTTCCTGGTCCCGATCCGCGATCCGGAGGGTGTGCCCCTTCCGGGGATCCGGATCGAGGACAGCGGGCTCAAGGAGGGACTCAACGGCGTGGACAACGGCCGGATCTGGTTCGACCAGGTCCGGGTGCCACGGCACCACCTCCTCAACCGATTCGGCGATGTCGCGGCCGACGGCAGCTATTCCTCGCCGATCGAGAGCGATGCCCGGCGCTTCTTCCAGATGCTCGGGACCCTGGTCGGGGGCCGGATCACGATCGGTCTCTCGGCGCTGTCGGCGGCCAAGAGCGCCCTCACCATCGCGATTCGCTACGCCAACCGGCGACGCCAGTTCGGGCCCAAGCGTGGCAACGAGACGCTGCTGCTCGACTATCGCACCCACCAGCGCCGGCTGCTGCCGGCGCTCGCCACCAGCATCGTGCTGGATCTCGCGCTGTCGCGCCTGGTGGACCAGTGGGCCACGCTCGACGGCAAGTCCGATCGGCAGCTCGAGGGACTCGCGGCCGGCCTCAAGGCCTACACCGCGTGGTTTGCCCAGGAGACGGTCACCCAGGCGCGCGAGTGCTGCGGTGGCCAGGGCTACCTCGCGGCCAATCGGATCGCGCTGATTCGCCAGGACATCGATGTCTGGACCACCTTCGAGGGCGACAACACCGTCCTCTACCAGCTTCTCGCCAAGGCACTCTTGACTGGCTACCAGGAGGAGTTCGCCGACGCCGGAGTGATCCGCATCCTGCGACGTCGGGCCGGGAGGATGCTCAAGGCGATGAATCCGGTCACCGCCCGGCGCGACGATGAGGAGCACCTGCGCGATCCCGCCCAGCAGCTCGACCTCTTCCGGTATCGCGAGGAGCGGATCCTCGACGCGGCGGCCCGCCGGCTGCGTGCCGGACTCAAGAAGGACCCCGTGCAGGCGATGCACGAGGTACAGGATCACCTGATGCACCTGGCGGTGGCGCACGTCGAGCGGGTGGCGCTCGAGGCGATCCACGACGCCGAGCGACGGGCACGGCCCGGGCCGGGGGCGCTGCTCGCCCTGCTGCGCGACACCTTCTGGGCTTCGCGGATGGAGGCGGATCTCGGCTGGTTCCTGATGAGCGGGGTGGTCGAGACGCCGAAGGCGAAGGGGATCCGCTACCTCGCCAACAAGTGCTGCCTCGAGTTGCGGCCGATCGCCGAACAGGTCACCGAGGGATTCGGGATTCCCGACGCGGTGCTGGCGGCGCCGATTGCGTTCGAGAAGTGAGTCCTGAGTCCTGAGACGTGGGGGGCGGTTTCCAGCAGTTCCCCCCACGTCTCAGGCTAGCTCAGGACTCACTTCTCTCCGGCCGCCCGCAGCATCGCCGATGCCGCACGGGCATGCGGCAGCAGCCGGAACACCTGCCCCCGCTCCAGCCGGAGCGCACCGCGGAACGCGGCGGTGATCAGCTCATCACGCCCGGCGATCAGGTCGGCCCAGGTCTGTGCCTCGGCCGACAGCACGAACTCGGCCTCCTCCTGGTCGCCAGGACGGGCGGGGCGGGCCTCGGCGATCACGCCATCGACCAGCGCCAGCCAGGTCGCCCGGGTGGGCCGGTCGGCATCGCCCTCAAGCAGCACCAGGGTGCCGGACCAGTGGCCCGCCGCCTCGCGGAAGTCGTCGGACTCGCGCAGCATCGCCTGCCACGCAGCGATTCCGTCGGGGGAGAAGAGGTCGGGCACGGCTGAAGGATAAACGAGATACGAGATACGAGATACGAGATGCGAGATACGAGATGCGAGCGCGGGGCTGGCATCGATCCTCGATGTCGGCCCCGCGTCGTACCACGTCTCTCGTCTCTCGTATCTCGTATCTCGTTTATCGCTTCCGAAGCGTGATCCCTCCGTTGACGGTCTCGATGTTGATCACCCGGCCACCGCCGCCACCGATCGTGCCGTGGAACGACTTGGGGCCCCAGCGGCCCGAGATTGTCACCTCGAAGTCGCCCACGTCGATCCTGCCATTGACGGTCTCGCCACGGATCTCGGCGGCCAGGCTGCCCGGCAGGGTGAGGTCGACGCTGCCGTTGACGGTGCTGACGTCGAGCGTCCCGTTCCAGTTGGCCTGGGAGAACGCCGCCCGGATCTTGCCGTTGACGGTCTCGAGGTGATGGGCGCCGACGCCGTCGAAGTCGATGGTGCCATTGACCGTCTCGACCGACGCCGGGGTGTCGATGCCGCGAAGCATCACCGCGCCGTTGACCGTCTCCACGTCGACGGTCACGCCAGCCGGGGCCCGCACCGTGTAGTGCATGTTGACCTCGAGCCGGTCACCGCGGCGGGTCGAGTTGCTGTTGTCGCCGGAGCAGGTCGAGCGGTTCGGGTTGCGATTGAGGTAGATGGTGCAGACACGGACATACCCGGAGCCCTCCTCCATGATCGCCTTGACGAGGTCGCCATTGCCTCGCTTGACGTCCTTGGTCACCTCGACCGTCATCGTGCGCCCGGAGCCCTGGGTCACGTCGATGGCACCGTTGATGTTCTGGAGCTCGAGCCGGTCGCCGGCCCGCATCTCCTTGGTGAACCGATAGTCCTGGGCCGCCAGCGGCGAGGCCGCGAGCAGCAGGGCCAGGGTCACGATTGACTTGCGCATGATGAAGGTCCTCTCCTGGGGATTCGTGGTCGCGGCCGACCGGGCGTGAGCCATGCCCACAGCCGGTCGATCGCTCACTGCCTGGTGATCCGGACGTCGCCGTCGACGGTGCTGAGCCGGATGTGGGTCCGGCCGTCGCCGGCACGGCCCCGCATGGTGCGCGGGCCCCACTTGCCCTTGACGGTGATCGGGAAGTCGCTGGTCAGGTCGCCGTCGACCGTGGTGGCCTCGACCGCGAAGCCAGCGTTGGCCGGGAACCCGAGTCGGATGCTGCCGTCGACGGTGCTGATCCGCATCTCGTCGGGGAGGGCACCCTCGCTGTCGAGCGTGACATCGCCATCGACGGTGCTGATCCGCTCCGGTGCCCTGCCGCGCACCCGGATATTGCCATCGACCGTGCTGAGCCGGGTCCGGGCGGTGAGTCCGCTGGCCACGATGTCGCCGTCGACGGTGCCCACGTTGAGCTCCACACCGGCCGGCAGCCGCACCTCGTAGGTCATCTCGACGTCGAGCGGCTCGTTTCGCCGGCCGTGCCGACGGCTCTCGCAGCCGTCGCGATCATCGCCGCGGTCGTCGAGGTAGACGGTGCAGACCCGGATGCCGTCGCCGGTCTCCTCGAGCACGGCCTTCACCAGGTCGCCGTCGCCGCGAATCACCCGCTTGGTCACCAGCACCTCGGCGGTGCCGCCGCTGGCGCGGGTCACGGTCACGGTGCCGTCGATGTTGGTGATGCCGAGCACCTGCCCGGCACGCATCGCCCGGGAGAAGTGGTAGTCGGGATCCGGGGTCAGGGCGGGGATCGGCGGCAGCGGGTGCAGCGAGGTGGCGGCGGCGAGCAGGAGCAGTGGTGTCAGCATGCGGCGATCCTCGTCAGGTGGTGCCCCGGGGGGCGGTCGGCGATCTGCGAACGGCGACTCGCTGGGGCGGGGGTGGACGGGGCCGCCCATGCGTGCTGTTCGCCGTATCGTCCCTTGGGACGCGGCTGCCCCCCAGAGGGTTGCAGCCTCAGGTGTCGCCGATCGCCCGGACCCGGATCCGGCCGTTGAAGGTCTCAAGGTGCACCGAAGCCGCACCCCGGCCATAGGTGGCGGTGGTCTCCCGTTCCCCGGGCCAGTCACCGTCGCGGCGCGTGCCCCCGCTTCCGGTCGTGGTGGCCGGGATCGAGGTGTCGAAGCTGCCATTGAACGAGGTGATCTGGAGTCGGGCGTTGATCGATCGTGGGACCCACAGGTCGATGGTGCCGTTGTGCGACGTGAACTGGTAGCGACCGGCCGGGTCGAAGCCGCCATGCCATTCGATGCTGCCGTTGGTGCTCGAGGCCTCGACAGAGGTCGCCGTGACGTTGCGCAGGATGATCGGGTTGCTCACCGATTCGATCCCCAGTGACCCACTGGCACCGTCGACGTCGACGGTGCCGGCCACCGCCTCGATGTCGAGCCGGGACCCAGTGAAGCCGCGCACCGTGATCCCGCCGGTGGCGCTGGTGAGCGACATCGTCCCGCTCCCACCCGACACGGTGACCCCACCATTGACCGCCTCGACCTCGAGGTCGGCCGGGGCGTTCTCCACGGTGATCGCTCCCATCACCGACGATGCGCTCACCCTGGCCCAGCGGGGCACCGACACGGTGATCGGTCCGCCGCGCCCCCGGTTCCTGAACGGCATGCCACCGTCGATGGCGACCTCACGGCCGTCGTGGGAGACATCGGCACCGCGTACCGTGACCTGGTCCCCGTCCGTGCCGCGCACCGTGACCGCCTGCATCCCGGCGTCGATGGTGATGGTCGTGCCCCGCGTGATGCGGAAGGTGGTGTCGGCCGGCGCCGGCGAAGCGGGCACGGCGAGCACGGCGGCGAGCAGCAGTGGCGGCAGCATGGGTCAGCTCGGGGTGGTCATGGTGGCGACCGTCTGCAGCACGTCGAGCTTGCGCTGCATCGCATGGGTCAGGTACTTGGCCGCCCGGAGGTCGGTCGGCGCGGCGTCGGCACGGGTCCGGGCGTCGGCGATGGCAGTGTCGAGCGCCGCGAGCGACGCCTTGATCTGGGTCCGGGTGGCCGGGTCGAGCCGGGGCTCGGCCGCGGCGTAGGCCTCCTCGAGCCGATCGATCGCGGTGCTCAGCGTCTGCTCGGCACGTTCGTAGCCGGCCGGCAACGCCGGGGTGGATGCACCGTTGGCGATGGCGGCGGTGGTCGTCGGGGCGCCCCGACCCGGCAGCAGCGCGCTGGTGATCGCGGCGGAGCCCGCCACCAGGGCGAGCGCCGCCGCGACCGCGACCGGCCAGCGGAGCTGGAGCGTGCCGGGTCGCCGGGGAGTGATCCGCCGGGCGATCCCGGGCCAGAGATCGACCTCGGGGCCGCGGTCCTCGAGCCCCCGGATCGCGGCGGCAAGCCGCGGATCGAGTTCATCGTGATCAGTAGCCATCGAGCATCCTCCTGAGGGCCGCACGGGCCCTCGACAACTGCGACTTCGACGTTCCAGGGACCAGCCCCAGCTGGTTGGCAATCTCCTCGTGGGTCCAGCCCTCGATATCGTGCAGCACGAACACCTGGCGTGCCCCTTCCGGGAGCCGGCCGATCGCCTGTTCGAGGTCGATGGTGATCCCGGGCGGGACCGGCCGTTCGCCCACGACCGCCAGGGCGGAATCGTCGCCCAGCAGCCAATTGCGCTCCGAGCGCTCACTGCGCCGCCGGCTCAGCACCACATTCACGGCCAGCCGGTAGAGCCAGGTCCCGAAGGCGCTCTCGCCCCGGAACGAACCCAGCTTGTCCCATGCCCGGACAAAGACATCCTGGGTCACCTCGTCGGCCACCACGCCGTCGGTCATCCGCCGGACCAGCGAGTGGATCCGGCCCACGTGGCGGCGATAGAGCCCCTCGAAGGCGGCGTCATCGCCGGCTGCCGCGCGGCGCACCAGATGGGCCTCAAGATCGAGGGCCGGGGTGCCGGAGACCGGGGTGGAGAGAGCCATGGCGCTGTTCACGACCCTTTCGATGGAGGGGAGGCCGGAAGGGTTGCAGGGGTGGAACGAGGTACGAGGTACGAGATACGAGGTACGAGGTACGAGGTACGAGGTACGAGGTACGAGGTACGAGATACGAGATACGAGATCACGCCTCCCTTGGCTCGTATCTCGTACCTCCTATCTCGTATCTCGTCCCGTATCCGGCCACTGCTGCGTCACGCAATGGAACGCCCCCAGCCCCCAGACGAGTGGCGTGGCCTCGATCACCAGCACCCGCCGGGTGGGGAAGAGCTCCTGCAGGGCGGCCCGGGCGAGCTCGTCCCGCTCCGCGTCGTAGCCGGGGAGCAGCACCACCTCGTTGCCGATGTAGAAGTTGGCATAGCTGGCCGGCAGCCGTTCACCTTCGCAGAAGACCGGTCTGGGCATCGGCAGCGTCACGATCCGGAATGGCGCGCCGTCCTGGTCGCGCATCGCGCGGAGTCGCTCGAGGTTGTCGCGCAGCACTGCGTGGTTCGCGTCGGTCGGGTCGTCCTCGATCACGGTCACGATGGTGTGTGGGTCAGTGAACCGGCTCAGGTCATCGATGTGCCCGTCGGTGTCGTCGCCCACGATGCCATCGCCCAGCCACAGGATGTGGTGCACGCCGAGGAAGTCGCGCAGCGCCTGCTCGATCTGCTGGCGCGACAAGAGCGGGTTGCGATTGGGGTTGAGGAGGCACGCCTCGGTGGTGAGCAGCGTGCCGGCTCCGTTCACCTCGATCGAGCCGCCCTCGAGGACCATCCCCGGTGCCACGACCTCGAGACCGAGTGCCTCACCGACTCGCCGGGGGATCTGGTTGTCGAGGTCGAACGGCGGATACTTGTCGCCCCAGGAGTTGTAGCCCCAGTCGAGGATCAACTGCCGGCCATCGTCGCGTTGCACGAAGATCGGGCCGTGATCACGGCACCAGGCGTCATTGGTCGGGAAGTGGTGGAAGACCACGTTGTCGGTCGGCACGTCGGCCCGTCGCAGGACCTGGCGCGCCCCAGCCTCCATCGCCTCGTCGGCGACATTGACGTGCACCTCCTCACCGGGGGCGAGGTGGCGGATCATCTCGGCGAAGATTGCGGGAACCGGCGCGAAGTGTCCCGGCCACGAGGCTTCCTTGTGGGGCCAGGACAGCCAGGTGCCACGGTGCGGCGCCCATTCGGGTGGCATGCGGAACCCGCGTTCCGCGGGTGATCGCATGCCGCCCGCCCCGCCCTCCCGCAGAGCGGGAGCGGCGGGGCCTCCGTCCGGATGCGCGGAACCGTCGATCAGGCGATCGGCGGGCGAGGAGGCCCCGCCGCCGCTTTGCGGGGTGGGGCGGATCAGTCGATCGCCCGCCGAGGAGGCCCAGCCGCCGCTTTGCGGGGCGGGGCGGATCAGTCGATCGCCCGCCGAGGAGGCCCCGCCGCTCTCCCCGCCGCTCCGCTCCGGGTCGAGGGCGGGGTCACTCATCCAGGTATCGCTCGGTGATGCCGTCGTAGGCATCGATCCGCCGGTCGCGGAGGAACGGCCAGTGGGTCCGCACCACGTCGACCTGGGCGAGATCGCAATCGGCGACCAGCACCTCCTCGTCCTGTCCCGCCCTGGCGATCACCTGTCCGTTGGGGTCGGCGACGAACGACCCGCCCCAGAACTCGATGCCGGGGGCGTCGGGGCCGCTGCCGGGGAGTACCTCATGGCCGGTGCGGTTGACGGCGCAGACGAACACCCCGTTGGCCACCGCGTGGCTCTTCTGGATCGTTTCCCAGGCGCCCTGCTGCCGCTCACCGTACTCGGCCTTCTCGCTCGGCAGCCAGCCGATGGCGGTGGGGTAGAAGAGGATCTCGGCCCCGGTCAGTGCGGTCAGCCGCGCGGCCTCGGGGTACCACTGGTCCCAGCAGATCAGCACCCCGATCCGGCCGTGCTTCGTGTCCCAGCGGCGAAAGCCGAGGTCACCGGGGGCGAAGTAGAACTTCTCGTAGAACTGCGGGTCGTCGGGGATGTGCATCTTGCGGTACTTGCCGAGGTACGACCCGTCGGCGTCGATCACCGCGGCGGTGTTGTGGTAGAGTCCCTGGGCGCGCTTCTCGAAGAGCGACGCGACGATCACCACGTCGAGTTCCTTCGCGACGGCCTGCAGGGCTGCGGTCGACGGCCCGGGGATCGGCTCGGCGAGCCGGAAGAAGTCGTGGTCCTCGCGTTGGCAGAAGTAGTACCAGCCGAAAAGCTCCTGCAGGCAGACGATCTGGGCGCCCTTCGCCGCCGCCTCGCGGATGCCCGCGATGGCACGATCGAGGTTACCGGCGGGGTCCTCGCCGGCGCGCTGCTGGACCAGTCCGACCCGGACGGTGCGATGGGTGTCAGTCATCCCTGAAAACTAGCGCCGGTGCCGATCCTGACGAGCCTGCACGGAGCGGGCAAGCCTTTGCAGGGCGACCGTTCCGACCCATACTTGGGGCCTACCCGCACCACCCGAGGATCCATGGACGACCTCCGCCCGCGACTGGAACAGGCGCTGGCCGGCTCGTATGCCTTTGAGCGCGAGCTGGGCGGAGGCGGGATGTCGCGCACCTACCTGGTGCGCGAGGTCGCCCTCGACCGGCTGGTGGTGGTCAAGGTACTGGCGCCAGAGCTGCTGGCGGGGATCTCGGTCGAGCGCTTCCGGCGCGAAGTGCTCCTGGCGGCCAAGCTGCAACACCCCCATGTGGTGCCGGTGCTCACCAGCGGTGAGGTCGACGGGATCCCCTTCTTCACCATGCCGTACGTCGATGGCGACTCGCTCCGGCAGCGGCTCACCAAGGGGCCGCTCGGGATTGGCGAGGCGGTGAGCATCCTGCGCGACGTGGCCCGGGCGCTGGCCTACGCCCACGACCAGGGGATCGTCCACCGCGACATCAAGCCTGACAACGTGCTGCTCTCGCGGGGGAGTGCCACGGTCACCGACTTCGGGATCGCGAAGGCGCTGGCTGCAAGCCAGCGTCCCGAGGGCAACAGCCCGAGGGACCTGCAGGCGACCCTGACACAACTCGGCACCTCGATCGGCACGCCCGCCTACATGGCACCGGAGCAGGCGGCCGGCGACCCCGACACCGACCATCGTGCCGACCTCTATGCCTTCGGCGTGATGGCCTACGAAATGCTCACGGGCCGGACGCCGTTCACGGCGGCCACGCCGACCAAGCTGCTCGCCGCCCACATGAGCGAGACGCCGCGTGATATCCGCGAGCTGCGCCAGGATTGCCCGCCGGCGCTCGGCGAGGCGGTCATGCGCTGCCTTGCCAAGGATCCCGACGACCGCCCCCAGGAGGCGACCGAAGTCGCGCGGGTCCTCGACAACGTCACCACCAGCGGCAGCGGCGGAGCGGTGCCCGAGATCCTCCGCGGCGGCCCGATCCGGCTGGGCCGGGCCGTCGCACTCTGGGCCGTGGCGACGCTGCTGGTCACCGTCACCGCCTGGGCGGCGCGCGAGGTGATCGGGCTTCCCGACTGGGTCCTCCCGGGTGCCATCGGGGTGATGCTCGCCGGGCTGCCGGTGCTGCTCTTCACCGCCTACGTGCAGCGGACCACCCATCGGGCGTTCACCGCGACACCGCACCGCACGCCGGAGCCACAGGGAACGATGGCCACGCTGGCGATGAAGGCGAGTCCACATATCTCGTGGCACCGAACCTGGATGGGGGGCGCCTTCGCCGTCGGCGGCTTCGCCATCCTGGTGGTGGGCTTCATGGTGCTCCGCGCCCTTGGCATCGGCCCGATGGGTTCGCTCAAGGGAAGCGGTGCCTTCGGGGACCACGAGACGCTGATGATCGCCGACTTCGGCTCGCCGCCCAGCGACTCCACGCTGGGGCCGACCGCCGCCGAGGCGCTTCGTACCGATCTCGCCCAGTCGAGCTCGCTCGAGATTCTCACTCGGTCCACGATCCGCGATGCACTCTCGCTGATGGAACGACCGGTCGACCAGCCGGTGCTCTATCCGGTGGCGCGCGAGATCGCGACCCGGGAGGGTGCCAAGGCGGTGCTCGATGGCGACATCAAGCAGATCGGCCAGAGTTTCATCATCTCGGCGCGGCTGGTCTCCGCACTCGACGGCAACGACCTCGCGGTCTTCCGCGAGGATGCCGCCGGCGAGGACCAGCTGCTCGACGCGCTCGGTCGCCTCGGCAAGCAGGTCCGCACCAAGGCGGGTGAGTCGCTCAAGGACATCCGCGCCAGCAGCGAACTGGAGCGGGTGACCACGCCTTCGCTCCCCGCGCTCCGCAAGTATGTGGAGGGATCGCGCCTCGCCGATGAACAGGGCGAGATGGAGCGGGGCAAGGCGCTGCTCCGCGAGGCGGTGCAGCTCGACACGGCATTTGCCATGGCATGGCGCAAGCTCGCGGTGTTCCTCAACAACGAGGGACGTGACCGCCAGGCGATGCTCGACGCGATTTCGACCGCGTATCGCCATCGTGACCGGCTCACCGAGATGGAGCGGCTCCTCACGGAGGGGTTCTACTACACCCGGGGGCCGAAGCCCGATCCGGAGCGCGCGATCGCCGCCTACGAGGACGCGGCCCGGCTCGACACCCTCAACACGTCGGCGCTCAACAACGCCGCGGTGGTGCTCGAGGACCTGCGACAGTTCGGTCGGGCCGAATCGCTGTATCGTCGGGTAGTGCGGCTGCCGCGGACGTTTGGTGGTGCGTTCACCAACCTCCTGATCGCCCAGATCGAGACCGGCAACGTCGCCGACGTTGATTCGACCGTGGCGCTCTTCAAGCAGACGTTCCCCAGCAGCAACGACATCTGGGAAGCCGAGTGGTACGCGGCCTGGGCCAAGCACGAGTACGCGAGCGCCGATTCGATCGCCCGGGCGGTGGCGGCCGATCCCCACACCCTTCGGCAGGCGATTCAGGCCGGCCAGAAGACCATGGTCGTGAAGTGGCTCCTCGGACGGTACCGCGACGGGCTCGCCGCGACGATTCGCGGCGATGAGGCGCTCTACAAGGTCCAGCCGACGGTCGGCAACCTGCTCGCCCTGGCGATCGACAGCGCCTACTACCACCTCGGGGTCGGCGAGGAACGGGAAGCCGTGGCGGTGCTCGAGCGGGGACTCAAGCGGGCGCCCATCGACCAGATCCCCGCCATCGAGCGCCCGTGGGGCGTCCTGCGGAATGTCGGGCTCCTGGCTCGCGATCCGGCGCTCGCCAGGCGCGGGCTGGAGGGCTTCAACCGCGACCTGGCGGCGATGAGCGACAACGCCGATGGCGAACGAGCCGGGTTCGAGGCGGCGGTGGCCTATGTCGAGGGGCGCTGGCGTGACGTGATCACCAGGTTGCGGACGGCAGAGAGTGCCTATCAGTGGGACCTGAAGGTTGGCGGGTTCTTCCGCGGCATCGCCTGGCGCGAACTGGGCCAGCCGGATTCTGCGATCGCGGCCCTGGAGGGCGCGCGGGATGTGCCCGATCCGTTCGGGTATTACCAGGGCTTCTACCAGCCCCGAATCCTTCAGTCGCTCGGCGAACTGTACGAGGCGAGGGGCGACACCGCCAAGGCGATCGAACGCTACAGCGAGTTCACCGAACTCTGGAAGAACGCCGACGCGTCGCTGCAGCCCCGGGTGAGCGACATCCGTGACCGGATCGCGAGGCTGAGTGCCGCCAAGGGCTAGGGCGCTCGCCCTCCTGCTGATGCTGGTTGTCGCCCCGCTTGGCGCTCAGCGGATCGACTGGAAGACTCGCGCCGTGCTCTACGGCGACAACACGGAATTCTTCACTCCGTACCGTACCGGCGAGACGATCCTCGGTGGCCAGGTCACCACCTGGCTCGATGCCGCTGCGAGCCGCCGGACGTCGCTCCGGGTCGGACTCTTCGCCGACCGGCGCTGGGGGAGCGAGGAGTTCACCGACTCGCTCAAGCCGGTCCTCAGCGTCCGCTACCAGACGCGCCACTCACTGGGGGTGATGGGCACCCTCGACAACGAGCGGCGTCACGGTCTGCTCGACCCGCTGATGGTGAGCACCCGCGAGCTCACCACCCCGATCGAGTACGGTCTGCAGTGGCAGGAGCGCCGCCGCTGGCTCGACGGCCAGCTCTGGATAAACTGGCAGCGCCTCAACACCCCCAAGCAGCGCGAGGCGTTCGAGATGGGGGCGGTGGTTCGCGCCGACGCCACACCATGGCTGGCGTTACGCGCGCAGCACCTCTGGTCGCATCGTGGCGGTCAGCTCTACGATGCCGGCGTGCCGGTGACCAACAACCGTGTCACAGCGCTCGGGATGGAACTGCACGACACCCTGCCGCACGTCGGGGCGAGCTCCCTGGCGGTGTTCCGGCTCTGGAGCACCGGGCACATCGAACCCGACTATCCCGCCGATCGACCCGCGGACGGTACCGGTACCTGGCTCCGCGCCGCCGTCACGCCGTGGCGCGGCTTCGAGCTCTTCGCGATCCAGTGGTGGGGGCGCGACTTCGAGGCTGCGGCCGGCGACGCCAACTACGGCTCGGTGGGCAAGGAGGCCGGGTTCTATCGTGTCGAAGCGCCTCTACACCGAGATCGGGATCGCCAAGCACGTGGTGCCACGGCGATTCGGCCCGTCGTTCGACGTGGAGTGGCGCTTCCATCACATCGACCACGAGACCAGCGAGGCATTCTTCAACACCTCATGGGAGATCTCCTACCGGATCGTGGCGCGGGTGCCGGTGGACGTGCGACTGCGGCGCTAGCCGCACTGCAACCCTGCGAGGGGCGGTGGCGTCGAAGGCCCTGATGGCCGGATGTCTCCTGTTCCCTCAGCAAGGGCTCACTCGTGAAGCTGTACCGCGCGCTTTTCCTCCTCAGTCTCGGCGGCGCTGCGTCGCCGCTCGTCGCCCAGCAGGTGCGCAGCTGGACGCCGCCGTTCGAGATGGAGGTGATCGACCTCCCGGTCGCCGCCAACGGCGTCGGCTACCGCCTCTTCGTCCGCAAGCCGATTGCTGCGCCGCGGGATGGCGAGCGCCCGATCGTGGTCTACCTGCTCGATGCGCTCTGGGACACGCCGGCGGTCGCCGCGGCCGAGTCGAACAGCGAGTTCCTGGGGCACTTGCCGCCGATCTACTACGTCGGCATCGGCTACCAGGACGAGAACGAGGGCGCACGGCTGGAGGCCAACCGCACCCGGGACTATACCCCGAGCGCCTGGGCGCCGGAGGACCCGTCGCAGCACTTCCTCAAGCCGGTCGACTACCTGCACTCCGGCGGAGCCCCGGCGTTTCTCGACGTCGTCGAGCGGGAGATCATCCCCATCGTGGAGTCGCGCTATTCGGTGGACACCGCCACCCGGGTGCTGGTCGGAAAGTCCTACGCCGGGTTGCTGGCCACCACGGCGCTGCTGACCCGACCGGGGCTCTTTTCGCACTACCTGATCATCTCGCCGGCGCTCTGGTGGGACGACTACTTCCGTGATTATCGCGATCGCGCCGTGATGCGACTCGAGCACGAAGGACACGCGACGAAGCTGCCGCGCGCGACACGCGTCTGGATCGGGATGGGGAGTGGCGAGGAGCAGCTCGGGATGCTCGCCGATGTCTACGTGCTGGGCCGGGCGCTTCGCCTTCGCCGCGACCCGAAGCTCGACCTGACGATCGAGGTGCTTCCCGACGAGGTGCACGAGTCGATCTACATCCCGGCCTTTGCCCGGGGGATCCGCCACCTGCTCTGGCGGTAACCGGCGCCGAGGCGCGGGAGGCCTGACGACGGACGGCCGCCCCGTTCCGCGACCATGGTCGCGGCTCGGCATCACCCTCCGGTCCCGACTGGCGACGAGCGCCGTGGTCGGCCATACTTGGGGGTCCCTACCCAAGGCCAATTCCCGCCTCATGACCGACCTCCGCGCCACGCTGGAGCAGGCCCTCGGCAGTCAGTACGCGATTGAGCGTGAGCTCGGCGGCGGCGGCATGTCGCGCACCTACCTGGCCCGGGAGACAGCCCTCAACCGGCAGGTGGTGGTCAAGGTGCTGGCGCCGGAGCTGCTGGCCGGTATCTCGATCGAGCGGTTCCGGCGCGAGGTGCTCACCGCCGCGGCGCTACAGCACCCGCACGTGGTCCCGGTGCTTACCGCCGGCGACGCCGAGGGATTGCCGTGGTTCACGATGCCGTACGTCGATGGCAACTCGCTTCGGCAGCGGCTCGAGGCGCGCGGTGTCTCCACCACCGAGGCGGTGAGCATCCTGCGCGACGTGGCCCGGGCGCTCGCCTACGCCCATGGTCGGGGGATCGTCCACCGCGACATCAAGCCGGACAACGTCCTCCTCTCCGAGGGGAGCGCCACGGTCACCGACTTCGGGATCGCCAAGGCGCTCAACGCCGCCCGCACCGACGCTGGCCAGAACGCGACGCTGACCCAGGCCGGCACCTCGATCGGCACCCCGACCTACATGGCGCCCGAGCAGGCGCTCGGCGACCCGGATACCGACCATCGGGCCGACATCTATGCCTTCGGCGTGATGGCCTACGAGATGCTCGCCGGCAAGCCGCCGTTCCAGGGGAGCAACCCGTCGAAGATCCTCGCCGCGCACCTCGGTGAGCAGGCCCAGCCGCTCGGTGCCCTGGCGCCCGACTGCCCACCGGTCCTTGCCGAACTGGTGATGCAGTGCCTCGAGAAGGATCCTGATCGCCGACCGCAGGAGGCGGGGCAGCTCGCCCGGGTGCTCGACACCGTCACCACCAGCGGCAGCGGTTCCACCGTGCCGACGATCCTCCGCGGCGGGCAGCTGCCGATCGCCAAGGCGCTGGCGCTCTGGATCGTCGCGACCGTGCTGGTGATCGTGACGGCCTGGGCGGCCCGCGAGGTGATCGGGTTGCCCGACTGGGTCCTCCCCGGCGCGGCCGGGGTGATGTTCGCCGGGCTCCCGGTGCTGCTGGCCACCTACTACGTGCAGCGCACCACCCATCGCGCCTTCACGATGACCCCCGGCAGCACCTCGCCCAACCAGGGGACGATGGCGACGCTGGCCCTCAAGGCGAGTCCGCACCTGTCGTGGAAGCGTGCCTGGACCGGCGGGGCGATGGCGGTGGGCGGCTTCGCGATCCTGGTGATCGGCTTCATGGTGCTCCGCGCCTTCGGCATCGGCCCGATGGGGTCGCTGCAGGGGAAGGGGATCTTCGGCGCCAACGAGAAGCTGGTCGTCGCCGACTTCCGGTCGCCCTCGACCGACTCGACCCTCGGAATGACCGTGGCCGAGGCACTGCGCACCGACCTGGCGCAATCGACGTCGCTCGATGTGCTCACGCGCGTGGCGCTCCGTGACGAACTCACCCTGATGCGCCGCCCCGCCGAGGCACGGATTCCCTACGACCTGGCCCGGGAGATCGCCCAGCGGGCCGGGGTCAAGGCGGTCCTCGACGGCGAGGTGACGCAGCTCGGCAGCGGGTACGTGATCTCCGCCTCGCTGATGGGAACCCTCGATGGCAAGCAGCTCGCCACCTTCCGTGAGGTCGCCGACAACGAGGACGCCCTGATCGGTGCCATCGGCAAGCTTGGCAAGTCGGTGCGCGAACGGGCCGGCGAATCGCTCAAGGAGATCCAGGCCACGCGCGAGCTGGAGCGGGTGACCACCGGATCGCTGGCAGCCCTCCGGAAATACGTCGAGGCGGAGCGGCTCGCCTCCGAGGAGAACGCCGAGGAGCGCGCCATTCCGCTCCTGGAGGAGGCGATCCAGATCGACAGCACCTTCGCCATGGCATGGCGCAAGCTGGCGGTGCTGCTCGCCAATCTCGGGCTCCAGCGCGACCGCCAGCTCGCGGCGCTCTCCAAGGCGTACCAGTATCGCCAGAACCTCACCGACGAAGAGCGCTTCCTCACCGAGGGGAGCTACTTCAACGGCGGCCCCGAGCCCGACCGGCAGAAGGCGCTCGCTGCCTACGACGCGGCGCTGCAGCTCGACTCGACCAACGGCACCGCGCTCAACAACTCGGCGATCATCCTGATGGATCTCGGGCGCTGGGACGAGGCCGAGGTCCGGGCCCGCAAGGCCTCCGAACTCGATCGCACATTCAGCGCGGCATTCCTGAACCGGATCCGGAGCCAGGTCCACAACGGCCAGGCTCCGGCGGTGCTCGACTCCACCTACGCGCTGATGGAGAAGAAGCTCCCGGAGAGCACGATGCTGCCCCCGATGCGCTCCATCGTGGCGTGGGGGAGTGGCGACGTGGTCGCCGCCGACTCGTTGGCTCGGCTGTCCACGAATACCGCGCCGTCGCCGAGTGTGGCGCAGGGATCGGCCGCTACCGTGGCCAGCCTCGAAGAGCTGCAGGGCCGCCTGGCCGAGAGCCGGCGCTGGCGGGCCAAGGCCAGCCGGATCGGGGCCCAGCGATTCGGTCCGGCTGACGCCGAGCTCCGCGCCGGGCTCGACTCGGCGGAATTCATCCTCTTCCACCGCGGCGACCGGGAGCAGGCGCTTGCGGTCATCGCCGCCACCCGGCGCCGCTTCCCGTTCGATTCGGTCGCGCCGAGCGAGCGGCCGTGGGGCACGCTCTCGTTCCTCGGAGGGATGGCCGGCGACGCGGCGCTCGTGCGCGAGGCTCGGCAGGGATTCGAGCGCGACCAGACGAGCGAGAATCCCGATGTTGCTTCGCAGCGCCTCTGGTTCGAGGTCGACCTGGCCATGGCCGAGAAGCGATGGGACGACGCCCGAAGCCGGCTGGCCGAACTGGCCCGGCTGCCTCAGTATCTCGAGCGTGAGGGGGCCCTCACGCGAGGGCTGGTGGCCGATCGGCTGGGCGAGCCGGACTCGGCGATCGCGGCGTATGGCCAATTCGTCGATACCAGGAACCTCGGCATCGGGGTCGACTCCTACTGGCGTCCGCAGTCGCTGCTCCGGCTCGGTGAGCTCTACGAGGGGAAGGGCGACACCGCCAACGCGATCGACTTCTACGGCCGCTTCGTGGAACTCTGGAAGGATGCCGAGCCCGCCCAGCAGGCGAAGGTGCGCGAGATCCGCGAGCGCATCGCGAAGTTGCAACAGCAGGCGGGGTAGCCGCCCCGTTCCGCGACCGAGGTCGCGGCTCGGCACGACCTCCCCGCTCAGGAATGCCGTTCGCCGGTCGCCATTCGCTGATCGCGAATTTCCAGTTGCAGTCTCTCCGCCAGCCGCCGCCGCGCCGCCGAGGGCGGCAGCCGTTGCAGTCGCTGCCAGGCCCGACTCCGCTCCGGAAGCGACGGCTCCACACCATCGAGGTCGAAGAGGTCGAGCGCCGCGTGGACCACCACGTCGGCTGCCTCGAGACCGTCGCGGTCGGCGAGGCACCACGCCCCGGCCAGGGCCGTGGAGCGGATCTCCTCGTGCGACGCCGCCCCCGACATCAGCTCCTCGAGTCGATCGGGGCTCACCGCGGCTTCCAGCACCAGCGGTGTCGCCACGCGACGCAGCAGCTCGCGTGCGGGGCGGGGGAGGTCCCGCAGGTCGACCACCTCACCAACGCCTTGCTCATCGTGCTCGTGCACATGGATCCGGTGTGCCACCACGCCCGGTGTCACCGGCTCGGCGCGCCACATGGTAGTGCGGCCGGTGCGGCGGTGATGGATCAGGATGGCGTCGCCATCGAGCGTCCAGTCGTGCGCCGGCATCACGAAGTCGTCGAGCGCGTCGGGGGTGAGGTCACGGATGGCGGTGATCGCCGCGGCGAGTCGGGCGAGGCCGAGGCGACCCGGGGCGACCCTGCTGTTCCAGATCGCCGCCCCGTTGCCGTCGGCGGGATCGTTGCTCTCCGCGAGCTCGAGCGCGGTGAGCAGCGCGGTCTCGAGCGCCTCGCCGTCGTGGGGCGGCAGCAGGTCGAGTGCCCGGGCGGCATGCTGGAGCACCAACCGCGGCTCGATCCGGGCCAGGTCGTCGAAGAACCACGCGCACGACGTGAACATCGCCAGCCGCTGGCGCTCGGCTTCGAGCAGGCGACGGATGACCGACGGCTGGTGGTCGGTGCCGTCCAGTTCGGGACCGGCGGCATCCCGCGCGTCCCGCCAGTCGCCGTCGGTCGCCGGCCAGTCGCGCTCGACCACCGCGTCGATACCGGCGGCCAGCACCTCGAGCCCGGCGCGGAGCGGCGCGCGCCATGCCTGCGAGGTGAGCGGTTCCATCCGGCAGCCGCACTCTTCCTGCCAGCGACCGACGCCGTGGGCGCAACTCCACGAGGTCGGGGCCACCAGCACTGCATCCCCGGCAGGCTCCAGCGTCATCGCCACCGCATCGGCGCCGACGATCGCGACGTCGTCGGCCTGCATCACCCGATCGAGCATCACCGCCAGCGCCAGGTTGCCGAAGCGATGGTGGTGGCCGTAGGTCTCCCCATCGGTGGCAATGACGGATGCGACCCGCGGTTCCGGATCACCCGTCGCCTGTCGCCTCTCGCCTGTCGCCATCAGCACTCGCTCCGCGAATGCTTCGCCGTCCTTGAGCAATTCCCCGAACGCCACGTCATGGGAGCGGCCGCCGTCGTAGATCACCAGCCCCAGTTCACGGTCGCCGCGCGCCCAGCGGAGCGGGCGCCCCGTCGGGTCCGGGTCCCGCACCTGATGCGGTGCGAGGATGGTGTAGCGGATGCCCTCTTCGAGCAGGACCTCGAGGGTCTCCTCGTCGACCGCGGTCTCGGGCAGCCACATCCCCAGTGGCTCGCGGCCGAACACTCGCTGAAAGTCGCGGATGCCCCAGCGCACCTCGGTGCGCTTGTCGCGCCGCGAGGCAAGCGGCAGGATGCTGTGGTGATACGGGGCCGCGATGGCATTGCCGAATCCAGTGCGCTGCAGGGCGGCGCGGTCACCGGCGACCATCGCTTCGAGCACATGCCCAGCGTGGCGTTCGAGCCAGCGCACCAGCGTCGGTCCCACGTCGAACGAGAGCCATTCGTAGCAGTTGAGCACCCGGCGGATCGAGCCGTCGCCATCGAGCAGCGGTGCGGCAGCGAGTGCGGCGTAGCATTCCCGGGTGATCCGCTCGTTCCAGTCGTGGTCGGGGGCGGCGCTGGGCTCGGTCGGGATCAGCTCGAGCCACGGATCCTCGCGGGGCGGCTGGTAGAGGTGCCCATGCACCACCAGCCGGTGGCCGACCGTCACGGGGCGGGCACGTCGCTGGCGGCGGCGAGGGCGCCGATCAGGGTGGCGAACGGGCCGTCGATCCGCTGGTAGGCCGCCGCGATCGCCCGGGCGCCGGCGAGGTCGCCGGCGCCCTGCGATTCGAGCACCGGGAGGAGCCGCTCAAGCGCCTCGCAGTGGCCGTTGAAGCGGGTGGTGGCGTAATCGCCGGCCGCTCCGGTGCTGATGATGAATTGCCAGTCGGACGACTGGGCCAGCAGCAGCTCGCGAGCGGCCTGCTCGAGCACCGGCAGCGCCGCGACGTGCGACAACGCGGCGGGCACCGCGTTCCAGAACCGCTCCTCGAGCGGCCAGAGCCGCTGCCAGGTCCATGCGGTCTCGTCGCCGAGCCACATCGAGTAGTCGCCATTGGCTCCCCACGAGCCGGGCGGCATCCGGATCTCCGTGCTCGGTGGGTCCTCGTCGAACAACTCGCGCGCGGTGGCAGGCGCGATCGCCGTCTCGCCATCGAGGTCCTCGTACAGGGCGTGGAGCCAGTCGACCCCCTCGAACCACCAGTGCCCGAACAGTTCGGTGTCGAACGGCGCCATCACCACGGTGTCCCTGGCCATCGCGTGGGTGGCGATGTTCTCCAGCACGTCGCGGAAGTGTCGTGCGTGGGCGCGGACCGCCTCGCGTGCCGCGTCGGGATGGTAGGGTCCCTTGTCGCCGAGGCCGGCGGCAGGGTCGGTCACCCGCCAGAGCTTGAGACCACCGGGGTAGCGGATCTTGTGGAACTCGAGGTAGCGCGGATCGCCGGGATAGCCGCCGTGGCGACTCCACACCTGCGCCGTCGTCTCCGGGTCGCGCACCAGCACCCGCACCGGCCGGCCGCGGCCACGCACGCGGCGACCCACCTGATAGGGGCGATACGGCGAACGCCGCTGCTCGATCGGTGCCGTCCGGGTGGCCTTCCCCTCGTACATCTCCCACGCCTCGCCGGCATGCGCCAGGTGGGCGTCGACCACGAACCAGCGAAAGCCGGCGTCGCGGAGGTGGTCCTCGATGCCGCGACGCTGCGGTGATGCCGGGGCACCCGGCCACGGATTCCACGGTCCGCTCGGCCGGTAGGCGCATTCCGGCACCCAGCAGCCCTGCGGCAGCTCGCCGAACTGTCGCAGGTGCTCGGCGCGGCCCACCATCAGCTGGAAGCGGATCGATTCGTCGCGCGCCAGCAGCGGCAGGAAGCCATGGGTCGCCGCCGACGAAATCAGCTCGATCCGTCCCTCGCGCGCGTGGCGGCGGAATGCCCCGATCAGGTCGCCCTCGAGCGCGCGCCACAGGTCGCGCAGCGCGGTCACGTGGTGCTCCCAGAACGGGATCACCGCGAGCAGCTCGTCGTCGCCCGCTTCGGTGAGCGACGCCGGTGCCTCGGCGATTGTCTGGAGCCGGTGGGCGAAGTAGGCCTCGATCTCCTCGGGATAGGCTGGGTCGGCGAGCTGGGCCGCGAGGATCGGCGTGATCCCGATGGTGAGCGGTGCCGCGATGCCGTCGGCCGCCACCTGGTCGAGCATCGCCAGCAGCGGCAGGTAGGTGTCGAGGGTCGCCTCGGAGAGCCAGTCGCTGCCGTGCGGCCAGCGGCCATGATGCAGTACCCAGGGCAGGTGCGAGTGGAGGGTGAGGACGAAGCGCATCGTCACGCCACCGCAGCCAGGCGCCAGTTGATCGCCTTGGTGTAGATGCCGAGGTACGACTCGGCGACGCGTTCCCAGCCGAAGTCGCGGGCCATCGCCTCGCGCTGCATCTCGTGCCATGCCGCCGGCGAGGCCTGCTCGGTGAGCGCCCGCCACATCCCGCCGGCCAGCGCGCGTTCCTCGAAGGCGTCGAACAGGAAGCCGGTGATGCCGTCGTCGATGGTGTCGGCCAGGCCCCCGACTCGGCGGGCGACCGGAATCGTGCCGTAGCGCTGTGCCCGCATCTGGGTGAGGCCACAGGGCTCGTACTGGCTCGGCATCATGAAGAGGTCGGCGCCGGCCATCAACAGGTGCTCGAGCTCGTCGGAGAACTGTGTCTCGACACCGATGCGGTGGGGCAGGGCATGGTGCAGCGCATGCAGGGCGTCCTCGAAGCGCTGCTCCCCGCTCCCCAGGAACGCGAACTGCGTCGGCAGTTGCATCAGGCCGTGATTGTGCACCACGAGATCGAGCCCCTTCTGGGTCACCATCCGACCGGCAAGCGCCACCACCGGCACGAACGGGTTGACCGGCAGCCCGTAGCGGGCCTGCAGCTCGGCCTTGCAGGCCCGCTTCCCGTCGAGCGCATCGCTGTCGTAGCACTCGGCGATCTGCGGATCGGTGGCCGGGTTCCATTCATCGATGTCGATGCCGTTGAGGACCCCGGTGAACCGCTCGCCCAGGGCGAGGTAGTTCTCGTGGAGGCCGAACCCGCCCTCCGCAGTCCGCAACTCGATGGCATGGGTCGGCGAGACCGTGGTGGCCGCGTCGCAGTGGGTCAGGCCGCCCTTGAGGTAGTTGGTCTGGCCGTGCCACTCGAGACTGTCGATGGCATACACCGACCAGGGCAGCCCGATCTCGGGGATCACGTCGGGGCTGAAGTGTCCCTGGTAGCCGCCGTTGTGCACCGAGAGCGCCACCGGGATCCGCGCGAACCACGGATCGTCGGCCCACCAGGTGCGGAGGTAGACCGCGGCGAGGGCCGCGTGCCAGTCGTGGATGTGGAGCAGCACGGGGGTGCGGGTGATCATCGGCAGCGCCGAGACGGCGGCCGCCGAGAACATCGCGAAGCGGAGGTGGTTGTCGGGATAGTCCCGGCCATCCTCGCCGTAGATCCCGTCGCGATCGAAGAGTCCCGGTTGCTCGATGAACCAGGTCGGGGTCTCCGAGGCGGGGTTGCGGTCGCGCCACAGCCGGAAGGTCTCGGTCCGGTGGCCGAACCTCAGCGACCACGGCTCGCCCACCGGTTCCGGCTCGCGCAAGTGCTGCCGCGATGTCCGGTAGAGCGGGGTGATCGCGGCGGTCGACAACCCCCGGCGATGCTGGAGGCGGTGCAGTCCCCACGCCGCCTCCGCCAGCCCACCGGTGCGCGCGTACGGATAGTACTCGGCACTGAGGTGCACCACCGTGGGAGCGGTGCCATCGATGGGTGGGAGCGTCAGCGGCGTGTCGGCCATGGCCTCAGGTCAGCGGTGGGTCGTCGGAGAATGGCTCGTGGCGAAGAATCGGGGCGTAGTACTGCGCCGTGTAGTCCTGCAGCATCCGTCGCGAGGTGAAGCGGCGGCCGGCCACCCGGATCGACTCCTTCATCCGCTGGACCCAGGCCTGGGGGATACCCCCATCATCCCGATCATACCACATCGGGACCACTTCGTTCTCCAGCAGTTGGTAGAGCGCCTCGGCGTCCTCCTCGTCGACATCGCCGTCGGGGTCTGCCAGCGGGATGGTCCAGCCGTTGCGACCGGTGGCGCCCTCCTCCCACCAGCCGTCGAGGGTGGAGAGTTGGGGCACCCCGTTGAGCGCCGCCTTCATCCCGCTGGTGCCGCTCGCCTCCAGCGGCACCCGCGGCACGTTGAGCCAGAGATCGACACCGTGCACCAGCAGGTGGGCCAGGTGCATGTCGTAGTCCTCGAGGAACGCCACTCGTCCCTCGAAGACCGAATCGCGGGTGAAGTGGTACAGCGAGCGCAGCACTTCCTTCCCCGGGTCGTCCTGGGGATGGGCCTTGCCCGCCACCACCACCTGCACCGGCCGGCGCGGGTCGGTCAGCAGCCGTCGCAGTCGCTCCACGTCGCGGAACAGCAAGTTGGCCCGCTTGTAGGTGGCGAAGCGGCGCGCGAAGCCGATCGTGAAGGCGTTGGGGTCGAGCAGCGTGCCCGCCGCCACCACCTGGGCCGCCTCGTGCCAGGTGGTCGTCCAGCGGCGCCGGGCATCCTCGCGCACATGCTGCGCCAGCGACGCCTTGAGCTCGCGGTGCACGTCCCAGAGCTTCTGGGCATCGAGCCCCAGCACGGCGTCCCAGGTCTCCGCCTCGTCACGCCGGGTGTCCCAGTCGGGCCCCAGGTGATGGTCGAGCAGTCGCATCACCGGGTTGGCCATCCAGGTCGCGAGGTGGACACCGTTGGTCACCGCGCCGATCGGCACATCCTCGGTGGGTCGCTCGTCCCAGAGCTCGCCCCACAGCTCGCGCGACACCGTGCCGTGGCGCTGCGCCACGCCGTTGACGTGACCGGCCAGGCGCATCGCCAGCACCGTCATGTGGAACTGGGTCGGCTCGCGCTTGGGATGCACCCCGAGCCCCAGCACGCGGGTGGCGGCCGGACCGAAGTCGGCGAGATAGTCGGCGCCGGCGCACGTGGCCACCGAGGCAACCTCGAAATGGTCGTGCCCCGCGGGCACCGGGGTGTGCGTGGTGAAGATGCTGGTACGGCGCACCTCGCGGACCGCATCGCCAAACTCGCTGCCGCCCAGCATCGCCTCGCGCACCCGCTCCAGCAGCAGGAAGCCGGCGTGTCCCTCGTTGGCGTGCCATGCCGCCGGGATGATGCCGAGGGCCTTGAGCACCCGCACCCCGCCCACGCCGAGCACCCATTCCTGGCGGAGCCGCATCGGCAGGCCGCCGGAGTAGAGCTTGCTGGTGAGGGTGCGATCCTCGGGGTCATTCTCGGGGATGTCGGTATCGAGCAGGTAGAGCGGTGCTCGCCCAACGGTCATCGTCCAGACCCGGATCCGGATCGGCCGGCCGAAGGTCTCCACCTCGGCGAGCCAATCGTGTCCGTGCGGTGAGGGGATCGCCACCAGCGGCGTGAGGTCAGGGTTGATCCACTCGTCGCCGTCCTCCTGCCAGCCATCGGGGCGGATCCGCTGGTCGAAGTAGCCCTTCTTGTAGAAGAGCCCCACACCCACGAACGGCAGCGCGAGATCCGATGCGGTCTTGCAGTGATCACCCGCCAGGACGCCGAGGCCGCCCGAGTAGATCGGCACCGAGGCGTGGAGGCCGAACTCGGCGCAGAAGTAGGCCACCGGGTTTGCGGTGGAGAGATCGGGGTACGTCTCGCGGAACCAGCCATCGGTCGCGGTCGACTCCACCGCAAACCACTCCATCACCTGGTCGTAGTGCGCCAGGAAGTCGGGGTCACGGATCAGCTGTTCGAGCCGCTCGGCGCGGACCCGGCGCAGCAGCGTGATCGGATTGTGGTGACAGAGGCGCCACACGACCGGGTCGATGCGGCGGAAGAGTCCCCGGGCCTGGCGATGCCAGCTCCAGGAGAGGTTGACGGCCAGGGCGGCCAGCCCCTCGAGGCGAGGTGGCAGCTCTGGAACCTTGCTGCGCTGTCGGGTGGAGATGTCCATTGCGGAAAGCAACGGAAATCCGGCCCCGGCGCAAGGAGGCGGTCCGACCGTGACCGGCCGAACCGCTCCCGGGGGCTGTTACCGGGTCCCGACGCTGTCCTCCTTCGCCTCGGCGGCCTCGTCGGCCGGTGTCTCGTGGTCGGTGGAGAGCAGCTTGCCGGTCATCGCATCGACATGGACCTCGTCGATGCCGCTCTTGCCGGCGACCGTGATGTCATAGGAGTAGATCAGGGCGCCACCCTCGCGCTCCAGCTCGAAGTCCTTGACGGTACCACCCGGCACAGCTGCGAGGGCGGTGGCTCGGGCGTCGGTCTCGGCCACCTTCGCTGCCTCGGTGGGCGCCTCGTCGGCCTCGTTCTCTTCGGCCTCGCCGCCGGCTTCTGCCGCCTCGCCGGCCGATTCGGCCGGTGCGGCCATGCTTGTCCTGGCCTCGTCGTTGCCCTCGGCCTTCTCGCCGCAGGCAGTGAGTACCGCACCGGTGAGCAAGGGGAGCAGGAGGAACGCGAGCCGGGATCGATGAATCATCACAACGAACTCCTTTCGGGGTGTGCCTGTCGCGACCGGATGGCCACGAGCAGGATGGGGACCAGGTAGAGGGTGATCGGGGTCGAGAGGGCCAGGCCACCGATCACCGTGAGGGCCAGCGGGCGCTGGAGGTCACTCCCCGGCCCGAGGCCCAGCGCGAGGGGGAAGAGACCGACCAGGGTGCAGAGCGTGGTCATCAGGATCGGGCGGAGCCGCACCTGTGCCGCGGCACTGATCGCGTCGCGCAGGTTGCTCCCATCTTGCAGGCGGTGCTGGGTCACGTCGAGGAGGATGATGCCGTTCTTGACCACCAGCCCCACCAGCAGGATGAACCCCATCAGCGAGGCGACGTTGAGTGGCGTGCCCGTGACCAGCAGCAGCACAAGGCCGCCCACGAACGAGAGCGGCGCGGCGAGGAGGATCACCGTCGGCTCGATGAACGAGCGGAATTGCACCACCATCACCGTCACCACACTCACCGCCGCGAGTGCCAGGACCAGGAGCAGGGTACGGAAGGCAGCGCGCTGGCCGGCATACTGGCCGGCGAGCTCGACCCGGATCCCGGCCGGTGGTGGCGTGGCGGCCACGACCCGGCTCACGTCGCGCATCACGTCGCCGAGTGAGCGGGTGGCCAGGTCTGCGGTGATGGTGATCATCTGCTGTTGGTTCTCGCGCCGCAGCTCGTCGCGCGTCTCGCCCGGATGCAGGGTGGCGAAGGTGGCCAACGGCACCGGTGTTGCCCGACCCGGCACGGCGATCGGCAGCGCGGCAATAGCGGCGGGCGAGGTCCGCAGCGAATCGGGGGCCCGCACCCGGATCCCGATGGTGCGGTCATCGAGCACCACTTCGCCGGCCTCGCGGCCGAGCATCGCGCTCTCGACCTGGCGGTCGAGGTCGCCGACGGTGAGGCCCGCGCGCCGCAGTTCATCGTCGCGCGGCTCCATCCGCATTTCCGCAGCCCGCTCACTCACCCCGTCGTAGAGGTCCTCCAGACCCGCGATCGGCTCAAGGGCACCGGCCAGCGTGCGGCCATACCCCTCGAGTGCGTCGAGGTCGGCGCCGAAGAGCTTGATCTCGACCGGTCGGCGCACCCCTGCCAGGTCGTTGAGTACGTCGGAGAGGATCGGGACGAACTCGATCCGGAGCCCCGGCAGTTGCGTCTCGATCTGCTGGCGCGCGTCGTCGATCACTTCCTGGGTGGAGCGGCGCCGCTGGCTGGCGGGGACCAGGCGCGCCACCAGGTCGCCGGTGTTCTGGCCGGTGGCGAAGAGCCCCATCTCGGCACCGGTCCGGCGCGACGTGCCCTGGATCTCCGGGATCCCCGCCAGGATCGTCTCCACCAGGCGCATCTGGCGGTCGGTCTCGGCCAGCGCCGTGCCGCCCGGTGTGAAGTAGTCGAGCACGAAGGCGCCCTCGTCCATCTCGGGGAGGAAACCCGTGCCCACGAATCGATAGCTGAACACGCCGCCAGTCAGCAGGAGCACCACAACGGCCAGGGCCATGATCCGGTGGTTGAGCACCGCCTCGAGGCTCCGGGCATACCACCCCGAGAGGCGATCGAGCCGGGGATGTTCGGCTGCGGTCGCCTCGTCGGTGGGGCGCAGGAAGCGCGCCGAGAGCAGTGGGATGATTGTGAATGCCAGCAGCAGGGAGACCAGCACCGCCACGGTGAGGGTGATCGACAGCGCCTTGAAGAACTGGCCCTCCACCCCGGTGAGCAGCCCCAGCGGCAGGAAGACCACCACCGTGGTGAGGGTCGATGACGTGACCGGCCAACCCAGCTCGCTCACCGCCTCGCGGACCGCGCGGACATGATCCGGTGTGAGCCGCACATGGCGGACGATGTTCTCTGTCACCACCACGGCATCGTCGATCACCAGACCAATGGCGATCGCCATGGCGCCGAGTGTCATCAGGTTGAAGGTCTGGCCAATCAGGGCCATGACCAGCACGGTGATCGCCATGGTGAGCGGGATCGCCGAGGCGGAGATCGCGGTGATCCGCGGCTCGCGGAGGAATGCCAGCAGCACCAGTACCGCCATCAACGCCCCCAGCAGCATGGCGTCTCGCACCGAGCGGACGGCGTCGCGCACCAACTCAGCCTGGTCGTAGACCGGTACCAGCCGGACCCCCGCCGGCAACTCGGCGGCGAAGGTGCGCGCCGCCCCGGCGATCGAGTCGGCGATCGCGATGGTGTTGCCGCCCACCTGGCGGCTCACATTGAGGAGCGCGGCCGGGTGGCCATTGCCGGTGATGGCCTTGACGCGATCGGTGGTGCCGGGGCGGACCGTCGCCACGTCGCCGACGGTCAGCCCAGGCCTGACGGCGATCGCGCGGACCGCGTCGGCCGAATGCGCCTCGGTCGCGGAGACGATCAGGTACTGCCGGTAGTTCTCGGGCAGCCGGCCGATTGCCTGCACCGTCGTGCCGTCGCGGATCGCCTGGGCGAGCTCGTCCCAGGAGACCCCGGCATTGGCCAGCCGCACCGGATCAGCCACCACCTCGATCTCGCGCTCGACGGCGCCCATGACGTCGACGCGCGCCACGCCGGGGACCCGCGAGAAGACCGGCTTGATCTGGTAGCGGGCGATGTCGTAAAGCGTGGCCGGGTCGCCGCCCTCGAGATTGTAGCTCAGGATCGGGAAGAGCGCCGGGGTGAGTTGCTCGATCTGGGTCGAGATCCCGGTCGGGAAGTCGGGTTGCACCTGGGCGATCCGCGATTGCACCTGCTGCAGCGCGATCGGCATGTCGGTGCCGCTCGCGAACGTGATGGTGGTCTCACTGCCGCCGCGAATCGACCGCGACTCGACCCGGCTCACGCCCGGGACGATCGACACTGCCTCCTCGATCGGTCGGGTGACGCTGAAGAGCACCTGCCGGGCGCCAAGGGAGGAACCCTGGGCCACGATGGTGATCCGGCTGAAGCGCAGCTCGGGGTAGATCGCCGAGGGGAGCCGCAGCGCGCCAAGGATCCCCGCGGCGGTGAGCAGCGCCACCACCAGGTACACCGCGCGACGATGGACGGTGAGCCAACTGCGTCCGGTCGGTTCGGTCACGGGCGAACGCCCGCGGCGTGGTCGAGGGTCGCCCCGTCGACCATCGCGAACGCCCCGGCGGTGACCACGATTTCGCCCGGTGTGAGGCCCTGTCGTACTGTCACGATGCTATCGGAGCGCTGGCCGATGATGATCGGGGTCCGGTGCACCACTCGCGCCGAATCGACCGTGAACACCACCACGGCACTGTCGCCCTCGGGCACGATGGCGGCCGCCGGAACCAGGATCGCATCGGGCAACGATGGCAGCGTGATCACCGCAGTCACCGTCTGGTCGACCCGCAGCCCTGTCGCTGCAGCGGGTCGCGCCCGCACGGTGACGGTGCGTGAGGCCGGATCGACGGCCGCGCCGATGGCCACCACCCTGGCCTTGATCGGTCCGATACCAGGAGCGCTGATCGTGACAGGCATGCCGGGGCGGATCCGGGCGGCATCGTCGGGCGACAGGGCGATCGCCACGTCGAGTGAGCGCGGATCGACCACCTCCACGAGGGTCATCCCGGGATCGACCGATGCGCCGAGTGATGCGTCGAGCCCCGTCACCACCCCGGTGATCGGGGCGCGCAACACCGACAGCTCGGCGTTGCGTCGCGAGGTGGCAGCCGACGCCCTGGCCTGAGCGAGTTCGGCGGCACGCTGCTCGACCTCACGGGCCGGGACGATGCCCTCCTGCTCCAGGCGGACCGCGCGTTCCCAGGCTGCCTGCGCGGCGGTGAGTGCGGCGGCGGTGCCAGCACTGTCGGCACTGAAGAGCGGGGCATCGAGGGTAACCAGCGGGGTTCCCTGCGCCACCCGATCGCCAAGATTCACGTGCACTGCCGTCACCCGGCTCGGCGCGGGGGCGGCCAGGCGCGCCAGCGCTCCCGATCGCGCCACCACGGTCCCGCTGGCATGGATCGCCGGAGTGAAGTCGCCTCGCAGCACCGGCGCCGTCGCGGCGGCCACCAACGGTTCCGGTGGAGCCGCCTCCTCGCCCCCGCCGCACCCGGCGGCGCCGATCGACACGATGAGGGTGATCGCGATCTTGCGGATCATGGCATGCTCCCGGTCTCGGGCGTGGCGAGGTAGCGCAGCACGGCGTCGGCCACCAGCAGGTCGGCCACGTGAGTGAGATGGGCCTGCCGGATCTCGCGCGCGGTCCGGCGCGCCTCGATCACCGCCGAGAGCGGCGACTCGCCCTCGCGGTACGCCGTGCGCGACATCGCCACCACCCGGTCGGCGCTGGCGAGCAGGTCGGCGTCGCGGACCAGCAATCCGCGGGTCGTCGTGGCAATCTGTCGCGTGTGCGCCAGTAGCGCGACGGTCCCGGCGTCGACGGCCGCCAGCTCGGCGGCGGCGCGGTCGCGGTCCGCCTGGGCCATCATCACCTGACCGCGCGAGCGGTTGTGCAGCGGCAGCGGGATCGCCAGGCCGATCACCGGGAGTGCCCCGGTCTCGCCCCCGGTCGGATCGCCGAACTCGACCCCGGTGATGACGTTGATGCCGGGGAAGCGTGAGCGCCGCGCCGCGACCACGTCGAGTCGACTGGCATCGAATGCCGCCTGGGCCGAGCGGACCGGGAGCGGTGGGACCGTCGTGATCGGTCCGCGGGTCGCCGGCGCCATGAGCGAATCTGCCAGCGCCCAGGTGGTGTCGCGCACACCGACCGCGACCCGCAGGTCGAGCATTGCCCCATCGCTGGCGAGCGAGTCGGCGCGCGCGACGGCGTCGAGCCGTCCCGCCTCGAGTCGCGCCAGCTCCACCTCGAAGCTGCTCGCATCACCCGCATCGCGGCGCGCGGTGGCGATCCGCAGCAGCTCGATGGCGTCGTCGGCGTCCTGACGGCTCAGTGCCGCTCGATCACGGGCCTCAAGGGCGCGGGTGTAGCTGGTGTCCACTGCCGCGACGATGCCGGCCCGTGCCACCTGCCAGCGGACGCCGGCTGCCTCCTGCCACGCCCGGGCGGCTCGGGTCGCCGCCCCCCGGGCGCCGAAGATCCCCAGCGGCCACTCGATCTCGGCGTGCCAGCGTGGCACCGACTTTGTCCAGCTGGTGCTCAAGGTCGGGTCGGGAAGGAGGCGCGCGGCCAGCAGCGTGCCGGCGGCGTGGGCGGTGTCGGCCGCGGCCATGCGAATCGCCGGCGCAACGCTGAGTGCCGTGGCGATCGCGTCGGCGCGGGAAAGCGGGGCGGGGGCCTGCGCGACGAGGATCGCCGGGAAGGCCAGGACAACCAGCGGCCGGAACGGCCGGAGCTGTGCGAGCATGCTCTCAAGCTAGGAGCGGCCACCTGTCAGGTGGCTGACAGGGATCGCTCAGGCAAAGCGGAGCGTGGCCACCGTGCCGCCCTTGTCGGGCGACTCGAGGGTGAGCGTCGCGCCGTGGGTGTCGGCGATCCAACGGGCGATCGAAAGACCCAGGCCGGCGCCCGATTCATCGGTCGGCTGCCGATGACGCGTCTGGTCACCGCGATAGAATCGCTCGAACACGTGATCGAGGTCGCTTGGGGGGATCCCCGGCCCGGTATCGCGGATCGTCACGACCGGGTGCTCGCCATCCATGCCGACCTCCACGGTGACGCTCCCCCCCGACGGTGTGTACTTGATCGCGTTGTCGAGCAGGATCAGGAGCAGCTGCCGCAGCAGGCCGGCGTCACCGGTCACCGGCGACTCCTCGAAGCGGCCGACCTCGAGCGTCACCTCGCCGAGTCGCGCCAGGTCGCGCACCGCATCGCAGGCATCGAGGGTCAGGTCGTCGAGGAAGAGCGACTCGCGCCGGGTGGGACGCTCCCCGGCGTCGGCCCGCGCCAGCGTCAGCAGGTCGTCGACCAGGGTGCTCACCCGGCGCAGTTCGGCGTCGATACCGCGGAGGGTCTCCTGGTACGCGGCCGGGTCGCGCGGTTGCTGCAGCGCCACGTCGGTCCGGGCGCGGAGCACCGCCACCGGGGTGCGCAGCTCGTGCGCCACGTCGGCCATGAAGCGCTGCATCCGGGCGATGTTGCGCTCCACCGGCTCGGTGCTCTTGCGGACCAGCAGCGCCGCGGCCGCGGCGACCAGCAGCAGCGCGGCGAGGGCGGCAGCACCAAACGCCGCGATCAGCGAGGCGTAGCGCTGTTCCAGCTCCATCTCGTCGGCCACCACCACCGCCACCTGCACCGTGCCATCGGGCAGCGTGAATCGCTCGGCGTGGAGTCGCAGGATTCGCTCGTCGCTTTCCTCGCGCTGGGTGTCGGTGCGGCCCGTCGTGCCCGCCAGTCGCGCCGCGTCGCGGATCCATGGTGCCACCGTCTCGGGACGGATCGGTGCGCCGGTGGCGTCGAAGAGGTAGAGCGTCCGGTCGGGGATCCGCAGTTCGTCGAGCGCGTCGACCACCGGCTGGGGACCCTGCGATTCGACAGCCCGGATGCCGGCTGCACGCTCGATCTCCCGCGTGGCCCGAAGCAGGGAGGCGTCGAGTTCGGTGCGGAACTGATGGCGGATCGCCACGAAGAGGCCGCCGCCGAGCACCGCGATCACCAGGCCGATGGTGAGCAGGAACCAGAGCGTCAGGCGGCGGCGGACCGCACCGAGTGGCGAGCTGGTGTTGGTCATGGACCGAGGCGGTAGCCGGCGCCACGCACCGTCTCGAGGAGACGGACCGGGTGGCCGTCGTCGATCTTGCGACGGAGTCGGCGCACCAACACCTCGAGGACGTTGGTGAACGGGTCGTGGTTCTCGTCCCACACGGCGGCGGCAATGGTGGGCCGGTCGACCACCCGGCCGGCGTGGCGCGCGAGCACCTCCAGCAGGGTCCATTCCTTGGCGGTCAGGGGGATCGGCACGCTGGCCCGGCTCACCGTGCGCGCGGCGAGGTCCACATCGAGGTCGCCGATCTGCACCAGCTCCGATTGCATCGATGCCGGACGCCGGGCCAGGGCGCGGAGCCGCGCCACCAGCTCGGCGAAGGCAAAGGGCTTGACCAGGTAGTCGTCGGCGCCGACCTCGAGGCCGGTGACCCGGTCGGCCACCGCGTCGCGGGCGGTGAGCATCAGGATCGGCGTCGCGATGCCGGCCGCACGGGCGCGTCGGCAGAGCTCGAACCCGCTGCCGCCGGGGAGGGCCACGTCGAGGATCGCGAGATCCCACGGGGCATCGAGGAGGCGGGAGAGCCCGGTGGCGAAGCTCGCCGCGCGCTCCACCTGGAAGCCCTGCTCGGCGAGCCCGCCGGCCACCACGGCGGCCAGCTGGGCGTCGTCCTCGATCAGCAGTAGGCGGATGGGTGCCTCCGGGGAGGGCGACAGGCGACGGGCGATAGGCGACGGGCGGCTCGTCTCCGGGATCCAGTCCGGTCGCGTGTCGCCCGTCGCCTGTCGCCTACTTGATCGTGAACGGAATCGTTCCCTTCACCGGGTGGCCGTCGTCGCTCGCGGTGCGCCAGGTGATGCTGTAGTCGCCGGCGGGCATCTTCCCGTCGACCGTGACCACGACCGGGGCCTTGTCGGTGTCGGCCAGCGACGGCTTGCCGAGCTTCACCATCCCGATCGGACCCGAAAGGGTGACCCGGGTGAGCTTGATCATCGGCTTCTCGGAGAACCAGAGCTCCAGCTTGGCGGGGGGAGCGGTCAGGGTGGTGTCCCTGGCAGGGTTGGAGGCGGTGAGCTGCAGGTGCATGCGCACCTCATGGCGGGCCGGGGTGGCCGCCGCCGTGAGGGCTGCGAGGGTGCCGAGTGCCAGGAGACCGCGTCCCAACCGCATCTGTCATCGCTCCATCAAGGGTTCCATGAATCCGAGTACCAGCCTACCCACCTAAATTGCCCCGCATGACCAGAATCGCCAAGATCGGGCTCGTCGCCCTCGCGCTGGCCGCTTGCGGCCGACCCGATCCGTTGCTCCAGCGGGTCCGCGACGTCTCAGTGACGTCGGGCGGGCTGCAGATCCACACCATCTACGCCCTGCCGCCGTTCAGCGACGCGCCGATGCCGGTGTACTTCGCCGCCACCAACGGCGGCAGCGAGGCCGACACCCTGCTGAGCGCCAGCAGCCCCAGCAGCGCGATGGTGATGTTCCACGGCGAGGGAATGCGGGAGGTCGGTGCCCAGGCGATCGCCCCGGGCGACTCGCTGGTGCTTGCCCCGGGAGGCACCCACCTGATGCTCTCGCCACCGCTGCCCGCCTATGTCCGCGGCGACTCACTCAAGGTGACCCTCCACTTCGCCCGTGCGGGTGACGTGTCGCTCTGGGCACCGGTGATCGACTACGACGAGGTGGAGGCGGTGCGGCCGTAGCCGATGGCGGCTCCCTGCCCGGTTTTCCGCTCTGGCGAGTGATGGACTCGTGCAGACGGACTGGGGGGAGCGATGGGACGGGGACAGCTGGTGATGATGCTTGCGGCGGGTGCCTGCCTGATCGCTGATTGTGGCGGCGGATCAGGGGGACCTGGCACGATGCCCACTGGGGACCAGATCGGCCCCGACGGGGGCACCGTGGCCACGCCGGGCTTCACCCTCGAGGTACCGGCCGGCGCACTCACCACCCCGACAGCGATCACGGCGACGACCACCTCGATTGCCGACCTGGGAATCCCCGCCTCGTTCGGGCCGATTCCGGGAACCGGCTTCTCCCTCACGCCCGAAGGGCTCACGTTCGCGCAGCCGGTGACTATCCGGATCACCTACGACCCGACCGCGCTCCCGGCCGGCGTCTCGGCCGACGAGCTCCAGGTGCTTCACGTGGGTGCCACCGTCGAGCCGCTGGCGAGCACCGTCGATCCGACCAACCACCGGGTCGAAGCCACCGCGACCCACTTCTCCGGCTTCGCACTTGGTGTCTCCGTGGGTCGCTACCAGCGGATCGCCTGTCCGGGCCTTGCGCCGGCGGCGATCCATGGCGTGCCGCTTGACCGGGTGGCCATCGGCACCCTGCCGAGCATCTTCAGCGGGCCACTGGTCGTGGCCGTGGCGCTCCCGGGCGATACTGTCACCTCCTACGGTCTGCTGGACACCAACACCGACGGCACCCGGTCGCTGGTGGTGCCGATCCATCCCTCGACCCAGCCGTCGGGGGGTGCGGTGCAGCTGCAGGTGACCGACGGTACCCACGCCTGTGCCCCGTTCGATTTCACCATCGATCCGCTTCCTGCCGCGCCCGGCGAATTGCTGGCGATCACCAACGCCCTGCAGTCGATCGTGAGCGCCCAGGAAGCGGTGTTCGGCCTGACCCCGGCCGAACTCAATGCCATCCCTCCCGACCAGTTGACGCCCGACATCATCCCGTTGGCGTTGATGCAGAGTGTCCTCGATGGCCCAGGGAGCCCCCATTCGCTTCGCGCCATCGCCACCGGGGCGACGTCCGATGCGGCCGGGGCGCGACTCGACCTGGTCGAGCCGCTGCTGGCACGGACCGGGGCGCGCCAGCTGCTGGAGCACACCGTGGCCGGCCTGCGGTCCGGGCGTGCGGTGCGACAGGGGGGAGGGATCGCTGCCGGCCTCTGCGTCCCGCATGTCGTCAACAGCGACCCCGGCCTGCTCGACGGCTGCATGCAGTCACAGGCCGATGCCGCCTTCCGCCTGCAGGGCGCGACCGGCAAGGTGCTCAACGACATGGGCTTCGTGGCAGGCGAGGCGGGAATGGTGCCGGGCCTCGGGACCGCGGCCTCGCTGACCGGATTCGCCACCTGGTTGCTGCTCAATGCCGATGGGCGCGCTGCGGCGATGTTGCCGTCCGAGTTGTTCGGCATGACCGCCGAGGTCGATCCGGGGTCGTTCCTCGAGGACGAGGATCGCGTCGGCCACTGGAGGGTTGCCAGCGTCTCGGCCCGGTCGATCGGCTACGACTACGGGCGGGAGCTGCTCGAGGGGCTGCTTCAGGCGTCAGGCGCCGCCGGTGCCTTCGACACCACCCAGATTGGCGGGCCATCGGTCAACAAGGTCCTCGCCTACCTCCTCACCGGCCCCGTCGCGACAGAACTGGCCAAGCGTGGCGCGATCGATCAGTTCAACATCCCCCCGGCGGTCTTCGGGCCGGTCAGTGTGCAGGATCAGCAATGGAGCGAGGACAACCTCGTCGGCAACGCCGTCGCGCTGACTGCCCATGCCAGATACGAGCCGCGCCATGCCGGCACGGCGACGCTCTCCGTCAAGACGAAGGCTGGCCGCTTCGGAGGGCACCAGGCACACTGGGAACACGACCTGACCGTCGGTCAGCTCACCGTGTCGGTCACGCCGACCGAGGTCTTCCTCCAACCCGACGCGGTGCAGGACTTCACCGTGGTCGTGCATGACGCCGCGCATCCCGGCGCGGTCGCCGTCCAGAATCCCGGCACCTTGCAGGGAATGGTCACGTCTCCGGAATATGATGGGGTGCTGCAGACCTCGGTGGTGAGCTACACCGCACCGCACACACCCAACGCGGCGTCGCCCGACCTCATCGCGATCGAGGACACCGCCACCACCGGGGCACGCGGCTATGCAACCGATGCTCGTACGGCCGTGGCCACGGTGCGCTTCGGCCGGATCGACATCACGCCCGGCAGCGCCTGCCTGCCTCCCGACAGCACCCTCCAGATGAGTGCCGCGGTGCAGGGGCTGCAGGATCAGTCGGTCACCTGGAGTGCCGACGTGGGCACGATCGACCCGGTCAGCGGGTTGTATCGAGCGCCATCGACGGCGCCCGCCGGCGGCGTGGCGATCATCACCGCCCAGAGCGCGACCCACCCGGCCCTCACGGCACAGGTGGCCATCAACATCGGCAGCTGTTCCTGCAACTGGAGCGGCCTGCTCGAGGGCCGAAGCATCACCAGTGACTCGGGCGACGCCGCGAGCTTCCTGATCAACCCGGGCGACCGGCTCGCCACCATCACCTTCGTCGACGACGAGACCGGTGCCACGCTGTCATTCACCGTGTCCATCCCGGGCGAGGCGGGTGTGCCGGTGGGTCAGCTCGGCGATGTGCCGGTCTATCCGTACGGCACCCTCGGCGTGGCCCCGGGCGACCTGCTGGTCACGGCGGCCGAAGCCGGGCCGGCCACGATGACCCTGACGCGGAATGATGGCACCGTGGTGGAGGGCACGGTGGCCGGCATGGGGTCGTTCGTGACGCCGAGCAACACGGGAAGCCCACGTCAGGGAGCGGTCCAGGCCAGCTTCCGGATCGTCTCCGACGGTGCGCCGGTGGTGCTCGGTGTGCCACCCTACCAGCAGATCACCTACGCCTGCACCGTGGGAGGGCCGTAGCCGTGCAGATCCGGGGCCTTACTAGCGATTGAGCCAGTAACTCACCTTGACCAGGAACCGGTCGTCGGCCCGCTGGCCGAAAAGGTTGCCGAGGTCGTCACCGAACGACCCGTCGCCCCGGCGCGGGTCGTAGGCCGAACGGCCCTGGGACCAGACCACGAACAGGGTGGAGCCGGGGAGGTATTCCCAGCGGAACACGGTGTTGGAGGTGAACGCCCGGACGTTGAAGCCGCCCGGGCCGTCGCTGCCATCGCCGGCATACGGGCGGAACCGGTCGTCGTACGCCGCCGCCCGGGATCTGCCAGTTCGCGGACCCGGCGATAGCTCCCCTTCGAGATGAACGGGTTGGCGTACCACTGCAGTGACGCCGTGGGCGAGAAGGTGTAGTTGAGTCGCCAGGTGAGGCCCAGGGTGCGCTGGTCGAGCTCCGCGAAGGTGTAGTGGGTGACGCCGGCGTCATCGACCGGATTGCCGAGCCACTGGCTGTCGTCGTGGTTGTGGCTGATGTCGGCCGAGAGCGAGGTCCAGAGCCGGGTGCCGACCTTGAGCCGCACCTGCGGGTTGAGGTTGAAGAACGTGCTCCGGCCACCATCCTGCCGGGTGTAGTTGAACCACAGCGACGGCACGATCGCATGGCGGTTGTCGCCCTCGATCCCGCCCCACGGCGAGAAGCGCGGCCCGGTCCGCAGGGCAGGTCCGCCCCGGGTGCAGTTGCGGTCGCAGTAGACGTCGCCGACCGTCATCGTGCCACCGAGGTGCAACCACAGTCGATTGGCCAGTTGGGTATGGATGTTGGTGTTGAACGCCCGATCGGTGGGCAGCCCGTCGATCGACCAGTACTGCCACCAGTTGAAGTTCCAGTTGAGCTGCCGGAACACCGCGTTGGGGGTGGTCCACCGCACCTGGAACCAGTTGGTCCAGCTCTGCTCCCCGGCCCGGTTGAGGAAGCCGACGTCGTTGATCTCGAATCCCGCCGATCGCCGGGCATATCCCGTCTCGAACCGGGTGTGCAGTCCGCCGACCTTGCCGAAGCGGACCTCGGCCGATCCACCGGTGAGCGCGGTGCGGCTCGAATCCACCTCCTGGGCGTCGCCGGGACGCTGGTAGTAGTGGGCCGGCGCTTCCTGGGTGCGGAGGATCGCCTCGGTGGTCCCGGCCACCCGACTCGCCATCAGCGATCCGGAGAACTCGTAGTTGCCGATCCGGTGCCGGGCGTCGAGCCCGCCGGTGTAGGCGATGGCATGGAGATACGGATCGCTGGCCGGGTCGAGGACGCGGTGCACGCCGGTGGCCATCAGGCCGAGCGATGTGCGCCCCTCGCGGAGGTCGCGGTTGATCCGCACGACCGCGTAGTTGGTCGTCGGCTCGACGGTGCGGTCCTGGCTGCCGGCCACCCGGTTCGTCACCGCATCCAGCACCCCCACCGACCATCCGGCCGGGGTGCGGCCGGTGAGCTTGGCGGCGCCGATGATCCGGGACGCGGTCGGGGTGCTGGCGGTGCCGTACTGACCCGCCAGCGACGGCGACCGTCCGATCCGGCGCGAATAGAAGAGCCCCTCGCCGGTGTTGCAGTCGACGACGGCGAAGCAGTTGACCCGAAGTCGAAGACCCGGCACCCGCCACGAAGAACGGTCGTCGCTCGCCGAAGAAGGTCTCGAAGGCCGAGAGGTTGAGCTCGGCCGGATCCGCCTCGACCTGGCCGAAGTCGGGATTGACGGTGGCATTGAGCGCGAAATTGCTGGTCAGCCGGTAGCGCAGGTCGCCGCCGGCACTGATCGCCTGTCGTCGCTCGCCCGGGCCTGCCCCGTGTGCCGGCTCGTTCTGGGTCAGGAGGTACGGCGCGAGTTCGGCGCGCCGCGGTGAGGCGACGCCCCGGAGCCCGACCAGCTCGCCGAACTGCGAGACCAAGCCGGTGCGCGACTGGTGGTAGAGTGGCCAGCTGGCCTGGGCGGTGTGGCGCTGCAGGTTGCGCCACACCATGATCCCGAAGGTGAGTTCGTCGCTGGGGGAGAAGGTGAGCTGCGAGAACGGGATCCGGTATTCCGCGGTCCAGCCGAGGGAGTCGATCCGGGTGGCCACATCCCAGACCGCATCCCAGGCGACATCCTCCTGGCCATCGTTGTAGATCGCGAAGTCCGACTTGGTGCCGGCGGGATTGACCAGGAATTCGAAGCCCGTGCGTCGGTCGTGGTACGGGTCGAGCATCAGGGTCACATGGTCGGATGCGGTGCCCTCGTCGCGGCGAGCGAGCAGCCCCACGATGCTGTCGGGCGCCGTGTCGTAGAGCCGGACGAAGACGTACAGATTGGCCGGGTCGTAGGCCACCCGGAATGCCGTGCGCTCTGCCGGGGTGCCTCCCTCGTTGGGGCGGATCTCGAGGAAGCCTCCGGTGGGGCTGGTACGCTGCCACACCGGGTCGTCGTCACGGCCATCGAGCACCACCGGCTGCTCGGTGCGCGCCGCGCGGACCGTGTCGACCGCCTGGGCGCCCGCCAGCAGGGGCAGGGCGAGCAGCATCCCCATCGCGAACAGCGGCCTCACGGGAACGGCCTCGGGCGTGGCTGCGGCCACGGCCACACGTCGATGCCGCCGTGCCGCCGCCAGCGCGCGCGCGACATACTCGCGGACCTTGGCGTCCGGGGCGTCGAAGAGCTTGAGGAGCTGCTCGTCGGTTTCGCCGGAGCGCACCATCGCTCGGAGGATCCGCGCTGCGTCCGCGATCCGTTGTCGCTCCGCGACAGCGCACGACGCAACGTCGGCAGCGTGCTGCTGTCACGAATCTCCGAGATCGCCCAGGCGGCCCGTTCACGGACCGCATCGTCGTCGTCGTTGACGGCCGCGATCAGGCCGGCCGGTGCACGCTCGGGCGCAACGACCCGAGCGCCCATGCCATCGTGGCACGGACCCGGGGCTCGCGCTCTCGGCCGAGCGCCTCGCCAAGCGCGGTGGCGTTGGACCGGTCATCCCGGTTGCCGATGGCCCACGCCGCCATCTCGCGAACCCGCGGGGTGTCGTCGCGACGGATCGCGCCGACCAGCGCCTCATCGGCCCCGGGCGCGTCGATGCTCCCGATTGCCCATGCGCACATCTCGCGCACCTCAGCATCGCGATCCCGGCCCAGCACCTCCCCCAGCGCGACCACGGCCTCGGTCGCATCGAGCTGACCCAGCGCCCAGGCGCTGGTGCGGCGCACGGTGGCGGCATCATCGGTTCGGAGGTGACCGATCAGCGCCGCACCGCTGCGGTCGAGTCGAGTTGCCCGAGCGCCTCGGCCGCCGCGGTGCGCACCCGCGCATCGCCGTCGTCGAGGGCGCGGAACACGGGACGCAACGCCTTGCCGCTGCCAATTCGCCCCAGCGCCCAGACGGTGTTCACGCGGAGGGCCGGGTTGGTGCTGCCCACCACCGCGAGCAGCGGATCGACCGAGGCGTCCTCGCCGATCAGACCGAGCCCGAACGCGGCCACCGCCGACAGGCCGGCGTCGGACGACCGCAAGTCGGCCGTGAGGCCGTCGCGTGCGGCGCGGCTGTCGTCACGCGCCAGCAATCGGATCGCGATCTCCCGGGTGCACGCATTGCCGCTGGCGAGGCGATCGAGCAGGAAGCTGATGTCGTCGTTCGACAGCGACCGCTGCCGTTCCCACGACGCGGGGTCGTTGGCCACCTCGAGCGGATGGATGGGAGCCCGGCCGGCGCGCAGCCAGCCGCCATTGTCGACCGATCGGGCGGCAAGCATGCAGGTGATCGGTGGCGCGGTCTCCGCCTCGGCCATCAGGGCACGGAGGTCGGCGCCGATGGGTGGTCGTGCGGCGGGCGCCGGCGTCGCCGGGAGAGTGGGAGGAGTTGACCGATCGTGACGATCACGACGGCGCCCAGGGTGAGCTTGATCATCGGGAATCTCCAGCGACGACCACGGTCGTCGTCTGTTGGTGGTGAAAAATGAGCACTCATGGCTGTGAAAAACCCGCCGGGGCATTCCGAGCGCCCCGACGGGTCTCGGGGCTCAGCTCAGGGAAACGGGATCACGCGCGGCCAGGGCCAGGGCCAGGTGTCGATCTCACCGCCGCCGGTGAGCGACTTGATGGCATGGAGCCGCAGCTCCGGGTTGGCCGACTCGAGGAACGAGCTCATCGCGTCCTGGGTGGCGCCGCTGTGCACCATCGCCCGCAGCAGCGCCCGCGTGACCTGGGGAGTCTCACCTGGGACCTCGAGTGCCTGGCGAATGGCCGGCAGCGCCGTCGAGTCACCGATCTCCGAGAGTGCCCACGCGGCCGTGAGGCGTGTCTGGCTGTCAGGCGACTTGAGCAGCGCGACCAACGCGGCCGGTGCGTGCTTCGGGCTGCAGCTGGCCAAGCGCCCAGGCAGCGGTGGCGCGAAGGCGCTCGGACGCGGGGCTCGAGAGTGCGGTGGTGATCGCGCCGATGGCGGCGGCGTCGCCCTGTCTTCCCAACCCCCAGATCGCCATTTCCTGCACATCGGCGTCGGTGTCGTTCGCCGCCGCCTGGCGAAGCGCGTCGAGCGCCGGCTCGCCGCTCGCGTGCGCCAGGGCCCACGCAGCCATCGTGCGGACCCGGGCATTGCTGTCGTCGCCGAGCGCGGCGGCCAGCTCGGCCTGCGCTGCCGGTTCGCCGGCATAGTGCTGCAGTCCCCATGCGGCCACTCGGCGCACGCTGGCGCTGCTGTCGGTCTTCAGCACCCGGATGAGCAGCTCCATCTTCTCGTCGGCCGGAGCACTGGCGCTGCCGAGGTCGATGCTCACCCGGACATGGTTCTCTATCACAGGAAGCGGTCGACGATCGGCAGCGGGTCGGCGTCGGGCTGGTCGCTCGCCGCACCGGCCGGCGCCGCCCTTGGCGCGACCGTCGAGGGGGTGCCCGGCTGCACCGGAGGCTCGATCGGCTGTTCGCTGTCGGCGCCTGGTGGCGTGGAGGCAGGAGATCGGCAGCTGCGCGATCGCCGGCTGCGGTGCCTCTCGACGCGTGGGAACCGCCGCGCTCACGGCGACCACGAAGCAGGCGAGTCCGACCGAGAGCAGGGCGGTGCGCCAGCGCGACGGCTCGTCGCGACGCAGGTGGGGATCCAGGATGGCAAGCATGCGGCCCTCGAATTCCTTGCGGCGCGCCATGGCGATCGCCGCGGTTGGTGTGTGGGACTGCCGCACCGTGGTGACGATGTCGAGCAGGTGCTGGGCATAGCTCGCTGGGCACCGCGCCGAGCCGGAGGCGCCGAGGTCGTCGCAGGCGCGTTCACTGGCGTCGCGCAGCCGTCGTGCCGCGGTCCACACCAGCGGATGGAACCAGTAGACGGCACAGGCAATTCGCCCCAGCATGTGACCGACCATGTCGTGGCGACGCACGTGACCGAGCTCGTGGATCAGCACGGCCTCGCGCTGGGGCGTGTCCCAGTCTTCGCGACTGGGCCGGGAGGACGATCCTCGCTCGGCCGAACCCTGCGGCGAAGGGCATGCTGATCCGGTCGCTCGCGCAGCAGCGTCGGGACCTGGTTGATGCCCGAGGCGGTCGGCGATCTCGTAGAGCGAGGCCAGCCACGTCTCATCGTCGAGTGGGGCTGCATCGGGCGACGATGCGCCGGACCGCCACGCATCCCCGTCAGGAGTCGACCCAGCAGCACCGCGGCGACCAGGGCCCAGGCACCGAGGAGCAGTCGCCCCGAACGGCAGCGACCTGCTCGTGGATACCGGGGTCAACCGGTGTGGTCTGGGCCGCTGGCCGGCGCATGCGGCCGCCCCGCGTGCGAGGCGATCGGTCGCGGCGCTCACCTCGGCCGAGGGCGTGGCTGTGCCACCGCCGGTGGCGTCGGTGGGACCGCTCCGTGCTCGTCGCGGCCGGGAGCACCTGCACGCCGACGGGCACCAGGGTCGCGATCGCCGGTAGGGCCAGGAGGCCGGCCAGGGCCAGGACCACACCTGGTGGCGCGCCGAGGCGCTCGACCGGCTGCAGGGCCAGGCGTAACCAGCAGGGCAGCGAGCAGGATCGCCGTCGCCTTGATCACCACCAGCACGGTGGGCAACGCGCTGTGCGAAGGTCAGCGAGGACATCGCGATCATCCCTCCTCTTCCGCGCGCGTCGCGCACCCGCTGCCGGCAGGGCCTCGAGCTCCTGGTCGCTCAGGTTGGCGTCGGTCATCCGGAGCAGGGCAGTGACCGCCTGCTCGGTCGAGCCGGCGAAGTAGGTGTCGATCACCCGCGCGAGGACATGCTCCCTCGCCTCCTCGGTCGGCGTGGCGGGTCGGTACACGTATTTCGCCCCGTCTTCGCTGTGGGCGACCAGCCCCTTCTCGCCCAGGATCCGGAGCACCAGCGGACCGCCGAGTAGGTCGGCTTATCGGGAAGCTCACGCATGATCTCGCTCACCGTGCCGCGGCTCCGGCGGTGGAGGACCTCCATCACCTGTCGCTCGCGGCGGCTCAACTCCTCGGGGCGCGGCTTCCTGGGCATCGGAAACTCCGGGTCAGGGCAATTGCTCAAAAATCAGCACTGCTCATATTTGAGCACCATGCCGGCCATTGTCAAGCGGCCGTCCAGGGGCTCGGGGCATCGGGGGACAGGTGACGGGTACCAGATCTGCGATAATCTTTTGCCAGCAAACGACTTGGACGGTTGAAGCCCGGCTCGCCGAGCGACTTGGTGCGGGGCGCACCTCAAATTCCGGGGCGTGGGCGGGTATATCACATGCAGGGACGCGACCCTCGCGACCCCACCAACCGAAGGGAGCACGGCATGGATCCACAGACCACCAAGATGATCGGCAACCTCGAGCGAGCCACCGGCGTCAAGCTCGACCAGTGGGTCAAGCGCGTACTGGGGTCGGGCAAGGCGAAGCACGGCGAGATCGTCAAATGGCTCAAGGAGGAGCACGGTCTCACCCATGGCTATGCCAACCTGCTGGCGCACACCGCCAAGGGGTCTGCCGCCTCGACCAGTGGCAAGTCGGATGATGATCTCGTCGCGGCCCAGTACGCCGGTGCCAAGGCGACGCTCCGCCCCTGGTACGACAAGCTGGTCGGCGGTGTGCAGAAGTTCGGCGCCGACGTGGAGCTGGCGCCCAAGAAGGCCTACGTCTCGCTGCGGCGGAGCAAGCAGTTCGCCCTGGTGCAGCCGAGCACCGCGTCACGTCTCGACGTGGGGCTGGTGCTCAAGGGCGTGCCCGCCGAGGGGCGGCTCGAAGCGGCGGGGAGCTGGAACTCGATGGTGACCCATCGGGTGCGGGTCACCTCGGCCAAGGAGATCGACAAGGAGCTCCTGGGCTGGCTCAAGGCGGCGTATCAGGAGGCGTGACGGGGCATGCGAGCTCGCGGCTCAAGCCGCGGCTCGGCTGTGTCGCTGAAGCGACGTCCACCCGCAGTGGAGCCGTGGGGCTTGTGTCGGTGACCGAGGTCCCTTCAGGGACACAGCCGAGCCGTCGCTTCAGCGACGAGCGGGCCTGCTAGCGACTCTCCCAGCGATACACCATCAGGTGATCCTCGCCATCCTGGTTGGTGAGCTTGCCGAGAAGGTGATCGCTGCCGCTTGCCGCAGCGCCGTGCATTCTTGCACGCCCCGCCCCATTGGCACGATTCCTCCAGCTCTTCACCCCCGGCCTGGCCACCCTTCCCCCCGGACCGCGGTCAGCCGATGCGGCAACTGACTGGTGGATCGTCACTTCCGCCTCGCGACCGGGTTCCGGGGGCCCTTCGGACCTGGAGTCGTCATGACACGATCACGTGTCGGTCGGACACTGCTCGCACTGCTCGTCGGATGCATGGTGATGCCTGGGTCGAGCGTTGCCCAGGGGCCATCGTCGCTGTCGTTCACACTGGGACCCGGACGGCTGGCGCGCGAGCGATCGGGTGCCGGCCTCGACCCCGCTGTGTACACGGGACTCGCCGGCAACATCAACTGGACCATCGGCACGGCGGCAGCCGCTGGCATCCGTACTCGATGTCGACGGCTGGCGCGGTGACTCGCGCCGCCTCCTTGCCGTCACGCCCGGCGTGCGCGTCGACCTGGCCCGGCACGGGCCGGCTTCGTCTCGCTCGGCCTCGGCGGTGCCAATTACTGGATTCGCCAGTTCTGCATCGGGCTCGCCGATCAGGCTTCCAACAACTGTGATGTCGGCGCCGTCCGAGGCCGCGTGCGGCGGGTATCACACCACCCAGCACCTGCTGCTGGCTGCCGGCGCGGGGATGGCGAGCCACGTGACAGGGCGGGTGTGGCTCACCATCCGGGACGGGTACTGGGGACCTTCACGGCACCGGCAGAGAATCACCCGACCAACAACCTGTTGCGTCACGCCGCGTTGCTGGCCCGGGATCGAGGTGCGGTGACCCATCAGTCGTTTCGCAGCCGGTACTCCCGCACCTGGCTGAACCCGAGCCCGTAGTCGGTCGCCTTGCCGAGGACATAGTCCGACCCGATCTCGTAGACCTCCAGGCCGACCGGCAGCATCACGTGCCCAGGAATCGACCCTCAGGGTCGAAGACACCCCAGCGATTCTGGTCGGTGCCGGGAATGCTGAACCGTTGCGCCCAGAGGTTGCCGTCGGTGTCGGTCACCAGCGCGGTGTAGGCGGGAAAGCCATCGGGCATCGGGTTGCCGGCCAGCTCGAGCCACTCGCGCTCCTGCTTCGACGGACCGGTCGGGTCGGCCCCCTGATATGCGTTGAGCATCGAGTCGGTGATCGAGAGGTCCTCGGTCGGGCCGCGAACGATGCGCTGGGCCCGCCCGTGCACGTCGTAGCTGCGGATGGTGGGGCTCCGGCCATCGGTGATCGCGACCCAGGGCCCTTGCGATGCGATGACCGTCTCACGGCCGAACGGGTGGACGAAATCGATGTTTCCCCTGCCTTGATGGATCTGCAGACGCTCGCGGAGCGGCACCTCCATGAAGGCTCGCTCCTGTCCACCGAGTGAGTCCACGATGAAAAACTCGAGCCGGGAGATGTAGATCCTGTTCTGGGGCGATTCTCGTCAAGGCCGCCGCCATCCTGGACCACGAGACCGGCGCCGTCGAAGCAGCTCACCGGCCACATCGCCGACTTCGGCAGGGCGAACTCGCGCCGGAACGACAGGTCGGTTCCCCAGATCGAGAGCCGCGCGTCGGCATCCACCCAGATCTCGTCGGGGCCGCAGCGCCGCATCCGGGAGATTCGGCCGAACTCACCCGGACCGGAAACTCCGTCCCGCGGCCCGGACGAACCGGCCGGTCGAGTCGAATTGCCTGAGCTTCCGAGGCGAACCATCGGCGGCGATGATCGAACCGTCGTCAAGCCGCAGTGCCCCGACGAGCCATTCGAAGAGATAGGGCTCCTCTCCGTCCAATTGTCCGATGGCGAGCATCGGCGTGGTGTCGACCGTCCACGGCATCGAGTCGCCCCAGAGGGCCCGATTGGTCTCGACGATCGTCACACCCGCGCTGTCGCGGGTGACGACGTCGGGCTTCGGGCGGTGGTGCCGCCACAGGCGGCGAGGAGGGCGAGCACTGGCAGGGCGGGACGGGCCATCGGCGACCTCGGGGGGGGCGATGGGAGGGGGATGCGGACTGAGACTCCCAAGTTGCGTCGCGGGGCGACGATCCGGAAGGGGCCTGACCGTCGCTTCAGCGACGGTCCTCCTACCAATCCGTCGGCCGGTAGTCCTTGAGGAACTTGCCCCACACGTGCTCGCCGGTGTTGAAGCCGTCGATGATCGGGTCGACGATCCGGGCCGCGCCGTCGACGATGTCGAGCGGCGGGTGGAAGCGATGCTCGGCCGTCTTGCGCTCGGCGAGCGCGAGCGGGTCCTCGTCGGTGACCCAGCCGGTGTCGACGCGTTCATGTGGATGCCGTCGGCGCAGTAGTCGGCGGCCGAGGTGCGCGTCATCATGTTGAGCGCGGCCTTGGCCATGTTGGTGTGCGGGTGCCGGGTCGTCTTGAAGCGCCGGTAGAACTGCCCCTCCACCGCCGAGACGTTGACGATGTGCTTGTCGCGCTCGGGCGTGCGCAGCATCAGCGGCTTGAGGCGCGCGTTGAGGACGAACGGCGCGACCGCGTTGACGAGCTGCACCTCGAGCAGCTCGACCGACGAGCACCTCGGCCAGCAGGAGCCGCCAGGAGTTGCGCTCGCGCAGGTCGACCTGCTGCAGGTCCTGGTCGAGCGCTGCCCTCGGGGAAGAGGTCGGTCGACGCTCGAGGTCCTCGGCCAGCAGCGGCACCTGCGACAGCTCGGCGGCTGGATCAGGCCGGCGCAGCTCGAGCGACGCGGCGCATCGGCGTCACCGTCGCCCCCGGCGAGCATCTCGGGCGCGCGCAGCCCTTCGTAGCTCGCCGAGCAGCGGCGGCATCGTGCGCGGGCAGCGCGCTCGGCCGCGCGTCTCGCGCTCCATCATGTGGCGGTAGAAATCCGGCGGCCGGCGCACGGTCTGGCAGGCGTTGTTGACGATGAAGTCGAGCCGGTCGCGGGTCGTCCAGCAGGTGGTGCGCAGAACGCCTCCACGCTCGGCGTGTGGCGCAGGTCGAGCCCGAAGATCTCCAGCCGGTCGCCCCACTCTCGAAGTCCGGCTCGGCGGCGTAGCGGGTCGCCGCGTCGCGCGGGAAGCGGGTGGTCACGATCAGCGTCGGCGCCCGGCGCGCAGCAGCTTGATCCCGGCCTGGTAGCCGATCTTGACCCGGCCGCCGGTGAGCAGCGCGACGCGCCCGCGCAGGTCGGCGGTCTCGGTGCGCTTGGCGAAGTTGAAGTCGCCGCACGTCGGGCAGAGCTGGTCGTAGAAGTGGTGGACGCCGATGTAGCGCTGCTTGCAGACGTAGCAGTGCTGCGGCTCGGCGTCCTCGCGGAACGCCGGGTCGTCGCACGTCGTCCTGTCGAAGTCCTCGCGGCGGGAAGACGTTCGGCGTGGTGAACACCGGCTTGCTGCGCGCAGCGCCCGGATGCCGGTCTGCCGGAGGACTCCCTCCTCGCGCTCGACCGCCTCCGCCTTGCGACGCCGGGCCACCTCACGGACCATCTTGCGGCGCGCCGCGGCGTCGGGCGCGAACACCTTGCCGGCAGCGTTGAGGAGCCGGTGGCGGGTCGCCTCGGGGACGTCGAGCAGTAGCGACCGGTCGGCCACGATCGCCTCGAGGAGGGTCACGGCCGCACGGAGCTGGCGGCGGTGGCGGCAGGCCGGCGGGTGGAGTCGTCGGAGCGGTCATGGCGGGAAGTGTAAGCGGTGCGCCGTCGGTGGGGGACACTGGGCGGGCTGTGCCCGCCGTCCCTGCCGACATGCAGAGCTGGTCTGGGGAGCTGCCGAGGGACTGGACCCGGGTCGAGTGCATGTGAATCAGTTCGGCCGACTGGCGCCGGTCATCGAATCGGCTACCGTTCGGACGCAGGATTCCCCGTCCCGTGAGCAGCCGTGACCCTCCAGATCCTCCAGATCACCGCCGTGACGATCTCGGCGATCATCGCGATCGTCTGGTTCACCAACGGGTGGAGGCGTCGCAAGCTGCTCCGTCAAGTGCGCGAGGACTGGGGCCGGGTGCGGACGGCGTCCGGCATCGCCTGGGAGTACCTGCTGGAGACTCGCACCGATCCCCCCGGCGGCCTCGACCATCAGACCTGGTCGGATCTCGACCTGGACCGGGTGCTTCCGGCGGTCGACCGCACCACGACCTGGCTGGGACGCTGGCGGCTGCTGCGGCAGATCTCGGAGCACCGCGCCTGGCACGACCAACCCGATGCCGAGGCGCTGGCCGCGGAGTTCGGCACGAGTGCCAACCTGCGCGAGGCGGTGGGGCTCGAGCTGGCGCTGGCCGGTTCGTCGGTGGGGAGTGGCCTCGATCTCCTGACCAATCCGGAGGTGGTGCGGCTGCGCTGGTGGTACTGGGGCTTTCCGCTCCTTCCGATCGCGATGCTGTTCGCATCGTTCTCCTGCCCGTCCACCCCAGGATGGTGCTGGTCGTGGCGGGCGTGGCGATCCTCAACCTCGCGATCCGAGCGCTGACGGTCCGCCAGCTCCTCGGCGTGCTCCACCCGATGCGCCAGCTCGGCCCGGCGCTCGGGCTCTGCCACCGCCTCATCGGCCTGCTGCCGACGGGTCTTCCCACTGCCGGTACCGCGACCGACGATCTCAGGCAGTTGCGGCTGCTCGAACGGGTGGCGCGCTGGGTCAGTCGTGATCCGGCCACCGACGGCGAGGTGATGGCCGGGATCTGGGAGTTGCTCAACCAGATCCTGCTGCTCGATGCCAATGCGTTGCTGGTGACCGGTGTCGAGCTCCGTCGCAAGTCGGCGGTGCTCGACCGGGTGGTCGACTGGATGGGAATGGTCGACATGGCGAGGTCGGTCGCGTCGCTTCGGGCCGAGCCGCGAGGGTGGTCGATCCCCGAGTGGCAGGACGGGGCGGTCGCGACCCGCATCGATGGCGCGTGGCATCCGCTGCTCGCCGACCCGACGCCCAACGACATCGAGCTCGCGGTGGGTGGCGGGATGCTGATCACCGGGGCCAACATGGCCGGCAAGTCGACCTATCTCCGCACCGTCGCACTGGCGACGCTCCTGTCGGATTGCCTGGGCACCGCTCCGGCGCGGTCGTTCCGCGGCCGACGACTGCGCGTGATGTCGCTGATCGGCGTGCGCGATGACCTCTCGGCCGGCAAGAGCCACTTCCAGGTCGAGTCGGAGCGGGTGGCGGCGATGCTTGCCGTGGCGCGCGAGGGCGAGGGCCACCTCTTCATCCTCGACGAACTCTTCCGCGGCACCAACACCATCGAGCGGATGGCGCTCACCGAAGCGGTCATGCACGGCCTGGTCGAATCGCACGCACCGCCGTGCCACGTGGCGGTCGTGGCGACCCATGACGTGGAGGTGGCGAGCGCCGTGGTGCCGCCGTATCAGGCGTGGCACTTCCGGGAGACGTTCGAGGACGGCAAGCTGTCGTTCGATCACCTCCGCCGCGAGGTCCGGCGACCACCCGCACCGGGATCCGGGTGCTCGAGGCCGCCGGCGCGCCACCCGAGGTGATTGCCGATGCGGAGCGGCGGGCAGGGGGCGGGGCGTGAACCCGAAGCATGAGCATTGTTCCGGCAGGTGAGTTGCCCGGACCCGGGGCAGCCACCGACAATCCAGACACCCGCACAAGCCGGGGTCGTCACCGTCGCCGGTCACCTCGGCGATGAACTGGCACCCGGTACACTGCGGAGCATCCCCAGACAGGCGGGGTTGAGGCGATGAAGTTGCTGATGATCGTCGAGGGACATCCACGGGATGGTCTGCCTGGTCACCGGACCTTCCGGGCTGCGTGGCCACTGGCGGCACGCGGGAGGCAGTGGAAGCCGAGATGGCCTCGGCGGCCGCCTTCCATCTGGAGGGGCTCCGTGAAGCTGGGGAGTCGCCGCCTGCCGGCAGGGCCTATGTCAAGGTGGTGGAGGTGGCCGGGTAGTGACCTCTCGCTCGCGCCAATCGAGCGGATAGCGACGGATGCGTGGCGCGGGCGACCACGTGCCACGCCTCGATGTGTTTGATGCAATGGGAAACCGGGTCGCCGTGGCCACCCTCCGTCCGCACTCGAAGGTGGTTGGTTTCGGCGATGGGACCGTCTACGTGGCGCGCGAAGACCCGGAGGACGGCTTCTGGTACCTGGAGCGCTACCGGCTCCCGTCACCCTGAGCGTCCGCTCGCTGCGCGAGCCCGGAGTCGAAGCCCTGCCTGTGTGCACTCGAAGGGGATCCGCCTGTCCGGGGCGAGAGGGCAGCCTGCACCCCCCGCCGACGCACAGCGGGACACGCTACATGCAGAACTGTCCCCGACCCTCGGGGCCGTCCGGCGAGTACGGCGCCGGCTTCCGCGGCAGCAGGGAATCGCGCTGGGCCGCCTGCCAGGCGAACGCCGCCAGCACCGCCGAGTTGAACTTCAGGTCGTCGGGCTGCAGCCGCTCGTAGACATCCTGGTTGGTGTGGTGCGTCCGCGAGCCGTAGTCGAGCCCGTCCTGCACGAACTGGAACGCCGGCAGCCCCAGGTTGTCGAAGGCGATGTGATCGGTGGAGCCGGTGTTGCTGAGCGTGGTCATGCCCATCCCCATCGCGCTGAACGGCGCCATCCAGGCGTCGAAGATCGGAGCCACCGCCGGGTTCGCCTGGTCATAGACGCCGCGGATCTTGCCGCTGCCGTTGTCGAGATTGAAATAGGCCGAGAACTTCGCCTGCTCCGCCGTCGGGTGGAACGCCGTCGGCGTCGATGAAGCCGAAGTGCTGCCGTGTGTAGGCGCACGAGCCGTACAGCCCCTGCTCCTCGCCGGTCCAGAGCCCGATCCGGATCGTGCGGCGCGGATGCAGGTCGAGCGCCTTGAGGATCCGCATCGCCTCCAGCATCACGCCGGAACCGGCCCCGTTGTCGGTGGCACCGGTGCCGGCATGCCAGGAATCGAAGTGCCCCCCGATCATCACCACCTGGTCCTTCAACTCGGGATCGGTGCCCGGGATCTCGCCGATGATGTTGAACGAGGTCGAATCGGCCGGATAGAAGCGGTTGATCATCTCGAGTTCGAGCATCACCGGGACGTGGCGCTCCACCATCCGCGCCACTCGGCCGTAGCTCTCGGTGGCCACGTGCACGAACGGGACCTGCGGGGCGCCCGGCGCGCGCGAGGCGCCGTTGTCGGTGGCGATGTCGCCGCCGATGCTGTTGCTCCGGCCGCTGCCGCCGATCAGGATCGCGGCGACGCCCTGCTGCTGCAGCCAGCGCTGGACGGTGGTGTCGTTGTTGACGTTGAAGCCGCGACCGCCGGAACCGGGCACCGCCCCCCTGGGCGGCGGCCTCCTGCTGGCACGCCGGCGAGAGCTCCGGCGGGGTCCCCCGACCAGTGGGAAAGCCGCGGCGCCGGGGACCGGCCGCCCCGGGCATCGGCGCCGCCGCCAGCTGCCGCCAGCGCCGAGTCCGACCGGCGCGACGCGTAGGCGGTGAACTCCGTCACCGGTGTCGTGTCGGGCGGGGTGAACATCAGGAAGGCACTCTTGAGCTTGCCGGCGTATTGCTGCCGCAGCTCGGCGAAGCAGTCGACGTCGATCCGCATCGCCGGCCCGGTGACCTTGCCGTCGGTCCCCGCCGACCACGCCCGCGGCGTCGCCTGGAGGATGAACGGATTGGGTGAGACGGCCTGCAGCGAGAACCGCTCGTTCTGCCAGCCGATCCCGGTCGGCGTGCTCCACGGCTCCAGGTGCACGTTGGCCAGCCCCCACTGCTTCAGCTGCTGCACGCTCCAGTCGGCGGCCTTCCGGGCATTCGGCGACCAGGTGAGCCGCGGGCCGTAGACGTCGGTGAGCCAGCTCATGATGTCCATGACCTGGGAGTGGTCGAGGGCCTCGGTCTTGATCCGCTCGATGGTGGCGACGTCGACCTTCTCCTGCGCGGCAAGCGGCGAGGCGAGCATGGTGGCGACCAGCAGGAGGGGCGGCGACCAGGTGCCGCGGGCGAGGAAACGCATGGGGCAGTGCTCCGGGAGATGGGTCGGGCGCGGGGTGGGCGACGAAGGATACCGCGGGCGGGCGGGGGAGGCCACTGCAGAAGGGGGCCGCACCGCGGCCCCCTCTCGTCTCCTCAAGAAGCAGGTCCTTCGACTGCGGCGCCTTCGGCGCCTCCGCTCAGGATGAGGGGCGACTACCGCGTCAA